>NZ_FTPQ01000006.1 GCF_900156435.1 Microbacterium sp. RU1D
AGTGCAGCAGGCCGGCAAGCAGGGTCAGGTGACGATCGTCGGCTTCGACGCGGGCCCGGCCCAGGTGAAGGCGCTGCAGGCCGGCACGGTGCAGGCGCTCGTCGCGCAGGAGCCCGCCACCATCGGCTCCGACGGCGTGAAGCAGGCGATCGCCGCTCTGAAGGGCGAGGCGACGGAGGAGAAGATCCAGACCGGCTTCACCATCCTCACGAAGGACAACATCGACGGCGAAGGCAAGGACGCGGTCTACAAGTCCTCCTGCTGACACCCTCCCTCCTCGCGTGAGGGGTCGGAAACCGTCGCCGCCAGACGCTCGAAGCGACAGAAACCGACCCCTCACGCGAGACGGATGCCGGGGCCCGCGCGTCGCGCGACGGGTCGCGGCATCCACCCCTCCCGTCCGGAGGCTTCGACAGGCTCAGCCACCGGACCCGCGAAGCGCCAGATCCCTGAGCCTGTCGAAGGGACCTGTACCCCCGCCTCTCCCGCCACGCACCCACGGAGCACCGCATGACCGACCTCACCGCCGCCGCCCTCCCCTCCCTCGCGGCGCACGTCTCCGTGCCGACCTACAACCGCGGCGCGGTGCGTTCGCGCATCGTGCACTTCGGGGTCGGCGGGTTCCACCGGGCGCACGAAGCGATGTACCTCGACCGCCTCCTCGAGGCCGGGCGCACCGACTGGGGCCTGTGCGGCGTCGGAGTGCTGTCGTTCGACGCCGCCATGCGCGACACCCTCGCCGCCCAGGACGACCTCTACACGCTCGTCACCACCGCCCCCGACGGCTCGTCCGAGGCCCGCGTCGTCGGCTCGATCGTCGACTACCTCTTCGTCCCCGACGACCCCGAGGCCGTCATCGCCAAGCTCGCGGACCCCGACACCGCCATCGTTTCGCTCACCATCACGGAGGGCGGCTACGGCATCGACGACGCCACCGGCGCGTACGCCCCGCGCGACGAGGCGACCCTCGCCGACCTCGACGGGGCCCAGCCGCCCCGCAGCGTCATGGGCCTGCTGACCGAGGGCCTGCGTCGGCGGAGGGATGCCGGCATCCCGGCCTTCACGGTCATGTCGTGCGACAACATCCAGGGCAACGGCCACGTCGCCCGCGCCGCGCTCGAGGGCTTCGCCGACCTGCGCGACCCCGACCTCGCGGGCTGGATCGCCGCGAACGTGTCGTTCCCCAACTCCATGGTCGACCGCATCACCCCGGTCACCACCGACGAGACGCGCGCGGCGGTCGCCGAGGAGTTCGGCATCGACGACCGCTGGCCCGTGCGCTCGGAGTCGTTCGCGCAGTGGGTGCTCGAAGACGCCTTCCCCCTCGGGCGCCCGCCGCTCGACGAGGTCGGCGTACAGCTCGTCGACGACGTGGAACCGTACGAGCTCATGAAGCTCCGCCTGCTCAACGCCTCGCACCAGGCGATGAGCTACCTCGGCATCCTGTCGGGTGCGCACTACGTGCACGAGGTGTGCACCGATGAGCTCTTCGTCGACTTCCTGCAGGGATACATGCACGAGGAGGCGATCCCGACGCTGCGACCGGTGCCGGGGATCGACCTCGACGCCTACTGCGACGAGCTCATCGCGCGCTTCGGCAGCGAGGCGATCCGCGACACACTCGCCCGGCAGGTCGTCGACGGTTCCGATCGGCTCCCCAAGTTTTTGCTGCCCGTCGTCCGCGAGCAGCTCGCCACCGGCGGCCGCATCGACCACGCCGCCCTCGTGCTCGCGGGGTGGAGCGTGTTCCTCGAAGGACGCACCGAGACGGGCGAGGAGACCCCCGCGGTCGACAGCCGCCTCGACGACCTGCGCGCGATCGTGGCCGACGACCCGGCGGCGCTGCTCGACTACACGCCGGTCTTCGGCGACCTCGGGCAGGACGCGCGCCTGCGCGAGGCCTACCTCGCGGCGCGCGCCTCGCTCGCCGAGCGCGGGGCGCGCGGGGCGATCGCCGCGGTCGCCGCCGGCTGAGCGCGGAGCTGAAGCGGGTTCCGGTCCTTTCAACGAGGCTCGGGTGTCAGCGGGCGCGCAGCCAGCCGGCGATCACGTCGTGGAAGCGCTCGGGCTCCTGGTTGGCCTCGTTGCAGTGACCGGTGGCGTCGAACGCGGCGAGCTCGGCATCCGGATGCCGTTCGACGAACGCCACCGAGCCCGAGAACGGCACGACGGGGTCGACGCGGCTGTGCAGGATGATCGTCGGCACCCCGGGACCGGGCCGCTGGCCGCCCACCCAGGTGAGGGCGCGCGCGTCGACCGCCTCGACGAGGCCGAGGGCACGCGCCCCGATGCGGCTGGCGAGCACGCGCATCGACGCCGCCGCGACCGTGCGGGGCAGGTGCGCGTTCGACACGGCGTTGCCGACCACTCGCGGCCAGTCCAGGGCCGGAGCGACGAGGACGAGTCCGGCGATCGCCTCGCGGTGCGCGGAATGCTCGAGCGCGAGCATCGCGATGGTTCCGCCCATCGACCAGGCCACCAGCACGATCTCGCGGGCACCGCGGGAGAGGGCGTAGGCGATCGCGTCGTCGACGTCGCGCCACTCGCGCGTGCCCAGGGTGGAGGGGAGGGCATCGGCGGGGGCGCACTCCTCGTCTCCGGCGTACGACACCACGAGCGCCATCCACCCGGCATCCACCGCCGCCGGCGCGGAGCGCAACGCGCCGTTGCGGCTCGACCGGAGCCCGTGCACGTGGATCGTCCAGCGCCCGTCGACCGTCTCGGGATCGCCGATCTCCCACGCCTCGGCGACGCCGCCGCGCCGCAACGGCACCTCGACGTGACGGGTGGGACCGACGTCTTCGGGGGCGCCGATGCTCTGCGAGGTCCAGGTGGCCACGATCTCGCCGTCTCCGACACCGTCGGGACGCGAGGCGAGCTCGCGCACCACCCGGTCCTTCTCGATGCGCAGCGGTTCGCCGACGACGACGTGCCGACCGTCCGCGAGCCACAGGCCGTAGGTGCCCGGTTCGCGACTCTCGAGCGTGGCGGGCACGGTCACCGTGCCGCCCGCGATCGTCACGGGTGCGGAGACCTTGGCGGCGCGGGGCGCGATGAGCCGCCGAGCGACGTACCCGGCGAGCGCCGTGTGGGCGAGGGCGACGGCGGCGGCGGTGACGCCGGCACCGACGGCGAGGGATCGGATCATGAGCGGACTCCCGTGGAGCGGCGGGTGAGGTGGGCGTCGATGTCGTCGAGGAGCGCGCGCTCCGTCGCGTCGAGAGGCGACGACGAGGCGATCGCGTGATCTTCGACGGCGACGCGCAGCGCGTGCAGGCGCGTGTCGACGGACGGGTCGTCGGCGAGGCCGGGCAGACTCGCCACCCCTCGACGTTCGGCGACGGCGTCGATCTCCTCCAGCAGCGCCGCGGCGCGCCGGCGGATGCGGCCGGTCACGCGCGAGGCGCGGAAGATGCCGACGACGAAGGCGAGCACCCCGAGGTAGAAGAGCGGATCGAACAGAGCGCTCACCACGGGGACCGGGGTGAAGAACCGCGTGAGGGTGAGGTCCACGATCTCGCTCACGCACCCCAGCACGATGCCGATCGCGCCCGCCCGGAAGAACCACCGCACGCCGGGGAGCGAGACGCGGGCCGAGACGCACAGCATCGTCCCGACGAGCGCGATCCCGGCCATGTGGACGACCCCGTAGACCCATGCCCCCGTCGATGTGGCGACGGCGTCCTCGATGAAGCGGAACGACGTCCCGGGACGCACCGGCATCGCGACGAAGAACACGACGGCGAAGACGACGGCGAGGATCGCGGGCACGCGCCAGCGCAGCGTGGAGACGCGCGCGGTCACGGGCGCGATCCCCGCCTGGATGCCGAGCCACAGCGCCACCATCGTCAGCACGCCCTGGACCAGCTTGAGGATGTTCGAGCCGCCGAGCAGAGCGTCGAGCACGCCGAGCGGGATCACCGTGCCCTGCGTCAGCAGCGCGACAGCGCCGACGACGCCGGCCAGCCAGGCGATGCGCGCCCGCGGCTGACGCCGGGCGGCGCGGGCACGGCCCACCACGAGCAGCAGAAGCGCGACGAGAGCCGCGTCGATGAGCAGGACCGTCACCACGACGACTCCGCCACCCGGGGGCTCGCGTACAACAGGCGGGAGATGCGGTGGGCGACGTGCTCGGCGACGAGCTCCGTCTCGACCTCGGGCGTGGTCAGCAGCGGGTCGTGGTCCGGTACGACCGCGGAGCGCTCGCGGGCGCCGCGCTCGTGCAGGGCGCCGGTGCAGTGCGCGTCGTCGAGCAGATGGCCGAGCTCGTGCGACGCGGCGAACTGGCTGTACAGGGCCGGGTCCGAGGCGCGGACGTGGATGCTGGCCTCGCCCCGATCGGCGAAGAAGGTGAGGTAGCCGGTGAGGGTCCCCCAGCCGCTCGTGTCGGTCTCGCGGACCACCCGCAGACGGATGCCGACGGCGCGCGCGACAGCGTGGACCACGTCGTCGAAACCCATGTCGGCCGAGAGGCCCGCGCGCGCGATCGCCCGATCGACCCTCGCCTGCACCCGCTTCAGCATCTCCGCCTCGGCCACCGCTCTCCCCCCGTCGCGGCCGCTCATGTCGCCGGCGGCCTGCTTCGCAGCGACTGCGCGATGGCGCGAAGGGCATCGGGCGACATCTCACCGAGGGCCCGGAATTGGATGCTGCTGGCCCCGGCGTCGCGCATCGCGTCGCGCAGTTCCAGCTCGGCATCCGTGCGGTCGGTGACCGCGTCGTCGGTGTAGTCGGTGAGGTACTCGGTCGGCACATCGCCCCACTGGGTGATGAGTCGCAGCACTTCTTCGTCGAGCACGAGGCTCGTGGTGCCCTCGGCGAGGAGCATGCGTGCGCTGTCGGCGGCCCCGGGGTCGATGCCGTCGAGGTGCGCGAACAGCTCCTCGGCGCTGGCGGCCTGGGCGGCGACGAGCCGGCGCACGCGGGCGGCGAGCGGTGCGGCCGGGACGCGCATCTCGACGCGCGGCGCGGTGTCGGGGCTCGCGATCTCCTCGGGCGTGACGCCCAGTGCGGTCGCGAGCGCCTCGAGGTCGTTGGTGTTGTAGGGCAGCGAGAACCCGGCGCGCGACTGGTAGTAGCTCTTCGTCATTCCGGCGCGACTGAGCAGCTCGCCGACGGTGAGCCCTTTCGCCCTCCGCAGGCGATCCACGTTCGCCACCACTCGACGGGAGTACCGGGAGGGTGGTCCGACTGCGCCGCGACCCACGATTCGATCGTAGACGACCCTCGCACTCACCCTTGGTCGTATTTACGATCACCCGTCGGGTGCTAATTACAAGAGGCTGTGCTTGTATGGATCAGACCGCGCGCCGGCGGACGTGGGGGAAACCGGGTGCGCGAGCGATCGGGAGAGGCTTCCCGATCCCGTCGGTGACGGGCGCGGCGCCATTGGGGGGCGCCGCGCCCGTTCATCCCCCTCGCTCTCGATGCGCATGCTCACGCGATGCGCCGCTCCCCGGGCCGGATCACCCGCCACCACCGGTACCCGTACCCGTCGAGCGTCACCTCGAACCCGTCGCCGTCGAGGGTCTCCGACCCCGCGGCGTCGTCGAGCAGGTTCACGACGCTCCAGCCTCCGGCATCCGCCCCCTCGATGCGCAGCCGGAACGTGCGCCCGTCCGGGGCGAAGTTGTGCGCGGCGACGAGCATGCCGAGTTCGCTCGACACCGAGTGGGCCAGCACGCACGCGTGGGGCTGATCCAGGATGCCGAGCTCCCCCCACCCGATCTCGGGAGAGGCCCGGTAGTGGCGCACGAGGTTCTGCACGAAGCGCAGCATCGAGCCGGGATCGTGCCGCTGCTGCGCCACGTTGACGTGCTCGGGGCCGAACCCGCCGGGAACGACGTCGGCGATGAGCTCGTCGGCGACCGAGAAGCCGGCGTCGGCGGTGCCCGTCCACTGCATGGGCGTGCGCACCGCGGCGCGGCTCCCCTCGATCGTGGGGTTCTCGCCCATGCCGATCTCCTCGCCGTAGTAGAGCACCGGCGCCCCGGGGAGCGAGAAGATCAGGCTGTAGACCATGCGGATGCGGCGCGGGTCGCCGTCGAGCATCGCCGGGAGGCGTCGCGTGATCCCGCGACCGTGGATGCGCTGCCCCTCCTCCGGCGCGAAGGCCGTGAACACCTCGTCGCGCTCCGCCGCGGTGAGCTGATCGAGGGTGAGCTCGTCGTGGTTGCGCACGAAGTTGCCCCACTGGTTGCCCCGGGCGATCTCGGGCCGCGACTCCAGCGCCTCGCGTAGCGGGCCGGCATCCTGGCGCGCGAGGGTGAGGTATAGGCGCTGGTTGGCGACGAAGTCGAACTGCATGGTCAGCTCGTCGCCGTCGGCATCGCCGAAGAAGCGCAACTGCTCGTCGTACGGGAGGTTCACCTCGCCGAGCATCATCGCGTGACCGCTGCGGCGCGAGACGTAGCCCCGCAGCGCGCGGAGGAAGTCGTGCTCAGGGCCGTCGTCGCCGTCGATGAGGTGGGGCACGGCATCCACACGGAAACCGTCGATGCCGAGCTCGAGCCAGAACCCGATGACCTTGGCGATCTCCTCGCGCACCTCGGGGTGGTCGGTGGCGAGGTCGGGCTGGTGCCGGTAGAACGAATGCTTGTAGCACTGCCCGGCGCTCTCGTCGAAGAACCACACCCCGTCCTCGACGTCGGGGAACATGCTCGCGGGGGCGTCGTCGGGCACCTCATCGCGCCACTGATAGAAGTGGCGATAGCGACTGTCGAGGCTCTGCCGCGCCTGCTGGAACCACGGATGCCGGTCGGAGGTGTGATTCACGACGAGGTCGACGATCACCCGCATGCCGCGGTCGTGCGCGGTGCGCAGCACCTCGACCATGTCGCCGAGCGAGCCGTAGCGGGGGTCGACGCCGTAGTAGTCCTCGATGTCGTAGCCGTTGTCGCGCTGCGGCGAGGGGTAGAACGGCGCGAGCCAGAGGCACGTCACGCCGAGTTCGGCGAGGTGGTCGAGCCTCTGCGCGAGGCCGCGCAGGTCGCCCACACCGTCGTCGTCGGCATCCAGGTAGGTCTTCACGTCGAGGTTGTAGAAGACAGCGGTCTTCCACCACAGGTCGCTGGTGTCGGTGAGCCTCACGACGCCACCTCCGTCCGAGCGGCGGTGCGGCGGTCGGGGTGCGGGGAGGTCGTCATCGGAGCCCTCTTCTCGGGAGCGGTGGCGGTGGACTCTCTTCCTATCGCGCGCGTCCGACGCCGGGCGAGCTCTTGCGCCACGCCCTCTCCCGTGTTCGACCCGCGCGAGGTGCCGGAAATCGTCGCCTCGGCACCGCCGCAAGCGACCATTGCTGGCACCTCGCGCGAGAGGGCGGCGTCAGAGCGCGCAGGACTCCCGCTCCACCAGCGACACGTCGATGACCGTGACCTCGTCGAGGCCGGCGTCGGGCTGCAGACGCGCGAAGACCCGCTCCGCGGCGAGCGCGCCGATGCGGCGCGGGTCCTGATCGATCACGGTGACCGAGGGGGTGAGGGTGTCGGCCATGGGGAAGTCGCCGAAACCGACGAACGGCAGCGGCTCGCCGCGCAGGACGTGCGCGAGCGCCATCGACGAGCGCGCGTTCGCCGAGAACAGCGCCGTGGGCGGATCGTCGAGGCCGCGAAGACGCTGGAGGGCGGATGCCGCCGACGCGCGGTCGGAGACGCGCGAGGCGACGAGTCGCTCGTCGACGTCGACGCCCGCTTCGCGCAGGGCCCGCCGCCAGCCCTCGACGCGGTTGGTCTCGGTCGAGAGGTGCACCATGTCGCCCACGTAGGCGATGCGGCGGTGCCCGTGCGAGAGCAGGTGAGTCGTGGCCAGGTGCGCGCCGGCCTCGTCGTTCTCGGTGAACGTGTCGGTGAGCAGGTCGACCGGGGCGCGGTCGACGAACACGATGGGGGTGTGTCCGCGCCAGCGCTCGAGCCACGAGTGGTCGGTGCCGACGGGGGCGATGACCAGGCCCGTCAGCTGACGGCCGAGGAGCGACTCGAGGGCGGGCCGCTCGTCGTCGGGGTTCTCGCCGAGGCTCGTGACGAGGGTCGACAGGCCGTGGCGGCGCGCGGTGTCCTCCACCGCGCGGGCGATGGCGGCGAAGAACGGGTCGACCACGTCGGGCACGGCGACCCCGATGACCGAGGCGCGCCCGGCGCGGAACGTCGTGGCCAGGGCGTTGGGCACGTAGTTGAGCTCGCGCATCGCGGCCTCGACGAGGGCGCGCGTGTCGGGCAGCACGTGGGGGTCGTCGTTGAAGACGCGCGACACGGTCTTCGTGCTCACCCCGGCGCGCAGGGCGACGTCGCGCATCGTGGTCACGAGGCACCTCCGGGGTGGGGGCGGGTGGGGGCTTCGACGTGCAACCCTATCCGCCGGGTGACGGCGGCCGACGGCCCGCCCCGCGCGGAGGGGCCGCGAAGGGCTGCCGGCCCATGGCCCGCCGCGCGAGCGGGCGACGTGGGACCGGCGTCTCGGAGCGCCCCGGCTGCCCGCCCGACACGGTGGCATCCGTCTTCCGCGTGCGCCCACGGGGAGCCGGTCCGAGGGGAGTCGGACACGGCCGGACGAGGCAGCCGGTGTCGGGCGGGCGGGATCACGTCAGCGGCCGTCGACGGCGTCGGCGAGCTCGCGCAGACGCGGCAGGGCGCGGCCCGAGAGCAGCTCCTCGCGACGATCGGCGTCGATCGACAGGCTGTCCTTCCACAGTGACCGGCCGGCCATCGCGCCCGAGGCGCCGTTGGCGACGGCCGTGCGCACCTGCTCGATGAAGGTCTCGTGGTCGACACCGGCCGACAGCACGGCCCACGGCACGCCCTGGGCGGCCTCGGTCACGCGGGCGCTGGCCTCGGCGGAGCCGGGGTACTGCAGCTTGAGGATCTTCGCGCCGCACGCGACGGCGAGGGCGGCCCCGTCGACGACGAGGTCGGCGAACTTCGCCTGGTACTCCTCGTCGCTCTCGTCCTCGAGCTGGTAGGTCAGCAGCTCGACGATCAGGAGCAGGCCCTCCTCGTCGCACGCCTTCACGAGGTCGCGGATCTCGTGCGCGACGCGGGAGTCGGCATCCTGCTTGTCGGGGCGGGTGTACCAGAGCATCTTGGCGACGTCGGCCCCCTGCTCGCGGATGGAGTGCGGCGTGGTGCCGGGGACGTACCGCGTGTACTTCAGGCCGTCGACCGTCTCGGCACCCGAGGCGTCGAGACCGACGACGAGGGCGGTGTCACGGGCGAGCACGCCGTCGTCGACGATCTGCGGAAGCGCCACCTCGGGGTCGAGGAGGATTGCGGGCGCGTGGTTCGCGAGGTGGCGCACCAGGTCGGCCTTGACCTCGGCGAGCTCGTCGCGCGAGATGGCGTCGGAGCCGTTCGGGGCGTCCTTGATGGCCGCCTTCATGCCGTTGCGCTGGTCGGCGGCGACGATGAGCATGTGGCCGTCGGGGGTGCTGATCGACTGGAGCGCGCGGCGCTCGATGGTGGTGAGTGCGTTCATGATCTCTCTTCTCTGGGGTCTGTTGGCGCGTCCGGTCGGTACGGGCGCGGCGGGCGGGGAGTCAGGAGGGGACGGATGCCGAGACGAGGCGCCGCGCCATGTCGGCGGCTCCGTACGCGACGTCCTGCTCGCGGGTGGACAGGGACGGATCCGGCAGCACCTCCGCGCGGGCGCGGCGGACCGACGCCATGCCCGCCCACCCTCCGGTGAGCGTGGAGTGCGTCGCCGGCGCGACCTCGCGGTCCATCGCGGCGATGAGGGCGGCGATCTCGTCGTTGCTGTGCCGCAGCACGGCGCCGAAGATCTCGGCGGGCGACGCCTCGGTGTGCAGCGTCAGGCGCAGGATGCCGTCGTCGTTGCGGGAGCCCGTCACCTCGATGGCCCCGGCCGGCAGCTCGCCCTCATAGGGCAGGGCCATCACCGCGGCATCGAGCGCATCGCGGCCCGCGCGGTCGCCGATGCCGGCGGCGTGCAGCGCACGGCGCAGCAGCAGGCCGGTCTTCACGCCGGCGACGAGCACGTGCTTGCCGGGGACGACGTGGCGCACCTCGTTGATGAGGGCGTCGGCGAGTCGCCGGCGCGCCGCGAAGCCCAGGGGTTCGTCGAGCACGCGCAGCAGCACCTCGGCCGTGCCGAGTGAGACGTGGTAGCCGTCGGCATCCAGGGTGCCGTTGGCCTGCGCGGCGACGAGGTGGTCGTGTCCGGCGACCGTGAGAGCGGCACCCGCGACGCGCGGACCGAAGACGGTGGATGCCGTGCCCCAGGGGAGTCCGCCCCCGCGCAGCGGCGGCAGCAGCGCGTCGTCGACGCCGAGAGCGGCGAGCATCGCGGGCCACGCCGCGCCGGAGTCCTGGTCGATGAGCCCGGTGCGCGAGGCGAGCGAGAGCTCGAGCGCCACGTCTCCGCCGAGGGCCGCGACGACGAACTCGGGGAGGTCGAGCCAGCGCAGCCCCGCGAGGTCGGTTCCCTGGTCGCGCAGCCACGCGAGCTTCGCCACGCTCACCTGGGCGCCGAGCGGCAGTCCGGTGCGGCCCGCGAACTCGTCGCGCACCTCGGCGGGGAAGGCGTCGATCTGCTCCCACCCGCGCGGGTCGAACCACGCGTATCCGGGTGCCGCCGCGGCGCCGTCGGCGTCGATCAGGATGCCGGTCTCGCCCATTCCCGCGACGGCGAGCGAGGTCAGCGGAGCAGACGACGCCGGAGCGAGCTCGGCGTCGACGAGGTCGATGAGCGCGCGAACGGCCGAGAGCAGGTCGGCGGCGTCGATGTCGGTCGTTCCGCCGGGACCCACGCGCCAGGGCGTGGGCACCTGGGCACCGGCGAGCTCGGCGCCGGCGTCGTCGATGACGAGCATCTTGATGCCCGTGCTGCCGAGGTCGAGCCCGGCGTGGAGGCGCGGCTGCGCGGCATCCATGTCACCGGTGTCTTGCATGAGCGACCGTCCTCTCCGGAACTTCTTCGAGCCCCGGAATGACGAGCATGACACCGGTGACTTGCTACGTCTATGGTGGGGGTATGCCGTCGTCGTGTCAAATACCCGAATCGCTCGCCGTGGTCGTCGCCGGACCCGCCGGAAGCGGCAAGAGCACGCTCGGACGCGCCCTCGCCGCCGAGCTGCGGGCACCCCTCGTCGACCTCGACAGCGTGACCACGCCCCTGCTCGACGCCCTGCCCGACGACGCCCTCGGCGGCCACTGGCTCACCTCCCCGCACGCCGGCGTCATCCGCGCCGGGCGCTACGCCGCCCTGCGCGCGACAGCCGCCGACGCCCTGTCGACGGCGGGCCGCGTGGTCGTCGTCGCGCCCTTCACCGCGGAACTCGCCGGCGGCGACGACTGGCGGGCGTTCCGCGACGCTCTCTTCCCCGTCGAGCCCATCGTCATCCACGTCGACGGCGACCCCACGATCCTGGCGACCCGTCGCGCCGCGCGCGGCGCCGCCCGTGACGCGCACCGCCCCGACACCCCGTCCGTTCCACCCGCCGTCCCCGTGATCGCCGTCGACGCCGAACTCTCGACCGGGCAGCAGCTCGCGCGCGTGCTGCCCGCGCTCGGCATCCGTCGCCCGCTCGACGCCGGAGCCGCGATCTTCGCGCGCGAGTTCGACGCCGTACTCTTCGACCTCGACGGCACCCTCGTCGACTCCACGGCATCCGTCGCCCGCTCCTGGCGGCGCTTCGCGGAGCACTTCGACGTGTCGATGGAGGCCCTGCACGCCAACCACGGCCAGCCCGCCCGCACGCTCGTGAGCCTCCTCCTGCCCACCGACCGGCACGCCGAGGCGCTGACGCACGTCACCGACCTCGAGGTGGCGGATGCCGTGGGCCTCGCGCCCATTCGGGGCGCCGCGGCGTTCTTCTCCTCGGTGCCCGCCGACCGCCGCGCCATCGTGACCTCGGGCTCCGTGCCGATCGCCACGGCTCGCCTGGCCGCGGCCGGATTCACCCACCCCGACGTGTTCGTCACGGTCGACGACGTCGTCAACGGCAAGCCCGACCCCGAGCCGTTCCTCCTGGCGGCCGAGCGTCTCGGCGTCGATCCCTCGCGCTGCCTCGTCGTCGAAGACGCCCCCGCCGGCATCGCCGCCGCCCGCGCAGCCGGATGCGCGGTGATGGCGCTGACCGGCACGACCGCCGACGAGGAGTTGCGCGCCGACCTGGTGGTGGACGGGTTGGATGCCGTGCGGCTCGAGGTCACGGGATTGGGGGCGCTGCGGCTGGCCCCAGCGTGACCCCGATCCCCGGATGAGCGGACACGAGGACCCGAACCTCCCGGTCCGGGCCCTCGTCGCGAGCGACCGAAGGGCCGCTCCGCGAGCGTGAGGGCTCAGCCGATGGGCGTCGGCATCCGGTCGACGTCGTAGCGGACGACGCTGGACTCGCCCGTGCTCTCGTCAAGGAGTTCGACCTCCCAGCGGTCGCTGAACTGGTCGACACCCGCGATCATCGGGATTGTGCCCGAGATGAGCGCGACGCCCTCCTGGCGCTCGCCGCGCTCGGCGAGCACATCGAGCCAGTACTGCGGCGAAAGGAGCTCCCCCACCCTGCCGTCCTGGATGAGGGCGCGCTCCGCGCCCACCCACGCCCGCAGACGAAGGTCGTCGGCACGGTCGGCCAGCGACGACAGGCGCCAGGCGCGGCGGCCGAGCACGTCGGGACCGGCGTTCTTGCTCCAGGCGACGCCGTGCACTTCCAGGGCGCGGTCGGTGTGGTCGCAGGCGACCGTGAGGAGCACGTCATCCTCGCCCGGCCCGACGATGACGACGCCCCACTCGGCTTCGCCGGAGGTGCGCTCGTGCTGCGCCTCGACCCGGTCGCCCTGCCGGGCCAGGTACGAGGAGACGGGGTAGAGCGAGGGGGTGGTGGTCGGCGCCGGCACTCCCAGCTCGGCCAGCTCGTCGATGTGGTGCTTGACGGCCGCCTGGTCGCGACCGGCGTAGCCGGCGTTGTACAGGTGCGTCACGTCGACGGAGACGAGGGTGCCCTCGCCGATGATCTCGAATTCCAGAGCGGTCACGTCGCCTCTTCCCATTGTTACGACGCGGGAAAATCTCTCCGCATCGGTTGCGTATACGCCTTGTATACAGGAAGTATGAGAGAAACGAAAACGCGGCAGCCTGACTCGCCGACACCAGATGGGACTCTCATGACGAACGTTCGAAACGCTGTACCGGGCGGCCGGGAGCGCACGCGCTCGCTCGCCAAGGCGTACACCGCCAGCCTCACCGGCACGGCGCTGGAGTGGTACGACTTCGCCGTCTACTCCGCCGCCGCCGCCGTCGTCTTCCCGGCGCTGTTCTTCCCGGAGAGCGACCCGCTCACCGGCGCGCTGCTGGCGTTCTCCACCTACGCCGTCGGCTACCTGTCGCGCCCGGTCGGCGGCATCGTGTTCGGCCGCTTGGGCGACAAGATCGGTCGCAAGAAGGTCCTCGTCATCACCCTCCTGCTGGTGGGCATCGCGACCTTCCTCATCGGCGTCCTCCCCACCTATGGCGCGATCGGTCCGCTCGCGGCCGTGATCCTCGTACTGCTGCGCTTCGCTCAGGGAGTCGGCGTCGGCGGCGAGTGGGGCGGGGCCGTCCTCCTCTCGAGCGAGTTCGGAACCCCGCGGCGCCGCGGCTTCTGGGCCTCCGCCGCCCAGGTGGGCCCTCCCGCCGGCAACCTGCTCGCCAACGGCGTGCTCGCCCTGCTGACGCTCACCCTCTCGAACGAGCAGTTCCTCGCATGGGGCTGGCGCGTCGCCTTCCTGCTGTCCGCGGTTCTCGTCGCCTTCGGCCTGTGGATCCGCCTCGCCCTGGAGGACACCCCGATCTTCCGCGCCATCGAACAGTCCGGCGACCGGCCCGAGGCCCCCATCAAGGACGTGTTCCGCCTCGAGGGTCGCGGCCTTCTCGCGGCCATCCTGTGCCGCCTCGCGCCCGACATCCTCTACGCGATGTTCACGGTCTTCACACTGACCTACGGACTCACGCAACTCGGCATGGAGCGCTCGCAGGTTCTCACGGCCACCCTCATCGGCTCCGCCTTCCAACTGGCGCTCATCCCCCTCGCAGGGTGGATCAGCGACCTGGTCAACCGCCGTGTGCTGTACGCGATCGCCGCCGTGGCCGCCGCAGGCTGGCCGTTCGTGTTCTTCCTCATGATCGGCGGCGGCTCGCAGCCGCTGTTCATCCTGGGCGTCGTCGTGGGCCTGGCCATCCACTCGTTCATGTACGGGCCGCAGGCCGCATTTATCGCCGAGCAGTTCAGCCCGCGCCTGCGCTACACGGGATCGTCGCTGGCGTACACGATCGCCGGCGTGTTCGGCGGCGCCCTGGCTCCCGTGATCTTCACGGCGCTGCTCAGCGCGACCGGCAGCTGGGTCGCTCCGGCGATCTACCTCGGCGTCGCGGCCGTGCTCACCATCGTCGGCCTGCTGCTCGGCCGCAACCCGCAGCACGCCGAAGACGAGGAGTACCTCGACGTCCTGACCGGAGCGCACCCCACATCCTGAGGGTCAATGGCATCCCGTCCCTCGGTCGGAGCGCTCCCGCGCCCCGGCCGAGGTGCCGCGCCTCACGCGCCGGTCAGGATCGTCCGGAGCGTGATGCTCAGGTGGTCGTCGATGGCTTTCTCGGCCGCCGCCTGGTCTCCGGCGCGGAGGGCCTCGATGATCGCGCCGTGCTCGTGCGTCACGGCGTTCCACCGCGAGGGGCCGATGCCCAGCGCGGAGATCCCGACCCGCACCTGCTTCTCGCGCAGGGCTGCGTAGCTGCGCGAGAGCAACGCGTTGCCCGCGGCGTCGACCAGGGTCTGATGGAACTCCCGGTCGAGCTCGATGCACGCGCGGGCCTGGTCGAAGGTCAGGCGTTCGAGCCCCTCGGTCACCGCGTCCTGACGCCGCATGACCTCGGCGAGAGCCTCGTGCGGCGAGAGCTGCTGGGCCAGGGCGCGCTGCACGGCGAATCGCTCGATCAGCCCGCGCATCTCCATCAGCTCGGCCGTCTCCCGCGGGGTGAGGGCCGCGACGCGGGCACCGCGACGGGGCTCCAGATCGACCAGCCCTTCCGACGCGAGGATGAGCAGCGCTTCGCGCACCGGAGTGCGCGAGACCCCCACGGCATCGGCCACGTCCTGCTCGTTGATGAAGCCCCCCTCGACCTGCGGGTCGGTCAGCAGCGAGCGAAGGTGTCCGAGAGCACGGTCTCGGCCCGAGGGGGGCACGACAGAAGGCATACGACAGGTATACAACACGGGGAGACCCGTACGAAGGAGACTCATATGCGCATCGCCCTGGCTCAGGTCGTCGCCGGTTCCGACCCGCTCGAGAACCTTTCCCTCATCGCCCGGGAGACCGCGCGCGCCGCCGCCGACGGCGCCGAGCTCGTCGTGTTCCCCGAGGCGGTGATGTGCCGTTTCGCCGGTCCCGATCTCGCCGAAGTCGCTGAGCCGATCAACGGCGCGTGGGCCGAAGAGGTCCGCCGCATCGCTCGCGAGACCGGCGTCACGATCGTCGTCGGCATGTTCACCCCTGCTGCCACCCCCGGTCGGGTGCGCAATACGCTGCTGGCGGCCGGCGCAGTCGACGCCGCCTACGACAAGATCCACCTCTACGACGCGTTCGGATATCGGGAGTCGGATGCCGTCGAGCCCGGCGCTCAGCCGGTGGTCTTCGAGTTGAACGGCGTGCGCATCGGGCTGGCCACCTGCTACGACGTCCGCTTCCCGGCGCTGTTCCGCGCCCTGGCCGACGACGGCGCACAGCTCGTGCTCGTGGCCGCGTCGTGGGGGTCGGGCCCCGGCAAGCGCGAGCACTGGGAGCTGCTCACCCGTACGCGCGCACTCGACACCACGACCGTGGTGGTCGCGGTGGGCCAGGCCGACCCGCTCTCGACCGGTCGCGACGACGGTGTCGGCGCCCCCACCGGCATCGGGTACAGCGGAGTCATCACCGCCGACGGCACGGACATCGTGCGGCTGGGCGACGCCCCGGAGACGCGGGTCGTCGACATCGCCGCGGCCCTGTCCGCGGTCCCCGACGTCCGCGCGAAGATCCCGGTCCTGGCCAACGCACGGCGGTTCTGATGCGCGGGCGCTGATGTCGTCGACCCCCGCCCGATCCGTCGCGTGAGTAGCAGCACTACCTCCACTAGCTTTCCACCGCGCCTTGTGGGCACCTCACCCGTCGTCGTACGCTCTTCGCACCGCATTCTTGTAGTAGAACTACACATGTCGCACCTCCCCTCAACGACGATGGAGCCTCCATGACATCCCCCCGCCCCTCGCGCCGATGGACGGCGCTCGCGACCGTCGGCACCGTGATCGCCTCGCTGGCGGTCGCCGGCAGCGTGACGCCGGCCGCCGCCGACACCACCGCGACCGTCTCCGTCGACACCGACACCGTCGTGCAGGACGATTTCCTCGGCATCGGTGTGAACGTCATCCCCTCCGCCCTGATGGAGCGTTCGCGCGGTTTCGGATACACGGATGCCGACTGGGCCGTCGACGCGGAACGCATCGCCACCATCCGCCCCAAGGTCGCGCGCGTGTGGTTCCAGATCGACTGGATGGAGCCCGACAAGGGCGTCTACACGTGGGACAGCGACCGCATGAAGGCGTTCTACCGCTACCTCGACGCCTTCCAGGCCGCCGGCACCGACATCGAGTTGAACTTCGGGTGGAAGGTCGGCTCCACCGTGCACGACTGGTTCTCGATCCCGGGCGTGGACCCGTGGACGAGCGCGCCCGCCGACAACGCCGCCTACGCGGCATCCGCCTCGGCGCTCATCGACCAGCTGAAGAACGTGCGCGGGTACGACAACGTCAGGTACCTCACCTATTACAACGAGCCCAACGGCAGCTGGGACTTCGAGGCTCCCGGCGACCAGCAGGCCGCCTACGTGCAGATGGCCCAGGCCGTTCACCAGCGCCTCGTGGCCGACGGGCTGCGCGACGAGGTCGAGATCTGGGGTCCGGAAGAGACCGGCGCCCCCGCGTGGACGACCTACATGGCCCAGAACGGCGGCGACGCCTTCGACCAGTACAGCTTCCACACCTACGGCGACTCGTACGGCTCGGTCCCGGGCAGCATCAACGCCCGCAAGAACGTCGCGGGCGGCAAGCCCGTGAACATGTCGGAGTTCGGCTGGTCCGATGACAACGCAAGCGGCTGGAACTCCGGCTACGCCAACTACGTCATCGCCGGCGCGAACCTGGGCCTGCATTCGATGCTCGTCTGGCAGCTCAACGGCACGTGGACCGTCGACCCCGACGGGGACACGAACGGCACGTACAACATGTGGGA
Source organism: Microbacterium sp. RU1D (assembly GCF_900156435.1). GTDB lineage: Bacteria > Actinomycetota > Actinomycetes > Actinomycetales > Microbacteriaceae > Microbacterium. The sequence goes on from NZ_FTPQ01000006.1 coordinate 17,247, forward strand.
CGCCCTGCCCCTCGGCCTCGAGCCACGCAAGACGTTCCTGTCGGCGGGTCTGCTGAACCGCTACATCCCCGCGCACAGCGAGGTGCTGGCATCCACCTCGTCATCGACCGACGTCCGCTCGGCCGTCTTCCGCGACGCGGACGGCGACTACACCGTGCTCGTGGAGTCGAAGGGCGCCGCCCCGACGGATCTCACCGTCGATTTCGGCGGCACCGCCGTGAACGCCGACTTCCACCGCGTCGTGTACTCCGACGACCTCGTGCCGGATGACAACGCCCTGCTGCCGACGGTTTCGGCGACGCTTCCGGCGGGCACGAGCTTCTCCGACGACCTCGACGAGGGCTACTCCTTCGCCGTGTACACCACCGCCGACCCCGCTGTGCAGGTGCGGATGGGCGACGTCGATCCCTCGGTCGCCTCCGGCTCCACCGTGCAGCTCAGCGCCGATGTCGTCGACGGCGCGGCAGGGGTGACCTGGACGGTCGACGGCACCGGCACCGGCTCGGTCTCGACGTCCGGCCTGTACACCCCGCCGGCGGTGGACTCGGAGCGCAAGGTCGCCGTCCGCGCCACGAGCACGGCCGACCCGACATCGTCGGGCATCGCGCTGGTCACGGTCACGCCGCAGCTCACCTCGGCGCGCGTCGACCCGGTGCAGTTCGACCTCGACAGCGGCGTGTACGCCGGCTCCGAGGTGCTGACGCTGTCGACGGCGACCGCGGGCGCGCAGATCCGTTACACCACCGACGGCTCGACCCCCACGGCGAGCTCGACGCTGTACGAACGACCGGTGATCCTCACCGAAACCTCCACGAAGCTCTACCGCGCCGCCGCATTCGCCGCGGGCACGCAGCCCTCGGGCGTGACGAGTCGTCTGTTCAAGGTGGGCGGCGTCTCGCAGGGGCCCGACGGTTACACCCTCTGCGCGAACGAGGGCGGCCAGTGCTTCTTCTCGGGCCAGCAGAGCGTCGCTTTCGGCGGCGACGGGCTGTTCACCTACCAAGCGAAGACCGGACCCGTCTCGTGCGACACCGCGACCCTCGGCGACCCGAACCCCTCGGGCACCCGGCGCTGCTACGTCAGCCCCGAGTTGCCGTCGTCCTACCCCCTGGTCACGCTGAACAACGCCGGATTCGAGAAGCCGGGCGGCACGAAGTCGAAGACCGGTCCCTTCACGAACGGCTGGACGTTCGACAGCCGCTCCGGCATCCAGAACGCCCAGGGCCCCCTCGGACCTCCCGCCCCGATCGAGGGACAGCAGGTCGCCTACCTCAAGACCGACGGGGGCGTGCAGGGAACGATCTCGCAGGAGGTCGCCTTCCCCGCCGGCGACTACCAGGTGGTGTTCGCCCTCTCCGGCCGCTCGGGCTACCAGGCGCAGAGCTTCGACGTGCTCTACGACGACACGGTCATCGGGTCGTTCGCGGTGGGCTCCACGAGCGCGTACACGACACTGCGCACGAACGCCTTCACCTCCGACGGCGGACGTCACACGATCACCTTCCGCGCCACGGCGCCCTCCGGCGACCGCACGGCGTTCCTCGACGCGGTGCGCATCGAGGCACCCGTTCCGCCCGAACCGGCGGCCCTGTCCAACACCGGCTTCGAGACCCCGTCGACCACCGGGGTGAAGTCGGCGCCCTTCACCGAAGGGTGGTCGTTCGTCGGACGCTCCGGCATCCAGCACAACGGCAGCGCTTTCGGCGCCCCCTCGGCCCCCGAGGGCACGCAGACCGCCCTCCTGCAGTCGCGCAACGGCGAGCACGGCTCGTTCGCGCAGACTCTCGACATGGAAGCCGGCACCTACACGCTGAGCTACCAGGCGTCACGCCGCCCCGGGTACGCCGCGGTGCAGACGATTCAGGTGGTCGTCGACGGAACGGTGGTCGACACCTTCGCCCCGCCGACGAGCACGTTCACCGCCCACACCTCCCCCACCTTCACGGTGGCGGCGGGCGACCGGCAGATCACGTTCCGCGGTTCGGCGCCGAGCGGAGACGCCACGGCGTTCATCGACGCGGTCGCTCTCACGCCGGTCCCGTGACGAACGTCCCGTGATCGACGACGAAGGCCCGGGCCGCTCGGCCCGGGCCTTCGTCGTGCGAGTGAGCGTCGGCGTCCTCACCGGGGCATCGAGTCACCCCGCGACGCGCGTCGCTACCGCGTCGCCCGCTCCAGCAGCTCGAGCACGTGCACGTACGACTCCCCCGTCGCCTTCGTCATCCCCAGCTCGCACGTGCGGTTGCACGACGCGAAGGCGTCGGCACCGAACCTCGCGACCTCGGCTGCCTCGGGGGCCGTCGCGGCCTCCGTGAGCTCGGGGTGCAGCATCCCCCGGTCGCCCGCGTAGGCGCAGCACCCCCACGCGTCGGGGACGCGCACCTCGGATGCCACGGCCTCCCCCACCGCCCGGAGTGCCGGGTCGATGCCCAGCTGCGTCGACGAGCAGGTCGGATGCAGCGCCAACAGCTCGGCCACCGGCGTCGGCGTGAGACGCGGGAGGAGAGTGGATGCCGCGAAGGCCACGGCATCCACCACCGTCACCCCCTCCTCGCGCAGGGTCGCCGCGAACCCCTCGGTGCAGCTCGACGCGTCGCAGACGAGCGGGAGGGCCCCCTCCTGCGACGCCGCGCGTACCGCGGCGCGCACGCGGGCGGTCATCGTTGCGTGCCCCTTCGCGTAGCCCTTCGACGACCAGGGCGTGCCGCAGCAGAGGGCGTCGATGCCTTCGGGCACCACCGCCGACACTCCCGCGCGTTCGAGCAGCCGGGTGAAGGCCGCCGTGGCGCCGATGCCGTCGGCGGGGCCGAACATGCTGCCCACGCACGCGGGGAGGAACACCGCGCTCGGCGCGACCCCGGGAGCTCCCACCACCGGCCCCAGCGACCGGCGCGACGACCCACCCGCGGGGAGTTCCTCTGCGTACCGCGGCACCGCGTCGGTGCCGAGCACCGCGCGAGCGGCATCCGTCACCGCGCGCACGGCGGGCGTGGGCAGGGCCGATGCCACGCTCAGGGCGGCGGCTCCCGCACGCGTCACCGCGCCCCAGCCGGTCGCCGCGGCGGACCAGCCGGCGGCGAGCACCGGGTCGGCGTCTTCGCGGCGGAAGCGCTTCATGAGCGAGCCGGTGTTGATGAGCACGGGGCACGCCGTCTGGCACATGCCGTCGACGGCGCAGGTCTGCACGCCGTCGTAGTCGTAGTCCTTCTCGAGCTCCGCCACGAGCGCCCCGTCGCCGCGCTCGCGAGCAGCGGTGGACGCGCGCCGCACGACGATGCGCTGCCGCGGGGTGAGCGTCAGCGACCGACTCGGGCACACCGGCTCGCAGTACCCGCACTCCACGCACCGGTCGGCCTCGGGCTCGATCGACACGGGCGTCTTGAGGTTCTGCATGTGCGCGGTCGGGTCGTCGTCGATGATCACGCCCGGATTCAGGATGCCGCTCGGGTCGAGCAAGCGCTTGAGCCGCACCATGACGTCATACAGGTCGTCGCCGTACTGCCGGCGGACGTACGGCGCCATCGCGCGTCCGGTGCCGTGCTCGGCCTTGAGGTTGCCGCCGGCGTCGAGCACGAGGTCGACCATCGCGTCGGTGAAGCCCTCGAAGCGCCCGAGGGCCGTCGCTCCCTCGAAGCGGTCGGTGAGCATGAAGTGGATGTTGCCGTCCTTGGCGTGGCCGAAGATCACGCTGTCGCGATATCCGAACCGCTCGAACAGGTCCTGGAGCCCCTCGCAGGTGTCGGCGAGACGCTCGACCGGCACGACGATGTCCTCGAGCAGCGCCGTCGTACCGCTCGGCCGCGCACCGGCGACCGAGGCGTAGAGGCCCTTGCGGAAGGTCCAGGCGGCGGCGCGCTGCACCGGGTCGTCGGAGAAGACCGCGGCGTCGAGCAGGGGGTGCTCCCCGAGCACGCGCGCGCCGGCGGCCGCGAGGTCGCCCAGGGCGGAGGCGTCGTCGGCGTGGTACTCCACGAGCAGCGCCGCCTGCGTCGTCGCCTCGAAGCCGTGGATGGCGGCGGGGGTCCCGGCCAGACGCTGTCCGACGCGTAGGGAGGTGGCATCCATCAGCTCCAGCGTCGCCGCGCCCGTGGCGACCAGCGCAGGAAGCGAGCGGGTGGCCGCATCCAGCGTCGGGAAGACCGCGAGGGTGGTCGCGATCGCCGGCCGGATCGGCACCGTGCGGAAGGTCGCCTCGGCGACGAAGGCGAGCGTGCCCTCCGAACCGACGACGAGGTGCGCGAGGAGGGCCGCGGGGGTGTCGAAGTCGAGGAACGCGTTGAGCGCGTAGCCCATGGTGTTCTTCATCGCGAATTGCCGCTCGATGAGCGCGACGCTCGCGGCGTTCTGCACCACTCGCTCGCGCAGCCGCATCAGCTCCTCGGCGAGAGCGGGCTCGCGCTCGTGCAGCAGACGGTCGGCGTCGGGATCGGCCGTGTCGACGACGGTCCCGGATGCCAGCACCAGCACGAGCGATTCGAGGGTGCGGTACGAGTTCTCCACCGTCCCGCACGCCATGCCGCTGGAGTTGTTCGCGATGACGCCGCCGATCGTGCACGCCGCCTCGCTCGCGGGGTCGGGGCCGAGGCGGTGCCCGTGGCGGGCGAGCCGCGCGTTGACCTGCCGCACCGTGGCCCCGGGCTGCGAACGCACGCGGCGTCCGCCGTCGAGCACGTCGATGCGACCGAACCCCTGGCGCACGTCGACCAGGAGCCCCGCCCCCGACGACTGCCCCGACAGGCTCGTCCCGCCCGAGCGGAACGTCACCCGGGTGCGCGAGACGGTGGCCGCGCGCAGGATCGCACCGACCTCCGCGGCGTCGGCCGCGACGACCACGGCATCCGGGGTGAGCAGGTAGTGCGACGCGTCGTTCGCGTACGCGACGCGGTCGATCGCGCGCGTGCGCAGCCGCCGGGGGTCGGAGACCGCCGCGGCGATCTCGGGCGCGACCAGGGTCACGGCGCCTCCTCGGCGCTCAGCGGTCGGGCCGGATCGGGCCGCTCGTCGACGACGGCACGGATGCCGTGCGGCGGCCCCGCGACGACGGTCGAGGCGTGCGCCACGGCGTGCGCACCCCACTCCGCGGCCGACGCGGCGGCGATGGCGAGGGGGTCGTCACCGGAGGCGGTCGCGGCGGGAGCGCGGGTGAGACCGAGGAGGAAGCCGGCGAGGGCGGCGTCGCCGGCGCCGGCGGTGTTGGCGACGGACGGTGCCTCGGCGCGCGCGAAGACGGCGCGGTCGGCGGTGACGGCGAGCAGGCCGTCGGAGCCCATGCTCGCCAGGACCGTCGGCACCCCGCGCGCCACGATCTCGCGCGCGGCGGCGATCACGTCGCCGACGGTGCTGAGCGGCCGACCGACGGCCGCGGCGAGCTCCTCGACGTTCGGGGTGAGCAGCTCGACACCCGCGGGATCGGCGAGGAGGTCGGCGAGGGCCGCGCCGCTGGTGTCGACGGCGATGCGCGCGCCGAGGTCCCGCGCGAGGGCCCGCGCATCGCCGAGATCGACGAGCTGCCCGGTGCCCGCGATCTCGGGCAGCGACCCGGAGATGACCAGCCACGGCTCGCGGGCGTCGCCGAGGGCATCGCGGAGCGCCGCGAGGGTGGCATCCCATGCCTCCGCCGCGAGCGGCGGAGTGGGGGCGTTGACCTTCGTCGTCGCGCCGTCGGCGTCGATGATCGACGTGTTGACGCGCGTCGCTCCGGGCACCTCGACGATGCGCAGCAGAGGTGCGGTCAGTCCGCACCGGGCGAAGCGCACGTCGTCGGCACCGAGCACGACCACGGCGGCGGCGTCGGCTCCCCCGGCGGCGAGTGCGGCCGCGACGTTCACGCCCTTGCCGCTCACCTCGCGCGTGTAGCTCTCGGCGCGGGCGAAGGCGCCCCGACGCAGCGCGTCGACGCGATAGGTCGCGTCGATCGCGCCCGCGGCGGTGAGGGTCACGATGGCGCTCACGCGCGCACTCCGGTGACGACGTCGAGCAGGCGGTGCACCTCTGCCGCCACGGCCGACCGCCCGGGCGTGAGCCAGCGGCGCGGGTCGATGGCGTCGGGATCGCGGGTGAGCTCGTCGCGCACCGCGGCGGTGAGCACCTTGTTGAGATGCGTGCCGATGTTGATCTTGCGCATCCCGGCGCGCACGGCGCCGTCGATGCCGGCGTCGGCGACGCCGCTGGATCCGTGCAGCACGAGCGGAGTGGGGAGGGCGGCGGCGAGCCGCGCGATGAGGTCCTCGTCGAGCGTGGCGCTGCGCTCGCGCATCGCGTGCTCGCTGCCGACCGCGACGGCGAGGGCGTCGACGCCGGTCGCCTGGACGAAGCGCACGGCCTCGTCGACGTCGGTGCGCACGCCGGGCGCGTGGGCGCCCTTGCCGCCGATCTCGCCGAGCTCGGCCTCGATCCAGCCGCCCGCCGCGTGCACCCGGGCGGCGACCGCGGCGGTGCGCTCGACGTTCTCGGCATCCGTGAGATGAGCGGCGTCGAACATCACGGAGCGGATGCCGACGGCCACAGCCTCGTCGACGAGGGGCTCGTCGGTCGCGTGGTCGAGGTGCACCACGACGTCGACGCGGGCGGACTCGGCCAGGCGCAGCGCGGCGGTGGCGGCGGGGGCGAGCCCGCCGTGGAACGCGATGGCATTCTGCGACAGCTGCAGGATCACGCCGGACCCCGCCGCCTCGGCGCCGGCGACGATCGCCTCGGCGACTTCGAGGGTGATGAAGTTGAAGGCCCCGACCGCGCGGTGCGCGGCGAGGAGCGTGGGCATGTCGGCCAGCGGCACGGCGGTGTCTCTCTTGTCGGGGTGGGCGTTCCTCCGTGCGAGGCGCCGGGGACGTTCCGCGTGAGGTGGCAGGTTCTGTCGCCTCCGGGGCTTCCGCGGCGACGATTCCTGGCGACTCGCGCGAGGAAGAAGGGGGTGTGGATGCCGGGACCTCGCGCGTGCGCGGGCCCCGGCATCCGGGGTGTGTCAGCAGGAGGACTTGTAGACCGCGTCCTTGCCTTCGCCGTCGATGTTGTCCTTCGTGAGGATGGTGAAGCCGGTCTGGATCTTCTCCTCGGTGGATTCGCCCTTCAGCGCGGCGATGGCCTGCTTCACGCCGTCGGAGCCGATGGTGGCGGGCTCCTGCGCGACGAGCGCCTGCACCGTGCCGGCCTGCAGCGCCTTCACCTGAGCCGGGCCCGCGTCGAAGCCGACGATCGTCACCTGGCCCTGCTTGCCGGCCTGCTGCACA
>NZ_FTPQ01000005.1 GCF_900156435.1 Microbacterium sp. RU1D
GACGGGGATCGTCCCGTGCGTCGCGACGGGGAACGTCCGGTTCGCCGTGAGGGGGACCGTCCTGTTCGTCGGGACGGTGCGTCGCGTCCGTTCCGCCAGGATGGTGACCGTCCGTTCCGTCGGGACGGGGATCGTCCCGTGCGTCGCGACGGGGAACGTCCGGTTCGCCGTGAGGGGGACCGTCCTGTTCGTCGGGACGGTGCGTCGCGTCCGTTCCGTCAGGACGGTGACCGTCCGTTCCGTCGGGACGGGGATCGTCCCGTGCGTCGCGACGGGGAACGTCCGGTTCGCCGTGAGGGGGACCGTCCTGTTCGTCGGGACGGTGAGTCGCGTCCGTTCCGTCAGGACGGTGACCGTCCGTTCCGTCGGGACGGGGATCGTCCCGTGCGTCGCGACGGGGAACGTCCGGTTCGCCGTGAGGGGGACCGTCCTGTTCGTCGGGACGGTGAGTCGCGTCCGTTCCGTCAGGACGGTGACCGTCCGTTCCGTCGGGACGGGGAACGTCCGGTTCGCGGTGACGGCGACCGCCCGTCCTACCGGGGTGGCGACGGCCGCTCGGCACGTCGCGACGGCGGAGAGCGCGGCTTCGGCGGCGGCGATCGGCGACCGTCGCGCGACAGCCGTCCCGGTGCGGGCGCGCCCCGGCGCTTCGACCGCGATGATTCGCGCGCGACCCGCCCGCCGCAGGACCGGCGCGAACGTGGACCCGAGTTGCCCGAAGACGTCACCGCCTTCGACCTGCCCGGTGCGGCGCGCAACGAGCTCAAGACCCTGAGCAAGGACAACGCCGACAACGTCGCCCGGCACCTGGCGATGGCGGCCCGTTTCATCGACGAAGACCCCGCCCTTGCTCACCAGCACGCCCTCGCCGCATCGCGCAGCGCGGGGCGAGTCGGCGTCGTCCGTGAGACCGTCGCGATCACCGCCTACGCGGTCGGCGACTTCGCGCTCGCCCTGCGCGAGCTGCGTACCCACCGACGCATCACCGGCTCCGACGAGCAGCTGCCGCTCATCGTCGACAGCGAGCGCGGCGTCGGTCGCCCCGACCGCGCCCTCGAAGAGGGACGAGCGGTCGACCGATCGACCCTGTCCGTGCCGGTTCGCGTGCAGTTGGCGATTGCGATGTCGGGCGCCCGCCTCGACCTCGGTCAGGTCGACCGCGCCCTGCAGGAGCTCGAGATCCCCGAGGCCGATCCGGATCGCGCCTTCGAATGGAGCCCGGCTCTCTTCTCCGCCCGCGCCGCCGTCCTCGAGGAGCTCGGCCGCGAGGCGGAGGCCGCCGAGTGGCAGCGTCGGGCCGATGTCGCCGCAGAGGCGCTCGATGCCGCCGCCGGCGTCGCCGACCGCGAGGTCATCGTCGTGGAGGAGATCGACCTGATCGACGACGACGGCGGTGTGGACGTGGCATCCGGTGTCATTCCCGTCGACCACGTGGACGAGGACGACGCCCCGGCCGACGGCGTCGTCGAGGCAGAGGCGGAGATCGAAGACGCGGCCCTCTTGGACGGCGAAACGGCTCCGTCGCACGGAACGACCTCGCCTTCCGGTGCAGGCGTGGGCATCGCCGACGACGACGCTGCGGGGGCGGACGACGAGGCCGAGGGGTCGCGATGATCTTCCGTCGGACCGCCGCGCAGTCTTCTCCGCTCGACGGGGTGGACGTCGTCCTCGCCGATCTCGACGGAGTCGTCTACGCGGGTCCGGGTGCTCTTCCGCACGCGGTCGACAGCCTCAATCGCGCGCAGGCCGAAGGACGCCGGCTCGGATACATCACCAACAACGCCTCCCGCACCGACGCGTCGGTGGCGGAGCACCTGAACTCCCTCGGTCTGCAGGTGGTGGCCGACGATGTGACCACCAGCCCGCAGGCCGCGATGCGCCTGATGAAGGACCTCGTGCCCGCGGGGTCGACGCTCCTCGTCATCGGCGGGGAGGGGCTGATCGTCGAGGTCGAGAAGGCCGGATTCGTCGTCACCCGCAGCGCCGACGACTCTCCGGCCGCGGTGGTGCAGGGCTTCGCGCCCGAGGTCGGATGGAAGCACCTCGCCGAGGCCGCCTACGCCCTGGCGACTCCTGTCGAGGAGGGCGGCATCCCCTGGGTGGCGACGAACACCGACTGGACCATTCCCCAGGCGCGCGGGATCGCCCCGGGCAACGGGACCCTCGTCTCGGCCGTCCACACGGCGGTCGGACGCCTCGCGACGATCGCCGGCAAACCGGAACGCCCCATCTTCGACGAGGCCGTGACGCGCACGGGAGCGACGTCGCCCCTGTTCATCGGTGATCGTCTCGACACCGACATCCAGGGGGCGCGTACGGCTGGGATGCCGTCGCTTCTGGTGCTGACCGGTATCGACCGGCCGAAGCAGGTGCTGGCGGCGCCGCCCGCGCAGCGCCCCGACTACATCGTCGAAGACCTGCGCCAGCTGTTCGAGCCCTACCCGGCGACCATCGTCAAGGGCGAGCGCACGCGGGTGGGCGACGCTGTCGTCGAGATCGACGGTGTCGACCTGCGCATCGTGTCGGCCGGCGACCGGCAGATCGACCTGCTGCGCGCGGGCGCCGCCGCCATCTGGAACTCCGGCCGCGCGATCTTCGGCTTCCGCGTGCCGGAGCAGCTGTACGCGGACCCCTTCCGCGTGCGCTGACGTCGGTAGCATGGCATCCATGTCGGACAGTGCCGCGCCGGATGCCTCGACCGATCTGCTCGATCGGCTGCGTCTCATCGAGGAGCAGCCGCTCGACGCGCGCGCGGACGCGTACGCCGCCGTGCACGACGAACTGGCGCAGCGTCTCGCGTCGGCGCCCACCGACTCGTCGACCGCGTCGCGCCCGTGACGGCCCGCCTCGACGCCGAGCTCGCCGCGCGCGGACTCGCGCGCTCCCGTTCGCACGCGTCGCAGCTCATCGCCGCGGGCGTGGTGAGCGTCGACGGGCGCCCGGTCGTGAAGCCGTCGACGCCCGTCGCCCCGACGAGCGAGATCTCCGTCGCCGGGGCCGATCACTACGTCAGTCGTGCGGCGCACAAGCTCCTCGCCGCCCTCGAGGCGTTCCCGGTCGAGGTGGAGGGACGCACGGCCCTGGATCTCGGCGCCTCGACGGGCGGGTTCACGCAGGTGCTGCGCGAACGCGGTGCCCGACCGGTCATGGCCGTCGACGTCGGTCACGGACAGTTGTCCACCGTTCTGGCGGCCGACCCCGACGTCGTGTCGGTCGAGGGGTATAACGTGCGGTTCATGACCGCCGACTCCCTCGCCGCAGCGACGGGCGTTGACGAACGCCCGCGCGTGGTCACCGGCGACCTGTCGTTCATCTCGTTGCACCACGTGCTGCCGGCCGTCGCGAGCACCGCCGCGCCGGACGCCGACGTGTTGCTGCTGATCAAGCCGCAGTTCGAGGTGGGCCGGACGGCGGTGAAGGGCGGTCTCGTGACCGACCCCGCCCTGCGTTCCGACGCGGTGCACGGCGTCTTGTGGGCCGCGTGGGACACCGGACTGCGCACGGCCGGACTCATCGCCTCCCCTCTCGTCGGCACCCACGGCAACCAGGAGTATGTCGCGTGGTTCTCGGCCGTTCGGGGCGGCGACCCCTCAGAATGGGAGAGCACCGTGACCGAACTGACCGGAAGCCGATGACCCCCAGCGATCGCCGAATCCTCCTCGTCGTGCACGCCCGACGCGACGACACCGTCCACGCCGCCGAGCGCATCCTCACCGCGGTCCGAGCGGCCGGAGCCACGCCCGTGGTCTCGGCGGAGGACCGTCCCGAACTCGCTGAGCGGCTCTCGCTCGAGGGAGTGGAGACCCTCGGCGTCGATGTCGACATCGCCGACGTGGAGCTCGCGATCGTCCTCGGCGGCGACGGAACGATCCTGCGGGCGGCCGAGACCGTGCGCGGGGGGCGGGCGCCCATCCTCGGCATCAACATGGGGCACGTCGGCTTCCTGGCCGAGATCGAACGCGACGACATGGACGACGCCGTCCGCCGCGTGATCGACCGGGACTACACCGTCGAAGAGCGTCTCGCCCTCGCCGTCCGGGTGCTGGATGCCGACGACAGCGTGATCTTCGAGACCTGGGCCCTTAACGAGGCCACCGTGGAGAAGGCGAGCCGAGAGCGGATGCTCGAGGTCGTGATGGAGGTCGACGGGCGACCGCTGTCGTCGTTCGGATGCGACGGCGTCGTCGTCGCTTCGCCCACCGGGTCGACCGCCTACAACTTCTCGGCCGGCGGGCCCGTCATCTGGCCCACCGTCGAGGCCATCGCCGTCGTCCCGCTGTCGGCTCACGCGCTCTTCGCCCGCCCCCTCGTGGTGAGCCCTGACGCGACCGTCGCCGTCGAGGTGCTCGAGCGCACCAGCGGGAGCGGCATCCTGTGGTGCGACGGTCGCCGTTCGCACGAGCTGCCGCCCGGGGCGCGGGTCGTCGTGCGCCGCTCGTCGCGCCCGGTACGTCTCGCGCGTCTGCACCCGGCGGCCTTCACGGACCGGCTGGTGCGCAAGTTCCGCCTCCCCGTGACCGGCTGGCGCGGCTCCACCGGAGGTGCCGCGTGATCGAGGAGATGCGACTGAGGGACCTCGGCGTCATCGCCGATGCGACCCTGCCGATCGGCCGCGGTTTCACGGCGATCACGGGGGAGACCGGCGCCGGCAAGACGATGGTCGTGACCGGTCTCGGTCTGCTGCTCGGGCAGCGCGCCGACTCAGGAGCCGTCCGCTCGGGCGCCGCGCAGGCCGCCGTCGAGGGTGTGTGGCTCGTGCCCGAGGACGGTCCCGTGGCCGCCCGCGTGCGCGAAGCCGGCGGAGACGTCGAGCCGGTCGGCGAGGGCGCGGCGGAGCTGTACCTCGGCCGCACCGTATCGAGCGAGGGGCGCGGGCGTGCCACCGTCGGCGGCCGGACCGCCCCGGCGGGCGTGCTGGCCGATCTCGCCGACGATCTCGTCGTCGTGCACGGGCAGTCCGATCAGCTGCGTCTGCGCTCGGCCTCGGCCCAGCGCGATGCGCTCGACCGCTTCGGCGGGGACCCGGTGGCCACGGCCCGCACGACCTATCGCGCCGCGTGGGACACCTGGCGTGCGCTCGACGCCGAGTTGACGAGTCTCACCGGCGACCGCGATGAGCGGGCCCGCGAAGCCGAGCGGCTGCGCACCGCCATCGCGGAGATCGAGGCCGCCGCGCCTCTCGCCGGCGAGGAGGACGAGCTCGCGCGCCGCGCCGAGCGTCTCGCGAACGCCGAAGAGCTGCGCATCGCCGCGGTCACCGCGCACGCGGCCCTCTCGAACGAAGACGGCGGTCCCGACGTCGTTTCGCTTCTGGCCGAGGCCCGTCGCGCCCTGGAACGCATCTCGGGCAGCGACGCCGCCCTGGCCGCGATCGCCGAGCAGGTCGCCGACCTCGGCTACCGCGCCACCGACGCCTCCGTCGCGCTGTCGGGGTACCTCGCCGACCTCGACGAGTCCGGTCCGCACGAGCTGGCGGCGGTCGACGAGCGTCGCGGGGTGCTCGCGGCCCTCGCGCGCACCCACGGCTCGGTGGATGCCGCCATCGAACTGCTCGCGACGGGGTCCGCCCGCCTCGTCGAGCTCGACGACGACGGCGACCGTCTCGAACGGCTCACGGCTCAGCGCGACGACGCGGCGCGCGACCTCGACGCGGCCGCCGACGCCCTGACCGCCGCCCGGCGCGAGGCGGCGGAACGGCTCGGGGCCGCGGTGACGGAGGAGCTGCACGCCCTCGCCCTCCCCGATGCGCGCCTGACCGTCGACGTGGCTCCTGCCGCACCCGCCGCACACGGCCGCGACGACGTCTCGATCCTCCTCGCCCCGCACCCCGGGGCCGACCCGCGGCCGGTGTCACGCGGGGCGTCGGGTGGAGAGCTCAGCCGCGTGATGCTCGCCATCGAGGTGGTCATCGCCGTCGTCGATCCGGTGCCGACCTTCGTCTTCGACGAGGTGGATGCCGGAATCGGTGGCGCCGCGGCCATCGAGGTCGGACGCCGTCTGGCGCGCCTGGCCGAGTCGGCGCAAGTCATCGCGGTCACGCACCTCGCGCAGGTCGCGGCCTTCGCGGGGAACCATCTCACGGTCGTCAAGGGCAACGACGGGTCGGTCACGGCATCCAGTGTCCGCCGACTCGACGGCGCCGAGCGCGAAGCGGAGATGGCACGCCTGCTGTCGGGACTGAGCGACTCGGATGCCGCCCTGACCCACGCCCGCGAGCTGCTGGAGACCGGGCGGGCACGCTGACACGAGCGCGCGGACCCCTGATCGACACGCGCGCGTGACGTGGATGTCGGAAGGGGCTGCCAGACTCCGAGCGAACCCCCACACCCGACTGATAGGATCGAAGCCCGTGATGCAGACTTCGGACGCGGGACATTCAGACAGCACGACCTTCACGACGAAGCACATCTTCGTGACCGGAGGAGTCGTCTCCTCCCTGGGCAAAGGCCTGACGGCGGCAAGCCTCGGCAACCTTCTCACGGCCCGCGGACTCCGCGTGGTCATGCAGAAGCTCGATCCCTATCTCAATGTGGATCCGGGCACCATGAACCCGTTCCAGCACGGCGAGGTCTTCGTGACCGACGACGGTGCCGAGACCGACCTCGACATCGGTCATTACGAGCGCTTCCTCGACATCGAGCTCAGCCAGGCGGCCAACGTCACTACGGGCCAGATCTACTCGCAGGTCATCGCGCGCGAGCGTCGCGGAGAGTACCTGGGCGACACCGTGCAGGTCATCCCGCACATCACGGACGAGATCAAGCGCCGGATGCGCCTTCAGGCGAGCGAGAGCCCGCAGCCCGACGTGATCATCACCGAGATCGGCGGCACCGTCGGCGACATCGAGTCGCAGCCGTTCATCGAGTCGGCGCGTCAGATCCGCCACGAGCTCGGCCGCAAGAACGTGTTCTTCGTGCACGTGTCGCTCGTGCCGTTCATGGGCGCTTCCGGCGAGCAGAAGACCAAGCCCACGCAGCACTCCGTCGCGACGCTGCGTTCCATCGGCATCCAGCCCGACGCCCTCGTGCTGCGCAGCGACCGGCCCGTCACCGAGTCGAACAAGCGCAAGATCGCGCTCATGTGCGACGTCGACGAGGACGCGGTCGTCAACGCGATCGACGTGCCCAGCATCTACGACATCCCGTCGATGATGCACGACCAGGGCCTCGACGCCTACATCGTCGACGCCCTGGAGATCTCGAAGGCCGCCGACGTGGACTGGACGCGTTGGAACCGCGTGCTGCAGGCGGTGCACAACCCCAAGCACGAGGTCACCATCGGACTCGTCGGCAAGTACATCGACCTCCCCGACGCATACCTGTCGGTCACCGAGGCGATCAAGGCCGGCGGCTTCGGCCAGGAGACGCACGTCAAGATCACGTGGATCCCGTCGGACCTGTGCGAGACGCCCGAGGGCGCGGCCAAGGCCCTCGGCGCGGTCGACGGCATCATCGTCCCGGGGGGCTTCGGCATCCGCGGGATCGAGGGCAAGCTCGGCGCGCTGCGCTTCGCCCGTGAGCAGGGGATTCCCACGCTCGGCATCTGCCTCGGCCTGCAGTGCATGGTCATCGAGTACGCGCGCACGGTCGCGGGGCTCGAGGGCGCGTCGTCGAGCGAGTTCGACCCCGACACCGCTCACCCCGTCGTTGCGACCATGGCGGAGCAGGTCGACATCCTCGAGAGCGGCGACCTGGGCGGCACGATGCGCCTGGGACTGTACCCGGCCGCCCTTGCGGAGGGCTCGCTCGCGGCGGAGGTGTACGGCGCGAACAGCATCTCGGAGCGTCACCGCCACCGCTACGAGGTGAACAACGCCTACCGCCAACAGCTGAGCGATGCAGGGCTCGTGTTCTCGGGACTCAACCCCGATCTCGACCTCGTCGAGTTCGTCGAACTTCCCCGCGAGGTGCACCCGTACTACATCGCCACGCAGGCGCACCCGGAGCTGCGTTCGCGTCCGACCGAGCCGCACCCCCTGTTCCGCGGGCTGGTGGGCGCCGCCCTCGAGCGTCATCGTTCGAGCGAGCTGTTCGACGTCGAGGAGGACTGACGTGGAGGAGCTGCGCGACGAGCGCGTCGATCTCGAGGTCGTCTCGACCGACGTGGTCTACGAGGGTGCGGTCTGGGACGTGCGCAGCGACACCGTGCGCTACGGCGACGGGGAGATGACCCGTCAGTACGTCGAGCACCCGGGGGCCGCGGCCGTCGTGGCCCTCGACGACGACGAGCGGGTCGTGCTGATCCAGCAGTACCGGCACCCCATCAAGGAGCGCGACTGGGAGATCCCGGCGGGCCTGCTCGATGTGGCGGGCGAGCCGCCGCTGGAGACCGCGAAGCGCGAGCTCACCGAAGAAGTCGACCTCGAAGCCGACCGCTGGCAGCACCTGCTGTCGATGCACACCACGCCCGGGGGTAACGACGAGGTCGTGCACCTCTTCCTCGCCCGCGGCCTGCGCGCGGTCGAGACCGACTACGAGCGGGAGCACGAGGAGTCCGACATGCGGGTCGAGCGCGTCGCGTTGACCGACGTGATCGACGGAGTCATCGCCGGGCGCCTGCGCAACGGCATCCTGGCCGCGGGCGCGCTCGCCGCGGCGGAGGTCCTGCGCCGCGAGGCGGCGTCGGCCTGACGTGGAGCTCGAGCGCGCCGTCGAGACGTACCTGCGTCACATCGCGCTCGAGCGAGGCCTCTCGGATCACACGGTCGCGGCCTACCGCCGCGACCTCGACGTGTACGTCGGCTGGCTGCGGGAACGCGCGGTCGCCGATGCCGATGCGGTGACACCCGAACTGGTGGCGATGTTCGGGGCCGAGCGGGCCTCGGCCGAGCCTCCGCCCGCGGCGTCGTCGCTGGCGCGGTTGCAGTCGTCGGTGCGGGGACTGCATCGGTTCCTCGTGCGCGAGGGTCGTTCCGAGACCGACCCGAGCGGGCGCCTGCGACCGCCGAAGACGCCGCGCCGTCTGCCGAAAGCGCTGACCATCGCGCAAGTCGACGACCTCCTGGATGCCGCGGGCCCCGCGCCCGGATCCGATGACGTCGCGGCGGCGGAACCGGCCGCCGTGCGGGACCGGGCCCTGCTCGAGCTGCTCTACGCGACCGGGGCCCGTGTGTCGGAGATCGTGCAGCTCGACGTCGACGACCTCGCCCACGGCGACCTGCTGCGCGTCCGCGGGAAGGGCGACAAGGAACGCATCGTCCCGGTCGGCTCGTACGCACGCGCCGCCGTCGACGCCTACCTGACGCGCGTGCGCCCGGCGCTCGCCGCGAAGGGCCGGGCGACACCGCGGCTCTTCCTCGGCGTGCGCGGGGCCCCTCTGTCGCGCCAGAGCACCTGGCTGATCATCCAGGCCGCGGCCGAAGGAGCGGGGCTCACCGCCCACGTCTCCCCGCACACGCTGCGGCACTCGTTCGCAACGCACCTGCTGCAGGGCGGCGCCGACGTCCGTGTCGTGCAGGAGCTGCTCGGTCACGCGTCGGTGGCGACGACCCAGATCTACACGCACGTGTCGGTCGACGCGCTGCGCGACGTGTACGCGACCTCGCATCCGCGCGCGCAGTGAGCAACGGCATCCGGTCCCTTCGACGGGCTCAGGGACCCGCGATGGCTCGGGGACCTGCGACGGGTTCAGGGACCTCCGGCGCGCGGGCGATGGCCGGGCCGCCCTGAGACACTAGGGGGATGACCGCCACCCTCGTCGCCCAGAACCTCGCCGGGGGATACGGCCACCGCACGCTCTTCGAGGGTGTCGACCTCACGGTCGCGCCCGGCGACGTGATCGGGCTGGTCGGGGCCAACGGCGCCGGCAAGTCGACCCTGCTGCGGCTGCTCGCGGGAGCGGACGAGCCGCTCGCCGGAACCGTCAGCCTCGCGCCCGCCGACGCGTTCGTCGGATGGCTGCCGCAGGAGCACGAGCGCGTCGCCGGCGAGACCGTCGGCCAGTACATCGCGCGCCGGACGGGGTGCGCGGAGGCCGCCCGCGAGATGGATGCCACCGCTGCCGCGCTCGGGGACCCCACCGCGGTGGGGGCGGACGACGCCTACGCCACGGCGTTGGAACGCTGGCTCGCGAGCGGCGCCGCCGACCTCGACGAGCGGATGCCGCAGGTGCTGAACGACCTGGGCCTGGAGGTGGGACCGGATGCCGAGATGACGGGCCTCTCCGGTGGCCAGGCGGCGCGCGTGGGTCTCGCGGCGCTCCTGCTCTCGCGTTTCGACATCGCCCTGCTGGACGAACCCACGAACGACCTCGACCTCGACGGCCTCGAGCGCCTCGAGACCTTCGTGCGCGGGCTGCGCGGCGGCGTGGTCCTGGTCAGCCATGACCGCGAGTTCCTGGCCCGCTCGGTGACCCGGATGCTCGAGCTCGATCTGGCGCAGAACACGCACCGCGTCTACGGCGGCGGCTACGACGCCTACCTCGAGGAGCGCGCGACGCTGCGGCGCCAGGCACGGGAGAAGTACGAGGAGTACGCCGACACGAAGGCCGACCTCGTCTCGCGGGCTCGTACGCAGCGCGAGTGGTCGAGTCAGGGGGTGCGCAACGCGATGAAGAAGGCGCCCGACAACGACAAGATCCGTCGCAAAGCCGCCACCGAGTCCAGCGAGAAGCAAGCCCAGAAGGTGCGGCAGATGGAGAGCCGCATCGCGCGTCTCGAGGAGGTCGAGGAGCCGCGCAAGGAATGGCAGCTCGAGTTCACCATCGGGTCGGCGCCCCGGTCCAGCTCGGTCGTGTCCACGCTCTCCGGCGCCGTGTTCCGGCAGGGGGCCTTCGTGCTCGGACCGGTCTCGCTGCAGGTGAACGCCGGGGAGCGGATCGGCATCACCGGGCCGAACGGTGCCGGGAAGTCGACGCTGCTGCGCGGCATCCTGGGCCGGCAGACGCCCGACGGGGGGACCGCGTCGCTCGGAACGAGCGTCGCGATCGGCGAGATCGACCAAGCGCGATCGCTGCTGGTGGGGGAACGCCCGCTCGCGGAGACGTTCGAGGCCCTCGTGCCCGAGCTGAACGCCGGCGAGGTACGGACCCTGCTGGCGAAGTTCGGGCTCAAGGCCGACCACGTCACCCGGCCGGTCGACGGGCTGTCACCGGGGGAGCGCACCCGCGCGGGGCTCGCGCTGCTGCAGGCGCGCGGGGTCAACGTGCTCGTGCTCGACGAACCGACCAACCACCTCGACCTTCCGGCGATCGAACAACTCGAGCAGGCGCTGGGCGCGTACACCGGCACGCTGCTGCTGGTCACCCACGACCGGCGCATGCTCGCCGCGGTCGAGACGGACCGGCGCTGGCACGTCGAGGCGGGGCGGGTCTCGGAGCTGTAGGCGCGACGCGCTCGCGGGCGCGCGACGAGAAACGCCCGCTGCACCGGGAAACGCTCGCAGACGGCGTTCCTCGGTGCAGCGAGCGTTTATCGGGAAATCGCGGAGGCCCAGGGGACGGGGAATCGGCGGAAAAGGCTTCGGCGGGTCAGCGGCCCTGGCGCTTCTTGTAGGGCTTGGGCTGTCCCTTGACGATCGGCGCTCGGCCCTTTCCCTTGTTCGCCTTGGCCTTGCCGCCGCCGGGGGCCTTCTGCTTCGGCGCCGGGGGCGGGGCGTCGGCGATGCGCCGGTGGGCCTCCTCGAGCAGCAGGGTGCCCGCGGGGAGCAGGCGCGTGGGTGCCGTGCGCTGCACGAGCGGCTGCCCCACCTCCTCCTCGAGCTTGTCGAGCGTCGTGTAGAGCGATGCGAGGGGGATGCCGAGCTTGTCGGCCGCGCGCGGGAAGTGCAGCTCCTCAGCGAGGGCGGCGAACCGGACGAGGTGCTCGAGCTTCATGGCATCCATTCTCCCGTGCGGAGCGGCGTGCTGTTGAGCGTCCAGGACACGCCGTCATGCAGGAGGCGCCGACGGCGTGTCCTGGACAGTCACCGAGAGGGGCCGCCGCGGTGAGGCGAGGTGGCCGGGAGGGGGAGGACCTCCGAGCGTCCAAGACACGCCGTCTCGCGAGAGGTGCGTGCGGCGTGTCCTGGACACTCGACGGGGGAGAGGGGGCGAGTGTCAGGCCGCGGTGGAGGCCAGGAAGCGGTCGGCGGTGCGGAGCGAGAGCGCCATGATCGTCAGCGCGGGGTTCGCGGCGATCGCCGACGGAAAGACGGAGTTGTCGCAGATCCACAGGTTGGGGATCTCGTGCGAGCGGCCGTCGGCATCCACCACGCCGTCCGAGGGGTCGGTCGACATGCGGCACGTGCCGATGGTGTGGGCCGTGCGGGCCAGCACCATCGTCTCGCGCGCGCCGGCGGCTTCCATCACCCGCAGCATGAACGCCGTTGCGTGCTTGTCGATTGCCTTCTCGTTCTCGCCGGCGGTGAAGCTCACTCGCGCCCGAGGGATGCCGAACTCATCGGCCTCGTCGCTCAGCACGAGCGTGTTGTCGTCGGAGGGCAGGCAGTCGGCGTTGATGCCGATGCCCGCCATGAAGCGCGCCTGCTCGAGCCGCTGCATGAGCTCGGGCCCCCAGAGGCCTCCGCCGCGCACGAGCGTCGTCGAGAAGGTCACGGGCATGACGCCGAGGCTCTGGATGAGGTAACCGCCCGCGAAGTCGGCGTCGGCGGGCCGCATCATGTCCTCGGAGATGAGCGACGAGGGGTAGCCGCGGTGTCCGCGCACCGGCTCGTCGAAGCGTCCCCACACCTGCGTCGCGCCATGGGCGAGGAAGTTGCGGCCCACCTGGCCGTTGTCGTTGGACAGCCCCGTGTGCAGCAGCAGGCGGGGCGTCTCGACGCCGCCACCAGCCAGCACGAGCGCTCGGCAGCGCTGTCGGCGGTCCACTCCGTCCTTGCGGTAGACGACGGCGGCGACGTGACCGCGGTCGTCGAGCTCGATGCCGTGCACCATCGATTCGCTGCGGATCTCGGCGCCGGCCGCGACCGCCGCCGGCAGGTACGTGTTGGCGGTGGAGGCCTTGGCATCCACCCGGCACCCCTGGTGGCACTCGCCGCAGTTGACGCAGGCGCCGCGCTCGCCGTGGTGATCCTGTAGGCGCGCGCGGGTGAGCACCGCGGCGGGGGCGTCGGCCCACCGCACGCCGAGGGCGTCGCAGCCCTTCGCCACGAGGTTCGCGGGAGCGTTGCGCTTGGCCGGGGCGTAGGCGTAGGTGCGGCTCGGGTCCCACGGGTAGGGGGTGGGGCCCGAGACGCCGATGTCGCCCTCGACGCGCTCCACGTACGACAGCAGTTCGTCGGGGTCGACCGGCCAGTCCCGGCCCACACCCGACTCGGTGCGGATCGCGAGGTCGCGACGGTCGGGACGCGGGGTGAACGCACCCCAGTGCAGCATCGACCCGCCGACGCCGCGGCCGCTGTTGTTCGGGCCGAACGCCGTGGGGTCGTCGCCACCGCTGAGGCGCTCCGACATCCAGTTGATCTCGACGGCCTCGGTCTCATCGGGCGTCAGGTCGTCCAACGCGAAGTGGCGCCCGGCCTCGAGGGCGACGACGCTGAGCCCCTTGCGGGCGAGCTCGGCCGTCAGCGGTGCGCCGCCGGCTCCGGTTCCGACCACGACGACGTCGACCGTCTCGTCGTCGGCGAATGTGCGCATGGCTTCGAGGTTCATGCGGCGTC
This sequence comes from Microbacterium sp. RU1D, assembly GCF_900156435.1. Classification (GTDB taxonomy): domain Bacteria; phylum Actinomycetota; class Actinomycetes; order Actinomycetales; family Microbacteriaceae; genus Microbacterium. Next base: position 13,596 of record NZ_FTPQ01000005.1, read on the forward strand.
TCCCGTCGCGATCGTGCCGCCGACTCCCGACGGCTCCCAGTCTTCCCGGCGTCCCAGCCGCAGTTCGACGTAGCCGCGGATCGGCGAGCCACCGGTGGCGAACCCGTCGTAGCCGACGCGCGCCATGCTCGCGGGATGAGCAAGCCACTGGCGCACGAGGTCGTTGCGCACGTCCTCGAGCCACACCTTCATGCGCTCGGCATCGAACGCGCCCTCGGCGGTGCTCTCGCCCTCGATCGCCGCGCGCAGGATGCGGTCGCGATCGGCGGGATCCGTCGGCCAGACGGCGGCGAGCGTGTCGAGTCCGGCGCGGTAGGCCTCGGGATCGGGCGGCAGCTCGGCGTTGCGCCAGCCGTCGCCTTCTCCGCGGGCGAGCTGCGCGTCGACGCGCGCGGCGATGTCGATCGCCGGCCCGTCCTGCGGGACCACGAGGTCCGCGATCTCGCGCAACAGGGTCAGCTGGGCCAGATCGAGCACCTCCGGGGCGTAACCGCGGTCGTCGGGCATCGCGCGACGGGCCAGGATGCCGCGCACCCGGCCGTCGACGCGGTCGCCGGCGATGAGGCGGGCCCAGTCGTCGGCGACGACCGGCCCGACCCGCACCTCGTCGTCGACGAAGCGCGTGATCGCGTCGGCCGCCTCCGCGTCGCGCTCGAGCGGGATCAGGTGACCGGTGTCGGCCAGCGAGACGAAACGCGCGCGCGGGTACACCGAGGCCAGGAGGCCGGGCTGGGCGGCGGAGCCGAGGTCGTCGTCGTCCTCGCCGGCCAGGACGAGCGCGGGAAGGCCGAGCGTGCCCACCTCGGCCGTCGCATCGACGGTGCTGCCCGTCTCGAGCCAGGCGCGCCACGCCGCGGGCGACGTGCGGCGGAGGCCGTCGAGGGCGACCGCGTGCGCCTCGGCATCGAGTGGCTCGGCGACGTTCTGGGCGAGGAAGATCTCGGCATCCCGGTCGGAGAGCGGGCCATCGTCCACCCACGACAGCATGCGCCGTCGGCGTTCCTCGTCCATCGGCTCGGGGCGGGGCGGTGAGGGCGCCATGAGCACGACGCCCGCGAGACCGAACAACGCCGCCTCTCCGCGCAGGACGCGGGAGGCGACGAGCGCGGTGATCTTGCCGCCCATGCTGTGGCCGCCCAGCAGCCAGCGGCCGCCGTCGTGAGCAGCGAGGGTCTTCTCGACGTGCGCGACGCTGTGCGCCAGGTCGGTCTCGGTGGCGTCGGCCTCGGAGCCGAACCCGGGGAGGTCGATGCCGACGACGCGGACACGGCCGGCCAGACGATCGGCCAGGCGGTCGAAGGAGCGGGCGCTCGCACCGAGCGCGTGCAAGAGGTACAGGGTGAGGGGCGCCTCGCCGGGAACGGAGGCGGTGTCTTCGGACATGTCCTCACCGTTTCGCACCGCGGCATCCGGAAAGGGTCGCTTGCGGATCGAGACGATTTGCGCAAGAACATCGCCGGTGAGGACACGCGGTACGGGGCCCGGGCGTCCGCGGAACGTCGGATGCCGTGGGTCGTGTGCAGGCACCCCTGCGCCGGGACCCCGATCACGACGGCGACGGGCCGGGTCCTCGCGAGTCGACCCGGCCGCGGGCGGCCCCCGTGGGGAGCCGGCGCGGCGGGTCGCGAGGATCCGGCCCGGATGGACGGCGACGCGTCAGGGGGTGACCATGCCGCCGTTCACGTTCAGCGTCTCGCCCGAGACGTAGCTGGATTCGGCGGATGCCAGGAACACGAACGCCGGGGCGATCTCGGCCGGCTGCCCCGCGCGCTGGTACGTGCTCTCGTCGTCGAAGTGCTCCATCTGATCGTCCGAGACGCCCTGGCTCACCTGCAGCGCCGACCAGGTGGGCCCCGGGGCGACGACGTTGACGCGGATGCCGCGGGACGCGAGCTGCTGCGCGAGACCCTTCGAGAGGTTGTTGATCGCCGCCTTGGTCGCGGCGTAGTCGAGGCGGTCGGGCGCCGGAACATAGGCCTCGAGGGAGGCGGTGTTGATGATCGTGCCGCCCTCCGGGAGGTGGGCCAGCGCCGCTTTCGTGATCCAGAACGGCGCGAAGACGTTGGTGCGGAACGTCTGCTCGAACTGCTCGTCGGACAGGTCGTCGACCTTCTCGACCATCACCTGCTTCCCGGCGTTGTTCACGACGATGTCGAGGCCGCCGAGCGCTTCGGCCGCGTGGGCGACCAGGTCGCGGCAGGCGCCGGGATCGGTGATGTCGGTCGCGATGGAGACGCCGGTGCGGCCGGCATCCCGGATCTGCTCGAGGATGTGGTCGGCGTCGCGCTGCTCGCCGGGGAGATGCACGATCGCGACGTCGGCGCCCTCGCGCGCGAAGGCGATCGCGACGGCCCCGCCGATACCGGAGTCGCCGCCCGTGATCAGGGCCTTGCGGCCGGTGAGGCGTCCGAGCCCGCGGTACGTCTTCTCGCCGAGGTCGGGGACCGGGGTCATCTCTGCCTGCACGCCCGGTTCGGGCTGGTGCTGCACGGGCGGTTCGACGCGGGCGTAGCGCGTGACCGGGTTGTCGAAAGTGAATTGGTCGCGGTCGGAGGTCATGAGGAGACGGTAGAGGGCGCCCGGGAGGGCGGGGCGGGTCTTGACGCGGCAACGACGCGCCGCAAGAGCAGCGACGCGCCGCAAGAGCAGCGAGGCGCCGCACGCGCCGCGGACACGTCAGCGCAGCGCGAGGACCCGGTCGATGACCTCGGACACACGCTCGGCCGAGCGGCGCCACGAGAACCGAGCCGCATTGGCCAGCCCGGCCGCGACGAGGCGTCGGCGCAGCCCTTCGTCGTCGGCGAGCCGAGCCATCGCCGCGGCCAGATCCTCCTCGTCGTAGGGATCGACGTAGACGGCGGAGTCCTCCAGCACCTCGGGGAGCGAGGCGGCGCGCGCGGCGATGACCGGGCACCCGCACTGCTGGGCCTCGAGAGGGGGGAGGCCGAAACCCTCGTACAGCGAGGGGAAGACGAAGGCGAGCGCCCCGCGGTACAGCAGCGTCAATTCCTCGTCGTCGACGCGGCCGAGGAAGCGCACGCCGGCATCCGGGATCGTGTAGCGCTGCCGAGCGAAACTGTTGGTCTGGCTGCCGACCACCCGGAGCTCGACGCCGGGATGGGTGCGCGCGAAACGAGCGAAGGCGCGCAGCATGCGCGCGAAGTTCTTGTGGGCGTTCGGCGACGACACCGCGAGGAAGTACCGCGGTCCCTCGGGCGGCTCGCCGGGCTGGAACCGCTCATCGGCGGCGCACGGGACGACGGTGTACCGCTGGGGATCGACGCCGAAGTGGGCGGCGACCTCGGCGCGCGAGAACTCGCTGATCGTCAGCAGCCCGTCGCTGTGAGCCACGAGCCGGGGGACGATCGCCGCGTAGACGGCGCGGAAGCGCCTGCTGAAACTCTCGGGATGCCGGATGTAGGTGATGTCGGTCTGGGTGGAGATCTGCGGTCGATACCAGATCGGGCCCGTGCTGGAGAGGTTGAGCAGCGGGCGGCGGAGGCGACGGGCGTGCAGCGGGAGGTCGATCTGCTCCCACGCGTGGCCGTGCCGTCGTCCGACCGGCGTGATGCGGGTCGGATCGAGGTCGGCGGGGGCGACGGTGCCGGAGGGGACGGCCAGGGTCACGTCGTCGCGAAGGAGGAGGAGTTCGCGCGATATCTCAGTGGCGAAACGTTGGATCCCCGTCAGGGGTTGGGTCAGGAACCGGGCGTTGACGATGATCATCGGGAATCTTCCGGAGTGGGGAGGGCATGGGAGTAGATGGTGAGCGAGTCGTGCCCGATGCGGTCGTCGGTCAGCGCGCGCCGCGCCCACGCGAGAGCGGCCGCCGACATGCGTGCGCGCAGCGACGCGTCGTCGAGGAGGAGCGCGGTGGCGGCGATGAGGGCGTCGTCCCCGTCGCGGACGAAGCCCGTCACCCCGTCGTCGACGCTGTCGCGGTTGCCGACCACGTCGGACACCACGGCGGGGATGCCCTGGGCCTGGGCCTGGATGAGCGAGAGCGACATCCCCTCCCAGAGCGAGGGGAACAGCAGGACGTCGAGGCCGTCGATGAGGGAGGCCAGGTCGGTCGGTGAGACCCACCCCGTCACGCGGACGGGGGCGTCGCCGAACCAGCGACGCTCGTCGGCGGGGTCTCCGCCGCCGATCCAGACGAAGTCGGCGCGGTCGCCGAGGGCGCGGGCCGCCGCGGCGAAGCGCCAGGGCGCCTTCTGGTGCGTCACACGGCCGATCATGCCGACGACGGGCCGCCGATCGGGGTCCCTCGGGCGGGGTCTGGCGGCGACGGATTCGGACGGCACGCCCGTCTGGAGCAGGTGCGCGCGCGGCGGCCGGAGCGCGGCGGCGGCGATCTCGAACTCGGATGGCGAGGTGAGGACGAGCGTGGAGCGACGCGCCGCCGCGCGCTCGATGGCGCGGGCGACGAGGCGGGCGACGCGGGGGAGGTCGAGACGGAGGAACGCGAAGCCGTGCGGCGAGTAGAAGACGCTCTCGGGGGAGCGGCGATCGCGCAGCGCCAGGCGCACGACGACGCCGGCGTAGCTCGAGTGGGCGTGGACGACATCGAAGCCCTGGGCGTCACGGACTTCGCGGTACAGCGCATGAAGGTCCCGGGTGCGGCTCCCCGTCGACAGGCGCACGAGCTGAACGCGGCGGTGGAAGCGCCGGCGCAGCGCGTCGTCGGCGGGGGTCTCGGGGCGGGGGACGAAGAGCACGCGCACCTCGGCACCGGCCTCGGCCTGACGTCGCGACAGGCTGTCGATGAGGCTGAGGACGCCGCTGCCCATGGCCTCGGTCACATGGAGGACGCGCATCAGGATGCCGTCATCTCTCGCCACGTGCGGGCGATGCCCTCGGTCAGCGTCAGGTCGTCGTCCGCTCCGAATTCCGCGACGAAGCGCGACACGTCGAGCACCGAGTGATCGACGAACGTCGCTGGTTGAGGGAGGACCCGCGTCGCGAAGTCGCGCCCCACGACCGAGCGCACGACCGCGAGAACCTCGGCGACGGAGGATCCCCGGCCCGTGCCGAGGTTGTACGCGCGGTGTCGCGGCTCGGCGTCGACCATGCGCATGATGCGCCGCACGAGGTCGTCGACGTGGATGTAATCGCGCACCATCGATCCGTCGCCCATCTGGATGACGGGCTCGGAGCGCAGGATGCGGTTGAGCGTGATCGGGATGATGCCCTGGCGCTTGGACGGGTTGGGGTTCGCCCCGTAGGGGTTCGAGATCCGCAGGGCGACGGCCGAGAGACCGGCGGTCGCGGCGTAGTAGTCGATGTACCGCTCGACCGTGAGCTTGCCGATCCCGTAGGGCGACAGCGGTGTGAGAGGGGCGTCCTCGTTGAGGAGACGTTCGGTCCGCGGTCCGTAGATCGCCCCTCCGCTCGAGGCGTAGAAGAACCGGCGGACGTTCGCGCGGGCGCACAGGGCGAGCAGCTCCACGCTCTGGCCGACGTTGGTGCGGAGGTCCATGGTGGGGTCGGCATCGGCGGTGGCGGGCGTGGTCGTGGACAGGAAATGGAAGACGAGATCCTGTCCCTCGACGGCGGACGCGAGGTCGGACACGCTGAGGAAGTCGCCGGGTACGACGACGAGGTCGCGGGCGGAGAAGGCGCGGGTGCCCCGGCTGAACCGATCGAACGCGGTGACGAGGTGCCCCGCCGCAGCCAGGGCGTCGGTGAGGCGGGAACCGAGGAAGCCGTTGGCTCCGATCACCAGGCAGCGGAGCATCAGCGGATGACGCGGGCGCGGTCGTTCGAAGTCATCGATCCCTCTCGGCGGTGGAGCGTGAGCGCTGTGCTGTCGTCGGCGTCGCGGTGACGGCCGATCGGGGGCGGCCTCGTTCCGGCGAACGGACGCGCGTCGCCCACCCTCGTGCGACGCCCGGCCCGGCCCGGACCGGACGGGCGGCGGCGCGCGCGGGTGAAGATCGTGTCACCGCGGCTCGCGGTCCGGCCCCCGGACGGGAGCACCGGAGCGGGAGACCGAGGAGCACCACCGGGTGGGGACGCGCGGTGGGGCTTCGGATGATGCCCGTGGGCTGTCGGCTCGCGGTGAAGACGGCCCACGACGCCTTAACCAGCGGCGTGGTCTTCCCCGAGCCGGGACTCACCCGGTGTCATACCGGGAGCGGCGCTGCGTGCCCTGTCCCCCTGCCCCGTCGCCGACGTGCCCGCGGGTTGCGTCCCGGTGGTACGCGCGGGCGGCGGGATCAGCGGCGCGTGGCCACCCAGTCGCGCACGCCGCGGCGCAGTCGTGCCCACCGCGCGCGCGTCGGACTCGATGCCGGTTCCCCCGCCTGACGGGCCGAGGCGAGCGCGACGTCGTCGGGCGGCCACACGAACCTCCGCACGAGGCGCACGCGGACGGACCAGGGCACCTCGCGCATGGCGGCCCAATAGGCCCGGGCGTGATTCGGCTCGCTACGCCAGAGCCAGTCGCGCGGCGTGCCCGTGGCATCCGCGTCGAGGGTTCCGGGCGCCGCGAGCGGTTCGAGTTCGGCACGGAGCGCGGGGACCGCCCCCAGCGCGCGCGCCCTCTCGACCGTTCCGCCGACGGCGCGAAGGAGCCTCTGCGCCTCGGCGGAGTGCCCGGTCGTGCGGGGTCCCGCGCCGATCACCGGGCGCACGGTGTGCAGAGCCGCGAGGACGGCATGGGTGGAGGGGGCCGGGACGAGGAGCTCGACCGCGCCGTAGCGGACCGTCTGCGCGTCGCGCAGCACCTCCTCGAACGCGGCGGAGTCGTCGAGGACCAACCCGGGCAGGCGGCGGTGCACGTCGACTTCGCAGCCCCAGCTCCCCGGTGCCATCGTCACGGTGTGCTGGATGGTCGTGCCCCGCCACGGATCGGCCGCGCGACGCCATCCCCATTCCTCGAGCGCTGTCGCCAGATCGTCGATCCGCGGGGGATCGCACCACACGTCGACGTCGCCGGAGTGCTCGCGATCGCGGAGCCCCTGATGGTGCAGCGTCGGGCCCTTGATGAAGACGCACCGGATGCCGTGGGCGGCGGCCACCCGGGCGACGACGGCGTAGACGAGTTCGTGCAGCGCCGACGACAGCACCGGAGGGCGCAGCGTCGTGACGGCGGCCGGGTGCGCGGGCCCGAGGGCGACGAGACCGGCGGCGCGGAGGTCGTCGAGGAGCGCATTCTGGTCGTCGTCGAACGCCGATTCCGGGAGGCGCGGGGCGGCGACGAGCCGGCGCCAGAGAGCGGCGGCCTCTCCGATGAGGCACACGGCCTCTCCGGGCTCGGCCGGCGCCACGAGGATCTCGGCCTCCGGCGCGAAGGATGCCGAGTCGCGCACGTCGAGTGCGCCGGCGGCGATGGGGATCCATTCCGCGACCGGCGGATCGGAAGGGCGCATGCGGAGGACCTCGAGACGGCGGAGGGGGAGACCTCTCAATATCGGTCGCTCGCCGACGGCGACGGCGGGGTCGCGCCGATCCCCGCCCGCGAAACGGGCACGGGTTCGCCCCCGGGTGAACGGTCGCGTGGGCGCCACCCACCCGGCGAACCGCGGGTCAGCGCATGCCGCCCCGGTCGACCAGGCGCGTAGGCACGAGCTGCGTGTGCGACCCGGTGGCGGGGGCGGCTGCGCGGGCGAGGAGCGTCTCGGCGGCGCGGTGGCCGAGGTCGGCGATGTCGTAGTCGACGATGCGGATGCGGCGGGGGAGGAGCCTCGACAGCTCGAAGTCGTCGAAACCGGCGAGGGCGACGTCGGCCCCTCGCGGCAGGATGGCCTCGAGGGCGCCGATCGTCAGGCGGTTGTTGGCGCAGAAGACGGCGGTGGGCGGATCGTCGGCGTCGAGCAGACGCTGCATCGCGTCGCGCGTGACCGCGGGGGTGTGGAGGCCGTCGATCACGAGCGTCGGATCCATCTCGCGTCCGGCCGCGGCGAAGGCCTCGCGGGCGCCGGCGAGACGCTCGGCCATCGTGTAGATGGCGGGCGAGTCCAGCAGGACGGCGATGCGGCGATGCCCCGCGGCGAGCAGCTCGGCGACGGCGGCCCGGGCGCCCCCGCGGTTGTCGATGAGGATCGCGTCGGCGGGGATCCCGGTGCCGGGGCGGTCGAGGAAGACCACGGGCGTGCCGAGTTCGACCTCGCGCTGCAGATAGGAGTGGTCGTCGGCGGTCGGCACCACGATGAGCCCGCCGACCTGGCGCTGGCACAGGTCGAGGGCGAGCGCGCGTTCGGTCGTGGCATCCTCTTCGCTGGATGCCATGACGATGTGCTTGCGCTCCCGGGTCGCGACCGCGGAGACGGCGGCCGCGATCGCCATGTAGAACGTGTTCGACAGGTCGGCGGCGATGAAGCCGATCGTGTCGCGGTCGCCGGAGCGCAGGCTCGCGGCGAGGGCGTTGCGGTGGTAGCCGAGGCGCTCGACCGCGGCGAGCACGCGCTCCGCCATCGCGGGGTCGACATTCGGTTGCCCGTTGATGACGCGCGACACGGTCTTGAAGCTGACGCCCGCGGCCGCAGCGACGTCGACCATGGTCGGGCGGCCGGTCTTGCGCATGCGTCTCCTCGCGTGATGCCGTCGGGGCGGCATCCTTCGAGCATAGGGATGCGCGGGGGCGCGGTGCCATCCGGGACGGAGGGAGCGAGGACAGCCGCCCGCACGGACGACGAGTGTCCACGACACGCCGCGTCCCGGGCGGGGGAGGCGGCGTGTCGTGGACACTCGACGGGGTGGGGGCGGGTCAGGGGGTCACCAGCGTGCCCGTCTCGTGCGAGGCGATCGCCGCGGCGAACAGGCGATGGGTGAGCGCGGCCTCCTCGGGGCGCACGCAGCCGAACCCGTCGCCGAGCTCGCCCACGTACTCGGCGAGGAAGGCCGCCCACATCTGCAGGATGGCATCCGAGAATCCGGACTCGAAGTTGGGGCCGGTCACCGTCGGCCAGACCGACTGACTGCCGGCGTCGACGCTCTGCCAGCTCTGCTCCCGTCCGACGCCGGGCACGTCGACGAAGGCGAACACCTCGACCTGCTTGGGGTTCTTCGTGCTGAAGCGGACGCCGCCCGACATGCCGATGGCCTCGAACTCCCACGTGTTCTTGTGCCCGGGCGCGATGCGCTTGGTCTCGGTGGTGAGAGGGAAGGGCGCCCCCTCGTGCCGTGCCCAGGAGTGGATCACGGCGTTGTCCCACGTGTCGCACGGCTGCGGCGAGCCGTCGGGGCCGGGGCGCTCGGTGACGATGTCCTGCAGGATGCCGACGACCTTCTCGGGCGTCCAACCCAGGCGCAGCGGCACGTGCCAGGTGTGCATGCCGAGGTCGTTGAGCACGCCCGCGTCGCCGCAGAACCGCTTCTGCCGCTTCCAGTTCAGGGGCTTGTCCACGTCGATGTCGCTGGCGTGCAGGAAGGTGCATTTCGCCTCGACGATGCGGCCGAGCGCGCCCGATCGCACGTAGTCGACGGCCCACTGCGCGCCGGGGAAGAACGGCATCTCGCTCGACACGCGCACGAACGACTGCGGGTTGTCGTCGATGGCCGCGACGACCGCGTCGGCCGCGGCCCGGTCGATGCCGAACGGCTTCTCGGCCAGCAGGGCCTTGCCCGCGCGGACGGTGTCGACGTAGAGCCGCTCGTGCAGGTCGTGGCGCACGGCGATGTAGACGACGTCGACGCGCGGATCGGCGAGCAGCACGTGGTGGTCGGTCGTGGTCAGCTGCACGGTGTCGATGCGCTCGAAGAAATCCAGCGCCGCGGGGTTGATGTCGCACACAGCGACGAGCTCGGGCTCGGCGGGGTGGTCGATCAGGGCGGGCCAGCGGCGCAGCGCCGCGGCGATCTCGCGGCCCATGAGGCCTCCGCCGATGATGCCGACGCCGATCTTCCTGCCGGTCATGCGGCACCGCCGATCAGGGTCAGGGCCTCGTCGACCGTCGCGTCGTCGTGGACGACCGCCATGAGCGCGGCGGTGATGCCGGCCGGGTCGTCGTGCTGGATGACGTTGCGGCCGTAGACGATGCCGCGGGCGCCCTGCGCGAGGACCGCCTTCGTGCGCTCCAGCAGCGTGCGGTCGTCGACGCGCCCGCCACCGCGCACGAGCACGGGGGTGTCGCCGGCGGCCTGGATGACCTTGTGGTACTCGGTGATGTCGTCGGTCGGGTCGGCCTTGATGAGGTCGGCGCCGAGCTCGCGCGCCTGACGAACGAGGGTGACGATCTTGGCGGTGTCGCCGTCGACGCCGTAGCCGCCGGTGCCGGGCCTGGTCTGCATGACGAGGGGCTCGATCATCAGCGGCATCCCGTACCTCTCGGCGTCGGTGCGCAGCGCGAGGATCGAGCGGATGCACTGCTCGCGGATCTGCGGTTCCCCGGGCAGGTCGAGCAGGTTGACGCACACGGCCACGGCGTCGAGGCGGACCGCGACCTGGATGGCATCCGGGACGAGGACGCTGTGCAGGGGCGACTCGAGCGGGTCGCCGTAGACGTTGGCGATGTCGGTGCGCAGCACGAGTCCGGGCTTCTGCTTGCCGGGGACCGACTGCAGCAGCGGGGCCTGGCCGAGCGTGAGCTGCACGGCGTCGGGTCCGGCGTCGACGAGCGTCGCGACGGTCTTCGCCATGTCTTCGATGCCGGTGAGGAAGTGGTGCTCGTGGAACGCGCCGTGGTCGACGGCGACGTCGAGCGCGCGGCCGGAGCGCGCGTTGAAGAGGCGATTGAGGCGGGGTTTCGACATGGGGTGTGGGTCTCCGAAGCGTCGTGTCGGGGCGCGGCTCTGCGCTCGACGGTCAGTATGCGGCGAGCAAGACAACGTTGTCAATCGCTGCTAGCGTGGGCCTCACCACGGCGAGGAAGGCGGGGCTCATGAGCCAGCTGTACGGATCGACGATCGACGAGGCCCGCCGGCGTGCGGGTTCCCGCGCGCAGTTCGCAGCGGTGGAGCACTCGCTGCGGACCGACGGGCCGGATGCCGGCACTCGACGCCTGCGCATCGTCGCCGGCGATCTCGATCTCGAGGTGCTGCCCGACCGCGGGCTGGACATCGGGCAGGTGCGGTACCGCGGCGTCCCGCTCGCCTGGGTGTCGCCGACGGGCTGGCCCCGGCCGGGTGCGGGCGCCTTCGGGGCGTCGTTCGGGGGCGGGCTCGTCACCACGTGCGGTCTGCTGTCGTTCGGCCCGCCGTCGACGGACGCCGAGGGCGCGCACCCCCAGCACGGTCGCTACACGGGCCTGTCGGCATCCCTCCGTCGGGCGGAGGTGCGGGAGGATGCCGTGATCGTCGAGGCGACCATCGTGGAGGCGACCGTCCTCGGTGCTCACCTCGAGCTGCGCCGGCGCCTGCGGGTGCCTTTCGGGGAGGGGCGCATCGAGTTGCGGGACGAGATCGTCAACCGCGGGTCACGCGCCGTGGAGCCCATGGTGCTCTACCACGTCAACCTCGGGTGGCCGCTGGTGGACACCGGCACGCTGCTGCGCTCGCCGGCGGTGCGGGTGCACCCGCGCGATCCGGCGGCGGAGGCGGGGGCGGCGACCTGGGCGGAGTTCCCGGCGCCCGTGCCGGACTACCCCGAGCAGGTGTTCCGCCACGAGCTCCCGGAAGGGCGGCGCGTGAGCGCCGAGGTCGTCGCGGCGTCGGGACTCGGCATCCGGATCGGCTTCGACACCGCCGTGCTGCCGACGATGTTCCAGTGGCGGGTGGCGCAGGACGACGGCGTCGTGCTGGGTGTGGAACCGGCGACGGCGGCGACGATCCTCGGCCGGGCCGACGCCCGCGCCGCGGGACTGCTGCGCACGCTGGCGCCGGGGGCTTCGTGGGAGCTCGGTCTCGACATCGATGTCATCCGTGATCGTTCCGAGACTTGACAACGTTGTCCGCCTAGCCGCAGGATGACTCCATCGAAGCCCGACTCCGGGTTTCGCACCCGGATGACAACGATGTCGGAGATGCGATGACGCACGACGAGACGGTGACCGCGAGCGCGGTCGGCGAGGCCCCGGCGCCCCGCCCGCGTGCTCGACTCATCGACGTCGCCACCGCGGCCGGCGTGAGCCCGAAGACCGTCTCGCGCGTCATCAACGACGAGCCCGGTGTCCTTCCGCAGACCCGCGATCGGGTGCGGCAGACGGTGCGGGCACTGGGTTTCGTGCCCGACCGCAGCGCCCGCGAGCTCAAGCGGCGCGCGGCCGACACCATCGGCATCCTGATCGACGCCATCTCCGACCCGTTCTTCGCCGCCTTCGTCAGCGTCGTCGAGGAACGGGCGGTGGCCGAGGGGCTGAGCGTCATCTTCGCCAGCACCGGGTACGACGCCGCGCGCGAGCGTACGCAGCTGGACCGTCTGACCGGTCACCGCCTGGCCGGTCTCATCGTCGCCCCCGTCGAGGTGGAGGCGGAGACCCTCGCGGGGCTCGGCGCGCGCTTCCCCGTCGTGACGATCGACCGCGCGCGAGCGGGCATCGACGCCGTCGTCATCGACGATTTCGGTGCCGCCGTCGACGCGACCGCCGCCCTCATCGCGCACGGACACCGTCGCGTGGCGTTCATGCGCGAGGACGTGCCCTACCCGACCGTGAGCGACCGCTTCGCCGGCTACCGGTCGGCGCTCGAGGCGGCGGGACTGCCCTTCGATCCCTCGCTCGTCGTGACGCACGAGCGGTTCGGCACGGGCGATGCGGCCGAGGCCGCGCTGCTGCTCGAGCGCGACGACGCGCCCACGGCGCTGCTGTGCGCGACGAGCCTCGCGGCCATCGGCACCGTGCGCGCGATCCGCGGCCGGGGGCTGCGGATGCCGGCGCTCGTCTCGTTCGGCGACTTCACCCTCGCCGAGGTGCTCGAACCCGGCATCACCTACGTCGACCACGACCCACGTCTGCTCGGTGCGGCCGCGTTCCGGCGGCTGCGTGAGCGGGCGGAGCGGCCCGACGAAGGGCCGGTGCGCATCGTGGTGCCGACCCGGCTCGTGCCGCGGGGGTCGGGCGAGGTGGGCCCGGTGGCGGGTGCCGCGGTGGACCCTTCGACAGGCTCAGGGGCCACCGCTGCTGCAGCGGGAGACCCCTCCCTCACCGCTCTTACCGAGCCCGCCGCCGCCCTCGCGGTCACCGCTCTCGCCCTCGTCCACCCCGAGTCGGGCGGCGACATCGCCGTTCCGGCCGCAGCCCCGATCGGAGCCGCGTCATGAAGCCCGTCCTCCTGCCGCCCAACCCCGTGCAGCACTTCTACCGCGGCGGCGACCGCATCGCCGCCCTCCGCGGCATCGTGCCCGAGACCGATCGCCAGCCCGAGGAGTGGCTCGGCTCGACCGTCTCGCGCTTCGGCTCCGACGAGATCGGCCTCGCCGTGACCGACGAGGGCGACTTCCTCCGCGACCTCGTGGCGGCGGACCGCGCCGCATGGGTGGGGGCGCGCGGGGGACGCGACTCCGCGGATCTCGGCATCCTGGTCAAGCTCCTCGATGCGCGTCAGCGCCTCCCCGTGCACGTTCACCCCGGCCGCGAGTTCGCCACCGCCCACCTCGACTGCCCCTACGGCAAGACCGAGGCCTGGTACGTGCTCGAGACCGAGGACGACTGCGCCGTGCACGTCGGCTGGAACCAGTCCGTCGACCGCGACGAGCTCGACCGTCGCCGCGACGCGCAGGACAGCGAGTGGATGCTCTCGCGCATGAACCGCGTGGTCGTGCGCCCCGGCATGGGCGTGCTCGTGCCCGCCGGCACGGTGCACGCGATCGACGGCGGCATCTTCGTCGCCGAGGTGCAGGAACCCACCGACTTCTCGATCCTGCTGGAGTGGTCGGTCACGACCTCGACCCGCGAGGAGTCGCACCTCGACCTCGGCTTCGACGCCGTCATGCCCTCGGTGTCGACCGAGAAGCTGGATGCCGCGGCCCTCGAGGCCCTGATCAGCACGGTCGGCACGACTCCGGCGGGAGAGGGCTTCCGCTCGCTGCTGCCGGCGGTCGCCGACCCGTACTTCCGCCTCTTCGACGCCGCGGGCGAGACCGCGTCGCGCGAGGCCGGCTTCGCCGTCGTGCTCGTGCGCGAGGGGGCCGGAGCGCTCGTCTCGGACGCCGGCGCGATCGACGTCGAGCGCGGTCAGGTCTACGCCGTGCCGTACGCCTTCGGCGCGTGGCGACTGACGGGGGCCGCCGAGGTGCTCGTCGCCGCCCCCGGTGCCGGCTGGCCCGGAACCCTGCGCGGGGGTGACGTGCGATGAGCGACTACGTCGTCGGCGTCGACATGGGCTCGACCAGCACGAAGCTCCTGGTCGCCACCCCCGACGGCAGGCAGGTGCTCGTGGTGAGCCGCCGCTCGCCCTGGACGAACCTCGACCACGGCCGGGCCGAGATGACCGCCGCACAGGCGATCGCGGTCGTGCGCGACCTCGCGGCCGAGGCCGACGCGCGCCTGGAGGACGGGTACCGCGTCCTCGCGCTCGGGGTGTCGGGCATGGCCGAGGCGGGCGTGCTGCTGGATGCCGAGGGCACCGCGCTCGCGCCGATCATGGCGTGGTTCGACCCGCGGGGGGCCGCGCAGATCGCGGCGACGCCCGACGCGTTCCGCGCCGAGTTCCTCGGGCGCACCGGGCTGCCGGTCGGGCCCCTGGCATCCGTCTCCAAGCTCCTGCACCTGCGCGACGAGGGGGTGGAGCTGGAGGGGACGACCTTCCTCAACGTGCCCGAGTACGTCGTGCACGCGCTCGGCGGCCCCCGCGTCGCGGAGTACTCGCTCGTGTCGCGCACCGGGCTCATCGACCAGGACGACAGCACCCCGTGGCAGGCGGCGCTCGACGTTCTCGGCGTCGACGAGACGATCCTCGGAAGGCTCGTCAGCGCGGGCGAGGCGGTCGGCACCATCGACGATCCGCTGCTGCCCCCGGGCTTCCACGACGCAGCGCTCACCGTCGCGGGGCACGACCACCTCGTCTCCGCCGTCGCCGTGGGCGCCACCCACACGGGGCAGCTCTACGACTCGATGGGCACCGCCGAAGCCCTCGTGCGCGTGCTCGACGACACCCTCCCGTTCGACGCCCGCGAGCGCCTCGCGCGCGCCGGCATCAACTGCGTCCGCCACGTCATCCCCGGCAAGTACGTGCTGCTGGCCGGCACCAAGTCGGGCCTGCTCATGCGCCGCGTGCTGCAGCTGCTCGGGATCACAGATGCCGTGGGCCGCGCCCGCATCGACGACGAGACCATGGCGCTCCCCGCAGACGGCACCGTCTCGGACGCGGGGCTCGCCGTCTCGGGCGCCCGCAACGACGACGGTGTGCTGAAGATCGTCGCGCAGAGCGACGGCCTCAGCCCCGCGGAGCTGTTCGCGGCATCCCTCCGGCACGGCAACGACATGCTCGCCGAGTGCATGGCCGTGATGGACCGCGAGGTGGCTCCGCCCACTTCAACGGTGCTGACCGGCGGCTGGTCGTCGATGGCATCCGTCGTCAGGTCGCGCTCGTCGCTGCTGCCCGCCGTCACGGTCTCCACCCACGACGAGGGCACCGCGTACGGTGCCGCCCTCTTCGCGGCGTTCTCCGTCGACCCCCGTTCCTTCGAGGACGTCGCCGAGACGTTCCTCTCCTCCCCTCTTCTCACCACGGAAAGGAGCTGACGATGTCGTCAGTCACAACGGCCGTCCCGGTGCTGCAGGCACGCGGCCTGTCGCGTCAGTTCGGTCATGTCCGCGCCCTCAACAACGTCGACTTCGAGGTCCACCCCGGCGAGGTCACGGCCCTGATCGGCGACAACGGCGCCGGCAAGTCGACGCTCGTCAAGGCTCTGTCGGGCAACCTCGCGGTCGACGAGGGCGAGATCCTCTTCGACGGGAAGCCGATCGAGATGTCGAACCCCCAGGTCGCCTCCTCGCTCGGCATCGAGACGGTCTATCAGGATCTCGCGCTCGCCCCGCACCTCGATCCCGTGCAGAACATGTACCTCGGTCGCGAGATCCGCCGCCCGGGGCTCGCGGGGGCGCTGGGGTTCATGAAGACGAAGGACATGGCCGTGGCCTCCCGCGCCGCGTTCGACGAGCTCGGCGCCACAGTGCGCAGCCTGACCTCGCCCGTCGGAGAGATGTCGGGCGGCCAGCGCCAGGCGATCGCGATCGCCCGCGCGGTGCACTGGGCCGGACGCCTCGTCTTCCTCGACGAGCCCACCGCCGCCCTCGGCGTGCGCCAGACGAAGAACGTGCTCGAGACCATCCGCCGCGTGCGCGACAAGGGCATCGCGGTCGTGCTGATCTCGCACTCGATGCCGCACGTGATGGAGGTGTGCGACCGCATCCAGGTGCTGCGCCTCGGCACCCGCGTCGCCAACGTCTCCGCGAAGGACACCTCCATGGAAGAACTCGTCGGGCTCATGACCGGCGCCGTCACGAAGGACGACCAGAAGTGAGCACCACGACCCCTCCCACCGAGACCGTCGCGATCGGCACGTTCGACGACGACAAGCCCGGCTTCGTCAAGGGACTGCTCAAGGCCCAGGCCTTCCAGATCCTCCTCATCCTCATCGCGATCGTGCTCGTCTTCAGCGCGCTCGCGCCCGACTCGTTCGCCCAGTGGTCGAACTTCCGCCTCATCATCCAGAACGCCTCGATCCTCGCCGTGCTCGGCGTGGGCATGACCTACATCATCATCACCTCGGGCATCGACCTCTCGATCGGGTCGGTGCTGGTGTTCTCGGGCGTGGTCTCGGCGCTGACCATGCGGGCCCTCGGCGGCGAGGGCTGGGGAGTGGCCACCATCGGCATCCTGGTGTCGATCCTCAGCGGCGTGTGCTGGGGATTGTTCAACGGCTTCCTCATCGCCAAGGCGAAGATCCCGCCGCTCATCGTCACCCTGGGCTCGCTCGGCATGGCCCTGGGGCTCGCGCAGATCCTCACCGGCGGCGTCGACATCCGCGACGTGCCGACGGTGCTGACCGTCTCGATCGGCTACGGCAACGTGTTCGGGTCGCTGCCGATCATCAGCGTCATCGCGCTGGTCGTCGTGGTGATCGGGGCCGTCGTGCTGCACTTCACGAAGTTCGGGCTGTACACCTACGCCGTCGGCTCGAGCGAGCTCGCCGCCCGTCGCGTCGGCGTCAAGGTCGACCGCCACCTCATCTCGGTCTACACGCTGTCGGGGGCGCTCGCCGGTCTCGCCGGCATCCTGGCCCTGTCGCAGTTCTCGACCACGGCGATCGCGGGTCAGTCGCAGACCAACCTCAACGTCATCGCGGCCGTCGTGATCGGTGGCACCTCGCTCTTCGGCGGCGTGGGCACGATCTTCGGCACCGTGGTCGGCCTCTTCATCCCCGCCGTGCTGCAGAACGGCTTCGTCATCACCGGCGTGCAGCCGTTCTGGCAGCAGGTCGCCGTCGGCGCGGTGCTCAT
>NZ_FTPQ01000004.1 GCF_900156435.1 Microbacterium sp. RU1D
AACAACCCCTTCAACCGATGGTGGATCGTCTCGGCCCTGTTCGTCGTCGCGGTCGCGGTAGCGATCGTTCTCGTCCTCGTCCTGGGACGTGGGGGGCAGAACGACGCCGCGCAGCCCGGCGCCGAGCCGTCTGACACGTCGGGCGCCTCTCAGCCGAGCACGACGAGCGCGCCCCCCACCAGCGGCGGCGCGTGCGACGTGAACACCGCCGATCAGGACATTCCCACCGCGGGCCCCCCGGCCGAATGGGAATCGGAGCGGTACTTCTTCTACCCCACAAGCACCGAATACGGGCCCGTCGTCTCAGACGGGCCCTGGGGCTGCTTCGCACCCTCGCCGACCGGCGCGCTCTTCGCCGCCGCAAATGCTGTGGCCGGGATCGCTCGAGAGAACTTCGGAGAAGTCGTGACGGCGAACGCCGTCGACAACGGCGGCGGCGAGCAGTACATCGCCAACACGCGCGGGCAGACCCGCGACCAGATTGCTGGCCGGGTGGCGCAGATCCGCGGCTTCACCTTCACCGCCGTGCAGCCCGAAAGGGTCACGGTCCAACTCATCCTCGGTCAGAACGACACCGAAGCGTCGTTCACCGTCAGCATGGCGTGGGATGAGCAACAGACGACGTGGTTGGTCGACTACGCCGCCTCGAGCTTCACCCCGACCGAGTACACCGGGGCGCGTTACACCCCGTGGTCGGCCAATGAATAACGGAGGCTTGGAAGACTGCGGGCCGCTGGATATTGGCTGTGGCATCGGCAACGTCGTCAAGGGCGGTATTGAGGAGTTCGTCCGCTCTCTCGCGGACGGCGCCGTGCAGTTCCTGGGGTGGCTGACGAGCTTCTGGATCAACATCCCCTCCCCGGATGTGCAGTCCGACGCAATCGGACAGATCACCAGTGGCCTGCACTTCTACACGATCGTCCTCGCGATCGTCGGCCTACTCGTGACCCTCATCCGCATGATCTTCTCGAACTCGTTCCGAGACGGCATTCCCGCGGTGAAGATGATCGTGAACCTCATCGTGGTGACCGGCGTGTACGCCGCTGCCACCACGGCGCTGATCCTTGCCGGGGACTCTTTTGCCCCCTGGATCATCGAGCGGGCCACCGGTACCCAGGATCTCGACCTCACGCAGCTGCTCACGACACAGGCGATCATGACGGCCGGCGTCGGCCCTGGTGTCCTCCTGGGCATTGTGGCTCTGCTGGGCAGTTTGATGAACGTCATCCTGATGATCCTGCGCGGCGTGCTCGTCACGTTGGTGTTCGCGTTCCTGCCTGCTCTGGCCGCGGCATCCGCCACGGAGGCGGGAAACCAGGCTTTCAAGAAGACTCAGGGGTATCTTCTGGCGCTGATTCTGTTCAAGCCGGTTGCCGCTGTGATCTACGCTCTCGGGCTGCTCCTGATTCGCACGCCGCCGTCGTTCACGACGACGGATGAATTGGGCGCGTCGCTCTATCACGTGTCGGTGGGCGTGATGACGCTGCTGATCGCGGGGCTGGCGCTGCCAGCCATCATCAAGTTCATCGCCCCGGTGGCCGCTGGCGGTGTCTCGTCGGCGTTCTCGGGTGCCGGACTCGCCGCGGGCGGTGTGGCCGCGGGCGCCGCGGTCGTCTCTCTGGGCGCTGGCGCCGCCGCGGGTGGCGCTCTTGCGGCGAAGGGTGCCGCAACGACGGCATCGACCGCGGGTAACGCCGCGGCCGCTACCGGGCAGGGAGCGAGAGCCGTCGCCAGCACCGCCGCCAATAACAGCGGCGGGGGTGGGGGCGGCGCAGCTGTCGCCACGGCACCGCGCACGGGCGGCGGCGAGACCGCTGCGCCCTCGAGCAGCGGCGGCGGCTCTCCGAGCACGCAGAACGGCCGCGGCGCCTCTGCTGCGCCTTCGAGCTCAGGGGGCGCGGGCGGCGGTGCGCAAACTTCTGCCGCGCCGACGCGCGGCGCCGCGGCGGGCGGCGCACAGTCCGCGGCACCCACCACGCGCCGCCGAGACAACACGGGACGTGTTGCCGATCTGACCGCGGGCGGGGCCCGCACCATCAACCGCACCGTTGACGACGCCGCGGAGGAGAAGTGATGTCTGAGAACGCCAGCGTGACCTACGGAAACATCGTCAAGCCCGGGCGCCTGGGCATCTTGGGCCTGCCGATGGGGGTCTCGCTCGCGCTAATCCCCGTCGTGATCCTCATGGTGCTGCTCCTGGTGACCGGAAACATTCTGGGTGCGCTGCTCGTCGTCGCTGTCGGCGCGACCGCTGCGGGCCTCATGCTGTGGCGCGGACGCGCTGACGGCCGAAACATCTACGAAAGGGGCGTGCTCATGTTCGCGCACCGCCGCAAAGTGAAGAAGGGCAACAACCTCTACCTCGCCGGCCCTGCGGGTCGCGTCCCGGACGGCAAGATGCGCGTCCCGGGCCTGCTCGCTGCGAGCGAGCTCTCCGAGCACACCGACGCATACGGCAACCCTTTCGGCCTGATCCGCGTGCGCGCAACGAAGCACTACACCGTGGTGCTCGAGGCGTTCCCGGACGGTGACCAGCTGGTCGATCAGAAAGTCATCGATTCTCAGGTCGGGCACTGGGGTGCATGGATGGCACAGCTGGGCGTGGACGGCGGCATCGTCGGCGCCAGCGTCACAGTCGAAACGGCGCCTGACTCAGGCCTGCGCCTCGAGCGGATGACGCGCGGGAACCTCAGCGACAACGCCTCGGCATTCTCCGCCGCCGTCATCGACGAATTGCCCGAGCACTACAACTCGGGCTCACCCTCCGTGACCACGCGCATCGCGGTGACCTTCTCCGGGAAGGGACTCGACAAGGACGCCAGCGACCGCGGCATCTCGGTCATGGTCGAAGAGATCGCCAACCGGCTGCCGAGCCTGATCGGCAATCTGTACTCGACGGGCGCAGGAACGTCTGTGCGCGCGTGTACCGCGCAGGACATCATCGACTTCACCCGCACCAGCTACGACCCCACCGTGGCATCCCTCATCGAGGAAGCGCGCGCGGAGGGCGGGACGGGCCTGTCCTGGCCCGATGCGGGTCCGGTCTTCCACAACGACCAGCTGGACCGGTACTTCCACGATCGGGCCGTGTCGAAGACGTGGGAGATGTTCGAGGGCCCGCGCGGGCAGTTCTACTCGACCGCTCTGCGACGCATCATGGAACCGACCCCGAACGTCCTCCGTAAGCGCGTGACGATCCTCTACCGGCCGATCCCGTCGTCCGAGAGCGCGTCGCTGGTGGAGAGCGACATCAACAACGCCGCGTTCGCGGGCTCGCAGAAGCAGCGCATCAGCGCCCGCCAGGAGCAGCGTCTCGCCTACGCGAAGAAGGCCGCACAGGAAGAGGCACAGGGCGCCGGCCTGGTGCGTTTCGGCATGATCATCACGGCGACCACGGCGACGTCGGATGACTTCCCGCGCCTGGACAAGATCATTCCGTCGATGGCCAACGCGGCGCGTCTGCGCATCCGCCCCGCGCTCGGCAATCAAGCGGTCGCCTTCCAGGCGGGGCTCCCGTTGGGGGTCGTTCTCGCCGAACACTCG
Source organism: Microbacterium sp. RU1D (assembly GCF_900156435.1). Classification (GTDB taxonomy): domain Bacteria; phylum Actinomycetota; class Actinomycetes; order Actinomycetales; family Microbacteriaceae; genus Microbacterium. Next base: position 3,544 of record NZ_FTPQ01000004.1, read on the forward strand.
CTGCTCGACGACAAGATGCGGGCGTGGCTGTGATGGCCCGCCGCGACAACCGGCGTCCCTACTCGGACGACGATCTTTCCCTCACGCTGTCTCCGAAGAAGGCCCGCCAGACGCGGCGGGATGCCAAGCGCCTGTCCACGGCACAGCCGAAATCCTCGGGCGCCCTGGACCGGCTGCAGGAGTTCTTCAACAGCGCAGCGGCAGGCCGCGCAGACGCGGCGATCCGTCCCGGACGCCGCGGATGGGCCGGACGCGGCACCGGCCGCGTCAACTACATCGAAACACCCGTGGAGTACCAGGGCACGACGGTGCAAGTGTGCGGCCTCTGGCCCTTCATCGCCGGTTCCGGAAGCCCCGTGGTCGGCGCCCCGCTGGGGCGGCACTTGACCACCGGCTCCGTCGTGTGCGCGGACCCGATCAGCTGGTTCCTGGCGAACCTGATCGGCAACCCCAGCGCCTTCGTCATCGGACGCCCGGGCCTGGGTAAGTCCAGCCTCGTTCGTCACATCCTCGCGATCCTCGAGGGGTGGGGCATCGTCCCCATGGTCCTCTCGGACACCAAACCCGACTACGCCGACCTCATGGCCGCAATGGACGGGCAGGTCATCCGCCTCGGCCGCGGTGTCGGCGCGCTCAACGTGCTCGACCTCGGCCCACTCATGGGCCAGCTCGAGCAGATTCCCGACGAGGAGCACCGCCGACAAGCGCTCGAAGAGATGCGCGGGCGCCGGCTGACGCAGGTCATCGGCCTGGTGGCCCTGGTGAACAACCGGCCCCTGGAGTCCTTCGAACGCTCGATTCTCTCGGAAGCGCTGCGCATCCTTGACGAGCGATCCGAGCGCACTCCGGTCATCGGCGACGTCACCAACCTGGTGCGCAACCGCGAACCCCGCCTCGCCGCCCTCGCCATCGACCGCGACGACGTGAACCGGTATCACGAGCGCGTGCAGAGCCTCGTCGACGGGCTCACCGCCCTCGGTCCGAACGGTCCCTTCGGCGACATGTTCGCGCGTGAGACAACCGAGCACATCGAGGTTGGACGGCCGATGGTCTTCGACGTGTCGACCATTGACGAGGCCGATCACCAGATGCACGCGGCCGTTCAGACCGTGTGCTGGAACTACGGCTCCGCGGTGGTGTCGGCTGACAAGCACCTGGCGGAGGCGGGCCTGAAAGAGCAGCGCCACTACTTCCTCGTCATGGACGAGTTGTGGCGGATGCTGCGCGCCTCCGACGTCATGGTCTACTTCCTCGACTCGCTCACGCGCCTGAACCGTCAGCGCGGCATCGGACAGGTGATGATCACCCACACGATGAACGACCTCGAGCTGAGCTCCGAGCACCTCAGCAAGATCGCATCCGGCTTCGTCGAACGATCCGGCATGGTCTTCCTCGGCGGCCTCGCAGACGCCGAGATGGGCAATCTGAAGAAGGTCTTCGCCATGTCTCAGACGGAGACCACGATGATCTCGGACTGGTCCGCAGAAAGCGCGGTGAACCCCGAAACCGGCCGCTCCGCGGCCCCTCCCGGGCGCGGCAACTTCCTGCTGAAGCTCGGCAAGAAGCCCGGTATCCCCTTCACCGTGGTGCTGACCCCGACCGAGCTCGAGGTGAACAACACCAACCGCGCCTGGCAACAGGCACAGGCGCGCGCCGAGGGCACCGCGGCTATGGGCCTCGATCCCGTCGACGAGTACGACGCGGTGGACGCATGAGCAGGCAGGCAAACCGCCGCGCTCAGCCCGCCGGCAACGACCTCGGCTGGATCATCCTCGGCGGCGTCCTCATGCTCGGACTCGTCGGCCTCGCCGTGGTCTGGGTCGGCGCGCAGCTGAACCCCGCGATTCAGAACTTGCCCGACCGCGGCATCGGCACAGTGCTGACCGCCATGCTTCGCGGGACGCTTCCTCCCACGGCCCTTCAGATCGGCACGACGATCGTGATGGCCGTGGTCGTGGTCGGCCTCGCCAGCATCCTCGGCTGGGCGATCTGGAAGCAGTGGAACCAGCGCTCCCGCGTGGACCACAAGGCATCCTCGATGGGGCAGACGCGCGACGTCGCCGACCTTCTCGAACCGGCGGCACGCGCCGATAGCGCCCGACTCGGCGCCGAGAAAGCCGGCCCCGGCGTCACCTTGGCCAGCCACATTCCCAGCGGCAAGCGTCTCTATGCGTCGTGGGAGTGGGTGCAGCTGTGGATCATGGGACCCCGCGCCGGTAAAACGTCGTGCGTCTGTGTCCCGCAGATTCTCGAGACCCGGGGCCCGGTCCTGGCCACCTCCAACAAGCGCGACATCGTGGATCTCTCCCGCGGCCCCCGCTCGGAGAACGGTGTCGTCTGGGTGCACGACGTGCAGCACATCATCGGGGAGGAACCCACCTGGTGGTGGGACCCGCTGTCGTTCGTGCACGACATGGAGACCGCGGAAAAAATGGCGGACGTGTTCATCACGTCCGCCACCGCGGCCGGGTCAAAGCAAGACGCCTACTTCGAGTCGGCGGGACGCGAGACGCTATCCCGCCTCATGCTCGCCGCGGCCCTCGGGGGCCTGTCGGTGCGCAACGTGTTCGCCTGGGCCAACGACCCGGACTCTCGTCCGGGAGCCCCTGACGACCCCGCACAAATTCTCTCCGAGAACGGTCAGACAGAGCAGGGCCGTGCGCTTCGGCAGACGCAGAACCTCACGGAGAAGCAGCGCGACGGCGTGTACGGCACGCTGCGCCCCTGGATCAGCGTGCTGGGCAACACCAAAGTGCTGCCCTGGATCACCGACGAGACGCGATCGCGGCCGCACTTTGATCCCGATGCGTTCGTACGCTCCACGGACACCATCTACCTGATCTCCAAGGAGGGTGGCGGCTCCGCTCGAGCGATCACCGGCGCCCTCACCATGGCGATTCTCATGGCCGCGGAGCGGTACGGCTCCACGCAAGCCGGGGGCCGGCTACCGACCCCGCTGATGGCCGTGCTCGACGAAGCCGCGAACGTGTGCCGTTGGCGCGAGCTCCCCGATGTCTACTCGCACTACGGCTCACGCGGCATCATCATGTCGGCGTTCTTCCAGTCCTGGGCGCAGGGAGTTGAAGCGTTCGGGGAGACCGGGATGAGCAAGCTCTGGTCCGCGGCCAACATCCGTGTCGCGGGCGCCGGCCTCGCCGAAGACAAGCTCCTGCCGTTCCTTGCCAGCCTTATCGGTGACCACGACGTCGTGAAGCGGTCCTCGTCGTCGCAGTCGAAGGGACGGAGCGTGACGACGAGCCTGCAGCGAGAGCGCATTCTCGACACCGCCGATCTCACGGCGATGCCGCGCGGCCGCGCGGTACTCCTGGCATCCGGGGCCCCGGCGACGCTGATTAAGCTGAACCACTTTTCCAAGCGGCCCTACGCCCAGGCCGTCAACGACAGCCGCGAGTACTACGAAGCTCGCGCCGTCGCCTCCTCGAGCAAGGACGTGGCCTGATGGACGCCATCGAACCAGACGACGACGACATCGAAGTCGTCGAGACGACCTACGCGAACGTCGCCGAGTTCGTCGAGCAGTTCCTGTTGCCGACCTACCGACGCAACCCCGCGAAGCACCGCTGGGACCCACGGTGGTGGGAGTACCAGGAAGTCGCCATGCGGCTCGAAGCGCTCTGGCGATCGTTCGAGTACCTCCGCCTCGAAGGGCCGACAGGCATGGCCGTCTTCTTCCGCGACTACCTCGACCCCACGATGCGCGAACTCACGTCCGAGAACGGACCGTTCTGGCGCCTCGACAAGCTCGGCAACGAGCGCACGGTCCCGGACGCCTGGCCGTCCGTCTCTCCCCCCGCCGGCATGTTCTAGAGGTCACTCAGACAAACCTCACTTCAGGGCTCTCGGGTTATCTCCAAGTCTGCCAGCATCAGTGATCGGCGAATGGTCGAGACAAGATCGTGCCCTTCAACATGCAGCTGCCATCCAGTTCGGGGCAACGAACCTGTTCGTATGGTGATGCGAATCTGCTCTCCGGCCTCCCAGCGGTCGAGATACTGGGTCGCCCCATAGATGGTCTCGACACGACCGGCTTCGGCATGGATTTCGCATCGGGCCTGATCTGCAGAGAAGCCCACGCGCCAGAGCGGGGTGCCGGTCAGACGCACAGTTACATCAAGATCCCACCCAGAAGGTTTCTGGTCCATCACCTCGATGTCGACTGCTAGCGACGTGTCGACCTCGGGACGCGCAAGAGCGACGCCCAGCATCTCTGCAGCGGTGCCGGGGAACCCTTGAACTCGAGTGGCTCGACGAGATTGATCTGCGTGGTCCCATTGCTCACCGTAGAGACGGCCAAGGCGCCCCCGGAACGATCGGTCGTCTGGGTAGGACCACTGCGGCTCAATGAGACCCACAGAGCGCGTCGAGTCTCGTTCGAGCCAGTTGCGAATCATGTGGTTGATGTGGTCGTCTCCGAAGCCGTAGCCAGCGATGACGAGATGGTCCGAACGCTCCAGAGCGTCAGCGGCGTGTTGCATCAGCTCGAGTGTCGGCCCTTCGGTGGCCAGTTTTTCTCGGTCGCCTACGACGACCCATGGCTGCTGGGCAATCTCGCCATGTAAGTCCTTCATGACGGGTACCTGGCGATGAGGGTCTATCTCCATTGCCCAGTCGAGCGAACCATGCACTTTATGTAGCCGCACAGGCGCATCGGGTGAATAGAAAACCCGCCGAGAAGGCCAATTCTCGATCCCACGATTTACCGCAAGCGACTTCTCGGCCATAGCGGTTTCGATTGTCAGGTCGTAGTTGAGGGTGATGACGTCCAGGCCTCCGGCCTGTCGCTTCGCCAGATCTGCAAGCGGGTGCAGGTAGGTCACCGGCTTCGACGGTAGGAGGAGTTTCCCGAGTGTGCGGGTGACCCATGTGTTCGCGTCCCTGTATGAACTGAGCCTTGTCGGCGTGCGCGCGAGATCCGCGATTGCGGCGACTGCGTAGGCGAGATTGAGGCCGTCGTTCGGCCGGCTCCCCCTTCGCGCGCGGAAGCGGTCATCGCTCGGCGCTGTCACCGCCGATAAAGCATCCGTCAGGCGGCGTGCACTGTTCTCATCTACTTGCAGCTGACCCGCTCGTAGAACGGGGTCCCTCCAGCTCTCTACGAAGGGCGCGGCCTCATGGTCTTCTCGCCGCCCAAGTAGACGTAGAGCCGAGATCAACGTCTCGATGTTCACAGCATCCAAGGCGTTCCCCCCGTCGCGCGATCGATAGCTGACCATGGCGCCGTAGACAAAGTTCAGCGCAACGAGCCAATCAGGTCGTCGCCCGGTTGAGGGCGTCTCACTTGTCAGACGCTGCAGCACACCCGCGGCTAGTTCAGACGTGAGAGGGAGACCGGCGTCGCGCGACGCCCCGGCCCCAAGAAGCACTGACACTCGGCGCATGGCAGACATATAGGAAGTATCGCCAATCGCCGGTGGAAGACGAGCGAATCGCAACCGCAGAGTGAGGACCGGCATTCTTGTGCTCGACAGCTCGCAGCCTTTGAGCGCGCTGCCTTTCTAGCCCTTCCCGCACCGCCCCGCTGCGGTCGGATGGTTGCCGGTTTTGCGCACGTAAGAAACCCCCGTCCAGGGAGAGCGAAGCTCATCGCGTAGCGACGCTCAGCACCCTGGACGGGGTTTCGTCGTGTGTGACGATCACACGATCCAATGGAAGCATTCTTCCCGCCTCAGCGGGAGATCTCTTGCACCTGTTCACGGCTCGCCGATCCTCCGCGCGCGGTACGTGCGCGGGGCGACCCGCGGCGTAGACCGCGGGCGACGGACTCGCCGGCCGGCTCGGGGAAGCTGCGGTCGACTGCCTCTTTCACCTCGAGCTGCTGGGCGCTGAGACCCTTCTCGCGCCCCGAGTCGTTGTCGAGACCGCGTGCCTCGGCCTGGTGGCCGCGCGCTTCGCCACGGTGGAACGCGGCCGCGTCCTCGCGTTCCTCGGCGCGTTCGTCCGCGGCCTCCGCGCGCTCGCGCGCCAGATCGGCGTCTGACTGGCGTTGCTCATCGTTGGCCTGTTCTTCGTCGTCGCGCTCGCGTGCGGCCTCTGAGCGGTCGTCTGCGGCCTGCGCGTCTGCACGGAGGGCTGCCAGGCGGTCGTCGACGGCGTTGAGCAGAGCGTTACGTCGTGCTTCCTCGTTTTCAGGGTGCGCGGCGCGGAGCTCGTCGACGTTCAGCCCGAACTGGTTGTTCGTGCGTTCGCGCACGATTTCGTAGATCTCTCGCGCCTTGGGGTCGTGGTTGTAGAGCGTGGCGCCGTATGTTGCGGCGTTGGCGACGCGCTCACCGTTGGCGTTGCGCCAGAATTCGTCCCGTTGGACGCGTTCGTAGATGGTTGCCGTGAGGCTGGCCTGGTCGCGCTGCTTCTGCATCACGTCGGCGCGTGCGGCCTCGTCGCGCGCTTGGGCGCGGCGGCGTAGTCCTTCGGCTGCCTGTCCTGCCCCCATTGCTGCGGCGCGGAGCACCCGGTCGAACTCGTTGCCGATGACGTCTTCCTCGTCCATGCTCGTGTCCTTTCTCGTGCTGTTATCCGCGGCCGCGATCGCGGTCGCTGTCGGGGGTGGTGGGCGGCACTGTAGGTCGCATGCTCGGAGCAGCCCCTGGGCGTCCAGGCTGAGTCGCCGAGGACGTGCCCGCCGTGCCGCCTGGGCGCTGGGCTTCCGCGCGTTCGATCACGGCGACCGCGGCGGTGACGGCGGCAGTGGTCTCCTGGGCGGCTGCGAGTCGGCCGCGGGCGCGCTCGGCTGCGGCGACGGCGTTGCCGACACGGGAAATCTGGCGTGCGACGGCGAGCCACCCTGCAGCGCTGTCGCGACCGACCGCGCGCGCCGCGAGTCGTGAGACGTAGGCGGCGTCGGCGCCGAGCTGCTTGCGCTCGATCCGCTGTCGCTCGGGCTGGTTGGGGTCGTACCGGCTGGCTTGGGAGGCCCGTGCCAGCACGTCCGATGCTTTGGCGATGGGGCCGTGACTGGTGGTCTCGAAGTACAGCGAGGCGCGGGCGAGCGCTCCCGATGCGTCGACGGCTGCGACCCGCGTAAAGCGGGCCGTGCGGTCGGGCACCACGATCTGCTGGGCAGATTCGTTTAGCTGCTGCACGACGTGCAGAGGCAGACGCTTCGCGCGCACCCCTGCGGGAACATCCGAGGCTCCAGCCCGCAGGTTCTGGTGCCGCTGCGCCCAGGCGGCCGCTGCCTGCGCCTCGGCGTCCGCGTCGCTTCCCCAGCGTTCCCGGAGTGAGCCGAGCCCGAGGTTGGTGTCCAGCTTGGACGCGGCGAACCACACGGGCTGGGGACGCTCGCCGTCCTTCACGGTCGGAACGAGAGCGGCGGAGTATCCGACGACGCGCGACGTGTCGCCTTTCGCGAAACGGGGGCGTACGAGCACGCGCGCGTCGCGCGCCTGTGCCACGAATTCGGCTTCGCTTCTGGAGGCCGTGGCCGCGCCGCGGAGGCGACGTCGGAGCTCGTCGCGCTGGGTCACGTCGTCACCCTCGCGTGCTGCGCGCTGGAGGTCGCCGGGCTTGTTGCCGCGCACCGTCTCGCGTTCCGCTTCGCGGGATTCCAGCACCTGGAGTCCGTACTTGTGCTCAAGCTTGTTGGCCGCCGCCTGCGCGCGGTGGTGGTCGTTGTGGATGCGCGCTTTGCTGCCGTCCTCGGCGACGAGGCTGACCGCAATGTGGATGTGGTCGTTGCCGTTCTTCGACAGCCCGTGGCGCACAGCTACCCAGCGGCAGGACTTACCGCCGTCGGGGTCGGTGAAGCCCATCTCGTTCACGAAGTCTGTCGCGATGGCGTTCCACTGGGCGTCGCTGAGCGGTCCCTCGGTGGGGTTCAGGCTGAGCGAGCAGTGCCAGACGTGCGCGTCCTTCTCGCCGACCTTGATCTTGCGCTGGTTAGCGTCGTCCCACTCGTATACGGGAGCGGTCACTTCAGTGCCGTAGAGGCGTCGAGGTTGGTCGAGGACGAGCGCAAGATCGAGCACCGTGTCAGAGCTCTGCAGGGACGCTCCGCGGGCGGCCTGCATCACGACGTCGTGTCCGGCCACGACGTGCTGGTCGCTGTGGTCGTTGGCGCGTCCGGGGCCGGCGAGGTACATCATCAGCCCCGCCATACGGTCACCGCGTGTGATGTTCGGCATCATCGCGCGACCACACTGTCGTTCATGTATGAATCGAGTGATCCGCAAACGCGATCAACGGCAGCGAGTGTGTGCTTCAGTTCGCCGTCGACGCCGTGGCCGGCGTTCACGGCACGCGCGATCTGGTTGACGTTGTTGGACACCGACGCCAGCAGGCGTCGGATGTGGAACAACTCAGTGAGCTCGTCCCGGCGCTGGACGGCGGTCTTGCCGTCACCGTCCGAAAGAGCAGCCTCCACCAGCAAACGCGCGACCGTGACACCCGCTTCTTTGGAACGCTTCACCAGCGCGAGCTCTTCCTCGGCAGACACCTTCACGCGGTGTTCCGCGACGCGCCCACCCTTGACGTTCGCGCGGCGGCGCCGGCTCTGAGCGGTACGCGCGTTGTCCGTCATCCGCTCGTCCTCTCGCCCAGTGCAACGACCCGTAAGAACACGGGACCACACTTCCAGTGTGCCGCATCCGGCCGCGCAGCGGAAGAAAAGGGGCCATTTAGGGGACCTAAATGTATAGCTTGCTCTCCCCCGTTTGCATTCCAGTACTACTTCCAGTCATCGAAGCAAGAAGAACTCACGGGTTGTTGTGCGCGTCCGTGGCTGACACACTCGATGTTGAGCGCGCGCTGCGCGCTGTCTCACATTCCCCCCGACAGAAGGACACGACATGGCTAACGTGATGAACCCCGATGAGGTGCTGCGTCGCGCACGCGACTTGCAGGAATCGCGCCTCGCGATGATCGACGACCTCGTTCGAACGAACGTCGAACTCGCCGACGCTCGCGAGCGTGTCGCCGCCGCCGAGAGCGATTACAGCCGCTCCTACGCCGCGGCCGTGAGCGCGGGTTGGACGAGCGGTGAGCTGAGCAAGATCGGCTTCGCCGAGGCAGCGAAGACCCCCCGTCCGCGGCGGCAGTCTCGTCGCCAGAGCACCACTTCGGAAGAGTCCACAACGGAATGAGTTGCGTATCCCCCTGACCACCTGTGGACGGCCTGAGCTACCTTCGGGCTCCACCCGCCCACAGGTGGACAGCGGGACCCTGGTCACGTCCACGGACCCACCACCCCGATGCCGGAAGGTATCACCCAGCTAGCCCCCGTCAAGGGCGCTTCGCGTCACTACGTGATGCGGCAGGCGCCGCACCCTTGACGGGGGCTAGCTGCGCAAAGAGCGGCAAGTATCGGGGAGCTGGGAGAGGAACGGATGCTCACAAACGACTAGCGCTCGAGATCTTCGCGCTCGATGACCGGAGCCGATGTGGACCGTCGATCGGACGCCGCTGATCCGCCTCGTGAGAGGTCCCGCGCGAGTGTGCGCGGGAATGCCGCGGCGAACGGCGACTTCGGCTCTGCGCTCGTCGACTCGGACGGCGCCGGCTGTTCCGGCGTGGCCTGTGCGTTGAGTTGTTCGGCGATGCTTTGCACGCGCTGGTGCGCGGCGGCGAGTTCGTCGGCGTGAGCGAACGGGGCACCCAGGCGGGAGTCGGCTTGTGCGATGACAGCGTGGGCGTTTGCAATCCGCCGTTCGTGTTCTGCGATGACGGTGGGGATGCTGTCGACACGGTTTCCGAGTTGCACCATCGTGCCGATGTTGTTGCGGAGCGCTTCTGCCGGATCGACGGTGACGCCGATGCCGGGGGCGTCTTCGAGGGTGAGCCTGAGCATGTTCTTTCCGCCCGTGGTGGCGTAGTACTGGCGCTCGGTGTGCGCGGTGATGACGTGCCCGCCGATGGAGCCGATGCGTTCGGGAACGGGGATGGCAGTGCCGTACTGGAGGCCGTATCGGTGGGCCCAAGCGCCGAGAGCTTCCACTGCTTCTGATCGGCTGGTGTAGGTCCGTTCGCCGAGCTCGATGCGGAACTTGTCGCCGCTGACATCGGTGGAGCGGGCGGCGGCTTCACGCAACTGGGCAACGATCTGCTGGCCGCTGTCGATCTCCTTCACGGCGCTGCTGCGGCGTGTGCTCAGGGACGATTGGGCGCGGTGGTGCGCGGTCTCCTGACGGCGGAGTTTTTGCAGCGCCTGGTCGGCTTGCGCCTTCTCCAGGATGAGCGGGTTACCGGATGCCAGGGCCTTCGCCTCCGACGCGCTCATCGCGGACTCGCCGATGTCCTCGATCTCGCGCGAGTCCAGCCGGCCCCGCATGATTTGGTTGATGAACTTCGCTTTCCGCTCGACCGTTTGGTACGAGTAGGCGTCGAAGCTGCGCTCGACGACGTACCGGTAGATCGCCACCTCGTCGTTCTGGTTGCCCTGGCGGATGCCGCGGCCGTCGCGCTGCTCGAGGTCGCTGGGACGCCACGGGCAGTCGACGTGGTGCATGGCCGTGATGCGGTCCTGGACGTTCGTTCCGACGCCCATCTTCCCGGTCGATCCGATCAGCACGGCGACGTGTCCGCTGCGGGCGGCGGCGAATAGCCGGCCTTTCTCGGCGTCGTTCTTCGCTTCGTGAATGAAGCGGATCGAGTCGGCCGGGAGGCCGCGTTCGGTGAGCTTGGTGCGTAGTTCGTCGTAGGCATTCCAGCGGCCTGCGGCGGGGGTGCTCTGGTCACAGAACACCAGCTGCAAGCCGCCCGTGATGGGCGAGGGTTCACGGGTGGTGCTGTCGGTGAAGATGAGATCACGTTCGCGTCGCCAGTGCTCGGCAACGCGGTCAGCAACGTAGTCCAGCTTGCCGAGCCCATCGGGCTCGACGCCGGGACGCACCAGGCGCATATCGAGGGCGGCGGCGCGGCCGTCGCCGGAGATTTTGAGCATGTTGTCTTCGGTGGGCGACACCTGCTTGGCGCGCACCCGCTCCGCGCGGTCGGCGATCTCTACGATGTACTCCTGCATGGCGGGAGACGGCGGGATGACGACGGTCGCGTGAGCGCGCTCACCGTCGCTGTCACGTGCCGCGATCGCGGGGGTGGGGAGGTTGAGGTCTTCCGCGGTCTTCACGTCGGCGAACACGTGCCACATGCGCAGCATCTCGGGGACGTTCTGGAATTTCGCGAATCGGGTCTTCACGCGGAAGTCCCCTGCGGGCCCCATCTCCAACTCGGTGACCTGTTCGCCGAACGTTGCCGCCCACCCGTCGAACGAGGTGATGCCCGCCTCTTCGAGCAGGTCCGGTCGGAGGTAGCGCTGCATCACGTAGGCCTCGGTGACCGAGTTGGCCAGCGGCGTTGCGGTCGCGGCGGTGACGACGCGATCGCCGTGTTGGCTGCGCAGATACTCCAGCTTCATGTGCAGGTCGGTGGCCTGCTTCGATCCGACCTTGCCCGCGTCTTGGATGTTCGACACGACCGTAAGGTTCTTGTACATGTGCATCTCGTCGACGACGACGTAATCGATTCCCGTGCTCTCGAACTCCAGACCGGGGTCGCGTGGGATATCGGCCTTTGCTCGGTACGCCTGCTCTGCTCGGAGGATGGCTTTCTCGATCTGCTTGATCGACTTGGCGTCCTCGCCCTGCGCGTCAGCGAGGGCGGCGCGAAGCTGGTCGGTCTGCGCCTGGATGTAGTCCGCTTCGAACTGAGGCGAGAGGGGAATCGTCTTGAACGCGCTCTGCGTCATCAACACGGCGTCCCAGTCGTTCGCCGCGGCGCGTGCGACGAAACGACGTCGTTTGTCCCCGGTGAGATCGGCGGTCGACGCCGCAAGGATCTTCGCCTGGGGGTACATCTGCAGCCACTCACGGGAGAACTGCTCGAGCATGTGGTTCGGGAGCACGACGACGGGCTTGTTCACCATGCCCATGCGCTTGAGCTCCATCGTGCCCATCACCATCTCGGCGGTCTTGCCCGCGCCGACCTGGTGGAACAGCCCCACCGCGGGTTCGGCGATCATGCGCGCGACCGCGCCGCGCTGGTGCGGGCGTGGCGTGAAGCTGCTCGCGAGCCCTGGCAGCGTGAGGTGGTCGCCGGCGGCGGAGTAGTCGCGGAGAACGAGGCTGTTGAAGCGGCGGTTGTACTCGTCGTGCAGGCGGGCCGCACGCTCGGGTTCTTCCCATACCCATTCCGCAAACCGTGCCTGTAGCGCCTGGCCTTTCTCCTGCGCGGCTTCCGTTTCCACGGCGTTCGGGATCTGGCGTTCCCGTCCCTCGGCGCCCTTGATCGTGTCGTGCACGATCAGGTTGCGCTGCTCCATGAGTGCTGCGGCGATGTCGGTAGCGGGGCGCCGATCGGTGCCCCACTCGTTGGTGGCGCGAATGCCCCACCGCTGCCCGCGCACGTCCCACTTGCCGGGAAGAGGGTTCTCCACGGTGACGCTGTTGTCCTGCAGGATGTCGCGCAGGAAGGCTTGGTGCGTAGGAGCGTCGATCCACACGGCGCCGAGACGGGGCTCGATTTCTTCCATGCCGATGGGTTCGGGCATCACCTCGCGAAGCGCGGTGACGTTCACCTCGAGAGCCAGGTTGGTTTCGGCGGCGGCGACGGCTTCTTCCAGCTTCGTGCGGACGTTCCCCGAAAGGTACTCGGGGGCCGGCACGATGCCACCGGTCGCGGGGTCGTCGTAGACGAGTGTGCCGAGCTGTTCGCGGGCGTCGGCTTCGTCGACGCCGAGCAGGTCGGCGATCACGGCGAGGTCTGCGCTGCCGGTGCGATCCAGGCTCAGGGCGAGTGCATCTTGAGCGTTCTCGGCGCCCTGCGCGATGTAACGCGGCGCCACCACACGTTCCGTGAGAAGCGTGGCGGGCACGGCGGTGCGGGTCTGTTCGTCGAAGCGCTCCAGCGCCAGCGTGAGCGCCGCGAACGGGTCATCTCTCATGAGACTGACCGCCTTCGGCATGACCCGCGCGAGGATCTCTTCTCCGGTCTCCGCGCCGACGCGGCCGGTGGAACGTTCGTTGAACCGGTTGATCGGGCCGTAGGAGTCGACGTAGGCGCGGTAGTCGGCGAGCAGCGCCTGACGCTGCGCCACCATCTCGTCGGTGTCCTCCGACTCGCGCGCCTCCCGTGTGACCAGGGCGCGAGCCTGGTCACGAAGCCCGAGCAGTGCTGAGAGTTCTCGCGCGTGGGTGCGGGGCACCTTCAGCTGCGTCAGCGCGCCGTCTGCGACGGTGGCGAACTCTCCCCCGCCTTGGTCGACGATGGTTCCGTCCCACAGCGCAGGATCGGCTGTGACACGCGTTTCCCGCTCGGCGAGAACGTCGGCGCTCGGCGCCGCCATGGTGAGCCCGCGTTCGATGCCGCTGGTCGTGATGTCGGTGAGGGCGGCGTCCAGCTGCGCGGCCGCGGTTGCGAGATCTCCGCGGACCTGCAGCGTGGTCGAGCCGTGGATGCCGGTTCCCACCTCGAGCGCGCCGAGGATGTGGTCTGGTCGGTTGTCGAAGTAGGAGTTGACGTAGATCTTCTCCCCGTCGATGAGCCGCGGGGTGACGCTCTCCCAGGTCGCGTCCGCGGGCTCGGCGCCGGGTTCGCGTCGACGAAGGATGAGGAGATCCGTGACGGCTTCGGTGCCGGCGGCGCGACGGTGTGCCCCAGTGGGCAGGCGCACCGCGCCCACCAGGTCGGCCATGTCGCTCATCTCGCGGCGGGCGGCGGGGTTCTGCGCGTCGAGCGTGAACCGGCTTGTCAGCACGGCGACGAGCCCGCCCGGGCGCGTAAGGGCGAGGGACTTGATGATGAAGTGGTTGTGCATCGAGTGCCCGCCACGGTTGTGCGTGGAGTCGTGCAGCGCGACGTCGGCGAACGGGACGTTGCCGATCGCGGCGTCGAACGATGCCCGCGGAAAGCGGGTGTCCGCGAACGACTCGGTGCGCACATCTGCGGCCGGATAGAGCCCGCGCGAGATGGAGGCGGTGAGCGGGTCAAGCTCGATACCGGTCATCTCGGCGCCCACCGGCGCCATGCCCATGAATGTCCCCGCGCCGCTACCCGGCTCGAGCACGCGCCCGCCCTCGAAGCCGAGGCGCTGCATCGCCGCCCACATGGCGTCGACGTAAGCGGGGTCGGTGTAGTGCGCGTTGATGGTCGTGCGGCGCGCGGCGGTGAGCTCCGCGTCCGTCAAGAGGCTCTGCAGCTGCTCCCGTTCACGCGCCCAGTCGTCGCGGCGTTCGTCGAACACCTCCGGGATGGCGCCCCAACTCGACCAGCGCGCGAGCGCGGCCTGTTCATCGGCGGTAGCCGGCCGCTGCTCTGCATCGAGCCGACGAAGGGTCTCGATGGCGGCGATGTTCGCCTGGAAGCGCGCCTTGACACCCGAGGGTGCCAGATCGTCCTGCGCGGCAGGACGGAAGCTCAGTACCCCTCGGGAACCTTCGCTTCCAGTTCCACGATCCGCGCCAACGTCTGCTGCATCTGCGCCAGACGTTCCTCGTACACCGCCGTCAGCAGCGCCGAGTCCGGGTCGCTCTGATCCTCCTGCAGGTACCGAATCTGCCGCTCGAGCTCCGCCCGATCGGGAAGCTCCCCCAGTTCCTGGGATGCCGCTTCCGTCTCGTCGTACTCCACCTGATCCGGCGTCAACCACACCAGATCGCTCAGCGCCCGCTCCTCCGCCTGCTTCCGGTAGGCGTTCAGCAGCGCCACCTGGTCCAGGTAGTCCGGGGACGGGCGATGCTGCCCCTCGAGAATCCGAGAGAGGGTCGTCACCCGATCCGCTACCTGCTCCCCCAGGCTCTCGAAGAACTCGTCCGGGTTCTCCAGCTGCGCCACTCTGCTGGGTGCGTACTTCGTCCAGTGCTCGCGTGCGAGCATCCCGTACCGGTTCATCGCGAACCTCCGTGTCCTCGTCGAAGTTGAAGTCCAGTTGCCCGTCGACGAGCTGCTGCTCGACGGGCGCGGGCGGCGCGTTCCGCGCCTGCTCGATGCTTTGGTCGGCCTGTTGCTCGGACAGCCCCCACAGGTCGAAGACGCCTTGCCCTTCGTGTGGCCGCTGCGCGCGACGACGTGGTGCCATCTCTGCCCCCCTCGATCAGCCGTGTGATCGAGGCTATCGACAGCCCTCCGGAAAGGCGCGGGGCCTGGCCCCTTGGGGAAGAGATCATGCGTCCGCGCTCACCTGTAGGCGCCCGCGCAGATGCTTGACGGCCTGGGACCCGTCGAATGACGCGATATCCAGCGCTTCGGGGTACTGGTCCCCCGGCATTGTGACGTAGGCGGTGAACACGGCAGGGGTGTCGCCGGGATTGAGCACGCGATTGGCGACGACGCCGTTGCCCTGGACAACCTCGTACTGAAAATCGTGCTCGAGGTGCCCCTTGTACTCGGTGCGGGCCCGGGTCATGCCCGTCCGCCTGTTCGACCAGAACGCGGTGTCGTAGGCCATGCGCGGGATCTCCCGCGGGCGGCTGCCCTCGTTCTGCATGTACACCGACACCGCCCACGTGCGGTCGATGACGCGGTCCTTGGACACCCGGGCATCGGTGAACTTCACCGTGAGGCCGTCGAGCTTGCCCGGTTCCGGGCTGCGATAGAGCACCTTCGGCACCCACACGCCCATGGTCGCCAGAGCACCCAGGAGAATGATCCCGCCGACGACGAGGCCGACGATCCTGAGCGTTTCCATCACTCCCCCACCCTCTGAGCGCTGCGCGCCTGATGGCGCGCCTGGGCTCGGTAGACGCCCGTGCGTGACGTGTTGAACATCTGCGCGATCTCCGCGACCGCGAGATCGCCCGCGGCCATGTGCTTGGCGATGTTCTCGTCCTGGCGTTCGGTCAGTTTCGGGCGCCGGCCTTTCAGCTTCGCGCGGACCTTTGGTCGCGCCATAGCCTCGCGCGTGCGCAAGCTGATCCACCCGCCTTCCGCCTCGGCGACGGCGGCGAGGATGGTGAAGAACAGCTTCGCCATCGGGTCCTTCGGATCGTATGGCGTGGTGCCGTTCTGGAAGATCACCCCGGCATCCGTCAGTCGGCGGATCACCTCGAGCGCTCCTTCGGTGTTCCGCGCGAGACGGTCGAGTGCGGGAACGACGAAGGTGTCGCCCTCGCGCACCGCGGCCAGGGCGTTGTCCAGCCCGGTCCGGGTCATTTTCGCGCCGCTAAAACCGACATCGCTGTAGATGCGGTCCTCTGGCACGCCGAGCTCGAGCAGCCGAGCCACTTGCCGCTCGGCGTCCTGCTCGATTGTCGAGACTCGCGCGTATCCCACCCTCATAAGCGGAGCGTACCGCATAGGTTACCCTTAACGGTATGGGCAACCGGACGCCTATGCGGTACGAGTGTCCCCCGCGGGATTTCGCGGAATCCGTGTCGCTGGGCCGCCGGCCCCTGCCGTACCGGATAGCGATCCCCATCCGGACACCATTCGCACCGGGGTTTCGCATCACATCTACCCGCCAATCCACGGGATCTTGCCGACGACCTCGGGGGTGGTGCGAAACCGATCGGTTTTGCACGCCCGGTGTTCATCGGTGAAAACCGATATGATCGGCGGGTGACGATGACACAAGATCTTGCAGCTGCCGTCTCCCTGTTCCACTCTCTTGCCGATCACAGTCGCCTGTCGATACTGCGTCGGCTGTCAGCCGGTGAAGCTCGGGTGAGGGACCTGACCGATGAGCTCGGCTTGGCGCAATCGACCGTGTCGGAGCACGTTGGATGCCTCCGCGAATGCGGGCTTGTCGTTGCCCGCAGTGAGGGCCGGCAGAACTTTTACTCTGTCTCCACTCCTGAGGTGATCGATGTTCTCGAAGCGGCCGAGCGCCTCCTCGCCGCGACGGGTTTCAAGGTCGATCTGTG
This sequence comes from Microbacterium sp. RU1D, assembly GCF_900156435.1. Lineage (GTDB taxonomy): Bacteria > Actinomycetota > Actinomycetes > Actinomycetales > Microbacteriaceae > Microbacterium. The sequence continues at coordinate 20,349 of NZ_FTPQ01000004.1, forward strand.
CAAGACGTACGGGAGCGACGCCCGATGATCGGAACCATCGTGGCTGCCATCGGCCTGTTCGCGGCGACGAACATTGACGACATCGTCGTCCTCACCGTTCTGTTTCTCGCGTCCGCACGCGGAGCCCTCCCGGGATGGAAGGTCGTGGCCGGGCAGTACCTCGGCTTCATCGCCCTGGTCGCAATCAGCAGCCTCGCCGCCGCGGGCCTGACCATCGTCCCGGACGAATGGGTCGGGCTGCTGGGCCTGGTCCCACTTGCGATCGGTGTGTACGGGCTGATTCGTACGCTCCGACGTCGCGGCGACGATGACGACGACGACGAAAGCTCCATCAGCGCCGGGGGCCTGCTCGGAGTTGCCGGCATCACCATCGCAAACGGCGCCGACAACATCTCGCTGTACACCCCTGTGTTCCGCACCAACCCGGTTCCGGACACCATCGTCACCATCATCGTGTTCTTGGTCCTGGTCGCCGTGTGGTGCCTTGTCGCCCGCTTCGTAGGTACCAGCAAAGCCGTCACAGAAGCCCTCGAGAAGATCGAGCACTGGCTCGTGCCGGCCGTGTTCATCGGGCTGGGCCTGTACATCCTGATCGAGTCCGGCGTGATCGTTCGCCTCATCGAAGTCCTGTCGTGAGCAGATTCACACGCCTCCTCGCTGCCGCTGCTGCCGTAGTTGCCGCCTTCACGGTCGACCAACTCACCAAAGCGTGGGCCCTGTCCTACCTCGACGGAGGCCGTGATATCGACCTTGGACTGGGCGTATCCCTGCGCCTCGTGTTCAACCCTGGGGTCGCATTCGGTCTCGGCGGCGATGTAGGAGCGCCGCTTGTCGTCGGCGTTATGGTCCTTGTCGCCGCGCTGCTCACGTGGATCGTCATCCGAGTGCTGCGGAGGCAGAGCATGGGCGCTACTGCGCTGCTGGCTGCCGCCGCCGGCGGCGCGATCGGCAACCTGTGGGACCGCACCACACGCGCTGAAACCGGACCGCTCAGCGGAGAGGTCGTCGACTTCATCGCTGTCGACTGGTTCGCCATCTTCAACGTGGCTGACATCTTCACAACCCTCGGCCTGCTCGGGTGGGCAGCCTTGTATCTGCTCCGTCGAGACCACGCTCCCATCAGCGGGAGCACCGGTGACGGTTCCCAGCACCGCGGCTGATCTGGGAACGAGGAGGGCCCGCACGGGTATTCGTGCGGGCCCTTCGCGGGTGGCGGAGGGCGGTGCCCGCCGCGATGCGCGTTACTGCTGGTAGGGGATGAGGCTCAGGCCGCTGTCATCGACGACGAGGATGTCGCCGTTGTTGGTGATGGTGACGGCTTGGGCGGTGCCGTGGATCGTTCCGACTTCGAACCAGTTCTGCGCTCCCGCGGTTGTGGCCCAGATCCGTCCCTGGGTGCCGATACCGACCACGCGGTTGTGGTCCGGGGAGGCGCTGAGCCCGGCAAGAAGGGGAGCATCCGGCCACGCCTGAAATGTGGCAGCCCGATCGGTGCTGACCAGCAGACCGTCCGCGGTGGAGGCCATCACTCGCCCCGCTGCGTCAACGGCGAGCGACATGGCGTAGACGGGTGCCCCGGTGGGCTGCCAGGAGACACCGCCGTCTGTGCTGGTGAGCATTTCATTGGCGTCGGTGGCGACGCCGTAGAGCGTTCCGCGGGGGTCCGCGGCGAGGGCGTGAAAGTCTTTCTCGCCTGTGAATGCGGTGGGTTGCCAGCTCTGCCCGTTGTCGGAGCTTCGGATGATGCCCAGGTTGGGGGCTCCCAGCTCGGGCGGGGTGGTCCGACCGGGGTGGCCGGATGCCACGAGTGTGTCGTCAAGGACGGTCAGGCCCATCGCGTCGAAGTCCGTCTTCGCCAGGCGGGCGCCCAGCTCACCGTCACGGGTGACGGTGAAGATGCCCTCGTGGGTTCCGATGAGGAACCCATCGGTGGCGGGGTCATCAACGATGCCGTGCACGTGCGTGAGCGGCTGCTCGGGGTGGTCGTCACCTGTGAGGGACGGTGAACTGGCGCAGCCTGCGAGAGCAAGCGCGACCATGGGGACGAAGGCGGCCAAGGACAGGGCGCGGGTGCGGGAGCCCGGCGCGGTGAGGTTGGTGTGGTGGTGCTGCATGGGGGTGCGTTTCGTCTGATCCGGTGGTGGGGTGCGGTGGCTTTCCGCGCCCCACCACGGGTGATCAGAGAGTGGCCAGAAGCTCCTCCATGGTGGCGATCTCGGACGTTTGCGATTCGACGATCTGGTTGGCCAGGGCGACGGCGTCACTGTTTTGGCCGTTGCCGGTTTCTTCTTGCGCCATCTCGATCGCACCGCGGTGGTGCTCGATCATTTGCTGGAGGAACAGGCGGGCAGCGTCCGTACCGGTGGCCTGCTCGAGCGACTGCATGTCTTCTTCGCTCATCATGCCGCCGCCGTGGTCCATGCTGCCGGTGTCGGGGGCGCTGGCGCCCCAGTCCTCCAACCAGCCTTCCATCTGCGCGATTTCAGGTTCCTGGGCGGCCTTGATCTGCTCCGCCAGCGCGGTCACCCGCTCGTCGATGCCGTCTTTGGCCAGGAGGGTGTCGGACATCTCGATCGCTTGCGTGTGGTGCTCGATCATCATGGTGGCGAACATGACGTCCGCTTCGTTGGCGTCAGCAGATTGCGCGGGGGTAGCGCTGCTGCTGCTTCCGTGGTCCATTCCGGGCATGCTGCCGCCGGAGGTGGTTCCGCCGGAGCATCCGGCGAGGACGAGAAGGCTGGTGAGGGTGAGCGCGGCGGTCGCCGCGGCGCGGGTGTTCATGGTGGTGTTCTCCATTAGTCAGTGATGAGGCGCGACGGTTGTCGAGCCGGAAGGTGCGTTGCCCGCATGGAGGCGGGCGGACGCGTCATCACGTGCGACTGATGCAGAGAACGGTAAGTGAGGGCGGCGGAACCGGGTGGGCCGATGCGGGCGATCGGGGGTGGATCATGGCGAGTACGTCGTCTCGCAGGGTGATCCGCCAGCCGATCCGCAGCCGCGCGAACAGGATCACGCTGACAAGCAGCGCGAGAACGCAGACCATCCAGGTCATCGCGTGATCGTCGCCGCAGTCGGTGCAGCCTGCATGATCCGTGGCGGCGGTGGTGGTGTTCACCGCTGCGGTACCGGGAGAGGCGTCGTGGTGGGCGCTGGGTGGTGCCGGCTCGGCGCTGACGGCCACCGTGCCGCCGTGGCCGGCGGTGGTGGCGTGGGTGTTGAGGGAGTGCATGGCCAGGAGCCCCGCGATGACGGCGCCGACGACAGCCAGCATCATCAGGAGGGTGCGGGTGACCGCGCGCTGGCCACGCAACTGGTGTGCAAGGGCAATCAGCGACATTCTCACCTCCTGATGGATTTCTAGGCTAACTTTTCCCGGCAGTGACGGCGGGCTCTGGACCCGTCGGGGTGGGTCGTTGGTGTGCCGCGGTTACAACGCCGCGAGAAGGTCGGTGCACGCCTGCTCACAGCGACGGCACGCCTCTGCGCAGACGCGGCAGTGCTCGTGCATGTCGGCGTGCTGCTCGCATTCCTGCGCGCAGGAGGCACACGCGGTGCGGCACGCCTCCACAACAGCGCGAACCACATCGGCGTCCACCGTCGTCTGTCGAGAAAGCACCGCACCGGTCGCGGCGCATACGTCGGCGCAGTTGGCGTTCTTGGTGATGCACGTCACCAGCTCGGCCACCATGTCCTCCGACAAGCAAGCGTCGGCACACGCGGTGCAGGTCTGCGCGCACTCGATGCACGCCTGGATACAGCGGGCGAGGGCGTCCGCAGCGTCAATGGTTCCGGCCTTGGGGTGCGTGGTGAGCATCTGGTCAACAGCAGTCATGGTCGCTGGTCCTTTCCCGGGGACCGTCCCCGGCGCCTGCCACGATAAAAGCGGGCGCCGAGCGCGACCCGGGGGTTGCGGGCGCGGGGAAACTACTTCGCGGCGACGGCTTGCGGGCTGAGGTCGAGCCGGCGAAGAAGTTGCGCGTTGAGTGCGACGACGATCGTGGACAGCGACATCAGGATCGCTCCGACGGACATGGGGAGGACGAACCCGATAGGGGCGAGCACTCCGGCGGCGAGGGGGACGGAGACGAGGTTGTATCCGGCGGCCCACCACAGGTTCTGCTTCATCTTCCGATAGCTGGCCCGCGACAGGTCGATCACGGACAGCACGGAGCGGGGGTCGTCGCTGGCGAGGATGACCCCGGCGGACGCGATGGCGACATCGGTGCCCGCGCCGATGGCGATACCGACATCGGCTTGCGCGAGGGCGGGTGCGTCGTTCACCCCGTCACCAACCATGGCGACCTTGCGGGATTCGTTCTGAAGCTGCTTGACCTTGGATGCTTTGTCTTCGGGGCGGACCCCGGCGAAGTAGCGGTCGATGCCGAGGTCGGCGGCGACGGATGCGGCAACCGCTTCGGCGTCTCCGGTGATCATGACCACCTGCACGCCCCGCTGGTGCAGCGCGTCGACCGCGGCGCGCGATTCAGGGCGGATCTCGTCCGCCAGGCGCAGCGCTCCTGCCACCTGCCCGTCGATGAGGACGTGGAGGATGATCGCACCCTCGTTGCGCCACTCGTTCGCGATCGACCGCTCAGCGGCCTTCTCCTGCTCGAGCATGTAGGGGCCGCCGACCTGGACGGTGCGCCCGGTGACCTGCGCGCGGACACCGACGGCCGGTGACGATTCAAAGTCGTTGGAGGAGGGGACGGTGAGCTGCTTCTCTTTCGCGGCGTTCACGATCGCCCGAGCAAGGGGGTGTTCAGAGTCCGCCTCGGCGGCGGCGGCCAAGGCCAGCAGTTCGTCTGCATCGACCCCTTCGGCAGGGTCGATCGCGGTGACGGCCGGCGTTCCCTTGGTGAGTGTGCCGGTCTTGTCGAACAGCACCGTGTCGACGGTGCGCATGCTTTCCAGCGCGAGACGGTCCTTGATCAGAACACCGCCGCGCGCGGCACGCTCCGTGGCGATCGACACGACGAGCGGGATCGCCAGTCCCAAGGCGTGCGGGCAGGCGATGACCAGAACGGTGATGGTGCGGATGACCGCTTCGTCGGGGAATCCCACCAGGGACCACACCAAGGCGGTGACCGCGGCCGCGCCGAGCGCGAACCAGAACAGCCACCCCGCAGCACGGTCCGCGAGCCGCTGCGCGCGAGAGGAGGAGTTTTGAGCCTCAGTGACGAGCTTTTGGATGCCCGCGAGGGCGGTGTCCTGCCCGACCGCGGTGATTTCTACGCGAACTCCGGAGTCGGTGGCGACCGTGCCGGCGACGACCTGATCGCCGTCGCCGCGGCGAACGGGGCGGGATTCTCCGGTGATCATCGACTCGTCCATGCTGGCCGAGCCCTGCACGATCCGCCCGTCCGCGGGAACCCGCCCACCGGGGCGGACCACAACCACGTCACCGACCTGCAGCTCAGCGGGGGCGACGGTGACGGTGGTTTCCCCGTCCACCTTCTCGGCCTCGTCGGGCAGGAGCGCGGCGAGGGAGTCGAGGGCGGAGGTGGTCTGGGCGAGGGATCGCATCTCGATCCAGTGCCCGAGAAGCATGATTACGACCAGCAGCGCCAGCTCCCACCAGAAGTCCAACTCGTGGTGCAACAGCCCGAGGCTTGCCCCCCAGGACGCGAGGAACGCGACGGTGATCGCGAGGGCAATGAGAAGCATCATGCCGGGCTTGCGGGCGCGCAGCTCGCTGACGGCGCCGGTAAGGAACGGGGCGCCACCCCAGACATACATGACGGTCCCGAGAATCGGGGACACCCATCCCACCCACGCCGCGTCCGGCAGCGGGTAGCCGATCAGCATCGAGAACATGCTGGAGAAAGCCACGACCGGCACCGCGAGAACCAGCATGATCCAGAACAGCCGCCGGAACCGGGCGACGTGATCACCGTGACCGGCGTGACCGCCGTGGTCGGCGTGACCGTGCCCGGCGTGCCCCGCCGCAGGTGCCCGATCATCCGTGCCGTGCGGGTGGCCCATCGCTACGTGGTCGTGTACTGCCGTTGCCGCCGGAGCGTTGTGGCCCTGGTGGTTCGTGCGGGCCGAGTGGTTGTGATGTTCGTGCTGGCTCATGGGAGCCTCCTTCGCTGGGTGCGCCGCCACGGCGCACGATTCAGGTTCGGTTGGGGCATGGGAGTGCGGGCGATGTGCACGGGTGCCGGCTCGGGGCGGAACCGGCGCAGCCGGAGGCTGTTGGTCACGACGAACACCGACGACAGCGCCATGGCCGCCGCGGCGACGAGCGGGTTCAGCAGCCCGGCCATGGCGATCGGGATGGCGGCGACGTTGTAGGCGAAGGCCCAGAACAGATTGCTCTTGATGGTGCGGAGGGTGCGGCGGGAGAGTCGGATCGCGTCGGCCACGACGGTCAGGTCGCCGGAGACGATCGTGATGTCACTGGCGGCGATCGCCGCGTCCGTGCCGCCCCCCATCGCAAGGCCGAGGTCGGCTGCGGCGAGGGCCGCGGCGTCGTTGACGCCGTCACCGACCATTGCGACCACGTGGCCATCGTTTTGGAGCCGGCGGATCACTTCGAGCTTCCCGGCGGGGGTGACGCCGGCGTGCACGTCGGAGATGCCGACCTCAGCGGCGATCCGTGCGGCCGTGGTGTCGTTGTCGCCGGTGAGGAGCACCGGGCGCAGCCCGAGTGCGCGGAACAGTGCGATGGCGGTCGAGCTGGTCGGCTTCACCGTGTCCGCCACGCCGATCGCGCCCAGGTACCGCCCGTCGCGGCCGACCGCGATTGCGGTACTGGTACGAGCGAGCGTGTTCAGCTCCGCTGCGGCCTCCGACGGTGGGTGGATGCCCCACTGCTCGGCCAGCCAGGAGGCGCGGCCCGCGACCACCGCGGCGCCGTCCACGATCCCCTGCACACCGAACCCGGCGTGCGAGGCGAAGCTGTCCGCATATGCACCAGGCGCGGTGGCGGTGATCGCGCGGGCGACGGGATGCTCGGAGCCCGCCTCGACCGCAGCGGCGACCCGCAGCAGCTCGTCCCGGGTGACACCAGGGGCGGGGTGAACGGTGGTGACGGTCATCTTGCCGGTGGTCACGGTGCCGGTCTTGTCGAGCACGATGGTGTCGACGGTGCGGGTCTGCTCCAGCACCTGCGGTCCACGGATCAAGATTCCCAGCTGCGAGCCCCGGCCGGTGCCCACCAAGAGGGCGGTGGGGGTGGCGAGGCCAAGCGCGCACGGGCACGCGATGATTAGTGTCGCGACCGCGGCGGTGAACGCTTGTTCCAGCGATGCCCCAGCGATCATCCAGCCGACGAAGGCGGCGGCGGCAAGTCCGATGACGATCGGGACGAACACGGCCGACACCCGGTCAGCGATGCGTTGCACCTTGGCCTTGCCGGTTTGGGCTTCCTCCATCAGCCGGCGCATGCGCGCGAGCTCGGTGTCGGCGCCGACCCGGGTGATTTCTACGGTGAGGCGGCCGCCGACATTCACCGTCGCTCCTACGACACGCGACCCAGTCGTCACCTCGACGGGGACTGATTCTCCGGTGAGCATGCTGGCATCGACGGCGGAGGCACCATCGATCACCAGCCCGTCGGAGGGAATCTTCTCCCCCGGTCGAACGAGCACAGTGTCTCCGACCGACAGCTGCGCGACCAGCACCATCCGTTCGGCGCCGTCGACGAGCTGCGTGGCGTGCTTCGCGCCCATCTCCAGCAGCGCCCGTAACGCCTCCGACGATGATTTCCTCGCGCGCGCTTCGGCATACCGCCCGGCCAGGATAAAGACGGTGACCAGCGCGGCCACTTCCAGATAGATTTCGTGGCCCCCGGCCTGCGGGGTACCGACGAGGGTGAACGTCATCGTCATGCCGGGCACGCCTGCGCCACCGAAGAACAGCGCGTAAAGGGACCACCCGAATGCGGCGATGACGCCAACGCTGATGAGGGTGTCCATGGTCGCCGCGCCGTGTCGGGCGTTGACGGCCGCGGCCCGGTGGAACGGCCACGCGCCCCAGACCGCCACCGGGGCGGTGAGAGTGAGGGCAAGCCACTGCCAGTACTCGAACTGCAACGCCGGGACCATCGACAACACTGCCACCGGCAGCGACAGGGCGGCACTAATCAGCAGACGCCGCCGTAGCGCCCCGACCTCGCCGTCCTCTCGGTTTGGGGTGTTCTCATCGATATCACCGCTCGGTGGCGGTGCGGGGAGAGCCGCCTGGTACCCCGCGGATTCGACGGCGGCGATCAGGGTGGCAGGGTCGACGTCGTTCCCGCGAACACGTGCTTTTTCGGTGGCGTAGTTCACCGTTGCTTCCACACCGGGAAGCTTGTTCAGCTTGCGTTCAATCCGGGTCGCACACGACGCGCATGTCATCCCGGAAATATCGAGTTCGACGTCGACCGCGCTCATGCGGGTGCGCCGGCCAGGGTGTAGCCGGCCTCCTCCACCGCGGCCCGCACTGCGGCGGCATCGATCGGGGTCAAGCTGTGGATGGTGACGCGCGACGTACCGCCGGCGTTGAGGTCTACCGTGACATTCTCGACACCGTCGATCGCAGTCAGCTCCTCCGTGACGCTCGACACGCAGTGCGAGCATGTCATTCCGGTCACCAGGACGTCTTCTGTCACCGTCGCCGCGGTGGACGCGGGTGCGTCTGTCGCTGCGGACGTGGCGCAGCAAGCGCAGCCGGCGTTGGTGTCTTTCAGGCCGAGGTCGATGCGGTCGGTCATGATTTGCTCCTCTGGGGTCGGTGCGGGATCAGGAACGGACGAGCCGTGCAATCGCGTCGTTGGCCTCACGAATCTTCTCTGCGGCAACCTGGCCGCCCTCTGCGCTCGCCTCCGCGACGCAGTGGCGGAGGTGATCCCCGAGCAGGGATAGAGCAACCGTCTCCAAAGCCTTCGTCGCGGCGGAGACCTGCGTAAGGATGTCGATGCAGTACTTGTCTTCATCGACCATTCGGGCGATCCCTCGTACCTGACCCTCGACGCGACGCAGCCGCTTCTGGAGGTCGTCTTTGTTGCCCTCGTATCCGTTCACCTAGATACCATACCCCCCTAGGGTATGTAGCGCAACACTCCTATTCATCCCCCTGCGCGCGTCCACCGGAGTGGGCCGCCCAACCGGGGATGATTATTCAGCAAGTCCTGTACTGTCGACACGTGTCCACAGCCACTGCGACTGCCACCGTGACGCATACCGCCGCGCTCGCGCGCCTCGGCCACGCGCTCTCCGACTCCACGCGCGCGGGCGTGCTGCTGGCACTGCGGGAAGCACCCGCCTACCCCTCCGACCTAGCGGACGCTCTCGGCGTCTCCCGACAGGTCATGTCGAACCAGCTCGCGTGCCTTCGAGGGTGCGGGCTCGTGGAGGCTGTGCCGGATGGGCGGCGCACCTGGTATCGGCTTGCTGACTCTCACCTCTCACCCGCCTTGGACGAGCTGCTACGCGTCGTCCTCTATGTCGAACCGGGCTGCTGCGCCGGAGAAAGCTGCACCTGCGCATGACCACCACGACCTCTCGCCCCACAGACGACCGCCGGCACACTCTCCAACGCCGCATCAAGTGGATCGTCACCGCGACGATCGCCTACAACCTCATTGAGGCCGTCGTCGCGATCACCGCCGGCACCGTCGCCTCATCGGCTGCGCTGATCGGGTTCGGCCTGGACTCCACGATCGAGGTCCTCTCGGCGGCAGCCGTGGCCTGGCAGTTCACCCGCCGCGACCCCGAGCGGTGGGAGAAGGGCACGCTGCGCGTCATCGCCGTGGCGTTCTTCGCCCTCGCCGCCTACGTCACCGCGACGTCGGTGCTCGCGCTCGTGGGCCAGGTCGACGTGCAGCACTCCACTGTCGGAATCGTGCTCACCGCGCTCAGCGTCGTCATCATGCCATTCCTCTCGCTGGCGGAACGACGCGCGGGCCGCGAGCTGGGATCGGCAACCGCTGTGGCCGACTCCAAGCAGACCCTCATCTGCACCTACCTGTCCGCCGCGGTTCTCGTCGGCCTCATTGTCAACAGCCTGTTCGGCTGGTGGTGGGCCGATGCGATCGCCGGACTCGTCATCGCCGCCTTCGCAATCCGAGAGGGTATCGAGGCATGGCGCGGTGACGCCTGCGCCACCTCCGTGGGGATGCTCCTCGAGGAGGAGCACGACGACGACCATCACCGCTGAGCGGGTAGAGCACCTCAGATCAGCCATGACGGCTTCTGTCGCACGCCGCATGAGGAATCTAGGACGTCGTTCTACCGCGCACGGGAGAGGAACACCACCCACCCACCCAGAACGACCGCGATCGCGGAGCCAGCAGCCAGCACCACTCCACCGAAGTCTTGGTCTTCGGCTGGTGCTCTACCCCAGGTGCGGCCCATCGCACCGAACCAGTCGGCGGCTACTAGACCGGCAGTAGAGATGTACACAGATACAACCGCCATCGCCACAGCTAAACCGACGACCATCAGCAGCTTCATCTGTGTCGGCCGGCGGCTGGACCCGTCACCACCTATCAAGCCACGCACGAGCAGAGATCCCACGACGAGGGTTGCTGCCGTCGCCATTTGCCGCCCTAGGAGATCCCCTACTGTCCAACGGAGGAGGTCAGAACTGAAAAGCAGCCAAATCAACATCGCGGTGGCCGGGACAGCGACCACGGGTGCCGAAGCGAAACGCACACCTCGCGAATGCATGAGCACCTGCGCCCATTCATACCCTCCCCTGCTGCCGTCTTCGCGGCGATGGGCTGCCTTGCGGGCGAGCTCGATTGGCGCCCCGGCTGCGAGAAGGGGCACCACCCCGACAAGGAGAATGACTATCCCAAGAACGTGCGCACTGTAGATGTAGCTACGGTAAGCGCCCAACGCTCCGCTAGTGACCCATACCAAGAGGAGCGTCCCTGCCACCCACGCGGTCGCCCGCCAGGGGTTCCATCGGTACCCACGCGCCTTTAGCCGCAGCACAGCGCTCACGTAGAAGATGAGTCCGAGCACGGCGGCAACTAACCACAGCAGGTCGGGGCTCCACGCCGTGAACCAACGCGACATAGTCCACTCAGGAGGTAGCGGAGCGCCGGTGAGTACCTCAGCGGGTGTGAGCGCGCCTGCAGGTTCGGGGAGAATCGGCGGCGGTGTTCTCGCGAGAGCGGCAGCCGCTCCACTAGCCATCCCCATCAATCCCAACTCCGCACACAACAGCAGCCAGAAAGTCTTGGCGTCGCTGGGGTTGGCGCGCATCCTTCGGAGTAGACGCAGTCGGTAGATCGCCCCCAGAACACCGATGGCGGTGAGGGCTACAACCTTGACGATGAGGATGAGGCCGTAAGGGGAGGCGAGAGCACCGAGAGTTTCTAGGCCGATGGCGGCTCGAACCGTGCCCGAGAACGCGACGAGCGCGAAGGCAATAACGGCGATGGTGGAGTACCGCATCAGAACTGTCGCCATCTCACTCTTGGAAGTGACGGAACGAATGATCGCCAGCAGCAGCAGACCACCGAGCCAGACCGCTGCGGCGATGAGGTGTATGACGATGGCTGTCGTGGCTTGCTGGTGAGAGGCCTCATCACCTGAATGGCCTTGTGTTCCCATCGGGACAAGCGCTGCCAGCGCGAGAAGTGCCACGGTTGCTGTCCCGCCCCACGAACGCACCGCAAATGTGAGCACCGCGAGAATGGCACCCGCGATGGTCGTCATCAACCACACACGTCCCCCCTCGGTCTGCACGAGGTACCGGCCAAGCTGAGACCCAAATTCGGGACCGGCATTCAAAGCGGGGTTGAAGATGACCATGAAGCTGAAGAAGCCAGTAGCAGCAGATGCCACGGTGAAGATGGCGGCAGATAGCGCAGCAACATCCAACGCCAATTCAAACCCGCGCTGTTCGACGCGCAACGAGAACAAGGCGACAAAGAGCGCCCCTCCCATTCCCGCGGCGCTCATGTTCACGACGAGCTTTGACACTGGCAGCCCCCACCGTGCGAGGGGCCCGGCGTCGGCCAGTTGCAAGGGGGCAGCGCCACCGCCGACTGCGAGAGCGCACACCAAGGCAGCGACTGCGCTGACGACGAGGATGATGAGCGCAATCACGCGGTACACGTTCCACCGGCGCGGTTGCAGAGACGGAAGCCGCGTGGAGCCAGGTGCCCCCACCCTTACCGTCGAGTGGGCGTGCCCGAGCTTAGCGCCGGAAGTAGGCATCAGTTCAGCCCCGAATAGGCATGCAGACCCTTGAAGAACATGTTCACGGCGGTGAAGTTGAACAGCACCGCAGCGAACCCCACGATAGACAGCCACGCAGAACGGTTACCGCGCCATCCACGGGTGGCACGAGCGTGGATGTACCCGGCGTACAGCACCCAGATGATGAAAGTCCACACCTCTTTGGTATCAAAACCCCAGAAGCGTCCCCAGGAGTCGTTTGCCCAAATCGCGCCGGCAATCAGGGTGAAGGTCCAGAAGATGAAGCCAATGATGGCGAACCGGTAAGCCAGGGCTTCCAGATCTTCAGAGGTGGGCAGGGTTCGAAGCAGGCCCCGCCGCGTGTTGACGGAGGGGCGACTCTCACGCCGGTGTTGCAGAAGTTGCGTCACGGACAGGCCGCACGCGATGGCGAACAGCGCAGTCGCAAGGGAGGCCACGAAGACGTGGATGACAAGCCACACGCTACGCAGCGGGTCCATCAGAGGGGTGACCTCGACGTAGAACCCCAAGGTCGCACCACCCAGAAGAAGGACGACCATCCCAAGCAAGAAGGAGCCGAGGAAACGCAGGTCGTACCGCCGAAGGGCGAAAAGGAACACGCCGACGATGAGAAGAGTGCCGGTGAGTGCGAATTCGTACATGTTCGCCCACGGCACACGAGCTGCGGCGATGCCTCGGAGGACATCCCCGCTCAGCTGCAGCGCGAATCCCAAAATGGTGAGGGCGGTTCCGATACGTGCCCATACGAGACGTTCGCGCTCACGTGGCGGCACTTGCAATTGCACCGCGGCCGCCGGGGGCGCCACCGGTGGAGCCACGTCCCCGACCGTCACGAGTTCCGCAGCGGGCGCCTCGACGCGAGACACGCGCACGGCAAGGTCGATGGCATACGCCGCAAAGGCGAGCGCGTAAACGCCGATGGCCGTCCACACCATCAGCAGGGACAGCCCATCAAGGGTGAGGGCGGATGATTCGGTCACGGGTGGAATCCTTAGATTGTCCAGCACTCTTTGACGGTGCCGGTGGTTGCCAGGGCGAGAGTCGGAACGCGCTCGGTGAAGGATCGAGTGGTCTCGGGGAAGGGGGCGTACTCGACGACCCGCCACCCCACGACGCCGAAATCCTCGTCCAGGGCTTGGATGGCGCACGCGAACCGTGCGCCGGAGGGAGGGGTGGCTTGAAAGGACACCGTCACAGCCCGCTCATCGACGACGAGGTAGCCGGTCTCGGCGATGGAGATGTCGTCCAAGCTATTTTGAAGTGTGATCCAGACCAGGTAGGCAATGGCAGCCACCGCGAACACAGCAACACTGATCCAGAAAGCTCGGCGACGCCAGGGAAGCGAAGTGCGGCCGTATCGATCGTCGAGTTTCTTTTGCAGTGCCGTTCGCTGCGGTGCGGCGCGGCGCCTGCCGCCGCGCTTTGTAATGGCGCGTTTAGTCACTGAGCATTCGCTTCCAACCACGCCAGGGAATCCACGGTGACGTCGTTGACGGACACCTCGAAATGCAAGTGGTTTGCGGTGGAGCGGCCTGTGCTTCCGACGAGTCCGAGGAGTTGGCCCGCCTGCACTTCCTGGCCGCTGCCGACCTGCCGGGTGTTGTACTGCATGTGCGGGTAGACGGCCCGGATACGTTGGCCGTTGACGACGGACTCAACGGTGACAGCGACGCCGTAGGCGCCATAGCTCTCGCTCGAGACATCGACTGTCCCGGCCACGGACGCGTAGATTGGCGTGCCGCCCGCGGTCACCATGTCGGTGCCCATGTGCGCCCCGCCTCTTGCTCCGAATTGGTCCGTGACTCTGAACGTCGAGGTCAATGGCCAGCGCACAACCCCGCTACCGGCGGCGAGGACGGGGACTGCGCGTTCAGCAGCGAAGGTGGTAGCGGGCCGAGCTGCGCGTGCTGCGGCGGCCGCGGCCGCCGCAGCCTCTCGCGCCTTTTTCTGATGAATTTCTTCCTGAGACGTCGCTGCGTAGCTCTGCCTGTCCAGGGGCGAAGCGGGGAGCGCGGAGGACACGGTGAATTGTTGTGAGTCGTCCGCAGCGGCTTGCTGCAAGGTCGGCTCGGAGTCCGTGACAGGTGAGGCCGCGTACGCCGGCAGCGCCAGAGGACACATGAGCGCCAGCGCCAACGCACTCGCAACAAGCGGGCGGGCGCGCATTGCGCGCGCGGCCTCAGGACCGTGGGAGCTCCGCGCCTCACGCATCCTGAACTCATCAGCGTGGCGCCGTTCCCTGCGCGTTAGAGGGCGTGACTGGTGTGTCGACCAAATCTCACTGCTCATTGACGGTGTTCCTTCACTGCCCCACCTGCTGCTGTCGTCGACGCCGTCCGGACGAGAAAAGCACAAGCGCCGCCGCGCCCAGAATGACGACAGCGACGCCAGTCACTAACAGCGGAAGACCGATTCCGCTCCGTGGCTCTTCGACCTCCGCCACGGCGTCTGCTGTCGCGCTTTGTTCTGGTGTCGACGAGATGGCCGGGCTCTGCTCAGATGAGGAGGGGGCACCCGTGGTTGCAGAGGGGTCCGGTTCGGCGGACGCCGTGGGCGTTACGGGAGCGTCAACCGTGAACGCGTACTCACCGCTGATGGGGTGACCGTCGCTGGAGACCACGCGCCATCGCACCGTGACTACGCCTGGAGACGTGACTGGCTTCACTGCCTGGGTCACCGTCGTGTCAGCGACGACCGGAGGCGTCAGTGCAACGTTCGCTCCTGAGGAGTCAATCACTTCGACCGCGATGGCGCTGGAGGCGTCGAAGACCTCCCCGCTGTATGTCATTGACACCTCAGCGGGCGTCGCTGAGACGACTGAGTCCGCTGCTGGGGAGGACTGGACCAAAGCGTCGTGAGCACGAGCCGGCGGCGAACCGGGTAGAACGAACATCAGGGATAGTGCCGTCACGGCAATGCCGGCGGCTGCGAACCAGCGAGGCGAACGGGGGGCGAAAAGTGTGTGCATGGCGTCTTTCAGTGGGACTGCGGCGCCCGGGGATTGGGCGCCCACGGCAGTCGTCGAGCGTCGGATCAGAAACGCTCCGAGTGCACCTGTACGGCCGCGCCCGAAGGGGTGGGAAGTTGCGTTCGACTACAACTTCGTTGGCGTCAGATCAGCCGAGAAGGTGTGATTTTCGGAGCCCCGGTACGGGTCAGGTCCGTGAGAGAGACAGTTCGGTCAAGCTCAGCGTCGTGGTGTGTGAGCGGACGGTACGTAAAACGTGAGGCTGATCGCGTCGAGGTGAGCGGATGACATTGAGATTCGACCGCATGAGACGGAAGCGATGCTCCAGCAGCATTCCCGCCACACACACGCCTACCAGGCATAGCGCTACGGCCGCCGCTGGGAGAGCCTGCGTCAGGCTGTTGACAACGTCACCGGCGGGCTCATCGAGGACTGTTCGACTACCTTGATCGCTCTCCCACGTGTGGGTCGCGGACGCCGCATCGGAGGTCGTGGAAGCATCAGAGTGGCTGCTTGACCATACAGCGAGCAGACACATCAAGATTAGGACGAGGCTGGCGATGATCCTCATTCTCACGACGGAGGCGGTACTGGCCCCAAGTGGGGCGCGTCCCGTGCTTACCGGCATCGCAGCGATGGTACCAATCCGAACTGGCCGTCACAGCCAAGCCGGGGCAGCCTGGCATCGGAGGCCAAGCGTGCGCTGCTCGCGCGGGGTGCGCGATGCGGTCTGCCGTTTGTCCAGCTCATCACCGTTTCCGCGCACGAACGTGGATGCGCAGACGAACGCACAACAGCACACCGGCCGATGCAACGACCATTGCAATTTCGATGGTGGGGCTGAGCCAGCTCGCCGGCGTGATCCCCGCCCGTAGCGGCACCTCGCTCACTCGGCCAGCGGCCGTGTCCACCCCGATGGTCTCTTCGGTCGACCCATCGGGGTTGATCACTTGGCTTGTTCCCACGGTGGAGACGTTGACCACTGCGCGCCCGGTTTCGATGGCTCGCATTCGCGCGATGGCGAGCTGCTGCACGTTCTCGTCTGTTCCGCGGAAGTCGGCGTTGTTTGTCTGGAAGATGTAGACCTGCGCGCCTTGCCGTGCTGCATCGAAGATCACGTCGTCGTAGATGACGTCGAAACAGATCGCCAGCCCGACGCGGGTGCCTCCTATATCCATCACTGGCGCCGATCTGCCTGGGGTGTACTCCCTCTGGATCAGACTGACAAGGTCAGGTGCGAGACGTTCAAACAGCCACCGGTCGGGCACGTATTCGCCGAACGGGACGGGGTTGAGTTTGTCGTAGCTCTGCTCGCTACCGTCCGTCGTCCACAGCATGGTTGAGTTGAACGTTTGCTCGCCTCTCGTGGTTGCGGCGTTCATTAGGAGCGGGGCACCGTACGCGGCGGAGATTTCACTCAGCACTCGACGTGTGGGTTCTGAAGACGCCGGGTCGATGTCCACGGAGCCCTCTGGCCAGGCGAGCACGTCCATCTGCTGGCCCCGAATCGTTTTCGATGTTGATGCTTGGGCTCGGAGCATGTCGCCTTCGTTGCGGTCGTCGAAATAGCCTGCCGGCCCGTTGCCTTGGACCCACCCGACGGTGAACGTTCCGATACTCCGGGTGGCGTACTGGGGTGTGACCGCCATGAGCAGGACTCCCACGAGCGCCGGCACGCCGGCACGCAGAGTGCGACGCCCCGGTCTGAGGGCCTGCACGAGGGCGGCGCACACGCCCACGACGAGGAAGGTCACACCCGTCGTTCCCACCCAGGACGCCACTTCAGGAAATGGTCCCGACACTTGCGTCATTCCTACCCGTGCCCAGGGGAAGCCCGAGTACGGCCACATTCCGACAAGTACTTCCCGCGCGGCCCACAGGGCTGCTACCAGCGCGGGGATACCCAGCAGGTCTAAGGCCCCGCCGAGCCTACGTACCTTCACCCAACGGTAGGTGAGGGTGATGGTTATGCTGCTGACACCGATCAGGACTGTCTGCAGGGCGCTGAGGGCCAACCAGGGCACTGGTCCGAGGAATTGCGCCACCCATACGAGGTGGGCAAGGTTGAACACGGCCCCGAAGACGCAACCCACGACGAAGGAAGCGAGCGTGCCTCTTCCGAGGAGAGCCGCGAGCAGGATCGTCACGCTCACGAAAGCAAGCGGCCACCATCCGAGGTCCGGTGTGGCCGCATCCATCAGCAACCCCGCCGCTGCCGCCAAGGGCAACGCCGCCGTCACGGGCAAGGAATCCGTGCCGCTGGTCCACATAGAGGGCATGCGCAGCGCGCCGGTTGCCCCTCGAAGTGCTGTCATGCGGACCCGCCTTTCTCTAGACGGCGCAGGTACTCGTTGTACTCGTCGAGCTCTGGATCCCCGTGCGCGTCCGCCCATCTGCTTGCGGCGGCGTCACGAACGGAGTCGTGCCGGAACCACCGGTGCATCACGATCAGGATCATGATGAGTGTGGGCGCCTCGCCATAGGACCATGCAAGACCGCCGGCTACGCGTTGGTCCTCGATGGGGTCGATCCCTAGGGCAATGGTCGATTCAGCGAATGTTCCTACTACCAGACTGGTCGCCATCATGAGGAACACCCCGAAGAAGGCGTGCAACGCTGCCTCAGCGAAAAGGTCGAGTGCCCGTCCTCCGTGGCTCATGCGGACCGGTAGTGGATCTGTGGAGAGCACCGGGATGGTGAACAGGATCCCGCTGATCAGGAACGCCGATTCTAAGGCGGTGTGACCGCCGGGGAGGGCTAGGACGGGATCGAGCAGATCTGCGATGTACAGGCCGTAGAAGGCCGCGAGGTAGGCGGGTAATGCGACCCAGGGGCTTAGGGCCCATCTTGACCCTCGCCACCGCAACGCGCCGTGCGCCACTTTGAGGACACTTTTTCCGACGCCGCGGTGCGGGGTGGCACGCAGCAGAAGGGTTCCCGGGGAACCGAGCACGAGCAGCGGTGGGATGGCCATCATCAATGTCAGCTGCTGAAACATGAACACCGAAAGCAGGGCTTTGCCGTAGTCCTCTACAGCGAGGCCGGTGACGGCGGCGAGGGCTGCGCAGCCGGAGACGAAGCTCACCGTGCGCAACACCGACCACCGTCGATGCTGCCGCCACAGACGCAGCGCCCCGAGGAGGTAGATGGTGGCCATCACCGTTGCGGCGCCCGGCAAAAGGGTAAAGGGGTGCGCTGCGGGCAGCAGGTAGTCGCCAAGGTCGAGGGGGGCGTTCATAGCTGTGGACCTATCGTGGCTGCGCGGCCGTATTCGCCCGCTCACACACTTCTGTGTGAGCCTCCGCTAGGTGCTGGACCGCGCGGGCAAGCCCCGGGTCGTCTCCTCGGGCGAGGGCGGCGTACTCCACGTGGATCGTCGAGTCGGTTGTGGTCGCCGAGTGGTGGACTTTCACCCAGATTCGGCGGCGAGGTATGAGAAGTCCGGTGAACAGCCCGACGCAGGCCAGCACAGAGAACGCGAGGACCCAGCCGCTGCTGGGGTCGCGTTGGATCTGCAGGGACGCGAACCGTTTCACCGGAGCACCGTCGGCTTCCTCCCAGGTGATGGTGCCCCACCCGTTGGGCAGCGCACCGGTGGTACCGGGCCTGAGTTCAATGGATTCCTGTCCGGTGTTGCCGCCGGTGAGCTGGGTGAGTTGGTCAACTTCCAGGGCGTAGACGGAACGGGGGGTTCCATCGTCGATGCCCAGGTCGCCTGCGAATGCGTTGAGGGTGATGACGGGGTTGATTACGTCGGGGTAGATCGAGGTGGCGGCACCTGAGGGCAAGGTGTCCTGTGTGGGGTAGAAAAAGCCGATCAGCCCGAGCTGCTGCGGCAAGCCATCCGGAACTTTCACGACGCCTAGTGAGGTCATGTTGGAGTCTTGCGGGAGGAAGGGTAGTGAGTCGCTATAAACGATCTGACCTTCCGCGTCACGGATGGTGAGGGTAGGCGCGTAACCGTTTCCGAGGAGATGGATGCGGTCGGTCCCTACAGTGATGGGGTAGTTGACGACCACCCGCTCGGTTCGGTCGTCTGCTCCGGGGGATCTGATCGTGACGTTGGCGGCGAAGTCGCCCGCTTGCCCACCGCCAGGGGAGCCTGCTGGCTGGTAGGTGACGTCGAAACGGTCCAGCGTGAGGGAGTACGGCGTCAGGTTGGATCCGTCCGCGAAACGGCCGGGGTCGAAGGAGGAGAAGTCGCTGAGGGTGTTGACGAAGGTTGTCCCCTCCACCACGACGCGCTGGCCGGTGTAGGCGAACGCCTTGCCGACGACGACGGAGACGAGCACGCCGACCAGGGCGATGTGAAAGAGCAGGTTGCCGGTCTCGCGGAGGTACCCGCGTTCGGCCGAAACGGAGGTCCACCCCTTCCCGTCGTAGCGGCGGACGCGATAGCGACGCCGGGCGAGTTCTGTTTCGGCAAGATCCAAAGCTGCCGCGGGGGTGAGATGCTCGCCGGGGATGGCTCGCTCGAGGTGTTCGGGGAGTCGAGCGAACCGGATGGGTGTGCGCGGCGGTTGTCCTTTGAGAGCGCGGTAGTGGTGTTTCGCCCGCGGGATGACGCACCCGATGAGGGATACGAACAGCAGCAGATAAATGGACGAGAACCAGGGCGAGTAGTAAACGTCGAACAATCCGACGGCGTCGAGGAACGGGAACCACTCGGGGTTGTTGCGCTCCCATTGGATGACGCCGTTGGGGTCGGCGCCTCGTTGAGGAAACAGTGAGCCGGGTACTGCGGCCAGGGCGAGGGAGAGCAGGAGGATGAGCGCGGTGCGCATGCTGGTGAGCTGGCGCCATGTCCAGCGGAGCCACCCTTTGCCATCCAGCTTTACCTGTGGGCCGTCTTGATCGTTCGGGGCCCCGTCAGGATGGTCCGCCGGCCGCCGCGGGTCTGAATCGACGTGGCGGGTATCAGAGCGGGAGGGGGACATTGATTACCACCTGTTGCAGAAGTGACATGAGCGAGGTCCACACGCCCGTCACCATGAGCAGCCCGAGCAGGATGAGCACGGCGCCTCCGATGAGGTTGAGTGTGCGGATGTGAGTGCGGAGGACTGTGACGGACCGCGCAGCCCACCCCCATCCGAGCGCCAGTACGAGGAAGGGCACTCCGAGGCCGAGTGAGTAAGACAGACCGAGGAGCCCGGCTCGGGCGGGGTCACCAAGGTTCCACGACACGGACAGGATTGCTGCGAGTGTGGGGCCAATGCACGGTGTCCAGCCGACACCAAGTGAGAACCCGAGAAGCGGAGCGCCGACGAGCCCGGCTCGACGACGGAGGGTCGGACGCATGCCACGCTGTCCAAGCCGGATTGCGCCTGTGAAGACCAGCCCCAGGACGATGTTCACAATGCCGAAGACGCGGGTAAGGAGATCGGCGTAGCGCGAGAGCGCCACCCCGAAGAATCCCCCCAAGACGGTCACGGCGACGAAGACCACAGTAAATCCGGCGATGAAGAGCAGGACGCCTGCTACGAGCCGCGGGCGTGTGGTGACCGTCGTCGCACCGTCTCCTCCGGTTGTGGAGGTGGGAGGGGCGGCCACACCGCCGAGGTACCCGAGGTAGCCGGGCACCAGCGGTAGGACACAGGGCGATAGGAAGGAGATGAGACCGGCGACCAGGGCGAGGGGGATGGCAAGCCAGAGTGCGCCGTCGACGACGAGCGCCCCGGCGCTCATGGTCTCTCCGCCAGCGTGTCCGCGACGATGGTGGACAGGATGGACGCGCTGGGAAGTTGGCCGATGATGCGGGCGGCGAGGCGACCCTGGCGGTCCATTACGAGCGTTGTGGGTGTGGCCTGGATCGGGGTGAGTTGCGCGAAGGCGAGTTTCACCTGACCGTCATTGACGTCGATGACGCTGGGATAGGTGACGTTGTTCTCGCGCGCGAAAGAGAGTGCTGTCTCAGCTTGGTCGTAGGTGTTCACTCCGAGGAAGTCGACTTCCTCGTTCTGGAAGCGCAGAAAGACCTCCTCGAGCATGGGAGCCTCGACGATGCACGGTCCGCAGGCGGCGTACCAGAAGTTCACCACGAGCACCTCACCTCGGTAGTCGTCGCTGGTGACGGTTTCACCGGTTTCGATGACGCCTTCGAACTGAACGGGTTCGCCTCTGTCCGACGGGGCAATCTCGGCCACTTGGAAATTCCCATCGGAGAACGATGCGCCCGCGCCGGCGTCCGTTGTTTGGGTCGTGGCGGTGCAACCGCTCATCACGCCGACGATGATGAGCGCCGTGCCGAGGGCGAGGAGTTTGCGATTCATGCCCGCTCCCTCTTGATGATGGCTCCCGCGACAAGGAAGACGACTGCGGCTGCGGGTTGCGCCGCGGTCCAGACAACACCTTCAGCGGGGATGGGGAGCACCGGGTTCCATGCCACCGCGATCACAGCAAACACCGGCACCCACCACAGCTGCCGCTCCTGGTAGGCGAACGAGGCGACGATGAGCGCCAAGATTGCCACGATGAAGCGCACAAGCGTGAACCAGCCGCTGTCCAGCAGCGCTGGCGCCACGAACAGGGCGGCTGCGGCGATCAGACCGGGGGCGAGGGCGTTTCGTTGATACCGAGATGGCGTCTTGGTCTTTTTCATTGCTTGTCCTCCGGGGGAACCCCGAACGTGGGTGGTGTGGCAGGCGCGACCTTGGTGCCACTGTGGGCGCGTTGGCGGAGCATCAGCATCACTGCAACCGCTATCGCTCCAGCGGCGAGGAAGACGTCTGCCAAGTTGCCGATGAACAGACGCCCGTATGCAAGGAAGTCGGTGACGTGGCCGATTGCGAATCCTGGCGGCGACATGAAACGGTCGATGAGGTTGCCGACAGCTCCACCGAGGAATAGCCCCACACCACCCGCCCATCCCACCGTTCGCGCGCGGGCCGCCAGGACGAAAAGCCCGGCAACGGCTGCCACGCCTATCAAGGTGAGAACCCAGGTCATGCCCGAGCCCGTTCCCAGCACCGCGCCGGGGTTGAAGGCGAGTTGCAGACCGAATGCGTCCCCAATAATGGGCACCCGTCTCCCGTCGGCAAGCGCAGTCAGGGCGATGGCTTTACTGAACTGGTCTATCAACACCGCGGCCGCTGCCACCATGCAGGCGACGGCGAACGGCCGCGTCTTCTCAGCGGTCACCTTCTTGGCCCTTCCGGAGGTGGCGGGTTCGCCGCGCTGTGACCAGAAGCGTGACCAGCGCTCCGCCGAGAATCATCGCCACCGCGGAGACTCCCAGCACGGGAGCGACCTCGCCACCGCCGGTGGGCACTCCTCGACCGTCCGCGCGTGGGGTGGCCGTGGAATGAGGATGGGTCTGGTGCCCAGGTGATGGAGTCTCGGAGCTCGTTACGGTGGTTCCTGAACGTTCGACGCTCAGAGGCGCAGTGGTGAAGCTGACATCCATGGCCGAGCTCAGCGCCGGGGCCACGACAGCAAAGGTCGGCGCGGCGGGTCCTGCAACGATGAGGGCGGCGCTAAGAGCGACAGTGGCGCACAGCGTCACCGTGACCTGCGTTGCGCGATGGCGAGGTCTGGATACGAGGAAGAATCTCATTGGTCTTTTCAAGGTCGGGCGTAGATGAATCGGGCAATACGAGCCGCGTCCGTCCATACCCCGGGAAGGGTGTTAGCTCTGGCCTGGCTGTGCACGGGGATTCCGGCAACGAACAGACCGGGTAGCGTCGTCGCGGTGGGGATGCGTCGCTGAAGCTGCGGCTGCGTGGGCAACCACTCGTCGCCCGCTTCGTACCCGGTGGCGAACACGACTGACTGGTAGGCCTGCCGGTAGCCATCCGCGAAGGCGAACTTGGCCCCGTCCACCCCAATCGTCTCGGCTCGAATGGAGACGCCTTTATCTCGGAGTGCGTCGTAGAGGGGTTCTGGGGCGATCTTCACGCGCCGCCACGGTGAGACGCGCGGCTGGGTGGGGAATTGCCGCGGATGCGCTTCAGCCCGTCGGGTGCGGACCGCCAGAGTGACGTCGTGCGACTTCGCGAGGTCGGAAGCAACTTCCGTCCCGGCGATACCACCGCCGACAATAAGTACCCGGCCTCGCGGAATCTGCTCGGGTGTTCTGTAGGCGTTGGTGTGCATCTGTACTCCTTCGACTTCGGCGTCCGCGGCCCATTTCGGAAATCGGGGACGTGCTGCGGCGCCGGTAGCGCACACGACGTTGCGGGTCTGCACTTCGCCAACCGTGGTGCTCAAGAGCAGGGTTGGGCCGTTGCCGTGGCGAGTCACGGCGAGGGCCTGGACACCCCAGACGGGGTTTACCCCGAGCTCCGCTTCGAATCTGTGTAGATAGCCTTCGATGTCTCCCGGGGTGGGGTACCGATACGGGTCACCCTCCAGTGGTCTGCGGGGGAAGCTGGAGTGCTCAGCATTGCTGAGCAACCGCATAGAAGGCCAGCGCGCACTCCACGTGCGTTGTCCCCGCGCGGAACTGTCGATGACCACGAAGTCACGCTGCGGTTCCATGCCGCGAGCGATCAGTGCCGCTGCAGTTGCCAATCCAGCCTGCCCTGCGCCCACGATGATGACTCGTCGGTGTGACAGGCCCGCCACTAGGGGGTGCCGTCCAAGCGGGTGGTGATGGCACTTTCAAGGTCGTTCCATCGTTCAATGACAAGAGGTTCGCCGTCGACGAAGAACGTAGGGGTTCGGTCCACGCCGAGGGCGCGTCCGTCGTCGAGGTCGGATCGAACGCGCTCGAGAGTGGCAGGGTCGGCGACAGCTTCGTCGTAGGCCGTCATATCCAAGCCCAACTCGGTCGCGTACGAGCGGAACAGCTCCGCTTGGCTTTGCTGAGACTCCCCCCACTGTGCTTGCGTCTCAAAGAGACGGTTGTACATGTCTTCGAAGCGTCCCTGGGCTGCCGCGGCCTCCGCAGCGACCGCTGAGTTTTCGGAGTTGATGTGGCCGGGAAGGGGGAAGTAGCGAACGACGTAGTTGATCTGTCCCTCATACTTCACACGAAGCTCTTCGACGACGGGGTAGTAGGCGCCGCAGGCTTCGCACTCGAAGTCCAAGAACTCCACGATGGTGATGGCGCCGTCGCCGGCGTCGTCGAGGACGTGGGAGTCGTCTCTAACAACCGCTATCGACCCTCCTCCCCGTTCCTCGGCGGCAACGCGGGTGTTGTTCTGATCGACTAGGACATAGATGACAGCCCCCGCGACGACCGCGACGGCGACGGCGGCGGTAATGACCGTCGCCTTCCAGTTGATTTTCATGGGTACTCCAACACTTGACGGCACAAGAAAAGCCCGGGTTGCCCGGGATGAGTGTCGCCGCGGGGGCGACGTGCCGATGTCAGGTTCTAGAGATACCCAGTTGCGCGATTGTGAGGGCGTGGCCCTCAGGCCTGCCGGACACCGGGTGGATCAAAGACGGCGGGAGGGCGCGCCAGACGAGTGTGATCCCAGCCGGTCCGCGGCGCACCAGGAGATGAACAACGAGGTACAGCACGAATCCGCAGACGACGCCGAGAACGCACAGCGCCATTCCGGGCGATACGTCGTACACGCTCGCCTCGACGATAGAGGTAGCGACGGGTGCGGCCGGGTCGTGCGGCGCAGTGTCAGATGCCGTCGCGACCACACCGCTTACCGGGGCGTTGTCGCCATGGTTGAGGGCCACGACTCCGAGCAGCAGGAGGGCCCCGAGGGCGATGATGGTAATGAGTCGCGTTATCGCTCCGTGCTCTTTCGCCAGCGCTGAGCGCCGGGCGTGAGCGTCGGTATACATCAGCAGCCAGTGTACGGAGAGGTTCTGGGCGAATGGCTGGGAACGGCCGACGGTGTGCCGATATGCGATCGGGCTGCGAACACGCCCGTTCGAGCGGTTCGGCGCCCGCGATTAAGCGTGACGGACATCCCCGGGTTCCGAATCTTGCAGGTCGGCTGTCTCAATCTGGAAGGTGGAGTGCAGCACGGACACCTCGAAGTGTTGAGCCACACATGCTCTGACGTCCTTAAGGACAGCGGCTGCGTGTCCGTCCGTGAAGCATTCGTCTTCAACCACGACATGCGCGCTGATTGTCGGCAGGCCGGTGGCGACTGTCGAGGCGTGTAGGTCATGGACGTCTATGACGTGGTCGAGTTGGAGAATGTGAGATCTCACATCGTCCAAGTCCAAACCGTCGGGGGTGAACTCCATCAACACCGACGACGTCTCGCGTAGCAACTTGAACGCACGCGGCACGATGAGAGCGGCGATGAAAAGACCGGCGATGGCGTCCGCTTGAAAGAAACCCGTCGTCCAGATGACGACAGCCGCGACGATAACCCCCAGTGATCCCAGCGCGTCATTCAGCACTTCCAGATACGCTGCCCGCATGTTGAAGTTAGCTCCGCGACTGGAAGACAGCACGAAGATGGCGATGACGTTCGCGACTAACCCAACGACTCCAAAACCCAGCAGTTCCGCAGCTGGCACCTCCGGGGGCTCGAAGAGCCGGCGTACCCCCTCGATGGCTGTGTAACCCCCTACCGCCATCAACAGAGCCGCTTGCCCGAAGGCAGCGATAACTTCGATGCGACGGAACCCCCACGTGCGTCGCGCACTAGCCGGCCGCAGCACCAGCGTCGCGGCGATGAGTGCAACGAGAAGTCCGGATGCGTCAGTGAGTGCGTGGGCCGTGTCCGTGAGGAGGGCAAGACTGCCGGTAAAGAAGGATCCAACCGCTTGAGTCACGGCGATTGCCGCGGTGATTGCAAACGCAATCCAGAGACGCGCCCGATGGTCGGTCGGATGCCCGGCCGCGCCGGTAGACGGTGCGTGCGTGTGACCGGCGCCCATCAGGCCGCGTCCGTTCCAAGGGCGAAGTCTTCACCAGGCTGATGAAGGTGAGCGCATAGCGTGACACGCGTGCCGGTGTCTCTCAGCAGGAGTTCGGCGGCGTTAATGAGAGCCGCAGTCGCCACAGGTTGCGCAAGATCGAACCAGGAAGCCCGACCCTCCGAGCGAACAGTGACTAGTCGGCAGTCCCGCAGGAAGCTGAGGTGCTTACTTACGGTTGATTGCGCCAATCCGAGGTGCTGGACGAGATCCCGGACGCGATGCTCGCCGGACGCCAGATGCTGGAGAACCGCCAATCGCGTGGGGTCCCCAAGCGCGTCGAATAGGTGCGCGTACACAGCGGTCGCGTCAGGATCGAGTAGACCACCCTCTTTATTCATCGCCACATAGCGATGATATCGTCAAATGCCGTGTCCGTCACGTCTGCATCCAACTGGGAACCATGCTCATTCTCGCCGGATCAGTGGGCCACCCGAATGCTCGCCCACAGAGCAAGCGCGACGATTGCGGTGAGGGTGGTGAAGGACAAGGCGCGGGGCCGGAGACCGGCGCGCGGTGGTAGTTGTAGTCGCGCCACAGGGTGCGTTTCGTCTGATCAGGTGGTGGGGCGCGGTGGGCTTTCCGCGCCCCACCCCGGGCGGGATCAGAGAGTGGCGAGAAGCTCCTCCATCGTGGCGATCTCGGAGGTCTGCGCCTCGATGATGGTGTTGGCGAGTGCGACGGCGTCGCTGTTCTGGCCGTTGGTCGCTTCTTCCAGGGCCATGTCGATGGCACCGCGGTGGTGCTCGATCATCTGCTGGAGGAACAGCCGGGCGGCGTCGGTTCCGGTGGCCTGCTTGAGCGATTGCATGTCGTCTTCGCTCATCATGCCGCCGCCGTGGTCCATGCTGCCGGTGGCGGGATCAACGGCTCATGACCGTCAACGGGGCGTGAGGGCCGCGCGTGGTACAGGTTTGGTCTCCGATGTCTCAGCTGCAGCGCTCCCCCGAGCCGGGGGTGTGGCTCGTCTTCGACCGCAGCAGACGAATCGCGATTGTGCGCGTGGTCGAGGTGCAGGGGCGGAAGCTGCTGCGCTCGGTGACGTTTCACGACGATCCGGCTCAGCGGCAACTAATCGGCTATTTTCCCGAGGACGGGATGAAGCTCGCAGTGGAATGCACCTGGGCGGAGTACGTCAAGCACACCGGTCCCTCGACGAGCAACCGGAAGTGAGGACTATCGCGCTCGGCCCTCATCACCTTCGGCCACAGGAATGTCCCCGTGTGCCGTTGGCATAAACGGGGGATCGAAAATGCTCCCACCAGCCAGCGTTGACCGGCGACGGGGCGAGCTCCCCGCGTGAGGGGCGTTGTCGGAACTGGCGGGACGCTCACTTATCAGGGAAGGCCGCGGTTGCGGACGCTGTCGGGGCATGACGTTTCTCCTTTGAGAACGAAGACGGACTCCATGAGACAAATGTCTAGATGGACCGTAAGTCATCTTCGGGCGCGCCCCCGGGAGCGAGTCCGGAAAGTGATTCACCCCTCCCCCGGATGCTGGGATCGTGGCACGCGGTCGATCACCGTCAAGGGCGCTGCGCGTCGCGATGCGATGCGGCGTTGCCGCACCCTGGACCGTGCTCTCCCTTGCGCAAGATCGGCATGTATCCGGTGCGAGCGGCTGATGTGGTGATGCTCGAGAACGAAGGAAGGGACCGGCCCCGTGGGCACGGTCCCTTCTCAGCGCGTGTCAGGCGGTCTTGGAGACCGTCTGGGCCTCGGGGTCGACGCCGAATCTGCGGATGTAGGTCTGGCGGATCTCTTGAAGCTGTGCGCGCTCGCGATCGCTGATCGGGTCGGCCTCGCCTGCCGCGATGCGGCGCTGGAGGCTGCCCTTGTGCGATGTCACGAAGCGTCCGGTGAAGGACGAGCGGGAATGCCGAGCCATCTGATCACCTTCCTTCTCGGTCTATTTTCCGTCGCGATTGCGGGCGTGTCTACGGCGGCTGGGCGTTGAAGGTTCTTGATCGTGCGGTAGATCATCTTGCCTTCGGTGGGGGTCGCGTCCTCGAGCAGGGCCTGGAGGGCGTCGTTTGCGACCTCGCGGTCTTCCTGGTCATCGGATGCGGCCAGCCCTAGGGCCCATTGCGCGCGGTTCCACCACTGTTCGCGCGCGGCGTTCTCGCGGGCGATTTTGGTTGAGCGGATGGCGGGAGTGAAGGCGATGACGGCGGCGATGACAGCGAAGACGCCGGCCATCGGGGGCCCGCTCAGAATCGCGCGCCAGAGAGCTTCGTCGATGACAACGGGTGTGGTCAGCGCTGGGTAGGGCGGGAAGGCGCTGCGAAGGCCGTATCCGACACCCCCGCTTGCGAGGATGATCCCGGCCAGCGCCCAGCCGCGCCGCGCTCGAGCGCTCACGTCATACCCCCATTGGGCGCCCCTGGGGCAGTTCGCGGGCCTTGACGGGCGGGAACGGCTTGCCGTCGTTGTACTTGGCCTCGAGGCGCTCGACCTCTTTCATCGCGGCAGCGTTGAGGAATTGCGAGAGGTTGCGGAACCCTTCTTGTGCGAACGTGTGCAGGATTGCACCGCGGATGCGGTCGGTGTCTTCAAGCTCCTGGTAGAACGACACCTTCGGCGGGTACTTGGTGCGCTTCTTCGGCGCGGGTGCCTCGGCCGCGGGGGCCGCCTCGGCGGTCTTCTCCACGGGGGCGGCGGCGGGCGCCGGCTGTGGGGTCTCAGCGGGCTGATCGTCCTCGAGGCGCCCGACGAGGGAGGAGAGGGTTTTGCGTGCCATGGGAGATCCCCTATCTCTTTCCGTTGGCCCAGAGGCTCGTGAGCTCCAGGGCGAGGTCTTTGTAGTCGTCGATGGCGTTGGCGGTGGCTCGGCTGCGGGGGTAGGTGGTGACCACTTCCCCGGTCAGCGGTGCGTCCGTGTGCATGACGTATTCGCGGATGACGCTGCGGAAGCGTGGGAGGTGCATCTCGTCGAGGAGTTCGAGCGCGTCGTCTTTGCGGCGCACCGCGGAGGGATCGCGCTTCACACGGCTCACCAGGACTCGGTAGGGCAGGTTCCGCGGCTCGATCAGCTGGCGAATGACGCGAACTGCGGGCTTCACGCTCATGGTCGCGGGTTCCATGGGCAGGATGACGAAATCGCTGTTGTCGAGGACCGCGCCGAGAACGTCGGTGTCCCGCAAGCTTCCCGGGGTGTCGACGACGATCACGTCGTACTCGTTGGTGCGCCGTAGACCGGCGAGGACTTGGGGGTCTGACTCGGTAGCGAAGTCGAAGGGCACATTGTCCCCTCCCGCCTCCGCCCAGTCGGTTGCGCTGCGCTGCGGGTCGACGTCGACGACGAGTACGCGGGCATGATCTGACAGCACTGCGGCGAGGTTCATGACGGTCGTCGTCTTACCGACGCCGCCCTTCTGCCCGACGACGGCGAGGATGCGAAGAGTCATGTGAGGCACCTTCCTTGTAACGGTAATAGTACTCTTAGGGGTGCGCTTTGCCGTGGCGGCGCACCCCTGCGAGTCTCGGATCTCACTCCATAGTAACGGGATTAGTACTGTTAGGGGTATTAGGGTTAGTTGCTGCGCTCAACCTCGATGCGGTGCCCGTCCATCTGCGACGGGTAGAACACGTGCTCGACGTCGCTACTTGGGAACGGGTTCACCAGGCGCACACCTTGAACGGTTCCTGCGCCGATGCACCCGAGCCCCTGCGCAACGATCCGCACCGGAATATATGCGCGGCCGTCCAGGCTTACGAGGCGGTCCCCTGCGCGAAGGTCTGCGAGGCGGGTAACGGCGATCTTCTCCATGGTGTCTCCTTCGGTCGTGCGCTTTGCGCCTGTACCCCTATTAGTACTATTAGGGGTGTTTTCGGTTAGTGGTAACGGGATTAGTACTGTTTTGGCTGGGGGTCACGCGGCGAACTTCGCGGCGATCCGGTCGATCTGGTCGGGGCGCATGTCGCACCAGTGATCGTCGTCGTCCACGACGACAACCGGGGCCATGCTGTAGCCGAGCTCTTCCGTCACGTACTCGTGTGCGGCCGGGTTCTGAGTGATGTCGACCTCGACGAATGGGATGCCTTTGCCTTTCAGCATCATCTTGGTCATCGAGCACTTTCCGCAGCTGGGGCCCGTCGTGTAGACCGTGAGCTTGTCCATTTCGTGATCCTCCCATCCCAATCGTTTTCTTGCCGTGAAGGCGATTTATCGCCGCTAGGAAGAGCGGCCGTAGTGCCAGTGACCGTGGAATACCGGAGGGAGCGAAGCGAGCGAGGATATGCCGCGAAAGCTCTGGCGCGCAGGGTGGTCGACCGTATGCTGCCGAAGGCTTCACGGCAAAAGAACGGGCCGACAGGCCTTGACTGCCGATCGGCTCCGTCCGATCGTCCGATGCCGGCGGCTGCTCCGTCTGCCGCTGGGTCCCATGATGCTCTTCTGCCGGGATTAGTACTGTTCCCGCCAGTCGTGTAACGGAAACAGTACTAATGGGGTTAGTCATGTTGTTGTGTCTCAGCGACGCGCGCGGCGACCGCGCATACGTCGTCGGGGGTGACTTCCTCGAGCAGGATGGTGCGGCTTCCTTCGTCCAGGTCGATCCACCAGACGGGGCGAACGGTGTGGGCGTCGATGCCGACGCGGTGGATGGGCAGTTCGCTGTCGGGGTCGACGGGGCCGTAGTAGAGCTGGGCGGTCCACTCTTCGGCGCCCATGTCCACGTAGAGGGTCGTCGGGAACGGGAGCAGCTGGGCGAGATCGTCGAGCAGGGTTTCGACGTCGCGGGGGGTGAGGTTCGTCATGGTCGATCCAATCTGTAACGGGATTAGTACTATTAGGGCTTGTTGGGGGCGGAGAGGTCGAATCCGCCGAAGGGGCTGTAGTTGGGTATGTGGCGGCTGCCGTAGCTGGGGCGTTCGGTGAGGATGGGGGCGCCCGGAACGCGGAACGCGGGCGTGTAGTTGTCCTCGAGCCAGGCCTCGAGCTTCGGCGTCATGCTGGTGGGGCCCATTCCGCCGCGGAGCTTGCCGGGAAGGGTGGGAAGGTCGCGCCAGCCGGGGAATGCGTGGTCGTGCCAGGCCTCGACGCATTCGGCTTCGGTGCCGATGTGGTGCCAGGAGCAGCGGGAGCAGATGGCCTGGGCGGTGATGCTGCCGACGCACTGGCAGAGCGGGCCGAGAGGGTCGCCAATCTTCCGCGAGTCGTGGGCTCCTGCAGCGCACCGGAGGTCGACGTCGTACAGGTCGAACGTGTGCTCGCCGATATCCATGTGACGGACGGTGTAGCTGCGGTGCCACATCTTGGACAGGAAGACGCTGTTGAAGTGGCCGTTGATTTCGACCCAGCGGCGCCAGGCCGCGTCGAGCTCGTCGGGGTGGTGGTAATCGGTGACCAGCTGTCCCAGCGGCATCCCCGTCCATTGCGGCAGACCCGCAACGTGGTCTTCGTGCATCAGGTCGTTGATCATGTCCATCAGCGTCATGGTCTCTTTCCTTTCTCCTCCACGTTTTTTTGCCGTGAAGGCGGTTTTCCGCCTTAGCAACCGAAGGGTGCAGTGCAACCCGAAGGGCGGGGGAGGAGAGAGTTTCGGCGCGAAATAAGGGAGCGTAGCGACCGCGTGCCGAAAGTCTCGGGGGAGCCGGTGGCGTAGCCACTTGAACGGAGCCCGGAGGTAGCTACGACCGCAGCGAAGCGGAGGGAGCCGCCGAAGGCTTCACGGCAAACAAACGGGCCGTCAGGCCCCAGCTGGTCGGCGTAGCCGGCTCGATCACCTCGCGGAGTGAGGCGGGGTGAAGTGCCTACGGCTTGGGCGCGGGCGGGAGGGGAAGTGCTCGCGCATGCGCGCGATCACCGCGGCGATCTCGTCCGCGTTGGCGCGGATCTCGGCTCGGCGTGCGGCCTCGTGTGCAGCTTCGAGCGCCTGACGCTCGGCACGCCGCCGACTCTCAACCTGCAGCTGCAGGAACGGAGCGGGAGAGCCGGCGTCGACGGTGGCGCGAAGCAGCCATACGAAGTACCCGAACGGATCACGCTGGGATGCGACGTCGACGAGAGGGATACGCCGCTCAAGGCGGCCGCGCTGGATTGCGTCGAGTAACGATTCAGCAGTCCATCCGCGCCCTGTGAGGCCGTGGGCGATCAGCACGTCGCAGAGCTTGCCGAGGTGCGAGGTCGCACGGTCCAGCCACGACATCCGCGCACACAGGCCCGCGGCAAGACGTTGAACGTCGATCGGGCGAGGTTGCTGCGAAGCCGGTTTTTGCCGGGTTTTTGTCGAAGCTGGGCGCCGCGTAGCGGCGTCTTCTCGCGTGCGCGGATGCGCGCGCCTTGGTGATTTTTTACCAACGGGAGAGAAGTTCTTAACCCCCCTACGGGTGGGTAGCTGGACATTTTCCACAGCAGTGGAATCGATGCCGGCGACGGCGTTGCCGGTGGGGGGCGTGTAGCCGCGGGGGAGTGTCAGGGCACGAGTGGACGCTGCCCGGAGCTGTTGGCCACCGTGCTTAGCGTGGGCTTGCGCGCGCTCGGTTGTGGTCAGGTAGCGGCCCTCAGCGACGGTCACCGCCAGGCCGAGCACCTCGAGCAGCTGCCGGGCTCGCTGGACGGTCTTTCCGCTCATGCCGAGCACGCCCGCCACGGTGTCGTGTGCGGTGGTGACGCCGCGGCCCGTGGATTGGTCTGCGGCCGTGCGGTCGGCGTGTGCGACGCGCAGGAGCGTGTCGGGGGCGACTTTCGCGCGTCGACGGGCTTCTTCACCCTCCGGGGTGCGGAGGATGTCCATCACTGCGTCGAACCAGACGGATGCACTGGGCCAGGCCCTCAGAGGGCCATAGACGCCCTCGGGCGCGGGGAGTGCCCAGCTGCCGCCTCTGGGTGACCTGCTGCGCTGTGCGGCGTCCTGGGGGCGCGCAGGGGGAGATTCCCGCGACACGCGGGACGAATTTGCGTTTAGAGAATGCGTATGGGCGCGCGGGCGCGCTAAAGTGTGCATTGTTCTCCTGGTCAGCGTCAGGGAACGACGAAGGCCCGGTTCCACCGGTACTTCTTGAAAACCGCTTCATCTGGGACCCGCCGCCAAGCAAGTCAGATGAGGCACATGAGCTTTGAGGCCCGCTTCGGCGGGCCTCTTCTCTTTAGGGCGAGTCGATAGGCAACTCCCCGTCCGTGAGTTCTTGTGCGGGCCACCATTCGGGCAGACCGCGAGAGGTCAGTTCGGTGTTGAGATGGTCCACGACCGCTTCGAAGAACACGGCGGAGGAAACGCCGGCGTGCGCGGCAAGGCGCTCGAAGCGTTCCTTCTGAGCCTTCTCAACCTTCCAACCGAGCGCGACGGTATCCACGCGCGTGCCTCGGGGGAGTCGACGAACTGCCATAGGGCGAACGTATTGGGTAGCGCCACCGTTAACACGCTGACACGCCGGTAGTAGCGCCATCATTAGCTGGCCGGTCGGACGTTGGTGGCCCCTCGGGGGAGGGTGCTTAGCCGAGCAGCTGCGCGCGGAGCTCGCCGATGAGCGCGTCGATGCGGTCGACGTCGACCGTGTAACGGGGAGCGCGGCCGCGGCGGGCTCCGATTGGCTGTTCTACGTCGGTGCGAATGACTCCGATGGATTCGAGCAGACGCAGGTCGCGGGTGAGTGAACTCACCGCTGTGACGGTCGCTTCACGGATCTCGCCGTAGTAGCTGCCGGGGTGCTTCACCAGGTAGTTGATGATGTTGCGGGGGCCGGTGCGGGCCAGCAGTGCGATCGCGTCAGCTGGAACTGTCGGTGCTGGCACTTCGGGGCTCCTGGATTCTGGGTATGGCAAAGCGAGGGAGCTTGCCGACTCAATGCGGGGGTGCGCAGATTCGACAACGCGGGATGCTGGTCTTCGTAGGGTACGCAAAGACCTGCACCGGGTGTGGGAGAAATGCCCGCGCCCGGTTACCGCGCCCGCGTTGCTCGAGGAGCCGGAATGGTTACAGTGAATGAGCGATCGCCGATTTGAAGGCGCGTGCCGGTAACGACCGTTCGGGCGTGTCCGGGGGTCAGGTCGATGGGGTCTTTTCCGGGTTCGGTGACGGTGGTGCCGTTGGCCGAAGACTGGTCGGTGACCCAGAGTGTGCCGTCGTGGAACGACAGGATGCAGTGGGATTTCGACACTGAGCGCGCGGGGTCATCGACGGTGACGGTCGCGTCGACACCTTCGGCGTCCTCGGGAGGCCGGCGCCCGAGCAGGATGGTGCCGCGGATGATTTCCGTGGAACCGTCGTCAAAGGTGATCATGGCGCTGCGCACGCGCGAGCGACGTTCACCACCGCTGGTGAGGTCGAAGTCGGGATCAATGTGGGGCGTGGGCGCCGGCACTGTGTCGGCGGCAGGCTCGGGGAGGACTGCTGGTGTCGCCGGGAGTTCGTCGACGGTTTCGCGGATTGGCTGTGCGGGTTCCTCGTCCACCGCGGGTTCGACCACGGGGGCGAGGGCGCGGGCGTGCTCCCTGTCGACCGTGACGGCGCCGTCTGGGTCGATGGTGAGCATGAGGGAGGTGCCCGTGTCGATCGCGTGGGCGTACTGCCGTTGACCGGTGGTGGCGGTGTACGCCACCAGCACCTCGACGGCTTGCGCTCGCGCGGCGTCAGAGTCCGCTGCGGTGATGGGCACACTCTGGCCGGGGAGCGTGACTACGCCCGTGCCGTCTGTATCGATGCTGACGTTCATCATGGGGCATCTCCTTCCGTTGCGGTCGAGGCGTAGACGAGTGTCTCGTCGACCTTCTCGCTGATGACGTAGACCGTCGTGGTGAGCGCTGCGAGCGGCGACTCGGATACTCCGGTGGTGAGAGTGGTGAACGGCTCCGAGCTCGGCGTCGTCGCGCTGGCGTCGACGAGGACGGCCTCGTTGCTCTCGGTGCCGTAGACGGTGGAGCCGGATACGGCGACGGGGGTCATGCGGCTCGGGAGCGCGACGGCACGTGGGGCGGCGCTGTAGTCGATGAACGCTTCGCCGAGGGTGAGCGTTTCGGCGTCGGCGGCGTGGATGGGAACGTCCTGGGCGGTGATCCGGGCGTTCATCGGGGCGGTAAGCGTGATCGTGTTCGACGGGAGGTCGACCAGTGTCACGGTGAGAGCCGGTCGCTGAGACCACACGACGATGAGAGTGTCGTCGTCGGCCGCGGAGATCAGCAGCGGGGCCCCTTCGACACCTTCGGGCCGGGGGAGCGGCTTCTTCACGGGCGCTTGATCGGCGGTGAGCGTCCACCACGACTCTTCGTTGGCCGCGATGATCCCTTCGCGGCCCGACAGGATGGGGACCGCTGTGACGGGCACGTCCGTCAACGTGAGACCGTCGCCGGTGAACAGGCCCGCGGTCTGGTTAGGCAAGGTGATTAGCGGCTGTGAGCCGAGGTAAGTCACCTCTGCGCTGCGGCCGACGTTGACTTCCACAGGAGCCACCGGGGACCGATCCGTATCGAGCGGCCAGAGGGTGAGCGAGGACTCGCCCGTGGCGAGGACCGGGCGTCCCTGCACTTCGGAGGCGTGTACGACGTCGTTCGCGCGAGGTGCCTGGGCGCCGCGCCATGTGACGGCGCCGGTCGCGGCGTCGACGAGATTCAGCTCGCCGCTGTCCGTGGTGATCAGCAGCCGCTGGTCGTCGATGAGCCGTGGTTCGCTGCGTGGGGCGATCGGCAGCGACCACGCTGCTTGTTCGGAGAACCCGGGCGGGACCAGGACCGGGATGTTCGCCCCGGCACCTGGGGGGCCGGGGTCGGCGGTGGCCACGGGGGCCGGCGCCGACTGCAACACGACAGCGAGAGTCGCGACGGTTCCTCCGACGACGATCACTACAGCAAGTCCTAGCGCGAGCAGCAGCGGCAAACGTGAGCGCTTTTGCTCTGTTTCAGGCGCCGGCATGGCGAGCTCGTGAGCGGTGCCGTCTGCGGTGACAACCATCCGGTGCTCCGTGTCGTCAACGACAGCACGCACTCGCACCGCGTGAAGACCAAGTTGGGCCGCCTGCTGGGCCGCGGCGGCGACTCCCGCCTCGGTAGGGGTGGAGCCTTCGGGTACGTCGACCGGCAGGCCGTTGAGGGTCACCAGCTGCTCACCTTCCATCGCGAGGGT
This sequence comes from Microbacterium sp. RU1D, assembly GCF_900156435.1. Classification (GTDB taxonomy): domain Bacteria; phylum Actinomycetota; class Actinomycetes; order Actinomycetales; family Microbacteriaceae; genus Microbacterium. The sequence goes on from NZ_FTPQ01000004.1 coordinate 56,371, forward strand.
GAGAACTGGGAATGCCGGAACGGTCGTCGGGTCGAATTGTTCGTCGCTCATGCTGCTACTCCCCAGAATTCCCAGTGCCATGATTCGATCGGACCGCGCCCCCCAGGCCGTGCCCAGTCGGGGTTACGCCACCCGAAACGAGGGGCGTTCTGGTCCATCCACGTGTACTCGAGGCTGTAGAAACTGAAGATGCCGACATCGACAGCGAGTGCCCACCCGTGGTTGGACTGTCCGGGTGTGGCGGCATCGCTGCCGTAGATTTCCTTGGCTCTGGCCTGCTCGTCGTAGTCGCGGTACCCGTCGTTGACGACGAGGTCCTGACCGAACTGAGCGCGGTAGGCGTTGTTCAGCGCGATGAGCGCCTGAGTCGCGTCGGCGCGAAGAACGTACTCGGGTTTCCACGGGATCGGCGAGAGCGTGTTCTCGGGGATACGGCCGTTCTCGTACCCGCCCCACGGGCCGGGTTCGTTGATCCCGCCGGGAATGATGCCGTCAGGGACGGTACATTCCTGGATCTGCCCGGGGTCCACGCCGGACAGTCCCGCGACCACCTCTGCAGCGGGCTGGACATAACGCTCGTAGTGGTACGGGTCGGCGTTGACCTGCACTCGATGCGCCGCGATTGAGGGCGGCAGGTTCTCCCATCCCTGGACTTGCTGGAGGGCTTTGAAGAAGTTGGTGGCCGAGATGAACGGGTCCATCCGGTCCTCGTAGGACCCCCAGCGGCCGTTGTCGCGCTGCTGGAAGAGGCCGCGAGAATCGGGGCCTACGGCGTCGCCTTGATCGAGCACACGGAGCGAGGACTCGCCCATGGCTGTCATCACGCCGATGGTCTGTCCGCGCGCGTCCAGACCGAGGGCGGCACCCGCGGCCATGATCTGTGCAGCGTTCCGCAGCTGCTCGCCGCTGTAGCCGGCGATGCCTCCGGGCGGCAGTTGGCTGACGTCGACGTTGGCAGGGGTGGGCTGGCACGCGGCGGCGGCGCCGTTGTCTCCGAAGAACAGCACGACGAGAAGCGTCGGCAGGAGAATGACGCCGGCGATAACGGCAGGGATGACCTTCTTCACCGTCAGGGGCCCGCCTGTTCGGGGGGCGTGAGCCGGTCGACGGCCCATCCTGCTCGAGCGTTTTCGCGGTACAGGACGATCATGTATTGCCCGACCCCCGTGGCTATCAACACGTTCATCTGGGTGGCGCTGGGGGCCGCTGACACAAGCGGTTCTCCCGTGATAGTCGTGGCGGGCACGCTCTGCGGGTCCGTGTACTCGTATGCGAAGACCGCTTCTTGGGTAAGCATCGGCTTCAGCTGGGCCCACCAACTGTCGTAGGGCAGGTCGCGCTGCAGGAACGCCTTCAGTGCAGCCTGTGCCGTGGCGGTCCCCGCATCGCGTTCTTCGTCGTCGAGGGTGTCGGCGGATGCCGCTGAAGCGGTCGGCGCATTTGACAGAGCCGGGCTGGCAGCAGGTAACGTGCCAGGTTCTGCCTCTCCCCCGGAGCAACCCACCGTCATGGTGACGAAGATCGCCGCGGCCATCGCGGCCGCCATTCGGCGTGCTCTCACCATGACGCCCTCCCCCGTTTGTGCTTCTATAGACACTACGAGATGTTGTCTATAACCAAGAATTAATTCTTATGCATGAACTCGGGGGCACGGATTGGCACAAGCACGCAGCATTGAGCTCCGCCCCCGAAACCCCTTCCTCCCCCCAGAAGTCCCCCCGGCCTACCCGGAAGAACGCGACGAACCAGACCGGGTGTGGCACAACGCCCTCGCTTTGCGCGGCCCGTCCACGCCCGCAGCCGTCCCGAACAGCAACATCGACGGCCTCGCGCCCTGGCCCACGCAAAACACCACCAACCGACCCCTGCTGACCGTTGTCGGCCTGCACGGCGGGGCGGGAGCGACCACCCTCTGCTCGCTCCTCGGCACGGACGTTGTAGACGGCCACGGCGCCTGGCCGGTCTTCACCGGCTGGGACCGTCCACTCCCCGATATGCCGGTCCTCGCTGTAGCGCGCACCCACCACACGGGCGTCGCGGCGGCCAGCCGCTTCGCACGGCTGTGGGGGGCAGATCAGCTTCCGGCATCCCGGCTGCTGGGCATCGTCATGGTAGACGACGGCCCAAAGCTCACCTCGCAGCAGCGCCTCGTTGCTCGCCGCCTCGGACAGATGACACCGCACGGGTGGCACGTCCCCTGGCAGGAAGCCTGGCGCCACGAAGCCCCCACGCCCGCCAACATCGGCGGCCGTCTCCGACGTGTACTCGCAAACATTCGTTCTCTCGCCGCACCTACAGGAGGAAACCCATCATGATCACCAACGCACTCACCGCCCTCTCTTACGCGGTCGTGGCACTGCCCAACCCGACCCCCGAGCAGCCCCCCGGAACGGACGGCATCCTCACCGTCCTGAACTGGATCAGCTGGATCGTCATCGTCGCCGGCCTCGCCGGCTTCCTCATCTCGGCGGGAACGCTCGCATTCGCGGCGTTCACGGGTCGCGAAGTGAACAGCTTCAAGGGCATCGTTCTCGCGATCATCGTGTGCGTCCTGGCCTCAGCCGCCGGCGTCATCATCCAGGTCTTCATCTAACGATTCGAGGGGACTCGCCATGAGCAACGACGGCACAGCCAACAACAACCCCTTCAACCGATGGTGGATCGTCTCGGCCCTGTTCGTCGTCGCGGTCGCGGTAGCGATCGTTCTCGTCCTCGTCCTGGGACGTGGGGG
>NZ_FTPQ01000003.1 GCF_900156435.1 Microbacterium sp. RU1D
CTTGAGGGGCTGCGGGGCCTTCCGGCCGCTCCGCTCTCCCCTGTGGGGCGAACAAGTAATAAGTTACGCCCGAACCACGCCACCGTCGAATCGACACCACCGCCCGGGCGTGTCGCGGCGGTCATTCCGCTGAAACGAGCCGGAAATGCGGGATGGCCCGCTCGACAAGATGTCGACCGGGCCATCCAGGAATCCGAGAAGCGTTCGGAGCACTCAGGCGTGGGCCGCCTCGGCGCTCTTCTCCGCCGGCACAGGCCAGAGCGCATCGAGCAACTGCCGCACCCAGGCGATGAGGTTCGCGTCATCGGCATCCTGAGGGAGCGGGACCACCATGGCATCCCCTCCCGCCACCAGCTTCGCCTTGGGGTAGAGGCGCTGGAGGCGCACACGCATCGACTCGGGGAGGTCGGCGGGGGCGATGCGGAGGTTGGAGCCCATCGCCACGACGTCGGCGAGTCCGGCTTGCGCCGCACGACGACGGAGACGCGCCACGGCCACGAGACCCTCCACCTCCGCGGGAGGCTCGCCGTAGCGATCGCGGAGCTCCTCGACCACGAGGTCGATCGCGTCGTCCTTCGCTGTGGCGGACGCCGCGGCCGAGAGCTTCTGGTATGCCTCGAGGCGCAGCCGCTCGCTGTCGATGTAGAACTCCGGAAGACGCGCGTCGACGGGCAGCTCGAGGCGCAGTTCGGTGGGCCCGTCGACGTCTTCGCCGCGGAAGGTCGACACCGCCTCGCCGATCATGCGCAGGTACAGGTCGAACCCGACGCCGGCGATGTGGCCCGCCTGCTCCGCGCCGAGCAGGTTGCCCGCACCGCGCAGCTCGAGGTCTTTCAGCGCCACCTGCATTCCACTTCCCAGGTCGTTGTTGACGGCGATGGTCTCGAGGCGGTCGGCCGCGGTCTCCGACAGCGGCTTCATCTCGTCGTAGAGGAAGTAGGCGTACGCACGGTCGCGGCCACGCCCCACGCGGCCGCGCAGCTGGTGCAGCTGCGACAGCCCGTACTTATCGGCGCGGTCGATGATGATCGTGTTCGCGTTCGAGATGTCGAGACCGGTCTCGATGATGGTCGTCGACACGAGCACGTCGGCGCGCCGCTCCCAGAAGTCGTCGACGACTTGTTCGAGGGCGTGCTCCCCCATCTGCCCGTGCGCGACGACGATGCGCGCCTCGGGCACGAGCTCGGCGAGGTGGGCCGCGACCCGCTGGATGGACGAGACGCGATTGTGCACGTAGAACACCTGCCCCTCCCGGAGCAGCTCGCGACGGATCGCCGCCGCGATCTGCTTGTCGTTGCGCGGGCCCACATACGACAGGATCGGATGCCGGTCCTCGGGCGGGGTCGCGAGCGTCGACATCTCGCGGATGCCGGTGACCGCCATCTCGAGCGTGCGCGGGATGGGCGTGGCGCTCATCGCCAGGATGTCGACGTTGGTCTTGAGCTTCTTCAGGGCATCCTTGTGCTCGACGCCGAACCGCTGCTCCTCGTCGATGATCATCAGGCCGAGGTCCTTGAAGATCACCTTCTCGGTGAGGATGCGGTGCGTCCCGATGACCATGTCGACGGTGCCATCGGTCAGGCCGGCCAGCGTCGCCTCGGCCTCCTTGTCGCTCTGGAAGCGCGACAGCGGACGGACGGTGACGGGGAATCCGGCGAAGCGCTCGGCGAAGGTCTCGAGATGCTGCTTCACCAGCAGCGTGGTCGGCACGAGCATGGCGACCTGCTTGCCGTCTTGAATGGCCTTGAACGCCGCGCGCACCGCGACCTCGGTCTTACCGAAGCCCACGTCGCCCGACAGCAGACGATCCATCGGGATCGGCTTCTCCATGTCGGCCTTGATCTCGTCGATCGTCTGCAGCTGGTCCTGGGTCTCGGCGAACGGGAACGCCTCCTCGAGCTCGCGCTGCCAGGGAGTGTCGGGGCCGAAGGCGTAGCCCTTCGACGCCATGCGCGCGGAGTACAGCTTCACCAGCTCGACGGCGATGTCGCGCACCGCCTTGCGGGCACGACCCTTGGCCGCCGCCCAGTCGCTACCTCCCATCTTCGACAGGGTCGGCGCTTCGCCGCCGACGTACTTCGACAGCAGGTCGAGTTGGTCGGTGGGCACGAACAGCTTGTCGCCGGGATAGCCCCGCTTGGCCGGCGCGTACTCGAGAACCAGGTATTCCTTGGTCGTCTTCACGGCGTTCCGGCCGCCGCTCGAGACCTCGCGCTGCGTGAGCTCGAGGAACTTGCCGATACCGTGCGTCGCGTGGACGACCACGTCGCCGGGCTTGAGCTGCAGGGGGTCGACGACATTGCGACGGCGCGACGCGAGCTTCTTCGCCCCGCGGTTGTCGGAGCCGACCGACCGTCCGTAGAACTCGGTCTCGCTGATCACGGCGAACCGCGCCTCGACGAGCTGGAAGCCGCGCTCCATCGGCGCGCAGACCACGTGCGCGACCCCGGGCTCGGGCGGTAGGCGCAGGTCGTCGACACGACGCGCCGCGATGCCCCGCTCCGCGAGCACGTCGCGGGCGCGGTCGACCATCCCCGGTCCGGATGCCGTGACCACGACCGACCAACCGTCGGCCAGCAACTGGCCGACGTGCGCGGTGGCGCCCTCGACGTTGCCCTGGAACGAGGGCACCGCGTCGGCTTTGATGCGGTGCGCGGAGTCGTCGCCGGTGACGAGGCCCTCGTCCTCGGCATCCGCCGCTCCCGAATCGAAGGCGCTGAGCTGCCACCACACGCCCCCGCGTCCGCCGGCGCGCTCGTGCAGGTCGTCGAGGGTCACGAAGTCGCCGGAATCGAGGTCGACCGGGGTGTCGGCGCCGGCGGTCGCGGCCGACCACGCGGCCTCGAGGAACTCGCGGTTCGTGTCGCCGAGGGTCGTCGCGCGGGCGAGCGAACGCTCGGGGTCGACGAGGGCGACGGCGCTGCCGCCGGGGAGGTAGTCGACGAGGGTGACGAGGTCGTCGACGAGCACGGGGATGAGGGACTCCATCCCCTCGGCGGGAATCCCCTCGGCCATCTTCTCGAGCAACTGGCGAAGGCCCGGGTAGCCGTCGCGAAGCGCCGCCGCACGCGCACGCACCGCCGGGGTCAAGAGCAGCTCGCGGCTCGGGACGAGGGTGACCTCGGACACCTCACCCGGCAGCGACCGCTGATCGGCGACGGAGAAGGCGCGGATCTGGTCGACCTCGTCGCCGAAGAACTCCACGCGGTACGGGTGATCGGCAACCGGCGGGAAGACGTCGAGGATGCCACCGCGGACGGCGAACTCGCCGCGCCGGGACACCATGTCGACGCGATGGTACGCCAGTTCGACGAGGCGGGTCGTGACGCTCTCGAGCTCATGACCACGGCCGCCGACGACCAGCTCGACGGGCGCGACGGCGCCGAGCCCGGGTGCGAGGGGCTGCAGGGCGCTGCGCACCGATGCGGTGACGACCAGGGGCGCCGCGCCGTCCCACGCGGCGATCCGTCGGAGCACGTCGAGGCGGCGGCCCACCGTCTCGGGGCTGGGGCTCAGCCGCTCGTGCGGCAGCGTCTCCCACGCCGGGAAGTGCAGGACGTGAGCCCCGGGGAGGACGGCATCCAGAGCGGGGCCCAGTGACTCGGCGCGACGACCCGTCGGCGCGATCACGAGGACGGCACCGGGATCGCCCGCCGCGCGGCGACGCTCGATCAGGCCCGCGATGACGGGCGCGTCGAGGCCATCGACGAGGGAGAGAGACAGGTCGGCGGATGCCGCGGAAGCGGCCTCTCGGTACGACTCAGCCTGCTCGAGGGCGCGAACGATCCCGGGAACTGTCACTCGGGAAAGTCTACGCGGGGCCAACGACATCGGGCGGGGGTGGACCCAGGCCCCGCGGTGACTTCTGCGTGGGCGATCGGGGGCTTCGACAGGCTCAGCCGCCGCGCGTGGGAGACGAGCACGTCAGTGACCGGGACCGGGTCGGCTCGCGTGGAAGGCGCGTGCGTAGAGTGGCCGCATGTCCTCCCCCAGCGCCCCGAACGGACCGGTCTTCGCCGCTCCTCACGTCGCTCCCCCGGCCGGGACGCTGCTCGCCCCGCCGCCGGCGACCCGTCGTGCACGGCCGCTGGGGACCTGGGCGCTGCTGCTCGCGCTGATCGCGGGAGTGCTGGCATCCGCCGTCGCCGGGTTCGTGGCGTTCCGCATCGCGCGGGGTGCCGGGCCGGGACTGCAGGGCGCGAGCCCCTCGACGATCGACCTGCGAGTGCTCTCCCCGGTACGCGACCTCGTGCTCGTGGGCGAGATCACCTTCTGGACGGCCACCGTCATCGGCATCGCCGCCGTCGTCACGGGGATCGTCGCCGTCACGCGCGGCTCCGGGCGCGGGACGGGCATCGCCGCGATCGTCATCGGCGTGATCGGCCCCGTGATCTTCGCGCTCTTCGTCGCCCTCGCGCTGGTCGGAGGCGTCGCGACCTCACCGGGAGGCACAGGCGTGTCCGTCTGACGGAGCCGCCGCGCCGCTAGCCGGTCGTCGCACGCGGCGTCCACCCCGTGATCCCCCGAGCCGCCCTTCCTAGGGTGAGAGGCGGGCCCCGGCCCGTCGAGCCATCCGAGGAGGATCCCGTGAGCAGCACCCCACTCCCGCCGCCCGAGCCCTACGAGCGCGCGACCGCCTATCCGGAGGCGAGGCGACCGGTGCCCGCCCCGCAATCCCGCACGGTGGGGCTGATCGCGTTCCTGGCCGCGCTCGCGGGCGTGGTGGTGGGGAGCATCCTCGCGGTGATCGCCGGCGTCCAGGCGGGCGGCCTGCAGCAATACGCGGGATTCGACGGCCAGGCCGACCCGACGACGTTCCCGCCCGACGCCTCGCAGAAGGCGATCGCCGCCAGCGTGCTCGGCATCGCGGCGTTCGCCGTCTACGGCGTCTTCGCGCTCTGGGGCTTCATCCAGGGGATCGTCGCCGCGGTGAGGAACCGCGGTCGAGGATGGGGCTTCGCCGCCGTCGCCATCGCCGTGCTCGGCGGGATCGTCGTCATCGTCGCCTTCGTGGGCGGCATCGGGATCGGCGTCGGCTCCGGCGTGTGATCCCCTGCGTCACGACGGCCCCGATCCACGTGGACCGGGGCCGTCGTGCATGCTGCCCCCCGCCGTCGCGGACAGCGATTCAGGCGCGGGGGGCGTGGAAGCGCTGCTGCGCGGCGAGCAGCCCCTCGTCGACCAGGAGTTCCACGGCATCCGCGGCATCCGAGATCAGGATCGGCAGCGTCGTGCGCTCGGTGGCGCCGAACGGGTCGAGCACCCAGTCCGCGGGATCTTGTCGCCCCGCCGGGCGGCCGATGCCGACCCGGACGCGGGGGAACTCCGGCGTGCCGAGCGCCTTGGCGACGTCGCGGACGCCGTTGTGACCGCCGTGCCCGCCCCCGGTCTTCAGCTTGAGGGTGTCGAAGGGGATGTCGAGTTCGTCGTGCACCACGACGACGTGATCGGGGTCGATGCCGTAGAAGCGCGTGAGCCCGGCAGCGGGGCCCCCCGAGACGTTCATGAAGCTGTTCGGCTTGGCCAGGACCAGCTTGGCCGCCCCCGGGCGCACCCACGTCTCCGCGACGCGCGCGTTCGCCTTGTGCGCGCGGAACGCCTCACCGCGGCGGGCGGCGAGCTCGTCGACCACCATCTGCCCGATGTTGTGCCGAGTCGCCTCGTAGCGCGGCCCGGGGTTGCCGAGGCCGATGATGAGCCAGGTGTCCACCATGGTTCTCCTCATCCTTCCGGATCCGCGAACGGACCTGCGTGAACGGACCTGCGTGAACGGCAACGAGGGGACGCGAATCCGCGTCCCCTCGTCGTCGACGGACCGCCGCGGCGGCCCGATCGGGATTACTTGTCGTCGCCCTCTTCGGCCGTCTCGGCCTCTTCGGACTGCTCTTCGGCGACCTCGGCGTCGGCCTCGGCGATCTCCTCGTCGGCGGCGATCGTGTCGAGCGGAACCGACACGCCCACGATGAGGGTCTCGGGCTCGGTGACCAGCGCAGCGCCGGCGGGCAGCGTCAGGTCGGCAGCGGTGATCTGCGTGCCATCCTCGGCGCCCTCGACGTCGACCTCGACGTTCTGCGGGATGTGGGTCGCCTCGACCTCGAGCGAGACCGACGTGGTGTCGAGCATCGCGATGGTGCCGGGGAAGGGCTCACCGGTGACGACGACGGGAACGTCGACCTGGACCTTCTCGCCCTTCTTCACGACGATGAGGTCGATGTGCTCGATGATCTGACGCACGGGGTCCTTCTGCACGTCCTTGACCAGGACGAGCTGGGCCGTGCCCGCGATGTCGAGGTCGAGCAGCGCGTTGGCGCGACGGATCAGCAGCGCGACCTGGTGGCCGGGCAGCGCGACGTGCTGGGGGTCGGTGCCGTGACCGTAGATGACGGCCGGGATCTTGCCCGCGGCGCGCAGGCGACGGGCGAAGCCCTTGCCGAAGTTCTCGCGGAGCTCCGCGACGACCTTGTTGTCTTCCGACATGTTGTTCTCCTCGCGGGCTCGTGTCCCGCAGCTTGTGAGCGGACGGGGTCCGCACCTGTGTGGTCTGGATTCGACTCGAACGCGAGCGCGTGAGGAAAGCCGGGAGCCTGCTTCACCGCGTCGATCACGGATGCCGGGTGCTCCCTGCGGGCGCACGGCGATGGCATCCCTCGCCGAAGTACCCCGGAAGTCTACCAGCGACCGCCCGCGGTCTCGACCCGCCCCCTCCCGGGGCGGACGGGAGCACCCGACGGCGAAGGTAGGATCGAGGGGCCACACCGACCCGGAGGATCATCATGGACAGCGGCTTCTTCTCTCACGTCGTGATCTGGGTCGTCGGCGGCCTGGCCACGATCGGCGGCATCGCCGCGGTCGGTGCGCTGTTCTCGCTGGGGCGCAACGCCTCGTACAAGAAGCACTGAGCCGAAGCGGGCGGCTCCGCCGGGTAGCCCGTCGGGACCGTCACGGCTGCGCCGGCGGCGATACCGGTGACGTCTCCCCGCCTCCGCGCACCCGTTGCTGACGGTAAACCGGTGGTGCAGGTTTCGCGCGATGGTGCGTGATGAGCCTGATCGGGACGCTCGCCCGTTGGTCCGCGCCTCCTTCGCCGGACGTAAGAACGCCCCGGTCACCGTCCTCTCGGGCGGCGGCCGGGGCGTTCTCGTCGGTCAGAGGGCGAAGACGACCTTGCCCGAGCGCTGCGAGTCACGCGCCGTGGCGAAGGCCTCGTCGGCATCCGTCACCGGGAACTCGTGCGTGAGTGCGCTCTCGATGACGGGGGTCGCCGCGAGCAGCTCCACCGCCCGGTCGATCTCGTCGAGGAAGCGGAACGCACCGAGGTAGCGGACCTCCTTGGAGATGAAGGGGGCGAGGTTCACCGGGCGCGGGTCGTCGGGCAGCATGCCGACCTGCACGACGGTGCCGCCGGGGCGTACCGCCTTCAGCGCCGTCGAGATCGACACGGGGACGCCCGAGCACTCCAGCACCACGGCGTAGGCGTTCGGTTCGACCGCCTCGGACGACACGTCGATGGTCGCGGCCGCGCCCAGCGCCGTGGCACGTTCGAGGGGACCCGCCAGCACATCGGTCGCGGTGACGCGCGCCCCCGCAGCGACGGCGGCCGCCACGGCCATGAGGCCGATCGGCCCGGACCCCGTGACGAGCACGTCGAGGCCCGAGACCGCCCCCGCCTTGCCGAGGGCGTGCAGGGCGACGGCGAGGGGCTCGGCCAGCACCGCGCGGCGCACCGGCAGCCCCTCCGGCAGCACGCGCACCATGTCGGCGTCGACGACGAGATATTGCGACGCGGCGCCCTGGGTGTGCGGCCAGGTCGACGCGCTGCCGAGGTACGAACCGCCCGGCCACAGGTGCGGCGCGTCCTCGATGCCCTCGCGCGGCGTGCCGAAGCGCGCGGGGTGCACGGTGACCGGCGTCCCCTCGGCCAGAACGCCGGAGGGGTCGAGGTCGACACGCCCCGAGAGCTCGTGGCCGGGCACGAGCGCCTCGCGCACCACGAAGGCCCCGTTGGCTCCCTCGTAGTAGTAGTGCAGGTCGGATCCGCAGATGCCGACGTACTCCACGCGCAGGCGCACCTGCCCCTCGCCGGGCTCCGGCAGGTCGACGTCGCGGACGGCAGCGGTGAGCGCCTTCTCGATCAGCAGAGACTTCATCGTGATTCCTCCTCGCGGTCAGACGACCGCCGTCATCCCGCCGTCGACGAAGATGTTCTGCCCCGAGACGAAGCTCGACGCGTCGGACGCGAGGAAAAGCAGCGCCCCGCGCAGCTCGTCGAAATCGCCCCACCGGGCGGCGGGCGTGCGCTGGGTCAGCCACTGCGTGAACTCGGGGTCGTCGACCAGGGCGCGGTTCATCTCCGTCGCGAAGTATCCCGGGCTGAGGGCGTTGACCTGGATGCCGAACCGTGCGAGGTCGGCGGCCATCCCGGCGGTCAGCTGCGCGACGCCGCCCTTCGTGGCCGAGTAGGGCGCGATGGTCTGGCGCGCCAGGCGCGACTGCACCGAGGCGACGTTGACGACCTTGCCCGACCCGCGCGCGACCATCGCGGGGGTGACGAACCGCGAGACGTAGAAGACGCCGGAGAGGTTCGCCGCCACGATGTCGTCCCAGTCGGAGACGGGGAATTCGTGAATCGGCGCCCGGCGCTGCACACCGGCGTTGTTGACGAGGATGTCGGGGACCCCGACGTTCTCGATGAGGTCGGCCACGGCGCTCTCCACCGCGGCGGCGTCGGTGACGTCGAACACCACCGCGTGCGCGGGGCGACCGGACAGCTCCTCGGCCTCGGCACGGGTCTGCTCGACCGCGTCGGCGTCACGACCGTGTACGACGACCCGTGTCCCGCCGCGCGCCAGCGTCAACGCCAGCGCACGGCCCAGGCCGCGCGAGGACCCCGTGACGAGGGCGAGGCGGTCGGAGACATCGAACAGGTCGGCGTTCGAGCCGGTCACAGGAGGGCCCCGACGCCGAAGACGAGGAGCGCGGCGAGGAAGCCGAGCACCGATTCGATGGCCTGCTGCACGGTCCACGTCTTCAGGGTGGTCTTGACGTCCATGCCCATGAGGCGCCCGACGAGCCAGAAGCCGGAGTCGTTGACGTGACCGGCGAACACCGAGCCCGCGGCGGTCGCGAGGGTAATCGCCACGACCTGCAGCGGCGAGAAGTCGCCCGCCATGACCGCCGGGGCCGCCAGGCCCGCGGCGGTGACGAGGGCGACCGTGGCCGAGCCCTGCGCGAGACGCAGGATGACGGCGATGACGTAGGCCGCGACGATGACCGGCAGACCGAGGTCGCCGAGGCTGTCGGCCAGGGCGTCGCCGATGCCCGATGCGCGCAGCACGGCGCCGAACATGCCACCCGCGCCGGTGATGAGGATGACCGAGCACACCGGGCCGAGCGCGGAGTCGACGACCTTCTCGAGCGCGGTGCCGTTCTCGCCGCGGCGGAAGCCGAAGACGATGGTCGCGACGAGCACGGTGATGAGCAGGGCGACGGGCGAGTTGCCGAGCAGGATGAGCACCTGCACGAGCGTGTTGTCGGTCGGCACGACGCCGGCGGCGCCGAGGGTCGTGAGGCCCGTGTTGAGGAAGATGAGCAGCATCGGCAGCAGCAGCACGGCGATGACCGTGAGCGGTTTGGGCGGGTTCGCGGGCTGGTCGGCGTCGACGTCGCCGAAGAGCGCGGGCACCGGGAGCACGATGCGGCGGGCGATGAACTTGCCCCACAGGTAGCCCGAGAGGTACCAGATCGGGAAGGCGATGATCAGACCGACGATGAGCACGAGCCCGAGGTTGGCGCCGTACAGGCCGCTCGCGGTGACCGGGCCCGGGTGCGGCGGCAGGAAGACGTGCATCACCGAGAAGGCGGCAGCGGCCGGCAGGCCGAACAGCAGCACGTTGTTGCCCGAGACCCGACGGGCGATCGCGAAGATGATCGGCAGCATCATGACGAGGCCGGCGTCGAAGAACATCGGGAAGCCGAGGATCAGAGACACGATGCCGAGGGCGAAGGGCGCCCGCTTCTCGCCGAAGATGCGCACGAAGGTCTCGGCGAGCGATTGCGCGCCGCCGGAATGCTCGATGAGCCGGCCGAGCATCGCGCCGAGCGCGACCAGCAGGGCGACCGTGCCGAGGGTTCCTCCGAACCCTCCGGTCAGGGTCGTCACGATCGTCGACACCGGGATGCCGGCGACGAACGCCGTCACGAGCGACACGATGATGAGGGCCAGGAAGGCGTGCACCTTCAGCCAGATGATGAGCACGAGGATGAGCGCGATCGCGCCCGCGGCAATGGCGAGCAGGGGCGCCGTGCCGAGTGTCTGGGTCCAGTCGTCCAAGAGATCTCCGTTGATTCAGCCGGTCGGACGCGGGGTCGGGCATGCTGTGAACGCCGTGCGCCCGCCGGGGCGGTCACGGCATCTTCACACAATGATCATATTTTTGACAAGATAAGGTCGTACCAAACGACCTGAGGAGGGGTCATGGCCCGAGCGTCGCACGGCTCGCTGCTGGATGCCGTCGGCATGCGCATCGTCGACGGCGAACTCGCCGCGGGCCACGTCCTCACCCTCGCCGCCCTCGAAGCCGAGTACGGCGTCTCCCGCACGGTGGTGCGCGAGGCCGTGCGCGTGCTGGAGGCCATGGGCATGCTCGAGCAGCGCCGTCGGGTGGGCATCACCGTCCGCCCGGCCGCGGACTGGAGCGCCCTGGACACCCGGCTCATCGGCTGGCAGCTGGCCGGGAAGCGCCGCGACCAGCTCATCGTCAATACCACGGAGCTGCGCGCCGCGATCGAGCCGGTCGCCGCTCGCCTCAGCGCCCGTCGGGCGACCGACCTGCAGCGGGGCGAGATCCTCCGTCTCGCAGAGGAGCTCGAGCGGCTCGGCGCCGCCGGTCTCGGCAACTCGACCGAATACCTCGCGGCCGACATCGCCTTCCACGACCTCATCCTCACCTCCAGCGGCAATCTCATGCTCGCCGCCGCCCGTGCCCCCATCGCCGCCGCGATCGAGGGGCGCTCGATGCACGGCCTCACCCCCGGCGTCCCGAACCCCGACGCCCTCGACAACCACGTCGCCACCGCCGCCGCGATCGCGCGGGCCGATGCCGACGCCGCAGAGGAGCACACCCGGCGGTACGTCGCGGCCGTGCTCACCGAAGTCCGCCGCACCATCTGACCCCTTCCCCCGACGAAGAGAGAAGCCATGACCGTCCCCGTCCTCGTTTTCATGGGTCCCGCCGGTACCGGCAAGTCCACCGTCGCCGGCATGCTCGCCGGTCGCCTGGGGTGGGACTTCCAGGAGGGCGACGACCTCCATCCCGCCGAGAACGTGTCGAAGATGGCATCCGGTCACGCGCTCAACGACGACGACCGGTGGCCCTGGCTCGACAAGGTCGCCGCGTGGATCGACAGGCAGGTCGCCGCCGGACGCCCCGGTGTCATCACCTGCTCCGCGCTCAAACGCGCCTACCGCGACGTGCTGCGCCGCGACGACGTCACCTTCGTGTTGCTCATGGGCGACCCGAAGCTCGTGCTGGAGCGCCTGCTGCGCCGCCAGGGGCACTACATGCCCCCCTCGTTGCTGACCTCGCAGTTCGAGACGCTGGAGATGCCGGATGCCGACGAGCGGGCGATCCGCGTCGACCTCGACCTGACGCCGAGTCAGCAGGTCCAGGAGGTCGTCGACCGTCTCGAGCTCGCCCCGACCCCCTCCTGAAACACGCGCGGGCCGAGCCGATAAAGTGGCGGAGGCGGCCCGCGTGAGCCCGCCCACCCCCTTCGCACCTGAATACGGAGCAACGCATGACGTCGACCACTCCCCCGACCGGACCTTCGACCGACCAGGATCAGGCCCCTCACCAGGCCGCTCAGGCGCACGAGGGTGCGCCCGGCATCGAAGAAGTGGACCGCCCCACCGCCGAGCCCGACTCGCGTCCCGAGGGCGAGGGCGACGGCCGCGCCAACATCGGCGTCGTGGGCTTGGCCGTGATGGGCTCGAACCTCGCCCGCAACCTCGCCAGCCGCGAGGGCAACACCGTCGCGATCTTCAACCGCAGCCAGGACAAGACCGAGCACGTGCTCGAGCAGCACCCCGAGGCCAACTTCGTCGCCTCGTTCTCGTACGAGGACTTCGCGGCGTCGCTGTCGAAGCCCCGCACCGCGATCATCATGGTCAAGGCCGGCCGTCCCACCGACTTCGTCATCGACGAGCTGGTGAAGGTGTTCGAGCCCGGCGACATCATCGTCGACGGCGGCAACGCGCTGTTCACCGACACCATCCGCCGCGAGAAGGCCGTGCGCGACACCGGCATCAACTTCGTCGGGATGGGCGTCTCGGGTGGCGAGGAGGGAGCCCTCCGCGGCCCCTCGATCATGCCCGGCGGCTCCGACGAGGCCTGGGCCACGCTCGGTCCGATTCTGAAGTCGATCGCCGCTGTCGCCGAGGGCGAGCCCTGCGTCACGCACGTCGGCCACGACGGTGCCGGCCACTTCGTCAAGATGGTGCACAACGGCATCGAGTACGCCGACATGCAGCTCATCGCCGAGGCGTACGACCTCATCCGCCGCGCCACGGGCAAGTCCCCGGCCGAGATCGCCGACGTGTTCGCCGAATGGAACCGCGGCGAGCTGGAGTCGTACCTCATCGAGATCACCGCCGAGGTGCTGCGCCAGACCGACGCCGACACGGGCAAGCCCCTCGTCGACGTCATCCTCGACCAGGCGGGCGCCAAGGGCACGGGTGCGTGGACGGTGCAGACCGCCCTCGACCTGGGCGTGCCGGTCTCCGGTATCGCCGAGGCGACCTTCGCCCGGTCACTGTCGAGCCACCCCGAGCAGCGCGAGGTGTCGCGCGAGCTCCCCGGCCCCTCCGGCACCGACGTGCTGTCGGGCGAGGATGCCGATGCGTTCATCGAGCAGGTGCGCCTCGCGCTGTACGCCTCGAAGATCGTCGCCTACAGCCAGGGCTTCGACGAAATCCGCGCGGGAGCGGCGCAATACGACTGGAACATCGACCTCGGCGCGGTGTCGAAGATCTGGCGCGGCGGCTGCATCATCCGCGCGCAGTTCCTCAACCGCATCGCCGAGGCCTACGACGCCGAGGCGACCCTGCCCGTGCTGCTGACCGCGCCGTACTTCGTCGAAGCCCTCGGTCGCGCCCAGGACGCGTGGCGCCACATCGTCTCGCTGTCGGCGGCGAGCGGCATCCCCGCCCCCGCGTTCAGCTCGTCGCTGGCCTACTACGACGGCCTGCGCGCCGAGCGTCTGCCCGCCGCCCTGATCCAGGGCCAGCGCGACTTCTTCGGCGCCCACACCTACCGCCGCGTCGACAAGGAGGGAACGTTCCACACCCTCTGGTCGGGAGACCGCACCGAGATCGAGGCGGAAGACACCCACTGACGATGGTCGGACCGAGGCGGCGACGGGCTCTGCTCGTCGCCGCCTCGTGCGTCTACGCGGCGGCGGTGTGGTGGATGACGCTGCGTCCGTCGATCTACGACGAGCGGACAGGGGGCATCCTGCGCCGCGTCCTCCACGCGCTCGCCGGGTGGCCCGGCACCGCGTGGGTCAGCTTCGACGTGCTGGAGTTCGCCGCGAACGTGATCATGTTCCTGCCCCTGGGCGTGCTCTTCGTCGCCTGGCGCCGGCCGTGGTGGCAGGGGATCGCGGCCGGCGTGGTGGTCAGCGCGTCGATCGAGACCGTGCAGCTGCTGTTCCTTCCCACGCGGGTCGCCGACGTGCGCGACGTGGTGGCCAACACCCTCGGCGCCGCGATCGGGGTGGCCGCGGCTCTCCGCGTCAGCCGATGGATCGACCGCTCTCAGGAATCCCATAACCGGCGCCATAGAAAGCTCATAGATACGAGCGCACAATGAGTTCCATGACCGCGACCGCCGCCGCCCCCGCCTTCACCCGCCCCGACGGGAGCCCGCTGCGCGTGCTCGTCGTCGACGACGAGCAGATGCTCACCGACCTGCTGTCGATGGCCCTGCGCATGGAGGGCTGGGAGGTCAAGACCGCCGGCTCGGGCTTCGACGCCCTTTCCACCGCCCGGGACTTCGAACCGGATGCCATGGTGCTCGACATCATGATGCCCGACCTCGACGGCATGGCCGTGTTGCAGCGCCTGCGTCACTCGGGCAACGACGTGCCGGTGCTGTTCCTCACCGCGAAGGATGCCGTGGCCGACCGCGTCGCGGGGCTGACCGCCGGCGGCGACGACTACGTCACCAAGCCTTTCAGCCTCGAGGAGGTCGTCGCGCGCCTCCGCGGCCTCATGCGCCGCGCCGGGACCGCGCTGACCCGCGATTCGGAGCCCATCCTGCGCGTCGGCGACCTGTCGTTGAACGAGGACAGCCACGAGGTCGTGCGCGGAGGCAAGGAGATCGAGCTGACGGCGACCGAGTTCGAGCTGCTGCGCTTCCTCATGCGCAACCAGCGGCGCGTGGTGTCGAAGGCGCAGATCCTCGACCGCGTCTGGAACTACGACTTCGGCGGTCGCTCCAGCGTCGTCGAGCTCTATATCTCGTATCTGCGCAAGAAGATCGACGCCGGTAACGAGCCGCTCATCCACACCGTCCGCGGCGTCGGCTACATGATCAAAGCGCCCCAGTGACGCTGCCTCCGCGGCCGGCTCCCCCGGTCCCCCCGCACGCGCTCGCGACCGAGACCCGGTTCCAGCGGCTGCGGCGGCGACCCTGGACACTGCAGGCGCGGCTGATGACCGCGGTCATCGGCATGGTGGCCTTCATCCTCGTGATGATCGGCATCTCCACGAGTGCGATCCTGAGCGGCGTCCTCTACGTCAATCTCGGAGCGCAGGTGGACGAGGCCGCCGCCTCGATTCAGCAACGGACGGTGTTCCAGAACTCCGCGGAGCAGGTCCTGGCATCCGGGTTCTTCGATCCGGGCACGCTGCTCGTGATGACCTCCCGCGGCAGCGGCATCACCGGCGCCGTGGTCGGCGACGAGGGTGCCCGCGCGCTGTCGACGGACGACCTCAGTCGCATCGCCGACAGCCTCCAAGCGGCTGCGGACTCGAACGCTCAGACCGTCGAGCTGCCGAACCTCGGCGAGTACCTCGTCCGTACCTTCCCCGCGCCCGGCGGCGACAGCCTCTTCCTCGTCGGGCTGCCCCTCTCGAGTGTCACGAGCACGATCGGCGCCATCCTCACCACCGTCGCGCTCGTCACCACCGGTGGTCTGCTGCTGCTGGGCGCCATCATCGCCATCGTCATCCGCCTCGGACTCCGGCCCCTCCGCTCGGTCGCCGAGACCGCCACCCGGGTCGCCTCGCTGCGCATGGACCAGGGCGACGTCTCGATCACCGAGCGCGTCCCCGCCGACCAGGTCGACGACCACACCGAGATAGGACAGGTCGGCCTGGCGCTGAACACCCTGCTCGACCGTGTCGACGCCTCTCTGTCGGCCCGTCAGCGCAACGAGGAGCTCATGCGCCGTTTCGTGGCGGATGCCAGTCACGAGCTGCGCACGCCCCTGGCATCCATCCGCGGGTTCTCGGAACTCTCCCTGCGCGCCATGCGTCAGGCCCAGGACGACGAAAGCCGCCAACGCACCGCCCTCGCCGTGGAGACCACCGAGCAGTCGCTCGAGCGCATCCAGGCGCAGTCGCTGCGCATGACGACGCTGGTCGAAGACCTGCTGCTGCTGGCACGGCTCGACGAGGGGCAGGAGCTCGTCTACGGGTCGGTCGATCTCACGCAGATCGCGGTGGAGGCCGTCGGCGACGCCCGCCCCGCCGGCCCCGACCATTCGTGGAGCATCGAGGTGCCCGACGAGCCCGTCGAGCTCGCCGGCGACGCCTCGCGCCTGCACCAGGTGATCGCCAACCTCCTCGCGAACGCCCGTACGCACACGCCCCCCGGCAGCACCGTGACCGTGTCGGTCGCGCACGAGGGCGCCGAAGCCGTGCTGCGCGTGCACGACGACGGCCCCGGCATCGATCCCTCCGTCGCCTCGCAGCTGTTCGAGCGCTTCGCTCGCGCCGACCGCTCCCGCGACCGCAAGACCGGCGGCACGGGGCTCGGTCTCTCCATCGCGCGCGCGATCGTCGACGCTCACCACGGCACCATCGCCGTGCACAGCACCCCGGGCGACACGACGTTCGAGGTGCGCCTGCCGGCGAAGCCCGCCGACCCGGTGTGAGCGGAGCGGGGTGCGCCGTGGTCAGCGCGCTGCGACCGGCGAGGGAGCGTCACCGCCCTCGAACCGCGCCGCACCCGGCGTGAGACCCGCGCGCACGCGCGCCGCCATCCCGGCGTCGAGCACCTCGTCGACGTGCAAAGCGGCGTACCACCCGAGGTCGGTCATCTCGCCGTCAATGGGGGTCGGCTCCCCCGCGATCCAGCGGCATTCGAACACGAGGTCGAGGTAGTCGGCCCGGTCGCCGTTGTCGTAGGTGACGCGCGGGATCTGGTGCACCCACGCGAGTCGGTCGACGACGATCTCGACGCCGGCCTCCTCGGCCGCCTCGCGCACCGCAGCGTCGGCGGGCTCCTCCCCCGGATCGACGATGCCCGTGATCGGGGTCAGGCGGCCGTTGTCGCTCCGTCGCCCCAGCAGCACCTCGTCGCCACGGCGAATGACGGCCGTCACGCCGACGAGAGGCAGCGGGAGCGTACCGACGTAGCGGCGCAGTTCGAGGACGAAATCCGGAGTGGGCACCGGCCCACCCTAACCGCCGGTCAGTACCCGGCGAACGCGTCCATCGTGAGCGACTTCGCCTTCGCCAGCGCGGGGGCGAGCGTCGAGATGAGCCGGGGCGGTCCCGAGACGTAGGCCGCGCGACGACCGACGTCGGGGACCACGCGCAGCAGCGCATCGGCATCCACGCGATCGGGACCCGCCCACACCCAACCCGTCGGGAGGTCGCGCGGTTCGTCGCGCGAGAAGACGACGACGGGGATGCCGCTGGCCGCGATGTCGTCGCGGAACGCCAGTTCCGCGGCCTCCGACACCACGTACACCAGCACCGCGTCGCGCTCCTGGCCGGTGGCGACGAGATGCCGCAGCTGCGCCACGAAGGGGGTGACCCCGATCCCGGCGGCGACCATCAGCACGGGGGCGGTCGGACGCGCGGGCAGGACGAAGTCGCCCCACACGCCCGTGACCGCGAGCGTCGAGCCGTGCTCGACCACGGCGAGCGCGCGCTTGTACGACGACTGCGATCCGTCCTTGTAGGCGATGCGCACCTCGGGCAGGTCTTCCGGCGCCGAGGCGATGGAGAACTCCCGCCGCGTACCCCGGCGGTCGGGCCGACGGTGCGGCACGTCGAGCTCGAGGTACTGCCCCGGCCGGAACGAGAACGGGCGGGCCGCGTGGAACGTGAGCTCGCGCACGGTGGGGGTGAGATCGCGCCGCCTCTCCACACGCAGACGCACGGCCGCACGCAGACAGAACAGGAACGCGAGCAGATTGCCGACGAGCAGTGCCCGCTCCTGGCCGAGGGTGATCTCTCCGACCGCGATCGGCCAACCGGCCAGCACTCCGACCACCACGGCCACGAGGAGCTGCTGGGCACGACGCGGGGGCAGCGTGAGCGGTTCCGAGAGCATGAACGCGCCGAGGAAGAGGAAGGGCGAGGAGAACGCGACCTGCAGCAGTACCGTCGGCACGTCGACGGGGAACCCGGCCGAGGTGAACTGGACCGTCGTCCGCACGAACGCCACCGCCATCGCCACGACCCAGAACGTGGCGACGATCGGCAGCTTGTCGGTACGCAGAAGCAGAAGCACTCCGAGCACGAGAACGGGGCCCGCCAGCCATGGCGAGCCCACCCACCACGCCGACGAGCCCAGATCGGGCGCCCAGATGCTCACGATGGTGAGAACGGTCGCTCCGGTCGCCGCCGGGTTGAAGATGTGGCGCCCCCGCCACGCGAGCAGGTACTTCGACGCGGATGCCACCACCCCGGCCAGCACGAGACCGGCGACGCCCAGCGGCTCGACGCTCGGACGCAGCACGAACAGCAGGATCGCGGCGGTGATAAGCGTGGACTCCAGGCGGCGCGGCATCCGGAGCACGCTCTGGGCGACGAGGTCGGTCAGCCCGCACGCGGCGACCAGCACCACGGCGCCGACGACGAGCTCGAGGGGCTCGGGCACGACCAGGCCGGCGAACGACAGCACGAGCGAGAGGACCGCGAGCAGTCCCAGCGACGACAGGACCAGGCGGTACATCGAGACGCGTCCGATGAGACCGAGCACGCGGGTGGAGCCGGCGGTGAGCGTGGTGCTCATGACAGGGGTCCCTTCCGAGGGGTGAAGAGGCTCAGGCGAAGATCTCGCCCGAGAAGCCGGGCGACCACTCGACCCGGCCGTCGGTGCGCATGCGCACCCACTGCGCATCCCAGGATGCCGCGAGCTCGGGCCCGCCGTCGAAGAACAGCGCCGTGGCCAGGGCGTCGGCGCGCATCGCGGTGTCGGCGAGCGCCCAGGTCGCCGCGTACGCACGCACGGGTACGCCGGTGCGCGCGTCGAGCACGTGATGCAGGCCGTCGCCCCAGGCGCGGCGGTTGATCGCCGATGCGCACAGCGCCTCGTCCTGCACCGTGACCACGCCGATCACTCTTGAAGCGTCGTAGGGGTGCTCGAGCCCGACCTGCACGGGGGCACCGCGCGCGGCGAGATCGCCGGACGCGTCGACGATCAGGTCGCCGCCGACGTGCGAGGCGAGCGCGTCGATGACGAGGTCGACGAGACGGCCCTTCCCGAGTGCCCCGACGTCGATCGTGGCGGGGCGAGCGAGCCGCAGCATCCCGTCGGACCACGACAGGTCGCGGCGCCAGTCCGGGGCGGCCACCGGCCCGCCCTGCGGCGCGAGGGTGAGGCGCGCGTCGTAGCCGAGCCGGGCCAAGGCGTCACCGACGAGCGGGTTGACGGCCCCCGCGGTCGCCCGGTCGAGCTCGTCGTAGAGCGAGAGCATGGCATCCGCGTCCTCGGGAAGGGCGACGGATGCCGTGCGCCCGTCCGCGAGTGCGGACACCAGGGAGTCGTCGCGGAAACGCGACCAATCGCGGTCGAACCGCTCGATGACGGCGGACACCGCGTCGCGGGCGATCGGCGACACGGGTGCGGCCGCATCGATCGCCCACGACGTGCCGATCGCGTCGAAGGCCCAGGTCGAGTCCGTCGCGGTCGGAGTGCTCATGTCGGTCAGGCCTTCGCCTCGGACTGGATGGTCTTGACGGCCTCGTTGAACCCGCCGCTGGTGAGCGAGGATCCCGCGACCTTGCTCACGGAGATCTCGTCGAGCTTCTTGCCGACGACCTCGTCCTGGATGCCGCCGATGAACTCGCTCTGGTACCGCTTCGACTCCGCTGCCTGCGGGTCGCCGGTCACCTCGACGGCCGTGACGGTGTCACCGGCGATGCTGAGGGTCACGTCGATCGTCTCGACGCTCTCGGGAGTCGCGTACTGCCCCGTCGCCTCGTACGTGCCGTCGGTGTAGGTACCGGAAGTCGTGGAACCCGTGGCCGCGCTCGCGCTCGCGCTGGGGGCGGACGACGCGGCCGGGGCGGCGGTGGTCTCGGCAGGAGCGGCGGCGTCGGTCGTGCCGCCCGCGCACCCGGCGAGGGTGACGATGCCGGCGACGCCCAGCAGGGCGGTGCCGACGCGGACGGGACGGGGTACGGCTGTGGTGCGGATCATGAGGGTCCTCCTTCTGTCGTGCCTCGCGGCGCGTGCACGCTCACGGTAGGGACACGACCTTCACGGCTCCCCGGTTCACACCTTTGTGCAGGCTATGAGCGCGAACTGCGACGGAGGTCCTTGAGCCCGTCGAAGGGACCGGTGGCTGCGACCGGCTCAGTCACCTCACCCGCGGCCCGACCGGTGGTTTCGACATCCTCAGCCACCTCGCAGGGTGGAAACGGCGGCAGCCGCCTCCCGGCGGGGAGACGGCTGCATCGCGGGGGAACGGAACGCGCTCAGGCGTCGCCACCGAACATGCTCGTGACCGAGCCGTCCTCGAACACCTCATGGATGGCCCGCGCCAGTAGCGGCGCGATCGGCAGCACCGTGAGGCGGTCGAAGCGACGCTCTGCGGGAAGCGGAACGGTGTCGGTGACCACGACCTCGTCGATCGCGGCATCCTGGAGCCGTTCGGTGGCGGGGTCGCTGAAGATCGCGTGGGTCGCGGCGACGATGACCTTGCGGGCACCGGAGGCCTTGAGCGCCTGGGCGGCCTTCTGGATCGTGCCGCCGGTGTCGATCATGTCGTCGACGAGCAGGCAGGTGCGCCCCTTCACGTCACCGACGATCTCGTGCACCGAGACCTGGTTGGCGACCTTCGGGTCACGACGCTTGTGGATGATCGCGAGCGGCGCACCGAGGCTGTCGGACCAGGTGTCGGCGACCCGCACGCGACCCATGTCGGGGGAGACGACCGTGAGGGTCTCGCGGTCCTCGCCGGTGAGGCCCTGCTCGAAGTGCTCGAGCAGCACGGGCTTGGCGAAGAGGTGGTCGACGGGGCCGTCGAAGAAGCCCTGGATCTGCGCCGCGTGCAGGTCGACGCTCATGATGCGGTCGGCGCCGGCGGTCTTGAGCAGGTCGGCGACGAGGCGCGCGCTGATGGGCTCGCGACCGCGGCCCTTCTTGTCCTGACGCGAGTACGGGAAGTACGGCGCGACGACCGTGATGCGCTTGGCCGACGCGCGCTTGAGGGCGTCGAGCATGATGAGCAGCTCCATGAGCCACTCGTTGACCGGCGGCCCGAACGACTGCACGACGAACACGTCGCAGCCGCGGATCGACACCTCGAAGCGGGTGTAGATCTCGCCCGAGGCGAAGGTGCGGTGCTCGGTGGGCGCCAGCTCGGTACCCAGGTGCTGCGCGACCTGCGCGGCCAGCTCGGGGTGCGAACGACCCGAGGCGACGACGAGCCGCTTCTTGGTCTTGGCGACGAGCCCGGGGGCGATGCCGTTGTCGCGGTCGAGGTCTACACGATTCTTCTTACGAGCCATCGGCCGCTTCCTGTTCAGCCCGAGCCCGCGCGGCCACATCGGCCGCCGCGGTGCCCGGTCGGTTCTTCTCGACCCACCCCTCGATGTTGCGCTGGGGGGACACGCTCAGCGCCAGCGCACCGGCCGGAACGTCCTTGCGGATCACCGCGCCGGCACCCGTCTTGGCGCCCGCTCCAATGGTAACCGGCGCGACGAAGACGTTGTGCGAGCCGCTGTGCACCTCGTCGCCGATGACGGTGCGGTGCTTGGCGAGATCGTCGTAGTTGGCGGTGATCGCGCCGGCGCCGAGGTTGACGCCGCGGCCGATCTCGGTGTCGCCGATGTAGGACAGGTGCGGGACCTTGCTGCCCTCGCCGATCGAGGAGTTCTTCACCTCGACGAAGGTGCCGACCTTGCCCTTGACGCCGACGCGGGCATTGGCCCGCAGGTAGGCGAACGGTCCGACGGTCGCGCCGGCCTCGACGACCGCGAGAGTGCCGTCGGTGCGCGTGATCGTGGCATCCTCGCCCACCTCGCAGTCGACCAGCGTGGTGTCGGGCCCGATCGTGGCACCGCCGGCGATGACGGTCGCCCCGCGCACGTGCGTGTTGGGCAGGATCGTCACGTCGGGGGCGAGCGTCGCCGTCACGTCGATCCACGTCGTGGCGGGGTCGACGACAGTGACGCCTTCGAGCTGCCAGCGGCGCACCGTGCGGGCGTTGAGCGTGCGGCCCGCCTCCGACAGTTGAATCCGGTCGTTGACGCCCAGGGCCGCCGCAGCGTCGGAGGTGACGGATGCCGCGACCCCGAGCTGCGCGTCGCGGAGCAGGCCGATCACATCGGTGAGGTACTTCTCGCCCTGCGCGTTCGCGGTGCCCACGAGCGCCAACTGGGAGCGCAGGGGCGCCGCCTGGAAGACGTAGACCCCCACGTTGATCTCGGTGACCGCGGCCTCGTCGGCCGTGGCATCCTTCTGTTCCACGATCCGGCGGACGCCGTCCGTCTCGTCGCGGAGGATGCGGCCGTAGCCGAACGGCTCGTCGACGCGGGCGCTGAGCAGGGTCACCGCCGTGCCACCGGTGCGGTGGGTGGCGAGCAGCTCCGTGAGGGTGCCGGTCTCGAGCAGCGGCACGTCGGCGCTGAGCACGAGCACGTCGCCCTCGAAGCCGTCGAGCGCGTCGAGCGCCGCCTCGACGGCGCGCCCGGTGCCCGGGACCTCGTCCTGGTCCACCACGACGACGCCGGGGGCCAGCTCCGACACCGTCTCGGCGACGAGCTCGCGCTCGTGCCGCACGACCACCACGATGCGGGCCGGATCGAGGGATGCCGCGGTGTCGAGCACGTGCCCGACGAGCGGACGACCACCCACCGGATGCAGCACCTTCGGGAGACGCGATCGCATGCGGGTGCCCTGACCCGCGGCGAGGACGACGACGGCCAACTCGGTCGGTGATGTCATGCTCCGCCGCCAGGATTCGAACCTGGACCTAACAGCTCCAAAGGCTGTCGTGCTGCCGTTACACCACGGCGGACCGTGCCCGAAGGCACCGGTCAAGTCTGCCAGACCGCGCCCCCTCGCGACGGTCCGCCCGACCGCGAAGGCCATAATGAGACCGTGAGCCGGGACAGCGACGAGGTCGACCGCATCGTCGATGCGTGGATGCGACAGCGCCCAGACCTGGACTTCTCCCCGCTCGAGGTGCTCTCGCGCGTCGCGCGGCTCTCCCGCCACCTCGACATCGCGCGCAAAGAGGCCTTCCGGCGCAGCGACATCGAGTCGTGGGAGTGGGATGTGCTGTCCGCCCTGCGTCGCGCGGGCGAGCCCTACCAGCTGAGCCCCAAGCAGCTGCTGCAGCAGACGCTCGTCTCCAGCGGCACGATGACCAACCGCATCGACCGGCTGGTGGCACGCCGCTTCGTGCGCCGCGAAGCCGACCCGGGCGACGGACGCAGCATCCTGGTGACCCTGACCGACGACGGACGCGTCCGGGTGGATGCCGCGATCACGCGCCTTGTCGACGCCGAGGCCCTGCTGCTGGAGGGTCTGGCGAAGAACGACCGCGAACGCCTGGCGACATTGCTGCGCAAGCTCAGCCTGGGATTCGACGCGTGAGCGCCCCCGCCGCTCCCCTGACGCGATGGGCGCGCGTGCGCGCGTGGTTCGACGTGCGATTCCGCTCGCCCGCGGCGATCTACGGTCTCATCGTCTTCGCGGCCTTCGTCACCATAGCCGACGACCACGCCGATTCGGTGTGGGACGTGCTGCTGAGCGCCTCGACGTCGCTCATCGTCTTCTTCATCGCCCACGTCTTCGCGCACACGCTCACCGAGCACGCCGACCACGGCCTCCGACACGCCAACCGCGAGGGCATGCGTCACGGAGCCGGCATGCTCTACGCGTCGGTGCCGTCGGTCCTGGTTCTCGTGTGGGCCGGGCTCACCGGAGTCTCGATCGATGACGCGGCCGACCTGTCGATGTGGTCGACGTTCCTGGTGCTCTTCTTGCTCGGCTACAGCGCCTACCGCCGCCGTGGTGCCCGGGTGTTCGGACGGCTCGTCGGCGGGTTCGCGACGGCCTGCCTCGGTGTGTTCATCGCGATCCTCGAGTACGCCATCCACTGACTGCAGAAGACCGGTCCGCACACCGGTCGATCGTGACGGGCCGCGACGCAGGGCCGGGCGCGGCCCGAGAGATCATCCGGGCCCCGTCCATCGTCGACGGCCGCGTGCGACGACCGTGTGCGATGACGGCGGCACCGTCGTCAGGCGGCGCGCTTCTTCGCGGCACCGTACACGAGGACTCCCTGAACCGCGACAAGGATGCCGAGGATGAACGTCGTCACCCCCGCGCCGATCGCGCCCGGCGAGGAGCCGATGGCGCCGAGCACGATGCCCAGGCCCGCGCCGACGAATCCGATCGCGAAGGCGAGGATCGTCAGCAGGGTGAGCGGACCCGTCGAGGGCAGGGTGTCCCGACGGCCCGCGGCCACCCGAAGGGACAGGCCCCCGATGACGACGCTGACGACGGCGAGGAGAAGACAAGCCACGGCCGGACCGACAGCCGGCGCCCCCACCAGGAACCACGCGACCGCGACCAGCACGAGGATCACCGCGAGGACGATCGCCAGGATCCCCGTCACTCGGGGACGCGTCGTACGGATCACGTCCTCGGGAGGGGTGTTCGACGCGCTCATCAACTCGTCGCGATCTGCGGCCACTGCGTGATCCCCGCCTGCGCCGACGCGATGGTCGCACGAGCGCTGCCCGCGGCCACGTACAGGATCGCCACGCCCGCCCCTCCGGCGGCGAGGAAGGCCGCGATCCCGAGCCCGATCAGCACGGGCGCCGCCGGCAGACCGACGATGGTCCCCGTCGCGACGGCGGCACCGGCCAGAGCGCCGAGCAAGGTGATGACGGCGACGACGAGGCCGGCCCAGAACGCGATGATCGCGCCGGCGAGGCCCGTCATCGCGCTCGAGACGTTCTCGGCGTAGTCCGACAGGATCGACGAGTTCGCGCGGCGCTGCGGCTCCACCGATTGGCGGTACTGTTCGGCCGCGGTGCCCGTCCACCGATCGTCGACCGACAGGTTGAAATCGGTGATGGTGTCGTTGATGCGCGACACCTTCACTCCCATCTGCTTCCACCCGTCGGCCGCGCCGTTGAGCATGAACGGATTGCCGACGTACGTCAAGATGTCGGCGCACCAGCTCCAGAACTCCTGCAGTTTCCCGAGCATGGTGTTCCACGCGTCCTGCACCCGATCGGCGATGAAGCCGAGGACAGCCGGCAGGGCGGACAATGCCGCGTTGATCAGACGGGAGATCTCCTCGATCTTCTCGCGGATCTTCTGAAGAAGCTCGATGAAGCGCTCGGCGGGGTTCATGCTCTACCTCGTGTTCCTATCCGGGGGGCGTGTCAGGAGACGGGCTGCCAGATGTCGTAAAGACCCGACTGGGTCTCGTCCTCGTAGCGCTCGAAATCCGCGCGCACGGCGCGCAGCGCATCGGCACCGGCGCGGGTCGCTGCGGCGCCCTGTTCGAGAAGGGTCATGACCTGCGCGCGGATCTGCTCGTAGCTGTCGGCGACGTCCAGCGCGGCGAACGAGAACGCCCCCCGGTAGACGTCGATGCCCGACAGCTCCGTGCGTCCGGCCTCGATGGAGTCACCGGCGGCGTCCCACAGCGACGCGTCCTTCGACAGGGCCTCGTAGGCCAGGGAGATGTCACTCATCGTCAGTCCTTTCCCCGGAGGAAGTTCTCGAACGCCTCCGGATCGTCCACGAATCGCTGGTACTTCGCGAGGGGCGTGCCATCGAGCAGTCCCCCCGTGGCCTGGAGGGCTGTATCGGCGCGGGCGCGGGAGATCGCTTCGTTCAGCTCGCGCGAGATGTCGCCGCCCGTCGCGCGAGAGAGCCACTCGGGCGACATCTCGAGGGCGAGGAGGTCTCCTGCGGGCGACACCCGCACCCGGACCCGCGCGTCGGCGGTCTCGACCGAGGTACCGGCGCGACCGCGGCGGACGGCCTCGTCATACGTGCTATCGAAGTTGGCGACGATGTCGTCCAGCACATCCAGGACGTTCTCGAGCACCTTGTTCGCCGCAGCGGTGGCCTCCGGTTCCGCCTCGAGCGCGGCCTTCATCCGCCCCGCCGCGGTCTGCGAGGTCGGCGGGACCGGTGTCGAGGCGCGCGGACGGTCCATCGCCTGGTCGAGCTGCACGGCCCACTCCGACAGACGCGCCTGGCTCAGGGCGCCGAACACGGAGAGCACGCCGTCGGCGAGCTCGGTGGGAGCGTAGACGTCGCGCCAGTCGTCACCGATGTCTACGGTGAGGAGTCCCTCCGGACTGAGATCCAGGAAAATCGTGCCGGAATCGTCGTTCGCCGACGCCGGGAGCGGCTGGGCCGCCGCATCCTCGTAGGCACGCGCCTCGCGCATGATGTCGTCGTGCAGCTCGTAGAAGCGCTCGGCATCGTCGGACATTCGGCTCCCCCTCCGCGCTCGCCCCCGGAGCACCCGTCCACGCTATCCACGTCCCGGGCCAACCGCCACCGCTCGACACGGCGCGGCGTCGTCCGGCATGATGCGCCGCGTCAGCCGATCGCCTCCGTGAGCTCGAACCAGCGCCCCTCGAGCTCGTCGCGCTCGGCCTCCATCTTGCCGATGCGCTCCATCTCCTCGCCAAGCCCGACGTAGTCCGCCTGATCGTGGTCGGCGAGGGCGGCCTTGGCCCGGTCGATCTGCTGCTGCAGCTTCTCGATCTTCCGCTCCGCAGCCGAGGCCTCCTTCTGCGCCGCGCGCAGGTCGGCTCCTTGCAGCCCGGCAGGGGCCGTCGAGCCGCCGGATGCCGCGGGACGCGAGGGCTCGGCATCCTGTCGCGCGCGCAGCCGCAGGTACTCGTCCACTCCCCCGGGCAAGTGACGGAGCTTGGCATCCAGGATCGCGTACTGCTGGTCGGTGACGCGCTCGAGGAAGTACCGGTCGTGGGAGACGACGATGAGCGTGCCCGACCACGAGTCGAGCAGGTCTTCCATCGCCGCGAGCATGTCGGTGTCGAGGTCGTTGGTCGGCTCGTCGAGGATCAGCACGTTGGGCTGGTCGAGGATCACCAGCAGCAGCTGCAGGCGGCGCTTCTGACCACCGGAGAGATCCTTCACCGGTGTCGAGAGCTGGGCGCTCGAGAACCCGAGGCGCTCCAGCAGCTGACCGGGGGTGAGCTCCTGCGCCTTGGATCCGGTACCGAAGGCGTAGGTCGTGCGGAGGTTCGAGATGACCACGCGCACCGGGTCGTTCAGGTGCTGGTCGAGCTCGTCGAGGCGCTGAGTGAGGGTGGCGACCTTCACGGTCTTCCCGCGCTTGACGCGTCCGCTCGTCGGCTCGAGCGAGCCGGTGACCAGGCTGAGCAGTGTCGACTTGCCCGCGCCGTTCACGCCGAGGATGCCGGTGCGCTCCCCCGGCGCGATCCGCCACTCGACGTCTTCCAGCACCGTCTTGTCGCCGAATGTCACGCCCGCGTCGAGCAGATCGACCACGTCTTTGCCGAGGCGCGCGACGGCGAGGGACTGCAGGGCCACCTTGTCGCGGATCTCGGGCACGTCGGCGATGAGTTCGTTGGCCGCGTCGATGCGGAACTTCGGCTTCGACGTGCGCGCCGGCGCCCCGCGGCGCAGCCACGCCAGCTCCTTGCGAGCGAGGTTCTGGCGGCGCTGTTCGATGGATGCCGCCTGGCGGTCGCGCTCGACACGCTGCAGGATGTAGGCCGCGTAGCCGCCCTCGAAGGGCTCGACGATGCGGTCGTGCACCTCCCACGTGGTGTTGCAGATCTCGTCGAGGAACCACCGGTCGTGCGTCACGACCAGCAGTCCGCCGGCCGACGGCGCCCACCTCTTCTTCAGGTGGCCCGCGAGCCACGTGATCGCCTCGACGTCGAGGTGGTTGGTCGGCTCGTCGAGGAACAGCACGTCCCAGTCGCCCGAGAGCAGCTTCGCCAGCGCCACGCGACGGCGCTGCCCACCCGACAGGTCGCCGAGCCGCGCGTCCCAGGGCAGGTCGCCGAGCAGACCCGCGATGACGTCGCGCGTGCGGGCATCGCCCGCCCACTCGTGCTCGGGGCGGTCGGCGACGACCGCGTGACCGATCGTGTCGTCGTCGTCGAGCGTGTCCTGCTGATCCAGCACCCCCACGGTCACCCCGCCGCGCACGGTGACGCGACCGCCGTCGGGTTCGCGGATGCCGGCGAGCATGCCCAGCAGACTCGACTTGCCGTCGCCGTTGCGGCCGACGATGCCGATGCGGTCGCCCTCGTTCACGCCGAGCGAGACGGAGTCGAAGACGACCTTGGTCGGGTATTCCAGGTGCAGGGCTTCGCCCCCGAGCAGATGTGCCATATCCGTCCCAGGCTACGCGGTGCTCGGGCTCGACGAGCGCGACGGGTCGTGGCATCCGGAACAACGACGGGGCCGCCCGACGAACCGGGACGACGCTCCCCCGGAACCACGACGGGGCCGCCGGCGAACCGGACGACCCCGTGGCGGGCGGAGGGGACTCAGAAGCCGTTGGCGGCGAGCCACTCCTTGGCGATGTCGGCGGTCGACTCCTGGTCGACGGTCGACTTCACGTTCAGCTCGACGAGGCCCTCGGGGGTGAGCGCCGCGCTGACCTTGTTCAGCACGTCGGCCACCTCGGAGGCGACGTTCGAGTTGACGACCGGCACGACGTTCGACGCGAGGAAGAGGCCCTCGGGGTCGGTCAGCGTGACGAGGTCGTCGGTCTGGATGCGGGGGTCGGCCGTGTAGACGTTCGCGACCTGGATGGTGCCCGCGACGAGGTCGTCGACCGTGGTCTCACCGGTGGGCGAGAACTGCACATTCACGCCGTAGGTCGACTGCAGGCCGGTCGGGCCGTAGGGGCGCTCGGCGAGCTCGGCGTTGCCGCCGAGGGTCAGTCCCGAGGTGACCTTGGCCAGGTCGGCGATGCTCGTGAGCCCGTTCGCCTGGGCGAAGGCGGAGGTCACGGTGTACGAGTCCTGGTCGGTCGCCTCGGACTGGTCGAGAACCTCGAGGCCCTCCGGAAGCGCCGCCGGCAGGGCCGCGTAGACGTCGTCCGCGGTGCGGGCGGTGGTCTCGGCGTCGAAGAACTGCAGGAGGTTGCCGCTGTACTCGGGGAAGACCGAGACGGTGCCGTCCTCGAGCAGCGGGATGTACGCGTCGCGCTGGCCGATCTGGAACTGACGGGTGACCGTCTTACCGGCGCCCTCGAGCGCTTGGGCGTAGATCTCGGCGATGATCTCGTTCGAGTAGTACGCCTGCGAGCCGACGACGATGGTGTCGGACGACGCCGACGCGTCGCCGCCGCCGTTGCTCAGCGGGTCGCTGGAGCCGCCGCTGCAGCCGGCGAGTGCGACGGAGGCGACAGCGAGGCCGGCGAAGACGCCGAGGCCCTTCCGGGTTCGTGCTGTGAACATGGGTGCTCTCTTTTCTGGTGATGCGGGATTCGGGTGGGTCAGGGGGTCGCGGGCGGCGCGGCGGGCGCGCCGACGGCGATGGCCTCGGCACGACGCTGGCGCGCGGAGCGCCGCTGCGGCTGCGCGGATCCGGCGGCGCGGATGCCACGCGGCACGACGAGATGCTGCACAAGGGCGAACAGTCCGTCGATGACGAGGGCGAGAACGGCGACGAGGATCGCGCCGCCGATGAGGATGTCGAAGCGGCGGAGCGGGATCGCGGCGATGATGTACTGCCCCAGACCGCCGAGGCCGATGTAGGCCGCGATCGTCACGGTGGCGAGCACCTGCAGCGTCGCCGCTCGTACGCCGCCGACCAGCAGCGGCAGGCCGAGCGGAACCTCGATGCGCCAGAGGATCTGCGATTCGGTCATGCCCATCGATCGGCCGGCGTCGATGATGCGGCGGTCGATCGCCTCGAAGCCGGTGTAGGCGCCGGCCAGGAGCGACGGGATCGCGAGCACGACGAACGAGATCACCGCGGCCTCGGGCTTGTGCAGCACGCCGAGCAGGAGGGTCAGCAGGATGAGGAGCCCGAACGACGGGATCGCGCGCGCGGCTCCCGAGATCGCGACGGCGACCTCTCGCCCCTTGCCCGTGTGGCCGATGAACCACCCGAGCGGGATCGCGATGACGCCCGCGATGACCACGGCGATGAGGGTGTACAGCAGCTGCACGCCGATCGCGAGCGGGATGGGGTCGAACCCCCGGCCGGGGTCGCCGGAGAAGATCCAGCCGATGGCGTCTCCGAGCAGGTTCATGCGGCCACCGCCGTCCGTGCGCGCCGCGCCGACGGCACCGCGGCCCGGCGCGTCCACGGCATCAGCAGGCGGCCCACGATCACGAGGACGAGGTCGATCACGAGTGCCAGCACGACGACGGCGACGACCCCCGCGAAGACCTCCGGGATGATCCGCCGCTGGAGCCCGTTGGTGAAGAGGTAGCCGATGTTCTGGATGCCGACGAGGATGCCGACGGTGGCCAGCGCGATCGTGCTCGCCGAGGCGACGCGGAGACCGGCGAGCACGACGGGTCCCGCGAGCGGGAACTCGACGGCCACGAAACGACGGAACGATCCGTAGCCGATGGCCGTGGACGCCTGGCGGACGCCGGCATCCACCGAATCGAGCCCGTCGGCGACGGCGCGGACGAGGATGGCGACCGCGTAGATCGCGAGCGCCACGATGAGGTTCGTTTCGCTGACGATGCTGTACCAGCCGGTCACGACCGGAACGAGGATGAGCAGCGCGAGCGAGGGGATCGTGTACAGCAGCCCGGTGATGGTGATGACGCCGCTGCGCACCAGGCGATAGCGCCAGGCGACCCAGCCGAGCGGGATGCTGATGACGAAGCCGACGACCAGCGCGATCAGACTCTGGCGCAGGTGCACGAGCGTCAGCTGCCCGATGAGATCGAGATTGTTGCCGACCCAGTTCACGGGCGGGGCTCCTCCACGAGGGCACCCTGGGTGCGGCCCTCGGCATCCACGACGACCGTTCCGTTCGCGGTCTGCTTCAGGTGCAGGGCGCGCTTGCCCTTCACGGCGCCGATGAAGCTCGCCACGAAGTCGCTCGCCGGGTTCTCGACGATCTCGCTCGGCGTGCCGACCTGGGCGATCTTGGCGCCCTTCTCGAGGATGACGACCTGGTCGCCGAGCAGGAACGCTTCATCGATGTCGTGGGTGACGAAGACGATCGTCTTGCCGATCTCGCTCTGCAGGCGCAGCAGCTCCTGCTGGAGCTCGTCGCGCACGATGGGGTCGACGGCACCGAACGGCTCGTCCATGAGAAGGATGTTGGGGTCGGCCGCGAGTCCGCGCGCGACACCCACGCGCTGCTGCTGCCCGCCCGACAACTGGCTCGGGTAGCGGTCGGCCATGGCGGTGTCGAGACCGACGGTCCTCATGAGCTCGAGGGCGCGCGTGCGTGCCGTCTTGCGGTTCTGCCCCTGCAGGACGGGGACGGTCGCGATGTTGTCTGCGACCGTGAAGTGCGGCAGGAGCCCGGAGTTCTGCATCACGTAGCCGATGCTCCGGCGCAACTGCACAGCCGGCTTGCCGCCGATGTCGTCACCGTCGATGGTGATCTCTCCCGACGACGGCTCGACCATGCGGTTGATCATGCGCAGCAGCGTCGTCTTGCCACAGCCGGACGAACCCACGAACACGGTCGTCTTGCGCGAGGGGATGACGAGGTGGAAGTCGTCGACGGCGCGGGTGCCGTCGGGGAAAATCTTCGAGACTGCGGAGAACTCGATCATGCGAATCGCCGCCTCAGTCGGAGACCACGACCTTGCGGTCGAAGGCCACGTAGCCGGCGAAGTCCTTCCCGACGCGTTCGACCGCGCCGTCGCGCAGGTCGGGGTACGACCAGGCGCCGTCCTTCAGTTCCGCACCGTCGAGCGAGACGTTCCAGTACTGCGCGGCACCCTTCCACGGGCAGGTGTAGGCGGTGGGGCTCTTCTGCAGGGCACCCTCGCGCACCGCCCGCGGCGGGAAGTACCAGTTGCCTTCGATCGAAGCCAGGTCGTCGCGGTCGGCTTCGGCGATCACGACGCCGTCCAGCGTTGCCTTCATGGGTACCCCCTCCGTGGCGCCCCGCGGGCACAGCGCCCACGGGTGACGGTCCACCTCGGTCGAGGCTAGCGAGGTACGGATCGCGCAATCGGAAGATTGCTCC
The DNA here is from genome assembly GCF_900156435.1 of Microbacterium sp. RU1D. Classification (GTDB taxonomy): domain Bacteria; phylum Actinomycetota; class Actinomycetes; order Actinomycetales; family Microbacteriaceae; genus Microbacterium. The sequence continues at coordinate 31,636 of NZ_FTPQ01000003.1, forward strand.
GTGTGTCGACCTGGGCTATGGTGCCGCGACACGCGTAGCCTCAGAGCACGCGCGCCCCGGGCACAGGCCCGTGCACGTGGAGGGCGACGAGCCCCGCGGCGCTCAGTGTCACCTGCAGATCGATCGCGGATGACTCGTCGGCGGCGAGGAATGCGAGGGTCGGCCCCGAGCCTGACACCAGTCCCGCCAGGGCGCCGGAGCTCTCGCCGCGCTCGAGCACGCGGGCCAGGTCGGGCCGCAGGTGCAGCGCGGGCGCCTGCAGGTCGTTGCGCAGCGTCGCCGCGAGCATCGTGGCATCCCCCTGCCGGATCGCGTGCAGTACGTCGGGGTCGACCGCGGGGACGCGCGGAGCGGGTCCGATGTCGACCGCGTGGCGCGCTCGATGAGCGTCGAGCTCGCCGTAGACCACCGGTGTCGACATCCCGACCTCGTTCGGCACCAGCACCCAGTCGAAGCGTCCGCGGGCCAGGGCCGGGCTGAGCTCATCGCCGCGACCGGTGCCCACCGCGGTGCCGCCGAGGAGGGCGAACGGCACGTCGGCGCCGAGCTGCGCGGCAAGGCCGGCGAGCTCGCTCGTCGGCATCCCGAGGCCCCACAAGGCGTCGCACGCGACGAGGGCGGCCGCGGCATCGGCGGATCCGCCGCCCATTCCGCCGGCGACGGGAACGGCCTTGCGGATCGCGAGATGCGCGCCGTGATCGACACCCGCCGTGCGTGCGAGGAGTCGCGCCGCCCGGATCGCGAGATTGCGCTCGTCGGTGGGCACGCCGTCGATGTCGACCGGGCCCTTCGCGGTGACCGACATCGTGAGGTCGTCGGCCGGGGTGGCCACCATCTCTTCGTAGAGCGAGACGGCCTGGAACGCCGTTGCGAGCTCGTGATAGCCGTCGTCCTGCACATCGCCCACTTCGAGGAAGACGTTGATCTTCCCGGGCGCGCGCACCCGCACGGACGCGGGGCCGACGAGACTCACGAACGTCCCCGCTCACTGGTGCGCGGCAACGCGCCGCCGTGTGCGAAACTGGAACGTCGGCCCGCTTCCCGCCGTCGCTCGCAGGGCGGTTCGGGACAGACCGGGCCGGAGCGAGCGATGAGAGTCACTCTTCGACAGTAGCGCTCCGCTCCCCGCCGTTCGGCGCCGCCGCCGAAACGTCTTCGTAACCCCGGAACCCTACGGTGTCCGGAACCCGTCACCTACCCCCGAGGAGGCAGTATGCGCCCGATGGTCCCCCTGTCGATCGACACCGACCCCTGGCGCGCGCTGCTCTCCCGCTCCGATATCCGGATGCACGACGGCATCCTGCACGTCGTCGACGACACGTCGACCCCCTCCCTCGCCGAGCGCGACGACCTGCTGACCGCGGCGTCCGCGATCGAGGCGAGCGGCGTGCGCGTGCTGCTGGTGCGCGACGCGAACCGTCGTCCGAAGCTGGTCGTCGACACCGCCGACGCCGAGGCGGCGCTGACGGCGCTCCACGACCCCGAGCTGGGGCCGTTCTACCTCAAGGCCCGCGGCGAAGACCCCGTGCCCGCGCACAGCGTCCACCCCACCGCCGGTTCGGTGCAGGCTTACGCCGTCTTTCGCCCGCGCACCTCGACCGAGGGCTCGTACCGCTACGGCGCCTCACTGGCTCCGCGCCTGGAGCTCTGGCGCTTCGGCGAGAAGACGATCGAGGCGCCGCGCCCCAGCGCCCTCACGCGTCGCCGGTTCGCCGCGGCCGACCTCGACCTGACCGAGGTGGAGCGCTACGGGCGCCGGTGGACGACCGTGACGGGCATGTTCGACCCGCACCCGAACGAGCTCACCGCCGACGTCGACATGGTCTTCTCGTGGGTCGACGGCTCGTCCAGCGAGTTCCAGCGCCAGCGCGCCGCGCGCATGAAGGGCTACGTCGTGGGCGACGGCGACGACAACGCGGCCCGCTACCGCCAGGTCGACGAATTGCGTTACGCCCTGCGCAGCGTCCACATGTACGCGCCGTGGGTGCGCCGGATCTTCATCGCGACCGACTCCCCCACGCCTGAGTGGCTCGCCGATCACCCGAAGGTCACGATCGTACGCAGCGAGGAGTTCTTCGCCGACCCCTCGGTGCTGCCCACGCACAACTCGCACGCCGTCGAGGCGCAGCTGCACCGCATCCCCGGTCTGGCCGAGCACTTCCTCTACAGCAACGACGACATGTTCTTCGGTCGTCCCGTCACCCCCGAGCTGTTCTTCAGCGGCGGCGGGGTCAGCCGCTTCGTCGAGAGCGGCGTGCGCATCGGCAGCGGCCCGGCGCACATCGAACGCTCCGGCCACGACAATGGTCTGCGCGTAAACCGCGCGCTGCTCAAAGAGCGGTTCGGTCGCGTCATCACGCTGGACCTCGAGCACTGCGCCACGCCGCTGCGCCGCTCGGTCGCCTTCGAGCTCGAGCGCGAGTTCGCCGACGACTACGCCCGCACCGCGGCCAGCCGCTTCCGCTCCGCGACCGACATCTCGGTGACCAACAGCCTGTACCACTACTACGCCCTCGCGACCGGGCGGGCCATCGTCACCACCGAGCCGCGCACGCGCTACGTGCAGACGACGCAGCTGGACTCGTTGCGCACGATGGAGCGCCTCGTCTCCCGCCGTGACACCGACATGTTCTGCCTGAACGACGGCAGCGTGCCCGAGATCCCGGAAGAGGTGCGGGTGCCCGCCCTGCGCGCGTGCCTCGAACGGTACTTCCCCGTCGCCGCACCGTGGGAGAAGACCGCGGTCAGCGAAGGATCGGCAGCGGCGTCGTCGGCGGCGACACCGGTCCGCTGAACGCCCGCGACGCCGGCACCACGACGCCGGCGTCGTGCAGCCGCCGCTGCGACTCCGCGGCATCCACGTACTGAAGGGCGTCGCTGGCGGCCAGCGGCACGACCGAGTGGACGATGGTCTCGTCGTAGACGTGCACGAGGTTGAACCCCTGTGCGGCATCCTGCGGGCGGGTTCCCCCGACGGGCACCATGAGGTCCTGCGTGTAGCAGGTCGCCGAGGCCACCGACACGGGGATGCCCGCGAAGGTCGCGAACGTCGAGTAATGCAGGTGCCCCGCGAGAATCGCACGCACGTCGGATCCGCGCAGCACCTCCGCGAGGCTCCGCTGATCGCGCAGCTCCACCGATGCGGCGAGGTCGAGGACGCTCGGCACGGGCGGGTGGTGCATCGCGAGGATCGTGCCCAGGGGTGCGGGGGTGGCGAGCACCTCGGCGAGCCAGCGCAACTGCTCGGAAGAGACCTCGCCGTGGTGGGCGCCCGGGACCGAGGTGTCGAGCGTCACGATGCGCAGGCCGTCGAACTCGTCGACACGGTCGACCGGGGCGGTCGGCTCGGCGGCGTCGCCGGGCAGCAGACGGGAGCGGAAGGCCGCGCGGTCGTCGTGGTTGCCCATCACCCAGACCACGCGCGTCTTCAGGCGCGCGGCGAGCGGCTCGACGAGGGCACGCACCCGGTCGTACGCGTCGGTCTCGCCGAAGTCGGCCAGATCGCCCGTGAACACGAGGGCATCGGGACGGATGCCGGAGGCATCGATCGACGCGACCGCGCGAGCCAGGTACGCCTCGGAGTCGACGTCGTCGTACAGCGGCGCACCGCCGGCACGGAGGTGGGTGTCGCTCAGGTGCAGCAGCACCCGTTCGGCGCGGGGGTACTCGGCGTAGCGCATCTCGTTCCTCTCGGGCCGTCGGATACGACCTCGTCACCGGCGTGATGCTCCCGGTCGGCTCGAAATGTTACCGGCATGTTTCGGGAACACGCGATGAACACGGCGAGAATTCGCTCGACGCTCGTCTCTCGACGCGACGAGCCGCCCGAGTCGCCAGGCATCGTCGCCTGGACGCAGCCCGAAGCGACGATTCTCGGCGACTCGCGCGGGGGTTGCGGCGGCGGTCAGGATGCCGCGATGCGGGCGTAGTCGTCGACGGTGAGCTGCTCGCCGCGCCGTGTCGGGTCCACCCCCGCGGCCTCCAGACGCTCCGACGCCTGGGCCGCCGTGCCACCCAGCACGCCCGCGAGCGCCTGCCGCAGCATCTTGCGGCGCTGCTGAAAGGCGGCATCCACGATCTGGAAGGTACGGAGCCGGTGCTCCTCGGTGCCGCGGGGCTCGGCATCCCGGTCGAAGGCGACCAGCACGCTGTCGACATTCGGCACGGGCCAGAACACCTGACGCGACACGGTCCCGGCCAGGCGCCACGAGCCGTACCAGGCGGCCTTCACGCTCGGCGCGCCGTACACCTTCGACCCGGGAGGGGCAGCGAGGCGCTCCCCCACCTCCGCCTGCACCATGACGACGCCGCGGCGGAGGTACGGGAAGGTCTCGAGGAAGTGCAGCAGCACCGGCACCGACACGTTGTACGGCAGGTTGGCGACCAGCACGCTCGGCTCGCCCGGCAGCGCGTCGACGCGCAGCGCGTCGGCGTCGATGACCTGGAGGCGCCCATCGGGCACGTCGTGCGTGGCCGCCGTGGCGGGCAGGCGCTCGGCGAGGCGGTGATCGATCTCGACGGCGACGACCGAGGCGCCGGTCTCGAGGATCGCCAGGGTGAGGGATCCGAGGCCTGGCCCGATCTCGACCACCCGATCGGATGCCGTGACCCGGGCCGCCTGGACGATCTTGCGCACCGTGTTGGCATCGACGACGAAGTTCTGCCCGAGCTTCTTGGTGGGGGTCACGTCGAGGTCGGCGGCGAGCCGACGGATCTCGGCGGCACCGAGGAGGGAAACGGGCATTGTTCCACTGTAGTCAGGGCTCCGCCAGAACCCTTGCTGCGAGCGAGCCGGGAGTAGCGTGATCGGGTGAGTCAAACGCAGTCCATCCCCGCAAACGCCTTCACCCTGCGAAGCCCCTACGGGCGACGAGCCGTCGGCCTCTCGGTCGCGGCGGCGGTTGGCGGCTTCCTCTTCGGATTCGACTCCTCCGTCATCAACGGTGCTGTCGACGCGGTCGAGGGCAACTTCGAGCTGACCCAGGTGCTGACCGGCTTCGTCGTGGCCGTGGCGCTGCTGGGCTGCGCCGTCGGCGCGGTCGTGGCGGGCGCCCTGTCGGACCGCTGGGGCCGCCTCAAGGTCATGCTGCTGGGCGCGGTGCTGTTCTTCGTCTCGTCGATCGGCGCCGCTCTCACCTTCAGCGTCCCCGACCTGATCCTCTGGCGCGTCATGAGCGGCCTCGGCATCGGCATCGCCTCGGTGGTCGCCCCCGCGTACATCGCGGAAGTCGCCCCGCGCCAGATCCGCGGCTCACTCGCGTCGCTGCAGCAGCTCGCGATCACGCTCGGCATCTTCGGCGCCCTGCTCTCCGACGCCCTGCTCGCCAACTCGGCCGGCGGTGCCGCCAACCAGCTCTGGCTGGGCCTGGAGGCCTGGCGCTGGATGTTCCTGGTCGGAGTCATCCCCGCCGCGGTCTACGGCATCCTGTCGTTCACCGTTCCGGAGTCGCCGCGGTACCTGCTGGCGAAGGGCAAGCGCGACGAGGCGAAGGCCATCTTCGCGCGGCTGGTTCCGCCCGCCGACCTCGACAAGACGATGAACGAGCTGTCGAACACGATCGAGGCCGACCGCAAGAACAAGAACGTTTCGCTGCGCGGCCCCGTGCTCGGCCTTCAGGGCATCGTGTGGACGGGCATCCTGCTGTCGGTGTTCCAGCAGTTCGTCGGCATCAACGTGATCTTCTACTACTCCACGACCCTGTGGAAGGCCGTCGGCTTCGACGAGAGCAACTCGCTGCTCATCTCGGTCATCACCTCGGTCACCAACGTCGTCGTGACCTTCGTCGCGATCTTCCTCGTCGACCGGGTGGGCCGCAAGCCGATCCTCATCACCGGCTCGCTGCTGATGACCCTGTCGCTGGGCGCGATGGCCCTGTCGTTCGCCTTCGCCACCGGTTCGGGCCAGGACGTCTCGCTCCCCGCCCCGTGGGGCTCGGTCGCCCTGGTGGCCGCGAACGTGTTCGTGGTCGGATTCGGCGCCTCGTGGGGACCGCTCGTGTGGGTGCTGCTCGGCGAGATCTTCCCGAGCCGCATCCGCGGCAAGGCCCTCGGCGTCGCGGCCGGTGCCCAGTGGATCGCCAACTTCGCCATCACGGTGTCGTTCCCGGCGATGTCGAGCTGGTCGCTGCCCCTCACCTACGGCATGTACGCCCTCTTCGCGGCCCTGTCGTTCGTCTACGTGCTGCTGCGCATCCCCGAGACCAAGGGGATGGAACTCGAGCAGACCGAGACGCTGTTCGTGAAGAAGGCGAAGGCGAAGGCGAAGGCCTGAGCCCCTCGGTCTGAGACCGGATGCCGAGAGGCCGGCGCCCCGCGGGGGTGCCGGCCTCTCGTGCGTCTGCGCCGGCCGTGGCGCTCAGAACCTGCGCGATCCGCACAACCTCAGCGGCATCCGCGCCCTCCCGGCGGAGGATGCGCGAATCACCGAGGATGCGCGAGAAGCGCGCGTGCGCCGGCGGGGTCAGTCCTCGAACGCGCCGTAGACGCGCAACGTGTTCGCGGCGACCTGGGCCGCGAGCTCGTCGGCGTCCGCGTTCAGCTCCGCTGCGAGGAAACGCAGCGTCACCGGGATGAGATACGGGGCGTTCGGGCGACCGCGGTAGGGCACCGGGGTGAGGAACGGGGCGTCGGTCTCGACGAGGATCCGGTCGCGTGGGGTGACGGCGAGGGCATCGCGCAGGTTCTGCGCGTTCTTGAACGTGACGTTGCCTGCGAACGACAGGTAGTACCCGCGGTCAGCGGCGATACGGGCCATGTCGGCGTCGCCGGAGAAGCAGTGGAACACCGTCTTGTCGGGGGCGCCGACGCGCTCGAGCGTCTCGAGCACCGCCTCGTGGGCGTCGCGGTCGTGGATCTGCATCGCGATCCCGTGTTTCTTCGCCAGCGCGATGTGCGCCTCGAACGAGCGGATCTGGGCAGGGATGCCGTCGGCCTCGGTGCGGAAGAAGTCGAGGCCCGTCTCGCCGATGGCGCGAACCCGCGGCTCGGCCGCGAGCTCGTCGATGACCGCGATCGCGGCATCCAGTTCTCCGGCCCGCTCGTACACGGGAGCCTCGTTGGGATGGATCGCCACGGCGGCCAGCACGCGCGGGTGCGAGCGCGCGGCCCACGCCGACCAGCGCGAGGAGTCGACGTCACCGCCGGCTTGCACGACGCCGTGGACGCCGACCGCCAGGGCGCGCTCGAGCTGCTCGTCGAGCGACAACCCGGTCTCGCCGTCCTCGATCTCGAGGTGCGTGTGGTTGTCGTACACCGGGATGCCGAGCGGCTCGGGTGCCGGGGGGTAGCTGACGTCGCGCCGCCCGTCGGTGGAACGCTCGCGGACGTACTGGCTGGGGTCGCCGCCGTCGATCGTGCCGCGGGGGCGCTCGACCGGGGCCGAACCGGCGGCGGGCCGGGCATCGGACCCCGGGACGGGCTCGGCGTCCGCCACGTGCGCAGGGGTCGGCGCGCCGGCCGCGTGCGCCGGCGTCGCTGCGGCGGCGGCCGCGGTGCCGTCGACGGGCCCCGGCCCCGCGGCGGACACCGGCGTCACGCCTGCTCGACGCGGGGGAACAGCGGCGACAACGCCGCCACCGACGACCCGGGGCGCAGCACGCCCCACGCGCCGGCCTCGCGGATCGGCTGGTCGGCGAGGGCGCCGAGCGACTCCTCCGCGCCGAGCGCGACCCACAGCTTCGCCGTCGACTCGGGCATGACCGGCGACAGCAGCACCGCGAGGGCGCGCAGGCCCTCGGCCGCGGTGTAGAGCACCGTGCCGAGACGCTCGCGCTGAGCCTCATCCTTCGCCAACGCCCACGGCTCGTTCTCGGTGATGTACCCGTTCAGCGCGTCGACGATGGTCCAGATCGCCGCGATCGCCTCGTCGATGCGGAACCGCTCGATGGCGGCGTCGGCGGTGGTCGCGGCATCCGCCACCACCTTCTGGATCGCGAGGTCGAGCTCGGTCGACGCGCCGGCAGTCGGGACAACGCCCTCGAAGTACTTCGAGATCATCGCAACCGTGCGCGAGGCCAGGTTGCCGAACCCGTTCGCGAGCTCCGCCTGGTAGCGGGCCGACAGGTCCTCCCACGAGAAGGAGCCGTCCTGCCCGAACGCGATGGCCGAGAGGAAGTAGAAGCGGTAGGCGTCGGAGCCGAACACGTCGGTGATCTCGGTGGGGGCGATCCCGGTGAGCTTCGACTTCGACATCTTCTCGCCACCGACGAGCAGCCAGCCGTGGGCGAAGACCCCGCGGGGCACGTCGAGCCCGGCGGCCATGAGCATGGCCGGCCAGATGACCGCGTGGAAGCGGAGGATGTCTTTCCCGACGACGTGGAACGCCGGCCACCGGCGCTCGAACTCCGCGGGATCGGTGCCGTAGCCCACGGCGGTGGCGTAGTTCAGCAGGGCGTCGACCCACACGTAGATGACGTGCGAAGGATCCCACGGGACGGTGATGCCCCAGTCGAACGCCGAGCGCGAGATCGAGAGGTCTTTGAGGCCGCTCCGCACGAACGAGACGACCTCGTTGCGCGCCGACTCCGGTCGCACGAAGTCGGGTTCGGTCTTGTAGAGCTCGAGCAGGCGGTCCTGGAACTCGCTGAGCTTGAAAAAGTAGTTCTTCTCCTGCAGCAGCTCGAGGGGCTTGGAGTGGATGGCGCACACCTTGAGGCCCTCGAAGGGACCGGTGCCGTCGACGATCTCGGCCTCGGGCTTGAACTCCTCGCAGCCCACGCAATACAGCGCCTCGTACTCGCCCGCGTAGATGTACCCGCGGTCGTAGAGCGCCTTCACGAACTCCTGCACGCGCTCCTCGTGGCGTTGCTGCGTCGTGCGGATGAAGTCGTCGTTGGCGACGTCGAGCGTCTCGAGCAGCGGGAACCACGACTCGGTCACGAGCTTGTCGACCCACTCCTGGGGGGTGACGCCGTTCGCGGCGGCCGCGCGGAGCATCTTCTGTCCGTGCTCGTCGGTGCCGGTCAGCATCCAGGTGTCGTCGCCCGCCTGACGGTGCCAGCGCGCGAGCGTGTCGACGGCCACCGTCGTGTACCCGTGCCCGATGTGGGGCAGATCGCTGGGGTAGTAGATCGGCGTCGTGATGTAGAAGGATCGGCCGGAAGTCACCTGGAGATTCTACGGGGAGGCTCCGACACGGCCGACCGTATGTCGCCTTCGAGCCGCCGGGGCGCGTGAGGGGTCGGAAAGTGTCGCCTGGAAGCGCGCCAGGCGACAATTCCTGACCTCTCACGCGCTAGCGGCGCACGGCGAGAGCGGCTTGGTACAGCTCGCGCGAGGAGTGCCCGGTCTGCGACGACACCTCGGCCGCGGCCTCCTTGAGCCGCGCGCCGCCGCGCACGAGCTCGAGCGTCTGGGTCACGGCATCCGGGAACGCCACCTCCCGGGCGGAGGCGCCGCCCACGACGATCGCGATCTCGCCGCGGACGCCCTCGGCCGCCCACGCGGCGAGCTCGGCGAGCGTTCCGCGCTTGACCTCTTCGTAGAGCTTGGTCAGCTCGCGACAGACGGCGGCGGGACGGTCGGCGCCGAACGCACGTGCGAGGTCGTCGAGAGTGGATGCCAACCGCGACGGCGACTCGAAGAAGACGAGGGTCCGCTCCTCCGACGCGAGCTGCGCGAAGGCCTTGCGGCGCTCGCCGGGCTTGCGGCGGGGGAAGCCCTCGAAGGCGAAGCGGTCGGTGGGCAGGCCCGCCACGGCGAGGGCGGTGACGACGGCGCTGGGCCCGGGAAGAGCCGTCACGGTGACGCCCGCGGCCGCGGCGGCGGCGACGAGACCGAACCCGGGGTCGCTCACGGTCGGCATACCCGCGTCGCTCAGCACGAGGAGATCGTCGTCGCGCGCGAGTTCGACGAGCTCGGCGGCGCGCTCCTTCTCGTTGTGGTCGTGCAAGGCGATCAGGCGCGGGCGATTGGCCACGCCGAGGCCGGCGAGCAGGCGCTGCGTCGTGCGGGTGTCCTCCGCGGCGACGACGGTCGCGTTCTCGAGCGCTTCGACCAGGCGCCGCGAGGCATCACCCAGGTTGCCGATGGGGGTCGCCGCGAGGATGATCACCGTTCCACCTTAGGCTGGGGGCCGTGAGCACAGCCGTCTCCCCCCTGCTCCCGGACGAGCAGACGCGACTCGATCGCTGGCGCGACGCTCTGCTGGCCACCCCCCGCGGCATGCGGCTCTGGCGGTGGCTCGCTCCGGCCCTCGTGACCCTCGTCGCCGCCGTGCTGCGCCTCGTCGACATCGGCAACCCGCATCAGTTGGTGTTCGACGAGACGTACTACGTGAAAGACGCCTGGAGCCAGTGGGTGCTCGGCTTCCCCTCGACGTGGCCCGACGACGCCGACGCGAGCTTCGCCGCCGGCGACACCGACGTGTTCACCGGCATCGGCAGCTATGTCGTGCACCCCCCGCTCGGTCGCATCCTGATCGGTGCGGGCATGGCGCTGCTCGGCCCCGACTCAGCCACCGGCTGGCGTATCTCGGCCGCCGTCATCGGCACGGCGACGGTGCTGGCGATCTACCTCTTCGCGCGGACGCTCACCCGATCGATCCCGCTGGCCACCGTGGCATCCGGTCTCTTCGCGATCGACGGCCTCGGCATCGTTCTGAGCCGCATCGCACTTCTCGACATCTTCCTGACGTTCTTCGTCGTGCTGACGTTCTGGTTCGTCGCCCTCGACCATCGACGTTCCGGCGAGAGGCTCGCCGCGGTCGCCGCCGCACGAAGGATCGAGAACCCGATGTGGGGGCCGATCCTCTGGAACCGCCCGTGGCTGATCGCCGCAGGTGCCGCCGCGGGCGCCGCCACCGCCGTGAAGTGGTCGGGCCTGTACGTGCTCGCCGCGGTCGGTGTCTACGCCGTGATCACCGACGCGCTCGCGCGCCGCCGCGCCGGGGTCGTGCAGTGGCCGGTGGATGCCGTGCGTCAGGGTCTCGCCTCGTTCGTGCTGCTCGTGCCGGTGGCAGCCGTCGTGTACCTCGCGAGCTGGTCGGGGTGGCTGTTCACCACCGGCGGGTACAAGCGCGGGACCCCCGTGGATGCGACGGGCTTCTGGGCGTGGGTTCCCGAGCCGCTGCAGCGGTTGTGGGCGTACCACCAGGAGATGTACGCCTTCCACGTCGGCCTCGTCACCCCGCACAGCTACGCGAGCCCCGCGTGGCAGTGGCCGCTGCTCATCCGCCCCACCTCGATGTACTGGCGCCAGGACGACGCGGGTGTGAACGGCTGCGCCCTGCCCACGGGATGCACCGAGGCGATCTCGAGCATCGCCAACCCGATCATCTGGTGGGCCGGGGTCGCGGCATCCCTCTTCCTGCTGGTGCGCTTCGTCATGGTGCGCGACGGGCGCTACGCACTCGTGCTGACGGGTCTGGCGGCGACGTACGTGCCGTGGCTGCTCTACCCCGAGCGCACGATCTTCCAGTTCTACACGGTCGCGATGCTGCCCTTCCTCGTGCTCGCGCTCGCCTTCACGCTGCGTGAGATCACGCGGGGCGTACGCGGCGCCTCCCGCGCGAGCGGGCAGCTCGTCGTCCTGGCGTTCCTCGCGCTGTGCGTCGTCGTCTCGGCCTTCTGGTACCCGGTGTGGGCCGGTCTGCCGGTGCCGTACGAATTCTGGCGCCTGCACAACTGGCTGCCCACCTGGATCTGACGTGAGGATGCGGCAGCGGTACGCGGGACCGTGCAGCGCAGCGGATACACGGATGCCGAGGGGGCGGGCGTGACGCGAGGGGACGACGGGCTGCACGACCCGCGGCCGGTGCAGCGGGTGAAGCTCTTCCGCGACGCTCCCGTCGACCCCGGTGCGTGGCCCGCGACGATCCCCGCCGTGGCGCAGTTCCTCGACGTCGCCGGCGCGGACGGGTGGGAGTTCGCCCCCGGCGTGACCTTCCTGGTCGGCGAGAACGGCTCCGGCAAGTCGACCCTCATCGAGGCGATCGCCGAAGCGGCCGGCCTTCCGGCTGAGGGTGGCTCCACCAACGGCGGCGGCGAGACCCGGCGCACCGAGAGCCCCCTCGGCGAGTGGTTGCGCATCGAGCGCAGCCCGCGCGCGCCGCGGTGGGGGTTCTTCCTCCGCGCCGAGACCATGCACGGCTACTACTCGTGGCGCGACGACCTCGGTGGCCCGACGCCCAGCCTGCACGAGATGAGCCACGGCGAGTCGTTCAACGCCCTGCTCGACGAGGTGCTCGACCACGAGCGGTACGTCGCGGGGCTCGCGTGCCTCGACGAGCCCGAGGCGGCGCTGTCGTTCTCGTCGACGCTGCGCTGGCTGGCGTCGCTGGATCGCATGCGCTCGCGCGGCACCCAGGTCATCTGCGCGACGCATTCCCCGGTGCTCGCGGCGCTGCCCGGTGCGACGATCCTCGAGCTCGGCGAGTGGGGCATCCGCGAGAGCACCTGGGACGACCTCGAGCTGGTGCGGCTGCACAGGGGTTTCCTCGACGCGCCGGGACGTTTCCTGCGACACCTGCTCGAGTGAGGGGATGCCGCCGACGCGACACGCGTGGGTCCTAGGCGGTCGACACCGCCACGGCATCCGCCACGCTCTGCTCGAAGGGGATGCGAGGGCGCCACCCCGTCTCGCCGCGCAGCCGCGAGGCGTCGCCGCGGATCGACGGCGGATCGGCGGGGCGCACCCGCGCGGGATCGACGAGCAGCTCCGGCGAGTCGCGGCCGAGTGCCGCGCACACCGCGGCGAGCACCTCGCGCCCCGACCGGGCGGTCCCGGATGCCACGTTGTAGAGGTCGTGTGTGAGCGCCGGCGCGTCGAGCAGGGCGAGGTAGGCCCGCGCGACATCGCGCACGTCGGAGTAGTCGCGCCGGGTGTCGAGGGTGCCCACCACGAGCGGGCTCCCCTCGGGCAGCTGCCGGAGGTTCTGCAGCAGGTCCGGAACGAGGAAGCCGGGGCCCTGTCCGGGGCCGAAGTGGTTGAAAGGACGGGCGACGACGGCGTCGAGGCCTCGTGAGCGATAGAACGCGATCTGGTTCTCGACCAGGATCTTGCTCACCACGTACGGGGAGGAGAACCCGACCGACGCCCCCTCGTCGAGCGGGGCGTCATGCGGTGGCGCCGCGTACACCCCTCCGGAGCTGACGGCGACGATGCGCCCGCCGGAGCTGCTCGCCAGCGCGGCCTCGCCCACGACCGTCGTCATCGCGCTGTTGTCGGCGATGTAGTCCTGCGGGCGGGCGAACGAGGCCCCGACCGCGGCGAGGCCGGCGAGGTGCACCACGTCGGCGTCGCGCGGCGCCGTGGAGGGCCACTCGCAGCGCAGGTCGACCCCGGCGTAGCCGTCTACGACGCCGGCGAGGTGCGGCGGCACCTCGCCGGGACGGCCGATGCCGAACACCGACCGCCCCGCGGACGCCGCCTCGCGCGCGAGGTGAAGACCGACGAAACCGCCGACGCCCGTGATGACGAGTGGTCTCATGCCGCGGCGACCGGCGAGGCGTTCAGGGCGAGGTCGTGCGCGACCATGCGACGCGCCATCTCGGTCAGGTCGACGTGACGACGCCACCCCAGGACGTCCTCTGCCTTCGATGGGTCGCCCAGCAGCACGTCGACCTCGGCAGGACGGAAGAACGCCGGGTTCTGCACCACGTAGGGACGCCAGTCGTCGATCCCGGCCGCGGCGAAAGCGAGGCGCAGGAAGTCCTCGATCGAGTGGGTCCGCCCCGTGGCCAGCACGAAGTCGTCGGGTTCGTCTCGCTGCAGCATGCGCCACATGCCCTCGACGAAGTCGCCCGCGTAGCCCCAGTCACGGCGCGGGGTCAGCTCGCCCAGCTCGACGTGCGCCTGCTGTCCGGTGACGATGCGCGCCACCGCGTCGGTGATCTTGCGGGTGACGAACTCGACGCCGCGGCGCTCGCCCTCGTGATTGAACAGGATGCCGCACGAGACGAACATGTCGTAGCTCTCGCGGTAGTTCTTCGCCGCCCAGTGTCCGTAGAGCTTCGCGACGCCGTAGGGGCTGCGGGGGTGGAAGATGGACTCCTCCGTGTAACCGGTCTCCGGGCGGTTGTAGGCCAATCCCCCGAACATCTCGGACGTCGACGCCTGGTAGAAGCGAGCGGACCGTGCGAGACCGGCGAGGCGGACGGCCTCAAGCAGGTTGAGCACGCCCTTGCCCGTGACGTCGGCGGTGATGGCGGGATTGTGGAACGAGTACCCCACATGACTGACCGCGCCCAGGTTGTAGATCTCGTGCGGCTGCGCGCGCTCGACGGCGCGCACGAGCGAGGGGAGATCGGTGAGGTCGGCCTCGATGATGGTCGCGGCCGGGAACTCCCGCGCGTAGGCCTCGCGTCGCGGATTGCGCTGCCCGCGCACGACGCCGTAGACCTCGTACCCCTTCGCCAGGAGCAGGTCGGTGAGGTGTCCCCCGTCCTGCCCGGTGGCTCCGGTGATGAGCGCGCGTCGGGGGGTGGTGGTGCTCGGGGTCATGTGCGGGTCCTCTTTCGCCGGAACGCGGGGGCGCACCGACATGGCGCGCCGCCCCGACCATCCGCCGGTTGCGGCGGCCGGTGGGAGCGCGGGCGATCGAGCGTTCGCGGGTGAGGTGGGCGCGTGGCCGCGCGTTGCGCGGCGCTTCCGCGTCGGAAGCCCGGGGGCGCGCGAGCGGCTCTCATCCGAGCGCTCACCCGCGGGCGGGCGTGCAGCAGCCCGACCGGTGAGAGGGCGTCGGGATCGACGGAGGTGCCGTACCGGCAGGGGCGACCCGCTGCGCCGTCAGACCAACCGGGACGGATCCGTCGTCGGCAGCGCGCACGTGAACGCTCGGCAGTCGTACGCCGTGGCCTCGCCGCCCTGGGCGATCTTGCCTTCGAAGAGCTCGAAGCCGGCCGCGGCGAAGGCGCGCGCCTGCGCGGGCGACACGACGGCGACCACGTCCGCGGCGACGCGGCGCGCGGCGTCGGCGATCTCGGCATCCGCTTCGCCCACCACCACCACCTGCCGCGGCGGCGCGGCGAGCCCGACCGCGACCTCGAGGATCGCGCCGTGCGCCAGCGGCGACGCGAGGGCGACCTCCGCCGCCGCCCGCACGAGGGCGTCGGCGGCGTCGCGGTAGCGCTCCCCCGCGCCGAGGCGCCAGAGGTCGAGGGCCGCGGCCGCGAACACCGACGGACCCGACGGCGAGGCGCCATCGGTGGGCACGCCGTGCGGCTGCATGCCCTGCGCGACGAGCACCGCGTCGCCCCCGCCGGGCGGATGGATGCCGTCGCCGCCGAGGCACTGGTCGACGAGGGACCGCGCGCGCTCGGCGTAGGCCACCTCGCCGGTGGCGCGGGCGAGCGCGAGGAGACCACGGGCGAGGCCGCCGTAGTCTTCGAGCGTCGCGGGGGCAGCGGAACGCACCTCGTCGAGGGACGCGCGGCGGAGCGTACCGTCCTCGGCGACGTTGCTCTCGAGCACGGCGTCGGCGGCCCACCGGGCGGCCTCGAGGAAGCGCGGGTCGGTGCGGGTTCCCGCGACGGCGAGCGCGGCGATCGCGTGGCCGTTCCAGCCGGTCACGACCTTGCCGTCGAGGGCGGGCGGCTGCAGCCGCGACCGATCGGCGACGCGGTAGTACCCGCCCTCGTTGCGGGCGCCGTCGATGATCGACTCGGAATCCTGCGCCGCGGCGATGCCTCCCGAGGGCAGCTGCAGCACGTCGACGAGGAAACGAGCGGCGTCGACGGCGGCGGCCTCGTCGCCCGCGGCGAGGGCGACCTCGACGAGTCCGGCGTTGTCGGTGAGCATGCGCTCGTAGTGCGGCACGCTCCAGTCGCGACGCGTGGCGTAGCGGAAGAATCCGCCCTCGACCGTGTCGTGCAGATCGGACGCGACCATGGTGGCGAGGGCGCGGGACGCCACGTCTGCGGCATCCGGCGCGCCGGCGGCGAGCGCGGGCTGCTGCAGGAACCGCAGCACGGGGGTGTTGGGGAACTTCGGCGTCTCGAACGCGGGGCCCGCGGCGAATCCGGCGTACTCGCGATCCTCGCGCGCGGCGACCGTGCGGGCGGCGGCGGCGAGCTGATCGAGGGTCGGTGCCGCGTCGGAGGGGTCGGTGGCCGCGGCGGCGAGGGCATCGCGGAGGGAGGCGCCGGTTGCATCCACCTCGCTCCTTCTCTCGGTCCAGGCCTCGCGAACGGCGGCCAGCACCTGACGGAACGACGGCTGCGGCGGACGCGGCGTCGGAGGGAAATACGTCCCGGCGTAGAACACGCGCCCCTCGGGACTCGCGAAGACGGTCAGCGGCCAGCCGAGGTGCGGGGTGAACGCGCTGGCGGCGTCGAGGTAGGCGGCGTCGACGTCGGGATGCTCTTCGCGGTCGACCTTGATCGACACGAAGCCGTCGTTCAGGATGCCGGCGGTCTCGACATCCTGGAACGACTCACGCGCCATGACGTGGCACCAGTGGCAGGTGCTGTAGCCGATCGAGACCATCACCGGGACGTCTCGCTCGGCCGCGAGCGCGAACGCCTCGGCCCCCCAGGGGAACCACGCGACGGGATTGTCGGCGTGGGCCCGCAGGTAGGGGCTCGAGGCGTTCGCGAGGCGGTTCATCTGCGCGGCTGCGCGGCCTCAGTTGAGGTCGTCGGGGTGGGTGCCCACGCGGCCCGAACCGTCGCCGGGGTCGACGGCGTCGATCGCGGCCATCTCGTCGGCGGAGAGCTCGAAGTCGAACAAGTCGAAGTTCTCTTCCAGACGCTCGCGGCGCACCGACTTCGGGAACACGATGAAGCCGTGCTGGATGTGCCAGCGCAGCACGGCCTGGGCGGGGCTCTTGCCGTGGGCTTCGGCGGCACCCTTCACCGCGGGCAGCTCGAACAGGTCGTACTTGCCCTGGCCGAGCGGGCCCCACGACTCGATGTGCATGTCGTGCTCCTGGCCCCAGGCTGCGATCTCACGCTGGCTGAGGGCGGGGTGCAGTTCGATCTGGTTCACCGCGGGGGTGACGCCGGTCTCGGCGACGATGCGCTCGAGGTGCGGCACCAGGAAGTTCGAGACACCGATCGAGCGGGTCTTGCCGGACTCGCGGATCTCGATCATCTTCTGCCACGCGTGGACGTAGTTGTCGTTCTTCGGCGTGGGCCAGTGGATGAGGTACAGGTCGACGGCGTCGAGCTGGAGCTTCTGAAGGCTCTCGTCGATCGCGGCGAGCGGCTCGTCGCCGTCGTGACGGTCGTTCCAGAGCTTGGTGGTGACGAAGAGCTCGTCGCGGGGGATGCCGCTGGCGGCGATCGCGCGGCCGACGCCCTCTTCGTTCTTGTAGATGGCGGCGGTGTCGATGTGGCGGTAGCCGACCTCGAGGGCCTCGGACACGGCGCGCTCGGCGTCGTCGGCGGGCACGAGGAACACGCCGTAGCCGAGCTGGGGGATGGAGTTTCCGTCGTTGAGCTGAACAGAAGGAACGGTCATGCGCCGAGCCTAGGCGAATCGATTCGAAGAGGTCTCGGGGTTGACGACCGCCTACGACAGCGGTGAGGCGGCGGCAGCGCGGGCGAGCGCCTCGGCCACGAGGCGCACGTTCTCCGTGATCGCACCCGCCGTCACCCGGACGAACTGACCCGCGGGCGCGGGGTCGGCGAGGAACGGGCGCCCGCCGGCCACCGCGATCCCCTCGGCGGCGAGATAGACGAGGGCAGCCCGCTCGTCGCGCACCGGCATCCAGAGGTTGATGCCGTCGGGGGCGCCCACGTCGATGCCCAGGCGACCCAGCGAGGCGGCGAGCCGATCGAGTCGGTCGCGGTAGATCAGCCGGGCGGTGCGGACGGGCGCGATCGAGCGCGGATCGGTGAGGAGCTCGAGGAGCACCGACTGCAGCAGGCGGGAGGTCCAGCCGGGGCCGAGCATGCGGCGGCGCACGATCCGCTCGACGATGTCGGCCGGACCACCGAGCGCGGCGATGCGCAGATCCGGACCGTGAGACTTCGAGAACCCCCGCACGTGCACGACCTGAGCGGGGATCCACCGCGCGAGGGTCACGGCCGGGGCGGTGGCGATCAACGCCGAGTGGTCGTCTTCGATCACGGTGACCGCGCGGCCCCCGGGGACCGTCAGCAGCACGTCGGCGAGTCGTCGCGCCCGCTCGACCGACATCGACACCCCGGTCGGGTTCTGCGCCCGGGTCTGCAGCATCAGGGTCGACGGGCGCTGCGCGAGAGCCCGGGCGAGAGCGGCGGGCAGGATGCCGTCGGCGTCGCTCTCGAGGGGCAGCACCACTGCGCCCGTGGCATCCACGAGGTCGAAGATGTACGGGAACCCGGGCGACTCGACCGCCACACGGTCGCCGAAGCGCACGACCTGATCGACCGCGCGGGAGATGCCGTCGAACGCGCCGTCGACGACGGTGAGCGCCTCGACCGTCGGCACGGGCCAGTCGGCGACGAGCACGTCGTGCAGCTCCGGGAGCACCGGCAGGTCGTGGTAGCGGCCGGTGTCGGCGCGCGGGCGCGCGAGGGAGAGAGCTCGCTCGATCGAGGGCAGCATCGCCGGGTCGGGCGTGCCGAGGGAGAGGTCGAGACGGATGCCGGCTCCCACCCGTCCACCGAGCCCCCGGGGCGCGGGAGGGGCGGGCGGTGCGTCCACGGCGGCGAGTCCCCGCACCCGGGGGCTCAACCACTCCCGACGCGGGGCGCGCACGAAGGTGCCGGCCCGCCCGCGCGAGGTGACGACGCCCGCCTCGGCGAGCGCGCGCCAGGCCGCGGCGATCGTTCCCGTCGACAGGCCGAGGTCGGAGGCGACCTGCCGCACGGTGGGCAGGCGCTCGCCCGGTTCGAGGGTGCCGTCGGTGACCAGGCGCGCGATCTCGGCCGCGAGTCCCGCGGCGGAACGCGAGGAGAGGGCGGTCGTCGAGAGCATCGTCCTCCAATTAACGGCGAAGTCACCCGAAGAAATCGTCGGGAAATGTTCAGGCGCGACAGTAACAGAACACAGCCCCCGCCGAGTGCGGGCCGGCGACGGACGAGGAGACCCCATGACGACGGTGCGAGCGGCCATCACGCAGACCACGTGGACCGGTGACAAGGAATCGATGCTCGACAAGCACGAGCAGTTCGCCCGCGACGCGGCAGCGCGCGGCGCCGAGGTCGTGTGCTTCCAGGAGTTGTTCTACGGCCCGTACTTCGGCATCACGCAGGACCAGAAGTACTACCGCTACGCCGAGCCCGTGGACGGACCCATCGTGCAGCGCTTCGCGGCGCTGGCGAAGGAGCTGGGGCTCGTCACCGTGCTGCCGATCTACGAGGAGGCGCAGACGGGCGTCTACTACAACACCTCGGTGCTCGTCGACGCCGACGGCAGCGTGCTCGGCAGCTACCGCAAGAACCACATCCCCCACCTCGACAAGTTCTGGGAGAAGTTCTACTTCCGCCCGGGCAACCTCGGCTACCCCGTGTTCGACACCGCCGTCGGCAAGGTGGGCATGTACATCTGCTACGACCGGCACTTCCCCGAGGGCTGGCGCGAGCTGGGGCTGAACGGCGCGCACATGGTGTTCAACCCCAACGCGACCAAGCCCGGACTCTCCAACCGCCTGTGGGAGGTCGAGGGTCCGTGCGCCGCCGTCGCCAACGGCTACTTCGTGCTGCAGCCCAACCGCGTCGGCCGCGAGGACAACGAGTACGGCGAGGATGCCGTGACCTTCTACGGCACGAGCCAGGTCATCGACCCGCGCGGCAACCACGTCGGCGCCGTGGGCTCGTCGGAGCACGAGGAGATCCTCATCCGCGACCTCGACATGGACCTCGTGCAGCAGATGCGCGACGACTGGCAGTTCTACCGCGACCGCCGGCCCGACACCTACGGCGAGATCGTGGAGGCGTGAGCATGGGCACCACCCTCCTCACCGGCGGCACCGTCGTCTCGGCGACCGGCCGCACCGCCGCCGACGTGCTGCTGGACGGCGAGACGATCGCCGCCGTCCTCGCGCCCGGGTCGACCCTGCTCGGCCACGACCTCGCGGCATCCGTCGATCAGGTCATCGACGCGACGGGCAAGTACGTCATCCCGGGCGGCATCGACGCCCACACCCACATGCAGCTGCCCTTCGGCGGCACGAGCGCGTCCGACACGTTCGAGACGGGAACGCGCGCGGCGGCCTGGGGCGGAACCACGACGATCGTCGACTTCGCCGTGCAGCGCGCCGGCGAGCGCGTGCAGGACGGCCTCGCGCACTGGCACGAACTCGCCGCGGGCAACTGCGCGATCGATTACGGCTTCCACCAGATCGTCGGAGGGGTGGATGCCGACTCCCTCGCCGCTCTGCCGGGGCTGATCGACGAGGGCATCTCGAGCTTCAAGATGTTCATGGCGTATCCGGGCGTCTTCTACGCCGACGACGCGCAGATCCTCCGGGCGATGCAGGTCGCCGCCGACACCGGGCTGCTGACCATGATGCACGCGGAGAACGGGCCCGTCATCGACGTGCTGGCCGAGCAGCTGATCGAGAAGAACAAGACCTCCCCGTACTTCCACGGCGTCGCCCGCGCGTGGCAGATGGAGGAGGAGGCCACCCACCGCGCGATCATGCTGTCGCACCTCACCGGTGCGCCGCTCTACGTCGTGCACGTCAGCGCGAAGCAGGCGGTCGAGCAGCTCGCCTGGGCGCGTGACAACGGCCAGAACGTGTTCGGGGAGACGTGTCCGCAGTACCTCTACCTCTCGCTCGAGGATCAATTGGGGGCGTCGAGCGAGGAGTGGGGCGACTTCGAGGGTGCGAAATGGGTGTGCTCCACGCCCCTGCGCTCGAAGCACGAGGGCCACCAGCACCACATGTGGCAGGCGCTGCGCACCAACGACATCCAGATGGTGTCCACCGACCACTGCCCCTTCTGCATGAAGGACCAGAAGACGCTCGGACGGGGCGACTTCCGGGCCATCCCGAACGGCATCGGCTCGGTCGAGCACCGGATGGACCTCATGTACCAGGGCGTCGTCACGGGCCAGATCACCCTCGAACGCTGGGTGGAGCTGACCAGCACGACTCCGGCGCGCATGTTCGGCATGTACGGCAAGAAGGGCGTCATCGCCCCGGGAGCGGATGCCGACATCGTCGTCTACGACCCCGCCGGGCACACGTCCATCGGCGTGGGCAAGACCCACCACATGAACATGGACCACTCCGCGTGGGAGGGCTTCGAGATCGACGGACACGTCGACACGGTCATCTCGCGCGGCAAGGTCGTCGTCGACGACGGCGCCTACCTCGGCGCCAAGGGCGACGGGCGCTTCGTCAAGCGGGGCCTGAGCCAGTACCTGGTCTGAGAGGAGAACCCATGGATTTCGGCGTCGTCCTGCAGACCAATCCGCCCGCGGCCCGCACGGTCCAGCTCTCGCAGCTCGCCGAGGCGCACGGGTTCAGCCACGTGTGGACCTTCGACTCGCACCTGCTCTGGCAGGAGCCCTACGTCGTGCACTCGGCGATCCTCGCGGCCACGCGCCGGATCGTCGTGGGCCCGTTCGTGACCAACCCGGCGACCCGCGACTGGACGGTCACGGCATCCACCTTCGCCACCCTCAACGAGATGTACGGCAACCGCACGATCTGCGGCATCGGCCGCGGCGACTCCGCGGTGCGCGTCACCAACGGGCGCCCCACGACGCTGAAAGCGCTGCGCGAGTCGATCCACGTCATCCGGGAACTCGGCAACTCGCGCGCCGTGGAGCACAACGGCGCGACGCTGCAGTTCCCCTGGAGCCGAGGGTCGGAGCTCGACGTGTGGGTGGCCGCCTACGGTCCGCTCGCGCTGAAGCTCACAGGCGAGGTGGGCGACGGGTTCATCCTCCAGCTGGCCGACCTCGACATCGCGGAGTGGATGATCACGACGGTTCGCCAGGCGGCCGAGAACGTCGGGCGCGACCCCGACGAGATCGCCTTCTGCGTCGCCGCCCCCATGTACATCGGCGAGGACACCCCCGACGCCCGCGCGCACATGATCGAGCAGTGCCGGTGGTTCGGCGGGATGGTCGGCAATCACGTCGCCGACATCGTGTCGAAGTACGGCCCTTCGACAGACTCAGGGAACGCGGGGAACGTGCCGGCGGCGCTGACCGACTACATCGCCGGGCGCACCGGGTACGACTACAACTCGCACGGCAAGAGCGACAACGACCACGTCGACTTCGTGCCCGACGAGATCGTCGAGCGGTTCTGCCTGCTCGGCACCGCCGAGGAGCACATCGCCAAGCTCGAGAAGCTGCAGGCGCTGGGCGTCACCCAGTTCGCCGGCTACCTCCAGCACGACAACAAGGAGGAGACGATGCGGGTGTACGGCGAGACCGTGATCCCGGCCCTCACTCCCGCGGTCACGGCGAAGCGGTGACCCGGTCGTGACCGATCAGCTGCTGACCCCCGGTGTCACCGAGGTGGTCGGAGAGGAACGGATGCCGGCGACCCGCCGCTCCGCCCGCGGACGTGCCTTCGCCGCACGCGTGGGGTGGGGCGTCGCCGGAGTGGCCGCGGTGATCGCGCTCTGGGAGCTGTACAAGCTGCTCGGCCCCGCCGACGGCGTCACGGTGGGCGGTGACGGATCGGCCGGGTCGGGCGTCATCCTGCTCCCGCGCACCCACGACCGCGCCATGCCGCACGTCGGCGAGATGATCGCGCGGATGTTCGCCCCCACCAGCGGGGGCGACACCCCTCCGCTGATCGTCTCGGTGGCGCAGGCGGCCGCCACCACCCTCGGTCTCGCCGCGCTCGGGTGGCTCATCGGGGTGCTCGTGGGGTCGCTGCTGGGCGTCGCCATGCAGCGGTGGCGACTGGTCGAGGCGGGCCTGCTGCCCTGGATCGTGGTCAGCCAGATCGTGCCGCTCATCGCCTTCGCACCCGTCGTCAACGCCCTCGGCACGCAGATCGACCGCTCCGGATTCCCGTGGCCGCAGTCGTTCTCGGTGGCGTTGATCGCTTCGTACCTCGCCTTCTTCCCGGTCGCCGTCGGCATGCTGCGCGGCCTCGACGCGCCCGACGCCCTTCATCTCGACCTCATGCGCGCGGGCTCCGCCGGATGGTGGCAGACGCTCGTGCACCTGCGCCTGCCGGCCGCCGTGCCGCACCTGCTCCCGGCGCTCCGGTTGGCTGCGGCGTCCGCCGTGGTCGGCGCGGTCGTCGCCGAGGTGTCGATCGGCCTGCGCGGCGGAATCGGTCGCATGCTCATCCAGCTCGCCGGTCAAGCCTCCTCCGATCCCGCCGCTCCCTGGGCGCCCACCTTCGGCACCGTCGCGATGGGTCTGGTCGCAGCCTTCGGCGTCGCCCTCGTGGGCGTCGCCCTTCATCGTTTCCGTCGCGGGGAGGACACCGCATGACCACCGACACCATCACCAGCGCCGTGCGCGCGCACGGGCTGGGCAAGGTCTTCTCGAGCGCGGGCGGCGAGGTCGTCGCCCTCAGCGACGTCGACCTCGACATCGCGCCGGGCGAGTTCGTGTCGCTCATCGGCCCCTCCGGCTGCGGCAAATCGACGCTGCTGCGCCTGATCGCCGATCTCGACACCGCCAGCTGCGGCGAGCTCACCCTCGCCGGGAAGACCGCCCGGCAGGCCCGGCTCGACCAGGACTACGGCATCGCCTTCCAGCAGGCCGGGCTCCTGCCCTGGCGCACGGTCGCAGCGAACATCGCCCTGCCCCTCGAACTGCACCGCTGGACCCGTGCCCGCCGCGAGGCCCGCGTCGCGGAGCTCGCCGAGCTCGTCGGCCTCACCGACTTCGTCGGACGCTACCCCGACCAGCTTTCCGGCGGCATGCAGCAGCGCGTCGCGATCGCCCGCGCGCTCGCAGCCTCCCCGAAGCTGCTGCTCATGGACGAGCCGTTCGGCGCCCTCGACGAGATGACCCGCGAACGCCTGCAGTCCGAGCTCGCGCGCATCGCCGCCGAGACGGGCGCGACCGTCGTCTTCGTCACCCATTCGATCCCGGAGGCGGTGTTCCTCTCGGACCGCGTGGTGGTGATGAGCCCGAGACCCGGACGCATCACCGACGTCATCGACACCCGCCCTGAACGCGCCCGGGACGACCTGCTGCGGGAGTCGCCGGAGTACTTCTCCCGCGTCACCGCCGTGCGCGAAGCGCTCCACGGCTCGCCTGTGCACCGGGCGAACGAACGATGACCGCCGCACGCCTGCCCGGGTGGGCGCGCCTGGCCGCCCCCGTGGTGGTCGGTCTCGCCGGGCTCCTGGCCTGGTACGCCTTCGTCGCGTCGGGCAGCGCACCGCGCATGCTCCCCGACCCGTTCGCGGTCGGCGCCGAGTTCGTCGCGCGGTTCGGACTCGTCGCGGAAGCCGCGGGAATCACCGGAACCAATGCCCTCGTAGGCCTTCTCGCCGGAACCGTGATCGCGGTGCTGCTGGCCGCCCTCGCCGCCACCTGGCGCCCCGTCGATGGGATGACCGCTCCCCTGGTCGCCGCCCTCGCCGTCGTACCGATCGTCGCCCTCACCCCGATCCTCAACACGATGTTCGGCGCGTCGAGCCAGTTCGGGCGGCAGGCCGTCGCCGCGATCGCCGCGTTCGTGCCCGTCTTCGTCAACACCCTGCGGGGACTGCGTCAGACCCGTCCCGTGCAGCGCGACTTCTTCCGCGCCACCGCCGCGAGCGGAACCCAGACCTTCCTGCGCCTGACCCTGCCCACCGCCCTGCCGTACCTCGTCACGGGCGTGCGGGTCGCGGCATCCCTCGCCGTCATCTCCGCCCTCGTCGCCGAATACTTCGGCGGTCCCGCCGACGGGATCGGCACCGCCATCGCCACGTACGCCAAATCGGGGCGCGCCGCCCTCGCCTGGGCGTTCGTGGCCGGCGGCATCGCGATCGGTCTCGTCTTCTTCCTCGTCACCTCGCTGCTCGAACGCCTCGTCGCCCTCCGCCTCGGCGCCGGTCGCGCGCGGAGCTGAGCGGCATCCCTCCGCAACCGAAAGAGCCCGCACCACCCGACACACGCGCTCCACCGATTCGAAAAGGACCCACCATGAGTCACAGCACCCGACGCGCCCTCGGCGCGATCGCCGGCGTCAGCGTCGCAGCCCTGGCCCTGTCCGCCTGTTCCGGCGGCGGCAGCACCGAGCCGGCCGCCGCCGACGGCGAATTCACCCCGCTCACGTCGATCACGCTGCAGCTGCAGTGGCTCCCGCAGGCGCAGTTCGCCGGCTACTACGTCGCCCTCGACAAGGGCTACTTCGAGGAGGAGGGCTTCGACGACGTCGAGGTGCTCCCCTCCGGCGGCGACATCGTCCCGCAGGACGCGCTCGTCGCCGGCGACGTCGACTTCGCCGTCGCCTGGGTGCCCAAGGTGCTCGGCACGCTCGAGAACCAGGGCGTCGAGCTGACCGACATCGCGCAGGTGTTCCAGAGATCCGGCACGACCCAGGTGTCGTGGAAGGGCTCGGGCATCACGAGCGTCGACGACTTCGAGGGCAAGCGGATCGGCTCGTGGGGCTTCGGCAACGAGTGGGAGATCTTCGCGGCCATGGCCGACAAGGGCCTCGACGCCTCGACCGTGCAGATCACGACGCAGGACTTCTCGATGAACGCCCTCCTCGACAAAGACGTGGATGCCGCGCAGGCGATGACCTACAACGAGCTCGCGCAGCTGCTGGAGACGGTGAACCCCGCCACCGGGACGCTCTACACGATGGACGACATCGACGTGATCTCCTACGAGGACACCGCCGGGGCCATGCTGCAGGACGCCATCTGGGCCGACACGGCGCGCCTCGCCGACGACCCGGCGTACGCTGACGCGGCCACGCGCTTCCTCAAGGCCGTCATCAAGGGCTGGGTCTTCGCGCGCGACAACCCCACCGAGGCTGCGGACATCACCTACACGGCCGCGACCGCCCCGGGCGTCGACGCTTTTCCCGTCGGCCCGACCCACCAGCTCTGGCAGATGAACGAGGTCAACAAGCTCATCTGGACCGGCGGTGACTTCGGCATGATCGATGCCGACGCCTGGCAGCAGACCGTCGACGGCGCGCTCGCGGCCGTCAACCAGGACGGGCTCAACCTCATCACCCAGGCGCCGGCCGACTCCGCGTACTCGAACGAGTACATCGAGG
This sequence comes from Microbacterium sp. RU1D, assembly GCF_900156435.1. GTDB lineage: Bacteria > Actinomycetota > Actinomycetes > Actinomycetales > Microbacteriaceae > Microbacterium. The sequence continues at coordinate 57,656 of NZ_FTPQ01000003.1, forward strand.
CGGCCCTCAGCGCCCTGAAGGACGAAGGTGTCACGGTCGACGGCGACTACACGCCGATCGAGGTGACGCTCACCGAGGGCGGGCAGTAACCGCGCGAAACGCGCAGCGTACGGCGGGGCGGTCGGTCCACCGGCCGCCCTGTTGTCGTGCGCGCGACCCCCGGTGCGCTCACGAGGGGTGCGCTCGGTCCCGCCGCGCGGACCCGGCGGGTCCCGACTCCGCCGCCCGGCACCAGGAGGAGCCGGCCCCCGCGTGGTTGACTACCCCCATGCCCGCCAGCCCCGCCCCGAAGCACGCGAAGCGCCGTCCCGAGTCCGGGGTCCGCCGTGGGCTCGCCCTGCTCGCGATCGCCGCCGCCGTGATCCTGGTCGCCGGGGTGGCCGTGGGAGGCTTCTGGGCCTGGTCGCTGACGAGCCGGCTGCAGGAGGCTTCGGTTCCGCTGAAAGACGCCCCGGTCGAGCCACCGGCCCTCAGCGAATACAACGAGCCCTTCTCTGTGCTCGTCGTCGGCACTGACGAGTGCGACGACGTCGTGGCGGCGGCATTCGGACCACGCTGCACCGATCCCGAGAACGACGGCGCACGCAACGACGTCAACATGCTGCTGTACGTCTCGGCGAACCCGCGGCGCGCGACCGTGGTCTCGTTCCCGCGCGACCTGCAGGTCGCGATCCCGGAGTGCACGAACGACGACGGCTCCGTGTTCGGCGGCACGGACCGCGCCTCGATCAACACCGCGTTCGAAGACGGGGGGCTCTCGTGCGTCGCCGACACCGTCTCGAACCTCACCGGGCAGAGCATCCCCTTCGCCGCCAAGGTCAGTTTCGGCAACGTCGTCAACATCACCGACGCGATCGGCGGCATCGAGGTGTGCATCGGCGGCGACGGTATCGACGACCCCGATGCCGGCATCCAATGGGAGGCCGGCCCCCGTGTGGTGAAGGGATTCGACGCCCTCGCCTTCCTGCGCACGCGCAAGGGGATCGGCGACGGCAGCGACCTCGCCCGCATCGGCAACCAGCAGCAGTACATGTCGCGCCTGGTCAACAAGCTGCGCAGCGACGAGGTGCTCTCCAACCCCGGCACCCTCATCGGCCTGGCGAACACGGCCGTCAACAACATCCAGCCGAGCGAGAGCCTCGCCGACCCCATCCGCATCGCGCAGCTGGCGTACACGCTCAAGGACGTGCCGTTCTCCGACATCACCTTCGTGCAGTACCCGGTGGTCGACGACCCCTACGACAGCAACCGCGTCGCCCCCGACGAGGCCTCGGCCCAGGTGCTGTTCGAGGCGCTGGCCGCCAACGCTCCCCTGGCGATCACCGGCGAAGCGGGCCGCGGCGTGGTCGCCGACCCGTCCGCTCCCACGGAGGAGCCCACCGCGCCGGCCGAGGAGACCCCTGCTCCGGATGCCACTGCCTCCCCGGACGCGAGCGCAGCCCCGGGCGTCGTCGACCTGCCCGAGAACATCAACGGCACGAAGGCGGACCAGGCGACCTGCTCCGCCGGCAACGGCTGACCGCGGGACGAACGATCCGCCGTCCCGGGCGCAAGCCCCCCGCGCCGGGACGAGACGTTCAGGTCGATGGGCCAGCATCGAAGGGTGAAGACACCCGCCCGCTTCTCACTGCTCGTGATGACCGCGGCGCTCGCCCTCGCCGGCTGCGCACCCACGGCCGCTCCGTCGACTCCACCGGCATCCACCACCCCCACGCCGACACCGACGCCCACTCCCACTCCCACTCCCGACCCCCTGGCGGGGATGAGCCTCGACGACAAGGTCGGCCAGCTGTTCATGGTCGGCACCTCCGTCGACGGCGCTGACCCCACGACGCTCGCCGCGGTCCGCGACGACCACATCGGCGGGATCTTCCTGCACGGCCGGTCGGATGCCGGCACCGAGACCATCGCGGGGCTCGTGAGCGGGTTCACCGCGACGGTGCCCGCGGGCACCCCTCCGCTGTGGGTCGCCACCGACCAGGAGGGCGGCACGGTGCAGGTGCTGTCGGGTCCGGGATTCGACGACATCCCCTCGGCGCTCGATCAGGCGCGGTCCGACGACGCCGCCCTGCGCGCGAGCGCCCGGGCGTGGGGTGCGCAACTCGCGGCCGCCGGGGTCACCATGAACCTCGCGCCCATCGCCGACATCGTCACGAGCCCGGAGTTCGCGGCATCCAATCCCCCGATCGGCGAACTGGCGCGCGAGTACGGCTACGACGCCGCGACGGTCGCCGCCAAGTCCGGCGCCTTCGCCGCGGGCATGCGCGACGGAGGGGTGCTGCCGACGTTCAAGCACTTCCCGGGCCTGGGTCACGTCGACGACAACACCGACTATTCCACCGGCGTGACCGACGACACCGTCACGGCCGACGGGCCGGACGTGGGCGTGTACTCCACGGTGCTGCCGCAGGGCCCCGCCGTCGTCATGCTCTCGACGGCGATCTACGCGCGGATCGATCCCTCGGCGCCCGCCGCATTCTCGCCCGCGGTCGTGAACGTGCTGCGCGACACCGTCGGCTTCGACGGCGTGGTCACCGTCGACGACCTCTCCGCGGCGCGCCAGGTGCAGCCGTGGTCTCCGGCCGATCGCGCGACCCTCGCCGTCGACGCCGGCGTCGACCTGCTGCTCGTCTCGGCCGACCCGTCGGTGTACCCCGAGATGCACCAGGCCGTTCTCTCACGCGCCCAGACCGACCCCGCGTTCGCCGCGAAAGTGGACGCGGCCGTCACCCGCATCCTCGCCGCTAAGGCCGAGATGCCCTGACCCCGCGTCCCTCCCGCGTGAGGGGTCGTTTTTCGTCGCCCCGGGCGCCTCCAGGCGACAGAAGCTGACTCCTCACGCGCGAGCGGGCCGACCACGGGCGGGCAGGGGGCTGCGAGCGGTACGCTGGAAGGCTGTGTCTGTCGAACCCGTCATCGTCTACCCGCCCGAGCTGCCCGTCAGCGCCGCGCGGGACGAGATCGCGCGTGCCATCCGCGACCACCAGGTCGTGATCGTCGCGGGCGCGACGGGCTCGGGCAAGACCACGCAGCTGCCCAAGATCTGCCTCGAGCTCGGACGCACCTCGATCGCGCACACGCAGCCGCGCCGCATCGCCGCGCGCACGATCGCCGAGCGCATCGCCGAAGAGATGCAGGTGCCCCTCGGCTCGACCGTCGGCTACAAGGTGCGCTTCACCGACAAAGTCTCGGCCGACACGCGCGTGGCGCTGGTCACCGACGGCATCCTGCTCAACGAGATCCACCGCGACCGTCTGCTCCGCCGCTACGACACGATCATCGTCGACGAGGCGCACGAGCGCTCGCTCAACATCGACTTCCTCCTCGGCTACCTCCGCCGCATCCTGCCGAAGCGTCCCGACCTGAAGGTCATCGTCACCTCGGCGACCATCGATCCCGAGAGCTTCGCGCGTCACTTCGCCGCGCCCGCCGCCGAGCCCGGCGGCGAGCCGGTGCCGGCGCCGGTGATCGAGGTGTCGGGCCGCACGTATCCGGTCGAGATCCGGTACCGGCCGCTCGGCGGTGACGACGCCGCGAGCGACACCCCGGAGATTCCGGATGCCGACGGCCCCGACGCGCCGTCATCTCGCGGGCGATCGGCACCCGCCTCGCAGAAGGTCAAGAGTCCTGCACGGCCGGCCGGCAAGGCCGGGCGCGACGACGACGATGTCGACGAGGTCGGGGCCGTCGTTGCGGCGCTGCGCGAGCTCGACCGCGAGCCCGCGGGCGACGTCCTGGTGTTCTTCCCCGGCGAAGCCGAGATCCGCGACGCGGCGGACGCCATCCGCGGGGCCTATCGGAAGGATGCCGCGCCGACCGAGGTGCTGCCGCTGTACGGGCGCCTCTCCGCGGCGGAGCAGCACCGCGTCTTCGAGCGGTCGACGATCGCGGGCGTCCGCCGCCGCGTCATCCTCGCCACGAACGTCGCCGAGACGAGTCTCACCGTCCCCGGCATCCGGTACGTCGTCGACACCGGCACCGCGCGCATCTCGCGCTACAGCAACCGCTCGAAAATCCAACGTCTGCCGATCGAGGCGGTGTCGCAGGCGTCGGCGCAGCAGCGCTCCGGGCGCGCGGGTCGTACGTCGCCGGGTGTGGCGATCCGCCTGTACTCCGAGGACGACTTCCTGCGCCGCCCGGAGTACACCGAGCCCGAGATCCTGCGCACGTCGCTGGCATCCGTCATCCTGCAGATGCTGTCGCTCGGTTTCGGCGACATCCAGGCGTTCCCGTTCCTGACCCCGCCCGATTCGCGCGGGGTCAAGGCGGCGCTCGACCTGCTCGTCGAACTGGGCGCGGTGACGCTGCCGGCGCCGGGGTCACGCGCCGACACCTCGCGCGAACGCGACATGCGCGGCGACGGCGACCCGTCGCGACAGCGCCACGGGCGACGTGACGACACCGGCCCCCGTCTCACCGAGATCGGCCGCGAGATCGCACGACTGCCGATCGACCCGCGCTTCGCGCGCATGCTCATCGAGGCCCGCCGCAACGACGTGCAGGCCGAGGTGCTCGCGATCGTGTCGGGCATGTCGATCCAGGACGTGCGGGAGCGCCCCGAGGACCGCCGCGAGGAGGCCGACCGGTTCCACGCGCGTTTCACCGACCCCACCAGCGATTTCCTCTCCCTGCTCAACCTGTGGGAGCACCTGCAGGAGAAGCAGGCCGAGCTCGGCTCGAGCGCGTTCCGGCGCCTCTGCCGCAGCGAGCACCTCAACTACGTTCGCGTACGCGAGTGGATGGACGTGCACCGGCAGCTGCGCTCGCTCGGCGGGCGCGGCGACGGCGGGCGCGACGCGACGAACCACATCTCACATCCGGCCGGTGCGGGGCGCGCGAAGCAGCAACATTCGGGACATGCACCGGCAGAAGCGGCACGAGGGGCTGCTGGCGCCGCCCCCGAGGGCCACGCCGCCGGCGACGCGATCCATCGCGCGATCCTCTCCGGACTGCTGTCGCACCTCGGCATCCTGGATCCCCGCACGATGGCGCAGACCAAGGACCGCAAGGCTCCCGGCGAGGCCCGCCCGGTCAAGGGCGAATACATCGGCGCGCGCGGAGCGCGGTTCGCGATCTTCCCCGGCTCAGGGCTGAAGAAGAAGCGCCCCTCGGCGGTCATGGCGGCCGAGCTCGTCGAGACCTCGCGCCTGTTCGCGCGCACGGTCGCCGCCGTCGACCCGGCGTGGGCGGAAGACCTCGCCCCCGACCTGGTGAAGCGTTCGCTGAGCGAGCCGCACTGGTCGAAGGATGCCGGCGCCGCCGCCGCCTACGAGAAGGTCACCCTGTTCGGTGTCGAGCTCGTCGGCCGCCGCCGGGTGCAGCTCGCGCGCTTCGACCGACCCCTGGCCCGCGAGATGTTCGTGCGCCACGCGCTGGTGGAGGGCGAGTGGGACCCCTCGGTGCTCGACAAGCGCCTCACCGCGTTCCTGCGCCGCAACCAGGAGCAGCGCCGACTGCTCGAGAAGATCGAGGAGCGCGAGCGCCGCCGCGACATCCTCGTCGGCGACGAAGCGGTGTTCACGTTCTACAACGCCCGCATCCCCGCGGATGTCACCGACGTGCGCTCGTTCGAGGCGTGGTGGAAGGATGCCGTCCACCGCACGCCCCACCTGCTCGACCTGCGCGAGTCCGACCTCACCGGCGACCGGGCGCAGGGCGACGACCGCGCCTTCCCCGCGCGCTGGCGCCAGGGAGACCAGACGCTCAACCTCGCCTACCGCTTCGAGCCCGGCGCCCCCGACGACGGGGTCACCGTCGTCGTGCCCCTGCCGCTCCTGGCCCAGCTGCGCCCCGACGGGTTCGACTGGCAGGTGCCGGGCATGCGGGACGAGCTGGTGACGGCCCTGCTGCGGGCACTGCCGAAGACGATCCGCCGCAACGTCGTCCCGGCGGCCGACTGGGCCGAGAAGTTCTCTGCCGAACTGGCCGAGAAGGGCCCCGAACACGCCGACGGCCTGCCGAAGACGACCCTCGTCGACGCGCTGGCCGCTCTCGTGCAGCGCGTCGCCAACCAGCGCGTGGGCGCCGCGGACTTCGAGCTCGAACGCGTTCCCGGACACCTCCTCCCCTCCTTCCGCGCCGTCGATGCGCGCGGGCGCGCGATCGGGAGCGACCGCGACCTCGGGGCGCTGCAGCGGCGTCTGGCCGACCGCGCGCGCTCCAGCGTCGAGTCGGCCGTCAGCCGCGAGCGCCCCGCCCCACGCTCGGCCGCGAAGGTCGCCGAGGCCTCCCCCGCCTTCGCCGCGCGTGCGAGGCTCACCACGTGGGACCTCGACGAGCTCACCGAGGTCGTCGACACGCCCGTCGCCGGCGGCGTCGTCCGCGGGTACCCGGCCCTCGTCGACGAGGGCGACAGCGTCGCCCTGCGCGTGGAAGCCACACCCGAGGATGCCGCGCGGCACACGCGCGCCGGCATCCGTCGCCTCATGCTGCTGGCCGTGCCCTCCCCCGCCACGTACGTCCTCGACCACCTCACCGCGAACGAGAAGCTCGCCCTCGCGGCATCCCCGTACCAGAACGCGAAGGCGCTGATCGAGGACGCCCGCGTGGCCCTCGCCGACGACGTGCTGCGGCGCGAGGCGCCGGACGCGGTGGTGCGCACGAAGGCCGACTTCGAGCGGGTACGCGACGCGTACTCCGCGGCATCCGTCGATCGGACCTTCCGGACCGTCTCGCTCGCGGCGAAGATCCTGCTCGCGCAGCGCGAGGTCGAGAGGGCCTTGAAGGATGCCGCCTCGATGACGCTGCTCGGCGCGCTCAACGACGTGCGCGGCCAGGTGACGGGGCTGATCTTCCCCGGCTTCCTCTCGCGCACGGGTCTGCAGCGCCTGCAGCACTACCCCCGGTACCTGGCGGGGGCGCTGGAGCGCGTGAGGACGCTGTCGGACAATCCCGGCCGCGACCGCCAGCGACAGACCGAGTACGAGCGCTCCGCGACCGCGTTCGCCGAGGCCGGGGGCGCGATCCCACTCCCCGCCGACGCCCCCGCGAACCTCGTGCAGACACGGTGGCTGCTGGAGGAGCTGCGCGTCAGCCTCTTCGCCCAGCGCCTCGGCACCGCGGAGCCGGTCTCTCCCCAGCGCATCGCGAAGGCGCTGAAAGGCGCGTGAGTCGCCGAGATATGTCGCCTCCGACGCCCTTGTAGCGACGATTCCCGGCGATTCGCGCGCTCTCAGACGCCCAGAGCGTCTCCCCACGCGCGCAGGAGCGTCTCGAGGCGATGGCGTTGCGCCGGAGCGAGACCCGCCAGCAGACGCTCCTCGTTCGCGAGGTGCGCGGCGAAGGCCTCATCGATCACGCGCCGTCCGGCCGGGGTGAGACGGATGACGCGCCCGCGTCCGTCGTCGGCGTCGGCGTCGCGCACGACGAGACCGGATGCCACGAGCCGGTCGACGCGCTTGGTCACGGCACCCGTGGTGACCATCGTGTGCCGCGCGAGTTCGCCGGGGGCGGCCGCGAAGGGCTCCCCCGCCCGGCGGAGTGCGGCGAGGATGTCGAATTCCCCCTCGCCCAGGCCGTGGCGGCGGTACTCGGCGATCACTTCCTCGCGCAGGTGGTCGGCCAGACGGTGCAGGCGTCCGATCACCTGCATCGGGGCGACGTCGAGGTCGGCACGCTCGGCCCGCCACTGCTCGGCGATGGCGTCCACACGGTCCGGGGCGGTCATGGCATCCACTCTATCTTCCGCGGAAGCTAATGTGTCTTCCATGGAAGCTACCTGGCGGATCATCGCTGTGACAGCCGTCGCCCCCGTCGCGTGGGGCGCCACCTACGTCGTGACGCGGCACCTTCTCCCCGCCGACGCGCCGTTGTGGGGTGCGGCGCTCCGCGCGCTCCCGGCGGGACTGCTGCTCTGGGCACTGGCGAGACGGCGACCGCACGGCTCGTGGTGGGCGAAGGCACTCGTGCTCGGACTGCTGAACTTCGCGGCGTTCTTCGTACTCGTGTACGTGGCCGCCCACCTGCTTCCGTCCTCGATCGCGGCGTCGGTCATGGCTCTCGCGCCCCTCGCACTCGCGGGCATCGCGTGGCCCCTGCTCTCGCAGCGACCGACCGCGCGTTGGGCGCTCGCGTCGACGGTCGGGATCGCGGGGGTGCTGCTCGTGGTCGGCTGGAGCGCCGGCGCGATCCCGCCCGCGGGCGTCGTCAGCTCGGTGCTGGCGCTGCTCGCGTCGTCCTTGGGGGCGATCCTCACCACCCGCTGGCGCGACGAGACCCCGCTGCTCGCCACCACCGCCTGGCAGCTCACGGCTGGAGGCATCGTGCTCGTCGCCGCCGCGGGTGTCATCGAGGGCCCTCCACCCCGGGTGGATGCTGTGGGTGTCGCCGCCTACGCCGGAATCGCGGTCGTGGCGACCGCCCTGGCGTTCATCTGCTGGTTCACGGGCCTGCGACACCTTCCGGCCGGAACCGTGGGCCTCATCGGACTGCTCAACCCCGTGACGGGGGTGCTGCTGGGCGTGCTCGTGGGCGGCGAGACCCTCACCGTGCCGCAGCTGATCGGCATCGCGCTGGTGCTCGCGGCCATCGCCGTGACTCACGCGCGGCGCCGGGACGCCCCGCGTCCGACGCGCGGGCCCGTGCCCTCCCCGAGAGGGTGAGCGCGGGTCCGTGCGTGCAGCCGACGCTCACGAGCGCAGGCGCACCTCGCCCATCGTGGCCGTGACGTCGACCTCGGCGGTGGCCGTGGGGCTCTGACGCAGGGCGTTGTCGACCTGACCCAGACCGTCGTCGAGGCTCACGCGGTACTCGTCGTCGGGCAGACGCAGGTCGACGGAACCGGCGGTGAGCTCCACATCCGTACGGAGGGGGGTGGATCCGCGCAGCTGCGCCGTCACCTCTCCCCCCGCCACCTCGAACACGGCGGTGCCGACGTCGCGCAGCTGCACCGACGCCGATCCCCCCGACACGTCCAGCTCGAGCTCCCCCGCCGCGCCGTTCAGCGTCGTCGTTCCTCCGGCCAGGCGGATCGACAGGCTGCCGTAGTCGCCCTCGAGATCGAGGGAACCGCCGCTGACCTGCGCGTCGACACCGAGGCCCGTGCCCGCCCAGTCCCGCGGAAGGGTGATCGTGGCGGACGATCCGGTGTTCCAGCCGACGAACGTCCCGTTCGGCGAGGCGACGCGCAGCGCGTCTCCGCGGCGCTCGAAGGTCCACCCCGCGCGACCGCTGGTGGCGTCGAGCCGTGCGCTGTCGACGTCGCCGTAGGCGATCGTCAGGGCTCCCCCGGTGACGTCGATGTCGAGCGAGTCCACCGCCCGCGTGGCGTCGCTCACGCTGACGGACTCGCGATCGGTGTCGCGCAGCGAGACCACGGCCGAGGCCGCCGTGCCCGCGAGGGTGCCGAGCGCGACGCACGCGCCGACGGCGATGGTGACGATCGACACCGCGAAAGCGGCACCGCGGCGGCGGGGAGGCTCGGGGGCGGCGGGGGCGGGGAGGGGGGCCTGCGTGGTCATGAGGTCGCTCCGGTGTGGTCGTGGCCCAGGTGCACGAGGGCGGCGATGACGCGGCGGTTGCCGGTCTCGTCCTGCTCCAGGCCGAGCTTGGTGAAAATGGCGGTGATGTACTTCTCGACGCTCGCCTCGCTGACGAACAGCGCCCCGGCGATCGCCTGGTTCGAGCGGCCCTCGGCGATCAGGGCCAACACGGCCCGCTCGCGGTCGGTGAGACTCTGCAGTCGCTCGTCGCGCCGGCGCCGCGTGAGCAGCTGCGCCACCACCTCGGGGTCGAGCACGGTGGCGCCGCCGGCGATGGATGCCACGGCGGCCAGGAAGTCGGCGACGTCGGCCACCCGGTCCTTGAGCAGGTAGCCGAGCGCTCCCTGCCCGTCGGCGATGAGGTCGCTGGCGTACCGCTCCTCGACGTACTGCGACAGCACGAGGACGGCGAGCCCCGGATGCCGCGACCTCAGCGCGATGGCGGCGCGGATGCCCTCATCGGTCCAAGTCGGCGGGAGCCGCACATCGAGGATGCACAGATCCGGCGTCGTCGCGGCGACCGCGTCTTCCAGCCCGTCCGCGTCGGGAAGGGCGGCGACCACCTCGTGGCCGTCGTCGGCGAGCAGGCGCACGAGCCCCTCGCGCAGGAGGACGGAGTCCTCGCAGATCAGGATGCGCACGGGACGGTCACCTCCACCGACGTCGGACCGCCCTGCGGACTGTCGATGCGCGCGGTGCCGCCCGCCGCCGTGACGCGGTTGACGATGCCGTCGAGGCCGCCGCCCGGCACGATGCTCGCCCCGCCGAGTCCGTCGTCCTCGACGCGGGCCCACAGCGACCCGTCATCGCGCACCCGCACGTCGACGCGGCAGGCGGCGGCGCGGGAGTGCTTGGCGGCGTTGGTCAGGGTCTCCGCGATCGCGAAGTACACGGCCTCCTCGGCGGCCCGCCCGCAGCGGCGCGGAAGGCGCACGTCGAGGGTCACGGGGATGTGCGAACGCGACGCGAGCGCCGAGAGGGCGGCATCCAGCCCCCGGTCCTCGAGCACCGAGGCGTGGATGCCGCGGGCGAGCTGCCGGAGCTCCGTGATGGCCGACTTCGTCGAGGCGTGCGCCTCGGCCACGAGCGCTTTGGCGGCCTCGGGGTCGTCGTCGATCTTGGTCTGCGCGAGACCGAGGGTCATGCCGATCGAGACGAGGCGCGGCTGAACGCCGTCATGCAGGTCGCGCTCGATACGCGTGCGCTCGACCTCGGCCGCGCGGACGGCGCCCGCTCGCCGCGTGTCCGAGGTGCGTGCCTGCTCGACCAGCTGCGCCTCGCGCGAGGGCACGAAGATCGCGCGCACGATCACGCCGTCGAGGATCGCGAGGCCGATGACAGCGGCGATCGCGACGACGACGGCGATCACACCCACCAGCGGCACCGCGGCGCCCTGCAGCGGGAACAGCCCCAGGAACCGCGTGTCGGGCCACCCGAAGATCGGGCTGACGGTCAGCGCCAGGCCCCACGCGACGCCCGCCAGGGCGGCGAGGGTCAGCAGACCCATCACGGTCGCGATCGAGAACGATGCCACCGCGCGCCACTGCAGCGGGTCGATCGCCTGCAGCCAGATCGTGTGCAGCACGCCGACGAAACCGGGCTTCGCGCTGCGGCGCGGCCGCAGCGGGCTCAGCCCCAGGCCGTACAGGCCGTCGACGCGCGCCCGCTCGAACCATGCCACGGCGAAGAGCGCGTACACGAACGCGACGAGCACCACCACGCCCACGAGCAGCGCCGCCAGCAGCCCGAGACCGGAGCCGAGCATGCTGAACAGCGCCGTGAAGACCGCGGGACCCACCACGCCCAGCGCGGCGAGATGGGCGATCGCGCCGGCCACGCGGCGTGGCGAGGCGACGCGCACCGTGTCCGGCACGCTCGCCGTCGGCGAGGCGGTCTCGGCGGGCGCGCCGGGAACCGGTGGAGGAGGCGGGAGAACGGATGCCGTGGTCATGCGTTCCACGCTAGGGCGCGGTCGTCGCCGGCACCGCCCGGTCAGCCCCCGCGCCTGTTCGGGATAACCCGAAACGCGGTCACAGCTCGTCGGCCGAGATCCAGCCCGAGTCGATGAGCTCCTCGACGTCGTCGGCGCGCAGAATGCTCGGCGACACCTCGTCCCCGGTCTCATCGGGAAGACCGCCGTCGTCGAGCAGGGCCTCGACAGCGTCGGCGGTCGCCGACACGAGCGCCCGGGGGTCGGCGAACACCGTGGCATCGATGTCGCCGTCGCGCAACGCGCGCACAGTCAGCGGGTCGGCCCCCGATCCCACCACCAGCGGTGCGGGGGCGAGCTCGTCGTCGTCGGCAGCGCCGGTCGCATCCGTCGACGGTGTCGGCGAGGGGGTCTCGCCGTCGGCCTTGGGCGCCTCGGTCGTGAGGGCGGTGACGACGCCGCGGGTCACCGCGTCGCCGAGCGCGAGCACGGTCGTCGGCGCGTCGTCGGGGTCCCCCGCTCGAAGCCCACGGACGCGTTTCTCCGCCGCGTCGGCCTGCGCCTGCGCCGTGTCGCCGTCCACGGTGGCGGCCTCACGGGTCGCCCCCGACACGATCTCGATCCGACCGTCCGCGACAGCCGGCTGCAGGGCGGAGAGGGCGGCGTCGTAGCGCTCATCCTCCCCGTTGTCGGAGTGCGCGGAGCTCAGCACGGCCAACCGCGCCGTGGGCGGGTCGTCCGATGCTCCGGGTTCCGCGGGCGTCACGGACGGACTCGGACTCGACAAGACCTCCGCAGGGGTGGGCGCGTCATCCAGGTCGGCGAGCAGAGCCTCCGCCTGCGCACGCCCGATGGTGGCCGCGTCGAACGCGACGGTCCCGCCCACGTCGAGACCGACGATCGATTGCCCGAACGTCACGACGGGCACGCCCTCCTCTCCAGCCGCGGCGAGGGCCGACGACAGATCGGCGGATGCCACCGGCGCCACGATCACGGCATCCACGCTCTTCGTGAGCATGTTCTGCACCTGAGCCGCCTGCGTGCGGGCGTCGGAGGCGGCGAACTGCAGGTCGACGCGGTACCCGCGCGCGGTGAGTTCGCGGGTGAGGGCATCGCCACCTCGGCTCCAGATGGCGTCGGCCGTCGTCGGCAGCGACACCCCGATCACGCCGGCACCGTCATCGGACCCGGGGTCGGTCGCCCTCGCGGGTGCGCACGCGGCGAGTCCGAGGGTCATCGCCACGAGGGCTGCGGCAGCGCGGGAGGCGCGGGAGCGTGTCATCCGCTCCATCCTCCCCCACGAACGCCCGAACGCCCCGCCGCGCGAGGCGACGGGGCGTCCGAGGAGAGCGGAACTCAACCGCGGGTGCGGTTCTTGTTCCACACGTCGAAGGCGACGGCCAGCAGCAGCACGAGACCCTTGATGAACTGCTGCACGTCGGTCGAGATGCCCATGAGCGACATGCCGTTGTTGAGCACACCCATGACCAGACCACCGGCGATCGCGCCGACCACGCGGCCGACACCACCCTGCACGGCGGCTCCACCGATGAAGGAGGCGGCGATGGCATCCAGCTCGAACAGGTTTCCGGCGCCGGGGCCCGCGGAGTTGAGTCGACCCGTGAAGACGATGCCCGCGAGAGCGGCGAGGACGCCCATGTTCACGAAGAGCAGGAAGTCGACGCGACGGGTGTTGATGCCAGACAGCTTGGCCGCGGTGCGGTTGCCGCCGATGGCGTAGATGTGGCGGCCGAAGACGCTGCGGCTCATGACCGTGGAGTAGCCGATGACCAACAGGGCCAGGACCACGAGCACGATGGGCGTGCCGCGCGAACCGGGCGCGACACCCAGCAGGTAGGTGAGGTACGCGATCAGGGCACCGCCACCGATGACCTTGACCAGGAACGCGACCTGCGGCTCGTTCTGCAGCTCGAGCGCCGCGCGCTTGGCGCGCTGACGCACCTGCGAGACGACGAACAGCACGAGGGTCAGCACGCCCAGGGCGACCGTGATCCACTCGGCGGGCGACGACGACGCCGGGAACAGGTCGGGGAACAGGTAGCCACCGCCGAGCTGACGGTACTCGGTCGGGAACGGCGTGATCTGGGTGTTGCCCAGGGTCATCTGCGTCAGGCCGCGGAAGAGGAGCATGCCTGCCAGGGTCACGATGAACGCCGGGATGCCGATGTAGGCCACCCAGAAGCCCTGCCACATGCCGACCACCGCGCCGAGCACGAGTGACAGCAGGATGCCGAGCCACCAGGGCAGGCCCCACTGCACGATCAGCACGCCGGAGACGGCGCCGACGAAGGCCGCGACCGAGCCGACCGACAGGTCGATGTGGCCGGCGATGATGATCATCACCATGCCGATCGCGAGGATCAGGATGTAGCTGTTCTGAACGATGATGTTCGACACATTGCCCGCGGTGAGCAGGCGCCCGCCGGTGAGGGCCTGGAACAGCAGCACGATGACGATCAGCGCGATGAAGATGCCGATCTCGCGCAGGCGCGACGTGAAGAACTGCAGGATGTTGCCGGCTCCGCCGCCGGCGCCACCGCCGACGGGGCCCTTCGGCGTTGCGGGCCCCTGCGGGGTCACGGTGTTGTCAAGCGCTGACATGGTCGGCTTCCTTTTCCTTCGTCATGAGCACCATGAGGGCCTCCGGGGTGGCCTCTTCGATGGGCAGCTGGCCGGTGATGTGGCCTTCGCTGAGGGTGTAGATGCGGTCGCAGATGCCGAGGAGCTCGGGCAGCTCCGAGGAGATGACGAGCACCCCCTTCCCCTGGGCCGCGAGGGAGTTGATGATCGTGTAGATCTCGTACTTCGCGCCGACGTCGATGCCGCGGGTCGGCTCGTCGAGGATCAGCACCTCGGGGTCGGAGAAGAGCCACTGCGACAGCACGACCTTCTGCTGGTTGCCGCCGGAGAGCTTGCCCACGACCACGTCGACGGTGGGCGCCTTGATGTTCATCGACTTGCGATAGCGATTGGCGACCAGGTATTCCTCGTCGCCGTCGACGAACCCGCCCTTGACGAGCTTGCGCATCCCGGCGAGGGAGATGTTGCGCTTGATCGTGTCGATGAGGTTGAGCCCGGCGCCCTTGCGGTCTTCCGTGACGTACGCAAGTCCGCTGCGGATGGCGGCCGGGACCGTGGAGGTGTCGGCCTTCTTGCCGTTGATGTAGACCGACCCCGAGATGCGCGATCCGAAGCTCTTGCCGAACACGCTCATCGCCAGTTCGGTGCGACCGGCGCCCATGAGGCCGGCGATGCCGACGACCTCACCGGCGCGCACGGTCAGGTTGGCCTGGTGGATGACGGTGCGGTTGGCATCCGTGGGGTGGCTGACGTTCCAGTCCTCGATGCGCAGGACCTCGTCGCCGATCTCCACGTCGCGGTCGGGGTAGCGGTTCTCCAGCTCACGGCCGACCATGCCGCGGATGATGCGGTCCTCGCTCGTGCCGCCGGTGGCGACGTCGAGCGTCTCGATGGTGCGACCGTCACGGATGATCGTGACCTCGTCCGCGATCGCTCGGATCTCGTTCAACTTGTGACTGATGATGATCGAGGTGATCCCCTGCCCCTTGAGGTGGCGGATCAGATCGAGCAGGTGCTCGGAGTCGTCGTCGTTCAGGGCCGCGGTGGGCTCGTCGAGGATGAGGAGCTTGACGTCCTTCGACAGTGCCTTGGCGATCTCGACGAGCTGCTGCTTTCCGACGCCGATCTCGTTGACGGGCACGTCGGGGCTGTCGCCGAGGCCGACGCGCGCGAGCAGCTTGGCCGCCTCGCGGTTCGTGGCATCCCAGTCGATGAGACCTCGGTGGGTGATCTCGTTGCCGAGGAAGATGTTCTCGGCGATCGAGAGATAGGGGCTCAGGGCGAGCTCCTGGTGGATGATGACGATGCCGGCCGCTTCGCTGTCGCGGATGTCCTTGAACTCGACGGTCTCTCCGTCGAAGACGATCTCGCCGCGGTAGTCGCCCGCGGGATACACACCGCTGAGCACCTTCATGAGGGTCGATTTTCCGGCGCCGTTCTCGCCGCAGATGGCGTGAACCGTCCCGCGCTCGACGGTCAACGACACGTCGGCAAGCGCGATGACGCCGGGGAACTCCTTGGTGATCGAGCGCATCTCGAGGATGGTGCTCACGAGGTCCTCCTTGCAGAACCGGCTCGTGGCCGGTCGGGATGGTGGGGCGGGTACCGGGGGCGGACCCGCGGGAGCCTCCGCCGCGACCCGATGGGGCCGCGGCGGAGGCGGGAGGGAGGACCGGGGTCCTCCCCGGGGATCAACCCAGGTCGGCCTCGGTGTAGTAACCGCTGTCGATGAGGACTTCCTTGTAGTTGTCCTCCGTGACGATCGTCGACTCGAGCAGGTACGACGGCACGACCTTCTCGCCGTTGTCGTAGGTCTCGGTGTCGTTGACCTCGGGCTCCTCGCCCTTGCGGATGTCGTCGACCATGGTCACGGCCTGCTTGGCGAGCTCGCGCGTGTCCTTGAAGATCGTCGAGTACTGCTCACCGGCGATGATCGACTTGATCGAGCCGACCTCGGCGTCCTGACCGGTGATGACCGGCAGGTCGCTGGCCGAGTAGCCGCCCGAGGTGAGGGCCGAGATGATGCCGATCGACAGACCGTCGTAGGGCGAGAGCACGCCGTCGAGCTTGGTGGAGCCGATGACGGTGAGGATGTTCTCCATGCGCTCCTGGGCCGTCTCCGGCAGCCAGCGCAGGATCGCGGCCTGACCGAACTCGGTCTGGCCCGAGGGGACGACGAGCACGCCCGAGTCCATGTAGGGCTTGAGGGTCTCCATCGCACCTTCCCAGAAGAAGGTGGCGTTGTTGTCGTCGGGGCTTCCCGCGAACAGCTCGACGTTGAACGGGCCGGTCGCGCCGGTCTCCGCACCCGAGGCGTCGAGGACGCCGAGGCCCGTGAGGAGCGACGTGGCCTGCTGCACGCCGACCTGGAAGTTGTCGAACGTCGTGTAGTAGTTCACGTTCGGCGTGCCGTTGATGAGGCGGTCGTACGCGATGACGGGGATGTCGGCGTCGGCGGCCTGCTGCAGCACGTCGGTGAGCGTGGTGCCGTCGATCGAGGCGACGATCAGGGCCTTGGCGCCCGAGGTGATCATGTTCTCGATCTGCGAGACCTGGGTGGGGATGTCGTCGTTGGCGTACTGCAGGTCGACCTGGTAGCCGAGCTCCTCGAGCTGCGACTTGACGTTGTTGCCGTCGGCGATCCAGCGCTCCGACTGCTGGGTCGGCATGGCGACACCGATGATGCCGCCCTCTTCCGAATCGCCGGCGCCGCCGCCGGTGCGGTCTCCCGCGCAACCGGCGAGGCCGATGCCGAGCGCGAGGACGCCCGCTCCCGCGACCGCCTTGAGCATGCTGTGCTTCTTCACTCTGGTTCCCTCCGTTGGGTATGTGGCGCGGTCTCTCCCCATGGAGCCCACCGCTTCAGCGAGCGACGCACCGGCCGGGCGCAGAGACCGCGGGGCGAAACGAAGCCGTTCGGCGAGGCGGATCACCCGCGTCGTTCGAAACCTCTTCGTCTCGACGGATCCGCTCCGCAGCGAGTCCCGTCGGCCTGTGCGACCGGTCATGTGACCGTTCACATTGTGTGTGTGATGCTACCCCGCCGCCGGGAGAATCTGTCAAGTCCCGATGCGTTCGCAGAACAGCCGTTGCCGAAACGTGACGAATTCACCGAGACGGCGGCGCTGTTGACGAGCGCACGATGAGGCGCAGGTGATCCGGCTCCGACGCCGCGCCCTCGCCCGACGCCTCCCCCAGCGCGGCGAGCAGATCGGTCACCGCGCGGGTACCGATGCCGAGGAAGTCCTGCCGCACGGTCGTCAGCGGCGGCCAGAGGTGCGCCGACTCGGGCACGTCGTCGAAGCCCACGACCGAGATGTCCTCCGGGACGGAGCGACCTATGGCGCGGACGGCATGCATGAACCCGAGCGCCATATGGTCGTTGCCGGCGAACACCGCCGTGGCGTCCTCCGTGCGCAACAGTTCGAGGCCCGCCTCGAATCCGAACTGCGCCGTCCAGTCGCCGAGCACGGGCGGACGGGGCGAGAGGTCGTTGGCATCCATCTCGGCGAGGTAGCCGCGCATGCGGTGATCGGCTTCGACCCAGTCGCGGGGGCCCGCGATGTGCAGGATGCGGGTGTGACCGAGCTCGATGAGGTGGCGCACGGCCGCTCGCGCTCCCGCGGTCTGATCGTTGTGCGAGGTCGAGGTGCCGGTCGAGGCGACGATCTGCACCGGGACGGGGAGTTTCAACTCGTCGAGGATCGGCACCACCCGCGTCTGCGGCGCCACGGCGATCAGCCCTTCCACCGACTGCTGCATGAGGTGGTCGATCGAGGAACGCACGTCGTCGGGCGCGCTCGTGGCCAGGTTGGTGACCGTGAGGCGGTAACCGGCGGCGCGCGCGGCGGATTCGATCGCCTGCACCATCGTCGAGACCCCGTGCGTGGTGGTGCGGGGGCCGAGCACGCCGATCAGCTTGGACCGACTGGTCGCGAGTGCGCGGGCCGCCTGATTCGGCACGAACTTCAGCTCCGCGATGGCCGAGCGCACCTTGGCGGCCGTCTCGGGCCGGAGGGCCGGGCTGTTGTTGATGACGCGCGAGACGGTCTGGTACGACACCCCCGCGAGCCGCGCGACGTCGCGGATGCTCGGGGCGCGCCCCGTCGCCTCCGGGATGTCGGTGTCGCTCATCAGCCGCCTCATTGCGGGTCGCGCGCGGTTGCGTGACCGGTCACACGAGGATAACCGACGCGGCACGTTTCGCTGCGTCGAGCCGCGACGCCCCGGTGCGGCGCTGGTCCGAGCGGGCACCGGACGATCCTCGTCGGCGCCCCATCGAGAGCGCGTGCGTCGCACCGGCGGCGCCGCGCCTCAGGAGCGCAGCAGAGCGCCGTAGAACCGGATGCCGCGCAGCCAGACGTCGACGCGGATGCGCTCGTCGGGGGCGTGCAGGGCGTCGCGCTCGGCGCGCGTGAGATGGAACGGGGCGAAGCGGTACACGGCATCCGTCAGTCCGGTGTAGAAGCGGCTGTCGCTCGCCCCCAGCTGCAGGTAGGGCAGCGGCACGACATCGCCGCCGAGGGTGTCGCTCACGGCGCGCGACAGCCGCCGCCAGGCCTCGCCCCGCCAGGGCGACACCGGCGACGGATCGTCGCCGTGGCGCAGCTCGATGTCGACAAGAGGGTCGCGCACCGCGCGGCGCAGGTGGATCGCGGCATCGGCCAGGGTGTCGCCGGTGAGCAGTCGCACGTTCACGCTCGCCCGCGCGGTGGTGGCCAGCACGTTCTCGCCCGGCGAGCCCTCCAGGCGCGTGACGACCGCGGTGGTGCGCACGAGCGCATTCGTCTCGGGGCCCAGGGCGGACAGCACCGCGCTGAGCACGGGCGCCGTCAGCCGCGGGCGCCGGAACGCCGTGGCGAGCGGCTCGGCGACGTGGCCGGCGGCCGTGGCGAGCATGGCGCGCACGGGAGGGGCGAGACGGCGGGGGAACGGGCGGCGCCGGAGGCGGTCGATGGCCCGCGCGAGTCGCGCCGTCGCCGGCAGCGGCGGAGGCGTCGAGGCGTGCCCACCCGCTTCGCGCGTGACGAGGTCGAACGTCGCCACCCCGCGCTCGGCGACTCCGATCATCGCGGTCGGCGCCGCCACCCCGGGGACCGCACCGTCGACGACGGCGCCGCCCTCATCCAGCACGAGGGCCGGGCGCACGCCCCGCTCCGCGAGGATCCGCGCCATCTCACGGGCGCCGGTGCCCCGTGTCTCCTCGTCGTGGCCGAAGGCGAGCCAGACGTCGGTGCGCGGGACGACGCCCTCGGCGAGCGCCTCCTCCACCGCCTCGAAGACGGCGACGAGCGCCCCCTTGTCGTCGATCGCGCCGCGGGCATGGATCGTGGCATCCGGGCCGTCTCCCTCCACGACGGCGGCGAAGGGATCGTGCCGCCACGGCTGGCCCACGACGGGCACGACGTCCTGGTGGGCCAGGAGCAGCAACGGAGCCGCGGTCGAGGCGCCGCGCCAGCGGTACAGCAGCGAGTGCCCCGCGACGACCTCGCGCTCGAGGTGGGTGTGCGTCAACGGATAGAGACGCTCGAGGGCCGCGCGGAAGCGCGCGAAGGCGTCGCCGTCGACGTCGGCCGGATCGGGCCGCGACACCGTCGGGATGGACAGCAGTTCACGGAAGCGCTCGACGGGCGTCATGCGACGAGCCTAGGGCGCTCCCCCGCGGCGCGTGCGGGAGCCCTTCTCGGCCGGCGCCGTTTCGCATGACGCCCGTCCCTCTCGCCCCCGCGGGCTCCGGTCACGGATACGGTGGAGCGCATGACCGGACTGCACTGGGGCATCCTCGCAACGGGCGGCATCGCGCACGCCTTCACCTCCGACCTGCGCACCGCGGGCCTCGACGTCACCGCCGTCGGCTCGCGGAGCCTCGACAGCGCGCGGGACTTCGCCGCGCAGTACGACATCCCGCACGCGCACGGCTCGTACGACGAGCTCGTGGCCGACCCCGACGTCGACATCGTCTACATCGCCACCCCGCACCCCTCGCACGTGGAGAACGCGCTTCTCGCCCTCGACCACGGCAAGCACGTGCTGGTCGAGAAGCCGTTCACCCTCAACGCGGGCGAGGCGGCGGCGATCCGCGAGAAGGCGGCCGAGAAGGGCCTGCTCGCGATGGAGGCCATGTGGACGCGGTACCTGCCGCACATGGTCCGCATCCGCGAGATCCTCGCCGCGGGCACCCTCGGTGAGATCCGCGTCGTCGCGGCCGACCACACGCAGAAGATCTCGACCGACCCCGCGCACCGCCTCAACGACCTCGCCCTCGGCGGCGGCGCCCTGCTCGACCTCGGCATCTACCCGATCTCGTTCGCCGTCGACGTGCTGGGGCTGCCCGAGCAGATCTCGGCCGTCGCGCGGATCTCGGATGCCGGCAGCGACGCCGAGGTGGCGACGATGTTCGTGCACGCCGACGGAGCCGTGTCGACCACGGTGTCGTCGTCGCGCGGGGCCGGGGCGAACACCGCGCAGATCGTGGGCACGGAGGCCCGCATCGAGATCGACCGCGTCTGGTACACGCCGACCTCGTTCCGCGTCGTCACGCCCGACAACAAGGTCGCCGAGGAGTTCACGACCGACATCGAGGGTCGAGGCATGCAGTTCCAGGCCCTCGCCGCGGAGCGGCTCGTCGCCGACGGCGCCCTCTCGAGCGATCTGCTGCCGATCGATGAGACCGTGGCCATCATGGGGGTCCTCGACGAGGTACGCCGCCAGATCGGCGTCGTCTACCCCGGCGAGCGCTGAGCGCGAACGACCCGGCGCCGACCTCCCCGCCCCGTCCGACGATCCGTCGGGCGGGGCGGTCCCGTTCGGCGCGGGTGCCGGGCGGCGGCGTTCTTGCGGACGGCGACGGCCCACGGCGGGCGCAACGGGCGGGATGGACGCTGCGGTCAGGCCGTGGCATCCTGAGCCGTCGAAGACCCACCCGTACCGACGCGCCGCCCGTTCCGAGCGGGATGGCGGTGACCGACGCGCGCCTCGGCTACCGGGACGGGCCGCAACGGGTCAGACTGGACCCATGCCCGATACCCAGAGCGCCCGCGTCGCCGTCTACCTCGACTTCGACAACATCGTGATGTCGTGGTACGACCGCGTGCACGGGCGCAACGCGTACTCGCGCGACCGGCAGAAGATCGCCGAGAACCCGATGGACCCGGAGATCGCAGAGCGCCTGACGAAGGCGACCATCGACGTGGGCGCCGTCATCGACTACGCGGCGTCCTTCGGCACGCTCGTGCTCACCCGCGCCTACGCCGACTGGTCGGCCCCGGTGAACGCCGAGTACCGGTCGCAGCTCGTGGCCCGCGCCGTCGACCTCGTGCAGCTCTTCCCCGCGGCCGCGTACGCGAAGAACGGTGCCGACATCCGACTCGCGGTGGATGCCGTGGAGGACATGTTCCGCCTCCCAGACCTGACCCACGTCGTCATCGTCGCCGGCGACAGCGACTACGTGCCGCTCGCCCAGCGCGTCAAGCGCCTGGGTCGCTACGTCGTGGGCGTGGGTGTGGCGGGCTCGACGGCGAAGTCGCTCGCCGCGGCGTGCGACCGGTTCGATGCGTACGACTCGCTCCCCGGCATCCCGAATCTCGCCGAGACGAAGAAGGATGCCGCGCCCTCGCGGCCCCGCGCCCGCAAGCGTTCGAAGGACCCCGCGGTCGATCTGCTGGACCGCGCCATGCAGCTGGAGGCCGAGCGCGCCGACGGCGAGTGGCTGCACGCGTCGGCCGTGAAAGATCTCATGAAGCGGCTGGACCCCTCCTTCAGTGAGAAGGCGCTCGGGTTCCGCAGTTTCTCGGACTTCTTGAAGGCGCAGACCGATCACGTCGAGGTCGACGAGGAGTCGAACGTCGTGCAGGTGCGCGCCGTCGGTCGGGGCTGACGCGGCCGCGCCGGGTTGTCCGGGCGCGCTGCGGCGAGCGAGTGTCCACGACACCCGGACGCGCGAAGAAAACGTCCGGGTGTTGTGGACAGTCGTCCATGCTGCGGTGGCGTGGAGCGGCGGCGCGGCACCGTAGACGGCACGGCGCCGCGGCGGCTCGGCCCGACGACGCGGCGGTGCGACCCCGCGGCGGGTCAGCGGCGCTCGGCGCCCGGCGCCACGTGCGCGAGGACGCGTTCCCACACCGAGGTGAGGGTCACGTGCCCGTTCACTGAGCCGATGTCATCGTCGGGGACGACCTGCACCTCGGCGGAACGCATCCGGTCGACGTACCACTGCGCGTCGGCGGCACCCGCGGGCCCCTGTCCCCCCACGACGACGAGGGCCTCGGCATCGAGGTGGTCGAGGAGGGGGGTGCGCAGGTCGCGGCTGAGCGGGTCGACGGGGCTCTCGACGCCGACGATCGCGAGGCGGTCGACGACGGGGCCCATCGCCGCGGCCAGGTAGATCGCGATCGGTCCTGCCGAGCGTTCCCCGACCAGTCCCACCGTCGCGCCGGGAGCCTCTCGCTCGAGCAGCGCCCGGAGTGCCTCGACGGTGAGGCCGGCGGGCGTCTGGCCGCCGAACACCGGGGGGTCCTCCAGCTCGGGAGCGTCGAGTCCCACCGCCACGATGCGCACGTCGAAACCGGAGGTCACGCGGGCGTCGGGGTCGGTGGTCGCGACGTCGCCCGTGCGCAGCACGAACACCGCGCGCGGAGCACCGGGGGTGCCGAAGCTGCGGTAGCCGAGCTCGCCGTCGAGCCAGGGGGCCAGACTCATCTCGTCATCCTTCCGTCGCCGCGCCGCCGCCGGGGAGCAGCGCGCGCAGGGTGTCGATCGTGTCGGCCTGGGCCGGGGGCTTGTCGGAACGGTAGCCCTTCACCCGGGCGAAGCGCAGAGCCACACCGCCGGGGTAGCGCACCGACCGCTGCACGCCGTCGATCGCGATCTCGACGACGGTGTCGGCGACGACGCGGATGCCACCGGGGAGCTCCCCCGTCTCGCGTTCGGCGAAGTGCGCCGTCTGCCAGGTCAACAGCTCGTCGGTGAGCCCCTTGAAGGTCTTGCCCACCATGACGAAGCCACCCGGCTCGCCGTAGCGACCCTCGGGATCGCGCGCTCCCAGATGGAGGTTCGAGTACCAGCCCGACCGGCGTCCGGAGCCCCGCTCGACGCCGAGCACCACGAGGTCGAACGTGTGCACCGGCTTGACTTTGAGCCAGCTCTTGCCGCGGCGCCCCGCGGTGTAGGCCGCGTCGAGCCCTTTCACCATGACGCCCTCGTGCCCCGCTGCCAGGGCGTCACGGGCGAACGCGTCGGCCGTCCCGGGGTCGTCGGTCATCACCGCGGGGATGCGCCATTCGGCCGCGACGCGCTCGAGTGCGTCGAGGCGCGCCGCGAGCGGCTCGTCGACGAGGTCGCGGCCGTCCAGATGCAGGATGTCGAAGAACCACGGCCGCAGGGCGATCTCACGCGCCGCCTCGGCGCCGAATCGCGCCATGGTGTCCTGGAAAGGCCGAGGCGCGCCGTCCTCGTCGAGCGAGAGCGTCTCGCCGTCGAGGATCACCGCCTCCACGGGCAGGGATCGGACGACCTCGACGATCTCGGGGACGCGATGCGTGACGTCGGCGAGGGTGCGGGTGTAGACGTGCACGTCGTCGCCCTGGCGGTGAACCTGCACACGCGCGCCGTCGAGCTTGAACTCCACCGAGGCGCTCCCGGCGACGGCGAGGGCGTCGGCGACGGAGGTCGCGGTGGAGGCGAGCATGGGCTGCACCCCGCGACCCACGACGAGTCCCACCGCGTCGAGGTCGGCGTTCGAGCCGGTGAGGGCGACGAGGGCGGTCTTGCCCAGGTCGCCCGACAGCATCGCGGCACGCCGCACCGCGGCGCCGTCGCGATCGGAGGCCCGGGCGATGGCATCCACGAGGACGCCCTCGAGAGCGCCCGTGCGCAGTTCGCCCGTCATCACCCGCACGAGCAGGTGCCATTCTGCAGCCGTCGCGCGACCGGCCAACTCGTCGAGCAGGGCGGTGCGCTGCGCGGCCGATCCGTTGCCGCCCAGTGTGGTGAGACGCGTGAACGCGGCGTCGACGTCGGCAACGGTGAGGGTCGGGGCGTCGGCGTGCGCTCCCCCGCGGGTCGACAGCGTCTTCCATCCGACGCCGAGTCGCCCCTGGCGGGGAGACGCGGTGAGGATGCCCACCGCGGCCACGATCTCGTCGGGGGCGAGCCCGCGCAGCACGTCCGCGAGGGCGTCGACCTTCGCGAGTCGCGAGCGGGTGCCGGTGACCGCCGCGAGAGCCGTTTCGATGTCGCCGAAGAGCATGTCGGCATCCTGGCATCCCCCTCCGACATCGCTCCGGCGCTTGCGCGAGCGCGCGGCGCGTGCCATCCGCCGAAGATCGCACGGGGGGTCCGCGTCGCGCGATGCGGACCACACGTCGGCCCCGCCCGCAACCCCCGAATCGATGTCGGAGGTCTGGGGTGTGCTGGGAAACCTCCCCCAGGAATGAGGCCTTCGTGAACGCTCCCGCCACGCTCGAACAGTCCGCCCGCACGGCCCGCGAGGTCTTCGGATGGGACGATCTGCTCCCGGGTCAGGCCGAGGCCATCGACGCGGTCGTGAGCGGTCGCGACACCCTGGTCGTCTTCCCCACCGGCGCCGGGAAGTCGGCGGTGTACCAGATCGCTGGCTGCGAGCTCGGCGGAGTCACCGTGGTGATCTCGCCCCTGCTCGCCCTGCAGCGCGACCAGATCGACTCGATCGACCGTGCTCCCGACGCCCCGGCCGCCGTCGCGCTGAATTCGCGCACGAGCGCCGCCGCGAAGCGCGCCGCGTGGGCTGCGATCGAGGGCGACGAGGCGGTCTACGCTTTCCTCGCCCCGGAGCAGCTCGCCAACAGCGAGGTGTTCGACCGTCTCGCCGCCGCCGACGTGCGGCTCGTCGTGATCGACGAGGCGCACTGCGTCTCCGCGTGGGGCCATGACTTCCGTCCCGACTACGCGCGCATCGGCGACGCGATCGAGGCCCTCGGGCACCCGCCCGTGCTCGCCCTCACCGCCACCGCCTCCGCGCCCGTGCGCGACGACATCGTCTCGAGCCTCGGTATGCGCGACCCGCACCTCGAGGTGCGCGGCATGGACCGTCCCGAGATCCACATGGCCGTGCGCCGCCACGAGTCCGACGACGACAAGCGTCGCGCGGTCATCGCCGATGTACAGGATGCCGGGGGCCCGGCGCTGCTGTACGTGGCGACCCGCAAAGAGACCGACGCCTACGCGGACGAGCTCACCGCCCTGGGCCTGCGCGCCGCGCCGTATCACGGCGCCATGGCGCAGAAGCGCCGCGACGAGGTGCACACGGCGTGGAGCGCGGGCGAGCTCGACGTCGTGGTCGCGACCTCGGCGTTCGGCATGGGGGTCGACAAGTCCGACGTGCGCCTGGTCGCACACGCCGACGTGACCGAGTCCCTCGACGCGTACGCGCAGGAGATCGGCCGGGCGGCGCGCGACGGCCTCCCCGCCCGCGCGATCCTGCACTACCGCGCGGAGGACTTCTCGCTCCGGTCGTTCTTCGCCGGCGGCCACAGCAAGCGCGCCGACGTGGCCGGCGTATGGGACGCGCTGCGACGGGCGAAGAAGCCGCTGCGCGCGAAAGACGTGGCCGAGTCGTCCGGCCGCTCGACCCGCGCGATCGGGCGTGTGCTCAACCAGCTCGTCGCGTGCGAGCTCGCCGAGTCAGGCCCCGACGGAGTGTCGGCGCGCACGAAGGCGTCGGCGGGCGACGCGGTGGCCGCCGTCCGCGACCGCGACGAGGCCGAGGAGCGCATCCGCGCCTCGCGCATCGAGATCATGCGCGGCTACGCCGAGACCTCGCACTGCCGCCGCCGTGCCCTGCTGGAGTACTTCGGCGTCGAGACCCCCGCTCAGTGCGGATCGTGCGACCGGTGCGACTCGGGGGCGACCGCCCCCGCCCCGGTCGAGACCGAAGCCCCGGATCCCGCTGCGGCCGACGCCAACGGCATCCGCATCGATTCCGTCGTGCAGCACGGGGAGTTCGGCACCGGGACGGTGATGGGAGTGGAGGAGGACCGTCTCACGGTGTTCTTCCCCGAGCACGGCTACAAGGTCCTCGCGCGGGCCGCGTTCGAGACCGGCGTGCTGGAGCTGGGCGAGGCGGCCTGAGGCGGAGGCGACGGTTCGTCGGCGGGCGTGCACTCATCGCCGCGCCATCGCCGTCGCCGTCTCAGCGCTCGCGCGTCGCCCACCACGCCCACGCCACGAGCGGAGGCTGCAGGAAGAGCCGGATGAATCGCGACCGGTCGGTGTTGAGGCCCGGTGCCGGGCGGCCGGTGCGCCACTGGTGCACATTGCCCGGGAAGACCGCCACGAAGAACGCGGCGATGGCGGCCCCGACGCGCCGACGCTCGGCGGGAAGGCCGATGAGCGCGACCCCGAGCACCACCTCGACGGCCCCGGATGCCACGACGATGGCGTCCTTGTCCGTGTGCAGCAGTCGCGTCGCCCACTCGGGCACGACGATGCGGTATCCGCGTCGCCCCCATGTGAGGTGACCGACGCCCGCCGCCACCAGCAGCAGGGCCAGCACCCCTCGGGAAACCGAACGGAGGGTGAGACGTCGACGTCGTGGCATCCGGTCAGTCTGCCACCGCCGCCCCGGGGCGGGGCTTCCGCGCGCCCTCGGTGCCGCGGCATCCGCGCCTTCTAGGCTCCGTGCATGACGACGCCCGCTGACGAAAGCATCACCATCCGGCCCGCGAGAGCCGAGGATGCCGAGGGGATCGCCTTCGTGCACGCCACGTCGTGGCGCGAGACGTACGCCCGCTTCGTCGAGGATCCGGACGCGAGCCGGTGGTTCGCCGTCGAGCCGCGGATCGGCATGTGGCGCTCGAACCTCGCCGAAGACGTCCTCTCGACCATGGTCGCCGTCGCCGGGGAGCGCATCGTCGGGTTCGCGGCCGTGCAGGACACGGCGGATGCCGATGCCGTGCGACCGGAGGAGCTGACGATGCTGTACGTCCTCGCCGACGCGCACGGCAGCGGCGCGGGACAAGGTCTGCTCAACGCGGTCCTCGCGGATCGTCCCGCCTCGCTCTGGGTCGCTGCCGACAACCCCCGCGCCCACGCGTTCTATCGGCGCAACGGCTTCCGGGCTGACGGAGCACGCTCGTCGTTCGGGCCGATGAAGGACACCGTCCGACTCGTGCGATGAGCGGGAGAGCCCGCGTTGCCGGCGCATCGCCGACGCGCCGGGGCCGCCGCCCTCACCCGGCGGAGTCTCCGCTCACCCCGTCGCGCGGTCCCCATCCCGATCGCCGCCCAATGCGCGCTCCGCACCCCGATCACCCCGGGTTCGGTGCCGTCCGCCGCGCGAACTCCACGTACGCTTCCACGGTGTCCTCCGGCACGATCGCGCGCAGGACGACCTCGTCGGCAGCCGCGGTGTACGCCTCGAGGGCGTCGCCCAGCTCGGTGACGTCGCGAATCGTCGTGTCGATGGCATCCACCCCCATCCGGGCGAAGTTCGCGGCGTAGTTGGGGAACGCGGCGTATCGCGCCGTCTCGGCCTCGAGGCGCTCGCGCGCCGCGGAGACGATCGCCGTGCGCACGTAGACCGCGACGTGCGTCGTCGGGGCGATCGCGTGCAGCGCGGCGGACTGCTCGGCCGCCTCGGTGGGCGGGACCCAGTTGAGCAGCACGCCCTCGGCCCGCTCGGCCGCGAGCCGGCGCATCTTCGGGCCGAGCGCCCCCACCAGCACACGCGGGAGACCGGCGGCGTGGAGGTGCTCGGCGGCGTCGCGCACGCGGGCGAGGGCGCCCTCGCGGGCCATGCCCGATCCGATGCCGATCGTCAGGCGATCCAGCGGAAGCGAGAGGGATGCCGCATCGGCGGCGATCGCGGAGGCGGGGCGGCGATCGACCGGCACGACGCCGGTCGCGAGACGCAGACGTTCGGTCACGCGGGCGGCTGCGGCGAGCGCCGCGAGGGCGTCACCGTCGGGGGTGTCGTTGACCCACAGCGTGTGGAACCCGGCCCTCTCCACTGCCGGGGCGATCTCGGCGATCGCGTCGGGGCCGAGCGATCCGGCGACACCGAGCGAGACGACGCCGCGGCTCATGACACTCCTCCGGCGTCGGGGACCGCGACGGCGACCTGACCCACCGCCGAGAAGAACGCTCGCAGGTCGACATCGTCGGTGGGGAGCAGCACCACGTCGTCGACGCCGGCCGCGTGGAACCGCGCGACGCCCTCGGCGACCTCGGAAACGGAGCCCGCTAGTACCCGGTCGGCGGCGTCGGGCCGGTCGGAGAGCACGGCCGTGGCGCGCTCGCGCGCGTCGGGTCCGAACGCCGTGAGCACGTAGGCGATGACGTCGGCTCGACCCGCGCGGCCGGCCTCGGATCGCGCGGCCTGCACGGTCTCGACCGCGGCGGCGATCTCGGCGACGGTGTGCCTGCTGTCGAGCACCACACCGTCGGCCACCGCGCCCGCGAGGGCGAGCGTCTTCGGCCCCTCCGCAGCGGCGTAGACGAGAGGGGCGGTCACCGGCGGCCAGTCGAGGGCGACATCGCGCAGCTTCACGTACCGCCCCTCGGTGGTCACGGTCTCACCGGCCAGCAGCGCACGCAGCGCCGGGAGCTGCTCCTGCATGAGGGTCAACGGCGAGGCGGCCTTCGCGCCGACCTGTCGCATCCAGTCCTGCACCCCGTGCCCGAAGCCCGGCAACAGCCTCTCGGGGAACATCCGCTCGATCGTGGCCACTTCCATCGCCGACGCAGCGACGTTGCGCAGCGGGAGCGGCGCGATGCCCACCCCGATGCGCAGGTGGTCGGTGACGGCGAGCGCCGCGGCCGCGGCCGCCCACGCGGACGAACGGAAGCAGTCCTCCCAGAGCCACAGTTCTTCGACGCCGGCGTCCTCCGCCGCGCGCGCGGCGTCGCGCAGCTCCTCGGGCGGGTGGGGGTACGGGCTGAAGATCGTGCCGATACGACTCATGCCCCTACTCTGCCTCGAACCTCCGACATCCGGACAGGGGTGGCGCCCGCACGACGACGCCCCCGCTGCCGCAGCACCGGGGGCGTCGAATCCGCGCGGATCAGGCGGCGAGCGCCGTCACGACCGGCATCACCACGAAGCCGGAGACCGTGGCATCCACCGTCACCGTTCCGCCGTCGCTCAGCGCGCCCGAGACGAACAGGTCGGCGATGCGGTCGTCCACCTCGCGCTGGATGACGCGGCGAAGCGGCCGCGCTCCGTACTCGGGCTCGTACCCGACCTCCGCCAGGCGGTCGATCGCGGCCTCCGTGACCTCGAGGGTCACCTCGCGCGAGGCGAGCCGACGCGACGTGGCGCCCAGCAGCAGACGCACGATCTCGCGCAACTGCGCCTTCTCGAGCTTGCGGAACAGCACGATGTCGTCGATGCGGTTGAGGAACTCCGGTCGCATCGCCTCGCGCAGCTTGCCCATCACGCGGTCGCGCAGGTCGTCGTCGGCGAACTCGCGCCCCGTGGTGGTGAAGCCGATGGCTCCCGACCGGGATGCCAGCACCTCGGCGCCCAGGTTGGAGGTCATCACGATGACCGTGTTGCGGAAGTCGACCGTGCGCCCTTGGCCGTCGGTCAGGCGACCGTCGTCGAGCACCTGCAGCAGGAGGGTGAACACGTCGGGGTGGGCCTTCTCGATTTCGTCGAACAGCACCACCGCGTACGGGTTGCGGCGCACGCGCTCGGTGAGCTGGCCGGCCTCGTCATAGCCGACGTATCCGGGAGGGGCACCGATCAGGCGCGACACGGTGTGCCGCTCGCCGAACTCGCTCATGTCGAAGCGGATCACGGAGCCGTCGTCGTCGAACAGCGATCCGGCGAGGGCCTTCGCAAGCTCGGTCTTGCCGACGCCGGTGGGGCCGAGGAACAGGAACGACCCGACGGGACGGTTCTCATCCCCCATGCCGGTGCGGTTGCGGCGCACCGCCTTGGCGACGGCAGCCACGGCGTCGTCCTGCCCGATGACACGGGCGTGCAGCTCGGTCTCGAGGTCGGCGAGGCGTCCGCGCTCGGTGGCGGTGAGACGGGCGACCGGGATGCCGGTGGCCCGGCTGATCACGGCGGCGATCTCGGGTTCACCGACCACCGCGGCACCGTGCGGGGCGCTCGTGGCGTCGTCGAGCCGACTCTGCACCGCGGCGATCTCGTCGCGCAGGCGCGAGGCCTCCTCGTAGTGCTCGGCCGAAACCGCGGCGTTCTTGTCGGCCTCGAGGGTGGCAAGCCGTTCGAGGAGCGCCGAGGTGTCGACCGAGACGCCCAGGCGCAGGCGCAGGCGCGCACCGGCCTGGTCGATGAGGTCGATCGCCTTGTCGGGCAGCACGCGGTCGGGCACGTAGCGGTCACTCAACTCCACCGCGGCGCGCAGGGCGTCGTCGGTGTAGGTGACGGCGTGGTGCTGCTCGTACGCCGTGCGCAGACCGCGGAGGATCTCCACGGCATCCGTGATCGAGGGTTCCCCCACGCGCACGGGCTGCAGGCGCCGCTCGAGCGCGGGGTCCTTCTCGATGGTGCGGTATTCGCGCAGCGTGGTCGCGCCGATCAGGTGCACGTCACCGCGGGCGAGGCGGGGCTTGAGGATGTTCCCGGCGTCCATCGACCCGTCGCCGCTGCCGCCGGCGCCGACGAGCGTGTGCACCTCGTCGATGAAGACGACGAGCTTCTCGGACGCCGAGATCTCGTCCATCGTCTGGGTGAGGCGTTCCTCGAAGTCGCCGCGGTACCGGGCGCCGGCGAGCATCGCGGCGAGGTCCAGCGAGACGACGCGGGTGTCGCGCAGCTGCTCGGGGACCTCGTCCGCGACGATGGCGCGCGCGAGACCCTCGACGACGGCGGTCTTGCCGACGCCCGCCTCGCCGATCAGCACGGGGTTGTTCTTCGTGCGGCGGCTGAGGATCTCGATGGTCTGCTCGATTTCGTCGGTGCGCCCGATCACCGGGTCGAGCTCTCCCGCCGCGGCGCGCGCGGTGAGGTCGGTGCCGAAGCGGTCGAGGTTCGGGGTGGTGGATGCCGTCTCGGCCGGGGCCTCGGTCTGCTCCCCGCCCATGACGGTCTCGCGCACGCCCTGGGTCAGCGCCTCGGCGGTGACGCCCGCCTGCGCGAGGATCTGGCCGGCCGGGGCGTCCTGCGCGAGCACGAGGGCGAAGAAGAGGTGGTCGGGGTCGACGTAGGTGGAACCCGCGGCGCGGGCGACCTGGAAGGCGTGGAAGAGGGCGCGCTGCACCGAGCCCGCGACGACGGCGCCGTCGACGTGCGCCGGGGCACCCGCGGCGGGAAGGCGGCTCTCGGCGGCACGCGCGATCGCGGCCGGGTCGGCGCCGAGTCGGGCCACGGCGTCCTTCGCCGGGGAGCGCCCCACGAGCACGTGGAGCACGTGCAGGGCGTCGAGCTCGCGCTGGCCGCGGCCGAGGGCGAAGCGACCGGCCTCCTGCAGCGCGTCCTGCGTACGGGCGCTCAGGAATCGGCTGAGATCGATGGATCGCTCAGCGCGCGCCTGCTCGCCCGCGAGGTAGCGCGCGAGGAACTCGTCGAACGACTGGGCGCCGTCTTCCCCGGCGCCGGGGGTGAAGTCTTCGGGCAATTCCGTCTCCTGTGATACGTGAGTGCGGTTGACTCAGGTCTGCAACTTGAGCACCGTCGTATCAAGTTCAACGCGTCACCCGTGTCTCTATTCCCGACCCGCCCGGATCGACCTCATCCCAGAGCTCGACCGTCTGCACGATCCAGAACGCCGCGAACAGGGCCAGCGCCACCGCCTCCCCCACCAGCACCACCGGGATGCCGCGCTCCTGCGCCCCCGCGACCGCCCCGACGACCAGCGCCACCAGGGTCACGGCGATCGCCGCCGCCACGGTGGCGTAGGCCGCGCGCAGGCGGCTCCGCGCGATCCGACCCGGGTGGGGGCGCCAGGCCGCGAGCCCCGCCACGACCGCGATGAGCACGAAGAAGGCGATCGCCGCCAGCTCGTGGGCCAGAGCCAGGAACGCGTCCGGTGCCGCGAACGCCCAGACGATCCCGCCCCCGACGATGGCAACGATGACCGCGGCCGTGATTGCGACCCCGCGACCGAGCGTGCCCTGCACTCGTGCGAGCACGAGCGCGACCGCCAGTCCCAGCACCACGACGGATGCCACCGCCGCCGCGTTGTTTGCGACCGTCGCGCGCACCGACGACGGGACGCACCGCGCGCCCCCGGCGCAAAGGATCGAGGTCGGCACGTACGCGATGACGAGCGCGAGCACGGCGGCGACATCGAGCACCCCCTGTTCGACGCTGCGCCCCGACAAGGCGAGGAGAGCGAGCGCGATCGCGCTCAGAGCGCCCACGAAGACGGGGCCGGCGGGCGTGTAGTACGCGGCGCTCACCGAGGGCAGCCCGCCTCCCCCGGCCAGCTGGATCCCCACGCCGACCGCCAGGAACACCGTCGCCCCCACGATCGCGAGGCGCACGTATCGGTACGTGCGCTGGGTCGAGGTCGTGCGGATGCGCATACCCGCATCCTGGCAGGGGCCACCGACATCGCCTCGCGCCGACGACTCGGGGATCGCGGTCGCGAAGCGCGATCGGGCGACGCTGGCCGCGGCCGATGTCGGCGGCGTCTGGAAGACTTCCCGCATGCGCGAATTCCTCGCCGGGGCGGGTCTGCTCGCCCGCGGACTGCGTCAGTGGCGCCGGACGCCCGGCGCCATGGCCCTCGGCCTCATCCCCGGGACGCTCGTGGGGCTCCTCTTCGGTGGCGCCCTGGTCGCGTGGGGTCTCGTCCTGCCCGGTCTCGTCGACGACTGGACGCCGTTCGCCGACGGCTGGGCGCCGTTCTGGGCGGGTGCGCTGCGCACCGCGATCGGCGTCGCGTCGTTCGGCGCGGCGCTGCTGCTGGCCGTCGTGTCGTTCACGGCCGTCACCCTCGCCGTCGGCGAGCCGTTCTACGACCGCATCTGGCGTGCGACCGAGCGCAGCGCCACGGGCGAGGTGCCCGACGCCGAGTACGGCTTCTGGCGGGCGGCCGGCGACAGCGCCCTGCTCATCCTCCGCGGCATCCCGGCCGCCGCTCTCGCGTGGCTACTGGGCCTGATCCCCTTCGTGGGCGGCGTCGTGGGCTTCGCGGCCGGCGTCCTGCTCACCGGCTGGCTCCTCGCCGACGAGCTCACCTCGCGCGCCCTCTCCGCACGCGGCCTCGATCGCCGGGCCCGCCGCGCGATCATCCGCGCGCACCGCGCACGCGCCCTCGGCTTCGGCGTTGCCACCCAGCTCTGCTTTCTCGTGCCGTTCGGGGCGGTGGCGGTGATGCCCGCCGCCGTGGCCGGCAGCACTCTCTGGGTGCACGCCGCCCTGGGACGCGGCTCCGCGACGCCGTCCCCCGCGCCACCCGCCGTCGTCCGACCCGGCGCGCAACCCGCCCCGCCCGCGAACCGCGCGAGCGACGCGGCACGATAGCCTGGAGCGACCGAAGGGATCTACATGTTCATCGTCTCGCTCATCCTGTTCGTCGGCGGCATGCTGCTGACGGGACTGTCGTTCTCGCTCGCGGCCCCCGCGCTGTTCTTCGCCCTCGGCATCCTGCTGGTGTCGGCGTCGCTGGCCCTGCCCTTCCACTTCGGCACGCGGTAAGCCCTTCCCCTCGGCGTTCGCCTGAGCAGCGCCGAGCCTGCGGGTACCGTGGCACGGTGCCCTTCTCGTTCGACGCCCTCCGTCGCCGCCCCGACCTCGAGGGTCCCGATCTGGTGGCCGTCGACGCCGCCGACCGCCTGATCCTCGACGAATCGGCCGCGTCGCGCGCGGCACTCCCCGACGGCACCCTCGTCGTGATCGGCGACACCCACGGCGCTCTGACCCTGGCCGCCGCCGACGCGGGAGCGCGCGGCATCCGCGTGCACCAGGACGAACTCCTCGGCGAACGGGCCCTCGCCGCGAACGCCGCGGAGGCCGGGCTCGACGGCACCTTCACCTCCCTCTCCCTGGGTGCCGACCTGCTGCGGGGCGCCCGGGTCGTGCTGTTGCGGCTGCCCCGATCGTTGCGGGCCCTCGCCGATGTGGCGGGTCTGATCGCGCTGCACGCCGACCCCGGGGTCGAGGTGTTCGCGGGCGGACGGATCAAGCACATGGCCCTCGCGATGAACGACGTGCTCCGCGAGCGCTTCGACCGCGTCGACGTCTCGCACGCCCGGCAGAAGTCGCGCGTGCTCCTCGCCCGCGGGCCGCACGACGGCGCCGTTCCGATCCCCGACGAGGCGGAGGTCGACGGCATCCACGTGCGCGCTGTCGGCGGCGCCTTCGCGGGGGCGTCGATCGACATCGGCACGCGCCTGCTGCTCGCCCATCTCCCCGCCCCGCGCGGGGACGAGGCCATCGACCTCGCGTGCGGCACGGGGGTGGTGGCGGCGGCCCTGGCCGTGCGGCATCCGTCGCTCCACGTGCTGGCCTGCGATCAGTCGGCGGTCGCCGTCGCCTCGGCGCGCGCCACGGCCGAGGCGAACGGCGTCGCCGACCGCGTCCGCGTCGAACGCGACGACGTCTTGGGAGCGCAACCGGATGCCAGCACCTCGTTCATCGCGCTGAATCCGCCGTTTCACGCGGGGGCCGCTTTGGCCGACGGTCTCGCCCCGCGCATGTTCGCGGACGCCGCGCGCGTCCTTCGCCCGGGAGGCGAGCTGTGGACCGTGTGGAACTCGGCCCTGCAGTACCGCCCCACCCTCGAGCGCATCGTGGGACCCACCCGGCAGGTCGCCCGCGATCGCAAGTTCACGGTGACGGTGTCGGCCAAGCGCTGATGCGCCGCAAGAGCGGAGCGGTTGTGGACGCCGTCGCAAGCCGTGGCGCCGGCGCGCCGGGCAGCATAGGTTCGAGGGGCTCGACGAGGAGGGAGAGGACCATGCGCGTGCGCGCCGTCACGACCTCGCTGCTCGTCGTCGCCGCCCTGCTCGTCAGCCCCACGACCGCCCGGGCCGACCCGCGAGCCGACCCTCTCGACGAGTCCGTGTCGACGCCGATCCTCGCCGACTGCTCGAGTATCACGCCCACCGGACGTGAGTACGCCCGGCTGCACGGCATCGCCCTCTGTGGTGCCGACACCACCGCGGCATCCGAACCCCTGCGTGTGGAGCAGGTCGGCGGGGAGGAATGCGGGTCGGCGACGCTGGTCATGACCAGCCGCGGCGGCGGGGTCGCCACGGTCGAATGGCGCGTCGAGTCCGCCACCGGTCCGGTGCTGGGCGTCGAGCTCGACGTGTCGACCTCGGGTCGTGTCGGAGGCACGCTGCACCGCTTCGTCGATCGCTCCGCGACCCAGCGCGTGCGCCAGAGCGCGCTGGCGTTCCTGGGTGTCGGGCGAGCCGCGGCGACCGTCTCGGGCACCGTGACGACATTCCTCGCCACGTGTCGCATCGCCCCCGCGAGCGTGCGCATCACGTGCGCTGACGCTCGCGCGACGCGGGTCGTCAGCCCTTGCCGCCCGGCGGACCGACGACGAGCAGCACGACGAACACGAGAGCCACGACCGCCACGAGCACCAGGGCCAGGATCGCGGGTCGGCGCAGGAAGAACCGCAGCAGGCGGTCGAGCGGGCGACGATCGCGCGGGTCCGACGTCTCGTCGAGCCGCCACGCGCCCCGCAGGCGTCCCGTGCGCTGCAGCCAGATCTCCGTCGGGACCGTGGCGTAAGGGATCACCGCGCTCACGATCGCGATCGCGGTCGGCCCGACGCCCCACCGCTGGTTCAGCGCGACCAGCACGGCGGTCGCACCATAGGCCAGGAAGACGAAACCGTGGATGCCACCGCCGATCGACACCGCGACCGGCAGATCGGCCGTGGCCCGCAGGATCAGGCCGGCGATGAGCAGCGTCCACGACACCGCCTCGGCGATCGCGAGGGTGCGGAACAGTGTCAGGGGCGTGCGGAACACGTCTCTCCTCGATCGGTCGGGGCTTCCCACCCTACGGAAGGGCCCGATAGCCGACCCGGTCACCGTTCGACGTCGAGACAGCCCGCCCCCCTCACTCCATCGGCTGGTCGTCGCCGTCCAGGCTCGGATCGGAACGCTCCCCCTCCGCGGCCGTCGACGTATCGGGCTCGGGACCGGGTTCGATCGGGCGCGTGTCTCGCTCGGCATCCATGTCCCCACCTCACCAGATCGACCGACGGATGCCATGGCCTTGACGTGGGGAGGCTGAGGACGGATGCCACCCACCCGCCGCGTAGGCTGGAAGGCGTGGCGGAATCCCGGGGGCGCGTGTGGACCGGGGTCATCCGCGTCGGACCCCACCGTGGTGACCACCGGGTCGCCGTACGGGCGGTGCTCAGCGTCGGCGTCCCGCTCGTCGTCCTCCTGCTGCTGAACCGCCTCGATCTGGCCGTCTACGCCAGCTTCGGCGCGTTCGCGGCGCTCTACGGCCGCACCGACGCACCGCGCGCCCGCGTGCGCATGCAGGCGACGGCGGGGGCGATCCTCGTCGGGTCGATGCTCGTCGGCACCGCCCTGTCGGCCCTCTCGACGCCCGCCCTGGTCAGCGTCGCCGTCGTCGCCGCGCTGGCCGCGATCGTGACGCTCTTCGCGTACCGGGCGCAGTGGCACCCGCCCGGCGCGCTCTTCGCCGTGTTCGCCGCTGGGGCCACCGCGAGTTTCCCGGCGACGGCGTCGACGTTCGCGACCGTCGTCGTGGTGGGTGGCGCGAGCGTGGCGTGGAGCCTGCTCGTCACGACCGTCTTCGTGCTGGCGCGCCGGGGGTCGTGGGCGCGCCCGACCAGGCCGCGACCGCTGATCGGCGCGGTGGCGTGGGAGATGACGGCGACCGTCGGCACCGCCGCTCTGCTCGCCGGGATCGCCGGGGCGCTGCTGGTGGGCACGCATTGGTACTGGGCGATGGTCGGCGCGGTCGCCGCCGTCGGCGGTGCGCACGTCACGGCGCGCCTCATCCGCGGCGTCCAGCGCCTCGTCGGCACCCTCCTGGGCGTCCTGATCGCCGCGGGGCTCCTCGCCTTGCACCTGCCGCCGTGGCTCGTCATCGTCGTCGCGGTCGTCCTGCAGGCCGGCGCCGAACTCTTCGTGGGCCGCAACTACGGCATCGCGATGCTCTTCATCACCCCGCTGGCGCTGCTCATGATCTCGCTCGCCTCCTCCGCCTCCCCCGACCTGCTGCTGCGCGACCGGGTGATCGAGACGGTCATCGGCGTCGCCGTCGGCACCGTGGTGGCGATCGTCTCGGCGAGTCTCCGTCGCCGCGGGGCGCGCGGATGATGAGCATGGATGCCACCCCGCCCCACGCACTGCTGCACTGACTGGCGAAAGGACCCGCCCATGGCCGCCCCCTCCCTCACCGTCGTCGGCGCGATCAACGTCGACCTCACCGCGCGTGTGCACCGCGCGCCCGCGGCGGGAGAGACCGTCGCCGATGGCGTCCTCCAGCGCGGCCCCGGCGGAAAGGGCGCCAATCAGGCGGTCGCCGCTGCCCGTCTCGGTGCCGCCGTGCGACTCATCGGTGCCGTGGGCGACGACCTCGACGGTCGCGGCATCCGCTCGCAGCTCGCCGCCGACGGCATCGACGCCTCCGGGGTGCAGACGGCGAAAGCCGCCACCGGGACCGCGCTGATCGTCGTCGACGCGACGGGTGAGAACTCCATCGTCGTGTGCCCGGGGGCGAACGCCGAGATCGATGCCACGACGCTCGGCATCCTTCCCGACAGCGCCGTGCTGCTCCAGCTCGAGGTCTCGGATGCCGTGGTGACGGCCGCCGCGCAGAGCGCGAGCTTTCTCGCCGTCAACGCCGCCCCTGCGCGGCCGCTCCCCCCTGGCGTGCTCGAGAAGTGCGACCTCGTGATCGTCAACGAGACCGAGTACGCGCAACTGCCCGAGGTGCACGACGCCGCTCTGCTGTGCGTGACACTGGGCGCCGCGGGGGCCCGACTGTACCGCCACGGCGAGCTCGCGGCATCCGCCCCCGGGGTCGCGACGACCGTCGTCAACACCGTCGGCGCAGGAGATGCGTTCTGCGCCGCCCTGGTCTGCGGCCTGCTGCGCGGCGACACGGACGACACGGCTCTCGTGCGCGCGTGCGCCGTCGGGGCCGCGGCCGTGGCCGACCCCGCGTCGCAGCCGCGGCTCGCCCCGCTCGACATGTACGGGGTCGACGCGTGAGCCGCCGCCCGATCCTCGTCGACTGCGACACCGGCATCGACGACGCCCTCGCCCTGGCCTACCTGCTCGCCGAACCCGCCGTCGACATCGTCGGGGTGACGACGGTCTCGGGAAACACGGATGCCGCCCGCGCGGCCGCGAACACCCTCTCGCTGTTCGAGCTGGCCGGGGTCCACGACATTCCGGTCGCCATCGGCGCGCACGACTTCCGGGATCGCGCGTACGCGGGTGGTGCCCCCCACGTGCACGGCGACGACGGCGTCGGGGGCATCGCGCTGACCGCCGCCGCGCGGGCTCACGATGCGCGCCCCGCCGTCGAGCTCATCGACCACCTGGCGTCGCGGCATCCGGATCTCACCGTGCTCGCCCTCGGACCGCTCACCAACCTCGCCGCCTACGCCGAGGCGCCCGGCGTCGCCGCCTTCGACCATCTCGTCGTCATGGGCGGGGCGTTCGCGCACTCCGGAAACGTCACGGCATGGGCCGAGGCGAACATCCACAACGACCCCGAGTCGGCCGCCGTCGTGTTCGCGCAGGACTGGGACACGACCCTCGTGCCACTCGACGTCACCATGACGCAGACGCTCGACGAGACCGACCTCGTACGCCTCGAAGCCATCCCGGGCGCCCTGCCGCAGGCGTTGGCCGCGATGCTGCCGCTCTACCTCGACTTCTACGCCGGGCGCGTCTTCGCCGACCGCCGCTGCGCGCTGCACGACCCCCTGGCCGCGATGGTCGCCGCCGGAGTGCTGCGGGGCGTGAGCGTCGCCTCGGGGCAGGTCGACGTGCGCCTCGAGCGCGGCGAACGCGGGCGCACGGTCTCGTCACGCGGCTCCCACACGCAGCGCTGGGTGCGTGGCATGGAGGGGTCCGCGGTCGAGGTGCTGCTCGACAGGCTGGAGTCGCGCGACTGGCTCGCGTGAGCCACGAGGCGCGGGGCGGACCAGCC
Organism: Microbacterium sp. RU1D; assembly: GCF_900156435.1. Taxonomy (GTDB): domain Bacteria; phylum Actinomycetota; class Actinomycetes; order Actinomycetales; family Microbacteriaceae; genus Microbacterium. Next base: position 96,726 of record NZ_FTPQ01000003.1, read on the forward strand.
CGCCCTGCGCCGTCGACGGTGAACGCCCGCCGCGATCAGCTCCGCAGCGGGCCGTCTGCGCCGAACGCCGCCGCGGCGAATCGCTGCCCGATCAGGCGGTGCGTCGCCGTGTCGGGGTGCAGGCCGTCGGGCAGGGGCAGCGCGCGCGCATCGTCGGCGCCGTAGAGCGACAGACCATCGAGGTAGTGCAGCGCGGGGTCGTCGGACCGGGAGGCCACGACGGCGGCGAGCAGGTCCCGCACGACCTCCAGCGTCAGCGCGCCCCGCGCGACGTCGTCGACAGACCCGGTCGCGACGAACCGTGGGACGCCCGCGCGCAGGCTCTCCGGGTCGAACGCCCCCGGACCGGGGGTCTTCTCGTGGATGCCACTGAAGATCGGCGACACCACGAGCAACGGGGTGTCCGGATGCCCCTCGCGGATCGTGTCGAGGAACCCGTGCACCGCCGGAACGAAGGCGCGTGCGCGCATCGCGTCGGCGTTCACGACGTTGATGCCGAGCTTGACGCTGATGAGGTCGGCATCCTGATCCCGGATGACCCGGGCCAGGAAGGGGTCGACCATTGCGCTCCCCCCGAAACCGAGGTTGTGCAGCTGCAGGCCCGCCGCACGGGCCGCCACGACGGGCCAGATCTCCGTCGGGGCGGCGGCATTCGAGCCGTGGCTGATCGAGCTGCCGTGGTGCACCCACACCGGCCGCGCCTCGTCGATCGGAGCGATCGGAGCATTCGATCGCAGCGTCAGGAGGTCGATCTGCTCGTTGTGGGGCAGCCAGATCTCCACGGTCTTCTCGGCGGGAGAGAGGTCGCAGACCGTCACGATGTCGGCGCTTCCGGACCGAGGCGTCGCCTCGCCGGTGGCGAGATCGAGCTCGAGCGCGTCGCCGTCTTCGAGGGGCTGACGCCGCACGAGGACGTCATCGACCAGCACGTCGACCTGACCGCGCGCGCGATCGAGACCCCGGTACGACACCCGCGTGGCGTGCAGGCTCAGCGCGATCGCGGTCGCGGTCGTCCGGAAGCGCAGATGGATGCCGGACGGCTGCCGCTCCACCATGGCGAGCTGTCCGTCGGCCTCTCTTCCGCGGTACGGCTGGGGCAGTCTGTGCAGGCGGAGGCCGCGCTCGACCGTTTCGAGCTCGGCACCGCCGCAGACGATCTTGGAGGTGAATGGGGTGTCGATCATTCGTCGTCCTTCGGGCGCCAGTGGCTCAGCAGAGCATCGAGTCGGTCGATGAGGAGCACCCACGACGCATCGGCCGGCGGGGCGCTGTGCGCGAAGGCGCCGATGTGCTCGAGGTGTAGGAAGCCGTTCAGGAACGAGCCGATGAGCCGCGTCGCGTGGACGCGATCACCCTCGGGCATGCCGTAACCGCGAAGCACCGCGGCCAGGGAGCGACTCGAGCGGGCCGCCTCCTCGCTGCGCGCCACGGCCTCGCCGGACCGGCGTTGCAGGCTCTCCCAGCGACCCGGGTGGGCGCGCGCGTAGTCGCGGTGCGCGTCGCACAGCGCGCGCAGGGCATCTCGCCCGGCACGACCGGCCACCGCCTCGCTCGCGCTATCGCCCAGCTCGCCGAGGGCGAGCGTCGTGATGCCGTCGCGGAGCCCCGCGAGATCGCGCACGTGGCCATAAAGGCTGGGCGTGCGCACGTCGAGAGAGCGCGCGACGGCCGAGAGGGTCACGTCGGTGAGGCCGTGGGTGTCGGCGAGGTCGGCCGCGGCGAGCACGACGGCTCGAGGGGTGAGCGGGGGACGTTCCATGTCCACCACCCTATAGGTATTAGGAATAACCCTATGCTGTATAGACAATAGGATGACGAACGGCGAAGGCCCCGCGCGGTGATCCGTGCGGGGCCTTCACTGCTGTCGGGACGTCAGAAGTCCCAGTCGTCGTCTTCCGTCGCCTCGGCCTTGCCGATGACGTACGACGAACCCGAACCGCTGAAGAAGTCATGGTTCTCGTCGGCGTTGGGCGACAGGGCCGACAGGATCGCCGGGTTAACGTTCGTCACCGAGGCGGGGAACATCGCCTCGTAGCCGAGATTCATCAGCGCCTTGTTGGCGTTGTAGTGCAGGAACTTCTTGACGTCCTCGCTCAGGCCGACCGAGTCGTAGAGGCTCTGGGTGTAGCCCACCTCGTTGTCGTAGAGCTCGTACATCAGCGAGAACGTGTAGTCCTTGATGTCCTGACGACGGGCCTCGTCGACGGTCTCAAGCCCGCGCTGGAACTTGTAGCCGATGTAGTACCCGTGCACGGCCTCGTCGCGGATGATGAGGCGGATCAGGTCTGCCGTGTTGGTGAGCTTCGCGCGGCTCGACCAGTGCATCGGCAGGTAGAACCCCGAGTAGAACAGGAACGACTCGAGCAGGGTCGAGGCGACCTTCCGCTTGAGCGGGTCATCGCCACGGTAGTAATCCATGACGATGCGCGCCTTCTTCTGAAGGAACTCGTTCTCGGTCGACCAGCGGAACGCCTCGTCGATCTCCTTCGTGGAGCACAGCGTCGAGAAGATCGACGAGTAGCTCTTGGCGTGCACCGACTCCATGAACGCGATGTTCGTGTAGACGGCCTCCTCGTGCGGGGTGATCGCATCGGGGATGAGCGAGACCGCACCGACCGTGCCCTGGATCGTGTCGAGGAGCGTGAGCCCCGTGAACACGCGCATCGTGAGCGTCTGCTCCTCGGGGGTGAGCGTGTTCCACGACTGGATGTCGTTCGACAGCGGCACCTTCTCGGGGAGCCAGAAGTTGTTCACGAGACGGTTCCAGACCTCGAGGTCCTTGTCGTCCTGGATGCGATTCCAGTTGATGGCCTGCACGTGGTTCAGCAGCTGCAGCTTCTCAGCCATGAGTGTCCTTTGTGGGAAGAGTCGATCAGCGGATCAGAGCATGCACGAGACGCACTCGGTCATGTCGGTGCCCTCGAGCGCCAGCTGACGGAGGCGGATGTAGTAGATGGTCTTGATGCCCTTGCGCCATGCGTAGATCTGCGCCTTGTTGATGTCGCGCGTGGTGACGGTGTCCTTGAAGAACAGCGTGAGCGACAGGCCCTGGTCGACGTGCTGCGTCGCGGCGGCGTACGTGTCGATGACCTTCTCGTAGCCGATCTCGTACGCGTCCTGGTAGTACTCCAGGTTCTCGTTCGTCATGAACGGCGCCGGGTAGTAGACGCGACCGAGCTTGCCTTCCTTGCGGATCTCGATCTTCGAAGCGATCGGGTGGATCGAGCTCGTCGAGTTGTTGATGTACGAGATCGACCCGGTCGGGGGCACCGCCTGCAGGTTCTGGTTGTAGATGCCGTGGGCCTGCACGGAGGCCTTGAGCTCGCGCCAGTCGTCCTGCGTGGGGATCTGGATGCCGGCGAACAACTCCTTCGCCTTCTCGGTCGTGGGGGCCCACACCTGGTCGGTGTACTTGTCGAAGAACTCGCCCGAGGCATAGGTGGAGTTCTCGAAGCCGTCGAACGAGGTGCCGCGCTCGATCGCGAGGCGGTTAGAGGCCCGCAGCGCGTGGAACAGCACCGTGTAGAAGTAGATGTTCGTGAAGTCGATGCCCTCTTCGGAGCCGTAGTAGACGTGCTCGCGAGCGAGGTAACCGTGCAGGTTCATCTGCCCGAGGCCGATGGCGTGCGAGCGGTCGTTGCCGTCTTCGATCGAGCGGACCGAGGCGATGTGGCTCTGGTCGCTCACCGCGGTGAGGGCGCGGATCGCGGTCTCGACCGTGAGGCCGAGGTCGCGGCCGTCCATCGCGAGGGCGATGTTCATCGAGCCGAGGTTGCAGCTGATGTCCTTGCCGATGTTGTCGTACGAGAGGTCCTCGTTGTAGGTCGTCGGCGTGTTGACCTGCAGGATCTCCGAGCACAGGTTCGACATGTTGATACGGCCGGCGATGGGGTTCGCCTTGTTCACCGTGTCTTCGAACATGATGTACGGGTAGCCCGACTCGAACTGGATCTCGGCGAGGGTCTGGAAGAACTCGCGCGCGTTGATCTTCGTCTTCTTGATGCGCGGGTCATCGACCATCTCGCGGTACTTCTCGGTCACCGAGATGTCGCCGAACGGCTTCTTGTAGACGCGCTCAACGTCGTACGGCGAGAAGAGGTACATGTCCTCGCCGTTCTTGGCGAGTTCGAACGTGATGTCGGGGATGACGACACCCAGCGACAGCGTCTTGATGCGGATCTTCTCATCGGCGTTCTCACGCTTGGTGTCGAGGAAGCGCAGGATGTCGGGGTGGTGCGCGTTCAGGTACACCGCGCCCGCGCCCTGACGCGCGCCGAGCTGGTTGGCGTAGCTGAAGCTGTCTTCGAGCAGCTTCATAACGGGGATGATGCCCGACGACTGGTTCTCGATCTGCTTGATGGGCGCACCCGACTCGCGGATGTTCGACAGCAGCAGGGCGACGCCGCCGCCGCGCTTCGACAGCTGCAGCGCGGAGTTGATGCCGCGGGCGATCGACTCCATGTTGTCTTCGATGCGCAGCAGGAAGCAGGACACGAGCTCGCCGCGCTGCGCCTTGCCGGCATTGAGGAAGGTGGGGGTCGCGGGCTGGAAGCGACCGGAGATGATCTCGTCGACGAGCTGCACCGCGAGACGCTGGTCGCCGTCGGCGAGAGCGAGGGCGGTCATCACGACGCGGTCCTCGAAGCGCTCGAGGTAGCGCTTCCCGTCGAAGGTCTTGAGCGTGTAGCTCGTGTAGTACTTGAACGCGCCGAGGAAGGTCTCGAAGCGGAACTTGGCACCGTAGGCGCGGTCGTTCAGCTCCTGGATGAACTCCATCGAGTACTTCGCGAGCACGGTGGGCTCGTAGTACTCCTTCTCGACGAGGTAGTCGAGACGCTCCTTCAGGGAGTGGAAGAAGACGGTGTTCTGGTTGACGTGCTGCAGGAAGTACTCCCGCGCCGCCCGCTTGTCGGCGTCGAACTGGATCTTGCCGTCGGCGTCGTACAGGTTCAGCATCGCGTTCAGGGCGTGGTAATCCAGTCCCTCGAAGCGCGCTTCGGTCTTGAAGTCCACGTCGGTCAGCTCAACTTCCACCATCGTTCCAATCCCTCGGTGACCCGCTCGACATCGTCGGGGGTGCCGAAAACTTCCAGCCGGTACAGGTGCGGCACCGCGCACTTGCGCGCGACGATGTCGCCGGCGAGGCAGAAAGCGTCGCCGAAATTCGTGTTCCCCGCGGAGATGACCCCGCGGATGTTGCGTCGGTTCCGTTCCTCGTTGAGGAATCGGATGACTTGTCTCGGAACCGCGCCCTTCTCGACGCCCCGGCCGGCACCCCCGCCGTAGGTGGGGGTGACCAGCACGAAGGGTTCGTCGACGTGGAGGGGCGGATCGGTCGGCCGGAGCGGAATGCGCACGGCCCGCTTGCCGAGCTTCTCGATGAAACGTGCGGTGTTGCCGGACACGCTCGAGAAGTAGACCAGCAGAGGGGCCTCGGTTGCCGACACGACAGCGCTCATGACGGGGGTCTGAGAGCCTGTCGCCGGATCAGGCGAGGCGCGACGCGAGCTCGTCGATCTTGTCGGGGCGGAAGCCCGACCAGTGGTCCTCGTCGGTGATGACGACGGGTGCCTGCAGGTACCCGAGCGACTTGACCTGCTCGAGCGCCGACGGGTCTTCGGACAGGTCGAGCACGTTGTACTCGATGCCCTTCGAGTCGAGTGCGCGGTAGGTCGCGGTGCACTGGACGCAGGACGGCTTGGTGTAGACCGTGATCGCCATGTCGTTCTCTCTCTCCCCTGGAAAATCGTCGTCCGGGCGGGCAGGGCTCGCCGGGACCTCAATACTACATATGGGGACGGACATCGGAAGGCACCACAAGGGGTAGTAGTTACATCCGTGTGATTTTCCACCGTCTCTCCCCATGTACAACACAGGTTGTCCACGATTTCATCCACAGATCGACCCCCTTCAGAAGCGTTGTTAACAGGCGCGATTCCGCGGTTCTCGCGGCGCCTGCATCCGTCTCTCCACAGATCGGACGCTAGACGGGGGTTCCGACATCGCACAGGCGGTGGAATTCGTCGCCCGGCGTGTCGCGGCGTGTCGCGGCGGCGGGCCGAACCGACGCCCCGCACGGATGTCGGAGGCGGGCTGTAGCGTTGTGCGGTGGCCGGCTACCGCGAACTCCTCCGAACCCCTGGCGTGGGGCGCATCATCGCCGCGCAGCTGACCGCGCGCTTCCCCAACGGGATGACCAGCCTCGCCGTCCTGCTGCACATCGAGCACGTCACGGCCTCGTACGGGGCGGCGGGTCTCGTCCTGGCCGCCACGAGCATCGGGCAGGCCGTGGCGGGCCCGGTCACGAGCCGCTGGATGGGGCGCTGGGGAATGCGTCGCGTCCTCACCGTGACGCTCCTCGTGTGCGCCGCGGCCATCGCCACCCTCGCGCTCATCGAGATGCCGCTGCCCCTCTACATGACGCTCGGTCTCGTCGCGGGCCTGTCGACACCCCCGATCCAGTCGGCGGTGCGCACGATCTACCCCAAGATGGTCAACTCGAAGCAGCTCACCCCGCTGTACTCCCTCGACGCGTCGCTGCAGGAGATCATCTGGGTGCTCGCGCCCGTGCTCATCACCCTCGTCGCCACGCAGGTCGGCACGGTCCCCGGGCTTCTGCTGGTGGTCGTCATCCTGATCGGCGGAGGCGCGTGGTTCATCCTCAGCCCCGAGGTGGGGCGCGTGCGCATCCCGCGCAGTCGCCGGGGACTGGGGCGCGTGCTGACCAAGCCTCCCGTCATCCTCGCCACCGCGACCGGGTTCCTGCTCATCGGCGCATGCGCCGCCGTCGAAGCGGGCGTCGTCGCCACCTTCGACCACGGGGGCCTCGAGGCCGGGCTCATCCTCGCCGTCTTCGCGGTGGGCAGCCTCGCCGGCGGGCTCTCGTTCGGGCACATCCCGATCGGCCCCTGGGCCATGGCGCGCCGCCTCGCGATCGTCGCCCTCGGCCTCTCGCTCACGATCGTCTCGCTCAATGCGTGGTGGCTCGGCGCGACCCTCCTCGTCGCCGGCGCCGGCATCGCGCCCGCCCTCGCGGTGATGTTCGCGATGACCTCCGCGAGCGTCCGCTTCAGCGAGACCGCCGAGGCCTACGGCTGGATCAGCACGGGCCAGCTCATCGGCGCCGCCGCGGGCTCCGCCGTCGCGGGGCTCCTCATCGACGGCATCGGTCCCACCGGTGCCTACGTCGCGGCGGCGGCCTTCGCGGTCGCCGGTTTCGTCGTCGCCGCCGTGTTCGTGCGCGGCTTCCCCGACCTGCGTCACCGCGACGCGAGCCCGATCCCCGACACCGAGCCGGTCGAGACCATCACCTGACCGGATGCCGGGCACCTCGGCATCCGCGATCCCTAGCGAACGCGCGGGGCCCCTCAGGTACGCGCTCGAGAACCGGATCGGGGCGCATTACGCCACTCGGGGCGCATGTTGCGCGCCCCGAACGCACAATCGCGCCCCGAACCCGCCCCACCGCGCCAGACCCGGCGCGCACTCGCGGCGCCGCCGTGATCGGCGCCCTGAGCGCCCCGGCGGCGAGTGATCGGTTCGGGGCGCATTCCGCCAGTCGGGGCGCATCTCGCACGCCCCAAACGCACAATCGCGCCCCGAACCAGCCCCACCGCGCGGCCACCGCAAGCGAGGGAGAACGCACCGCTCAGTGCGTGCGGCGCAGCAGCTCCAGCACGGCGAGCGCGTAGGCGTCCTCGGGGGCGGGGTGGTCGAAGACGAGGGTCGATCCGCCGACCGAGATCTCGACCTCGTAGGTGTCCGACAGCCGCCGCAGCGACCGGAAGGTCGAGCGCAGCATCTCGCGGAGCTGCAGCTCGGACGGCAGCCACAGGGCCTCCTCGGTCGCCACGGAATCCAGCGCCCACTCGGTCGTGCCGTTGAAGGCGAGGATGCGACCCGTGGGGTACTCGCGCGGCTCGACCGTCATGTCGCTGACGGTGAACACGTCGGCCTCGAACTCGGGCTCGTCGAGCTGGAAGCGATCACCGGATCGCGGATGCCACACCAGCCCCGCCTCGCGCAGGGCCAGGGCCATCTCGGTGGAGATCATGGCATCCATTCTGGGGGGAGATCGCCGGAGGGCGGCCGAACGAGCGCCACTGCGCGACGCCTCACGGTCTACGGCGCGTCGACCCGCCTGTCACCCCCGGCCGCGATGTCGGTGGGCGCGAGCAGAATGGATGCCATGAGCTCGTTCGATCCGGCCCGGTACCTGCCCGACGATCTGCTCGCGCGCATCCGCGAGCGGGCGGTCGTGCACGATCGCGAGAACACGTTCCCCCACGACGACCTCGATGACCTGCGCGCCGCGGGGTATCTCGGCATCCTCGTGCCGGTGGAGCGGGGAGGCGCCGGGCTCGGGCTGGCGGAGGCGTCGGTGCTGCAGCAGCGATTGGCGGGTGCCGCGCCGGCGACGGCGCTGGCGGTGAACATGCACCTGGTGTGGACCGGGGTGGCGAAGGTGCTGCGCGATCGCGGCATCGACGATCTCTCCTTCGTCGAGGAGGGCGCGGCGGCCGGCGAGGTCTTCGCGTTCGGCATCAGCGAGGCGGGGAACGACCTCGTCCTGTTCGGCAGCGACACCACCGCCGAACCCGACGGCGAGGGCGGCTACCGCTTCACCGGCACGAAGATCTTCACCTCCCTCTCCCCCGCGTGGGATCACCTGGGCGTGCACGGGCTCGACACCACCTCGCCCGACGGGCCGAAGATGGTGTTCGCGTTCCTCGATCGCGACGACGCCGTGGTCACCCGTGACGACTGGGACACCCTGGGCATGCGCGGAACGCAGAGCCGCACTACCGAGCTGCGGGGCGCGCACGCTCCCGCCCACCGCGTGGTGCGTCGGCTCGACCCGGGGCCGCAGCCCGATCCACTCGTGTTCGGCATCTTCGCGGTGTTCGAGATCCTGCTCGCCTCGGTCTACACGGGCATCGCACGTCGCGCCCTCGATCTCGCGGTCGAGGCGGCGACCTCGCGCCGGTCGAAGAAGACGGGCACCACCTATGCCAACGACCCCGACATCCGCTGGCGGGTGGCCGACATGGCGCTCGCCTACGAGGCCCTCCCCCCGCAGCTCGCTGCCCTCGCCCACGACGTCGACGCCCTCGTCGACCACGGCGGGCGGTGGTTCTCGCTGCTCGCGGGCGTCAAGCACCGCGCGGTCACGACGGCCAAGACGGTCGTCGACGACGCCATCCTCGTCGGCGGCGGCGCGGCCTACTTCTCGCGCAACGAACTGAGCCGGCTTTACCGTGACGTACTCGCCGGCATGTTCCACCCCTCCGACCCGGAGTCGGCGCACTCGACCGCCGCGGCCGCGTGGCTCGGGCCGGTGACCGCCTGATGGCGCGCACGCCCACGGCCGCCCTCAGCCCGGCCGATCAGGAGCGCCGGCGCGCACTGCACGTCATGAAGGGGGTGGCCCTCGGGGCGCTGCTGGCCATGGCCCTCGTCTTCGCGGTCTCGTTCTCGCTGCAGCGCGAGGTCGAGTGGCTGCAGTACGTGCGTGCCGCGGCCGAAGGCGGCATGGTCGGCGCCCTCGCCGACTGGTTCGCCGTGACCGCCCTGTTCCGGCATCCACTGGGGCTTCCCATCCCCCACACCGCGATCATCCCCCGCCGCAAAGACGAGATCGGGCGGCAGCTGGGAGAGTTCGTCGAGACGAACTTCCTCGAGGGCGACGTCGTGCGCACGAAGCTCGAGTCGACCCCGCTCTCGGCGCGGGCCGGGGCGTGGCTGGCCGAGCCGGCGCACGCCGAGCGCGTCGCCGCGGAGGGGGCCACCCTCGCCACGAGCGTGCTCACCGCGCTCGACGACGACGACGTGCAGGGCCTGATCGAAGACCTCGCGCGCGAGCACCTGCTCTCCCCCGACTGGGGCCCCTCGATCGGCGGGTGGCTGCAGCGCGTGGTCGGCGCCGGCGCGCACCACGGCGCCGTCGACCTGGCCCTCGACAACATCGCCGTGTGGCTCGGCAACAATCGCGACACCTTCCAGGGGCTCGTGTCGCGCCGCCTGCCGTCGTGGGTTCCGAGCATGGCCGCCCGTCTCGTCGACGACACCGTCTACCGCGAGGCCGTGCAGTTCGTCGATGCGGTGCGGGCCGACCCCCGCCATCAGGCCCGCGACGCAGTCGACGGCTACCTCGCGCGTCTCGCCGACAACCTGCAGCACGATCGCGCCACCATGGTGCGCCTCGAAGAGGCCAAGGCCGCCGTCTTCGACAGCCCGCGGGTGCGTCAACTCGCCGCCGACGCGTGGAACACCGCCAAGGCCGGCCTGCTGCGCTCCCTCGCCGACCCCGACAGCGCGCTGCGCCGCCGGGCCGCCGCGGCGCTGGCCGAGGTGGGCGAGCGCCTGCAGCACGACGAGACCCTGCAGCGGCGCGTCGACGGCTGGGTCATCGACGCGGCGGTCTTCGTCGTGGGGCGCTACCGGCACGACATCGCCTCGATCATCACCGACACCGTCGAGCGGTGGGATGCCGAGGAGACCACCGAGAAAATCGAGCTCATGGTCGGCCGCGACCTGCAGTACATCCGCCTGAACGGCACCATCGTGGGGGCCCTGGCCGGCGTGGTCATCTTCACCGTCGCCCATTTCATCTGGGGCTCATGATCATCCGCGCCCGCGCGTGCACATCGACCTCGCGTCGCACCGCGCGTGGGCCCGCACCGCTCGGTAGCCTGAGCCTCGTGAGCGACGGTTCGGGGCCGGAGGAGTGCCTCTTCACCTACGGGACGCTGCAGCTGCCCGCCGTGCAGCTCGACACGTTCGGCCGACTGCTCGAGGGAGAGGACGACGCGCTCCCGGGTTACCGACTCGAATGGACCGACGTGGGCGACGAGCGCGTGGCCCAGCTCTCGGGACTCGACGAGCACCCGATCCTGCGCCGCACCGACGATCCCCGCGACCGGGTCTTCGGACGCGTGCTGCTCCTCACGCCCGATGAGCTCGACGCAGCCGACGAGTACGAGGTCTCCCTCTACCGTCGCGCGTCGGTCACTCTCGCGAGCGGCCGCCGCGCCTGGGTCTACGTGGCCGCATGAGCGCGCTGTCAGTCGATTCGCTGTGGCCGCGGGCCGGTGACTGGCCGTTGCCGACGGAGGGGACGGATGCCGTCCTCCTGGGCGTGCCGACCTGGCGCACCTCGCTGTCGCCGACCGGTGCCGGTGCGACCCCCGCGGCGGTTCGCGCCGCCCTGCGCCGCTACTCCCCGACGCTGATGGGACCGCCGCCGATCGACCTCGCCGACGTGCTGCGCATCGCCGATGCGGGCGACGTCGCCGACCCCGACGGCCGCGACGGCGAGGCGCGCGTGCGCGCGGCGGTCGGCGCCCTGGCGGGCTCGCGGCTGGTCATCGCCCTGGGCGGCGATAATTCCGCGACGTACGCCGTGGCCCAAGGACGCGGGTCGCGCGGACTGATCACCCTCGATGCCCACTTCGACCTGCGCGACGGCGAATCGAACGGCTCGCCCGTGCGTCGTCTCATCGCGGACGGCCTCGACCCGCGCCGCATCGTGCAGATCGGCATCGCCGACTTCGCCAACTCCGCCGCCTACGCGCGTCGCGCCGCCGACGCGGGCATCACCGTCATCACCCTCGACGAGGTGCGCCGCCGCGGGATCGACGACGTCGTCGCGCACGCCCTGCACGTCGCCGGTAAGGCGGACACGCCTGCCTCTGACGAAGCGGGGGCGGTCGCCGGCAAGGCGCGCCCGACCGGCACCGGGGCCCACGTCGCCGATGCCCCAACCCACGCCGCCGACGCCTCCTCCCCCGCCGCCCCGACCCAGGCCGAGTCCTCCCCCCACGCCGCTGCCGGGACCAATGCCGACTCCCACCCCCGCGCCCCCGAAGCCGCCACTGCCCCGGCCGCCGTCGGCGGCGTCCACCTCGACATCGACGTCGACGTGTGCGACCGCGCGGTGGCCCCCGGATGCCCGGCGAGCGTCCCGGGCGGGCTCGCCGCCTGGGAGCTGCGCGGCCTCGTGCGCGCCCTCGCCCGAGACCCCGGCGTGACCAGCGCCGACATCGTCGAGGTGGACGCCACGGCAGACACCGACGACGGCCGCACGGTCCGACTGGCCGCACTGTGCGTCCTGGAACTCCTGGCAGGAATGGCGGAAAGACGATGATCCAACTCGTGCTCGCGCGTCACGCGAAGTCGGACTGGGCCGATGAGGGCCTCGACGACCACGACCGTCCCCTCAACGACCGTGGGCGCCGCGACGCTCCCGCGGTCGCGCGCGCGGTGCTGCGGGCGGGGGTGCGACCCGAGGTGCTGCTGTCGAGCACGGCACTACGAGCGCGCGAGACCGCCGCGGTGTTCGCGCGCACCTTCGACGCCGAGGTGACCGAGCAGGCCGAGCTCTACCTCGCCGAGCCCGACCAGCTGCTCACGGCGGCCCGCGCCGCCGGCAGCGACGAGGTCATGGTCGTCGCGCACGACCCCGGCATGAGCGCCCTCGTCTCGCGTCTCGCCGACCGCGACGTGCGCATGGTCACCTGCGCCGTCGCCGTCTTCACCTGGCACGACGGCACCTGGGACGACGTGGATGCCGTCGCCCCCGACGAGTTCGAGCTGTTCACGCCGTAGCCGCCGGACGTCCGCCGCGCGACGGCGCCCGCCGACCGCATCCGTGCGGCGGGCGTCCGCCCCGCGTCAACTCAGACCGCGATCCCGTCCTTCCACACGCGTCGCACGAGCGGCACCCCCGGCCGGTAGGCGAGGTGCACGCGCGTCGGTGCGTCGAGCAGCACGAGGTCCGCCCGTGCCCCCGGGGCGATGACGCCGACATCCGTACGGCGCAGCGCCCGGGCTCCCCCGGCGGTCGCCGCCCACACGGCCTCCGCGGGCGTCATCTCCATCTCCCGCACCGCGAGGGCGACCATCAGGGGCATCGAGCTGGTGAAGCTCGATCCCGGATTGCAATCGCTCGCCAGTGCGACGGTGACGCCGGCGTCGAGCAGTCGGCGGGCGTCCGGGTACGGCTGCCGGGTCGAGAACTCCACACCCGGCAGCAGGGTCGCGACCGTGTCCGACGCGGCGAGCGCATCCACGTCGGCGTCGGTGAGGTAGGTGCAATGGTCCACGGCGGCCGCCTCGCGGTCGACGGCGAGAGCCACGCCGTCGCCGAAGCCGAGCTGATTGCCGTGCACCCGGATGCCGAGACCCACCGCCCGCCCCGCGTCGAGCACCCGCCGGGCCTGGTCGGCCGTGAACGCGCCGTCGTCGCAGAACACGTCGATCCAGCGCGCGTGCGGCGAAACCGCCGCGAGCATCGGGCCCGTGACGAGATCGACGTACGCCTCGGCCCGCCCGGCGAACTCCGTCGGCACGACGTGGGCGCCGAGGAAGGTCACCTCATCCGTGACCTCTGCGGCGAGCCGGGCCAGCCGCGCCTCGTTCTCGACGTCGAGGCCGTAGCCGGTCTTGATCTCGAGCGTCGTCGTGCCCTGGGTCCGGCATTCGGCGACGAGCGTCCGCAGTCGCGCGCGGAGGTCGTCGTCCGATGCGGACCGGGTCGCCGCGACGGTGGTGCGGATGCCGCCCGCGGCATACGTCTCGCCCGCCATGCGCGCGGCGAACTCGTCCGCGCGGTCGCCGGCGAAGATGAGATGCGTGTGGCTGTCGACGAACCCCGGAACCACGGCGCGACCCCCGACGTCGACGACCGGGAGCCCGTCGCCGGCCTGGTCCCTCGTCGTGCCCACGGCATCCCTCGGACCGGCCCACTCCACCCGCCCCCGTCGCACGAGCAGCGCCGCATCGCGGATCGTGCCGCACGGGTCGCCATCGGCGGCGACGTTGGTCGTCAGCTCCCCGATGCCCGTCAGCCAGAAGGAGCTGTCCGCCGCCGCGCTCACCACATCGGCACCGTCAGGCCGCGCTCGGCGGCGACCTCGCGAGCGCGGTCGTAGCCGGCATCCACGTGCCGCATGACGCCGGTGCCGGGGTCGTTGACGAGCACGCGCGCGAGCTTCTCGGCGGCCAGAGGGGTGCCGTCGGCGACGCACACCTGCCCCGCGTGGATGCTGCGGCCGATGCCGACGCCCCCGCCGTGGTGGATCGACACCCACGACGCTCCGCTCGCGGTGTTCAGCAGCGCGTTCAGCAGCGGCCAGTCGGCGATCGCGTCCGACCCGTCGGCCATCGCCTCGGTCTCGCGGTACGGGGAGGCGACGGAGCCGGCGTCGAGGTGGTCGCGGCCGATGACGATCGGCCCCGACAACTCGCCCGACGCCACCATCTCGTTGAACCGCAGCCCCGCGAGATGACGCTCCTGGTAGCCGAGCCAGCAGATGCGCGCCGGCAATCCCTCGAAGCGCACCTTCTCCCCGGCCTTCTCGAGCCAGCGGTGCAGGGCGGTGTCGTGCGGGAACAGCTCGGCGACGGCACGGTCGGTCTTGGCGATGTCCTCGGGGTCGCCCGACAGCGCCACCCAGCGGAACGGGCCCTTCCCCTCGGCGAAGAGCGGGCGGATGTAGGCCGGCACGAACCCCGGGAACGTGAAGGCGCGGTCGTAGCCGCCCAGCTCCGCCTCGCGGCGGATCGAGTTGCCGTAGTCGAACACCGCGGCTCCGGCATCCTGGAATCCCACCATCGCCTTCACGTGCGCGGCCATGCTCTCGCGCGCCCGGCGGGTGAACTCCTCGGGGTCGCGCACGGCCTCGGCCGCCCCGTCCTTCACCGACGTCCCGACGGGCAGGTACGACAGGGGGTCGTGCGCGCTCGTCTGGTCGGTGACGATGTCGATCCGGATGCCGCGGGCAAGCAGTTCCGGGAAGATCTCGGCCGCGTTGCCCTCGACGCCGACGGACAGCGCCTCTCCCGCTTCGCGCGCAGCGGTCACCCGTGCGATCGCGGAGTCGAGGTCGTCGGCGACCTCGTCGAGGTAGCCGTGGGCGACGCGGCGGTCGAGGCGCGCGCGGTCGACGTCGACGATGAGCACCGCGCCGCCGTTCATGGTCACCGCGAGGGGCTGCGCGCCTCCCATCCCGCCGCAACCGGCCGTGAGGGTGAGGGTGCCGGCGAGCGACGCCCGGCCGAGCGAGCGCGCCACCGCGGAGAACGTCTCGTACGTGCCCTGGAGGATGCCCTGCGTGCCGATGTAGATCCACGACCCGGCGGTCATCTGGCCGTACATCGTGAGTCCGAGGCCTTCGAGCCGGCGGAACTCGGGCCACGTCGCCCAGTCCCCCACGAGGTTGGAGTTGGCGATGAGCACGCGCGGCGCCCACTCGTGCGTGCGGAAGACGCCGACGGGCTTGCCCGACTGCACGAGCAGCGTCTCGTCGGGCTCGAGCTCGTCGAGGGTGCGCACGATCGCGTCGTACGCGGCCCACGAGCGCGCGGCCCGCCCCGTCCCGCCGTACACGACGAGGTCGTCGGGACGCTCGGCCACCTCGGGATCGAGGTTGTTCATCAGCATGCGTTTCGCCGCCTCGGCGCCCCAGCTCTTCGCCGTCGGTGTGGCGCCGCGGGCGGCCCGGATCCCGGATGCCACGCGGCTGGCATCCGACTCCGGCGGCACCGGGGCGGCGCCGGGGCGGGTGGTGGTGTCGGTCATGCGCGATCTCCTTCGATCAGGGCGAGGGCGGTCCGGGCGACCGCTCCGGAGGCGACGAGGTCGGTGACGGCCTCGATCTCGGGCGAGACGAAGCGGTCGGGTCCGGGTCCCTGCACGCGCGAGCGCACGAGGTCGCGCACGGCTCCGGTGGCCGACGCGGGCTGGAGCGGTGCGCGCAGGTCGAGGGCGCGGCATCCGGTGAGCACCTCGATCGCGAGCACGCGGGCGAGCCCGTCGACCGCGCGGCGGAGTTTGCGGGCGCCGGCCCATCCCATCGAGACGTGGTCCTCCTGCATGGCGCTCGACGGGATCGAGTCGACCGAGGCGGGGGCCGCGAGCCGCTTGAGCTCCGACACGATGCCCGCCGCGGCGTACTGCGCGATCATCAGGCCCGAGTCGACGCCGACCTCGTCGGCCAGGAACGGCGGCAACCCGTTGCTGCGCGCCACGTCGAGGGCCCGGTCGGTGCGCCTCTCCGACATCGATGCCACATCCGCCACCGCGATCGCGAGGAAGTCGAGCACGTACGCCACCGGGGCGCCGTGGAAGTTGCCGTTGGACTCGACGCGACCGTCCACAGTGACGACGGGGTTGTCGACGGCGGATGCCAGCTCCCGCCCGGCGATCTGCGCGGCATGGGCCATCGTGTCGCGGGCGGCGCCGTGCACCTGGGGGGCGCAGCGCAGCGAGTAGGCGTCCTGCACGCGCGTGCACTCGGGCCCGCGGTGGCTGGCGACCAGCGGCGAGCCGGCCAGCAGCGCGCGGAGGTTCGCGGCGGAGGCGGCCTGACCGAGCTGCGGCCGCAGGGCCATGAGGTCGGCCGCGAAGACGGCATCCGTCCCCAGCTGCGACTCGATCGAGATCGCCGCGGCGACGTCGGCCGTGGTCAGCAGCGTCTCGAGGTCGTGGAGGGCGAGCAGCAGCATGCCGAGCATGCCGTCGGTGCCGTTGATGAGCGCCAGCCCCTCCTTCTCGCGGAGCGCGACGGGCGTGATCCCGGCCGCGGCGAGGGCGTCGGCGGCCGCGAGGGCGTGCCCCGCGGCATCCCGCACCTCACCCTCGCCCATCACGGCGAGCGCGACGTGCGACAGGGGAGCCAGGTCGCCCGAGCAGCCGAGCGAGCCGTACTCGCGCACGACGGGGGTGATGCCGGCGTTCAGCAGGGCCGCGTAGGTCTCGACCACGATCGGGCGCACCCCCGCGCGGCCGGTCGCGAGCGTCTGGAGGCGCAGCAGCATGAGGGCGCGGACGACCTCGCGCTCGACCTCGGCGCCGGTGCCGGCGGCGTGCGAGCGGATGAGGCTCGCCTGCAGCTGCGCGCGACGGTCGTCGGCGATGAACGTCGTCGCGAGAGCTCCGAACCCCGTCGAGATGCCGTAGTGCGGCTGCGGGTCGTCGGCGAGCGCCTCGATGAGGGCGCGCGTGTCGGCGACGCGCTGCAAGGCGTCATCGTCCACGACCACCCGGGCGCCGTGGCGCGCGACTTCCACGACGTCGCGGGGGCGGAGGGTGGCCGATCCGACGGTGACGGATTCGACGGTGAGGCTCGTGTGCATGAGGCGATTCCACCGCTTCCGCCGTCCCGGAACGACGAGGTTCTGGCATCCTGTGTCTGTCATGCCAGACATTCCCCGCCCGCAGGTGCCCGCCGCCGATCAGACGCTGCGGATCCTCTCGCTGCTCGCGCGGCAACCCGGCCCGGTGGCCGCGCAGACCATCGCGACCGCCCTCGGCATCCCGCGATCGAGCACCTACCACCTGCTCGCGACCCTCGAGGCGCACGGCTACGTCGTGCACCTGCCGGGCGACCGCCGCTGGGGGCTCGGCACCGCCGCGTTCGAACTGGGCGGAGGTTACGCGCGACAGCAACCGCTCGCGCGCCTCGGTCGTCCCCTGCTCGCCGCCCTGTCCGACCGCGTGGGAGAGAGCGCGCACCTCGCCGTGCTCGCCGGTCGCGACGTGCTGTACATCGTCGAGGAGCGGGCCCCGCGCCGCCCGGCGCTCGTGACCGACGTGGGCGTGCGCCTCCCCGCGCACCTCACGGCGACGGGCCGGGCGATGCTCGCGGCCCTCCCCCGCGAGCAGGTGAGAGCCCTGTTCCCGGATGCCACGGCCCTCACGCAGCGCCACGGCGTGGGCCCCGCCACCCCGCGCGGCCTGCGCGAGCTGCTGCGCCAGGTGCGCACCGCCGGTCACGCGAGCGAGAACGGCGAGGTCACGCCGGGATTCCGCTCCGTCGCCGCCCCGGTGCTCGACCACGCCGGCTGGCCCGCCGCCGCCGTCGCGGTCACCTGGCCGTCCGACGGCCCCGCGCGCGACGCCGACGCCCTGGCCGAGGCCGCGGCCGCCACCGCCGCCGAGCTCGCCCGCCGTATCGGCCGCCCCGCCTGACGCGGCTCAGCGTGCGACTCCCCCCGGCCCACGCCCTTTTCGGGGCGAATTCCCTCGTTCGGGGCGCACGATTGCCGCCCCGAGATGCAGATCACGCCCCAAACCATTGCGGTGTTCGCGCGCGAGGGTGACCACGCTCGTCCGCACATCGCCCCGCCCGCGCGGCACGGCCCTGAGGACGTCGGCCGCGCCGGATTTGGGGCGCATTCCGTCATTCGGGGCGCACGATTACCGCCCCAAGATGCAGATCACGCCCCAAACCGCCGCTCACCACCCCACACGCCTGCGCCGACGGACAGCCGGGGACCGGGCAGCCGCGCGCCGCACGTCAGCGCACGACCAGCCGCGGCTCCACGAGCACGTGCGCGGCCCCGGCCGTCGCGGGGCGCGGGGCGACCACCGTGCCGTTCTCCCCCATCAGCAAGTCGAGGGCTCCGGATGCCACCCGCTCGGGCAGCTGCTCGACGCTGGAGAGTCCGAGGGCCTCGGCCGCGGGCGTGTTGTCGAACCCGATGATGCGGATATCGGGGCGACCGGCCAGGGCCGTCGCGAGATGCGCGCCGATGGCGAGCGAGTCGCTCGCGCACACGATCGAGGTCACGTCGGGATCGCTGCGCAGGCCGCTCTCGACCGCGTCACGGGCGAGGGCCACGCTGTCCTCGACGACCCATCGTGGTCCCCGTGCCGCGCCGACGCTCTCGCGCCACCCGCGCTCGCGCTCGTCGCCGGTCCCCGACCCCTCGGGCCACCCGAGGAAGGCCACGCGACCGTCGGCGCGCTCGAGCGCGTGGGCGGTCGCGGCTCGCGTCCCCGCCGCGCCGTCGACGTCGACCCAGAGGTGGGCGGGGGCCTCGACGTCGTCCTCGCCCCACGGCCGGCCGAACGACACGAACGGCAGCCCGCGCCGAGTGAGCCACCCGGTGCGCGGGTCGCCGTGGAAGGTGCCGGTGATGACGACGGCATCCACCTCGCCCCCCTCGAGGAGGTCGCCGAGGCGGTCGATCTCCTCCTCGGCCGTGCGGGCGGCGTACAGCAGCACCCGCATGTCGCGTTCTCCGGCGCGTTCGGTGAGCGCGTGCACGAAACGGTCGAGGACGACACCGGCGATCCCGCCGGCATACGGATCGAGATGGATGCCGATGGTGGAGCTGCGGCGGGTGCGCAGCCGTCGCGCGGCCGCGTGCGGTCGATAACCGAGTTCGGCGATCGCCGCCTCGACGCGGAGGCGAGTGGACTCGCGCACGATGTCGGGGGTGTTCACGACGTTCGACACCGTCTGGCGCGAGACGCCCGCGAGGCGCGCGACGTCGTCGACCGTCGGAGCTTTGACCATCTCGGTCCTGCCCTGTGCCATGCGATTCCCTTCCGCCGGCGCCCGCGGCGCGGCTGCGCGGCGGCGGCCGTCCGGCGATTCCCGCGCGCTCGACGGGCGCACGCCAGGTCGTCAGCCTAGGCCGACGGCCGACGGCTTGACATCGTCCCCCGCCGTTCCTTACCGTAGTCGCACCGTCATTTGATCGTTCAAACCGACGGCCCTCCGAGCACCCGGAGGGGTCGCATGCCTCATCGAAGGAGAGAGACACATGACACGGCATCCTGTCCGCCCCTGGCTCACCGCGGGCGCGCTGCTCGCCACCGGAGCCCTCACGCTCACCGCCTGCGGATCGGGCTTCAACGACGCGCCCGGCGAGGGGCAGGCCTCCGGCAGTGGGAAGCTCAGTATCCTCATCGGCTCGTCGGGCGACGCCGAGACGCAGGCCGTCACCGACGCCGTCGCCGCCTGGAGCGAGCAGTCCGGCGTCGAGGCCGAGGTGCAGACCGCCAACGACCTGCCGCAGCAGCTCTCGCAGGGCTTCGCAGCCGGCTCCCCGCCGGACCTCTTCTACCTCGCCCCCGAGGCGCTGGCCGGCTACGCCTCGAACGGCTCGATCGCCGCGTACGGCGACGACCTCGCCAACAAGGACGACTTCTACCCCTCGCTCGTCGACAACTTCACCGTCGACGGCACTTTCTACTGCGCCCCGAAGGACTTCTCCACCCTCGCGCTCATCATCAACGCCGACCTGTGGGCGGCGGCCGGACTCACGGATGCCGACATCCCCACGACGTGGGACCAGCTGGCATCCGTCTCCCAGAAGCTCACGGCCGACGGCCGGGTGGGTCTCGCATTCGGCGCCGAGTACCAGCGCGTCGGCGCCTTCATGGCGCAGGCGGGCGGCGGCCTCGTCACCGACGGGAAAGCCACCGCCGACAGCGCCGCGAACGTCGAGGCGCTGACCTACGTCAAGACGCACCTGAACGACGGCACCTTCGCCTTCGCCTCCGACGTGGGCGCCGGTTGGGGTGGCGAGGCGTTCGGCACGCAGAAGGCCGCGATGGTCATCGAGGGCAACTGGATCACGGGCGCGATGTCGGCCGACTACCCCGACGTGAACTACACCGTCGCCGAGCTCCCCGCGGGCCCCGGTGGCAAAGGCACCCTGCAGTTCACCAACTGCTGGGGGATGGCCGCCGACAGCGGCAACCAGGAGCAGGCCCGCTCGCTGGTGGAGTACTTGACCGGCACCGACCAGCAGCTGGCGTTCTCGAAGGCCTTCGGCCCGATGCCCTCGATCCAGTCCGCCGCCGACGCGTGGTCCAGCGCCAACCCCGAGCAGACCGCGTTCCTCGCGGGCGCCGAGTACGCGCAGTTCCCGCCGAACATGGCCGGCGCGGCCGACGTCATCACCGACTTCAACGCCCAGCTCGAGTCGCTCAAGACCGGCGACCCGCAGGCGCTGCTGTCGACGGCGCAGTCGAACCTCGAGGCCATCGTCGAGTAATCATGAGTGCTCTCACCACAGCGCCTCGCCGCGCCGGGTCCCCCTCCTCGGGGATCCGGCGCGGCGAGGCCGCCGCCGGGTGGCTGTTCACCGCCCCGGTGCTGATCATCCTCGGCGTGTTCCTCCTCGTCCCCGTGCTCATGGCGCTGTGGGTGAGCTTCTCCGACTGGACCGGGCGCGGCAGCCCGTTCTCCTCGAACGTCGGCTTCGTGGGACTCGACAACTACGCCGCCGTCACCACCGGTGGCGGTCTCGCCGAGCGCGACTTCGGCACCGCCCTGCGCAACAACGCCTGGTACGTGCTGCTCGTCGTCCCGCTGCAGACCGCTCTCTCGCTCTTCCTCGCCGTCCTCGTCAACCGGGCGGTCCTGCGCGGACGCGGCCTGTTCCGCACCGCGTTCTACTTCCCCTCGGTCACCAGCTCCGTGGCGATCACCGTGCTGTGGCTCTTCCTCTTCTCGGCATCCGGCGCGGTCAACGAGGTGCTCTCGTGGCTCGGCATCAACGGGCCCAACTGGTTCAGCGACCCCTCCGGCGTCGTGCACAACCTGCTCGGCGCGGTGGGCCTGACGAACGGCCCCGCCTTCCTCACCGGCAACACGCTCCTGGGCGTGTCGTGGTGGGACTGGCTCGCCGGCCCCTCGGTCGCCATGTCGGCGTTCATCCTCATGGCCGTCTTCACGACCTCGGGCACGTTCATGCTGCTCTTCATCGCGGGACTGCAGAACATCGGCGCCGACGTGCAGGAGGCCGCGATGATGGACGGCGCCAACGGCTGGCAGCGCTTCTGGCGCGTGACCCTGCCGCAGCTCAAGCCCGTGCTCTTCACCGTGCTCACCCTGGGCCTCATCGGCACCTGGCAGGTGTTCGACCAGATCTACACCGGCACCCAGGGCGGCCCCGGCAAGACGACGCTGACCCCCGCCTACCTCAGCTACTCCTCCGCCTTCCTGTCGCAGCAGTGGGGCCAGGGCGCGGCGATCGCGTTCGTGCTCTTCGTCATCATCGTCGCGCTGACGATCCTCCAGCGCTTCGTCCTGCGCGATCGTCCGGTCTCGAAACGTCGCATCCGCCAGTACGAGGTGCGCGCGCAGAAGGGGGTCACGCGATGACCGCCACGGCATCCCCGCAGACGACGGTGCTCGCGGAGCAGCGCGTCGACGGCCCCACGCGCCCCGCGAAGCACCGCATGTCGGCGAAGACCCTGCGCTGGCAGATCGGCCTGTACGTGCTGCTGATCGCCCTCGCGATCGTGTACATCTACCCGTTCCTGGTTCAGGTGGCGACCTCGTTCAAGACGGATGCCGCCGCCGCGGCCGACCCGATCTCGCTCACGCCGCAGCCCTTCACGTGGGCCGCGTACGAGCGGCTGTTCCTGAACTCCGACTTCCCCGTGTGGTTCGGCAACTCGGTCGTCGTGACGGTGTTCGTCACCGCAGGCCGGGTGTTCTTCAACTCCCTCGCGGGGTACGCCCTTGCGCGCCTGCAGTTCCGCGGGCGCGGGCTGGTGTTCGCGGGCCTGGTCGCGGTCATGGCCGTTCCCGCCGTCGTCCTGCTGATCCCGAAGTTCCTCGTCATCAACCAGCTCGGCATCTACGACTCCTACGCCGGCATGATCCTGCCCCTCCTCGTGGATGCCGCGGGCGTGTTCATCATGAAGAACTTCTTCGAGTCGATCCCACCGTCCGTCGAGGAGCAGGCGCGCATCGACGGAGCGAGCACGTTCCGCATCTTCTGGTCGGTCGTGCTGCCGATGGCGCGCCCCGCGCTCATCACCATCGTCATCCTGTCGTTCCAGGGATCGTGGAACGAGCTCAGCCACTTCGTCATCTCCACCCAGTCGCCCGAGCTCACCACCCTCACCAAGGGCGTGGCCGCCCTCGCCAGCGGGCAGCTCAGCCAGGGCAGCCAATTCCCCCTCAAACTCGCGGCCGCGGCCATCATGACGATCCCGGTCGCCGTGGTGTTCTTCATCTTCCAGCGCCGCATCATGAACGCCAGCGAAGGAGCCGTCAAAGAATGACCACCGCCCCCACCACCTCGCCGAACGGGACGACGACGACCACCATGCCCCTGCAACCCCTCTTGAACGACGCCCTCATCGTGCTGCGGGCCCCCACCCAGGTATGGTCCGACGCGACCGGCGACATGGGCGCCGCGGCGGTCCACGGCATCTACCACGGCGACGTACGGCACCTCAGCTCGCTGGTGGCTTCGTGCGACGACTCGCCGATCGAGTGGATCTCGACCGCGCCCGACGGCGCGTCGCGTGTCGTGTTCGGGGGGCTGCTGCGCGGGATCGACGACACCACTCCCGACCCGAAGGTGCGGCTGCTGCGCGACCGCCGGGTCGGCAACGGCGTCGTCAGCGAGTCGTGGACGGTCCGCTCGCGCATCGACCGGCCGATCCGCACCACCGTGCGGCTGCACCTGAGCCCGGAGTTCGCTCAGCTGCACGAGGTGAAGTCCGGCCACGCCCGCCCCCGTGCCGCCAAGACGGTGCTCGAGCAGGAGGGCGTGCGCGTCGACGCCGGTGCGCAGGGGCTCACCCTCGTCGCCCCCGGCGCCGACGTGTCATCCACGGAGAACGGTCTCGAGGCCGCGTGGACCATCGCGGTTCCCGCGTTCGGCGAGGTCGAGGTGGGCTTCACCCTCGCGCTGCGCGACGACGCCCTCGTCGTGGACTCGCCGTCGGTTCCGGCCCGCTGGGATGCCGCGGCCGTGGCATCCGGCGCCTCAGACCCCCGCCTCGCGCGGTGGCTGCGGACGGCCCTCGACGATCTCGACGCGCTGCGCCTCGTCCTCCCCGAACACCCCCACGACGAGTTCTTCGCGGCCGGAGCGCCCTGGTTCTTCACGCTCTTCGGACGCGACTCGATCTGGGCCGCACGCCTGGCCCTCCCGCTCGACCGCGAGATCGCGGCATCCACCCTCCGCGTGCTCGCGCGTCTGCAGGGAACCGACGACGACGCCCCGACCGCGCAGGAGCCGGGCAAGATCCTGCACGAGCTGCGGGCGTCGTCGCTCGAGATCCCGGGCGAGGGCATCGTGCTGCCGCCGAAGTACTACGGCAGCGTCGACTCGACGCCCCTGTGGATCTGCCTGCTCGCCGACGCCTGGCGTGCCGGTATGCCCGAGGCCGAGGTGCGCGAGCTGCTCCCGGCGCTGCGCGCGGCGCTCGGCTGGATCCGCGACAGCGGCGACAGCGACGGTGACGGCTTCCTCGACTACATCGACCGCCTCGGAACCGGTCTGTCGAATCAGGGCTGGAAGGACTCCGGCGACTCGATCCAGTGGCGCGACGGGCGTCTCGCCGAGGGTCCGATCGCCCTGTGCGAGGTGCAGGCGTACGCCTACGAGGCCGCCCTCGCCGGCGCCGACCTTCTCGAGGCCCTCGGAGCGGACACGGATGCCGACGACGTCGCGTTCTGGCGCGCCTGGGCGGTCGACCTCAAGACGCGTTTCGCCGCGACGTACTGGGTCGAGACGCCCGAGGGCCGCTACCCCGCCGTCGCCCTCGACAACGCCAAGCGCCCCGTCGACACGCTCACCAGCAACATCGGGCACCTGATCGGCACCGGCATCCTCTCCCCCGACGAGGAGCAGCACGTCGCGTCGCTCCTGCTCGGCGAGAGCATGTCGAGCGGGTACGGCATCCGCACGATGTCGACCGGCGCCGCCGGCTACTGGCCGGTGTCGTACCACGGGGGCAGCGTCTGGGTGCACGACACCGCGATCGCCGCCCACGGCATGCTGCGCGCGGGCCTGACCGCCGAGGCGCGGACGGTGGTCGACGGCCTGCTGGATGCCGCCGAGGGCTTCGCGTACCGCGTACCCGAGTTGCACTCCGGCGACCAGCGCACCCACTCCTCGGTGCCCACGCCGTATCCCGCCGCGTGCCGCCCGCAGGCGTGGTCGGCCGCGGCCGCCGTCGTGTGCCTCACCGCCCTCACGCCCTCCCCCCCGGCGTGAGCCCGCCGGGCGGCGCGGACCCCCCGCCGCGCCGCCCGGTCCTACCCTCTTCCACGGTTCGGGGCGCGTTCTTCCGTTCGGGGCGCGAAATTCATGCCCCGAACGACGAATCGCGCCCCGAACCCACGACTCACCGCGGTGAGGGTGCCACTCTGACGGGCCGGCGCGACGGCCGCCTCACCGGTCTCGGGGCGGATTCTGCCGTTCGGGGCGCGAGGTTCTCGCCCCAGATGCCGGACTGCGCCCCGAACCCGCCGACCCGCGCGCCGCGCCCGCGCTCACGCGACCCGCGCCACCGTCCCGCCGGTCACCCGCACGAGCTCGTCGAACGTCAGCGGGAACACCGTATGCGGCGTCCCGCCCGCGGCCCAGATCTCCGCGAACGCCGCGAGGTCCTCGTCCACGACGGTCGTCAACGGCGCCGGGTGCCCGGTCGGTGCGACTCCCCCGATCGGCTGACCGGTCGCGGCGAGCACCTGTTGGGGCGTCGCCCGTCGGATCGCCCCCCGCCCCAGCCGTCGGGCCAGCGCCGTCGTGTCGACCCGGTGCGCCCCGCTGGTCATCACGAGGAGCGGCTCGTCATCGCTCCAGAACACCAGACTGTTGGCGATCGCCCCCACCTCGATGCCCAGGGCCGCGGCGGCCAGGGCCGCCGTGGACGCCGCATCCGGGAGCACCACGATCTCCCCGGGGATGCCGGCGGCCGCCAACGACGCGGCGACGAGACGGCTCCGGGTGGGCAGGGCGTCGGTCATGCCCGACAGCCTAGGACGGTCTGCGGTCGGGTCGCCCGGTCGGCGTCGACGCCCCGGCGGTGCACGACCCGCCCCGGGAGCCGCGTCCCGCGCGAGCCGACGCCCCCCCCCGAACCGTTCGTCCGTTCCGTTCGACGGATCCCGGCAGGCGCCCCCACCGGCAGCGTCGCGCCGACTCCGCGCGGCCCCATCGCGCTCCGCCGCCGCGCGCGTCAGAATGGTGTCGGATGCCGCAACGCCGCGGCCTCCGGAACGTGCCGCCCACAAGGCGACCGACGACAAGGAACGCGATGACCAACGCCCTGCCCCTGCCCGATTTCACCCACGAGCGCGTGGAGGTGATGACGGGACGCCGCAGCGGCCTGTTCATCGCCGTCGCCCTGCACTCCTCGGTCCTCGGCTCCGCCCTCGGCGGAGCGCGGCTGTGGACCTATCCCTCGTGGACCGACGCCCTCGGCGACGCCCTGCGGCTGTCCGCGGCCATGACGCTGAAGAACGCCGCCGCCGGCCTCGACGCGGGCGGAGGCAAGAGCGTCATCGGCCTGCCCGAGGGCACCGTCCTCGACGCGGACCGCCGGCGCGCGGCCTTCCTCGACCTCGGCGATGCCGTCGAGAGCCTCGGCGGCCTGTACCGCACAGCCGAAGACGTGGGGTCCACCACCGACGACATGCTCGTGGTGAGCGAGCGCACGGCCCACGTCGTGGGCCTGCCCGACACGGTGGGCGGTTCGGGAGAGCCGGCCGGTCCCACCAGCCTCGGCGTCTACGCCGCCCTTGTCGCGACGCTCGAGCGTGCGGTGGGCACCGGCGAGGTCACCGGTCGCCGTATCACGATCGCGGGCCTCGGGCAGGTCGGCAGCCGACTGGCCGAGCGCCTGGCGACCGAGGGTGCGACGCTGACGGTCACCGACGTCAACCCCGCCAAGCGCGCGCTGGCCGCCGAGCTGGGCGCCGCGTGGGTCGAGCCGAGCGAGGCGCACCTGGTGCCGGCCGACGTGTTCGTCCCCGCCGGCATCGGCGGCGTCCTGACCGACGCCGTCATCGACGCTCTGGACGCGCGCGCGGTCTGCGGTCCGGCCAACAACCCGCTCGCTGAGCGTACGGGCGCCGAGCGCCTCGCCCGACGCGGCATCCTCTACGCCCCCGACTTCGTGGTCAACGCCGGCGGGGTGATCTACCTCGACCTCGTCGCCAAGCAGCGCGGCACGCTCGAAGAGATCATGGGACGCGTCGCCGACATCGGCGACACCGTGCGCCGGGTGTTCGACGAGGCCGAAACGCGCGGGGTCACCCCGCTCGCCGCCGCCGAAGGCATCGCCGCCGAGCGTCTCGCCGTCGGAGCCGGCGACGGCGCCCTCGTCTGACACGCCCGGGATGACGAGAGCCGGATGCCCTTTCGACGAGATCGTCGAGGGGCATCCGGCTCTTCACGTATACCTCAGTGCACCGCGTCGTAAGCCGCGAGCACGGCTGCCGAAATACGCCCTCGCGCATTGACGGGGTGCCCATTCTTTTCGGCCCACCTGCGCACGTCGACGAGATCGCGCGTGGATGCCGGGCGTCGGCGCGACTCTTTGCGCACAGACGGTGCGGAAAGACCGACGGCGCGCCCCGCGGAGATGAAAGGGGAGAACGCCTCGCGCAGCTTCTCCGCATTCTCGCCGGAAAGATCGATCTCGTAGGAACGCCCTTCGAGGGAGAAGTGCACGGTTGTTCCATCGTCGATGACGGAACCGTCGAGATCGTCGATCAACTGGGTGATGTGCTTTTTCGCCATGCGCCGATCGTAAGTGGGCATTTCCGCCTGCCGGGGGGCGGACTATTGCGAATTCACCCGCTTCATCGTCAGCTTTCACCGGCGTCGGAAGAGGACGGACGACTCTCGACGGCGACGATCCGATGGTCGTCGTCGTGCGTGAGTTCGGTCCGACGGAATTGCTCGTCATCGGGCAGTTGCAGGAGAAGGCGCGCATATGCCGCCATGCGCAGTCGACCTTCGCGCACACGCACGTCGAGGACATGACCGCCCACCGTGCGGTCGTCGCTGAGGAAATGCAGGTGAAGGCCCGCCACCGTGATGCCCTGATAGATGCGGGGCATCCAGAAGCCCACGAGAGTACCCGCGCACGACGTCGACACCGTCTCGATCTGCTCGGCGGCGACCTCCGCCAAGGGGCGGAAGGGCGCCTCCTGCTTCCGCGTCACGCGCGTGCGCACGCGCGCCATCACGCCGTCCAGGCGCACCGCGTGGAACAGGTTGCGACTGGCCAGGCGCGCTTCGACATCACTCTCGAGGCGGGCGAAGTCGAGATCGCCGACGGCACCGTCCACCGCGTCGCCCAGCGTGCACACGTCGACGAACGGCAGGGTCTCGCCCGGGTCCATAGGTCGCGGCGCGGCCCCGGGCGTGCATTCGAAGGGCACGCCGTCGAGGACGACGACCTCACCGCCCAGTCCCTCGCAGCAGCCGATCCCGGTATCGCCGAATTCAACGACCGTGGACACCTCGATACCGGAGGAATACACGCCGCCCAGAAGGGCGTCGAGCACAGCGAATTGCGTCACCGCGCCCGACGCGATATCGGCCGTCGACCGACCGATCGGAGAATCCGAGGGGATCTCAGGAATTGGCGTCGGCGTACGCGTCGAGGATGGACGCGGGAACGCGACCCCGGTCGCTCACGGTGTGTCCGTTGGCACGGGCCCATTCGCGGACGGCACCGAGATCGACATCGCTGGAACGACGCGGCGCGCGCGAACGACGCGTGGTGGCGCCTCCTCGCGAGACCGACCGAGCCGCGTCCACGAAAGGCGCGATCGCCGAATAGAACTTGTCGGCATTCCGGTCGGAAAGGTCGATCTCATAAGCGCGACCCTCGACGGAGAAAGTGATCTGCTTACCCTGTCCGTCTTCGAGGACGGTGCCGTCGAGATCGTCGACGAGATGCGTGATGTGCTTCATAGCCATAATACGAAAAACCTTACACCGACATTCGATGAATTACCCGGACGCAGAACGGTGTGATAGCCCTCAGGTCGTGCGGCGGTGGGGCGATAGTCACGGGCGACGCCAGGGACTATTCTCCGGGGGTGGTGTTCGCTCCGGGGACACCTCCTGACACAGAGATCCGTCGAGACAGGGAAGCGTCGCGTGAGCCTTTTCCGTACCAAGTCGGTGGAGCAATCCATCGCCGACACCGATGAGCCGGAGTTCCGCCTCAAGAAATCCCTCAGCGCGGTCGACCTGACCGTCTTCGGCGTGGGCGTCGTCATCGGCGCGGGCATCTTCACCCTCACCGGGCGCGCCGCACACGACGTGGCAGGACCCGCCGTGGTGATCAGCTTCATCATCGCCGCGATCGCGTGCGGCCTCGCGGCCATGTGCTACGCCGAATTCGCCTCGACCGTGCCCGTCTCGGGGTCGGCGTACACCTTCTCGTACGCGTCTCTCGGCGAGCTGTTCGCGTGGATCATCGGGTGGGATCTGATCCTGGAGATGTTCCTCGGTGCGAGCGTCGTCGCGCAGGGGTGGAGCGCCTACCTCGGCACCTTCCTCGAGCAGATCGGCATCGTGCTGCCCGCGGAGATCTCCTACGGCGGCGTCGTCGACCTCCCCGCCATCCTTCTCGTGCTGGTGCTCGGCGGCCTGATGACCCTCGGCATCAAGGAATCGCTGCGCGTGAACCTCGTTCTCGTGGCCGTGAAGCTGTTCATCGTGCTGTTCGTCATCATCGCCGGCATCCTGTTCATCAACCCCGCCAACTACAGCCCGTTCGTGCCCGAGTCGGCGCCCACCGAGTCGGCGTCGGGTCTGACGCAGCCGCTGCTGCAGTTCCTCTCCGGCCTCGAGCCCGCGACCTTCGGCGTCGGCGGCATCCTCGCGGGAGCCGCTCTGGTGTTCTTCGCCTACATCGGGTTCGACGTGGTGGCCACCACCGCCGAAGAGACCAAGCGCCCCCAGCGCGACCTGCCGATCGGCATCATCGCGTCGCTCGTGATCTGCACGATCCTCTACTGCGCGGTCGCCATCGTCGTGACGGGCATGGTCCCCTACTCCGACCTCAACCCCTCGGCGGCTCTCGCCAACGCGTTCGCCTTCCACGGGCAGACCTGGATGGCCACTGTGATCGCGGCCGGCGCCGTGGCGGGTCTCACCACGGTGGTCCTGACCCTGCTGATCGGCGCCACGCGCATCATCTTCGCGATGTCACGCGACCGCCTGCTCCCCGGCGCGCTCGCGAAGGTGCACCCGCGCTTCCGCACGCCGTGGGTCATCTCGATCATCGTCACGATCATCGTGGCCGTCGTCGCCGGTCTCACGCCGATCGGCGTGCTCGAGGAGATGGTCAACATCGGCACGCTCTCCGCCTTCGTGCTCGTCTCGATCGGGGTGATCGTGCTGCGACGCAAGCGTCCCGATCTCGAGCGCGGGTTCCGCGTGCCGTTCAGCCCGGTGCTGCCGATCCTGTCGGCGCTCATCTGCACCTACCTGATGCTCAACCTCTCGGTCGAGACCTGGCTGCGCTTCCTCATCTGGCTCGCCCTCGGCTTCGCGATCTACTTCGCGTACTCCCGCCGGAATGCGCGCCTGGCCACCGGCGCCCCGCTGGACCCGACGAAGCCCAACGTGGTCGCGCCCCCGAAGGACTGACCCCGGCCCACCGGATGCCGCGGCCGCACCGTCTCGAACGGTCGGGGTCGCGGCATCCGTCGTCCTCCCCTCATCCGCGCGATCGATGTCCGGTTCGCGCTCGTCATCCCTCCGGATGATTTCCGGCTCCGGTGCGCCGTGCGGCCCCGGGGAGACGGAGGCGTCCCCCTAGGGTGGTGATGTTCGATGACGACGGTTTCCGTTCCGGGGGGTTTCATGGGGATCGCACGCACGTGGGTCTTTCCGATTCTGCGTATCCTTCTCGTCGCCCTGGTGGCGGCGGCTCTCATCAAGCTGGCGTTCTTCCCCGACCGCCCCGCCGATGCCTCACCGGCCGTCCCGACCGGGACCATCGTGGAACCGACCACGGTCGCTGCCCTCGGGACGATCACCAACGACGTGATCGTCTCGGCCACCGTGGCGGCCGACCCCGCCGTGCCGATGAAGGCGACGGCCGCGGGCACGGTGAACAAGATCTTCATCGCCCAGGGCGCCAGCGTGAATCAGGGCGACGTCGTCTTCGACGTCAAGGTCCCGATCGAGCGCGACCCCGCCGACAGCGTGGATGCCGAGGGCAAGCCGAAGCCGGAGATCTTCCGCTACGAGGACGTCGCGGCGCCGGCGGGCGGCATCCTGAGCTCGCTCTCGGTGATCTCGGGGCAGGACATCACGATCGGGACGACCGCGGGCGCGGTGGCTCCGCCGACCTTCTCGGTCAGCGGCACCCTCGAACCGGCGCAGCAGTACCGCCTGCTCGATCGTCCGACCGAGGCGACCGTGACGATCACCGGCGGCCCCGCCGCGTTCGCGTGCGGGAATCTGCGCATCACCACTCCCCTGGCCGGCAGCACCGGCGGGGGCTCGACCGACGACGGCGCGACCGGCGGGTCGAGCACGGGCGGCAGCGGCTCGTCGACGACGGCGACCTGCACCGTGCCGGGCGAGGTCACGGTGTTCTCCGGACTGGCCGCCGAGATGACCATCGCCGGTGGACGAGCCGAGAACGTGCTCGTGGTCCCCACCACCGCGGTGCGCGGGGCGGCGCAGAGCGGCACGGTGTGGGTCATGAGCGCCGACGGCGCCACCGAGGAGCGTCCGGTGGCGCTGGGTCTCACCGACGGCACGCAGGTGCAGATCACGCAGGGGCTGGCCGAGGGCGACGAGATCCTCGAGTTCGCCCCCGGTGCGATGGCACCGGCGAACGACGGGTGCACGACCTACCCCGACGGGTCGATGTACTGCGAATCGGCCGTCGCCGGATGAGCCTGCTCGCGCTGCGCGACGTCACCCGCACGGTGATCCCGCAGGATCAGCCCGCTTTGACGATCCTGAACGGCGTCGACCTGCAGATCGAGCCGGGCGATCACGTGTCGATCGTGGGCCGCTCGGGCTCCGGCAAGTCGACGCTGCTCAACATGCTCGGCCTGCTCGACCTGCCCACCAGCGGCGAGATCCTCTTCGACGACCGTCCCGTGCGGTCGTACTCGTCGGCGCAGCGCGACCGCCTCCGCGGGGCGGCGATCGGTTTCGTGTTCCAGCAGTTCAACCTGCTGCCCGGGCGCACCGCACTCGAGAACGTGACGATGCCCCTCCTGTACGCCTCGGGGCGGACGTTCTGGCGACGTAAGAGGATCGCCGCCGACATGCTCGCCCTCGTCGGGCTCGAGCACCGAGTGAACAGCATGCCCGACCGCCTCTCGGGCGGCGAGCAGCAGCGCGTGGCCATCGCGCGCTCGCTCGTGCGGGGACCGCGCCTCATCCTCGCCGACGAGCCCACCGGCGCCCTCGACCTCGACACCGGTCAGAGCGTGATGGAGCTCATCGACGAGGTCGCCGAGCGGACGGGAGCCGCGCAGGTGATCATCACGCACGACCCGACCATCGCGCGGCGGGCGCGGCGGCACTTCCGCCTCGACCGCGGCGTGCTGACCCCGGTCGACGACCCGTCGCTCGAGCCGCTCACGCGCCGCGACCGGCGCGAGATGGCCCCCGGCGCCGCCGCCACCGTCGGCGAGCCCGACGCCCTCACCGCCCTCGGGCTGACCGGGACGGCGACCCTCGACGGCGAGCGCACGGACGACACGCCGGACGACGGCACCGCGCGCGGAGACGACGCCTGATGCGCGCGATCAGCGCCGCGGTCGGCGCGCTGCTCGAGGCCTGGCAGGAGGTGCGGGTGCACCGCACCCGCGTGCTGCTCTCGCTCGTGGGC
Organism: Microbacterium sp. RU1D; assembly: GCF_900156435.1. GTDB lineage: Bacteria > Actinomycetota > Actinomycetes > Actinomycetales > Microbacteriaceae > Microbacterium. Next base: position 129,109 of record NZ_FTPQ01000003.1, read on the forward strand.
GTGGCCGTCGCCGTCTGCTCGCTCACCACCGTCGTCGCCCTGGGTGCGATCGTGCAGCAGGCCAACCAGGAACTCAGCGAGCGGCAGTCCGGCCGCCCCGCGGCCCTGTCCGTCTCGGCCTACCGCACCGACGGCGGCACCCTCGACCCCGACGCGATGGATGCCGCGTGGGACGACGTCGTCGAGCGCTACGACATCTCCTATGCCACCCGCGTCGTGCAGACCCAGCAGTCGGTGCCGTTCCGCGACGGCATCGTGCAGGTTCCGACGCAAGCCGTCGACCAGCCGTTCGGCGAGATGCACCGGGTGCGCATGGCCGAGGGCGAATGGTTCACCGAGCAGGACGTCCAGCAGCTGGCGCCTCGCCTCATCGTCAACGAGATCTTCTACGACCGCATGGGCCGCCCGCCCCTCGACAGCCACCCGATGGTCGCGCTCGGGGGCCAGGGCCTGCCTGACGCGGCATCCGGCATCCCCTCCGGCGGCGTGCGTGCCGTCGTCGTCGGCGTGACTCCCTCGGCCACGTGGGAGCTGGAGCCGTCGATGTACATGCTGAGCGGCCAGCTGCAGGCCATGCAGGCCGCCGCCGCGGGCGAACGCGGCGACGCCGCCGCCGCGCAGAGCGACCCGTACGGCGGTGGGCCCGTCATCCCCTCGTACGAGATGTGGGTGCCACCCGAGATCGCCGACCAGCTGACCGAGGTCGTCAAGCGCGATCTGCGGGCGGCCCTCGGCACCGGCGTCGAGGTGACCGCCGACCGGCGGGACTGGGCGACCTATGGCGACGACCCCTTCCTCGTCACGAAGTTGGTCGTCATCGGCATCGCGGTGCTCGTGCTGCTTCTCGGCGCCCTGGGACTGGTCAACATCGCGCTCGTCACCGTCACACAGCGCGTGCGCGAGATCGGCATCCGTCGCAGTTTCGGGGCGACCGCAAGCCGGGTCTTCTTCGCCGTCATGCTCGAGAGCGTCGTGGCGACCGTCGTCGCGGGCGCCGCGGGGGTGACCGTGTCGATCCTCGTGGTGCAATCCCCTCTCGTGCGCGATGCCATCGGGCAGGGGATGGTCACGGACTTCCCCCCGTTCCCGGTGGATGCCGCCATCATCGGCCTCGTCGCCGCCACCGTCGTCGGCGCGATCGCGGGTCTGCTTCCCGCCCTCGTCGCGGTGCGCGTGAAGGTCATCGACGCCATCCGGTACTGAGAACGAAGACTTCCCCCGCGGGCCTGGAAAGGGCTCGCCCGACGCAGATAGGTTCGAGATCGTGACCGACGCCTCCCGCGACACCCCGCCGACCGTGCCCCCGCAGCCCGCGCCCTCGCAGCCCGCCCCTCCGGCCGTCCTTCCGGATGCCGTCGTGCCTCCGGCCGCGACCGACCAGCAGCCGGCGATGCAGCTGAGCGGACTCGCCAAGCGCTTCGGCGAGAAGGTCGCCGTCGCCGGGCTCGACCTGACCGTGCCGACCGGGTCGTTCTACGGTCTCGTCGGACCCAACGGAGCCGGCAAGACCACGACGCTGTCGATGGCCACGGGCCTGCTGCGCCCGGATGCCGGGACCGCGCGCATCCACGGCGTCGACGTGTGGGCGCACCCCGTCGAGGCCAAGAAGCTCATCGGCAACCTCGCCGACGGCGTGCGCCTGTTCGACCGGCTCACCGGTGAGCAGCTGGTGACATACACCGGCATGATGTTCGGCCTCCCCCGCGACGAGGTCGCCTCGCGCACCGCCGACCTCCTGCGCATCATGGACCTCGGCGAGGCGGCGGGAACGCCCGTCGTGGACTACTCCGCGGGCATGACGAAGAAGGTGGCGCTGGCGTGCGCCCTGGTGCACGCGCCGCGCCTGCTCGTCCTCGACGAGCCGTTCGAGTCCGTCGATCCGGTCTCCGCGGCGAACATCGAGGACATCCTGCGCGGTTACACCGCGTCGGGTGGCACGGTCATCGTGTCGAGTCACTCGATGGACCTCGTTCAGCGCATGTGCGACCACGTCGCCGTCATCGCGCAGGGCCGGCTGCTGGCATCCGGGACCGTCGACGAGGTGCGCGGCACCCAGACCCTGCAAGACCGGTTCGTTGACCTCGTGGGCGGCCGTCACCACTCGGAGGGGCCGCAGTGGTTGCGACAGTCCTGAAGATCCGGTTCCGCGTGCTGGGCAACACCCTGACGCGGAGCCCGATGCAGCTGGTCGGCTTCATCCTCGGTGTGCTGGGCGCGCTGTGGATGCTGCTCCTCGTGGGAGTGGGGCTGTTCTTCGTCGGCACCCTCGACTTCGACATCGCGCGCGCCGCCGTGACGGCCGCGGGCGCGCTGCTCACGCTCGGCTGGGTCATCGGACCGGTGTTCGCCGCGGGGATCGACACCACTCTCGACCCCGCCAAGCTCGCGCCCTTCCCGATGACGACGCGGCAGATGATGACCGCCATCACCGCCGGCGGCGTCACCGGTGTGCCCGGCATCGCCACCTCGCTCGGCGCGCTCGCGACGTTCCTGGTGTGGGCGCGCGAGCCGGTGGCCGCGATCGCCGCGGTCGTGTGCGTGCCGCTGGGCGTCCTCATTTGCGTGGTGGCATCGCGGGCGGTCGCTGCGCTGGCCGGAGGGCTGGGCGGCGGGCGCCGGACGCGCGAGGTCGTGGGGCTCGTCGGCTTCCTCGCGCTGATCTTCGCGAGTCCGCTGCTGATCGGCGTCATGAACGCCCTGCGCGCCGCCACCGATCAGGGGGTGCAGCTGCAGAGCATCGTCGACGCTCTGTCGTGGACGCCGATCGGCGCCGCCTGGGCCGTGCCCGGCGACCTGGCCACCGGTTCCTGGCTCACCGGCGTTCTCCGCCTGCTCATCGCGGCGGCAACCCTCGCGCTGCTGTGGTTCCTGTGGTGGCGGAGCCTGTCGGCATCGGTCGTCGCCGCGCCGACCCGCTCGGCCGCACGGGGGCGGTCCGGCTCGCTCGGGTGGTTCGGCGTCATGCCCTCCACCCCCGTCGGCGCGACGTGGGCGCGATCGCTGACGTCGTGGACGCGCGACATGCGCTACCTGCGGCAGTTGCTCATCCTGCCGGTCATGCCGGTGCTGATGCTCGTGTACTCCGGTGGCCAGACGTCGGGGCCCCTGTTCGCGCTGTCTGGGCTGCTGGTGGGCTTCTTCGCGGGCGTCCTGGCCTACACCGACGTCTCCTACGACGGAACGGCCTTCGCGACGGTGCTGCAGACGGGGATCACGGGGCGAGACGACCGCCTCGGACGCATGCTGGGCGCGGCGACCATCAGCGTCCCGCTCGTGCTGATCATCGACATCGCCACCGTCGCCATCGCAGGGCGGTGGGATCTCCTGCCGGCCGTCCTCGGTGCCTCGCTCGCGCTCACCCTGGTCGGCCTGGGCGTCAGCGCCGTCAGCTCCGCACTCCTCGTCGTTCCCACCCCCGCCCCGGGCGACTCGCCCTTCAAGCGGGTTCCGGGGTCGACGTTCTCGATGTTCCTGGCGTTCTTGCTCTGCTGGGGTCTGGTCGCGGTCGTGTCGCTGCCGGCGGTGGTCCCCGCGATCATCTCCACCGTCACGGGATCCGCGACCACGGGGTGGATCGCCCTCGGGATCGGCCCCGTGCTGGGTGTCGCGGTCTTCGTGGTCGGAATCCTCATCGGGGGTCGGACCTTCGACGCGAGCGCACCCCGCCTGCTCGCGCAGCTGCGCACGTTCCGGGGCGCGTGACGGACCTTCCCTCTTCCCCACCACAGGACTAACGTGAGGCCCGATCCGTTCCCGTGGATGAAGGATGCCACCATGTCGACCTCTCTCGTCGTCTACATCTCGTTCGCCGGCGCCGCCCGTGAGGCGATGACCTTCTACCAGTCGGTCTTCGGCGGCGACCTGACGATCAACACATTCGCCGACTTCGGCATCCCCAACGCGCCGGTCGACGGCGTGATGCACTCCGAGCTGCGCGCCGAGGGCTTCACCGTGATGGGCGCCGACGGCTTCGACGAGCCCGCCCAGGGGTGGGGCGCCAGCCGCACGCACGCCGCGTTCATGAGCGACGAGTTCGACCGCGTCCGCGGCTTCTACGACCGCTTCGTCGAGCGCGGCGCCGAGGTGGTGCAGCCGCTCGAGAAGCAGGTGTGGGGGGACTTTTACGGCGAGGTCGTCGACCCGTGGGGCGTGGCGTGGATGTTCAACGTGGCCGCCCCGGGTGGGTGGGCCGAGGGAGCCGCGGCGGACTGAGCCCGACGCGCGGGCGAGAAAGGCGCTTCGGCGTGCATCGTCGCTGCCGCCGAACGTTCCCGGCCGGCTCCTGGCGCGAGTCGTCCAGGAGCGAGGAGCATCGCACGAAGAAAGAGAACGGCGCCCCTCTCGAGGAGGAGCGCCGTTCTCTCTGTGGTGGACCTGAGGGGATTCGAACCCCTGACCTCCTCGATGCGAACGAGGCGCGCTACCAACTGCGCCACAGGCCCGGAAACCTCGTCAACACTATCACGTCACGTGGACGTCACCCGACGCGGGGCGCAGCCCGGGCGCGCCGTCCGACGTCGCGACGAAACGATATGCCGCCACGCGCATGATGTCGCGAAGGAACCGCAGCCGCGCCGCGGCGCGCGGGTTTACTCCCCCGATGCCCGACGCGCGAGAAGGCGCTGGACGTGGCTCTCGATCTCGCTGTCGTCGACGTAGCCCATGGCCGCGTACGGCGAGGCGACGGGAGCGGCAGCGGCCGGGCGCGCCGTCTCGATCGGCGTGGGGGCCTGCTCGGCGGCGAGGTGCCGGGCGGCCTCTTCGCGGGCGGCGGCCCGCAGGGCCTCGCGGGCGAGCTGCTCGTCGACCGCGGCGGCGGCACGAGAGCCGACCGAGGCGACGAGAGGGCGGGGCAGCTCGCGCGGCGTCCACGTCGGGCGCGGCTCGGGCACGAGGGCGACGTCCTGCACCTCGCCCACCGCGCGGCGCACCGACACCTCTGCCGGACGCGCGGCGATGCGCGCGGCGACGACCGAGATCCGGCGCAGGATGACGAGGGATGCCAGCACGACGGCGGCACCGGCGATGAGGACCACCGGGGACGCTCCCCCGACGATCTGCACGGCACCGAAGCCGGCGGCGATGAGCCCGGCCAGCAGTGCGACCGAGACGGTGAGGCGGAAGCGACGACGGGCGCGCGAGCGACGAGCCGCGGGGACGGCGACCGCGGCGGCCTGCTCGGCGCGGGCGCGCTCCACGGCGGCGGCGCGTTCGGCGCGCGTCTTCTCCAGCGCCGCAGCGCGTTCCGCGCGGGCGACCTCGACGGCGGCGGCGCGCTCGGCGCGAGCCAGCTCGATCGCGGCCGCGCGCTGCTCCTTCACCACGTCGCGGTCGCGCGCACTCTCGAGCTTCGCGACCTCCAGGCGCGCCTTGGCGGCGGCGAGTTCGGTCTGCGCCTTCTGCGCCTGCATCTGACGCGCGAGCTTCTGCTGCTGATGCGCGGTGCGGGTCGTCAACTCGAGGTGCACTTCGCGCGGCGTCTCGGCGGTCTCGGCGAGCACGCGAAGGGCCTGGTTGAGACGCACGGCGTTTCGTTCGGCGGAGGTGAACCGGTGCCGGCTCTGCCACGACGGCAGGAGATAGACCAACCACAGCGCGACCGCCACGAAGACGATCACCCCGCCGCTCAGCACCTGGCCACCCATGGGATAAAGGTAGGTCACCGAGAGATCACACCTCGGCATCCTCCCGCGTGTCGGGCGGGCCGAATCTCGGGAATCTGCTCAGACGCGAGAAAGCCTCTTGCTGACAGGTCGGCGGCATCCTGCAACCGAAATGTCAGCGAGATGCCGTCTCGAGACCGGAGGGCGCGGCGCGCCGACGGCTCAGAGGCGGTCCGCCGGAGGGATGCGCGCCGCGTCGGGCGGCACCTGCCCCCGCGTCCACCGGTCGAGCACGCCGTGCGGCACCTCTTCGCGCACCAGGGCGAAGGCGTAGTGGTCGCGCCAGTCCCCGTCGATGTGGATGTAGCGGCGACGGAGCCCCTCGTACCGGAAGCCGAGCTTCTCGACCACGCGCAGGCTCGCGTGGTTCTCGGGACGGATGCAGATCTCCACGCGGTGCAGGTTGAGTTCGGTGAAGCACACGTCGGTGGCCATCGCGACGCTCACCGTCGTGATGTTCCGCCCGGCGAACTCCTCAGCCACCCAGTAGCCGATCGTCGCCGAGGCGAGCGAGCCGCGCGAGACGCCCCACACGTTCAGCTGACCGGCGACCTCGTCGTCCCATGCCATCACGAAGGGGACGCCGAGGCCGTCACGGTACTGCTGGAGGAGGCGACGGATGCCGAGCCGCATGTCGAACGACACGGGGCCGTCGGGGCTCGTCGCCTCCCACGGGCGCAACCACGACCGGTTGTCGATGAGCTGCTGCTGCAGCACTCGCGCATCGCGGTTGCGGATGAGACGGATCGACACTTCGCCGTGCCGCCTCGGGATCGATAGATCCATAACGCTCCGCCGGGTCAGAGACCCTGCGCGAACTCCTTGAACCACGGACGCAGGGCCGGACCCAGGTCGTCGCGGTCGGCGGCGAGCTGCACGATGGCCTTGATGTAGTCGACGCGGTCGCCGGTGTCGTAACGACGTCCGCGGAACACCACGCCGTACACGCCGCCCCCGTCGCCGCCGCCGGTCGCGAGCTCCTCGAGAGCGTCGGTCAGCTGGATCTCGCCGCCCTTGCCGGGCTCCGTGCGCTCGAGGATGTCGAACACGTCGGGACCGAGCACGTAGCGGCCGATGATGGCGAGGTTCGAGGGCGCGTCTTCGGCCTTCGGCTTCTCGACGAGCTGTGTGACCTTGACCACGCCGTCGTCGTCGGTCGGCTCGACCGCGGCGACGCCGTAGAGGTGGATCTGCGAGGGATCGACCTCCATGAGGGCGATGACCGTCGCGCCGCGCTTGTCGTACTCGGCCATCATCTTCTCGAGCAGCGGGTCGCGCTCATCGATCAGGTCGTCGCCGAGGAGGACTGCGAAGGGGTGGTCGCCGACGTGGCTGCGGGCGCGCAGCACCGCGTGACCGAGGCCCTTGGGCTCACCCTGACGCACCATGTGCACGTCGGCGAGGTCGGACGAGTGCTCGACTTTGGCGAGCTTGTCGTGGTCGCCCTTCTCGCGGAGCTTCGTCTCGAGCTCCGGCATCGAGTCGAAGTGGTTGGCGATGTTGTTCTTGTTGCGTCCGATGATGATCAGGACGTCCTGGATGCCGGCACCGGTCGCCTCTTCGACGACGTACTGGATGGCCGGTTTGTCGACCACCGGCAGCATCTCCTTGGGCATCGCCTTGGTGGCGGGGAGGAAGCGAGTACCGAGTCCTGCGGCCGGAATCACGGCCTTGAAGGGCTTATGAGGCATGGGCATACCCTAGCGGGAGCGAGCCACGCCGTCGTCAACACGCGCGCACGTAGACTTACCCGCATGCCGGATCGCATCGAGCAGGCCAAGCGCGCACTGCGCGCCGATCTGCGCGAACGTCGCCAGATCGTGTCGTCCCACTCCCGCGAAGCGGCGGAGGCCGGCGTCAAGGAACAGCTCGACGCTCTCGTCGATCGACTCGGGGCCCGCAGCATCTCCTGCTTCCTCTCGACGCCGACCGAGCCGGGCACGCACTCCTTCGTGTCCGCGGCGGTGGCGCGCGGCATCCGGGTACTCCTTCCCATCACGCGCGAGGACGGGCTGCTCGACTGGAGCGTGGCCACGGCCGACGCCGAGATCGCCGAGGGACTGTTCGGCCTGCCCGAGCCCGTCGGCGATGTGCTGGGCCCCATCGCCGTCAACGACGTCGACCTGCTCGTCATCCCCGCCGCCGCCGTCGACCGCCACGGCATGCGCCTGGGCTGGGGCCGCGGCTACTTCGACAAGACCCTCGGCTCGATGGAGAAGTGCCCGCCCGTGTACGCGGTGATCTTCGACTCCGAATTCGTCGACGACGTGCCGCGCGACGTGCACGATCAGCCCGTCACGGGCGTGGTCACGCCCACGCGCACCATCGCCCTCGCCTCCCACCACGCCTGAACACCCGAAAGAAGACCCATGCCCACCTACTCCTACGCCTGCAAGCAGTGCGGACACCGCTTCGACGCCGTGCAGTCCTTCTCCGACGCGGCGCTCACCGAGTGCCCGGAGTGCGGCGGCGAGGTGCGCAAGCAGTACGGGTCGATAGGCGTCACCTTCAACGGGTCGGGGTTCTACCGCACCGACTCCCGCGGGTCGAGCACGTCGTCCTCCGGTGGCGCGTCGTCGGGTTCTTCGACATCATCGAAGTCGGAAACGAAGACGTCCGCTCCCTCTTCGGCCTCCTGAGCCCGGGTCGGCGCGGCAGAAGGGGAGCCAGCGCATGATCAAGGGATTCAAGGAGTTCATCCTCCGCGGCAACGTGATCGACCTCGCGGTCGCCGTCGTCATCGGAGCGGCCTTCACCGCCATCGTCAATGCCATCGTGCAGGGCCTGATCAATCCGCTGATCGGGTTCCTGTTCCAGGTCGGCGACCTGAGCGACCTCAACCTCACGGTGCCGACTCTCCTGGGCGGCACGTCGACGTTCGAGTTCGGCGCCATCCTCGTGGCGATCATCAACTTCTTCGCGGTCGCTGCGATCGTCTACTTCGTGTTCGTGTACCCCATGAACCGCTGGAAGGCCCGCGCCGCGGCCCGCGCCGGTGTGAACGAGGCGGCATCCGAGGAGCCGAAGCTGCCGACGGAGCAGGAGCTGCTCGTGCAGATCCGCGACCTGCTGGAGCGTCAGAACAAGATCTGATTGGCCTCGAGCCGACGACGCGGCGTCCGCGCCGGGACCACGGGTTCCGGTACGGGCGCCGTCGCCGTCGGAGGTCAGTAGTGCGGGGGGACCTCGCGCATCATGCGCTCGTCGTTGGGCCCGGATGCCGTGGGGCGGGCACCCGTGCCGCGTGCGGGGTCGTCGGCGGGTGCCGGTTCGGCTGTGGTCCCCGGTGCCGCGAGGAGGCGCGCGCGGCGGGCGCCGCGCACCCGGACGACGGGCTGACGCTCGGCGGGAGTGTCGGAGATCCCTGAGCCCCTCGACGGGTCCGGATCGAGCGCAGGGTCAGAGGCTTCGACAGGCTCAGCCACCGACGCTGGGCCACCCGAAGTCCCTGTGCCCGTCGAAGGGACCGGGCCCACCGGCGCGGCACCGGAGCCCGTGGCATCCGGATTGTCCGTCATCGCGGGATCAGCCGGGCAGATCGAGGGGCTCGGTCGTCGAGTCGGGCGTGGCGGCGTCGTCGGGAGCGATGCCGAGCAGCTCCGCGATGCGCGCAGCGACGCCGGCGGGGTCGCTGTAGAGGTCGAACGCGTGCACGCGCACGTAGTGCCAGCCGAGGCGCCGCAGGATCTGCGGGCGCAGGCGCAGCGTCTCGCGCAGCGACTCGCCGATCGTCTCGGGGTCGCTCTCGGCCACCACGGCCTTGCCCTTGTAGCGGGCGACGAGGGGAAGCAGTCCGCGGTAGTCGACGTCGACCTCGACGCCCAGGCGGCGCAACTCCCGCGCGAGCGCTCGGGTGAGGGGGTCGGCGAGGTCTTCGAGGCGGCTCTCGCGGCCGCGGGCCGCGACGTTGCCGAGGATGCCCATGAGGGTGGCGGCACCATGCTCGAGGCGGCCGTCGTCGAACGCCGAGGGGCGGATCGACGACACGATCACCATCGAGCGACGCGCGCGGGTCATGCCGACCGTGAGCAGGCGCTCCCCGTCGGGCGTGGACAGGTCGCCGAAGTCGCTGAGCACGCGCCCGTGACGCGTGAGGCCGAAGCCGAGCGAGAACACCACGCGGTCGCGGCTCTCGGCCACGGACTCCTCGAGGGTGAGCACGGCGAAGGGCTCGGCGGCATCCCGCGAGACGAACTCGGCGACGTCGGAACGGCCGGCCAGCGCGGCCACGACCGAGGCGCGCACGCGCTCGGCGTGCTTGCGGCTCGCGGTGACGACCATGAGCGACTCCGAGGCGCGGTTCACGGCGTGCTCGACCACCAGGGTCACCACGCGGGCGACCTCGGCGTCGGGGCTCTCGACGGCGCCGCTGACGGGGTCGGGCGCGCCGACACCGCCCTCCACGTAGTCGACGCTCAGACTGCCGCGGCCCAGGTACGACCCCGCCCAGGGAAGCGACACGATCTCGCCGCCGTAGAAGGCGTCGTTGACCAGCTGCGAGAGATCTTCTCCTCCCGCGCGGTAGCTGCGGGTGAGCGTCTCGACGGGCAGCAGCTCGGCAATGCGCTCGAAGACCGAGGTCTCGTCGAACGGGACCTCGTCGGCATCGTCGGGTGCGGCGGCGATCGCCGCGCTCACCCGGAAGGGCGTGGGCTTCTGCACGACCGGATCGCCGAACAGCACGACCTGCCGGGCGCGGCGGAGTGCCGGCGTCGCCTCGGCGAGGCACAGGGCCGCGGCATCCGCGATGATGACGACGTCGAACGCCAGGTCGTGCGGCACGTCGGGCACCTCGTACGGCGACGCCAGCCACACCGGCGCGAGGGTGCGCAGCAGCGTCGGGGCGGCATCCGAGATCTCCTGCGCGGTGTGCAGGCCGTCCTTCAGAGCGCGCTTGAGGGCCGCGGCCTCGTCGGCGTGGTCGACGATGCCGATGCGCCATTGGGTAGCCAGCTGGGCGGCGAGCAGGGGTCCCGCGGCGGCCGCGTGCGCCTCGTCGACGAGACGGAAGTCGCGCTCCAGGCGGTCGACGACGCTCGTGTTGGCGCCGAGCAGCGCGCGGTCGGTGCGCAGGAGGTGCTCGAGGGCCGATTGCCACCACGCGAACTCGAGCTCGTCGCCGACGCGCTCCTCAGGAACATGACGCACCGACAGCTCGACGAGGAGCTGCTCCAGGCCGAGGCGGGCGAGCTCGGAGCGCAGCTGCGCACGCTCGACGAGGTTGTCGAAGAAGGTCGACTCGGCGGCGAGGCCCGCGAGCGTGCGGACCAGGCGCTGCACGGGCAGCGTCGCCAGGCGGTCGGATCCCTGACGGCCGAGGATCTGGTCGAGCTCGCCGAGCAGGGCGTCGGTGCGCTGCCAGGCGACGTGCACGTCAGCGAGTCCCAGCGGCACCTCGGGGGTGACGCCGGCCTCGACGACGCGCTGCCACTCTGTGCGCTGCTGCTGGATGCGCACGAGCGCCTCGTACATGTCGGGTACGTGCACGCCCGGACGCACGTACTCCTTCGACAGGCGCTTGAGGCGTCGACGGTTCGGACCGCTCATCGCCGACGTGTCGCGACGCGGCGAGTGCGCGTCGATCAGTTCGCCGAGCGGGCGCTCGAAGACGCTGGGGCTGAAGCGGTCGAGCGACTCGCGGATCCCCTGCAGGAGCTTCAGGTACGCGCCGAGCTCGGATACCGTCTGGAACGGCCGCATGCGCGTCTGCGCGATCAGCTCGTAGCCGCGCTCGAGCAGGCGGGGCACATCGTTGGCGTGCAACTTGCCGGCCAGGTCGTGCGCGGCGCGCGCGTCTTCCGTGCGGGTGAAGCTGACGCCGTACCACGGCGAGTCGTCGGGTCCGAAGCGGAACTCGCCGAGCCGTGCGGCCATCGCGAGGGCGCGGGCGGCGGCGTCGCGACGGCCGGCGAGACGCTCGAGCGTCGCGAGGTCGAACCGCGCCTCGGTGGAGGGAGCGGGAGAGGTGGATGCCAACGACGTCAGCGCGCGCAGGACGTCGAGCGCGGAGACGCCGAGCGCGAGATGCGGCTCGGTCACGGCCGAGCGGTAGTCGCGCAGCACGGTGCGAAGGCGCACGAGGGCGTCGTCGATCTCGGCGACCTTGGGCTGCTCGGCCTTCTCGTTGCGGCCGATCGCGCGGATGAGGTCGCGGCGCACGTGATGCGGCGAGACGGCGAGTCCGGTGAGGCCGACGCCGGCGAGGCGGTGACGGATGCCGTCGAGGGTGGAGCGGCGGGCGCTGACGACGAGCACGCGCTTGTTCTCGTGGACGAGCTGACCGATCGCGTTGATGACGGTCTGCGTGCCTCCGGTGCCGGGCAGCGTGTGCACGGCGAGGGAGTGACCGGCGGCGATGCGGGCGAGCACGCGCTCCTGCTCGGCGTCGGCGTCGAGCAGCAGGGTGTCGGCGGCGGGCGCGCGCTCGTCGGGACTGACGACGACGGGGTCGGCGCGCCGCACGGTGATGCGCGCGCGGTCGTCGGCGTGGCCGGCGAGGGCGTTCAGCAGCGGGTCGTCGAGGTCGTGGGTGTCGCGCGCCATGCCCGAGCTGACGTCGGCGAACGACGAGATGACCAGGCGCGGGTGCACCACGAAGGTCGGCACGTGCGAGGTCAGGCGACGGATGTGGTCGATGACGGGCTGCGGCTTGAACACGCCCTGGTCGTACGCGAGACCCGCGAGGGCGGCGCTGTCGATCTGGATGCCGAGGTGCGTGCGGAACGCGCGAGAGAGCTCGGGGTTCATCACGAAGGCGCCGTGCAGCTTGAGCTCGAAGTCGCCATGGTGACGGCGGATGGCGAGCGGACGCAGCAGTACGGGGGCCGACCACTCCACTCCCCCGATCTTCCACGCCGACAGACCCACGGCGAGGTGCACCGGCTCGAGGCCGCGCGCGGTGCGCAACTCGACGTTCTTCGCGGTGATGCGATCGGCGGCCATGCGGGCCGTGCGCAACGCCACCTCGTCGCGGAAGAGGTTGGAGAGCATCGTCGCGCGCCCGGTGATGAACTGCGGGAGCGACCCCGGGTGCGCCTTGGTGATGTCGATGCCCGCATCGAGCGCGTCGTCGAAGCGCAGCAACGTCGATCGCCCGCCGAGAGCTGCCGCCTCGGCGCGGATGCGATCGCGCTCGGGGTCGGCGACGTGGCGGACCACGATGCCGGGCTCCGACAATCGCAGCTCGCCCGGATCGACGGACGACGTCGAATCGTCTCCGTCGGCACCGATCACGGTACCGTCCTCAGCTCGCCACACACCTGTCAGACTAAGCCGGGCGACCGGGGAACGCGCGCAGCGGCGGCGAGTTTCGCGACAATCGGCGACACGCCGCGCCACCGGCTCTTCCTCCCCAGGCGCCCGATGACCGGCATCCTCCCCACTTCCCGGCGACGGCTCCGCGGGGCTCGATGACGGGGAAGAGGATGAGGGCATGAACACAGTCACGAGCACCGAATACGACGGCCCCGTCGGGCCGATCCTGCTGACGTTCATCGACGACGCCCTCGTGCGCCTCGACGTCGCACACGACGGGATCGACCTCGCCCGCGCAGAGATCTCGCAGCGGCTCGGGGTCGTCCCCGAGCCCGACCCGTCGGTCGGCGAGAGCCTTGCCACGCAGCTCGACGAGTACTTCGCGGGCGAACGGCGCGCCTTCGACGTCGCCCTCGACTGGCGCCTCGTGCGCGGGTTCACGCGCGCTGCATTGGAGGCGACGCGCGGGATCCCCTATGGCGAGGTGGCGTCGTACGGAGAGGTGGCGCTCATGGCCGACGCCCCGCGCGCCGCTCGCGCGGTCGGGACGGCGTGCGCGTCGAGCCCCTTCTCGATCGTCGTCCCCGTCCATCGGGTCGTGCGCGCCGACGGCTCGATCGGCGAGTACGGCGGACACCCCGAGGTGAAGGAGCACCTGCTCGATCTCGAGAGCAGGGTCGTTCTCGGGGAGCGGCTGCGCGCCGCGGGGTGAGGCGGTGGCTGCTCCGCGGTGGTGCGCGGTGGGCGACGCCAGACGGTGACCCGAACCGAGCGTCGGGTGCGCGGCGCTCACGACGACGCCCGGCCCCACCGGAGCGGGACCGGGCGTGGCCGGATCAGTGGTTCGAGGCCTTCTCGGCGCCGAAACCGGTGAGGGATCGCACGTCCATCTCGGCGGCCTTGCGCCGATCCTCAGCCGTGCGCGAGGTTACCGACCCCAGCCAGCCCAGGAAGAAGCCGAGCGGGATCGACACGATGCCGGGGTTGTTCAGCGGCCAGATCGCCACTCCGGTGTTCACGAACACGCTCGTCGGCGTTCCCCAGAACACCGGCGAGAGCATGATGAGCACGAGCGCCGAGCCGAGCCCGCCGTACATGCTCCACACCGCGCCGCGCGTGGTGAACTTGCGCCAGAACAGCGAGAACAGGATCGTCGGCAGGTTGGCCGAGGCCGCGACCGCGAAGGCGAGCGCGACAAGGAAGGCCACGTTCTGCCCCTGGACGCCGATGCCACCGAGGATGGCCAGGATGCCGATGACGATCACCGTGCGTCGTGCGACCTTGACCTCGCCGTCGGGCGGCACGTCACCCTTCTTCACCACGTTGGCGTAGATGTCGTGCGCGAACGACGCGGCCGCGGTGATCGTCAGCCCGGCCACGACCGCGAGGATCGTCGCGAACGCCACCGCCGAGATGAAGCCGAGCAGCAGCGGCCCACCGAGGGCGAACGCCAGCAGGGGCGCCGCGGCGTTGACCCCGCCGGGGGCCGCGAGGATCGTGTCCGCCCCGACGAGGGCGCCCGCACCGTAACCGAGCACGAGGGTGAGGATGTAGAAGAGACCGATCAGCCAGATGGCCCAGACCACCGAACGGCGCGCCTCCTTGGCCGTGGGCACCGTGTAGAAGCGCATCAGCACGTGCGGCAGGCCCGCGGTGCCCAGCACGAGAGCCAGGGCGAGCGAGATGAAGTCCCAGGGGTTCTTGCCGTACTGCAGGCCCGGTGCGAGCACCGCGTCGCCCTTGGGAGAGGCCGCCACGGCGCTCTCGAGAAGCGTGTTCAGGCTGAAGCCGTTGATCGCGAGCACCCACACCGTCATGACGACGGCGCCGCCGATGAGCAGGAAGGCCTTCACGATCTGCACCCAGGTCGTGCCCTTCATGCCGCCGATGAGCACGTAGACGATCATCAGCACGCCGACCACCGCCACCACGACCGACTGTCCGACCTTTTCGGTGATCCCCAGCAGCAGCGAGACGAGCCCGCCGGCGCCGGCCATCTGCGCGAGGAGGTAGAAGAAGCACACCGCGAGCGTCGTGATCGCGGCGGCCATGCGCACCGGCCGTTCCTTGAGACGGAACGACAGCACGTCGGCCATCGTGAACTTGCCGGTGTTGCGCATGAGCTCGGCGACCAGGAGCAGGGCCACGAGCCAGGCCACCAGGAACCCGATGGAGTAGAGGAAGCCGTCGTAGCCGTTGATCGCGATGGCGCCGACGATCCCGAGGAACGACGCGGCCGAGAGGTAGTCGCCGGCGATGGCGAACCCGTTCTGGGGTCCCGTGAACGAGCGACCGGCTGCGTAGTAGTCGGCCGCGGTCTTGCTGTTGCGGCTGGCCCGGATGACGATGAACAGCGTCACGGCGACGAACGCGCCGAAGATCGAGATGTTGAGCACCGGGTTGTTCTCGACCGTCTGCACGGCGGCATCCACGGCGGCGAGCATGTCGTTCACGAGCGGCCTCCCTCGACGCGCTCGAGTTCACTGCGAAGGGCCTCGGCCCCGGGGTCGAGTCGCCGGTTGGCGTAGGCGACGTAGCCCATCGTGATGGCGAACGTGGTCACGAACTGCCCGAGCCCGAACAGGAGCCCCACCGTGATCGCGCCCGACACCGGCTGGGCCATGAAGCCCGGGGCGAACGACGACAGCAGGACGTAGACGAAGTACCAGACGAGGAACGCCACCGCGAGCGGGAAGACGAAGCTGCGTTGCCGCCGCTTCAACTCCCGGAACGGGGCGGACTCCTCGACCGCGATGTAGTCGACGCCGCCCGTGTGGGCGCCGTCGATGCGACGGTCCGTCATGTGGCCTCCTTGCCTCATGAATACGGCGCAACACTGCGCCGTGCGGGGGAAAAGTCCGGGTCGGCTGGCGCTTCCCCGGTGGTAGGGTCGACGCTACGAAACGCGGCGAGGAAGCCGTCACCCCCGGAAGTAGGTAGTGCGTGGCTGCACCGTCCACACTTCGAGACGACACGAGACTGGTGTCGCATGCGGTGAGCGAGCTCGCCCGGCGCACGCACTTCCCCGTGGCCTTCGGCGGCCTCGAGCACGACGGCGCGGTGCACGTGTCGACCATCGTCGGCGCCCGGACGCGCAGCATCGAGGGGCTTGTCGTCCACGCGACGCGCGGCCTCGGCGGCCGCGCCCTCGTCGAGCGGCGCCCCCGCATGACGCTGGACTACCGCACCTCGCGATCGATCACGCACGACTACGACCGCGCGATCCTGGGCGAGGGCATCGCCACGCTCTTCGCCGTGCCCGTGCTGGTCGGCGGTGCGGCGCGCGGCATCCTGTACTGCGGGTCCTGGGCGCAGGCCCAGGTCGGCGAGGTCGAGGCGCGACCAGCGTTCGACGTGGCCGGCGAGCTCGGCACGGAGCTGCGCGTGCGCGCGGAGGTGGAGCGCCGGATGGCGGCGGCGCCGAGCCCGGAAGGCGGTCTGAGCGCGGGCGCTCGCGAGGAGATCCGCGAGAGCTACGCGCAGCTGCGCAGCCTCGCCGCCACCGTCGGCGACGACGCCGTGCGCCGACGGCTCGAGGACATCGAGGCGCGCCTCGCCGCGCTCACCGGCGACAGCCCGGCCCCGGGCGTCGACACCGACGTTCACCTGTCCCGGCGCGAGATCGACGTGCTCGCGTGCGCCGCGGTGGGCTCGACGAACGGCGAGATCGCGGCATCCCTGGGTCTGCGCGCGACCACCGTGAAGTCGTACCTGGCGTCGGCGATGTCGAAGCTCGACGCTTCGACGCGGCACGCGGCGGTGACCCGAGCGCGGCGCGCGGGCCTGCTCCCCTGACGCCTGGACGGCCGGTGAGAAACCCCTGGCAATGGTTGCGAGGAGTTGAGAGCCGGCGCGATTCTCGGCATCGTGGCTGACTCCTGTCGTCGATCAGAGAAGGAGAGTCACCCATGCTGACGCTCACCGAAGAGGCCACGACCGCCGTCAAGACCATCACCGCGCAGTTCCCGGACGCCCCGCAGGGCGGCGTGCGCATCGCCGGAGCAGGCTCGCCCGAGTCGCAGTTCGCGCTCTCGGTCGTCGACGCGCCCGAGCCGGCCGACACCGTCGTCGAGAACTCCGGGGCCCGGGTGTTTCTCGACACCGACGCCGCCGCGGTGCTCGATGACCGTGTGCTCGACGCGCAGATCGATCCGCAGGGATCGGTGCAATTCGCGGTGACCAACGCCGCGTGACGCGCGCGTGACACGCTGACGCGTTTCGACGATGCCCCGGCCGGTGTGCCGGGGCATCGTCACGTCCGGACGCGGGGGGGTGTGGCATCCTGATCCGCGTCGGCGCGGCGAGACGGCGTGTGCGCTGACACCTCCGTCGCCGCGTGCGTCGACCACGTCGGCGAGAGGCCGTCTCGGCAGGCGGATGCCGGCTCCCCGGCCCGGACGCCAGGGTGCGGCAGCAGCGCAAAGTAGCCGGGGCGTCAGCGGCCCGTGAACGTCGGGGCGCGCTTCGCCTGGAACGCCGCGAACCCCTCGCGGTAGTCGTCCGTGGCCGCGAGCGCTGCCTGGGCGCGGTTCTCCAGGGCCATGGCATCCCACAGTCCGAGGCGCTCGTCGCGGATGGCCGTGACGATGCGCTTGCTCGCGCGGAAGGCGGCGGTGGGGCCGGCCGCCGCGCGGATGGCGGCGAGGGTCGTGGCATCTTGCACCTCGGCGGCGGGGAGCACGCGCGAGAAGAGGCCCGCCCGCACCGCTTCCTCGCCCGTCAACAGGCGACCGGTGTAGATCAGGTCGAGGGTCGCGTGGATGCCGAGCCGCTCGGCGAACAACGCGTGACCACCGGAATCGAGGGTCGCACCGAGAGCCGCGAAGGGCGAACCGATCTTCGCGGTGTCGGCGACGTAGACGACGTCGGTGGCGATGAGCAGGCCGAGACCGACGCCCAGGCAGGCGCCGTGGGCGACGGCGAACGTGGGTGCGGGGAATGCGGCCATGCGTCGCAGCAGTGGTGTCAGGGTGTCGTCGAGGTATCCGGCGACGTCGTCGGTCGCCGGATCGACACCGGAGATGTCGCGCCCGGCGCAGAACGCGGGTCCCTCGCCGCGCAACAGGACGGCGCGCGCGCCTTCCGCCTCGGCGCGGTCGTAAGCCGCGGCGAGCGCGCGCAGGTCGTCGAGGCCGAGGGCGTTGCGACGTGCGGGGGCGTCGAGGACGATCTCGGCGGCGCCATCGTGAAGGCTGTAGGCGATCACTCGGTGCCTCCTCGGGAGCGCCCCGACGTTCGGACGCCGTCGGGGATGCGGGGCGGGGTCACGGCATCCTCCTCAGCCGTCGTAGTCGACGCGGACCGCGTCGGAGGTCGGGTGCGACTGGCAGGTGAGGACGTAGCCGCGCTCGATCTCGTCGGGCTCGAGGGCGTAGTTCTCGGTCATCGACACCGCGCCCTCGACCACGCGGGCGCGACAGGTGCCGCAGACGCCGCCGGCGCACGCGAACGGCACGTCGGGTCGCACGCGCAGGGCCGCGGCCAGGATCGTCTCGTTCGCGGCGACCGGGCTGTCGACGGATGCCGACTGGCCGTCGAGCGTGAAGTCGATGCGCCGCACCGGCTCGTCGGCGCGGACGCGCACCGGTCGCGCTCCCCCGGTCTGCGCGGGGGCGTCGCCCTCGCCCGCGGTGAACAGCTCGAAGCGCACGCGCTCGCGGGGGACGCCGATTTCCGCCAGCGTCTCGCGACAGAGCTCGACGAGGGCGAACGGGCCGCACAGGAACCACTCGTCGACGGATGCCGGGTCGATGAGCCGCGACAGGATGAGGCGCAGACGCTCGTCGTCGAGACGTCCCGAGAACACCGGGGCCGCGCGCTGCTCGCGCGAGAGCACGTGATGCAGCGTGAGACGGGAGGGGTAGCGGTCCTTCAGGTCGGCGAGTTCGTCGACGAACATCACGTCGGTCGAGGACCGATTCGCGTAGACGATGGTCATGCGGCTGTCGGCCGAGCGCTCGAGCACCTCGGTCGCGAGCGCCATGATCGGGGTGATGCCGGATCCGGCGGCGATCGCCACCACGTGCCCGGTCGCCGCCGAGGCCTTCGAGACGAAGGTGCCCTGGGGACTCATGACGTCGATCTCGTCGCCGGGGCGCAGGCCCTCGTGGGCCCAGCTCGAGAACCGCCCGTCGGGGTCGCGTTTGATGCCGACGCTGATCGTCCCGCGCGACGGCGGTCGGCACAGCGAGTACGAACGGCGCAGGTCCTCCCCGTCGACGCGCGCGCGCAGAGCGACGTACTGGCCCGCGGCGTAGTCGAAGGCGTCGGCGAGCTCCTCGGGGACGTCGAAGGTCACCTCGATCGCGGTCGCGGTGAGGGGCCGCACGTCGGCGACCCGGAGAGTGTGGAACCGGGCGCGCGCACGAGTGCCGGTCTCGCGCACCGCGCCGGTCTCGCGCACCGCGCCGGCGGCGGAGGGCGCGCGGCCGAGGTCGACGGCATCCGTATCCGTGGTCGTCATCACAGGGCCTTGAAGTGGTCGAAGGGTTCGAGGCACGCGCGGCACTCCCAGTGCGACTTGCACGAAGTCGAGCCGAACCGCGAGACCTCGTGGGTGTTCAGGGAGCCGCAGCGGGGGCACGCGACGCTGAGCTTCACGCGGATGGGACCCGCGGGAGCCCGACCGGTCGGCGGCGCGATGCCGTACTCGGTGAGTTTGCGCTTGCCGGCGTCGCTCATCCAGTCGGTGGTCCACGCGGGGCTCAGTGTCGTCTTCACCACGGCGTCGTCGAAGCCGGCGGAGGTGAGGGCGAGCACGATGTCGTCGCGGATGGCGTCGACCGCGGGGCATCCCGAATAGGTCGGAGTGATGGTGACGGTGACAGTGCCGCCGTCGAGTCGCACGTCGCGGAGCACTCCGAGGTCGTCGATCGTGAGCACGGGCACCTCGGGATCGACGACGGCCGAGACGATCTCGCGCGCGCGCGCGAGCGCCGCGGTCACCACGTCGCCCCCGGGTGTCGGCGCGCGAGCACCTGCATCTCGGCGAGCAGCGGGCCGAAAGCCGGGTGATGTCGGCCCTGACGCCCTCCGGCGGAGGAGCCCGGGACGGTCGGAACGGGGACGTCCTCCTCGGAGAGCACGGCCGCCAGCACCTCGTCGACGCGGCCGCGCAGCGTGGAGGGACGCACCGCGACGCCCTCGAGCCGGTCGTGGAGCGGATCGTCGCGGAACAGTTCGTCGAGGTACGGCCACGTGTCGTCGAGGGCGACGAGGAAGCGGCGACGCGACTCCTCGGTGCCACCGGCGAGACGGAGCGTCCACTGCACGGCGTGGTCGCGGTGGTAGTCGACCTCTTTCTCGGCCTTCGCCGCCACCGCCGAGAGCACGGGATCGGTGGACGCCGAAAGCTCCCGGTAGAGCTCGAGGAAGTACGACGACGCGAGCAGCTGACGGGCGATCGTGTGCGCGAAGTCGCCGTTCGGCAGTTCGAACAGCCACCCGCTACGGAAGTCGCGCTCGTCGCGCCAGTAGGCGAGATCGTCTTCGCTGCGGCCGTCGTAGCTTCCGGCGTAACGCAGGAGTGAGCGGGCGTGACCCAGCAGGTCGAGGGCGATGTTGCCCAGGGCGACGTCTTCTTCGAGCTCGGGGGCGCGGGCCACCCAACCGCAGAGGTTCTGCGCGAGGATCAGCGCGTCGTCGCCGAGGCGCATCGCGTAGGCGGCGACGTCGGGATCGCTCGCGCGGTCCTCGCCCCCGGCGAGTTCGGCCGCGAGCTCGCGCGCGTCGAGCGAGACGTCCCCGTGGGAGTCGGCGCCGCGCGGGTCGTCGCGGTGGCCGCCCGTGTCGGAGGCTTCGATGGGCTCAGCCAACGCCGCAGGTCCCTGAGCCTGTCGAAGGGACCGGTCCCCGTGATCGACCGACGTGTTCACAGGTGCGGCACCCCCTCGGACGCGGTGTAGTACACCGCGTGCCGGTAGTTCTTGCCCGCGGGCGACTCGAAGAACGCGCCCTTGGCGCCCGGGTCGCTCGTGGTCACGGCATCCGAGGGCACGACCCACACCGACACACCTTCACCGCGGCGGGTGTAGAGGTCGCGCGCGTTGCGCACGGCGAGTTCGGCGTCGGGGGCGTGGAGCGAGCCGACGTGCACGTGGCTCAAGCCGCGGTTCGCGCGCACGAAGACCTCCCACAGGGGCCAGGTCTCGGCGGGGCTCCCGCCGGGCGTGGCCATCAGGCGACCGCCGTCTCTACGCGGGCGGCGCTCTTCTTCGCCGCGTACGCCGCGGCGGCCTCGCGTACCCACGCGCCCTCCTCGTGGGCGTCGCGACGATGCTGGCGGCGCATCGTGTTGAGGGGGCCGCGTCCGGCGAGCACCTCGTGGAACTCGGTCCAGTCGATCTCGCCCATGTCGTACTGACCGGTCTCATCGTTGAAGCGCAGCTCGGGGTCGGGCAACGTCACGCCGAGGACGGCTGCCTGCGGCACGAGCATCGACACGAAGCGCTGGCGCAGGTCGTCGTTGCTGAAGCGCTTGATGTTCCACGCCATCGACTGCGCCGAGTTGGGCGAGTCGTCATCGGGGGGGCCGAACATCATCAGGCTCGGCCAGTACCAGCGGTTCACGGCATCCTGAGCCATCTCGCGCTGCTCCTCGGTTCCCTGCATGAGGGTGAGGAGGATCTCGAAGCCCTGGCGCTGGTGGAACGACTCCTCCTTGCAGATGCGCACCATCGCGCGCCCATAGGGTCCGTACGACGCTCGGCACAGCGGCACCTGGTTGCAGATGGCGGCCCCGTCGACGAGCCAGCCGATCGCGCCCATGTCAGCCCACGTGGGGGTCGGGTAGTTGAAGATCGACGAGTACCGCGCTTTGCCGTCGACGAGCTGCTGCGTCATCTCGTCACGGGTGATGCCGAGCGTCTGAGCGGCGGAGTAGAGGTAGAGCCCGTGGCCCGCCTCGTCCTGCACCTTCGCGAGCAGGATCGACTTGCGCTTCAAACTCGGCGCGCGCGTGATCCACGCCCCCTCGGGCTGCATGCCGATGATCTCGGAGTGCGCGTGCTGCGAGATCTGGCGGATCAGCGTACGGCGGTAGGCGTCCGGCATCCAATCGCGCGGCTCGATGCGCCCGTCGGCCTCGATGAGGGCGTCGAACATCGCCTCTCCGTCGAGGGTGTCGGCATCCGCCGTCCGTGCTGTCGTCATCGTCGACTCCTTTTACAGACCGATCGTTCAGTAAAACTGTAGCTGAGGCTTTGCGGCACCGCAATGGGACTGACGGCGCGCGGCCGGACGGGTGGGATCGACCGACACCCGACCTCGACCGGAAGACGGACCCCATGGCAGACACCGCGATCTTCGACGTCGACGGCACGCTCGTCGACACCAATTACCAGCACGCCCTCTCCTGGTACCGGTCGTTCCGGCGCTTCGACATCGTGCTGCCGATCTGGCGCATCCACCGGGCGATCGGCATGGGCGGTGACCAGCTCGTGCCCACCCTCGCCGGAGACGAGGTCGAACGAGCGCACGGAGAGGCGCTGCGCGCGGCGTGGACCGAGGAGTTCGAGCACCTCATCGACGAGGTGCGCCCCTTCGACGGCGCGCACGACCTGCTCCGCGCGGTGAAGGACCGCGGGTTCTCGGTCGTCCTGGCGAGCTCCGGCAAGAGCGACCACGTCGAGCGCTTCCTCGACCTCGTCGATGCGCGCGACATCGCCGACGCCTGGACCAGCTCCGACGACGTCACGAACAGCAAGCCCGCCCCCGACCTCGTCCAGACGGCTTTGAAGCGCTCCCCCGGATCGTCCGGGATCATGATCGGAGACTCCCCCTGGGATGCCGTCGCCGCAGGCGAGGCCGACATCGCCACGGTCGCGGTGCGCACGGGCGGCTTCTCGGTCGACGAACTGCGGGACGCGGGCGCGATCGCCGTGTTCGACAGCCTGCGCGATCTCATCGACGGTCTGGACGGCACGCCGCTGGCGCGGGTCGGCGCCTGAACCGCGACCGCGCCGCCCGGGGCCGACCCGTCGCGAGACGCCCTCAGACCCGCGCTCGCCGCACCTGGGAGAGATACCGGTAGACCGTCGGCTCCGACACCTGGAGGGCGCTCGCCACCTGTGCCACAGCGCCCTTCAGCAAGAAGACGCCCGCTCGCTCCAGGTCGCCGACCGTCGCGGTCTTCTCCTGCACACTCATGCGATGGGGCTCGACACCTCGAGCGGAGACGATGCGGTCAATGCCGTCCAGAGCCAGTTCGTCGACGCTCGCGCTCAGTCGTTCCGCGACGGGGGCGGCGGCGCCGGCACCCAGGTCCACCGCCGCTTTCGGCACGCCGGTCGTCGCCGTGATGGCCTCGAGAAGATCGCGCGCGCGGCGTAGCGGCTCGTCGTCGACATTGACGCAGAGCATGCCGACGACGGCGCCCGCCCGGTCGCGGATGAAGAACGTGGAGGAGCGGAAGGCGCCGCCCGTCCGCGAGACGGCCAGGTAGTTGGCAAGGAAGTCACGATCGTCGTGCTCATGGTTCTGCAGCACCTTGAGCACGAGATCCGTCGCCGGGCCGCCGACGGAACGGCCACTCACGTGGCCGTTGGTAAGGGCCACGATGGAGCGGCTCACATCGCTCGTGTCGTGCAGCACCACCTCGGTACGGGGCCCGAGCAGCTCCGCAAGGAAGTCCATCATCGGCAGATACGGCGCGAATTCCGGCCGCAGCACTCGCCTCTCATCGACGACCGTCCGACTCATCATCGATCTCCTCCCACGCCGCGCCTTCAGCCTCGACGTGATGGTCAATTTAGATTGCCCGCACGTAACAATTCTGCTTCATCTCGATAATATTCTCTTATCATTGACCCGAAGTCGATAGCTTCCGATGACAACGACGTTTGGAAAGGCCCCCCACATGACCCGTCACGCCCGCACCCTCACGGCCATCGGCGCTCTCGCCGCAAGCGCCGTCCTGACCCTCTCGCTCTCCGCCTGCGGCGGCCCGAGCGCACCCCAGCCCGGTGATGCGCAGACCGACGGCGCCGGATCGTCGATCCCCGACACGTCCGCGCTGCTCGACGGCGTCAGCGCCGATGACGCGCTCGTCGCGATGGTCCCGAGCACCATCGGCGGCGCCGGGAAGCTCGTCGTCGGCTCGAACGTGCAGTCTCCCCCGAACAACTTCTACGCAGCAGACGGTTCCACTGTCGTCGGGTCGGACCACGACCTCATCACCGCCATCGCCAAGAAGCTCGGCCTCGACGTGCAGTACGAGAACCAGGACTTCGGTTCGCTCATCACGAGCCTGCAATCGGGACGCGTCGACGTCACCATCGCCGCGATGAACGACACCGCCGAGCGGCAGCAGGCCATCGACTTCGTCGATTACCTGACGTCCGGCATCACGATCATGGTGCAGAAGGACAACCCCGCCGGAATCACCGGACCCGACACGCTCTGCGGTCACTCCGTGGCCGTCGTCACAGGCACGAGCCAGCAGGAGTTCGCCGAGTCCACCAGCGCCGAGTGCACCGCCGACGGCAAGGAGGCGGTGGAGGTCGTCGTCACCGACAGCGACAGCCAGAACCAGACCCAGCTGCGCACGGGACGGATCGACGCGATCGTCAACGACCTCCCCAGCGCTGTCTACATCTCGCAGACCACCCAGAACGGGAACGCGTTCGAGGTGGTGCCGGGTGACGTCATCGACGGGGCCCCCTACGGCATCGGCGTCAAGAAGGACAACGCCGGTCTGCGCGATGCGATGGCCCAGGCGCTGGACGCGCTCATCGACGACGGCACCTACGCCGAGATCCTCGACTCCTGGGGAATCTCCTCCGGCGCCGTGACCGAGGCCGTCGTCAACGGGGGCAAGTGACGGTGTCGATCTCCACATCCCGGTTGGGCGACGGACGCGGTCCGTCGCCCGCCGCGGCCGGGGAACGGCCTCTCCTCCCCCAGGTCCGACTGAAGCACTGGGGACGGTGGGTGAGCGGAGTCGTCATCGTGCTCCTGCTGGTCGCCCTCATCGCCGCCGCCGCCCAGGGCGACATCTCCTACGGCGACATCCCCTACTACCTGATCTCGCCGATCATCCTTCAGGGTCTCGTCGGCACCATCGTGCTCGCGGTCGTCGCACAGCTGAGCGCGATCGTCATCGGTGTCGTCATCGCTCTCATGCGCATCTCGAAGAACCCCGTCGCCCAGGCTTTCGCCGCCGGGTACACGTGGTTGTTCCGCGGGTTGCCGGTACTGCTTCAGATCCTCCTCTGGTACAACCTCGCGCTGATCTTCCCCCGCCTGCAGATCGGCATCCCGTTCACCGACGTGCTCTTCGTCGACGTCAGCACGAATGCCGTCATGACCACCTTCATCGCGGCGTTCCTGGGCCTCGCCCTCAACGAGAGCGCGTACATGGCGGAGATCGTGCGCGCGGGCCTGAAGAGCGTGGACCGCGGCCAGATCGAAGCCGCGCAGTCCATCGGACAGACCCCCATGCAGCGCATGGCGCGCATCGTGCTCCCCCAGGCGATGCGCATCATCATCCCCCCGACCGGCAACGACTTCATCAACATGCTCAAGGGCACGGCGATGGCATCCGTGATCGGGTACGTCGAGCTGATCCGTGCGGCCAACAACATCTCGTCGTTCAACCTGCAGGTCATGGAGACGCTCATCGCCGCGGCCATCTGGTACATGGTGATCGTCAGTGTCGCCAGCGTCGGGCAGTACTACCTCGAGCGCGCCTTCGACCGCCAGGATCGCCGGCCCGGCGGTCCGCGCAACGCACGCACCCTCCGCCGGAAGATCGTCGGCGATCTCGGCCGTCCCCCGCTGATGAGGAGCGAGAAATGACCGTCACCCCCGACGCCGCAGCTGTTCTCGAAGCGGTGCGCATCACGAAGTCCTACGGACACAACGTGGTGCTGAGCGATGTGTCGCTCACCGTCCGCAGTGGCGAGGTCGTCTGCATCATCGGCCCGTCCGGCGCCGGGAAGTCCACGTTCCTGCGCACGCTGAACCGTCTCGAGGAGCCCGACAGCGGGGAGGTCTGGGTGGGCGGCGAGCCCATGGGCTACGAGCTCCGCGACGGCAAGCTGCACGAGTTGACGGAGCGCCGCCTCTCGGCGCAGCGCGCGAAGACGGCGATGGTCTTCCAGCACTTCAATCTGTTCCCGCATCTCACGGTGCTCGGCAACGTGATGGAGGGTCCGACGCGTGTGCAGCGTCGACCGGCCAAAGAGGTGCGGGCGGAGGCCGTGGCGATCCTCGAACGGGTCGGCCTGGGCGAGCGGATCGACGCGTATCCGAGCCAGCTGTCGGGCGGCCAGCGGCAACGCGTCGCGATCGCCCGCGCGGTGGCCATGAAACCGCTGTTCCTGTTGTTCGACGAGCCGACCTCGGCACTGGACCCGGAGCTCGTCGGGGAGGTCCTGACGGTGATGGGCGACCTGGCTCGGGAGGGCATGACGATGCTCGTCGTCACGCATGAGATGGCGTTCGCCCGCGAGGTCGCGGACCGCGTGGTGTTCATGGCCGATGCCGGCATCGTGGAGGAAGGGCCGGTGGAGCAGGTGCTCGGCGCCCCTCGCGAGGCACGGACGCGGCAGTTCCTGCAGCGGGTGCTGGCGTGAGCTCGACGGCGCTGGAGAGATACCTCGCAGCGTTCCGCGAACCGAGCGGTTATCTCAATTTCGCCAGCTACGGTCCGCCGTCGCAGGCCGTGGTCGATACGATCGGCGGGCTCGCCCAGGCGGCTGCGAACGGCGAGGACTCCGCGCTGCTGCATGCGGAGGACCGGCGCGCCCTCGCCGCGGCCTCCCGATTGAGCGGCTTCGCCCCGGATGCCGTGACCCTGACCAGCAGCACCTCCCTGGGGCTGTTCCAGATCGCCTTCGGACTGCCGCCGGGTGAGGTTCTCGTCAGCGCGGCGGAGTTCCCCTCCAACCTGTACGCGTGGTGGCGATCGGAGGGGGCGGGCCTCACCCGGGTGCGGACCCTGACTCCCGTCGCCGGAGCACCCCTCGCCCCGGTCACCGCTTCGCGCGTCGCGGAGGCCCTCACGGCCGAGACCGTGGCCGTTGCCGTCAGCGCCGTCGACTTCCGCACCGGAGCGCGCGCGGACCTCGCCGCCCTGCGCGACGCCGTTGGCGACCGGCTGCTCATCGTCGACGGCATCCAGGGGTTCGGCGTCATCGACGCCGATTGGACCCTCGCGGATGCGCTGGTCGTCGGCGGACAGAAGTGGCTCCGCGCCGGATGGGGCACCGGCTTCCTGGCGCTGTCCCCGCGGGCGCTGGAGCGCCTCCGCCCCCTCCTCGGCGGCTGGACCGGCGTCGAGGAAGCGGGGCTGTACGACGGGCGTCCGCACCCGGCCCTTCCCGGAGCGCAACGCCTGTCGATCACCAACGCCTCCCCGTTCAGCTCAGGCGCCCTCGCGACCGCTCTCGAGCTGCTGGAGAGCATCGGCGTAGCGACCGTCGGCCGACGCATCGCCGACCGGACCGCTCAACTGATGACCGCGCTGACGGATGCCGGTTTCCCCGTGCTCTCGCCACAGGAGGACGCTGCGCGTGCCGGCATCGTCGTGGCACACGTCGCCGACAACCCGGCCACGACGACCGTCGCGCGTCTCGCCGCGCGCGGTGTGACGGCCACCGCGCACGGTTCCGACCGTGTGCGCTTCAGCGTGCACGCCACCACCTCCTCGTCCGCGGTCGACGCCGCCGTCGACGCCCTGAAGGGAATCTCATGACCATCATCTCCACCGTGACCTCTTCCGAAGCCCCCGCCGCCATCGGCGCGTACTCTCAGGCGGTCCGCACGGGAGAGCTCGTCTTCGTCTCGGGACAGCTCCCCCTCGACCCCGCCACGGGAGAACTCGTCGGCGCCGATGTGCGCGCACAGGCCGCGCAGTCCCTGAGCAACGGCGCCGCCATCCTCGCCGCCGCCGGCTCGAGCATGGACCGCGTGGTCAAGACCACGATCCTGCTGACCGACATCGCCGACTTCGCCGCGGTGAATGAGGTCTACGGCGAGCGCTTCACCGGCGCGGTGCTGCCCGCTCGTGCGGCCTACCAGGTCGCCGCCCTTCCTCGCGGCGCGAACGTCGAGATCGAATTCGTCGCCGTCTGCGGGGACTGAGGGCCCCGCGGATCAGCGCAGGTCGTAGACCCGCTTGTACTTGCCCTCGCTGCGCGGCAAGGCGCCGGGCTCCTCGACGCGGACGTCGACCGTCGTTCCGATGAGCACCTTGATCCGCTGCTGCAGCACGACCCCGGCCGCCTCGCACACCTCGCGCTCGAGGGTGGGGTGCCGTTCAATGCGGACGGTCATGGCATCCATCCGCCCCTCCCGCCGCAGCTCGAGCACGAAGTGCGGGGTGAGGGTTTCGATGCCCATCACGATCTCCTCGATCTGGGTCGGGAAGAGGTTCACCCCGCGCAGGATGATCATGTCGTCGTTGCGGCCGGTGATCTTCTCGATGCGCCGCATGGCCGGGAACGCTGTTCCGGGACGCAGGCGGGTGAGGTCACGGGTGCGGTAGCGGATGACCGGGAACGCCTCCTTGGTGAGGGAGGTGAAGACCAGCTCGCCCAGCTCTCCGTCGGCGACGGGCTCGCCGCTCTCTCCGTCGATCGTCTCGGGCAGGAAGTGGTCCTCCCACACGTGCGGGCCGTCCTTCGTGAGGGCGCTCTCGGATGCCACGCCCGGGCCCATCACCTCGCTCAGGCCGTAGATGTCGACGGCGACGAGGTCGAGGCGGCGCTCGATCTCGCGGCGCATCTCGTTCGTCCAGGGCTCCGCCCCGAGCACGGCGATCCGCAGCGACGTGGACCGCGGGTCGACACCCGCTGCCTCCAGTGCATCGGCGATCGTCAGGAGATAGCTGGGCGTGCAGAGGATGGCATCCGGTTCGAAGTCCTGGATGAGCTGCGCCTGCCGCGCGGTCTGTCCACCCGACATCGGGATGACGGTCGCGCCGAGGCGTTCGATACCCGCGTGCGCGCCGAGGCCGCCGGTGAACAGGCCGTAGCCATAGGCGTTGTGCACGCGATCGCCCGCCCGGATGCCGGCGGCGCTCAGCGATCGGGCGACGAGGTCGGCCCAGCGGTCGAGGTCGCCCGCGGTGTAGCCGACGACGGTGGGGCGCCCGGTGGTTCCCGACGAGGCGTGGACGCGGCGGACGTCGGACATCGGCACGGCGAACATGCCGAAGGGGTAGGTCTCGCGCAGGTCGGCCTTCGTGGTGAAGGGCAGCAGGCGGATGTCGTCGAGCGAGCGGATGTCATCCGGGCTGACGCCGGCCTCGTCGAATTTCCGGCGGTACAGCGCGACGTTGTCGTACGCGTGGCGCACCGTCCACCGGAGGCGTTCGAGCTGCAGCGCGCGCAGGGCCTCGAGCGGGATGCCGGTGGGATCGACGGATGCCAGGGAGTCGGGGCGCGATGCGGTGGTCAGGGTCATCGGGACACCTCCGTGGTGCGGAGCGCGTCGTCGCGCTCGGTGTTGTTCGCGGGTGGGGTGGCTTCGACGGGCTCAGCCACCGGCGAGGCGGAGGTCTCCGAGCCCGTCGTAGGGACCGGGGCCGGCGGCCGCCGATCGGTCGTGATGCTGCGGCCGCGCACCTCGGCGACCAGGTCGCCCGTCTCGTCCGTCACGCGGATGTCGTAGAGGCCGGTCCGGCCGCTGCGGGCGCGCCGCTCGGCGGTCGCGGTGAGCGTCTGCCCGGCGGTGGTGGACTTCAGGAACGTGATGTCGGCGCCCCCGGCGACCGTCACCCGCTCGTCCTCGTTGCACGCGATCGCGAAGGCGGTGTCGGCGAGCGTGAAGACGAGCCCGCCGTGGGTGATGGCGAAGCCGTTGAGCATGTCGTCGCGCACGGTCATCGACACGCGCGACGCCCCCGGCGCGTCGTGCTCGACGACCATGCCGAGCATCGCCGACGCCCGATCGTTCCGCATCATCGGCCGCAGACTCATGCCGGCACCGCCACGGGAGCGGGCGCCCACGTCTTCGCCACGAGCGTCAGCACGTCGTACTGCGCCACGACCTCGTCATCCTGGTTGCGGATGACGGCGTCCCACCGCACCTCCCCGTATTCGTCGGTCTCGCGCGGGGTGATCTGCTTCGCCGTGAGAGCGACGCGAATGCGGTCACCGGGTGAGACCGGGGTGACGAAGCGCAGGTTCTCGAGCCCTGAGTTCGCGAGCACCGGCCCCGGCGCCGGATCCACGAACAACCCCGCCGCCCACGACACGAGCAGGTACCCGTGCGCCACGCGCCCCGGGAAGAAGGGGTTCGCCGCGGCGGACTCCTCGTCCATGTGCGCGTAGAACGTGTCGCCGGTGAACCTCGCGAACACCTCGATGTCATCGAGGGTGACCTCGCGCTCGGCGGACTCCACGGCATCCCCGATCCGAAGGTCGGCGAGGGGCTTGCGGAAGGGATGGATGCCGACGGTGTCGGTCTCGGCCCCCGGATGCCACACCCCGGTGAGCGCGGTGAGCATACGCGGCGAGCCCTGGATCGCGGTGCGCTGCATGTAATGGAGCACGGAGCGGATGCCGCCGAGCTCCTCGCCGCCGCCGGCGCGGCCGGGGCCGCCGTGCACGAGGTGAGGGACGGGAGCGCCGTGGCCCGTCGAGGTGCGGGCGTCGTCGCGGTCGAGGAACAGCACGCGGCCGTTCATCGCGCCCATGCGGGTGAGCAGCTCGGTCGCGACGTCGGGGTCGTGGGTGGCGACGCTCGTGACGAGCGAGCCTCCGCCGCGCGCCACGATGGTCGCCGCCTCGGCCACGTCGGAGTATTCGACGATGCTCGCGACGGGTCCGAAGGCCTCGATGTCGTTGACGGCCGGGGTCGTGGCATCCGCGAAGGCGAGCAGCATCGGCTGCAGGAACGCGCCGTCGGCGGGAGCCCCCTCCGGGGCGTCGGCCGAGCCCACGACGAAGCGGCCCCCGGCTTCCTCGAGCGCGCGCACCTGCCGCAGCACCTCGTCGCGCTGTTCGAGCGAGACGACCGGTCCCATCGTCACGCCCTCGGCGCGCGGGTTACCGATGACGACGCGCTCGGCGATCTTCGCGCGCAGCGCCTCGGCCACGGCATCCGTCATGCCCGCCGGCACGATCGCGCGGCGGATGGCGGTGCACTTCTGCCCCGCCTTCGTGGTGAGTTCGACGAGGAGCTGCTTCACGTACGCGTCGAACTCGGGGGTGCCGGGCGCCGCGTCCGGGCCCAGGATCGAGGCGTTGATCGAGTCGGTCTCGCTCGTGAACCGCACGCCGGGCTTCGCCTGGGCGCGCAGGCGCTCGGCGGTCGAGGCGCTGCCGGTGAAGCCGACGGTGTCGCCCAGGTCGAGCAGGTCGAACAGGCCTGGAACGCTGCCGCTGACCAGCTGCAGCGACCCCTCGGGCAGCAGGCCGGTCTCGACGACCATGCGCACCCACGCCTCGGCGACGTAGGCCGTCGGGGTCGCGGGCTTCACGATCGTGGGGAGCCCGGCGAGGAAGGCGGGCGCGAACTTCTCGAGCGCGCCCCACATCGGGAAGTTGAAGGCGTTGATCTGCACCGCGACACCCGGCAGGCGCGTGTAGACGTGCCGACCGAGGAACGAGCCGTCCTTCGACAGCGGCTCGATCGGTCCATCGAGCACGACCTTCCCCGCCGGGAGCTCGCGCCGCGCCTTCGACGAGAAGGTGAAGAGCACGCCGATGCCGCCGTCGACGTCACTGAGCGAGTCGCGCCGGGTCGAGCCCGAGCGCTCCGAGAGGGCGTAAAGCTCCTCGCGGCGCCCGTTCAGGGCGATCGCGAGGTTCTTCAGCACCATCGCGCGCTGGTGGAAGGTGAGTTCGCCGATGCTCCTCTGACCGGTCGTCCGTGCGTATTCCACGGCGCCCGTGAGATCGAGGCCCTTCGTGCTGATGCGCACGATCTCCTCCCCCGTCGAGGCGTCGCGTACGACCGCGGCGTCGGAATCGTCGGCGGGCGTCCACCACGCGCCGTTCACGTAGCTGGGGAGAAACGTCATCATTCGCTCCATTCGTAGAATCCGCGGCCGGTCTTGCGCCCCAGGTGCCCCTGGGCGACGAGCTCTCGCAGCAGCGCGGGCGGGGTGAAGCGCGCGCCGAACGCACGCTCGAGTTCTTCGGCGATCCCGAGGCGCACGTCGAGCCCGACGATGTCGGTCGTGCGGAGGGGGCCCATCGGATGCCGGTACCCCAGCTCCATCGCCGTGTCAATGTCGTGCGCACTCGCCACTCCGTCCTCGAGCATGCGAATGGCTTCGAGCCCCAGTGCGACCCCGAGGCGGCTGGATGCGAAACCGGGCGCATCGCGCACGACGACGGCGGTCTTGCCGATGGCCTCGACCCACGCCGTCGCGTGCTCGATCACCCGCGGATCGGTCCGTGCGCCCGTGACCACCTCGACCAGCGCCGAGGCCGGCACGGGGTTGAAGAAGTGCAGACCCAGGAACCGCTCGGGACGCGACAGTGACACGGCGAGCGCGTCAATGGAGATGGAGGAGGTGTTGGATGCCACGACCGCGGTGTCGTCGACGGCGCTCTCGATCCGGGTGAGGGCGTCGAGCTTGAGGGCGCGGTCCTCGGGCACGGCCTCGATCACGAGGCCTGCGTCGGCGAACGCGGCGGTGTCGGTGCCGATGGCGAAGGTGTCGGCATCCGGAACGTGGCGGCCCCTCGCGGCCGACCGCTCGAGGGCCGTCTCGACCCGCTCGCGCGCGGCATCAGCCGCCTCGACATCGCGCTCGACCACGTGCACATGCGCGCCGGCGAGCAGGAAGGCGTGCGCGATGCCCGCTCCCATGCGGCCTCCCCCGAGGACGCCGACGCGCGCCGGGAGGGGGCTCGGGATCCTGGCATCCGCACGTGTCGACGAGGTGGGGGCCGCCGTGTCGGGAATCGTCACTTCTTCTTCCTCTCCAGGAACGCGGTCATGCGGGCGCACTTGTCGGCGCTGTCGAAGAGCTCGGCCTGCAGTTCACCGTCGATCGCCGGGTGCTCGGCGCGCGGGGCGAGCAGCGCACGCTTGGTCAGGATGGTGGCGCGTGCGGAGTTCGCCGCGATCCGGTCGGCGATCGCGTGCGCCGCGTCCAGCAGCGCGTCGGGATCGTGGATGCTCGACAGCAGCCCCCACGCGAGGGCCTCGTCGGCGTCGATCACCCGCGCCGTCAGGAGCAGCTCGCTCGCGCGGGCGTGACCGACGATCTCGGGCAGCCGCCACGACGCTCCGGCCGCGGCGATGATGCCGAGCCCCGGCTCGGGGTTGCCGAAGCGCACGCGCGGGGTGCCGATGCGGATGTCGGCCGCGTACGCCAGCTCGGCGCCCCCGCCCAGCGCGAAACCGTCGACAGCGGCGATCACGGGCAGAGGCAGATGCCGAAGGCGATCGAAGACGGTGGCGTTGATTCCGCGGCGGGCGTCGTCTCCCGTGCGTTCCCGCAGCTGGGCGATGTCGGCCCCCGCGGCAAAGATCCCGCCCGCGCCGGTGAGGATGAGCATGCGGGGATTCACTTCGAGCGCGGCGCACAGGGCGTGCAGCTCGTCGACCATCCGCTGGTCGATCGCGTTGCGCACGTCGGGGCGGTCGAGGGTGGCGACGACGCGGTCGTCGCGCGCGTCGATGCGGAGGCGAGGCGTTTCGGCGGATGCCGCCGGATGCGCGGTCGCGTCGGGCACATCCTCAGCGATCCGCGTATTCTCAGCCGCCTCCACGGCCGACGTGGCTGAGGTTGTGCGAATTGCGGAGTTTGCGCCGACCGGCCGGCGCGAGCCGTCAACCATCGACCCGCTCCACGATCATCGCGGTGCCCTGGCCGACGCCCACGCACATGGTCGCCAGGCCATACCGCGCGCCCTCGCGCTCCATCCGCCCGAGCAGCGTCACGATCAGCCGCGAGCCGCTCGAGCCCAGCGGGTGCCCGAGCGCGATCGCGCCGCCGTCGGCGTTGACGATCTCGGGGTCGAGTCCGAGGCGCCGCACGCACGCGAGCGACTGCGAGGCGAAGGCCTCGTTGAGTTCGACCGCGCCCAGATCGGATGCCGACAGCCCGGCCTTGGCGAGCGCCTTCTCCGTCGCCGGGACGGGCCCGAGCCCCATGATCTCGGGCGCGAGGGCCGCCGAGGCGTGGGCGACGATCCGCGCACGCGGGCGCAATCCGTGCCGCTCGACCGCGTCGGCGCTCGCGACGAGCAGGGCCGATGCCCCGTCGTTGAGCGAGCTGGCGTTCCCGGCCGTCACGACCTCCCCGCCCTTCACAACCGGGCGGAGGGCCGCGAGCGCTTCGAGGGAGGTGTCGCGGCGCGGCCCTTCGTCGGCGTCGACCGTGCCCCGGCCCGTCTCGACGGCGACGATCTCGTCGCGGAAGCGTCCGGCATCCTGTGCCCGGACCGCCCGCTCGTGGCTGCGCAGCGCGAAGGCGTCGGCATCCGCCCGCGAGATCCCGTCGAGGCGGGCGACCTCCTCGGCCGTCTCCGGCATGGAGAACGTGGCTTTGTCGCGCGCGGCGAGACGCGGGTTGGTGAAGCGCCAGCCGATCGAGGTGTCGAACGCGGCGCCGGGCTTCGCCCACGCGCGCTCGGGCTTGGCCTGTACCCAGGGCGCGCGCGTCATCGACTCCACGCCCCCGGCCACGACGGCGTCGGCGTCGCCGGCGCGCACGGCCTGCGCGGCGAGCGCGATCGCGCTCATGCCCGAGGCGCACAGGCGGTTGACGGTGAGTCCGGGGATGTCGTCCGGGAGCCCCGCGAGCAGCACGGCCATGCGGGCGACGTTGCGGTTGTCCTCGCCGGCCTGGTTCGCAGCCCCGAGGATCACCTCGTCGATCGCCTCGGCGGGTAGCCCCGCGCGGGTCACGGCCTCGCCGACCACGAGGGCCGCGAGATCGTCGGGACGAACGGATGCCAGCGAGCCGCCGTACCGCCCGACCGGGGTGCGCGCACCGCCGATAAGAAACGCCTGCGACATCGCCATCCTCTCCCCCGCCGACTCTGGCGGGGTCGCGTCCACCTCAGCTGCGAGGTTTTCCGACCGATCGTTCAGTAATCATGCCACGGGGACGCCCGGGGGGCAACGGCGCAGACGTCACACGATCGGGCGAGACGACACGTTCGTCCCGCTCGCGACGCGCGGTCTCGCGCGGAACGAGTGATCCCGCGCTACGGGGTGGACGTCGAAGCGAGCGACAGACGGTCGCGGTGAGGTGCCCCCGACAGGATTCGAACCTGCGACGCCCGCGTTAGGAGTGCGGCGCTCTATCCCCTGAGCTACGGAGGCGGGATCGTCCAAGCCTACTGTGCGGTGTCAGCGCGGGTCGCGGCCCGCGGCGTCCCGGCAGCGCGGTGGGTTTGCGCACCGGTCGCGGCGGCGTCGGACTCGGCAGCTGCGGCGGCGTGCTTCGCGCCGGCGGGCACGGCCCTGCACATCACGGCGGCGGCGGCCGCGGCGGCGGGCGTCACGCCGGCGGCTGCGTCGTCACGGCACCGGAGGCAGCGGCTGCGTGCGCGACCCGCAGTCCCGCGACGATCCCGTCGTCCCATCGTCCGGGTTCGCGCAGCGTCGCCTCGCGCACGTCGACGCCGTCCGGGCCGATGCTCGCCGCGCAGACGAGCAGCGACTCCAGCACGTGGCCGTCGTGCTCGTCGCGGCGCAGCACCGAAGCGGACGGATCCTCCGTGGCCCGCTCGACGACGTCGAGCCACGGCATCCACCACTCGGATCCGGGCGCGATGCCCGCCGCCCGGAACGACTCGAGCCACCGGGCGATCCGCGGTGTGCCGGGATCGTCGGCCGCGTGGTGCGCGACCATGTGCGTCCCGGGGGTCAGGCGCGTGCGGCGAGAGACGAGGCCGTCCCATTCCACGAGGTGGGCGCCGTCGGCATCCACCTCGACGAGGTTGAAGCCGCGCGTCGCCGGATGGTCCGGGATGCCGTCCCCCACCGCATCGAGGGGGATGCTGCCGCGACTGACCACCTCGTCGTCGCCGCGGTCGGAGAGGTCTTCGCGATTGAGCAGCACCGCAAGGCGCGCGGCCCCGGGATCGACGGCGAGCCACGCACCGCCCGCACGGTCGTCGCGGACGCCGGCCACCCCGTCGCGCTCCGGCCACCAGGGGCCGAGGCCCCGCCACGGGCGGTCGCGGTCCTCGTCCCGGACGGCGAGCAGCCGCACGGGCTCGCCGGGGTTGCGGGGGACGTCGATCACGACCGTGCACATTCCTCCCACGCTACCTGCGCGCGGGGTGCCTCGCTCCTCGCGGCCTGCCCCGGCATCCGGGCCTCACCGGATCCCGTGTCCGCGGAGCGTGTCGTTCCTCCGCCGCGGGCCGGATGCCACGGCCCCGCCCGTGACGCGCTCTCCCCCGCCGACCGATCCGACCTGGAAGACTGGGGCGATGTTCGTCGTGGTGGGAGTGACCGGGGGCATCGCCGCCTACAAGAGCGTGAGTCTCGTGCGCCTGCTGGTGAAGGCCGGGCACGACGTGCACGTGGTGCCGACCGACGACGCGCTGCGCTTCGTGGGCCTGCCCACGTGGGAGGCTCTGAGTCGCAACCCGGTGACGACGTCGGTGCACGACGACGTGGCCAAGGTCCGCCACGTCGCGCTCGGGCAGTCGGCCGATCTCGTGATCGTCGCCCCGGCCACGGCGAATACCCTCGCCGCGATGACCGCCGGTCTCGCCTCCGACCTGCTCGGCACGACGCTTCTCGCCACGACGGCCCCGGTGGTGGTCGCCCCCGCGATGCACACCGAGATGTGGCGGCATCCGGCCACCGTGCACAACATGGAGGTGCTCCGCGCGCGAGGCGTGCACGTCGTGGGTCCAGCCGACGGCGTGCTCACCGGGGGCGATTCGGGACCCGGCCGCATGTCGGAGCCCGAGGAGATCGCCGCGGCCGCCCTCGCCCTGGTCGAACGTCCGCGCGACCTCGACGGCGTCTCGATCGTCGTCAGCGCCGGCGGCACGCGCGAGCCGATCGACCCCGTGCGTTACCTCGGCAATCGCTCGAGCGGCCGACAGGGCGTCGCGATCGCGCGTGCGGCCGCCGATCGTGGCGCTCGCGTGACCCTCGTCGCCGCGCACCTCGACGCCGACGTCCGGCCCGACCCGCGCGTCGAGGTGATCGCGGTGGGCACCGCCGACGAACTCGGCACGGCGATGGATGCCACAGCCGACGACGCCGACGTGATCGTCATGGCCGCGGCGGTCGCCGATTACGCCGTGGCGGCGGTGTCGGAACACAAGCTGCGCAAGCAGGACTCCCCCGGCGGACTGACCCTGCAGCTGACCGAGAACCGCGACATCGTGTCGGCACTGGTCGCGGCGCGCCGCGACGGCCAGACGATCGTGGCGTTCGCCGCCGAGACGGTGGAGAGCGACGAGGAGCTCCTCCAACGCGCCCGCGCGAAGGCCGCCCGCAAGGGCGTGGACCTTCTCGCCGCCAATGCCGTGGGGTGGACGCGCGGCTTCGAGGCGGCCGATAACGCCCTCACGATCGTCGACCGCGACGGACGCGTCGTGGCGACGGCATCCGGGTCGAAGGACGACACCGCCCACGCCCTGCTCGACGCGATCGCGGCGATACGGGCAGCGTCGCGGGGCTGACGGACCCCGCCCGGCGCCCGGGCGAGGTCCGCCCCGGTCAGTGCTCGTCGAGGCGGTCGAGCGCGGCGATGATCTCGCCGACCTCGGTGCGCGTCGTGTAGTCGACGTGCACGTCGGCGAAGCGGATCGTGCCGTCGGCGTCGATGACGTACACGGACGGGAACGGGATGCGGGCGGTCTCGTCGGCGTTGCTGTCGGCGACGTCGAAGCCGAGCTCGGTGTGGGCCGCCCGGGCCGCGGTGCTCGGCTCGGTGACGATGCCGAACCCCTCGGCGAGGGCGTTCGCCGGGTCGGAGAGCACGGTGAAGGCGAGCGAGCCGTTCGTCACGCTCTGCGTCGACGCCTCGGGAGTCTGCGGTGAGACGGCGATGAGCTGGGCACCCCGGTCCTGGAGTGCGGGCAGGAGGTTCTCCTGATACGCCCGCAGGGTGATGTTGCAGTAGGGGCACCAGGCTCCGCGGTAGAAGACGACGACCGAAACCGCTTCCCCGCGCGCGGCGATGAAGGTGGTCGGGGCGGCCTCGGCCGTGAGGAGCTCGGCGTCCGGCGCGTGGTCGCCGACGCCGAGCGCGCCCGTGGGCGCTCCCGCGTCGCGGAGGTCGGACTGCTCCTCGGCGAACACGGATGCGAGGCGGTCGCCGATCTGCGACTCGAATTCGCCGTTGAAGTCGTCGACCTGCTGAGCGATGGACGGTGTGGACATGCGAGGCCTCCCCGGCTGATCGGCGTCCGGCGCCGGTCCGAGGAGCGTATGTCGGTGGGAGGGGGCGGGATCCGGGTTCGTCATCCGGCGAAGCACGACGTCATTCAGGGTCATACACGCGGGAGGGGTACGGCCCAGCTGCGTGCCGAGGCGCGTGGGTGAGAACGCGCTCGCCCCCACCCACGCGCGGGGTCAGTAACCGTAGTACTGCAGCTCCTCGATCAGCGGAATGATCTGCACGACCAGGTAGATGCCCCAGACGATGATCGCGATGAACGACACGACGTTGACCGCGATGGCCGTCCACATCGGTGCCAGGCCGCCGCGCGCACGCTTGCGCACCACGACGGCACGGCCGATCACGTAGACGAGCGCGCTGCCGATGACGAGGACGAAGAAGCTCCACGCCCAGTGGAACGGGCGGTCGATTCCGCGCGCACGCAGCTGGCGCCAGTCGAGGTAGGCGAAGAGCACGGTGACGGCGTAGAGCACGACGCTCGCGAGGGTGACGACCGCCGACACGATCGTCTCGGTCGCCGAGGAGCCGCCGCCGTAGACCTGCGCGTAGACGGACTCCTGGATGTATGTCGACCAGTCGAACAGGAAGAGCGCGAGCACCCCGACAAGCGGCAGGAACGCCAACAGCCACACCCAGACGGTGTTGGTCGCCACGTCGGTGCGCGGGGTCGCATCGGGCACGGGAGCCGCGGATCCCGGATAGGCGGGAGCATCGCCGTAGCCGGACGGACCGCCGCCGTACGGGGCGGCCGGTGCAGCGCCGGGGTTCGATGCGGACGAGTACGCCGGAGCCCCTGCCGGCGGGGCGGGCACGACGGGCGGGGCGGGGGCGATGGGCGGGGCGGGATCGGCGGGCGGCACGTTCGAGGCGGTGGGAACGGCGCCGGCCGCGGTGGCGGCGCCGGCCGCGGCAGGAGCGGCGTTCGTGTGCGCGGGGGTGTCAGGCGCTGCCGGCGCGTCCTCCGGAACGGAAGGCGAGTCCGCGGGAGCGGGCGCGTCCTCCGGAGCGGAAGGCGAGTCCGCGGGAGCGGGCGCATCCGCGTGAACCGACGCATCCGCGGAAGCGGGCGCATCCGCGAGAGCGGGCGCATCCACGGAAGCGGGCGCATCCACGTGAGCGGGCGCATCCACGTGAGCCGGCGCATCCACGGAAGCCGGCGCATCCACGGAATCCGATGCATCCGTCTGAGAGGCCGTCACGTCGTCGCGAGCCGCCGACGTGGCGGTCGCATCCACCGGGGCGTCCTCGTGCGGAACCGGCGTCGATCCGTCGACCGCGCGCACCTCGTCGGTCCAGCCCGCGCCGTTCCAGCGGCGCACTCCGCCGCCTCCCGCGGGGTCGGGATACCAGCCGTCGGGCGGTGTGGGCGTGTCGGTCATGGTCGTTTCCCCTGTCTGGTGCGGAACCGGGCGAGATCGCCCCGAGTCTAGTGAGGCCGGTCGCGCTCATCGGAAGTCCCGCGACGCATGAGCGACCCCGACGCGCAGATCCGTGAAGCCGTCGGCGACGACGTTGGTGACCCCCTCCACCGAGCGTTCGAGCATGCCGCGCACGATGAGCGCGGGCGATTCGCGCGCGACGCGCCGGTATCGGTTCCACACCCCGACCGAGCAGATGATGTTCATCAACCCGTGCTCGTCTTCGAGATTGAGGAACGTGATCCCGGATGCCGTGGCCGGCCGCTGGCGGTGCGTCACCAGGCCCGCGACCTCGATGCGTCGGCCGGTCTCGAACGTGCGCAGTTCGCGCGAGGTGATCACCCCGCGGGCGTCGAGCGCCGAACGGAAATGGGTCAACGGGTGGTCGTCGGCCGAGAGACCCGTCGCCCACAGGTCGGCGGCGAGCACCTCGTAACTGGAGGGGTCGGTGAACAGCGGCGGCTGCACCGACACCAACGAGTCGGGGAGGAACTCCGGGCGGTCCATCGCCGCCGACCCGGCGAGCCAGATCGCCTCGCGTCGGGTGTGCCCGAGGCATTCGAACGCCCCCGCCGTGGCGAGCGCCTCGATCTGCGCGGCGATCAGCCCCGTGCGCCGCACGAGGTCGTTCAGGTCGCGGTAGGCGCCCCCGCGTTCGCGCTCGGTGACGATGCGTTCGGCGACCTTGGTGCCGATCCCGGTCACCCCGGCGAGCCCGAGCCGCACGGCGAACCCGCCGTCCCGCCGGTGGGCCAGGGTCTCGTCGGGCTCGGAGGGGTCGAACTCCCCCGTCGGCGGCTGGTGCGCGTGCGCGCACGCGGGGCGTCCGGTCGGCGCCCCGGCGCCGCGGCGCGGTGCGTCGTCCGCGTCGGGTGCACCCCCCGGCCCGCGCTGCGTCTCGCCGACCCCGCCGACCGACGGCCCCGCTGGGCCATCGGCATCCCCTCCGCCCCGGGAACCGGCGTCGTCGGCGAGCCCCTCGAGCGATGCCTCGACCCCCGACCGCAGCAGGTCGGGCCGGCGCACCACCACGCCGTGCCGACGGGCGTCGGCGGTGAGGGTCGCGGGCGAATAGAACCCCATCGGCTGCGCCCGCAGGAGACCCGCGAGGAAGGCCGCCGGGTAGTGAAGCTTGATCCAGGAGCTCGCGTAGACCAGCAGCGCGAACGACAGCGAGTGCGATTCGGCGAAGCCGAAGTTCGCGAACGCCTGGATCTTCGCGTAGAGCTCGTCGGCGATCTGCCCGACCAGGCCGTTCTCGGCCATGCCGGCGTACAGCGTCTCGCGGAGGGAGTCGATGCGCTCGAGGCCGCGCTTGGAGCCCATCGCGCGTCGCAGCAGGTCGGCGTCTTCGGCCGAGCAATTGCCCACGGCCACCGCCATCTGCATGAGCTGCTCCTGGAACACCGGGACGCCCATCGTGCGCTCCAGCACGGGCTCGAGCTTCGGATGCACGTAGGTGATCGGCTCCTGGCCGAGCTTTCGACGCACGAACGGATGCACGGCACCGCCCTGGATGGGGCCGGGACGGATGAGCGCGATCTGCACTACGAGGTCGTAGAACTTCCGCGGCTGCAGCCGCGGGAGCAGCCCCATCTGCGCGCGCGACTCCACCTGGAACACCCCGATCGAATCGGCCCGGCACAGCATGTCGTAGACGGCCTTCTCCTCTTTGGGCAGGGTCGACAGCTCCCACTCCTCGCCCGTGGCATCCCGGATGAGGTCGAAGCAGTACTGCAGAGCCGCGAGCATGCCCAGCCCCAAGAGGTCGAACTTCACCAGCCCCATCCAGGCCGCGTCGTCTTTGTCCCACTGGATGACCGTGCGGTTCTCCATGCGCGCGTGCTCGATGGGCACCACCTCGCCCACCGGCCGGTCGGTGAGCACCATTCCCCCCGAGTGGATGCCGAGATGGCGAGGTGCCTTCAGCAGCTCGGACGCGAACTCGATGACCTGGTCGGGGATGTCGTGGTCCGAGCCGGTCTCGAGCGTCGCCCCCCAGCGCTCGACCTGCTTCGACCAGGCGTCCTGCTGCCCCGGCGAGTGCCCGAGCG
Source organism: Microbacterium sp. RU1D (assembly GCF_900156435.1). Classification (GTDB taxonomy): domain Bacteria; phylum Actinomycetota; class Actinomycetes; order Actinomycetales; family Microbacteriaceae; genus Microbacterium. The sequence goes on from NZ_FTPQ01000003.1 coordinate 170,786, forward strand.
CGCGGGCCATGTCGCGTACGGCGTTCTTCGGGCGGTACTGGATGACGTTGGCCACCTGGGCCGCACGCTCGCGCCCGTAGGTCTCGTACACCCACTGGATGATCTCCTCGCGCCGGTCGGAATCGAAGTCGACGTCGATGTCGGGCTCCTCGTCACGAAGGCTCGACAGGAACCGCTCGAACGGCAGTCGGTAGAAGATCGAGTCGACCGCCGTGATGTTCAGCAGGTAGCAGACGGCACTGTTCGCGGCCGACCCGCGCCCCTGGCACAGGATGCCGCGGCGGCGCGCCTCGGCGACGATGCCGTAGACGATGAGGAAGTATCCGGGGAAATCCTTCATCTCGATCACCTCGAGCTCGCGCTCGATGCGGCGCCGGTCGTCGTCGGAGAGGTTCGGGTACTTCACCGGTACGGCTTCCCAGACCAGGTGCCGCAACCACGACATGGGCGTGTGGCCCTCGGGCACGCTCTGCCGCGGGAGGGCGGGCTTGGCCCGACGCAGCGGGAACGCAATCTCGTCGGCGAGCGACACCGTTCGCGCCACCGCCCCCGGGTAGCGGGCGAAGCGGGCGGCCATCTCGGCCCCCGAGCGCAGATGCGCCCCCGCATGGGCGGGGAGCCATCCGTCGAGCTCGTCGAGTCCGCGGTTCGCCCGCACCGCGGCGACCGCGGCGGCGAGCAGCTGCTTCTGCGGGGCGGCGTAGTGCACGTTGTTGGTGGCGAGGGTCGCGAGCCCCCGTTCGGCCGCGAGTCCGGCGAGCACGTCGTTGCGCCGCGAGTCGAGCGGGTCGCCCTGATCCATCAGCTCGACGTAGACGGCCTCGACGCCGAACAGGTCGACGAGGGTGTCGAGTTCGCGTGCCGCGCCCGCCGGTCCCTCGAACGCCAGGGCCTGACGCACCGCGCCCTTGCGGCATCCGGTGAGCACCGCCCAGTGGGGGTCGCGCGGTCCCCCGGCGCGTTCGGCGAGGTCGTCGAGGTCGTAGACCGGACGCCCCTTCTCGGCGCCCTCGAGCTGCGCGTGGGTGATCGCGGCGGCGAGCCGGTGGTAACCCTCTTCGCGCCGCGCGAGCACGAGCAGGTGCGAACCGGTCGGGTCGGCCTCGCCGTTCTGCGAGCCGGGGAGGCCCAGCGACAGCTCCGCCCCGAACACCGTCTTCACCGCGCGGGCCTCGGCTGCCTCGGCGAAGCGCACGATCCCGTAGAAGCCGTCGTGGTCGGTGAGGGCGAGGGCGTGCAGGCCGAGGCGCTCGGCCTCCTCGACGAGTTCTTCGGGCGAGGACGCCCCGTCGAGGAAGGAGTACGACGAATGCGCGTGCAGCTCGGCGTACGGCACCGTCTCGGCGGGCCGTTCGATCGTCGGAGGCACGTAGGCGCCGCGTTTGTGCGACCACGCCGGGCTGTCGCCGCCGTCGCCGTTCGGCGGAGCACCGGTGGGCCTCCGCGCGTCGCTGAGCAGGCGTTCGAGCTCCGACCACTTCACCGGAGGGTTGGTCCAGCCCATCAGGACGCCCCCGCTCCGACAGGCGCGGGTAGCGCGCGCGAGGAGCACGGTCGGGGATCAGTCATAGCGACCCTCCGCTCGCCATTCCCCCTCTTCGACCACGAGCAGCCACGCACCCCCGTCGGCGTCGACGACCTGGAACCGGTGCGCCCGCCGCGCACGCAGGGGGTCCCACCCGCGCTCGCTGATCGGCCAGGGGCCCGCCCACTCCCGGATGCGTCGACGCTGCCCCGCCGTCTCGAGCACCGCCGGTGGGGCGCTCAGCACGTCGCGCTCGCCCACCGTGACCGGCGCTCCCGCGATGTCGGTGACTCCCACCGGGCGGGGTTCGGGGTAGACGGTCGCCGGAAGGGGGTCGGGGAGGCTCCCCGGCCAGGGACGCGTGCGATCCTTCGCGGTCACGGCGCGATCCCCCCACGGCACGAGCACCTGCCGTTCGGCGAGCCACCGTCCGCCGCCGATCACCGGTGTGACCACCGCGCGATGGCCGAGCATCGCCTGCACGCGCGAGAGGGCATGATGCACACGTTCGTCGGGGCCCGCGCCGAACAGTCCACGGGCGTGGTGCGCGGCGGCGTCGACGGCTTCGGGTTCGATGTGCACGCCCGCGACCCCGCTGCCGAAGATGCCCTGCGCGTCTTCGGCGAGCTGCCACCGCACGCGGTCGACCACTCCCGCCGCGTCGAACGAGCCGGGGTGCAGCCACACGCGTTCGCTGCGCTCGCCCCGCTCGCCGGTGAGCACGACGCGCAGCTCGGTGCACACCAGATCGTGCGCGCCGAGGCGGGCGATGAACTCCTCGGCCGCCACGCGCATGCCGAAGGCGATCTGGTCGGCCAGCTCGAGCGGGGGCTCGAAGGCGACATCGCGGTGCAGTTCGGGCGGGGGCGTGCGCGGGTGCACAGGCTGGGAGTCGAGGCCTCCCGCCAGAGCGTGCAGGCGCACCCCCCGCTCGCCGAACCGCTCCCGCATCCTCTCGACCGGCAGGCCGGCGAGGTCGCCGAGGGTGTGCACCCCGAGGCGCGAGAGGAGACTGCCGAACTCGTCGTCGTCGAGCGTCGCGATCGACAGCGGCGCGAGGAAGGCTCCCGCCTCCCCCGGCGCGACCACCCGCACGGGCTCGTCGACACCGGCCGTGCGGGCCGCCTGCTCGGCGGTGAAGACCCCGTCGGCCACGCTCGCCCGCACGCCGGAGAACCCGTCGTCGTCGAGCAGGCGGATCAGCATGCGCGCGGCCTCGAGCTCGCCGCCGTAGTAGCGGGCCGGACCACGGGCCCGCAGGGCGCACAGCCCCGGACGCACCACCTGCACGCCGGGGGCGTGCTCCTCGACGCGCGCGACGACGGGGGCGAAGGCGCGGGCATCGCGCACGGGGTCGGCGGGGACCACCTGCAGCGCAGGGCACAGGGCCTGCGCATCGCGCCGCTTCTGCCCGCGGCGCACGCCCTGCGCACGAGCCGCCCACGAGCACGCGACGACGAGGTTGTTCGCGAACACCGCCACCGCGGCATCCGGCTTCGGGGGCGACACGGCCTCGCGTACGAAGGCCGTGATCGGCCAGTCGGGGAACCACAGCACGAGGCTGCGCGTGGGCGCCTGCATCAGCCCACCGCCCGCACGGGCACGGATTCGCGCTCACGCGGCACGAGACGCTCGGCGGGGGCGCCCAGCAGTTCGATCGACCCGTCGGCCGCGGGCAGCAGCATGCGGGCGCGACGGGCGTTCGGGGAGCGGCGACTGCTGACCGACACCGTGAGCTCGCGACCGGCCAGGTAACCGTGCCCCTGTCCGAGCCCCGCCCAGTGCGGGTCGGCCACGTCGATCACGGCTTCGGCCTGCGGCCAGGCGCCCTGCACGAGCAGCACCGACCCCCGGTCGCGCAGTCGCGCCGCCAGTCGAGTGGTCTCGGCGCCTCCCCGCGCGGCCGGGGAACCGATGGGGGGACGCACGGCCACCACCGGCAGCACCTCGGTGATCGTCGCGGTCACCGCGAGCCAGCGCGGTCCCGGATCGGGGATGAAGACAAGCCGGTCGAGATCGAGCCCGTATTTCTCGGCCGCCTCGGCCCCGAGCTCGGGCATGCCGATGACCCCGCACCACGCCCCGTCTTGCGAGGGGCGCGCCATGAGAGCCAGCAGCAGGGATGCCGAACGAGCGAGCGCGTAGGCCGACCCCGAGCGCAACCCGCCGCCGGGCAGGAGCGACGAGAACGCCGGATGCGTGGGGAGCACGGGGGCGTCCATGCGCCGCCCCTGCATGCGCTCGAGGCGGTCGCGCAGCGCGGTGATGTCGGGTACGGCCTGTACCTGGTCTCTCACGATCGCCCTCACTCCCACAGGTTAGAACATGTGTTCTACTGTCTCAATCCCTGTGGGTCGAAGATACGGACGACCTCCGACATCGCCGGATCGCCGGGCCCGTCGCGATGCACCAGCCGTGTCGGACCCGCCGCTCGGACCCCTCACGACGCAACCCGCCCCAGCGGACCCGCGCGCCCGCGGGAGCGTACCTTCTCGTCCCGACGACGCGCGCGTCAAGGATCGACGAGAGGCCCCGTCTTCATAGAAGATGAAAAGCGACGGAAGGTCCCCCCAATTGGTCGTCGAAACAACGATCCGCCGCGATGATCTGCGGCGGGATGCCAGGCGTCGTGATGCCTCGCGCACACGACGCCTCGCCCTGGTGCGCGTGATCGTCATCCTGTCTGCTGCGACGGGCCTCAACTACATCACGTGGCGCTGGTTGGCGTCGGTGAACTGGGAGTCCTGGTGGATCGCGGTCCCCCTGGTGCTGGCCGAGACCTACAGCCTCATCGACTCGCTCCTCTTCGGCCTCGGCGCCTGGCGACTGCGCGAGCGGCACGACGCTCCCCCGCTGCAGCACGAGGTGACGGTCGACGTCCTCGTGACCACCTACAACGAGCCCCTCGATCTCGTCATGGAGACGGCGCGAGCGGCCAAAGCGATCCGTTACCCGCACGAGACCTGGATCCTCGACGACGGCGACCGCCCCGAGCTGCGCGCCCTCGCCGAGGCCGAGGGCATCGGCGTCATCACCCGTTCGGAGGCGTGGCGCGACCGCCCGCGTCACGCCAAGGCCGGCAACCTCAACAACGCCCTGATGGTGACCGAGGGCGAGTTCTTCCTCATCCTGGATGCCGACCAGATCCCGTCCCCCGACATCCTCGACCGCACGCTCGGCTGGTTCGAAGACGACCGCGTCGCCCTGGTCCAGACGCCGCAGTGGTTCACCAACGTCCCCGCGAGCGATCCGCTCGGCAGCCAGGCGCCGCTGTTCTACGGACCCATCCAGCAGTCCAAGGACGGGTGGAACGCCGCCTTCTTCTGCGGCTCCAACGCCATCCTGCGCCGCGAGGCCCTCATGCAGCTCGGCGTCTCGCGCTACGTCGGCGAGGTCACGCTCGCGGTCAACCGCGGCATCCGCTCCTCGCGCCGCGTGCTGGCCCGCGCGCGACGCGAGCACGCGTCCGACGCCCGCATCGTGGCATCCCTCGATCGCGTCTCCCGCGCGCTCGACGACCTGAAGGCCGGAATCGCGCGCGGCGACGCCCTGGCCGACCTGACCTACGGGTTCCAGCGGCAGATCGTGGCGGTGCGCCGAGAACTGGCCGATCAGGACATCGCCGACGTGCGCGCCGAACTCGCCGAGCTGGCCGAGGTCACGGGCGACCCCGCCGCCCTCGCGGCGATCGACGACCTCGCCCTCGAAGCCCTCGGCGAGCGCAGCTTGTCGCCCCTGGCCGCGGTGGAGTCGGTCAGCATGCTCGTGGAGTCCTTCGACGTCGGGCGCGAGGAAGAGGCGCAGGCCATCATGCCGCTGGCCACGATCTCGGTCACCGAGGACATGGCCACCTCGATGCGTCTGCACGGCCTGGGGTGGAAGTCGGTCTACCACGACGAGGTGCTCGCGAAGGGCCTGGCCCCGGAAGACCTCCCCACCATGCTCACCCAGCGTCTGCGCTGGGCGCAGGGCACGATGCAGGTCATGTTCCGCGAGAACCCGCTCGTGCAGAAGGGCATGAACTGGGGACAGCGGCTGATGTACTTCGGCACGATGTGGAGCTATCTGTCGGGGTTCGCCGCGATCGTGTACGTCGCCGCGCCCGTGCTGTACCTGTCGTTCGGGGTCATGCCCGTCCAGGCGTGGAGCGTGGATTTCTTCGCTCGTTTCATCCCCTTCTTCGTCATCAACCAGGTGCTGTTCCTGGTGGTGGCCAACGGCCGACCGACCTGGAGGGGCGCGCAGTACTCGCTCGCCCTGTTCCCCGTGTGGATCCGCTCCGTCACCAGCGCGTTCGACAACGTCTACCGGGGTCGTTCGCTCGGGTTCTCGGTCACCCCGAAGACCCGCTCGGTCGAGAACCGCCCCCGGTGGGACCTCGTCAAGCCGCAGCTGTGGGTGATGGGCGCCCTCGTCGCCTCGCTCGGCGTCGTGGCCGTGCGGTACGCCGCGGGGCAGGCCGAGGGCATCGCTCCGCTGATCAACATCGCGTGGGTCCTCTACGACCTCGCCGTCTTCAGCATCATCGTCCGCGCGGTGCTGTACTCCGCCTCCGATCACCAACCGAAGGGTTACTGACATGCTCCAGGTCGACATCGATCCCCGTGCCGACGGGACGGTCGTGACGCCGCGCGGCCGTCTGACGATGGTCTCGGCGAAGTCGTTCCGCGAAACGGTCACCGCCGAGATCACCCGCGGCCAGGGCGACATCGTGGTGGTGGACCTCTCGCAGACCGAGTTCGTCGACTCGTCGGGCCTCGGCGCGCTCGTGGCCTGTCTGAAGACCGCGCGTCAAGCGGGCGGCGACCTCCGCCTGGCGGCGCCCAGCGAGCAGGTCACGATGGTTCTCGGTCTCACCAACCTCGACCGGGTGCTGCGCCCGCGTCCGAGCGTCGACGAGGCCTTCCGTGACTGAGTCCGAAGCACGCCGATCCCTCGACGCGGCGGTCGTCCCGGCGAGCCTCGACGCCATCTTCGATCTGCTCGCCGAGTGGTGGGAAGAGGTCGGCGAGGTGGCGCCGATGACGAGGTTCGGCTTCGAGACCGCGGTCATCGAGATCGCCGGCAACATCGTCGAGCACTCGCGCGGCGAGTCCGACGCGCGCCGGTTCACGCTCGACCTGTTCGCCGACGCGCAGACCCTGAGCGCGACCTTCCGCGACGACGGCGACCCGCCCCTGCTCGACCTGGCGACGGTGCGCATGGCGGATGCCGATGAGGAGAGCGGCCGCGGTCTCGCCCTCGCCAACGCGGGCGTCGACGACGTCGGGCTGCGTCGGGAGGGCGACCGGAACGTCTGGACATTGGAGACGAGACGAGAGTGAGGCGCGTGATCCGACGGGTCGCGGCGGCCGTGGGGGCCTCCGCCGCGCTCCTTCTGATCGGTGCCGCTCCCGCCCTCGCGGCGGCGCCTGCCGCACCGGGGGCCACGGCGGTCACGGATGCGCCCGCGACCCCGGCATCCACCGCCACCCCCGACGCGCCCGCGGCATCTGCGACGCCGTCCGCCACCCCGAGCACGACCCCGCCCGCCCCCGCGATCGACGGCGTGCGCTTCGGCCCCGAGCTCGACTGGGGGAACGACGGCCCCGACGGCTATCGCAACCGCCTCGGCGAGACCCCGGCGATGTACAGCGTGCGCCTGTCCTACCCGCTCGATGCGCGCTCGATCTCGGAGTGGCAGCACGCCGCCCTGCAGGTCGCGGGGCAGGGCGCCTCGCTGGTTCTCACGCTCGAACCCTCGGTCGGGCTCGACGCCCTGACCGACGCCGACGCGGCCGAGCTGACGATGCGTCTCGAGCGCTACCACTCGCAGTACGGCACCGAGCAGTTCGTGCGCTTCGCCCCGGAGATGAACGGCTCGTGGGTGTCGTGGGGACAACAGCCCACGGCTTACGTCGCCGCGTTCGAGGACGTTGCCGCGGCGGTGCACGCTGGTTCGTCCGAGGCCGAGATGGTGTGGAGCCCCTCGTACGGCGCCGGGTACCCCTTCGAGCGCGCCGACGGCCGCCTCGACGCCATCACCGCCCGCGATCGCGCCGCGATCGACACCGACCGCGACGGCCTGTTCACCGAGGCCGACGACCCGTACGGTCCGTACTTCCCGGATGCCGACTCCGTCGACCGCGTGGGACTGTCGCTGTACTACTTCGGCAAGGGCGAGGCGGCGGCCGCCGCCGGCCGCGACGTGCCGCTCGAGCAGAACACCGCCCCGGAGGACGGCGAGGTCGCCGCCCGGCTCGACGAGCGCTGGGGCTACACGACCGGCCAGCGCGAGTCGTTCTACGACCGCTTCGCCGTGGGCGAAGGCAAGCCGCTCCTGCTCGACACCGGCGCCCTGTACGACTTCGGTCGCGAGGGCGACTCGGAACTCGCCGTGAAGCGCGGGTGGTGGACGCAGGTGCTCGCCGAGCTCGGCGACCACCCCCTCATCACCGGGATCACGTGGCTCGAGGTGGTGCGCGAAGAGGCCGAGGCCGGCGGCCGCGAGGTCGACTGGCGCGCGACCGCGAACGGCGAGCTCGCCACCGCCCTCCGCGACGACCTGCTCTCGACCGGCCTGATCCGGTGGGGACCGGTCTCCGATGTGGTCACCCCCGAGCAGGGGGTGGCGGCCACCGTGCAGGTGCGCCAGGGCGGGTCCGAGCCGAACGAGGAGATGAACTGGATCACCGGCAGCGCCGCCGTCCTCGCGGTCGCTTTCCTGGCATCCGGGATCATCGGCCGCGCCCTGCCGAAGTGGCGTTATGACGACAGCTCGGCCAGTCGCGACCTTCGCATCGACATGGTGCGCGGCTTCATCATCGTGGTGGTGGTCGTGACGCACATCGAGGTCACGAGCCCGTTCGCGTACGCCTCGCTCAAGGCGATCGGCGCGATCACCGGCGCCGAGCTGTTCGTGCTGCTGAGCGGGATCGTGCTGGGCATGGTCTTCCCCGCGGCGGTCGCCCGGGCGGGCGAGTGGGGTGCGGCGGTGGCGGCATGGGGACGCGCGCGCAAGCAGTACCTCGTCGCCCTGGCCGTCATCCTGGTCGTCTTCGCGATCGGCTTCCTGCCCTTCGTCGACGCCTCCGCGGTGACCACCTTCACCGATCGCGGGACGGGCGAGGGCGGCTCCGGCGAGAGCGGGCGCGTGTACGACCTCTACCCCAACGGCGAGCGTCTGCTCGACTACCCGCCGCCGTGGTACGCCGTGCGGCAGTTCCTGCTGCTCGAGATGGGCCCGTGGCCCTTCAACATCATGGGCCTGTTCGTCGTGCTGAGCCTGGCGTATCCCGCGCTGATGTGGCTCATCAAGCGCCGCCTGTGGTGGCTCGTGCTCGCGCTCAGCTGGGGCGTCTACGTCCTGCACGGGTTCGCCCCCGAGGCGATGCGCCTGCCGTCGCAATTCGACGCGGTGTTCCCCCTCGCGCTGTGGCAGGTGCTGTTCACCCACGGCCTCGTGATCGGGTACTACCGTCGTCGGATCATCCGCGCGCTCACGACCCTGCCCGGCAAGATCGGCGTCGGTGTCTTCGTGGTCGGCTACGCCGGCATCCTGGTCTACCTCTGGGCCGGCCAGGCGTACGGATTCACCCCCGTGCCCTTCCCCGCCGATCTGTACGCGAACCTGTACGACTCGGGCTATCAGCGGATCTTCCTCGAGTGGGGCCGCCTGCTCGACCTGCCGCTCGTTCTGGTGTGCACCTACGCGGTGCTGACGGTCGCCTGGAAGCCGATCGAGAAGAGCATGGGCTGGCTCTGGATCCCCCTCGGCCAGGCCAGCCTGTACGTCTTCATCGTGCACGTGTTCTTCGTGCTCGCCGTCGCCAACATCCCCGGGCTCGACCGCGGCAGCTTCTGGCAGGGCACGCTCATCCACGCGGCGGTGATCGGGATCATCTTCTTCATGGTCCGCAAGCGCTTCCTCTTCGGCGTCATCCCCCGCTGACGGCCGGAACGACGGATGCCGGGTGCCTCGCGCGACCGCGAGGACCCGGCATCCGTGTTCCGGGGTCGGTCAGTGCACCGACAGAACGACGGCGGTGACGTCGTCGTCGACCTCGTGCGTGGAGACCTTCAGCGCGAGCTCGTCGAAGAACCCGCCGGTGTCGGCGGCCGCGCGCAGGTCGTCGCCGATCATGCGGAGGCTCTCGAGGGTGGAGTCGTACGCGTCGAGGGCACCGTCCGACACGCTGACGATCAGGTCGCCGCGACCGACGCGCACACGACCCGGCTCCCACTCGACGTCGGCGGGACGCAGGCCCAGCGGGAGATTGCGCGAGTCCAGGCGCTGGCTCGTGCCGTCGGCGTGCAGCACGAGGGTCAGACCGTGACCGGCATCGACGAAGTCGACCGTACCGGACGCGGCGTCGACCACGGCGTGGAAGACGGTCGCGAACACGTCGCGGTAGCGGCCGTCGGTACGCGCCTCGTCCTCGACTGAGAGCATCGCCTGCACGGGGTCCATGTCGCGTCGGGCCTGCAGGGCGGCGAGCAGGGCGTCGGCGACGGCCCCGGCGGCCTCGCCCTTGCCCATCACGTCGGCGAGGGTGACCACGACCCGACCGCCCACCTGCTGCCAGCCGCTGCTATCACCGCTCACGACGCCGTGCGGGATGGCGAGGGATGCCAAGCGCACCCCGTCGGCGCTTCCTCGCTCCTCGCGTCCGGCCGAGGGAGCGGAAGCGGGCGCGTCCGCCTCGCTCTGCCGCACCTCCGCCTGCGCCCAGCGTCCGAACTGCTCGAGGCTCCTGCGCTGCGCGTCGGTCAGGGAGCGCGAGTCCGAGTCGAGCAGGCACAGGGTGCCCACGGCGTCGCCGTCGTCGGTGCGCAGCGGAAAGCCTGCGTAGAAGCGCATTCCGTACTCGGTGACGGCGGCGATGTCGCGGAAGCGGTCGTCGGCGGTGGCGTCGTCGACCTCGAGGATGCCCTGCTGCTTCACCGTCTCGCCGCAGAAGACGGCCTCTCGCGGCGAGCGCCCGAAGCGCGGTCCGTCCGGCTGCGCCTTCGTGTAGACCTCGTCGTCATCGACGATGTTGACCAGGGCGTAGTCGACGTCGAAGAGCTCACGTGCGAGGCGCGTGATGCGGTCGAATCGTTCCTCGGGCGGAGAGTCCATCAGGCCCGTGCGATCGACGGGGGATCCGGGGGCGGAGATGTCGGAGGTCATCGGGGGCTGTCCTTCCGCGGGGGGTTGCACCGCGCTGATCCGCGGCGACCGACGCTCTCTCGCGGACGCGGGGCAGCTTCGACTCGGAAGGCTCCCCCACGTCGTCGCGGAATCGATCGCGCCGACATGTCGACCCTACCGAGCGGAGAGGAGCGGAGGGCGGATCGCCCGAGGATCTCCGTAGTACCTAGGCGCGTCAGAGCAACCGAAGGTCGGCCTGCATCGCGGCGGCCTCGCGCATCATCGACGGCACGAACCTCTCGACCACCGTCTCCCGGGAGTGCCGCCCGCTGCTCATCGAGACGTTCACCGCCGCGGCGACGGAGCCGTCGCGGCCGCGCACGGGAACCGCCAGGCCTCTCAGAACACGCACGCCGAGGACCCGGCCGAGGGAAACGTCGGCCGGGGCGAGACAGTCACGCACGCCGAGGACCCGGCCGAGAGAGATGCCGGCCGGGGCACGACAGGCGCGTACACCCCAGTCCCGGCCGAGCAGAGGGCTTCGGCCGGGCCACCCGGTGACGTCGAGTCAGGCGGCGAGCGCCAGGTAGGGCTCCCACCGCGGGTCGCTCTTGTCGACGCCGCGCACCGTCCACGACGACCCTCGCGGCGGAGCGGGGACGAGTCGCAATTCCCACCGCATCTCCTGCGGCGTGCGGTCGCCCTTCATGTTGTTGCAGGCCAGGCAGCAGGCCACGAGGTTCTCCCACGTGTCCTTCCCGCCCCGCGAGCGCGGCAGCACGTGGTCGATCGTCGACGCCGCCTTGCCGCAGTAGCCGCACCGGTGCGCGTCGCGCCGCAGCACCCCGCGGCGCGTGACCGGCACCTGGCGGGCACCCGGCACCCGGACGTAGCGGGTCAGGATGATCACCGCCGGGCGGTCGTAGGTTCCGGCCGCTGCCCAGACCGGATCCTCCTCGATGCGTTCGATGACCGTGGCCTTCTCATTCATCACGAGCACGAGTGCTCGCTTGAAGGACACGACGGCAAGGGGCTCGTAGCCCGCGTTCAGGACCAGTGTGCGCATTTCGCTTCCTCTCGAATGGCCGAGACGGCTTCTCGGATGTTCGACTCGCGACGACGGCAGAGGCGCAGGGGCATGAAAAAAGGCGCTGTCTAGACAGACAGCGCCTGGGTGGTCGCGACGAAGTCGCGGCATCCGAACACACGATGCCGAAGAACGAGCAGCCCGAGCGCATCCATGGTGCGGATGCGCGGACTGGTGTTCATCGGCGTTCCCTCCGGTTCTTCCGACGTCGCTGACAGGCTAACCCACTGCGACACGCCCGGGGTCGGGTGGAGGGGGAAACGGAAAGCGGCGTGTCGGAGAACGATCGCCTCCGGCACGCCGCTTTCACCGCGAAGGGGTCAGCCCGCGTTCTGCTGCAGCCACGCGTAGGGGTCGACGACCGAACCGTTGATGTGCACCTCGAAGTGCAGGTGGTTCGCCGTCGAGCTGCCGGTGGAGCCGACGAGGCCGATCAGCTGACCGGCGGCGACCGTCTGACCGGCCTGCACCTGGCGGCTGCCATAGGTCATGTGGCCGTAGGTGGTCGACACCTTCTGGCCGTTGATCACGTGTTCGATCACGATGCCGACGCCGTAACCGCCGTAGCTCTCGGACGACACGCTCACGACGCCCGCGGCAGCGGCGAAGATCGGCTGCCCGCCGGGCGCCAGCAGGTCGACGCCCTGATGGTAACCGGAGTCCCACAGGCCGCGACCGAGGATGTAGCTGGTCAACGGCCAACGGACCTGGCCGGAGCCGGGAGCGGTCATGGTGAGGTCGACGTTCGACACCGACGAGCCGGCGGTGGATGCCGCTTGCCGTGCGCGCTCGGCGGCAGCCGCGGCGGCGGCGGCGGCCGCCTCCTCGTCCTTCTTCTTCTGGATCTCCTCCGCCGTCGTGGCGGAGTAGCTGCTGCGATCCAGGCCCTCGGCGGTCGCGTCGGAGGCGACGACGAGCGACTGGTTGTCGGGGGCCGACATCTGCTGCAGCGACACCGTCTCGGCCGCGGGCATCGTGGCCGCGTAGGCGGGGATGGCGACCGTGGCCACCAGGCCGGCGACCATCGAGAGGATCACGGCACTGCGCAGCGGTTTGCCGACGCGGCGCGCACTGGACCCGTTCCGCGCCGGGGCGGTTCGGGCGACGGTCGTGGCCGTGCGGGTCGGCACCGGGCGGCGAGTGGGTCGAGCGACCTCTGCGCGCGTGCTCTTGCGAGTGGGACCCGCCGCAGGGACCTCGGGTAGGTCCGCAGCGGGATCGTTGTGTTCAGCCAAAGTTCCTCCGGCGCCTCTGCGTCTGCGACGCTGGCTCGTCAGCACTCGATGATGGGGGCACGGTGTGCGGGGTTCACCCTGCGCGGACGACGAGCCGTTGAGGCAAACCGCGAGGGGTCCGACGGCGGGCTTCTCGCCTGTGGACCCTCAGAGGCTACCCGAAGATAACGAACAAGTCACGCTCCGCACCCGGTGAGCACCCGATGCCCGGCGAAGGCTCAGCCTCGACCTTCTGAGGGTCGCTCACGCCTCCGCGACGAGGAAGATGTGCGACGCGACCTCGACCGGCAGTTCCAGCCCCTCATCCACGCCCTCCATCTGCACCAGCACGTACCCCTCGTTGAAGCGGTAGTCGCCGCGCGCCCCGGGAAGGACGCCGGCGGCCTTCAACTGCTGCAGCAGTTCGGGGTCGACCTGCGCCGGCTCGGCGAGACGACGCACCGTGCCCGAGATCGGGCCGCCCGCGTCGGTGAGCTTGCGGACGAGCCCGACGACGCCGTCGTCGAACGTCGAGCTCGCGGTGTCGCCGAGCTGGTCGAGGCCGGGGATCGGGTTGCCGTAGGGCGACTCGGTGGGGTGACCGAGCAGCTCGACCAGACGACGCTCGACCTGCTCGCTCATGACGTGCTCCCACCGGCAGGCCTCGTCGTGCACGTAGGCCCAGTCGAGTCCGATCACGTCGCTGAGCAGTCGCTCGGCGAGACGGTGCTTGCGCATGACGTCGACCGCCTTCTGGCGTCCGTCGTCGGTGAGCTCGAGGCGACGGTCCTCCGACACCACGACGAGGCCGTCGCGCTCCATGCGCCCCACCGTCTGCGACACGGTCGGGCCGGAGTGGCCGAGGCGCTCGGATATGCGTGCACGCAAAGGCACGATCTTCTCCTCCTCGAGCTCGAGGATTGTGCGCAGGTACATCTCGGTGGTGTCGATCAGGTCGGTCATTCAGCAGTCCTCGATGTCGCGCGGCAAGTCCTCCCAGCCTACCGACCCCCTCCGACACGAGCGCGGGCGCCGGAGGGGCGGGACCCTAGAATCGGACCCATGCCGCACGTGGAACTCCCCACCGACCTCCTGCCCGCCGACGGCCGCTTCGGGTGCGGCCCCTCGAAGGTGCGCGGTGCGCAGCTCGAGGCCCTCGTCACCCGCGGGGCGTCCATCCTCGGAACCTCGCACCGCCAGGCTCCCGTGAAGAACCTCGTCGCCAGCACGCGCGAGCGCCTGTCGCAGCTGTTCCGTCTGCCCGACGGCTACGAGATCATCCTCGGCAACGGCGGGTCGACGGCCTTCTGGGATGCCGCGGCCTTCGGCCTCATCGAGAACCGCAGCCAGAACCTCGTCTTCGGCGAGTTCGGCGGCAAGTTCGCCTCCGCCGCCGCCGCGCCGTGGCTGCAAGCCCCCGACGTCCGCAAGGCGGAGCCCGGCACCCGCGCGGTGGCCGAGGTCGTGGAGGGTGTCGACGTCTACGCGTGGCCGCACAACGAGACCTCGACGGGCGTCGCCGTCCCGGTCGCCCGCGTCGCGGGCGACGCCGGAGCGCTCACCGTGGTCGACGCCACGAGCGCCGCCGGCGGCATCGACTTCGACGTGACGCAGGCCGACGTCTACTACTTCGCCCCGCAGAAGAACCTCGGATCCGACGGCGGGCTCTGGTACGCCGCCGTGTCGCCCGCCGCCATCGAGCGCATCGAGGGCATCGCGGCATCCGATCGCTACATCCCCGAATTCCTCAGCCTGAAGAACGCGCTCGACAACTCACGGCTTCAGCAGACCTTGAACACCCCGGCGCTCGCGACCCTGCTGCTGCTCGACGAGCAACTCGGTTGGATCCTCGACAACGGGGGTCTGTCGTGGGCGGGCGCCCGGACGGCGGAATCGTCTGCGGCCCTCTACGAGTGGGCGGATGCCAGCGAGTTCGCGACCCCGTTCGTCGCAGACCCGGCCGACCGCTCCCCCGTCGTCGTCACCATCGACTTCGACGACAGCATCGACGCCTCCGCCATCGCGAAGAGCCTGCGCGCGAACGGCATCGTCGACACCGATCCGTACCGCAAGCTCGGTCGCAATCAGCTGCGGGTGGCGACCTTCGTCTCGATCGAGCCCGAGGACGTCCGCCGCCTCATCGCCGCGATCGATTACACCATCGAGCGCCTGCCCGGCGCCTGAGCCACCCACGACGAAGGCCGCCCCGCATCCCGCGGGGCGGCCTTCGTCGGTCAGAGGCGGAATTCAATAGCTGCGTTCGCGCTCGTCGTCGTCTTCGTCGAAGTCGTCGTCCGCATCGTCTTCGTCCGGCTCGTCGTCATCCGAGTCATCGTCGTCCGAGTCATCGTCGTCCGACTCGTCGTCATCCGAGTCATCGTCGTCCGACTCGTCGCCGGCCGAGCGGTCCGCGTCGAGCTCGTCGATGTCGACGCCGTCGAGGTCGCCGGCGTGGAAGCGGGCCTTGGGCTCGTCCTCATCGTCGTCGTCGTCCGTGTCGTCTTCCGCGTCCTCGTCTTCCGCGTCCTCGTCGTCCGCATCCTCGGCGGCGCCCGCGGCCGCGGCCGCAGCCTGGGCAGCCTGGTACTCGGCGAGCCGCGTGGCCCACGGCACCCAGTCGGGGGCGAGCAGCGCGCCGTCACCGGGGAGCAGTTCGACCTCGAGCACCGTCGGGTCGGATTCCTCGACCACCGCCACGCTCACCGTCCAGAACCATCCGGGGTATCCCGACAGGCGCGTGTGGAAACGGAGGGAGACGACGCCGTCCTCTTCGAGGGTGTACCCCGCGGCAGGGCCGACGGTGTCGGCGGCGGTGATCTCGTGCAGGGCAGCGAGCGCGAGGTCGTGCGCGCCGGTCAGCCGCTCGTCGGCGACCTGCGAGGGATCCACCTGCTCAGGCTTCGAAGTCATCGGCGACCTTGCGCAGGACCGCGGCGATCTTCTGGGCGTGCGGGCCGTTGGGGTACCGGCCGCGACGAAGGTCGCCACCGATGCCGTCGAGGAGCTTCACGAGGTCCTCCACGATGATCGCCATGTCGTCGGCCGGCTTGCGCGACCGCTTCGACAGGCTCACCGGGGCGTCCAGCACGCGCACCGACAGCGCCTGGAGTCCGCGCTTGCCGTCGGCCACGCCGAACTCGAGGCGCGTTCCGGCCTTCGGGGCGGGGGTCCCGGCGGGCAGAGCCGTGGCGTGCAGGAACACGTCCTGGCCGTCATCGGTGCTGATGAAGCCGAAGCCCTTCTCGTCGTCGTAGAACCTGACCTTGCCGGTGGGCATGGACACCTCGCTGGATATGTGCGCGAACGCGCGGCGGAACGCGGGAGCCGAACGGATCCCGGTCTTCCAGCCTACGACACCGGCGCCAGGCAGTAGGCTGAGCGCGATGAGCACCCGCACCACCGGCGGCAGCACGCCGGGCGACGACGTTCCCGTCCGACGTATCGACCGCATTCTGGCGTTCATGTCGCTGGGCCTCCTCGTGCTGTCGATCGTGTGCTTCTTCGCGATCATCGTGGGTTCCAGCTCGGGCGCCGACATGGGCTCGGGTCTCTGGCCGACCATCGGGGTCATCGTCTACATCGCTCCCCCGATCGCCTTCGCGTGCTTACTCGCCGTCCTCATCATGAGCTTCGTCCGAAGGGCGCGGGCCAACAAGGCCCGCTGACGTGCCCGAGACCTCCGCACAACGCGCACTGGCGGTCTCGTTGGGCGCGCGCGACGACGCCGATCTGGCGCGACTGTTCGCCGGGCGCCACGTGTCGCCGTCGAGCACGTGGCGCGACATGTTCGACGCCGCCGAGGCGCTTCTCGATCCGGCCTCGGTCGCCCGCGAACTCCCGACCCTGACGCGCGACGAAGCGGTCGCCCTCGTCAATGCCGTCGGCGGCACTGCGGCCGGCGGCTCCGCGCGCGACGCGCTGATGGCCCACGCGCTGGTCGGCGAAGACGGCATCCCGTTCCCCCCTGTCGCGGCCGCGGTGCACGAGGCGTTCCCCGACGGCCTTCCCGCCGCCCGACCGGCATCCACGCCGATCGCGTCCCCCGAGACGGCGTCGGCGGCCGCGGAAGCCGCGTTCACCAACGCCGCCTCCGTCGCCGACGTCCTCATGCTCACGCTCGAGTCCCCCCTCGGTCGCATCGGGTCGGGCTCCCTCGGCGCGACCGAACGGCGGCGACTCGTCGACGCGGGAGCCGTCACGTCGGCCGCGGAGGCCGACCTCCTGGTGGGTCTCGCCGCCGACGTGGGCCTGCTCGGCGCGAACGATCGCGCGTGGCTGGTGTCGTCGTCCGGTCGCTCGTGGCTGCGCCTGCCGACGCTCGAACGCTGGAGCCGCACGGCGGTCGCCCTGCGCGACGCACTCCCCCGGGCGTACCGGTCCGACGACGGCGGATGGATCCCCAGCGACCGCTGGGCCGACGCCACCCCCTTCGACCCCGACGGCCCCGAACGCGCAGCGCTGTGGATCCGGCGACTCGTGCGGTGGGGGCTTCTCGACGCCGACGGGCGCCTCGCGCCCTGGACCGTGCCCCTCGCCGCCGGCGGCGAGCTCGACACCTCCGCGCTCGTGGAACTGCTGCCGCCCGAGGTCGACCGCGTGTATCTGCAGAACGACCTGACCGCCATCGCGCCGGGGCCGCTCGCGCCCCACCTCGACGTGAGACTGCGCACGATGGCGGCGCGCGAATCCCGGGCCCAGGCATCGAGCTATCGCTTCAGTGCCGCCACCGTCGGTGCGGCCATCACCGCCGGCGAGACCGCGGACTCGCTGCGCGACTTCCTCACCGGAATCTCGCTCACGGGTCTCCCGCAGCCCCTCGCCTATGTCATCGAACGCACCTCCGCCGAGCACGGCCGCGTGCGCGTGAGCGTCGACGCCGACACGCACCTCACACGCGTGAGAACCGACGACGAGACGCTGCGGCGTGCGATGGAGGTCGACCAGTCGCTGCGCTCGATCGCGCTC
The DNA here is from genome assembly GCF_900156435.1 of Microbacterium sp. RU1D. Lineage (GTDB taxonomy): Bacteria > Actinomycetota > Actinomycetes > Actinomycetales > Microbacteriaceae > Microbacterium. The sequence continues at coordinate 188,689 of NZ_FTPQ01000003.1, forward strand.
TCCCGCGACGACGACGATCTCGTGTCGCACGTGTCGGCCGACGTGGTGTTCTGGGCGCTCACCGACGCGCACTACCCCGCGGTCGCCGTCGACGCCGGCGGCCGGCCGCGCGCCCTCGAGCGCGCCAGACTCGCGGGCGTGGAGCAGCCCGCGGCCGACCCCGCAGAGGTCTACGCGCCACTGCTCGAGCGCCTGCGCAGCGGCGCGGAGGACTCGGATGCCGCGTGGCTGGAGCGCGAGCTCGACCAGGCGGTGCGCGCCCGGGCGGTCGTCGACGTGACCGTCCGCCTGCCCGACGGGTCGGCGCGGGTGTTCCGCCTCGAGGCGACCGGGCTCGGCGGCGGACGGCTGCGCGGACGAGACCGCGCAGCCGACGTCGAGCGCACGCTTCCGCTGTCGCACATCGACGGGGTCGCTCCCGTCGACTGAGGCCAGGCGACGTCCACCGTCCGTCGACCCCGGTAGAATCGGACGTTATGTCCGACGGCCCCTTGATCGTGCAGAGCGACCGCACCGTCCTCCTCGAAGTCGCCCACCCCCAGGCGGAGACGGCGCGGCACGAGCTCGCGGTCTTCGCCGAGCTCGAGCGCGCACCCGAGCACATCCACACCTACCGCATCACGCGCCTGGGACTGTGGAACGCGCGCGCGGCCGGCCACGACGCCGAAGCGATGCTCGAGACGCTCGACAGATGGTCGCGCTTCCCCGTCCCCGCGTCGGTCAGCACCGACATCCGCGAGACGGTGAACCGGTACGGGCGCCTGGTCATCGAGCGCGACGACGAGGGCGCGCTCGTGCTCCGGTCGACGGATGCCGCCGTCCTCGGCGAGGTCTCCCGCAACAAGCGCATCTCTCCCCTGCTGATCGGGCATCCGACCCCGGACAGCTACCTGGTCGACGCCTGGGCGCGCGGACACATCAAGCAGGAGCTGCTGAAGATCGGCTGGCCCGCCGAAGACCTCGCGGGGTACACCCCGGGTACTCCGCACCCGATCGACCTCGCCGAAGACGGATGGAGTCTGCGTCCGTACCAGCGTCAGGCGGTGGACTCGTTCTCGGAGGGCGGGTCGGGCGTCGTCGTGCTCCCCTGCGGCGCGGGCAAGACGCTCGTGGGCGCGGGAGCCATGGCCGACACGCGCACGACGACCCTCATCCTCGTCACCAACACCGTCAGCGCGCGGCAGTGGCGCGACGAACTGCTGCGACGCACCACGCTGACCCCCGAGGAGATCGGCGAGTACTCCGGCCAGGTCAAGGAGATCAAGCCGGTCACGATCGCGACCTACCAGATCCTCACCGCCAAGCGGAAAGGCCAGTACGCCCACCTCGCCCTTCTCGACGCGCTCGACTGGGGTCTCGTGCTCTACGACGAGGTGCATCTGCTCCCCGCCCCGGTCTTCAAGCTCACCGCCGATCTGCAGGCTCGGCGCCGCCTGGGGCTGACCGCGACGCTCGTGCGCGAGGACGGCCGCGAGGGCGACGTCTTCAGCCTCATCGGACCCAAGCGCTTCGACGCGCCGTGGAAGGAGATCGAGGCCCAGGGCTTCATCTCCCCCGCGGCCTGTTACGAGGTGCGCATCGACCTCCCGGCCGACGAGCGTCTCGAGTATGCGGCCGCGGCCGACGAGGACCGCTACCGCCTCGCCGCCACCGCCCCCGCGAAGATCGACGTCACCCGCCGCCTCGTTCAGCGGCATCCGGGTGAGCGCGTCCTGGTGATCGGGCAGTACCTCGACCAGATCGACGAACTCGCCGAGGCCCTGAACGCCCCGCAGATCACCGGGGCCACCCCCGTCCCCGAGCGTGAGGAACTGTTCCAGGGCTTCCGCGACGGCAGCATCCCTCTGCTGGTCGTGTCGAAGGTGGCGAACTTCTCGGTCGACCTCCCCGAGGCCTCCGTCGCCATCCAGGTGTCGGGTTCGTTCGGCTCGCGCCAGGAGGAGGCCCAGCGCCTCGGACGCCTGTTGCGGCCGAAGCAGTCGAACCACACGGCGAGCTTCTATACGCTCATCGCGCGCGACACCGTCGACCAGGATTTCGCCCAGAACCGCCAGCGCTTCCTCGCCGAACAGGGCTACGCCTACACGATCCTGGATGCCGACGGGATCGACGCCGCCGCCGCCTGACGCATACCAGCACGCGGCTTTCCGTTCCATATCCAGGACATTGCTGGGTCGCATCACGATAATGAGGGGATGACAGCTCCTCGCATCCTCGTCGTGGACGACGAACCGAACATCCGCGACCTGCTCATCACGAGCCTGCGCTTCGCCGGTTTCCAGGTGCGAGCCGTGGCCAACGGCGCGCAGACGATCTCGGCCGTGCTGGAAGAAGAACCCGACCTCATCGTGCTCGACGTGATGCTGCCGGACATGAACGGCTTCAGCGTCACCAAGCGCCTGCGCGGTGCCGGCTACACGGCGCCCATCCTCTTCCTCACCGCGAAGGACGAGACCGAGGACAAGATCGAGGGCTTGAACGCCGGCGGCGACGACTACGTCACCAAGCCGTTCAGCCTCGACGAGATCGTCGCCCGCATCCAGGCGATCCTGCGTCGCACGATGCAGGCCGACGAGGAGTCGATCATCCGCACCGGCGAGCTGACGATGGATCAGGACACCCACGACGTCAGCGTCGGCGACGTGTCGATCGACCTCAGCCCGACGGAGTTCAAGCTCTTGCGCTACCTCATGCTCAACCCCAACCGCGTGCTGTCGAAGGCGCAGATCCTCGACCACGTCTGGGAGTACGACTTCAACGGCGACGCGGGGATCGTCGAGAGCTACATCTCCTACCTCCGTCGCAAGATCGATCCGCACTCCTCCGAGCCGCTCATCCAGACCAAGCGCGGCTTCGGCTACATGCTGAAGTCGGGCAAGAGCGCCTGAGCGGAAGGCATCCGTCCTGTCGCCCTCCGACGATGCCCTGACGCGCTGGTGGCGGGGCCTGAGCCTTCGGACCAAGGTCACCGGCGTGACCGTCGCGCTCCTCGCGATCGGTCTGTTCACCGCGGGCATCGGCACCATGGTGTTCCTGCGCACCACCCTGGTGAACAACCTCGACGAGCAGCTGGCGCAGCAGGCGGCGGGCAGCATCGCGAACAGCATCTTCACCACCACCCCTGTTGACGGCGGCATCGAGTTCACGCAGGTCGAGAACGCCCCGCAGATCGGATCGATGGTCGTCGTCTACGGCCCCGACGGTCGGCGCGAGGCGTTCTACAACGGCACCGCGTCGACGACGCTGCCCGAGATCCCGCAGGACTTCACGCTCGAGCAGACGTATCTGCAGATCGACCGCCGCATCGAGCTCGAAGACCCCGACTCGGGTCAGCACTTCCTCGCGCGCGTCGGCGTGCTGCAGCCGCAGGGCAATCCCGGCGTCTACACGCAGATGATCATCCAGCCGTTGGCGCCCACCGACCGCATCGTCGCCGCCTACATCGGCATCTACGCCTTCGTGGCGCTCCTCATCCTCATCGCCACGGCCCTCCTCACCCGCTGGCTGGTCACCCTGGCGTTCCGCAACCTCCGGCAGGTCGAGACGACCGCGATGGACATCGCGGCGGGCGACTTCAGCCAGCGCCTCACCGACATCGTCCCCGACACCGAGGTGGGGCGGCTGAAGACCGCGATCAACGCGATGCTCGCGCGCATCGACGGCGCCCTCGGGCAGAGGGATGCCACGGTGCGGCAGATGCGCCGGTTCATCGGCGACGCGAGCCATGAGCTGCGCACGCCGCTGGTGACCATGCGCGGATACGCCGAGCTGTACCGCATGGGGGCGATCCGCTCCGACGAGGACGTGGCCCAGTCGATGGAGCGCATCGAGAAGGAGGCGATCCGGATGGGCGCGCTGGTCGAGGACCTCCTCGCCCTCGCCCGCCTCGACGAGCGCCGCGACGTCTCGATCACCGCCCTCGACCTGCGGCCGATCGCGCGGGACGCTGCGCTCGACCTGCGCGTGACCTCCCCGCAGCGCGAGGTCACGGTCGACGACACCACTTCGCGCGACGAGCTGGTGCTCCCCACCATCACCCTCGATCCCTTGCTCGATGCCGGCGGCCAGCCCGCCGAGGCCGCGATCCGGCGCCGCGGAGCCCCGACCACCTCGGCCATGGCGATCGCGGGGGCGACGCTATCGCGCCTGCGTCGCCGGACGAAGGATGCCGCCGACCCGGCCGCGACGACCGGGGAAGCCCCCGTGGCGGCCCCGGCCGCCCCGCCGGCCGGCGTCACCCGCTCGGCCCCGCGACTCGCGCCGATCGTGCTCGGAGACGAGAACAAGGTGCGCCAGGTCGTGGCCAACCTCCTGGGCAACGCGCGCCGCTTCACCGCCGACGACTCCCCCATCGGTCTGCGCGTCGGAGTGGATGCCGAGAACGACATGGGCTGGATCGAGATCATCGACCACGGTGAGGGCGTTCCCGAGCAGATCCGCGATCAGATCTTCCAGCGCTTCTGGCGCGCCGACACCTCGCGCACGCGCGAGACGGGAGGTTCCGGGCTGGGTCTGTCGATCGTGGCATCCATCGTCGATCTCCTGCACGGGACCGTCGCGGTGCACGACACCCCCGGAGGCGGGGCGACATTCCGGGTCTCCCTGCCGCTGGCCGACCGCCGCGACGCGCAGGAGCACGCGCTCATCGAGACCCAGCCGCTCGAGCGACTGCCCGACGACTACCGCCCCGCGACCGACGCCTGACCGGCGTCCGTCGCGCGGTCGACCCGACGCCCGGCCGGGCAGGCCGCGCCGGGGTGCCAATACCCGTGTCGCCGAGCTCGAGTCGGCGACGGATTCCGCCCGATCAACGGCCGCGCATACGAAATCGGATGCGTCTGCGCCGGACCGCCTGCGGAGGAGACACCCCTCATCCCGCTGCCTCACCGGTGGAACGGAGAACGCCCCCTCCCGAAGGAGGGGGCGTTCTCAGGCGTCAGGCGTGGATCAGAAGTCCATGCCGCCCGTCGGGTCGCCCGCGGGAGCGGCGACCTTCTCGGGCTTGTCGGCGACGACGGCCTCGGTCGTGAGGAACAGACCGGCGATGGATGCCGCGTTCTGCAGGGCCGAACGAGTCACCTTGGCGGGGTCGATGATGCCCTGTGCGAACAGGTCACCGTACTCGCCCGTGGCGGCGTTCAGGCCGTGGCCCACAGGGAGCTCCGAGACCTTGTTGGCGACGACACCGGGCTCGAGACCGGCGTTCAGCGCGATCTGCTTGAGCGGCGCCTCGATGGCGACCTTCACGATGTTCGCACCGGTCGCCTCGTCGCCCGAGAGCTCGAGGTTCGCGAGAGCGGTCTTGCCGGCCTGGATGAGCGCGACGCCACCACCGGCGACGACACCCTCTTCCACCGCCGCCTTGGCGTTGCGCACGGCGTCTTCGATGCGGTGCTTGCGCTCCTTGAGCTCGACCTCGGTCGCGGCTCCGGCCTTGATGACGGCGACGCCACCGGCGAGCTTCGCGAGGCGCTCCTGGAGCTTCTCGCGGTCGTAGTCGCTGTCGGTGTTCTCGATCTCGCGGCGGATCTGGGTCACGCGACCCTCGATCAGCTCCGACTCGCCGGCACCCTCGACGATCGTGGTCTCGTCCTTGGTGATGATGACCTTGCGCGCGCGGCCGAGCAGGTCGACGGTCGCGTTCTCGAGCTTGAGGCCCACCTCTTCGGTGATGACCTGGCCGCCGGTGAGGATCGCGATGTCCTGCAGCTGCGCCTTGCGGCGGTCGCCGAAGCCGGGGGCCTTGACGGCGACCGACTTGAAGATGCCGCGGATCTTGTTCAGCACCAGGGTCGCGAGCGCTTCGCCCTCGACGTCCTCGGCGATGATGAGGAGCTCCTTGCCCTCCTGGATCACCTTGTCGACGATCGGCAGAAGGTCCTTGATGTTGGAGATCTTCTGGTTCGCGATCAAGATGTAGGGGTCTTCGAAGACCGCTTCCTGACGCTCGGGGTCGGTGACGAAGTAGGGGTTGATGTAGCCCTTGTCGAAGCGCATGCCCTCGGTGAGCTCGAGCTCGGTGCCGAAGGTGTTCGACTCCTCGACGGTGACGACGCCTTCCTTGCCGACCTTGTCGATGGCCTCGGCGATGAGCTCGCCGATCGCGGGGTCGGCGGCCGAGATCGACGCGGTGGCGGCGATCTGCTCCTTGGACTCGACCTCCTTGGCCGAGGAGAGGAGCTCGTCGGTGACGGCCTTGACGGCCTTCTCGATGCCCTTCTTCAGGCTGATGGGGTCGGCGCCGGCGGCGACGTTGCGCAGGCCCTCGCGAACGAGTGCCTGGGCGAGGACGGTGGCCGTGGTGGTGCCGTCACCCGCGACGTCGTCGGTCTTCTTGGCGACCTCCTTGACCAGCTCGGCGCCGATCTTCTCGTACGGGTCGTCGAGCTCGATCTCCTTGGCGATCGAGACGCCGTCGTTCGTGATCGTGGGGGCTCCCCACTTCTTCTCGAGCACGACGTTGCGACCGCGCGGGCCCAGGGTCACCTTGACGGCGTCGGCCAGCGTGTTGAGGCCGCGCTCGAGACCGCGGCGGGCCTCTTCGTCGAAAGCGATGATCTTTGCCATAAGTGTGTCGTCCCTCCCGGACGGGTGACTTCCAGATTTTGGCACTCGACGAAAGCGAGTGCTAACTCATTCTGGCACTCGCCCCTGGGGAGTGCAAGCCGCGACACCGTCGGTGAGACGACGAACGCCGTGGCATCCGGAGGGGGATGCCACGGCGTTCGAGCCAGCGGATCAGGCCAGTCGCACGGACTCCGCCTGAGGGCCCTTCTGACCGGTGCCGACGGTGAACTCGACCGCCTGGCCCTCCTCGAGGACCCGGAAGCCCGACATCTCGATGCTCGAGTAGTGGACGAACACGTCCTGCCCATCGGACACGGTGATGAACCCGTAGCCCTTCTCGGCGTTGAACCATTTGACGGTGCCCTGCGTCATGCGAATCTCCTGTTGCTGGATGACCCGGTCATCGTAAGCACGCCGGATGCCGCCGAATCGGCCCGTCCGACGATTGTTGACGCGCGCGCACCCAACTTGTTACGCCGCGGAAACACGCGGCCTACGCGGGGTCACTGCGCCGCGGCGGAGGGGGTCGCACCGGAGGCGCGGTCGAGGCCGATCACCACGACGAGGCGCTTGACGGCGCTCTCGTCATCGGGGGTGTTCGGGTCGTCGGTGGGCTGCAGGAAGTCGCTCTGGGCCACCTCGGCGCCGCCGATCGTCTGAGCGAGGCCCTGCGCCGCCGCCGCGTCGTCGTCGCGGAGGTAGTAGACGGTGGTCTGCGCGAAGTCGGTGGAGTCGGAGTCGCCCGTCTCGACGGTGTCACCGGCCCACCCGGCCGCCACGATCTGGTCCCGAACGGACGAGGCGAGACCGTCCTGACCGGTGCCGTTGAGCACGACCACCGAGTACGAGGTGTCGACGACCGCCGGTGCGCTCGACTCCGCCGAGACGGTCGGCGCGGGCGCGGCATCCTCACCGAAGCTGATGCGGCCCGACACCACGAGGGATCCGAAGATGCCCACGATGATGAGCACGAGCGTGGCGATGGCCGCCCAGAGGAACACGATCCACCCGCGGGTGCGCGGTCGCTCGGCCCGGTGCGCTCCGACCCGGCCGGTCGAGTCGGGCAGGTCGTCGAAGCGATCCCGAGGGAAGGTCGATCTGGCCATTGGACGATGCTATCGGTCGTCGCCGGGGCGCCCCGTCAGCGCGTCGCCGTCCGCCCCAGCCGTGCGCGCTGCTGCGCGGCCGCATCATCGCGGCGACGTCGGAGCCGGCGCACCAGCATCGGGTCGTGCGCGAGGGCGTCGGGGGTGTCGATCAATCGGCCGAGGAGTTGGTAGTACCGGGCGGGCGTGATCGAGAATTCCGCCCGGATCGCCTCCTCCTTCGCACCCGCGTGGCGCCGCCATTCACCCTCGAAGGCGAGGAAGGCGAGGTCGCGGTCCGAAAGAGGCACGCCGCCACGCTACTGCGCCGACGCTCCCCGCCCCGGATGCCACGCCACCCACGCGCCGAGCGGATCCACCTCGCCCAGCACCTCGCCGTCCAGGGCGAGGGCGAAACCGCCCCGCTCCGCGGTCGGCGTTCCCGTCCATCCGTCGTGGAGCCCGGGAGCGTCGAGGGTCACCCATCGCCCCGCGGCGCGGGCCGCATCGATGACCGCCCCGCGCCGCGCGCGCGGTACGTGCGCGAGCACGCCCGGCGTGGTGACCACGAGCGTGGCGTCGCCCGGCGCCTGGGCGGCGAGCGCCGGCAGCGCGTCCGCGCCGTCGCCGGAGACCAGGAGCGGCGGGTCGTCGGCGGCGATGTCGAGGGCGGCGACGATGCGCTCTCGCCGCCCCTCCTCCCCCGGCCACACCAGACCCGCGAGCCAGGCCCGGTCGTCCGTGTCGCGAGCGTCGAGCGGGTTGAGGTCGATCCCGGCGCGCCAGACGATCTCGGGCATCCGGAACGCGGGGTCGCCGGTCAGGTCGCTGTGCAGCTCGACCGCCGACGGACCGTCGACCGGGTCGAGGGCGATGAGCTCGTCGCCGCGGTGGTAGCGGTACGAGTATCGGTCGGGGTACAGGCACAGACCGGCGCTCGCGCCGACCTCGAGCAGCGCGATCGGACCGTCGATCCGCGCGAGCACCGGCAGCAGTGCCGCGCACCGGAGCGGTTCGTTCGTCTGCACGCTGCGCACGCGGCACTGCGCGGCGATCTCGTCGGCGTGGGCGGGGACCCACCGTGCCCACGCGTCGACGTCGTCCATCGGCGCCCCCAGCACGCGCATGACGGCGAAGACCAGCGAGGGTTGACGTCGCGTGTCGGGGATCGACGACAGCGCGGCCGCGACGTCAGCGTCGTCGACCACGCGGTGCGCCCATGCCTCGTAGAGCGCGGATCTGCCGGGCGCCTCCTCGCGGGCGAACCGCCCGTAGCGCTCGACGACGGCATCCACGGCATCCTGATCCACCCTCGAATCATCGCAGCACGACCCGACCGGGGCCGGGCACGAGAGAATGGGACGCAGACGAAGGAGAGAACACATGACCTACGCCGTCGACAAGTCCGACGACCAGTGGCGCGCCGAGCTCAGCCCGGAGCAGTACGCGGTGCTGCGCCAGGCCGGCACCGAACGCGCCTGGACCGGTGAGCTGCTCGACGAGAGCCGCGCCGGCCTGTACACCTGCGCCGCGTGCGGCAACGAGCTGTTCCAGAGCGGCACCAAGTTCGACTCGCACTGCGGGTGGCCGAGCTTCTACGAGTCGGTGCGCCCCGAGGCGGTCGAGCTGCTCGACGACAACAGCCACGGCATGCAGCGCACCGAGGTGCGGTGCGCGAACTGCGGCTCGCACCTGGGCCACGTCTTCCCCGACGGCTTCGGCACCCCCACCGGCGACCGGTACTGCATGAACTCCCTGTCGCTGAACTTCACCCCGGCCGACTCTCCCGCCGACGGGGCATGAGCGCCCTCGAGGCCATGCGCGACCGCCGGTCGTGGTCGAAGGTCACCGACCTCGCTCCCACCGGCCCCGAGCTCGAGGCCTTCGTCGCCGCCGCCGGTCGCGTCGCCGATCACAAGAGCCTCAAGCCGTGGCGTCTCATCGAGATCCGCGGCGCCGATCGCGACCTTCTCGCGCGTGCACTCAACAAGGCCGACGGCAAGAAGGGGTACTCCTCCAAGCCCCGTCGCGCACCGCTAATCATCGCGGTGGTGGCCGATTTCGGCTCGAAGAAGATCCCCGCGTGGGAGCAGGAGGCCGTGGCATCCGGTGTCGCCCACATGCTGAGCCTCGTGCTCGACGAAGCAGGTTTCGGGGTGTTCTGGCGCACCGACGACAACACCCGCCACAAGGTGCTGGCCAAGGCCCACGGCCTGTCGAAGCACGAGGTGCTGCTGGGCTGGCTCTACGTCGGCGGCAAGCCGACGATGTCGCGTCCGGTCCGCCGCAAGACCGTGGATGCCGCGAAGCACATCTCCCGCATGCCCGGCGGCAGGAAGAAGCGCAAGGTCGACGAGACGCGCCTCTGACCTCCCCGCGGGAACGGCCTCGACGCCGCCGGCTCCGGTCGGCGGCGTCGTCGCGTCCGCGGCGGACGTGCTGAGCGTTGTCCGCGGCCGCGATGCCCCGGTGGAGGGGATCAGGGGCGGCGACGCCGCAACGGCACCGCGGCGACCACGACACCCGCGATGGCGACGGCGGCCGCCAGCAGCGCCACCGGTGTCGAGGGTGCGGCGGGAGCGGGCCACAGGGCGTCCAGCAGCACCGAGGTGGTGAGCAGCCCGACCACGGAGCCGAGCCCGAGCAGCAGCACGCCCGTGCGACGCACGACCACGGCTGACAGGAAGATGTAGATCACGCCCACGGCTCCGCCGACGTAGAGCCACGGTTCCGTCGGCACGACCCGTGGCGCGCCCACCACCGCGACGTGCACGAACGCCGCCACCAGCAGCACCACGGTGCCGCCGATGAAGTTCACCAGCGTCGCGGTCAGCGGGCTCTCCACGCGCACGCGCAGTCGACCGTTGGTCCCCTGCTGCCAGGCGACGCCCGCGCCTGCGATGGCCGGAACGACGAGCATCCACAGCGGCACACCGCCGATGGCATCCCCCGACAGGCAGACCACGACGCCGCCGATGGCCAGCAGCGCCCCCACGACCCGGCGCACCGTGACGGGCACGACCCCCGCCGGCCCGTAGCCGACGCGGTCGAGAACGAGACCGCCGGTGGTCTGGCCCGCGACGAACCCGACGGTGAAGAGGGCGACCCCGATCGTCGCGACCGTCAGCCCCTGGCTCGCGACGGTGAACGCTCCCGCGAGGCCGCCCAGCAGCATCCAGGCGGGAATGGTCCGCGACCGGATGCCGGACACGAGGCGTCCGAACCCGCGTCGGCCCTGCGGGACCAGTGCCGACAGCACGATGAGGAGGGCCAGGCCCGAGCCGAACGAGATCGCGGCGGCGACGAACCCGTCAACGATCTCGGCGCCGAGCGTGCCGTTGATCCGCGCCTGCAGCGCCGTGAGGGCGCCGATCAGCACCGCTCCGGCGACGGCGATGCCGATCGATCCGCGCTCCGACACCGCTCTCCTCTCGCTCCCCCGCTCGGGGGCCACGCTCGATCGTACGGGGGCGCGGACGGGCGCCGGATCCCGGCCCGCCGCGGCGCTTCCGTGCCGCTGTCGACGGAATCGCTCGCCATGCGTCAGGCTTTCCTGCGTGACACAGCTCCAGCGCACCTCCCACGACGTCTCGGCGATCCTCGCCGACCTGACCGCCGACAACGTCGATCGCGAGTTCCTCGCGAACGCCGAGGTGCATCTCCCCCGCCTCCACGATCTGTTCTCCCGGCTCTACGGCGAGCGCCCCGACGGCTTCGAGCGTCTGGCATCCGTGGTCGATCTGGCGCGGCGCTCCTGGGCGTCCCGTTCCGCCGATCTGAAGGCCCTCGACCGTGCGCGCGGGAGCGACCCGGAGTGGTTCGAGAACGAGCGCATGGTCGGGGGTGTCTGCTACGTCGACCGCTACGCCGGCGGACTCCGCGGCATCCGGGACTCCATCCCGTACTTCCGCGAGCTCGGGCTGACCTACCTGCACCTCATGCCGCTGTTCGAGAGCCCTGAGGGCAACAGTGACGGCGGGTACGCGGTGTCGAGCTACCGTCGGGTGAACCCCGCGCTCGGAACGATGGCCGAACTCGCCGAGCTCGCCGCAGAGCTGCGCCGGGCCGGCATCTCGCTCGTCGTGGACTTCATCTTCAACCACACCAGCAACGAGCATCGCTGGGCACAGAAGGCGATCGCGGGCGAGCGCGGATACGAGGACTTCTACCTCATCTTCCCCGACCGCGAGATGCCCGACGCCTACGAGCGCACCACGCGCGAGATCTTCCCCGACGACCACCCGGGCTCGTTCGTGCAGCTCGACGACGGGCGGTGGATCTGGGCCACCTTCTACCACTTCCAGTGGGACCTCAACTACGCCAACCCCGCCGTCTTCGAGGCCATGGCGGGCGAGATGCTGTTCCTTGCGAACCAGGGCGTCGAGATCCTGCGGATGGATGCCGTGGCATTCATCTGGAAGCGCCTCGGCACCACGTGCGAATCGCTCCCGGAGGCGCACCTGCTGCTGCAGGCGTTCAACGCGGTGCTGCGCATGGCAGCCCCCGGGCTGCTGTTCAAGTCGGAGGCGATCGTGCACCCCGACGAGGTCGTGTCGTACATCTCGCCCGAGGAGTGCCAGATCTCGTACAACCCGCTGCAGATGGCGTTGACCTGGGAGGCCTTGGCCACCCGCGACGGACGCCTCCTGCAGCAGGCCCTCGAACGCCGCCACGCCCTCCCCGCGGGCACGGCCTGGGTCAATTACGTCCGCAGTCATGACGACATCGGGTGGACCTTCGCCGATGAGGATGCCGCGGAGCTCGGCATCGACGGGTACCCCCACCGCCGCTTCCTGAACGACTTCTACGTCGGACGCGCCGAGGGCACTTTCGCGCGCGGCGTGCCCTTCCAGGAGAACCCGCGCACCGGCGATGCGCGCGTGGCCGGCACCACGGCATCCCTCGCGGGGATCGAAGCGGGCGACGCCGGCGGGGAGGACCGCGTCATCCTCGCCCACGCGCTGGCCTTGTCGACCGGCGGGATCCCCCTCCTCTACCTCGGCGACGAGGTCGCCCAGCTGAACGACTACGGCTACACCGACCGGCCCGAAGAGGCGGGCGACAGCCGCTGGGTGCACCGGCCGTATCGTCCGGCGCAGAACTACGCCGACCGGACGGATGCCGGCACCCCCGCCGGGCGCGTCTTCGCCCGTCTCACGCGCCTGCTCGACGTGCGCCGCGCCACGGCGGAGTTCGCCGGCAACGAGCTCATCGCCTTCGACGCGCGCGTCCCCTCCGTCGTCGCGTTCCTCCGCCCCGGCGACAACGGCTTCGCCGTGCTGGTCATGGCCAACGTCGCCGACTCGGCCGTCGAGATCGACGCCCTGACGCTCTCGGGCCTGGCGCCCGAAGCGCTCGACATCGTCACCTCGGCGCCGGTCTGGCTGGGCGCCGGTCTCACCCTCAGCGCCCACGGCGTGCGGTGGCTGCGCGTGCGACCGCGTTGAGGAGTGGCGAGGTGAGCTCCGACGCCGCCCCGCCCGGCAACCACGTGCGCCACGTCATGGCGTTGGTGGCGGGGCTGGCAGCGATGGCGAGCGTCGTGTGGGCGCCGGTCGGCCTCGCGGGCGACCTCATCATGCTCGTCGTGGGGGTCACCGCGCTCCTGTTCGCGTGGGAGGCGGCCACCCGTCCGGGACCCCTGCGGGCCGTCGCGGTCGCCGGTGCCCTGCTCGCCGGGTTGGTGACGATCGCCGCGGCGGGGGTGTTCCTCGTGGTGTTGGCGAACGCCCTGTCGTGACGCGCCGCTAGAGGGGCATCAGCGACCTGTCCGGATACGACATGTACGTCACGGCCTACCCGTGGCCCATGTGCCTCGGCGCCGTCTACGACGCCCAGCCCGATCGCCTCTTCTTCGCGGTCACGCGGGAGGAGGAGGGCGAGCATTACGAGGACGGCAACCGTCTCATGTCGCTGGCGACGTTCTACGACGAGTACGCGAAGGCGCCGGAGGACCGCGCCCTGTCCGCCGAGCAGATCCGGGTGGATGCCGCGACGGCGCCGTTCCAGGCGTGACCGCGCGTCACGGGTCCTGAGCGCCCGGGTGGCCCGAGCTTTTCCGCAGGAGAAGGTGCCGGCTACAGGACTTGAACCTGCAACCCCCGTATTACAAGTACGGTGCGCTACCAATTGCGCCAAGCCGGCGTGAGGCGACGAGCGCCCCGGCGATCGAGTCTACGACCCGAGACGACGTCACTCCGCGTGGTGTCCGCTCTCGCGGTCCCACTCGAGCGACTTGAATTGCAGGAACGAGCAGAGGTTGCCCGCGATGACGAGCTCGGCGGCGAGGCTCGCCATGTCGTGCGGGGTGAGCGTGAGGTCGTCGGGACGCGCGGTGAGCGTCGCCTCCCACAGGGGGTCGTCGTAGCCGCGCGGCTGCATGTAGATGGAGGCCGTGGTGTTGCGCAGGTTCATGACCACCAGACCGGTGTCCTGACCGTCCGCGTCCTCTTGATCGACGACCTTGACGGTGCCGGTCACGGCGTGGCCCTGCGCGAGGAATTCCTCGACCCACACCTTCAACTGATCACGGGACCGCCGCGGCGGGGAGTCCTCGAGCTCGTCGTTCATGTCACCAGAATCTCATATGTCGCCGCGGCGCAGCGGCTCGATCACCCTGCGGGAGTGGCCGACGGGGTCGGAGTGGGCGTGGCGGTGGAGTAGTACGCGTTGCTGTCTACGGTGAGCACGAACTGGGCGAATTCCTTCGCGTCGTTCATGGTGCCGACGTACTCCGTGCCGTTCACGAAAACCGTGGGCGTGGCGGTGAGCGCCTGACCGTCGGTGCCGGGCAGACCCTTGATCGCGCGGTCGGTCGCGGCCTTCGCCCACGAGGTGTAGGTCTCGTCCTCGATGCAGTCGCGCACCGTCGCCACGTCGCTCACGCCGGCGCCCTGCGCCATGTCGGCGAGCTGCTGGTCGCTGTAGCCGTCGGAGTCGACCACGGGCTGGTTGGTCAGGAGCTCGTGGTTGTAAGCGAAGAAGCGGTCCGAGGCGTGGGTCGCGACGCACGCGGCCGCGCCCGCGGCGCGCAGGCTGTACTTGGTGCCGTTGGACTTCGACGTGAGCATGGCGACCGGGTAATACGACAGGGTCGCGGCGCCGTCGGCGACCCACTTCGACAGCTGCGTGGCGTTCGCCGCTTCGAACTCGTGCGCCTCGGCCGACATGTAGTCGACGTACACGCGGATGTCGACCGGAGCCGCCGTTCCGGTGGGCTCGGGCGTCGGAGCGGCCGAGGGGGCGGCATCCGTCGACATCGTCCCGGCACTGCCGTCGACGGTCTGGTCGGCGAGGGGGTCGGCGACACCCGTGGCAGTCGTCACGGCGAAGCCGTCGTCGGTCGCCGCGGCGGGCAGGGCCTGCGAACGCGCCTCACGCGAGTTCAGCGCGGCGGACACGCCCACCGCGCCCACCGCGATCACCGCGACGGCCCCGACGCCGATCAGCGAGCGGCGCGCGATGCGCCAGCGCGTCTGCTTCGCCTTGACCTGCTGCGCCTTCTCGCGCACCGCCTCGCGACGGTCGCGTTCGGCGGGCACGTTCGGGGTCTGGTCGTGGGACATGGAACCTTCCGGGCATAAACGTCTGCCGCATGAAATCGGGGGGAACGCGCGGGTAGAGCGAACGATCAACGATGCTAACGAGGCTGGCTGAGAAATGACCAGACACGTGCGATACTGACCGTGCGTCCAACGTCGGACGCACGGGGTCGCCCCCGTTCATTCCATTCACTACGGATCGTCCGGCACGTACCTGCCGGTGAAGGAGAAGAAAACATGGCGTCCGTCACCTTCGACAACGCAACCCGTCTGTACCCGGGCGGAACCCGCCCCGCGGTCGACAAGCTGAACCTCGACGTCGCAGACGGAGAGTTCCTCGTCCTCGTCGGCCCCTCGGGCTGCGGAAAGTCCACCTCGCTGCGCATGCTCGCCGGCCTCGAAGAGGTCAACTCGGGTCGCATCCTCATCGGCGACCGCGACGTCACCGACGTGCCCCCGAAGGACCGCGACATCGCGATGGTCTTCCAGAACTACGCGCTGTACCCCCACATGACCGTCGCCGAGAACATGGGCTTCGCGCTCAAGATCGCCGGCGTCGGCAAGGAGGAGCGCGCCGCTCGCGTCCTCGAAGCCGCCAAGCTCCTCGACCTCGAGCAGTACCTGACCCGCAAGCCCAAGGCCCTCTCGGGTGGTCAGCGTCAGCGTGTCGCCATGGGCCGCGCGATCGTTCGTCAGCCCCAGGTCTTCCTCATGGACGAGCCGCTGTCGAACCTCGACGCCAAGCTGCGCGTCCAGACGCGCACCCAGATCGCGTCGCTGCAGCGCCGCCTGGGGGTCACCACGGTCTACGTCACGCACGACCAGACCGAGGCCCTCACCATGGGCGACCGCATCGCGGTCCTCAAGGACGGCCTGCTCCAGCAGGTCGGCACCCCGCGCGACCTGTACGAGACCCCGAAAAACGTCTTCGTGGCCGGCTTCATCGGCTCGCCCGCGATGAACCTCTTCACCGCCGACATCGCCGAGGGTGGCGTGCGGTTCGGCGACCTCGTCGTCCCCGTCGAGGCCGACACGATCAGCCGCGCCCACGGCTCCGAGGTCACCATCGGCGTCCGTCCCGAAGACATCCAGGTCGCCCCGGCCGACGGCCGCGGCCTCTCGGTGGTCGTCGACCTCGTCGAGGAGCTCGGCGCCGACGGCTACCTCTACGGCCACACCGACATCAACGGCAAGCGCACCGACCTGGTCGCGCGCGTCGACGGTCGTCGTCACCCCAACGCGGGCGAGACGGTCGTGCTGGCACCGGTCCCCGGACACGTCCACGTGTTCGACCTCGAGTCGGGCGAGCGCCTGACCGACCGGGCCATCGCTTCGGCCTGACCCATCGCATCGACGCGGCGCGTCCCCGATCCCGACCTCGTCGGGCCGGGGGCGCGCCGCACCGTTTTCCCGGAGGTATCCGTGTCCGAATCGCTCAGCATCACGGCCAGCACCGTCGACCCGGGCCTTCTGCAGCTGCCGTGGTCGACCGGCCTCGCCGATTGGCCGAGCAGCCACATCGTCGCCCTGCCCAAGGGCATCTCCCGCCACCTCGTGCGCTT
The DNA here is from genome assembly GCF_900156435.1 of Microbacterium sp. RU1D. GTDB lineage: Bacteria > Actinomycetota > Actinomycetes > Actinomycetales > Microbacteriaceae > Microbacterium. The sequence continues at coordinate 205,444 of NZ_FTPQ01000003.1, forward strand.
CGCCAACCTCTCCGGTCGCGTCGTGGCCATCAAGGAGACGACCGAGGAGATGGCCCGTCGTGAATACGACATGCTCGGCAACCTCGACCGTCTCGACGCTCCCTGCGTCGACCGCGTCGCGGTGATCGCCGGGCGCACCGACGCCTCGGGTCGTCCCCTCCCCGCGGCCCTGGTCACCGCGCACCTGAAGTTCTCCCTCCCCTACCGCGCCCTCTTCACGCAGGTACTGCGCCCGCACACCGCGACGCGTCTCGTCGACGCCCTCGCGGTGCTCCTCGTGCGCTTGCACAACGTGGGCTTCTACTGGGGCGACGTGTCGCTGTCGAACACGCTGTTCCGCCGTGATGCCGGTGAATTCGCCGCCTACCTCGTCGACGCTGAGACCGGCGAGCTGCACGGCAACCGCCTCAGTCCCGGCCAGCGGGCCCACGACCTCGACATCGCCCGCACCAACATCGCCGGCGAGATCATGGACCTCGAGGCCGGCGGGCGCCTGGAGGGTGGAGTGGATGCCGTCGCCGTCGCGGACGGCCTGGTGGCGTCGTACCACTCGCTGTGGGCTGCCCTCACCGACAAAGAGACGTTCGCCGTCGACGAGTCCTGGCGCATCACCGAGCGGGTCCACCGTCTCAACGCCCTCGGCTTCGACATCGGTGAGATGTCGATCCGCACCGCCGGCGACGGCACGCAGGTCTCCATCCAGCCGAAGGTCGTGGATGCCGGCCACCACCAGCGCCGCCTGCTGCGGCTGACGGGTCTCGATGTCGAGGAGAACCAGGCCCGCCGCCTCCTCAACGACCTCGACGAGTTCCGCGCGCGCGTCTCGCGCCTCGGCGCCGACGAAGAGATGGTCGCGCACGAGTGGCTCACGCGCGTGTTCGAGCCGATTGTCATGGCCATCCCGTGGGACCTGCGGGCCAAGCTCGAACCCGCCGAGGTGTTCCACCAAGTGCTCGAGCACCGCTGGTACATGTCGCAGGCGCGCGGCCGGTCGGTCCCCCTCGCCGAGGTCGTCAGCTCGTACATCGACGACGTCCTGCGCCACCGCCGCGACGAGGCGACCGTCATGGGTCCGCCCACCGACACGATGTCGATCCCGACCGTCTCCGATGCCGACGCACCGGCCACGGGCGAGGTCCCCACGACCGACACCGACCTCGTCGATTGGCGCGACCTGGTCTGAGACGCATGGGTGTCGCACCCGTCCCCTAGCCGCCGAGATCATGCGATGGCATCGAGATCACAGTTGCCGGAGGCCGCCGAGCGTGTCACCTCGTCATGCTGATGCGAGCTCGCGGACAGGGCGCCCCCGCGGAATGACGGAGGCCGCGGCATCCGGGATCAGGTCTCGGATGCCGCGGCCTCGGCGTCGCGCGGGTCAGTACCCGACGGTGAAGCGCTCCCGCGTGTGCGTCGGGTTCTCGATCTCGTCGAGCACGGCCACGGCGAAGTCGGCGCCGCCGATGAAGGAGTCTCCCCCGTCGTCGACGACGAGCACGTCACCGCCGTCGCGGTAGGAGCCGGTGCGCTCCCCCGGAGCCCACGAACCGAAGCCGCCGGCCGGGTGCACGTAGAACCAGTCACGGCCGGTGTCATCGGCCTGCAGGTCTTCCAGGATGCCAATGGCCTCGCGCGCCTCGGGCTTGTACTCCTCGGCGAAGCCGTCGGTGTCGATGAGGCGCGGTCCGCCCTCGGCGACGAGCGAGCCGCCGGCGCCGCCCACGACGCCCACCCGCACGTTCTCGGGAAGGGCGGTGACGAGCTCCGCGATCGCCGGGCGGAGCTTGCCCTCCATGTCGCCGCGCGGTGCGACGGCCGACACGACGACGTCGACGCCCTCGAGCTGAGCGACGAGACCCGGGACGTCGAGCACCGTCCCCTCCAGGTACGTGGCCCCCTCGACACGCTCGGTGGGGACCGTGCGGGCGATCGAGACGACGGTGTGGCCGCGACGGACGGCCTCGGTCACGATGTGGCTGCCGGCGTAGCCGGTGCCTCCGATGACGGCGATGCGGGGCATGGCGTTCCTTCCAAGGGGGCGGTGGTCAGAGGCTCGCGCGCAGAGTCGACACCTGGTACAGCGCGACGGATGCCGCGATACCGGCGTTGAGCGACTCCGTCGCTGCGGAGATCGGGATGGACACGACCTGGTCGCACGTCTCCGTGACCAGGCGCGACAGGCCCTTGCCCTCGGAGCCGACGACGATCACGACCGGGCGGTCGGCGAGTTCGAGCGATGGCAGCGCCACATCGCCGTCGCCGGCGAGGCCGAGAACGAACACGCCCTGCTTCTTGAACTCCTTCAGCGTGGCAGTCAGGTTCGCGGCGAGCGCGACGGGGATGCGGGCTGCTGCTCCCGCGCTTGTCTTCCACGCGGCCGAGTTCACGCTCGCCGACCGGCGCTGGGGCAGGATGAGGCCCTGACCGCCGAACGCGCCCGTCGAGCGGATGATCGCGCCGAGGTTGCGGGGGTCGGTCACGCCGTCGAGGGCCACCAGCAGCGGCACCTCGCCGCGGTCGATGATCTGCTCGAGCAGGTCCTGCGGGTGGGCGTACGAGTACGGCGGCACTTTCAGGGCGACGCCCTGGTGCACACCGTCGAAGCCGGCCATGCGGTCGAGCTCGGGACGGGTGACCTCGAGGACGGGGATGCCGCGGTTCGTCGCGATCGACAGCATCTCCTTGACGCGGTCGTCCATCTCGACGCGCTGCGCGATGTACATCGCGGTGGCGGGGATCTTCGCCCGCAGCGCCTCGAGCACCGAGTTGCGGCCGGTGACGGTCTCGGTGTCGTCGGAGGCCTTGGGGCTCTTGCGGTTGGGGTTCCCGCCCACCGCGCGCACCCCGGGGCGCCCCTTTCCACCCGCCGCGGCGTAGCGCTCTTCGGCGGCCTTGCGCTTGCCGGCGGGGTGCCAGGCGCGGTCTTCGGCCTTGGGGGTCGGGCCGCGTCCCTCGAGCGCCTTGCGGGAGTGCCCGCCGGTGCCCTTGAGGGGGCCCTTCTTCTTGCCGGGGTTGCGTGCTCCCGGGCGTCCTGGCTTAGGCATCGATACTCCAATTGGTTCCGGCCGGAGTGTCCTCCAGCGTGATTCCGGCGGCGGCGACGGCATCGCGGATGCGGTCGGCGGCAGCCCAGTCCTTGTCGGCGCGAGCGCGGGCGCGCTGCGCGATCATCTCCTGCACGAGGGCGTCGAGCGCCGCGTCGGCAGAATCCGTCGCCACGGCCGGCTCCGCGTCGTCCAGCCCCAGGATGCCGAGCATCGCGGCGACCGAGCGGTATGCGCCGAGCGCCACGTCGCTATCTCCCGCATCGATGGCGGCGTTGCCGGCGCGCACGGTCTCGTGCAGCGTCGCGAGGGCCTGGGGCACTCCCAGGTCGTCATCCATCGCCGCGGCGAACTCCGCGGGGATATCCTCCGGAACGATCGCGAGGGCGTCTGCGGCGGTGGCCCGCAGCACGCGCTGGCGGAAGGTCGAGATGCGCTCGAGGGCGCTGGCCGCCTCGGCGAACGCCTTCTCCGACACGTCGAGGTTCGAGCGGTAGTGGGCCGCGGCGAGCGCGTACCGCACGACCCGGGGGTCGTGAGCGACGAGGACGTCGGCCGCGAGGGTGAAGTTGCCGAGCGACTTCGACATCTTCTGCCCGTCGACGGTAACCAGCCCGTTGTGCACCCAGTACCGCGCGAACGCGTCGCCCGCGGCGGTCGACTGCGCGATCTCGTTCTCATGATGCGGGAAGCGCAAATCGAGACCACCGCCGTGGATGTCGAACTCCGGTCCCAGATAGCGCCGCGACATGGCCGAGCACTCGATGTGCCAGCCAGGACGTCCCGCGCCCCACGGGGAGGCCCAGGTCGCGGAGTCCGGCTCGCCGTCCTTCGCGCCCTTCCACAGCGCGAAGTCGTGCGGGTCGCGCTTGCCGCGGGGGTCGGCGTCGGCGGCGGGCTCCATCGCATCCAGGCCCTGCCGCGTGAGCTCGCCGTAGGCGGGCCACGAGCGCACATCGAAGTAGACGTCGCCCGCGGCGGCATAGGCGTGTCCGCGCTCGATGAGCTCGGCGATGAGCTCCTGCATCTGCGTCACCGAGGCGGTCGCGCGCGGTTCGTAGGTGGGGGGCAGGATGCCGACGGCGGCGTAGGCCCGCGTGAACTCGAGCTCCATCCGATACGCGAGCGCCCACCACGGCTCCTCGGCCGTGGCGTTGGCGAGCACCTTGTCGTCGATGTCGGTGACGTTGCGCACGAAGGTGACGCGGCCGAAACGGTGCCCGAGCCAGCGGCGGAGCAGGTCGAAGGCGAGAGCGGCCCGGACGTGGCCGATGTGCGGCCCCGACTGCACGGTCGGTCCGCAGACGTAGAGGGTGACGTTCGAGGGGTCGAGAGGGACGAACTCGCGCAGAGCCTGCGCTTTCGTGTCATACAGCCGAACGGTCACTCTCCCAGCCTACCGGCCGCCCCTCCGCGCGACCCGTGCGTGAAACACGACCCGGCTAGGGTGCCGGGGTGCCCCTCCTGATCCGCCCCGACGACCTGTCCTCCGATGCCACCCGCGCCCTCGTCATCGCGCACCTCGCGGGCATGCACGAGAACACCCCCGCCGAGAGCGTGCACGCCCTCGACCTCGACGGGCTCACCGCCGACGGCATCACGGTCTGGTCGGCCTGGGTCGACGACGAACTCGCCGGGATCGGCGCCTGCAAAGACCTCGGCGACGCGCGCGCGGAACTCAAGTCGATGCGCGTCGTCGACGCGTTCCTCGGGCAGGGCATCGGACGCGCGATCCTCCGTCACATCGTCGAGGACGCGCAGGAGCGCGGCATCCGCAGTCTCTGGCTGGAGACGGGCAGCACCGACGACTTCCTCCCCGCGCGCCGACTGTATGCCAGCGAGGGTTTCGAGGAGTGTGCGCCGTTCCCGCCCTACGCGGCCGATCCGCTGTCGACGTTCATGACGCGGCGGCTCTGACGCCTTCGCTCAGGCGGGCACCACGAGCGCGGTCGCGAAAGCGGCGACGCCCTCGGTCCGCCCGGTGAAGCCGAGGCCGTCAGTGGTCGTGGCGCTCACCGAGACGGGGGCGCCCACGGCTGCCGAGAGAATTCGCTCCGCCTCGACGCGTCGCGCGGCGAACCGCGGCCGGTTGGCCTGCACCTGGACCGAGACGTTGCCCACCCGCCAGCCCGCGGCCGCGAGCAGCCCGACCGTGTGTGAGAGAAAGGCATCGGCGTGGGCGCCGGCGAACTCGGGGCGATCCGTGCCGAAGTGCGTGCCGATGTCACCCAGACCGGCGGCGGCGAGCAGCGCATCGACGATCGCGTGGGCGACGGCGTCGCCGTCGGAGTGCCCGGACAGGGCGATCTCCCCGGGCCACTCGAGCCCCGCGAGCCAGAGCGCTCCCTCGCCGCCGAACGCGTGCACGTCGGTTCCGATGCCCACCTGCGGTCCGCGCGGCGCCGGCGCGGGGGGAACTTCGGGCGACGGTCGCCCGGCGAGAAGCGCTCGCGCGCGGTCGAGGTCGGGTGCCGTGGTGATCTTGAACGCCGTCGCGTCCCCCTCGACGGTCATCACGGGGTGACCGACGGATGCCACGGCCGCGGCGTCGTCGGTGTGATCGGCCTCCGCATCACGCAGCGCCGCGGCGAGAACGTCGCGGCGGAATCCCTGCGGGGTCTGCGCCGCCGCCAACTCCGAGCGGTCGACCGCCGCGATCACGCGCCCGTCGGCGGGGTCGATGCGTTTGATCGTGTCGACCACCGGCATGGCCGGGATGACGGCGACGGCGCCCGCGTCGATCGCCGCGACGACGCGGTCGAACACCGCGGGAGGCGTGAGCGCGCGTGCCGCGTCGTGGACGAGGACGATGTCGACATCCGCCCACAGCGCCGCAAGACCCGCGGACACGGATTCCTGACGCGTCTGTCCGCCCGTGACGACGGAGACGAGATCCGCGCGCGCCCCTGCGGCGTCGCGCGCGTCGGTGAGGGCGTCGCCCTCGAAACCGTGCGGCACGACGATGACCACCTGCGCGGCCTCTGCCGCGAAGACACCGCGAAGGGCGTGGTGCAGGATGGTGCGCTCGTCCAAGCCGACGAAGGCTTTGGGCGCGCCACCTCGCAAACGGGTGCCGGAACCGGCGGCGACGACGACGACCGCGAGGCGCGGAACCGGAGTGAGAGTCACCCGTTCAAGCTAGCGCGACAGCGCGCGGGCGGTAGCCGCGACGACGAACGGCGCGCGCCCCGGAGGACGCGCGCCGATGTCGAAGACGTCAGGAGGCGAGGACCTCGTCGAGCACGACGCTCGCACGGTCTTCGTCGGTCTTCTCGGCCAGAGCGAGCTCCGACACGAGGATCTGACGCGCCTTGGCGAGCATGCGCTTCTCGCCGGCGGAGAGGCCGCGGTCCTGATCGCGGCGCCACAGGTCGCGGACGACCTCGCTGACCTTGATCACATCGCCCGAAGCGAGCTTCTCGAGGTTCGCCTTGTAACGGCGCGACCAGTTGGTCGGCTCCTCCGTGAAGGGCGCACGGAGCACCTCGAAGACGCGGTCGAGACCCTCCTTGCCGATAACGTCACGGACGCCGACGAGGTCGACGTTGTCGGCAGGGACCTCGATCACGAGGTCTCCCTGGGTGACGTTGAGCTTCAGGTATTTCTTCGTCTCACCCTTGATAACGCGTTCCTTGACCTCGATGATCGTGGCCGCGCCATGGTGCGGGTAAACGACGGTCTCGCCAACCTCAAAAAGCATGGAGTTATGTCCTTTCGGCAACATCCAGGATACCACAGGCCCGCATGCGCTAGAGTTCCGCCCACCCCGGCGACCCCACCCCCGCACCGCTCCTCCTCGCGCGAGTGGGACGCCGGCGGGGCCGGGTCGTCGCCTCGGACCGCGTAGGATGATTCCGATGTCGTCTGCCGTTCTTGGAGGATCCGTGAAAACGCGCCTGATCGCGTCCATCGCCGTGGGTGCCGCTGTCGTGCTGGGCACGACGGGGTGCAACCTCATCGCACCGCAGGCGACCACCATCGACTATTCCGCCTCCGACGGCGTGAACGTACCCGCCGCGGCCGGTCCGCTCCACGTGCGCAACGCGCTCATCGTCGCCGACGAAGAGGGCACGACGGGCAACCTCGTCGCCGCGATCGTCAACGACACGACCGACTCGCTCACGCTGCGCATCGAGGTCGGCGAGGGGTCGTCGGCCGTGAAGACGAACGTGACCGTTCCGGCCAACCGCACCCTGAGCCTCGGCGACCTCACCAGCGAGACCGAGCCCCTCCGCCTCGACGACATCGAGGCCGTGCCCGGGTCCACCATCCCGGTCTACTTCCAGTCGGGTGACGGCGAAGGCTCGCTCATGCAGGTGCCCGTGCTCGACGGTGCCCTCGAGTACCTCTCCCCGCTGGCGCCGACGCCGCTGCCGTCCTTCTCGGCGACCCCTGTCCCGGTCATGCCGACCGTGACCCCCTCGCCCTCCGAGACCCCCGCGTCCTGATCTCGACGAGGAAGGCGCCGACGGTTCTCCGTCGGCGCCTTCCTCGTTCTCGGGCGAGGCGCGTGTCAGGCCTCGAAGCGGTAGCCGAGGCCGCGGACCGTGACGAGCATGCTGGGCTCGCTGGGGTTCTGCTCGATCCGCGAGCGGATGCGCTTGATGTGCACGTCGAGCGTCTTGGTGTCGCCGAAGTAATCGGTCCCCCAGACCCGATCGATGAGCTGGCCGCGCGTCAGCACCCGTCCGGCGTTGCGCATGAGCACCTCGAGGAGTTCGAACTCCTTCAGGGGGATGCTGATCTCGGTCCCGTCGACGGCCACCGTGTGGCGGTCGATGTCGAGCACGACCCGCCCGCCGGAGAGCACGCGGTCGTCGAGGTCGGCGTCATCCGGGGTGCGGCGGCGCAGCACGGCGCGCATGCGCGCGAGCAGCTCCCGCGTGGAGTAGGGCTTCGTGACGTAGTCGTCGGCGCCGAGCTCGAGGCCCACCACGATGTCGACCTCGGAGTCCTTCGCGGTGAGCATGATGATCGGCACCTGTGAGGTCAGCCGTAGCTGGCGACAGACCTCCGTGCCCGGCATGCCGGGGAGCATGAGGTCCAGCAGCAGGATGTCGGCCCCCCGCTCGCGGAAGGCGGCCAGCGCGAGAGCGCCGTCCTCGGCGATCTCGACCTCGTACCCCTCCCGGCGCAGCAGGTAGGCCAGCGGGTCGGCGAGGTCGGGCTCGTCCTCGACGATCAGAACGCGGGTCATGCGGTGTCTCCCTTCGCGGGTGCGGCGGTCGCTGAGGCGGCCTTGCGGCCCTTGCGACGCGGTTTGGAACGGGCGCCGTCGAGATCGGGAGCCTCGGACAGCGGAAGGCGGATGGTGAAGGTCGAGCCGCGAGCGGGTTTGGACCACAGGCGGACTTCGCCGCCGTGACGCTGCACCGCGTGCTTGACGATGGAGAGGCCGAGGCCCGTTCCCCCGGTTCGCCGCGAGCGGGCCTGATCAGCGCGGTAGAAACGTTCGAACACCCGGTGCTGGTCGCTCTCGGGGATGCCGATGCCCCGGTCGGTGACGGCGATCTCGACCACCCCGTCGTCGAGCTTCACGCCGACGCCGACCTTCGACCCCTCCGGGGAGTAGGCGATCGCGTTCGCGACGAGGTTGCCGAGCGCCTCGGTGAGGATCTGCGGCTCGCCGCGCACCCACAGCCCCTTGGTGCCCCCGCGGACGACAGTGACCTGGGCTGCGTCGGCCTGCACCGTGTACGCCTCGACCGCCGCGGTGACGACCTCGTCGATCGACACGTCGCGCACGTCGCGCAGCTCGTCGGCCGCCTGCAGACGGGACAGGCTCAGGATGCGATTGACCAGGGCGCTCAACCGGGTCACCTCGGCCAGCAGACGCGTCGAGAAGTGGCGCACCTGGGCGGGATCGTCGGCGGCGGACTCGATGGCCTCGGCCAGCAGGCTCACGGCCCCGACGGGCGTCTTCAGCTCGTGGCTGGTGTTGGCGACGAAGTCGCGCCGCATCTCCTCGACGCGCTCCCGCTCGGTGATGTCGCGCAGCACCAGAAGGGTCAGGCGCCCCGAGATCGGGGTGGCGCGCACGGCGACGAGACGCGGCTCCGCCGGGGCCGCGCCTCGACGCAGCCGCAGGTTCTCGGCGATCCCCGCTCCCGTGTCGCGGGCGACCCGGGCGACGCGCTTGAGCTCCTCGCTCGCGATGACCTCGCCGGCGTGCACGCCGAACACCTCCGCCGCCGGGGACAGCGCCAGCACCGTCGACGAAGTGTCGCACACGAAGGCGGGGTCGTCCATCGCATCCAGCATGGCCTCCACGCCCTCCGGCACCTCGGTCGAGGTCTGCGCCAGAGTGCGGTTCCGGGCGCGGATGGCTCCGGCGATGAGGCCGACCACCGCGGCTCCGATGAGGAGACCCGCCAGGAGCGCGAGCAGCGAGAGCTGCGGTTGTTCCATACCCACAGCGTAAAGGGGAGGATGCGGCGTCACCCGCCGTTCACCCCCGCCCCCGCCTCGGCAGCGGCTACTATTCACTGTCACAGCACCACTCGTTAACCTTCGCTGGGAAGAATCCCCGAGGGTTGCGGAACACCCTTGTGCCGTGCCGCCGACGAGGAAGGTACCCGCGATGCGCGAAGTATTCCATCAGTCCCTCGAGGACGTCCAGAGCCGCCTGGTCGAGATCGCCGACCTGGTGACGATCGCCATCGACCGCGCCACGCGCGCCTTCGGCACGAGCGACGTCTCCCTCGCCGAAGAGGTCATCGAAGCCGACGCAGTCATCGACGAGAAGGCCGTTGAGCTCGACGAGCTGGCCATCGAGATCCTGGCCCGCCAGCAGCCCGTCGCCCGCGATCTGCGCATCGTCGTCACCGCTCTGCGCGTGAGCGCATCGCTCGAGCGCATGGGCGACATGGCCGAGCACATCGCCCAGCTCGCGCGCTCGCGCTTCCCCGAGCGCGCCATCCCCAAGGGCCTGCGCACGACGTTCACCCGCATGGGCGAGCTCGACGTCGAGGTGGCCCGCAAGCTCGCCGAACTGCTCCGCACGCAGGATCTGCGCATCGCGGAGTCCATCCGCGACACCGACGACGACATCGACGAGCTGCACATCAGCGTGTTCGAGAAGGTCCTCGGCGAGTCGTGGAAGGGCGAGGCCACCGCCACGGTCGACGCGACCCTCGCGAGCCGCTACCACGAGCGCTTCGCCGACCACGCGGTCTCCGTCGCCAAGAAGGTCGTCTACCTCGCCACGGGCGACTGGGCCGGCGCCGACGAAGAGGCCGAGCCCAGCCCGGCCATCTGACCGTAGACACGACGAAGGGGTGGATGCCATGGCATCCACCCCTTCGTCGTCGGTGTCAGTGCTTGTTGCCCTGCGCGGCGACCGCCGCGGCTCCGGCGGCGGCGGCCTCGGGGTCGAGGTACTCGCCCGGACCGAGCGGCTTCATGTCGTCGTCGAGACGGTAGACGAGCGGAATGCCGGTGGGGATGTTCAGCTCGGCGATGTCGGCGTCGCTGATCCCCTCGAGGTGCTTCACGAGGCCTCGCAGGGAGTTGCCGTGAGCGGTCACGAGCACGGTCTTGCCGGACTGCAGATCGGGCACGATGTCGGAGTGCCAGTAGGGCAGCATGCGGTCGATGACGATGGCGAGCGACTCGGTGTCGGGCACCTCGCCGTCGATGCCCACGTAGCGCGGGTCGCCGACCTGGCTGTACTGGTCGTCGGCGGGCAGCGGCGGCGGCGGCACGTCGAACGAACGGCGCCACAGCATGAACTGCTCGTTGCCGAACTCCTCGAGGGTCTGCGCCTTGTCCTTGCCCTGCAGCGCACCGTAGTGACGCTCGTTCAGACGCCACGAGCGCTTCACCGGGATCCACAGGCGGTCGGCCGCGTCGAGCGCGATGTTCGCCGTCTGGATCGCGCGGCTCAGCACCGAGGTGTGCAGCACGTCGGGAAGCACGCCGGACTCGGCCAGCAGCTCGCCGCCGCGCTTCGCCTCGTCCTTGCCCTGGTCGGTGAGTCGCACGTCGACCCAGCCGGTGAACTGGTTGGTCTTGTTCCACTCGCTCTGCCCGTGGCGGAGGAGGATCAGCGTGTGAGGCATGACTCCATGCTATCGACGCGGGGCCCGCGCTCCCGAGCGTTGCTGGCATCATGTCCGAGTGACACCCTCGCCCGTCGGACGCCCCACGCGCGGCACCACGGGCACCAACCGTCTTCGCCGCGTCGATCGCTGGATCGCGCGTCACCCCGTGCTGCGGCGCACCGATGATCCCCTGGTCGTCGACCTCGGCTTCGGCGCCAGCGCGGTCACACCTCTCGAGCTCCTCGCGCGTGTGACGACGCAGCGTCCGGATGCCACGGTCCTCGGTCTCGAGATCGACCCCGACCGGGTGGCCCGCGCGCGGGAGCAGGCGGTGGGCGTCACGGGTGTCTCGTTCTCACGCGGCGGCTTCGAAGTGCCCGTCGCGGGCGGGCGGCGCCCGGCGGTGATCCGCGCGATGAACGTGCTGCGGCAGTACGACGAGGCCGACGTCGCCGACGCGTGGGCGCGCATGTGCGGCCGCTTGCAGCCCGGCGGCATCCTCGTGGAGGGCACATGCGACGAGATCGGCCGCACCGCCACCTGGGTGGAGGTGGGGGCGGATGCCGTGCCCCGCAGCCTCACGGTGTCGCTGAGTCTGCGCCACCTGGACTCCCCCGCGATCGCCGCCGAGCGGCTGCCGAAGGCGCTCATCCATCGCAATGTCGCGGGCGAGCGCGTGCACGAGTTCGTGGCATCCCTGGATCGGGAATGGACGCGCGCGGCGGTCGTGGCGCCCTTCGGCCCGGCCCACCGCTGGCGCACGGCGATGGCGGCCCTCGTCGGTGACGGCTGGCCGCTTGTCCGGCGCGAGAGATGGCGTCTGGGTGAGGTCGAGGTGGCGTGGGAGGCGGTCGCGCCACGGTGAGCCGTCCGGGTCTCCCGCGGATCGACCGCGTGGGAGGCGGTCGCGCCGCGGTGAGCCGTTCGGGTCTCCCGCGGATCGAAGCGAATCGCGCTACCGGACGATCCGTAGGACCGCCGTGATCAGATCCGCGGCAGGAGCGCGCGCGCCTCGGCCGTGGGCATCCCCGCCGCCACGAGCAGGTCGACGGCGAGCGGACGCATCGCGGCGATGAGGTTGAGCTCTCCGGCCCCTCCCTCGGGCAGCAGACGCGCGGGGTCGAGGCGCCGGGTGAGAGCGGCGAGGGTCTCGCGGGCGGCAGGCTCGAGCGAGATGTCGTCGAGTCCCTCGCGCACGAGCCCCGCGGCGCGGGCGAGGTCGGCCAGCAGGTCGGCGGGGACGGGGCGGGGCTCTCCGTCGGCGCACAGATAGGCGGCCCGGCGGGCGACGACCCGCAGGTTGCGCGTCGCGAGATCGAGGGCCTCTCGCACGCGCTCGTGGCGCTGCAGCTCGGTGCGTTGGCGTCGGAGGAACGGCGAGATGCGTGCCACCTCGCGCCCCGACTCGAGGGAGCCGGTCCACGCGTCGACATAGGTCTGCAGAGCGCGCGCGCGCTCGAGACCGCGCTCGGCCCGGGCGCGGTCGCCGCGGCGCAGGGCTCGCACGATCGTCGCCATCGCCGCATCGAGGGCATCGAAGAGCTCGTCGGCGTCGCGGAGCTCGGTGCGGCGCAGCGTCCTTGGGATGAGCGCCGTGACGATCAGGGCCGCGACACCGCCGATCGCCCCGTCGACGAGCCGCAGGAACGGTGCGCCCGTAACGAGGACGAGCGCGATGAGCGACTGCACGACGGCGGCCAGCGCGAACCCCGGCTGCGGCGAGAGGAAGCGCGCCACGACGAGCGTGACGGCCATCGCCACCGCGATCTGCCACCACCCGGCGCCGGCGAGGAGGAGCACCACCTCGGCGATGAGGATGCCGACGAGCATGCCCAGCACCGTCTCCGCCACCCGCCACGGTCTGGCGTCGCGGACCAGGCCGAGACTCGACACCGTGACGGTCGCGGCGAGCAGGGGTACCGGGTGACCGAGCACGAAATGAGCGAACGCGAACGCCGCCGTCGCGGCGACGACGATCTGCGCGATGGCCGGCACAGACTCGCGCACGCGGTGAACGCGACGGGCGAACGTCGACCGCCAGCGCGAACGAGGGACGACGACCCCGACGGTCGTCGAGGACTCGTCGGTGCTCATTCCGCCGCGCGGCGGCGGCCCAGGCGCGGCAGACGCGGAACCGCGGCGGTCGCTCCCGCGTCGGCCGGGACGACCGTCTCTGCGGCAGCGGCGAGCGGGCCGTCGGCGGTCATGACGACGAGCGGGACCCCCTCGGGGGCGGTGCGCTTGACGAGGGCGAGGGCGATGGGCCCCTCCTCGTGGTGAACGGCCACCGACGTGATGGTTCCGATCACCGCGTCGCCGGCGCGCACCTCGTCGCCCCGGGCCGGGAGGATGTTGTCGCTGCCGTCGAGCTGCAGGGCGACGACGCGACGCGGCGGGTGACCGAGGTTGTGCACCTTCGCCACCGTCTCCTGTCCGCGGTAGCAGCCCTTCGACAGGTGCACGGCGGTGCGCAGCCAGTCCATCTCGTGCGGCAGCAGGCGTTCGTCGGCGTCGACGCCCACGCGGGGACGCCAGGCGGCCACGCGGAGCGCCTCGACGGCGTCAAGGCCGGCCAGGGCGACCTCACCGCCGACGGCGGCATCGATCAGGCGCGCGTGCTCCGCGGCATCCACGATCGCCTCCGCCCAGTCGCGGTCGGCACCCGGATGCGGTTCGACCCGCGCGTATGCCCATCCACCGGGCGAGACCTCGGGCCACGGGTCGATCCATGCCGGAGCGACCGTCGTGAGCGCCGCGACGGCGGCACCGGTGCCGCCGACGACGAACAGGTCGTCGGAGCGCTCGCGCACCTCCACCCGCAGACGGAACCGCATGCGGGTCAGCCAGGTCGCGAGCGCTTCGGCGTCGGTCGCGTCCACGATGAGCCAGGCCGTCTCGCCGTCGTCGACCACCGCGGCCGCGTGCTCGACGCGGCCCTGCGGATCGAGGATGAGCAGCTCGGTCGACACTCCCGGGACGAGGTGGGTGAGGGCCTGCGACGAAAGCGAGTCGAGCCAGCTCAGGCGGTCCTCGCCGCCGACCGAGATCACGCGTCGGTCGCCCAGCGGCGCGAGGGCCCGCCCGGATGCCAGCTTCCGCTGTTCCGCGACGGGCGAACCGACGTGACGGAGGCCCCGCTCGTCAACGACGGCACCGGGGACGTCGGTCAGTGCGCTCATGTCACTCCGCCCGGGCGAGACGGGCCGAGGCGTGCGAGCCGAGCTCGCGCCCGAGGGCGGCGATGTCCCACGCCCAAAGCAGGTGGTTGTCGACGAGGCCGTACAGACGCGTGGCAGCCGAGTAGGGCTTGGCTCCCGCTGTGCGCACGACGGCGTCGGTCGCGAGGTCGATGCGCGGGCCCTTGACCTGCCCGACGTACAGCTCGAGCACGCCGTCGGCGTGGGCCAGGCTCACTTCGATGTCGAAGCCCCCGTCGGCGTTGCGCAGCGCCTCCACGTCGTCGGCGGTCCGGTCGACGGCCGCAGCGGTCGCCGGCAGCAGCGCGGGGCCGGCGTCGGCATCGGAGGCGGGACGCGCCAGTCGCCAGTACCCGATCTCGGAGACCAGGGGACGGCGCTGCTCGCCGTCGAGCAGCCAGGCGTCGGCCGAGTAGTTGAGGAACGCGCCTCCGTCGTGGCTGAAGCTCACGCGATGCGCGAACTCACCGGAGAAGGTGCGGCCGTCGGCCTCGTAGTCGATGACGCCGGTGCCCTCCCAGACGCCGACGAGCCACGAGAGGGGGACCAGGTCGGCCGGGAGGTCGGTGGGGATCTCGATCACGGGAGCGCTCAGCGCTGGCCGCGATAGAGGTTCCAGATGACCGTTCCCGACACGAAGGCGATCGCCAGCGAGGCGAGACCGAGAAGTCCCACGAAGAACAGTTCGAGCGCGAGAAGATCCATACTTTGATCTTAGAGGGCGGCGAGCTCGGCCAGCGCGAAACCGACCGTGATCACGCCGAGCACCACGAGGGCGCCCAGGCTGCTCAGCGCCATGCGCTGGATGAATGCCTGCGAACGGCCGTACCAGAGCTGCACCGCGAACGCGGCGATGATGCAGCCGCCGAGCGCGACGCTGATCCACTGGGCGCGCCACTCCGAGGGGGCGAACAGACCGATCGCCACGCCCGCCAGGGCGGCGAGCACCCACACGGCGACGATGCCACCGAAGGTGCGCCGCGGGGCGAGGTCGGGAGTGGACATGCCCCCATCTTCCCTCAGGACGCGTCGTCGGTGCACGCGAAGCGCCGGTGACAGTGCGTCGCGGCGCGTCACCCTAAGATGATCGGGTGCGCGGCAGGCCGCGCGGGGAGGTCCACTTGGCTCAGCTTCTCGTTCTCAGCTCCGCCCCCGGCGGCGGTGCGGCGTTGCCTGCGCTCGAACTGCTGAGCCACCGCGTGCGCCAGATCCCCGCCGAGGCGGCGCAGTTGATCAACGCGCCCAGCGCGGACGTCATCTTCATCGACGCGCGCTTCGACCTCGTCGGCGCGAAGTCGCTGTGCAAGATCATGTCGACCACCGGGGTAGAAGCGCCATTGGTCCTCATCGTGACGGAGGGCGGGCTCACGGCCGTGTCCACCGACTGGGGCATCGACGACGTCGTGCTGGTGGGCGCGGGACCGGCCGAGATCGATGCGCGCATCCGCCTGGCCATGGGCCGCCGCACGGTCGACCAGGTCTCCACGCGCATCCAGACCTCCGGCATCACGATCGACGAGTCGTCGTATTCGGCCAAGGTGCACGGCAAGCCGCTCGACCTCACCTACAAGGAGTTCCAGCTCCTGCACTTCTTCGCCACGCACCCCTCCCGCGTCTTCACGCGCGAGCAGCTGCTCAGCGAGGTGTGGGGCTACGACTACTTCGGTGGCACCCGCACGGTCGATGTGCACGTCCGGCGACTGCGCGCCAAGCTCGGCGATCTCGAGCAGCTCATCGGCACCGTGCGCAACGTCGGCTACCGCTTCAACGTCTACGAGGACGACGCGCCCGCGGCGGCATCCGCCCCCGCCTGAGACGCGCGGAACCGCGTGTTCACTCCCGTGTCACCGACCCCTGCAATGATGTGGGGATGATGGAACACGACGCGCTGGATGCCGGGCTCGGCGACGCCGACGACGACGACTTCGACGAGGCCGTCGAAGTCGCGGACGACCAGCTGCCCGACCACCGCTACCTCGACCGCGAGCTGAGCTGGCTCGCGTTCAACCAGCGCGTGCTCGAGCTGGCCGAAGACCCCCGCGTCCCGGTTCTGGAGCGCGCCAACTTCCTGGCCATCTTCGCCAGCAACCTCGACGAGTTCTTCATGGTGCGCGTCGCCGGTCTCAAGCGCCGCATCGTCACCGGCCTCGCCGTCCCCACCAACGTCGGCCGCGCCCCGCTCGACGTCCTCGCCGACATCTCCGCCGAGGCCCACCGCCTGCAGCTGCGTCACGCCGCCGCGTGGACCGAGAAGGTGCGCCGCGCCCTGGCCGAGTCCGGCATCGAAGTCGTGACCTGGGACTCGCTCGACGAAGCCACCGCGGCGCGTCTGACCGAGTACTTCCAGCGCAACGTCTTCCCGGTGCTCATGCCGCTCGCGGTCGACCCGGCGCACCCGTTCCCCTACATCTCGGGGCTATCTCTCAACCTCGCCATCCGCATCCGCAACGCCCGCACCGGGCGTCAGGAGTTCGCGCGCCTCAAGGTGCCCCCCATGCTGCCGCGATTCGTCGAGGTCGCCGGCGACGGCCCGGGCGTGCGCTACCTGCCCCTCGAGGAACTCATCTCCAACCACCTCGGCGACCTTTTCCCGGGGATGGAGGTGCTCGATCACCACGCGTTCCGCCTCACCCGCAATGAGGACATGACGATCGAGGAGGACGAGACCGAGAACCTCATCCAGGCCCTCGAGGCCGAGCTGCTGCGCCGGCGCTTCGGCCCGCCGATCCGTCTCGAGATCACCGAGGACATGGATGACGTGACGCGGGCGCTGCTGCTCGGCGAACTCGACATCACGGAGCAGGAGGTCTACCGCCTGCCCGGCTCGCTCGACCTTCGCGGCCTGTTCGACCTCTCGCGCATCGACCGTCCCGACCTGCACTACCCGCCGCACGTACCGAAGACCGCCCTGGCGTTCCAGCCGCCCGAGCAGAACGGGCGCGCCGACCTGTTCGGAGCGATCCGCAAGGGCGACGTCCTCGTGCACCACCCCTACGAGTCGTTCGCGACGAGCGTGCAGGCCTTCCTCGAGCAGGCCGCCCGCGACCCGCACGTGCTCGCCATCAAACAGACCCTGTACCGCACCTCCGGCGACAGCCCCATCGTGCAGGCGCTCATCGACGCCGCGGAAGCCGGCAAACAGGTGCTCGCGCTGGTCGAGGTGAAGGCGCGCTTCGACGAGGCGAACAACATCGTTTGGGCCCGCAAGCTCGAGAAGGCCGGCGTGCATGTGGTCTACGGTCTCGTGGGCCTGAAGACCCACTGCAAGTTGGCCCTCGTCATCCGTGAGGAAGAGGGGCGCCTGCGCCACTACAGCCACGTCGGAACGGGCAACTACAACCCGAAGACGAGTCGCATCTACGAGGACTTCGGCCTCTTCACCGTCGACGACCAGGTCGGGCGCGATCTGACCCGTCTGTTCAACGAGCTCAGCGGCTACGCGATCGAGAAGAAGTTCAAGCGGCTGCTCGTCGCTCCCCTGCACCTGCGCAAGGGGCTGCTGCGTCACATCGAGAAGGAGCGCCAGCACGCCCTCGCCGGCAAGCCGTCGGGCGTGCGCATCAAGGTCAACTCGATGGTCGACGAGCAGATCATCGACGCCCTGTACCGCGCGAGCCAGGCCGGGGTCCCCGTCGAGGTCTGGGTGCGCGGGATCTGCTCGATCAAGCCCGGAGTGCCGGGGATGAGCGAGAACATCACGGTGCGCTCGATCCTCGGACGCTACCTCGAGCACTCGCGCATCTTCTCGTTCGCGAACGACGGAGACCCGCAGATCTTCATCGGCAGCGCCGACATGATGCACCGCAACCTCGACCGCCGTGTCGAGGCCCTCGTACGCGTGGTCGACGAGAACCAGCTCCGCGAGCTGACGACGCTGTTCGACCTCGCGATGGACGACGGCACCAGCTCGTGGCACCTGGGCTCGGAAGGCGAATGGACGCGTCACAGCGTCGGCGCCGACGGAGCGCCGTTGGTGGATCTGCAGGAGCACACGATGGCTCTCGTGCAGCGTAAGCGGCGCACGCGGACGGCGCGGTGACCGAGACCGCCGTCTACGCCGCGGGCGGTGTCGTGTGGCGCGTGGTCGAGGGCAAGCTCCGCGTGCTCCTCATCCACCGCACCAAGTACCGCGACCTCACGCTGCCCAAGGGGAAAGTCGACCCGGGCGAGACCCTCGCCGAGACCGCGGTCCGCGAGATCCGGGAAGAGACCGGAATCCGGGTCGCCCTCGGCGTCCCCGTGGGGGTGTCCCGCTACCGGATGCCGAACGGCCGGACGAAGATCGTGCACTATTGGGCGGCCGAAGCCACCGACGCCGCCGTGCGCACCTCGTCGTTCGTGCCGAACAAGGAGGTCGCGGCGATCGAATGGATGAGCCTGAAGAAGGCTCGCAAGCACCTGAGCTACCCCGTCGACATCGAGATCCTCGAGGAGTTCTCCCGGATCGTCGACGAGGGCGCCCTCCCCACCTTCCCCATCGTGGTGCTGCGGCACGCGAAGGCGCGCTCGCGGGACGACTGGGACGGGAGCGACAGCGCCCGGCCCCTCAGCACCCGCGGACGACGTCAGGCGCAGGCCATCGTGGGCCCGCTGCTCGCGTTCGGCGTGCGGCGCGTGATCTCCAGCCCGGCCGAGCGATGCGTGCGCACCGCGACGCCCATCGCGCAGGCGATCGGTCAGCGCGTGCAGTTCTCCGAGTCGATCAGCCAGGATGCCTGGGAGGAAGGGCGCGCCGACGCGCGGGCCATCATCGGCCAGCGGGTGCGGTCGCGCAAACCCGTCGTCCTCGCCAGTCACGGCCCCGTGCTCCCCGACATCCTGCACGAGCTCGCGCTCGCCACGGGCACCATGAGCGGGTCCTACCTCGGCAGCGCATCGGCTCTGCAGCCGGCGGCGTTCTCCGTCGTGCATGTACCGGTGGAGCACCCCGGCGCGGGCATCGTGGCGATCGAGACCCACGAGCCGCAGGTGTGACCCTCCCCGCCGGTCTCGTCATCGCGTGGGGCGAGGTTCCCGCGGGCGTCGCGCGCCGAGCGGTGTCGCGTCGCCTCCTGGCGCAGGTGCTCCCCGAGGCGCGATTCCTCTCCCGCTGCCCCGCCTGCGGCGGCGACCATGGCCGCGTGCACGTGGAGGGGACGGATGCCACGGTGTCGGTGTCCTACGCGCCGGGATGGTCCGTGGTCGCGATGACACGAGGACGCGCGCGCCTCGGCGTCGACGCCGCTCCCCACGGCGCCCACGGCCTGGAGCGGGTGCTGACGGACGGGACGGCGGATGCGGCCGCCTGGACCCGCGTCGAGGCGGTCCTGAAAGCGGATGGTCGCGGGCTCGCGGTCGATCCGGCGCGCGTCGACGTGCAGGTGAATGCGAGCCCGAGGTGGCGGGCGGCGATCCGGGACGGCGGCCGTGACGACGGGCCCGCGCCCCTCCCCTGGCGCGGATGGGATCTCGAGGCGCCCGACGGCCTCGTCGCGGCGGTCGCCCTGCGCTGAGCCGGTCGTGCGACCGGCCGAGACAGGCCATGGCCGCATCATCGGTCTCGAGGGTCCCTGCGCGTGACTCCCTCAGGGACGCGGGGGAAGCGCCCCGTGGTCGATCCAGCGCGACAGCACGGTCACGGCATCCGCCCCACCGGCCTTTTCGACGGCGCGACGGAAATCGTCTGTCGTCACGAGGCTGTGACGGAACTCGGCCGTCCACCCGCGCAGCAGATCGAAGAACGCGGCGTCGCCGATCCTGCGTCGCACCGCGTGCAGCGCAATCGCGCCGCGCTTGTAGACGCGGTCGTCGAACATGTCGTCCGGGCCGGGGTCGACCAGGAGCAGGTCCTGAGGCTGGGCGGCCAGGCGTGCGTGGCTCTCGGCGACGCACGTCTCGACGTCGGCGCCACCGGACTGCTCCGACCACAACCACTCCGCGTAGCAGGCGAAGCCCTCGTTGAGCCAGATGTCGCTCCATCGTGCGAGGCCGACGCTGTTTCCGAACCATTGATGGGCGAGTTCGTGCGCGACGAGTCGCTGCGCGGCGGGGACGAGGTGGTTCATGCCGAAGACGGCGAGCCCTTGCGCCTCGAGGGGGATCTCCAGCTCGTCGGCCGTCACGACCAGGGTGCACGCCTCCTGGGGATAGGGGCCGAACAGGCGGTCGAACAGTCGCAGCATGTCGGGCACCGTCGAGAACGCCCGGTCGGCGGCCGCCGTCAACGCGGGCGGAACGGTCACCGAGACCGGAGGGACGACCCCCTGGCCGCTCCCGGCGAGCGGGCGCGTCCGGTATCGACCCACGTGGACCGCGGCGAGGTACGTCGCCGTGGGCACGTCGGAGGTGAAGGTCGTCGTCGCACGTCCGCCGCGGCGCGTGGTGGCACCCGCCACGCCGGTGGCCGCGACCGCGTAGCCGTCGTCGACGGTGATCTCCATGCGCATGCGGGCGCGGGCGTCGGGGCGGTCGTTACAGGGGAACCAGGTCGGCGCGCCGATCGGTTGCCCGGCGACGAGGGCGCCGTCGGTCAGCTCCTCCCACCCCACGGTCCCCCAGCGCGAACGGCGCGGCGCCGGAGCGCCCGCGTAGGTCACCTCGACCTCGAACCGCTCCCCCGCCGTGATGGTCCCCGCGGGGGTGACGCGCAGCACGCGCGGGCCCGCGGCGAACCGCACGGGCGCACCATCGACCCGCACGCGGCTCGTACGCAGGCCGACGAGGTCGAGCGCGAACGAGGCGAGAGCGTCACGCGCCACCCCCGCGATCGTCGCGACACCCTCGAGGCGGTTGGTGCGCACGCGATAGCTCAGCGCCAGGTCGTACGACAGCACGTCGTACGCGGTGTCTCCGCTCTGCGGGGCGTAGGGATCGGCGCCGCTCACGTCGTCGACTGGTAGGCGCGGACCTTCACCGCGCGCCACGGGCCGATGGGGTTGCCGCTCCACCGCGAGCCGACGGGCACGGTCTCGCCGCGCATGACCAGCGAGGCGGGACCGACGGTCGCATGCGCGCCCAGGGTCGAGGCGGGTAGCACCACGCTGTGGGGTCCGAGGGTCGCCCCGGGCTCGAGCTCGACGGTGTCCATGCTCATGATTCGATCATGGAAAAGGTGCGTCTGCACGACGCAGCCCCGATTGACCGTGGACGCGTCGCCCAGGGCCACCAGATCGGGCTCGGGCAGCCAGTAGCTGTCGCACCACACGCCCCGGCCGATGCGCGCGCCCAGGCTGCGCAGCCAGACCGCGAGGGCGGGAGTTCCCGCAGCCGCCCGGGCGAACCACGGAGCGGCGACCATCTCGGTGAAGGTGTCCGACACCTCGGTGCGCCAGACGAAGCTCGACCACAGCGGCTGCTCCCCCGGCCGGATGACGCCCACGATCGCCCACTTCGCCGCGGTCGAGACGCCGGCGGCCACGGCACCCGCCGCGAGCATCACGACCCCCGAGAGCAGCAGGGTCCACACCGGTCCGAGACCCTCCCAGAGCGCCGCGAGGACGAGGATCACGCCGAGGCCGATCGCGCACGTCACCACCACCGGCACGAAGCGGCACAGCTCCCACAGCGCGCGGGCGAGACGCAGAACCGCCGACGGCCGGTAGGTGCGCGACTCGTCGCCCTCCGCCGACAGTCGTCGCAGGCGTACCGCGGGCGAACCCAGCCACGAGGAGCCCGGCTTCGCCTTGCGTGGCGCCGCCGACAGCACCGCGACGAGTCCGTCGCGCGGCACACGGTGACCCGGAGCCGCCATCCCCGAATTCCCGAGGAAGGCGCGCTTGCCGATGCGCACGGGTCCGAGCCGCAGCCACCCCGCGTGCAGTTCGTACGAGGCGACCATCGTGTCGTCGGCGAGGAACGCCCCGTCCTCGATGCGGGTCATCGACGGGATGAGCAGCACGGTGGATGCCTCGACGTCTCGACCGACGCGAGCGCCCAGCATTCGCAGCCAGACGGGGGTGAACAGCGACGAGTACAGCGGGAAGAGGATCGTGCGCGCGGCATCCAGGAGGCGTTCGATCGTCCACGCCTGCCAGGCGATGCGGCTGCGCACGGGGTGCGTCCCCTCGACCAGCCCGAGCGAGAACAGGCGCACGAGGAGGACCACGGATGCCGCGAACACGAGGCCCGTGACAGCGACGGCGGGGACGAGCCAGGCGAATGCCGCGCCGGCCGCGGCGCCCAGGGTGGCCGACCCGCGGATACCCTGGGCGAGCACGAGCCCGCCGACGGTGAAGGCGGCCAACGGGAGCAGCGCGAGCAGCACCGCGGAACCCGCGTACGCCCACAGCCAGCGCGTCGGCGACGCCGGCCGTTCCGCCGGCCAGTCCTTGGCGGTGCCGCCGACGCGGACGGCGGGCGATCCGGCCCAAAACTGGTCGGCCTTCACCCGTCCGAACACGGCGGAGCCCGGAGCGATCTCGGCGCGGCGCCCGATGCGCGTCCCCGGCGCGAGGGTCGAGCGCGCACCCACCGTCGCCTGGGCACCGATGCGCACCTCGCCGATGCGCACGAGGTCGCCGTCGATCCAGTACCCCGTGAGATCGACCTCCGGCTCGATCGACGCTCCGTCGCCGACGACGAGGAGGCCCGTCACGGGCGGCAACGCGTGCAGGTCGACGTCGCGCCCGATCCGCGCGCCGAGGGCGCGGGCGTAGTACGACACCCACGGCGCTCCCGCCAGGCCCACGGCATCCACCTGATCGGCGATCTGCTCGGCCAGCCAGAGCCGGATGTGCACCCACCCCCCGCGGGGATGATCGCCCGCGCGCACGCCCGCCAGCAGCAGTCGAGCGGATGCCACGGCGATCGCCATGCGCCCGAACGGCGTCGCGAACACCAGCAGTCCGATGATCAGCGCGGGCCACGACACGCTCGGCAGCACGTCGAAGCCGGGCAGGAGCCGGAGGACCGTCGACGCGGTCAAGAGGTACAGGAGCCAGCGGATGCCGGAGAGGATGAACAACGGAGCGCCGAGGACCGTCTGCATCCACTGCGTCGCACGCGGGGTCGGGGTGGCGCGGTGGAACGAGGCCGGGGTCTCGTCGCTCAACTGGGGCCCGAGCGCCTTGGCCATCGCCCCGAGACGCGGTACGTCGTAGATGTCGGCGACGGCGAACTCCGGCACACGAGCGCGGATGCGCGAGACGAGCTGCGCCGCGGCGAGGGATCCGCCGCCGAGGTCGAAGAAGTCGGCCTTGCGATCGGTGACCGGCATCCCCAGCACCGCCTGCCAGTGCTCGGCGAGCCAGGACTCGTCGGCGGAGAAGTCCGTGGCCACAGGGGCATCGACCCCCGGCAGGGGCCACGGGAGCGCCGCGCGGTCCACCTTGCCCGACGTGCGTACGGGGAGGGAATCCACGACACCGAGCAGCGGGATCGTCGCGGCGGGCAGCCGCTCCGCCAACAGGCCGCGAGCCGCGTGCCGATCGAGCTCGCGCCCCTCCTCCATCACGAGGTATCCCACGAGCACCGGAACGCCCGCGTCCGTCGTGCGCACCGCGACGGTCGCGGCGGTGACCAGCGGAAGGTCCTGCAGGGCCGACTCCACCTCGCCCAGCTCGATGCGCCGGCCCCCGACCTTGACCTGATCGTCGGCCCGTCCCTGGAACACCAATCCCTCGGTGTCGAAGCGAACGAGATCGCCCGAGCGGTAGGCCCGCTCCCACCCCAGCGTGGGCATGGGC
The DNA here is from genome assembly GCF_900156435.1 of Microbacterium sp. RU1D. Lineage (GTDB taxonomy): Bacteria > Actinomycetota > Actinomycetes > Actinomycetales > Microbacteriaceae > Microbacterium. The sequence goes on from NZ_FTPQ01000003.1 coordinate 229,389, forward strand.
GCGTACTTCTCGGCATCCTTCGCCGGATCGAGGTAACGAGCCAGTCCCACGCCCCCGATGATGAGCTCGCCCACCTCTCCCTCGGCCACCGGCTGCCCCTCGCCGTCGACCACGGCGAGCGCCCAGCCGTCGAGGGGAAGGCCGATGCGCACGGGCAGCGAGCCGTCCAGCGGTGCGGCGCACGCGACGACCGTGGCCTCGGTGGGGCCGTAGGTGTTCCAGACCTCGCGCCCCTCGGCGACGAGGCGGGCGGCGAGCTCGGGCGGGCAGGCCTCGCCGCCGAAGATCAGCAGGCGCACGTTCTCGATCGAGTCGGCCGGCCACATGGCCGCGAGAGTCGGAACGGTGGAGACGACCGTGATCCCCTGTCGCAGCAGCCAGGGCGCCAGGTCTTCTCCGGATCGCACCAGCGAGCGAGGAGCGGGCACGAGGCACGCGCCGTGGCCCCACGCGAGCCACATCTCCTCGCATGACGCGTCGAAGGCCACGGACAGACCCGCGAGCACGCGGTCTCCCGGGCCGAGCGGCTCGTCCTGCACGAAGATGCGTCCCTCGGCCTCGACGAACGCCGCCGCGGAGCGGTGCGAGACGGCGACCCCCTTCGGCACCCCCGTGGAACCCGAGGTGAAGATGATCCACGCGTCGTCGTCGACGGTGGGCGGTGCCACGATCGGCACGGCGCTCGTGCTCGGGTGGGGCGCCTCAGCGTCGTAGAGCCGCACGAGGTCGCCTGTCCCGTCGCCCGGCACGAACTCCCCGTCGCCCGCGACGATTCCGCGCACTCCGGCCTCGCCGAACACCAGCCGCGCGCGCTCGTCGGGGTCGTCGGCGTCGACGGGCACGTAGGCCGCGCCCGCGGCCATGACCGCGAGGATCGAGACGTAGAGCTCCTTCGACCCCGAGGGCATGCGCACGCCGACGCGGTCGCCGCGGCGCACACCGGCATCGTGCAGGGCCACCGCCGTCCTCCAGACGCGCGCCAGCAGCTCCCGGTAGCTGAGGGCGCCCGATCCGTCGTCGATCGCCGATGCTTCCGGATGCCGCGCGGCCACCGCCGACAGCAGGTCGATGAGCGTGCGCGCGGGGGCTGCGGCATCCGTTCGATCGAGCGGAGCCTGGGCTGCGGAGGCGGAGGTCGTCACGGGGGTGAACAGTACAAGGCCCGGGGAAACACCCCGGACGGGCCCTCCTGGTTCACCTTCCGTTCACCCGCGCAACGCAGACTCTTAAGAGTCGCTGTTTACCGTTCCCGACGAACCCTGCACCGGGTTCCGTCCCCAAACATGCGAAGGATTCACATCGTGAAGCTCTCCCGACTCGCCCAGCTGGGCACCGTGGCCGCCGTGGCCTCCCTGACTCTCGCCGGTTGCGCCGGCACCTCGGGCTCCGGCGACGCCGCGGGCTCCGCGGCATCGCCCTCGTCGTCCGACGTGGCGTTCAGCATCGACCCGAACCTGTCGGGCACGATCACCGCGGGCGGCTCCAGCGCCCAGTCCAACGCGCAGGCCGCGTGGACCAGCGCCTACAACGCACAGGCCAAGGGCGTCACGATCAACTACGACAAGTCGCAGGGCTCCGGCGGCGGCGTCACCAACTTCCTGAGCGGTGCGTACGACTTCGCCGGCTCCGACGCCCCCCTCAACGCCGAGCAGACCGCGCAGTCCGAGGCGCTGTGCACCGAGGGCGGCGTCAACATCCCCGTCTACCTCGACGGCGTCGCGATCATCTTCAACATCCCCGGCGTGACCGACCTGAAGCTCTCGGGCGAGACCATCGCGAAGATCTTCGCTCTGCAGATCACCGACTGGTCCGACCCGGCCATCACCGCGGACAACGGCACCGCGCTCCCCGCCGGCACCATCACCACCGTCGCCCGCTCGGACGGCTCGGGCACCACCCAGAACTTCACGAACTACCTCGCAGCGACCCAGTCGTCTGTGTGGACCTCGCCCGCCGGCAAGGACTGGCCGATCGAGGGCAACGTCTCGAAGCAGAAGGGCGGCTCGGGCGTCGTCGAGGCCGTCAAGGCCGGCTCCGGCACCATCGGCTACGCCGACCACTCGGCCATCGGCGACCTCAACGCCGCATCGATCATCCAGGACGGCACCGCTGTCGCCTACAGCGCCGAGGCCGTCACCGCGACGTTCGAGGCCGCGGCCGTCGACGCCTCCACCGGCGTCGCGGGCGACCTGGCGAAGAAGTTCGACTACTCGAAGCTCACCGCCGAGACCTACCCGATTCCGCTCGTGTCGTACGCGATCACCTGCACCACGTTCAAGGACGCCGCGCAGGCCGCGCTCGTGAAGTCGTACCTCGGCTTCGTCACCAGCTCGCTCGGCCAGCAGGTCGCCGCGAAGAACGCCGGCTCCGCCCCGCTGCCGGACTCGGTGCTCGAGGCCGCGGCCGAGACGCTCGCCGCCATCAAGTAAACATCTCTCCGGTTTCGGCCCGGCCCGCACCTCGCGTGCGGGTCGGGCCGGGCTGATCGGAACGGTCGACCAGATCGAACGCTCCGCTGAGCCGAATCCTCAGAGAACACCCGACCGAGGAGCACCCATGACCCGTGCCGAGCGTGAGGTCCCCCGTGACTGACACCGTCTCCGACACCGAGACCGCCCCGTCCGCACCGACCGGTCCGACCGATCCGGCCCCCGCCCGCACGAGCATCGTGGGCAAGCGCCGGGTCGGCGACTCCGTCTTCCTGGGCCTGTCGACGACGGCCGCCGTGTCGATCATGATCATCCTCGCGGGTGTCGCGGTCTTCCTCATCCTGCGCGGCCTGCCCGCCATCACGGCGAATTGGAGCGAGGGCGACCTCGCCGGCTACCAGAACGGGCAGTGGTCGAACTTCTGGGAGTACGTGGGCCCGCTCCTCTTCGGCAGCGTGTGGGCTGCGCTCATCGCCATGATCATCGGCACCCCGGTGGCCATCGGCATCGCGCTGTTCATCTCGCACTACGCTCCCCGCCGTATCGCCGGCGCCCTCGGATACGTGGTCGACCTGCTCGCCGCGGTCCCCTCGATCGTGTTCGGCCTGTGGGGCATCATCGTCATGCGCCCGCTGCTGCTGCCCGTCGGCGAGTTCCTCAACCAGTACCTCGGCTGGATCCCGTTGTTCCAGGGTCCCGTGTCGTCGACCGGCTCCACGATGCTCACCGGTGGCGTCGTGCTCGCGGTGATGATTCTTCCGATCGTCACCTCGATCACCCGCGAGATCTTCCTGCAGACCCCGCGGCTGCACGAAGAGGCCGCCCTTGCCCTCGGCGCGACGCGCTGGGAGATGATCCGCCTGTCGGTGTTCCCCTACGCCCGCAGCGGTATGGTCTCGGCCACGCTGCTCGGTCTCGGTCGCGCGCTGGGTGAGACCATGGCGATCGCCCTGATCATCTCGCCGAGCCTGATCTACTCGGTGCTGCTGCTGACCGACGGCTACAACTCGCAGACCATCGCGGCCAACATCGCGCTGAACTTCCCCATCGCGACCGATCTGCAGCGTTCCGCGCTCATCGGCACCGGCCTGATGCTGTTCGTCATCTCGCTGGCGGTCAACATGTTCGCCCGCTACATCATCGGCGCGACGGGCCCCGGCGCCAAGGGTCGCAAGAAGGGCAAGCGCTCATGACCGTCACGGCCCCCTCCGCGCCGCTGGCCCTCACCAGCGGTCAGCTGCCGCGCTTCATCGAGCCGATGGTGCTCGTGGGCGTCGCGATCGTCGTCGCGGGTCTGCAGCTGCTGTTCGGCGGCTTCAACCTCGCGGCGTGGCTCATCCTCACCGCGGTGCTGTACCTGATCGCCATCGGCGTCGGCTCGGCCATCGTCGAGAACCGCCGCAAGGCCGTCGACCGCGTCGTCCGCGGCCTCGTGACGGCGGCCTTCCTGCTCGCCGTGGCCCCGCTCATCTCGACGCTCTACACGGTCGTCTCGAAGGGCCTCGCGGTGGTGAACCTGCCGTTCATCACGCAGGTCGGCGGCTCCTCATTCGACCCCGACACCCTCGAGGTCGTCGCGACGGCGGGCGCCTGGCAGGCCATCACCGGGACGCTGATCATCACCGGCATCGCCGCACTCATCTCCGTGCCGATCGGCATCCTCGCCGCCGTCTACCTGGTCGAGTACGCCCAGCCGAACAATCCGCTGCGCCGCGCGATCACTTTCCTCGTCGACGTCATGACGGGCATCCCCTCGATCGTCGCGGGTCTGTTCGCGTTCTCGCTGTTCAGCCTGATCGTCGGCCCGAAGGCGTTCAGCGGGTTCTCGGCATCCATCGCCCTGTCGGTGCTGATGATCCCCATCGTCATCCGCTCCACCGAGGAGATGCTGCGCCTGGTGCCCGCCGACCTGCGCGAGGCTTCGCTCGCCCTGGGCGTACCGCGTTCGGCGACCATCATCAAGGTCGTGCTGCGCACGGCCGCCTCGGGCATCATCACCGGTGTCGTGCTGGCGGTGGCCCGTGTCGTAGGTGAGACCGCGCCGATCTTCATCGCGGCGAGCTTCACCGACAACTTCAACGCGAACCCCTTCGAGGGGCCGATGCAGACCCTCCCCGTCATGGCGTACACCGCGTACAGCTTCCCCGGCCAGGACATCGACGCGTCGCAGGCCAACGCCTGGGGTGCCGCGTTCCTCCTCGTCGTCCTCGTCGTCATCTTCAACCTGATCGCCCGTATCGTGGCGGCGGTGTTCGCGCCCAAGGCGCGCTGAGTTCAGAAAGGCACCTCTCGTGTCCAAGAGCATCGAGGTCCAGGACCTCAACGTCTACTACAGCGATTTCCTCGCGGTCGAGGGCGTCTCGATCGACATCGAGCCTCGCTCCGTCACCGCCTTCATCGGCCCCTCCGGGTGCGGCAAGTCCACGTTCCTGCGCACGCTGAACCGTATGCACGAGGTGATCCCCGGCGGTCACGTCAAGGGCCGCGTGCTCATCGACGGCGACGACCTCTACGGCCCGGGCGTCGACCCCGTGCTCGTGCGTCGCCACGTGGGCATGGTCTTCCAGCGCCCCAACCCCTTCCCCACGATGTCGATCCGCGAGAACGTCCTCGCCGGCGCGCGCCTGAACAACAAGCGCCTGTCGAAGAGCGACGGCGACGCCCTCGTCGAGAAGTCGCTGCAGGGCGCCAACCTCTGGAACGAGGTGAAGGACCGCCTCGACAAGCCCGGCGGCGGCCTCTCCGGCGGTCAGCAGCAGCGTCTGTGCATCGCGCGCGCGATCGCCGTGTCGCCCGACGTGCTGCTGATGGACGAGCCGTGCTCGGCTCTCGACCCGATCTCGACCTTCGCGATCGAGGAGCTCATCTCCGAGCTGAAGAACGACTACACGATCGTCATCGTCACGCACAACATGCAGCAGGCCTCGCGCGTGAGCGACAAGACGGCGTTCTTCAACATCGCCGGCACCGGCAAGCCCGGGAAGCTCATCGAGTACAACGACACCTCGACGATCTTCACCGCCCCGACCGTTCAGGCGACCGAGGACTACGTTTCCGGTCGCTTCGGATAAGCACTCGTGCACGCGATGAAGGCCCCCGCTCCGGCGGGGGCCTTCGTCGTTCAAAGCGGGGATGTCAGCCGCGGCGGCCGAGCAGGAAGCCGTTCAGCTCGTCCGTGAGCCCATGGTCGACGACGATCGGGCGGCCGTCGACGGCGGAGATCGGCGCCGCGAGACGCACGCTCGACAGCAACCACGCGGCATCCGCTCGCTTGAGGTCGGAAGCCGGGACGTCCTCGTACGCCGTCGACGAGCCACGCTGCTCGAGGTGCGCGAACACGCTCAGTTGGGTCGTGCCGTGCAGGATGCCGGCGCTCGGCGCGGGAGTGACGAAGCGGCCGTCGATCCGCAGGAGCACGGATGCCGTGGGCGCCTCGAGCAGGAAGCCGTCGGTCGTGACGAACAGGGCGTCGTCCGCCCCTCGGCGCTTCGCCTCACGGATGGCGGCCATGTTCACCGCGTACGACAGGGTCTTCGCCCCGAGGAGCAGCCACGGCGCGCGCCCCGGCACATCGAGCGGGTAACCGCGGTCGAGGGTCACGACGCGGACGCCGTCGCGTCGCGCCGACGCGTTGTCGGGCGCGGTCGCGAGGGTGACCCAGGCGGTGGGGGCCGGGCGTCCCTCGACGCCACGGCTGAGGATGAGCTTGATGACGCTCTCCCCCGGTCCCGCCTCAGCGCTCACACGCTCGACCGCGGCGCGCCACTGCGCCAGGTTCGGTGCCGGAAGGTCGCACAGGGCCGCGGAGTGCGCGAGCCGTTCGAGGTGGGGGCCGACCTCGTGGGGGTGGCCGTCGACCACGCCGATCGACTCGAAGACCCCGTCGCCGCGCTGCGCGCTCAGCTCACCGAGCTCCAGCGCCGGGACGGACGGATCGAGCACGCGGAGGGAGTGGGAGAAGTCGGCGCTCTCCTGCGCGGATGCCGCGGGGTCGATCATGAGTGCGAAACGCCAGGCCATGCAGCGAGCCTACGACGCGCATCCGACACGCCCGGGCCTTGTCAACGGGCGCCGCGGAGGGAATGTCTCGGGGGCGGTCTTGTTACACTCTCATAGCCGGGCCGCAGTAACCCCGGGCTCCATCTTCTGCCGCTATGAGCGGCCTTGCGCCGAGAGGCGTTCTGCGGTCCGGCACTTATCTTTTCCGGCGTCCGTCGCCGACGAGGGCATGACCCGTGCGCCCCCACCGCTCCGTTCTCCCCCGCGCATCCCATTCCCCGCGGCATCCTGGTCGACTGTCCAACACACGCCGTGCCCCCCGCGAGCTCGCGGCGTGTCCTGGACACTCGACAGGAAAGGGGGCGCCGACGGAGCGACCGGGTCCCAGCGGCGGGTCCGGCTCACGTGAGGGCGTCGCGGCGCCAGAGCGACGCCGCGGCCGAGAGGTCGTCGGCGTAGGTGGCCAAACGCAGTGCGCGGGTGGTGAGCGCCGACGCGCGCTCGGATTCGGTGTTCTCGTAGTCGTCGGCGAGATGGGTCGAGCCGGCGGCCTGGACGCGGCAGAAGGCGGCTGCACGATCGAGGGCGACTGCGAAGTCCCCCTCGAACAGGCCGCGCAGGATGGTGTCGATGAGCTGAACGAGCTCTTCCGGCCCGGCCGGCGCGGGTGCACCGGCGACGACCGCGTCGACGGTGGACATCTCCACCCGACCCCGCTCGTACAGCAGTGCGGCCGTGGCGGCGTCGTCGTGGATCATCAGCTGCAACAGGTAGAGGCGCCACAGGGCTCCCGGCAGGGACCGGGCGGGCGAGCGAGACCAGAGCTCGGCGATGTCGTCGATGCCGTGATCATCGGTGAAGGCGACGAGCCGCTCCACCACGTCGACGCTCGGATCCGCGCGCACACGCGACAGCAGCGCCTGGGCCGTACTGTGCGCGACCCTCGACACCTCGGCGGGGTCTTCGGCCGAGAAGAGGCGGTCGAAGAGCTCGGCGGGGCGCCGGACGGGCTTGTGGAATTCGCGGGGTGAGTCGCTCATCATTCCAGGCTAGGGCGTGCCCCTGGGCGGACGGGCCGCCCCACACGGCCCGGACGCCCTCCCCGGGGCGAAGCCCCCGCGGTCGCGTCGAGTCAGGCAGTCGCGACGGCAACCACGGGTGCGGTGCTCGGGGTGCCGTCGGGCGATCCCCCGTCGGGCTCGATGGTCACGGCGATGACGTCGCCGCTGTGCATCTCGCCCTGCAGGACCGCGGTGGCCTTGCCGTCGGCATCCGGCTTGAACGTCCCCGCAGCGATCGGGGTCTCATCGCGCACGAACCACAGCTCGTAGGTCTTGCCCTCCTCGGGGGCCGGCATGCCGTCGGTGACGAGCACGCTCTGACCGGTCGAGGGTGACCAGTGCGCGGTCGCGACGGTGCCGTCGGGCATGGTCGCGGTCGCCGACTGCGCGTCGGGGGCGTCCTCGATCTGCTCGAGGGCCACGACCGCCGGCGGCGGGGAGAAGATCTGGCTCACCGTGACGGCGCCGAAGCCGAGCACGAGCACGGCCGCGAACGAGGCCGCGAGCGTGAACCACCGGCGGGGTCCCCATCCGGATGCCGCGGATGCACCGAGCGAAACGGTCTCCCGTTCGGGAGAGACGGGCGCGGCGCCCAGGGCGGCGAAGTCTTCGTCGTCGACGGTCGGGAGGGTGCCATCGATGGATGGTTCGCGGGAGGATGAGTTCTGCGGAGGCGTCTCCTGAGGAAGCTCCGAGATGCGGGCGAAGAGCGCTTCGCGCACGGACGGCGGTGGCTCGACGGGCTGCACAGAAGCGCTGAGGGCGGCGACGACGTCGCTCGCATCGCGGACGTGGTGGTCCCAGTGCGGATTGCCCGCCAGCGCCTCCTGGTACGCGCGTTCATCCGCCTCTGACAACGCGTTCATCGCGTGTCCGACGGCGAGGTCGGCGAAATCCCTCTCGTTCACTTGTCCACCCCCATTTCCATCCTCAAGCGCGATAACCCATCGCGCATCCTGGTCTTGACCGTACCGAGCGGCGCCCCGACGAGGGTAGCGATCTCACTTTGGCTGTACCCACCGAAATAGGCGAGTGTGAGCGCTTCCTTCTGGGCATCGGGGAGCGCCGCCAATGCATCGACGACGCGCCGCCCTTCCATTTTCAGTTCGACTCTCTCGGAGACGTCGTCGTAAGCGACGTCCATATCTCGAAAGCCCGCGCGCACATCGCGATCCGAGCTCGACTGCGACGACCGCACGCGGTCCACCGCTCGTCGATGCGCGATCGTGAGAACCCACGACCTTCCCTGTCCTCTGTTCGGAGTGAAACGGGAAGCGGATTGCCAGACTTCCAGGAAGACCTCTTGCAGCACTTCCTCGCTCTGCGCGCGGTCGACGAGGACGCGCAGGATGAGTCCGAACGCCCGTGCGGAGAGAGCGTCGTAGACCTCGGCGAACGCCGCCCGGTCGCCGGCGGCGACACGCAGGAGAAGGCTTCCGATCTGGTCGACAGTTCCCGACCCATCCTCGGGCAGGTCGAAACCGTCGATCACCATGGCATCCATCATTCCCTACCGACGCCGGGAGTCCCACGCACGTGCGCGCGCGTCGCGGTTGGGCTAGTGAGGGTCGGACACGGCAGGTGCACCCATACGAGGGCCGGTTCAGAAAATATTCTTGAGAATATTTAGAACGCCCTGACCAGGAGTTTTCACCCCGAGATGGGTGCCGGTGGGCGCCCATTCGCAATATTCCGCAATCCGATCCCCGAGGGGTCCCGAAGACCCTGTGTAAGCCGCTTCACGGCGAACCGCCCCTCGCACCGGGGTGTCCCTGACGGGTCGCAGACGCGATCCGAACGATTTCGGAGGAATGTCATGCTCACCAACAAGAAGCCTGTCGTCGCCGGTCTCGCCCTCGTTCTGGGTTCGGCCTTCGCTCTCACCGCATGTTCGGATGGCACCACCTCGGGCAGCACCACCGAGGAGAGCAGCTCCATGGCTCCCTCCATGGCCGCTTCGCCTTCCGCGTCGGCGTCGTCGTCGATGATGGACCCCGCCGCCAACCTCGTGGGCCCCGGTTGCGCCGACTACGCCGCCGCCGTTCCCTCGGGCGCCGGTTCGGTCGAGGGCATGGCCGCTGACCCGGTCGCCGTCGCCGCCTCGAACAACCCGCTCCTCACCACGCTCACCGCGGCGGTCAGCGGCCAGCTGAACCCCAACGTGAACCTGGTGGACACCCTCAACGGTGGCGAATTCACGGTCTTCGCTCCGGTCGACGACGCGTTCGCCAAGATCGACGCCGCCACGATCGAATCGCTGAAGACCGACACCGACACGCTGACCAAGATCCTCACGTACCACGTGGTCCCCGGCCAGATCGCCCCGGACGAGATCGAGGGAACGCACGCCACGGTCGAGGGCCAGGACCTCACCGTCGCCGGCTCGGGTGACTCGATCACCGTCAACGACTCGACCAACGTCATCTGCGGTGGCGTCCAGACCGCCAACGCGACCGTGTACCTCATCGACTCGGTGCTGATGCCCCCGATGTAAGTCCTCGGAGCGTGAGTGATCACGCTTCCGACCGATCGATGACCGATCGGACCTGACGGCGAGCGCCGGACCCCAGGCGAGGGGGTCCGGCGCTCGCTTTCGTTCGTTCTTCAGTCTTCTTCCAGAGAACGGACGATCTCGGTCTGCACGAGACGGGCCGCCGAGGGAAAACTCCGTCGGCTTCACTCGACCCCATCCCGGGTTCGAGGTCGCGCGCCACGGCCCACTCGCCGGTCGCACCCGCCTCGAAGTCGATGGATGCCGCGGGGGCGGCGGTTCCCACGCATCCGGTGAGTGTCAGCAGGACCACCGACGTCACGGCGGCGAGCAGGTGTCGAGGACGGAACGCGCGCGCTCGGAGTGTCCCCGACCCTCGTCGTCGTCGGCGCCGCAATAACGCTGCTGTGCGCGACGGCCACCTCCGCCGCGGGACCCCTCGCCTTCATCGGACTGCTCGTCGCCCACCTCGTACGAGGACTCATCGGCGTCGACGTGCGTTCCTCCCTTCCCCTGGCCGCCGTGAGCGGCGCCGCGCTCGCTCTCGCGAGCGACATCCTCGGGCGGGTCATCGCTCCTCCCGGCGAGATCGAGGCGGAGATCGTCGCGGCGTTCCTGGGCGCTCCGCTGCTGCTGTGGCTCGTCATCCGGAAGGCGTCGTGACCGCCAACGTGGCCGTCGCGCGACGCGGGTCGGCACTGACCGGCGCGACCGTCCTCGTCGTCGCCGACGTGGTCGCGCAGCGCGCCCTCGCGCCCCTGCAGATCCCGGTGGGGCTGCTCACCGGCGTCGTCGGCGGGGCGTACCTCTTCTGGATCGTCACCCGCTCACGCCGATGAGCACGCCGGGGGCGGGCGTCCCGGTAGGCTGGAGGCATCAGGGCCTGTAGCTCAGTTGGCAGAGCATCGGACTTTTAATCCGCGGGTCGAGGGTTCGAGCCCCTCCGGGCCCACAGTTGTGGCGGCTACTCGAAGCGTCCTGCAAGGCGATGTTTCTGCTCCCCTGACCTCTTCAGCTTCCACATAGGCGCGCCGGTGCAGCCCCTAATCCATAGGTCGATGAACCTTGTCGCTGGCGTTCCCGTAGGCCGCGCCTGGTCGACTTTCTTCAGCTCCGGCTAGAACGACGCGATCGACGGGTTACGCCTTGTCGGGAACACCTGCCCGCGGGTGGAAGATCGGAGGCTTTCCGCGGGCGCACGGGCTGAGGAAGCCGACTGCGGGGTCTGGTGCCGTCGAGGCACCCAACGAGGGCGGGAACGGTCTCGTTGTGCCATCGAGGGACATCCCCTGTCCCCTTCGGTCAGCCAGCGGAGTGGTGGAGCGGGGTCGTGCCGTGACGATATCGAGTGGTGTGATTAACCGATTGACCTTAGCGCTCGGCCCCTGCTATCGTCCTGAGTAACCGATTAACCATGCCGGGTTCATCGGATACGAGGTCTCGTTGAGGAGTCATCCATATGGACCAAAGAGGGTTCTTCCAACCGTCCGGAGCCTGGGTCGGTGATGTCATCCCGTGGCAAGAAGACGGCAGGTTCCACCTCTTCTACCTGCACGAGTCGCGTCGCACCCCCAAGATCGGCATGCCGTGGCACCGGGTCGTCACCGACGACCTCGTCAGCTTCACCGAATCCGGCCCGGCCTTGGCCTCCGGCGGACCCGATGCCGACGACTTCAACGTCTACACAGGAAGCGTCGTCGTGGCCGACGGCATCCACCACGTCTTCTACACCGGACAGAATCCGGACGTCCTCGGGAACGACGGGCTCCCCCTCCAGCTCGTACTGCACGCGACGAGCACGGACGGTATGCGTACCTGGGAACGTCATCCGGAAGACACGTTCGGTGCCACAGCGGGTTACGAGACCGCCGATTGGCGCGACCCCTTCGTGTTCCGTGACGAGGAAGCCGGGCTGTGGCGCATGCTCGTGACCGCCCGTCACGCGCACGGCCCGGAGCGCCGCCGCGGTGTCATCGCGCAGTGCGTCTCATACGACCTCCGGTCCTGGGAGCCGGCCGATCCGTTCTGGGATCCTCGGCGTTATCTCGCGCACGAATGCCCGGAAGTGTTCGAATGGAACGGGTGGTGGTACCTGGTCTACTCCGAATTCAGCGAGTCCTTCACCACGCGCTACCGCGTCTCGCGCAGCCTGCACGGCCCCTGGAGGGTGCCCGAGAACGACACCCTCGACGGGCGCGCGTACTACGCGGCGAAATCGGCCGCCCGCAACGGACGCCGCTTCTTCTTCGGGTGGATCTCCTCGCGGGAGGGCTCCACCGACGACGGCGATTGGCAGTGGGCCGGTACTCTCTCCGTCCTGGAGGCAGAGCAGAATTCCGACGGGACCCTGCGTTTCCACCCTCCACGGGAGCTACTCCAGACCTTCGATCGCGGCGTCGGAGGACTGGCATCCACGACCGTTCTGTCCGCACCTGACGGATATTCCGACCTCGTTCTCCCGGGGACCGCGCCCACCACCTTCCGCGCCCAGGCGGAGTTCGACATCGCCCCGGACACCACCGAATGCGGGCTCCTGCTGCGGGCGAGCGCCGACGGTGACGAGGCTTACGTACTGCGCCTCGAACCCCGCCGCAACCGCCTCGTTTTCGATCGCTGGCCGCGCCGTCGCACCGGCGGTGAGCAGTGGCAGATCTCGGGCGACGTCCCGTTCGCCATCGAGCTCGAACGTCCCGTGCGCCTGGAGCCCGGCCGGCATCGGCTCGACGTCGTCGTCGACGACGACCTGTGCGTGGCGACCGTCGACGGTGCCGTGACGCTCAGTACACGGCTCTACGACCGCGCCGAGGGAGCGGTCGGCGCCTTCGTCGGGGAGGGGACCGTCACCGTCCTCGAACTCGACGTGTCCGCGCGGACCCCCGACGTCATCGACCCCCTGCGCGACGACCTCCTGGTCGCGTCCTCCTGATTCGTTCTTTTTCTCCCCACCACCCGAACCACACATCAACGGAGATTCCTATGGTTAACCTCACACGCACGGCATCCTGGGTCGCCCTCGCTGCTGCCGTTGCCCTCGTTCTGTCGGGCTGCGGCGCTTCCAGCGGCGGCGCGGACCCGACCGACGTTCACCCCGAGGGGGAGATCAAACCCCGCGAGATCTCGTGGCTGCTGTCGCGTCCGGCCGACGGCGGCGTGATCACCGCGATGCAAAAGATCGCCGACGAATACGCCGCCGACCACCCGGGCTTCTCGCTGAACCTCATCACGACGCCCGATCGCCCAAGCTACATCCAGAAGTACGAGACTCTGGCCGCAGCGAACAAGCTGCCTGAACTCTTCGACACGGATGCCACCCCGTTCGCTCAGAAGCTCGCACAGCAGGGTCGGATGATCGACGTGGACGCACTGCTGAAGGACCTCGGCCTCGCCGACACCTACCGCGAAGCTGCTCTGAACTACCAGCGCTTCGACGACGGCTCGCTGTACATGGTGCCCTTCGAGTTCCAGCTCGAGTTCTTCTGGTACAACCGTGATCTCCTCTCGCAGGCCGGGGTCACGGTTCCGGCCACTCTCGACGACTTCGCGCCGATGTGTCAGGCGCTTCGCGCGAAGGGCATCACCCCGATCGCGCTGGACGGCGCTGACGGATGGCCGCTCGAGCGGTACATGGCGTACTACCCGTTCCGCCAGGTCGGCCCCGAGTACGTGCAGAAGCTCAAGACCGGGGAAGCGAAGTTCTCAGACGCCCCCGGCCTCGCCGCGGCCGAGTGGCTGTCCGGGCTGGGTAAGGCCGGCTGCTTCCAGGAGGGCTTCTCCTCCACCGGATACGCCGACGCGCAGGCGCAGTTCACGTCCGGCAAAGCGGCCGTGTACAACATCGGCACGTGGGAACTCGGAAACCTCGCGACCGACAAGCTCGACGCGGGCGTCCGCGACAAGGTCGACTATTTCACGCTACCGACGCTCCCCGGGGCGGTCACGGCCGACAACGAGTACGTCACCCCCTCCGGAATCGGGATGGCCGTGAACACCGCCACGTACGACCCCCTGGTCCGGGACTTCCTGAAGTTCGCGCTCGAGCGCTACCCGGCCGAGGTCGCCGCATCCGGCGCGCTCTCGCCGACCACCGATGTCCAGACCGCGATCCCGTCCAACGCGACGCCTCTGTACGACCGGGCGATCGCGCAATCCGGCGACGTGGGAACCAAGATTGCAATGCCGTGGGACACGCAGCTGGACCCCGCCACGAACACGCGTCTCCAGCAGGAGCTGACCCTGCTGGTCCAGGGCGACATCACGCCCGACGAGTTCGTGGGGACGATGGATGCCGCCTTGAAGGAGAACGTCGGTGGCTGATGTCCTGACGTCCGGCCGGCCCCGGGTGACCGGGGCCGGCCGGCCCACCCGTCGTCGGCCCATGAGCACCTCGATGCTTCCCCGCCGGTCCGGGCTGGCCGTGGCCGTCTTCCTCGTGCCTCCGCTGCTCCTGTACGGGGCCGCCGTTCTGCTGCCGATCGTGCAGTCGCTCGTGCTGAGCCTCTTCTCGTGGGATGGCATTACCCGTCTCACCTTCGTGGGCCTGGACAACTACGTGAAAATGTTCACCCGCGACGACGTCTTCTGGACCGCGTTCGGCAACGCGCTGGGCTACCTCGCCATCTGCCTCGTCCTGCAGCTCGGTGGAGCCCTCGCCGTCGCGGGTCTCCTCACCGCGCTTCCCCGCGCACGTGAGCTCGTGAAGACGCTGTACCTGCTGCCCGCCGTGATCTCCACGGTGGCCATCGCGTTCCTGTTCCTCCGGATCTACTCGCTCGAACCGGTGGGCCTGATCAACCAGCTGCTCGCCTTCGTCGGCCTCGACGGACTTCAGACCGCCTGGTTGTCGAACCTTCAGACGGTGCTGGCCGCCGTGTCCATTCCCGAGGGGTGGCGCTTCACGGGCCTCTACATGCTCATCATCTACGCGGCACTGATCGCCGTGCCGAGGGAGCTCGAGGAGGCCGCGCGGCTGGACGGCGCATCGTGGTGGCAGACGTTCTGGCGCATCCGGTTCCCCTACATCCGTCCCGTCTGGATCACCACGACCGTGATGGCGACCACCTTCGCGCTGCGCGGATTCGATATCCCGTACCTCCTCACGAACGGTGGTCCGGGGCAGGCATCCGAGCTCCTCACGACCTATATGTACAAGACCGCTTTCGTGCACACCGATTACGGCTATGCCAGCGCACTCTCCGTCTTCATCGTGGTGGAATGCCTCGTCGCGGTCGGTCTCATCTTCCTGCTCCTCCGTCGAAAGGACGCGTGATGACCGCGACTCTCGCCCCCGCGCCCGCGGCATCCGCCCCCCGCAATCCCGAGATTGAACCCCGGCCGGTGCACCACTCGCCGCGCCTGCGGGTCCAGCGCACGCTTCTCACGGTGACCGTGATCCTGATCGTCGTCGTGCAGGTCTACCCGCTGCTGTGGCTCTTTCTCACCAGCTTTCGTACGGCCTCGGACTTCGCGGGCGGCGACCCGTTCGCCCTTCCGACGGAGTGGACGCTCGACAATTACGCGCGTGCGTTCGCGACGGGCAACCTTGCGCTGAACATCGGCAACAGCTTCATCGTCACCCTCGGCGCGAGCGCCCTCATCGTCGTGGCGGGGATGATGGCCGCCTACGCCCTGCAGGTGCTCGGGTTCCGCTTCAGCGGGCTCGTCCGTGCGCTATTCCTGCTCGGAATCATCGTGCCGGTGCAGATCGCGCTCGTCCCCCTCTTCGTCGACTACTCGCAGGTGGGGTTGCTCGACACCCACCTGTCGATGATCCTGCCGCTGGCGGCGTTCTCACTCCCGATGGGCGTCTACCTCTTCTCGTCGTTCTATGAGTACATCCCGCGGGAGTTATACGAGGCGGCCTCGCTCGACGGCGCCGGTCCGTACCGGATCTTCCTGCAGATCACGGCGCCGCTGTCGGTGAACACCATCATCACCGTCGTGCTGGTCAACAGCATCTTCATCTGGAACGACTTCGTCTTCGCGAACACCTTCGTGCTGTCCGACGGACTGAAGACGATCCCGCTGGGCCTGCAAAACTACATCGGAGCGATGGGCAACACCGATTGGACAGCGACGTTCGCCGCCGTGTGCGTCACGGTGACGCCACTGCTGCTGGTCTTCCTGGTGCTGAACAAGGCGATGATCGCCGGCCTCGAGAGCGGAGCCACCAAGGGATGAACGCGAGGATCCCCTCATGACCACCACCATGCGCGATGTCGCCAAGGCGGCCGGCGTCTCGGTTGCGACCGTGTCGCACGTCGTCAACGACAAGCCCGGCGCGCGCATCGGCGAGGATACCCGTCGCCGCGTGCACGAGGCGATCGCGGCGCTCGGGTATCGACCGAACGCTCTCGCCAAGACGCTGTCCGAAGGCACTTCTCGATTCATCGGACTCGTGGCGGATGCCATTGCCACCACGCCCTTCGCCGGGCAGATCATCCACGGTGCGCAGGACGAGGCGTGGCGCCACGGCTTCGTCCTCCTCGTGGCCAACACCGAGGGCAACGCCGCCGCTGAGAACGACGCGATCGCGATGATGCTGGAGCACCAGGTGCGCGGCATCCTGTACTCCACCTGGTATCACCGCGAAATCGACGTTCCGCCGCCCCTGCAGCACACCGAAACGGTGCTGGTGAACTGCTTCGCCGGTGACGACTCGTTCCCGGCGGTGGTCCCCGACGAGGAACAGGGCGGTCGCACGGCGACCGAGGAACTACTCGCCGCGGGGCATCGCCGCATCGCATTCCTGAACACCACGACGCCCTCGCCCGCTCGGGACGGACGGCTCGCCGGCTACCGTTCGGCGCTCGCGGAGGCCGGAATCACCTTCGACGCCGGGCTCACCTTCGAAACCGCTCCCGATCAGGAGGGCGGCTACGCAGCGGTCGAAGGAGTGCTCGCCTCCGGCGCCACCGGGGTCTTCTGCCACAACGACCGGGTCGCGATGGGGCTCTACGACGGGCTCCGTGACCGCGGCCTGCGCATCCCCGACGACATGGCTGTCATGGGCTTCGACAACCAGGACGTCATCGCGGCGCATCTCCGACCGCCCCTGTCGACCGTCGCGCTGCCGCACTATGAACTCGGCGCTGCCGGCGTGCGGACGCTGCTCGGACTTGATGCTCCGGCCGTGGGCGCTCGCCAGCTGATCTCTTGCCCCTCCGTTCCCCGGGAGTCGCTGTGAACCTTCCCCGGCCCCGGTTCCACCTCGCCCCCGTCCGCAATTGGATGAACGACCCCAACGGTCTGGTCTTCGTCGATGGTCGCTGGCACGCCTTCTTCCAGTACAACCCCGAGGGGAACGACTGGGGGAACATGAGTTGGGGCCACGCGTCCAGCCGCGACCTCCTGCGGTGGGAAGAGCATTCCGTCGCCCTTCCGTACCGACCGGGCGAGCAGATCTACTCGGGTTCGACCGTCATCGACGCCGACGGAACGCTCACGGCGTTCTACACGAGCGCCTACGCCCATGGCATTCAGGCACAGTCCCGTGCGACCAGCGTCGACGGGGGCGAGACCTGGATCCCGGATGCCGCCAACCCGGTGATCGACCGAGGGAGCTCCGATTTCCGCGACCCTAAGGTGGTGCGGCTGCCGCACGGCGGATGGCTCATGCTGACCGTCGAAGCGGTCGAGCGACGCGTGGTGTTCTATGCTTCCGACGACCTGCTCTCGTGGCGGGAGTCGGGATCTTTCGGCCCGATCGGTGTCGACGGCGTGGTGTGGGAGTGCCCCGACCTAGTCCTCCTTCCCGTGGAAGGGCGGCCCGGCAGTAAGCGGTGGGTGCTGCTGTTGAGCACCAACCCCGTCGGGGAGGATCCCGACCCCGCAGGCTCGGCGATGCACTACGTCGTCGGCGACCTCATCGACGGTACATTCCGCGCCGATCACGACGCCCTCCTACCCCTCGATCACGGTCGCGACCTGTACGCCGGCGTGACCTTCCACGACGCGCCCGGCGGAGCGGCGGTCATGCTCGCCTGGATGAGCAACTGGCGCTACGCCCATGTCGTCCCCTCCTCGCCCTGGCGGGGCGCGATGTCGATCCCGCGCACCCTCGGACTCCGCGACGTCGACGGGGAGCTGCGTCTCGTGCAACGACCGTCCGTCGACCTCCGAGACGACCGTTCGGATGCGGTCGAGGCTCCGCTCACGCTCGAGCCGCACGCCCTCGTGGATGTCCGTTGGGACCCGTCGGTGACCGGGGCCCTGCGACTCACCCTCGAGGGCGAGGGGGATGCCACGATCGAGATCGTCCATGACCCCGCCGCTGGCACCCTTTCCGTGTCGAGGGACGGGTCTGCCGCCCGCTCTCTGCACCCCGACTTCGCGGGCACCCGTGTCGCCCCGCTCATCGACGGCCGGACGGGCGTCATCACTGCCATCCTCGACGGACCGCTCCTCGAGATCTTCGCCGACGACGGAGCGACCGTGCTCTCGCACCTCGTGACCCTCGGCTCAGCCCCCGTGACGGTGTCGACCCACGTCCAGACCGGGACGGGTACTCCCCCGGTGCGCCTCGTCGTCTCCGACGGTGTCGTCCAGAAGGGTCGGGCGGTTCCGGCGACCGTCTGATCCGATTCCTCTCCACCGCCGGGCCACCCGGCGGGCAGTTCGACGCGCCCGCCACCGAACGAGGAAGTGAGCATCATGTCATTCGAGATCTCTCGTCGCACGTTGTTGCAGGGCGCAGGAGCCGGGGCCTTCGGCCTTGCTCTCACCGCCGCTGGCCCCGCGGCGGCTCGCGCCGACACCGTGTCGCAGCGTGCCGTTTACCACATGACCCCGCCGACGGCCTGGCTCTGCGATCCGCAGCGCCCGATCGTCTCGGGCGGCCAGTATCAGCTTTACTACCTGCACTCGAACATCAACAACGGTCCGGGCGGGTGGGATCACGCGACCACCGACGGTGTGAGCTTCACGCATCACGGCACCGTGATGCCGATTTCGGGGGGCGTGCCCGTTTGGTCGGGCTGCCTCGTCGTCGACACGGCCAATACGGCGGGCTTCGGTGCCGGTGCGGTGATCGCGCTCGCCACGCGTCCCACGAACAACGTCCGCAAGTACCAGGAGCAGTACCTGTACTGGTCGACCGACGGCGGGTTCAGCTTCACGATGCTGCCCGACCCCGTGCTCGTCAACAACGACGGCCGCACCGCGCAAACCCCCGCCGAGATCGACAACGCCGAGTGGTGCCGTGACCCGAAGGTGCACTGGGACGCAGGACGCAACGAATGGGTCCTGATCCTCGGACGCGCGCGATACGCCGGCATCTACACGTCGCCCGACCTGCGGAACTGGACGTGGCGGAGCAACTTCGACTACCCGAATCACGATCTCGGCGGTATCGAATGCCCCGACATCTTCCAGATGACCGCCGGCGACGGCACATCGCATTGGGTGATCGGGGCGAGCATGGACGCGTACGGTGTCGGCCTCCCGATGACCTACGCGTACTGGACGGGCACGTGGAACGGCACGCACTTCCTCGCGGACGACCTCACCCCCCAGTGGCTGGACTGGGGATGGGACTGGTACGCCGCGGTGACGTGGCCGAGCATCGAGGCACCCAACACCCGTCGCCTCGCGATCGCGTGGATGAACAACTGGAAGTACGCCGCACGAAACGTCCCCACCGACGCGACCGACGGCTACAACGGTCAGAACTCCATCGTCCGGGAGCTCCGTCTCGAGCACCAGCCAGACGGCCGATACACGCTGCTGAGCAGTCCGATTTCGACATTGGCTACGCACGCTACGTCGACCGTGACCCTGCCCGACCGCACGGTCAACGGCAGCACCGTCCTCCCCTGGAGCGGACGAGCGTACGAACTCGAACTCGATATCGCGTGGACCAACGCCACGAACGTCGGCGTCTCGGTGGGGCGCTCAGCGGACGGGTCCCGACACACCAACATCGGCAAGTACGGCTCCGACCTCTACGTCGACCGAGCGCCGTCGGATCGCAGCGGGTACTCCCTCGTCCCGTACACGCGTGCCGCGGCCCCGATCGATCCGGCCGCTCGCTCGGTCCACCTGCGGATCTTCGTCGACCGGCAGAGCGTCGAGGTGTTCGTCAACGCCGGCCACACGGTGCTCTCGCAGCAGGTCCACTTCCTGGACACGGACACCGGCATCTCGTTCTATTCGGACGGGGGTTCGGCCACCTTCACCGGCATCACGATCCGCGAGTTCGCGACCCCCGTGTGAGCAGCGGCGCCGCGGGACTACGGCCCCAGAGGTTCCGCGGCGCCTGCCCACCCATAGCCGAAACGCTCAAGCTGAGAGTGCTGCGTCTCCACGTCCCCGGCATGGACAAGGCTTCGACGAGCCACCTCGCATCTGATTGTCACCGAGCATCGGAACCGTGCATCGCGGGGGCGTCTTCGAGCTGCCGCTGACCAGCGATGGCGTCAGCCGGCGGCAGGGAGGTGGGCCTGGCGGACCGCGACGCATCTACGCCAGCGAGATGCGTAGCGGTATAGAACATATGAAGTTGACGGCCCTTCTGTCGCGCGTTAGTATCCGGTGAATCGCGCTACGTTAATGAGAGTTGAATGTCGATGGAGACAAGAAAGCCCGTCACAATGAGCGATCTCGCTCGTGACCTCGGCATTTCACGCTCCGCCGTTTCTTTCGCGCTAAACAACGAGTCGCAGGTCTCGCGGGAGACGCGTGAACGCGTCATCGCCAAGGCGGCCGAACTCGGCTACCGGCCCAACGCCGGAGCACGAGCTCTGGCCGGCCAGAAGACCGACCTCTTCGGCCTTGTGACAGACATCGTCTCGACTCCTTTTGGCGGCGATCTGATCGCGGGCGCCCAGGAGTGGTTCTGGAGCCACGGGAAGTCGCTCCTGATCGCGGGAACCAGCACGCCCGAGCGTCCCGACGCGCGGTCGATCGAGATGATGCTCGAACACCGGGTGGGTGGCATCCTTCTCGCGACCACCTGGAACCGCGCAATCGAGCTCCCCTCGTCCCTCGCGCACGTCCCCGTTGTGCTGGTGCACTGCTTCGACGCGCGCGGCGAGCGCCCGTCCGTCCTGCCCGACGAGGTCGAGGGCGGTCGAGCTGCAGCGCAGATGCTCATCGACGCGGGGCGGCGACGCATCGCGATGATCAACCTGCCGCCCGACATGGTGGCCGCGCGCGGCCGCCGTCACGGGTTCGAGGATGCTCTGACGAACGCAGGCATCGAGGCCGATCGAGACCTCATCGTCACGAGTGGCCCGGAAGCCGATTCGGCCTATCTTGCTGCGCACGACCTCCTTTCTCGACACGAGGTCGATGGCGTGTTCTGCGCGAACGACCGTATCGCCATGGGAACGTACGACGCCGCGCGCGACCTTGGCCTCGCGATCCCGCGCGACCTCGCCGTCGTCGGGTTCGACAACCAGGAGATCATCGCTTCCTATCTCCGTCCTGCCCTCTCCACGGTCGCGCTTCCCTTCCGGGAGATGGGCCGCCGCGGGGCAGAGCTTCTCACCCGGACCCACGACGGCGACCATCTCGAGCAGATCGTCGTCCCGTGCCCGCCCATCGTCCGAGATTCGGTGTAATCCGAGCTCGGCTCCAGACGGCGGCCCGACGCCGCCTCGCCCTGCACAGCCTGTTCAATGTCGAAAGGAAATCATGTCCCGCACACCTCTGCGTCGTTTCTGGCGCGCGTTAGTTGCCACTGCGGCGGTGGCAACCCTGGCCGGTTCGCTGTCCGCGTGTGCCCCGGGAGGCGGTGAGAACACCGACGGCCAGATCCTCCGGGTCGCCTCCATCGGAAACGCCTCCTTCACTCGGAACTTCAATCCCTTCTCGCCGACGGCACTCGACATGTCCAAGCGCGCGGTCTACGAGCCGCTCATGGTGGCCAACCTGGCCAAGGGTGAGATCGTGCCCTGGCTGGCGAAGAACTACGAGTGGAGCGCCGACGGGCTCACGCTGACCTTCACCCTCAACGACGGGACCACGTGGTCCGACGGCAAGCCCCTGACCGCCGCCGACGTCGTGTACACGTTCGACCTCTCGCGCAAGGTCCTCGGCGACGCGACCTACGACTACGTCGGATCCGCCTCTGCGCCGGACGACACGACGGTCGAATTCTCCTTCACGCGGCCGTATACCCCGGGACTGTACGAACTGGGCGGAATGCTCGTCGTTCCGCAGCACGTCTGGGAGACGGTGGACGACCCCTCGACGTACCAGAACCCTGACCCCGTCGGGTCCGGGCCGTTCACGCAGGTCGCGAACTTCTCGGCGCAGTCGTACGACCTTATGCGCAACCCGAACTACTGGCAGAAGGACAAGGCCGACTACGGCGGCATCCGCGTGATCGCCTACGGCGGCAACGACGCGGCGAACATCGCGGCCATCAACGGCGATATCGACTTCGGCCTGGGCTTCATCCAGGACATCCAGAAGACGTACGTCGACGTCGACCCGGAGCACCGCGGCTACTGGTTCCCCGCGGTGGGATCCACCATTTCGCTCAGCCTCAACACTACGCAGGCGCCGTACGACGACGTCAACCTCCGCAAGGCCGTCAGCATGGGCATCGACCGCGACGCCGTGGCGAAGAAGGGGATGAGCGGCTACACGCACCCCTCCGACTGCACCGGCCTCAGCGACGCGTACGACTCGTGGCGTGACCAGAGCGTCGTGGCATCCTGCGACTGGACGACCTACGACGTCACCGCCGCCAACGCCCTGCTCGACGCGTCGGGCTACCCGCGCGGAGCGGACGGCATGCGCACGACCCCGGCAGGCACACCTCTGACGTTCAACATCGGAGTCGGATCGGCCTCCACCGACTGGATCGCGGTCGCCCAGGTCATCTCCGACGACATGAAGGATCTCGGCATCAGCGCACCGCTGCGCGTGCAGGACTGGTCGCAGATCAATCAGGAGCTTTTCGGCGGCACCTACACCGGCAACATCGCCTGGAGCGCGGCCGGCGTCACGCCGTACGAGTTCTACCGCAGCCAGATGTCGTGCAAGACGGTCAAGCCGGTGGGCGAGGAAGCGACACAGAACTTCCACCGCTTCTGCAGCGAGAAGGCGGACCAGCTACTGGACCAGTTCGCTGCCGCGACCGACGAGGCCGCGCAGCACGACATCATGAACCAGCTGCAGGCCGTGTACTCCGAGACGGCGCCGCAGGTCCCGCTGTTCCCCGGGCCGGAGTGGGGTGCGTACAACAGCACCAACTTCGTCGGGTGGCCGAGCGAGGACGACCCCTACGCCACGCTCTCCCCGAGCGGGTCGAGCACCGTACTCGTCCTGACCACCATTCACCCGCGCGGCTGAGGGAAAGGGGGAGCGGGGTTCCGCCCCGCTCCCCCGCTTCCTCGCCTCCCCCGGACGAAAGCGATCATGCAACGCTTCTTCAAGCCCGATCACGCTCGCGTGGGCGACACCATCCCGTACTTCCACGACGGCGTGTTCCACGTGTTCTACCTCAAGCGTTACGCGGACGACACCCACGACCGTATCCAGACGGACTGGTGGCATCTGACGACCACCGACTTCGTCGCCTTCGACGAAGTCGGCACGGCAGTCCGCCGTGGCGGACCGGACGACGCGGACTACTCCGCCGCGACCGGCAGCGTCATCCGCATCGGCGACACCTTCTTCGCCTACTCCACCGGATTCGCGCGGGAGCCGCTGTCGGAGGGAGCCCGACATCAGACGATCCTCCGTTGGCGCAGCCCCGACCTGCTCACGTGGGAGAAGGACCAGGACTTCGCGCTCGTCGCCGACACCGAGCGCTACGACGCGAATGAATGGCGTGACCCGTCCGTGTTCCACGACGCCGAGGCCGGCGTCTACCGGATGCTCGTGGCCGGCGAGCTCAGGGACGGACCGGCCCACCGCCGCGGCGCGACCGTTCAGGCGACCTCGGTGAACGGTCTGGACTGGGAGATCGGCGATCCGCTGTGGGCGCCGGGCCTCTTCTCGGCGCACGAGTGCCCCGACCTCTTCCGGATCGGCGAGTACTGGTACCTCGTCTACTCCACACTCACGGACCGCACCGTCACCCGCTATCGCATGGCATCCTCCCTCGACGGTCCGTGGCTCGCCCCCGACGACGACGAGCTGGACGGACTGGGGCTGTACGCGGCGAAGACCGTGACCGACGGAACCACCCGCTATCTCGTGGGGTGGTGCCCGAACGCCACCGGCGGTGTCGACGGCGCCTCGTGGCTGTGGGGTGGCAACCTCATCGTCCACGAACTGCACCAGCTCGCGGACGGCCGTCTCGCGGTCCGCCAGAACGCAGCGGCCCGGGCTGTGCTCGAGCGATCCACCGACGGCCCCGCGGTCGAATTCGCGGGAGCACGAGTCGGGTCCGCGTACGGCTACGCCACGCACACACTCGCGACCATGCCGCACGCCGGGTTCGCAGACCTCACCCTGGACCCGGATGCCAAGGTTTTCGGCCTGGAACTCCGCACCGATAACGAGCGCGCCCACGGCTATCGCGTCTCGTTCGAACCCGCGCTGCGGCGATTCCGCATCGACCGCATCGACCGGTTCGGCGCCGACGCACCGTACGACAACCGCCCGCTGGACCTCCCCGCCGGGCCTCTCCGCCTCGCCCTCGAGTTCGATGGCGAGATCACCGTCGTCTACGTCAACGGACTCGTCGCCGCGACGCTGCGCGGTTACGACCTCCAGGGGAGCCAGCTCGGCGTCTTCGTCGAAGAGGGCGCCGTGGTCGTCGAATCCGGCTCCGTCCATCCCCTGCAGCAGACCCCGAAGGAAGACCGATGACCGCCCCCTCCTGGCTGACGACTGCGCACGCCGACCTCGCGTCGGGAACGCGCTCCCGTTCATTCACCGCCGAGAACCCCCGCGCCGAGGTCGGCGCCGGTGGGCGCTCGGCATCCATCCTCGGACCGACCCGAAAGGGGAGCCCGTGCATCACGCTGCCCGCGGGCGAGACGGTGACGCTCGCCGACGCTGCGGGTGCGGGAGAGATCCGTCACATCTGGTGCACCGTGTCCGATCACACCGAGGCGGTCGGATTCGTGCTGCGCGACCTCGTCCTGCGCATGTACTGGGACGGGTCCGATGTCCCCGCCGTCGAAGTCCCCCTCGGCGACTTCTTCTGCAACGGCAACGGGCAGCGCAGCCTCGTGACATCCGAGGTCGTGCTCGTCGCCCCGACCAGCGGGATGAACGCGTACTTCGCGATGCCGTTCTCCGACGGCGCTCGCATCACCATCGAGAATCAGCACCCTCGCGACGTCGAAGGGTTCTTCTACCAGATCGACTATCTCGAGCGTCCGTCTGCCGCCGACGTCGGTGATCTGCGGTTCCACGCGCAGTTCCGGCGCGAGAACCCGACGACGATCGCTGAGGACTACACGCTCCTCGATGGCGTGGAGGGGCGAGGGGTCTTTCTCGGCTCGTACCTGTCGATCGTCGCGCTCGAGCGCTACTGGTGGGGCGAAGGCGAGATGAAGTTCTTCCTCGACGGCGACACCGACCTCCCCACTATCTGCGGCACGGGGACGGAGGACTATTACGGCGGAGCGTGGGCCTTCCAGGACCGCCTCTCGAACGAGGTCGAACCCGAGGTGCTGACCTACAGCGCCCCCTACGTCGGCTACCCGACCTACCTCACGCGCGATACGTCGAAGCAGGCGGTCTACGCCACGGCCATGGCGCCGCTGCACGGGATGTACCGCTGGCACCTGCCCGACCCCATCTACTTCCACGAGAACCTGCGTGTGACGCTCCAGCAGATCGGGCAGGTCGGCCCCGACCTCGTGGAGCGGGCCGACGACGTTTCCTCCGTCGCCTACTGGTATCAGGACACCCCCGTCGGCACCGGCCGGTCCTTCCCGACCCGCTCCGAGCGCGCACCCCGTTAGGAGCGATCGACATGGCCTTCGTTCTCCGCCGACTGGGGTACTACCTCATCGCCTTCTGGGCGTCGCTGACCATCAACTTCCTGCTTCCCCGGCTGATCCCGGGCGACCCGGTCGGGCGCATGCTCGGCCAGATGCAGGGGTCGGTGACCGACGAACAGGTGCAGCAGTTCCGCCACCTGTTCGGCCTCGACGACCGCCCCATCCTGCTGCAGTACGTGCAGTACATCGGCGACGTCTTCACCGGCAACCTCGGACTGTCGATCTCGCAGTTCCCGACGCCGGTCTCGCAGGTGATCGGAAATCAGCTGGGGTGGACCGTGCTCCTCGGCGGAACCGCGCTGATCATTGCCGTGGTCGCCGGCAATCTCCTCGGCATCTGGGCGGCCTGGCGACGAGGCGGGGTCCTGGACAACGTGTTCCCGCCGCTCCTGGTGTTCATCGGCTCCTTCCCCTACTTCTTCATCGCAATGATCGCGCTGTACCTGTTCGCGGTGGTCATGAAGTGGTTCCCGGTCGGGCAGGCCTTCACCCTGGGCAGGACGCCGTCCTTCAGCTTCCCGTTCATCGGTGACGTGCTGTGGCACTTGGTCCTGCCCGCCGGCACGATCGTCGCCATCTCGATCGGGGGCTGGATGCTCGGGATGCGCAACACAATGATCGCCACCTCCGCCGAGGACTACATCACGATGGCGCGCGCGAAAGGGCTGCGCGAGGGGCGCATCATGTACCGCTACGCCGCCCGCAACGCGATGCTCCCCTCGGTGACGTCGTTCGGAATGTCGATCGGATTCGTCGTCGGCGGCGCACTGCTGACCGAGGTGGTGTTCGCGTACCCCGGCATCGGCTACCAGCTGCTCCGCGCCGTGCAGGCCCTGGACTACCCGCTGATGCAGGGCATCTTCCTGACTCTCACGGCGGCCGTCCTGGTCGCCAACTTCCTGATCGACATCGTCTACGTGCGCCTCGACCCGCGCGTGCGAGTGAGGTGACCCATGTCTCTGCAGAATTCCGGCTCGACTCTCGTCTCCACCGACACCATGTCGCGGCCCGGCGTGCCCGTACGCACGCCCGTCTTCCGCGACCACTTCGTCGCCAGGCTCCTCCGCGACCGTCGCGCTCTGATCGGGATCATCATCCTGGTCGTGTTCGTCGCGGTCGCCCTGGCCGCTCCCCTGCTCGCCCCCGGCAGTCCGCGTGATGCCGTCGCCGACGGATCCGAAGCGCCCTCCGCGGCGCACCTGCTCGGGACCACACAGAAGGGCGAAGATGTCTTCGCGCTCCTCATCTGGGGGGCGCGCAGTTCCCTCGGGATCGGCTTCACCGTCGGGGCGCTCGCCACGATCGTGGGGCTCCTCGTCGGCCTCGCCTCGGCGTTCTTCGGCCGCGTCATCGACGACCTGCTCTCGGTCGTGACCAACATCTTCCTGCTGATCCCGGGTCTCCCGCTCCTGATCATCCTGGCGGCGTTCCTCCCCGCGGGCCCCGGCACAATCGTGCTGGTCCTCGTGGCCACCGGATGGGCGGGCTCGGCCCGTGTCATCCGCTCACAGGCCCTGTCCCTCCGGGGGAAGGACTACGTGGATGCCGCCGTGGTCACCGGCGAGCGCCCGGTGACGATCATGCTGCGCGAGATGCTCCCGAACATGGCATCCATCGTCATGAGCACCTTCCTCGCCTGCGTGATCTTCGGCATCGGCGCACAGGCGGGGCTCGAGTTCCTCGGCCTCGGCGACGTCTCGGCCGTCAGCTGGGGCACCAACCTCTACTGGTCGAGCATCGAAGGATCCATGATCCGGGGCACCTGGTGGACGTTCCTGCCGTCGGGCGTCGCGATCGCGCTCGTGGCGTTCTCGCTCGCGCTCGTCAACTACGCCGTCGACGAGATCACGAATCCCCGCCTGGTGTCGCGCAAGAAGAAGGGTCGCAACAAGTGAACACGATCGAGCAGCCCGCGGCGGTGCCCGGGCGCGGCGAACGGGGCGAGATCGTCCTCGAGGTGCAGAACCTCACCATCGCCTACGAGACCGCGGGCGACCCCGTCATCGCCGTCGACGACGTCTCCTTCACGATCCGCCGCGGCGAGACCTTCGGGTTGGCCGGCGAGTCCGGGAGCGGCAAGAGCACGATCGCGAACGCGATCCTGCAACTGCTCGGCGGCAACGGCAGCATCGTCGGCGGTTCGATCCGTTGCGGAGACACCGACGTCAGCGCGCTGTCCGGGGAACAGCTGCGCATGTTCCGATGGAGCGACGTGTCGATGGTCTTCCAGAGCGCGATGAATTCCCTCAACCCCGTCCTCACGATCGGGGAACAGATTGTCGACGTTCTGATCACGCACCGAGACTTGTCACGATCGGCAGCACGCTCTCGAGCGCGCGAACTGTTGGAGCTGGTGGGCATCGACCCGGATCGCGTGACGGCTTTCCCGCACCAGTTGTCGGGCGGCATGCGGCAGAGGGCGGTGATTGCAATAGCCCTCGCGCTGGAACCGTCGCTGCTGATCATGGACGAGCCCACGACGGCTCTCGACGTCGTGGTGCAGCAGGAGATCATCCATGAGATCACGCAGCTGCAGGCACGCCTGGGCTTCGCGATCCTCTTCATCACTCATGACCTCTCGCTCATGGTGGAGATCACCAAGAACCTTGGCGTCATGCGCAACGGCAGGCTCCTGGAGATCGGGCCCTCCCGTGAGATCTACGCCAACCCTCAGCACGAGTACACGCGCCGCCTCATCGAGGCGTTCCCCCCGATCCGCTCACGGTCGGTCGTCGACGACGCAGATGCCGAGGAGGAGTCCCCGTTCGGGGAGCCGGTGGTCGTGCTCGAAGACGTCACCAAGGTCTTCACCCAGGGCTCACTGTTCCGCCGTCGCACCACGACCGCGGTCGACCGGGCGTCGCTGACGCTGCACAGCGGCGAGATCATGGCGCTGGTCGGCGAATCGGGCAGCGGGAAGAGCACGATCGCGCGCATCCTGGCGCGGCTGGAGAGCCCCACGTCGGGTCGCATCCTCGTCGATGGCCGCGACGTGCTCCGGGACGAGCCCCGGCGAGCGTCTCGTCGTTACCGCGGCACCGTTCAGATGGTGTTCCAGGACCCGTTCGGCTCCCTCAACCCCACTAAACGCATCAGCCACTTCCTTGAGCGTCCCCTCGCGATCTACCTTCACGACCTGACGTCGGACCAACGCAGGGCCGCCGCCCGCGAGCTGATGGAATCCGTCGAGCTGTCGCCCGCTCTGCTGGAGCGCTACCCGCACGAACTGTCGGGTGGCCAGCGCCAGCGCGTCGCGGTCGCCCGCGCTCTAGCGGTGAACCCCAAGGTGATCCTCGCGGACGAGCCGACGTCCATGCTGGACGTGTCCGTGCGGATGGGCGTTCTGCTGCTCCTCAAGCGTCTGCGCGACGAACGCGGGATCTCGATCCTGTACATCACGCACGACCTCGCCTCCGCCCGGTTCGTGGCGGACAGCACCGTCGTCATGCTGCGCGGCGGCCTCGTCGAAGGAGGTCCCAGCGCCCAAGTCATGGATCACCCGCGACACCCATACACACGGCTGCTGCTCTCGGCCGCACCCGACCCGACGCGCGCCGTGCCCTTCGACCGCGTGGAGCGAGCCGACGCCCGGGCCGAGATCTCCGCGATCGTCGAGCGGCGCGCCGCGGCCGAGGCCCGTAGCGATCGACGCTTCGTGTCGGCCCGGCACTGGATCAGCCCCGACGGGCTCGCCGACGCGTGACCACCGACCCGCCCCTTCACATCGACCTCGCGCCCTCGCGCGAACACAGGAGAACCCCGTGACGACCGAGATCTCGCCCGCGTCCGTCGTGCCGACGACGCGTCCCGTCGTGCATTTCGCACCTCAGCGCAACTGGATGAACGACCCCAACGGTCTGGTCTTTCACGACGGCGTCTACCACCTCTTCTTCCAGTACAACCCGCACGGGACGCAGTGGGGGAACATGAGCTGGGGCCATGCCACGAGCATCGATCTCGTGACCTGGACGGAGCACCCGGTGGCGCTCCTCTTCGACGATGACGCCCAGATCTTCTCCGGGTCGGTGGTCTGCGACGAGGACAACAGCTCGGGTCTCGGCGAGGCCGGTCGAGCGCCGCTCGTCGCGTTGTACACCGCCGCCGCACCGGACGGTCAGGCGCAGGCCCTCGCCTGGAGCAGCGACGGCGGAGCCACCTGGACGAAGCACGGGGTGGTCCTCGATCGCGGCACGGCGGACTTCCGCGACCCCAAGGTCCTCCGCGTCGACGACCACTGGGTGATGATCACGGTCGAGGCCGTAGACCGTCAGATGCACCTGTTCCGTTCGCGCGACCTCCTTCACTGGCATCCGCTTTCGGTCTTCGGACCGCAGGGTCCGACCGACGGGATCTGGGAGTGCCCCGACCTGTTCCGCGTCGGCGACGAATGGGTGATCACGCTGTCGGTCAACCCCGGGCACCCCGCCGGGGGCTCGGGGATGCTCGCCTTCATCGGCGACTTCGACGGGGTGACGTTCACCGCTGATCGGTGGCAATGGCTCGACCACGGCCCCGACTACTACGCCGGGGTGACGTTCAGCGGTCTGGACGAGCGCGTCATGATCGCCTGGCTCAACAACTGGGCGTACGCCCACGACCTCCCGGACGCCCCGTGGCGCGGGAGCATGGCGCTCCCCCGCACGATCGGCCTGCGCGAGGGCCGCGTCGTGCAGACGCCCGCGGTCGCCCCCCTCGAGATCATTCGGTTCGAGGCGACGGACATAGACGTCCCCTCGACGGGAGAGGTCATCCCCTCCCACGCGGTGGCGACGGCGGCACGCCTGCGTCTTCGGATCGGAGCAGGCTCCGGGCGCGTCACTCTGCGATGGGCGACCGCCGCCGCGGAGGGCACGACGGTGGTGGAGCTCACGCACACCGGAGACGAGCTGCTCCTCGAACGCCACGACATGGCGGGCGGGGCGAAGAACACTGCGTTCCCGTCCTCCGCACGCGCCACGCTCCCACCGGACGCCCCGGGCGCTCGAGACCTCGACGTGTGGATCGACGCCAACTCCATCGAGGTGTTCGCAGCCGGAGGCGCGGTGACTCTGAGTCTCCTGACGCTCGCCGACTACGGCGATGCGCCGATCATCATCGTCGCCGACGGGGCTCCCACGCGTCTGGAACACGTGAGTGTCACCGAACTGACCGCCGAGGGAGGTTTCCGTGTCTGATCCCGACGTGCTGGTGATCGGCGAGGCGCTGGTCGACATCGTGGATGCGAGCGGCGCCGAGGTCGAGCACGTCGGCGGGAGCCCCGCCAATGTCGCGCTCGGCCTCGGGCGACGGGGACGCTCCGTCGCGCTCCTCACCCGGCTGGGCCAAGACGCGCGGTCGGACCTGATCGTCCGACACCTCCGGGAGTCGCACGTCGACGTCCTGCCGGACTCCTTTGGCGCCCGCGCGGCCTCTACCGCACGCGCCACGCTCGCAGCCGACGGCTCAGCCTCCTACCGCTTCGACATCGAGTGGGACCTGCCCGCCATCGTCCCGGACCTCAACCCCGCCCTGGTGCACACGGGCTCGCTGGCGCTGTTTCTCGACCCCGGCGCGTCGGAACTCGACCGTTTCCTCGACGGTCTTCGGGCGCCGGTGATCTCGGTCGACCCGAACATTCGCCCCGCGCTGCTGCCCGACCACGCGGTGGCGCTCCGGCGGTTCGAGGCGCTCGCGGCGCGGGCGACGCTCGTGAAGATGAGCGACGAGGATGCCGCGTGGCTCTACCCGGAGCTCTCCCTCGACGAGGCACTGCGCCGAACGCGTGCCGTCGGTGCGCGTCTGGCGGTCGGCACGCGCGGGGCGCACGGCGCGATCCTCCTCGGACCGTCTTCACGTGTCGAGATCGCCGGCGTCACCACTTCCGTCGCCGACACCATCGGCGCCGGCGACACGTTCATGGCATCCCTCATCGACGACTATCTCGCCTCGACGGGCGAGCTCGACGCGACGCTTCTCCGAGTCCTCGGCACCCGCGCCGCCACCGCCGCCGCGCTCACCGTCTCGCGCCCCGGCGCCGACCTTCCGTGGGCTGCGGAACTCGGCACCACGGGCCGGTCTGCATCCCTCTGACGCGCCCGAACCTCGCCCGCGAAAGGACGACCCCATGCGCCCGACTTACCACTTCAGCGTGCCGGACAACTGGAAGAACGACCCCCAGCGGCCGATCTACCTCGACGGCGAATACCACTACTACTACCTCTACAACGCCGACTACATCGCAGGGCGCATCGGCACCTCCTGGCGTCGGGCGACGACCCGCGACCACGTCACGTTCCAGGACCGCGGTGTCGCCGTACCGAAGTCCGGCGTGAACGGCGACTGCTGGTCGGGATGCCTCGTGGTCGACGACCGCAACACGGCCGGTTTCGGCGCGGGGGCGGTGGTCGCCCTGATCACCCAGGCTCCGGGAGGCGTGCAGGGCCAATACCTCTGGTACTCCACCGACGGCGGCGCGACGTTCGCGTCGGCCGGCGATGATCCGGTGCTGGCCAACCCCGGTGTGCCCGATTTCCGCGACCCCAAGGTGATCTGGGACACCGATCGCGATCGGTGGTTCATGGTGAACGCCGAGGGCTTCGAGTTGGGGTTCTACGTATCGACCGATCTACGGACGTGGACGGAGGTGGGGCGTTTCGAGCGCACGGACATCGGCCTGCTGGAATGCCCCGACATCTTCCGCATGACCGCTGACGATGGAACGCGCCATTGGATTCTCGCGACCAGCGCGAACGGCAAGGACCGGGGCCTCCCTGCCACCTACGCGTACTGGACCGGTGACTTCGACGGCGAATCCTTCCTCCCCGACCGCACCGAACCGGAATGGCTGGACTACGGCTTCGACTTCTACGGCGCGGTGACCTATCCGCACCACGACGACGAGGGGCGCGAGACCGACACGCTCCGCCATGCATTGGGGTGGGCGAACTTCTGGGATTACCCGCATAACACCCCGACCCTTGTCACCGATGGGTACAACGGAGACGACATGATCGTCCGCGATGTGAGACTGGTCGCCGACGCGGGCGTGTACTTCCTCGCCTCGACACCCACTGCCGCACTCGACGACTACGCCGGCGATACGCGAGTGCTCGGCGATGTCGAAGTGGCCGACGTCTTCGACCTCGACATCGAGTCCCTCGCCGCGGACATCAGGTGCGAGATCACCTGGGATGCCGAGACTGCTCCCCGCGCCGTCGGGTTCGAAATCTGCAGAGCACGCCAGGGGGGCCGGTTCGTCCGCGCGGGCCTATCCCTGGAGGACGCCTACGTTTACGTCGACCGACGCAACACGATCAGCCCATCGGGCGGTGAGACGCGGACGTCGGTCGATTTCGGGTCTAGCGCAACACCGGTCCGAATCCTCATCGACCAGACGAGTGTCGAGGTCTTCTTCGGACAGGGAAGGGTAGTCCACTCGCACCGCGTGTTCCCTCTCAAGGGCGACACTCATCTTCGGCTGTACGCACAGGGAGGGCGCGCGGTCTTCCGCAACCTGACGGTGCGTAGTCTCCGCGTCGACGAGATTGCGGCGACGTCAGATATAGTCGAGCCTCCGAAGACCCCTCGGGCCTCGTCCGAGCTCCAGTAAGTAAGGGTCGCCCGTTTCACCGCGCCACCAGGGTGGTCTCGAAACTGTACCTGTCGGGCCGGTAGCAATGTTGCCCGACTTCTACCGGGCGGCCGGCGTCATCGTATGCCACGCGTTCCATCGTCAGGAGCGGACTCCCCCGGTCCACATCTAGCAAACTGCTTTCATCCCCGTGCGCGCGGCGGCCTCCAATCTTCTGGTTCGCCACGCGGCAGCCGAGAATCGTGCCGATCAGCTCGAGAGCCAGAGCCGCCGTCCACAACGGCAGCTGCCACGCGTGCGGCAACACGGCGCCGACGATCCAGAGCGCGCCGCCGACGACGGTCCACCCGAGGATCAGAGCGAAAGAGTGCGCGACCCGCCGATCGTGACGGAGGGTCGCCCACACGATGAATCCCGTGCGCCCGATCTGGAGAACGACGTACGAGATCGCGACCGCCCACGCTCGATCACCGAAGGCCTCCGCGATCGAGACGCTCATCACCAGCGCGACGAAGCCCAACGCGACGACCGCTCCACGCAAGGGGAGCGTCACCGGGTCGAGCCAGTTGGTCACCCAGGTGGTCGACACCCACGCCCACCACAGTGCGCACACCATGATGATGCCCTCGAAGGCGCCGAGCGGAGTCTGATTCGAAGAGATAGGCGAACAACTGCATCAGCGCGAGAACGAACATGAGATCGAAGAAGAGCTCGACGTACGTCACCCGATCCGCGCGCGACGAGT
The DNA here is from genome assembly GCF_900156435.1 of Microbacterium sp. RU1D. Taxonomy (GTDB): domain Bacteria; phylum Actinomycetota; class Actinomycetes; order Actinomycetales; family Microbacteriaceae; genus Microbacterium. The sequence goes on from NZ_FTPQ01000003.1 coordinate 263,595, forward strand.
CCATGGGGCGCAACACGTCGCGGGTCATCCCGAATGCCATGCCCCATGCTCACATCGACGCGTCGGACACACGCGGATCATCGAGCCCACGTGTCACGCGCCGACCGCGTCACCCGCCCGGGCAGTCGCACGTCCCGCCGCTGGCGCGCTGGCACGGCAGCGACGGATAGTCCTCGGCGGTCACCGTGCGTCGCGCGTCGAGACCGTCGATCGACTGCGGCTCCCCGTACCGCGAGTAGTCGATGACGTCGGCGACGTCGGCGACGTCGGCGACGTCGGCGAGACCGTGGCAGGCGCCGTCGGTGCAGTCGGAGGCGAGGGTGTGGATCTTCCGCTCGCCGGCCGGGAAGCGCAGCTCGAAGCAGACCGCCGCGCTGCGCTGGTCGGAGAAGAAGCCGCCGCCCGTCTCGACCCCCGGCCGACGTCGCGAGGACCAGAGACGTCCCGTCAGCGGATGCCGAGAGCCCGAGGAGCTTGTACGACCCCCCGGCCGGCACGAAGGCGGGGTCGACGTACGCGGGCCGGACGTCAGAGACGAATCCGATCCGGGTGATCGCGGCCTCCGGATCGGAAACGATGTCGGCGCGGTAGGGCCAGAAGGTGTCCTGTGTCCTGTGCCCTGTCCACCGAGCGCGCGAGGGCGTCCTGCAACTCCGTCTCCGGCGATGGCATCACCCCGCACCCCGTCGCCAGCAGCGCAGACATGCCGATGGCCACCGAACCGATACCTCGTCGTGCTCCCCCGTGCATGCGGGTCAGTGTGCAGCATCCCGCACCACCGCACCGGCATGCGGCGAGCGCCGCGGCATCCGTCAGCCCTCGTCGAGCAACTCCACGCCGAATTCGGCGACGACCGCGCGCACCTCGCCGAGGTAGCGCTGCGCCTGCTCGGTGAGCGGGATCGCGGTGCGCCCGATCCAGCCGATCTCGATCTGCTCGTCGACGTCGAGGGGCACCGCGACGATCTCGGGGTCGAGGTCGTCACTGATGATGCCGGTCGAGATCGTGTAGCCCCCGAGGCCGATCATGAGGTTGAAGATGGTCGCGCGGTCGGACACGCGGATCTCTTGGCGACTCGACAGGGTCGAGAGGATCTCCTCGGCGAAGTAGAAGGAGTTGTTCGCGCCCTGGTCGAAAGTCAGGCGGGGAAGGTCGACGAGGTCGTCGAGCGTCGCGCGCGAGCGGGATGCCAGGGGGTTCCGGCGGGACACGAAGATGTGCGGTGCCGCGACGAACAGGGGATGGAAGGCCAGCCCGGAGTCGCGCAGCAGCTTGTCGAGCACGTCGCGGTTGAAGTCGTTGCGGAAGAGGATGCCGAGCTCGCTGCGGAGGGTGCGGACGTCTTCGATGATGTCGAAGGTGCGAGTCTCGCGCAGGGAGAACTCGTACTCCGCGGCATCCGAGGCGTTCACCATGCGCACGAACGCGTCGACGACGAAGGAGTAATGCTGCGCCGACACACCCAGCAGGCGCCGGGAGGGCGGCCGCCCGAGGTACCGCTGCTCGAGCAGCTCCGCCTGTTCCACCACCTGGCGGGCGTAGCCGAGGAACTCCACGCCGTCGTTGGTGAGCGTGACGCCGCGAGCCGAGCGGGTGAGCAGGTCGCGACCGACGCGCGTCTCGAGGTCCTTCATGGCGGCCGACAGGGTGGGCTGCGCGACGTAGAGCAGGTCGGCGGCGGCGGAGATGGATCCTTCGGCCGCGACCTCGATGAAGTACTGCAACTGCTGCAGAGTGATCCCGCTCGGACGTTTTGCCATAGGTCGAGGCTATAGCGCCGCATAGACGGCGGGAATTACCCGATGACCGAAGCCGAGACACAGGATGGGAGCACCACCACCCGCGGGCCCCTCCGGCCCCCGCACCCGATTGGCCCGTCATGGCGAACGACATCACGTTCAGCATCACCACCACCCGTTTCGACGAGGACTACGCACCCGCCGAGTCCTCGCGCGTCACGACGAACTTCGCCAACCTGGCGCGCGGCGCGGGCCGTCAGGAGAACCTCCGCAACGCCCTGTCGATGATGAACCACCGACTGAACGAACTGGTGCAGGCGGACGCCGACCGCTATCGCGTGGAGCTCGACATCGTCTCGGTGCACCTGCGCTTCGAAGACGGGGCGGATGACGAGGAGTTCCCCGTGATCGAGGTGCTCGACGTGAGCATCGTCGACACCCGCAGCGGCGAGCGCCACCGCGGCATCGTCGGCAACAATTTCTCCTCCTACTTGCGCGACTACGACTTCAGCGTGGTCCTGCCGGCGGCCAACGCCGGCGGCACCGGTTTCACGGTGCCCGAGGACTTCGGCATCCTGCACGGGAAGATCTTCCAGCACTTCCTCGACTCCGACGCGTACCGTGAGCGGTTCGCGCAGGCACCCGTGATCTGCATCAGCGTGTCGACCAGCCGCACCTATCGGCGCACGGGTGTCGTGCACCCCGTGCTCGGCGTCGAGTACGAGCAGGACTCGTTCTCGCTCACCGACGAGTACTTCGGGCGCATGGGCCTGCGGGTGCGATACTTCATGCCGCGCGGCAGTGTGGCTCCGCTGGCGTTCTACTTCCGCGACGACCTCACCGCGGAGTACTCCGACCTGCAGCTGGCGGGCACCATCGCGACGATGGAGACGTTCCAGAAGATCTACCGGCCAGAGATCTACAACGCCATCAGCCCCGCGGGCGAGGTGTATCGCCCGACGCTCGACGAGCCCGAGTTCGTCCGCACCGGCATCGACTACGACCGCGAGGAGCGCAGCCGGCTCGCCGTGACGCAGGGCCGCTACGCCGAAGAGCACTTCGTGAAGCCCCACCGTCACATCCTCGACGCGTGGGCCGCCGATTACGCCGCACCCGTTCGATGACCGCCGAAGGATCCGCCACCGTGACCACTGTCCTGCCCACCTCGACCGTCGGCAGCCTCCCCAAGCCCGCCTGGCTCGCCAAGCCCGAGGTGCTCTGGTCGCCGTGGGAGCTCGAGGGCGACGTGCTCGTCGAGGGCAAGCACGACGCACTGCGCGCCGCGGTGCAGGAGCAGGAGCGCCGCGGCCTCGACATCATCAGCGACGGCGAGCAGACGCGTCAGCACTTCGTGACCACGTTCATCGAGAACCTCGACGGCGTCGACTTCGAGAACCGCGAGACCGTGCGTATCCGCAACCGCTACGACGCGAGCGTGCCCACGGTCGTGGGCGCCGTCAGCCGCCGCGGTCCGGTGTTCGTCGAGGATGCCGCCTTCCTCCGCGCGCAGACCGACCGGCCGATCAAATGGGCGCTGCCCGGCCCCATGACGATGATCGACACGCTCTCCGACCGCTACTACGGCAGCCGCGAGAAGCTCGCGTGGGAGTTCGCGACGATCCTCAACCAGGAAGCGCGCGAGCTCGAGGCCGCGGGCGTCGACATCGTCCAGTTCGACGAGCCGGCCTTCAACGTGTTCTTCGACGAGATGAAGGATTGGGGCGTCGCGGCCCTCGAGCGCGCGGCGGAGGGCCTGCGCGCCGAGACGGCCGTGCACATCTGCTACGGCTACGGCATCAAGGCGAACACCGATTGGAAGGCCACCCTCGGCTCCGAGTGGCGCCAGTACGAGGAGTCGTTCCCCCTGCTGCAGCGCTCGAGCATCGACATCGTCTCGCTCGAGAGCCACCACTCGAACGTGCCGATCGAGCTCGTCGAACTCGTCCGCGGCAAGAAGGTCATGCTCGGCGCCCTCGACGTCGCCAGCGAGCGCATCGAGACGCCCGAAGAGGTCGCCGACACCCTCCGCCGCGCTCTTCGATTCGTGGATGCCGACAAGCTCATCCCGAGCTCGAACTGCGGAATGGCGCCGCTCCCGCGTCACGTCGCCTACGACAAGGTGAGCGCCCTGACCGCGGGGGCCGCCCTGCTGCGCGAAGAACTCGCCGGCTGACGCCGGAAGCGGGCCGGAAACACCGCGGTGTGCCGGCCCGCCTCGCTGGCGGCTCGATCCAGCCTGTGGGTCCAGGACGAGTCGGCGGTCAGGCTCTGGCCCCGTCGTCGCAAGGCAAAGCGGACGATTCGCGGCCACTCGGCACGCGGGAGTGATCCCGCCGCAACGCGGATCGCTATGGGAGAGTCGAATCACGCCGACCCCCTCCCGAGGAGCAGTTCCATGCCCATCGCCGCCGATGACCCCCGCCTCGTCTCGCCCTTCGAGGCCGCCGCGACCCGCTACGACGACGTGCCGTTCCAGCGCGCCGGCGCCAGCGGCATCCCCCTCCCCCGTGTCTCGCTCGGCCTGTGGCAGAACTTCGGCACGGCCCGCACGCTCGACTCTCAGCGGGAGATTCTGCTCCACGCGGTCGATCGCGGCATCGTGCACATCGACCTCGCCAACAACTACGGCCCGCCCTACGGCGCCGCCGAGACCACCTTCGGCACCGTGCTGGACAGCGATCTGCGGCGCTACCGCGACGAGCTGTTCCTGTCGACGAAGGCCGGCTACGACATGTGGCCCGGGCCCTATGGCGACGGCGGCTCGCGCAAGTACCTGATGCGCTCCCTCGAGCAGAGCCTCACCCGCATGCGCACCGACTACGTCGACGTGTTCTACTCGCACCGCGTCGACCCCGAGACGCCCATCGAGGAGACCGTGCACGCCCTCGCCGACATCGTGCGCAGCGGCAAGGCGCTCTACGTCGGCATCTCGAACTATCCCGCCGACCTCACCCGTCGCGCCCACGAGCTGCTCGCCGCCGAAGGTGTACGCCTGTTCATCCACCAGCCGCGCTACTCGCTCTTCGATCGCACCCCCGAGGCGGAGCTGTTCCCTGTGCTGCGCGAGCTGGCCGTGGGCAGCGCCGTGTTCTCCCCTCTCGCCCAGGGCCTGTTGACGGCGAAGTACCTCGACGGCACCGTGCCCGCCGATTCGCGGGCGGCCGACAGCCGGTTCCTCGACGCCTCGGCGCTCACCGACGACTACCTCGAGCGCATCCGCGGCATCGACGGCGTGGCCCGCGAGGCCGGACTGTCGATCCCGCAACTCGCCGTCGCGTGGGTGCTGCGCGACCCGGTCGTCACCACCGCGATCATCGGCGCCTCGCGCACCGGCCAGATCGACGACGCCGTCGCGGCGAGCACGACGCCGCTGTCCGACGACATCATCGCGGCGCTCGAGCCGTTCGCCGCGGGCGTGGGCGAACGCTTCGCCTGAGCCCGGACAGCACACCGCCGACCGGGGCGCAAGTGGCATGGCATCCCTCCCTCCGTCGCGTTTGCTGGAGGTTCAGCGGACAGAAGGAGGCAGGCGCTATGGGCGTTGCACGATGGATCGGAACCGGGGCCGTGGGACTGGCGGGAGCGGTGCTCGCACGGACGGCGATCGGCCGCGCGGTGGCCGCGGGAACGGTGGCTTACCGCGTGTGGACCGACCCGAAGGTGCAGAAGGTGCGTCGCCGGGTGGTGTCGAAGCTCGCCAAGCAGCGCCGGGCGCGCTGACGCGGGTCACCTCCCGGGCACGACCCCGAGGATGACGCACGCGACCCCCGCGACGGCGAGGACGACCGCGTAGAGCATGCGGTGATCGGCATCGATCATGCGCACGTAGACGTGGTTCACCCGTGCCGCCGTCGTGGGGAACCGCGACCAGGCCGTCGCGAGGAGCACGAACGGTGCGGCCAGGGCGACGAGGAACACCGCGTACGCCAGCCATCGCAGCAGGGGGTGGTCGCTCACCCCGTCGGCCACCCGGCCCGTCATGTACATGATCGGCAGCGTCGTGAATCCGACGATCGAGCAGCTGACCCCGAGCACGTACGAGCTCCAGCCGTGAGCGTGCGCCGACGGGGCCTTGCGGTGCGGCATCCGCCCGGGTGTGCGCATCCTCCACAGGCCCATCGCGAGTGCTCCGACGAGGAAGACCGCTCCGGCGGCGAGGTCGACGCGGCGATCGAGCACCGCATCCGTGGTTCGTCGCTCCGCGGCCGTGACGAACTCGGTCGGGTCGACGCTCTGCAGCACGAGGTAGAGCACGGTCGCGCCGGTCGCCAGCCCCGCAACCATCCACCCGACCCGGGCGGCCACCCGGGTGTTCTGGGCGAGGGCATCGGCCGTGGCGGCGTAGAGCGCGGGGTTCAGTCCCAGCGTCACCCCCAGGCCGACCATCGTCGTCAACGCCGCCGTCCAGCGGGCGAGGTCGTCCACGTCGCGGGCTCCTCTCGGCGGGCCGGGCCCTGGTGTCGCACGGACATGTGGTCACATCGTAGCGAGGCGCGTGTCAGCGGCCGTGGGATGCGCCCCCGCCGTCGACGGGCAGCGGCGAGAGCGGCTTGGTGACCCCGAAGGCGAACGTGGTGTCGATCGAGGAGAGCGAGGGGATCGCCCGGAGGTGCTCGCGCAGGAGACGTTCGTACGCCTCGAAGGTGGGCGTGACGATCCGAACGAGGTAATCCCAGTCGCCAGCGAGCAGGTGGGCCTCGACGATCGACGGGATCGCGCGCAGGCGCTCCTCCACGGCATCCACCGTCGCCCCCTCGTGCGACGCCAACCGCAGGCGCACGAAGGCGGTGATCTCGAGGTCGACGGCTTTCGGCGACACGACGGCCCGGTAGCCGGAGATCACACCCGCGTCTTCGAGTCGACGCACGCGCCGCAGACACGGCGAGGGCGACAGCCCCACCCGATCGGCGAGCTCTTGATTCGTGAGGCGTCCGTTGCGTTGCAGTTCGGTCAGAATGAGACGATCGATCGCATCGAGAGCTTCCACGTGGCAGATTCTGCCACTCACGTGACGATCAAAGCAATCTTCGCAATCCTGTGCTGTGCCAGCTTTTCTACGCTCGAGGCTGTGACGACGTTCACCCTCCCCCGCCCCACCGCCGTGACCCGCCGGACGATGGTCGGGATCGCCGCCGTCGCCGCGGTGGTCTGCCTGTGGTCGTCCTTCGCGTTGTCGACCCGGGCGCTCGAGGCGACGGGAATGGGTGTCGGGGATGCCGCCATCGTGCGCTTCGGCGTCCCCGCCCTCGCGCTGTCGCCCTGGATCCCCCGAACCCTCCGCCGCCTCCGCGGCGAGCGCGGGACGGTGATCGCTCTCGTGCTGCTCGCGGGTCTGCCGCACTTCCTGCTGTTCGCGTGGGGAGCCCACCTCACCTCGGCCGCGCTCACCGGGCTGCTCGTGCCCAGCACGGTGCCCCTCTTCGTCACCGCGCTGCTGTTCCTGCATCGGCGCGCGACGGTGTCGAGGCCCCGACTCCTCGCCCTCGCGGCGATCATCGCCGGGGTCGCTGCGAGCGCCTTCTTGATCGGCGGCACCGGGGCCGTGGATGCCGGGGGCATCGCGGTCCTGCTCGCGGCCGGTCTCGTCTGGGCGGCGTACACGGTCGGGCTGGCGCGCACGCGATTGGACCCGGTCGGGGTCATCGCGCTCGTCTCCGTCGTCTCGCTCCTCGCCGCGGTCGCTCTCGCCGCCACCGGCGTGATGCCCTCGCAGCTGTTCGAGGGAACCGTCGACGCACCCGCATGGGCGGCTTACGCGCTGGTGCAGGGCGTCGGGACGGGGCTGCTCTCGACCGCGTGCTACGTCGTCGCGGTGAAGAACCTCGGTAGCAGCATCCCGGCGGCGGCCGGTGCGCTGAGTCCGGTCCTCACGGCGCTGGTGGCCGTCCCCCTGCTGGGCGAGCACCTCACCGCCGGACTCGTCGTGGCGCTGGTCTTGATCGTGTCGGGTGTCGCCGGCTTCGCTCTCGCGCCTTCCCGCCGCCTGGCCACGGCGCCTTCCTGATCGCGCCCGCATCGCGGCATCCATCCGATCACCCGACCGCTCCGAAGAAGGGATGAGGCAGGGTCGCGCGTGCGCGGCACCGGAAACGAGGATGCCATGACCACCGACACCGCGGCACGCACCGCCGACACCCCGAAGGTGCGCCGCCCGCACGCCTGGATCTGGGCGGCCCTGGCCGGGATCGTGTCCGCGGCGACCCTCTTGGCCATCGCCGAGTTGTTCGCCGCCCTCGTCGCCCGCTCGGCAAGCCCGGTGCTCGCGGTCGGCTCCTTCATCGTCGACATCGTCCCGCGCCCGCTGAAGGAGCTCGCGATCACGCTGTTCGGCGAGACCGACAAGATCGCGCTCCTCGTGGGCGTCGGCCTCGGTGCCGCCGTCGCCGCCGCGGTGGCCGGCGTGCTGCAGTACCGGTTCCGTCCGGTCGGCGCCGTGCTCCTCGGCATCGGTGGCGTCCTCGCCACCGCCGCCATCATCACGCGCGCCGGCGCCGGTGCCCTGGCGTGGCTGCCGCCGGTGCTGGGCACGATCGGCGGCGTCGTCGTGCTCATCCTCACCATCGCGCGCCTGAAGCGCTGGGTCGCCGCGGCCGAGGACCGCGACGTCGAGGGTCTGCGCGCCGGTCGCCGCCAGTTCCTGCTGCTCACCGGACTGACCGCGGTCGGGGCGGTCGTCGTGGGCGTCGGATCGCGCATCCTGAACGCCACGACCTCCTCGGTCGCCGCGGCGCGCGACGCCCTGCGCCTGCCCGCGCCGCAGACCACGGTCACCGTGCCCGAGGGCGCGAACTGGGAGATCGACGGGCTGAGCCCGATCATCACACCCAACAGCGACTTCTACCGTGTGGACACCGCTCTGACGGTCCCCAACGTCGACCCCACGACGTGGCGCCTGCAGATCGACGGCATGGTCGACACCCCCGTCGAGCTCAGCTTCGACGACCTCGTGAACATGGGCCTGAACGAGTACGGCGTCACCCTGACCTGCGTCTCGAACGAGGTCGGCGGCGACCTCGTCGGCAACGCCATCTGGACGGGCGTCCCGATCCGCGACGTGCTGCGCATGGCGGGCGTCCAATCGGATGCCGACATGGTGCTCTCCGAGAGCGTCGACGGGTACACGGCATCCACTCCCCTCGGTGCGCTGACCGATGACAACCTCGACGCGATCTTCGCGGTCGCGATGAACGGGGAGCCCCTTCCGTTCGAGCATGGTTTCCCGGTGCGCATGGTGGTGCCGGGTCTCTACGGCTACGTCTCGGCGACGAAGTGGGTCACGAAGCTCACGGTCACCCGCTTCGACAAGGACGAGGCGTACTGGACGCCCCGCGGCTACGCGGCGCAGGCTCCGATCAAGCTGTCGTCGCGCGTGGACACGCCCAAGATCGGCGCACCCGTGCCGGCCGGCACCGTCGTGATCGCCGGTATGGCCTGGGCACAGCCCGTGGGCGTGCAGAAGGTCGAGGTGCAGATCGACAACGGCGACTGGCAGGAGACGCAGCTGTCGACGCCGATCAACGATCAGTCGTGGGTGCAGTGGCGCCTCGAGTGGGCCGCCGAGGCCGGCAGCCACTACATCGCCGTTCGCGCCACCGACAAGCAGGGCAACCTGCAGATCCAGGAGCAGGCGCCGATCGCACCCGACGGGTCGAGCGGCTGGCAGCGCACGCTCGTGACAGTCTCGTGACCCGGGCGGTCGGTCGACGCCGCGTTGTCAATCGCTGTTCATCGAGGTCGGGTCACGGGATGATCGACGTATGCCTTCAGCAAGCATCCCGAACCCCGACAGCCTCGCATGAGCTCCGTGCCGGATGAGCCGCCGACCCTCCCCGAGGCGCCCGGCGTCGACCCCGCCCACCCCTTGACGAGTATCCGCCGCTCTATCCCGCGCGACTGGGACGAGCAGGTGGACCTCTTCGCGATCGTCAAGCTCGACAGCGGTGGCTTCGTGCGGGGGTGGAACCTCGGCGCCGAGCGCATCAAGGGCTACACCGAGGACGAGATCCTCGGGTCGCACTTCTCGCGCTTCTACCGCGAAGAGGCGCGTCGGCGCGGCGTGCCCGACCAACTGCTCGCCGCGGCGCAACGCGACGGCCATGTCGAGGACACGGGCTGGCGCGTGCGCAGTGACGGCTCGGAGTTCTGGGCTCGCGTCACCATCTCGGCCATCCGGAGCGATCAGGGGCAGGTGCTCGGTTTCGTCAAGATCGTGCGCGACCTCACCGGCGAGAAGCAGGCGGCCGATGAGCGGGCCGCGTTGCAGCGGACCTTCGCCCACGACCTGCTCTCCCCCGTTACCGCGCTCCGCGGGTATCTGGACCTCATCGCCGAGGAGATGCCGCCGGACCACCGCCTGCTGCGCCTCGCGGGCGAAGCGTCCGATCACATCGTGGCGATGGCCCAGACGCTCATGTCCGACGTCGACTCGGCGAGCGAGCGCGGTCGGCGCCACGCCACCCTCGACCTCGTCGCGCGCGGCGCCGTCGCCCTCGTGCTCCCGGGCGATCTCGGCCGCGTGCGATTCGGGACCATGGATGCCGTCCCGGTGCGAGCCGACGTGCTGGGGCTGCGACGCGCGATCGCGAACGTCCTCGAGAACGCCGCGAAATACTCCGACGACATCATCGACATCGCCACGTTCGAAACCGACGAGGGCGCCGCGGTCCGCGTACGCGACCACGGTCGCGGCATCCATCCCGACGATCTCGCGACGATCGTCGAGGAGGGCCGCCGGGGGCGCTTCGCGGTCGACACGGACGGCGGACGGGGGATCGGACTCTCGAGCGTGCGGCGGATCGTCTCCGCGCACGGCGGCTCGATGCGCATCAGCAGCACGCCGGGCGACGGCACCACGGTGACGGTGACGATCCCCCGGGCCGACGACGAAGACGTGCCCGCCGCCGGCGCGGTCTCAGTCGGTTGAGCGGGCCAGGACCGCGCCGGCCGCCTCGATCTCGCGCAACGCCGCGGCACTCGAGTCCGGGTGGACCCCGGCGATCAGGTCGGTGAGCACACGCACGTCGCGGCCCGCCGCCACCGCATCCAGACTCGACGCTCGCACGCAGTAGTCGGTCGCGATGCCGACGATGTCGATGTCGCGGATGCCGTGGGCCTCGAGGATCTGCGCGGCCGTCTCGCCGTCATCGGACACGCCCTCGAAGAGCGAGTACGCGGGCTTGCCCTGCCCCTTCTTGAGGTGGTGGGTGACCCGCGTGGTGTCGAACACCTCGTCGTAGTCGGCGCCGTAGGTGCCGCCGACGCAGTGCACGGGCCAGGTGTCGACGAAATCGGGGGTGGGAGAGAAGTGCCCGCCGTTGTCGTCGTCGCCGTGATGCCAGTCGCGGGAGGCCACCACGACCGCGTAGTCGTCGGCGTGCGCGTCGAGGTAGCGCGAGATGCGGGCGGCGACCTCGTCGCCTCCCTCGACGCCCAGCGCCCCGCGCTCGGTGAAGTCGTTCTGGACGTCGACGATGAACAGGGCCCGGCTCATGGGACGAGCCTACGCGTGCCGGACGACTCCGCGCCGTTCGGCTCCGCGGCGACGTCCTCCACGGATGCTGCGCAGGTCTGCGCCGGGGATCGTCTCAGCCGCGCACGAACAGCAGCACGATCGAGGCCGCGAAGGCGACGACGCCCAGGGTGAGGACGCCGGCGGCGAGCAGGGAGACGAAGCGCACCACGGGCGAGGAGCGGGTGAGCCGCATGCGATGCGCGACCCCGCGGCGGTAGAAGATGTCGACCATGTCGGCCGAACCGATCTTCGCGTCGTCGTGCGCCGACAGCGGAGCCTCGTTGACGCCGCCTCGATCGTCGAACCACCGGACGACGCGGCCGCCGTCCACGCTCTCGACCACGGCCCTCGTCGGCATCCATGTGCCGTCGAGCAGCAACAGGAACACCGCCGCGAACGCGAGGAGCAACCCGCCGCCCAGACCCACCCACGTGAAGATCTCGATGAGGGCATCGAGGGCGTTCGACACGGGTGCTCCTGCGGGCTGACGACACGTCTCGCAATCGCGGAACGGTTCTGTTCAGCCTATCGGGATGCCGCGAATGAACCCTTGCCGGCTCGGGCGTCGGGCCCCGGGTCCGCGCGGCGCTGACTCGTGGGTTCGCTGCCGTCCGTCACACAGCTGGCCCGTGGATTCGGACGCACGCTGGGTGCTGGCGGGGCACTCGGCTACCCCGAGGATGCCGTCCGCCCCGCGGACGGAAGAAAGGCCCCCACCCGGTGGAAGCGGGTGGGGGCCTTCGGAGCCGCCTAAGGGAATCGAACCCTTGACCTATTCATTACGAGTGAATCGCTCTGCCGTCTGAGCTAAGGCGGCATGTGCGCGCTGTCGCGTGCACGATCATCGATCTTACATGCTCCAGCGGCCCGTGCGGTACGCGGTCAGTAATCGCCGCTCGCGGAACGGTCGGCGAGGATGTCGCGGCTCGACGACAGGCCCAGTCGGGAGGCGCCCGCGGCGATCATCTCCTCGGCGGCGGCACGCGTACGAACGCCCCCGGACGCCTTCACCGCGGCGCGGTCTCCGACCGTGCGCTTCATCAGCTGCACCGCGTGGACGGTGGCGCCGCCCGCGGGGTGGAAGCCCGTCGACGTCTTGACGAAGTCGGCTCCCGCGGCCACAGCGGCCTCGCACACGGCGACGATGGCGTCATCGGACAGCGCAGCGGACTCGATGATGACCTTCAGGACGGTCGGCGCCGGCGCCGCGGTGCGGACGGCGCGGACCTCGGCCTCGACGATGTCGTAGCGTCCCTCGATGGCGGCTCCGATGTCGATGACCATGTCGATCTCGTGCGCGCCCTGCGCCACCGACAGCGCCGCCTCGGCGGCCTTCACCTCGGCGTGGTGCTTGCCGCTCGGGAAGCCGCACACGACGGCCAGCTTCAGCCCCTCGGGCAGCTCGACCGGCAGGAACGAGGGCGACAGGCACACGCTGTAGGTGCCGAGTTCGGCGCCCTCCGCGATGACGCGCTCCACGTCGGCGCGGGTGGCCTCGGGCTTGAGCAGGGTGTGGTCGATGTAGCTCGCCAGGTCGGCGATGGGCGCGGTCATAGGGGTCTCCTCGGGATGTGACGGATCAAGCGTAGGCGCACGCGGGCGCCTCGGCGCTACTCGCAGCGCAGGTCGGGGGCGGGAACGGTGTCGTCGATGAGGTAGTCGTCGACGGCTGTGTTCACGCAGTCGTCGCCCTTGTTGTAAGCGAGGTGCCCCTCGCCCACGTAGGTGACCAGCACGCCCTGGGAGAGCTGGTCGGCGAGCGCCTGGGCTTCGGCGTAAGGCGTGGCCGGGTCACCCGTGGTGCCCAGCACGAGGATCGGCGGCGACCCCGGGGCCGTGATGGCGGCGGGTCGGCCGGTGGGCGAGGCCGGCCAGGCTGCGCACGCGTCGGGACCGACCCAGTACGGCGCGACGACGGGGGCCTTCTGCGCGAGCTCCTGCTCGATCGCCGTCTCGTCGGCGTCGTCCTCGCGGGGGTAGTCGACGCAGTTGTAGGCGCGCAGGGCCTGCATGGTGTTGTCGGTGTACTGCCCGTCGACCCGACCGTTGTAGAAGTCGGCGAGTTGGAAGGCGACAGAGGCGTCGCCGTTCTGCACGTCGGCGAGGGCCACGCGAAGGTACGGCCAGTTCTGATCGCTGTAGAGCGCGGCGACGATGGCCGTGAGCAGGGTGTCGGCGCCGAGGAGGCGCCCGTCGGGAGCTGCGAGCGGGCGCGAGTCGGCGCGGGCCAGCATGGAGGCCACATCGTCCATCGCGTCGTCGACCGACCCGGAGAACGGGCACTCCGAGGTCCGCAGGCAGTCGGCCATGAAGGCGCGCAACGCGTTCTCGAAGCCGACGGCCTGCGCGATGCCGCTCTCGCTCGAGGCGAGGCTCGGGTCGATGCCGCCGTCCAGCACCATGCGCCCGACGCGTTCCGGGAACAGCCCGGCGTACGTCGCGCCCAGCAGGGAGCCGTAGGAGAAGCCGAGGTAGTTCAGCTTCTCGTCGCCGAGCACGGCGCGCAGCAGGTCCATGTCGCGTGCGGCGTTCTCCGTGGAGATGTAGGGCAGGATGCCGTCGCTCCCCGCCTCGCACGCCTTCGCGAAACCAGCCTGTCGCTGCTCGAGGGCGGCGTTGCGCTCGTCGCTCCCGCGCGCTCCGGGCGGGACGTCGTAGAGGTAGGCATCCATCCCCGCAGCGTCGTAGCAGGACACCGCCGTCGACTGTCCGACCCCGCGTGGATCGAACCCGACGACGTCAAACGACCGGGTGAGCGCCTCGTCGGCGACCAACGACAGCGAGTCGCGGACCGTGTCGACCCCGCTCACGCCCGGACCTCCCGGATTGGTCAGCAGCGACCCGAGGGGCTCGCCCGACGTTGCGCGATGGCGGACGACAGCGAGCTGGAGCTCGCCCGCCGAGGGGTCGGAGTAGTCGCGCGGCGCGGTGACCGTCGTGCAGTCGAACCCGGCGCTCCCGCACGCCGTCCAGGTCAAGGTCTGCCCGTAATAGGGCAGCAGAGCGGCTTCGACGCCCTGCGTCTGCGGGGCGAGCGAGCGGCCGCCGTCGGGGGCCATGGGCGGGATCTGCGCGTAGAGGCAGCCCGTCAGCGCGAGAACGACACCCGCGAGTCCCGCGACCACCGCGGTCAGGCGCCGGCGCACGCTCACGGTGCGGACCCGTTCGCCACGGTAATCATGAGGCTCTCCAGCGCGAGCAGCGGCGCGGCGTTCTGTTCGAGGTTGCGACGGGTCATCGAGATGCGGTCGAGCACGCCGAGGGTGCGCGCGGGCGTCCACTGCGTGGCCAGCGCTCGGAGGGCGTCGAGACGCTCGACGTTGACCAGGTCGGCCTCGCGTCCGTACTGGACCATCACGACGTCGCGGAACAGCGACTGGAGGTCGGTGAGGACGCGGTCGATCCCGTCGCGCAGGCTCCGGGTGGCTCGCCGCTTCTGGTCGTCTTCGAGCGCGTTCACCTGTCCTCGTACCGACGGGGGCACGGCGGCCCCCTCGGCCACGCCGAGCATGCGGAGAAGGGCCCGACGCTCTTCTTCGTCGCGAGTGGCGGTGAGCGCCTTGGCGTCGTCGGTGGCCAGACGCACGATCCGTCCGGCGACCTCGACGGCGTCGCCGATCCCCCGCACGGCCAGCACCGCCGCGAGGGTCTCGGCGCGGCGGGCACGCGCGTCGTCGTCGGTGGCGAGGCGCTGAGCCATGCCGATGTGCCGCTGTGCATGGCGCGCCGACTCTTCGGCCACGTCGGGCGTGACCCCGGTGCGCTCCACGATCAGGCCGGCGACGTCGGCGACGGAGGGTTCGCGCAGCCGGAGGACGCGGACGCGCGAGCGGATCGTGGGGAGAAGGTCGGCGTCGCTCGGTGCGCACAGCACCCAGACGGTCTTCTCCGGCGGCTCTTCCAACGCTTTCAGCAGTACGTTCGACGTGCGCTCGGCCATGCGGTCGGCATCCTCGACGACGATCACACGGTGTCGGCCGAGCGACGGGGCGAAGGAGGCGCGCTCGACGAGACGACGCGCCTCGTCGATGCGGATGACGACCTGCTCCGTGCGCAGAGCCGTGAGGTCGGGATGGGTGCGCGCGAGCACCTGATGCTGCGCCCGTTCGTCGCCCGGGTCGGCGATGAGCGCCGCTGCGAAGGCATAGGCGAGGGTGGAACGACCCGAGCCGGGCGGGCCGGTGATGAGCCACGCGTGGGCGAGCGCCGAGGGGTCGGATGCCGCGTTGCGCAGCGTCGCGACGGCCTCGTCCTGGCCCCATACGGCGTCCCACGGGAAGGGGGCCGCGTCGGCGGCCCGCGAAGACGGCTCGAGCGCGACGGACATGCGTTCCACCCTAATCCCGGGGTCGGACAGCGCTGCTGGGCATCGACTGTCGGTGTCGCCCCGCCTCAGCGCAGGCGCGCCGCAACGGCATCCCGCACCCGCTCCGCGAGGATCTCGGGCGCTTGGGTCGCGTCGAGAACGACGAAGCGCCCCGGCTCTCGCCGCGCGAGGTCGAGGAAGCCTGCCCGCACGCGCGCGTGGAAGTCGCTCTTCTCGGCTTCGAGCCGGTCGAAGGGCTTGTCGTCGGCGTCCAGCCGTTGACGCGCCGCCGCCGGATCGAGGTCGAGCAGCACGGTGAGGTCGGGCAGCAGGCCCCCCGTCGCCCAGAGCGACAACGCGCGCACGTCGTCGGCATCGAGCACGCGACCAGCCCCCTGGTAGGCGACCGACGAGTCGAGGTAACGGTCCTGGATGACGACATCGCCGCGGGCGATGGCCGGCTGTACGACGGTCTCCACGTGATGAGCGCGATCGGCGGCATACAACAGGGCCTCGGCGCGCGCGGCGATGTGACCGCGGTGGTGCAGCACGATCTCGCGGATCCGCGCGCCCACCTCGGTGCCCCCGGGCTCGCGCGTGCGCACGACGTCGCGGCCCTGGGCGACGAGCCACTCCTCGAGCATCGACGCCTGGGTCGTCTTGCCCGCCCCGTCTCCACCTTCGAAGGTGACGAACAGACCGGGGCCCCCGGCCGATGCCGCCCGAGGGGCATGCAGCGGCCGGGGCTCGAGGCCGGTCACGAGTTCGTCGCCGGGGCCTTGCGGGTGGTCGAGGTCGTCTTGGCCGCCGTGGTCTTGGCTGCGGCTGCGGTCGTCTTCGTCGCTGCGGTCTTGGCTGCGGTCGTCTTCGCTGCTGCGGTCTTGGTCGCTGCGGTCTTTGCAGCGGTCGTCTTCGCTGCTGCGGTCTTGGTCGCCGTGGTCTTCGCCGCGGTCGACTTCGCAGCGGTCGTCTTCGCTGCAGCCGTCTTGGCCGCCGTCGTCTTGGTCGCCGTCGTCTTGGCCGCGGCCGTCTTCCGGGCCGCGGTCGCCTTCTTGGGCGCGGGGCCCTTGGCGCGCTTGTCGGCGATCAGTTCGACCGCGCGCTCGAACGTGATCTCCATCGCGTTCTCACCACGGGGAACGGTGGCGTTCGTCTCTCCGTCGGTGACGTAGGGCCCGAAGCGGCCGTCCTTCAGCTTGATCGGTTTGCCGCTGACCGGGTCGGCGTCGAATTCCTTCAACGCGCTCGACGCTCGACGCGCACCGTACTTCGGCTCGGCGTACTTCGCGAGCGCCTCTTCGAGCGTGATGTCGAAGATCTGCTGCTCGTTGTCGAGGGAACGCGAGTCGGTCCCCTTCTTCAGGTAGGGCCCGAAACGACCGTTCTGCGCGGTGATCTCATCGCCGGTCGCCGGGTCGGCGCCCACGACGCGCGGAAGCGAGAGCAGCTGCAGGGCCGCATCAAGCTCGATCGTGTCGACCGACATCGACCGGAAGAGCGACGCCGTGCGCGGCTTCGGGGCCGCCTCCTTCTTCGCGCCCCGCTTCTTCGGAGCGTCGACGACTTCGCCCGTGGATTGATCGACCTCGTCGGGCTCCTCGGCGTCGACCTCCTGCACGTAGGGCCCGAAGCGGCCGTCCTTCACGACGACGAGCTTGCCGTTCTCGGGGTTCTCCCCCAGCACGCGGTCGCCGGCGACGGGCGCATCGATTAGCTCCTGCGCCTTCTCGGGAGTGAGCTCGTCGGGCGCGAGGTCTTCGGGGATGTTCACGATGCGCGGCTTCGCGTCGGCATCCGCCGTCGGGTCGGTGACCTCGAGGTAGGGGCCGTACTTGCCGAACCGCAGCGTGGCGGTGTCGGTGATCCGCGTCGAATTGAGCTCGCGCGCGTCGATCTCCCCGAGGTTGTCGACGATGTGCCGCAGACCGACCTGCTTGTCGGAACCGAAGTAGAAGGACTTCAACCACTCGGTGCGGCGCTGCTCGCCGCGGGCGATGGCGTCGAGATCGTCCTCCAGCGCGGCGGTGAAGTCGTAGTCGACCAGGTCGGCGAAGTGCTCCTCGAGCAGCCGCACGACGCTGAAGGCGAGCCAGCTCGGGACGAGCGCTTGCCCTCGCTTGGTGACGTACCCACGGTCGAGGATGACGCCGATGATGCTCGCGAAGGTCGACGGGCGACCGATGCCCTTCTCTTCCAGCGCCTTGACCAGGCTCGCCTCCGTGTAGCGGGGCTTGGGGGAGGTGCTGTGACCCTTCGGCTCCACGTCGCTCATCGCGAGGTCGTCGCCCACGGCGACAGCGGGCAACGACTGGTCCGCGTCGTCGTCGTTGCGCTTCTCGTCTGCTCCCTCTTCATACGCCTCGAGGAAGCCCTTGAAGGTATAGACGGTTCCGGATGCCGTGAACTCGGCGACCTGCGCCGCCGCCTGCACCGTCAGGGTGACGGTCGTCGTCTCGTACTTGGCATCCGACATCTGGCTGGCGACGGTGCGCTTCCAGATGAGGTCGTAGAGCTTCTGCTCGTCGCGGTCGAGCGATGAGGCGAGCGAGGCCGGGGTGCGGAAGGTGTCGCCCGACGGGCGGATGGCCTCGTGCGCCTCCTGCGCGTTCTTCGACTTGCTCTTATAGACGCGGGGATTGGCCGGCACGGCCTTGTCGCCGTACAGGGCCACCGCCTGCGCGCGGGCCGCCGAGATGGCCTGCCCGGACAATGCCACCGAGTCGGTTCGCATATAGGTGATGAAGCCCTTCTCGTACAGACGCTGAGCGACGCCCATGGCGTGCTTCGCGCTCATCGAGAGCTTGCGTCCGGCCTCCTGCTGCATGGTGGAGGTCGTGAACGGGGCGCGGGGGCTGCGAGTACCCGGCTTCGCCTCGACCTTGGCGACCGAGGCTCGACCTGCGGCGGTGATCGCGTCGGCCAGTGCGCGGGCGGCGGCCTCGTCGAGGACGACGACGGCCTTCTTGAGCCGGCCGTTGTCGTCGTAGTCGCCACCGCGCGCGATGGGCGCCCCGTCGAGGCGGTTCAGACGCGTGGTGAACGATGAGCCCGACTGCGAGGCGAGCGCTTCGACGTCCCAGTACGACGCCGACACGAAGGCCATGCGCTCGCGCTCGCGCTCGACGACCATGCGGGTGGCGGCGGACTGTACGCGGCCGGCGCTGAGCGCCGTGCCCTCGCGACCCGAGCCGACCTTGCGCCACAGCACCGGCGAGACATCCCAGCCGTACAGACGGTCGAGGACGCGGCGCGTCTCCTGTGCGTCGACGAGGGAG
The DNA here is from genome assembly GCF_900156435.1 of Microbacterium sp. RU1D. Taxonomy (GTDB): domain Bacteria; phylum Actinomycetota; class Actinomycetes; order Actinomycetales; family Microbacteriaceae; genus Microbacterium. The sequence continues at coordinate 282,426 of NZ_FTPQ01000003.1, forward strand.
ACGTCGAGGTCGCGTGTGTGCTCCGCGGCATCGCGGATGGCGTCCTTCGTGATCTCGTGGAAGATCATGCGGCGGACGGGGACCTTGGGCTTGAGGACCTCGAGCAGGTGCCACGCGATGGCTTCGCCCTCGCGGTCACCATCAGTGGCGAGCAGGACTTCGTCGGCGGTCTTCAGGGCGCGCTTGAGCTCGGCGACCGTCTTCGTCTTGCGGTCGTTGACCACGTAGAAGGGGTCGAAGTCGTTCTCGACGTCGATGGAGTACTTGCCGTACGCCGCCTTCTTGTCGGCCGGGATCTCCTTCTTCGACGCCAGGTCGCGGATATGACCGACCGAACTGAGCACCTCGTAGTCGTCGCCGAGGTATCCCTGGATCGACTTCATCTTCGTCGGGGACTCGACGATGACGAGCTTCTTTCCGTTTGCCACTGGGGTCCTTTCTTCGATGCACACCATACACACGCCTCCCTGTTCGGGTTCCGGGAGGTCTCACGGGCTCGAGACATCGGGAGGTCCGGCTCGCGAGCGCGCATCGAGGGGAACTCCACCGTACGCCCCGGCGACGGTGACCGTGGCGATGAGGCCGTCGAGACGACATTCCGTCAGCTCCCACCCCGCCGCGACCGTCACTCGGGCCGCCGCGTCGCACGGATAGCCCGGCACCGCACCGCTGACCGTGTCGGCCGCCGCCAGCGCCGCCGCATCCGCTGTTCCCGCGACCCGTCGTGCGGTGACCGCCGCGCCGCCGACCGCGTCGAGCGCAACGGTCATCGCGGCGACCACCGCGACGACGCCGACGGTCGTCACGCTCCCCGCCATCACCTGCCGCCGTCGAGGGCGCATGCCCGCGCCGCAGCGGGCGAGATCGGCAGAGCGATCGGCAGAGCGCGCGTCGCGGACGTCGATACGCACACGAGACCGTCGCCGCGTGTCACCGTCAACGACCCGCCGGCGGCGGCGAGAGCGGCCGCCGCCCCAGCGTCGTCTCCGCGGCCGAGGAGTCGCGCCCCCTCGGTCGCCGCATGCTGCAGACGCACCGTCGTGAGGGCTGTGCCGAGCACTCCCACCCCCAGCGTCAGCACGATCAGCACAGCCGGGAGGGTGACCGCGAACTCCGCGGCGACCGCTCCGCGCTCCCCCAGGCGAGGGAGTGCGGAGGCGCCGGGCCGGCCGCGCGTTCTCATTGCACCGTCAGGGCGCGGCGGACGAGGTCGGTCAGGATGCCGCGCACCTCATCGCTGCGCATGATCATGACGAGCAGCCCGGCGAAAGCGACCGCCGCCATCGTGGCGACGGCGTACTCGGCGGTGGCGGCACCGCGCTCGTCGAGCAGCAGCCGCCGCGCGCGGGCGCCGGTGAGCAGGGGGAACGTCGAGGCGTCGGGTGCGAAGAGGCGACGGGGGTCGAGGTCGGACATGGGTTCTCCTTCTTATCGGGGTCGGGGTCGGGGTCGGGGTCGGGGACGAGGACGGGGTCAGGGACGGAGGGCGAGGGTCGGATTCAGGGGTCGGAGACGAGGACGGGGTCAGGGACGGAGGTCGAGCGTCTGAGGTCGGGACGGGGTCCGGAGCCTGAGGTCCGTGGCGATCGGACGGATCCGTCAGGGCATGACGCCGGAGCGGAGCAGGCCCAGCACGATCGGTGCGACGGCGAGCAGGAGGAACGCGGGCAGTGTGCACACGCCCAGGGGGATGAGCAGGCGTGTCCCCAGACGCGCCGCCGCCGCACGCCCGTCGGTGCGAGCGCGGTGGCGAGACGCCCAGGCGTCGGCGCGGAGGAGCTCCGCGGCGGGAACGCCGGCGCGCAGCGCCAGATCGAGGGTCGCGTCGACGGCGTGCGATTCGGATTCGTCGGGGCCGCACGCCCGGCGCGCGATCACCTCCCGCGCCCGCTCGGGAGAGGCCCCCGCCGAGAGCGCGACCGCCCAGAGTTCCGCTTCCAGTCCGGGGACCGTCGCGGGCGGACGAGCGGCTCGGGCCAGTCGCCGTGACCAGATGCGCCCCGCGCCGATCAGGACGACCCCGCCCGCCAGGCACGCGCGGCCGATCGGATCGCCGAGCAGCACGCCTGCGGAGTCGGCGCCGAGAAGCGCGCCCATGGGTATCCCCGCCGCGGGCAGCCAGCCGAGCAGGCGCGCCGTGGCGAGCGGTTCCGCCATGGCGACGCGCACCTCGGATGCCACCTCAGCCGCGTCGCGCAGACCCCCCGCCACGGAACGGAGGGTCTCCGCCAGCGGAGCGCCCGTCTCGACGGCCACGCTGTAGACGGCGGCGATATCGCCCCAGGCGCCGCCCGCTGCGGTCAGGACCGTGCCGACATCGCCGCCCCTCTCGGCCGCGACGGCCGCACCTCGCAGTGCGGGATCGCCGCTGGTCGCGAGATGCCGCCACGCGCGTGCGGGAGAGGCTCCCCCGCCGAGCAGTACGGCGAGCCGCACCACCGTCGCGTAGGGGTCGGCCCGCGAAGCCGTCACGACCACTCCTCGGCATCGATCGCGAGTCGGCCGCCGCGCAGTACAGGGCGCCCCCACGCGGCGACGCGGCGCCGACCGCCCGAGCGCTCGACGTGGACCACCGCACCGACGGCGCTCACCACCTGCCGCGCCGTGGTCACGGCATCCATTCCGGAAAGGGCACCGAGCGCTTCCAGCCGCGTCGCGACGTCGACGAGGCTGCTCGCATGCAGCGTGCCGGCACCTCCGTCGTGCCCCGTGTTCAGGGCCAAGAGGAGCTCCCGCAGCTCCTCGCCGCGGCACTCACCCAGGATCAGGCGGTCGGGTCGCATGCGGAGAGCCTCGCGCAGCAGTCGCGCGAGCGGGATCGCGCCCGCTCCCTCGATGTTCGCCTGCCGCGCCTCGAGCGAAACATGATGCGGATGACACGGACGCAGTTCGGCGACCTCTTCGATGGTGATGATGCGCTCGCCCACCGGGACGTGGGCCAACAGGGCGGACAGAAGAGTGGTCTTGCCCGCGCCGGTCGAACCCGTGATGAGCACGTTCACGCGACGACGCACGAAGTCCTCAATGCGCTCGCGCTGACGGGACGACAGCATTCCCGTGCGCGCCAGTGCCGACAGGTCGGGAGCCTCCCACCGCGGGACGCGAACGGAGATGCTCGTGCCGCTGGTCGCCACGGGCGCGAGCACCGCGTGCACCCGGATGCCGCGCTCGAGGCGCACGTCGACGCAGGGCGACGCGTCGTCGAGATGCCGTCCGCCTCGGGCGATGAGCCTCACCGCGAGACGGCGCACCTCGCTCTCGCTCGCCCGCCACGACGCCACGCGCTCGATCCCGGCACCCCGGTCGACGAAGAGACCATGCTCGCCGTTGACGAAGAGGTCGGTGACGAGCGGGTCGTCGAGGAACGGGCGCAGGAACGCCACCGCCGCGTCTTCGTCGACGGCGCGCCGATCCGGATCGCTGTCTGCGATGGGGCGGCGTTCCGCCTCGACGGACGATGCGGGGAGGGCGAGGGATGCCATGACCACGACGGTAGGGAGAGGGCCGACGCGGCGCCGGGCGCGAACCGGCATCCGTGGACAGCAGTCCGGATCGCACGTGTGGGGAGGAAGGGCGAAGAGGCCCGGAAAAAGAAGGGGGCGGCATCCCTACAGTGGGGGGCGAGGGATGCCGCCGCGCGCCGGAGGAAAATTGGGGGGCTCCCCCCGACGCGAGTGCCGGAAGCGATGTTCGGGCGTCTTCAGCGTACGCGCGCCATTGATTCGGGCCAACTCCCACGACCTATTCATCGCGATATATCACCTGTTTCCCGGGCGACGCCGATGCCAACTATCGGAGGTGGCTCGCGACCGGAGCGCTCGATAGCGTGACCCGGGTAGAACGCCGCGCACCGACGCGGGCGTGACGTGAACGCGAAGGAGCGCCGCGATGAGCAGCCAGATCGACCACCTCCTCAACGAGACCCGACGGTTCGCCCCGTCGGCCGCTTTCGCCGAGAACGCCGTCGCAGACCGGAGTCTGTACGAGCGCGCCGCCGCCGACCGCGAGGGCTTCTGGGCCGAGCAGGCGCGGGAACTGCACTGGCACACGCCCTTCACGAAAGTGCTCGACTGGTCCAACCCGCCGTTCGCGGAATGGTTCGCCGACGGCGAGCTGAACGTCGCCTACAACTGCCTCGACCGCCACGTCGAGGCCGGCAACGGGGACCGGATCGCCTTGCGCTGGGAGGGCGAACCGGGCGATCAGCGCAACGTCACGTACGCCGAGCTCACCGACGAGGTCAAGCGACTCTCCAATGTGCTGCTCGGGCTCGGGGTCGAGCGCGGCGATCGCGTGGCGCTGTACCTGCCGATGATCCCGGAGGCGATCGCCTCGATGCTCGCCGTCGCGCGCATCGGGGCTGTGCACTCGGTCGTCTTCGGCGGCTTCTCGGCCGACAGCCTTCGTGCCCGCATCGACGACGCCGGAGCCAAGGTCGTCATCACCGCAGACGGTGGGTGGCGCAAGGGCAAGGTCTCACCGTTGAAGCCCGCGGTCGACCAAGCGCTCTCCGACCGCAACGGCTCCGGCATCCAGGAGACCGTCGAACACGTGATCGTCGTCAAGCGGGGCGAGAACGAGGTCGAATGGAATGCCGACCGCGACATCTGGTGGCACGACGCGGTGCCGAACGCCTCCGCCGAGCACGAGGCCGAGGCGTTCCCGGCCGAGACGCCGCTGTTCATCCTGTACACCTCCGGCACGACGGGGAAGCCGAAGGGCATCCTGCACACCTCCGGCGGGTACCTCACCCAGGCCGCGTTCACGAACCGGGTCGTCCACGACGTGCATCCCGAGACGGACGTCTACTGGTGCACCGCCGACATCGGCTGGATCACCGGGCACACGTACGTGACCTACGGTCCGCTCGCCAACGGCGCCACGCAGCTCCTCTACGAGGGGACGCCCGACACCCCGCACCCGGGGCGCTGGTGGGAGCTGATCCAGAATCACGGAGTTACCGTCTTCTACACCGCGCCGACGGCGATCCGGTCGTTCATGAAGATCGGTCGGGACGTCCCGCAGAGCTTCGACCTGTCGTCGCTGCGTCTGCTCGGCTCCGTCGGAGAGCCCATCAACCCCGAGGCGTGGGTCTGGTACCGCGAGATCATCGGGGCCGACGACACGCCGATCGTCGACACGTGGTGGCAGACCGAGACGGGAGCCATCATGATCTCGGCCCTGCCGGGTGTCACCGAGACCAAGCCCGGCTCGGCGCAGGTGCCCGTGCCCGGAATCTCCATCGCGGTCGTCGACGACGCCGGCGAGCCGGTCGGCAACGGCAGCGGCGGTCTCCTCGTCGTGACCGAGCCGTGGCCCAGCATGCTGCGCGGCATCTGGGGCGACCCCGACCGCTACCGCGAGACGTACTGGGACAAGTTCGCCGACAAGGGCTACTACTTCGCCGGCGACGGCGCCCGTCTCGATGACGACGGCGACGTCTGGCTGCTCGGCCGCGTCGATGACGTCATGAACGTCTCGGGTCACCGCCTGTCGACCGCCGAGATCGAGTCGGCCCTGGTCGGACACGAAGGTGTGGCCGAGGCAGCGGTCGTGGGCGCCTCGGACGAGACGACAGGCCAGGCGGTCGTGGCCTTCGTGATCATCAAAAGCCGCTACCTGAAGCAGAACCCCGTCGAGGGCCTCGGCGACGAGCTGCGCAGATGGGTCGGCGAGCAGATCGGACCGATCGCCCGCCCCCGCGACGTCTACATCGTCGGCGAGCTGCCGAAGACCCGCTCGGGCAAGATCATGCGTCGCCTCCTGCGCGACGTCGCCGAGGGGCGCGAGGTCGGAGACACGACGACCCTGGCCGACACCGCCGTCATGAGCGTGATCAGCGCCCAGGTGAAGTGACACCCGCCGGCCGGGGATGCCGCTCTCGCGGCGTCCCCGGCCTGTCGCGCCGACGCACGTTCCACGATGACGAAGGGGCCGCGAACGGTCATCCCGTTCACGGCCCCCTCGCGTCCACGTCGTCAGGCGACGGTGAAGACCACCTCGACCTCGACCGGGCTGTCCAGGGGCAGCACCGGCACGCCGACCGCCGATCGCGCGTGCGCGCCGGCCTCGCCGAACACCTCGCCGAGGAATTCGCTCGCGCCGTTGATGACACCCGGCTGCCCGGTGAAGTCGGGGACGGATGCCACGAACCCGGTCAGCTTGAGCACACCGGTGAGGTTGTCGACGCCGCCGACGAGGGCCGCCGCGGCCGCGATCGCGTTCAGCGCGCACTGACGCGCGTAGCCCTTGGCATCCGTCTGGGTCACCAGACCCTCGGACTCGCCGACCTTGCCGGTCGCGGGGAGCACCCCCTGCACCATCGGCAGCTGCCCCGAGGTGTACACGAGGTCGCCGTGGCGCTTCGCAGGGATGTACGACGCCACCGGCGGGACGACCGCGGGGACCTCGACGCCGAGGGCGGCCAGGCGCTCGGAGACGCTCACTGCTGGCCCTCGAACTGCTTGGCGGCGGTCTCGGCGGCACCCAGGCCGGCGTTCGCGGCGCCTCCGCCGGTAGGACGCTTGAAGTACGCGACGAGTCCGCCCTCGGGACCGGTCACCACCTGCACGAGCTCCCACCCCTGCTTGCCCCAGTTGTTGAGGATCGCGGCGGTGTTGTGGATCAGCAGCGGCGTGGTGAGGTATTCCCACGTGGTCATTCGGAGCTCCCGGCGGTGGGTCGGCGCGCGTGGATCTCGCGCGCGGGGACGGATACGTACGCGCGCGAGCGCACGCCTTCGAGGCATCGCCCAGCAACGTCGCTTAGCATCAACCCTATGCCCGAGAACAAACGAACGGCTAGCGGCGCCCTCGGCGGCATCGTCGGCCTCGTCGGCCTGAGCGCGGTCGCCGGACTCCTGGTCACCGCCGCCGTGACGCCGGCCATCGCCGTCTCCGGCGCCGCGGCCTCCAGCGCCATCACGATCTTCGACAAGATGCCGAGCTACCTGCAGCCCGACGAGCTCATGCAGCCGACGACGCTGATAGCCGGCGACCAGGTGCTGGCGAAGTTCTTCGACCAGAACCGCTCACCCGTCACGTTCGACCAGGTCTCTCCGGTCATGTACGACGCCGTGCTGTCGTCGGAGGACCCCCGCTACTACCAGCACGGTGGCGTCGACCTCATCGGAACGGCGCGCGCCCTGCTCAGCAACGCCTCGGGCGGCGAGACCCAGGGTGGATCCTCGATCAGCCAGCAGTACGTGAAGAACGTGCTCGTCCAGCGCTGCGAGCGCGACGCGAAGGCCGTCGAGGCGACCGACACGCAGCCGGCCATGACACGCGACGAGGCGCTGCAGAAGTGCGCCCTCGAGGCGATCCAGTCCGACGGCGCCGCGGGCTACCAGCGCAAGCTCCAGGAGATGCGCTACGCCGTGCAGCTCGAGAAGGAGTACACGAAGGACCAGATCCTCCTCGGCTACCTCAACATCGCCAACTTCGGTGGCGTCACGTACGGCATCGACGCCGCGGCGAAGCGCTACTTCAACGTCCCCGCCTCGCAGCTGAACGTCGGGCAGGCCGCGGTGCTGGCGGGAATGGTGCAGAACCCCAACCGCTTCCGCATCGACATCCCCGAGGGCTCGATCAACGACGGCACGACCGCGTGGAACAAGGCGCCCGACGGCTCGATCGACGACGTCGACCAGGGGACCATCCAGGCGCTGTACACGCTGCGCGACAACGGCGAGATCACGCAGGAGCAGCTCGTCAACGCCGCCGACGGCTACAGCGAGACGAAGGGCCGCCAGCTCTACGTGCTCAGCCGCATGGAGGCTGACGGCAAGATCACGCACGAACAGTACGTGCAGTTCGCGATCGAGCCGATCAGCCCGTCGATCACCTCGACCGACCAGGGCTGCGCCGCTTCCGCCGCTCCGTATTTCTGCCAGTACGTCGTCTCGACGATCCTGAACGACCCCGCCTTCGGCGAAGAGACCGACGACCGCGTGCGAGCGCTGCGCCAGGACGGTCTGACCATCCAGACCACGCTGGACTGGCGTGTTCAGGATGCCGCGCAGAATGCCATGAGCGAGTACGCGCCCCAGAGCTACGACGGCATCAAGTTCGGCTCGACCGCGGTGAATCTGGAAGCCAAGACCGGCCGGGTTCTCGCCATCGCGCAGAACACGAAGTTCACGCAGGACGCCTCGCTCGCTCAATCGGATCCCACCTACAACTCGGTGGTGTTCGCCGGTGACATCAACAACGGCGGCTCGATCGGGTTCAGCGCCGGGTCGACGTTCAAGCTGTTCACCCTCGTCGACTGGCTCGAGAAGGGGCACTCCCTCAACGAAACGTTGAACGGCACGCTGGGGCCGGTTCCGAATATGACGAACTCCTGCACAGGGAACTACGTCAACCCCAATAAAAAAGACGTCATCAACAACTTCGCCAATGACCGCGGTTACGTCGGCACGCCTCTGCGGTTCACGAGGGACTCGTTGAACACCGGATACCTGCAGATGGCATCGGAACTCGACCTTTGCGACATCGCCAAGACCGCGGCGAAGCTCGGTGTCACTCGCGGCGACGGGACGCCCATCGAAATGAAGTTCCCGAACAACGTCATCGGTGACGACAACGTCTCGCCCATCGCGATGGCCGCCGCGTACGCCACGGTCGCCAACGGCGGAACCCTCTGCCAGCCGAAGGTCATCGACAAGGTCACCGCCAGCGACGGTTCCGAGCGGGCGATCCCCGAGCGCACCTGTTCCGCCGCGCTCACGCCCGAGATCGCCGCGACCGCCGCTTACGCCCTGCAGGGCGTCATGTCCAGTGGAGGAACGGGCGCCCGCGCGAACCCCGGCGACGGCACTCCCATGGCGGGCAAGACCGGGACGCACGAGGGCCACGAGACCTGGATGATCGAGTCCTCGACCAACACCACGACGGCCGTCTGGGTTGGGAACTACACCGGAACGGTCGACTTGTTCCGCAAGTACTACAACGGTCTGCAGCTCGCCGACATCCGGTACCCGTTGGCTCGCGACATTCAGAGCGCATCGAACGAGTTCTACGGAGGCGACCGCTTCCCGGATCCGGCCTCGGATCTGCTGCGCACGAAGCAGGCCGACCTGCCGAACGTCGTCGGGCAGACGATCGACAGCGCGCGCTCCACCCTCCAGAACGCCGGCTTCCGCGTCTCGGTGGGCGACCCGATCGATTCCGAGCTGGGCAACGACCGCGTCGCGGCGCAGAACCCCGGCGGCGGCTCGGCGGCCGTGGGTTCCGTCATCACCCTGAGCCCTGGTAACGGGCAGGGCGGCACGGTTCCCGACGTCGCTGGCCAGCCGGTCAGCTCGGCTCGCGCGGCCATGCTGTCGGCGGGTTACGGCACCGTCTCCATCGGTGGGTGCTCCAAGGACGAGAAGGCTCCCGCCGAGGGGCAGGTCGTCTCGACCAACCCGCCCGGCGGCACCTCGGCGCCCAAGAGCACCAACATCGCGCTGACCATCATCGCGAAGGACTGCCCCTCGTGACCGGTCCCCTGGTGAAGGCCGCCCTCGCGCCCCTCGGGGTCGCGGGGGCGGCCGCCGTCGGGGCGGCCGTTTGGGGAATGGGCGTCGAGCGCTACCTCTTCACCGTGCGCTACCACGCCGTTCGCGTGCTCCCCAAGGGGGCGGAGCCCATTCGCATCCTGCATGTCTCCGACGCGCACATGGCGCCGTGGCAGCACCGCAAGCAGGAGTGGATGGCCAGACTGGCCGAGCTCTCGCCCGATCTCGTCGTCAACACCGGCGACAACCTGGGCCATCGCGACGGCCTCACCGGAATCCGTGCCGCCTTCGCTCCCCTGCGCGGCGTCCCGGGCCTCGTCGTCCACGGCTCGAACGACTTTCAGGAGCCGGCTCCCCGCAACCCGTTGCGCTACTTCCTGGGCCCCTCCGGCAACCTCCCCGCGCACAAGCACCTCGACGTCGATGCGCTCGACCGGTTCTTCACCGACGACCTCGGGTGGAGCGTGCTCGACGACACGGCGGTGTCGCTGGAGGTGAAGGGGCTCCGTCTCACGGCGTTCGGCGTGAACGACGCCCACCGCAACTGGGACAAGCCCGACCTCATCCCCCCGGTCCTCGAGTCCCTGCCGGATGCCGACCTCACTCTCGGCGTCATGCACGCGCCCTACCGCCGAACCCTCGACACCTTCGTCGGCCTCGGCGCCGACGTGCTGCTGGCCGGCCATACGCACGGCGGGCAAGTGCGCGTGCCGTTCAGCGGGAAGGCGCTCGTGTCGAACTGCGACCTCCCGCTCGACCAGGCGCGCGGTCTGAGCGCGTGGGCAGCGGAGGGTCGTTCCGTGCCGCTGAACGTCAGCGCGGGACTCGGACACTCGATCTACGCGCCGGTGCGTTTCGCCTGTCGCCCGGAGGCGAGCCTGCTCACGCTTCTCCCGCGCTAACCGCTCCTCCCCACCGCGAGAAGGGATCGATCCATCCACGGATCGGTCCCTTCTCCGCATGCGCCGGCAGGCGGATGACCGACGATCGAACTCCTCGATCGAAGGGAACCACTCATGCACCATCCTCCTCCACCGACACGTCGCATCCCCGCGGCCCTCGTCCTCCTCACGGTCCTCGTCGGCACCCTCGTCGCCGCACCCGCGGCTCAGGCCGCCGATCGCGGCACGGGCTTCGGGACGTGGGCACCCCTCTCGCGCACCGGATGGCACGGGTCCATGCGGGTGGGCGACACCCACACGTACTGCATCCACCCGGGTCTTCCCGTAGCGACCGACGCGACGACCGATCACGGCACCTCCAGCGACGTGAACGGACTCACCCCGCAGCAGCTCGTGTCGATCAACCATCTGGTGACCACGTACGGGCAGACCGACGACCCTGTGCAGGCCGCGAGCGTCGCGTGGGCCGTCAAAGCCATCGTCGACCGTCCGACCACGCTGCACTCCTGGGGATATGAGGGCGACGATCTCGCCGGGGCGATCGACTACATCATGCGGCGCGCCAGCCCAGAGAACAGCCGCGCGATCCAGGAGCGGACGGCGCAATATCTCGCCGAGGCCGAGGCCGTTCAGGTTCCGCGGATCGGTGGTTCCCTCGCTCTCACGACGGACGCCGACGACCCCACGCACGGCAGCGTGAGCGTCGATGTCGACCCCGACGCGACCGGAACGCTCCAGCTCGAGAACGCGATCTTCACCGACACCGGAACGACCGCTCGCGAGAACGTCCACGTCGGCGACACGTACGCGATCACGGCTCCCGCGTCGGCATCCGACGATGGCCGTCCGTACGTCGTGCACGTCACGGGGTCGTTCGCGGTTCACGCGGCCGCCGTTCGCCTGTTCACGACCCCCGGACAGCAGGAGAGCGCCGGTCCCGCCGAGCCCACGCGGTTCGAGCTGTCGACACAGGATGCCACGCCCCGGCCCGTGCGGTTCTCCCCACGCATCGAGACCACAGCGCGCATCGCGGCGGGACGGTTCATCGACGAGGTGACGGTCTCGCCGCAGGACGGCGTCTGGCCGCGCCGCAGCGACGGGTCGTTCGTCTCGGTCACCGCGACTGCGGACGTCTATCGCACGGGGGCGTGGCCGGCCGAAGCCGACGAGGTCCCAGGGAATCTCACACCCCTCGCCCACCTGAGCCTCACCACCGACCCCTCCGTCGGGGCCGGAACCTACACGGTGCAGAGTCCCGAGCTCCCCGGGCCGGGCGTCTACACCGCCGTCTGGCGCATCGAGCGCGACGCCCAGGAGTCGGCCACCGCGCCGCACCTGCCCGTCGGGTATCGGTGGACGGAGCGATTCGCGTCGCCCTCGCAGACGGAGCAGGTGGCTCCGCCCGCACCGACGGCGACGCCCGTTCCGGCACCCCCGCCGGCCGCCGGCGCGCCGGTGCCTCCGCCGGCCGCGATCGCGTCCCTGGCGGCAACCGGCTCCTCCGCGGCGGCGGTCCCGGCCCTGGCGGGAACGGCGATGACGGTCGCCGGGCTCGGCGCGGTGCTGTGGGCGGTCGCGCGCCGTCGTCGAACTCTGCGCATCTGACGCCCCCGGGTGGCGGCCCGCCCATGACGGGCCGCCGCCCGCCCCGGGACGCCCGATCGAGCCCGTGAGCACGGCGGCGGCGCGCCCGGTGTCTCGCGTGGTTCGGAGCATGGCCCGCGGCAGGGTAGACTTTTCAAGTTGCAACGGGGTGTGGCGCAGCTTGGTAGCGCGCGTCGTTCGGGACGACGAGGCCGCAGGTTCAAATCCTGTCACCCCGACCATCGCATCATCGAGAAGGGCTTCCGCTCAGCGGGGGCCCTTCTTCTTTTCCTCGGGCTGCCCATCGCCCTGCGCCGGCACATTGCCCGCCCCGGCCGATTCGTCGCCTCGCGCCGGCCATCGCCCCCCACCCGGCCCATCACCCCGACCCAGCACGGCGCAGGGGCCAGCCAGCGCGGCAGCGGCGATTCGCACCGCGAGAGCTCTTCGCCGCGGTTCCGCGCCTCGCTCCCGATGGACGCCGATCGAGCAGCTGCACGCTCTGGACGCAGGATCGGGCACACGGCGAGGTCTCGCCGTCGTCGGGCCACGGCGCATCGTCCGCGTGCCCCTACGAGAAAGCGCCCCCGGAGCCTTCCGAAACGGGAAGGCGCCGGGGGCGCTGACTCAGGGGTGCTTATCGCGTGCTGCGGCGCACCTTGCGGTAACCGAGGGCGCCGAAGCCACCCAGCATGAGGGCGAACGCGCCCCATGCGAGGGGGGCGACGTCACCCATACCGGTGTTGGCGAGTCCGCCGCCGTTGCCGCCACCGTTGCCGCCGCCGGGGTTTCCACCCGGAGCGGGGGTGCCGCTGGGCGAAGGCGCCGGGGCGGGTGCGGCCGTGACCGAGAAGCTCACCGACGCGGAGCTCGAGACACCGTCGACCGTCTGCGTGGCGACCACGGCATAGTCACCGGCGGCCAGGGCGTCCTTCAGCACGACCGACCACTTACCGTCCTTGACGACAGTCTCGCCGACCTTCGCGTCGTTGATCGTCACCGTGATGTCGGCGCCGGTGAGGCCCGTGCCCGAGATCGCGGTGGGAACAGCGGCGCCGGTGTACGACTCTCCGTCCTGGATGCCGGTGATGACCGGAGCCGAGGGGGCGACGGTGAACTCGACGGTGGCCGCGGCCGACGTCTCACCGTCGCGGGCCTGGGTGGCGGTGACCTTGTACTGGCCGATGCTGAGATCGGTCCCGACGGACCAGTTGCCGTCGGCGCCGACCTTCGCGGTGCCCTTGACGTCGCCCGCCAGGGTCACGGTGGCGCCGGCGAGGCCGGTGCCCGAGATCGCGGTGAGCTCGTTCTCGATCGTCGAGCCGTTGGCGGGGCTCGTGATGACCGGGGCCTCCGCCTTGACCCGCACCGACGCGTCGACCGTGGCCGAGGTGTTGTAGCCGCTGACCGAGGTGAGCGAGAACGAGTAGGTGCCGAGCTTGTCGGGAGCGGCGAAGCTCCAGTTGCCCGAACCGTCGACGGTCACGTCGAAGGCGTCGCCGTTCGAGGGCTTCACCTTCAGCGTGGTGCCCACCTGAGCGGTACCGGAGATGGCGCCGCCGACGCCCACCGTGCCGCCGTCGGCGGGGGTGACGAGCGAAGGAGCGTTGATCTTCAGCGCGACGGTGTAGCCGTCGGTCTGAGCGAGACCGGCCTGGAGGTCGGCGGCCCACAGGAGGTCGCCGTCCTGGCTGCCACCGGAGACGACGCCCACCGCGGTGCCGCCCTGGAAGACGGCTCCACCCGAGTCGCCTTCCTGGACGATCCGCGAGTCGCTCTCGATCGCGAAGCCGTACACCCAGCGGAAGGTCTCGTCGGGCTTGCTGATCTTCGACCAACCCTGCACTGCGGTCACCGTGCCGGTGGTGAGCCCGGTGGTGCGGCCCGACTTGGAGGCGGGCTGGCCGACCTGGGCAGAACCCACGGCGGTGACGTCGGTGGTCGACTTCGAGAGGTCGTCACTGGAAGCCGTGGTCCAGTCGGTGATCTCGGGGTGCAGGTCGAGCGCGTCGTTGGTGATGTCGATGGTCGCGATATCGACCGAAGTCACGTCACCCTCGGAGCCCTCGGTGCTGCCAGGACCACCGAACTGCGTGAACGCGAGCGTTCCGAGTTCGTCCGTCACCTTGGCGGTGGTGTTGTCCCCCGCTCCACCACCGGCGGGGTCGCCCGAGGGCAGCGTCAGGAAGCTGCGCGAGAAGAGCCCGTCTTCGTTGCAGTGACCGGCAGTGATGACGGCCGGGTCGCCCTGGGGGCTCCACCCCGTGAATCCGATCGAGCAGAGACCACCGGGGCCCGGGTTCGCGGGGTCGGTCGAGAAGTACCCGGCGCCGGCGACGACATCGGTCTCGGCCAGCGCCTTGATGGGGCTGTCGATGACCTTCACGTGGACGTTCGACTTCGACTCGACGAAAGTCTTCGCCTCGCCCTGCAGAGCTGCCTCATCGGCGGTGGCGTAGACGACGACGTTGCCGTTTCCGTCCTTCGCGACGGCCTGAACCTGCTCATTGCTGCTCAGCAGCTGCTTGGCGGTGGCGTCGAATTCGGCGCCCGACGTGGGCGCGACCGACTGGTCGTCACCGGCGAAGGCGACCGCGGGGGCCAGCAAGCCGGACGCGGTGAGCGCGAGAGCGGCGGACGCGCCGGCCCACCCCATACGCTTCATGTTTCGTGTCATCGTCTCATCTCATGTCGTTGATGGAAAAACGCACCATGAGCAGGACAGGAACCGTTGACAGGGCCCCCACCCATCTCTCAGCGTCGCGGTTCACCCTATGACAACCTGAACATTGGGTAAGAACATTTTTCGCATTCCGTCAAAGATGAGGAGAGTCTCATGATCGGCAGGTGGGTCGCCATGACGGCGGTTGCATTCATAGGCATGGGAGTCATCGGTCGCAGCCCGCGATCCGCGCCCGCCTTCACAGGCGAACAATGGGCGGGAACGGGCGACGAACATCTCGTCCTGAATGACGGGGAAGTGCGCGGCAGCGACGGGTGCAATGGCATCCTGGGCTCCTATTCCGTCGACGGGGATCGGCTTTCCTTCTCTCTCGGGATCAGCACGTTGAAAGCATGCCTCGGCGTAGACACCTGGCTGCGCCGCATTCGATCGGCCGAGATCTCGGGCGACACGATGACGGTCTTCGACCGCGACGGTGCACAGATCGGCACCCTGTTGCGCCGGGCCTGAGCTCGCGGCTTCGCCCGCTCCCGGCCGCTCCCCGAGCGACAGGCGTCCGGCGCGGCCCCCCGTAGAATCGAGGTCGATCGCGCGGCATTCCCGGATGCCGGTCGACAGCCGCCCGCGCACCCCCGTGCGCACGACGACCCCTTCCTAGGAGCCCCGTGTCCGACGCCACGCCCCGCCTCGTCGCCTTCGACCTCGACGACACCCTCGCCCCGTCGAAGTCGGCCATCGACCCTCGGATCGGCGAACTCCTGCTGGCACTGGCCGAGCGTGTCGAGGTCGCCATCATCTCCGGCGGGCAGCTGCAGCAGTTCCGCAGCCAGGTCGTCGAGCGGCTGCCCGAAGCAGCGCCAGAACTCCTCTCGCGGTTCCACCTCATGCCGACCTGCGGCACGCAGTACTACCGCCTCACCCCCGCCGGCGTCGAGACCGTGTACGCGCACTCCCTCACCGACGACGAGAAGAAGCGCGCCCTGTCGGCCGTGCGCGAAGAGGCCGAGCGCCTCGGCCTGTGGGAGGCCGAGCCCTGGGGCGACATCCTCGAAGACCGCGGTTCGCAGATCACCTTCTCCGCCCTCGGCCAGTCGGCCCCGCTCGACGCGAAGATGGCGTGGGACCCGACGGGCGAGAAGAAGAACAACCTCCGCGAGGCCGTCGCCGCGCGCATCCCCGACCTCGAAGTCCGCTCCGGCGGCTCGACCTCCGTGGACATCACCCACCGCGGCATCGACAAGGCCTACGGCATGGGCAAGCTCGCGGAAGCGACCGGCATCCCCCTCGACGACATGCTCTTCGTCGGCGACCGGCTCGACCCCGACGGCAACGACTACCCGGTCCTCGCCATGGGTGTGACCTGCCAGGCCGTGCACGGCTGGGAGGACACCGCGGCGTTCCTCGAGCAGCTCATCCCCACGCTCCCGGAGCGCGCTCAGGCCTGAGGTCGGGCCCGCGCCGCGACGTCAGAGGATCTTGCCGATCGGTTCGCGTTTTTCGGCCTGGAACCGGTCCTCGGTCCGGCCGTACGCCCAGTATCCCGAGAGGGACACCTGGTTACGTTCGAGCCCCCAACGGGTGAAAACGATGTCGCGCAAGGCCTTCATCGCCTCACGCTCGCCGTGCGCGAAAACCTGCCCTCGTCCGTCGAGCGGATGCCACGCCGCCACCGCCTCGGCCAGCACGGGCGTGGCGCCGGCGGGCGCCTCACCGCGGTGCACCCACGTCAGAAGGACCCCGGGCGGCGCGGTGAGCGGGAGCTGCTCCTCAGCGCTCTGCACCTCGAGGAACGCCGCGCCCACGGCATCCGGAGCGAGGGCCTCGAGCGCAGCCGCGATCGCGGGGAGCGCGGACTCGTCGCCCGCGAACAGGTGCCAATCGGCCGACGGGTCGGGGGCGTACCCCCCACCGGGTGACGAGACCACGAGCCGATCGCCCGGCTGGGCGTGCGCCGCCCAGGGCCCGGCGAGGCCCTCGTCACCGTGCACGACGAAGTCGATCGAGAGTTCGTCTCCGTCGACGGAGCGCACCGTGTACGTCCGCGTCACGGGCAGGTCCTCAGGCGCCAGCGTCTCGCGTAACGTCGCCAGGTCGTAGGGCGGCTCGAGACCCAGCTCGGGCTTGGCGAATGAGATCTTGACGTACGCGTCGGTGTGCGGGCTCTCGCGGAACGCGGCCAGATCGGCGCCGCGGGCGCGCACGCGCACGAGGTGCGGGCTGAGGCATTCCGTCGCCACGACGTGGAGGACGTGCTGCGGGCGCGGCGGGCGGGCGGGGCGATCGGTCACGGGGTTCCTCTCAAGTGGTCGTCGACGCGCGCACGGCGGCGCGCACGGCGTCGCCGACCGCGTCGTCCGCGGTGTCGGAGGGGCTCAGAGCCTGCGCCACCTCGGTGTAGTAGTCGGTGATGTGCGAGCGCGTACGCTCACGCGCGCTGTCGGCGTCACCGCGCGACACGGCGTCGACGATGCGCCGATGCTCGTGGCGGAGTCGGTCGGCGGTGGTCTCCCAGGAGTCCAGACGAGCGGCTCCCGCCTGCGTGTAGGCCTCGATCGAGCTGCGCAGCCCCGCCATCATCGCCGAGACGACGGCGTTGCCCGAGGTCTCGGCGAGCGCCTGGTGGAAGCGCGCGTCGAGGGCGAGGAAGTCCGCGGGGGCGAGGCTCTCGGCATCCATCGCATCGAGGATGCCGACGATCTCGCTCAGATCCGCGTCTGAGCGAGCGAGCCGCTCGGCGACGTCGCACTCGAGCACGACGCGCGTGCGCACCACATCGCTCAGGGGGAAACCGTTCGCCGCCACCTGCAGGCGCAGGAACGCCGCGAGTCCCCCGCGCGGCGTGGTCACGATCATCGCCCCCGCCGAGGGGCCGGAGCCGGTCGCGGTGCGTACCACCCCGAGCACCTCGAGCACCCGCACGGCCTCCCGCACGCTGGAGCGTCCGACGCCCAACTGCGCGGCGAGTTCCCGCTCGGGCGTCAGGCGATCACCCGGCCCGAGGCGGCCGTCGCGCAGATCGCTCTCGATGCGCTCGAGCACGACCTGCCAGGCCCGCGGTGCGCTTTCGGGCATGAGGTTCCCCCTTCACCCGACGCGACAGTGTGGCCGGACCACATCACCCTACGCGCGCGAGGTCACTCCGAGGCGGCCGTCGCGTAGCCAGCGGGGTTCGTCGTCTGCCAATTCCAGTAGTCGCGGCAGGCGTCGTCGATCTCGAACCGCGTGCGCCAGCCGAGGACGTCGGCGGCCTTCGTCGGGTCGCAGTACGTCGCCGCCACATCGCCGGGACGACGCGCGAGCATCTTCTTCGGCAGCTCGCGGCCCACGGCCTTCTCGAAGGAGGCCACGAGCTCGAGGACGCTGACAGGCCGCCCCGTGCCGAGGTTGAACACCTGGTGGCCGGGCTGCGCCTGCTCGAGGGCGGCGACGTGCCCCTCGGCGAGGTCGACGACGTGGATGTAGTCGCGCAGGCCCGTGCCGTCGGGGGTGTCGTAATCGTTGCCGAAGACGCCGATCTCGTCGAGCGTGCCGATCGCGACGCGGGAGACGAACGGCATCAGGTTGTTCGGGATGCCGGCCGGGTCCTCGCCGATGAGGCCCGACGCGTGCGCGCCGACCGGGTTGAAGTAGCGCAGAACGGTGACGTTGAGCTCGGGGTTCACCCGCGCCACGTCCGCCAGGACGACCTCGTTCATGCGCTTGGACTTGCTGTACGCGTTCGACAGGTCGATGCTCGTGGTCGACTCCTCCGTGAACGGCAGGTCGGCCGGGTCGGAATAGACCGTGCCGGTGCTCGAGAAGACGAACGAGCGGATGCCGCGGGCGATACCGACCTTCAACAGGGCGAACGTCGTGTCGAGGTTGTTGGAGTAGTACTCCAGAGGCTTCTGCGTGCTTTCCCCCACGGCCTTGAAGGCCGCCAGGTGGATGATCGCGTCGATCGGCCCGTGCTCGTCGAAGACGGCCGTGACCACCGCCTCGTCGGCGGCGTCGCCGACGACCAGGGGCGCGGGCTTGCCGGTGATGCGTTCGACGCGCTCGGCGGCGACCGCGTGGGTGCCGGAGAGGTCGTCGAGCAGGACGACGTCGTGGCCGGCCTCGAGGAGGGCGACGGCCGTGTGGGTTCCGATGTAACCGGCACCGCCGGCGAGGAGGACGCGCATGCCTCCAGGCTATCGCTCGGCGCAGACACGCCCGCGCCGCAGGGTGGCGCCGCGCGGACCGGGTACGCCGGGTGCGTCAGCGACCGTCGAGCCGGCCGCCGGACTCGCGCAGGTAGCAGGCCGCGCACATCGACTCGTAGGTGACCTCACCGGCGATCTGACCCTCGTCGATCGCGACCTGGTCGCCATCGAACACGAACCGCCCGCCCACCAGCCGCGCGTTGAAGATCGCCTTGCGGCCGCACCGGCAGATGGTCTTCAGCTCCTCGAGGCTGTGCGCGATCTCCATGAGGCGCGCCGAGCCCGGGAACGCCTCGGTGCGGAAGTCCGTGCGGATCCCATACGCCAGCACCGGGATGCCGTCGAGCACGGCGATGCGCAGCAGGTCGTCGACCTGGCCCGCGGTGAAGAACTGCGCCTCATCGACCAGGAGACAGGCCACCGGGGCGTGACCGGCCGAGGCGTGGAAGATCTCGCGCAGATCGTCGTCGCCGCCGACGAGAAAGTCGACCCGCCGGGTCACGCCGAGACGACTGTCGATCTGGTCGGCACCCTTGGTGTCGATCTCGGGCTTGGCCAGCAGCACGCGCTGTCCGCGCTCCTCATAGTTGTACGCCGCCTGCAGCAGCGCGGTGGACTTCCCGGAGTTCATCGCGCCGTAGCGGAAGTACAGCTTCGCCACGCGGGCCTCAGGGGTTGATCGCGAGGGCGCGAGCCGTGGCATCCAGCTCTCTGCGAGCAGCCTCGGGGTGGGTGTTGAGCGACTCTCCGTAGCTGGGGATGAGGTCGCGCAGGCGCGGCTCCCACTGCGGCATCCGCTCGGGGAAGCACGTCTTGATGAGGCCGAGCATGATCGACACGGCCGTCGAGGCGCCCGGGGACGCGCCCAGGAGCCCGGCGATCGAGTGGTCGGCGGAGGTGACGACCTCGGTGCCGAACTGCAGCACGCCGCCCTTGTCCTTATCGCGCTTCATGACCTGGGCGCGCTGACCGGCGTCGAGCAGCTCCCAGTCCTCGTCTTTGGCCGTCGGCATGAAGTCGCGCAGGCTGTCGACCTTCTTCGCGTGGGTCTTCAGCAGCTCGCTGATGAGGTACTTGATGAGGCTCGGGTTGTCGACGGCGACCTTCAGCATGGGGCCGATGTTGTGCGGACGCACCTGCGTGACGATGTCGAGCATCGAGCCGTTCTTGAGGAACTTCGGGCTGAAGGTCGCGAACGGTCCGAACAGCAGCGAGGACTCGCCGTCGATGACGCGCGTGTCCAGGTGCGGGACCGACATGGGCGGCGCGCCGACCGAGGCTTGGGAGTAGACCTTGGCGCGGTGCTTCGACACGATGTCGGGGTTGGAGGTCTTGAGCCACTGCCCTCCGATGGGGAAGACGCCGTAGCCCTTGATCTCGGGGATGCCGGAGCGCTGCAGGAGCTTCAGCGCCCACCCGCCCGCGCCGACGAACACGAACTTCGCGTTGATGGAGCCGGGAGTGCCGCCGATCACGTGGCGGTAGGAAACCTCCCACGAGCCGTCCTTCTGCTTCTTCAGCTTCTTGACGTCGTGGTTGGTGACGACCTCGACGCCCTTCTCGCGCAGGTTCGCGAAGAGCTGCCGCGTGAGCGAGCCGAAGTCGACGTCGGTGCCGGCGGGGACGCGCGTCGCCGCGAAGGGCTCGCCCTTGCGACGCTTCTGCATGAGCAGCGGCGCCCACTGGTTGATGACGCGCGAGTCCTCGCTGTATTCGATACCCGCGAACAGCGGCTGCTGCTTGAGGACCTCGTAGCGCTTGCGGAGGAAGGCCACGTCCTTTTCGCCCCGGACGAAGGTCATGTGCGGGGTCGCGTTGATGAACGTCGACGGCTCGTCGAGCACGCCCTCCGCCACGAGCGACGCCCACAGCTGACGGCTCTGCTGGAACTGCTCGTTGATCGCCACCGCCTTGGCGGGGTCGATGGAGCCGTCCTTGCCCTCGGGCGTGTAGTTCAGCTCGCACAGCGCCGCGTGGCCGGTGCCGGCGTTGTTCCACGCGTTGGAGCTCTCCTGCGCGACGTCACTCAAGCGCTCCAGCACAGCGATCTTCAGATCGGGCTGGAGGTCTTTGAGCAGCGTGCCGAGAGTGGCGGACATGATGCCGCCACCGATGAGGAGAACATCGACGTTTTCAGTCACCCGTCGATTCTAGGTGCGGGCCGTGAGGTGTCTCGACATCGAGAGATCGGTCCCTTCGATGTCGAGACACCTGGCATCCGGCACCCGGATGCCGTGGCCTCAGGCCGCGGCGTCAGGCCGTCGCGAGACGCTTCTCGGCGACGAGCTCGGCGATCTGCACCGCGTTGAGCGCAGCGCCCTTGCGCAGGTTGTCGTTGCTGATGAACAGCACGAGGCCCTTGCCCTCGGGGGCGGACTGGTCGGCGCGGATACGGCCGACGTAGCTCGGGTCGGTGCCGGCGGCCTGGAGCGGGGTGGGGACCTCCTCCAGACGCACGCCCGGGGCGTCGGCGAGGAGCTCGCGGGCTCGCTCGGGCGAGAGGTCGCGGGCGAACTCGGCGTTGATGCTGAGCGAGTGGCCGGTGAAGACGGGGACGCGCACGCACGTACCGGCGACGCGGAGGTCGGGTAGCTCGAGGATCTTGCGGCTCTCGTTGCGGAGCTTCTTCTCCTCATCGGTCTCGTTCAGACCGTCGTCGACGAGGTTGCCGGCGAAGGGGATGACGTCGAACGCGATCGGGGCGACGTACTTCTCGGGCTCGGGGAACTCCAGCGCCGACCCGTCGCGCACGAGGCGCTCGACGTCGCCCTGCGCGAGGACGCCCTCGACCTGGCCGAGGAGCTCCTGCGCTCCCGCCAGGCCGGAGCCGGAGACGGCCTGGTACGTGCTGACGATCAGTCGCTCGAGGCCCGCCTCGGCGTCGAGGACCTTCAGCACCGGCATGGCGGCCATCGTGGTGCAGTTGGGGTTGGCGACGATGCCCTTCACGGCCTGATCGATCGCGTGCGGGTTGACCTCGCTCACGACGAGGGGGACTTCGGCATCCATGCGCCAGGCGCTCGAGTTGTCGATCACCAGGGCGCCCGCCTCGGCGAAGCGGGGGGCGTGGGCGCGCGAACCCGTGGCGCCCGCGGAGAAGAGAGCGACCTCGACGCCCGCCGGGTCGGCCGTGGCCACGTCTTCGACGATCACGGAGTGCCCGCCGAACTCGATCGACGAACCGGCCGAGCGCGCGGTGGCGAACAGTCGCAGCTCGCGGATCGGGAACGCGCGTTCGGCGAGGATCTCGAGCATGACGGTGCCGACCTGGCCGGTGGCGCCGACGACGGCGAGGGAGATTCCGGAATCGGAGATGCGGGTCATGCGGGTACCTCGGTGGTTCGGGTGATGGATGCCGCGAACGCGGCGTTCGGGTCAGGGTAGCGCGGGCAGCGGTGGGGTGACCGACGGCGGCGAGGGCAAGCAGGAAGTTTGACGGTCAGGCGTCGATGGACGGCCGGATCCGGTCGGTGAAAGCGGGGACGACCGGAAAACTCCTGTCGCGGATGCGGCGTAGACCGCGCCCGCGCCCTTCAGCGAAGCGGGCGCTCAGCGACCGGTGCCGGCGTGGACGGTCGCCTCGGCATCGCCGTCGAGCCCGTACGCCGTGTGCACGAGGCGCGCGGCCTCGGCGAGATCGACGCCGCGCACGACCACCGAGATGCGGATCTCGGAGGTGGAGATCATCTCGATGTTGACGCCGGCCATGCTGAGCGCCTCGAACAGCGTCGCCGAAACGCCCGAGTGCGTGCGCATACCCGCGCCGACGACGGAGAGCTTGCCGATCTGGTCGTCGTGCACGAGGCTCTCGAACCCGACCTCGGCCTGCTCGCCGGCCAGCGCCTTCAGCGCCGTCGTGGCATCCGTCTTCGGGAGCGTGAACGAGATGTCGGTGCGGCCGGTGGCGGCGGCCGAGACGTTCTGCACGATCATGTCGACGTTGGCGCCGGACTTGGCGACGATCTTGAAGATGTCGGCGGCCTTGCCGGGAACGTCGGGCACGCCGATGACGGTGATCTTCGCCTGGCTGAGATCGGTGGCGACGCCGGCGACGATGGGCTCTTCCATGGTGGCTCCCTCGGGGACGAGCGGGGATTTCTTCGAGGCGTCGAGCACCCAGGTGCCCTCGCTCGCGCTGAACGTGGAACGCGCGTGGATCAGCACGCCGTGACGACGGGCGTACTCGACCGCGCGGATGTAGAGGACCTTCGCGCCGTTGGCGGCGAGCTCGAGCATCTCCTCGCTGCCGACCCGGCCGAGCTTGCGCGCGAGCGGGACGACGCGGGGGTCGGCGGTGAAGATGCCGTCGACGTCGCTGTAGATTTCGCACACATCCGCCTCGAGGGCTGCGGCGAGCGCGACGGCGGTCGTGTCCGACCCGCCGCGGCCGAGCGTCGTGATGTCGCGGGTGTCGCGGTTGAAGCCCTGGAAGCCGGCCACGATGACGATCGCGCCCTCGTCGAGCGCCTCGCGAAGCCGCACCGGGGTGACGTCGACGATGCGAGCGGCGCCGTGCGTGGCATCCGTGATCATTCCGGCCTGGCTGCCGGTGAAGGAACGGGCCTCGAAGCCCATCGAGTGGATCGCCATCGCCAGCAGCGCCATCGAGATGCGCTCGCCGCTGGACAGCAGCATGTCGAGCTCGCGGGGCGCGGGGATCGGGGCGACCTGGCCAGCGAGGTCGAGGAGCTCGTCGGTGGTGTCACCCATGGCGCTGACGGCGACGACGACCTCGTGGCCGGCGCGGCGGGTGTCGACGATGCGCTTGGCGACGCGCTTGATGCTCTCGGCGTCGGCGACGGAGGAACCGCCGTACTTCTGGACGATCAGAGCCATGAAGGAACTCCCGGAGGGGTCGTGCGTCGGGATGCCACGACGGGGCGCTCGTGCCGCACCCGAGCATCATCCTAGAGGCGCGCGCATACCGCCTCCGCCATGCGCGACCGCACCGGACGCCCCCGTGGTCGCGGTTAGGATCGACGGGTTCCACCCCCTCCCCCCTGGAGCCTTCGGATGCCGCTCACCCCCGGCCACTGGCTGTCGTCGCTGCGGCGCCTCGTGCACACCGACGACGCATCGTCGCTCGACACGACGCTGCTGACCGTGATCGACGAGGCCCTGGCCACGCGCATCCTGGACCTCGCCATCCGCATCGGCGAGACGATGCTGGTCGTCGGCGCCCCGGCCAACGAGGTCACACTGACGATCGTGCGCGTGTGCGGCGCGTACGGCCTGGATCCGGTCCACGTCGACGTGACCTACAACTCGATCACCATCGCGCACAGCCGCCCGGGTGCCTCGCATCCCACGACCCTTCTGCGCGTCGTGCGGGGATCGGTACCCGACCACGCGAAGCTGCAGCGCCTGCAGGCGCTCGTCACCGAGATCACGGGCGGCCTCTCCCTCGACGACGCCGTCTCCCGCTGCCGCGCCATCCGGCGCCTGCCGTTCCGCTACCGCCCGGCCATCGTGATCGCCTCCCAGGCCACCCTCGCCGCCGGGGTCGCGATCATGTTCGGCGCGAACTGGCTGGCGCTCGTGCTGTCGTTCATTGCCGCGGCGATGGCCGCGACGACGCAGCACGTCATGGCCCGCGCGCGGGTGCCGTACTTCTTCGCGCAGATCGCCGGCGGGTTCGTCCTCACCGTCGTCGCCGCGCTGTCGCCGCTGCTGCGGTACACCGGCCTGGACGCGGCCGCCGCGATCCGGCCGTCGGTGATCGTGGCATCCGGGATCGTGCTCATGCTCGCCGGCCTCACGGTCGTCGGCGCGGCACAGGATGCCATCGACGGCTTCGCTCTGACGGCTACGGGGCGCATCCTCGAACTCACGACGCAGACGCTGGGCGTGGTGCTGGGGATCCTGGCGGGCCTTGAGACGGTACGGGTGATCGGGCTCGGGATGTCGCCACCCTCGAACGCCCTCCCCCTCGGACCCGTCGTGCTGCAGTTCGTCGGTGCCGCGGTGATCGCCGTCGCCGTCGCGGTGTTCAACGGGGCCGGGGCGCGCATCATCCTCGTCAGCGCTGCACTGAGCCTCGTGGCATGGGCGGGCTACGTCGCCGCGACCGGGCTCGGGTTCGAGGTCGCGGCTGCGAGCGGGGTGGGGGCGTTCGTCGGCAGCTTCGTCGGCATCGTGGTCGCCTACCGTCTGCACGTGCCGTCGGTGGCCATCACCACGGCTGCGATCCTCCCGCTCGTCCCCGGTGCTGCCGTGTTCCGCGGGTTGCTCGGCATCGTCGAGTCAGGTGACGACCCGGCCGTGCTCATGACCGGCGTGACCACCCTTGCGGGAGCGGCGACCATCGGCATCGCGCTCGCGGTCGGCGCTTCGCTCGGCATCTACCTCGGGCAGCCGGTGCGGGCCACGCTGTCGAGCGTGACGCGGGTGCGGGCCCGGGCTCGGGGATAGCAGCCGGGCCGTCGGACGCCGCGGTGCGTCCACCGGCACGTGGGGCCGGCACGCGGGCGTCGCGGTGCGGGCGCGGGAGTGTCGTCAGAGCGTGCGGCGTCCCTCGAAGGCACGGCCGAGGGTCACTTCGTCGGCGTACTCGAGGTCGCCGCCGACGGGCAGACCGGATGCGAGCCGTGTGACGCGGATCTCGAGGGTGTGCAGCAGGCGGCTCAGGTAGGTGGCCGTCGCCTCGCCCTCGAGGTTGGGGTTGGTGGCCAGGATGACCTCCTGCACGGTGCCGTCGGCGAGGCGCTGCATGAGCTGCGTGACCCGCAGGTCGTCGGGACCGATGCCCGCGATCGGGCTGATGGCCCCGCCGAGCACGTGGTACAGACCGCGGAACTCCCGCGTGCGTTCGATCGCCGCGACATCCTTGGCGTCCTCGACGACGCAGATGAGGGCCGCGTTGCGACGGGGATCGCGACAGATGGAGCACCGCTCCTGCTCGGAGACGTTGCCGCAGATCTCACAGAACTTGACCTTGTCGCGGATCTCGCCGAGCAGCGTCGACAGGCGCGAGACGTCGAACGACGGCGACTGCAGGATGTGGAACGCGATGCGCTGGGCCGACTTCGGCCCGATGCCGGGCAAGCGCCCGAACTCGTCGATCAGATCTTGGACGATGCCGTCGTACATCAGCTGAACCTCGTCGGGGGCTCGTAGGGTTCGTCGCGGACGTAGGTGGCACCGAGCATCTGGCGCACCACGGCTTCGCCGTACCGCTGCACGCCGCCGCGGAGCGGAGCCATGCGGGGCACGACGACGGGCGGCAGCGGGGCTTCGGTCTCGTCTGCGGGCGGGATGACGTCGTCATCGTCGACCTCATCGGGCGCGGGCACCGACGGCGCGACCTCGCGCGGAGGCAGCACCACGCCGGCGTGCGGTGCGGTCGCCACGGGTTCGACGACCGCGTCGTCGGGCTCGTCGTCGACGGCCAGGGCGGTGGGCGCTCCCCCGTCGGACGACGGGATGGGGGCCACGGCCCACTCGGTCACCGACGAGGCGTAGGGCGCCGAGGTGGACGCGGTGCGCGCACCGGATGCCGGCGGAACGGGGCCCCGGGCGCTTCCCGGTCCGGATGACGGGGCGTCTGCCGGCCGGCGCTGCGAACCGCCCGGACCGCCGTCGCCGTCGAGGCGCGCGAGGTACTTCACGCGGATGCCGAGGACCGCCTGGATCGCCTGGCGCAGGTCTTCGCTCGGGCCGCCTTCGGGGGTGCGCGTCTTGAACGCCGTGAGGTCGGCCGCGGTGCGGAAGGCGAGCGTGAGCACGTCGGCGTCGAACGCGACGACGGTGGCCGTGGACACGGTCAGCCACGACGACCTGCTGACAACCTCGAGCTGACCGAGCACCTCGGGCCACGCGTCGCGCACGTGACCGAGCTCGATCGGGCCGACGGGGATCGCGGGCGGGGTCGGGGCGACCGGCTCAAGGGGTGAGGGGTCGTCGTCAGGGGCGCTCGCGACCGACGATGCGGGCGAGGTCGTGCGGCCGGAGGCGGGGGCGTCGGGCGCGGACGGGGAGGTCGACTCCGGCGTCTCGGGAACGTCGGACCTCCCGCTCGGCGTGGCCGAGGACGCCGCCTCGGCGGTGGCGGCCGGATCGGACGGAGCGCTCAGGACGTCCGGGGCGGACGGAGCGCTCGCGACGTCCGGGGCGCTCGCCTTCGACGGGCGACTTGCCTCGGACGGGCGTGCGGGCGCAGCCGAAGAGACCGGAGCGGAGGCGGCGCTCGACGCGGGCTCGCGAGCCGGCGCCTCGCTCGACGGCGTTGCGGCGTTCGCCGGTGCGCGGCCCTCCACCGGGACGTCACCGCTGCTCGCCGAGGAGGGAGCCGACGCGGCAGCGCCCTCGCGGGACGGTGCACCCTGCGCTGCGGATCGCGGCGCGTCAGGTCGCGGTGTCGCCGAGACCTCGGTACCCGGCGTCGGGGCCGTGTCGAAGGGGTGCGCCTCGTCGTCGTCGAAGGGCGGCGGTGCGTCGTCGTCGGTGAACGGCGGCGGTGCATCGTCGTCGGCGGGACGAGCGCGCTCGGGGCCGGCGGGCATCCCCGACGCGGGCGCGGACTGCGCCGGAGCGCTCGACGCGACCTTCGGTGCAGCGCCCGACGACGCCACGGTCGGTCCCGCCGCGGGCGACGCGACGGTCGGTGCAGCGACCGGTGATGCCGTAGCGGGCGCCGCCGCACCGGGCGACGCCACCGTCGGCGACGCGACCGGCGAGGTCGCGGTCGGGGCGGCGACGCCGGGGGCGGCGATGCGCGGCGCACCGGGCGATGCGATCGCGGGCGATCCGGCAGCGGGGGCGGCGACGCGCGGCGCGGTCGGCGCCGACCCTCCGTCGCGCGGCGCAGTGACGCCGAGTGCGGCGATGTCGGAGGCGGGTGAGGCCGGACGCCCCGTCGCGGGGGCGGCGGCGGCCGAGGCTGCTCCGTGCGCGACGTCGAGGTCGTGGGCAGTCGCCGGAGCAGTGCCCTGCGCGACGCCGGCGTGGGTGAGCACGCGTGCCACGAGAAGCTCGAGCTGCAGACGCGGGGAGGTGGCCCCGGTCATCTCGTCGAGCGCGGCGACCACGAGGTCGGCGGTGCGCGACAGGCGGTGCACGCCGAAGGCGGTGGCCTGGCGGGCCATGCGCTCGAGCTCGTCGTCGGGTACCCCGCGCAGCACGGCCGAAGCACCGGCGCCCGTGGCGGCCACGACGATCAGGTCGCGCAACCGCTCGAGCAGGTCGTCGACGAAGCGCCGGGGGTCCTGCCCCGTCTGCACGACGCGGTCGACCGCGGCGAAGGCCCCTCCCCCGTCGCCGGCGGCGAACGCGTCGACGACCTCGTCGAGGAGCTCGGAGTGGGTGTAGCCCAGGAGTGCGACGGCCCGCTCGTAGCGCACGAGGACGTGCCCCTCGGCATCCGCGTCGCTTCCGGCGATGAGCTGGTCAAGCAGCGACAGCGTGTCGCGGGGCGACCCCCCGCCGGCGCGCACGACGAGGGGGAGCACTCCGGCCTCGACGCCGACGCCCTCGCTCTCGCAGAGCTCCTGCACGTACTCGAGCATCGCCGCGGGCGGCACCAGCCGGAACGGGTAATGATGCGTGCGCGAGCGGATCGTGCCGAGCACCTTCTCGGGCTCGGTGGTCGCGAAGATGAACTTCACGTGCGCCGGAGGCTCTTCGACGAGCTTGAGCAGGGCGTTGAAGCCCTGCTGCGTGACCATGTGGGCCTCGTCGAGGATGAAGATCTTGAAGCGGTCGCGGGCGGGGGCGAAGATCGCCCGCTCGCGGAGGTCGCGTGCGTCATCGACGCCGTTGTGGCTGGCCGCGTCGATCTCGACCACGTCGAGCGAGCCGCCACCGCCGCGTCCGAGCTCGACGCAGCTGTCGCACACGCCGCACGGGGTGTCGGTGGGGCCGGCCGCGCAGTTGAGGCAGCGGGCCAGAATGCGCGCTGACGTGGTCTTTCCGCAGCCGCGCGGACCCGAGAACAGATACGCGTGACCCACGCGGTCGCTGCGCAGGGCGGTCATGAGCGGCTCGGTCACCTGCGACTGCCCGATCATCTCGCCGAACGCCTCGGGGCGGTATCGGCGGTACAGGGCTGTCGTCACCCCACCAGCCTACGGCGTCCCTCCGACATCGCTCCCGTGAGCGCACGACGCTGCAGCCCGGGCGCACCTCAGTGGTCCCCGACGACCACCGGAATCCCCGTCGCCGAACGCCGAACGCGGCGACACCCCGGGGGATGCCGCCGCGTTCGAGGAGGGTCAGAAGCCGCCGTCGAGGCCCACCGCGATGGGCGACTCGTCGTCGCTCACGATCGGGATCGCCGCGGTGACGATCGGCACCGACGCCGACAGCAGCGTGCCGTCCTCGCGCACCGAGCCCTCGAGCTGGCGGATCGACGGACGACCCGGACGCACCGGCCCCTGGCCGTGCAGCGCGACGCGGACGGTCTCGCCCGGCGCCACCGTGTATTCCACGTCACGCACCGCGAAGGCGACCGAGCCGCCCTCTCCCCCGGCGCGCAGCGTCAGCGCGGTCGCGGTGAGGGTGACGTCGAGGCGCGTACCGTGCCAGTGCAGCACGTACGACAGTTCGGGCCAATCGGCGGGCAGGCGCGGATCGAAGGTCAACCTGCCGAAGTGGTCGCGCATGCCGCCGAAGCCGCTCACCAGCGCGGTCCACACCCCGCCGGCCGAGGCCACGTGCACGCCGTCGGACGCGTTGTGGTGCAGGTCGCCGAGGTCGACGAACGCGGCCTGGCGGAAGTACTCCAGCGCGAGGTCCTGGTACCCCACCTCGGCGGCGAGAATCGACTGCACGACGGCCGACAGCGTGGAGTCGCCGGTGGTCAGCGGGTCGTAGTACTCGAAGTCGGCCAGCTTCTCGGCATCCGTGAAGTGATTGCCCTGCAGGAAGAGGGCGAGCACCACGTCGGCCTGCTTGAGCACCTGATACCGATAGATCACCAGCGGGTGAAAGTGCAGCAGCAGGGGACGCTGGTCGGGCGGGGTGTTCTCGAGGTCCCAGATCTCGCGCTCGAGGAACACGGCGTCCTGGGGATGGATGCCGAGGGCCTCGCTGAACGGGATGTGCATGGCCTCGGCCGCCTTCTCCCACCGCTCGGGCTCCGAGGGGTCCAGGTTCATGCGGTCGGCCATGTGGGCGTAGGCGTCGGGGTCGTTCTCGGCGAGGTCGCGGACCGTGCGCGCGGCGAAGCGCAGGTTGAAGCGCGCCATGACGTTGGTGAAGAGGTTGTCGTTGACGACCGTGGTGTACTCGTCGGGCCCCGTGACGCCGTGGATGTGGAACGAGTCGCGTTCGCCGTCGTCGGAGCCGTCGCTCGATCGCCAGAACCCCAACGTGGCCCACAGGCGCGCGGTGTCGACCGCGATGTCCACGCCCTCGCGGGCGAGGAACTCCTCGTCGCCCGTGGCGCGGACGTACTTCGCGAGCGCGAAGGCGACGTCGGCGTTGATGTGGTACTGCGCGGTGCCCGCGGCGTAGTAGGCCGAGGCCTCTTCGCCGTTGATCGTGCGCCACGGGAAGAGGGCGCCGGCCTCGTTGAGCTGGTGCGCGCGCTTACGGGCCGCCGGGAGCATCAGGTAGCGCATGCGCAAAGCGTTCCGCGCCCACAGCGGCGACGTGTACGCCAGGAACGGCAGCACGTACACCTCGGTGTCCCAGAAGTAGTGGCCGCTGTATCCCGAGCCCGTGACGCCCTTCGCCGGCACACCCTGGCCGTCGGCGCGGGCCGCGGCCTGGGCCAGCTGGAACAGGCACCAGCGCGTGGCCTGCTGCAGGTCGCCGTGGCCGCCGATGCGCACGTCGGAGCGGTCCCAGAAGTCGGCGTACCAGGCGATCTGCTGCTCGACCAAGCGGTCGATCCCCGTCTCGACCGCGCGGTCGAGGGTGCGGCGGCAGCGATCGAGCAGCTCGCCCGTCGGCACACCACGGGAGGTGTGGTAGCTGACGAGCTTGGTGATCGTGGTGGGGACGCCGGCCTTCGCGTGCACCCGGTAGACGTTCTTGGCGATGTCGGGCTCGATGAGGCGACGGGCCGTGTACTCGTTCTGCGTGTCGACGAGGTGGTCGGCGATGACGGCGAGCGTCATGTTCGACTCGCTGACCTCGTAACTCAGGGCCGAGCGCTCGCCGTCCTGCCAGTACTCGCGCGGCTGCAGCACACGGTCGCTGAGCTTCTCGGTCTTGCGGGGGTCGAACCCGGACTGCCCGGATGCCATCGGAGAGCCGCCGTAGATACCCTCGCCGTCCTGGCGGTTGAGGAGCTGGCTGCTGACGGTGACGGGCGCGTCGGAGTCCAGGACGGTGACGGTCAGTCGCAGCACGGCCAGGTGCTTCTCGTCGAACGACACGAACCGCTCGTCCTGGATGCGCACGCGCTTGCCCGAGGGCGTCACCCAGAGGATGTCGCGACGGAGGATGCCCTGGCGCATGTCCAGCACGCGCTCGTACTCGCGCACGTCGGCGACGTCGAGCGAGAGCGGCTCGTCGTCGACGTAGACCCGCATGACCTTGGCATCCGGTGCGTTGATGATCGTCTGTCCGACCTCGGCGAATCCGTACGCCTGCTCGGCGTGGCGGATCGGGAAGGTCTCGTGGAACCCGTTGATGAAGGTGCCCTGCTCCTGCGCGAAGCGTCCCTCGATCGAGTTGCCGCGAAGCCCCAGGTAGCCGTTGCCGACCGCGAAAAGCGTCTCGGTGACCCCCACATCGTCGATGGAGAACTGCGTCTCGACGAGTCGCCACTCGTCGATGGGGAAGCGATCGCGATCGATCATCGGGCGGGCCTTCCGGTGGCGGGTTCGGGTCGGCGCGAACGGACGGCATGCCGCTCGGGCCGGTGGAGCTCGGTGTCTTCTTCCGCGACCGGCGTCAGGGACGCCGCGCGCAGGCGACGGCTCAGTCTACGAACGCGGCGAGGTCGTCGACGACCACGGTCGCGCCGGCGGTGGAGAGATCCTCGGCGCCGACGCCGCGGTCCACGCCCACCACGACGCCGTAGCCGGCCGCGACGGCCGACCGCACGCCGCTGAGCGCGTCTTCGACCGCCACCGATCGCTCGGGGTCGACGCCCAGCATGCGGGCGGCCTCGGCGAACACGTCGGGGGCCGGCTTGGATGCCAGGTGATCCCGCTCGGCGACGACGCCGTCCATCACCACGGGGAACCGGTCGAGGAGCCCCGCGGCCTCGAGCACCTCAACGGCGTTCTTCGAGCTGGACACGACCGCGATCGGGGTGCCGGCGGCCTGGAGCACGTCGAGGAGGGCGACGGATCCCGGATAGGGCTGGATGCCCTCGCTGCGGAGGATGCGCGAGAACACCTCGTTCTTGCGGTTGCCGACACCGCACACGGTGTCCTCGCTCGGATCATCCGACGGGTCGCCCCACGGCACCTCGACGTCGCGGCTGCGCAGGAGGCTCGCGACCCCGTCGTAGCGCTTCTTGCCGTCGACGTACTCGAAATAGTCGCGATCGGTGTAGGCCGGTTCGATCTTCCAGTCCGCGAAGAGCTCGTCGAACATCGTCTTCCACGCCCGCATGTGCACCTCGGCGGTGGGGGTGAGCACCCCGTCGAGGTCGAACAGCACGCCCTCGAAAGACGTGAGGTCGGGCAGGTCGGGGCTGTCGGTCACGGCGTGCTCCAGATCGGGGTGTGCGGTGGCGCGGGCGCCCGGAGCGCCGCCCCTCCAGCGTAGTGGCGGGGCGGCGGGGCCAGGCCTCATCACGCGGTGACCGAGAGGGCGCGTCCGCCGATCCAGCCCTCGGACCGAGACCGGTCGGCATCCTCCCGCACGAGACCGTGCGCAGCGCCCGCGCGCCGTCGAGCACACCACGTCGTGGGACCGCGGCGATCGCTCCCCCGGGCACAGGACGCGAACGAGGAGCCGACGGCGGCGGTCACACCGTCGGCGCAGCCGAGCGAGTCGAGGACACCGACGCGCGCGGGCGAGGCGTGAGGGGCGCATCCTCCTCGATCGCCTCGAGGTGCACCACCTCGCGGTTGCGGAAATGACCGAGGGCGCTCAGCACCACGCCCAACGCTGCCCAGGCGATCAGCACGAGCCAGGGACGGGTGGCGTCCGCCGCGGGGAAGTACGCGAGATCACGGACGAGGGTGGCGGCCGCGCCCGGGACGAAGAACTGCCCGATCACCCCCCACGGCTCCACGAGATACTGCACCGGCACGGTCGCGGCCGAGATCGGGTTGGCCACGAGCATGGTCAGACTGGCGCCGACCGCGATCCCCGCCGTGCGCAGCACCGCGTTCGCTCCGACGACGAACGACGCGGTGCCGAGCAGACTCACCGCGATCGCCGCCGCCAGGCTGAACGTCCCGTCCGGGGCCGGCAGGATGCCGAACCATGTGTGCGTGAGGAAGGCGATCGCTCCCGCCGACACCACGGTGAACATCGCGAGGGCGACGAGTCGTCGGCCGACCCCCGTCACGAGGAGCGAGATCAGCACGCCTCCGGCGATCCCGCCGAGGGTCAGGGGGAAGCCGACCGCAGCGAGGGCAGAACCGTTGGGGTCCGCCTCGACGAGCGGAACGACGTCGGTCACCACGACCGAGACCGACGACGCGTCACCGCCCGCAGCGGCCACGCGTGCGGCCGTCTGCTGCTGCAGGGTCTCGGCGACCTGACGAAGGATCGCGCTGACGGAGGGGGATGCCGCACCGGCCACCAGCACCTCCGGGGACGGACCCGCGATGATCGCACCATAGGTCTCGCGGCGTTGCACGGAGGCGATGGCCTCGTCACGGGAGTCCTGGGCGAGCGTGGAGAAGACACCGGCGGCGTTCTGGTGCAGGCCCGCGTCGACCCCCGCGACCGCCGCCGCGTCACCGACGACGCCGACGGGGAGATTCTTCACCGAAGAGGTGACCGTCGGCCACAGGAACGCCGCGACGATCAGGGCGACGACGAGGGCGGCGCCCGCCCCGATGACGGTGGCCGGTAGCCAACGGGTGCGCTTCGAAGTGATCAGGGTGGTCGACATGGTGCCTTCCGCACAAAAAGAATGAATGCTCTTTTTTACCATGGAGAACGAGTACTCTCTTTACATGCCCCGCCTCACCGCAGAGACTGCCCGCGCACGACGCCTCGAAATCATGGAAGCGACCCTTCGGGCCGCGGCGGCGAAGGGTCTCGCGCACACGTCGATCGCCGACATCTCCGCCGAAGCCGGCCTGTCGGTCGGTTCGATCTACTCCCACTTCGGCACGCGATCGGAGATCATGGCAGCCGTCGCCGCCGACGTCATCCCGATCCGCGTCGAGGCGCTCCTCGCCGAAAGCGACCGCGTCCGCACGCCCGCCGAGATCGTCGCCGTCGTCTGCGGCCGCGCCGACGACGAGCCCCTCCCCCGGCGCATCCTGCTGCAGATCTGGAGCGAGGCCACGACCGACCCCGACCTCCACGCGATCTACGCGTCGGCCGTCGGAGCGCTCTCGAACGCCTGTCGAGCCGCCGCGACCCCCTGGGCTCGCGCGAAGGGGCGGCCCATCGACGCGGTGACGCGCGGCATCGTCACTGCGATCCAAGCGCACACTCTGCGCACCGCGCTCGGCGAGGACCTGACGAGCGACAGGATCATCGCAGAGGCGCTGGCCGCCTTCGGCGACGAGATGACGACCGCCTGAGCGATCAGGCGGTGACCGACAGGGTCTGCCGCGCGATCTCGAGCTCCTCGTCGGTCGGCACCACGAGCACCTCGACGCGCGAGGAGTCGGTGGAGATGCGACGGATGCCGCGCTCGCGCGCCGCGTTGCGCTCGGGGTCGATCTCGACGCCGGCGAAACCGAGGGTGGCCATCGCCTCCGCGCGGACCGCGGGGGCGTTCTCCCCCACTCCCGCCGTGAACGAGATCACGTCGACGCCGTCGAGCTGGGCGAGGTACGCGCCCGCGTAGGCGCGCAGACGGTGGATGTAGACGTCGAAGGCGAGCCGCGCCGCCGGGTCGCCGGCATCCCGTCGCTCCTGGATGTCGCGCATGTCGGACACGCCCGCGATGCCGAGAAGGCCCGACCGCTTGTTCAGCAGCGTGTCGAGGTCGGGGATCGACATCTCGGCGCGACGGGCGAGTTGCAGGAGCACGGCGGGGTCGAGGTCGCCGGAGCGCGTGCCCATCACGAGACCCTCGAGGGGGGTGAGGCCCATCGAG
Organism: Microbacterium sp. RU1D; assembly: GCF_900156435.1. Classification (GTDB taxonomy): domain Bacteria; phylum Actinomycetota; class Actinomycetes; order Actinomycetales; family Microbacteriaceae; genus Microbacterium. The sequence continues at coordinate 317,410 of NZ_FTPQ01000003.1, forward strand.
GTGTCGACGGAGCGACCGCCCTCGATCGCGGCGACGGACGCGCCGTTGCCGAGGTGGAAGACGATCTGCTTGAGTTCGCCGAGGGGGCGCCCCACGAAGGCGGCGGCGGCCTCGCTGACGAATTTGTGGCTCGTGCCGTGGAAGCCGTAACGGCGGATGCGATGCGCTTCGGCGACCTCGCGATCGATCGCGTACGTGTACGCCTCGGGCGCGAGCGACTGGTGGAAGGCCGTGTCGAACACCGCGACGTGCGGCACCGCCGGGAACGCCTTCTTGGCCGCGACGATGCCGGCGAGGTTCGCCGGGTTGTGCAGCGGCGCGAGTACCGACAGCTCGTCGATGTTGATCTCGACGAGAGGGGTGACCACGGTCGGCGCGAAGAACCGCGCCCCGCCGTGCACGACGCGGTGGCCCACGGCCACCGGCGGGTGCTCGTCGAGAGAGGGTCCGTGCGCGGCGAAGGCCTCGAGCATGACGGCGAAGCCGGCGGTGTGGTCGGGGATCTCGCGCTCGATCGAGTACGTGGCATCCGTCACCGTCGGCGCCGGGCCGTCGGCCGACGCGAGCGCCGCGGCCTTCACCGTGTGCTTCGCCGTCCCTCCGGTCCCTGAGCCTGTCGAAGGGTCGCCGATGCGCTCGACGAGGCCGCTCGCAAGCACCTCCTCGCGCGCCATGTCGAGCAGCTGGTATTTGAACGACGACGACCCGCTGTTGACGACCAGCACGACGCTCATTCGACGCTCCCCTGGGCCTGGATCGCGGTGATCGCGATGGTGTTGACGATGTCGTCGACGAGCGCGCCGCGCGACAGGTCGTTGATCGGCTTGTTGAGGCCCTGCAGCACCGGTCCGATCGCGACCGCTCCCGCCGAACGCTGCACCGCCTTGTAGGTGTTGTTGCCCGTGTTGAGGTCGGGGAAGACGAAGACCGTGGCGCGCCCGGCGACCTCGGACCCCGGCATCTTGGCCCGCGCGACGGCCGCGTCGGCGGCGGCGTCGTACTGGATGGGACCCTCGACGAGCAGCTCGGGAGCACGCTCGCGCACCAGGGCGGTGGCCGCGCGCACCTTCTCGACGTCGGCGCCGGTACCGGACTCGCCCGTCGAGTACGACAGCATCGCCACGCGCGGGGCGATGCCGAACTGCTCGGCCGTAGCGGCCGACGACACCGCGATGTCGGCGAGCTGCTCGCTGGTCGGATCGGGGATGACGGCGCAGTCGCCGTAGACGAGCACGCGGTCGGCGAGGGCCATGAGGAACACGCTCGACACCACCGAGACACCCGGAGCGGTCTTGATGATCTCGAAGGCCGGGCGGATGGTGTGCGCCGTCGTGTGCGCGGCACCCGAGACCATGCCGTCCGCGAGACCCAGGTGCACCATCAGAGTGCCGAAGTACGACACATCGGTGACGGTGTCGGCCGCCTGCGCGTAGGTGACGCCCTTGTGGGCGCGCAGTCGCGCGTACTCGGTGGCGAACTTGTCGACGTGCACCGCGTCGAAGGGGCTGAGCACCTCGGCATCCCGGATGTCGATGCCGAGCTCGATCGCGCGCCCGCGCACCTCGATCGGCTCGCCGAGGATGGTGAGATCGGCGATGCCGCGCGAGAGGACGGTGGCCGCTGCCCGCAGCACACGGTCGTCGGTGCCCTCGGGCAGCACGATGCGGCGCTTGTCGGCGCGGGCGCGGTCGACCAGTCCGTACTCGAACATGAGCGGCGTGACGACGCTCGGCCGGGCGACCCCGAGCTCGCGCGTGAGCAGCTCGGTGTCGACATGACGCTCGAACAGGGCGAGGGCGGTGTCGTACCGGTGCTGCGAGTCGGCGGCGAGGCGACCGCGCGTGTTCATGATGCGCACGGCGGTGTCGTAGGTTCCGAGGTCGGTGGCGATGATCGGCAGCGGAGACCCCAGGCCGTCGATCAGTCGCACGATCGAGTCCGGCAGCTCGAACCCGCCGTTCAGCACGATGCCGGCGAGGGAGGGGAACGTGCCCGACGCGTTGGCGAGGAGCGCCGCGAGCAGCACTTCCGTGCGGTCGGCCGGGATCACCACGACCGCGGACTCCTTCAGCCGCGGCAGCACGTTGACCATCGACATGCCCGCCACGACCACACCCAGCACCTCGCGGGTGAGCAGCGCCGGGTCGCCCTTGATGAGCTCGCCCTCGACCGAGCGCAGGACGCCGCGGACCGACGGCGCGATGAGGAAGCGGTCTTCCGGAAGGGCCCACACCGGGACCGTGCGGCTCTCCGCGGGCCCCGCGGCGGGTGCCGCGTCGACGACCTGACGGACGGATGCCACGATCTCGTCGAGGTGGTCGGCGTCGGCGCGGTTGGCGATCACGGCAAAGAGGGCCGCACGCTCGTGCTGCAGCTCGGAGATCGCGAGCGAGGCGATCTGCCCGACCTCCTGCGGGGTGCGCGCGACCGAGAGACCGAGGGTCTCGCTGTGGCCCTGCTGGGCGCGACCGCCGAGCACGAGGAGCACGGGGGCCCCGAGGTTCGCGGCGATGCGGGCGTTGTAGGCGAGTTCGGCCGGGCTGCCCACGTCGGTGTAGTCGCTGCCGATGATGACCACGGCGTCGCACTGCGCCTCGACCGCCTTGTAGCGCTCGACGATGCGGGCCAGGGCCGCATCGGCGTCGTCGCGCACGTCGTCATAGGTGACGCCGACGCAGTCGTCGTACTCCAGGTCGACGCTGTCGTGGTCGAGCAGCATCTCGAGCACGTAGTCGCGTTCGGCCGTGGAGCGCGCGATGGGGCGGAACACCCCCGCGCGCGGCGTGACGCGGCTCAAGGCGTCGAGGACGCCCAGAGCCACGGAGGATTTGCCCGAATGACCTTCGGCCGACGTGATGTAGATGCTCTGCGTCACGCGCCCCAGCCTATTGCGGGCCCCCGACATCGCCTCGGGGTTGCTTCGGCGTCGAGTGATCAGGAAGGCTTCGTGAGGAGAGTTCCGGGTCGAGAGGATTGCCTCAACCCCGGTTAGGCAGAAGAACTCCGACGGGTCCCGTATCGCCGCCGGTCGAAGAGACCCGCACCCTGCTCCGAGCCCCTGAGGCGGCCGGCGGCAACGGAGGTGCCGTTTACTTGGGAGTCATGAGGATGGCACGGTCGGGGACTTTTGCGGGAGTCATTGTGTCGATGATGTTGATGACCGGTTGCGCCTCCCTGAACTATGACCTGTCTGCACAAGACGCGGTGGGATCGTGGAGCGCAGGCGGCGATTCGCCCCTGCGCCTCGATGTTCGAGCTGACGGAACCTTCCAAGCGACCGGATGGCCGTCGAATGCCTGGTGCGAGGGTCGATCGACACCCCGTACCGTCAACGACCTGAGGATCGATGAAACGCGCTCGTTCTCCGGCACCTGGACCTTCGTCGAAAGCTCCGGACCGGACTCGATCCGCTTCACGCGCGAGGACGGAGACGACTGTTCCGTCGGGACTGCGGCGGATTTCTGGGAGGAGGGCGGAATCACGTACGCCTGCTTTCCCCTCCCAGGGGTGACGGTCGACGCGAAGGGCGTTGAGAACTTGATCGTGATCTACCGCGATGAGCCCATCGAACCGTCGCGAGCCGATTCCTGCTTCAACTACAACTGACCGGCAGCTGGGTCTCGCGCGACTCCCCCCGTCCCCACGAGCCGAGCTCCTGCCGCCCGAAGTTCCGTCGAAAGCGGTGCTTTCCGCTCCAGATCAGCGACCACACCGGCCACACCGTCGAGCGGCAGGATGCCGAAGCGCGAAGCCGCCCCCAGCTTCTCCTCGCTGGCGAGCACGAACGTCTCGGCGGCCCGCTCGGCGAGCACGCGCTTCATCGCCGCCTCCTCGGCATCCCCGGTCGTGAGTCCCGCCGCCGGATGCACGCCGGTCACCCCGAGGAAGAAGATGTCGGCGCTGATCTTCTGCGCCGCCTCGACGGCCGCGGAGCCGCACGCCACGGCCGAGTGCTTGAACATGCGGCCGCCGATCACGATGACCTCGGCCTCGTGGTGCAGAAGGGCCGCGGCGACCGTCGGCGAGTGCGTGATCACGGTGCCGGCGAACGTTCGCGGCAGGGCGTCGACCAGCGCCAGGGTGGTCGTCCCTCCATCGAGGAGCACGGTGGCGCCGGGTTCGATGAGGGCGACCGCGGCGGCGGCGACGCGGGCCTTGCTCGATCGGGCCACACTCCCCCGCGCGTCGTAGTCGGCGACGGCCGGTGACGCCGGCAGAGCACCGCCGTAGACCCGGACGGCGAGGCCAGCGGCATCCAGTTCGCGAAGATCGCGGCGGATGCTGTCTTCGGACAGGCCGAGCTCGAGCGCGACGTCTTTGACGACCAGACGGCCGTCACGGCGCAACCGTTCGAGCAGGGCGTCTTTGCGGGCGGCGGCGAGCATATTCACATTGTTGCACGTTTCTGCACTATTGTTCCGAATCATGAACGATGCGCTGCCCGGCACCACCGTCCCCGACCACCGCGGGCGCACGGGCCTCCACCTCACCGGTCGGGATCTCGACCGCAACCCGCGCGTCGAGGTCACCGACGTGCGCCTCCTCGCTGCGGGGTGGCACGTGCTGCGCGCCACGACCTTCCGCTACCGCGGCGACGACGGCGAGTGGAGCACGCAGACGCGCGAGACCTACGACCGCGGCAACGGCGCGACGATCCTGCTCTACGACGCGGCCCGGCGAACCGTGCTGCTGACCCGCCAGTTCCGCTACCCCGTCTACGTCAACGACCACCCCGACGGCATGCTGATCGAGACGGCCGCGGGGCTGCTCGACGACGACGACCCGGTGACCGCGATCCGCCGGGAGGCCGAGGAGGAGACCGGGGTGCGGGTCGACGAAGTCGAGCACGTCTTCGACGTCTACATGAGTCCCGGATCCGTGACCGAGCGTCTGCACTTCTTCGCCGCGGCCTACGACGGCGCCGAGCGGGAGGGCGACCGGGGCGGTCTCGCCGAGGAGGACGAGGAGATCGAGATCCTCGAGTACGACATCGACGACGCCCTGTCGATGATCCGCACCGGCGCGATCCAGGATGCCAAGACGATCATGCTTTTGCAGTGGGCGGCGCTCGACGGGCCGTTCTCCCGGCGCTGACGGGCGGGCCATCCGGCACCCTCGCCGCCGCGCGTGAGCCGGCTCGTTTCCGGGTAAAGAAAAGACCCTCCGCGCACCCGGTAGAGCCTGGTTACCCTTGCTACGTTTCCGTCCTGGGGGAGTTGGCCTGGGTACCGCCACGCGGAGAGCCGTGTACAGCCTACCCGACCGACGGAGCCGCTCTCACCCCGGCCGGCCGATGCCCGCCCCGGCCTCAGGCCTGCAGCGCGAGCGCCGCCGCGCCCAGCAGCGGGCCATGGCCGTCGAGACCCGAGCCCACGATGCGGCACCGGCGCGCATACGCGTGCACCGACGCCTCCGCGGCGGCCGCCCGGACCTGATCGATGTAGTCGGGGGCGACCTGCGAGAAGCCGCCGGCGATGGCGACGGCCTCGAGGTCGCACAGGGTCGCCGCCGCGGCGATCGCCTGACCGACCGCCGCGGCCGAGCGACTGACGGCCGCGATCGCGACGGCGTCGCCGGCCGCATGGGCGGCGGCCAGGTCGAGACCGGTCTCGCCCTGCCACCCCTGGCGCTGGGCCCAGGCGACCGTGCCGGGGCCGGCCGCGACCGCCTCGAGCGTGGATGCCACGGCATCGCCGCCCTCGATCGTGCGCACGAACGTCTGGCCCAGGTGCCCCGCGTTGCCGCTCGCGCCGGGGACGGGCCGACCGCCGAGGATGAGCCCGCCTCCCACGCCGGTGGACACCACGATCGCCATGGCGTCGTCGCAGCCCACGAGCGCGCCCCGCCAGTGCTCCGCCAGGGCGATGCAGGTGCCGTCGAGGGCGAGGCGGATCGGACCGTCGACGAGACCGCCGAGCACCTCGTCGACCGACAGACCGGCCGCGAGCGGGAGATTCAGCGGGGAGACGGAGCGCGAGGGCAGGTCGACGGGACCGGCACTTCCCACCCCGATCGCGCCGACGCGGGCGTCGGGCACGGCGGCGAGCGCGGCGACGGCGGCTTCGCGGATGCTGCGGGCGATCTCATCCCGATCGGCGGTTCGCCCGGTCGGTCGCCTGGTGACGCTCGCCCGCTCGACCTCGCCCGCGAGGGAGACGACGGCGGCATCCACCTTCGTCCCGCCGATGTCGACGGCCAGCACGTGCGTGACATCCGGCAGGGACGGGGTGGTGTGCGGCATGCGCGGGCTCCTCGGGTGTACCAACGCTCCCCGATCCTAGGGGCCCGAGCATCCGCCGAGTGACGCCTGTGCGCCCGCCGTTTCAGGCCCCCGTCCCCATCGCGCAGGTTACGATCAGGTCACGGCGGCGACGACGCGCCTCCACCCCGCGACCCAAGGGATGCCATGGACGAGACGGTCACGCCCGAGGCGGCATCACGACTCCGCCGCGCCGACACCACCACCCGACCCGCCGCCGAGGTGCCCCTGGATGCGGAGTCCTTCGCCCGTTTGACCGGGGGGATCCTGGCATCCGTGTCGCAGGTGATCGACGGCAAGCCCGAGGCCGTGCAGAGCGCCCTGATCGCCCTGCTCGCGGAGGGGCACCTCCTGATCGAGGACGTGCCCGGGGTCGGCAAGACGATGCTGGCGCGGGCCCTCGCCGCCACGATCGACGCCGACGTGCGCCGCATCCAGTTCACGCCCGACCTCCTTCCCGGCGACATCACCGGAGTGTCGGTGTTCAATCCGGTGCAGCGCCAGTTCGAGTTCACGCCCGGCGCGGTGTTCGCGCACATCGTCATCGCCGACGAGATCAACCGCTCCTCCCCCAAGACCCAGTCGTCGTTGCTCGAGGCCATGGAGGAGCGACAGGTGACCGTGGACGGGCGCACGCACGTGCTGCCCTCGCCGTTCCTCGTGGTCGCCACGCAGAACCCCTTCGAGATGGAGGGCACGTACGCACTCCCCGAGGCGCAGCGCGACCGCTTCCTGCTGCGGATCTCCATGGGATACCCGGATGCCGCCGCAGAGGCGCTCATGCTCCGCCAGCGCGACGCGGTCAATCCGCTCGACGCGATCGCCCCCGTCGTCTCGGCGCGCCAGGTCACCGCCATGATCGCGTGGGCCCGCGGCGTCCACGTCGCCCCGGCCCTCGAGGAGTACGTCGTCGCGCTCGCGCAGGCGACGCGCAGCCACCCCGACATCCGGCTCGGCGCCAGCCCCCGCGCGACGCTGCAGCTCGTGCGTGCCGCGAAGGTGCGGGCGGCGCTCGACGGCCGGTCGTACGTCATCCCCGACGACATCACGGCCCTGCTGGCGCCCGTCTTCGCCCATCGCCTGATCGCCAACCGGTCGGCGGCCGGCGGCAAGGCGGGGGCGGCGGTGGTGACCGACGCCCTCGAGCGGATCGCCGCGAGCGTGCGCGTGCCCCTCGCCGCCCGGCCGTGAGAGCGCGGGTGGGGCGGGTCTGGCCGTTCACGCTGCGAGGGACGGGCGCCCTTCTGCTCGCGGTCGCGGCCTTCGTGATCGCGCAGCGCGCCGGCATCCCGGAGCTGCTGTACTTCGCAACGCTCCTGGTCGCCCTGCTGGCGGCGTCGGCCGTCGCCCTGCTGATGACGCGTGGATCGGGTGCGGTGACGCGCGTCGTCTCGCCCGAAGTGCCCGAGGTCGGCGGCTCCGCCACCGTCACCGTGCGCGCCGGCATCCACAGTGCCCTGCCGACCGCTCCGGGGCGGTGGCGCGACGCGCTGCCGTCGGGTCTGTCGGGACCGGCCGAGGGGTCGTCGCCGACGATCGCCCCGAGCCTGGGCGGTGCGTCGTCGACGATCGAGGTGCGCTACGGCATGACGGGGGCCGCGCGCGGCATCCATTCCCTCGGGCCCTTCGAGGTGACGACCACCGATCCGTTCGGATTACTGCGTCGACGCATCGCCCTCGGCCGCACGACGCCGGTGACCGTGGCGCCCACGGTGCGCGAGCTGACGGCCCTGCCCGGAGCCGCGGGAGAGGCCGGCGGATCCCGCCAGACCACCACGCTGCAGATCGGTCAGGGCGCCGACAACCTCGTCGCCCGCCCCTACGCACCCGGCGACTCGATGCGCCGCATCCACTGGCGGGCAACCGCCCACCGCGACACGCTCATGGTGCGGCAGGAGGAGCAGGAGTCGAGCCCCGCGGCCACCGTGGTGCTCGACCGGGCCCTGTCGCGGTGGTCGCCGGTGGCCGCGCACGCCCCCGGCGGCGACGCGGCGTTCGAGACGGCCGTCTCGGCGTGCGTCTCCGCGGTCGCGCGCCTCGTCCACGAGGGATACACGGTCGACGTGATCGACAGCGACGGACATCTGCTCGCCGACCCCGTGGAGGGCGGCGACGACGCCGACGCGCGCGCCACCGCAGCGGTCTTCGCGAGCCTGCGCGCCCGCCCGGACGATCCCGCGCGACGCGTCGTCCCGGCGACGGCGGCCGCCTTGACGGGGCCCGTGATCGTGATCACCGGGTCGCTGCAGGCCGATGACCGCGCCGACCTCGGCGCCGTCGCTCAGCGTTCCGCCCTGCCGGTGCTGCTCGTCGTGGCCGAGCACGCCGAGCTCGAGCGGCTGCGCGCGGGCGGGTGGCGTGCCGCACATGTGCTCCCCGGCGGCGACGTCGCCGCGGCGTGGGACGACGCGATCGAACAGGGGTACGCCCGTGTCGGCCGCTGACGTCACCCGACTTTGCACCGCCCGCCGGCGGCGCGACGCCGCGCTGCTGACGGTGGGACTGTACGTCGCGATCATCGCGGCGCTGCTGCCCGCGTTCTCGGTGATCGCCCCCGGGCCGTGGGTCGCCGGGGCGGCGGTGCTGTCGGCCGCGGTGCTGGCGGCGGGACTGCTGGTGCGCCTCGCGCAGCTGCCCGCCGTCGTCGCCAGCATCGTCGAGGCAGCGGTCTGGATCGTGGTTCTCACGCTGCTGTTCGGGCGCTCGACCGCGCTGCTCGGCGTCATCCCGACCCCGGCGACCTTCGCCTCGGTGCCGGGACTGCTCTCGGGGGCCGCCGAGGAGATCCGCCTGGGCGTGGCCCCGGTGCCCCCGGAGACCGGCCTGAGCTTCCTGCTCGTCGCCGCCGTCGGCGGCCTCGCCCTGGTGCTCGATCACGTCGTGCTGACCGCGCGCATGCCGCTGCTGGCTGGCGTCGGTCTCGTCGCGGTGTCGCTGATCCCCACGATCGCGATCCCCGCCGACGTCGACGTCGCGGGCTTCGTGCTCCTCGCCGCCGCCCTGCTGTTCCTGCTGCGCGTCGACACGCGCGCCCGTGCGGCCGTGCAGGCCCGACATCGCCCCATCGCCCGGACCGCGTCCGGGCGGCTGGGGGTCTCGGCGACGGCCGTCGCCGTCGCGGTGGTCGCCGTCATCGTCGCCGTCGTCGCCACGCCGCTCCTCCCCCAACCCGGCCTGCGCTTCGCCACCGGCGGCTCCGGCGGCACGGGAACGACCATCAACCCCAACCTCGAGCTCGGCAACGACCTGCGCCAGCCGCGCGAGGTGGACGTCCTCACCGTGCGGACGACCGCCCCGACGGCGCCGTATCTGCGCGCGGTGACGCTCTCGCGCTTCGACGGCGCCGTCTGGTCGCCCGACAGCGCCGACACCGTGGCCGTCCCCGATGACGGCGCCGTCTTCAGCCCGGTCGAGGCCGACGCCGAGATCGCCCGCGCCGACTGGACCACCGACGTCACCGTCGACGCCCTCGACAGCCCCTGGCTGCCGGTGCCCTACCCCGCCTCGACGGTCACGGGACTCGACGGCGAGTGGTTGGGGATGCCGCAGAACCGCACGGTGGTGACGCGCGCCGGTTCGACGCGCGACCAGCAGTACGAGGTGCAGGCGAGCGTGCCGCGCCCGACGCTCGAGCAGATCCGCAGCCGTCCGGTGGGCGACACGGGCCTCGGCGCCGACGTCACCGCGCTGCCGGCCGACGTGCCCGCGGTCATCGGCGACACGGCCCGCGAGGTCACCGCCGGGACCTCGAACCCCTACGACGCCCTTCTGGCGATGCAGACGTGGTTCCGCAGCAGCGCGTTCCGGTATTCACTCGATGCACCCGTCGACGCGGGCTTCGACGGCGCCGGGCTCGATGCGGTCGCGGATTTCCTCCAGGTGCGCGCCGGTTACTGCGTGCACTACGCCTCCGCGTTCGCCGTGATGGCACGCACGCTCGGAATGCCCTCGCGCATCGTGGTCGGGTACCTACCGGGCACGGCCTCCGGCATCCCGCAGCAGGGCGGCACCGAGTACACCGTCACCTCCAGCCAGCTGCACTCCTGGCCCGAGGTCTACTTCCAGGGCATCGGGTGGGTGCCCTTCGAGCCGACGAACAGCCTCGGCGTGCCCACGAACTTCGCCTCGGGATCGACCTCGAACGGCGGCACGACACCCACCAGCCCCGGTCAGGATGCCGCTGCCCCCGACGCGCAGCCGTCGACGGCGCCCTCGGCGGCCGACCGCGGCGACGTGGGCGCCGTCGACACCGGGGGCGCGTCGACGAGCGCGCGGCCGGGCGCCGCGTGGGTGCCCGTGGGGATCGTCGTCCTGGCGCTGCTGGTGGCCGCGTTCGTTCCGGCGCTGCTGCGCATCGTCCGTCGTCGCCGGCGGCTGAACGCTGCGGGAGCGGGCGATGCGGTGGCCGCGTGGACGGCGCTGCAGGAGGACGCGGTGGATTTCGGCATCCTCGCCCCCGGGGCCGAGTCGCCCCGCGCGTTCGCCGCGCGCCTCATCGACGACCACGGCGTCGACGCGGACGACGTCGGCGTGCTGAGCGAGGCCCTCGAGCGCGTGAGCTACGCGGGTGACGCGCCCGACGCCGCGAACGGGCCGGCGCTGGCCGCGGCCGTCGACCGCATCCGGGCCGGGCTGTTCGCGCGGGCGACCCCGGCGCGGCGCGTGCTCGCGCGCGTGCTGCCCCGCTCGCTCGTCGTGCGGCCGGGCGCCGTGGATGCCGAGCGCGAACGCGAGAGCGTGGGCTGAATGCCGAAGAGCGCCACCCCCGATCCGGGGATGACGCTCTTCGTGTGGCGGAAGTGACAGGATTTGAACCTGCGAGGCGAGTTACCCCGCCTACATGGATTCCAGCCATGCTCCTTAGGCCGCTCGGACACACTTCCAACAGACGATCTTACACGGCTGCCGAGCCCGCCTGAATCACGGGTCGCGCCCTGCGGGCCGACTCCCCCGCGGAAGCGGGAACCATTCCGCGTGCCCGTGGACCGCGAGAGGGCGGCGTGTGAGCATGTGGACCGCGGGATCGCGCGCCGGGGACGCCCCGCGCGCACGACGGCGCGAATCGTCAGCGAGACGCCGTTTCGCGCGACGCGGGTGCTGCGAGCCGCGCCTGGAGTCCGGCGCGCACCCCGTCCCACTCGTCGCGGAGGATCGAGAAGTACAGAGTGTCGGCCACCGAGCCGTCGGGGGCGATGCGGTGCCGACGCAGGCGCCCTTCCGCCGTCGCGCCGAGCCGTTCGATCGCCCGGGCGCTGCGCTCGTTGCGCGCATCGCAGCGCAGTGCGACCCGGTTGACGCCCCAGGTCTCGAACGCGTGGGTGAGCAGCAGCAGCTTGGCGGCGGGGTTTGTGCGACCGCCCTGGAAGTCCCGGCCGTACCAGGTCGTGCCGATCTCGACGCGTCCCTGCGCGGGCACGTACTCGTAGAACGTCGTCGAGCCGCGCACGGCGCCGGTGTCGGCATCCCTCACGGTGAACGCGAACAGGCCGGGCGTCGCGAGCTGACGGTCGACGTGCGCGGCGTAGGCGTCGGTCGAGTCGGGCCAGGGAGTGGTCATGCGACTCCACAGCTCCGGGTCGGTGAAGGGCCACGCCTCGACGGCGTCCGAGGGAGTGGCGGGAGAAAGCCGGATGCCGTGCCCCTCGAGCGAGATGTCGTGGACGGTCATCGCGCCTCCAGCTGCGCGACGAACTCGTCGGCGGCGGCGACCTTGCGGCGCAGGTCTTCGCGGCGCTCTTGCGCCTCTTCGCGGATGCCGGCGAACCGCTCGCGCAGCGCCGCGTCGTCGGGGTCGGCCTCGAGACCGTCGACCACCGCCAGCAGCTCGCCCATCTGCTCGAGCGAGTACCCGAGCGGCTTCATCCGGCGGATCAGCAGGAGGCGGGATTCGTCGTCGTTCGTGTAGAGGCGGAACCCGCCCTCGCTCCGAGCCGACGGGCGCAGGAGGCCGATCTCGTCGTAGTGCCGCAGCGTCCGGATCGACAGCCCGGTGCGCTCGGCGAGCTCGCCGATCTGCATCGGCTTCCCCTGTGTCATGGCATCCCCGATCCCGCAAACCTGACGTTACGGTAGAGTTCTTCTCGGTCGCGATCGCTACCCCCCATTCTTCCCCGCGCCGCTGCGGGTTCCCCCCGATACCCCTCAGGAGCATCGACATGACCGACGTCCTCGCGCGCCCGCGCCCCGAACCCACCGTCCTGCAGGCCCTGCGGTCCCCGCGCCTGCTCACCCGGGAAGTGCTCGCCGGCCTCGTCGTCGCGATCGCGCTCATCCCCGAGGCCATCGCGTTCTCAATCATCGCCGGCGTCGACCCCCGCCTCGGACTCTTCTCGTCGTTCGTCATGGCGGTCGCGATCGCCTTCCTGGGTGGACGCCCCGCCATGATCTCCGCGGCGACCGGCGCGATCGCGCTCGTGATCGCCCCCGTCGCCCGCGAGCACGGCGTCGACTACCTCCTGGCGACGGTGATCCTCGGTGGCATCCTGCAGGTGATCTTGGGCCTGGCCGGCGTCGCGAAGCTCATGCGCTACATCCCGCGGAGCGTGATGGTCGGCTTCGTGAACGCCCTGGCCATCCTCATCTTCACCGCGCAGGTGCCCCAGCTGATCGGCGTGCCCTGGGCGGTCTACCCGATCGCCGCGGCGGGCCTGGCGATCATGTACCTGCTTCCGCGCCTCACCAAGGCCATTCCCGCACCGCTGGTCGCGATCGTGCTGCTCACCGGCGCCGCCGTCGTGTTCGGCATCTCGGTGCCGACCGTCGGCGATCAGGGCGCGCTGCCCGAGAGCCTGCCCGCCCTGTTGATCCCGAACGTGCCATTCACCCTCGACACGCTCGGCATCATCCTCCCCTTCGCACTCGCGATGGCCGTCGTCGGCCTGCTCGAGTCGCTGATGACCGCGGCCCTCGTCGACGACATCACCGACACGCCCTCGTCGAAATCCCGCGAGTCGCTCGGCCAGGGCGCCGCGAACGTGCTGTCCGGCCTGTTCGGCGGCATGGGCGGCTGCGCGATGATCGGCCAGACCATGATCAACGTCAAGGCGTCGGGCGCGCGCACCCGCATCTCGACGTTCCTCGCGGGCGTCTTCCTGCTGGTGCTCGTTCTCGCATTCGGAGACGTGGTCGCCATCATCCCGATGGCCGTGCTCGTGGCCGTGATGATCGTCGTGTCGATCGCCACCTTCGACTGGCACAGCATCCGCCCCTCGACCCTGCGCCGGATGCCGCTGAGCGAGACGATCGTCATGGTGCTGACCGTCGCGGGAACGGTGTGGACGCACAACCTCGCGATCGGCGTGGGGGTGGGCGTCGTCGCGGCGGCCGTGCTCTTCGCCCGCCGGGTCGCGAGCCTGACGAACGTCACGCGGACGGTCGACGGCGACACCGCCCGCTACATCGTGGAGGGCGAGCTGTTCTTCGCCTCGAGCAACGACCTCACGACGAAGTTCGCCTACCACCGCGACCCGGCGCGCGTCGTCATCGACCTGACGCGCTCGCACGTGTGGGACGCCTCGACCGTCGCCGCGCTCGACGCGGTGCGCACCAAGTACGCGCACCTCGGCACGACCGTCGAGCTCGAGGGCATGAACGACGCGGCGGCCCGATTCCACGACCGCCTCAGCGGCGGCCTCGGCGCGGGGCACTGACTCGGAGCGGGAACAGGACCCAGCGGGGCGAGGGCGGTGTCAGGAGCGCAGCGTCGTCGAGGGCGTCTCGCCGAACTCCCCGCGGTACATCGCGGCGAAGCGGCCCAGGTTGGAGAAGCCCCAGCGCGCGGCGATCGCCGCGACCGTCTCGACCGACGGATCGGCGCTGCGCAGCTCGGCGCGCGCGGCATCCAGACGCACACGGCGCAGATACTGCATCGGGGTGCGGCCGGTGGCGGCGCGGAAGGCGTACTGCAGGCCGCGCGGCGACAGGCGGGCCGCCTGAGCGATGTCGGCGAGCACCACCGGTTCGGCGGCGTGCGCCTCGACATAGGCCTTCGCCCGGCGCACCGGGGCGGGCAGCGGGCGCGACGGGCGCCCCGACGCGAGGGCGTCGGTGAACGTCGTGGGGAAGGTCATCAGCGACGCCTCGAGCATGAGCGTGCGCGCCTGCTGCTGGATGAGCGGGGTGCGTTCGGGAGAGCGCAGCAGCACGTCGCGGGTGTACTCCCAGGTGCGCGACCAGTACCGCATCCGCTGCTCGCTGACCGGCGCGTAGCCGGTCGCCCGCACCCGCAATCCGTCGTCGCCCGACAGGCGCCGGGCGGCGTCGTCGAACTCGGTCCGCGAGAACGACACCGCGGTGCCCGCGATGCGCCCGGTGAAGGCGATCTCCAGCGGACGGTCCACCACCATGAACGGCACCGCGGTGTCGATGCGTTCGCGGCGATAGGTACCGGCGACCCGCGGACCGGCTATGCGGCCGACCACCACCTGGTCGAGCGGGTCGGACTCGACCAGCATCGTCGAACCGATCGTGTAGTCGCAGAACCCGAAGCCCGGCTCGGACGCCGCATGCCACGCCAGCGCCGGCTGGATCGCATCCGCTCGGGCGATGCGCGCGCCCGGGACGATCGTCTGCCACAGGTGCTCCACCGTCTCGGCGTCGCGCGTCTCGATGTTCGTATGCTCCACGCAGGCTTCCTAAATCGTCCATGAATGTGCGGCTAGACCATTGCGCCCAGGGGCGTACGACGATATGGGAACGCTCTCACGTTGCGAGAACACCGTGATCCACACCGCTGCCTCCGACCACGAAAGCCGGCGTGGATGACCCCCCATCCACTTTCACCGTATCTTCCGTCGCGCGGAAAATGCGCATTTCGGCGCGGTCGGCCGCCGGGCGCGATCGATCAGCCGGGAAGCGCAGAATCCGGTCGGTGACCGACCGTCACCGGGGGCGCGGCTGCATTCCCAGGCGGTATTGCGGAACCCCGTGCCGCCGCGCTCTTCCCCGGTGCGGTGCTCGGCGGCGCCTCGATACGCGGGTCACGACCCCGGTGTCGCACCGCCACGCGCGCCATAATGGATGCGGTGGCCGTCCGAGCGCCATCGTCCGAGGGGATCGTGATGCCGTTTCGCACAGTGACCACGCTGCAGTCGTGGATCGACGATTTCCGTGCCCTGGGGTACGACGACGCCGATATCCTCCGCGTGATCCCGCAGGACAGCGACGACGGCGGGGATGCCGGCCTGATCGCGGCCGGATTGCGCAGCGTGTCCACGACCTTCTACATCGCACCCGGGAACGCGGAGGGCGCGACCGACTGGTCGGTGACGTTCGAGCCGCGCGAAGACGCCGCTCCCCTTCCGGCCGGACGCGTGATGGCCCTGTCCGGAGAACTCGCGACCCTCGCCGCGCTGTGCTCGTTCCTGCAGGCGCGTTCCGAGGCATTCCTCGCCGCCGCCGCCGAGTAGTCGCGTCGCCCGACGCGGGATCGCCCCCCTCACCCCTGGCCGCACGGGGATGGTCACCGGTCCCGGGCTGGAGTGACGGCCGGTCAGCGTCGCGCGTGCGCGACGAGTTCGTCGATGACCTGCGCCACGCGGCCGGCAAGGGCCGGATCCATACGGGCGACCGCGTCCTCGATGCCCGCATCGAACGCGCGCAGCGCCGACCACGGCGGCGCGTCCAAGTCGACGATGGCGGTGATGTGATTCACCCGGCGGTCTTCGGCGTCGAGATCGCGACGCACGGCGCCGCGCTGGACGAGACGGTCGATGAGCGTGGTCACGCCGGCGGAGGTGATACCGAGGTGATCGCGCACGTGCGACGGCCGCGCCCCCGGGTTGTCGGCGACGAACAGCAGGGCCCGCGCATCGAGCTCGTTCAGGGAGAGTGCGCGACGGGCCTCGGCGGCGACGGTGCGCCGCGCCTCGCCGTACGCGAGGAGGGAGCGCCCGAGAGCCGAGCCCGGGAAGGGCGACGGCGGAACTTCGGATGACGACTGCACGAGCCATGATCGTACTCATCCCACCCCGGTGCTCCTGACCGTTGCGTTGGGCGACACGGCGGGTCGGTCGGCGTGGACGCTTTCCGAAGAGCTCCGGCCGACGCGCGCGTTGCATGCGGCGACGAGCGGTGCAAGGCCCGAGGCAGAGGCGTGCTTTCGGACCTAGACCGGACACTCCAACGCCACGGAAGGAGCGAACATGTCGCAATTCACCACGTCGCATGACGAGGACTCGGGCACAGCCGCGAAGGCGGGAGCAGCCGCCCAGGAGGCGTCGGCAACCGCGAAGACGGCGGGCCACGCCGCCCAGGAGGTCGCGCAGTCCGGAGCCCACGAGGCGGCCGCGGTCGCCGGCGAAGCCAAGGCCCGCATCGGCGACCTCATGGCGCAATCGGGACGAGAGCTGTCGGACCAGGCCGCCACGCAGCAGCAGCGCCTCGCGGACGGACTCGGGTCCCTGGGCCAGGACTTCTCCCGCATGGCCGATGCCGATGAAGGGGGCGGTATCGCGGGCGATCTCGTGCGACGCGTCGCCGGGCACGCCTCGACCGTGAGCTCGTGGCTCGCGGATCGCGATCCCCAGCAGCTGATGCAGGACGTCACCTCGTTCGCCCGTCGACGGCCCGGCACCTTCATCGCCGTCGCGGCCGTCGCGGGAGTGGTGGTGGGCCGGCTCAGCCGCGCGATCGCCGCCGGTGCCGCATCCAGCACGGAGGGATCGACCGCTCCCGCCCCGCTCGGCGGGCCGCGCTTCGCGGACGCCGACGCCGCGGTGAGGGCGAGCGACCACGACGCGAACCGGCTCGAGGGGACCGTCCCGCCGCTCGGTGGCGTCGACGCGACGCCCACCGTCCCGGTCGTCGACGACACGGGGCTGACCGCCGACGTCGACGGCGGCGACCCGCCGCTGTACACCGAGTCCGCCGCGCGCCTCGACGGCGCCCGCGAAGGAGGTTCGGATGACCGACCCGACACCCTCTGAGCAGAGGGCGGCGACGACCTCGCTCGGTGAGCTCGTCGGCGAGGTCACCCGGGACATGTCGACGCTCCTGCGCCAGGAGCTGGCGCTGGCCAAAGCCGAGGTGAAGGACTCGGCGACGAAGTCGGCGAAGGGCGCCGGGCTGCTCGGCGGTGCGGGATACGCGGCCGGAATGGTCGTGCTCTTCCTGTCCATCGCCCTCTGGGAGGCGCTCGCGCTGCTGATCGGGCACGCCTGGTCGGCCGTGGTGGTCGCCGTGATCTGGGCGGTGATCGCGGGGATCCTCTTCGTGATCGGCCGCCGCCGCCTGAAGACCGTGCAGGGCGTGCCGCAGACGGCGGCCACTCTGCAGGAGATACCGGAAGCATTCGCAAGGAACGAGGAGAACCGATGACCGATTCACCGGAAGCCATCCGCGCCGAGATCGAGCGCACCCGTGCCGACCTGGGCTCCGACGTCGACGCCCTCGCCGACAAGGTGACGCCCTCCAAGATCGTCGATCGGCAGAAGAGCAAGCTGCACGGCGCCGTGCGCAACGTGCGCGATCGCGTCATGGGGGTCGCCGACGACGCCGGGAGTGCGGCATCCGACCTCGCCCACCGGGCGGGAGATGCCGCGCACGACGCGGGCCACACGGCGAAGGGCAACCCGCTCGCCGTGGGTCTCGTCGCCTTCGGGGCGGGCCTCGTCCTCGCCTCCCTCATCCCGCCGTCGCGCGCCGAACGCGATGCCGCCGCGAAGGCGAAGGACAAGGCCGCTCCGCTGATCGACGAGGCGAAGGACGTCGCGCAGGAGATCGTCTCCGACCTGAAGGAACCCGCGAGCGAAGCCGTGGGCGCCGTGAAGGATCGCGCCGCCGAGGCAGTGCAGCACGTCAAGGACGACTCCGCCGAGGCGGCCTCCACCGTGCGCGACCGTGCTCAGGATGCCGGGGAGACCGTCCGCGGCGCGTGAGGACACCGCGGGGTGGGGCACCGGGCTCGCTCCACCCCGCGGCCCCCGCTCCCCCGGCGCGCGAGGCGCATCGTGTCACCTCTGTCAAGAGGTGCTCGCGGCGACCCGTCCCGATCTAGGACGGAGATCAAGACGCCCGTCGGGAGACGGGGTGCATCCCGTCGGGAGACGGGGGTGAGGAGAACATCATGATCTACGGACAGCAGAGCGGACAGCAGGCGGGCTCGGTGTGGAGCATCGCCATGTCGACCGCGATGGGCAACGGCATCGTGCCGCGCTCGGCCGACGAACCGCGCGAGCGCACGGCGCCGCGCTGGCCCTGGTCGCGCACACGTGACGCCGGTGAGGCGATGGTGGTCGCGCCCCGCGCCTGATCCACCGCCCCTTCACCCGACGCGTCGGTCCCCTCCCCCGGGGGCCGGCGCGTCGGCTCGTGTCCGGGCGTTCACACGATGGTCTTTCGGGCGTAACCCGTCCCACGGGGTCGAACCCCCAGCATGGGACGACCGCATCCGCGGTGCCTCTCCCCGGCCGAAACGAGACCCCGATGACGCGATCCATCCGTGTGCTCTCCCTCTACGAGGGCTTCTTCGCCGGGGGAGCCCGCATCCTCCATTCCGACGTCGTCGTGGGGCTCGCACGCGACGGATCGCAGGAGCACCGGGTGCTCTCGCTGACCGCGTCGGCGCGCCGCGACGCCTCACTGCAACTCGCCCGCGATGACACCCGTTACCGCCGCCTGCGCGAGGCGGGGGTGCAGATCGATGCCTTTGACCGGATCGCCGGCGATCACCCCATCGCCCCCGAGGACTTCACCGCCGCCGAACTCGACCACGCCGCCGAACTGTTCGCCGACGCCGATGTGGTGCTGTCGCTGAAGGAGCAGCCGCTCAGCCTCGTCGTGGCGCTAGATCGCGCGGGGCTGCTCCCCGACGTCCCGCTCGCCGCGTGCCTGCACCGTTCCGACCCGACGCACTCGGGTCCCGCCCTGGGCTGGCTGACGGATGCCGCCGCCTCCGGCGCCGTGACGGCCACCATCTCGTGCGCGACCTCGACCTCCGACGCGTACGCCTGGGCCGGGGTCGCCGCCCAGGAGGCGTGGGTCATCGACAACGGCATCAACACGCGCCGCTTCCGCCCCGGCACGCGTGCGGAGCGACGCCGCATCCGCTCGGTGCTCGGCATCCCCGAGACGGCGCCCGTGGTGCTGCTGGCCGCGCGCTTCGACGCCATGAAGGACCCGGGGCTCTTCCTCCGCGCCGTCGCCCGGCACGCGCGGCGCGCACCGGGCACGCACTACCTCCTGTGCGGGTCCGGGATGACGCCGGACAACCCCGCCTTCCGCGCCCTGCGCGCCGCGAGCGGGGTGGCATCCGGCGTCGCCCTGCACGCGCTCGGCCTGCGGGAGGACATGCCCGAGCTGTACCGCATCGCCGATGTCGTCGCCCTCACGAGCGCCTTCGGCGAGGCCTCTCCGCTCTGCCTGGTCGAGGGCGCGGCATCCGGAGCGGTTCCCGTGACGACCGACGTCGGTGACGCCGCACGCATGGTGGAGGGGTTCGGTCTCGTCACCGCTCGCGACGTCGACGCGGTCGTCGAGGCCTGGGAGGATGCCCTCGCCCTGCGCCCGGCGCTTCGGGCAGCCGCCCTCGCCGCCCGCGGACGACTGGACCGCAGCCGCATGATCGCCGAGTACCGGGGCGCGATCTCCGGCCTGCTGCGCCGCGAGGCCCTCGCGGCCTGAGCGCCGGTGGCCGAGGTCCCTGAGCCCGTCGGGGGGACCGCGAGCCACGGGTCACGGTGGCTTCGACGGGCCCACCCACCGAGGAGAGCGCGACATCGGTCCCTCGGCCCGTCGAAGGGACGGGTACGGCACGTCCCGGCGGCTTCGACGGGCTCAGCCGGATTGCGGACGCACCGCGACCGCTGTCAACCCTCGTGCGCGATCGCCGGGCACCGGGTGGGGTGGGGCCTCCCCGATCTCCCAGGAGGCAGACATGTCGCAACCCGCCCAGCAGCAGAGCGTCCCCGGCACCGACCGGGCGATGGATCCGAAACCCGACTACGGCGAGCAGACCTACCGCGGCTCCGGCAGGCTCGAGGGCAAGGTGGCCCTGATCACCGGGGGTGACAGCGGGATCGGCAAGGCCGTCGCCCTCGCCTACGCCCGCGAGGGTGCCGACGTCGCGATCGCCTACCTGAACGAGCACGAGGATGCCGAGGAGGCCCGCCGTTTCGTCGAGGACGCCGGCCGCCGCGCCGTGCTCCTTCCGGGCGACGTCTCCGATCCGCAGCACTGCCGCGACCTCGTCGCGCGGACGGTCGAGCAGCTGGGCAAGCTCGACGTGCTCGTGGTCAACGCCGCCTTCCAGATGAGCCACGACACCCTCGAGGAGATCGAGGACAGCGAGTGGGACTACACCTGGGCGACGAACGTCAGCGCGTACTTCCACACCGTCAAGGCCGCGCTGCCGCACCTGGGCGAGGGGGCGTCGATCATCGCGTCGAGCTCGGTCAACTCCGACATGCCGTCGCCGCAGCTGCTTCCGTATGCCGCCACCAAGGCGGCCATCGCCAATATGACCGCGTCCCTCGCCCAGCTGCTCGCAGAACGCGGCATCCGGGCCAACAGTGTGGCGCCGGGGCCGGTGTGGACCCCGCTGATCCCAGCGACCATGCCTGCCGAGAAGGTCGAGAGCTTCGGCGAGCAGGTGCCCCTCGGGCGCCCGGGTCAGCCCGCCGAGCTCGCTCCCGTGTACGTGCTTCTCGCCTCCGACGAGGCCAGCTACGTCTCCGGCGCGCGCGTCGCGGTGACCGGCGGCAAGCCGATTCTCTGATCCCCACCCCCGAGAAGAAGGAGAGCACCATGGCCGATCTGCCCGACGCGATCGAACTGCAGAAGTACCTCGCCGGAGTCGACTACCCCGTCGGCCGGCACGAGCTGATCGGGATCGCCGAAGACAACGGCGCGCCGGAGCAGCTGCTCGAGCGGCTGCGATCCGCGGACGTCGACGAGTTCGACAGCCCCACCGACGTCAGTAGCGTCCTCGGCGGCTGATCACGCCCACGACGCCCCGTCCGGACGACCGGGCGGGGCGTCGTCGAGTGGGCGGATGCGGGTCCCTGCGCCCGTCCAGAAGGACCGGGTGCCGGTGGCTTCGACAAGGTCAGCCACCTGGGAAGGCGGCGTGTCGCACGCCGACGCGACGGAACGTCAGGCGGGTGGCATCCACGCGGCGATCGCGATGATGACGATCACCAGCAGCGCCACGGCCGCCTGCACGCACATCAGCACGGCGAAGATGTACCCCTGGTAGGCGGTGCGGCGTCCGCCGAGTCCGTTCGCGAGCAGGGCGGCGAAGATCGCGATCTGGAAGGCGATGCCGATCCACGCCCACGCGGCGACGATGGGGATCGAGAAGGCGAACAGCACGATCGCGATGACGGCCAGGATGCCGGATGCCAGCAGCCAGACGCGGGGGTTCGGTTCGCGCACCGCTTTCTGCGCGGTCACTCGGGTGGGATCGGACGGCTCGGAACCGGTCATGGCGCACTCCTTCTTCACGAACGAAGGGCCACCGTAGGTCGGGGTCGGCGAAGCGCCGCGGGGATTGACAGCACCGCGCAGCGGCCGGGACGCGGTGCTGCACCATAGACGCCGCGCGACACCCGCACCATCCCCGCGCCGAGGCCTGCGAAGCGTGTCTACAGTGAGGCATGACCGCCCGAATCGTGTCGATCGGCACGGCCCTGCCCGACACCCGCGTCACGCAGTCGACGCTCCGCGACCTCTTCGCCGCCCAACCGGGCTTCGACCGCAAGGCGCAGCGCCTGGTCGGGGCCGCTTTCGACGCCGCCGCGATCGACACCCGTCACGTCGTGCTGCCGCAGCTCGCCGGCGCGGCCGACGACGGCCTCCCCGTGCGCGACGGCGACACGCTTCTCATGCCGCCGACGGGGGCGCGCAACGACGAGTACCGACGCACCGCCCCGGGGCTCTTCGCAGCGGCATCCCGCGCGGCCATCGAGGGATCCGGCTACGACACGGATGCCGTGACGCACGTCGTGACCGTGTCGTGCACGGGCATGTTCGCCCCCGGTCCCGATTACCACCTCGTGCGCGACCTCGGCCTCTCCCCCACCGTCGAGCGGTACCACCTCGGATTCATCGGTTGCGCGGCGGCGATCCCGGCTCTGCGCCTCGCGGAGCGGATCGTCGGGAACGACGCCGACGCGGTCGTGCTCGTGGCCTGCACCGAGCTGTGCTCGCTGCACTGGCAGACCTCATCGCACCCGGACCAGATCGTCGCCGCCTCGGTGTTCGCCGACGGTGCGGGAGCTGCGATCGTGGCATCCGGAGATCCCTCTCGCGAGGGCCTCGACCTCGACGGCTTCGCCACCCACGTCACCGACGACGGCGAAAAGGACATGGCCTGGACGGTCGGCGATTCGGGCTTCGAGATGACGTTGACGCCCGAGGTGCCGCGCATCATCGGTCGGGAGATCTCCGCGATCGCCGCCGACGTGCTCGGCGACCTCTCCGACATCGACGCCTGGGCCGTGCACCCGGGTGGCCGCAGCATCCTGGATCGCGTCGAGAGCGCCCTGGAGCTGGATGCCGCGGCCCTCGCCCCGTCGCGGGAGGTGCTGCGGGGGCACGGCAACATGTCGAGCGCCACGCTGCTGTTCATCCTGCGCGACCTGCTCGCCGATGCGGCCCTCGGCGAGGGCGACCGGATCGCGGCCATGGCCTTCGGACCGGGGCTCACCGTGGAGGCGGCGAAGATCACCGTGCGCCGCGCGACGGCGTGAGCGCCCTCACCGGCCTCGCTCACCGCGACACCGCGCTGACCGAGCTCATGGACGACCCGGACTGCGACCCGCGGGCGCTGGCGGCGACCTACCGCCGCTTCGACGTGGTGAACCGCCTCGTCTCGGCGTGGGGCCGCGTGTACCGCACGCGGGTGCGGCCCGACCTGGTCGCGCTCGGCCGCCCCGCCCGCGTGCTCGACCTCGGCTCGGGCGGCGGCGACGTCGTCGCGCGCCTCGCGGCGCTGGCGTCCCGCGACGGCCTGGAGGTGGAGTGGGTGGGAGCCGACCCCGATCCGCGCGCGCACGAGGCCGCGCGGCGGCGGGAGCGCCCCGGCGTGCGCTTCGTGTCGCAGGGCTCCCGCGAGCTGATCGCGGCGGGCGAGACGTTCGACCTCGTGCTGTCGAACCACGTGCTGCACCACCTCGACGCGGAGTCGCTCCGCGCGTTCGCCGACGACTCCCTCGCCCTCTCCCGCGGCACGGTCCTGCACGCCGACATCGCGCGCGGGCGTCTCGCCTACGGCCTGTACGCCGTGGGCGTCGCCCCGCTCTCGGTCGGCACCTTCCTGCGCGTCGACGGGCTGCGCTCGATCCGCCGCAGCTACCGCGCGCCGGAGCTGGCCGCCGCCCTCGGCGCACCGTGGGTCGTCGAGACGCCGGCGCCCTTCCGCGTGCTCGCGACGGCGAAAGGACGCGCATGACCGAGGTGCTCGTCGTGGGCGCGGGTCCCGTGGGCCTCGCCCTCGCCGCAGACCTGCGTATGCGCGGCGTCGAGGTCGCCGTCGTCGAGCGGCGCACCGATCCGGGCGCAGGAACGCGGGCGATCGGCATCCACTCCCCCGCCCTGGCGCTGCTCGAGGCGTCGGGGGCGACGGACGGCATCCGCGAGCGCGCGGTGCGCATCGCCCGCGGCGAGGCGCGCGCCGACGGTCGCGTGTTGGCCGAGATCCGGTTCGATCGGCTGCGAGCACGGCATCCGTACGTCGCGGCCCTGCCGCAGTCCGACACGATCGAGGTGCTCACCGCGCTCGCCCCGCCGGTGCGGCGAGGTGTGGGCGTGACATCGCTGCGACAGGAAACCGACGGCATCCGCGCGCAGCTCGACGACGGCGGGGAGATCCGCGCGGGGGTGGTCGTCGTCGCCACCGGGTGGTCGGGACGCGACCTCGTGTACCGCCCGGGAGCCGTGCGCACGCACCACTACCCCGACCGGTACGTCATGGCCGACGTCGTGGCATCAGGGGGTCCCGTCGCGCGCGTTCACCTCGAGCGCGCGGGAGTGGTCGAGTCGTTCCCGCTGCCGGGCGGCCGGCGCCGGCTCGTCGCCTGGGCGGGCACGAACGAGGTGACGGATGCCGACGGTTTCCTCCGCGACGCCGTCGCCGCCCGCACCGGGACCCCGGTCGACATCGCGGGCGCGTCGACGTTCGGGGTGCGGCGCGCGGTGGCTCCGGCCCTTCGGCGCGGACGCGTGATCGTGGTGGGCGACGCGGCGCACGAGGTGAGCCCGATCGGCGGTCAGGGGATGAACCTCGGCCTGCTCGATGCGCTGACGCTCGCGCCCCTGCTCGGGCCCTGGGTGCGCCGCGGCGACGACGCGGGCCTCGCCCGGTGGGAACGCGATCGCCTGGCGTCGGCGCGGCACGCGGCGCGCCTCGCCTTCTTGAACACGATGCTCGGTCGCGCGGCGGGCCCGTCCGCCCACGCGGCGCGCACGATGGCGCTGCGCACGGCGCTGCGCGGGCCGGGCGGCGAAGCGTTCACCCGGGCGTACGCGATGCGATTCGATCGGGCGGCGCGGGCGCGGGGCTGACGGGCGCTCTCGAGGCTGGGGCGGGTGGCCCCCGGCGGCGCCGACAGCACGGCGGGCGGTGATGGCGGGGGGGTCTGCATGCGGCGGACGCCGCGGACGACGCGCCGACGCCGGTCCGCCCGCGCGGCGTGTCGGCGGGGGCACCCGCCGTCGTGCATACCGGCCGGGTCGGGCGCGGCCCCCGGCGACGCCGCTGGCGGCAGGGCGTCAGGTCGCGACGAGCTGGGCGGCCAGCAGCAGGGCCGCGAGCATCGTGAGCTGGAACACCGCGCGACCCGGAGGGCGCACCATCGCCGTGACGACGGCGATGACCGCGACGGTCAACACGGCCGCAAAGAACACGGTGCCGCGGGTCGTGGCATCCGTCCCCAAGAGCACCGCGATCGCGCCGACAGCGATCCCCACCGCGGCGAGCACCACCGAGGCGCGCGCGCCGAGCCGGTGCGGCAGGCCGCGCACGCCCGTCCGGCGATCGTCGTCGAGGTCGCGCACGACGTTGGTGAGGTGCACGGCGGCGCCGAGGGCGGCACCGGCGAGCGAGGCCCAGAGCGCGGCGAGTTGCGGATCGGGCAGCGAGAGCGTCGCGAAAGAGGGGAACAGCCCGAAGCTCAGCAGGAAGGGGGCGATCGAGAACGGCGTCGACTTGAGCCCGGCGTTGTAGGCCCACGCCGAGGCGAGGGCGATCGCGTGCGCGGCGAGCAGTCCCGGCCCGAGCGGCGCCGAGAGGACGATCGCGACGACGAGGGATGCCACGGCGACCGCAAGCGCCCGCTCCGGGGTGATCGCTCCCCCGGCGATGGGCTTGTCGGTGCGACCGACCGCCGCGTCGCGGCCGCCGTCGATCGCGTCGTTCGAGAGTCCGACCGACACCTGGCCGGCGAACACGGCCACGACCAGCAGCGCGAGACGCGCGGGCTCGACGCCGGCGGCGATGCCGAGGGCGAGCGACAGGACCGTGACGACGAGTGTCGGCCCGGGATGGGTGGCCCCCCACAGCGCCTTCGCGAGGGGAGGGTGGGCCGCGGCATCCGTCACCCGATGACGCTACCGCGACCCGGCGCCCCGCCGCCCCCGACGCTCATCAGCGCCGCAGCAGCCGACGCCCCACGGCGACGACCCCGAACGCCCCGAGGACCCAGGGACCGGCGACCAGCAGCGGGTCGATCCACTGATGACGGGCGTCCGCGCGTCCGCGGCGGTCACCGAGGGGCGACCAGTGACGCTCGGCGAGGACGCCGGTCTCGGTGATCGGGTTGTCGGGATGCCGCGACAGCAGCGATCGCAGGTGCGCACCCCCGGCATCCACGCGGTCGGCCGCGAGCAGGAGCAGCCAATGGGCGGCGCGGGCCTCGCTGAAACGGGAGTAGGAGTAGCGGCGGATCGCGCCCGAGACGCCGTGCAAAGGCTGGGCCGTCCCGAAAACGGGCGTGAGCCGGCCGTGCTCGATGGACCGCTCGCGGCCGCCGGGGGGTTCGGGCTGCTCGTCGGGAAAATCCCAGTGGGCGTTGAGGTCCTGCGCCTGCTCCTTCGGGTGCGACGGGCGGTCGGCCGGATCGAGGTCGGCACCCCAGCCGGGGATGCGGGCGCGCAGCTGCTCCGCGCTCGGCGGGGGCGTGGGCTTGTCGGCGGTGTAGGCCATGATCGTCGCTCCTCTCAGGCGTTCGGCGGCAGGATGGCGGCCTTCACGAGACCGTCGATCTTGGCCGAGACCATGTGGTATCCCTCGGCGATGTGCTCGAGGGGGATGCGGTGGGTGATGAGTTCGCGGGGCGAGACGTGCCCCGCACGGATGTGTTCGAGCAGGCGCGGCCACTGGCGCGCGACCGGGGCCTGATTCGTGTGGATGGTCAGGCCCTTGTTCATCGCGTCGCCGAACTTCACGGCGGTGAAGAGGGGACCGTACGCGCCCATGACCGAGACGGTGCCGCCCTTGCGGACGGAGTCGATCGCCCAGTTGAGGGCGACGGGCGACCCCGCCTGCAGCTTGAGCTTCGCCCCGGTGAGGTGCTGCAGGAAGTGGCCGTCGGCCTCGGCGCCGACCGCGTCGATCACGACGTCGGCCCCCAGCCAGTCGGTCTGCTTCTTCAGCTCGACCACGATGTCCTGGTGCTCCCGGTAGTCGAGCGTCTCGGCGAGCGCGAACGACCGGGCCATCTCGAGGCGCGCGTCGATCTGGTCGACGACGATGACCCGCCCGGCGCCCATGAGCCACGAGGAGCGCGCCGCGGCCAGGCCGACCGGCCCCGCGCCGAACACCACGACGGTGTCGCCCTCGACGATGTCGCCGAGCTGCGCGCCGAAGTACCCGGTCGAGAAGGCGTCAGTCAGCAGGAGGGCGTCCTCGTCGTGCAGCCAGTCGGGGATCACCCGCGGCCCCACGTCGGCGAACGGCACGCGCACCATCTCGGCCTGGCCGCCGTCGTAGCCGCCCGCGGTGTGCGAGTAGCCGTAGATGCCGCCGACCGCCGTGGCGTTGGCGTTGACGTTGTGGCAGTTGCTCAGCAGGCCGCGCGCACAGAAGAAGCACGTGCCGCACGCGATGTTGAACGGCACCATCACCCGGTCGCCGACCGTGAGGTTCTGCACCGACGAACCGACGTCGACGACGCGGCCGATGAACTCGTGGCCGAAGGTGTGGCCCACCCGGGTGTCGGGGATCATGCCGTGGTACAGGTGCAGGTCGGATCCGCAGATCGCCGCCCGCTCGACGCGCACGATCGCATCGTTGGGATGCTCGATGCGCGGATCGGGCTTGTTCTCGACGCGGACCTTGTACGGTCCCCGGTAGGTCATCGCTCTCATGCGTTCTCTCCTCGTCGGTCGTGGGCTCTGGTCGGGTGGGGGCTCCGGTCCGCGGCTCGCGGGCCGGGTCGGCCCCCGGTCAATGCGCCCCGGTTGCGCGCGCGTCGAGCACGGCGTGTTCGACCCCGGCCGTCCAGGGGTCGCCGTGACCGGGGAGCAGCGTGCCGGCGCGGGTCTCGGTGAGCGCGGCGAGCACGCTGAGCGCCGTCGCGCTGTCGGCCGTGGCCGCGCGGGCGACGATCTGCGGGCCCGCGCGCCCGGTGTACGGGTCGAGGGTGACGAGCGCGTCGCCCGTGAAGAGCAGGTCGCGGTCGGGCAGGTGAAAGGCGGTGTGGCCGTAGGTGTGGCCGGGCGTCGCGATCGGGACGAGACCGCCTCGCAGGGGCTCGCCGGGCCGGATGTCGCCGAGCGCGTCGCCTCCCCGGACGGAAAGGGCCCCCGCGCGGGCCATCTTGGCGAGGGCCGGGATGCCGCCGGGGTGGCGGAGCGGATAGAGGAGGCGCGAGGTCTCGCGGTCGTAGCGGTAGGGATGCCGCACGAGCGGCACGTCGGCTTCGTGCACGTGGATCGGGACGCGGTGTGCGCGCTGCAGGCGGTCGACGGTGCCGACATGGTCGAAGTGGCCGTGCGTCAGAACGACCGACACCAGGTCGTCGGGACCGGAGCGGTGGGCGGCGAGGGCCGCCACGAGGTAGGGCCAGGATCGCGGCAATCCCGCGTCGATGAGGATCAGACCGTCATCGGTGGCGACGAGGTAGCTGTTGGTGAGGGCGCGCGTGATCATCAGCACGCCGTCGGCGACCTCCCTCACACCGTCGGGCGTGCGCCCGGGTTCCGCGTGTGCACTCGACATGCCGCACACCCTCCGCGCGGGAACGGCGGACCGCACACGGGGTTGCGGGGGCGCGGAGGTGCTGTTATCGCGGCGTGCCGACGTCAACCCCCTCGGCCGCGCCGGGACGCACCGCTTAGCGTCGTCCACACGCACGCAGCAGACACGCACGCTGTGCACGCGCGGAGCCGCCACGGCCCGCCGCAGAGGGGACAGCATGGGTCAGGTCGTCGTCGTCACCGGTGGTTCCCGAGGGATCGGACGGGCGGCGGCCCTCCGCTTCGCCCGACGCGGCGCCCGGCTCGTGCTCGTCGCGCGCGACGAGGTCGCTCTCGCCGCGGCCGCCGAGGAGTGCCGCCGCCGCGGGGCCGAGGTGCTGACCCTGTCGATCGACCTCTCCACTCCCGATGGACCGAAACGAGCGGCGGATGCCACGATCACCCGTTTCGGACGGATCGACGTGTGGGTGGGCTCGGCGTCGGTGTTCTCGTACGGCTCGGTGGAGGACACCCCCGACGCGGTGCGCGACCGGGTGATCGAGACGAACCTTCTCGGGCACATGCGCGCCGCGCGCGCCGTGCTTCCGCACTTCCGCGCGGGCGGGGGCGGCACGATCGTCTTCGTCGGCTCGCTCTATTCGCAGGTGGCCGGGCCCTACGTCTCGTCGTACGTCGCCGCGAAGCACGGTCTGCTCGGCTTCGCGCGGTCACTGCGGCAGGAGATGCTCGCGCACCGCGGCATCCGGGTGAAGGTCGTGCTGCCGGCGAGCATCGACACCCCGATCTACCAGCGCGCGGCGAACTACACCGGGAGGATGGCCTTCCCGCTCCCGCCCGTGGTCGCGGCGGACCGCGTCGCGCGCGCGATCGTGCGGGTGACCCGCGGGCCCCGGCACGAGGTCGGTGTCGGTGCCGCGCAGTTCGTGACCCGTCCGCTGCAGTTCCTCGCGCCGCGGGTCTACGACCGCTTCATCCGCGCGTTGCAGCACATCCTCGGCCTCCGCCGGCGCCCCGTCGGACCCACGCCCGGCGCGGTGCTCGAGCCGCAACACGACCCCGGCGCGGTCAGCGGCGGCTGGGGCCGGGTGCCGCTGCGGCGCCCGCGCTGACGCGCCCACCCCGTCGCATCCTGCCTCCCGCTTTCCACGCCGCGCACGCCGCCCTCACCGCTCGAGTGTCCATGACACGCCGCGCGCAGAGCGGACAGGCGGCGTGTCCTGGAGACTCAACAGCTTCCGCCACTCGGCCCATGCCGCCCTCTGCCACTCGAGTGTCCAAGACACGCCGCGCGCAGAGCGGGCAGGCGGCGTGTCCTGGACACTCGGCAGCGTCCCGCCCGGGGGGGGGGGGGGGGAGAGAGAGCACGACGGGGCAGCATGCCCGGCATCCGGCATCGAACAGCCTCAGGCGGCCGTCTCGAACCCCTCGCGCTGCGTGTTCTCGTCGGCGACCCGCACACCCCAGCGATAGGCGAGCTTGCCGCCGAGCCAGCCCGAGACGCTGAGCCCGGCGGAGGCGACGACGCTGAGCGCGAAGGCGACGACCGGCACCCGCGCGAGATCGAGCGCCCGCACGACCAGGCTGACGGAGAACAGCACCATCGCGGTGACGTTGATGACAAGGTGGGTGAGGGCCGTCCGCCGGGCCGGCGTCCCGCGAGGGATGCGCGACAGGTCGAGCAGACCGAGCACCGACGCACCCACGGCTCCGCCGAGACCGATCGCGATGAGCCAGCGCGACCCGGTCGCGTACGCCCGGGGATCATCGGCGGCGAGACCCAGGAGATCGAACACGAGGCTCGAGGACCACGCCCCGATGGGGATGGTCACCGCGACCGGGTGGAAGGGGTGCCCGTAGGGACCCGCCACGATCGCGCGCGGCACCTTGGCCGCACGCATCGCGGGGAAACTCGCTCCGCTCCGCGGCGCCGAGACCGTCGAGGGCCCCGGCGCCGCGGCATCCATCCCGCTCATTCCTTGTGCAGCGCGTCCTGCGCGCGGCCCGCGAGCTTCTCGACGGTGTTCGGCAGCTCGGTGGTGCCGTAGAACCGCGCGTCGGGGTGCGTGGGCGGGGGCATCGGCACGCCCGCGGGGGGCTCGGGCAGGTACGAGAACTCGCCCTTGCCGTCGGGGGTCGGTCCCGACGCCCACGTGCCGTCGCCGGCCTGGGTGCCGTTGCTGAAGTTGATGTACTGGTACGACACGTCGCGGTCCTCCTTGTCGAGGGGGAAGTTGCTCGGCACGGGGAGCTTCTCGTAGCCCTCGGCCTGGAGTTCGGCGGCCGCGGCCGCCCACTGGTTCTGGTGCATCGTGTCGCGGGCGAGCAGGAAGGCGAGCAGGTCCTTCACCCCGTGGTCGTCGGTCTGGTGGTAGAGCCGCGCGACCTGCACGCGCCCCTGCATCTCGGCGTTCGCATTGGCGGTGAAGTCGGCGAGGAGGTTGCCGCTCGCCGTGATGAAGCTCCCCTGCCAAGGGTTGCCCATCGAGTCGACGGGGCGGGCGCCGGCGCCTGCGACGATGCCGTGCTGGATGTCGGTTCCACCGACGACGGCCGCGACGGTGGGGTCGTTCTGCACGGCCTCCTCGGTGATGCCGAGCGGGGCCTTCTCGAGCAGCTGGGCGATCATGATCGCGAGCATCTCGACGTGGCCCATCTCTTCGGCGCCGATGCCGAACACCAGGTCGCGGTACTTGCCGGGCATGTGCATGTTCCACGCCTGGAACTGGTACTGCATCGCGACGGAGATCTCGCCGTACTGTCCGCCGAGCACCTCCTGCAGCTTGCGGGCGTAGACCGCGTCGGGCTTGTCGGGGGTGGCGCTGTGCTGGAGTTCCTGCCGATGGAAGTACATGTCTCTCCTTCGTCGTGGGGATGCCGACCGGGGGGCCCGGCATCGATTGCCACGAAACGCGCGCTGAGGGGGGTCCGGCACGGGGGTTGCGGGCGGCGAGGGTGGGGTGCACAATCGCGCGCCCGAGCTCTTGGCACTCTCACCCCGAGAGTGCTAATCTACTCTCGAGTTGAGCGCAGGTGACTCAACTTCCCGAACACCCGGGTGCCTCATCCGGACCGATCGAAAAGGAGAACGACCATGGCCACTTACGACCCCTTCCGCGACCTCGACCGCCTCGCGTCGACGCTCCTCGACGCCCGCCGCGGCGGTGGTCCGCGACGGATGCCGATGGACCTGTACCGCGACGGCGACCACTACGTGCTCGCGGCCGACCTGCCGGGTGTCGACCCCGGGTCGGTCGACATCGACGTCGACGGTCAGCTGCTCACGATCCGCGCCGAGCGCACCCTCGGCTCCGGCGAGGGCGTGAAGTGGATCACGCGCGAACGCGAGACGGCATCCTTCGTCCGACAGCTCAACCTCGGCCAGGGCATCGACACCGAGGGCATCAGCGCCGCCTATCGCAACGGTGTGCTCTCCGTCACCATCCCGGTCAGCGAGAAGGCGAAGCCGCGCCGCATCGCGGTCTCGACCGACGACGGCGACGGGGTGATCGAAGCCCACGAGAGCACGCCGCAGCCGATCGAGCAGTGACGCAGACCGGGCGAGGGAGCGATCCCACTGGATCGCTCCCTCGCCCGGGCACCTTCGGTTGTCAAGGGTCTCGAACAAGCACCTCTCCCTGACGCACAGTTCCAGGGTGTCCGCCGCCCTGACCTCGCCCCTGCCCCCCGCGTCGATCGACGACGCCGGGATCGCTTCCGCTCCGTTCAGCCCCCGCGGACCCGTGAGCGCAGCCGTGCTGGGCCACCTCGTCGACGGCGTCGCCAACGGGCACACCGCGCTTGCCGATGCGGCGGTGGCCGAAACCTCCGACATCGAACGCGACGACGACCTCCAACTCGCGCTGTTCGCCCTCTACGCCTCGTCATACGGATCGATCGCGGCCTTCCGCGCCGAACTCGAATGGGACCCTGCGCTCATCGCCACGCGGCGCGTGATCGAGTCGGCTTTCGAGGCCTCGCTGCGCGCGAGCGTGACCGTCCCGGATTCCCCCGCCCCCACCGCGGACGCCGTGGCCCGCGCGCTCTTCGCCCTGACCGGCACCGAGGGCGGTCCCAGCCTCTCGCGCCACCTCGCTCGCAAAGCGACGCTCGACCAGGCGCACGAATTCCTCGTGCACCGGACCGTCTACACGCTGCGCGAAGCGGATCCGCACTCGTGGGCCATCCCCCGCCTGACCGGTCGCCCCAAGGCCGCGCTCGTCGAGATCCAGTCCGACGAGTACGGCGCCGGTCGCCCCGACCGCGTGCACTCGACCCTCTTCGCGCGGGCCGTCCGCGGCGCGGGACTCACCGACGAGTACGGCGCTTACATCGACGACGTGCCGGCCGTGACCCTCGCCTCGCACAACACGATGTCGATGTTCGGGCTCAACCGCCGTCTCCTCGGCGCAGTCGTCGGTCATCTCGCCGCATTCGAGATGACCTCGTCGATCCCCAACCGGCTCTACGCCGAGGGCCTGCGACGGCTCGGCTTCGGCGACGACGTCTGCGAGTACTTCGACGAGCACGTCGAGGCCGACGCGGTGCACGAGCAGATCGCCGGGCACGACCTCGCCGGTGCGCTGGCCGAGGATCGACCCGACCTGCTCGGCGACATCCTGTTCGGCGCCGCCGCCTGCCTCGAGGTCGACGACCGCGTCGGCCGGCACATGCTCGACGCGTGGTCGCGCGGTGCGTCGTCGCTGCGCGCGGAGGACGAGCGTTGAACGACAACCGCGTCACCATCACGGCCTACCCCGATGGACCGCTTCTCGTACGCGGCGACGCGCACCTCGTGACGAGCGACGGCGCGGAACTCCCCCGCACCCGCCGCACAGTGGCTCTATGCCGCTGCGGCCTGTCGACCATCAAGCCGCTCTGCGACGGAACCCACAAGGCGTCGGGTTTCCGCACCGACGAGTAACGCGCCGCCGACGATGCGTCTCGACGCCGAATACGTGCTGCCGCTGCGATGGAGTGACGACACCGACCTCGACGACCTCACGAACTACCTCGACGGCCTCGTGCAGTGGATCGACGTGACCGTGGTCGACGGCTCACCGCCCGCGCTCTTCGCCGCGCATGCGCGGGCCTTCCCTCGCGCGGTGCGCCATGTCGCGCCGCACCCGGTCGCCCACGGCAACGGCAAGGCCTGCGGCGTGGTCACCGGGCTCGCGCTCGCCCGGGGCGAAAGAGTGGTGATCGCCGACGACGACGTGCGCCACGACCGCGCGAGCCTGCTCGCTCTCCTGTCCGACCTGTCGGACGCCGATCTGGTCGCGCCGCAGAACGTGTTCGCCCCCGCGCCCTGGCACGCCCGCTGGGACACGGCGCGGTCGCTGGTGAACCGCGGCCTCGGCCGCGACTTCCCGGGCACCTACGCCCTGCGGTGCGCGGCCCTCCCCGATGGCTATGACGTGAACGCGCTCTTCGAGAACCTCGAGATGGAGCGCACGGTCCTCGCCCGCGGCGGTCGCGTGCGGCATCGCCGCGACCTCTACGTCCGTCGACTCCCCCCGGACGCGCGCCGGTTCTTCTCCCAGCGGGTACGGCAGGCCTACGACAGCCTGGCTCAGCCCGCGCGGATGTGCACCGAGCTCGCGCTGGCACCCGCGGTCCTCCTGGTGCGCGGGCGACCCGGCATCCTGTGCCTCCTGGCCGCACTGGCCGTCGCGGTCGCCGAGAGGGGGCGCCGGCGCGATCACGGCGGGGCCGTCTACCCCCGCACCGCAGCCCTGTGGGCACCCGCCTGGGCCGCGGAACGGGCGATCACGAGCTGGCTCGCGCTCGCGCTCCGTCTCCGCGGCGGGGTGGTGTACGCCGGTCGACGCATGCGCCGGGCGGCCACGCCCGCGCGCGTCCTTCGGCGACGGGTCGCGGAAGGACACGACGGTGCGTGAGCGCAGGGACGCGATCGGCGCCCATCCGCGCGACGCCCCGACCACCGCACGCGGTGATCGGGGCGTCGAGAGCGGATCAGAGGTCTTCGGGGGCGAGGTCGCCCTGGCCCTCTTCCCCCAGCTCCACGACGCCGGGGTCTTCGCCCTGGGAGTCGGTTCCGGTGGACTCGGGGTGGATGTCCTCGAGCGGGATGTCGCTGTCATCGGCCGGGATTTCGGCCGGGTCGGCGCCGGTCGCGGTGGCCGGGTTGATGTCGTCGGGGTCGGCGCCCTCGTCGAGTGCCGTGGTGGCGTCCCACTCCGCCTGGGCGGGGTCGAGCGAGGGGTCCGGCTCGATGGAGGTGTCGCCGTCGCGCAGCGGCTGCACACCCGCGATGCCCACGTCTGCGGCCGGCGTGGTCGCGTCGGGGGTCGGGTCGATCGAAGCGTCGCTCATGGGGGGTCCTTCCGTCGGACGCGGGTGGTCGCCGGGATCGGCGGTAGTCCCATCCAACGCGGCCCCGATGCCACCGGCCCGCCCCTTGACAGCCGAACGCACGCCTCCGTAGTGAGCGCCGCGTCCGACACCCGCCCCGCTTCATATCCCCACCCCGGTTCGCGCACCCGCGCGACGGAAGGAACACCATGGGAGAGACCCTCTCCGTCCGCTCGCGCGGCGTCGACGATGTCGAACGCGTGTGGCGCCGCTTCGTCCCCAGCGCCCGAATCGAACGAGTCGACCCTCGAACGGTGTCGTTCTCGTGGACCTCGGTCGAGCTCGCGCACTTCTCGGTGGTGTCGTACGAGCTGACGGCATCCGTCCATTCCTCCGTGCGCATGAGCGACCAGCTCATGGCGTGCCGCATGATCGCGGACGACGTGCGCATCGAGTCGGAGGGACGTGCCATCGACCCGCGACGGCCGTGGATGACCTCGGATGCGGGAGCCGACGCGCAGTGGACGAACTCGGCCCGGGTGCGGGCCTTCGTCTTCGACCGCAGCGACGCGGAGCGCGTCGCGCGCATCGCGTCGGGCGATGACCGCCTGGTGCTGCGCCGCATCGACCCGCACGCGCGGGACCGCGACGCCGCAACCCAGTGGGAACGTTCGTTCGCGCACGTGTCGTCGTCGCTGGCGAGCGTGCACGAGGACGACATCCTCGCCACGGAGTTGCAGCGGCACGCCCTGCTGACGACCCTGTCGACGTTCTCGACGGCGTACGTCGAAGCCGTGGAGCGCGCGCGCCAGCGCTCGTCCGCCCCGCGCACCGTGCGTCGCGCGGTCGCGCACATCGAGGCGCACGCCCACGAGCCGCTCACCCTCGAGGACATCGCGGCCGCCGCGGGGATCTCGGGACGCGGGCTGCAGCATGCCTTCCGTCGCACCTTGGACATGACGCCGATGGAATACGTCCGCCGTGTGCGGCTCACGGCGGCGCACGACGAGTTGCGCGCCGGGACGGCGGTGTCGGTCTCGGACGTGGCGAGACGGTGGGGCTTCTCCAGCGCATCGCGGTTCGCCCGCTATCACCGCGAGCACTACGGGCAGAACCCGGCACAGGTGGCCCGCATGTTCTGAGGCGACGCGTTCGGTCTCGATGTTGCGCGCGCGGTGCCGTCGATGCCCGTGCGCGCCATAGCGATTGCACAGTGATGAGAGCGGGGCACGACAGCCCGCGAAAGGACAGACGTGGGCAAGTTCATCTACGAGGGCGGCGTTCGCAACGAGTTCGAAGACCGTCTCCTCGCGCACCTTCAGGTGGTCGTCGGCAACAAACTCCGCCGCGGGGAGCCGTTCTACTTCGTGTGGAAGGACGACATCAGCACGGGCGGCGGCCGCACCTCGGTATGGGTGCACCCCCGCGCGAACATCGTGTTCAAGTTCAACGGCGGGCGTCCGCCGGCGCTGAACCGCGCGTGGCTCGAGGCTCTCATGTCGACGGCGAACTCCCCCACGGGCCTGTACGTCGTGCCCGAACCCGCCGACGAGACGGCGTCGCCCGAGTCGTACGCCTGAGCCGGCTGTCAAGGCGCTGGCGTCTCCCCGGCGCGCGGCGGAGCCTGGGGGCATGACCCCCACCCCCTCCGCCGCGCCCGTGCGCGTCGTCGTGATCGGCGGCGGCAACGCCGGACTCTCCGTCGCCGGCCGCCTCCACCGTGCACGTGTCGGTGACATCACCGTGATCGAGCCGCGCGAGCAGCACGTGTTCGCCCCGCTGCAATCGCACATCGCCGGTGGGGCCGCGCGCGCCTCCGAGGCCGTACGCCCCCAAGCCGACGTCATCCCTCCCGGGGTGCGCTGGCTGCGCGACGAGGCTTTCACGGTGGATGCCACCGCCCGGCGCGTGCACCTCGTCTCGGGCGGTCGTATCGACTACGACCAGCTCGTCGTCTGCGCCGGCATGCGCATGGCGTGGGAGCAGATCCCCGGCCTGCCCGAAGCCATGGCCGCCCCCGAGGGCGTGTCGAACTACGACTACGACCTCGCGGCGAAGGCCTCGCCCGTGCTGCGCGACCTGCGCCGCGGCACCGTCGTGTTCACGCAGCCTCCCGAGCCCGCGTCGTGCGGCGCCGCCGCCCAGAAGCCGATGTACCTCGCGTGCGACTGGTGGCGGGCGATCGGCGTGCGCGACGACATCCGCGTCGTGTTCGTCTGCCCCGACCCGGTGCCCTTCGGCATCCCGGCCATCGATCGCGAGCTGCAACGCAAGCTCGACGAGTACGGCATCGAGGTGCGGTACCAACGCGAGCTGATGAGCGTGGATGCCGGCTCCCGTACGCTCGAGATCGGCCACGGCGACGTCCGCGAGACGATCGCGTACGACGTGCTGCACGCCGTCCCGCCGCAGCGGGCGCCGGAATGGATCGCCGGCAGCGGGCTGGCGGCATCCGACGATCCGCACGGGTTCGTCGACGTCGACGCCGAGACGTTCCAACACGTGCGCCACCCCGAGATCTGGGCCGTCGGCGACGCGGCGACCGTGGCCACTCGACGTTCGGGCGGGGCGATCCGGCAGCAGGCGAAGGCTCTGGTGAAGAACATGACGGCGGTGCTGAACGGCCGCGCTCCGTCCGCGCGGTACGACGGCTACAGCGTCGTGCCGTTCACCGTGTCGCGGGGCACCGTCGTCTTCGCCGAGTTCGACCGTCAAGGACGGCTGCAGCCGAGCGTGCCGTTCTGGCGCTCGCTGTACCGCGAGCGCCGCCTGTCGTGGATCGCCGACCGCCGCGTGCTCCCGTGGGTGTACTGGCACCTGATCCTGCGCGGCCGCGCCTGAGAGCGCCGGCCCGCCGGGCACCGGGCCGCGCCGGGCAGTGCGCCGCGCCGGGCACTGCCCGCGCCCGGCATGAGGCCGCGATAAACGCGATTCCTGTGCATAAACGCTCCGGCACCGCGTTTCTGCGCACGAATGGCGTTTATGGCCCCACCCCGGCGGTGGGCGAGCCAGCGGGACGCACTTCGCCTATAGGGCACGAACGCCGATCCCTCAACCCCGGGGGCCAGTCGTCGGGATCGCGCGAAGACTGGGGGCATCCCCGGAAGACACACGAGAAGAGGACACGCACCATGGCACAGGTCATCGAAACCATCGACGTCGACGTTCCCGTCCGCGTCGCCTACAACCAGTGGACGCAGTTCGAGGAGTTCCCGCACTTCATGAGCTTCGTGGAGTCCATCACGCAGAAGAGCGACACGCTCACGCACTGGAAGGTGAAGATCGCCGGCGCCGAGCGCGAGTTCGACGCCGAGATCACCGAGCAGCACCCCGACGAGCGCGTCGCGTGGAACAGCGTCGGCGGCGACGAGAACCACGCCGGCGTCGTGACCTTCCACCGCCTGTCCGACACCGAGACGCGCGTCACCGTGCAGATCGACTGGGAGCCCGCAGGCGCCCTCGAGAAACTCGGCGCGGTCTTCGGCGCCGATGACCACTCGGTCAAGAAGGACCTCGCGAACTTCAAGGAGTACATCGAGTCGCGCGGCGCCGAGTCCGGCGCCTGGCGCGGCGACGTCAGCTGACGTCCGCCCCTCGACGAAAGCCGGGCCCGCCTTCACAGGCGGGCCCGGCTTTCGTCATGACGAGGTCACCACTGCGGGTGGATCTCCGCACGCAGGCGCCGGTCGTACACGTCGCGGACGAGGGTGTCGAAGGCGTCGAGGTCGAACCCGCCGTCGAGCAGATCCCCGGCCGCCGCGTTGGCGGCAGCCTGCGGCACCGAGCGCGCTCCCGGGATGACCGCGGTGACGCCCTCGCGCGACGCGATCCACGCGAGCGTGGCCGCCGGCAGACTCACGCCCTCGGGCAGCGACGCCTTGAGCTCGTCGGCCGCGGCCACGCCCTCCTCGAACGGCACCCCCGAGAACGTCTCGCCCTTGTCGAAGGCCTCGCCGTTGCGGTTGTAGGTGCGGTGGTCGTTCTCGTCGAAGGTCGTGTCCGCCGTGTACTTGCCCGACAGCAGGCCGCTGGCCAGCGGCACGCGCGCGAACACCGCGACGTTCTTCTCGGCCGCGAGGGGCAGCACCTCGTCGAGGGGCTTGAGCCGGAAGGGGTTGAAGATGATCTGCAGGTTGGTGAGGTTCGGCCGACGCAACGCCGACAGGGCCTGGTCCATGGTCTCGACCGACGCGCCGTACGCGGCGATCACGCCCTCCGCGACCAGCTGGTCGAGGGCGTCCCACGTGGCGTCGTCGTCGATCACGGCCGACGGAGGGCAGTGCAGCTGCACGAGGTCGAGCGTCTCGGTGTCGAGCAATCGCCGCGAGCGGTCGAGCCAGCCGCGGAAGTTCTCCATCACGTAGTTCTCGGGCACCTGGTCTTCGCGGCGGCCCATCTTGGTCGCGACCGTGATGCCGGCATCCGCACGGCTCTTCAGGAACGCGCCGATGATCTGCTCGGACCGCCCGTCGCCGTAGACGTCGGCGGTGTCGAAGAGGGTGACGCCGGCGTCGGCCGACGCCTCGAGCACGGCGCGGGCGTCGTCTTCGCTGACATCACCCCAATCGGCCCCGAGCTGCCAGGTGCCGAGGCCGACGGCCGAGACCTCGCGGCCGGTACGGGAGAGGGGACGCTGCTGCATTGCGGTTCCTTTCGAAGCGTCCTCCGAGCCTATCCAGCCCCTCCGGAACGCGGGCCGAGCGGGAACGGATGCCGATGACCCGGCGAGCGCAACCCCGGACCCGCGCGGGTATCCCGCGCCTAACGTGGCGGCACACCCACGGAAGGAACAGCATGGAGACTCCCGCCGAGCGGCTCCCCGGAGCCGACGAAGAGAACATCGTCCCCGAGTCCGACGGACTCACCGCCGACGTGCCCGCGGGCGCAGCCGGCGCCGATTCGGGGGCCGTCGGCACGGCGCGCATCGACCCCGACGACGAAGCGCGCCTCCAGGGCATCTCGAGCCAGAACGACCTGCCCGGCGTCGGCACGCGCGCCGCCGACGGACTCACCGAGCGCGGAACCGATGATGCGCGCGGCGAGGGCGGCTCGACCTCGCGCCACACGGAAGACACCGGGGGCCCCGACCACGACGACGTCCCCGCCGAAGACGAAGAGGTCCGCACCCCGGCGTCTCCCCCGCGCAGCGACGACGGCGGCGAGGCGCACGTCGACGCCGACGACCCCATCGCGGCCTTCCAGCCGGGCGTGGGCCGCGACTCCGCGGCATCCAGCAAGATCGCCCAGGGCCTTCCCGACCCCGACGAGGCCTGACCGGCCGACGGTCCCTTCGACAGGCTCAGGGACCTCCCACAGAGGAGCCTGAGCCTGTCGAAGCCTCCGGCCCCCCACCCCGGCCCGGCGCCGAGCCGTCAGTGCGCCAGCCGCAGGGCGTCCTCGGCGAGATGGAAGAAGCTCGGCATCGCCTCCGACACGGCCGCGACGTCGGCGTCCGCCATCAGCAGCACCACCGTCGCCTCCTCCGCGTCGTCGCGCACGAACCAGCTCCCGGACAGCACGCCACGGCTCGAACCGCCCTTGAACGCGACGTACGGCCACGTCCCGACATCGAGCCCCTGCCCCGGGTTCTCGCTCAGGATGCCGAGCACCTCGGCATCCTGGGTCTGCTGCAGCGCGTGGTGCACGGCGGCAACGTCGGCAGCCGACGCGAACCAGTCGAATCCGTTCTGCCACTGCGACGTGCTCACCGCCTCGCCCGGGACGGCGAGCGG
Source organism: Microbacterium sp. RU1D (assembly GCF_900156435.1). Taxonomy (GTDB): domain Bacteria; phylum Actinomycetota; class Actinomycetes; order Actinomycetales; family Microbacteriaceae; genus Microbacterium. Next base: position 357,847 of record NZ_FTPQ01000003.1, read on the forward strand.
CGCTGCGGCGATGCGATCCAGGACCGCCCGCTTGCCGCTGCCGTCGGCGGCCTCCCATTCGGCACGAACCGCGGGGTCGCCCCAGCCGAGGGTGAAGATCTCCTTCGTGGAGGGGAAGGGCGTCAGCGCCGCCGGATCGGCGTGCCCGCTGCGCGCGACCGCCGACTCGATGCGTTCGCGTCCGAGTCGCCGGATGAGCAGGTCGGTCGCGGTGTTGTCGCTGATGCGGATCATCGCCGACGCGGCATCCCGCACCGACACCTCGGTGCCCGCGGGAGCGTCCTGCAGCTCGCCCGAGGGCAGGCTGCGGTCGAGGTCGTCGAGCACGAGCGTCTCGTCCCATGACGCGTCGCCGGATGCCACGGCCTCGGCCGTCGCGAACAGCACGTAGAGCTTGAACACCGACGCCAGCGGCGCGGAGCGGTCGGCGTCGATCGAGATCACGGTCTCGTCGCCCCGCTGCACGAGGGCGCTGACCTCGCCGGGCAGTTCGCGGAGCCGCTGCTCCACCTCCTCGAGCGAGGTGGAGGGCTCCCACGTCGGAGCCACGGGCGCGAGGAGCATCGTCGTGACGCGACCCGCGGAGTCGATCGCGAGCGTGAGGTCGAAGGGGTCGCCGGCGCTGCCTGCGAGGGTGGCGCGCGCCTGCGTCTCGGTGCCGGTGTAGGCGGTGACGGTGAAGGGCGCCGCGGGGCGGATCTGACGGTTCACCATCTCGGCCACCTGCTCCGCCGGCACCTGCTTCTGGAAGTTCTCGTCGAGCACGCGCGCCCACTCGCCGGCAGTGGTGTCGGCCTCCGCCTCGAAGACGTCGATGATCCACGTCATCCGCTCCCCCACCGGTGTGGCGGGGATGTCGACGGATGCCGTGGGCGAGGCGGGAGGAGCGGGTTTCGCGCTCGTGCACGCCGTGAGGGCGGCAATGGCCGCGAGGGAGACGAGGGCGGTCAGGCGACGGGCGAGAGTCACGAGGTTCCTTCCGGTGGGGGTCCTCCCACGCTACGGACGCCGGTCGCCGCGCACCTCCCTCGTGCGAGGGAGATGCGTCCGGATCGCCGCGGCCGTTTCCTGCCAGGCTGGGACGATGCACGACCTGCGCCTCGAGCCCCTCGCCCCCTCGCTCGACGACTACCTCGAACTCCGCCGCGCCTCCGGGCTCACCCCGAAGCGGCCCGACCAGGGCGCCCCGGCACTCGCGAACAGCTGGGCGTGGCGACGGATCGTGGATGCCGACGGCCGATCGGTCGCGATGGGCCGGGTCGTGGGAGACGGCGGGTGGTACTTCCTCGTCGCCGACATGGCGACCCTGCCCTCGCATCAGCGACGCGGGCTCGGCCGTCGGATCCTCGAGGACCTGCTCGCGGAAATCCGCGAGAGGGCCCCCGAGGGTGCCTACGTGACGCTGCTGGCCGACCCGCCCGGCCAGGCGCTGTATCGCAGCCTCGGCTTCACTGAGCCGACGAATGGCTCCGTCACGATGCACAAGCTCCTGGGCTGACGCGATCAGCGGCCTGCTGCGCGGCCGGCATCCCGGAGACCCCCGCCACGGAGGCGGTGCGCGGGATACCGCCCCGGAGCTCAGCGCGCCGCGGGACGCGCCGCGACGGCCGTGGGCGCAGACCGGTCGATAGCATCGACCGACGACAGGAGCCCCCGTGACCGATCACCCGGCCGACCGCGACCCTCAGCCCGCTCCCCGCCCCCGCGCCGTCATCGCCGGCGCGAGCGGCTTCGTCGGGAGGGCTCTGGCGCGCGCCTTCGAGGACGACGGGTACGACGTCTTCACCGTCGGGCGCACGGGGTCCGCGGTGTGGGGCGATCCACCGGCGATCGCGCGCGTGGTCGACGGCGCGGACGTCTTGATCAACCTCGCGGGGAAGATCGTGTCCTGCCGGTATACCGATGCGAACCGTGACGAGATCCTCCGCTCGCGCGTCGACACCACGCGGGCGCTGCACACCGCCGTCGCGGCGGCGAAGCGACCGCCGCGCGTCTGGATGAACGCCTCCACCGCCACGATCTACCGGCACGAGACCGAGAGCGGCAACGACGAGGTCGAGGGCGTGCTCGGCGAGGGCTTCTCGGTCGATGTGGCCACGAGCTGGGAGCGGGCGTTCTTCGCCGGCGACCTCCCGTCCACGCGCCGCGTCGCGCTGCGCATGGCGATCGTGCTCGGCGACGGACCCGCCACCCGCACGCTTTTCGCCCTCGCCCGGCTCGGCCTCGGCGGACCCCAGATCGACAGCTGGTGGTTCCCGCACCGTCGCTACCGCGGCATCGGTGCGCACCCGACCGGTCCGGCGTGGTCATCGTGGCACCGCTCGAGGGGACGTCAACGCTTCAGCTGGATCCACATCGACGACGTCGTGGCATCCGTCCGCTTCCTCCGCGACCACGACACGCTCGCGGGGCCCGTCAATCTCTCCGCCCCGGGCGTCAGCGACAACCGCACGCTGATGCGCGAGCTGCGGCGGGCGGCCCGGATGCCGTTCGGCCTGCCGGCGTGGCGGTGGATGCTCGATCCAGCCATGGCGCTCCTGCGCAACGAGCCCGAGCTGGTGCTGAAGAGCCGATGGGCGGTCCCCCGCCGGCTCACCGAGGCGGGATTCACCTTCCGCTTCCCCGAGCTCGGCGCCGCCCTCGACGACGTCGCCGCGACGCGTCGGCCGCGGGCGCGCGACCTCTTCGCGGGCTGAGCACCTACCGGGCGGAAGGCCGCGGACGAGCACGCCCTCGAACGACGACACCGCCCGACGCGGAACCCCCGTGGGGGTACGCGTGGAGCGGCGTCGATGCGACCGGTCGTCAGACCTGTCGGCGGATGAAGCGCATGAGCGCGGCGATGATGCCGATGATCAGGATGACGATCCCGATCCACAGCAGGAACTTGACGGCCTCGACGAAGACGCCGAGGAACAGGAGCACGAGGCCCACGATGACGAGGATGATGGCGAGAGCTGGCATGTTCCCACCCTGCACCCCGGCGCCGCGTCGCCCGGCGGCCTTGACACGGACCGGGGCCGCACGGCAGCGACGTGTCAAGACGGTCGCGGGAGCGGCATCCGGGAGCTAGCGTCGGATCAACCACGACCCCGAGGAGGCGGCAATGGCCGATCGCGACGTTCACGGACACGACACCGGACACGGCACGGGACCCGATGAGGGCGAGTACACCGACGTCCAACTGCCCGACGGCGAGGCCGACCGCGGCAGCGTCGACCAGCCCGGCGAGTACGTCGACCGCGAGAACGCCGACGGCACCGAGAGCCGCCCCCGCGCCGACGAGGCCGGCGCCTACACCGACGTCGAGCAGCCCAGCGGTCACGAGTCGCGCGATGACCTCGACGACCCGGGCGAGTACACCGACCGCGACCGCTGAGATCAGCGATCCAGCGTCCGCCGCGGCGTCGTGCGATACGCGTCGCGGTAGGCATCCGCGAAGGCCGCGGGGTCGATGAACCCCCAGCGCGCCGCGATGTCGGCCACGCCCACGACCATCGGGTCGGCCGCGAGCAGGTCGGCGTGCGCGGCACTGAGACGCGCTTGCGTCAGGTAGTCCTCGGGGGTGGATGCCAGATGCCCGTTCGCCAGGAACGCCCGGCGCAGGCCCGTCGCCGAGGTGCCGACCGCACGGGCGGCGTCGTCGACCGTGACGGGCAAGGACGCGTGATCGTCGATCCACGAGACCGCCGCAGCGTAGATCGACGCCTGCTCGATCGCCGATGCCCGCCGCTCCCGCGGATCGCCGGCCAGAGGGAAGGCCTCGAGCGTCGCCGCGGCGAGGGTGCGGCGCACCTGCGCCCGCACCAGCGGTTCGGCGAGCAGCGGCGTCTGCGTCAGCGACCAGCGCAAGGTCGCCAGCCAATAGTCGCGCAGCCGCCTCGAGAGCGGGGCGGTGCCGTCGAAGCGCACCGCGAGCTCGTCGTCGCCGTACATCGTGCGGGCGGCCTCCGTCAGCCAGTCCGCCTCGAACGACAGCAGCTCGACCTCTGTCCGATCCGGGCGCCCCACCAGTTCGTGCCCGGGCTGCACGATCCCCGGTTCGACGCTGTAGTCACCCGTGCGCGAGCCGATGCGCCACGCGTAACCGGGGCCCGAGGTGGCGAAGAAGAACCGGTCGGCTTCGTAGACGATCTCCGCGCGGCACTCCCACGTCAGACGCCGCAGCGCGAACGTCGCGTCCCCGACGGCGTGCTCCGCGATCGCCGCACGGTCGGCCATCACATCGACGTGACCGTACTGCGCCTGGAGCCAGGCCTGCGTGTCGGCGACGTCGTCGGTGCGGACGCGCGAGTCGAAGAAGTCGTTCATGGCGAGGAGCGCTAGTCCCCGGAAAGACATCGCAGCACGGCCCATGATAGTTAACCCCGCTTCGAAATCGCCCCGAAAGAGTCCCATGACCGACGAGCCCGTCATCCGCCCCATCCACCCCGACGATGCCGGTGAGGTGCTGACCATCCAACGTGCCGCGTTCGCCAGCGAAGCCCTCATCTACGGCGACCCCGATATGCCGCCGCTGACGCAGACGCTCGAGGAGCTCGCGGCGGAGCTCGTCGAGAACCTCGGCTGCGTCGCCGTCCGTAACGGCCGCATCGTCGGCGCGGTGCGCGCCCGCATCGACGGCGAGCTGTTGCTGATCGGCCGGCTGGCGATCGCCCCCGACCAGCAGGGCGAGGGCCTGGGCACGCTGCTGCTCGGGGCCGTGGAGCAGCGCGGGCGCGAGTCCGGCGCGACCGAGGCCGAGCTGTTCACCGGGGGGCTGAGCGAGGCCAACCAGCGCCTGTACGAGCGCGAGGGCTACCAGCGCACCGAGATCACCGCCGAGGGCGAGATCTTCTACCGCAAACCCCTCGACGCCTGAGCCGGCTGCGGTGGCTTCGACGAGCTCAGCCACCTCCCCCGGCCGCACGCCGGACCCCGACGCGGCCACGGTGGCTTCGCCCAAACTCAGGCACCTCCCGCGCACCCGCCGGCACCTGAGCCGCGCGCAAGGTCCCTGAGCCTGTCGAAGGGACCGATCCCCACACATACGCCGAAGGGCCGCCGCCCCGACCGGGACGACGGCCCTCTGCGGGACGGCGCTTACGGCGTGGGCATGCCGCCATTGACGTTGAGCGTCTCGCCGATCACGTAGCTCGACTCGGCCGAGGCGAGGTACACGTACGCGGGGGCGAGCTCAGCCGGCTGACCCATGCGGCCGAGAGGGGTCTCCTCGCCGAACTCGTCGACCTTCTCGTCGGGCTGGCCGTCGGTGACCTGCAGCGGCGTCCAGATGGGTCCCGGCGCGACGGCGTTCACGCGGATGCCCTTCGGGGCGAGCTGCTGGCCGAGCGCCTTCGTGAAGGTGTTGATCGTCGCCTTCGTCGAGGCGTAGTCGACGAGGATCGGCGCCGGCGAGTACGCCTGGATCGACGTGGTGTTGATGATCGTCGAACCCGGCTGCAGGTGGGGCACGGCCTCCTTGCAGATCCAGAACATCGCGTAGACGTTGGTCTTGAAGGTGTCGTCGAACTGCTCGTCGGTCAGCGTCGTGACGTCCTCGTTGAAGATCTGCTTGCCGCCGTTGTTGACGACGATGTCGAGGCCGCCGAGGCCCTCGACCGCTTCCTTCACGAGCGTGCGGGCGTACTCGCGCTCGCGCAGGTCGCCGGGGATCTGCACGACGGTCGCGCCGGCCTCGCGCAGGATGCCGGCGATGCGGTCGGCATCCACCTTCTCCTCCGGCAGGTACGACATCGCGACGGAGGCCCCCTCGCGGGCGAACGCGATGGCGGTGGCCGCGCCGATGCCCGAGTCGGCACCGGTGATCAGCGCCTTGCGGCCCTTCAGCCGCTCGCTGCCGACGTAGGTGTCCTCACCGAGGGCGGCCTTCGGCGTCAGCTCGGCGTCGAGACCGGGCTCCTTCGCATCCTGCGACTGCGGGTCGATGTCGGCGTAGAGCTTCGCCGGATCGGTGAAGGTGTACTGCGTGCTCATGGCGAGTCCTTTCATAGGGGGGATGCCGGGGCGGAACCGCTCCGGCGGAGGGTCAGCGGTTCTTCAGCACGACGTCGTCGACGAGATCGCGGATGACGAGGGCGGCGTTGATGAGGGCGAGGTGACTGAGCGCCTGCGGCAGGTTGCCCCAGAACGCCCCGTCCGCCTCGGCGATCATCTCCGAGTAGATGCCGACGTCGTTGCCCTGGGCGACCAGGGCGTCCATGGCCTCGAGGGCTTCGTCGTGGCGTCCCACGCAGGCCAGGGCGGTCGCCCGCCAGAAGGCGCAGGCGACGAACGTCTGCTCCTCCTGATCCATGCCCGTGTAGCGGTAGACGAGGTGGTTCTCGGTCGTGAGGCGCGCGGTGATGGCATCCAAGGTCTTCGACATGCGTTCACCCCGGTCGAAGCCGGTGGGCGCGTGCAGCAGCACGGAGGCGTCGAGGTCTTCACTGCCGGGGGCGAGCGTGTACGCCTCGAGCTTCTCCGACCAGCAGCGCTCTTCGACCCAGCGGTGGATGCGATCGCGCTCGGCGCGCCAGCGATCGCCGTTGTCGGGGATGTGACCGCCGTCGGCGAGCCACTGGGCGTCGTCGAGGGCCTTCCAGCAGCCCATCTTCGAGGAGGTGTAGTGCCTGAGCTCGGGGAGCTCCCACATTCCCGAGTCCTCGCGACGCCACAGGTCGCACGTGCGGTCGGCCACGTCGGCGAGCAACCGGCCGGTCTGCGTGTCGAGGCGGTTGCCGGCCTCGACGTACGTGCGACACAGCGCGATGAGGTCGCCGTACACGCCGAGTTGCAGCTGCCCCTGCGCGGGGTTGCCGGTGACGACCGGTTGGTTGCCGTTCCAGCCGGGCACCTCGTGCTTGTCGAGCCCGATCTCGGCGTCGCCGTCGAGCGTGTACATCACCTGCACCTCGGGACCGTTCCTGCGGATGGTGCGCAGCAGCCACGAGATCGCGGCGTGGGTCTCTTCGCGCAGGCCGAAGCCGACCCACGCGTGCGCCGTGTACGCGAGGTCGCGCACCCAGGCGAAGCGGTAGTCCCAGTTCTTCCCGCCGCGCGGATTCTCGGGCAGCGACGTCGTCGCCGCGGCCGCGATCGCCCCCGTGGGGCTGAAGAGCAGGAGCTTCAGGGCGAGGGCGCTGCGCTGCACGTCGTCGCCCCACGGACCCTCGTACGAGAACTCGTCCGACCACATCGTCCACCCACCGATGGTGCGGTCGATGCCCCGGTCCACGTTCTTCGCGTCGGGGATGCGAAGCGGCTCCCCCTCCGTCGCGGCGATCACGAGCAGGTGCCGCGAACCCTTCGTGGTCGTGAACCCTCCGTCGATGCTCTCGTCGCCGGCATCCGGGTCGCCGTGGAGTCCGTGCTCGTGGCCGGTCACCGCGAGCGAGACGTGGTCGACGCGCATGATCGAGAAGCCGTCGATGCGCTCGGTCCAGGGGGCGGCGGAGCGCAGCATCGTGCCCGGCTGCACACACCAGGCGAACTCCACCTCGCCCTTCACGCCGTCGACGCGGCGGGCGAGCTCCGCCCACGGCAGGCGTCCGGCGATGCCCGTCACCATGGCGTCGGTGACGGTGGCGACCCCGGATGCCGTGGTGAACGTGGTCTCGAGGACATTCGTACGCGGGATGTACCGCCGCGTGACCTCGTACTCCTCGACGGGCGCGAGCTCGATGCAGCCTCCCGCGGACTCGTCGACGAGGCGCGCGAACACCGGACGCGAGTGGATGTTGGGCAGCGGAAGCCAGTCCACCGACCCGTCCAGGCTGATGAGCGCGACCGTGCGGCCGTCGCCGATCGCGGCGTAGTCGCGAAGGGGTCGAGACGGTGCGGGAGGAGTGGGAGCCACGTCTTCACGCTAGGAATCACGCGGCGAGGGGCCCCCGGGGTTGTCGTCCGGAGCGTGAACGGCTACGGGCCGACCCCGGTACCTCTCTCCCGACGCCCTTGCAACCCCCGCCGCCCGCCGGAGCGTGCGGCCTAACGTCGCTATCGACCGTGAGCGAAAGGAACGCGCATGTCCACCACCACGAAGGACGCCCCCACCAAGAACCGCCGCCGCCCCGCGCGCGGAGGCAGCGGTCCCGAGACCACCGACGAGCAGAACGCCGAGAAGGGCTTTCAGGCGTCGGAGCAGCTGACCGATGCCCTGCAGGCCGTGCTGGTCGACCTCATCGAGCTGTCGATCCAGGGCAAGCAGGCCCACTGGAACGTCGTCGGCAAGAACTTCCGCGACACCCACCTGCAGCTCGACGAGATCATCGACGCGGCCCGCGAGTTCGGTGATGAGATCGCCGAACGCATGCGCGCGCTGCACGCCCTGCCCGACGGGCGCAGCGACACGGTCGCCGAGACCACCACCCTCCCCGAGTTCCCGCAGGGCGAGGTCGACACGGCCGAGGTCATCGACCTCATCACCGAGCGTCTGGACGCCGTCGTCGGCACCGTCCGCGACGTGCACGACGACGTCGACGAGGAAGACCCCACCAGCGCCGACATCCTGCACGGCGTGCTCGAGCGTCTCGAGCAGCTGTCGTGGATGGTCAGCGCCGAGAACCGCGTCGCCCGCAAGTCGTAAGCGGAGTCGAACACACCGGATGCCGGGGCCTCAGGGCCTCGGCATCCGTCGTTCCTGCGAGGGTCAGGCCAGCGCGCCGATGCCCGTCGCGGACGGAGGGCGTCAGCCGCGCGCGATGAGCAGTGACGGCTGGAGCCCCTCGAGCCGCGCGAGCGACGCCGTCATCTCGACGATGCTGTCGTTCGTCCCGGCGATCTTCGCTCAGAGCCGCAGCACCTCGGTGACCCGCACGATCGCGGTGCCTTCCTCCTCCGACGCGGCGAGATCGACCTCCGCGCGGATGCGCCAGTCGTGGTCGCCCGCGGGATCGTCGATGGTCTGCTCGACCCTCCAGATGCCGTCGGACGCCACTGCCTCGTCGATGTCGACCAGAGCGGACGAACGTGCCGCTCCGCCCGTGCCGATGGCGTCGTGCTCGTCGAAGTACCGGTCGAGGACGTCGGGCCAGTCGACGTCGGGATCGAGCTCGACGAGCTCCTCGTCGCGCTGCAGCGCCGCCAGCTGCACGCGGCGGAACATCTCGTTGCGCACGAGGACGACGAACGCGCGCCGGTTGGTGAGGACCGACGGCGGCGCCGGGGGAACGACAGGGGCATCCGGATCGTCGGCGGGGTTGATGAGCTGCTCCCACTCGTCGACGAGGCTGGAGTCGACCTGGCGCACCAGCTCGCCGAGCCACGCGATGAGGTCGAGCAGATCGGGCGTCTGCGCGTCGACGGGCACGGTCTGGCGGATCGCGCGGTACGCGTCACTCAGATACCGCAGCACGAGCCCTTCGCTGCGGGCCAGCTGGTACAGCGAGACGTACTCGCCGAAGGAGCACGCCCGCTCGAACATGTCGCGCACGACCGACTTGGGCGAGAGGTCGAAGTCGCGGATCCACGGCTGACTCGACGCGAACACCTCGTACGCCTGCGCCAGGAGATCGTCGAGCGGCTTGGGCCACGTGATCTCCTCGAGCAGCTCCATGCGCTCGTCGTACTCGATGCCCTCCCGCTTCATCGCGGCCACGGCCTCCCCGCGCGCGCGGAATTGCTGCTGCGACAGGATCGGGCGCGGATCGTCGAGCGTCGCCTCGATGACGCTGACCACGTCGAGCGCGTAGTGCCCCGTGCCCACACCGCCGGCGGCAGCCGTGGCATCCGGCCCCCGTCCGAGCTCCACCTCGGGGTCGAGCATCTCGATCGCGGCGAGCGCGAAAGGCGACAGCGGCTGGTTCAGCGCGAAGTTCGGCTGCAGATCGACCGTGAGCCGAATGCGTGACTCGCCAGGAATCGTCGCTTCGGAACCGCCCGAAGCGACAGGATTCGGCGACTCGCGCGGGGGCACGACCTCGACCACCCCGGCCTGCACGAGGGTGCGGAAGATCGCGATCGCGCGGCGGGCGAGCTCGTACTGGCGGGGACGGGGCTCGTGGTTGTCGAACACCAGTGACCGGACGTTGCCGAACACGTCGCCGCCGCGCGCGATGACGTTGATGAGCATCGCGGCGCTCAGCTTCATCTGCGGCACGAGCGGCTCGGGCTCGGCCGCGACGAGGCGGTCGTAGCTCTGCTCGGTCCAGTTGACGAAGCCCTGCGGCGCCTTCTTGCGCACGATCTTCTTCTGCTTCTTCAGGTCGTCGCCGGCCTTGAGGATCTGCGCGGCGTTCTCGATCTCGTGGTCCGGCGCCATCACGACGACCGTGCCCGCGGTGTCGTATCCGGCGCGGCCCGCGCGACCCGCGATCTGGTGGAACTCGCGCGCCGACAGCTGCCGCATGCGCGTGCCGTCGTATTTCGTCAGCGCCGTCATGAGAACGGTGCGGATCGGCACGTTGATGCCGACCCCGAGCGTGTCGGTGCCGCAGATCACGCGCAGGAGCCCGCGCTGCGCGAGCGTCTCGACGAGCCGCCGGTAGCGCGGCAGCATTCCCGCATGGTGCACGCCGATCCCCGCCCGCACGTACCGCGACAGGGTCTTGCCGAAGCCTGTCGTGAACCGGAACCCGCCGATGGCCTCGGCGATCTCGTCGCGCTGCTCGCGACCGATGATGCGGATCGACGACAGCGCCTGCGCACGCTCCATGGCCGCCGCCTGCGAGAAGTGCACGACGTAGATCGGCGCCTGCTTCGTGTCGAGAAGCTCCTGCACCGTCTCGTGCACGGGGGTGCGGGCGTACTCGAAGTGCAGGGGTACAGGGCGCTCGACGCCGGTCACGCGGGCCGTCGGCCGGCCGGTGCGGCGCGAGAGGTCGTCGGCGATGTCCTCGACGTCGCCGAGGGTCGCCGACATGAGGATGAACTGCGCGCGGTTCAGCAGCAGCAGCGGCACCTGCCACGCCCACCCGCGGTCGGCCTCGCCGTAGTAGTGGAACTCGTCCATCACGACCTGATCGACGTCCGCGTCGGCGCCCTGTCGCAAGGCCAGGTTCGCGAGGATCTCGGCGGTGCAGCACACGATGGGCGCATCCGCGTTGACAGAGGAGTCGCCCGTGACCATCCCGACGTTCTCGGCACCGAAGATGTCGACGAGCGCGAAGAACTTCTCGCTCACCAGCGCCTTGATCGGCGCCGTGTAGTAGGTGCGGCCGCCTCGGGAGAGGGATGCCGCGTGCGCGGCCACCGCGACGAGGGATTTACCCGTACCGGTCGGGGTGGACAGGATCACGTTCGCCCCCGACACGATCTCGATGATCGCCTCGTCCTGGGCGGGGTACAACGTCAGCTCGCGCGAGGCCGCCCACTCGACGAAGCCGAGGTACACGGCATCCGGATCGCTGCCGGCGGGCACGTGCTCGAGGAGGGGGGTCACTCCCCCACCCTCTCATCCGGCGGGTGGCCGGGCTGCCGACAGCCGCAGGGACGGTCGGAGGAGCCGGGAGCGGCCTGCTCCCCGCGACGAGGTGGCTGAGCCCGTCGAAGCCACCGGCCCCGCCCAAACGCCCCGCTCTCGACGACTGCGCCTCAGCCCGCGTCGCTGAAGACGCCCACGTTCTCGCCGTCGTACACGAACTGCACGCTCGTGCCGATGGGGAACCGCGACGTGAAGGCCTCGGGCATGCCCTCGGCGACCACGAACTGCACGGTGGCGGGGAAGATGCCGGCGCCGCAGCCGCCGTAGACGAAGTTGCCGCGGAAGCCGGTGGTGCCGTCCTGCCCCACCTCGTCGGTGTCGAGCAGGTAGAGGCAGGCGCTGCGGTTCTCGCTCGCGTCGATCTGGGCGGTGCCGACGAAGGCGGTGACGCCGTAGAAATCGGCGAAGGCGCGCTCGTCTCCGGTGCGCTGGCCGAAGATGGTGGGGATCTGCGTGCCCGGGTCCTCCATGAGGGTGGCCACCTGCGGCGCCCCCACGGATGCTGCGACCGGCACGAAACCGACGCCGGCGGTGGTCGCCGCGCTGGCGAGGGCCGCCACGATCGCGAGGGAGAGGGCCCACGCCCATACGGTGCGCTTCGAGCGGACGAGCGGTGCACGCTCGCGGGCGCGCTCGTCCTCGGCCTCCGCATCCGCATCGTCATCGAGGGATGCCGGATCGACGGGCGCTACGCCGACGGAGGCCTCCACGCCCGCCGGAACCGACGGCTCGGGAGACGGGGCCACAGGCTCCGTCCGCTCCGTGCGCTCGAGGTCCTCGAGGACGAGGAGCCGCGCGTACGCGGCGGGGTCGTCGGAGATGTCGGCCCCGGGGCCGTACGCTCGCGCGCGCAGTCGCCGCAGCTCCTCGCGCACGCCGTCGTCCATTCTCGAAATGCTTCCACATGCGACGGGCACAGGGGCCGTCTCGCGGTACATGCGCGGGAATAGATCGGCCCGTCGCGCGTTGTCCCCTTCATGCGCTCCTTCGGCACACTCTCTTTCGGCCACTACGGCCCCCTCGGCGGGGGGCACCAACTCTCCGCGGGCGACTCGATGCTCCAGGCGATCGACCTCGCCCAGGGCATGGACGATCTCGGCGTCAACGGCATCTCGTTCCGCGTGCACCACTTCGCCCGGCAGCAGGCGGCCCCCATGCCGCTGCTCGCCGCGATCGCTGCCCGCACCTCCCGCATCGAGGTCGGCACCGGCGTCATCGACATGCGGTACGAGAACCCGCTCATGCTCGCCGAGGAAGCGGCATCCGTCGACCTCATCAGCGGCAACCGCCTCGCGCTCGGCGTGAGCCGCGGGTCACCCGAGACGGTCAAGAACGGCTACGAGGCATTCGGTTACACCGGCTCGAAGGACCCGCGCGGCGCCGACATCGCCCGCGAGCACTTCGACCTCTTCCTCCGCGCGATCGACGGCGAAGGCCTCGCCGAGCGCGACCCGATGAGCCCCTTCGGCGGCGGCACGGGCCTGCAGCGCATCGAGCCCCACTCCCCGGGCCTGAAGAAGCGCATCTGGTGGGGCGCCGGCACGACCGCGACCGCCGAGTGGGCGGGACGCATCGGCGTCAACCTCATGTCGTCGACGCTGCTCACGGAGGCCGACGGCACCCCGTTCGACATCCTGCAGGCCCAGCAGCTCGACGCGTTCCGCGCCGCGTGGCGCGAGGCGGGCCACGCGGGCGAGCCCCGTACGTCGGTCAGCCGCAGCATCTTCCCGATCGTCTCGGCCGAAGACGAGATGTACTTCGGCGGCTCGGCCGGTAGCGACCAGATCGGCGTCATCGACGGCATGCGCTCCACCTTCGGAAAGACCTACGCCGCACCGCCCGAGGTGCTCGTGGAGCAGCTGCAGAACGACGCGGCCGTGATGAGCGCCGACACCCTCATGCTGACGATCCCGTCGCAGTTGGGTGTTGCTTATAATACAAGGTTGGTTGAGTCGTTCGCGAAGTACGTCGCACCGTCGTTGGGGTGGGTGCCCAATAACGCGAAGTCGACCGTGTAGCAGGCCTGGATCGCCTCGCCGGACCATGCTGTGGGCCGCTAGCACGGCTCACCTGGACGTAATTGCCGGTGGGGACTCCTGCCCAACTATTCAGCTCGCCTGCAGATCATCCGGAACGGGCTCCGTTTGGACACCAAGATTCGCGTTTCGGTTGGGCCTCCATACCCGCCACAGGGACCCGTCGTATGTCCTTGCATACCAGGAGGCGAGCCCGTGCTTCTTGAGCTGAAAATCATGCTTGATCGTGCGGGGGTCGACTCTTTGCTGACTCTCGAGCGCGTCCAAGAACTCTCGAGGCATCGCCTTGCGGATGTTCCAGTACCGTCCCTTTCGCACGTACCAGCGCTCCGTGATCGCGGGATCGTTCGACTCTACAAACCATCCGTGGTTCCCGCGTAAGGGAGGATCTGGGATTTTCTGTTTCCATGACGCATTCGCGTGCGTCAGCATCGAGCCAGCGCTTCTCAGGCGAGCGAGCGCTTCGGAGGCGTACGGGGGTTCTTTGTCGTCTGCCTCGTCGAGGCTCTCTGAATCAACACTCAAAGCGGGCGCATCCGACGCGAGTTCTTCGTCGCCCTCGTAAGCCTGAGCTGAGTCCTTCTCGGCGGCGCTCAGGGTCAGTTGGTAGAGGCGTTCATTTGCCTCCGCGAGATCCGACACAGCCGCGTCGATCTTCACGACAGTGTCGCTTAGCTCCGACGACTCGATCGCTTGGCGGTAGGCGATCACGTACGTCAGGACGATAGCCACCGCGGCCGTCAACGCACCTAGCACGCCGGCGGCAGGGCCGAGGTTGGCCAGGGCGGTGAACGCGGTTGCCAACCCGAGTACCAACCCGGTGACCAGCCAGATAGTTGGCCACCGCAGCGGCTTCTTCGATTTGTGCCCCTCTGACATCTCGCCACAATAGCGATGTTCGCAACGAGGCCACGCGCCACGTCCGCCCTTCGCATCTCCGCTCGATGTCCGATGCCCTCCATACGATGAAGTGAGACGCAGACTCACTGGGGGAGAGTATTCATGGCACTTGGCTACCGGACCATCCTGACGGCTGACCCCGTCGAGGAGAATCTCAGCGAGATGATTCGAGCTTTCCGCGGTTGGGTCACGGGAAAGAAGGGTTACGACGAGCTCCCCTCGTCGGGCGTCGTAACTCATCCGAGCGGCGCCACGATCACTGCTTCCGCTTACACCAACAGCGACGGCAGTATCAGCGCCAAGCGTTGGCGAATCGTAGAGGACTGGGCGCCGCCCAAGTGGTACGACAATCCGGATACCTCACGCACCGGCGTGACCAACGTGACCCTCGCCCTTGCCGAGAACAAGCTGTGGCTGTGGGTAGACGTCGAGCCTCCAACACTTCTGTGGACTAACTCCAATGGTCGCGAAGTCGAAGAAGTCCAGATGAGTGGGCGCCCCACGTTCGTGCAGGACATTCTCAACGCTGTGAACATGAAAGACGGAGGCGCCGAGCCAGTTTCGGAGTTCCAAGTCATCGCGAGCGAGAGCCACGTGGAAGAGCTTGCGCGCGTCCTCGTGGACTCAGCACGTATTGGCGCTGTGTTCGTCGCGGCCACTCCCGAAGGCGGAGACGCTACCGAGTGGGCTGAAAAAGTCACCAAACTCGCTGGACAAATCCAAGGTATGGGGATCGGGTACGCGCTCACTCCGGAAGCGCGAGCCCTCTTCAACCGCCGTTACGGCGGCGCCGGTCACTGGGTATCGCCAGGCGCCATGCGCACCTTCCTCCCAGGAGCCGATCTCAGTGACCGGCAAGACGCCTTCAAACATCGCCTTCTTCACGCATCCACGCTGCGCGACTCCCCCGAAGCTCGCATTCGTCGCATTCTCCGCAACGCGCAGCTGAAGCGCCTCAGCGCTCTCCGCATCCCGGATGTTCTGCGGGAGGTCGATTACGAGTTCCTCCGCAACGAACGCCTGCGGCCTTTCGCCGCTCTGCACCAGCCAGCCAGCGCCACGCAGATCGATGAGGACGAGGCCAGCGTATGGAGGGCCCTCGCCGAACTCGCGGAGAGCGAAGTGGCTAAAGGCCTCAATGAGAACAAGGCCCTCGCACAGCGTGCTTCGGCAGCCGAGGACTTCGTCGCTGAGTTGCAGGCCGAGAACGATGACCAATACGCGCTTCTCACCAGGGTGCGAGAGGAAGCGGCCTCTCTCCTCCGCCAGGTCGATTACCTTCGACGCGCACTCACCAACCTCGGAGCGGAAGGCGCTGCGGCGGCGTGGTCGTTCGTTGACGAGGAGGGTCCCAGGGAGTACCCCGAGACCTTCGCGGAACTTCTTGATCGAGTGAAGGAGCTGACGGGGGTACGTTTCACCGGCGACATTGAAGACGCTCTCGAGCTGGACGAGCACACAGTTCTCGGTCAGGCCGCAGTCATGAAGACTTGGGACGCGCTTGTCACCTTCGACACCTACTCACGCGCACGAAGCGACGCGAGTTTTGACCAGTCGCTGAGCCACTTCATCACCCACCAGAAGGATCACCCCCACCGCGTTCAGATCGGCAAGGTCGTCTGGTCAGAGGGCGAGACCGTGAAGTCCAACGAGAGGTTCCGAGCGCAGCGGACTCTGCCCGTGGACACGAAGGTTGATCCATCCGGGAAGGCCCTGATGGTGGCCCACGTGAAGCTTTCGAACCTCACCGGAGTCGCGCCTCGGCTCTACTTCCTCGACACGTACTCCGCCGTCGGACATGTGACGGTGGGCTACCTCGGGTCCCACATGGACAACACCCTGACCAACTAGGTCAGGAGCGCGGGACGGGGCGCCGATACTTGCTATGACCATCCCCAGCCAGTTGGGTGTTGCTTATAATACAAGGCTGGTCGAGTCGTTCGCGAAGTACGTCGCACCCTCGCTGGGCTGGGTACCGAACTGGGAAGGGCCCATCGCTAAGCGCGCGAACGTAACCAGCTGAGGTCAGAGGACCTCCGCGACAGGACCGTCGGCTAACCGGTCCCGGACTGGGTGGGCGTCTAGAATCAGACAACGGTTCCGAGCGGGGGGGGTGTTTCGCGTGGGCACATCTGCCACTGGCGAGCTCGCCGCTCTCTCGCGACTATTCTCCCCCGCCGCCATACGCGAACTCAGCCAGAGCGGTCGTTCACCCCTTGTTGCTCGGTTACTACGAGACACTTCAATCCCGGCAGACCTTCCCGAAGGAGCGACGCTTCGGGATGCACTTGATCTCAGCTACTCCAAGCTGACAAAGACCGGTAACAGGGACGACTACGTCTATCGGAGTTCGGTTGTTGAGAAGATTGCTCTTGGCCGACACAACCTTCGCACTGCGACCGTACTGAGCGAGGTGCGTGCGCGCGGGTCCAAGGCAGACCTCGTAATTCTTAACGGCACCGCCACGGCCTATGAGATCAAGTCAGAACGAGACTCGCTTAGTCGCCTACCTTCCCAGCTCAGCGACTACAGGTCTGTTTTCGCAAGCGTCACGGTAGTGACGAGCCTTCGTCAGAGGGATGCCGTCCTTCGGCTCGCTCCGGATGACGTCGGCGTGCTTGTGCTCTCTTCTCGTCTGCGACTCCAGGTCGTGCGCGAGACTCAGGACCTCCCCGGACGCATCGACCCAACGGCGCTCTTAGAGACTCTCCGCGCCAACGAGGCAACACAAATACTTGAACGCATCGGAATCGAAACGCCGGACGTTCCCAACACTCGCCTTTGGGCGGAGCTGAGGAACCTCTACGCGACGCTTGACCCAGCTGAGGTGCATCGGCACGCTGTGCAAGTGTTGAAGCAGAGCCGATCACGCGCAGCCCAGGAAGCGCACATGCGGACGCTTCCGCCCTCCATCAGGACTGCGGCACTCTTCGGCGACCTGAACGGAAGCGCTCGCACGAACCTCTCCTCTGCTACCGGTACGTTGATGACGTCAGTGATGACCTGGAGTTAGGAACGACGATGTACTTTCCGTACTTTCGCGGCAAGCAGTTCGAGTTGATTGCGATCCGCGAGTGCGCGGCGGTCATCGCAGACGCCGGGTTCAATCCGATCATCGAGCCAGTTCGAGAGACCTTCAAGGGACTCCAGCGCACACTCGACGAGCTAATCCTCAAGGGTGCTAGCGCTGCGGTCATCGTGAACCCGCGACATGGCGATCACAGAGACAGCAGCGAGATTCTGGCGCAGTACATGGCCGACAGCCACGGGGACAACGATGCAATCTCCCCGGCACTCCTCCTCACGAGCGACATGACTGTGAACAATGTGCTCAGACTCGTCGAACCCTACGCTGAACGGCCACTCACCCTTGTGCATGGCGGATTCACCGACGGTAAAGCTCTCGCAGGCAATCTCCCGTCAGGTTCTGTCACACATGTCTTCCTCGATGCACGCAACACCCTTTACCGCCGTCCATTCAAGGGCGCACAGCGCATCCTGATCGAAGACGGGTTCGAACGTAAGAAGAACGCCGACTACGACTTCATCAACCGGTTCTCAGATCTCCACGTTACCTACGAAGAACTTGGCGGTGACGGTTACGGTGACTTCCTGACTGTGGGTGACCACTACAGCGAGGGCGGCGGACCTGCGTACGCTGTCGCCATCCATTTGACATTCATCGACCCATCAAACGACGACGCAATGTTCGTTTACCACTTCAAATCTGACTCGAACGACACCCCCGTCGACCCGGCCGGCAAGTTCGCACAGGCGCTCGCCAAACTCATTTCGGCGGTCGACGACCCAGCCTCAAAAATTCTCGCAACAACCGCTGTCGAAGAGTTCCGTGACCTGCACGAGCGCAAACACTTCCCAGGTCTCGGTTACGTCAAAAAGTTATCCATCAAGCATCACATCGAGACCCTTGCCGACTACCACGCGAATGCCTGACCGACGCTGCTGCGCAACATGCTTCAATGATCGACACATCCGTGCTCAGCTGATCGACCAATGCGAACCGGTTATGCAGGATTGCGATTACTGCGGCATGGCAGGCGTGCTATGCGTAATCCCATCCAGACTGAGTCAATGGTTTGCCCCGCTCATCGCGACCTACAGCGAAGACCCTGACGGAGATTTCCTGGTCAGACACCTCATCAGCGAGTGGAGGATGTTCTCAAACGGAAGGCTGAGTGAAGCACAGGCAAAGGAGCTACTCGCGGACGTGCTGGACGATGGCGAAATTGTGCGCAGAAAGTTCACGCCCATCGCTCACCCGAGTGGTGGCAATCTTCACCGGTGGGAAGAGTTGCGCGACGAACTCATGCACAGCAACCGGTGGTTCCTTGAGGAACCCATGGACATGGATCGCTTGGCGGTCCTACTGGATCAACTCATCACCACACCCACCGCACTTGAATTCAGCAACTGGTATCGTGCCCGCTTAATGACGAGCGACGATGCCTACCCGCTGACGGACATGGGCGCACCCCCGCGTCACAAAGCAGGTCACGGTCGAGCCAACCCCGCAGGCATCCCCTACCTTTACCTGGGATCAACTCAGGCAACCGCTGTCGCGGAGCTTCGCCCTCACACGGGCGAAAGGGCATGCGTCGCTCAGTTCGACCTCTCAGACGCAGACAACCTGAAGCTGGCTGACCTTCGAGACCCACGGTCCCTCATTTCGCCGCTGAGCGATGGCGATGAGACCCTGATAATCGAACTTCGAGCTGACTTGCCGCTTCTGGAGCGCCTAGGCGAAGAGCTAACGCGCCCCGTTCAACCAAGCGGCGTCGCTTACGAATACGTTCCAACGCAATACCTGTGCGAATACATCAAGAAAAAGGGTTTCGACGGGGTGTTGTACCGGAGTTCGGTTAGCAGCGATGACGGCGTAAATATCGCGCTATTCCATCCAACCATCGCAACCGCGACCAAGCTCGACGTAGTGTCCGTCACACAGGTGACGGTGTCTATCGGTAGTTGAGGCACGGGCTGGTGTGTCCACGGCCAATCACCGCGGACGGAGTAACCTAGCGCTAGGGTCAACGGACCAGAGTCTCGGACGAAGACGGTTCAAGGGCGGGTTCATGACCAGTGTCTCTACTACAGGAGTTGCGCGAGCCGGACGACCACCGGCCGCTCGCATAGGTGAGCCCACCGCGTACAACGGGCGCCCGATCGCTGCCGGAACTGGGTCGTTTAGGCATCCCGTCTCACCTCGTGCGTCGGTAGCCGACTTATGGTCGACAATGGAGATTGCGGCAGCAGCTGGCGAAACCGCTTTGCAGAAGGCCGGCGCGCCTTCCTTGGATGTTGCCGCCAAACTGCGCCTCAGTGCTTACGTGCAGCAAGCCCGTCAGTATTACGAGGCGGCTATCCGGGCTGAGCCCATTGCTAAACCTCTTTTGGGCTACTACTTCGTCCTGAACGCAACTAAGGCGTATCTTACCCTCCTGAATCACCCGAATACGGCAACTCCGGGCATAAAACACGGGATCGGGCAAGATAATTCCCACCTTACGGGCCAGTATGAATTTTCGCAGGAATATCTGCAGATCCAAACAAGCGGCGTCTTTCACTTGCTCGCCGGAAATTCTGGTAGAGGTCACGTATGGGGCGCAGGCGTAATGCAAGTATCGCGCCTCATTCCCTACCTGAACGAAAGCGTGGATCTATACGCTAGCGCCTTCAACAAGCGCCCTCTGCTTATACCTATCGAGGACACGTTTATTCGCGCCAGTGGCAAGCGGCCGAACCGTTTTGCTTGGCTAGTTGTCGAAGTTTCTCGGTTAGCGTTACGTGAAGCTGACCTGTCGCCTAGGAAGTTGCTGGACGAAGCGGCGGCGTTCGCGGGTTCATTCGATCATGTTGAAAGCGACCGCGATGACGTGGTCCGGTACGAGTCAAAGGTTCCCGTGCCCTACTCAGCAATGCCGCTCGCGCTCCCGGGTCTGAGGCAGGCGTTCGATCGTTCTTTGATTTCACGTAACCGGACGCTCGCTCAGCCACGCGACAACATCGTCCGATCCCCGCACTTGGAACTGATTTCTGCGGAAGCGCTCACATTCGCAGTTATGCTCCACCTAAGCAACATGGTGCGCTACCGCCCTCACCACGTCGAGCAACTCCGTGGGAGCAGCCAATGGTGGCTCTTTACAAGTTGGGTCGACAGAGCTTGCGAGAACTTTTTGCTCGCAATGTCATCACGTGTGTCGTTGGAAGAGCATCTTATTGAGTGAGATGTCGGAACGTGGCGAATCACAATCCCGGTCTCTGGCCTGGCCGCGTCGAGCTGCGAGACTTTCTCGACGGCGCCCCTTGCTTGCGATGGCGATCCCGAGCCAGATGGGCGTGGAGTTCAACCTCCGCCTCGTCGAGAACTTCGCGACGCACGTCGCCCCCGCGCTCGGCTGGCAGTCGACGCTCGCGACGGTCTGACCCGCTCCCCCTCGAACGGACCCGGATGACACCCCCTCGGCATCCGGGTCCGTTCGTCGTCTCGCGCGAAGACGTACGGTGAGGGGATGGCCGTCGAGCGGGCGATGCCGCTCAGCGCCAGGTCGTGATGCCGCGCGAGCGCGCGACCGTCTGCGACAGCAGGTATTCGCCCCAGGCCACCGCGTAGGCGCCGAGAGCGGCCCACACCCAGCCCGCGGGCAGTGCGCCGACCACACCCATCAGCCCCGCCACCGTGAGGGCGCTCACGACGATCAGCACGGGGATGACGGCCCTGGATGCCGCGAGCGCGCTGTCGGAGCGCCAGATCACGAGCACGGCGCCGGCCGTGGCCAGCAGCAGGATGATCGGCGGCCACCACGACCCGAGTACCGCCATGGCGATCGACGATCCGACGCCCGCAATCCCGAGGGTCGCTGTGCGGAGGACGCGGATGCGTCGGGAACGGTCGACGGGTGACACGGTGCCTCCAGAGGTGGGGGGATCCCAGCGTAACCGGGACGTTCGGGTGGGCCGGACGCCATGAGACCGTCCAGAGTCGCCGGAGATCGCGCCCGCCCCGCCGGGGACGCCCCGTAGCCTGGTAGCGACGGGGGCACGCGAGAGGCGGCCGCCTCCTCGGTCGACGTCGACACCGCGCAACGGGCGCATCGCCGCACGGCATCGGATCGAGAGGAGGCCGGTCGAAATGGACGTCTCACGACGCGGGCTCCTCCTGGGCGGCCTCGGCGTGGTGGCCCTGGGCGCCGCGAGCGCCGCGGCGGCCACTGTGATCACCGCCGGCGCTTCCGACGAACCGGGCGCCGCACCCTCGGGCCGATCCTCCTCGGGAACCGCCTCACCGACTTCCACGGGTTCGGCGTCAGCCAGCCCGAACGCTCCCGAGGATCTCGATCTGCACGTGTGGGGCACCGTGCACCGCCCGCTCTCGAAGAACACGGACGCGACCCTGACCGTGATCGACGGCGCTCTTGCCGCCGGGCTGAGCATCACCGGTACAGCGCTCGCGGGCCGACTCACCGCCACCGGCGACTACGCCTTCACGATCGAGGTGCGCCGCGGCGACGATCGTCGGCGGCGTCGGTTCGCCGGCACCGTCGGCGCCATCACGCGCGATCTCAGCATCTCGCTGAGCCTCGACGACAAGACCCCGTTGTCGGTGACGGCGCGCGAACTCGACCGCATCGCGCGTCTCGGCGCCCACGCGACCCTCGTCGTGCTCTGCTACATCCCGGATGCCACCTCCACGACGTTCACCCGGGTCTCCGACGACCGCATCCGCAAGGTCTTCGCGCTCGCGAAAGACCGGGGCGTGCGCATCACCCTGCTCAAGCCCCACATCGCCACCGAGCAGGACGGCGACGGGTTCTACCGCGCGAATTACGCCCCGTCATCCGTCGACGGGTTCTTCTCGCGGTGGACCGAGCAGATGGTGCACTTCGCGGGCCTCTGCGCCGACAACGACATCGAGTACCTCTCGATCGCGTGCGAGCAGCCCGGTCAGACCGACGCCGCGCTCTACGCGAAGTGGGTAGACCTCGTCGAGACGGTGCGCTCGGTCGAACCCGCGGTGAACCTCACCGCCGCTTTCACCACCCTCGAGCTGTACCTGCTGCACACGTACTGGCTGCCCCAGGGCACCCCGCACATGGCGCAGCTTCTCGACGTGTTCGGCATCAACTCGTGGATCCGCCTGACCGACAAGGTCTACACCCCGTCGGCGCCGAACATCTCCGTCGACGAGCTCGCCGCCGGCTGGCGCGGGGCCGGCGGCCGCACCGACGACCACCTCGGCAAGCTGGAGGACGTGTGCCAGCGGCTGCAGATGCCCTTCCTGATCACCGAGGTCGGCGTGCAACCGCGTGTCGACGGTCTCGCGCAGCAGGAGGGCAGCGCACCCCCCACGGGGGCCGCGAACCACGACGTGCAGGCTCTGCTGTACCGCTCGATCCTGAAAGCGCCGCTGACGTCGTCCTGGTGCACCGGCGCGTCGATCTGGCACATGCGCGCCCCCTTCGCCTTCGGCGACGTCTACCACGACACCCTCTTCGCGGGCGAGAAGGTGCTGAAGGATGCCATCGCGAAGACCCCGTCGCTCGCGGCCCCGGCGACCTGAGCGCGTAACGTGGGCGGATGCCGCACCACGCCCTCGCCCCTCCAGGTTCCGAGGTGACGCTGACGGGCGAGCTCCGCTGCGCCGACGCCGCGGAGCTCGACCGCGTCCTCACGCACCTGCCGGCGCACGTCGCCCTCACCCGGGCCGAACCGGGATGCGTCTCCTTCGACGTCGATCCGACCGGTGACCCGTTGGTGTGGCGAGTCGAGGAACGGTTCGTCGACGAAGCGGCCTTCGACGCCCACCAGCGTCGGGTCGCGGCGAGCACGTGGGGCGCCGAGACGGCCGGGATCGAGCGGCGTTACGAGATCCTCGGTCGGAGTCGGGATGCCGAGGCCCTCGACGCGGAGGCCGTGGCGGTCGAGACGGAGACCGCGCCCTGAGGCGACTCAGCCGCCGACGGGCCGTTGCCTTCCGGCATCCCGCCCATGCGCCGCCTCGAACGCACGGATCGAGCGCCCCTCCCGCACCGCTCGACGCGCACTGAGAGCAACCACGACCCACCAGAATACGAGCCCGAACCAGCGCCACCAGGGCACGTCACCGCCGTCGAGAACGACCTGGAGCGTCGTCCCCACCGCGAAGATCACGGACGCTGCCATCATCCACCTGCTCCACGCTCGAGCGCGTTCCAGGGTGAAGCGCTGCTGGATGAGCGAGGGAGCGCGTTCGACGGGGTGCACCCACCCTTTCTGCCAGCAAGCGGGGCGATCCGCGAGGGGTTGCGTCCGCCGAGCGCGAACCCGCTCGCCTCGCGGCAGTCGCGATGCTTGGCTGGCCGCATGCGACGCATCCTCATCCTCGGCGGAACCGCGTGGCTCGGCCGCGCCATCGCGACGGCGGCGCTGGATGCCGGTGCCGACGTCACCTGCCTCGCCCGCGGGGAGTCCGGCGCCGTCGCGACGGGAGCGCAGCTCGTGCGCGCCGATCGCAGCGATCCCGACGCCTACGCGCGCCTCACGGGCGAGTGGGACGACGTCGTCGAGCTGTCGTGGGACCCGGGGTTCGTGGCATCCGGTCTCGAGGCCCTCGCCGATCGTGCGGCGCACTGGACCCTCGTGTCGAGCGTGTCGGTCTACGCCCGGTCCGACGCCCCGTTCGCCGGCGAGTCCGCCGCGCTCGTCGACCCCGCCGACCTCTCGCAGTACGCGGATGCCAAGGTGCACGCCGAGCGACTGAGCACGGCGGCCGTCGGCGATCGCGCGCTGCTGGCGCGTGCCGGACTCATCGTGGGCCCGGGCGATCCCACCGATCGCTTCGGCTACTGGCCGGCGCGCTTCGCGCGCGGGGGCCGCGTGGTCGTGCCCGAGACGGCGGGACGGCACGCGCAGGGCATCGACGTCGACGACCTCGCGGAGTGGATCGTGCGGGCCGGTGCCGCGCGGACGGCCGGTCCCGTCAATGCCGTCGGGGAGGAGGTGCCCCTCGCCGCGATACTCGGCGCGGCCCGCGACGCGGCCGAGGCGAGCGTGGAGCCCGTCGTCCTCGACGACGACACCCTCCTCGCCCGCGGCGTGCAGTACTGGGCGGGCCCGCGGTCGCTCCCCCTGTGGCTGCCCGCGGAGGCCAGGGGCTTCTCCCGCCGCAGCGACACCGCCTTTCTGGCATCCGGCGGCACACGTCGCCCGCTGGCCGAGACGATGCGTCGCGTGCTCGACGACGAACGCGCGCGCGGGCTCGACCGGCCGCGTCGCGCGGGACTCACCGCGGAGGAGGAGGCTCAGGTGCTGGCCGGGTGAGCCCGCGGCCGTCAGCGGCCGTTGCGGTCCGCTGCCGAGCGGGGCGGCGCCTTCTGCACCTCGAGGCGATCGAGGCCGCGCAGGGAGGTCCAGATGAGCTCCTCGCCCTTCGCCGCGTGCTGCGAGGCGCGGACCGCGCGCTCGTCGGCCCACGAGTTGAGCACGTGGCCGGAGTGGCCGCGCACGTGCTCGAGGACGACATCGGGCAGCCCCGCCTCACGACGCGCGTCGCGCGCGGCGATGAGCGCTTCGAGGATCCCCCGATTGGCCACCGGCTTCTTCGCGCTGGTGACCCATCCGCGTCGACGGTGGCCGTCCATCCACGACGAGTACGTGTCGATGGCGTATTTCGAGTCGGCCTGCACGACCAGCTCCCGCACATCGGCGTGATCGGTGATCGCGTGCAGCAGACCGAGCAGCTCGCCGATGTTGTTCGTGCCCGAGGGGATCGACCCCGCCGCCCAGTGGCCGTCTTCGCCGACCCAGGCCCAGCCCGCGGGGCCGGGGTTGCCCTTGCAGGCGCCGTCGGTGGCGACGACGTAACGGTCGGAGGGCGCGGATGCCGTACTGCTCATCCCTCTAGTCTCCCTCGCCCGTCGGACCCGGCAGAACGCAGGATGCCGAGCGGGCGACCGCCCGGGTGAACCTCGGACGATTCGTCGCGGGAGAGACGGTGATCGCGGAAGAGCGACGCCGCCGCGCATGCGAGTCTGACGCACCCGTCATCGCGTCGCCCGCGCCCGTCCCTCGAGAAAGCCCGCCATGTCGTCCACGTCTCGCGCCCGCCTCCACCCCGTCGCCATCGTCTCGCTGGTCATCGGCGGGCTCATCATCCTCGGTGCCCTCGTCTTCCTCGCGGTGCTCCTGACCTCCGCGCAGACCTCGCCGAACCGTCAGGCCACGCAGAAACTCGTGCAGTGGCAGGAGATCTTCGAGAAGTATCGGAGCGAGCACGGCGCTCTGCCCGACGTCCCCGCGGGCGGCTACTGCCTCGGCACGGGCTTCCCCGTCGGCACCGGCGGGACGGCCAATTGCCGCGATTACGACGCCCCGACCTTCTACAGCGAGACGGCGAGCGCCCCGCTCCTGGAAGCGTTGTCCTCCGTCGGCGAGCTCCCCCAGGGGATCTCCGCCGCCGTCCGAGGAACCGTCGGACCGTACGCCGTCTACGACGACGAGGGCGTGCGGCTGCTCACGGCCGAAGAGCAGACGTGCGAGGCCCCCGCCGTCGAGGTGTGGAACGACGGCGGGGGCCTCACGATCTGCCAGATCGCGCTGACGCGCTGACCCGTCAGCGCTGAACGTCTGGTGAGCCGGTCCGACAGAACGTCTGCGCCGGATCGGTCGCTCGCCACGTCCGCACGGTGACGCCGGCGCCCGCAGATCAGTTCTTGCCGCTCTCGGCCTTCTTCTGACCCGCTTCCAGCACGTCTCCGGCGGGCAGCTCCTGATGACCGCCGAACTGCAGGCGCATCGCCGACAGCACCTGATTGGCGAAGTGGTCCTCGCCGCGCGAGGCGAAACGCTCGAACAGCGACGCGGCCAGCACCGGCACCGGCACTCCGGTGTCCACGGCGGCCTTGACGGTCCACCGCCCCTCGCCCGAGTCCGAGACACGGCCGGCGAGCCCGTCGAGCGTGGGGTTCTGCGCGAGAGCTGCGGCGGTCAGGTCGAGCAGCCACGACGAGATGACCGAGCCTCGACGCCAGAGCTCCGTCACGCGGGCGGTGTCGATGTCGAACTGGTAGAACTCCGGCTCTTCGAGAGGCGCGACCTCGGCGGAGTGCTCCCCCTGGTGCAGGCCCGCGTCGGCGTTGTTGAGCACGTTCAGGCCCTCGGCGAGCGCGGCCATGATGCCGTACTCGATGCCGTTGTGCACCATCTTCACGAAGTGCCCGGCGCCCGAGGGTCCGCAGTGCAGGTACCCGCGCTCCTCGGTCGTGTAATCGCCGGTGCGTCCGGGCGTGCGCTCGACCTCGCCCGGCCCGGGCGCGATGGTGCGCAGCACCGGCTCGAGGTGCGCGACGGCCTCGTCGTGACCGCCCACCATGAGGCAGTAGCCGCGCTCGAGACCGAACACGCCGCCGCTGGTCCCCACGTCGACGTAGTGGATGCCGGTGGCATCGAGCTTCGCGGCCCGACGCACGTCGTCGCGGTAGTTTGAGTTGCCGCCGTCGATGATGATGTCGCCCGGCTCGAGCACCTCGGCGACCTGGTCGACCACCGTGCCGGTGAGCCCGGCGGGGATCATGAGCCACACGGCGCGCGGCTTCTGCAGCTTCGAGGCCAGGTCGGCGATGCTCGTCGCCCCGGTCGCCCCCTCCTCGACGAGGGAGGCCACGGCATCCTGGTTCACGTCGAAGACGACGCAATCGTGTCCATCCCTCATGAGCCGGCGCACGATGTTGGCGCCCATCCGTCCGAGTCCGACCATGGCGAGTTGCATTCGTACCCCGTTCGTCGTGGAACAGGCCGCGGCGCGCGGCCCCTCCGCGAGTCTAGGAGCGTCACGGGGGTGGCGGACCGTCAGCCCTGGAAGTCCTCGGGGTCGACGTCGTCGAGGAAACGGCGGAACTCCTCCACCCGTTCCTCCTCGGGCGACGGGTCGAGCTCCACCGCGTCGTCGGGCACGCCCGCCTCGGCGAAGACGGCGTCGGCGACCCAGATCGGCGCGTCGACGCGGGCCCCCAGCGCGATCGCGTCGGAGGGGCGTGCATCGAACGAACGCTGTCCGCTCGGGGTGTCGACGACCAGGCGCGCGTGAAAGGTGCCCTCGTCGAGATGGGTGATCTCGACGCGGTCGACGCTCGCCGACAACTCCCCCAGCATGGTGGTCATCAGATCGTGCGCGAGCGGGCGGGGCGTCGCGGTCCCCTCGATCGCGACGAGGATCGACATGGCTTCCTGCGGGCCGATCCACACGGGGAGCACACGCTCCCCATCGGTGTCGGCGTCGACGGGCGAGAGCAGGATGACGTGCTGCTGGGCCGGGTCGAGGGCCACGCCGACCACTCGCACCCGGATCATGAGGCCCATCGTACGTCGTCGCCTGCGGGCCGGACAGGGAGGGTGGGGGGGATGCCGAGGGCCCGCGCCGACGAGACGGCGGCGGTGCGCGAGGTGACGCCGAGCGTGGAGAAGACGTGCGCGAGGTGCGACTTCACCGTCGCATCGGTGATGTGCAGGCGCGCGGCGACGTCGGATTCGACGCGCCGCGCTCCACGATGCGCAGAGACGTCGCGATCCTGAAGGCGCTCGGGGCGAGCACACCCGCGCTCGTGCGCGACGCCGTCGGGCAGGCCCTCGTCGTGCTGCTCGTCGGCGTCGGCATCGGCCTGACCGCGATCCTCGGCGCGCTCGCCGACGGCGCGCTGCCGTCGTCCTCAGCCCCCTGACCACCCTCGCCCCGCGGTCGTCATGATCGCCCTGGGCGTGCTGAGAGCGGCCGTGTCGCTCCGCACCGTCACGAACTCACGACCCACTGACCGCCACGGCTGACGCACGACCGCGACACCGCGACGCTGCTCGTCACGCACGACCTCGTGCACGCCGGCGCGCTCGATGAGACCGTCGAGGTGGTCGACGGGCGGGCGCTGCTGGTCTCGACGCCCGCGTGACCGGGGTCGTCACCAGCCGAAGGCGTTGAACCACTCCCGCCGCCGGTCGGCCTCCTCGCGCGATTCGTCACCGCGCCAGGAGTCGTGCGGGGCGAGCGCGCCCTCCGTGGTCACCTCCACGAACGCCCAGCACACGGGGCAGACGGCCCGCCCATCGGGGAACCCGTCGTCCAGAGTCGGGGCCGGTTCAGCCGGGGATCCGGCGCCGGGGCATTCCGGCGCATCGGCCTGCAGCTCGCTCCAGAGCAGTCGCCCACCGGTGCGGTGGTGAAGGCCCCGGTGCCCGTCCTCACGAGTGCAGATCTCGCCGTTTCGTCGGCTGAGGCACAGCCTCCGGGCGGCGCCCGGAAGCGCTGCCAGTGTTCGCGTCATCCTTCGATTCTCGCCGCTGCGAGCGCAACGGGGGCAGGTGCGGGATGCGCACGGGGCGGTGGGGTCCGGTGGGGAAAGGTTCGGTGGTCATCGCCGACCACCACCGGTCTGACGAGAAAGCATGTCGACCTCCTATGCCCCGACCCTCCGCCACGCCAGGCGGTTCGCCGAGGGGGTTGACACCCCGGGAGACGGTGCTAGGCATACCCCATGGGGGTATCATGGACGCATGCACGGATACGAGGGTCACAAGGACGACCTCCTCAAGCGCCTGCGTCGCGCCGAGGGGCAGGTGCGCGGAATCGCGCGCATGGTCGACGACGACCAATACTGCATCGACATCCTCACGCAGGTGTCGGCGGTGACGAAGGCGCTCGAGAACGTCGCCCTCTCGCTCCTCGACGATCATCTCTCGCACTGCGTCGCCGAGGCCGCCGCGCAGGGCGGGCCCGTCGCCGAAGAGAAGTTGAAAGAAGCCAACCAGGCCATCGCGCGTCTGGTCCGTTCCTGAGGAGACCACCATGTCGGAACAGCGCATCGAACTCGGCCTCACGGCCGCCACTCCTGCCGGTGGAGGCTGCGGCGACGGGTGCGGCTGCGGGCACAACGCCGCGGCATCCAACGCCCCCGCCGCCACCACCGGAAACGATGTCCTCTCCGTGGAGGGCATGACCTGCGAGCACTGCGTGCGCACGGTGACCGAGGAGCTCTCGGCTCTCGACGGCGTTGAGGTGCTCTCGGTGGACCTCCGCGTCGGCGACGCGTCGCTCGTGCGCATCGCACGTGCGGACGGGATCAGCGACGACGACATCGCCGGGGCGATCGACGAAGCGGGCTACACGCTCGCGCGCTGACCGCGCGGGCGGGCGCTCATCCCGCCGGGGAACGGCGTCAGAAGACGCGACGCACGAGCGCGTCGACGGCCGCGTGGAACGTCAGGTGCTGCGACACCTCGACCGCGCGGTCGTACCGTGCGCCGCCGAGAGCGACGAAGACGGCCCCGACGACCTCCACGTAACCGACGATGTAGCCGTCGCGAGCGACCTCGTACAGGTCCAGGTCGATCCGCGTCCACGGAATCTCGGTGAACGCCGGCGGGATGACGACGGCGTCGGCCTTCGCGGCGGAGCGAGCGGCGGCCTTCATCGACCCCGGGCGGCTGAGCGGTGCTTCCATGACCATGTGAGAACTCCTTGGGTCGTCCGGGTGTTCTCAGCGTGCACGTCCTCCCGACGATGCGCCCGACCCTTGACGAAAGACCACGCGGGGGCTACGAGAGGCTTATACCGTAAACCGGGCGGCCGTCCGCGCCGTCGTCTCCCCGCGCACCCTCAGCGATCCGCACACCCACAGCATGAGAATCCCGGATGCCACTGAGCGTGCGCAGATCACCGAGCCTGCGCGAACGGATCACCGCTCGCAGATCAGGGAGCCGCAGCCGTCTCGCCGGTCGGGTCAGACCGCCGAGCGCGCGGGTCGCCCGCGCCGCGGCCGCTCGTCCGACAGGGCGAAGGGCTCGGCGAGGGCGGTGAGGCGCTCGACCTCGTCGAGCCAACGCAGGTCGGCCTCGAGCTTCGCGCGCCGGGCGGCGCGCACGATCGCCGCGGGCACGGCATCCGCATCGTCGACATCGTCGTCGAGCTCTCCCAGGGCGCTGCGCACCGCTGCACGCTGCGCCGAGAGCACCGCGTCGACGTCGGCGCCCGGGAGGGTCACGGCGAGGGCGATCTTCAGTGCCACGTCGTCGCGGCCCTCCGCGAGCGACGCGGTCGTCAGCCAGGTGCGGGCTTCGACCCGGCCGGCGGCGGTGGGCTGCCACAGCACCCGCGCCTCGTCGTCGACGCCCGCGCCCTCGACGAGCCCGTCTCGCTCCAGACGCTCGAGGGTCGTGTAGACCTGGCCCACGTTGACGGCGACGCCGGTGCGGCGCTCGTACTCCGCGCGCAGCTGCGATCCGTAGCACGCGCCGCGATCGAGGATCGCGAGCAGGCTCTGACGCACCGACATGCGACCTCCGCAGCGTTCGCGGGAAAAGACTTTCCCGGTAAGTCACAGCGTAGACCGGGGAGGTGATTCGACGCCGAATCATCGCCGGACGGAGCGTGACGGCGCGGCGTAGCATGTGGTCTGACCACACAATCCGGTTCGATCGGAGGCTCCCGATGGAGTGGCTCGACCCCCTGGCTCTCGCCCGCTGGCAGTTCGGGTTGACGACCCTGTACCACTTCCTCTTCGTCCCGCTGACGCTGGGGATGTCGCTCATCGTGGCGGTCTTCCAGACCGTCTGGTATCGCACGGGCGACGTCCGATGGCTGCACCTCACGCGCTTCTTCGGGAAGATCTTCCTCATCAACTTCGCCATGGGCGTGGTAACCGGCATCGTGCAGGAGTTCCAGTTCGGCATGAACTGGTCGGCCTACTCCCGGTTCGTCGGCGACGTCTTCGGCGCCCCGCTCGCCTTCGAGGGCCTGCTCGCCTTCTTCCTCGAGGCGACGTTCATCGGCCTGTGGATCTTCGGGTGGGACAAGCTCCCCCGCCTGGCGCACCTCGCGAGCATCTGGATGGCGAGCATCGGCGCCACCCTGTCGGCGTACTTCATCATCGCCGCGAACGCCTTCATGCAGAACCCGGTCGGCTACCAGATGTCGGCGGAGGGGCACCGCGCCGAGCTCGTGGACTTCTGGGCCCTGCTCACGAACCCCGTGGCCCTCGCCGCCTTCCCGCACACGATCTTCGCGGGCTGGATGTTCGCCGCCATGGTCGTGGTCGCGGTCTCGGCCTGGCACATGGCCCGCGGGCGCAACACCGACATGATGCGCAAGACCCTGCGATTCGGCCTGTGGGCCACCGTGGTGTCGTTCGTGCTCGTGGCGATCGTCGGCGACCAATTGAGCCTGGTCATGGTCGCGACGCAGCCGATGAAGATGGCCGCCGCCGAGGCGACGTTCAACACGGTCTGCGGACAGGACGCGTCGTTCTCGATCTTCACCCTCGGCACCCCGGACGGGACGAGCGAGCTGTTCTCGATCCGCGTGCCGTTCCTGCTCAGCATCCTGTCGACGCACTCCCTCGACGGCTGCGTCGAGGGCATCAACGACTTGAACACGATGTACAGCCAGGAGATGTTCCCCCAGTTCGCCGACCAGGTCGACGGCAACTTCGCCCCCGTGCTGTGGGTGACCTACTGGGCGTTCCGCTGGATGATCGCCCTCGGTGGGATCGCCGCCCTCGTCAGCGTCGTCGGTCTGTGGGTCACGCGCAAGAACGCCAAGCGCCCCGTCGCCGGGTGGATGTGGCGCGTGGCGATCTGGGCCGCTCCCCTGCCCATGCTCGCGAGCCTCGTGGGCTGGGTGTTCACCGAGATGGGCCGGCAGCCGTGGATCGTCTTCGGGCTCATGCTCACGCAGGACGGCGTCTCCCCCAGCGTCCCGGGATGGAGCGTGCTCGTCTCGCTCGTCGCCTTCACGCTCGTCTACCTCAGCCTCGCGATCGTCGAGTTCGGTCTCATCGTGAAGTTCGCGCAGAAGGGCCCCGAGCCCCTGCCCGACCCGGATGCCGAGCACGACGACTCGCTCGAGAACACGCCGACCACGGTCTACTGAGAACGCAGGAGAACATCATGGATCTCGCACACCTCTGGTTCTGGATCGTCGCCTTCCTCTTCGTCGGCTACTTCGTACTCGACGGGTTCGACTTCGGCGTCGGCATGTCGATCCCCTTCCTCGGCAAGGACGACATCGCCCGCCGACAGATCATCAACACCATCGGCCCCGTCTGGGATCTCAACGAGACGTGGGTGATCGTGGCCGGGGCGGCGCTGTTCGCGTCGTTCCCCGAGTGGTACGCCACCCTGTTCAGCGGGTTCTACCTGCCGCTGCTGGTCATCCTGCTCGCCCTCATCGCCCGCGGGGTGTCGTTCGAGTACCGCCATCAGCGCGACTCCCTCCGGTGGAAGCGCTCGTTCGACCGCATGATCGTCGCAGGGTCCGCCCTCCCCGCGTTCCTCTGGGGCGTCGCTTTCGCCAACATCGTGCAGGGCGTGCCCTTGGATGCCGACCACGAGTACGCCGGCACCGTGCTGACGCTGCTGAACCCGTACGGCATCCTGGGCGGGCTGACGACGCTGCTGCTGTTCTTCACGCACGGCGTGTACTTCGTCGCGCTCAAGACCGACGGACAGGTCCGCGCCGACGCGCGGCGCCTGGCGGGTCGGGCCGGTCTCCTCACCATCGCCCTCGCGGCCGTCTTCCTCGCATGGACGATCGCCCAGGCCGCCCAGGCCCCGTTGTTCCTCGGCGTCGTGGCGCTGTCGGGGGTCGCCGCGCTGGCCCTCATCGGCTCGTGGGTCGCGAACTCGCGCGATCGCGAGGGGACGGCGTTCACCCTCGGCGCCGTCACGATCGTGACGGCCGTGGCCGCGCTCTTCTTCGCGCTGTTCCCCAACGTGATGCCCTCGACCCTCGCCGGGGGTGCGAGCCTCACGATCGATAACGCCTCGAGCACCGACTACACGCTCACGATCATGAGCTGGGCGGCGCTGATCTTCCTGCCGCTGATCCTCGCCTATCAGGGCTGGACCTACTGGGTGTTCCGCAAGCGCGTCACCCGCGCCCGCATCGAGAAGGCCGCGCTCGTCGCGCACTGATCCCATGAAACCCGTCGACCCCCGGCTGCTCCGCTACGCCACCGCCTCCCGCGGCTTCCTCGCCGTCACCGCGGCGATCGTGCTCGCGCAGGCGGGTGTGATCACGGGCTTCGCGTGGACGCTCACGAGCGCGCTGGTGGGGGCGATCCAGGGGCAGCCGCTCGGCGAGCTGTGGGGCTACGTGGGGGCGGCGGCATCCTTCGCCCTGCTCCGGGGGCTGCTGATCGCGGCGTCCGAGCGGACCTCGGCCCGCGGAGCGGCGGCGGCATCGGCGCAGCTGCGCGAGGCGCTCGTCGCGGCGGTGGCCCGTCTCGGGCCGAACTGGCTCGGCGGGCGCAACGCCGCCGCCCTCGCGGTGACCGCGGGACACGGACTGGAGGCGCTCGACGCGTACTTCGGCCGCTACCTCCCGCAGCTCGTCGCGACGGCGATCACGATGCCGATCCTCATCGGCGCGATGACCCTGGCCGACCCGCTGTCGGGGCTGACGGTGGTGCTGACGATCCCGCTCATCCCGCTGTTCATGGTGCTGATCGGCCTGGCCACCCGCGGTGTGCAGCAGAAGCAGTACGGCACGCTCGGCCGTCTCGCGGCGCGCTTCGCCGACACCGTGGACGGACTGGGGACGCTGAAGGCCTTCGGGCGGCAGCACCGCGCCGCCGACTCGATCGAGGCGGTCACGCGCGACTACAAGCGCGAGACGATGACGGTGCTGCGCGTGTCGTTCCTCTCGGGCTTCGCGCTGGAGTTCCTGGCATCCATCTCGGTCGCCATCGTCGCCGTGACGATCGGCTTCCGCCTGCTCGCGGGCGACCTCTCGCTGCTGGTCGGGCTGTTCGTGCTGCTCCTCGCCCCCGAGGCCTACCTGCCGCTGCGGCAGGTGGGCGTGCAGTTCCATGCCGCGAGCGAGGGGGTGGCCGCGACGGAGGAGATCTTCGACGCGCTGGACGCTGCGCGCACGAGTCAGGGCCCGGATGCCGCCACCCCGGCGCGCGGATCGACGATCGCGCTCGAGCGGGTGCGGGTGCAGCGCGCGGAGCACGTGCTGCCGGAGGTGTCGCTGTCGGTCGGGCCCGGCCAGATCGTGCTGGTGACCGGGCCGAGCGGCGTGGGCAAGTCGTCGCTGGTCGCGGCACTGCTGGGCTTCGCGTCGTACGACGGCGCCGTGCGGATCGACGGCGCCGTCGTGGCGCACGCGCGTGCGTCGACGGCGTGGGCCGGACAGCGACCGGGACTGCTCGCGGGGACGGTCGCCGACAACGTGGCGCTGGGCTCGGTCGTCGACGCCGCGGCGATCGGCGCAGCCCTCTGCGACGCGGGCGCGGCCGACATCGACCCCGCCACGACGCTCGGCGCGGGCGGGGTGGGGCTCTCGGGCGGGGAGGCGCAGCGCGTCGCCGTCGCCCGCGCGCTGTATCGCGCCCGCGTCGCGGGGTCGCCGGTGCTCGTGCTCGACGAGCCCTCGAGCGCCCTGGATGCCACGACCGAGGCGCACCTGTGGGCGACCCTGCGCCGGGAGGCCGACGCCGGCCGCGGCGTGCTGCTGGTGTCGCACCGCCGCTCGGCTCGCGCGATCGCGGACCGCGTGGTCGCGCTGTCCCCCCTCTTCTCGCGTGAGGTGGCAAAAAGTGTCGCTTCGGAGGTCGCTCGGGCGACGATTTCTGTCGACTCACGCATTGTCGGCGCGGAGGTGCGGTCGTGAACGGGCGGGTGCGCGGCATCCTGAGCGCGGCGATGCCGTCGCGGCGGCGGTTCGCCCCCGCGCTGCTCGCGGGCTTCGGCACGGCCGCCAGCGCCGTCGCCCTGCTCGCGGCGAGCGCGTGGCTCATCGCGCGCGCCGCGGAGCAGCCGCTGGTCATGTACCTGTCGGTCGCCGTCGTCGGGGTGCGCGCCTTCGCCCTGTCGCGCGGGGTGTTCCGGTACCTCGAACGCCTGAGCGGTCACGATGCCGCGCTGCATCAGCTCGCGGGGGTGCGCGCCGACCTGGTGCGCGACCTCGTGCCGCTCGCGCCCGACGGCCTCGGGCGTGCGCAGCGCGGCGGGCTGTTGTCGAGCGTCGTCGACGACGTCGAGGAGCTGCAGAACCTGCCGCTGCGCGTCGTGCTACCGCTCGTGACGGCCGCCACGACCGCGCTGGCCGCCGTCGTCTTCACCGCGTTCGTGTCGTGGCCCGCCGCGCTCACGATGCTCGGATGCCTGCTCGCGGCCTTCGCCGCTGCCGTCGCGGTCGGCTGGGCCGCGGGCGCCCGCGCCGAGCGCTCGATCGCACCGCTGCGCGCCGCCGTCGCCGATGCGGTGCACGACCTTCTCACGAACCTCGACGTGCTGACCGCGTACGAGGCGGTGGATGCCGCACGCGACCGGGTGCGCCGGGCCGATGCGGCGCTGCGTCGGGCGATCGTGCGCCGCGGCGGGGCGCAGGGACTGACCTCGGGCGCGGTGTCGGTGCTCGCGGGCGTCGCCTCTCTCGCGGCTCTGCTCGTCGCCGCCCCGGCCGTGACCGGCGGCACCCTGTCCGGACCGGGACTCGCGGTCGTCGTGCTGCTGCCGATGGCCGTGTTCGAGGTGTTCGGTCCCGTCCCCCTCGCGCTCGCGTCGTGGCGGCAGGTGCGCGCCGCGGCGGAGCGGATCGCGGATGCCGTGCCCGAGCGCATCCCCGACGGCCTCCCCCGCGACGAGCCCGCGTCGACCGATCGCGCGCCCGCGCTGGGCGAGGGGATCGAGCTGCGCGGCCTCGGGGCTCACTGGCCCGCCCGGTCGGACTCCGACGGCGACGCGGGACGACTGGACGACGTCGACCTGCGCGTCGGACCCGGCGAGCGCGTTCTCGTGACCGGCCCGAGCGGTGCGGGAAAGACGACGCTGGCGCACGTGCTCGCGCGTTTCCTCGACTACTCCGGGTCGTTCCGCATCGGCGGGGTCGAGGCGCGCGACCTCTCGGGAGACGACCTGCGCCGCACGGTCGGCCTCATCGAGCAGTCGCCGTACCTGTTCGACGAGTCCATCCGCCAGAACCTGCTCTTCGCCCGCGACAGCGCCTCCGAGGCCGACCTGTGGGCCGTGCTGTCCCGCGTCGGCCTTTCCGACTGGGCTCACGAGCGCGGCGGTCTCGACGCGCGCGTGGGCGACCGCGGCGGACTCGTCTCGGGCGGGCAGGCCCAACGCCTCGCCCTCGCGCGGTCGCTGCTGCGCGGCTTTCCGGTGCTCGTACTCGACGAGCCGACCGCGGGCGTGGACCCCGCGGCATCCGACGCCCTGCTCGCCGACCTGCTGGGCGCCGTCGGTCGCGACCAGGCCGTGGTGGTGGTGTCGCACGTCGACGTGCCCGCGGGGCTGGTCGACCGCGAGGTGCGGCTGGAGGGCGGGCGGGTCGTCACGGCGTGAGCCGCGCGGGATCAGGATGCCGCGACGAAGCGCACGCGGGCGGGTGGGACGCTCCACCGCACGACGTCCCCGGGGCGGAGCGCCGCGGCCTCCCCGGGCGATACCTCGGCGACGCCGGAGTCGGTGACCACGCGCACGCCCGTCGGCGTCGGCTCCAGGTGCGACACCGTCGCCGGTGCCCCCGCGCCGAGGCGCACGTCGGCCGCGCGGTAGACCGCGGCGAGCGCACGCCCCTCCGTCGCCGCGAGGTTGAGGGAGGCGGCATCCGTCGACTCGAGCCGCATGCCGTCGCGCACGAATCCCCCGCCCGCGGCGACACCGACGAGCCGCTCGAGGCCCGCGATCTTCGCCGCGACCTCGGTCGCCGGAGCGGCGAGCACCTCGCGCACGGGGCCGTCCTGCGTCGCCCGCCCCCGCTCGACGATCAGCAGGCGGTCGGCCAGGGCCGCGGCATCCACCGCATCGTGCGTCACGGCGATCGTCGTCACCCCGATCAGACGCTCGTTCAGCATCGAGCGGATCTCCGACGCCGTCACCGCGTCGAGCGCGACGAGCGGCTCATCGAGCAGCACCACCCGCGGCCGGGCGGCGAGGGCCCGGGCGACCGCGACCCGCTGCTGCTCCCCACCCGACAGGTGCGCGGGCCGGCGCTCCCCCGCGTCGGGCAGACCCACGCGCGCGAGCCACTGGTCCGCAGCGGACCGGGCGACGGATGCCGCAACCCCGGCCGACCGGGGGCCGAAGGCGACGTTCTCACGCGCGGTGAGGTGCGGGAACAGTCGCGCGTCCTGGCCGAGCAGCACGACGCCGCGGTGCATGGGGGCGGTGCGCAGGCGCGGTGCGCGGTCGAGCACGCGCTCATCGACCGTGATCTCGCCCTCGTCCAGCGGCGTGAGCCCGGCGAGCGCGGTGAGCAGCGTCGACTTCCCAGCGCCGCTGCGCCCCATCACGGCGACGGTCTCACCGGGGGCGACGTCGAGGGCGATGTCGACGGTGAAGTCGCGACGGCGCACGACGACCCGGGCATGGAGGGCGGCGGCCGCCGGCACTCCGCTCGGCGCGAGCGTCCCGGGGTGCGGCGCTCCCGCGCCCCCGGGGCGCGGCGTGGCGGCACCGGCCCCCGCAGCATCGCGCCGGCCGCGGCCGGGCGTCCCGGCATCCGCGGCGCTCATCGGCCCACCCCCGGCCGCCACCCGCGCACGAGCAGCAGCACGGCGACGGCGGTCACCAGCAGCAGCAGCGACAGCGCGACCGCGGTGCCCTGCGAGACGCCCGCGCCGTTGAAGGCGGTGTAGATCGCGAGCGGCATGGTCTGCGTGACGCCGGGACGGTTGCCCGCGAACAGCGCCGTCGCACCGAACTCGCCGATCGCCCGCGCGAAGCACAGCACGACCCCCGCGACGAGGCCGGGGGCCGCGAGCGGCAGGGTGATCCGCCGCAGGATCATGGCGCGCGACGCCCCGAGTGAAGCGGCCGTGCGCTCGAACTCCACGCCGGTGCTGCGCAGCGCGCCCTCCACCGCGAGAACGAGGAAGGGCAGGGCCACGAACACCTGCGCCAGCACGACCGCCGCGGTGGTGAACGGCAGGCCGAGCACCCCGAGCGCGCCGTTGCGCCCGAACAGGTAGAGCAGGGCGACACCGCCCACCATCGGGGGCAGCACGAGGGGCACGGTCACGAGCGCACGCAGCACGGCCGCGACCCGCGCGGGGCTGCGGGCGATCACGAGGGCGAGAGGGATGCCGACGATCGCGCACAGCACGGTCGCCACGGCCCCGGTCCCCAACGACAGGCCGAGGGCCGACAGCGCCGCGGGAGAGGTGACGTCGGACCACAGCGTCCCCCACTCCACGCGGGCGACGAGGGCAGTCAGCGGGACGAGCAGGAACAGCAGCCCGACGGCGGCCGGGATCGCGAGCCAGCGCGGGACGAAGCCACCCGTCACGGCGCCCGGAAGCCCTGGTCGGCGAGGATCTGCTGCCCCGCGTCCGACAGCACGAACGCCACGAACGCGGCGGCGGCGTCGGGGTTCGGGGCCTCGGAGAGCGTCGCGATCGGATACCGGTTCACCACGGCATCCGCCCCCGCCGGCACGATCGCCTCGACGTCGTCGCGGCCGACCACGTCGGTGGCGTAGACGAGGCCCGCATCAGCTTCGCCCGCGGCGACCTTCGTGAGCACGGCCGTGACGTTCTGCTCGGCACTCGCGGGGGTCACGGCCACCCCGGCGTTCGACAACAGCGTCTGCGAGGCGGCACCGCAGGGCACCTCCGACGCGCACAGCACGGTCGTCACCCGCGTGAGGTCGTCGAGGCCGCGCACGTTCGCGGGGTTGTCCTTCGGCGCGGCGATGACGAGCGTGTTGCCCGCGAAGAGCTGCGGATCCGGCGCCTGGGCCGCGACCTTCGCCATGTTCTTCTCGTCGGCCGAGGCGAAAACGTCGGCGGGCGCGCCCTCGGCGATCTGCGTCGCGAGAGTGCTCGAGCCGTCGTACACGGCACTGACCGTGGTGCCGGGGTTCTGCGCCTCGAACGCGCGCGCGATCTCGTCGAACGAGCGCTGCAGCGAGGCCGCGGCGTAGACCTCCACCGTTCCGGACGGAGCGTCGGCGGATGCCGCGGGCGCGGGCGGGGTGCTCGCGCACCCGGCGAGGAGGGCGGCAGCAGCGGCGAGGGCGAGAAGACGGAGCGAGCGGGACATGGCATCCTTTCGGCGACGCCGAGGGCCGCTCGTCTCAGTATTCCGTACGCGCGGACCCCCAGCGCCGATTCGGGTGCTTCTGCGGATAAATCGAGGGGTGGATCGGCGAGTCCTGGTGTGATCCAGACGCACCGGGTAGGAACGGGGGGTGCGAGGAACGACGTGAGCGACCTGACCAGCCTGGGCGATTTCCTGCAGCGCCGACGCGAAGCCCTCCAGCCGGAAGACGTGGGGCTCGCCCGCGGCGTGCGCCGCCGCACGGCGGGCCTGCGGCGCGAAGAAGTCGCCCTGCTCAGCCACATGTCGACCGACTACTACGCCCGCCTCGAGAGGGGCACGGGCCCCACGCCGTCGGAGCAGATGCTGACGGCTCTCGCCCAGGGACTGCACCTGAGCCTCGCCGAGCGCGATCACCTGTTCCACCTCGCAGGCCACCGGCCTCCCCTGCGCCACGCAGGCACCGAGCACATCAGTCCCGGAATGCTCCGCATCCTGGACCGCCTCGACGACACCCCCGCCGAGATCGTCACGGAACTGGGCGAGACCCTGCGCCAGAGCCGCCTGGGCATCGCCCTGCTGGGCGACGCCCGCCTGCGCTCCGGCCCCGCGCGCAGCATCGGGTACCGCTGGTTCACCGACCCGTCGACCCGCGCCGCCTACCCGCCCGATGAACAGGCCACGCTCTCGCGGGTCTACACGGCGGGGCTCCGCGAGCTGGTCGCGGCGCGCGGCCCCGACTCGCGGGTCGCCGCGCTGGCCGACGACCTTCGCGCGCGCAGCGACGAATTCGCCGCCCTTTGGCTCGCCCACGAGGTCGGCGCGCGGCCGCCCGCGGTCAAGCGATTCCTGCACCCCGAGGTCGGTCAGCTCGACCTGTCGTGCCAGACCCTGGTCGACCCCGACCATGCGCACCGCCTGCTCGTCTACACCGCCCAGCCGGGCAGCGAGAGCGCCGAGAAGCTCCGCCTGCTCGCGGTGATCGGCACGACCGCCGGACGGTGAGGCGCGGACCGCCACCCGCCCGGGCGCGGACCGCCCGACCAGCGGCCGCGCGCGTTCCCGGCGCTCGGGCCCCGCGCCGAGCCGGCGCGGATCGCGCGCTCATCGGGCTCCCGCGCGACCGGCGCCGACGGGGTCGCCGCACACCGAGGGGTGGATCGCCGATCAGCGGCTGAGCGGGCACTGGTCCCTCCGCACCCACGGCGGGAGCATCGAGGCATCCCGACGAAAGGACCGCCCATGTCCCCCGACTCCCCCCGCCCCCTGCGCGGCCGCCTGGCCGTCGTCACCGGCGCCAGTGACGGCATCGGCACCGTCATCGCGACGCGTCTCGCCGGACTCGGCGCCGAGGTGGTGCTGCCCGTCCGCTCCCCCGAGAAGGGCCGTCGCGCTCTCGACGCCCTGCGCCGGGAGGTCCCGGATGCCGTCGCCTCGACGCGCGCGCTGGATCTCGCGAGCCTCGACTCGGTCGCCGCTCTGTCCGGCACCCTCCGCGAGGAGGGGCGCCCGGTGCACCTGCTGGTCAACAACGCGGGGGTCATGACCCCTCCGCGGAGGCAGGAGAGCGCCGACGGCTTCGAGCTGCAGTGGGGCACCAACCACCTCGGGCACGCGGCGCTCACCCTCGGTCTGCTCCCGGTGCTGCGCGCGGGGCACGCCCGCGTGGTGCACCAGACGAGCATCGCCGCCCGGCGCGGCCGGTTCGACGAGGCGGTCGTCGCCGCCACCCCCTACGACGCGATGGCGTCGTACGTGCAGTCGAAGATCGCGATCGGGCTCTTCGCCCGCGAGCTGCAGGAACGCAGCCGCGCCGAGGGCTGGGGCCTCACCAGCACCCTCGCACACCCCGGCGTCTCACCGACCAACCTGCTCGCCGCGCAGCCGGGCGTGGGCCGCGACCGCGAACTCGGAGCGCGCCGCGTCATCCGGCTGCTGTCCCGCCTGCGCATCACCGGCACCGTGGCATCCGCCGCCGAGCCCGCCGTGCTCGCCGCGACGTCCCCGGTCGCGGACGGCACGTTCTTCGGCCCGTCGCGCCTCATCGGCGGTCCCGCCCGCGCGATCGAGCTCTGGGAGCCCTTCCGCCCGGCCGACGACGCCCGCCGCCTCTGGAACCTCACGCTCGACGCGGTCGGGTCGCGCTTCACGGTGTGACGCCCGAGCCCCCGCCGGCGCGGCCTCACCCGCGGGGCGCCTCCACCGTCACGACCGTCGCCTTGACCGAGGCGACCGCGAGCGAACCCGGCTCCAGCGCGAGCTCTCGCGCCGCCTCGGCCGACATGAGCGAGACCACGCGGTGCGGGCCGCATTGCAGGTCGACCTGGGCCATCACGCCGTCGACCTGCACGCGCGTGACGATCCCGGTGAACCGGTTCCGCGCGCTCGAGGCGATCCCGGTCGGGTCGTCGGGTTCATCGGCGAGAGCGACCGCGCGATCGGCGAGGGCGGCGCCGGGGATCTCGACCGGCGAAGCCCCCGTCGTGGGCAGCAGCCCCTGGTCGATCCACCGCCGCACCGTGTCGTCGCTGACCCCGAGCAGACGGGCGGCCGTGGCGATGCGGAAGGTGTTCGGCATCCCCCGACGCTACTCCGGCTCGGCACCCGCGGCCCGCGCGCGGAGCGGGATCGCGCGGACCGATCGCCGGCATCCGCCAGCCGAGATGCCAGCCGCGCGCCGACTCGCGGCCGACCGCGCTCGCCGCATCGACCCCG
Source organism: Microbacterium sp. RU1D (assembly GCF_900156435.1). Classification (GTDB taxonomy): domain Bacteria; phylum Actinomycetota; class Actinomycetes; order Actinomycetales; family Microbacteriaceae; genus Microbacterium. The sequence goes on from NZ_FTPQ01000003.1 coordinate 399,931, forward strand.
ACCCGCGCCGCCGGCACCCGGCCGACCGCCCTCGCCCCCCGCGCGCTCGCCTAGGCTCGACCCATGGATGCCGAGCACGCGAGCGCGACGCGACGGCCGGTCGTCGTGCCGCTCGGCGCGACCGTGACCGCCTCGGGCGCCACAGCGCTCCCCGCGACCGGCGCCCCGGCACCGGCGCGCCCGGGGTCGACGGGTGGCACGTCCGGCGCGACGGCGCTCCCCGCCTCGGGCGCCCCGCGAGAGGGCGGTCTGCTCGACCGGTTCGGCCGCACCGCCACCGACCTCCGCGTCTCGGTGGTCGACAAGTGCAACCTGCGCTGCACCTACTGCATGCCGGCTGACGGGATGCCGTGGCTGCCGCAATCGCAGTTGATGTCGACCGACGAGATCCGCCGCATCGTGCGGGTCGCGGTCCAGTCGCTCGGCGCGGAGGAACTGCGCCTGACCGGCGGCGAGCCCCTCGTCCGCAAGGACCTCGAGTTCATCATCGCCGGCATCCGCGCCGACAATCCCGACCTCCCGATCTCGATGACCACCAACGCCGTCGGCCTCGACCGCCGCGCGCAGGCACTGAAGGACGCCGGCCTCACGCGCCTGAACGTCTCGCTCGACACCCTGCACCCCGAGACCTTCGCCGAGCTCACCCGGCGCCCCCACCTCGATAAGGTGCTCGCGGGCCTGCAGGCGGCGCGCGCCGCGGGACTCGGTCCGATCAAGATCAACGCGGTGCTGCTGCGCGGCATCAACGACACCGAGGTCGTCCCGCTGGTCGACTGGGCGGTGTCGAACGGCTTCGAGATGCGCTTCATCGAGGACATGCCCCTCGACGGCGACCGCTCGTGGTCGGCGACGAACGTCATCCCCGCGCGCGACATCCGCGCGGCGATCGAGGAGGCCTTCGACCTCGCCCCCGACCCGCGCGGTCGCGGCGCCGCCCCCGCCGAGCGGTGGGAGGTGCGACGGCGCGGAGAGACCGCCGTGGCCGGACACGTGGGCATCATCTCCTCCGTCACCGAGCCGTTCTGCGCCGCGTGCACGCGCACGCGCGTGACCGCCGACGGCAAGGTGCGCTCGTGCCTGTTCTCGCACGAGGAGACCGACCTGCTCGCGGCCCTCCGCGACGGCTCCGACGACGAGGGCATCGCCCAGATCTGGCGCGAGGCCATGTGGGCCAAGCCCCGCGCGCACGGATCCGACCGTGTCGGACTGGAACGGGCCGACTTCGTGCAGCCCGCGCGCACGATGAGCGCGATCGGCGGATGAGGCCGCTCGTCCAACCGGTGGCATCCCTCGCCCCGGAGGAGCTCATCCGCACCGCCCGCCACGCGGTGCTCGCGGCCATCGGCGAGGAGGGGCAGCGCCGCATCGCCGCCGCCCGCATCGCCGTGGTGGGCGCGGGCGGCTTGGGCTCGCCCGTGCTGCTCGCCCTCGCGGCCGCCGGCGTCGGCGAGCTCGTGATCATCGACGACGACACCGTCGAGCGCACCAACCTGCAGCGCCAGCTCGCGCATCGCGTCGACGACATCGGCACCGCCAAGACCGCGTCCGCCGCCCGCGCGGTGCGCGATCTCTCGCCGCTCACCGTCGTGCACGAGCGGAACGTCCGGCTCACCGCCGACAACGCGCGCGAGCTGTTCGACGGGGCCCACCTCGTGATCGACGGCAGCGACACCTTCGACACGCGCGAGGCCGTCGCCGCGGCCGCCGAAGACCTCGGCATCCCCCTCGTCTGGGGAGCGGTGCAGGAGTGGGCGGCGCAGGTGACGGTGTTCTGGTCGGCCCCGCCCGAGGGGCACGCCCCCGTCGTGCTCGGCGACCTCTTCCCCCCGGGATCGGTCGGAGAGCCCCCGACTTGCGCCCAGGTCGGCGTGCTGGGGTCGCTGTGCGTCCAGGTCGGCGGCATGCTGGCGACCGAGGCGCTCAAGCTCGTGACCGGCGCCGGCGAACCGCTTCTCGGTCGTCTCGTCGTGATCGACGCGCTGCGCGCCCGCCACGACGTCATCCCGCTCGTCCCCGTGTCCCGTCCCTGACCCCGGAGGCCCCGATGACCTCGCTGCTCACCGTGGAGGAGCACCGCGCCCGCGTGCTCGCCGCCGTCACGCTGCTGCCCGCCGAATCGGTGCCGCTCGCCGACGCCACCGGACGCACCCTCGCCGAACCCGTCCTCGCCGCGCACGACCTGCCCGGCTTCGACAATTCGTCGATGGACGGCTTCGCGGTGCGCTTCTCCGACGTCGAGGGCGCGGATGCCGATCACCCGGCGACCCTGCGCGTGATCGCCGACCTGCCCGCCGGCACCACCGACGACCCCGCGATCGCCCCCGGGGAGGCGGCGCGCATCATGACGGGCGCCGCCGTGCCCGCCGATGCCGACGCGATCGTGCCGTTCGAAGACACCGCCGGCGGCCTCGCCGACTCCCTCGGCGCCGTGGAGGTGCGCCGGGCGCCGGCCGCGCCGGGCGCCTTCATCCGTCGCCGCGGCGGCGACACCCGCTCAGGCGACACCGTGCTGTCGGCCGGCGAGCGCCTCGGCCCCTTCGCCCTGGCCGCCGCGGCCGCCGCGGGCGTGGATTCTGTGAGCGTCGCCCGTCGCCCGCGCGTGGCCGTGGTCTCCACCGGCAGCGAACTGGTGGCGCCGGGCACCGCCCCCACCAGAGGGCAAACCCCCGACTCCAACGCCACCCTCCTCGCCGCACTGGTGGCGGGAGCCGACGCCGACCTCGAGCTCGCCGACCGCGTCGGAGACGACCCCGCCGGCATCGAGACCGTGCTCGAGCGCGCGCGCCGCGCCGACGTCGTCGTATTCACCGGAGGGGTGAGCGCCGGCGCCTACGAACCGGTGCGCCTCGCGCTGAGCGACCGCATCGCGTTCGAGAAGGTGTCGATGCAGCCCGGTAAGCCGCAGGCGTTCGGCGTCCTCGACGACGGCCGGCTCGTCTTCGGCCTCCCGGGCAACCCGGTCAGCGTCGCGGTCTCGTTCGAGGTGTTCGTGCGTCCGGCGTTGCTGGCGCTCCAGGGCCGTGCGGTGCTCGACCGGCGCATCGCCCGGCTCACGGCATCCGAGGCCTGGACGACGCCGCCGGGGCGCCGGCAGTACCTCCCCGCCGCCGTCGACCTCGTCGCCGGCACCGTCCGCCCCGCCACCGCCGGCGGCTCCGGATCGCACCTGGCCGCCTCCCTCGCGCGCGCCGAGGCCTTCGCGATCGTGCCCGCAGAGGTGTCCACCGTGTCGGTGGGCGACGCTCTCGATGTCATGCTGATCCCATGACCTTCACCCACCTGGATGCCGCGGGCCACGCCCGCATGGTCGACGTCACCGCGAAGCAGCCCACCGTCCGCACCGCGACGGCGCGTGGGTTCGTGCGCTGCGCCCCCGAGGTCGTCGCGGCCCTGCGCGACGGCACCGCCCCCAAGGGCGATGTGCTGGCCGTGGCGCGGATCTCCGGGATCCAGGCCGCCAAGTCCACTCCCGCCCTGCTGCCGCTCGCGCACGTCATCGGCGTGCACCGCGCCTCGGTCGACCTCGAGATCACCGACGCCGGCGTCGAGATCGAGGCCACGGTCGGCACCGCGGATCGCACGGGGGTCGAGATGGAGGCCTTGACGAGCGTTTCGGTCGCGGCATTGGCGATCGTCGACATGGTGAAGGGCATGGACAAGGGCACGTTCATCGAGAACGTGCGCATCGTGTCGAAGACCGGCGGGAAGTCGGGCGACTGGTCGCGACCGGGCGAGCCCGATGCGGGGGTGACCGCGTGAGCGTGCGGGTGCGGTACTTCGCCGCCGCCGCGGAGGCCGCCGGCACGGATGGCGAGGACCGTTCGGAGCAGACCCTCGCCACGCTGCGCGCCGGGATCGTCACCGACCACCCCGAACTCGGCGGCATCCTCGACCGCTGCGCCGTGCTCGTCGACGGCACCCGTCACGACGACGACGCGGCGCTCGACGGCGTCATCCACGTCGACGTGCTGCCGCCGTTCGCCGGGGGCTGAGCCCGCCCGGTTCACAGCAGCTCGAGGTGCGCGGTCAGAGACGGCGCAGATCGTTCTCTAGCCGCCCAGGCCCTTCCACTCCGTCGTACCGTCGGCCTCGACCTGACGCTTCCACACGGGCAGGTCGGTCTTGATCGTCTCGATGATCGTGCGGCACACCTCGAACGCCGCCGCCCGGTGACCGGATGCCACGGCGATCACGACCGCCGCCTCCCCCACGTCGAGCCGGCCCACGCGGTGGCTGACGGCGACGATCGCGTCGGTGTCCGCGGCGGCGTCGGCGGCGATGCGGTGCAGGGTCTGTTCGGCGTCGGGGTGCGCGCTGTACTCCAGCGCCACGACGGCGTCCGATGCATCGGGGTCGGTGTCGCGCACCCGCCCGACGAAGGTGGTCACGGCGCCCGACGAGGAGTCCTCGACGGCATCGAGGTGCACGTCGAGGTCGAGGGGCTGCTCCGACAGGCGGGCGATGCGGACGGCGCTCATGAGTGGTCTCCTCCGGCGAGCTGGTCGAGGACGTGCGGGGCGATCTCGGCGATCACGGCGATTCCGGATGCCACGGCGCGCGTCGATCCGGGCAGGTTGACGACGAGGGTGCCGGGGTCGACGATCCCGGCCAGTCCGCGCGAGATCACCGACAGGGGGGTGTCGGAGAGACCTCGGCGGCGCAGCTCTTCGGCGATCCCGGGGAGCTCCCGGTCCAACACGCGGGCGGTGCCCTCGGGGGTGCGGTCGGTCGGGGCGATGCCCGTGCCGCCGGTCGTGACGAGGAGACCGGGGCCCTCGGCCGCGAGCGCGCGCAGGGCGCGCTCGACGCTGTCGGCGCCGTCCGGAACGACCCGCGCGTCGGCGCACGTGAAGCCCGCCTCACGCAGCAGGGAGACCGCGAGCGGACCGCCGCGGTCTTCGCGCAGGCCCGCTGCCGAGCGGTCGGAGACGGTCAGGACTCGGGCGACGTGGGGCACGCGATTCAGCCTAGGCGGTGCGTTCTAGGCCGAGGGGCGGCGGTGGTCTCGACCTCGGCAATCGCGGGGGCGATGCGCCCCGCCTTCGCCTTCGGCTCGAGGTCTTCGCGCTGCACGTGCTCGGCGGCCGCCGTGATGCGGCGCGCCATCCCGCTGAAGATGAGGCCGTGGAACGGCAGCACCGACAGCCAGTACAGGCGACCGGCAAGGCCCGTGGGGAAGAACAGCGCGCGCTGGTCGAAGCGCGCGCCCTCTCCTTCCGGCGTCGCCCGCAGCTCGAGCCACGCCCCACCCGGCACCTTCATCTCGGCGCGCAGGCGCAGCAGGTGCCCCGGCTCGATGGCCTCGACCCGCCAGAAGTCGAGGGCGTCGCCGACGGTGACGACCGAGCGGCTGCGCCGGCCGCGCGCGAGGCCGACTCCGCCGACCAGCCGGTCCATCCAGCCGCGGATGGCCCACAGCAGCGGGGAGGAGTACCAGCCGTTCTCGCCGCCGATGCCCTCGATCACCGACCACAGCTGAGCGGCATTGGCCTTCGTGGTCATGGTGCGGATGTCGGTGTAGACCAGTCGGCCCGCCCACTCGGGGTCGCTCGGCAGCGGGTCGCTCGGAGCGCCCGACACCTCGGCATCCTGCCAGCTGGTCTCGATCGCGTCGTCGTTCACGCGACCGAGAGCCCGGCGGACGGCCTCGCGATAGGGCATGAGACCCCCTTCGGGCCGCGGGACGAGGTCGTCGATCGCGCGGTCCTTGACGACGCAGTCGTTCTGCAGCGACTCCACCAGCGGACGCGCGATCGACTTGGGGATGGGGGTGACGAGGTTGACCCAGTGCGATGCGAGGCGCGGGGTGAGCACGGGCAGCGATGCGATGGCCCGCTGCGGCAGGCCCGCCTCCATGGCGTAGCCGTTCATCATCTGGCCGTAGCGGAGCACGTCGGGACCGCCGATGTCGACGGCGCGATTGACGTTCGGGGCGACCCGCGCGGCCCCCAGCAGGTAATGCAGCACGTCGCGAACGGCGATGGGCTGGATGTGGTTGCGCACCCACTTGGGCGCGGGCATGTACGGCAGCACGTCGGTGAGGTGGCGCACCATCTCGAACGACGCCGAGCCCGACCCGATCACGACGCCGGCCTGGAGCACGAGCGTGGGCACGCCGCTGTGCAGGAGGATCTCGCCCACCTCGACGCGGGAGCGGAGGTGCGCCGACAGCGTGGCGTCGTCGGGGTGCAGACCGCCGAGGTAGACGATGCGCGAGACGGATGCCGCGGCGGCGGCGTCGGCGACGGTCTGGGCGGCGACGCGGTCGGTGGCCTCGAAATCGCGCGCGCTCCCCATCGAGTGGATGAGGTAGTACAGCACATTGACGCCCTCGACGGCGGCGCGCACCGCCTCGGCGTCGGTGGCGTCGCCGGTCGCGACCTCGACGTCGTCGCCCCAGGGGAACGCACCGACCCGGCGCGGGTCGCGCGCGAGCACCCGCACGCGATAGCCCGCCGCACGCAGGCGCGGGACGAGCCGACCGCCGAGGTAGCCGGTCGCCCCCAGAACGAGGGCGCGCGGCGCCGACCCGTCAGGACGGGGCTGCGCGACGAGGGCGGGTTCGCGGCCGGTGGGGGCGGAGAGCTCGGTCATGCCCGACACGGTACGCCGGGCCGCCGACATCCCCGGGGGCTTGACGTGAGGCGCTCGATCGTCGGCGGTCGCCCCGGTAGCACGCCCCTTCGCGCAGCGCCTGGACTGGAAACGCGACGCGGATCGGGGTAACGCTAGAAGCATGAACGAGAAATCCCCCTCGGCATCCGGAGCACCCCGGCTCGAGGTCGACGACGTCATCGTCGTCGACAAGAAGCGCGTGCGCACCGCGATCGGCGGCACCGTCGTCGGCAATTTCATGGAGTGGTTCGACTTCGGCATCTACGGCTACCTCGCCGTCACGCTCACCGTCGTCTTCGCTTCCGACGTCCCCGAACCCTGGGGCCTGCTGGTCACGCTCCTCGGTTTCGCGATCTCCTTCCTCGTCCGCCCCTTCGGCGGGTTCGTCCTCGGTCCCCTCGGCGACCGCATCGGCCGGCAGAAGGTGCTGTTCCTGACGATGGCGATGATGGCCACGGCCACCGCGCTCATCGGCATCCTGCCCACTTCCGCGCAGATCGGGCTGTGGGCGATCATCCCGCTCTACCTGCTGAAGATGGTGCAGGGGTTCTCCACCGGCGGCGAGTACGCGGGAGCGACGACCTACGTGTCGGAGTTCTCACCCGACAAGCGCCGCGGGTTCTGGTCGTCGTGGCTCGACGTCGGCTCCTACGTGGGCTTCGCCGCGGGCGCCTCGGCCGTCGCGATCACCACGGCGATCACCACCTCGATCTCGGGCGAGAACGCGATGGTGGAGTACGGCTGGCGCATCCCGTTCCTCCTCGCCGTCCCGCTCGGCATCGTCGCGATCTACTTCCGCCTGCGCATCCCCGAGACCCCCGCCTTCGAGCAGACCGGCGCGGTCGAGGCCGACGCCGACGACCCCATGGCGCGTCAGGGACTGTTCGGCATCGTGCGCCACCACTGGAAGCCGCTGCTGATCGGCATCGCCCTGGTGTCCGCCACCAACACCGCCGGCTACGCCCTGACAAGCTACATGCCGACCTACCTCGAGGAGGAGGTCGGCGTCTCCAACCTGTCGGCGGCGATCGCGACGGTGCCCGTGCTGCTGGTCATGTCGGCGACCCTGCCTCTGATCGGCCGACTCAGCGACCGCATCGGCCGCAAGCCCGTCTACGCCATCGCGGCGGGGTCGGCTCTCGTGCTGCTCGTGCCCGCGTTCCTCATCATGCAGATCGGCGAGCTGTGGGCCGTGATGATCGCGCTGTTCATGGCGGCGGTGCCGGTGGCGTTCTACGTCGCGATCTCGGCATCCGCCCTCCCCGCGCTCTTCCCGAAGGCGTCGCGCTTCGGCGCGATGGCAGTGGCGTACAACGTCGCCGTGTCGCTGTTCGGCGGCACGACACCGCTGTTCAGCCAGGCGCTCATCAACGCCACCGGAAACACCCTCATGCCCGCCTTCTACATCATGTTCTTCGCGGCCCTTGGTCTCATCGCCCTCCTCGCGATGCGCGAGTCGGCGAAGCGCCCGTTGCTCGGCTCCGTGCCGACGGTCGAGACGCCCGCCGAGGCCGAGGCCCTGGTCGAGCGTCAGGACCGCGACCCGCTCATCGACACCTCGACGATGCCGCTGGCGATCCGCCGGTCCTGACGCGACGCGAAGGGGGCGGATGCCAGGACTCCCGGCATCCGCCCCCTCCACGTTTCGTGCGCCTCCGCTCCCCGCTCCCGCTCGCGTGACCCCGCGGGCCGTCGCGCAACCTCAGCGATTCACCCAACCTCAGCCCGACACCCCCGGATGCCACCGAGGTTGCGCAGATCCCCGACCTCGCGCGAACCCCGCGCCGCCGCGCACCCCCGACGCCACCGCGCACCCCGACGCCGCCGCGCGCCCCGCTCAGCGCCGACGGCTGTTGCCGAACAAGCCGCGGATGACGCCGTTCACGATGCTCTTCGTCGCCCCGCGCCCGAGCAGCCCGTCGAGGCCCGCGGTGGGCGCGCTCGAGCGGCTGCGGGGAGCAGCGGTGCTCTTGAGGATCCGTTCGTACTCGCGCTGCGCCTTCTTCTGCGCCTCGGCGTTCGCCTTGTCGATCGCCGCCTTCTGCTTCGCGTACTCGGCGGCGTCCGCCGCGGCCTTCTTCGCGCGCTCGTCGGCCTCGCGCGCGTCGGTGGCCGCCTGCATGCGGGCGCCGAGGATCTCGCGCGCCGACTCGCGGTCGATCGGCGTCGCGTACATCGGGAACAGGGGGGATGCCGACACGGCCGATGCCATGGCATCCGCGGTGATCGGCGACATCGAGGCGCGCGGCGCGAACAGGCGCGTCCACGCGACCGGGGTCGGAGCGCCGCGCTCGCTCATGACGGTGATGATGGCCTCGCCCGTGCCGAGCTCCTGCAGTACGCGTTCGAGGTCGTAGCCGGAGTCGGGGTAGGTGCGCACCGACGCCCGGAGGGCCTTCGCGTCGTCGGGGGTGAAGGCGCGCAGCGCGTGCTGCACACGCGAGCCGAGCTGGGCCAGCACGTCGCCGGGCACGTCCTTCGGCGTCTGAGTGACGAAGAACACGCCGACGCCCTTGGAGCGGATGAGGCGCACGGTCTGCGTGATGGCCTCGAGGAAGGCCTTCGAGGCGTCGCGGAAGAGCAGGTGCGCCTCGTCGAAGAAGAACACCAGCTTGGGCTTGTCCAGGTCGCCCACTTCCGGCAGGACCTCGTACAGCTCGGCGAGCAGGTACATGAGGAACGTGGAGTACAGCTCCGGACGCGCGGCGACGTTCGGCACCTCGAGCAGGCTCACGATGCCGGCGCCGGCGGCATCCGTGCGGAGGAAGACCGAGACGTCGAGCTCGGGCTCGCCGAAGAAGGTATCGGCGCCCGCGGCCGAGAACGCCACGAGTTCGCGCAGGATCACGCCGGCGGTCGCGGCCGACAACCCGCCGATGCCCTTGAGCTCGGCCTTGCCCTCGTCGCCCGTGAGGGAGGTCAGCACCGCCCGCAGGTCGGCGAGGTCCACCAGTGCCAGCCCCTTCTCGTCGGCGTAGTGGAACACCAGGCCCAGGCTCGACTCCTGCGTGGCGTTCAGCCCCAGCACGCGGCTCAGCAGCAGCGGACCGAAGCCCGACACGGTCGCGCGCACCGGGATGCCGGATCCCACATCGTCCCCGAGCGCGTAGAACTCGGTCGGGAAAGCCCGCGCCGCCCAGTCCTGCCCGAGGGCGGCGGTGCGAGCGGCGAGCTTCTCGCTCGCCGCGCCCGCGGCCGCCAGGCCCGACAGGTCGCCCTTGATGTCGGCGGCGAACACGGGAACGCCGTTCTCCGACAGCTGCTCTGCCAGCAGCTGCAGCGTGCGCGTCTTGCCCGTCCCCGTGGCGCCCGCGACGAGCCCGTGCCGGTTGGTCATCGCCAGCGGGATCCGCACGGGGACGGAGGCCACCGGCCCGCCGTTCATCAGGACGCCGAGGTCGAGCGCCGCCCCGTCGGCCGTGTACCCGGCGGCGATCGTCGCGACCTGCGCGTCGGTGAGCGGCGCGTCCGGCAGCGCGGGGACACCGGATGCCGGGGAGCTCGGTGTCGACAAGGATGCCGCGGCCGGCTCCGACGCGGATGCCACCGGTGCGGCCGGCATCTTCGCGGCCGGGTCGGCGACCAGCGCCGGAGCACCGCCCTCCGCTGCCGGCGCCGGTCCGCCCCCTGCCGCGCGAGCGCGCGCCGCCGCCGCCGCGGCCTCCGCCGCCGCGAGGTCGGCACGCGCGCGGGCGAGTCGCAGCTCGGCTTCGGCCGCCTCGGCCTCCGCTCTCAGTCGCGCGACCTCGGCATCAGCCGCGGAGGGAACGGAGGGCGCGTCGCCGGGCTCGCTCATGCGCGTCAGCCTACGACGAGACCGCCGGCCCGGCATCCGTCTTGCCCCGGCGGCGGATCGTCAGGCGATCCTCGTCGCGGGCGCGCAGGCGCGAGAACGCCGCGGCGAGGACGAACGCCGCGCCGGCTCCCACGAGGGCCCCACCGGCGGTGTCGGAGAGCCAGTGCGCGTGAAGGTACGTGCGGCTGAAGGCCATCAGCACGATCCACGCGACGCCCACGACGCGCACCCACGCGCGGGGGAACAGCACCGCCGCCACCACGGCGATCGTCGCGGCGTTCGCTGTATGACCCGAGGGGAAGGAGCCGTAGTCGCTCAGGATCAGGATGTCCTCGGGGCGTGCGCGTCCGAACGTGTGCTTGAGCACCTGCACGAGCAGCGCGCTGCCCACCGACGCGGCGAGGAAGTACAGCGCCGACCATCGTCGCCGCGAGAGGAACAAGGCGAGGGCCCCCAGCACCGGCACGATCAGGACCGCCGTCAGATGGCCGCCGACGGTGTCCATGACCAGCGCGAAGACGTACACCGGCTCCGACGGGGCGGCGGCGAAAAGCTGGTTCCACCACACGTCGACGGTGAAGGGACTCGGCCCCCGGAAGAAGACCCACGCCCCCAATCCGCACGCCAGCGCGATGAGCACCACGCCGACGACGGCGCGGAAACGCTGCGGACGGGTGTCGAGCACGTCGTCGATCGCGGTGGCATCCATCGCCTCATGATGCCGCGTCGCGGGCGCGGGCGGAACGGTCGATGCGCGGACCGTCCGCCCTGCTACTCTTCGCGACTTCGCGCCGCGCTCGAGCAGCCGCCCGACGGAGGTCAGGGAGCGAGGCGCTCCACCGTGCGCGGGCGCACGAGCAGCCACAACGACAGCACCCCGATCGCCGCGCACCCGACCATGACCACGGCCATGGTCGTGGCGGTGATGCCCGAGCCCGTCGCGAGCAGCCCGACGACGGGCGAGATAATCCCCGCCACGCCGAAGTTGGCGGCGCCGATGATCGACTGCGCGGTCCCGGCGGCCTTGCCGTGCCGGTCGAGCGCGAGCACCTGCGCGCACGGGAACGTGAAGCCGCACGCGGTCATGAAGAAGAACAGCGGGACGACGGTGCCCCACAGGCCCAGGCCCAGCTGATCGGTTAGCACGATGGCCCCACCCGCGAGCACGAGCACCGCGGTCGACACCGCCAGCACCCACTGCGGGCCGAAGCGGGCGGCGAGGCGCGAGGCGATCTGCACGCCGACGACGACACCGACGGAGTTGACCGCGAACAGCACGCCGTACTGCTGCGGGTTGAAGCCGTAGGTCACCTGGAACAGGAACGAGGATGCCGACAGGTACGAGAACAGACCGCTGAAGGCCATTGCGCCGATGATGAGCACGCCGATGAACACGCGATCGCGGAAGACGCTGCCGTAGCGCTGCCACACGGTCGTGGCGCCCGGGCCGCCGCGTCGGGCGGGAGGCAGCGTTTCGGGCACGAAGAGGATCGCCGAGACGAGCATGACGGCGCCGTAGACGGCGAGCACGACGAAGATGCCGCGCCAGTTCATCACCAGCAGCAGGGCCGATCCCGCGAGCGGGGCGAGCACGGGCGCGACCCCCGACACCATCGCCATGCGCGAGAGCATGACCACGAGCCGCTTGCCGCCGAACAGGTCGCGGATGATCGCGGCCGCCACGACGCCGCCCGCGGCGGCGCCCGCCCCCATGAGCACGCGCGCGACGGAGAGCGTCCCCAGCGTCGGGGCGAGGGCGGCGAAGATGCTCGCGGCCACGTGCAGCGCCGTCACCGACAGCAGCGGGATGCGGCGACCCACCTTGTCGCTCAGGGGGCCGACGATCAGCTGCCCCAGGGCGAAGCCGATCATCGTGCCGGTCAGGGTGAGCTGGATGGCGGCGGCGGTCGTCTGGAAATCGGCCTCGAGCACCGGGAAAGCGGGAAGGTAGAGGTCGATCGTGAAGGGACCGAGGGCCGTCAGCGCGCCGAGGACGATGATGTACAGCACCCGGCGCGAGGCGGGGATGGAGTCACCGGGGTGCAGCACGATCGGCGCGGTCGCGGGGTTCTTGCCGAGGGCGCGGATGGCGCCGGTGGTCGTCGGCACGGAGCGGGACGACGTCGGGATGACGGGGTGGGAGGCAGTATCGAGCACGCGTCTGGTTTCGTTTCGCAACACGGACAGCCCGGCGCGAGCCGGGCTGAGAAAAAAGGGGGGATCGTCGAACCTCGAATCGATTCGACATCGTCATACTACCGTGACTCCCCCGCCGGCCACCATCCCGGCTCGGGGTTTCCTCCCAGGCCAGCGGCCCATTCATCCGAATAGTCTGGACAGGTCGGCGGATGCCGATGTGTCCCGCCCGAAGAGAGACTGAACACAGCGCATGACCTCCCCCTCCGACAAGCGTGCGAGCGGAAACCCCGCGAAGCAGGCCCAGATCGACCTGACCGTCAAGCAGCAGCGCGAGCAGAAGCGCCAGGAGAAGCTCGCGGAATACCAGAAGCAGGTCGCGAAGCGTAAGCGCGGCAGGCTCGTGTGGTGGGTCGTGGGCTCCACGGCCGCCCTCGCGGTGGTCGGCCTGGTGGTGGCATCCTTCGCCTTCGCCCCGGCACCCCCCACCAGCTACCAGGCCGGCAACAGCACCGGGCGCGAGATCGACGGCGTGCAGACGTTCGAGAACCGCTCCGACCACGTGCAGGGCGCCGTCACGTACGAGCAGACGCCCCCGGCCGGCGGTCCCCACAACCCGTACTGGCTGAACTGCGGTGTCTACACCGAGCCTCAGCAGAACGAGAACGCGGTGCACTCGCTCGAGCACGGCGCCATCTGGATCACCTACAACCCCGACGAGGTCGACGAGGCCGGCATCGACGCCCTCAAGGCCGTCATGCCCTCCAGCTACGCGCTTCTCTCGCCCTACCCGGGCCTCGACACGCCCGTCGCGGTGAGCGCATGGAACCACCAGCTCAAGGTCGACGACCCGAGCGACCCGCGCATCTCCGAGTTCTTCACCGAGTACTGGCGCAGCCAGAACGCTCCCGAGCCGAACGCGTCGTGCTCCGGGGCGATCGACGGACCGGGCAAGGCCTGACGTGAGCGACGACACCCCGGTCGCGCGTCCCGCGGTCCGGTGGGCCGTCGTCGCCCTCGTCGCCGTCGCCGTGATGGCCGTCGCCTTCGCGATCGGACGCTTCACGGCGTTCGGCGCGACGGCGGCGCCCGCCCACCCCTCCGACACCTCGGCCGAGGCCGGCTTCGCGCGCGACATGCAGGTGCACCACACGCAGGCGGTGCTCATGGCGATGGAGATCTACCGCAAGACCTCCGATGACGAGCTGCGCACCCTCTCGTACGACATCGCCACGACGCAGTCGGGTCAGCGCGGCGAGATGTTCGGATGGCTGGTCGAGTGGGGGCTTCCCCAGGCGTCGAGCCGGCCGCTCATGACGTGGATGGAGAAGTCGGACGCCCACAGCCACGGCGACACCGCGGGAAAGTCCCAGGAGGAGTTGCTGTCCGAGATGGGGATGGCCACCGACGCCCAGCTCGACGAGCTGCGCAGCGCGCAGGGCCAGCCCGCCGACTGCCTGTTCCTCGACCTGATGATCCGCCACCACGAGGGCGCGATCCCCATGGCCGAGGCCGTGATCGAGCTCGGCGACGACGCGCGCGTCAAGGAGGTCGCCGGCGCGATCGTCACCGGACAGTCGGCCGAGCTCGACGCCATGCGCGACATCCAGTCGCGCCTCGGCTGCACCGCCTGACCGGCCACCGCCTGACCGGCCTCCGCCGCTCTCTGCGCCCGCCTCGCCGCCCAACTCCCCCCCCCCCCCCCCCCCCCCCCCCCCCCCCCCCCCCCCCCCCCCCCCCCCCGCATCCCGATAAACGGCATTCGTCGCGAGACACACGGCAGCACGACGTGTCTCGCGACGAATGCCGTTTCTCGACCCCGTCACACGGCCATGCCCCGCGCCACCGGCATCTGTCCCGCACAGCGGCATCCGTCCCGCACAGCGGCATCCGCCCGCGAATCCCTCGTGCCACGCGGTGCCCCTGCGCCGTCCTCGGCGACGGCGCGGCCCCCTCCCAACCGCGATAAACGCCATTCGTCACCAGACACGCATCCGCACCGCGTGTCTCGGCACGGATGCCGTTTCTCGCCGCCACGTGACAGCGCGCGGCCGACCTCAGCTCCCCGGCACGAGGAAGGGGCGCGACACCCTCGCGGATGCCACGCCCCTTCGACGTCAGATCGGACTCAGCCCTTCGTGGCTCCCGCCAGCAGGCCGCGCACGAAGAAGCGCTGCAGCAGGAAGAACACGATCAGCGGCACCAGGATCGAGATGAAGGTACCGGCCGACTGCAGGAACCACTGGTCGCCCCAGGTGCCCGACAGCGAGTTCAACGATTGCGTCAGTGGCAACGATGACGACGGGGCGAAGATCGTCGCCACGAGCAGGTCGTTCCACACCCAGATGAACTCCAGCACCGCGAAGGATGCCAGGGCGGGGGCCGCAAGCGGCAGGATCAGGCGGAAGAAGATCTGCCCGTGGCCGGCGCCGTCCACGCGCGCGGCCTCGATCACCTCGGCCGGGATCTCGGCGATGAAGTTGTGCAGGAGAAAGACCGCCAGCGGCATCGCGAAGATCACGTGCGCGATCCACACGGTGGCGAAGCTGTGCTCCACTCCGCGCAGGTCGAAGCCCGGGAAGATCGTCACCTCGTTGATCGTCAGTCCGCGCGAGAACAGGCTCAGCAGGGGCACGAGGGCCATCTGCAGCGGCACGATCTGCAGCGCGAAGATGAAGATGAAGAAGAAGTTGCGGCCCTTGAAGTCGATCCAGGCGAACGCGTAGGCGATGAGCGAGGCGATCGCCAGCGCGAACAGCACCACCGGGATGGTGATGGCGAGCGAGTTCAGGAACGATTGCGCGAGCGTCAGGGCGGTGCCGCCCGACGTCAGCGCGAGCCGGTAGTTCTCCAGGGTGAACGACGGGTCGGTGAAGACGGTCCACCATCCGGTCGACTGGGTGTCGGATCCCGGCCGGAACGAGGTGATGAAAAGGCCGAAGGTGGGGATCGTCCAGAAGAACGCGATGACGATCGCCGCGATCGTCGCCCCCTTCGAGGTCAGACGCTTTCGTGCCATCGCCTCGTGCTTGCGGGTGTCACGGGCGACCTGACGGGCCGAGCGCGTGTCGGTGGTGGGCTCGAGCACCACGGTGGAGGTGGTCATCGCACTTCCCTCTGCTTCCGGATCTGGCGCACGTTGAAGATGATCAGCGGCAGCACGAAGACGAACAGCACCACGGCCAGCGCTGCGGAGTGCCCGTAGCTCTGGAACCGCTGCTGCTGGTTGACCATCTCGAACGCGAGCACGGTCGAGTCGTTTCGGCCACCGGTCATCACGGCGACGATGTCGTAGATCTTCAGGGCGCCGATGGCGATGGTGGTCAGCACCACGATGAGCGACGAGCGGATGCCGGGGACGGTCACGTTGATGAACCGCTCCCAGGCGCTCGCGCCGTCGAGCTCGGCCGCCTCGTTCTGCTCCGGCGGGACCGCCTTGATGGCGGCCGAGAGAATGACCATCGCCAGACCCGTCTGGCTCCAGATGAAGACCACGACGAGCAGCAGGGTGTTGATCAGGGGCGACGCCGACAGCCACGAGATCGGCTGCCCGCCGAAGGCGGTCACGATCGCATTCAGGATGCCGAGCTGGTCTCCCTGGCGGAAGTCGTAGACGAACTTCCAGATGATGCCCGCGCCCACGAACGAGATGGCGAAAGGCATGAAGATGAGCACCTTGAGGTACTTCTCGCCCGCCGCCCGGTCGATGAAGACGGCGTAGGCGAGGCCGATGGCCGTGGCGATGGTCGGGGCGAGCAGCACCCAGATGAGGGTGTTGATGACCGACCAGAAGCCCTCGGGGTTCGTGAACGTCCAGATGTAGTTCTCGAAGCCGACGAAGTTCTCACCGGTCTTGTCGAAGAACGACTGGAAGAAGGTCGTGATGGCCGGGTAGACGAGGCCGATGAGCAGCAGGATCGCCGCCGGCGCGGCGAACAGGATGAGCTGGAACAGGTAACCCGCGCCCTGGCGGGACCGGTAGTCGGCGTAGAAGAGGATCGCACCGAGAATGATCGCGATGCCGAGGACGTAGATGACCGCGTTCTGGTACGGGCGCAGCAGCATGAAGGCGAGGATCGGGATGGCGAAGCACGCGGCCAGGCGCAGCCAGAAGTAGCCCTTGCCGGAGCGGGGAGCGTACTCGATGAGCAGCAGGAGGAGCCCCACGACCGCGCCGAACACGACGAGCACGAGCGGGATCTGCACGATCGAGCTGAGTCCGCCGAGCCAGATGAAGAAGCTGTTGAGCGAGAAGCCGAGCGTGGTCGGCTTGGTGTCGGCGGGGGCGCGCGTCACCATGAAGAGGAAGAGCGCCACCACGAGGATGAGCCCCACCACCACCACGAGCAACGTGGTGCGGTTCGCGGCCGCGGAGCCGCGCGACGCGGGCTTGCCCCGGCCGGCCGGCGGGGGCGACGCCGCCGGCGTCGTCTCCGCGTTCTTGATATCGGTCATGACGTCCCTCCCGAACACGCCTTCGTGCTCATCGATGAGTGCCCGTGTGGAGCTGGGGGCGGATTATGAGTATGGACCGGATGGGCCGCCCGCGTCGCGGGCGGCCCATCCTTTCTCGATCGGCTCGATCAGTTGTCGTAACCGGCCTGGATGTCGCTGAGCACCTGATCGGTCGGGGTGCCGTCGATCCAGCTGACCATGCCCTTCCAGAACGAACCCGCACCGACGGTGGCCGGCATCAGGTCGGACGCGTCGAAGCGCAGGGTGGTCTTCGGGTCCTGCAGCGTCTTCATCGCCTCGGTGAGGAACTCGCTCGAGGCGAGGGAGGGGTCCGCGCCCTTGTTGGCGGAAATGACGCCGCCGAGCTTCACACGGGCGTCGGCGAACTCGGGCGTCGACATGAATTCGACGACCTTCTGCACGCTCTCGTCGTCCGAGAAAGCCGCGACGAACTCGCCGCCACCCTCGACCGCGAGCTCGCCCTCGGTCACGCCGGGGGTCAGGAACGCGTACACGTCGCCGTCCGGGGCGATCGTGGGGGTCTCACCCGCTGCGTTGGTGACCGTGAGGAAGTTGGCCGAGAGGAACGACGCCTGGTGCGTCATCGGGCAGCTGCCGTCGGCGACCTTGGCAGCCACGTCGGCGAAGGCGGTCGAGTTGATGCTGCTGACGTCGCCGAAGCCGGCGTTGACGTACGAGGGGTTGAGGAGGATCTCGCCCACCGCGTCGAAGGCCGCCTTGATCTGCGGGTCGGTGAACTTGACCTCGTTGGCCACCCACTGGTCGTAGACGTCGGGGCCCGACAGGCGCAGGACCATGTCCTCGACCCAGTCGGTTCCGGGCCACCCCGAAGCGGCGTCCGAGGCGAAGCCGGCGCACCACGGGGCCGCGCCGGTCTTCTGCTGGATGGTCGCGGTGAGCGTCATCAGCTCGTCGAGCGTCTTGGGAACCTCGACGCCCCACTCCTTGAACTTCGCCGGCGAGTACCAGACGTAGCCCTTGAGGTTGGCGAGCATCGGTGCGGCGTAGAATGTGCCGTCCTCGGTGCCGTACGACTTCCAGTCCTCGCCCCAGTACTCGTCGACGTTCGACGAGACGGCGTCGGAGGCTTCCTGCACCTCGCCGGTGCCGATGAGCGTCTTGAGCAGACCCGGCTGGGGGACGATCGCGATGTCGGGGGCGTCACCACCGGACACCTTCGTCACGATGTTGCCCTCGAAGCTCTTGTCGCCGGTGTAGACGACCTTGATGCCGGTGTCCTGGGTGAACTGCTCGAAGCTCTGGTTCAGCGCGTCGGCCTCCGTACCGGTGATGCCGCCGGCGATGCGCACGGTCGTCTCTCCGCTACCCGATCCGCCCGATCCGCTGCTGTCACCTTCGGCGCAGCCCGCGAGAGCGATCGCTCCGACCGCCAGCAGTCCGACGGGAGCCAGCAGGCGATACCGCTGTGACATACCCATGTGGTCTCTCCTCTTTGAGTTCAGTGGTGCATCGGACCCTGTCGGGAACCGATTCCAGGCAACCGTAGAGGGAATCCACAACAGTTGCAACCGGCGTCAGGTCACGAACGGATAACACGCGAAATGACGCGGCTCGATCACGATTCACCCTGCCGGAACCGGTTCCACTTTCCCCCGATGTCGGATACTCTTCTTCGACGTCGACACGGACGTCGACGCATCTCGAGGAAGACCCTGCGCATGAGCGGAATCGCCGACGTGGCTCGTCTGGCCGGCGTGTCCAAATCGACGGCCAGCCGCGCTCTCACGGGCGGCGGCTACGTCTCCGACGGCACACGGCGGCGCGTCGCCGACGCCGCGGCGTCCCTGGGATACGTGCCCTCCACGAGCGCGGTCAGCCTGGCCACGGGACGCACGCGCACGATCGCGCTCATCGTGCCGAAGGTCAACCGCTGGTACTTCGGATCAATCGTCGAGGGGGTCGAGCGTACGCTGATCCCGCTCGGGTACGACGTCACGCTGTACGTCGCCGAACCCGGGTCGCGTGACCGCGAGAGCCTCTACTCCACCTACCTCGCACGCAAACGGTTCGACGGTGTCATCGCCGTGGCGCTCGAGCCCGACGACGCCGATCTGGAGCGCCTGGCCAACATCGGCAAGCCCGTCGTCAGCATCGGCAACGCGCTCTCCGGCGTCCCCACCCTGGGTCTCGACAACATCGCCATCACGCGCATCATCACGCAGCACCTGATCGCGCTCGGGCACACCGACATCGCCTTCGTCGGGAGCACGCCGCGTACCGACGCCCCCGCGAAAGACGTCGACGAGCGATCGATCGGCTACCGCAACGCCATGAACGACAACGGCCTGGCCGTGCGCATCCGCAACGTGCCGTCGACCCTGACGATCACGGATGCCTACGCCGCGGCCGCGTCGTTCCTGGCCGACGCCGCATCGCGTCCGACGGGTGTGGTCGCCGCGTGCGACGAGGTCGCGATCGGCGTCATCATCGCCGCGCGACGCATGGGCATCTCCGTTCCGACCGAGCTCAGCGTGGTCGGCATCGACGGTCACGACTACGCCGAGATGTTCTCGCTCACCACGATCGAGCAGTTCCCCCAGGCGCAGGGCATCGAGGCCACGCGCATGCTGGTGCGGATGATCGAGGGGACCGGAGAGGTGCCCCGGCGCACCGAGGCGGACACCCGTCTCGTGGTGCGCTCCTCGACCGCTCCCCCGCGCACCGCCTGAACGACGAAGACCCCGGATGCCAGGTGGTGGCATCCGGGGTCTTCGTCGTCGTCCCGGGTCAGTCGCTCTGGCGGGCCGCCCGTCGACGCGCGACCACGCCGAGGCCGAGCAGTCCGAGAGCCGCGAGCACGCCCGCACCCATCCAGCCCGTGTCGGACCCGGTGACGGGGAGAGCCCCGCCCCGGCCCGCGTCTCCACCCTCATCCGAGCCCGAGCCCGAGCCCGAGCCGTCGTCGCCCGCAGCCGCGCCGACCTGGAACGGAACCATCACGTCGGTCCCGCTCGGTTCGGCGACGATCTGCAGCGCGACCGCGCCGGACGCGTCGGCCGGGACGGCCAGGCTCACCCGCGCGGCACCATCGGCGACGGCGAACGCGGTCGACGGCGCCCCGACCTGCGTCGACCACGACGCCGAGACCGAAGCGTTGGCCGGAGCGCCGAGCGAGGTCAGGTCGAGGTCCGAGAAGACGACGGTGATGTCGTCGCCCGCCGCGACGTCCGCGGGTGCGCCGGCGAGCTGAACCGCACGGGCCGTGAAGTCGGGCTCGAGACCGGGATGGGCCTTCAAGTAGGCGATCCACCCGTCGCGGTCGATGAGGCCCGAGTCGCGCGTGTCCGCCCCCTCGCCGAGAGCGGCGAAGGCGTCGCCGCCCTGCAGGAGGAAGCTGAACGAGCCGACGCGGTACGACGCCGCGGGGTCGACGGCGGCGCCGTCGATCCAGATGCCGGTGATGCGCTGCCCCGGCCCACGCGACGCGTCGTACGTCACACGCACGTTGTCGGAGACGCCCAGGGCCAGATCGCGGTCGCGGCCGGCCGTGTCCCCCCACTGCTGCTCGAGCGCGAGCCGCAGCTGGTCGCCGGTCAGCGTGGTGGTCCACAGGTTGTTCACGAACGGCAGCACCGCATTCGCCTCGGCCAGCGTGATGACGCCGTCCTCGCCGTAGAACAGCTCGGCGCGCAGACCACCCGCGTTCACCAGGGCGATCTCGGCTCCGCCGCGGGCGGGATCGGCGAGCGTCTCGCGCAGCGCGTCGGCGACGAGACCGCCCAGCGCGGACTGCTTCGACCGATCGTCGCGCTGCCCACCGGCATAGACGCCGTCGACGTACGAGCCGCCGCGGAAGGCGGTGGTGATGTCGGCCGTCACCGAGCCCACGGGCTGTGCGCCGACGCGGTCCGCCTCGGCGCGCGCGAGCGTCACGATACGGTCGACCTCGGCCACGCGCGGGTACCTCGCGATCAGCTCAGCGTCCAGGGCGGCGCTGTTCGCTTCGGTCTGCTCCGGCTTTTCCGGAACGGTCTCCGCCGCGAGGCGGGCGACGTTGCGCGCCGAAGAATCGATGACCTCGCCGCTGTCACGGTCGACCGTCAGCACGATCTCGCCGATGTTCTCGCCGTAGCTGCCGGTCTGCACGATCGGGCGCGTGCCCTCTTCGCCGGGGATCGGAGCATTCCACGCGTACTTCTGGTGGGTGTGACCGGTCAAGATCGCATCGACCGCGGCATCCGTCTCGTTCACGATCTTCGCGAACGCGCCGCCGGCGGCGACGGCCTCCTCGAGGGTCTCGCCCGTCGAATCCCCCTCCGCGGCGCCCTCGTGGTACTGGGCGACGATGACGTCGACCTGGTCCTCGATCTCGGCCGCGACGCGGTTCACCTCGGCGACGGGCTCGCGGAACTCGATGCCCTCGATGCCGCCGGGCGAGACCAGCTGCGCCGTCTCCTGCGTGACGGCGCCGATCACGCCCACGCGCACTCCGTCGACCTCGAAGATCGCGTACTCGTCGAGCAGAGGCTGCCCGTCCTCGTACACGTTGGCCGCCAGGTAGGGGAAGTCGGCCGCGTCGGAGACGCGACCCGTCAGGTCGGCGGCGCCCTTGTCGAACTCGTGGTTGCCCGCGGCGGATGCCGCGAGCTCGAGCGCGTTCAAGACCTCGATGGTCGGCTCGTCATCGAAGTACGCCGAGGCGAACAGCGAGGCCCCGATGTTGTCGCCGTTGGAGAGGAAGAGCGTGTTGTCCTCGCCGGCTTCCGCCCGCAGCTGCTCGACGGTCCCCGCGAACTTCACCGTGTTCGCATCGATCCGACCGTGGAAGTCGTTGATGCCGAGCAGGGTGAGATCGGTCGTCGACGACAGGTCGAGGCCCACGACGACGGGATCGTGATCGCTCGACCGGTAAGGCGTCGCCTCGTAGAAGTTCAGCGCGTTGTCGTTGTACCGGCTGTACTCCAGCGCGAGCGCCTCGACGGCGTTGATGTTCCAGATGTCGACGCCGGTCACGAGCTCGCGAGCCGAGGGCGAGGCGAGCACGTGATCGAGCGAGCCCGACTGCCCGCTGAACGAGTACGAGTACTTGCCCGTGCCCGCCTCGAGCGGCTCGAACCCGAACGAGCGCAGCGTCTGGATCGGGTCCTCCTGCGTGTAGGCGTTGAAGTCGCCGAGCAGGAAGACGTCGTCGGTTCCGACGGCCGCCGACCTCTCCGCCGCGAACGCGCCGAGGGCCTGGGCCTGTCGCACCCGATCACCGTTGAAGGCGCCTTGGATG
Organism: Microbacterium sp. RU1D; assembly: GCF_900156435.1. Taxonomy (GTDB): domain Bacteria; phylum Actinomycetota; class Actinomycetes; order Actinomycetales; family Microbacteriaceae; genus Microbacterium. The sequence goes on from NZ_FTPQ01000003.1 coordinate 422,193, forward strand.
CCGTTGGCGTTGTCACCCGTCGCCGCGGGGCGGCTATCGCCCTTCGACTTGAAGTGGTTCACGATCGCGAGGATCTTGGCATCCGCGTCATCGATGGGGGCGAAGGCCTGCGCCAGCGGCTGACGGGCGTTCGAGAACGCCGGGTCGTCCAGGATCACGCTGTCACCGACCGGCGCGACGACGGCCTTCTTGTAGATGAAGGCGGTGCGGATGACGTCCTCCGACGCCGGGAGCTCCGCCGGTGAGGGCACGAAGATCCACTCGTCGGCATCCAGGGCCGCATTGAGGGCGTCGACGAGCGTGGAGAGGGCGTCGTCGCGGTCCTTGCCGAAGACGGCCGAGTTCTCGATCTCCTCGAGCGAGACGACGTCGGCACCGAGGCCGTTGACGGCGGCGACGATCTTCGCCTGCTGGCGCTCCAGGTTGGCCGCGTCGGCCGCCCCGCGGGGGCCGGGGGCGGGGCAGGTGTCGGCCGTGACGGGGTTGCCCTCGCGGTCGTCGTAGGTCGACGTGCACCCGACGCTTTCGGCCGTGGTGGTGAAGTAGTTGAGCACGTTGAAGCTCGAGATCTTCACCGAGCCGCCGACCGGCTCCGGGGCCGCGGTGCGGGTGTTCGCGAAGCTCGCGGGCTGCACCGTGTCGGCGTTGTCGACGGTCAGCTGCGCGGTCGGCTGGAACTTCCACGCGTTGTTGCGGTAGTCGAGGATGACCGGTCCGGTGAAAGTCACGGCGGCACCGACGCGAACCGGGTCGGTGAGCGAGACGTACGGGAGCGGGACGTCCTGCGCCGAACGGAGGAAGTCCAGCGATGCGCCGTCGTCGAGCACCACGGCGCGGGCCTTGTTGTCGGCGACGGCCGCGACGTATTCGGGCGTGTCCGGACGCGCGACATCGGTGGGCGTGCGCAGGGGCGTCGTGCCGGCCGCGAGTCCCACCTCGGCGTACTGGTTGGTGGAGTACGTGTTCGTGACGGTGAAGTCGCCCTGCGGCGCCAGCAGCATCCCCTCGAAGCGTTCGCGCTCCTCGTCGGTCTTCGGCCACGTGATCTCGGCGGGCGCGACCTCAGCGGCGGGCTCGGTGAGGATGCGCACGCTCGCGGCGTCGGCGGTGAGCTGCGTCTGTCCGTCGTACTCCCCCGCGGTTCCGGTCACCTCGACGTGGTCGCCGATGGAGACGGATGCCGCGGCGGCGGAGCCGTAGACGAAGATCGCGTCGGAGGCGGTGTGGGCTGCGACGTCGATCGCGCCCCCGGTGCCCTCCGCCTGAAGGAAGAAGCCGTTGTAGCCGCCGGTCGGATACGCGGCGGTCACGACGCCGCGGGTGGTCACCACGGTGTCGGCGAGCGGCGTCGTCGCGCCGGAGCCCTGGATGTCGCGGATCGGGGTGATCCCGCCGGGCGCCGGCGCCGGCGTGGAGGGCCCGGGCGTGGGGGTGCCGGTCGGCTCCGGCTGAGGCGATGCGCTCCCGGACCCCTGCGGCGTCACGGTCGTGGCGTTGGTGAAGTCCGCGGAATTGTCGTCGGTGTCGACGAAGTCGGTGCGCACCAGCGAATTCGGCGTGCCGTTGGGCCCGTCGACGACGGCCGGCGCCGTCTCGAAGCTCGCGCCGGTGCCGTAGCCGAGGAAGTCGACGACGCGGTCGTCGTCGACCGGACCCGCCGGTAGAGCGAGGGGGTCGGTGACATTCGCGAGGAAGAGCTGGCCGTCCGTGCCGGACGGGTTGAGCCCCGTGCTCGTGGCATCCGCGGCGGGGAGCGCCTCGCCGTTGTCACCGTTGCTCGGGAGCGCGATGAGGTAGTGACCGCCCGCGGCGATGGACCCGGTGAGCGCCTGCGTGTTGGCACCGTTCGGCGCGTCGACGCTCGACGCGGCGCGGTACTGGAGCGACCATCCGCTCAGGTCCTGCGCGGTGTCGCCGGCGTTGTAGAGCTCGACGAACTTCTGCGTGTAGGGGGCACCGGCGCTTCCGCCCTCGAGGTAGGCCTCGTTGATCACCACCTTGGCGCCGTCGGCCGCGAAGGCGGGCAGGGGGGCGAGGGCCGAACCGAGCAGAGCGGCGCCGAGGGCGGCGCTGAGGGCGGTCGTGAAACGGCGCGCGGGCACGCCGGATGCAGCGATGGGCATGGGTCTCCAGTTACCGACGCACGCACGAACGTGTGAACGAGAACGACGTCGGATGGGGGGATCGACGGGGGGATGTTCTCAACGACCGTAAACGATGCCCATACGGTTTTCCCAGACTTTTTCGTTTCGTTCCGGTGAATTCCGGTTCCGCGCAGCATGAAACCCGGTGCCGGTGCGGGGCTCGCTGGGGACTTCGCCGGTGCACGCGGCGGGAGGAACGACAGAACCCCGGATGCCGATCGGCATCCGGGGTTCTGGGTGTCGCGAAAGCGACGGTGTTGCTGAAATTACTTCAGGGTCACCGTGGCGCCGGCGCCCTCGAGGGCCTCCTTGGCCTTCTCGGCGGTCTCCTTGTTCGCGCCCTCGAGCACGGCCTTGGGGGCACCGTCGACGACGGCCTTGGCCTCGCCGAGGCCGAGCGAGGTGAGCTCGCGGACGACCTTGATGACCTGGATCTTCTTGTCACCGGCGGCCTCGAGGACGACGTCGAACGAGTCCTTCTCCTCGACCTCTTCGGCGGGGGCGGCGCCACCGGCGGCGGGGCCGGCCACGGCCACGGGGGCGGCAGCGGTGACGTCGAAGGTCTCCTCGAACGCCTTGACGAACTCGGACAGCTCGATGAGCGTGAGCTCCTTGAACGCGTCGAGCAGCTCTTCGGTGCTGAGCTTAGCCATGTTGTATCTCCTTGATCGGGTTAATCATCCGGGCCGGGTCAGGCCGCGGTGTCCTGCTTCTCGCGCAGCGCGTCGACCGTGCGAACGGCCTTCGACGGAAGCGCCTGGAAGACGTATGCCGCCTTGGTCATCGTCGCCTTCATCGCACCGGCGAGCTTCGCCAGCAGGACTTCACGGCTCTCGAGATCGGCGAGCTTGTTGACCTCATCCGCGGTCAGGGGGGCGCCATCGAAGTAGCCGCCCTTCACCACGAGCTGAGGGTTAGCCTTGGCGAAGGCACGCAGGCTCTTCGCGACGGCGACGGGGTCGCCGTGCACGAACGCGATGGCGGACGGGCCCTTGAGCTCGTCATCCAGTCCCGTGACCCCCGCGTTGGACGCGGCGATCTTGGTCAGCGTGTTCTTCACCACGGCGTAATCCGCGTCCTGACGGATGTCGTTGCGCAGCTGCTTGAGCTGGGCAACCGTCAGACCGCGGTACTCGGTCAGCAGAACGGCGGTCGAGTTCTCGAAGTTCTTCGTGAGCTCGGCGACCGATGCATCCTTCTGCGCCATGGCCACTCCTTGTGTGTACGAGGCGCTCCGCGGAGGCGGGGCGCCGGCCGAAGACACCGGGGTCCGGACAAAAAGAAGAGCTCCGGCGCAGGCGCACGGAGCTCGAAGGAGTTCGTTTACCTGCGTAGGTCCCCTGCTTCTCAGCAGACGCTTCGATCGGAATGCGAGCACTCCGATGACCGACGGTCTTTGGCTTGGGGTCTACTGTACCCGACCGTCGCTCCTCCCGCCAATCCGCCGTCCCGTCGGCCCCGTCGCGCCCGCGCCCCCGCGCCGCGCCCCGCGCCTCGCGCCCCGCGCCCCGCCGGCCCGCCGCCCGCCCCGCCGCGACCGTGGACCGCGTCGCCTCCCCGACCCCCGACCCCCACCGCCGGCCCGGCCGCCCGCCTTACGACACCCGCGGCTCGGGCAGCAGCGCCTGGGTCATCCGCACGATGCGCGCTGGCGTGCGCGCGCCGAGCCAGACGGTGCAGACCGCGTCGTCGCCGCACGCCCACTCGGCGCACCACGCGTGGATGGCCTGCGCCAGACGCTCGCCGCGCGGACGCAGTTCGCCCTCGAGCGAACGGTCGAGCCAGCTCACGCGCCCCTCCCCCGCGTCGATCAGGCCGACCTGCTCCGATCCGCACACCTCGACCACGACGGTGACGTGCGCGGCGGGCGAGAGAGCGGCGGCGATCCGGCGCATCTCGGGGATGTTCCGCGCGTCTCCCCCGAGCAGCACCGCGCCCTCCAGGTCGCGCCAGAGGCCGCCGTCGGGGCGCCGCAGGGGCTCGGGGTTCGTGCTCATGCGAACAACTTAGGTCACCCTTACCTTGCGGACAAGGCCTGGATGCCGACGCGCCGCGGCTCGCATGCACTCCACGGGCGGACGGGGTTAGGGTCGAACGCATGTCCCCCGAGCTCGTCGCCTCCCGAAGCGCCGACCTCGACGCTCGGATCGTCGCCGACTCGCGCGATCGGGTCGCGTGGATCCGCGCCCGCTCGCGCGGCATCACCGCGACCGACGTCGCAGCACTCACGAGCGCCAACGCGATCTTCCGAGCGGCGGATGCCAAGCTCCTGGGCTCCAGCTTCTCGGGTAACGCCTTCACGGCGCACGGTCGTCGCCGTGAGCCCGAGATCGCGGCCTGGGTGGCAGCGACGCACGGCATCCGTCCCTCGTCGGCGCTGTACCACGCGGTCGTCGAGAAGAGGCACCTGGCGACGCCCGACGGCGTGGTCGTCGACGGCGAAGGCCGCGTGATCCTCGCCGAGATCAAGACCACGAACAAGGCGTGGCGCTCTATCCCCAAGACCTACATGCGCCAGATCTGGTGGCAGCAGCACGTGCTCGGCGCCGAGCGCACGCTCGTGGCGTGGGAGCAGCACGACGGCTTCGTGCCCCTGCACGACGAACCGCGCTGCCAGTGGATCGAGCGCGACGAGCGGGAGATCGCCAAGCTCGTGGGCCTGGCCACCTCGCTCATCGACGAGCTCTACCGCCGCACGATGCAGGCGCGCCAGCCGCGTCCGGAGCCGGTGCGACCGGAACCCTCGGAGAGGTACCGCGCTCTCGCGCTCCTCGATTAATAGTTGACGCAAGTCAAGCAATGGGCGTATCGTTGACATCAGTCAACTAATCGCGCCAGTGTCGTCGCGGCATCCATCCCCCGTTCGTGGAGTTCCGCATGACCACTGCTTCCCCCGAGACCGCCGCGCCGCGGCGCGTGCTCCCGGCCCTCATCGGGCTGCTGCTCGGCACGTTCGTGTCGATGCTCGCCTCGACCGTCGTCTCGACGTCACTGCCCGTCATCGTGCATGACCTGTCGGGCGATCAGAACGCCTACACCTGGGTCATCACCGCGACCCTGCTCACCACCGCGATCTCGACCCCCATCTGGGGCAAGCTCGCCGACCTGTTCAACCGCAAGGTGCTCATCCAGGTCGCGATCGCGATCTTCGTGCTCGCCACCGCCGCTGCCGGCTTCTCGCAGAACACCGAGATGCTGATCGCCTTCCGCGCGGTCCAGGGGCTCGGCGCCGGCGGCCTGGCCGCCCTCAGCCAGGTGATCATGGCCGACATCATCAGCCCGCGCGAGCGTGGCCGCTACATGGGCCTCTTCGGCGCGGTCATGGCCGTCGCGACCGTGGGCGGGCCCCTGCTGGGCGGTGTCATCACCGACGCCTTCGGCTGGCGCTGGAACTTCTTCGTCGCCCTGCCTTTCGCCGTCGCCGCCCTGCTCATCCAGCAGCGCACGCTGCACCTGCCGGTGCGCGCGAAGCGGAAGGTGAAGATCGACTACGTCGGCATCGTGCTGCTGTCGACCGCCGTCTCGCTGCTGCTGATCTGGGTCACCAACGCCGGGAACTCGTTCGACTGGGCGAGCACCGAGACGCTGCTCATGGTCGGCGGGGCCGTCCTGGCCGCGATCCTGTTCGTGATCGTCGAGCTTCGCTCCTCCGAGCCGCTCGTGCCGCTGACCCTTTTCCGCGACGCCACCTTCACGCTCGCCACGATCGCCTCCATCGCGACGGGCCTGGCGATGTTCGGCACGTCGGTGTTCCTCAGCCAGTACATGCAGATGGCCCGCGGCGCGACCCCGACCGAGGCCGGTGTCATGACGATCCCCATGATCGGCGGCCTGCTGGTGTCGTCGATCGTCGTCGGCGCGCTCATCTCACGCTTCGGGCACTGGAAGCCGTTCCTCATCACGGGTGGCGTGCTGCTGATCGCGGGCTCGTTCCTGCTGTCGACCATCCACTACGACACCAATTTCGCCCTCGTGTCGCTCTACATGGCCCTGCTGGGCGCCGGCGTCGGCATGACGATGCAGAACCTCGTGCTGGTCGTGCAGAACACGGCCGACCCCACGCAGATGGGTGCGGCGAGCTCGGGCGTAACGTTCTTCCGGAGCCTCGGCGGCACCATCGGCGTCTCGGTCATGGGCGCGGCGCTGGCCAGCATGGCCACCAGCCTGTTCACCGACCGCGCCGACGACCTCATGGCCGCGATCATGGGCCTGGGTGCGAACGGCGCCGCGGTGGCCGAGACCCTGCAGTCCGGAATCATCCCGCAGGTCTCGACGCTCCCCGAGAGCGTGCGCACGATCGTCGAGGACATCTACGCTCAGTCGATCGCCCACTCGTTCCTGATCGCGGTGCCCGTGGCCGTGGTCAGCCTCATCGCGATCCTGTTCCTGCCGAACCGTCCGCTGACCCGCATGACGACCACGGAGCGGGTCGCCGCGAGCGAGGCCGACTTCGCCACGGTCTCAGTCCCCGAGGGCATGGCCACGCTCGCCGCGACCGGGACCGTGCCGACCCAGGATGCCGCGTCCTCGCGCCGTGCGCATCGAGACGCCGGGATGGGAGAGGATGTCTGACGTGATGAGCGACGTGGACGACGACCGCCGTGAGGCCGTGCAGGCCCTGGAGTCGTCGTTCTCGGAGCTCATGACCGTGTTCCGCCGCTTCGTCTCCGAGGCGGCGGAACGGGTCAGCCCCGGGATGCTGCCGGCCACGTTCAAGGCCCTCTCGGTCGTCAGCCGGTTCGGGCCGCTCACCCTCTCCGCGCTCGCGGAACGGCTCGGCGCCGACAAGGGCTTCCTCAGCCGGTCGATCACCGAGCTCGAAGAGCTGGGGCTCGTGACCCGCACGCCCGATCCCAACGACCGCCGCTCCCGCCTGATCGCCGTGACCGAGCTCGGCCACAGCCGTCTCGCCGACGCGCGGGCTCCCCACGAGAGCCGGCTCTTCGACGCCATCGCCGATTGGTCGCTCGACGACATCCGCCACCTCTCGACGCTGCTGCACGCTCTCGCCGTCGGCGAGGTCCCCGCGCGCGACTGAGGTCGAGGCGCGGACAAGGTGCCGCACGCCTGCGGTGCGAGGCGTCGGCACCGGCACGCGCGCCTGAGGGCGAGGCGTCGGCGACGCCCCCGCGAGGCGACGCGCCCGCCCGGAGTTCGCCGCGCTTCCCGGCCGAGGCGCCGCACACGTGCTGCTCCCGCGACGGACCAGGCCTCCAGACCCTCACTGCTCGCCGCCGACGGGAGACACCGGCTTCGCGACACGGTGACCGAGGTGTAACACCGTCGAGACAATGGCGCGCTTGACTGTGGGAACCGCGGCGGAGCCGCCGCGACACCGCCGCACGCGAGAGAGAGCGCCCGATGAGATTCCGATCGACGCGTCCCGAGACCGCCCTCCAGCCCGCGCCCGCGGTGCCGGAGACGATGGATGCCGTGGTCCTCGACGCTCCGGGGCCGGCATCCGCTCTTCACGTCGAGGAAGTGGCCGTGCCGACACCCGTACTGAGCGAGGTGCTGGTGCGTGTCGTCGCCGCGGGCGTCAACCCGATCGACGCGGCGACGCGAGCGGGACGCGGGATGTCGTCGGCGATCCCGTCGTGGCCGTCCGTGCTCGGCCTGGACGTCAGCGGGGTCGTCGTGCGCGCTCCCTTCGACGCTCACCCGTTCCCCGTCGGTACCGAGGTCTATGGCATGGTGGCGGTGCCGCGCACCCCCGGTGCATACGCGGAGTACGCCGTCGTGCCCACCCTCTCGCTCGCCCGCAAGCCCGCGTCGCTCTCCCACGTCGAGGCCGCGGGCGTCCCGCTGGCTGCCCTCACCGCGTGGGGCCTGGTCGTCGAGACGGCCCTGGCGCACCAGGGCCAGCGCATCCTCATCCACGCCGGCAGCGGAGGCGTGGGCCACTTCGCGGTGCAGTTCGCCGCCTACTTCGGCGCCCACGTCATCGCCACGGCGTCGCCCCGCAACCTCGGATGGCTGCGGGAGCTGGGGGCCGCCGAGGTCGTCGATCACACCTCCACCCGATTCGAGGACGCCGTCGACACCGTCGACGTCGTGATCGACCTGATCGGCAACGTGTCGGATGACACGGGCACCCGGTCGCTCGAGGTGCTGCGCCCCGGCGGCCTGCTGATCGAGGTCCCGACGGGCGCTTGGCCCGGATTCCGGGAAGCGGCGGCGGCGCGCGGCATCCGTTCCACCGACTACAAGACCATCCCCGACGGCGGGGCCCTCGCCACGATCGGGCGACTGCTCGATTCCGGAGCCGTCCGGGTGTACATCGAGCGCGTGTTCGAGCTCGCCGAGGCCGGGGAGGCGCACGCGATGATCGAGGGCGGGCACACGCGGGGCAAGGTCGTCCTGCGCGTGAGCGACGACTGAGTCAGACGCCAGCGAGACGGCGCCGCCCCTCCGCCACCACCTCGTCGGCGACGAGATCGAGCAGGGGCGAGGTGAGGTTCCACTGCTGCCAGTACAGCGGCACGTCGATCGCGTCGTCGGCCAGCCGCACGAGGGCGCCGTCCGAGAGGCCGTCGGCGGATTGGAAACCGGGCAGCAGCCCCCACCCGAGCCCGAGCTCGATCGCTGTCGCGAAGTCCTGCGACGCGGGGACGCGGTGCCGCGGCGGATCGCCCGCGGCCACACCCCGGCGCGCGAGCCATTGCGTCTGCAGATCGTCGCGGCGGTCGAAGTCCACGAGGGGAGCGCGAGAGAGGGCCTCGGCGTCCGCTCCGCGCGGGAACCAGCGCGTTGCGAACTCCGCCGTCGCCACGGGTTCGTAGCGCAGGATGCCGAGGGGTCGCACGCGGCATCCCGCCACCGGCGCCTCGCGAGAGGTCACCGCCGCCATCACGGTGCCCGATTCGAGCAGGCCGGCGGTGAAGTCCTGGTCATCGCGGTGCAGGTCGAACACGACCGCGTGCCGCGCCGCGACCCGGGCCAGGGGCGGGAGGAACCACGTCGCGAGCGAATCGGCGTTCACCGCGAGGGACAGGGAGGCGGCGGCTCCGTCGTCCGCGCCGATCGCGGCGAGGGCGTCGTGCTCGAGAAGGGCCAGCTGGCGCGCCAACCGCACGATCGCGTCCCCCGCCTCGGTCGTGCGGACGGGTTTCGACCGCACCAGCACGACGCGACCCACCCGGTCCTCGAGTGCCCGTACGCGCTGGCTGACCGCCGAGGGGGTGATGTGCAGGCGGCGGGCCGCGGCATCCAGGGTCCCTTCCTCCACCACGGCGGCGAGGGTGCGGGCGAGATCGAGCGGGATCGACATGAAGCGATGCTAATGGTGCTGCACAATCATGAGCTGGTGTTGTCGTGACGCGGCGCTTAGCGTCGAGCCGTGCTCCCCTCCTTGCTCGCCGGACTCGGCCTCGGCTTCTCGCTCATCATCGCCATCGGCGCGCAGAACCTCTTCGTGCTGCGGCAGGGCGTGCGGCGGGAGCACCTGCTCCCGGTCGTGGCCGTGTGCGCGGCCTCAGACGCCGTGCTGATCCTCCTGGGAGTGTCGGGCATCGGGCTCGTGCTGCAGGCTGTGCCCTGGCTGATCGTCGTGGTGCGGTGGGCGGGGGCGGCCTTCCTCCTCGGGTACGCCGTGCTCGCGGCCCGCCGCGCGCTGCGACCGAGCGGCGAGACGCTGCGCGTCGACCCCACGGCATCCGCATCCACCGGGGTTCCGGATGCCGACGGCACGGCGCTGCGCACGCGGACGACCCTCGCGGCGACCGTCGTGACGTGTCTCGCCCTCACGTGGCTCAACCCGCACGTCTATCTCGACACCGTGTTCCTGCTCGGTTCGGTCGCCTCGACCCACGGCGACGGACGCTGGGCGTTCGCCGTCGGCGCATGCCTGGCGAGCCTGGTGTGGTTCACCGCCCTCGGGTTCGGTGCGCGCTACCTGGGCCGCTGGCTCGACACGCCGCGGGCATGGCGCATCCTCGACGCGCTGATCGCGGTGGTCATGGTGGCGATCGCGATCTCGCTCGTGCTGCCGCACTGATCGGGGCTGCAGCGGCGTCGCCCGCAGGTGCGCTCCGGCCCGGTGAGGTGTCGCCCCGTCGGACGGCCCCGTGCCACCACTTTTCGCGGCGCGATCGTGCGATCGGGGCATGGGTCGAACGCCCCGGCCGCGGAGGAAACGCCCCGGACCCCCGCCCCGGCCACGAGGCGACGAGAATGAAGGGATGCGAACCGTGACGATCACCGTGACCGGCCGCGTGCAGGGCGTCGGCTTCCGCTACGCCCTGCGCGCCGAGGCGCAGCGCCTGGGAACACGGGGATGGGTGCGCAATCGTCGCGACGGCGCGGTGGAGGCCGTCGTCGCGGGCGACGCCGACGCCGTCGAGACCGTCATCGCCTGGGCGCACGACGGACCGCCGTCCGCTCGGGTCGACGACGTCGACGTGGTGGAGAACGGTGCGGCCGAGGCGTCCCCCGCCGGCTTCGAGATCCGCGAAACCGCGTAGGCGACGTCCGGCCCGCAGCCCTCGACTCGGCTCGAGACCGCCTCCTCCGGCAGCTCGGCCCGCAACCCGCGGCGGGTTCGCGATCCGCCGATCCGCCTAGAGCGGCAGCCCCGCCCGCAGCTCCGCGAGCACGTCGCCGGCGTCGTCGAAGCGGCTGAGGCCCGCGGCCTGCCCGGCCCACAGCGACAGCAGCTCCGCGTCTCCCGCGGCGGTCGCCGCCGCCCGGAAGACACCGGTGAGCCAGTTCTGCCCCGGGAACGGCGCGATCATGCCCGACGTCTCGAGCTCACGCATGGCCCGGTTCGGGATGCCGCGCGCCAGGCGGCCGCTCATCACCCGTGTCAGCCGCGTGTCGGTGTCGGCCGCCGCGGCGATCGCCGCCCGGTGCCCGTCCGTCGCCGCCGACTGCCGCGTGCGCAGGAACGCGGTCCCCACCTGCACCCCTTCCGCACCGAGTGCGAAGGCCGCCGCCACACCGCGGCGGTCCGCGATGCCACCCGCGGCGATGACCGGCACGGAGACGGCGTCGACCACCTGCGGCACCAGCGCGAACGTCCCGACGAGGGACGCGGCCGGATCCTCGAGGAACGACACGCGGTGCCCTCCCGCCTCGGCGCCCGTCGCGACGATCGCGTCGACTCCCGACGCCTCCAGAGCTCGCGCCTCGGCGACGGAGGTCGCGGTTCCGATCAGGGCGATCCCCCGGTCGTGCGCACGCTCCCGCAGCTCGGCATCCGGAACGCCGAAGACGACGCTGAGCGCATCAGGCCGCGCGTCGAGCACCGCGTCGATCTGCGCGCCCACCGGCGGGAGGAACGCCTCGGGCGGCGTCGGCACGGCCACCCCGGCCGCGTCGAACAGCGGTCGCGCGGCATCCAGGAAGGGCTGCAATTCCACGTCGTCCGGGGTGATCTCGTCGCCCCGTGGCATCCACAGGTTCACCGCGAAGGGGCGGCGCGTCGCCGCGCGCAGCAGGGCGATCGTCTCGTGGATGCGGGCGGGCGTGTAGCCGTAGAGCCCGAACGAGCCGAACCCTCCCCCCTCGCTCACCGCCGCCGTCAGGGCGATCGACGACAGTCCGCCGAAGGGGCCGAGGACGATCGGCACGTCGATACCGAGCAGACGCTGCAGGCGGTTCATCCTCCCAGGGTGCCACGTTCGAAGCGGCAGCTGCCCAAGGATGTGGATGCCGCGGGGTCAGGCCGGATCGGGTCCGTCGAGCGGTCGGAGGAGGCGGTCGAGGAATCGCCGCGTGCGCTCCTTCTCGGGTTGGGTGAACAGCGTCGCGGGCGCACCGCGCTCGACGATCACCCCCTCGTCGAAGAAGAGCACCTCGTCGGCGACCTCGCGCGCGAAACCGAGCTCGTGGGTGACGATGACCATCGTCCACCCCTCGTTCGCGAGCTCGCGCAGCACCTTCAGCACCTCGCCGACCAGCTCGGGGTCGAGGGCGCTGGTGGGCTCGTCGAAGAGCAGCAGATCGGGCTCCAGGGCGAGGGCGCGGACGATCCCGACGCGCTGCTGCTGGCCGCCCGACAGCTCCGCCGGATACGCGTCCCGCTTCTCGGCGAGGCCGACACGCGCGAGCAGTCGCTCGGCGTTCGCGACGGCTTCCGCTTTCGATACCCCGTGCGCCTGAACGGGCCCCTCGATGACGTTCTGGATGACGGTGAGGTGCGGGAAGAGGTTGTGGTGCTGGAACACCATCGCCGAACGGTCACGCAGAGCGGCACGGTCGGTCTTGGCGGCCTTGCCGGCGAAGTCGACCCGCGGTCCGCCGTCGAACGCGACGACACCGCCGTCGGGTGTCTCGAGACCGTTCAGGCAGCGCAACACCGTCGTCTTGCCCGAGCCGGACGGGCCGATCAGCACGAGCACGTCGCCACGGCGCACCTCGAGGTCGACGCCGTCGAGCACGCGATTCGTGCCGAAGCTCTTCGTCAGCCCCGTGACCGACAGCAACGGGGCGGTGGGGTCAGTGGGCGACATGACGGTCCAGCCTCTTCTCGAGGGCGTTCTGCCCGAACGACAGCACCAGGCAGAACAGCCAGTAGATGAGGGCCGCCTCGAGGTAGACGGCCATGAATTCGTACGAGAACGCCGCGATGTTCTGCGCCTGCCGGAACAGCTCCGACACCAGGATGAGGGATGCCAGCGAGCTGTCCTTCACGAGCGAGATGAACGTGTTCGACAGCGGCGGCACCGACACCCGCGCGGCCTGCGGCAGGATGATGCGCGTCAGCGTCTTGCGGGGTGACAGACCGACCGTGTGTGCGGCCTCCCACTGCCCGCGCGGGACGGAGAGGATCGCGGCGCGGATGACCTCGGCCGCGTACCCGCCGACGTTCAGCGAGAACGCGATCACGGCGGCGGGGAACGGGTCGATCACCACGCCCACGGCGGGCAGGCCGTAGAAGATGACGAACAGCTGCACGAGCAGCGGCGTCCCCCGGATGATCGAGATGTAGAACCGCGCGAAGCCCGACAGCACGACGTTCGGCGACAGCCGCAGCAGCGCCATGAGCAACGCGATGACGAGACCGATCGCGAAGGAGGCGAGCGACAGCGGGATCGTGCCCGTGAGTCCGGCCAGCAGCATCGGCCAGAACGAGTCGAGCAGCAACGTCCACAGGTCGTTCATGAGCCTCCTTCTTCTTCCAGGGTGCGTGCGCGTCTCACGCGAGAGCGGACCATCCGCCTCTCACGCTAGGGGGTCCGAGGCGGATGATCCGCGGGGTTTACAGCGCGCGATCGCGCCGCGGGGTCACTGGGTGACGTCGGCGCCGAAGTACTTCTCGCTGATCTGGGCCAGTGTGCCGTCGGCGCGCAGTTCCTCGAGCGCGGTGTCGACGGCCTGTGCCAGCGCGTCCTGGCCCTTCTTGAAGGCGAAGGCGCTCTCGGAGGTGTCCTCTGTCTCGGCGGCGACCTTGAGACCCGTGGGGCTGTTGGTCTTCTCGTAGTCGAGGTAGGTGAGCTGGTCGTTGATCGTGGCATCCACGCGGCCCTGCTTGAGGAGGGCGACGGCCTGGGCCCAACCCTCGACGGCCTCGACCTGCGCACCGCTGGAGGTGGCGAGCTCGTACCAGTTGCTCGTGAGCGACTGCGCCGTGGTCTTGCCGGACAGGTCGGCGAAGCTCGAGATCGCGTTGTCGTCCTCGGTGGTCACGATGACGCCGCGCGAGACGGTGTAGGGCGCGCTGAACGTGTACTTCTGCTCGCGCTCCGCGTTGATCGAGACCTGGTTGGCGATGACGTCGAACCGACCGGCGTCGAGGCCGGCGAAGATGGCATCCCACTGGGTCTCCTGGAACTTCACCTGCAGGCCGAGCTTGTCGGCGACGGCCTCGGCGATCTCGACGTCGAAGCCGGTGAGCTCTCCCGCACCCTCGTGGTAGGAGAAGGGACGGTAGGTCCCCTCCGTGGCGACGGTCAGGGTGCCGCCCGAAACGAGGTCGTACTCCGAGCCGGCGTCGGAGGACGTTCCGGACGTGGCGCCGCCGCTGCAGGCGGTCAGCGCGAGGGCGCTCAGGCCCAGGGTGGCGGCGAGGACGGTCAGACGACGACGGGGCATAGCTGTTCCAGACATGTGTGAGGAGGGGGTGACGGCGGCCTCGCGGGCCGCGCGGACGTGCGCGTGCTGTGCTGTACGGCGCAGGGTGCGCTGCGGTGCGGTGCTGTTCGCACCCTCCAGCACAACACACCGGCGCGCTCCGGTCTTCCCGGATGACGCTGTGTTGCACGTCCGTGCAGCGCGCACGCAGAAGCCCCGCCGGCACGAGGCACGGCGGGGCTTCTGTGAGACGAACGTCAGACGATGGCGTTGACGTCCAGCGGGATGCCGGGACCGAAGGTGGTCGACACGGCGCCCTTCTGGATGTAGCGGCCCTTCGAGCTGGACGGCTTGAGGCGGACGATCTCCTCGAGCGCGGCCTTCAAGTTCTCGTCGAGCTGCTCGGCCGAGAACGAGGCCTTGCCGACGACGAAGTGCACGTTGGCGTGCTTGTCGACGCGGAACTCGATCTTTCCGCCCTTGATCTCCTCGACGGCCTTGGCCGGGTTGGGGGTCACGGTGCCGGTCTTGGGGTTCGGCATGAGGCCGCGGGGTCCGAGGACCTTACCGAGGCGACCGACCTGGCCCATGAGCTCGGGCGTGGCGACGGCGGCGTCGAACGACGTGTAGCCGGCCGCGACCTTCTCGATGAGGTCGGTGCCACCGACCTCGTCGGCGCCGGCGGCGAGGGCCGCCTCGGCCGCGGGGCCGTTGGCGAAGACGATGACGCGCGCGGTCTTACCCGTGCCGTGGGGCAGGATGACCGTGCCGCGGACCATCTGGTCTGCCTTACGGGGGTCGACCGAGAGCTTCAGCGCGACCTCGACGGTCGAGTCGAACTTCTTCGAGCCGGTCTCCTTCGCCAGGGCGACGGCCTCGGCGGGGGTGTAGAACGTGTCGGCCGCGATCTTCTCAGCAGCGGCGCGGAATGCCTTGGACTTGGTAGCCATTGTTATCTCCCTCAGTCCTCGACCGTGATGCCCATGGAGCGGGCGGTGCCGGCGATGATCTTCGAGGCGGCCTCGATGTCGTTCGCGTTCAGGTCGGGCTGCTTCGTGGTGGCGATCTCGCGGACCTGCTCCTTGGTCAGCTTGCCGACCTTGGTGGTGTGCGGGGTGGGCGAGCCCTTCGCGAGGCCGGCGGCCTTCTTGATGAGCTCTGCAGCCGGGGGCGTCTTCAGGATGAACGTGAAGCTGCGGTCCTCGTAGACGGTGATCTCGACGGGGATGACGTTGCCGCGCTGGGCCTCGGTCGCCGCGTTGTACGCCTTGCAGAACTCCATGATGTTGACGCCGTGCTGACCGAGCGCCGGACCGATCGGCGGCGCGGGGTTGGCCGCGCCCGCCTTGATCTGGAGCTTGATCAGGCCGGTCACCTTTTTCTTGGGTGCCATATCCTTTTCCTCTCTCGAGCGGGACCCTCGCGGCTCCCTCTCTCCCGCACGCCCGGCGGTTCCGGGCAGCGGTCGTCGCACGCTGACGCACGCAACCTTGCCATTGTACGCGACGCGCGCCGTTTCGGCATCCGCTACCCATCCTTCCTCCCCCGCTTCCGCCCCCGCCCCGGCACGCCCCCGGCGCGCGCCCCCGCGCGCCCCCTCCCCCCGCGCGCCCCCTCCCCGGCGCCCCCTCCCCGATAAACGCCATCGGTGCCGAAACACGGTGTGACGCCGCAAGCCTCGACACGGACGGCGTTTATCGGCGGAGCGCGGCCGGGTTATCCACACCCGGGCACCGCGAGCGGGCCGTTTGCGCCACCCTCGGCGGATGGATGCCGACTTTCCCGCGTTCCGCAACGCGCCTCTCCCGTTGTTCGCCGCGGCCGAGACCCCCTCACCCGGATCGCACCCGTCGCGCGACCCGCACCTGCATCGCGTCCGGCCCGGGGTGTACACGGAACTGAACGAGTGGGCGGCGCTGCCGCCGTGGGACAGATATCTCCTGCGCGTGCACGCGTTCCGGCTCGTGAACGCCGGTGCGGTGTTCTCCCACGAATCGGCAGCGGCTCTGTACGGCCTCCCCACCTTCGGCCACCCCCGGCACATCCACCTCTTCGACGCCCGACGCGCGCGCTCGGTCGCCTACGGCGACGTGCGCGTCCACACGAGCGCCGACCGTCGCCGCATCGTCGAGAGCGACGGCATCCGGTGCTCCCCTCTCGCCGACGTCGTGGTCGACCTCGCGCGCGTCCTGCCGCCCGCCTTCGCACTCGCGGTCGCGGATGCCGCCCTCCGGACCGGGGCGATCACCTCGACCGAGCTGCTCGACCTCGCCGCGGCTCAGCGCAATCCGCGCAGTCGGAGGAAGCTCGACTGGGTGCTGGGCCGTGGCGATCAGCGGTCGGAATCCGTGGGCGAGTCGGTGAGCCGTGCGGTCATCGAGTGGTGCGGGTTCCCCGCCGTCGACCTGCAGACCGAGCATCGCGTCGGCGGACGCGCCTACCGATCCGACTTCTGCTGGCCGGAGCATCGGGTGATCGGCGAGTTCGACGGCTGGACGAAGTACGACCGTCACGACCCGGAGGCCGCTGCCGAGGCCGTCCGGGCGGAGAAGACCCGCGAAGACGCACTGCGACGTGCGGGGTGGCGCATCGCGAGATGGGATTACGGCGGTGCGCTCAGGGTCGACGGCCTCCGTGAGGCGTTGAGGGCGGCGGGCCTGCCCGTGGTGTCGCGGATCGATGGGCGCAACCTCCGCGGCGTCGGACTCAACCCGCGTTCGGAGTAGCCGTGCTGCCGCGATAAACGCCGCCCGTGCCGAAACACGATCCGCCACCGCGTGTCTCGATGCAGACGGCGTTTGTCGGGGCCAGCGCGGTAGCGGCGCGGCGGCGCCGCGGCGGTAGCTCGGCGGCGGCGCGGCAGCGGCGCGGCGGTAGCTCGGCGGCGGCGCGGCAGCGGCGCGGCGGTAGCTCGGCGGCGGCGCGGCAGCGGCGCGGCGGGCGGCAGCGCGGCGGTAGCTCGGCGGCGGCCCCGCGGGCGGGCGGCGGCGGGCGGCAGCGCGGCGGCGCCGCGGCGGTAGCGCGGCGGCGGCGCGGCGGGCGGGCGGCGCGGCGGGCGGCAGCGCGGCGGTAGCTCGGCGGCGGCGCGGCGGGCGGGCGGCGGGCGGCGGCGATAAACGCCGTGCGTGCCGAGACACGGTCCGGCGCCGCGTGTCTGGGCAGCGACGGCGTTTATCGGCGAGGAAGCGTGGGAGAACGGCGAACGCCCCGCCGGACGGAGCCGGGCGGGGCGTTCGCAGGACGCGCGGGGCGTCAGACCATCTTGGTGACCTGGTCGAACGACAGCTCGACGGGGGTCTCGCGCTCGAAGAGGGAGACGAGCACGGTGAGCTTGCCGCTTTCGGGCTTGATCTCGCTGATCGTGCCGGGGAGGCCCGCGAACGAGCCTTCCTTGATCGTGATCGTCTCGCCTGCCTCGAAGTCGACCTCGGCGGGGATGACGCGCTGAGCGGTCGGAGCGCCCTTGGCGGCGCCGGCCTTGGCGGGAGCGGACTCCTTGACCTCGACGAGGCTCTTCAGCATGTTGAAGGCCTCTTCGAAGCGCAGCGGCGTCGGGTTGTGGGCGTTGCCCACGAAGCCGGTGACGCCGGGGGTGTGGCGGACGACCGACCAGGTGTCTTCGTTGAGGTCCATGCGCACCAGCACGTAGCCGGGGATGCGCACGCGGTTGACCATCTTGCGCTGGCCGTTCTTGATCTCGACGACGTCCTCCATCGGGACCTCGACCTGGTAGATGTCGTCCTCGACCTCGAGCGTCGACTTGCGCTGCTCGATGTTGGCCTTCACCTTGCGCTCGAATCCGGCGTAGGAGTGGATGACGTACCACTTGCCCGGGAGCATGCGCAGCTCGGTGCGGAAGGCCTCGTACGGGTCGACGTCCTCATCGTCCGTGGCGTCGACGTCGGTGGCGGCGTCGGCGGGCGACTCGTCGGCCTCGGCCTCGTCGACGACGGATGCCGCCGCGGAGACCTCCTCGACGAAGTCCTCATCGAGCACGGGAGCGTCGGGCTCGCCGTTGATGTCGGGGCCGTCGTAGGGGGTGACCTCGTCGGCGGCTTCCGCGGCCTCTTCGGCCTGCTCTTCGGCGAGGGAGTCCGTCAGCACGTCGGCTGCGGCTTCGGCCTCGCTGGTCTCGTCGATCTCGAGAGCGTCGTTCACGATCGCGTCCGCCTCCGGGTCGGTGATGTCGATGTCGCCGAGGTCGGCGTCATCGTCGTCGGTCTCGTCGTCGACGATGTGGACGGCGGTGTGCTCAGCCGAGTCGGAGGCGCGCTCCTGGGACTCGAGCACGTTGCCCTCCTGGGCCTCGTCGTCCTCGCTCGACTGCTCGGCGGCCGTCGCCCAATCGGCGTCGTCGACATATCTTTCAGACACTGTGATCTCTTCCGTTCAGTGGCGGCCGCTCTCGGCGCCGCGCGTCCGCCCAGACGCCGGTCAGGCGCCGGCGGTACCGGGGACGCCGAAGACGGCGGTGGTGATCCACACGAACAACACGTCGAGGCCGTAGACGATCGCCATCATGACGACGACGAACCCGAGGACGACGGCGGTGAACTTGAACAGTTCCTGCCGCGTCGGCGTGACGACCTTGCGAAGTTCCGCGAAGACCTGACGAATGAAGAGAGCGATCCGCGCGAAGAAGTTCAGCTTCTTCTCGCGGGGCGCGCCGCGGTCTGCGACGACCTCGCCCTTCGCCTCGTCTTGCGTCATCGAACCACCCAGGTCTCTGTCTGTGCCAGCGTGCGCTGTGCGCAGGGCGGACAGGAATCGAACCTGCAACCTGCGGTTTTGGAGACCGCTGCTCTGCCAATTGAGCTACCGCCCTAAGATCCCGAAGGATCCAGGATGCGAAACCGGCGCGCTTCCGCCTGGTATTCCTCGGGGAGGGATGCCGCGCGCCCGGGGGCACAGCGAAAGAATGCAGATTTCGACTGCACTCCCCAGTCTATGTCATGTCCCCCGGTGAGGCGAACCGGGCAGGCTGCGAAGGGCCTCGACCGCGACCGTCCGACCCGGCAGCGGGCGCGGGCCGGGGCATCCGCCCGCCTCCCCCACCGTCGACGGATCCAGGAACGCGCGAACCCCCCGGGCCCGTCTGCCGGGTCCGGAGGGTTCGCACGCGGTCCGATCAGACCGTGCGGATGAGCTTCTTGTTCACGAACTCGTCGGCCGCGAGCAGACCCATCTCGCGGGAGGTGCCGCTGCGCTTCACGCCGCCGAACGGCAGCTCGGGCGAGTCGGCGAGCACGACGTTGACGTAGACCATGCCGGCCTCGATCCTGTCGGCGATGCGCTCGGCCTGCTCGGCATCCGTCGTGAAGACGTACGAGCCGAGGCCGTAGCCGGTGTCGTTGGCGAGGGCCACCGCCTCGTCCTCGCCCGAGACGCGGTAGATTACGCCGACGGGGCCGAAGAACTCCTCGCCGTAGGCGTCCATGTCCTTCGTGACGCCCGTGAGCACGGTGCCCGGGTAGAAGGCGCCGTCGCGCTTTCCACCGACCTCGACGGTGGCGCCCTGCGACACGGCGCGCTGCACCTGCTCGTCGAGACGCTCGGCCGCGGTGAGCGACGACAGCGGGCCCAGCACCGTGTCGTCCGCGAACGGGTCGCCGACCTTGGCCTCGCCGAGGGCGGCGGTGAACTTCGACAGGAACCCGTCGTAGAGGTCATCGGCGACGATGAAACGCTTGGCGGCGTTGCACGACTGGCCGTTGTTGTCGAGGCGGGCGTCGACGGCGGCCTGCACGGCGGCATCGAGGTCGTCGGTGGAGAGCAGGATGAACGGGTCGGACCCGCCGAGCTCGAGCGCCACCTTCTTGAGGTTGCGGCCGGCGATCTCGGCGACGGCGGCACCGGCGCGCTCGGACCCGGTCACCGAGACGCCCTGCACGCGGCGGTCGGCGATGATGGTCGCCGCCTGGTCGTTGGTCACGCGGATGTTGACGTAGGCGCCCTCGGGAAGACCCGCGTCGCGATAGATCTGCTGCAGGGCCTCGGCGGACTCGGGGCACTGGGGGGCGTGCTTGAGCAGGATGGTGTTCCCCACCGCCAGGTTGGGCGCCGCGAAACGGGCCACCTGATAGTAAGGGAAGTTCCACGGCATGATGCCCAGGAGCACACCCAGCGGCGACCGGCGGATGACCGCGGTGCCTTCGCCGAGGATGTCGAGCGGGGTGTCGCCGGTGATCTTGTCGATGTTGTCGGCGTAGTACTCGGTGATGTCGGCGGCGAAGTCGACCTCGCCGAGCGCGGCCTCGAGGGGCTTGCCCATCTCGCGCACGATGATCGCGGCGAGCTCGTCGCGGCGCTCGCGGTGCAGCTCGGCCACGCGGCGGATCGCGGCGGCGCGCTCGGCGGGAGCGGTGCGCGACCAGACGCCGAACCCGTCGTGGGCGGAGGCGATGGCGGCCTCCACCGCGTCGTCGGTCAGGCTGTCGTACTCGGCGAGGGTCTCGCCGGTGGCGGGATTGACGACGGCGTAGTCGCTCATGATGCTCCTTCTCGTTTCGTTGTCGGCTGGTGCGGTCAGATCGTGCGGCGGCGGCGGGCGCTGGCGGGCGCTTCCCGTCCCAGGGTCTCACCGCGGAAGAACGCCGGGCTCGCGATGCGCTGGGCGATCATCAGCACGATGCCCACGACGATGATCACGACGGTGATGACGAAGACGAGGCCCACGCCGCCGATCTGCGAGCCCGAGCCGTAGTCGGGGTTCGCGCTGTCGATGAGGGTGGTCACGAACAGCACGGCCAGGATGACCCCGCCGACCAGCGGCGCGAGCAGCGTCAGGAACACGTTGCGCACGGAGTCGAACCACTGCTTGCGGAAGTACCAGACGCACGCGAACGCGGTCAGGCCGTAGTAGAAGCAGATCATCGCGCCGAGGGCGGTGATGGTGTCGGTCAGAACGTTCTCGCTCAGCACGCGCATGATCGCGTAGAACGCCGAGGCGACGATCGCCGAGACGATCGTGGCGTAGCCCGGGGTGAAGAACCGCGGGCTGACCTTCGCGAACTTCCGCGGCAGCGCGTCGTAGTGCGCCATCGCCAGGAGCGTGCGGGCGGGGCCGACGAAGGTCGCCTGGAGCGAGGAGGCCGAGCTGGTCAGAACAGCGAGCGACACGAGGAAGGCGAGGGGGCCGAGAATGGGTCCCGAGAGGTGGAAGAAGACGTTCTCCTGAATGTCTTCGTTGCCCAGGCCGAGCTCCCCCGTGCCGTTGCCGGCGAACATCAGCAGCGCGACCGCGATGAAGAGGTACAGGGCGACGATCAGGAACACCGTGACGGTGGCCGCGCGGCCCGGCGTCTTGTCGGGGTCCTTCGTCTCTTCGTTCATGGTGAGGATGACGTCCCACCCCCAGAAGATGAAGATCGATAGCGACAGGCCCGCGGCGAAGGCGCTGAAGGAGGGCACCTCGAACGGGTTGAACCACGACGCCTGAACGGGGCTCGCGTCGAAGGCGTTGCCGTTCATCGTTTCGACCACGGCCGCGCCGGCGAAGACGAGCAGCACGAGGATCTGGAACCCGACGAGACCGTACTGCAGCCGCTGCGTGGTCTGCAGGTCGCGGTACGACACGATCGTGGCCAGCAGCATGAACAGCAGGCACACCGCGACGTTGACGGGCACGATGCGCGTGATCTCGGCGATGTCCGGATTGCCGCTGATCTGCGCGATGAGCAGGAACAGGAAGTCCACCGCGATGCCGGCGAGGTTCGACAGCACGATAACCGTGGCGGCGACCAGACCCCACCCGGCCATCCAGCCGACCCAGGGCCCGAAGGCGCGGGCCGCCCAGGTGAACGAGGTGCCGGCATCCGGCATCCGGGAATTCAGTTCGCGGTAGCCGAGCGCCACCAGGAGCATCGGGATGAAGCCGACGAGGATGATCGCCGGAACCTGGAAGCCGACCGCCGAGACCGTGGGGCCGAGGGCGCCGGTGAGGGTGTAAGCGGGGGCGATGGTCGAGATGCCGATGACGACGGCGCCGATCATGCCGATCGAGCCGACGCGCAGGCCCTTGTTGGAGATGCCGGTGGTGACGGCACTGTCGGGTGCGGGACTCGCGCCGTTGCGAGAGGTGGTCATCAGGAAGCCTCCGAGGTGCGGGGCACCACGATCATGGGGACGGGCAGGGCGCGGAGGATGCGACCTGCGGTGGAGCCGAGGAAGAGGCGCCGCGGCTGCGCGAGCCGGCTCGAGCCGACGAGGGCGACTTCGCCCGGCTGCCACTCGATGCGCGACACCGCGTCTTCGATGTCGCTGCCGGTGCCGACGACCGCCTCGGCGGCGATCTCGGCGGGGAGATCCGCGCGGACGGACTCGAGCACGCTCTCGGCGTGAGCGTGCCCGGTCAGCCGGGTCAGCGACGCATCGACGCGAGCGGGGAGGTCGACGCCGGCGAGCGAGAGGAGCCGCAAGGGGGCCTTCGCCCGGCGGGAGACGGCGACGGCGGTGTCGAGCAGCACGTCGGCGCCGGGGCGGGTGCCGATCGCGGCGGTGACGCGCGGCAGACCCACCGACGGGTCGACCTCGCGCGCACCATCGGGGGCGAGCGCCACGGGGACGGGAGCCGAGTGCACCAGCTCCTCGGCGGTCGTGCCGAGACGGTGACGACCGCGCGGGCCGCCTCCGCCGGTGCCGACGACGATCACGCCCGCACCGAACTCCTCCGCCGCGGCGACCAGGCCGTCGGAGACGTCGTGCGCGTAGCGCACGTGTCCCCGGATGCCGGCCGGGTCGCCCAGGCGCGCGAGGGCGTCGCGGAGCCATCCGCGTGCCGTGTCCTCGACCAGGCGGTCGTAGGACGCGGCCGTAGGGATCGAGACGTTGCCCTGCGGGGAGGGCAGGACGACGACGACGTGGACCGGGGCGCCGAGGGCTGCGCCCAGGCGGGCGCCCAACGCGAGGGCGTCGGCACCGGCGTCGGTCGCCGTGTAGCCGACGACGACGCGGTCGCCGCTCATCCGCGCGTCCGCTCGAGGATCTCGTCGGCGGCGCGGTGACCCTGACGGATCGCCCCGTCGACGTGCTGGTAACCGGCACCCGCCATGTCGCTGCAGGCGAGGTGGATTGCCCCGACCGGCCGGCGCTGATCGGCGCCGTAGCGCTGGAGGCCGCCCAGGTCGAAGCTCGCCGCGTACGCTCCGCGGGTCCACTCCTCGGTTCCCCAGTCGCTCTCGTAGTAGACCTCGGGGTTCTTCGCCTCGGGCCCGTAGTAGCGGGCGAGCGAGTCGAGGATGCGCTCCTTGCGCTCCTCGGGGCTGAGGCGGAAGAGGTCGTCGGCGTTCTGGTCCGACACGAACCCGACCAGGGTGCCGCGCTCGTCGCCGTCATTGGTGTTGTCGTACGCCTCGTGGCACAGCTCGTAGGGGCTGAAGGCGGTGCCCGAGAGCCCCTGCTCGCGCCAGAACGGGCGGTCGTACACGGCGTGCACCTTGATGACGAAGCCCATCGAGATGTGCTGGTGCATCTGGTGCTGCAGTCGCGGCAGCGGCGGCTCGAAGGAGATGCGCGAGTACAGCACCGGCGCGAGCGCCAGCACGGCGAAGCGGGCCCGCACGGTCACGCCGTCGGCGATCACGGTGACGCCGGAGGAGGAGGATGCCGCGGCCTCGACGCGCGCGGTGAGGGCGCGCAGCTCGTCGACCCGTCGTCCGGTGTCCGTGGCGGCGGGGCGCTCGGACGGCGCCGACTCATCGCCCCAGATGATGCGGCGGACCGGCTGGTTGAGCAGCACGTCGTCGCCCAGACGCTCGGCGAGCAGCTCGGGGACTTGCTGGAGGCCGCCCGTGACGCGCTTGTCGAGGATGAAGTCCGCGTCGACGAGGTGGGAGTACGATCCCGCGGATGCCGCCATGAGCAGCGACTGCAGCAAGGAGAACGTGTGCGTGGGCTTGGTGAGCATCGCCGAGCCCGTCGCGAAGGCGAGGTTGCGCACGGCTTCGTCGTCGTCGGTCTGCCGGCGCAGCCACGCGTCCCACGAGATCTTGTCCCACTCGACGGCCCGCGGGTGCTCCCACGGCTTGTCGGGGTCGATCTCGGCGACCATGGCGTCCAGGCGCGCGGTGATCTCGTCGATGATCTTCTCGGTCTCGGGCGCGACGGGGAACATCTCGCCCGTGAAGCGCTTGGCCTCGCCGTCGGCGCCGACGTAGACGCTGTCACCCTCGCGGTAGCGGCTGTAGGTCGACAGGCCGAGGTCGGCCACCGTGTCGATCAGGGCGGTCTGGTCGGGCGAGACCCACTGTCCTCCGAGCTCGAGCATCGCGCCGTCGATGACGTCGGTCCACAGGCGTCCGCCCACGCGGTCGCGCGCTTCCAGCACGACGACCGACAGACCGGCCTTTCGCAGGTCGTTGGCCGCGGTGAGACCGGCGGCGCCGGCCCCGATCACGACCACGTCGCGGGTGATGTCATCCATGGGAACTTCCTTCGTTGTGTCGTTCACGTCTTCGTGGATGGCCCGACGGCGGCGGGCTCTCGGGTCGACCGCCGCCGCCGGGACGGGTGTCAGCTGCGGGCGAGGGCGGCCGCGACCACGTCGAGACCCTCGTTCAGCAGGTCGTCGCCGATCGACAGCGGCGGGAGGAACCGGATGACGTTGCCGTACGTGCCGCAGGTCAGCACGATCACGCCCTCGGCGATCGCGGCCTTGGCCACCGCCGAGGTGAGCGCCGCGTCGGGCGCGCCGGTGGTGGGGTCCACGAACTCGACGGCGATCATCGCGCCGTGCCCGCGGACGTCGCCGATGCGCGGGTCGTTGTGCTGCAGAGCGTGCAGGCGGTCCTTCAGCAGGACGCCGATCTCCCGCGCGCGCTCGACGAAGCCCTCGTTCTCGAAGGCGTCGATGGATGCCAGAGCCGCGGCGCACGCGATCGGGTTGCCGCCGTAGGTGCCGCCCAGACCGCCGGTGTGGGTGGCATCCATGATCTCGGCACGACCGGTCACGGCCGCGAGGGGCAGACCGCCCGCGATGCCCTTGGCGGTGGTGACGAGGTCGGGGACGATGCCGAAGTGCTCGCTGGCGAACATCGCGCCGGTGCGGGCGAAGCCGGACTGCACCTCGTCGGCGATGAAGACGACGCCGTTGTCGTGGCACCAGTCGACGATCGCGTTGAGGAAGCCGTCGGCGGGGACGATGAAGCCGCCCTCGCCCTGGATCGGCTCGATGATGACGGCCGCGAGGTTCTCAGCGCCGACCTGCTTCTCGATGACGGAGATCGCCTTGGCTGCCGCCTCGGGGCCGGTCAGCCCGTCGCGGAAGGGGTACGACAGGGGGGCGCGGTAGACCTCGGCCGCGAAGGGTCCGAAGCCGCTCTTGTACGGCATGTTCTTCGCCGTGAGCGCCATGGTCAGGTTGGTGCGGCCGTGGTAGCCGTGGTCGAACGCGACGACGGCCTGGCGCTTGGTGTACTTGCGCGCGATCTTGACGGCGTTCTCGACGGCCTCGGCGCCCGAGTTGAACAGCGCGCTCTTCTTGGCGTGGTCACCGGGCGTGAGGCGGTTCAGGGCCTCGGCCACCGACACGTACGAGTCGTAGGGCGAGATCATGAAGCACGTGTGGGTGAAGGCGGCGACCTGCTCCTGCACGGCCTTGACGACCGCGGGGTGGGCGTTGCCGACGCTCGTGACGGCGATGCCCGAGCCGAGGTCGATGAGGGAGTTGCCGTCGGCGTCGACGACGACTCCGCCTCCGGCGGCGACCGCCTGGATCGGCACGGTGTGGCCGACACCGGATGCCACAGCGGCGGCCTTTCGCTCCAGCAACTCCTGCGAACGCGGGCCGGGGATGGCGGTGACGATGCGGCGCTCCTGGGCGAGGGACGGACCGCCGACGAGGGGGAGGGTGTCGAGGCTCATGGCGGCGATGCTACGGACGCCGCGCGGCGCCCCGCACTCTCCTGCCTGTACAGTCGCAGGCGCCGTCGTATACGAGTCGTACAGGAGATGTGATGGCCGACACCGCCCCCGCCCCACCGAGCCTGCGCGCCCTCCTGTCCCGACGCGACCTGCACCTGCGACTCGTCGCCGACGACGACCTGGCTCCCGGCATCTTGGATCGCCCCGTGCGATGGGTGCACTCGAGCGACCTCGCCGATCCGACGCCGTTCCTCAGCGAAGGCCTCGTCCTGCTGACCACGGGCACCCAGTTCGCCGAGGCGACCGCCGCGGACTACGAGGCCTACGTCGGACGTCTGCTCGCGCGGGGCGTGCAGGGCCTCGGATTCGGCACGGAGGTCGTGCGCGACGGCATCCCCGCTCCCCTGGTCGACGCGTGCCGGCGGGCCGGGATGCCGCTGTTCGAGGTGCCGTACCGCACCCCCTTCATCGCCGTCGCGCGCGCGGGTGCCGAGGCGATCGCGGCCGACGCCTATGCGCGTCGCAGCTGGTCTCTCGCGGCGCAGCGCGCGGTGTCGCTCGCGGCCCTGCGGCCCGACGGCCTGTCGGCCACCCTCGCCGAGCTCTCGCGGCAGCTCGATTGCTGGGTGGGGTTGTACGACGCGGCGGGTGCGCTGCGCACCGCCTTCCCCGCGGGCGCCTTGCCCGTCGCCACCGCCGACGCCCTCGCCGCCGAGGTCACGACGATGCTCCGCCGCGGCACGCGCGCGGCCGGAGCGCTGACCGCCGGCGACCGCGCCGTGAGCGTCCAGACGCTCGGACGCGGAGGGCACCTGCGCGGCGCCCTGGCGATCGAGGCCTCCGACCTCGACCACGAGGCCCGCAGCGTCGTGACCGCCGTCGTCGCGATGGCCGCCCTCGCCCTGGAGCAGCAGGACGGCCTGGGTCGCGCCATCGGGACCTTCCGCGCCGGCCTCGTCCAGTCGCTTTCGACGGACGACCCGACCCTCGCGCGACGCTCGGCGCGCGACCTGTTCGGTCCGCTGCCGACCGCGCCGGTCATCGTGGGGGTGACCGCCGCGACGGCGATGCGCTCGACGGCGCTCTCGGAATGGCTCGAGACGCGCGCGCAGGAGGGGCGGGGCGAGCTCTTCTTCGGCCGCGGCGACGACGGCCTGGTTCTCGTGGTGCCGGCGGGCGCCCGGGAGAGCCTTACTGAGATCGCCGCCCGCTTCGAGCTCGTCGTCGGCTGCTCGGCCCCCACCGGGTACGACACGTTCTCTCGCGCGCTGACCCAGGCTCGAACGGCGCGCGACCGTTCGGAGGACGCCGGCCTGGCGGACTTCGCCGACACCGCCCGGGCAGGGCTCCTCTCGGCGTTGGATTCGGAGGCCGCGCGCACGGTCGCGGCGGGAGCGCTGGCTCCCCTGCGTCGACACGATGAGACCGAGGGATCGGCACTGGTCGACACCCTCGACGCGTGGCTCGCCCACGACTGCTCGCACGAGGCGACGGCAGCGGCGCTCGGCATCCATCGCCACACGGTGCGGGCGCGCATCGCCCTCGCGCAGCGCGTGCTCGGGAAGGACCTGTCGTCGTTCGCCGCGCGCGCGGAGCTGTGGACGGCGCTGCGGCTGGCGGGGTAGGGCCGGGCGGGGGGCGCGCTCACAACGGCGGGTGACCTCGCCGCCGCACGGCATCGTCTCCGCGGCCGGTCCGCCTGCGGCCCGGTCGGTGTCATCGACGCCCGCCCTCCTCCGCCGGCGCGTGCGCCTCCAGGAACTCGTACATCTCCGTCGTGTCCACTCCGGGGAACGACCCCGTCGGCAGGGTGGCGAGCAGGGTCCGGGGCGTGCGGACGTTCGGCCAGGCCTGCCCGCGCCAGGCGTTCTCGAGGGCGGCGGGGGCTCGGCGGCAGCACGCCTCGACGGCGTGCCGCGAGACGCCGCGGTTGGGCGTGTCGCGCCCGCGGAACCACTTCGTGTCGTCGAACCGCACCCCCACGCTCACCGAGTGCGCGCCCTCGCTCGACTGCTCCACGCGCGCGGTGCACCAGTAGGTGCCGTTGCCCGTGTCGGTGTACTGGTAGTACGGGTTGAAGCGGTCGTGCTCGTCGAAGACCACGCGGCTCGTCCACCGCCGGCAGCACATCTGCCCCTCGATCGAACCCAGGCGGTCGGTGGGGAAGTTCACGTCGTCGTTCTCGTACGCCTTCGTGATGGTCCCCGACTCGTGCACCTTCAAGAAGTGCACCGGGATGCCGAGGTGCACCGTCGCGAGATTGGTGAAGCGGTGCGCGGCGGTCTCGTACGACACCGAGTAGGCGTCGCGGAGGTCTTCGATGCTGAGTGTGCGCCGCTCCTTCGCCTCACGCAGCGCCGGAACGACGTGCGACTCGGGCATGAGCAGCGCGCCGGTGAGGTAGTTGGTCTCGACGCGCTGGCGCAGGAACTCGTCGTAGCTCGTCGGCTCGCCGTGACCGAGGATCCGGCTCGACAGCGCCTGCAGCACCGCGGCGCGCGGGTCGCCCTTCGCGACGGTGGTGGAGAGGTAGAGCCGGCCGTTCCTGGCATCCGCGATGCTCCGCGTCGACGACGGCAGGTCGGGCACGTAGTGCAGCGTGAAGCCGAGGTGGGCGGCGATGTCGCTCGCTCCGCGCTGCGTGAGAGGTCCGCCCGGGTGCTCGATCGCCTCGAGGATGCCGGATGCCACGCGCTCGAGCTCCGGGAAGTGGTTGTCCTGCGTGCGCATGAGCCGACGGAGGGCGACGTTGGCCCGCCGCGCTTCCTCCGGGGTCGCGGAGCGCTCCTCGCGCAGACGCTCGATCTCGGCCTGCAGCGCGAGCATCGCGGCGAGCGCTTCGTCGGGGACCGACCGGCCCACGCGGAAGGGGGCGATCCCGAGGGCTTGGAACGTCTGCCCGCGCATGGCGCGTTCCACGGAGAGCTCGAGGGTCGCGCGCGCGTCGAGGGGCTCGGCATCCAGCAGCTGGTCGAGCTTGCACTCGAGCGCGCGGGCGATCGCCTGCAGCAGCGTGAGCTTCGCCTCGCGCCGGCCGTTCTCGATCATCGACATCTGGCTCGGCGCGCGCCCGACGGCGGTCGCGAGGTCGTCGAGGGTCATGCCGCGCGCGGCGCGCAGCTGCCGGATGCGCCGACCGATGGTGAGGGTGTCCACCTCTTCATGGTCGGACGGGAGGGGAGCCGCGGGGATGGAGACGCCGGTGTCCATAGCGGAAGGTTCTCACACCGACAGAAGATCGCGCGATCTTCACATGATGAATCCCGTTTTCAGGCCCTGTTTTTCATCGACAGTGGTCTCCACGGGGCACCGACGCCCCGGCACACGAAGGAGGACGACATGACGATCCAGGCCACCCCCGCCTCGCACCCCCTGCGCCCCGGCGACCAGACCGAGACCGCCGATGAGATCCGCGCCGCGTGGGAGAACGATCCCCGCTGGGACGGCATCGAGCGCACGTACGCGGCCGAAGACGTCGTCCGCCTCCGCGGGAGCGTCCGCGAGGAGTCCACGCTCGCCCGGCGCGGGGCCGAGAACCTGTGGAACCTCCTCCACACCGAGGAGTACATCCGCGCCCTCGGCGCCTACACCGGCGGTCAGGCGGTGCAGCAGGTGCGCGCCGGCCTCAAGGCCATCTACCTCAGCGGCTGGCAGGTCGCCGCCGACGGCAACCTCGCGGGCCAGACCTACCCCGACCAGAGCCTCTACCCGGCCAACAGCGTGCCGGCGGTCGTCCGCCGCATCAACAACGCCCTCCTGCGCCAGGACCAGATCGAGCACGCCGAGGGCGAGGTCACCCGCGACTGGCTCGCGCCGATCGTCGCCGACGCCGAGGCCGGTTTCGGCGGTCCGCTCAACGCCTACGAACTCGCGCAGTCGCTCATCGCGGCGGGGGCAGCCGGCATCCATTGGGAGGATCAGCTCGCGAGCGAGAAGAAGTGCGGGCACCTCGGCGGCAAGGTGCTCGTGCCGATCCAGCAGCACATCCGCACGCTGAACGCCGCGCGGCTCGCGGCCGACGTCGCGGGGGTGTCGACGGTGATCATCGCCCGCACCGATGCGCTGGCCGCCGACCTGCTCACCAGCGACGTCGACCCGAGGGATGCCGGGTTCCTCACCGGCGAGCGCACGACCGAGGGCTTCCACCGCGTGCGCCCCGGCCTGGAGTCGGTCATCGCGCGCGGCCTCGCCTTCGCCCCCTACGCCGACCTGCTGTGGGTGGAGACCGGCGAGCCCGACATCGAGCTCGCCCGCGCCTTCGCCGAGGCGATCCACGCCCGCTACCCGGGCAAGAAGCTCGCCTACAACTGCTCGCCGAGCTTCAACTGGAAGCGCCACCTCGACGACGGGCAGATCGCCACGTTCCAGGCCGACCTGGCCGCGCTCGGCTACGCCTTCCAGTTCATCACGCTGGCCGGCTTCCACGCCGTGAACCACTCGATGTTCGAACTCGCCCGCGGCTACGCAGAGCGCGCCATGAGCGCGTACGTCGAGCTGCAGGAGGCCGAGTTCG
Source organism: Microbacterium sp. RU1D (assembly GCF_900156435.1). Lineage (GTDB taxonomy): Bacteria > Actinomycetota > Actinomycetes > Actinomycetales > Microbacteriaceae > Microbacterium. Next base: position 452,721 of record NZ_FTPQ01000003.1, read on the forward strand.
CCGCCGAAGCCGACGGGTACACCGCCACGCGCCACCAGCGCGAAGCGGGCACCGGCTACTTCGACGTCGTCTCGACCGCGCTCAACCCCGACAGCGCGACCCTCGCCCTCGCCGGCTCGACGGAGACGGCCCAGTTCCACTGACCCTTCCCGCCTCGCTCTCCCGCCCCCGCCCCACCCCCGCCCCCGCCCCGCCCCGGCCCCGGCCCCGGCCCCGGCCCCGGCCCCGGCTTGAGTGTCCAAAACACCCGGACACTTTCAGGATCCGTCCGGGTGTCTTGGACACTCAGCTCGGCACGCACGGCACGCACGGCACGCACCGCGCGTCGCGTTTCGCGCAACGGGCGGCGGACGGCACGGAAGGGGAGCAACGCACAGAAAGCCAGAACCATGACCCTCATCGACACCTCTCGCTCACCCAGCACCGCGACCCCGCCGACCATGACGACCGGTCCCCGCACGCATACCGACAGGTCCCGGATGCCGAGCCCCTCGACATCCGTGCCGCACCTGCGTCTCGAGCGCCCCCTCGACGGACGGGACGCCGAGATCCTCACACCCGCGGCGATCGCATTCCTCACCGAGCTGCACGACCGCTTCGCCCGCCGCCGGCACGACCGACTGGCCGCGCGCTTGCGTCGTCGATTCGAGATCGGCACGGGCGACGACCCGCACTTCCGCGCCGACACCGCTCACATCCGCGACGACCCGTCGTGGCGCGTGGCGGGTGCCGGCCCCGGCCTGGAGGACCGCCGCGTCGAGATCACCGGACCCACCGATCCGAAGATGACGGTCAACGCACTCAACTCCGGCGCGCGCGTGTGGCTGGCCGACCAGGAGGACGCCACGAGCCCCACCTGGCGCAACGTCATCGGCGGACAGCTGTCGCTGTTCGACGCGATCCGCGGGCAGCTGTCGTTCACGAGCCCCGAGGGCAAGCGCTACGAGGTCACCGCCGATCGCACCCCGACGATCGTGATGCGCCCCCGCGGCTGGCACCTGCCCGAGAAGCACGTGACGTTCGTCGATCGTGCGGGCCGGGAGCTGCCGGCATCCGGATCGCTCGTCGACTACGGGCTCTACGTGTTCCACAACGCGCACGCTCTGATCACCGCGGGCCGGGGGCCGTACTTCTACCTGCCGAAGATCGAGTCGGCCGAGGAGGCGCGGTTGTGGGACGACGTGTTCTCGTTCACCGAGGAGCGCCTGGGCCTGACGCACGGCACGATTCGCGCGACCGTGCTCATCGAGACGCTGCCGGCGGCGTTCGAGATGGAAGAGATCCTCTTCGCCCTCCGCGACCACTGCGCGGGCCTGAACGCCGGGCGCTGGGACTACATCTTCTCGATCATCAAGACCTACCGGGGGCGCGGGGCGCGGTTCGTCCTCCCCGACCGCAGCGAGGTCACGATGACGGTGCCGTTCATGCGGGCCTACACCGAACTGCTCGTGCAGACCTGTCACAAGCGGGGCGCCTACGCGATCGGCGGCATGAGCGCCTTCATCCCCAACCGGCGCCGCCCGGACGTGACCGAGGCCGCCTTCGAGAAGGTCGCCGCCGACAAGCGGCGCGAGGCCCGTGACGGCTTCGACGGCACCTGGGTGGCTCATCCCGACCTCATCCCCGTGGCGCGCGCCGAGTTCGACGCGGTGCTCGGCGAGGAGCCCAACCAGCTCGCTCGGACCCACGAGGAGGTGTCGGTCGAACCGGCCGACCTGCTCGACGTGCGTATCGGACGCCCCGCGACCGCCGCGGGCGTGCGCGGCAACGTGTCGGTGGCGATCCGATACATCGAGGCGTGGCTGCGGGGCCTGGGCGCGGTCGCGATCGACGACCTCATGGAGGACGCCGCCACGGCCGAGATCTCGCGCTCGCAGATCTGGCAGTGGATCCACCAGGACCACGCCACCGCCGAGGGCACGCCGATCACCCGTGACTACGTGGAGGCGCTGGTGCAGGACGTGCTCGCCGACGCGCCCCGCGCAGACGGCGACCGGTTCGACGACGCCGCCGCGGTGTTCCGCGAGGTCGCGCTGCGCGAGGAGTTCCCGGCGTTCCTGACCCTGCCCGCGTACGCGAAGTACCTGGACTGACCGGATGCCGAGGGGCCGGGGCCACGAGCCTCGGCCCCTCACCCGTGTCCGCGGGGCCTGCCGCGGCCGGTGGCTCCCGCCATCGGGGACGCGCGCGAGTGCCGCTCGCCCGCCGCGCGTCAGCTGACGACTCGACCCCCGCGCGCCTCCCCCTGCCGCGGCCCCGCCGTCAGGGCCGCGCCGGGTCGATCGGCGCGAACGGGCGCAGGCTCTCGCGCGACGTGAGCTTGGACGCTGCGAGCGACCCCGCGACGGCGAGGAAGATCGGCAGCAGCAGGTCGAAGCCGGTGTTCGTGAACTCGATGATGAGGGCGATCGCGGTGAACGGAGCCCGCATGTTGGAGGCCAGGAACGCCGCCGCCGCGACGATCGCGAGCGCCGTGCCGTCGGCACCGGGCCACACGAACGCCCACCCGGCCGCCGCCGCGGCCCCGAGGGCCGCGCCGATCGCGACCGAGGGCTGCAGCGTGCCGCCGATCGCGCCCGATCCCAGCGACACTGCGGTCGCGACGTACTTGAGCACGGCGAGCGCGATGAGCAGCAGCGCGGGCTGCGACAGGTCGAAGCCGGCGGTGGCGAGGGCGCGCCCGTTGCCGAGGATGAGCGGGAAGGCCGCCCCGAGCGCGCCCACGGCGGTGAAGGTCACGGGCAGAGCGACGAGCAGCTTCCACCCCTCGGGACGGAAGCGGGCGAGCTTCTTCGTCACCGCGGCGAAGCTCGTCGCCCCCCACCCCATGAGCGGCCCGATGAGGATCGCGGCGACGATGAGCGACGCGTTCACCTCGACCGAGCCCACCGAGTAGAGCGAACCGTCTCCCACGAGCGGCCGTGCGACGAGGGTCGCGATGGTGCTGACCGTCAGCGCCACGACCGCCGCGCCCACGCTGAGCTGCGCGAGCAGGATCTCCACGGCGAAGAGGGCGCCCGCCAGCGGCACGTTGTAGACGGCGGCGAGACCCGCCCCCGCGGCCGAGGCGATGAGGATGCGGCACCACCGCGCGTCGAGGCCGAACCACCGCACGACCTTGGAGCTCGCCATCGCCGACAGCTCGCGGGGGGCGACCTCTTTGCCGATGGACGCCCCCATGGCGACCGAGCCCACCTGGATGACGGTGTCGGCGAGCGTCTCCCACCACGGCATCCGGGCTCCGTCGACGCCCTGCTCGACCGTGGCGAGCTTGCGCCCGAAGCGGCGCAGCAGGTACCAGCCGACGGCGGCGATCACGCCCGCGCCGCCGACCGTGACGATCGGCAGCCACCAGGTCCCGGGGTAGGCGAGGCCGTCGAGGAACGGCCCCTCCTCGTCGCCCCACACGAGGTGCTCGAGGCTGTGCACGATCCACACGAGCAGGAGCACCGCGAGACCCGTGGTCACGCCGACGATGAGGGTCGCGATCCCCAGTCGCGCGAGGGTCGCGAATCCGCGTCGACGGGAGCGCAGGGGCGTGGCGGTCTGAGCGGTCACCACGCCACGCTAATCGACCCGTGTTTCGTGTTCCGACCGACGGTAGCCTGACCGCATGACGCCCCCGCCGGTCGCCGTCCGCCGCCCCGCCGATGTGCTCGGCATCATCGCCGTGTGCGTGTCGGCCGTCGTGCTCCTGCCGACGATCGCGGTGTTCCTGGTCGGCCTCATCCCCGCGATGAACGCGATCTGGTGGCTGGGCATCGTGCTGCTCCCGCTCCTCGTGCTCGACGCCGTCGTCGTCCTCCTGCTCGCCGTGGTCGGTCTGATCGTCGCCGCACGCCGTGCGGGTCGGCGGGAGTGGTCGATCGCGGCGCTGGTGCTCGGCATCCTGATGCTCGTCCCGGCGGCGCTGGTGTGGGGTCCCTGGCCGTCATGACCCTGGGGGCCGAAGCGCGGAAACACTAGGCTCTGACTCGTGACTTCCCGCGCCCCGCTCTCCCGCAAGCTCTCCGCCATCGCCGAGTCCGCGACCCTGAAGGTCGACGCGAAGGCCAAGGCCCTCCAGGCCGCCGGCCGTCCCGTCATCTCGTACGCGGCCGGCGAGCCCGACTTCGCGACCCCGTCGTTCATCGTGGATGCCGCGGCGAAGGCGCTGCAGGATCGCAAGAACTACCGCTACACCCCCGCCGCCGGCCTGCCGGTGCTGCGCGAGGCGATCGCCGCCAAGACGCTGCGCGACTCGGGCCTGGAGGTCTCGCCCTCGCAGGTCATCGTGACAAACGGCGGCAAGCAGTCGGTGTACCAGGCGTTCCAGACCGTGGTGAACCCCGGCGACGAGGTGCTGCTGCCCGCGCCGTACTGGACCACGTACCCCGAGGCCATCGCCCTCGCCGACGGCACGCCCGTCGAGGTGTTCGCCGGGGCCGACCAGGACTACAAGGTCACGGTCGCCCAGCTCGAGGCCGCGCGCACCGAGAAGACCACCGTGCTGGTGTTCGTGTCGCCGTCGAACCCGACCGGCTCGGTCTACACCGCCGAGGAGACCGCCGAGATCGGCCGGTGGGCGCTCGAGCACGGCATCTGGGTCATCACCGACGAGATCTACCAGAACCTCACCTACGAGGGCGTGCGCGCCGTCTCGATCGTCGAGGCCGTGCCCGAGCTCGCCGAGCAGACCATCCTCGTCAACGGCGTCGCGAAGACCTACGCCATGACCGGATGGCGCGTGGGCTGGATGGTGGGCCCGGCGGATGCCATGAAGCTCGCCGGCAACCTCCAGTCGCACCTGACGAGCAACGTCAACAACGTCGCGCAGATCGCCGCCGCCGAGGCCCTCACCGGACCGCAGGACGAGGCCGAGCAGTTCCGCCTCGCCTTCGACCGCCGCCGGCAGCTGATCGTCTCGGAGCTGTCGAAGATCGACGGCGTGCAGGTGCCCAACCCGCTCGGCGCGTTCTACGTGTACCCCGACGTGCAGGGCCTGCTGAACCGCTCGTGGGGCGGCGTCACGCCGACCACCTCGCTCGAGCTCGCCGACCTGATCCTCGAGCAGGCCGAGGTGGCCGTGGTCCCCGGCGAGGCGTTCGGCCCGAGCGGCTACCTGCGGCTGTCGTACGCCCTCGGCGACGACCAGCTCCTCGAGGGCGTGCAGCGCCTGCAGCGCCTGTTCGGCTGAGCCCGGCGCGAGTCGCCAGATTTCGTCGCCTTCGAGCCCTCCGGAGCGACAACTTCTGGCAACTCGCGCGTATCCGGCGAGGCGGCTGGGGATAAGTCCGCGTCGGGATGCGGGCTGTGGGGCAAGATCGACGGATGCCGGCGCACGCGCGACCTGAAGGACCCACTGCCGCGTTCACCGTCGCCGAGGCCGCGGCGCACGGGCTCACACCGAGCGCGTTGCGCTCGAAGACGTGGTCGGCCCCCACCACGGCATCCCGACCAGTCGCGACGCGTCGGACCGAGAACGCCGGGCCGCACTCCTCCGCACGGGTGGATCTCCTCTATCGGTTCGCGCGGCAGATCATCGAATACGACGGTGATCACCATCGCGATCCGGACCAATGGAGCCGCGACCGGGTGCGCCGCGCAGAGCTGGAACCCCTCGGATACCGCACGACGATCGTGACGCGCCGAGATTTCGACGACCCGACGATGCTCAGTGCGCGCATCCGACGTTTGCTCGCCGCATCCGCGTGAGATGCCAAACCTTGTCGCTTCGGAGGACGTTCAGGCGACAGATTCTGGCGACTCGCGCGGAAGGGGACGGGCTACAACTCGACGTTCACCAGCACCGGCTCGGGCTGCAGCAGCAGACCGAACTCGGACTGCACGCGCTGCTGCACGAAACGGGCGAGCTGGGCGATCTCGGCAGCCGTCGCCTCGCCGCGGTTGGTCAGGGCCAGCGTGTGCTTGGTCGAGAGGCCGGCGCGCGAGCGCGGGAAGCGGAACCCGCGCGACAGCCCGGCGTTCTCGATCAGCCACGCGGCGCTCACCTTGACCTGGCGGTTCTCGACCGGCGGCGGGGGCAGGATGCCGTCGAACGCGGCGAGCGGGATCACTGTCACCGCATCGAGGGCCGGTCCCATCGGCCACTTCGGGCACGCCTCGGGGAGGGTGCGCGCGAACGCCTCGGAGACGATGGCGTTCTGGAAGAACGAACCGGCGCTCCAGGTGTCGGGGTCTTCGGCGTCGAGGACCATGCCCTTGCGAGCGCGCGTGGCGAGGACGTGGTCGCGGATCCATCGCAGCGACACGGCCTGGTCGGCTTCGAGTCCGAGGGCGCCGCGCAGCTGCTCCCCCGCGATCGGCCGCTCGTCGGTGCCGACGCGCTCGAGTTCGAGGGTGACCGACAGGATGACAGCGGAGCGCTCGGGCACCGAGCCGTAGTGCTGCTTGAGCACCGAGGTGCGGAAGCCCAGGCCCAACTCGGGCGCCGGGACGGTCGACACCTCGCCGGTGGCCTCGTCGATCACCTCGACCTCGACGAGCGTCTGGACGATCTCCTGCCCGTACGCGCCGACGTTCTGCACGGGCGCCGCGCCGACGGTGCCCGGGATGCCGGACATCGCCTCGATGCCGGCGTACCCCCGTGCGACCGTCTCGGCGACGAGGGCGTCCCAGTCGTGCCCTGCCTGCACCCGCAGCCGGACGGTCTCGGAACGCGAGCCGGGGAGTTCCTCGATGCCGGACGTGCGCACGCGGATGACCGTACCGTCGAACGGCTCGTCGCCGACGAACAGGTTGGATCCGCCGCCGAGCACGAACCACGGCTCGCCGACGGACCATGCCTCGCGCAGAGCCGAGATCAGCTCGTCGGCGGTGTGCGCCTCGACGAGACGGGCGGGTTCGCCGCCGGTGCGCAGCGTGGTGAGCTGCGACAGCGGGACCGGAGCGACCTCGGGCATCAGTGCAGCCGCACCCGCACCTGGGCCTTGCCGAGGACGGTGGTCTCGGCGAACGTCACGGTGAGGTCGATACGCGCGATGTCGTCATCGACCGCTCCGACCTTCGCGCTCACGTGCAGGTCGGCCCCGGTCTCGGGGTCGACGACGACCGGGCGTGTGAAGCGCACGCCGTACTCGGCGATGCGTCCGCTGTCGCCCAGCGCCTCGGCGAGCGTGCCGACGGCGATGCCCATCGTGAGCATGCCGTGCGCGAGGACGCCCGGGAGGCCGACGGCCGCCGCGACATCGTCGCGGTAGTGGATGGGGTTGAAGTCTCCCGACGCCCCCGCGTAGCGCACGAGCGACTCGCGCGTGAGATGCACGGAACGCTCGGCGACGACCTCGCCCACGGTGAACGCGCTCATGCGCCGGCCTCCCCCGCGAGCAGGACGCTCGTCGTCGTCACGACGTGGGCGCCGGTGGCATCCACGATCTCCGCTTCGCTGGTGATCATCGCGTTGCCGCCCATCGACCGGATGCCGGTGACCGACAGCGTCGCGACCAGCTCGTCGCCTGCGACGATCGGGCGGGTGTAGCGGAAACGCTGTTCCGCGTGCACGAGCCTGGACAGCTCGATGCCGGACTCGGGGTCGCCCAGCAGCTGCTGGAGCGTGAGATCCTGCACCACCATCGCGAAGGTCGGCGGGGCCACGACGTCGTCGTAGCCGAGGGCGCGCGCGGCTTCGGGGTCGGAATGCTGCGGGGCGTCGGCGAAGACGGCGCGGGCGAACTCGCGCACCTTTTCTCGACCGACGAGGTACGGCGCGGTCGGCGGGAAGACTCGGCCGACCAGTTCGGGGTTCACGGGCACCGGATCAGTCTACCGACGGGTGGTCGCGCCCTCCCGGCCCGGCCGCGCTCCCGGCGCGGACGCGCTCCTCATCGCCCGCGAGCGACGGCGCACCGCGACGCCCACCGCCGGCGCGCGACGGCGGTTCTCAGACGCTCACCGCCCGTGGCCGGCGGGGTGTCGGACGCTCAGCGCTGGTGGCGACCGCGCACGGCCTTGACGGCGATCTGCGAGGCGATGAAGACGAGGAAGACCGAGAACAGCACGTTGGCGACGAACGGATCGACGGCCTTTGCGATCTGCGCACCCAGAGCGGTCGTGGCGCAGGCGGCCACGCCGACGCACGCCGCCGCGACGAGATCGACGTTCTTGCGGCGGAGGTTGCCGACCGTTCCCGACACGGCCGTGGGGATCATCATCAGCAGCGAGGTGCCCTTGGCGACGAGGTCACTCGTGCCGAACAGCAGCAGGAGCGCGGGCACCACGATGATGCCACCGCCGACCCCGAGCAGCCCCGCCAGGATGCCGGTGATCACGCCGAGCACCGCGAGTCCCGGACCGGTGATCCAGGTGAGCACGAGATCGGCGTCGCGCGAGGGGATGACGAAGTACAGACTCACGATGACCGCGACGAGGAAGGCCACGAACGCCCACCGCAGCGCCGTCTGCGACAGCTTCGGCAGCAGCCACGTGCCGATCTGCGCCCCGCCGACGGCGCCCGCGGCGAGGATCAGCGCGGGCAGCCACGCGACATGGCCGTCGACGGCGTAGGTGATGACCCCGACGGATGCCGTGGGCACGATCGCCGCGAGCGAGGTGCCGGCCGCGAGACGCTGATCGAAGCCCAGCAGCAGCACGAGCAGCGGGACGATGACCGTGCCGCCCCCGACCCCGAACAGGCCCGACATCAGACCCGCGAGCAGTCCGACCCCGACGCAGACGAGGAAGAGGCGGGCGGTGCGGGGCGGACGGCCGATCACGGCCGGGGTGTTCTCGGGGGGCACGGGCTCCAGTCTCCCACCCTCCCCGCCCCTGCCGACCGCTCGGAGACCGCGGCCGCCGGGAAAAAGAAAGCGGCCCCCGGTGGTCCGAAGCCGCGTCCACCGGGGGCCGTCGCCCTCACAGGTCCAGCAGGACGGTGACCCGAACACCGGACTGCGACCACTCGCGTGAGGGTGCGACAGAAATGACGATAGACACCCCACTCCCCGCGGCCGCACCGGTTGACACTGATATCTAGAACTGCTAATTATTTAGCCGACTGATCTCTCGGTACCGCTCCCGGGAATGGCCCCGCCCCTCGTGCTGTTGGCGTCGTGCATGACAACCGTAGGAATCATCGGCGCAGGAAACATCGGTTCGGCTCTCGCGCAGGGCTTCGCGGATCACGGATACGACGTGGTCATCGCCAACTCGCGCGGCCCCGAGACCCTCGGCGACCTGGTCGCCTCGGTCGGAGAGCGCGCTCGCGCCGCGACCGCTCAGGAAGCCGCGGAAGCCGGTGACATCGTGGTGGTGACCGTGCCGCTCAAGGCCATCGGCGCCATCCCCGTCGCCCCCCTCACCGGCAAGACCGTGCTGGACACGAACAACTACTACTTCGAGCGCGACGGCCACATCGCCGACCTCGACGACAAGAAGACGACCACCTCGCAGATGCTGCAGGAGCATCTCCCCGAGTCGGTCGTCGTCAAGGCGTTCAACCACATCCCCGCCGCCGACATCCTCACGGACGGCTCACCCGCGGGCGCCGACGACCGCCGCGCCCTGGCCACCTCGAGCCACTCCGACGAGGCCGTCGCCCTCGTCACCCGCATCTACGACGAGTTCGGCTTCGACACCGTCAACGTCGGACCCCTCAGCGAGAGCTGGCGCGTCGAGCGCGATCAGCCCGCGTACGTCGTGCGCCAGACCCGCGCCGAGCTCGAGCAGAACCTGGCTCGCGCCGAGCGCTGACCCTCCCCCTCTCCCGCGTGAGGTGCCGATTTCTGTCGCTTCGGGGCAGCCGTAGGCGACAGAAATTGGCGCCTCACGCGGAAAGACGAACCCGGCGCCCGCATTTGCGGGTCGCCGGGTTCGCCGTTCGGTCAGAGGGCGGCGAGAGCCTGATCGACGTCGGCGACGAGGTCGTCGACCGACTCGATGCCGACCGACAGGCGCACGATCGTCTCGGGCACCGCGAGCTCGGTCCCGCGCACGGACGCGTGGGTCATGGCATCCGGGTAGTTGACCAGCGACTCGACGCCGCCGAGCGACTCGGCGAGGGTGAACAGGCGCGTCGACTCCGCGAAGCGGCGGGCGGCGGCGCCGTCGGCGAGCTCGAGCGAGACGATGCCGCCGAAGCCGCTCATCTGCCGTGCGGCCAGCTCGTGGCCGGGGTGCGACGGAAGACCGGGGTAGTAGACCTGCGCGACGCGGTCGTGCGCGAGCAGGTGGTCGGCGACGGCCTGCGCGTTCGAGCTGTGCCGCTGCATCCGCACGGCGAGGGTCTTGATGCCGCGCGTGGTCAGGTACGCGTCGAACGGACCCGACACCGCGCCCGCGGCGAACTGCAGGAACTGGACCTTCTCAGCGAGGTCGGCGTCGGCGAACGCGAGGGCGCCGCCCACCACGTCGCTGTGGCCGCCGAGGTATTTCGTCGCCGAGTGCACGACGACGTCGGCACCGAGCGAGAGCGGACGCTGCAGGGCGGGCGAAGCGAAGGTGTTGTCGACGACGACGAGGGCGCCGGCGTCGTGCCCGAGTCGGGCGAGACCGGCGATATCGGTGATGCGCAGCATGGGGTTGCTGGGCGTCTCGACCCAGACCATCTTCGGCGCGCGCTCCGCGATGGCGGATGCCACGGCATCCAGGTCGCTCATGTCGACCACGCGCAGCTTCACGCCCCAGGGACCGAGGACGCGGGCGAGGAGGCGATAGGTGCCGCCATAGACGTCGTTGCCGAGCAGCACCTCGTCGCCGGGGACGAGCGCGGCCCGCAGCAGGGCGTCCTCGCCGGCGAGACCCGACGCGAACGACAGCGCACGAGCGCCGCCCTCGAGTGCGGCGATCTGCGTCTCGAGCGCCGTGCGCGTGGGGTTGCCGCTGCGGCCGTACTCGTAGCCGCCGCGGAGTCCGCCGATGCCGTCCTGCGCGTAGGTCGTCGAGACGTGGATGGGCGGGATGACCGCGCCGGTCGTCTCGTCGGGGGCCTGGCCCGCGTGGACGGCGAGGCTGTCGAAGCCGCGGGCGGCGTCGTGGGTGCTCATGCGGAGTGCTCCTGGGTGCTCGGGGGGATGACGGATGCCACGGGTGCAACGTCGTAGCCCCGCTGGATCATCCAGTCGTCGTCGAAGATCTTGCTGAGGTAGCCGCGACCGTGGTCGGGCAGCACCACGACCACCACCGCGTCGGCGGGGAGGTCGCGCGCCACGCGCAGCGCACCCACGACGGCCATACCGCTCGAGCCGCCGACGAGCAGCCCCTCCTCGCGGGCGAGGCGGCGGGTCATCGCGAACGACTCGGCGTCGGAGACGCGCTCGTAGGCGTCGACGAGCGTGGGGTCGAACGCCGGCGGCCAGAAGTCCTCGCCGACGCCCTCGACGTCGTAACCGTGGATGTCGTCGCCCGAGTAGATCGAACCGACGGGGTCGACGCCGATGATCCGCACGGCGGAGCCCGCGACCTCGCGGAGGTATCGGCCGGTGCCGCTGATCGTGCCGCCCGTGCCGACGCCCGCGACGAAGTGCGTCAGCTGCCCGTCGGTGTCGCGCCAGATCTCTGGACCGGTGGTCTCGTAATGGCTGCGCGGGCCGTTCGGGTTGGCGTACTGGTTGGGCTTGAACGCACCCGGGATCTCGCGCACCAGGCGATCGGACACGCTGTAGTACGAGTCCGGATCGTCGGGCTCGACGTTCGTGGGTGTGACCACGACCTCGGCCCCGTAGGCGCGAAGCACCGCGCGTTTGTCCTCCGCGACCTTGTCGGGGACGACGAAGACGCAGCGATAGCCGCGCTGCTGGGCGACGAGCGCGAGACCGACACCGGTGTTGCCGCTGGTGGGCTCGACGATCACTCCGCCCGGCTGCAGCAGACCGTCGCGCTCGGCGGCATCCACGATGTTCGCGGCGATGCGGTCCTTGGCCGAGCCGCCGGGGTTGAAGTACTCGATCTTCGCGAGCACCGTGGCGGCGATGCCGCCGGTGACGCGGGTGAGACGGACGAGGGGGGTGTTGCCGACGAGGTCGGCGACGCTCTGGGCGTAACGCACGATGGCATCCTGAGGGGTCGGGTGCGCCCGGGTGGACGCGGCTGACGGGGTCGTCGAAAGAGAACGCGGGGGCGTTCAGCGACAACAGCGACAGGTCAGCACGCGGTCAGCATACCCGAACCGGGAGGAAGCCGTGACGCCGGCCCGCACCCGGCGGGATCGACCGAGCGGCCGGACTCACGCGACCGCGCCGAGGAACTCCTCGAAACTCTGCGCGGGACGACCCGTGACGCGCTCGACGTCGGCGGACACCGCCGCGAGGTCGCCGCTCGCGATGGCGGTGTACGTGCTCACCCACGCGTCGACCTGCCACCGGGGCGCGCCGAACGCCGCGCGCGATGCGTAGGCCTCATCGACGGTCTCGTCGAGGAAGCGCACGGGATGCCCCCGCACCGCCGAGATCTTCTCGGCCACCTCCGCCATGGTCAACGCCTCGGGGCCGGTCAGGTCGTACGCGACGCCGGCGTGGGCGGCCGGATCGCGCAGCACCGCGACGGCCGTGGCCGCGACGTCGGAGCGCGAGACGAGGGAGCAGCGCCCCTCGCCCGCGGGGCCGCGAATGACCCCGTCGTCGCCGGCGAAGAGCTCCATCATGTCCATGTAGAAGTTGTCGCGCAGAAAGGTGAAGTCCATGCCCGACGCGCGGATGATGTCCTCGGTCGCGGCGTGGTCGCGCCCCAGCGTGAAGACCGCGTCGGGAGCGGCGGCGAGGAACGACGTGTAGACGATCGAGCGCACTCCGGCCGCGGCCGCGGCCTCGACGAACGTGCGGTGGTGCTCCACGCGGTCGGCGGTCTCGGATGCCGAGACCATGAGCAGCGTCTCGACTCCCTTGAGCGCCGCGCGGGCGGCATCCGCGTCGGAATACCGCGCCACATGCACTTCCGCGGCGTCCAGACGCGGCGCCCGCGAGGCATCGCGCACGAGAAGACGCTGGGGGATGCCGCGGGCGGCGAGGTCGCGGGCGACGCGGCCTCCCACGGCGCCGGTGGATCCGGTGACGGCGATGACGGGCGGCGTGGACATACGGCCTCCGGGGCGTGTGAGCGGTGCCTCCAGCGTATTCCGCCTCGCACACCCAGGGCCGGGAAACGCCTCAGTGATGGACGTTAGTCCAGCGAGTGCTCAGGTCGCCGGCGCGACGAGGCGGGCCACGCGCACGCGGACCGTCGCCGGTTCGTCGTCGATGCCCGCGCCGCGAGCGGCGACAGCCACCGCCTTCGCGACGGCGGCGCTGTCGTCGTCGGCCGAGACCCCGATGCACACCGTGATGGCACGGGCGCCCGGCGCGTCGTCCACGGCGGACAGCGATCCCTCGACGTCGGTGACGTGCTCGAAGGCACGGGCGACGACCGGACGCGCGGAGTAGCACTCACGCACGCCCTCGACCGCGGTGACGGCCAGGTCGATGCGCGGTGCCAACTCGGCTGCGGTGATGCGGGTCATTCGTCTTCCCCCTCGTCGAGATGCACGTCGCCGACGGTGACGTCGACGCGGCCCACCTTCAGGTCGCCGTGGCGCTCGATCGCCGAACGGATGCCGTCGCGCATCTCGTCGACGGCGGCGTTCATCGCGCGCCCGAAGCGCACGCTCACCGTGACGCGCACGTCGAGCGGCGCGTCGGGTTCGGGCTGGTTCAACCGCACGCGCCCGACGAGCACGCCTTCGATCCCGTCGCCCACCGTGCGGATGAGCTCGTAGAGCGCACCCTCGGTTACCACGATCTCGGTGCCGTCCTCGGTGCGTGCCAGGGGGATGTCACGTCCGGAGCGGAACTCGCGCATCACCTCCCGCATGATGCTGTCGTACCAGGAGTCGGCGAGAGGCTCCACCGCCTGCTCCTCGACGATCTCGCGGGACAGGCGCCCCATGCGCTCCATCGAGGCGAGGATCGCCTGGCACTCGGCATTGCGCTCGATCGCGGGGATGCGCGGGGTGCGTCCGCGGTCGAGATAGGCGGAGAGGTCTTCCAGCGAGTAGCCGGAGCCGCCGATGTCGTCGTCGATCTCGCTCATTCCGGTCACCTCCACTCCTGCATGCGTTCCAACACGGTCTTGCGCGCCCGGGCCAGGCGGCCGCGGACGGTCGCGGCCGACTCCCCCACCTCGACGGCGATCTCGTCGTAGCTGTGCCCGCCGATCTCGCGCAGCACCCAGACCACGCGCTGTTCCTCGGGCATCTCCGCGAGCACCTTCTTCAGCGCGTCCATCTGCGACGACGCCACGGCCGAACGCTCCGGATCGTCGGCCGCCGAGACCATCTCCTCGTCGATCTGATCGGAGATCTTCCGCAAGCGGAGCCGGTCCGTCGCCTTGCGCGACACGATGGTCGTCAGCCAGCTTCGCACCTTCTCGGGGTCGGTGAGATCGGGGAGGCGCCGCCACGCCGTGATCAAGGCCTCCTGCACGCAGTCGTCGGCGTCCGCACGCGACCCGGTGAGGCGCGTGGCGAAGGCGACGAGGAACGGCGCATGACGCCGCACCAGGACACCGAACGCCATCTGGTCGCCGTCGGCCGCGCGCGACGCGAGGAACGCGTCGGTCGCGGTGGACAAAGAGGGCATCGTGGTTCCTGTCAGCGGATTTCAGCCCCGGGTCCTGACGTTTCACGAACCGGGTTCGTCCACATAGCGAAACACCCCGCACCGTCCAGGGACGGGGATCTTGACGAAAGGACGCTCCTCATGGCACAGAACTCCTCCCTCTCCGCCGATGCCCGCACCGGCGGCGGCACGACCGTCATCGTCGACCCGGTGGTAGCCAAGGTCGCCGGCATCGCCGCGGCCGAGGTCCCCGGCGTCCACGCCCTCGGTGGCGGTGCCGCGCGTGTGATCGGCAACATCCGCCAGGCAGTGGGCGCCCAGGACTACGCCCAGGGCGTGAGCGTCGAGGTCGGCGAGACCGAGGTCGCGGCCGACATCGCGATCCAGGTCGACTACCCCGAGCGCATCGAGCGCGTCGCGGACGACGTCCGCTCGGCCGTGCCCGCGCGATCACCGAGATCGTCGGCATGACGGCCGTCGAGATCAACGTGACCGTGGTCGACGTCTACATCCCCGGCGACGACGACGAGCAGGAGGAGGAGCGTCCACTGACGTTATGTCCCGGGCCCGCGAGCACGATGCTCGCGGGCCTTTCTCCTGCCCGGCGCCGCGGCCCAGCTGCCCGCACGGCGGCACCGCCCGGCGGGACGGATCAGCATGGCTGCGCGGCGGAGCAGGCCGGCCGACGGCCGACGTCAAGCGACGCCCCGATGTCGGACCCCACCGCTATCGTCGGCCACACCCCTCCCCACACCCCAGGAGTTCCATGCGCATCGCCCTCACCGGCTCGTCCGGCAAACTCGGCACCGTCGTCGCCCGCGAACTGCGCGCGGCCGGACACGACGTGATCGGTCTCGACGTCCGCGGCGAGCGCGGACCCGGCTTCGTCCAGGTCGATCTCACCGACTACGGACAGGTCATCGACGCCCTCGCCGGCGTGAATGATCAGCACGAGGGCGTCGACGCGCTCGTGCACCTGGGCGCGATCCCCGCCCCCGGCATCCGCTCCGACGTCGCCACCTTCCACAACAACATGACGAGCACGTTCAACGTGTTCTGGGCGGCCGTGCGGCTCGGCATCCGGAAGATCGTCTACGCCTCGAGCGAGACGGTGCTGGGCCTGCCCTTCGACGTGCCGCCGCCCTACATCCCCGTCGACGAGGAGTACGCGCCGCGACCGGAGTCGGTCTACTCGCTCGTCAAGACGCTCGAGGAGCGCATGGCCGTCGAGCTCGTGCGCTGGAACCCCGACGTGTCGGTCACGGCGCTGCGCTTCTCGAACGTCATGGTGCCCGCGGACTACGCCGAATTCCCCTTCGACTCCGACGCCCGCACCCGCAAGTGGAACCTCTGGGGCTACATCGACGCCCGCGACGGCGCCCAGGCGATCGAGCGTGCCCTCCAGGTCGCCCCGGCGGGATTCGAGACGTTCATCATCGCCGCGGCCGACACCGTCATGACGCGCCCGAACGCCGAGCTCGTCGCGGAGGTGTTCCCGGGAGTCGAGACGCGCGAGCTGGGCGAGAACACGACCCTGCTCTCGATCGACAAGGCCCGCCGACTGCTCGGTTACGACCCGCAGCACTCCTGGCGCGACGGGCGCTGACCCGCGGCCCGTGGGGGCGTGTCAGACTCAGCGGATGGATGCCGATGAATCCCCGACCACGCCCCCACCGGCACCGCCCGCGCCCGCCGCTGACGAGCCGGTGATCCCGCTGCCGACGGCTCGGGAGAAGGAGACGAAGTTCCTCGCGCGCAGCGGGGCGGTCGTCACGCTGCGTCTCATCGACACGGGGCGCTTCGAGGTGAAGCTCGACACCCGCGGTGATTACACCGCAACGCTCCTGCACGACGGCGCCACTTTCGCCCTGCACCCCGCCCCGGGCGTGCACGCCATCGGAGGCACGGGTCTGACCGCGACCGACCTGTACGACCGGTTCTGATTGCGAGCACAACCCCCGGTGCCGGCCGACGCGAGACGGATTGACTGGGGTCCTCGACCTTCGGGAGGACCATCGTGAGCGACACCGCACACTCCGCCACCGCGCCCGACGAGGCTCCCGGCGGGACCGACCGGTACGACGTGGCCGTGATCGGCGCCGGGCCCGCCGGCACGGCCGCCGCCCTGCGCGCCGCCGAGCTGGGCGCGCGCGTCGTGGTCCTCGAGGCCGGGCGCGTCGGCGGCACGTGCGTGAACACGGGGTGCGTTCCCACGCGCGTGCTCGCGAAGGCCGCTCGGCTCATGCGCGAGACCCGGTCCGCCGACGATTACGGCATCGTCGTCGATGAGCCGCGCGTGGACTGGCAGGCGGTCGTCTCCCGTGTGCACGAGCGCGTGGATGCCGTGCGCTCGATCAAGCGGGAGGCCGAGCGCTTCGCCGCGGCCGGGGTCGACCTGGTGCACGAGGGCCGCGCGCGCTTCGAGGACGAGCACACGCTCGTGCTCGACAGCGGCCGCCGCGTGCGGGCCGAATCGATCCTGGTATGCGTGGGCGGGCACTCGCGGCGCCTGCCCATCCCCGGCGCCGAGCTCGCCACCGTCCCCGAGGACGTGCTCTCGCTCACCGAACTGCCGGACCGTGTCGCCGTGATCGGCGCGGGCAACACCGGGGCGCAGCTGGTGACGGTGTTCCGATCATTCGGCTCCGAGGTGACGCTGCTCGACGTCGCACCGCGCGTGCTCATGGCGTCGGATGCCGCGATCTCGCGCGTGATCGCGGACTCTCTCAGCGCGAACGGCGTCGACGTGCGCACGGGGATCGAGACGGTGGAGCGCCTGGACCGCCGGGACGACGGGGCGATCCGCCTGACCTGGCGCGAGGACGGCGACAGCCGCACGGTCGACGTCGACGTCGTCGTCATGGCGACCGGGTGGCCGGCCGACGTCGAGGACCTCGGCCTGTCGAACGCCGGCGTCGAGGTCGAGCGCTCGGCCATCCCGGTCGACCGCTACTTCCGCACGATCGTGCCGCACATCCTCGCCGTCGGCGACGCGAACGGGCGCGACATGCTCGTGCAGGCGGCGCAGTTCGAGGGTGAGGCCGCCGCCGAGAACGCCGTGCTCGGGGCGAATCGCCGCACGCCGCACCACCTGCTGCCCGCGGGCGGGTTCACCGACCCCGACTACGCCGGCGTCGGCCTGACCGAGGAGCAGGCGCGCGACCGCGACCCGTCGTGCGTGGTGGCCACCGTGCGTTTCGCCGACCTCGACCGGGCCGTCATCGACGACCGCGAGAACGGGTTCCTCATGCTCATCGCCGACCGCCGCCACGAGCTCGTGCTCGGTGCGCATGCGGTCGGCGAGAACGCGGTCGAGGTGATCCAGTCGGTCACGACCGCGATGGCTGCCGGTATCGACGTGTCGACCCTCGCGGGCGTCCGCTTCGCCTACCCCACCTACAGCGCCGTGATCGGGAACGCGGCGCGCGCTCTGCTGCACGCCGACGCTCCGGCGCTGCTGGAGTGACACACTGACACCGTGACCGCCGCGAATCCCGCCACGACCTCCGCCGCCGACGCTCCCGCCCGCCGCGGACGACCCGGTTACGACCGCGAGGGGATCCTCGCCGTCGCGGTGCAGGTGTTCAACGAGCAGGGATACGACGCCACGAGCGTGTCCGACCTCGCGCGCCGCCTGGGGTTGGCGAAGTCGGCGCTCTACCACCACTTCTCCTCGAAGGAGGAACTGCTCTCGGTCGCCCTCGAAACGGCCCTCGGCGGTCTCGAAGCGGTGCTCGACGATCCTCGCGCGGTCGACGGCGCGGCATCCGATCGCCTGCGGTACGTGCTCACCGGTGCGACCGACGTGCTCGTGGCGCAGTTGCCGGCGGTGACCCTGCTGCTGCGCGTGCGCGGCAACGGTCCGACCGAGCAGGCGGCCCTCGAGCGTCGCCGCGTCTTCGACCACCGCGTCACCGCCCTCGTCGCGGAGGCCCAGGCCGAGGGCGACGTGCGCGACGACGTCGACGCCGCGGTCGCCGCTCGCCTGCTGTTCGGCATGATCAACTCCGTCGTGGAGTGGTACCGCCCCGGGGGCGGCGTCGACGGCGACCGCCTCGGTGCCGACATCGTGCGCATCGCCCTCGAGGGTCTGCGCACGTCCTGACCGGGCAGTCCTCGCGGCATCGGGCGTCCCCGGCGACGGCGCCCCGGCGCGGTTTGGGGCGGGATTCTCCGCTTGGGGCGGAAGAAGCACGCCCCGAGCGGACGATCCCGCCCCGAACCGGCGACGGCGGAGGTGCCGTACGTCAGCTCGCGCGGCTTCGGCATCCGGCCCCTGCCGGGCGGCGGCCCGGCGCCGGCGCCGCGGCGCGCTCGCCCGGCCGCGCCATCGTACGAATGCGCCGACCCGACAGCGGAACGGGGCCCCGCGCCGTCGCGCAGGGCCCCGTCGTGGCATCCGGGATCAGGCGTGCAGATCGACGCCCTTCGGCTCCTTGATGAGGGAGACCGCGACCAGCGACACCAGCGCGGCGACCGCGATGTAGGCGCCGATCGTCCACGACGCACCGGTGGAGCGCAGCAGCGCCTCGGCGATCATCGGGGCGAACGCGCCGCCCAGGATCGCGCCGAGGGCGTAGCCGATCGAGACGCCGGAGTACCGTACGTTCGCGGGAAACATCTCGGCGTACAGCGCCGCCTGGGGACCGTACGACAGGCCGAGGCCGAGGGTCATGACGAACAGGGCGACGAAGTACCAGACGATGTTGCCGGTGTCGATGAGGAACCACATCGGCACGGCCCAGATCGCGAGCAGCAGGTATCCGAGCTGGAAGGTGCGCACGCGGCCCAGGGTGTCAGAGAGCCGACCGCCCCAGAGGGTGAAGCCGAGCCACCCGAAGGATGCCAGGGTCGTGGCGAGCAGCACGGTGGGGCGTTCGAGCCCGAGGACGGTGACCGTGTAGGTGGCGAAGAACGCGATGAGCAGGTAGCCGGCGGCGTTGTTGCCGATGAACACCAGAGCGGTCAGCACGACCTGACGCCAGTTCTTGCGGAACAGCTGGCCCAGAGGAGCCGACGACTCCTTGCGTCGGCGCACGAGGTCTTCGAAGACGGGGCTCTCCTCGACCGCGCGGCGGATGACGTAGCCGACGACGATGAGCACGATCGAGAACAGGAAGGGCACGCGCCAGCCCCACGCGAGGAAGGCCTCGGCCGACATCGACGAGGTGAGGATCCACAGCGTCGCGGTGGCGAGGATCATGCCGACCGGCACGCCGATCTGGGGATAGGCGCCGAAATAGCCGCGGCGGTTGACGGGGGCGTGCTCGACCGAGAGCAACGCCGCCCCACCCCACTCGCCACCGGCCGAGAAGCCCTGCAGCACGCGAAGCAGGATGAGCAGGACGGGGGCGGCCACACCGATCGCGGCGTAGGTCGGCAGCACGCCGATCAGCGCCGTCGACACGCCCATCATGATGAGGGTGAGCACGAGCATCTTCTTGCGCCCGAGGCGGTCGCCCAGGTAGCCGGCCACGATCGCGCCGAGCGGGCGGAAGAGGAAAGAAATGCCGATCGTCGCGAACGACAGCACCTGCGCGATGGCCGGGTCGGTCTGGGCGAGAGGGGCGAGGAACAGAGGCGCGAGCACGAGGCCGGCCGCCTGGGCGTAGATGAAGAAGTCGTACCACTCGATCGAGGTGCCCACGAGGGTTCCGGCGAGCACGCGCCGTTCCTCTCGCGAGATGCCGGTCGTGGTGGCACGGGTGGATGCCGCTGTCTGCGAGGCCATGAGAACTCCGTCGTTCTGTGGGCGGGGAATCTCGGCGGCACCTGTTACCGACCGAGCGTTCAGTAATAGTGTCAGAGGCGCGCCCGTCCGACAAGAGGACGGCGGAAGGAGCCGGCATGACACCCTGGACCATCGTCCCCGGCGCCCTCGACGAACGCCTCGGCATCGTCGTGACGGCCCAATCCACCGACGGCGTCAGCGCGTCGATGCCCGTCGACGGCAACACGCAGTCGCTCGGGCGGCTGCACGGCGGCGCGACCGCGGCCCTCTCCGAGGCGGTCGGATCGTGGGCGGCGATGATCCACGCCTCGACCCTCGGCAAGGTCTGCGTCGGCGTCGACCTCAACATCACGCACCACCGCGGCGCCCGCGACGGCCGCATCCACGCCGTCGCCACCCCTGCCCACCGCGGGCGTCGCGTCGCGACCTACGACGTACGCGTGACCGACGACGAGGGCCGACTCGTCGCGACGGCCCGCATCACGAACCTGCTCGTCGATCCGGACTGAGCGGCGGGCTCTGGCATCCTGGAGCACATGACGGGGATCCGAGGGAGTGCACAGCCCCCATGCAGTGCACTCCCTCGCCCGTCGACCTCAGTCCCGAACATCTGTCGACGGGCGTATGGGTGTCGTCTCGAAGCCGGAGACGACACCCACCCCCATCAATGCGGTGTCGTCAGGGCCGCATTCCTTACACGGGCCCGGAATTCTTTCCGTGCCCGTCGTCGCGTGAGGATTCCCGGCGGCCGGACACAGCCCTCTCGAACGCACGGAGACGTGCGCCCGTGATCGACGAGACGGAATTCGTGGCGCTCTTCCGCGAGCACCACAACGCCGTTCGGCGATTCATCGAGCGACGGGTCTCGGATCGCGAGGCCGCCGCCGACCTCACGATGGACTGCTTCGAGATCGCGTGGCGCAAGCGCGATCCGCGGGACCCGTTCGGATTGCCGTGGCTGTACCGCACGGCGCGGAACCTCATCGCGAACGAATACCGGCGGCGCGACCGGGAGGGGACATTGTGGACGCACATCGAGGACCACGTGCGAACTCTCGCGAGCGAAGCCGAGCCCGCGATGGCGCAACGCCTGGTCGACGCCATCCGGGGCCTGCCCGAACGCGAGCGCGAGATCCTCTGGCTGACGTATTGGGAGCAGTTGTCGGCCGCCGAGGTCGCCCTCGTCATGGAGATGAACCCGGGTGCGGTGTGGACGCGGCTCAACCGCGCGAGAGCGCGACTGCGACCGCTGCTGGAGTCCGCCGTCGTGCATGCGGAAGGGGTGAGCGATGACCGACGATGACCTCGCGCGCGCGCTGCGCCGGCTCGACCCCGCTGAGACCCCGCTCGACGCTCCCCTCCCCCTCGACGCCGAGCGCCGCCTGCGGCAGATCCTCGACCGTCCGCCCCTCCGGCGTCGCCGCCCCGCCGTGGCGTGGATGTCGGCCGCCGCCGTCGTCGTGCTGATCCTGACGATCGTCACCGGAGTGCTGTGGATGCCGGGATCTCCGGCATCCGCTCTCACTCCCAAGCCCCTCGTCTACACCGCCCTCCCCAGCGGGACCGATGCCGCCGAGGTGATCGCGGAGGCGCAGGCGCGGCTCGCGAACGGAGACAGCGGGATCGCCGCCGGGCGCCGGGCCCTGTCGCTCGGCTGGTACTTCAGCGCATCGCCCGACGGCGCCGAGGCGACCGTGTTCCGACGCGAGTGGGTCGACCTGCGCTGGAACGAGGACTTCTCGGGGTCGGTGGTGACCACCGCGGCCGAGGCCACGAACGCCGACGGCGACACCGTGCCGAACGTCGACCCCGCTCCGGGCACCGTCGTCGGAGAGCTCCGCTACGTGCGCAACCAGTTCCGCCCGCTGTCGCCGGCACCCCCGGCCCCGTCGGCAGACGCCATGCGCGCCCTGCTGACCACCGCGACGGGTGTCACCGACGCCCTGGACGCCGGCGATGCGCTGGTGGGCGTGCGGACGCTCCAGGGCGAGTGGACGCTCGACGACGCCCAGCAGTCCGCTCTGCTGGACGTCGTCGCCGACGCCCCCGGCCTGCGGGTGCTCGGAACGACCGAGGATCGGGTGGGTCGCGAGGTCGTGGGCCTCGCCGGCATCCCCTCCGCGAGCGAGAACACCGACGTGACGCTCCTGCTGTCGACGGCGACCGGGCGCATCGTCGGGTTCGAGTCGGCGTTGATCGAGGCGAACACCGAGCTCGACCTGCCCGCCGGGTCGCTGACCGAGTACGCCCTGTGGGACGTGCAGGATCGCGAGGACGCTCCCCGGTGAACCGCGCCGGCGCCCCGTCTCACCGCCAGGGACGCGCGGAGCGCTCCTCCCAGTAGACCGCGGGGTCGACCGCCAGCGCGTCGAGCTCGGGGCCCTCGATCGACCGCGCCTGCGCCCCGGCACCGCGGCGCAGGTGCGCGCGCGTGGTCGCGCCGACCAGCACGACGTCGGCGAACGCCTGGGCGCGGGCGACGCCGATCGCGAAGACGTCGGGATCGAGCCCGGATGCCGCCCGCTCGAGGCCGCCGCCCGGTTCGGCCGCGGCGAGGGCGCCGTTGGCGAGCACCTCCTTGAGAACCACCGTCCAGCCCGCGTCGTGCGCCGCGGCGAGCGCCTCACCGGCGGACGCCTCGCGGAGGTTCCAGGTCGCTTGCACGGCGGAGAACGGCGTGTCCGCGAGCGCCGTCGCCGCCCGCAGCACCTCGGCTTGGTGCGGCCCGCTCGTCGACAGCCCGACGCGCACCCCCTCGTCGCGCAACCGGCGCATCCGCTCGAGCACGGCGGCATCCGTGAGAGCCGGACTCTCGGGGGTGACGGAATGGATCAGGTACAGATCGGGGGTCGTCCCGAGAGCCGCGAGCGTCTCGGGCCACTGCCGATCGAACATCGCGGCCGAGTGCTCCTTGCGCTCATGGACCGTGGCATCCATTCTCCAGTCGCCGACGTATGCGTAACCCCACTTCGAGCCGATCGTGAGGTGCGCGCGGCGCTCGGGATGGGCGGTGAGCCACGACCCGAGGAACTCCTCGGCGGAGCCGTACGACCGCGCCGCATCGACGTACCGGATGCCGAGTCCCCACGCCTCGTCGAGCAGCTCGTGCGCCCGCGTGCGCAGGGCGTCGATCGACCGCTCGGCCGGGTCGCCCAGGTCGGTGTCGCGCGCGGTGGTGATGTAGGCGGGGCGGCCGACGGCGGCGAGACCGAGACCGAGGGGGACGGGGACGGGGACGCTCATGCTCCGACGCTAGCCGCGGAGCGGCCGCCCCGGCGCGAACGCCCGCACAATGGACGTGGCGATGATCGCGTGCGCACCGGGCCGTGGCATCCCTCAGCCGGACGGAGGACCATGACGTACGCGAACCCCTTCGCCGACGACCGGCAGCCCATCTGCCCCGCGTGCGGGGTGACGATGCATCCGCTGCTCGACGAGGGGCTCCGCGCCGACGAATGCCGCGAGTGCGGCTACCGCGTCGAGTGGCCCGGGCGCGATGACACCGACATCGACGCCGACGACGACCGCGACACCCGCTGGGACTGACGCGGCGCCGCGGTCGCGATCAGCGGCGCGCCGCGTCGGGGGCGAACCCGAACTCCTCGTCGAGGGCGGCGATCTCGGCGGCGAACGACGCCACGAGCCGCGCGTGCTCCTCGCCCGGCAGCCACGACGCCTCCGCGGAGGCCAGCGCCATGCGCCGCACCTCGGCGTGCGAGGCGCCGATCTGCTCGGACACGATCGCGTACTCCTGGGCGAGCGTGGTCGGGAACATGCCGGGGTCGTCGGAGCACGGGATGACGTTGAGCCCCGCGTCGATCATGGCCGCGATCGACGCACGTCGCCACGGCCGCCACGACCGTCGCGAGGTCGTCGACGCGACGGTGAAGGCGACCTGCTGCTCGTGGAGGCGGGCGACGACCGCGTCGTCCTCGAGGACGTAGTAGCCGTGGTCGATGCGATCGCAGCCGAGCACGTCGAGGCAGGTGAGGGTGTTGACGGCGGTGGGCGCGTGCTCGGACGAGTGCGCCGTCCGGCGCAGGCCCGCCTCGCCGGCCAGCCGGTAGGCGTCGGCGAAGCGCTCGGGGGGACCGGCCGTCTCGAGGTTGTCGAGGCCGATGCCCGCGACGTACTCGTGCGGGTTGTCGACCACGCGGCGGACGACCTCGAGGGCCTCCTCACCGCTGCGACTGCGGTCGATGCC
This sequence comes from Microbacterium sp. RU1D, assembly GCF_900156435.1. Taxonomy (GTDB): domain Bacteria; phylum Actinomycetota; class Actinomycetes; order Actinomycetales; family Microbacteriaceae; genus Microbacterium. The sequence continues at coordinate 477,178 of NZ_FTPQ01000003.1, forward strand.
CTGGATCATCCGTCCCGTCATCCCGAAGTCGCGCTCGGCGCGACGGATGCCCTCCGCGTACGCCTCGACGGCCCCGGTGTACCCGAGAGAGGACAGGTGCGGCGGGAGCGCGTCGAAGAACAGCTCGAGGTGGCGCGTGCCGCTGCGCTGGTGGGCGTCCTCGAACGCCTCGTAGACGATGCGCGTGAGGTCGTCGGCGCCGCGGAGCACCTCGACCACCCAGTTCGACACCTGGAAGAGCGAGTACGACACCTCCGGCTCGTCGGCCCCGCGTTCCTGGGGCACCGGGATCCGCGTGTTCTCGTACAGAGCAGGGTCGGGCGGCAGCGAATTGATGTCGGCGAAGATGCGCTCCGGCTCGTCCGGCAACGCCAGCGACTCCCGCCGCGCGAGCTCCGCGAAGGTCGCGGGGCGCACGGTACCGATGAGGTGGCAGTGCAGGTCGGCCTTGGGCAGGCGGCGGAGGTAGTCGGCGGGGAGGGGCGATGCGGAGTTCATGGAGCCGTTCGAGCGTCGAGGAGCGGAGGGGTCCCGCCCATCGCGGTGGGGCCGCGATGGGCGGGCGGCCGCCGGGGTGGGGGGAACCCCGACGGCCGGTCTGGGGTCAGCGCGACGTGACCTCGCGGGCGAAACGCTCCACCCACTGGGCACGGTTCGGCAGCACCTCGGCGGGGTCGAGGGTCGAGTACCCGGCGGCCACCGGGTCGGCCGCGATGTCGCCCACGACCGCGGTGATCTCCTCGGGGATCTCCGCGTCGAGCGCGACCGGCAGGTCGCCGACGATCTTCGCCGACGCGCTCTGCGCCTCGACCGACAGCAGGTAGTCGATGAACGCGTACGCGCCCTCGAGGTTGGGAGCCCCCGCGGGGATCATGGCGCGGTTGGTCGCCATGTAGCGCCCCTCGCTCGGCGCGGTCCACGCGACCGGCTCGCCCGAGGCGATCAAGGTGGTCGCGAACCCGCTCAGCGAGTCGGCGGCGACGATCTCGCCCTGGGTGAGCAGGTTCGTCACCTCGGTGGACGAGGTGTAGAACTGCAGGATGCCGGGGGCCCACTCGCCGAGCGTCGTGTAGGCCGAGTCGACGTCGTACGGTCCGGATCCGTAGACCGAGGCGACACCCGAGACGGCGAGCTGCCCGGCCGTGACCGAGATGTCGGGGAAGGCGAGGCGGCCGGCGAAGGCGGGGTCGGCGTAGAGCGACCAGTCCGCGGCCTGCGCGGCGGTGACCTGCTCGGTGTTGTAGAGCGTCCCGTTCAGCTGGTAGCTGTAGGCGGGGCCGTCGAACCCCTCCTCGACGGCGAAGTCCGCGATGTTCGCCAGGTTCGGCACGTCGGACTCGTCGAAGTCCTGGAAGAGGTCCTGCTCCTGCCCGGAGGCGGCGAAGGTGTCGGAGATCAGCATCACATCGATGCCGGGTTCGCCCGCGGCGAGCTGCAGCTGCGAGAGACGATCGGCGTTGCTGCCGGTCTCGACCTCGACGGTGATGCCGGTCTTCTCGGTGAAGGGATCGATGATCGCCTCCTGGAACTGCTCGACGCCGAAGGGGAACGTGCTCACGACGATGGTGTCGCCGGAGCCGGCCTCGTCGCTCGAGCCGGAGCATCCGGTGGCGACCAGGGCGGTGGCGACGAAGACGGACGAGGCCGCGAGGAGGCGGCGAGTGGGGCGGGTCATTCGGGTTCCTCTCGTGCGGCGGCGGGGCCGCCGCTGCGGTGCGGGCATGTGCGGGTGGGGCGGGACGGGGTGGTGCTGTTCGGGGTGGTGCTGTTCGGGGTGGTGCTGTTCGGGGTGGGGTTGCTCGCCGCCGCGCGGTCAGGCCGCGAGGCGGATCAGGCGCGAGGCGGCCGCCGAGACGCTCACCCGGTCGCCGGCGCGGGCCGGAACCGCCTCATCACGGACGTCGGCCATCAGGCGCACAGCGGTGCCCTGCGCGTCGACCGTGTCGACGGTCACGAGGCGGTCGACGCCGCGGTAGGCGACGTCGACGACGGTGCCGTCGAGGGTGAGACCGGCGGAGGTGGCGGCACCGGAGCGGTCGATCGCGAGGTGTTCGGGGCGGATCGTCGCGAGTGCGCCGTCGGGCAGGGTGAGGAAGTTCTCGTACCCGAGGAACTCCGCCACGAAACGGTTCGCCGGAGCGGTGAACACCTCGGTGGGCGCCCCTTCTTGCATGATGCGTCCCTCGCGCATGAGCACCATGCGATCCGACATCTCCAGCGCTTCGTCCTGGTCGTGCGTCACCAGCACGACCGTGAGTCCGGTCTCCGCCTGAATGCGACGGATCTCGGCGCGCATCTGCACGCGCAGACGCGCATCGAGGTTGGACAGCGGCTCGTCGAGGAGCAGGAGGGTGGGGCGGATCGCGATCGCGCGGGCGAGGGCGACGCGCTGCTGCTGACCGCCCGAGAGCTTCTTGGGACGGCTGGCGGCGAGGTGCCCGAGACCGACGAGGTCCAGCGCCTCGGCCACCCGGCGGGTCCGTTCGGCCCCGGGGACCTTGCGCAGCTTGAGACCGTAGCCGACGTTCTCCGCGACGCTCATGTGGGGGAACAGCGCGTACGACTGGAACACCATGCCGAGTCCCCGTCGCTCGGGCGGGGTGCGCGTGGCATCCGTCCCGGCGATCATGATGCGCCCCGAGGTGGGCTGCGTGTATCCGGCGAGCATTCGCAGCGACGTGGTCTTGCCGCAGCCGCTCGGCCCGAGCAGGGTCGTGAGCTGCCCCGTCGGGATCGCGAGGTCGATCCCGTCGACGGCCGTGAAGTCCCCGAACCGCTGGGTGACCCCGACGAATTCTGCTGCAGTGGTCATCGGTTGATCCCTCCAAAGATGCGGGCGAAGCCGACCGTGCGCTCGGCGATGACGGCCACGACGACGGTGCCGGCGAGGATGATGGTGCTCGTGGCCGCGACCATGGGGTCGTAGCTCTGCTGCACGTAGTCGAGCATCGTGACGGGCAGGGTGCGGAAGTCGCGGCTCTGCAGGAGCAGCGACAGCGGCACGTTGTTGAACGAGGTGACGAAGCTCAGCAGCCCGGCCGAGAAGATGCCGGGACGCAGCAGCGGCAGCGTCACCGTGAAGAACGCCCGAAGGGGCGAGGCGCCGAGGCCGCGAGCGGCCTCTTCGACGCTGGGATCGGCGAGCGCGAGCGAGGCACCCGTGACCCGCACCGCGTACGGGAGCATCAGTACCGTGTGGCCGATGAGCAGCACCGGGAAGTTGTCCAGACGCAGCCCGATGATGAGCTGCTGGTACAGCGCGAGGCCGACGACGAGCTCGGGGACGATGAGCGGCGAAAGGAACAGTCCCTCGACGATGCCCTTGCCGGGCAGACGTCCGCGGTGGATCGCCAGGGTCACCGGCACGCCGATCACGAGCGCGAGGATCGTGGCCAGCAGCGCGAGCTCGAGGCTCGACACCAGGGCCGAGGTGAAGGGCTTGTAGGCGAAGGCGGCGCCGAACCAGCGCAGCGAGAAGCCCTCGGGCGGGAATCGCAGGGTGCGTCCGCCCGTGAAGGCGGTGGCCACGACGAACAGGATCGGCACGATCATGACGATGTATCCGGCGACGGCGAGGGATGCCGCGACGGGACGCGAGGTCTTCACGAGGTGGCCCCCCGTCGTCCGACGAACGCCGACAGGCCCGACACGGCGAAGACGAGGACCGTCATGATGAGGGCGGTGGCACTGGCTGCGGCCCAGTCGATCGTCACGCTGGAGTACGAGTAGAGCTGCGTCGACAGCATGCGCTGGCTCGAGCCTCCCAGCAGGTAGGGCGTCGTGTACGCGGTGACGCTGCCGGCGAAGACCAGGGTCGCGGCCACGACCATGCCGGGGGCGGACAGGGGCACGACGATCCCCCAGAACGTGCGCGTGCGCCCCGCGCCGAGGCCGCGCGCCGCGTCGTCGAGACCGGGGTCGACCTGCGCGACGGCGGAGTAGCACGAGATGACCGCCAGCGGCAGGAACAACTGCGTGAGACCGAGCACGATCGCGAGTTCGGTGTAGAGCAGCTGGGGCGCCCTCTCGACGAGGCCGAGGCCGACCAGCAACTGCCCGATGGCCCCGTTCGAGCCGAGCAGGACCAGCCAGCCGAACGTGCGCACGACGTTGCTGAGCAGAAGGGGGAAGATCGCGAGGGCGAGCAGCACCCCGGCCCACCGCGAGGTCGAGCGTGCCAGCAGGTAGGCGATCGGGAAGCCGAGCACGATGCACACCACGGTGACGATGAGGCCGAGGCCCACTGTGCGACCGATGATCGCGAGGTCGTACGGGTCGGTGAGCATGCGGCCGAGGCGGTCGACGATGTCGAGCGGGCTCACCCCCGGCGGGGCGAAGAGCATCGCCACCGAGGGGATGAGGAAGCCCGCCAGCAGCAGCGCCAGCCCGGGGAGGGCCAGCAGTCCGGTGCGGCGTGAGAGCACGGGCCGACTCCGATCGTGAGGAAGGGGAGGTTGCAACCGGTTGCGCAACCGGTTGTGTCCACCGTACGGGCCGAACCCCTCCTCTCGCGACCGTCCGTGTAAACAGCGTGTAAAATACCGACGCAACCGGTTGTGGCCGCTCAGTAGGATGAACGGACTGCGCGCGGTGCTCGCGCCTGTCGGAAGGGGGCGCAGTGACCACGCTGGCCGATGTCGCCGCCCTCGCCGGGGTGGCCAAGTCGACCGCCTCCCGCGCGCTCGGCCGCCCGGACCTCGTCGCTCCCGACACGGTGGCGCGCGTGCGCGCTGCCGCCCTCGAGCTCGGGTTCGTCCCGAATCGCGCCGCCAGTCACCTCGCCCGCGGGAGCAGCGGCATCGTGGCGCTCGTCGTCCCGACCCTCGACAACTCCTTCTTCACCCCCATCGTCGCGGGGGCGCAGGCCCGTGCACGCGAGTCCGACCTTCAACTCACGGTGGCCGTGCACCGCCTCGACGACGCCGATGACCTCGTCGAACTCGAGCGCCTCGCGCGTCAGGTCGACGGCTGCATCCTGGTCGCTCCGCGCGGGCCCGACGAGATCGTGCGCGCGACCGCGACGCTCGGGCCCACCGTGCTCGTCGACCGCGAGATCCCCGGCATGACCTCGATCGTCGCCGACACGGCGAGCGCCTTCGCCGACCTCGCCGCGCGCTTCGCCGACACCGGTCACCGCGCGATCGCCTACCTGGGCGGGCCGGAGGGCTCGTGGCAGGACGCCCAACGCAGCGCCGCCATCGCCCGCGCCGTCGCCGACCGCGCCGAGTTGACGGCGCTCGGCCCCTACCCCGCGACCTTCGCCGCGGGGGTCGCGGCGACCGATGCCGTCATCGCCTCCGGCGCGACCGCGGTGGTCCCCTACGCGACCTCCATCGGGCTCGGCCTCGTCTTCGCCCTGCGTGCGCGGGGCGTGGCCTCCCCCGGCGAGGTCGTCGTGAGTGCGGAACGACTGGTGGCCGAGGCGATCGGTGCCGACGAGGTCCCCGCGATCGACGTCGACGGCGAGCAGCTCGGGCGCGAGGCCATGACCGCCCTCGTCGGACTCCTCACGTCGGGAGAGGATGCCGGCGAACGGCGTCGTCTGCCCGTTTCGGTGCACTGGCCGGAGTCGGTGTCGATCTGACCCGGGCGGCGCCGAGCCGGTGCGCGCCGGCACCGGTGCGCGCCCCGGGGATGCCACGGCGCCGAGGACCGGGACCGACCGCCCCGCGTCGACCCCGTCAGGCCCGCGCGGCTGCCGAGGTCATCGGGCACTCGAACGGGTCGCGGGCGGCGAGGCCCACGCGGTTGAGGTACCGGATGACGATGCCGTACGACTGCAGCAGCGTGGTCTCGACGTAGGGCACGTTCAGCGTCTTGCTGTGCTCCCGGACGATCGCGCGGGCGCGACTGAGGTGCGGGCGCGGCATGTTCGGGAACAGGTGGTGCTCGATCTGGTAGTTCAGCCCGCCCATGAGCCAGGTGGCCCACCAGCCGCCGGTGATGTTGCGCGAGGTGCGCACCTGCTTGCTGAAGAAGTCGAGCTTGGCATCCGGCGCGATGACGGCCATGCCCTTGTGGTTCGGGGCGAACGACGCGCCCATGTACACGCCGAACACGGCGAGCTGCACCCCGAGGAAAGCGAAGGCCATCCCGAGGGGGAGGAACACGAACACCGGCGCCACGAACACCGCGAAGCGCAGCGCGATGATGCCCAGCTCGCTCCACCGGCCCTTCACCTCGCCGCGCGAGAACAGGTGCCGGAAGGCGTGCGCGTGCAGATTGGCGCCCTCGAAGGCGAGGAGGGGGAAGAACAGCCACCCCTGGCGACGGGTGATCCAGCGACGCAGACCGCGCGCGGTCGCGGCATCCTCCTCGACGAACGAGATCGTGTCGACCTCGATGTCGGGGTCCTTGCCGACGCGGTTCGGGTTCGCGTGGTGGCGGGTGTGCTTCGACGTCCACCACGACAGGCTGATGCCCACGACCCCCGCGGCCAGCCAGAGCGCGAGGCGGTCGTTCGCTCGGCCCGACGCGAAGATCTGCTTGTGTGCTGCCTCGTGCGCGAGGAAAGCGACCTGGGTGAACAGGATGCCGAAGGCCGCCGCGATGAGGAGCTGGAACCAGCTGTCCCCCAGGAGCACGAAGCCCGTCACGGCCCCGCCGAATGCGACCGCGAGCGCCACGCCGACGAGCGCGTAGAAGCGGCGGGCACGGGTGAGCAGCCCCGTCTCGCGGATCACCTGCGACAGCTCCGTGTAGGCCTTCGCCATCGGCGGGAACTCCGTCGTTCCCTTGTACGTCTGGCGGATGGGTCCCAAGCGGGACTCGATGGTGGGGGAAGCCATGACCTGCTCCTCGGTTCGGGGTGACCGCGTCGGCCCGGAAGCCATGGGCGGATGCCGAGGACTTGTGCCCGACGTTACGTCGCGCATATGCGCCTCGGCGCATGTGCGCCGCGGGGATACCGCGGAAAGACGCGGTCGGACCCCTCCGATGACCCCAGAAGGTCAGGTGATTGCCAGGTGCGGCCGCTCCCGCGGCCTCATCGAGCGTGCGTGACCCAGGCCCAGATGGGCTGGCGACGTCGCCGGACCGACGCCTCGCGCGACTGGGCGACGGCGCGTAGGGCAGGCACCGGCTCGGACGCGAGCTCGGGCGGCGCGACGTCGGCGGCGTCGGCAGCGAGAACAGCGTGCGTATCGTCGCCCCCCTGCCGGAGTTCGGCGGCGACGGCGACGACCTCCGCAGCGGTGGGCCGGCGGCCGGGGTCGGGGTCGGTCATGGCGGTGAGGAGTACCTCCCACCCGTAGCCGAAGCGCGAGGGGATGTCGGGGTCGAAATCGAGGGGTGCCAGCAGCACCTCCTGCGCCGCTCCCCCGAGCACCGGGCTCTCCCCGGTTAGCGCCTCCACGGCCAGCAGGCCGAGGGCGTAGACGTCGGCGGCTGCGCCGGGCGCCTCTCCGCGCAGCTGCTCGGGAGGCAGGTAGTCCTCGTCGTCGTCGGACGGGTCGCCGACCATCGGCTCCGCGCCGCCGGAGAGGAGGTGGGCCACGCCGAAGTCGGCGAGCACGGCGACGAACGGCCGCTGCGGGATGCGGACGGGGCGCAGCAGGATGTGCGTCGACGTGAGGTGGTGGTGGACGATGCCCGCCTCGTGGAGCGCAGCGAGTCCGCGGGCCAGGTCTTCGAGCAGCGCCGCCACCAGGGGCGGCGACAGCGGTCCCTCGTCGTCGAGGCGCTCGCGCAGCGACGGCCCGTTGATGAACTCCGTCACCAGATACCCCCGACCGTCGCGGGCGAGATGGGCGTCGTACAGCGTGATCAGCGACGGGTGGTCGAGGGCGGCGAGGATCCGGGCCCCCTCGAGCCGGCGCGGCGCATCGCCCGCGATGACCGGGTCGATGGGGAAGATCTTCACGACGACGTTGCGAGCGAGGATGTCGTCCCGCGCGCGGAAGACGTGCCCGTCGACCCCGCGGCGGGCGAGGGGCCCCGCCAGGCGATAGCGACCCGCGAAGACTGTGCCGAGGTCGGCCGGCGGTGCCGCCGCGGCATCCTGTTCGCGCTGCGCACGGAGCGCACGGCGCCCACCCTCGCCGGGGGCGGCGGTGGTCATGAGGCGCGTCCGACACGCGGCGTGATCCGCCGCCCGGTGAGCCGCTGCCTCATGAGAAACTCCTCTAGCCCGGAGCGTAAGAGACCGCAACGGGCGCACTATTGGGGGGCGCCCGCCCGTTGCGGTCGCTCAAAGTTTACTGAGCAAAAGTCATTTCCGCATGCGGATGACACGACGAGCGGACGGGGGCATAATGAGCGACCTTCAACGACGCGCTGAGGCGTTCGCCGCTCTCGGTGATCCCGGCCGTCTGCAGATCGTCGATCTGCTCGCCATGGGCGACATGTCCTCCAGTGAGATCGCCTCCGTGCTGGGGATGAAGTCGAACCTCGTGGCCTTCCACGCCAACGTCCTCGAAGATCGCGGCATCGCGCGGCGGGTGCGGTCGGAGTCGGACGGACGACGCAGCTACCTGCAGCTCATCCCGGAGGCGTTCTCCGACCTCACTCTCGCCCCGCGCAAGGTCGAGGGTCGCGTGCTCTTCGTCTGCACGGCGAATTCCGCGCGGTCGCAGCTGGCCCGGGCCATCTGGCGCACGCACAGCGAGATCCCGGCCGAGTCGGCGGGAACGCATCCCGGCAAGCGCGTCAACGCCGGCGCCGTCGCCGCCGCGGCCCGGCACGGCCTGCGCATCGACGACGACGCTCATCCCCGATCGCTCGCCGAGGTCGCCCGTCCCGGCGACTTCGTCATCAGCGTGTGCGACCACGCCCACGAGCTGCTGGCCGGGGGCGACGACGTGCACTGGTCGATCCGCGACCCCGCGCAGACGGGGAGCGTCGAGGCGTTCGACCGAACGGTGAGCGAGCTGCGTTCGCGCATCGCGCGCGTCGCCCCGCAGCTGACCGCGGCCTAGGGCGCCTTCGACCAGATGGTCCGCCGGCGCGGACGACCGGTCGCGCGCGCGGAGCCCGTGCCGTCCACCGCCGCGGCGATTAGGCTACGTCTCAGCGCGCCGGCCGCCGCCCGCGCTCCCCCACCCCTGTCGATGCCGACGCCGTCCTCCCGTCGCGGCCGCAGATGGCATCCCGAACCGGAGGTCGCGATGACCCACTCCCCCGCCGCGCGCATGCACGAGGTCAGCGACGAGACGCGCGCCATCGTCGACATGGTGCTCGAGTACTCCCGGGGCCGGCTGACGTCGGAGGACACCCCGCTCGACAAGCCGCTGCCCGCGGCCGAACTGCGGCGCCTCGCGGGCCGAACCATCGACGAGAAGGGCATCGGCGCGCGCAAGGCGCTCGGCGTCTTCGAGCACGTGCTGGCCCCCGCGTGCATCACGACGGACGACCCGCGCTACCTCTCGTTCATCCCGAGCGCGCCGACCAAGGCGGCGGCGGCCTTCGACCTCGTCGTCTCGGCCAGCGCGCTCTACGGCGGTTCGTGGCTCGAGGGCGCGGGCGCCGTGCACGCCGAGAACGAGGTGCTGCGCTGGCTCGCCGCCGAGTTCGGCCTGCCCGAGGGGGCCGGCGGCGTCTTCGTGCAGGGCGGAACGCTCGGCAACCTCTCCGCCCTGGTCGCCGCGCGCGAGGCGGCGAGGGATCGCCTGGCGGATGCCGGCACGCCCCGCCCCGACGCTTGGCGCGTGGTCTGCAGCGTCGAGGCGCACTCCTCCATCGCATCGGCGGCGCGCGTGATGGACGTCGAGGTCGTCGGGGTCCCCGTGGGCGAGGACGGCGTGCTGCGCGGCGACGCCGTGCGCGCCGCGCTCGAAGAGCATGGCCACAGCGTCTTCGCCGTCGTCGCCACGGCCGGATCGACCAACTTCGGCATCGTCGACGACATCGCCGACATCGCCCGCGCTGTCGCCGGCTCGGGCGTCTGGCTCCATGTCGACGGCGCCTACGGGCTGACGGGCATGCTCTCGCCGCGCACCCGGCCCCTGTTCGCGGGTGTCGAGCACGCCGACTCCCTCGTCGTCGACCCGCACAAGTGGCTGTTCGCGCCGTTCGATGCCTGCGCGCTCATCTACCGCGACCCCGAGCTGGGTCGTCGCGCCCACACGCAGCACGCCGAGTACCTCGACACGCTCACCGAGACGAGCGACTGGAGCCCCTCGGACTTCGCCGCGCACCTCACGCGCCGCGCGCGCGGACTGCCGCTGTGGTTCTCGCTCGCCACCTACGGTGCGGCGGTCTACCGCGAGGCCATCACCTCCGCCATCGATCTCGCGCAGCGCATCGCCGAGGACATCGAGCGCCGACCCGAGCTGACCCTCGTGCGTCGCCCGCAGCTCGGGGTCGTCGTGTTCGAGCGCGTCGGCTGGTCGAAGGCCGACTACGACCGTTGGTCGTCTCACCTGCTCGACGCGCAGCACGCCTTCGTGACCCCGTCGAGCCACGCCGGCCGGGTGAACGCGCGCTTCGCGATCCTCAACCCCCGCACGACCTTCGACGACCTCGTGGGAATCCTCGACACGATGATCTGACGGATGCCGCGGCCCGGGCCGTGCACAACGGACCGCCCACACGACGCCCGCCGGTTCGCGCCCACGGGCCTCGCCCCCGGCGGCATCCGTGCACAACAGCGGGGATCGTCCGCGACACGCCGTCCCAGCCGCCCCCGCCTCGGCGTGTCGGCGACACCTCCCGCCGTCGTGCTACCGACGCGGGGGTCGGAACTCATCCGCCGCGCGCACCGCGGTTCCGGGACACCTCGACGGCGCCGAGCAGGATTGCCGCACCGGAGAACACCACCGACACTCCGAGCGCCAGGGTGAGCGCCCCCGCGAAGGTCGCGTGATCGGCCGCGGGTGCCCCCGTGCCGGCCGCCCCGGCCACCCCCGCCGCTGCGAGCACGAACGTCGTGCCGAGGACCGTCTGACCGATCGACGACCCGACCCGCTGGGCCGTCTGCACGATGCCGCCAGCGACCCCGCCGCGGCGCGGGTCGACGTCGGCGAGGGTCAGCGTCTGATTGGGAGTGACGATCGCACCTCCGGCGACGCCGAGCACGAAGAGCGGCACGCACAGCCGGAGGATGACGCCGACGGGGTCGGTGGCGTCGGCCCCCACATGCACGATGACCCCGAGCACGATCGTCATCGTGGTGAACACCGCGACCGCCGCGACGAGCAACGGACGTCCGACGCGCGAGACGAAGCGTCCCGCGACCGGCGCCCCCACGACGGAGCCGATCGCGTAGGCCGTGACGCCCAGGCCCGACTGCAGCGCGGTGAAGCCGAGACCGTTCTGGTAGTACAGCGCGAGCACGAGAGGGATCCCGGTGTTGCTGCAGAAGAAGACGACGGCGAACACGACGCCCGTGACGAACGAGCGGACGCGGAACAGGCGCAGATCCATCAGGGGTCCGGCATCCGCCCGCGTCAATCGGGCCTCGTGCCGCACGAACGCGAACAGGAACGCGGCCGCCGGCACGAGGAGCAGCAGCATCACCGGTCCACCGCCCTGGCCGGTCTCGACGATCGGGAACAGCACGCACAGCAGGCCGACACCGAGCAGCACCGCGCCCAGCACGTCGACACGTCGACCGGATGCCGATGGCGACGGCTCGTCGGCGGGGACCCACCGGCGTGCGAGCAGGGCCGCAGCCACCCCGACGGGCACGTTGATGAAGAACACCGACCGCCACCCGAGCTCCGGCCCGCCCGCGGCGATGAGGAGCCCTGCGATGACGGGTCCGAGAGCGGTCCCCGCACCGACGGTGAGCCCCAGCCGCCCGAACGCGCGCCCCCGCTCCCACGCGGGGAAGGCGTTCTGGATGAAGCCCGAGACCTGCGGCCCCATCATCCCCCCGAACAGCCCCTGCACCACCCGCGCCGCGATCAGCAGGCCCGCGTTCGGGGCGAGGCCCGCAGCGGCGCTGGCCGTGACGAAGCCGAGCACCGCGATCGTGAAGACGCGGCGCCGTCCCCACCCGTCGCCCAGGCGGCCGCCGATGACCGGCACGAGGGCGAAGGCGAGGACGTACCCGGTGACGATCCATTGCAGCTCGCTCGCGTCGGCGCCGGTCGAGCGCCCGATGGAGGGCAGGGCGACATTCGTCACGCTGACATCGAGGAGCGCGGCGAACTGCCCCAGGAGCATGACCGACAGGGCGCGCCACCGGCGCGGGTCTGGAGCGGGGGCGGATGCCGTCACCGGGCGCCGCGCTTCAGCTCGACGTGCGCAGGTCGAGGACGGTGGCGGCGACGCTGGGGTCCACGGCGTCCGGAACCGGGTGGACGCCGTGATCGACCTCGCATGGGGCGAGCATAAGCCCGGCGGGGCGGGGGCGTCGGCGGACGGCGACGGCTGCCCCGGAGACGCGGCGGCAGCTCAGGACGCGAGACCCGTCCTGACATGAGAAAAGCCCCGGGGAACCGGGGCTTTCTCGACATCTGTAGAGCCAGTACACCACTACTCGAATAAATCGGCGCTCTTGCCGCCACCCCTAGTGGAGTTGCAGAAATTGGCTGGTCTAGTACCGAATCCTTCTGGCTCCAACTCATCCTCAGAGCCGTCGCCTCGACTCTTGCGCCGTCGCCTCGATCCAACTCTCGTCGCTGAGATCGTCGCGAAGTACCAGTCCGGCGCAACGACCCCGTCCCTCTGCGTGGAGTACACCCTCTCGAAGGGTGGCCTGCTGAAGCTGCTCCGCGATGAGGGTGTCCAACTCCGTTGCCAGCCGCTCAATGACCACCAGGTCCGTGAAGCCGCTGTGCTCTATAAGAGCGGCAAGTCGATCGTAGTTATCGCTGCGCACTTCAACGTGAGCTACAACGGCGTCCGACAAGCCTTCGTTCGGGCAGGTGTAGAGCGTCGACCTCGCGGAGGGAAGCGAGCCTAGGCGGCCTTCGAGTTGCCCCCGGCTTGTCGCCGCAGCTCGTTGTCTGGCGGCACCTCTGGGTGCGCCCGCTGAAAGGAGCTCGACGCGAGGTAGCGGCTCGCGAAGCCCCTCGTCCATTGTCAGCAGTCAGAACCCATGCGGGAGATTAGGACTCCCCTAGCGAAGCCCGCGCGGCTCGCTCTCTGCCGAGGCTACTCGAAGTCCTTCGGCCTCCAGCCGTCGCGATACTTTTCCGCGAGTTGCACGAGCGGGCTGTCACCGTCTGCTTGGCGCAACGCGCCGATCGCGGCGCTGAGCGACTCCTCGCTACCGAAAACTCTTAACAATCCGTCCCACCAAAGACGCACCTCGGTTCGGACGTTCGCGGATCCGAGGAATTGGCTCGTAGAAACCGACCGCCCGGATTTGATCAGCGACCGGATCTCGTCTGGGTTCGCGAAGTCCAGTGGGACGTATGCCTCGCCCAGGTCCTCTGCGGTCTGCCAAAAGACCCTCAACAGATCCCATTCCTCAGCGGGTACCGCCGAGTGGTTACGGCTGACCCGATCCAGCAGTTCGGCCTCAAGCTCGTCCGCCAGCTCTTTGCTGATGAGCTTGTGCCCCGCGTTCTCCATGTGGCCTACGGTCTTCAAAAGCTGAAACTGCGACGAGTAGGAGGCCAGTTCTGGCAGGATCTCCCGCACGGCCCTTTCGCGGTCGGCCTCGTTTTCTATACGCCGCATCAGCCGCAGCACGACCCGTCCGACGATGAGATCAGGACGCATCATGTCGAGAACACCGCGCGAATCTCGCTCGGGGATATCTTTGATGCGGTTGATGAGCACGATCGACGCCGGCACAACGGCTTCGATCGGGTAGCTGTCCTGATACACCTCCAAGCCGGAGATGGTGTCTTCGAGATCCTCGGGCTGCAGGCTGTCCAGATACTCCCCGAGAGACTTCCGGTCCGAGAGCACGGTCTGTGCCTTCTCCGCACGACGGAACGAGACCAGTCCGCTCGGGGCCGTTCGCTCCAGATAGAGGTCTAGGTGGTTGATGTCGGCCAGCCGATGGCCCTGCTTCGCCTGGGCGCCAAAACCGGATCCATAGTGCGTGTTGTCCGTGTACCGCCGCGCCATCGGAAAAACTTGGTGGATCAGCGCTCGGACGACGTCCGCGTCGTCGCCCGCGACCTTAATGAAGCTGTCGATCTCGGCTTGCTGCGGCTTCGCATCGCGGTTGCCGTATGTCTTCGGTTCTTGGGTGAGCGTCTGTCTCAGGTCCCGAACCTGCTGGAAAAGTTCGGGCCGGAAGACGCGGACGGCTTCGAGCGCGAGTATGTCGACGACCTCTATCTCACTGCCCAGCGCTTCGATCGTCGACCGTGCCGACAGGGTCAGGCGGGTGACGTCGCGCAGACTGCCGATCAGCGGCTCGATGATCTCGAAGTACACCGACGACCACTCGCTCTGGCTGAAGCGGAGATTCTCCACCCCGTCGAGGACCGCGCTGAGCTTCTCGAAGATCTGCCGTCGCAGCATCTCGCGGGGGATCTGCGGCAAGTCGAAGCTGAGCTGAACAATCTTCTCGAGGTAGGCGCGGCCGGGAACGTTCGTCTCGTCCAGCGCTCTCTCAACGCGGAGCCGATCGAAGGCCAGCACGTAGACCACGTTGGGGAAGCTCGCCGTCAACCGTACGAGCTTGAAGATGTCGCGGATCTCCTCGGTCGACAGGCGGTCGATGTCATCGACGACGACCACGACGGGCTGATCGAGCCCGGCCAGAGCATCCGAGACCTTCTGACGAAGGGGTTTGGCTCCGCGTTCTTTCCACCACCGCCGGGCGGATTTGTACGACTTGTGCGCGCGGTCGAACCATCCGCCGACGACGGGCAGAATGGCGATCGGACTGAGGACGTCGCCGTACTCGTCGAGTGCCTCGGCGATCCCTCCAAACCGCGACCTGTCCGCCAGCCGCAGTTCCGACGCGATCTCCTTGAAAAAGACGTCGACGAGTTGCTGCGCCCCAGAGAACATCCACGGGTTGAAGTCGACCACGGCGAGTCCGGGATCCCGCTGGAACTGTTCACGCATCAGATTGACGAACGAGCTCTTGCCTGACCCCCAAGCGCCCATGACCCCGACCACGGCGCCTTCCGAAAGGTCCAGCCGACGAAGGCTCCTAGCGAAACCATGGGCAACCTCCGCCCGGCCGAGTACGTCCTCAGCGGACGACTTGATTGGGTTGTCAACGGGCGGCTTGTCCTCGATGCTCACGTGCGTCCTCGCATGTTCTTCCGCCTATCGCGGCGGGGATCACAATACAGCGAGCCATGGACATCGAAAATAACGACGGCGAGTCAAACAGATTGTTCGAGTAAGACCGGAGTCCTATCCCTGAAGTAGGCCCAGTACACCGCAACTCGAACAAATCGGCACTTCTGCCGCCATCACTGGTGGAACTGCAAAAATTGGCTGGACTATCCCCAAATTCGGTAGCCGGAAACTCGCCCTCAGAGCATCCGGCTCGGCTCCTGCGCCGTCGGCTCAGTCACACACTCGTCGCTGAGATCCTGGAGAAGTATCAGTCCGGCGCGACGACGCCATCCCTCTGCACCGAGTACTCCCTATCGAAGGGTGGCCTGCTGGAGCTACTCCGCGACGAAGGCGCCCAGCTTCGCTGCCAGCCGCTCACCGACGTGCAGGTCCGCGAAGCCACCGCACTCTATAGCAACGGCAAGTCGCTCGCAGCAATTGCCGACCACTTCGGCGTCAGCTACAACGGCGTGCGCCAAGCCCTCGTTCGGGCAGGTATTCAGCGCCGGCCTCGCGGTGGAAGTCGAACCTAGGCGGCCTTAAAATCCTCTCCAGCCTGTTGTCGCAATTGTTCTCTGCGTTCTTCGGTGGCGCCAACACAAAAATCGAAAGAATAGGCCTTGAGGGCACCACGATCTATTCCTCGCACCTATCGAGTGGAGAAACAAACCAGGAATCTAGATCGAATCTTCCGAGGTCGAAGCAATAGCTCTAGAATGAACGATTCTTGCAACAACTCCCGCCGCGGGGAGACACGCTACTGAGAGAAGCCACCAATAAGAGGCGAGCGCACCCACGTAAAGCGTGATGCCGTAATGACCCACTCCGTGATGATCCTCGTAGAGCGGCCCCCATGCGCCGTTGACGACCATGAACCACGGCGCACCGACAGCGCCGCACACCCACAGCGACTCGCCCAGAATCCGCACGTACCGCCCCCGCGCTACGTACCCGCGATTTCGCAAGGCGAGAACCAGTATGAGCCCCATGGCGAGGAGGCTATAAATCACCCAACCCGAAATAACCCAAACGGGCCGAAAGCCCAGTTCGTCCAGCCCTTCAATGAAAGTCAGCCCGTATGACGCCGGGCCGCTGAACACCGCAGCTGCGAGCAGAAGAAGAAGCGTGAAAAAGCCCACGCCAAGCATCCATCCGATTCGCAATCGGTCCTGCCTCACCACGAACACGCCGCCCCCGCAGCCGGAGGAAAGGTCGAAAAAATCCTTCCAGGCGCACTAGCCAACCACGTGGGATTGTCCCCTCTACCAGTTTCGAGATCCCAGGTTCCGTTACCGACGATCGACTCGGGAAGGGCCCCCGCCTCATGGCAGTCCCATTGTTGAAGCATGGAATTGGTGACGAGGGTTGGACTAAATGCGCCAGCGAAGGTCGGGAAGGGGAGTCGCCCAATAGCTGGCGGCGTAGCCTTGAACAACAGTTGATCTGGTTTGAAACTAAACTTCCACTTTTCTGTGGTATCGACGTACGACAGCGAAGCTGTCATTGTCCTGCCCCCGACGCGTGCGGTCATTTCATACTTCTTGCTCGCAATCGGCGCAAACAAAACGCTGGGAGATACGATGAAATACCCTTTTTTTGCGTATCTCTCCAGGGAGTCTGCGCTCATCTTGCCGCTAAGGTCGTTTTTTCCGATGGGGTCGGTGGGCCAGACGTAGTCGTTGTCCACGCCACCCCCCACGGAATCGACCTGGAGGAACCGGCCCAGGGCCGGCACGTAGAGACGTGCGCCCATCTCTATGAGAAGGCTGGATCCCGCAGTTTCTACGAGCTTCTTCGCAGAATCATGCCACCCCGCAACGCTGCCAACGTTCCCAAAGTCGTCTGCCTCGACAGTGCCCAAAGCGCGGTTGCCGTTAGCCAGGGGCTGTCCAAATGGGTCGTAGAGTCGGATGCCTGTCGTTGCATTCCCGTCACTGGTGGTCAAGGTGTGCCCCTGAAGCGAAGGGTACGACCATGTGCCCGCTCCTGCATCTGACGCATTAACGCTGACTCCGCCGGGGAGCGCTACTGTTCGGGTGGCGGTGCCTGCTAGTGGCAATATCGCCCAGGGGGCGTCCCCACCACCGGCGTACAAGTACCGAACAGTTGATCGCCTCCGAGCGGTCGCTTCGATCCCTGCGCCACCGATCGTTTGCCCGCCCGTTCGACACTACGTTCAGGGGCAACTAAGCGGGAGCGGACAACAGCTGCGTCAGGGGCTCGACCATGTCGCCCATGACTTGCATCGCTAGAAGAGCAGAGTCTCCGCACTCTCTGGAGCCACCTTGGGCTCGGCCAGCGCTCGAAAAAATTGTTCTAGTAAGACCATCGTCATACCCCAGAAGTAGCGGGAGCGGGGCTTGAACCCGCGACCTCACGATTATGAGTCGTGCGCTCTCACCAACTGAGCTACCCCGCCGCGTGGCATCCGGAAACCGGATGCTTGAGCCCCGAGTCAGGATTGAACTGACGACCCCTTCCTTACCATGGAAGTGCTCTGCCACTGAGCTATCGGGGCGTACCCGGATCGCTCCGGGCAACTAGAAGAGAATATCAGACCGAGACACTCTCTTACGAATCGAGGCTCACCCGCCGGCGTGCTGGCGCAACCAGGCGATCGGATCGATCGGCGTCGTGCCGTTCTGGAGGATCTCGACGTGGGTGTGGGCGCCGAACGAGCGACCCGTGTTTCCGGTGCGGCCGAGGAACTGGCCCACGTGCACCTTCTCACCCTGGGTGACCTGCAGCGAGCCGTACTGCATGTGGCCGTAACGGCTCGAAACCAGCTGTCCGTCGATCTCGTGGTCGATCAGCACGGTCACACCGAAGGCGCCGCCTTGCTCGGTCGCGATGCGCACGGTGCCGTCGGCGATGGCCTGCACGGGCGAACCCTCGCCGGGCACGAAGTCGGCGCCCTCGTGGAAGCCGCCGTCGCGCATGCCGAAGCCGTACGAGATCGACACGCCCACGGCGAAGGGCCACTGGATCGGGGCCGTCGGGTCGTTGACGTAGAAGTCGGACGGGCGGGTGATGCCCGAGTCGAGCGCCATCTTCGCGTAGGTCGTGGCGCTGTAGCCGTCATCGGCGCGGTCGACGACACCGGCCTGCGCCTGCGCGGGGGCGACGTAGGCCTGGATCTCACCGTCGCCCGCGGCGACATCGCTGCCGCCCACGGCGAGGCGGGTGGTCGCGGCCTCGGGGGCGGTGACGCTGTCGGTGCCGCTCGCCGAGGCGAGGGCGCTGACGGGCATGGTCATGCCGACGGTCAGCAGACCGACGACGCCCATGACGCCCACCGAGAACGACGTGGCCGCGATGCGACGGACGTTGCGGCGGGTGCGGGGTGCGGCCGCAGCAGCGGCGGGCAGCCCCTCGGCGACGGGCTCGCGGGGAGCGACGACCGGCGTCTGGATCGCGGTCTCCCCCGTGAAGGAGAAGAGGCGCGCGGCGGTGGCGAACTCGTCGGCGTCGTCAGCGGCGGCGTCGACGGGCTCCGCGGCAGCGACGGGCTCGTCGGCGACGACGGATGCCGCAGGCGCGGGGAGCGCGGCATCCGAGGTCTCGTCGACCGGCTCGGCGGTGACCGCGTCGACGACGGCGGAGTCGATGATCACGGATGCCGCCGGGCGCCGGCGCGAGCGGCGCGAGACCGGAAGCGTGATGGGCGAGGTGGGCAGCGAAACGGGGGTCGTGGCCACGTCGCTGTCGGCGCTCTGCAGGATGACGGCGACCTCGTCGGAGCGGCGCTCCTCGACGACGGTGACCTCGAGGGCGTCGGACGCATCGTCGACGGACGACGCATCGGCGGCCGGCTCGCGGGCCGGCAGTGTCGGCTCGATCGTCGCGGCGATGACGGTCTCCATGACGGCCATCGCGACGTTCTCGATGAGTTCGGGCTGCGACGCGGACTCGGCGTCGACGGGCGCCGGGTCGGCGGGCTTCGGGGCGGCCTCGTCGACGACCGCGGTGGGCGTCTCGCTCGCGGCGAGACGGCGCATTTCGGCGCGGGTCAATCGCGGGGCGGGCTCGATGGCAGACGTGGCGAGGGGGCGACGAGACCGCCGGGTCGGGGCGGGCTCAGTCTCGGGGGCTTCTGACGGCAACGCGCGGGGGCTCTCGTGTCGTGTCGCAGGCGCGACGGCTTCGGGCTTTGGGGGCTTGGCCGTTTTCCGTGGATTCGGGTCACGAAAAATAACGAACTGGTAAACACCCTACCCCGGGCGGTCTGGGAATGCCATGAACGCCCCGCCTTTTCACCTGTCGTAATCGAGCAGGGGCTCCAGGCGCGCGAAGAACGCGGGGCCCGCGGCGATGACCATGCCGTTGCCGGGTCGCCCACCGGGAGCTCCGCCGACGGTGCCGCCGGCCTCCTGCACGAGCAGCGATCCGGCCGCGTGGTCCCACGGCTGCGTGCCGCGCTCGTAGTACGCGTCGACACGACCGGCGGCCACGGAGGCCAGGTCGAGCGAGGCCGCGCCGATGCGGCGCACGTCGCGCGCGATCGGCATCACGCGCGAGAGCTGGGCCAGCGCCGGACCGTGCGTCTCGGGGTTGTAGCCGAACCCGGTGGCCACGAGCCCGCCGGCCGGGCCCACCTCGCTCACCGCGAGGCGCTGGTCGCCGAGCCAGGCGCCGCCGCCCTGCGAGGCCCGGAACAGCTCGCCCGTGACGGGGTTGTAGACGGCGCCGGCGAGCGCGGTCCAGGCGGCCGTGTCGGCCGTCCCCTCGACCGCCGCGATGCTGACCGCCCAGGCGGGGATGCCGTAGGCGTAATTGACGGTGCCGTCGATCGGGTCGACGACCCAGGTGATGCCGCTCGTGCCCTCCTCGGCTCCGGACTCCTCGCCGAAGAACCCGTCGTCGGGCCGTTCGCGCCTGAGCTCCGCGCGGATGAACGCCTCCACCTCGCGATCGGCGGCGGTGACGATGTCGGCGGCGGCCGACTTGGTCGCGGCCACCGTCACCCCCTCCCGACGACGACGGTGAGCGAGCTCGCCGGCTTCGCGGGCGATGCGCGCGGCGATGTCGAGCAGTTCTGCGGGGAGGGTCATGGCATCCACGCTACTGCGCCACCCCCCGCGCAGAATTCGTCGTCCTCGTTAGCGTGGGGTCATGACCGCTTCGGAATCTCGCCGGTACGACGTCGTCATCGTGGGGGGCGGGCACAACGCCCTCGTCGCCGCGGCCTACCTCGCCCGAGCAGGGCGCCGAGTGGCGGTGATCGAGAGAGCCGACGTCGTGGGCGGAGCGGCCGTGTCGGAACGTCCGTGGTTCGGCGTCGACGCGCGCCTGTCGCGCTATTCGTACCTGGTGAGCCTGCTGCCCCAACGCGTCATCGACGATCTCGGCCTGCGCATCACCCTGAAGCGACGTCGCTACTCCTCCTACACGCCCGATCCGAGCGATCCCTCGCGCGGGATCCTCATCGACACCCAGGATGCCAAGGCCACGGCCGCGTCGTTCACGCGCACCCTGGGCGACGACGGCGCCGCCGAAGCGGAGCGGTTCGCGGCGTTCGGGGAGCGTCTCGCGCCGCTGGCGAAGGCGGTGTTCCCGACCATGACGGAGCCCCTGCCGACGGCCGACGAGCTGCGCGGACGCGTCGGCGACGACGAGCTGTGGGACGCGCTCACGACCCGCCCCCTGGGAGGTCTGCTGCGACGTTCGTTCGACAGCGACCTCGTGCGCGGTATCGCCCTCACCGACGGACTCATCGGCACCTTCGCGGCATCCGACGATCCCTCCCTCGCGCAGAACCGCTGCTTCCTCTATCACGTGATCGGCGGTGGCACCGGGGATTGGGACGTGCCGGTGGGCGGCATGGGCGCGGTCACGAAGGAACTCGAACGGGTCGCCCTCGAGGCGGGTGCCGAGATCTTCACCGGCGTCGAGGTCATCTCCATCTCGCCCGACGGCGACGTGCACACGATGACCGACCGCTCCGAGGTGTTCCACGGCGAACTCGTGCTCAGCGGCGTGGGCCGCGCCGTGCTCGACGACCTGCTCTCGGCGGGCGGCAGCACGGCGACCGGCGCCGAGACCCCCGAGGGGGCGCAGGTGAAGGTGAACATGCTCCTGTCCCGCCTCCCCCGGCTACGCGACGAGTCGGTGAGCCCCGAGGCCGCGTTCTCGGGCACCTTCCACGTCAATGAGACGATGACCCAGCTGGATGCCGCGTACGCGGCGGCATCCGGAGGGCTCATCCCCGAGCCGCTCCCCGTCGAGATCTACTGCCACTCGCTGACCGACCCGTCGATCCTGGGCGATCATCTGGTCGCCGACGGCGCCCAGACGCTGACGATGTTCGGGCTCCAGGTGCCCCACCGCCTGATCGCCGACATGGACCCCGTCGCCGCCGGCGCCAAGCTGCTGGCGGTGGCGCAGGCGTCGCTCGAATCCGTCATCGCCGAGCCGCTGCGCGACTGCATCCAGCGGGCGCCGGACGGACGCCTGTGCATCGAGGCGCGGACGACCCGCGACCTCGAGGAGTCGCTCAACATGGTCGGCGGCGACATCTTCCACGGCGGGCTGTCGTGGCCGTGGCTGACCGCTCCGGCATCCACCCCGGCCGAGCGGTGGGGCGTGGCGACGACGCACGCGCGCGTCCTGCTGTGCGGATCCAGCGCGCAGCGCGGGGGCGCCGTCAGCGGCATCGGCGGGCAGAACGCGGCGATGGCGGCGCTGGAGATCCTGGAGGGCTAGAGACCGCGCACGAACGCGATGACCTGGGCGACGGCGTCCATCAGCGCCGGGGTCGACGGCTCGGCGTAGCCGAACACGATCCCCGCGGGCAGGTCGACAGCGGTGTCCGGCATCGCGTAACCCGACAGGGGCGACACCAGGATGCCGCGGGCTGCGAGCGCGTCGACCAGGACGGCCTCGGTCTCGGGGGCGGCGTCTTCGAGAAGCACCACCGCGTGGAGTCCACCGTCGGTCGCTGTCAGCGTCATCCCCTCGGCGTGTTCGAACGCATCGAGCAGGAGACGGCGTCGGTGCCGGTAGTCGCGGCGGCGGCGCGCGGTGTGGCGCGCGAGCGCGCCCTCGGCGAGATACAGGGCGAGGGCGTGCTGCTGCACCTGCGAGACGGTCGGGTCGAGGTCGGTGCGCGCCTCGACGATCCGGTCGCGCAGGGCGCCGGTCGCCACGATCCATCCGCAGCGCAGCGCCGGACTCAGCACCTTCGACAGGGTGCCGATCGACACCACGGTCGCGGGGGCGAGCAGGTGCAGCGGCGGAAGCGGGACCCGCCCGTGCGGGAACTCGCTGTCGTAGTCGTCTTCGATGACGACGGTGCCGGTGCGCGCCGCGCCCTCCAGCAGACGCGAGCGGGCAGCGGCATCCAGTCGGCTGCCGAGCGGATAGTGATGGTGCGGCGTCACGATCACGGCGTCGAGGTCGTCGTGCGCATCGAAGGCGTCGAGGTCGAAACCCGAACCGAGCCGCACCGGGAGGGGCACCGCCTCCGCGCCGAGGCGCGCGAGCAGCCGGCGCACCCGCGGGTAGCCGGGGTTCTCGATCCCTACGCGCAGGCGGTCGCCGCGGGAAGCGAGGGCGAGCAGAGTGAGCAGCATCGCGTCGCTCGTCCCCGCCGTGACGATCACGTCATCGGGGGCGACGTCGAGGCCGCGCGTGCGGCCGAGGTGGGCCGCGATCGCGACGCGCAAGGCGGGCTCACCGCGGACGTCGGCGATGTCGGCCGCCACCTCGCGCGCGCTCGCGCGTCGCCACGCCGAACGCCAGGCGGCATCCGCGATGCCGGTCGTGCCGGGGCGTCCTGGGCGCAGGTCGACGACGGGGGCGACGGCCGATGTCGCGTTCCCCCCGCCCCCCGGTATCGGCGGCAGCGTCGAGCGGGCGACCTCGGCCACGACGGTGCCGCCTCCGGGCCGGGTGAGCAGGTATCCCTCCCCCGTGAGGATCTCGTACGCCGACACGACCGTGCCGCGGGCGAGCCCCAGATCCGCGGCGAGCGCGCGCGTGGACGGGACCGGTTCACCGCCGGCGACGCGCCCGCTCAGGATCGCCGATCGGAGGCCGTGCGCGAGCTGCTCGTGCAGCGGCACGGCCGCGGCGCGATCCAGGATGCCGACGTCCATCACGCGTCGATTCTGCCACTGGTCCATCAGAACCTCGTGAAACCGGACTAGGCGCTGGTCCAGGCGAACGTCTGGAATCGATCCATGAGCGATCTTCCCTTGACCACCCTCACCCGCGTCCGCCGTCTCCCCCACCATCAGCGCACCGACCGCGCCGCCCTGTACGAGGTGATCGACGGGGCCCTGTCCGCCACCCTCGCGATCGTGCGCGACGACCGCCCGGTCGCGCTGCCGGTCGGCATCGGCCGCGACGGCGACGACCTGCTCGTGCACGGGTCGACCGGCAGCGACTTCTTCCGCCGCATCGCCGCCGGCGTCCCGGTCTGCGTGACCGTGACGCACCTGATGGGCGTGAAGTACGCGCGGTCGCTCTTCGACAGCTCGATGCGGTACCGGTGCGCGGTCGTGCACGGCGTGGCATCCGTCGTCCCGCCGGAGGACAAGGAGACGGCTCTCCTCGCCCTGTCGGAACACCTCATGCCCGGACGGAGCGCCGACGTGCGCCCGATGACCCCGCGCGAGCTCGCCGCGACGATGGTGCTGCGCATCCCCCTCGCCGAGGCCAGTGTGAAGGACAACGCCGGGTCGCTCGTCGAGGTGGACGACGACGGCGAGGATCGAGCCGTGTGGGCGGGGATGCTGCCGCTGCGGGTCGTCGCCGGCGACCCGGTCACCTCGCCGCAGACGGTGGCGGGCACGTCGGTGCCGGAGTCGGTCCGTCGGGCCGCGCGCCGCATCGCGGCGTCGGGCACGGCCTGACCGCGCGGGTCTTGCGGCACGGCTCCTGCAGATCCACCGCGAGGAAGTGGCGCACGGACCCCGAGTGCCCGATTCCGTGCGCGCCGGCCCCACCGCTGCCGCACGCGGGCCAGGCGCGGAGGGCGGCCGCCGACGGCGACACGACTCCTGCACGTCGGCCCGCGCGGGGCGGTTACTGCTCGCACCCGCGTGATCCTGCCGGAGTCGCGCACGCGCGGCGGCGGAGCGACGAAGGGCGGGGCCGCCCGATGACGGCCCCGCCCTCCCGCGAACTCAGCGAGCCAGCGGCGGCACCTCGTACCGGCGCGGGGTGCCGAAGCGGTGCGCGGTGATCGACACGGCCTGCTCGCGCAGGAACGGCAGCAGCTCGACGTGACCGGCGCGGGTGACCTCGCCCGCGTAGACCGCGACCGACGGCGAGCCGCCGGTGGCCTCGGCGACGGCGGATGTCGACCCGCCGAGGAGCCGCACGCGGCCACCGGTGCGCGCCAGACGCCCGGCACGACGGCCCCAGTCCGCGGCGTCCTCGACCGATGCCCGAACGCCCACGCCCTCGAGCCACGCGCGCACGGCGGGCGACAGCTCGGCGGCCGTGCTCACGGTGACCAGGGAGCCGGCCCGCACGCCGGCCGCGACCACGCGCACGAGAGCGGACGCCGACGCGTCCTCGACGCGCACCGTCACGGGCACGGCGGCGTAGCGCAGCACGTTCTGCTCCGACTCGAGGCCGGTCACGTCGCGAGCGAGCGAGAACTCCTCCGCCCACGCGGCGGCGTCGCTCGCCAGCGCCTCGGCGAGCCACTCGCGCTCGGCGGCGGGCACGGCGGCCAGCGCCGGGGCGGCGAGGGCGTCGGGCGTGCGGGGCGCCGAGGTCTCGGCATCCGTCCACGTCCCGAAGCCGTGCAGGTAATGGGGTCCGCCGGCCTTGGTGCCCGCGCCGACGGCCGACTTCTTCCATCCGCCGAAGGGCTGACGCTGCACGATCGCGCCGGTGGTGCCGCGGTTGACGTAGACGTTGCCGGCCTCGATGTGCGCGAGCCACTGCTGGATCTCGGTCTCGTCGAGGGCGTGGAGCCCGGAGGTCAATCCGTACTCGATGGCGTTGACGATCTCGATCGCCTCCTCCAACGTCTCGGCGGTCATGATGCCGAGCACGGGCCCGAAGTACTCGGTGCGGTGGAAGGCGCTGCCGGGCTGGACGCCCTCGCGGATGCCGGGACGCCACAGCGACCCGCTGTCGTCGAGCCTCTTCGGCTCGACCACCCAGCGCTGTCCGGGCTCGAGAGTCGTGAGGGCCTGCAGGAGCTTGCCCTGCGCCGGCTCGATGAGCGGTCCGACGCGGGAGGCCTCGTCCCACGGCATCCCGACCTCGAGCGAGGTGACCGCGTCGACGAGCTGGTCGCGGAACCGGCGCGAGCGCGCGACGGAGCCGACGAGCACGACGAGGGATGCCGCCGAGCACTTCTGCCCCGCGTGGCCGAAGGCCGACATCGCAACGTCCTTGGCCGCGAGGTCGAGGTCGGCGCTGGGGGTGACGATGACGGCGTTCTTGCCGCTCGTCTCGGCGAGCAGCGGCAGGTCGGGGCGGAAGGAGCGGAAGAGCTCCGCCGTCTCGTAGGCGCCGGTGAGCACGACGCGCTCGACGGCGGGGTGGGTGAGCAGCTGGCGGCCGAGGTCGTTCTCGGACACCTGCACGAGCTTCAGCACCTCGCGCGGCACGCCGGCCTCCCACAGCGCCTCCACCATGACGGCGCCCGAGCGCTCGGCGAGGCCCGCGGGCTTGATGACCACGGCGGAGCCCGCGGCGAGCGCGGCGAGGGTGGAGCCGGCGGGGATCGCGACCGGGAAGTTCCACGGCGGGGTCACCACCGTCACGCCGACCGGGGTGAAGGTGGCGCCGTCGACGGTCTCGAGGGTGCGCGCCTGCTCGGCGTAGTAGTGCGCGAAATCGATCGCCTCCGACACCTCGGGGTCGCTCTGCTCGATGACCTTGCCGCACTCGGCGCCCATGACCTCGAGCAGGTCGGCGCGGCGCTTCTCGAGGGCGTCTCCCGCGCGGTGCAGGATCTCCGCGCGACCGGCGGCCCCGAGCGCGCGCCACGAGGTCGCGGCGCCCGCGGCATCCTGGATGACGGCGTTCAGCGCCGCCTCGTCGGTCAGGGTGTGCGCGGCGATGGTGTCGCGGCCGAGGTCGGAGCCCTCCATCCGCGCCACGATCGCCCGCGACCAGTCGCGGTTCGCGGAGATCGCGGGGTCGGAGTCGGGGGTGTTGCGGAAGCCGTGCCTCGGCGCGGGCGCGGCGGGCGCGGTGCGGTCCTGCACGCGGTTCGACGGCGGCACCCCCTCGGGCATGTCGGCGAGGGATGCCAGGAAACGGTCGCGCTCGCGGGCGAACAGGGCCGCGTGGGTGTCGAGGTCGAACACCGCCGACATGAAGTTCTCGCTCGACGCGCCCTCTTCGAGGCGGCGGATGAGGTAGGCGATCGCGACGTCGAATTCCTGCGGGTGCACGACGGGGGTGTACAGCAGGATCGAGCCGACCGTGCGGCGCACGACCGCCTGCTGCGCGGTGGCCATGCCGAGGAGCATCTCGACGTCGATCCCACCGGTCACCCCGCGACGCTCGGCGAGGAGCCACGCGAGGGCCACGTCGAACAGGTTGTGTCCGGCCACGCCGATCCGCACGTTCGCCGTGTGCTCGGGGCGCAGCGCGTAGTCGAGCACGGCCTTGTACGAGGCGTCGGTCGCCTGCTTCGACGGCCAGGTGGCCAGCGGCCAGTCGTGCACGTCGGCATCCACGCGCTCCATCGGCAGGTTCGCGCCCTTCACGACGCGCACCTTGATGTGGGCTCCCCCGGATGCCACCCGCGCGGCAGTCCACTCCTGCAGGCGGATCATGGCGGCGAGCGCGTCGGGGAGGTACGCCTGCAGCACGATGCCGGCCTCGACTCCGTGGAATTCGGCCTCGCCCAGCAGCGTCTCGAAGACGGCGAGGGTGAGGTCGAGGTCCTTGAACTCCTCCATGTCGAGGTTCAGGAACGTGCCCGTCTCCTTCGCGACCCGGTACAGGGGGCGGAGTGCGGCGACCGCGTCGTCGACAGCGGCGTCGAACGCCCACGGCGTGTGCGGGGCGACGGTCGAGGAGACCTTGATCGAGACGTAGTCGACGTCATCGCGCGAGAGGAGCTTGCGCGTGCCGGCGAGGCGGCGCGCGGCCTCCTTCTTGCCGAGGATCGCCTCGCCGAGAAGGTTCACGTTGAGACGGATGCCGTCTCCCCGGCCCCGGATCGAGGTGATGGCGTCGCCGAGCTTGCGGTCGCTGGCGTCCACGATGAGGTGGCGCACCATCGAGCGCAGCGCCGTGCGGGCAGCCGGCACGACGACCTGCGGCAGGATCGGCGCCGCGAAGGCGCCGAGGCGGATCGCGGCCTTGAGGTGCAGCGGGAGGAAGCCCGGGATGAGCGGGGTGAGCGCCGCGAGGTTGCGCGCGGCGACGCGGACGTCTTCGGGCCGCACGACGCCGTCGACGAAGCCGACGGTGAAGTCGAGGCCGTGGGGGTCGCGGAGCACCCCCGCGAGGCGCTGGGCGGCGGCGTCGACGGGCTCGTCGCGACTCTCGGCGAGCCAGCGGCGCACGAGGGCGATCGCCTCGTCGGCGAGTTCAGCGGGTGACACGAGCTCCGCAGGAGACGGCGAAGCGGGGGTGGTGCCGGACGGGGTACCCGACGTCGTGCGGGGGGTATCGGTGAGCGACATGGCGATCCTTCCTCGGATGCCTTCAGTGTGGAGCTCTCGTCCGTTCGGCAAAAGCGATCATTCCTGACGCATACTGTTCGACAGAACCGAAAGGATGCCGTGTTCGATCTGCGCCGTCTCCGCCTGCTGCACGAGCTCTCGGTGCGCGGCACGCTCGCGGCCGTCGCCGAGGCCCTGTCATACAGCCCCTCGACCATCTCGCAGCAGCTCGCCCTGCTCGAGAAGGAGGCGGGGGTCGCGCTGCTCGAGCCCGACGGACGGCGGGTGCGTCTCACCGCGCAGGGAGCCGCCCTGGCCGCGCACGCCGCGCGCATGCTCGCCGCCGACGAGGCCGCCCGTGCCGAGCTCGAGCGCATGCGCCCCTCGCTCGCGCCGGTCCGCGTGGCCGTGATGCAGTCCGCGGCGCACGGGCTGCTCCCCCGCGCGCTCGACGCCCTTGCCGAGAGCGAGCCGCAGCTGCGCATCGAGGTGGCCGAGCTCGCTCCCGAGGAGGGATTGTTCGAGGTCGCCGCCCGCGGCTTCGACCTCGCTGTCGCCGAGCAGTACCCCGGTCACACGCGCGAGCACCGCGAGGGCCTGGAGCGCGGACTCCTCGGCCGGGATGCCATCCGCCTCGCCGTGGCGCCGGACGACGCGGCGCGCCAGCTCGAAGACCTCCACGACCGGGCGTGGGTCATGGAACCGGTCGGCACGGCCGCTCGGCAGTGGGCGACCCAGCAATGCCGTGCGGCCGGATTCGAGCCCGACGTCAGGTTCGAGATGGCCGACCTCACCGCGCACGTGCGGCTCGTGGCATCCGGTCACGCCGTCGGTATGATCCCCGATCTCGTCTTCGCGGGCGAGTCGCCGCCCGTGCGGCTCGTGGGTCTGCCGGGCGAGCCCCGACGCGAGGTGTTCACGGCGGTGCGCCGTGGAACGGCCGACCGCCCCGGCGTACGCGCCGTGCGCGAAGCACTGCAGGTGGCGTACGACCGGGGCGGTCGATAGGGCGTTCCCCTCGCGTATCGCGGGCACCCGCGAGGGGAGACGCGCCCGCCTTACTTCGTCAGTGCGATCTCATTGGGCGTCTGCTCGAGCGTGACGCTCTTCACGACCTCGCCGGTGGTGAGGTCGACGGCGTGCACCGCGTTCTTCGCGGGCTCGGTCACGTAGGCGATGTCGCCCGAGACCTTGATCGCGGGGTGGGCATCCTGCCACTCGGCCGGCCCCTCCCACGCGTCGATGACGTCGAACGCGTCGACGAAGGCGCCCGTCGTGGGGTCGAGCACGTGGATCGCCCCGTCCGAGGCGAGCACGTAGGCGAGGTCGCCGGGGCCGCGCGCGACGTCGCGGAAGGTGTACTCCGCGCCCGCGGGCATGTCGATCACGCGCTGCGTCTTGGCGTCGGTGTCGATCAGCGCGAGACGGTGCAGCAGGTAGCCCTCGGCATCCCGGTCGTCTTTGTAGTCGCCGACGATCAGGGCGCTGTTCTCGCTCACGTAGGCGTTGCCCATGCGTCCGTAGGGCTGGTCGGGGGCGGTGAGCTTGGTGAAAGCGCCGTCGTCGTACACGAGCGCGCCGTTCTCGCAGCCGAAGACCACGACCTCGTCCTTCGCGGTGCCCTCGCCGTGCACGCCGGGGCAGTCGGCGCTCTCGGCGACGGTGGCACCCGAGGCATCCTTCGCGACGACGCCGTTACGGCCATCGGCGTTTCCGACCGTGGTGAGGAAGGTGCCGTCCTCCAGCACGATCGACACGCCGTGGTGCGCCTCGACGCCCGGAACCGTCTCGACGGCCGGAAGCTCGTCGGTGGATGCCAGCAGCGCATCGGTGTCGAAGATCGTCGAGTCGCTCGTGCCGTCGGCGTAGAGCACCGTGGTGCCGCCGTGCGTGACGACGTGCCCGGGCTTGGATGCCGGGAACACGAGGTCGGTGAGCTCCGGTGCCGCATCGGCCGTGCCGGCATCCAGCACCTGGAAACCGGCGCTCGTGGTGACCATGACGTGCCGGCCGTCGCCCGCGGCGTTCAGGCGGGTGAACTCCTCGCTCGAGACGTCGCCGAGGGTCTCGAGGGTGTCGCCGTCGAGCACGACGATGCCGCCGGGGTACGAGAGGGCGACCCGGGTGGCCGCGTCGGCGGGGGCACTGGACGCGGGAGCGGCCGAACCGGCACCGCCCGCGCAGGCCGAAAGGCCGACGGTCGCGCCGACCGCGAGCGCGAGCAGGCCCGCGCGGCGGAGGGAGGGATTGCGCATGTGATTTCTCTTTCTTGGTGGAGGCCCGGCGCTCAGGGCGACAGGCCGGTGGCGATGCGCTCCGCGTTGACGCGCATCATGGTCAGGTAGTCGGGGGCGTCGCCCGCCGCGTCCGTGAGCGACTCGGTGAACAGCTCGGTCACCTCGACCCGCCGGTCGGCTTCGTCGGCGAGTGCACGCACGAGCCGATCGGGCGACGACGACTCCGCGAAGACGGTCGGCACTCCCGCCTCGTCGATCGCCGACACCAGGTCGGCGAGGTCGCTGGCGCTGGGGGCCGCGAGGGTCGTGCCGCCGGGGATGACGGCGCCGACCACGCGGAACCCGAACCGCTCGGCGAGGTAGCCGAACACATGATGGTTCGTCACCAGCGCGCGGCGCTCGACGGGGATCGCGGCGAAGGCGGCCGTCATGTCGGCATCCAGGTCCTCGAGCGCGGCACGGTAGGCGGCGGCATGGTCGGCGACCGCGGGACCCGCGAGGCCCTCGAGCTCCGGCGTCAACGCGTCCACCACGGCGATCATCTGCGCGGGGTCCGTCCAGAAGTGCGGGTCGTCCGCCCCCTCGGCGTCCGTCGAGGTGTAGGGCAGCACCTCGACGGCGTCGCCGGCGACGAACGTCTTCACGCCGTCGGCCGCCGCCGCGTCGAGATGCTGCTGCAGTCCTTCTTCGAGGCCGAGGCCGTTGGCGACGAGCAGGTCGGCCGAACGCACCCGGGCGGCCTCGGCGGCCGAGATTTCGAACGAGTGCGGGTCGGCGCCGGGGCGCATGAGGGTGAGCACCTCCGCCTGGTCGCCCACGAGGTGCGAGACGACGTCGCCGAGGATGTTCGTCGTCACCACGACGAGCGGGCGGTCGGATGCCGCGCCCCCGGCGCAGCCGGTGAGGGCGAGCACGGCCGCGGTCAGGGTCGTGGCGAGCAGCCGGCGCACGGTCATCGTCCCGTCTCCGCGGTGAAGAGCGGCGTCCGCTCGGGGGCGAAGTCGCGGGCCACGCGCGCCCCGTCGGCGAAGTCGAGCTCCCAGAGGCGCCCCTCGGCGGGACCGTTCAGGTACGCCCGCTGCTGATCGGCGATGAGGGTGACCGGCTGCCCCGCCGCGAGGCTCGCGCCGACCAGGGGCACGGATGCCGCACGCAGATCGCCGGTGTCGCCGTCGAGCACGAGCACGCGTCCGTCGGGGGTCAGGGCGAGCAGGTGGGAGTCCTTGTCGTCGACGGCGGTGGCCTGCACGATCGGCTCGGGGGTGGGCAGGAGCGTCCAGGTCCGCTCGCGCGTGTCGAGCATCCATACGCCCTCCGCGCCGGCGGGGGCGGCGGCCGTGGGACGGCCCTCCCGATTGGCGAAGACCGTCGCGCGCGGGGCGGTCGTCCCCGCGGGGTAGGGGATCTGCTCCACGACGGGTCGCTCCTCGTCGACGGTGACGAGCAGGGCTCCGTCGCGGCATCCGATCACCGCCCCGACGCGCGTGGTGAGGGTGCCGGCCGGGTCGACGCACGGCATCGGCGTCCCCGTCTCGGTGCCGTCGGCGCCGTGCAGGGCCACCTCCCCGGCCGAGGCGACGGCCGCGAACGACCCCACCGGCACGACGAGTCCCGCGCCGGCCGCCTTCTCGAGGCGGAACCGCTCGACGATCTCGCCCTTCGACAGCGCCTCCGTGTCGAGCAGCACAGCCTCCCCCGATGCGGGGAAGAAGAGCCCGGTGCCGCCCGTCGTCGAGGAGTTCGACGTCGCCACGGTCGCGATCCCCCGCCCCTCGACGTCTCCGAGGACGCGCGCCTCGGCTCGGTAGTAGTGGAAGTGATCGACGTGGTCCCAGGTCCATACGCCGCTGTCGACGATCGAGACGCCCTCGTCGTCGGCGGCGAAGAGGTACCGCCCGTCGGAGTGCATCGAGGCGGGGGCGCGCACGGTGCCGACCTCGACGGTCGTCTCCTCGAGCAGGTCGAGGTGCGAGACGTGCCCCTCGGCGTCGATCGAGGTGAGACCGAGAGCGGGTTCGGCGAGCTCGGCGGCACCGTCGACGGCGCCGTGGGTGTCGGCGGAGGGTTGCGGCGCGGGCGCGGCGGGAGCGGCGCAGCCGGCGAGAGCGAAGAGACCGAGCGCGCCCAGAAGGGCGGAACGGCGCGGGGCGGAGAGCATGAGGGGCCTTCGGGTCAGACGGGAAGAGGAACGGGGGATGCCGCGCGGCGGCCGACGGCGTCGATCGCGGCGCGGAGCGCCCACGACAGCCCGGCACCGGCGATGGCGGTCGCGGCGATCGTGGCGCCCGCGGCAGTGGCGGCGTGCCACGAGACGAGCAGCCCCACGGCGACGGCGGCCGCGCCCACCACAGCGGCGAGCATCATGGTCGAGGGGATGCGGACGGTCCATTGCCGTGCCGCCACGGCGGGGGCGACGAGCAGACCGACCACGAGCAGCGAGCCGACGGCCTGGTACGACGCCACCACGGCGAGGGTGACCAGGCCCACGAGCACGGTCTGCGCGAGCCGCGGGCGGAGGCCGAGCACGCGGGAGACGCGTTCGTCGATCGCGGCCGCCACCAGCGCGCGGTGAGACAGCGCCGCCGCTGTCACGCCGATCATCGCCGCCACGGCGAGCACGACGAGGTCGCCCGCCCCGACCGCGAGGATGTCGCCGAACAGGATCGCCGTGGCATCCGTCGCGAAACTCCCGGCGTGCGAGATGACGATCACGCCGAGGGCGAGCATGCCGACGAACAGCAACCCGATGCTCGTGTCGTACGACAGCTTCGCGCGGCGCTGCAGCGCACCGATTCCGAGGCTCATCACGACGGCACTCGCGGCTGCGCCGAGCAGAACCGGCAGTCCCGTCACCGTCGCGAGAGCGACGCCCGGGAGCATGCCGTGCGCGAGCGCCTCGCCGAGGAACGCCATCCCGCGCACGATCACCCAGGTCCCCGCCACCGCGCACAGCGCCGCCACGAGGACGCCGCCCCACAGGGCGCGCTGCACGAATTCGAGCGAGAAGGGATCGGTGAGCCAGGACACGATGACCGACCGTAGCGTTAAGTGAGAACGATTCTCAAACTCATATAGTGGATACCGTGCCCCTCCCCTTCCCCAACGTCACCGCCCTGAGCGCGCGCGCCCTCCGCGTGACGTTCGGCGGAACGACCGCCCTCGACGAGGTCGACCTCGACGTGCCGCGTAGCGCCCTCACCGTGATCGTCGGCCCCAACGGGGCCGGCAAATCGACCCTTCTCGAGGCCCTCGCGGGAGCCCGGGAGCCGTCAGCCGGGCGCGTCGACGCTCACGGACTCGCGCGGTCGTTCGTCCCGCAGCGCGCCGCCATCAGCGAGCATCTCCCCCTGACCGTCCGCGACGTCGTCTCGGTCGGCGCCTGGGGTCGGGCGGGCGCCTTCCGCCCTCTGCGCGCGGCGGACCGGGCCGCCGTCGACGAGGCCCTGCAGCGTCTCGACATCGCGACCCTCGCGCGGCGCCCCTTCGGCGTCCTGTCCGGCGGTCAGCGCCAGCGCGCTCTTCTCGCGCAGGGACTCGCCCGCCGCGCCGACGTGCTTCTGCTCGATGAGCCGACGACCGGGCTCGATGCGGCGAGTGCGCACCTGAACCGCGCGGCCATCGCGGACGAGATCGGACGCGGCGCCACGGTGGTGTGCGTCAGCCACGACCAGCGGCTCATCGCCGCAGCCGATCACATCGTCGAGCTGACCGACGGTCGCGTGACGCGCAACGAAGTGGAGAGCGTCAGTTCCGAGCGCGAACGCGCTCGGTGATGCGCGCGAGCATCTCCGCAGCAGCCGCGGCGACGTCGGCGGGTTCCGAACGCACGGCCTCCTCGACCTCGCGCGGGAACCGCTGCAGCGCCACCCACGGCTCGTCGTCGAGGCCGATCTCGAGGTAGATGTGGTTGACCCGACGGTCCTCGGCGTCGAGCTCCCGACGCAGCAGACCTCGCCCGATCAGGCGGTCCACCAGCGTCGTGACACCGGCGGCGGTGACCCCGAGGTGAGCGCGGAGGTTGGAGGGACGGATGCCGGGCTCTTCGCCGATGCGCGAGAGAGCGGCCGCCTCGAGCTCACTGACATTCAGGTCGCGGCGGGCGCGGGCGATGGCCTCGTCGCGGGCGGCGACATAGTCGTCGAGCGCCGCGAGCAGGACGGAGGGGAGCGACATGTCGGCCCCCTTCCGATTGCGATCCGGCCGATCGCTTGACCCCACTCTAGTGAGGAAACTGAATATTTCGTGAAGATAATTAACGACGTGAAATACGTGCTACGTTAGAAATCAACTCGACCCCCCCAATCGACGAAGGAGATCATCATGGCCACGCTGTTCTACGGTTCCGACACCGCCCCCATCTCCCTCCCCGATCGCCTGATGGGCTACATCAAGGTGATCGCGTCGACGAAGCTGCGTCGTGGGGAGTCCTTCACCCTGACCTGGACCGGCACAGAAGAAGAGAGCGGACGCTCCACCATCTGGCTGCAGCCGGCCATCCCCCTGCGTTTCGTCTTCGAATCCCCCGAGCCCGAGCAGCTCGTCGGCGACTACCTCCGCGCCCTCGCCGACCAGGCGAATGCCGCCTCCGGCCTCGTGATCCACGCGCGCACGTGGGAGAGCGCCGAGGCAGCCTCACGCGAACCGGCTCGCGCTGTCCGCGTGGCTGCCGGCCGCCCGGTGCGAGCCGCCTGATACCACGCTTCCTCGCGCGGATTCATCCGCCCCATACGCCCTCCATAATGTGGGGGGCGTATGACGTTCATGCGCATGAATCGAGGTGACGGATGCCGGTACGAAAGCTGCTCGACAAGGTGCTCCTTGAGGCGTGGCTGACCGAGTTCCGTGGCCTCGGTTACCTGACGGGCAGCGACATCCGCGTCCTCGAACAGGATGACGACACCGACGCCGACGCCGACATCGGCCTGATCGTCGTCGACCTGAGCAACGCCAAGACCATCACCTACCTGCAGCCCATCGCCGGCGGCGACGGCAGCTGGAAGGCGACGATGGAGGCGCGCGACGCCACGATCGAGCTGGGCGCCGTCGAACTGGTCAACCTCGGCAACGAGGTCAACGTCCTCGGCGCGCTCGTGGCGTTCCTCGAGACGAAGTCGAAGGCGCTGCTCGCCGCCTGCTGACGCCGCGCGATGTCCGGGCGCGGTGCCACCGTACGGGAAAAGAAAAGCCCCTCCGCGAGGAGGGGCTTTCTTGTTCCGGTGGCGAGTGAGGGATTCGAACCCCCGAATGCAATGCAGTCTGATTTACAGTCAGATCCCTTTGGCCGCTTGGGTAACTCGCCAAGTGCGCACCCGCCCGGCTTTCTCAGTCGACCAGAGGCGCGAGAAACCACTCTACTATCCCGAGGGGGGTGCCTCAAACCACGGCGCCCTCACTCGGGGGTGCGCAGCAGCGCTCCCTCGTGCCGGCAGGTCGCCGCGGCGACGTCCATGGCGCGCGAGAGCACGGCATCCCACTCCTCGGCCGTGGCGGGAAGGCGATCGCGAACGAGCGCCGCGGTCGTGGCGAGCACGGCGTCGCCCCCGCCCATCGTGTCGACGATGCGGCCCGGAAGCTCGGAGATCCCGCGCGACACCGAGGTGCCGCCGGCGTCGATCGCCGCTCCCCCGGCGCCGTAGGTGGCCAGCACCGCACCGACGCCCAGGTCGACCAGCCTCTCTCGGAGCTGCTCGAGCGGCGCGTCGTAGAGCAGGTGCGCGTCGTCTTCGCCGACCTTCACGAGCAGGGCTCCGGATGCCGCCTTCTCGAAGCCGCGGACGAACTCGGCGCGGTCGTGCAGCATGCCGCTGCGGGGATTCGGATCGATCGCGAGGGGCGTCGACGGGGAGGCCGTGGCATCCACGAGCAGATCAGTCTGCTCGCGATCGTCGAACGGGAAGCAGCTGACGACGACCATCGGGGCCGCGGCGATGGCGGCGTGCTCGGCGTCGCCGTACGCCACGCGGCGGTTCTGGGCGGCGTCGTTGAAGACGTACTCGGGCTCGCCGCCCGGCGAGCGCGTGCTGACCGCGCGCGAGGTCCCGTGCGCCGACGGGCTCGCCAGGAGCTCGACGTCGTACTCCTCGAGGTAGCGGCGGATCTGCTCTCCCGCCTCGTCGACCCCGACCATGGCGATGAGGGATGCCGGCACCCCGAGCCGCGACAGCCCCACGGCCACGTTCAGCCCGGCACCGCCGACGAACTCGCGCACGCCCGTCTCGTCGCGCAGCTCGTCGATGAGGGCGTCGCCGATGACGACCACGCGTCCGGTCATCGGGCGACCTCGGCGGCGTCGAGCACGCGCGCGACGAACTCCTCGGTGCGGCGCTTGGTGCCGTCGATCTTCCGGTCGACGCTCGCGCGGATCTCGCTGGGCGCGAGGGGCACCGCGAGGCGCACGGTCTCGTGACAGGACAGGTCGGCGCAGATGTAGGTGCCGACGGTGTCGC
The DNA here is from genome assembly GCF_900156435.1 of Microbacterium sp. RU1D. Classification (GTDB taxonomy): domain Bacteria; phylum Actinomycetota; class Actinomycetes; order Actinomycetales; family Microbacteriaceae; genus Microbacterium. Next base: position 513,592 of record NZ_FTPQ01000003.1, read on the forward strand.
CGTGCTCCCCCGCCTCCCCCGCCTTGCGCGCCGTGAACAGCGACACCTGGTCGCCGGGCTGCATCGTGTGGCACAGGTTGCACATCGCCGACCGTGCGCGGGACTGCCCCTCGGCGGCCCGCAGCACCACCGCCGTCGGCTCGCCGTCGTGCTCCGTCAGCACGTAACCGCGCCCGCGCGTGCGCGGGTCGCGCCAGGCCAGGAAGTCGAGGTGGTCCCAGTCCGCCAGGAGGAAATCGTGGGGCAGGGCGATGATCCGCAGCTCGTCGGGGGTGGCGTTGACGAACGCGTCCCTGACCTCGTCTTCGGTGAGTGCACGCATGGCATCCGAGTCTACGAGCGCGAGGGCGTCGTGGCGCGGCGGCGGCTCACTTCTTCACCGTCACCCACGCGCGCTCCGTCTCCTGGTCCACCGTGAGCACGACCTGCACGGTGCCCGACAGCCCAGCCCCGTAGGTGTTGCCCTGCGGGGCCGACGAGTCGCACCGGAACGTTCCGCTCGTCAGCACGGCGCCGTCTCCGTCCGGCGTCGAATCGCGCAGCGCGTACGTCATCCACTCCCCGCCCTCGCACTGCCCCTCGATCGTCAACGCGTCTCCGGCGTCGAAGGCATCCGAGAGCACCGTGTCGGTGGTGTTCACCCCGTCGACGACCTCGAACACGGCGCGGGCGATTTCGTCCGGCGCGGCAGAGGGCACCGCGTAGGGCGTGGACGTCTCAACAGTCGCCGGCGGGGTCGGAGCCGTGGGTGGTGGCGTCGAAGGCGCGGCTTCGGGCGCGCACCCCGCGGTGGCGAGCACCGCGGCGGCGAGAACGGTCGGAGCGATGGGCTTCCTGCGCACGGCCATCCTTCGACGCTAAGCAGGACCGCGCGAGGTGTCGAGGCCTCGTGCGCGAACAGGACACGACGTCCACCCCCGGGACGCCGGCCGCGACCCCCGGTACCTTTGGATCATGGCTGACTCATCATTCGACATCGTCTCCAAGATCGACCGGCAAGAGGCCGACAACGCCCTCAACCAGGCGCACAAAGAAGTCGAGCAGCGCTACGACTTCAAGGGCACCGACGCCTCGATCGCCTGGAGCGGCGAATCGATCGTCATCAAGGCGAACTCCGAGGAGCGCGCGAACGCCGTCCTCGACGTCTTCCAGACCAAGCTCATCAAGCGCGGCATCTCGCTCAAGAGCCTCGAGAGCGGCGAGCCCGTGCAGAGCGGCAAGGAGTATCGCATCACCTCCACGCTGAAGGAGGGCATCTCCCAGGAGAACGCGAAGAAGATCGGCAAGATCATCCGCGACGAGGGCCCCAAGGGCGTGAAGTCGCAGATCCAGGGCGACGAGCTGCGCGTGCAGTCGAAGTCGCGCGACGACCTGCAGGAAGTGCAGCGCCTGCTCAAGGCCGCCGACCTCGACGTCGACCTGCAGTTCACGAACTACCGCTGAGCGCACCTCCGGGAGGATCAGCCCATGGCCGTCCGCGTCGATCTGAACATCTCCCTCGATGGCGTGGCCGCGCCCGCCGATCCGACGCCCGAGAACCCCATGGGTGCGGACTGGGGCCGGCTCGTCGAGGACTACATGGCGACACGCACGTTCCGCGCGCGCGTCTTCGGCGACACCTCGGGCGCCGGGACGACGGGGATGGACGACCGCTACGCGGCGGCGTACTTCGACGGCATCGGCGCGGAGGTCATGGGGGCCGCGATGTTCGGCCTCCATTCCTTCCCCGACGACCCCGAGTGGCGCGGCTGGTGGGGCGACGAGCCGCCCTTCCGCGTCCCGGTGATCGTGCTGACCCATCGTGAGCGCGCGCCGATCGCCTTCGACAACGGCACGCGGTTCGAGTTCTCCTCCGAGGGCATAGAGGATGCCGTGACGCGGGCCCAGAGCCTCGCTGCCGGCGCCGACGTCCGCGTGGGTGGCGGGCTCTCCACCGTGCGCGCGGCCCTCTCCGCCGGTCTCGTCGATCGCCTGCACGTCGCCGTACGCCCCGTCGTCCTCGGTCGCGGGGGGCGCCTCTGGGACCACCTGCCCGGCCTCGACACCGGCTACACCGTCACCTCCGAGGTCGCGGACAGCGGCGTGGTGCACGTGACGTTCGCGCGATGACGCGGCCGCTCGACCCCCTGACCTGCCCGACGTGCGGCGACCCGCTGCGCTTCGAGATCCTCGACGACGAGCGCTTCCTCGTCGCCTGGTCGTGCGTCAACTGCGGCCTCATCCGCACGACCGAGCCGGTCTGAGCCGGCCTGCGGCGGGGTCGCACCGCCCGTTCGAGCCGTCCGTCAGTTGATGATCTCGGCGTTCTCGTCGCGCATCTTCGCCAACCGCTCGCGCCAGAGCGCCAGAGTCTCGGGCGCGAGACGCGTCCAGTCGTCGCGTTCCGCGACGATCCGGAGGGATGCCGCGGTGCGGAACGACCGGGTCGGATTGCCCGGGAACTTCTTGTCGGTGACGTTCGGATCGTTCTCGAAGGGTCCGAGCGGTTCGACCTCGTAGACACGGGGCGGTCCGTCTCCGGGAATGATCTCCGCCGCCATGCCGGCCCCGTCGAGCAGCGCCGTGAAGTAGACGTGGTTCATCACGATCTCGGGGCGGTAGTTCGACCGGAATCCGGGGGTGAGGAGGTCGCCCACGCGAAGCACTGCCTTCGTGCCGTGGAAGAACGGGCCGGGGTCGAGGGCGTCATCCATTCCGGCAGTTTCCCATCTCGCCGCGGCGAGCGCGCCTCAGTACGTCAACGCCGCGAGGACGGCATCCGCGATCGCCCGGTGCCCGGCGTCGTTCGGGTGGAACTCGTCGCCGGCCCCGGCGAAGGTCTCGCGCCCCGCGGGCCCGTGGAAGTCCGCGTTCGCGAACAAACCGGCGAGCGACACGTACACGCCCGCACGCGCCGCGCACGTCCGGGCGACGACCTCGTCGTAGGCCGCACCGTCGGCGGTCCAGGTGCCGAGGCAGACCAGCCCGGCGCCGGGCGAGGTCGAGCGGATGCGGTCGAGCAGGTTCGCGTACTGCTGTTCGAAGTCGGCGAGCGGCGTCGGCACACCGACATCGTTTGTGCCGAGTTCGACCACGGCGACCCCCACGTCGGCCGGGACGTCCGTCACCGCGGCCACCGTGGACAACGTCTGCTGCGCCTGCGCGGCGCCCGTGATGTCGACCGATCCGATGTCGTCTGCGACGAGACGGATGAAACCCCGATCCTTCGTCGTCGCAAAGAACCCGGCTGTGAGGGAGTCCCCGGCCACGAGCATGCGGACGCTGTCGTCGCTCTTCCGTTCGACGAGCACGGTTCCGGGCCGCGCCGCGGGCGTCGGAGTGGGTGTCGGTGTCGGCGTCGGGGTGGGCGTCCGGGTCGCCGAGGCGCTGGGCCGGGGTGCCGCAGATACCGCGGGCGCTGCCTTCGGTGCGTCCCGCGTCGCGGAGATCGTCACGGCGGCGACACCGATGACGGCCGCGACCGCGACGACGCTGATCGCGACCGCCCAGGCCGCTCGGGGAGGCACCGAGGAGCTCAGCCCTCGATGCCGTTGATCATCTGGGTGATCTCGCGCTCGGTGTCGCGTCCCACGGCGCGTTCCTCCTGCAGCGAGGGCATGTCGCTCTCGTCGTCGACGGAGGGGTTCTCGAAGGGCTGCTTCTTCTCGTGGTCCATGTTCCGATGCTCACATGCCGGCGCGCGCGGCGCGAGGGGTTGCGGTCCGCGTCATCCGCGGAGCGAATCGTCGCGCCATTCGACGCACGTGATCTCGCCGCGGAACACGGCCTCCTCGCGCTGGCGCAGTTCGACGCGACGGATCTTGCCCGAGATGGTCTTGGGCAGATCGAAGAACTCGACCCGCCGCACGCGCTGGAACGGGGCGAGCCGTTCGCGCGCGAAGCGCAGGATGTCGAGGGCGATCTCCTCGCTCTCGTCGTGTCCGCCGGCGAGCACGATGTACGCCTTCGGGACGGCCAGGCGCAGGTCGTCGGGCGCCGGGACCACCGCCGCCTCGACCACGGCGGGATGCTCGATGAGCACGCTCTCGAGCTCGAACGGGCTGATCTTATAGTCCGACGCCTTGAAGACGTCATCCGTGCGCCCGATGTAGGTGATGCTGCCGGTCTCGTCGCGCCGGGCGACGTCGCCGGTGTGGAAGAGACCGTCGGCGAACGCCTCGGCGTTGCGGTCGGCATCCCCCACGTACCCCGTCATGAGATTGACGGGGCGGTCGGACAGGTCGATGCAGATCTCGCCCTCGTCGGCGCGCTCGCCGGTCACGGGGTCGACGAGCACGACCGGGCATCCCGGGAGGGGGCGCCCCATCGACCCCGGAACGAGGTCGGCGCCGGGGGTGTTCGCCACGACGGCGGTCATCTCGGTCTGCCCGTAGCCGTCGCGGATGTCGAGGCCCCACGCGCTCTGCACCGAGGCGATCACCTCGGGGTTGAGCGGCTCCCCCGCCGACACGACCTCGCGCAGGGCCCCGCGGCGGCCGGTGAGGTCGGCTTGGATGAGCATGCGCCAGACGGTGGGCGGGGCGCAGAACGTGGAGACGCGGTCGCGCTCGAGCTCGGCCAGCAGGCGCTCGGCGGAGAACCGCGAGTAGTTGAGCGCCAGCACGGTCGCTCCCGCGATCCACGGCGCGAAGAACAGGCTCCACGCGTGCTTGGCCCACCCCGGCGAGCTGATCGCGAGGTGCACGTCGCCGGGCTGCAGACCGAGCCAGTACATCGTGCTGAGGTGTCCGACCGGGTACGACGCGTGCGTGTGCTCGACGAGCTTCGGCTTCGACGTGGTGCCCGAGGTGAAGTACAGCAGCAGGCGCTCGTCGGCGGTGGTTCCCGGATGCCGTGCCGGCTCGGCATCCTGGGCGAAGGCGTCGTCGTACGAGACCCAACCCGGGTGCGTTCCGCCCACGACGACGCGGCCGAGGCCCTCGGGCAGGTCGTCGAACTTGTCGGCGTCGGCCGCCCCGACCACGACGTGGCGGATGTCGGCGCGCGCGATGCGATCACCCAGGTCGACGCGGCCGAGGGCCGTGGTGGTGGGGGCGATGACCCCGCCGATCTTCATGATGGCGAGCATCGCCTCCCACAGCTCGACCTGGTTGTCGAGCATGAGCAGCACGGCGTCTCCCCGTGCGACGCCCTGCGACGACAGCCACGCCGCCACCTGGTCGGAGCGGCGGGCGAGCTCGTCGAAGGTGCGCTCGTGATGCGTCTCGTCGTCGTCGACGACGATGAGCGCCGTCGCGTCGTTGCCGCGCGCCATCGGGTCGAACCAGTCGATCGCCCAGTTGAACGGCCCCTCGAAGCGGGGCCACTCGAAGGCGGCCGCGCGCGCGGCGTCGGTGCGGGCGGCGAGGAGTTCGTCTCGGGCGGCGCGATAGCGCTCGGTTGCGGACGCGTCGGTGGGGATCATGGTGCTCCTTCGATCGCGTTCTACGCTAGACCCGTCATCCCCCTTCGCAGCGCCGCGAACGCGGCGTCCCGCGCCTCGGGCGCCGACAGGAACACGTCGTGCAGCGCCCCGTCGATGCGCGCGAGGGTGACGGTCGCCGAGATGCGGGTCGCGGCGCGGGCGATGTCGTCCACGACGAGCACCGAGTCGCTCGAGAGCATCGCGTCGCTCCAGCTGAGGGCCGACGTCGATCGCTTCGACAGCAGCACGAGGGCCGGGCACCCGACGTCGATCCCGGATGCCACCCGCGCGTGCCCTGCGATGATCGCCGCGAGCCAGCCGGGGTGGGTCGGGAAGCCCCGCGCCGGCCGCCACCCCTCGGGGGCGTCGGGGAGGGTCCCCACCTCCCGCTGCGCGCGGGTGTAGAACCCGAGGTCGACCGCCGGATGCGTGCCGAGGGGATCGAGACGGGCGCGGACGTTGACGATCGGCGCGAGCGCCTGTCGTCCGAGCGGGCCGAGCTGCAGCTCGAGCCACGGGCTGTTCAGCACGAGCAGGTCCGCGACACCGGGATGCCGCGCCGCCCACAGCGTGAGCGTGAGGCCGCCCGTGCTGTGCCCGAGCAGCACGAGGCGTCGCCCCTCGTCCGCGGTGCCCATGGCGTCCACGGCCGCGGCGATGTCGGCGTCGTAGACGTCGAGCGCCACGGTGTAGCCGGGCGTCTGTCCGGGGCGCAGGCTGCGTCCGTACTTGCGCAGGTCGAGGGCGTGGAACCGCGCGCCGCGATCGGTGAAGAATCGGGCGAGGTCGGTCTGGAAGAAGTAGTCCGACCACCCGTGCACGTACAGCACGTCGACGTCGCGCCACTCGCCGAACAGGCGCGCGCCGGGGTGCGGCCGAGCCCTCACGAGTGTCGCGACGACCTCGCCCTCGTCGTCAGGGCGAAGCGGAAGCGTGCGCTGCTCGAAGCCCTCGCCGAGGATGTCCGGATGCCACTCCCCCATCGCCACAGCTTACGGCGGGGGCATCAGCGCGCCGCCGACGGCTCCTCGCGCGACGCGCGCTCCTTCGCCCGCTCCAGCGCGCGCGTGCGTGCCGCCCGGGCGTCTTCCTCGAGCTTCTCGGCCTTGGCCTCATCGCGCGTGAGGTTCACGCCCGTCTCGGGGTCGAACAGGTGCAGGGAGTCCGGCGAGAACCACAGGCGCGCCGCATCCCCGGCGCGGATCGAACTCATGGCATCCAGGGCCACCACGAGCTCGGTGCGCAGGCTCTCGCCGTCGAGGTCGCGGTCGAGCTCCGACAGCTTGTCCTTCACGGTGGCGTCGGTCTCATACGGCACGTAGGCGTAGAGCACTTCGCCGAGCCACTCCGTCATTTCGATGTCGAGCTCGGCGGTGATGCCTCCGGTGAGGTCGCGCTCGGTGGCATCCGCGTCTTCGAAGGCGTCGGGGCGGACGCCGACGATCACGAGGTCGCGACCCTCGACCGCTTTGCGCAGGCGGTCGTCCAGAGGCACGTCGGCGATGGGCAGGCGCAACATGTCGCCGTCGACCGTGCCGCTCAGGAAGTTCATCGGAGGCGAGCCGATGAACCCGGCGACGAAGAGGTTCACCGGCTGGTCGTACAGCCCCCGCGGGCTCGCGACCTGCTGCAGTTCGCCACGGCGCAGCACCGCGACGCGGTCGCCGAGGGTCATGGCCTCGGTCTGATCGTGCGTGACGTAGACGGTGGTGATGCCGAGCGAGCGCTGCAGGCGCGCGATCTCGGTGCGCATCTGACCGCGCAGCTTCGCGTCGAGGTTCGACAGCGGCTCGTCGAAGAGGAACGCGCTGGCATTGCGCACGATCGCGCGCCCCATCGCGACGCGCTGCCGCTGACCGCCGGAGAGGTTCGCCGGCTTGCGTTCGAGGTGCTCGTCGAGCTCGAGCAACTTCGAGGCACGGCGCACGCGCTCGTCGATCTCCTTGTCGTCGAGGTCGCTGGACTTCAACCGCATCGGGAAGGCGATGTTCTCGTACACGGTGAGATGCGGGTACAGGGCGTAGTTCTGGAAGACCATCGCGAGGTTGCGGTCTTTCGGCGCCTTGTCGTTGACGACCTCGTCTGCGATCTTCAGCTCGCCGTCGGAGATGTCCTCGAGCCCCACGATCATGCGCAGCAGCGTGGACTTGCCGCAGCCCGACGGCCCGACGAGGATCACGAACTCGCCGTCGGCGATGTCGAGGTCGACGCCCTTGACCGCGGTGAAACCGTCGTCGTAGGTCTTGACGATCCTGTTCAGGGTGATGGATGCCATGAGCTTTTCCCTTCAGTCTTCGACGCCGTCGAAGGCGGTTCTCTTGCGCGCTGCGGGTGCCATTGCGGGTCCTTCTATCCTTTGACGGCGCCCTGCGTCAGCCCCGAGACGATCCGGCGCTGGAAGATGACGACGACGATCACGATGGGGATCGTCACCACGATGGCGGCGGCCGAGATGGCGCCGGTGGGTTCCTCGAACTGCGACGCACCGGTGAAGAACGACAGGGCCGCGGGCACCGGGCGGGCGGCATCCGTCGAGGTCAGCGAGATGCCGTAGACGAAGTCGTTCCACGCGATGAAGAACGCGATGATCGCGGTGGTGAAGACCCCGGGCGCCGCGAGCGGGACGACCGTCTTCCGGAACGCCTCGAACGGGGTCGCGCCGTCGACCTGGGCTGCTTGCTCGAGCTCCCACGGGATCTGGCGGAAGAACGCCGCGAGCGTCCAGATCGAGATCGGAAGCGTCAGCGACAGGTAGGGGATGATCAGGCCGAGCCAGGTGTCGTAGAGCCCCACGACGCGCCACAGGTTGAACAGGGGCGTCACGATCGACACGATCGGGAAGACCGAGACCGCGAGCGCCGTGGTGAGGATGATCCGCTTGCCCGGGAAGTCCAGGCGAGCGATCGCGTACGCGCAGAGGGTCGCGAGCACCACGGCGATGAAGGTCGCGATGAGCGAGATGCCGATCGAGTTGCGCAGCGCGGGAAGAAAGAGGTCCTGCGCGCTGCCGCCGGGGGCGAGGATCGTGGCGTAGTTGTCGAGCGTCCACTCGGTGGGTAGCAGCGTGCCCGAGAACAGTCCCGCCTGCGTCTTGAACGACGTCATGAGGATCGAGAACACCGGGAACAGCGACCACACGAGCACGGCGGCGATGATCACGAGCCACATGATCCGCTGGGGCCAGGTCATTGCGCGCATCAGGAGTTCCTCCCCGCCGACAGGTCCACTTTGAAGCCCTTGATGAAGATGCCGGCGATGACCAGCACGCTGAGGAACAGCAGGACCGAGATGGCGGAGCCGAGCCCGATCTCGAGGCGTCCGATCGAGGTGTTGTAGGCCAGCAGCGACAGCGCCTCGGTGTCATTGGCGCCGGCGGTCATGATGAAGATGTTGTCGAAGATGCGGAACGCCTCGAGCGTGCGGAACAGCACCGCGACCATGATCGCGGCCTTCATGTTCGGCAGGATGACGCGGCGCAGCACCTCCCACGACGTCGCCCCGTCGACCTTCGCCGCCTCCTCGAGATCTCCGGGAACCTGGGCGAGGCCCGACAGCAGAAGAAGTGAGATGAACGGCGTGGTCTTCCACACCTCGCTGAGGATGATGACGGTGAGCGACGTGCTCTGCGAGGCGAACCAGTTGAGGTTCTCGTCGAACCCGGGGATCCACGACAACCACCCGTTGACGTAGCCGCCGGAGTTGATGTCGAAGGCGTAGAAGAACGCGAAGGCCGAGACGACGGTGATGATGCCGTACGGCACGAGGATCGCGGTGCGGGCGAAGCCGCGGAGCTTCTTGATCGCCCGGTGCATCACCAGCGCGAACCCGAAACCGATGATGAGCTCGAGCAGCACGGTGACGACGGTGATGAACAGCGTCACGCCCATGGACTGCCAGAAGGCCGGGTCTCCGAGGATCACCTGGTAGTTGCGGAACCAGATGAACTCGCGGTCGTCCGGCGCGGTGAGGCGAAGGCTGAACAGAGAGTCCCACAGCGCCTGCACGATCGGGTACAGGGTGACCAGCAGCATGATCCCGAAGGCCGGGCCGGCGAGCATCCACCCGAGGCGCGCCTCGGCACGCGCGCGATCGGACTTTCGCGCTTTCGGCTTCGTCGCGGCATCCGGACTCTTCTGCTCCGCCCGGACCTTCCCGGTGGCGGCGATCTCGGCAGTCATAGCAGTCGCTCCCCTCTGAGCACCGCGAGGATGAAGTCGGTCGAGGTCTCCGGCGTCGTATCGGGGTTCACCGCGGTGGGCGGATGCCACGTGCGCTGCAGTCCGATGGAGATCTCGTTGTAATACGGCGTCTGCGGCCGGGGGGCGCCCAGTTGCAGCGACTCCGCGATCGTGGACGCCATCGGGAACTTCTCCTTCACCTCGGCGTCGTCGTACGCCGCGAGGTTGGAGGGCGGGTTGCCGTTGGTGACGAAGTACTGCGCCTGATTCTCCGGGCTGACGATGCACGCCACGGCCTGCCACGCGAGGTCGACGTTCTCGCTGTACGCGCCGACACCGAGGTTGATGCCCCCGACGGGAGGAGCGGCCGGGGTCTCGGCGTCCACCCGGGGGTAGACGGCCCAGCCGAGGTCGTCGACGACCTCGGGCGCGGCGCCCTGCATCGCCGGGTAGACGAAGGGCCAGTTGACCATGAACGAGCCGTTGTCGCCCTGGAAGAGATTCATGCTGGCGTTCTCATCGGCGGTCGGCAGGCCCGGACCGCCGAGCCCCGACGAGCCGATTCGCCCGATGATGTCGGCGGCCTTCTTGCCGGCATCCGATTCCAGACCCAGCTGCATGTCGTCGGGCTTCGCCTCGGGGTCTTCCAGGATTCGCCCGCCCCCGGATGCCACGAGCGCGTTGATCCACACCGTGAGCGACTCGGCGAGCGCGCCCTGCACACCCAGCTGCTTGCCCTGGTCCTCGGCGGCCTGGATGATCTGGTCCCAGGTCACCGGCTGCGTCATGTCGAGCCCCGCGGCCTCGGCGACCGACTTGCGGTACCAGAGCAGCTGCGTATTGGCCCAGAACGGTACCGTGACGAGTTCGCCGTTCCAACTGGCCGACTGCACCGCGCCCTCGACGATGCCGTCGGTGCTCTGCAGGTCGTCGGGCACGGGCGCGAGGAAGCCGGGTTCGGCGAGCTCGGGGATGAACGGCGGGTCGAGGCTCATGATGTCGAGCGAGCGGTCACTGGCGGCCAGGCGTCGAGCGAGCTGCTCGCGCTGCGACGCCGCGTCGCGGGGCAGCAGCGAGGTCTCGATGCGGTACGCCCCGTCGGCGGCTTCGGTACAGGATGCCGCGATCTCGGCCTGACCGCCGTCGTCGGGGTTGATGTACCAGGTGAGGGTGGGTACCCCGTCACCCGCTGAGCAGGCGCCGAGCGTGCCCGCGAGGGCCAGCGCCGAGGCTCCGGCCACGATTCGTCTCAGGTTTCGCATCCGGCCCCCTCGCCTCGGTGCGGAGACCTGACGGCCCCCTCGTCGTGGGGTTCATCCTGCCTGGCCGGGTCGGTTCCGGTCGCGAGGCTTGCCCCCGCCGCGGACGGGGTGGTACTCGCGCGAACGACGAACCGCCCCGTCCGGAGACGGGGCGGTTCAAGGACGGCTTACTCGCCTCGCGAGATCGCGATCATCTCGTCGCGCGGTACGACCTTGATGCGCGCGCGCTCGTGCGGGGCACCGAGGGCCATCTCGTGCTCGTCGAGGCGGTGCCAGCCCTCGAGGTCGGTCCAGCGCACGCCGCGCTCCGCGAGCAGGGCCGGGATGGCCTCCTCCTCGGGGTGCTCGGGGTTCCACCACTCGCCCTGGTCGTTGATGACGTGGCGCACGGTCTCCATGGCATCCGACTTCGTGTGTCCGATGAGGCCGACCGGGCCGCGCTTGATCCACCCGGTGGCGTACAGTCCCGGCATCCGCGAGTTCGACTCGGCCGAGAGCACCTGGCCCTCGTGGTTGGGGATGACGCCGTGACGCTCGTCGAAGGGGATGTCTTTCAGGGGCGAGCCGAAGTAGCCGACCGCACGGTACAGCGCCTGGATCGGCACCTCGCGGATCTCGCCGGTGCCGACGACGCCGCCCTCGGCGTCGGGCTTCGTCCGCTCGTAGCGGAGCGCCGCGACGCGGCCGTCGGCGTCCTTCACGACCTCGAGGGGCTTCGCCCAGAAGTGCAGGTGGAGGCGGCGCGACGCCTCCCCTCCGGCGTTGTTGACGCCCGGGCGGGTGCGCCACTGCTGCAGCACGCGGTCGATGACCTTGACCTGCTTGTTCGTCTCGATCGCGGCCTTCGAGGCCTCGTCGTAGTCGAAGTCCTCGTCGTAGACGACCATGTCGACGTCGCGCAGCTCGCCCAGTTCACGCAGCTCGAGCGGGGTGAACTTCACCTGCGCGGGGCCGCGGCGGCCGAAGACGTGCACGTCGGTGACGGGCGAGGCCTTGAGCCCCTGATAGACGTTGTCGGGCACCTCGGTGGGCAGCAGGTCGTCGGCGTGCTTCGCGAGCATGCGCGTGATGTCGAGGGCCACGTTGCCGTTGCCGATGACTGCGACCGACTCGGCCTCCAGCGGCCAGGTGCGCGGCACGTCGGGGTGCCCGTCGAACCAGCTGACGAAGTCGGCGGCGCCGTAGGAACCCTCCGCGTCGATGCCCGGGATGTCGAGGTCGGCGTCGCGGATCGCGCCGGTCGAGAAGATGACGGCGTTGTAGTGCTTTTTGAGGTCGTCGAGGGTGATGTCCTCGCCGAAGCGGACGTTGCCGAAGATACGGATGTCGCCGCGGTCGAGCACCTCGCGCAGCGCCGTGATGACGCCCTTGATGCGCGGGTGGTCGGGCGCCACGCCGTAGCGGACCAGGCCGTAGGGCGCGGGAAGCTGCTCGAACAGGTCGATGGAGACGTCGAACTGACGCTCGGCTTTCAGCAGGATGTCGGCGGCGTAGATGCCGGCGGGGCCGGCTCCGACGATGGCGAGGCGCAGCTTCGTCATGGGTTCCTCTCGATCGCGATCGGGGGGGGTGGTGGAAAAGATTCAGGCCGAGCGGTCGGCCACCGCGCGGGCGAAGCGCGTCAGCGCCTCGCGCACGGCGCCGTCGGGCAGCGGCGCGAGAGCGTCGATGGCCTCCTGCGACCAGCGGTGCGCGAGAGCCAGGGTCTCGTGCGTGGTCTCGTGATCACGCAGTTCGGCGAGGGCTCCGTCGAGGATCGACGGGTCGGCGCCGGCGGCGATGCGCTCCTGCCCCTCGTCGATGCGCGCGCGCAGGTCGGCGGAGGCGGCATCCGATCGGTGGCCGAGCAGCAGATACGGCATCGTCGGCACGCCTGCGCGCAGGTCGGTGCCGGGCACCTTGCCCGTCTCGGACGGGTCGGGCGAGAGGTCGATGACATCGTCGAGCAGTTGGAAGGCGACGCCCGCCTTCTCGCCGAAGACGACCATCGGCTGCTCGAACTCCTCGGGGGCACCCGAGTAGATGACGCCCGACTGGGCGGCGGCCGCGATGAGCGACCCCGTCTTGTCGGCGAGCACCCGCAGGTAGAAGTCGACGGGCTCGTCGCCCTCCGCCGGGCCCACGGTCTCGTGCATCTGCCCCAGCACAAGGCGCTCGAACGTGTCGGCCTGCAGCTGAATCGCGCGCTCCCCACGCCGCGCCATGAGCTGGCTTGCGCGGGCGAACAGCAGGTCGCCAGTGAGGATGGCGATGTTGTTGCCCCACACCGTCTGCGCGCTGGGCACGCCGCGGCGCTTGTCGGCGCCGTCCATGACGTCGTCGTGGTACAGCGAGCCGAGATGGGTCAGCTCGAGCGCGGTGGCGACCTCGACGACCTCTTTCGTCGTGCCCTGTCCGAGCTGCGCCGTGAGGATCGCGAGCATCGGGCGCACGCGCTTGCCGCCGGCCTCGTAGAGGTAGCGGGCGGTCACGTCGGCGAGCTTGTCGGCGCTGCGCACCTCGCCCTCGAGCTCGTCCTCGACGCGCGCGAGACCCGCCTCGACGGTGGAGAGGAGGGTGCGAGAACGCAGGCCGGCGAAGATGCGGTCGCTCAGGCCCAGCTTTCCCGACAGGCGGGTGCTGGCCGCAGACGGTCTCGGGGTCACGATTTCAGCCTATCCTGGCGTGGCCCGGGGCCGCCGCGGGTATCTCGACGGTTGACAGGGACCTAGGCGGTCGGGCGGATGCCACGGTGCAGCGCCACGATGCCGAACGACAGGTTGCGGTACGCCACGTCATCCCATCCCGAATCCCGCATCCAGCGGGCCAGCGTCGGCTGGTCGGGCCAGTCGCGGATCGACTCGTTGAGGTAGTCGTACGCCTCGGCGTTGCTGCTCACGGCCTTCGCCACGACCGGGAGGACCCGGTCGTTGTAGAAGCGGTACAGACCGTTGAAGGCACGGGACGGCGGGTGCGAGAACTCGCACACGACGATGCGTCCGCCGGGGCGGGTGACGCGGCGCAGCTCCCGCAGGGCCCGGCGGGGGTCGTTGACGTTGCGCAGACCGAACGACATCGTGACCGCGTCGAATTCGCCGTCGGCGAAGGGCAGGTCGGTCGCGTCGGCCTGCACGAACTCGAGGTTGGGCACGTCGCCGTGGCGACGGCGGCCCTCGGCGATCATCCCCTTCGAGAAGTCGGCGGCGACGACGTGGGCGCCGCTGGGCACGAAGGCCATCGACGAGGTGCCGGTACCGGCGGCGAGGTCGAGGATGCGCTCGCCCCGCTGCGGTGCCACCGCGCGCAGGGTCGCGGTTCGCCAGAGGCGATCGTTGCCCAGGCTCAGCACGGAGTTGGTGCGGTCGTAGGCGGCCGCGACCTGATCGAACATTCCGCTGACGCGCTGCGGGTCTTTGCCGAGGTCGGCGCGGTTGGGGTCGCTGCTCACCCGTCGATTCTAGGCGGGTGCCGAGCCGTCGTCGCCGGGGGTTGCCAGCGCCGCCAGGCGCGCCAACCAGGGGCCGGTGACGTCGTCGGAGAACGGCGCCTCGCGTTCGCGCACGCGACGCTCGAGGTCGGTGGCCGTGGCATCCAGGTGCTCCACGATGTCGAGCGGATAGCCGTAGCGCACGCGGTGCTCGTCCCACTCGTCGCGGTCGTCGATCCACGTGCCGCGCTCGTCGGTGCGGCGGACCACGTCGAGGTCCATGTCGATGCCGCGGGGCACGCCGTCGTCGTGCCAGCGCACGTCCCACGCGAGGTCGATGTAGACGGCGACCGGGTGGGGATCCGCGTTGTGCGTGAAGGCCCAGTCGCCGCTGGCCGGCACGAGCGTGACGTTCGGCTGACGGCACACGAATTCCGCGCCGGGGCGGGCGCTGCGCCAGCCCACCTGCTGGCCGAACCACTCGCCCCACTCGTCCGAGCCGAGGTAGACGCTGTCCTGCACCCAGTGCGGCGAGCCGTCCCACTTGCGCCATTCGAAGAGCAGGCGGGTGCCGGGAGCGGGACGGTTATCCATGTTCCGGAGTCTAAGTCGGCCACGGATGCCGGGCGCGTCTCGCTCGCCGAGGGCGGGTCTACGCTGAAAGACGTGCTCGAACCCGCGGATGACGTCGTGCCGCGCCTGCGCGTGGTGACACGAGAGCTGGCCCCCATGGACGACGTACTGGCGTACACGACGCCGTACGATCCGCTGTTCTGGAGCCGCCGCGGCGAGTCGCTCGCCGCCTTCGGCGACCTTCTGACGCTGCGGTACGCCGGCGAGCAGCCGGGGGACGCGACCATCTCCGAGCGGTGGCGGGCGATCGCGGCGGCCGCCGAGGTCGACGACCCCGTGCAGCTGCCGGGAACGGGCCTCGTCGCCTTCGGGTCGTTCGTCTTCGACCCCCGCTCCGAGCGGGAGAACGTGCTGCGCGTGCCCGGCATGATCGTCGGACGCCACAGCGGCCGCGCGTGGGTCACGCGATTGGCCTTCGACGACACCCCCGACGAGCCCGAACCCGAGCTGCCGCCGCGCTCCCCCTTCGGCCCGCACTGGTCGGCGACCCTGGGCCCCGGGCAGCAGACGGCCGAGAAGTACCAGGATGCCGTCCGCCGGGCCATCGAGGCCATCGGCGCTCGCGAGGTGGCCAAGGTGGTGCTCGCTCGCGACATCGTGGGCACGGTGCCCGCGGGATCCGACCTGCGCCGCCTGGTGCGGTCCCTGCTCGAGGGCTACCCCGACTGCTGGGTGTTCGCCGTCGACGGCCTCATCGGCGCGAGTCCGGAGACGCTCGTCACCGTGTCGAACGGCACCGTGACCGCGCGCGTGCTCGCCGGCACCGTCGCGCGCGGCGGGGACGCCGACGCCGACGTCGCGGCATCCATCGCCCTCACCGAGAGCACCAAGGATCAAGACGAGCACCGCTTCGCCGTGCAGAGCGTGCTGAAGGCCCTCGGGCCCCACACCTCGTCGCTCGCGGCCGAGTCGCAGCCCTTCACGCTCAAGCTTCCGAATGTGTGGCACCTCGCCACCGACGTCGAGGGCGTGCTGAGCGAAGACGCCTCGTCGCTCGACCTGCTGTCGGTGCTGCACCCGACCGCGGCCGTGGCGGGGACGCCGACGGCCGCGGCCATGGAGGTCATCCGTCGGCTCGAGCCGTTCGACCGCGGCCGGTACGCCGGAGCCGTCGGCTGGACCGGGGCGTCGGGCGACGGCGAGTGGGCGATCGCGCTGCGCTGCGCGCAGATCGACCGCGCGGCCCCGTCATCCCCGACCGCGCCGATCACCGCCTACGCGGGCGCGGGCATCGTGGCCGACAGCGTCCCGGAGTCGGAGCTGCTGGAGACGCGCGTGAAGTTCCGCCCCATCGTCGAGGCCCTCGCGTAGCGGCCGGCTCTCAGTCGGGTTCCGCGGGCCGGCATCCTGTCGGAGTCGGATCAGGATGCCGCGAGTCGGCGCTTCTCCTCCTCGACGTCGTAATCGGCCGCCGGCCACTGCGGGTCGATGTCCGTCAGGGCGTCGATGAGCAGCTGCTGCACGGCCAGACGCGCGTACCACTTGCGGTCGGCGGGGACGACGTGCCACGGCGCGACCGGCGTCGAGGTGCGCTCGATCGCGATCTGGTAGGCGTCCATGTAGTCGTCCCAGAGCTCGCGCTCGTCGACGTCGCCCGGGTTGTACTTCCAATGCTTATCGGGACGATCGAGCCGCTCCGCAAGACGCTCCCGCTGCTCGTCCTTCGAGATGTGCAGCATGACCTTGACCACCCGGATGCCCATCTCGGCGGCCTGCGCCTCGAACGCCACGATCGCCCCGTACCGGCGCTCGATCTCCTCGGCCGGCGCGAGGGAGCGCACGCGCCCGATCAGCACGTCCTCGTAGTGCGAGCGGTCGAAGACGCCGAGACGGCCGGCATCCGGCAGGCGCTTCTCGATGCGCCACAGGAAGTCGTGCGTGAGCTCCTCGCTCGTCGGCTTCTTGAACGACGCGAGTTCGACGCCCTGCGGGTCGACCGCACCGACGACGTGTCGCACGATGCCGCCCTTGCCCGCGGTGTCCATCGCCTGCAGCACCAACAGCACCGATCCGGTCGCCGTCCCCGCCACGCTCTGGGCGAAGAGCCGCTCCTGCAGACCCTCCAGCGGCTCACGACCGGCCTCGAGGTCGGCCTTGCCGTCGTCCTTGTCGCCGTCGTAGCCGGGTGTCGACCGCGTGTCGATGTCGGCGAGGCGGAACCCCGGGTCGACGCGCAGGGCGTCGGCGGCGGGCATGGACCAGCGGCTGCTCGTGCTCATCCCGACATGATGGAGTGGCATCCGGGATCGACGCCAGAGGTTGACGGGATCGTGACCGGTGCTCGAGCGGCGAGAGCGTTCGAGCTCCTCAGGATGCTGTCACGATGTACATCGTCGAGGAGGACGGAGAACTCAGTTGCGAGGTCACCGCGGTCCTCCCCGCCGGGAGAAGCACCTGCGTGGGCAGCGAACTCCACACTGTGCTTCCATCGCCCCTCGCCCCGTTCTCGTTCCCACCCCACGCCTGGACGCTGCCGTCGGAGAAGACAGCGAAAACCGTGTCCGAAATCGTGTGGATCCTGCTCACCCCCGATGTCAGCCCGGGAACCCCGACGGGTGTTCCGTTTCCACCGTTCCACAGGCTCCACTGCCGAACAGAGCCATCCTTCAGCAGGGCGTAGCCGTTGCTCACACCCCCGGAGGCCTGAACCACGTCGGACGTCAGGCCGGTGACGGGAGTCGGAAGACTCCTGTCGCTGCTGGTGCCGTCACCGACCTGACCGTAACCATTCCATCCCCAGGCCCAGAGCGAGCCGTCCGAGAGGACTGCGTAGACCGTCGTCAAGCCTGTTGAGAGGCCACGGGCGGGCGACGACAGCCCTTGGACCTTGACGGGCGTGGCGCTGGAGGTGGTGCTGCCGATACCGAGCTGCCCGTTCGCGTTGCCTCCCCACGCCATGATGTCGCCCGTGCTGAGAAGCGCGTAGTTCGCAGAGCCGCACGTGGCGATCGAGGTGACGTTCGAGGAGAGTCCCGCTACGGCGACCGGGATGGGGCTGTTCGTGGTGCTGCCATCACCCAGCTGCCCTTGATCGTTCAGTCCCCATCCGAACACGGCTCCATCCGAACGCCGTGCGAGGACGACGCCGTAATGAACGGCGATCTGAGCGATCCGGTCCACGCCCGGAACCATGGCCCAGGTAGAGCGTGCTGTCGTCGAACCATCTCCGAGCTGGCCGTATCCGTTAGCGCCCGTCGTCCACACCGTGCCATCCCGAAGAAGCGCGACGGTGAAGAACTCGTTGTTGGTGCCCGAGGGATCGTCGCCGGATGCCATGGCGACGATGGGAGACGGGAACACCAGGGGAACCTGCGTCGGGGTCGAGGTGAAGTGCTTGCCGAAGGCGACCGCATTGGCACCGAGCACCGTGAGAGCCAGCGGGGCGTTCTTCGCGTCCGATACCGCCGACACCACGACGGTCGACCCGGGTGTTGCCCAGGGGGCGCCGAGGTCGAAAGACGTCGGGGCCACCCCCGCTGCGTCGGTGGTAGCTGATGCAGGAGAGAACGACGAGTTCGCCGGACCCGCGAAAGACACCGTACGGCCGGCGGCCGCCGCACCGCTGGCGTCGCTCACCGTGGCGGTAAGAGTGCTCGCCCCGGCCGCGGGAACCTGACCCGTCGCGCTGGAGAGAGTCAGAGGCTCATTCGATTGCGGCAGAACGACATACGCGGCGGAGCCCGAGGGGGAGTTCATTTGAGAAGGGAGGGCAGCCTTTCCCGCGGGAAGGAGAACCTGCGTGGCCTGCGGATCCCACCCGGTCGTCCCGTCTCCTCGTTCACCGCTTCGGTTCTCACCCCACGCTTTGACACTCCCGTCGTGGAAGACGGCGTAGAGGTCGTTGGCGGTCGCATGGATGCTGCTCACCCCCGACGCGAGACCCGCCACCTGGGTGGGCCTGCCGCTCCCCCCGCTCCACGTGGTCCAATGCTTCACCGTTCCGTCCGTGAGGAGCGCGTACCCGTCGCTGACCCCACCTGCGGCCTGAACGACGTTGGCCGCCAAGCCGACGACACGAGTCGGGAGACTTCGGTCGGTGCTGGTTCCGTCGCCGACCTGGCCGTATTGGTTCTCTCCCCACGCCCAGAGGGTGCCGTCTGTCAGGATGGCGTACGGGGTCCGCCATCCGACGGAGAAGCGTCGGACCGGCGCGGAGAGACCGAGCACGCGAACCGGAGTCGATGGGGTGCTCGAGATCGTTCCGATGCCGAGCTCGCCCTTGACGTTGCTCCCCCACGCCATCACATCGCCATCGCTCAGCACGGCGAAGCCGCTACCGACGCTCGCTGCGATCGAAACGACCGTCGACGGCACGCCGCCCACGATGCGGGGCAAGGGCTGATCGGCGGTTGTTCCGTCTCCGAGTTGGCCTCGGTGATTGAGGCCCCAGGCGACGACCGTGCCGTCACCGCGGAGCGCGAGGACGAACCCATAGCCGACGGCGATCTGCGTCACCTGGGCGAGTCCGGGGACCATCGCCCAGGTCGAGCGGCTGGTCGGCGATCCGTCGCCTAGCTCGCCGTAGACGTTCGTGCCCGTCGTCCACACCGTGCCATCCGCGAGGAGTGCCACGGAGAACGCCACCGCGGGCGTCCTACCCGGGGCTTCGTCGCCGGCTGCCATGGCGACGATGGGTGACGGGAAGACCAAGGGAGCCTGGGCCGGGGTCGATGTGTAATTCATCCCGAAGGCGACCGCGTTGGCACCGAGCACAGTGAGAGCGAGCGAGGCATTCTGCGTATCCGACAACGCCGACACGGTCACGGACGACCCGGGTGTCGCCCAGGTGTTGCGGAGGTCGAAAGCGGTCTGGGCCGTTCCCGCTCCGTCGGTGGTGGCCGACGCGGGAGAGAACGACGAGTTCGCAGGCCCCGCGAAAGATACCGCCCGACCGGCCGCTGGCGCACCACTGGTGTCCCTCACCGTGGCGGTCAGAGTGCTCGCGCCGGCCGCAGGAACCCGACCCGTCGCACTGGACAGCGTCAGGGGCTCATTCGACGTCGCGAAGGCGGGGGTGGCGACAGTGAGCGAAACGGCCGGCACCGCCCACGCCGCTCCCACGAGCATGGTGCGTCGATCGATCACCCGGTATGGAGTTCCGGAGGCGTCCAAAATTTTCCCTTTCGCTGACGGCTTGGAGCGTGAGAAGCGCTCGACGGTCGTTCTCGCGAGGCACTCCGGGTCGCAGTCAAGTGCGGATCGGCCCGGCCGACTCCAAGCGGAAAGGAACCTCGTGTGCGGGTGATCTTCCCGCGGGCAGTACCGAAGGGGCACATCTATAGGTTTTGGTAGGCGCCGTGGGGGAAACAGAACAACCGGAGGACGGCACCCCGCTCGGGGCTGCACAACCCGGAGAATCAAGCATTCACCCTTCGCGTCGCCCGTTCCCGTGGGTCATCGCATCTCGAGGACGGCGCTCCACGGGGGAATCGGGCTGGGGTGTCGCGCGGCCTTGGCGCCTCCGCTCGGCGCGGTCGCCGCACACGTTTCCGTGGAAGCGGCGGCCACCGGGCCATCCCCTGCGCTCAGCCCTGTTCGTCGTCCGCTCGCGCCGAGCTAGTGACGGCTCGCGGCGCCCTCGGGTTCCCACAAACGCGGGTGTACCGCGACCGGTCGCTCACCGCGGGAGGGGCACCTCGATCAACTGCCGACCGCCCGTCGACGCCGTGAGAACCTGGTCGAGCGCGACGCGGGTGGTGCAGCGGTGGTACTCCCAGCCGAAGGCGAGAGCGAGCTGCTCGAGCCGCGCCGCCTGCGGGGTGTATTGCACACGGGTCATGGCGTCATCGCCGGCGACGGATGCCACCTCGAGGCCGTCGAAGATCGTGCCACCGCCGTCGTTGCCGACGACGACCTGCAGGCGCGGTTCCGGCTCCCCGGGTGGGAGGAGCAGCGCGCCCATGTCGTGCAGGAAGGCGAGGTCGCCCAGCAGCAACCGCGTGACGCCCGGACGTTCGTCGACCTGGCTGGCCAGCGCGACGCCCGTGGCGGTCGCGATCGTGCCGTCGATGCCGGCGAGTCCGCGGTTGGAGTGCACGCGCACCTTTTTGCCGCCGAGCAGTTCATCGGCCACCCGGACGATGCGCGACGATCCGAACACCAGGCGGTCGTGCGGCCAGGTCGCCCGCCACAGCGCGTCGACGAGGGCGGCGCGGTCGACGGGGGCGCGCATCACGCCGACCTCGGCGTTGATCGCGCCGAGCCGTTCGTGCGGAACAGCGGATGCCAATCCGTCCGCGTCGGGGGCGGGCGGCGACAGGTCGACCGCGGCATCGCGGGACGCGCGCATCCACTCGCCGAGCCAAGCCCGGTCGGCGGCGCCCGTCGACCGCACGGCGTCGACGGCGACCGTCGCACCGTTCAGATTCACCGGCTCGCCCGGCCCGCGCACCGCGAGCACCTCGACGTCGTCGCGCATGAGCAGTCGGGTGACCTCGCGGCTGAGGGTGGGGCGGCCGAAGACGACGACCCGCTCGATGCGACCGCCGAGGGCGGGGTCGTTCAGCAGGGCCCGGTAACCGTGGACCACCTGCCGCCCGAAGCGTGCGCCGCTGACGATCTCGGCCACCAGCGGGAATCCGCCGTCGTGGGCGAACTGCTCCGCGGCGGGGCCGGCGTCGGCTCCGGCCACGACGATCGTGCGCGGACCACAGGTCACGACGTGCGCCGCTTCGGTGTCAGGGGCGACGTCGGCGACGCCGATGCCCCCGCCGCCCTGGTACAGCGCTCCCGACACGTCGGCGTCGTCGGCCGCGGTTGCTTCGACGGCCCGGGATGCCGCCCGGGCGGCGAGCCAAGACGGTGCGGCGCCCGCGAGGGGCTCGCGGAAGGGGACGTTCAGATGCACGGGACCGGCCGCCCGGGCGCCCTCGCCGAGGGAGGCCGCCAGAGCTTCGG
Organism: Microbacterium sp. RU1D; assembly: GCF_900156435.1. Classification (GTDB taxonomy): domain Bacteria; phylum Actinomycetota; class Actinomycetes; order Actinomycetales; family Microbacteriaceae; genus Microbacterium. The sequence goes on from NZ_FTPQ01000003.1 coordinate 535,372, forward strand.
CTGCGACGAGGTCGAGGGCCGCGGACTGCTCCCCCGCGCCGGTGTCATCGACGGCCTCGGGAACCGCGAGATCGGCTTCGTACCGGGTCGCCGAGCGGAACAGGCCCGGCTGCCGCGTCGTCTGGTTCGCACCGACCCCGCGCAGCTCCGGCGGACGATCCGCCGTCAGCAGCAGCAGCGGCACTCCGGCGTGGTGCGCTTCGAGGGCCGCGGGCACGAGATTGGCCACGGCCGTGCCCGAGGTGCAGACGACGACCGCCGGCATCCCGGTCTCCCGCGCGATGCCGAGGGCGGTGAAGCCGGCCACGCGTTCGTCGATGCGCACGTGCAACTCGACGAGACCCGCGCGCTCGAGCTCGGCGGCGACGAGGGCGAGGGCCTGCGAGCGCGAGCCCGGGCTGACCACGATGTGGCGCACCCCGCGGGACACGAGGCCCGCGAGCAGGGCGGCGGCAGCGTCGGTGGCGGGCGCAGCGGCCCGCGCGTTGGGCGAGGTCACGGCGGCTCAGCCGACGGCGCCGCGCTGACCGCGCGTGTCGTCGTCGCCCGTGCCGGGTGCGCCCGTGCCGGGTGCGCCCTTGCCGGGTGCGGCGTCGCCCGGGGTGGCCCCGGGATCCGCGGTCTTCTTCGGCGGGCGCGGATCGTCGGCGTCGGAGTCGAGGCGAGCAAGCTCTTCCTCGAGACGACGGATGCGCTCGTCCTGCTCGGCGCGCGCCGAGGCGGTCATGCGCCCGAGGAACTCGGGGTCGTCGTCGGGGGCACGACGCACGACGGTCTGGCTCGCACGGCCGCGACCGATCGCGAACCACAGGATGCCGCCGAGCACCGGCAGAAGGATGACGATGGCCATCCAGGCCGGTTTGCTCACCCCGCGATGCCGGGACGGGGGTTGCACAGCGCAGTCGACGATCGTGTAGACCCAGAACAGGACCGCCACGAGCGCCAGGATGAGAAGCAGCCGTGCCATGGACCGATTCTACGTGCGTCGGCTGGACGAGGGCCCGGAGCCGCCGTCCTCATGCCCCACTGTCGAACGACCCGGGATCGGCCGGAGGGGCACCGCCGTAGAATGAAGCAATGCGTGCACGTTCGGCCCTCGTCTACACGGTGCTGCGATTGCTCGCCTTCCTCGTGCCCCTCGGCATCCTGCTGCTGTTCCCGGTGTTCCAGGAACTGCCGTGGCTCGCGGCGATCTTCGCGGCCCTCATCGGCTTCAGCCTGTCGCTGCTCTTCCTGCGCCGGCCCCTCGAGAACGTCACGGGCGGCCTCGCCGAACGCCGCGCACAGCGCGCCGACGCCGGCCGCCGTTCGGGCGCGGACTCCGACGCCGACGCCGAAGACGCGGTGGTGGATGCCACACGCGCAGACGTCGACCGCGACCAGCGCCCCTCCGCGGGCTGACCCGCCGCGCCGCCGGGCGCGGCATGAGCGTTGTCGTGGTGAGCCGGTCTCTTCCTCGGGTGAGACCCCAGGTGACACGTAAACATTCCTCGCGATGCGCGCGCTCCCATGTGCCTTCGCGCACCCCGCCCTCCGTCTTTCACCCATAAGGTGCGCCGGACCACCGGCCGGGCCTGTGTGTCATGCGGTGTTCCCCTCGGGTTGTGCGTCCTCTCGGCGAGAGCATGCATGTTCCCGGCCCTCGCATCAAGAACGGACCTCTCATGGACTCCTCCGCTGTGCCTCGTCCCTCCGATCCCGCCCCGCACACCCCCGGCGCCGTTCGGCGCCGTACCCTCATGACCACGGCCGCCTGGTCCGTACCGGCCGTGACGATGAGCGTCGCGACGCCCGCTTTCGCTGCCTCCGCCACCCGTGTACTGAGTCTCTCGTCTCAGAACGATCAGTTGCCGGCCGCCGGCGGTGCGCAGGTGAGCGCGACCCTCGTCGACGCCAACGGGTCGCCGATCGTCGGTCAAGCCGTGAGCTTCTCGGGCTCGTCGACGGCGACGTTCACCCCCGCCACGGCGACGACGAACGCGGGGGGCGTCGCCACCACGACGGTCGATCTGAACGACACGTGGGCCACCCCCGGCTCCGCGACGACCATCACGGCTTCCACGGTCGGTCTCACCCAGTCGAAGGCCTTCACCGTCCTCGGAGCGAACGTGCTCGCGTTCGGCCGGGGTTACTCCTCCACCCCCACCCAGGCGGAGCTCGTGTTCCCGTCCCCCGTGGCGCAGATCAGCGGCGGCTCGACGGACAGCGCGGTGTTCGCCGCCGCGCTGCTCGAGAACGGGACCGTGTGGACGAAGGGATCGAACAGCCAGGGGCAGCTCGGCGACGGCACCACGACCGATCGCGCGACGTGGGCGCAGGTCCCGGGACTGTCGGGCGTGACCCAGATCGTCGTCGGCGATCAGTCCGTCGCAGCGTTGCGAAGCGACGGAACGGTGATGAGATGGGGTTCCGATCCGTACGACACCACCAGCTCGCCGAAACAGCAGGCCGGCCTGTCCGGCGTCATCCGCATCGCCCGATCGAACACGGCGGGGTTCGCCGTCCTCGGTGACGGATCGGTGAAGGTGTGGGGGTCGAACCAGAATCACGTGGCCGGGACCGGGGAGCCGTCGTCCTCGTGGCCGGGGACGACACCCCGTCAGGTCGGCGGGCTCACCTCCGGGGTGGCGGACGTCGTCGGCGGGCTCTACTCGGGCTACGCCCGGATGACCGACGGCACCGTTCGCGCCTGGGGATGGAACGCCTTCGGTCAGCTCGGAGACGGGACGACGACGGAACGGGAGACCGACGTCCTGGTGAACAGCCTGACCGGCTCCGCCACGCAGGTCGTCACACAGGCGGTCAACCTCATCGTTCTGCGGTCGGATGGCTCCGTCCTCAGCTGCGGCTGGAACGACGCCGACGGCGAGATGGGCAACGGCACCACGTCGCCGTCGGCGAACCCGTCCCTCGTCGCCGTTTCCAGTCTGACGTCGGGCGTTTCGGCCATCACGGCGCTCAATTCCTCCGGATTCGCCCTCCTGTCGGACGGTTCCGTCCGCGGGTGGGGATGGAACGCCTACGGTCAGCTCGGCGACGGGACGACGACCTCGCAGCTCACCCCCAAGGCGATCAGCCTTCCGGCCGGGAGAACCGTCGCTCGGCTGGCGGAGAGCAGCCAGTCTTCCTACACGATGTTCCTGGTCACCACCACCTCGTGAACCCGTCGGGGCGGAGCCGCCCCGACGGGCGGTGCAGGGAAGCGGATCGCGGGCGTCGACCTCGGGATCCGTTTCCTCCGCTCACCGGCGTTCGACTCCGAGCCGGCGTGGCCTCAGCCCGCGAAGGCCCAGAACAGCAGCGCGCCGTACGCCACGGACGTGAAGCTCGTCACCTGCAGCGCCGTGATGAGCTCGCGGGGCGTCCGGTACGTCCACACGATGAGGATCGCGGCCAGGCCTCCGAGCAGCGCGATCAGGGTGAGCCATGCGATCGGGTAGACGAATGCCAGGAACACGGCGATGGCGAACGGCACGAGCACGAAGAGCGTGAACAGCACCTGGGTGGAGCGCCGACCGATCAGCACCGACAGCGTGCGCTTGCCCGCGAGGCGGTCCTGGTCGATGTCGCGCAGGTTGTTGGCCAGGAGCACGGCGCAGGCGAGCAGACCCGCGGCCACCGCGCCGAACCACGCCTCCTGCGGCAGCGCCTGCACCTGCAGCCACGTCGTGCCGAGCGTCGCTACCAGACCGAAGAACACGAAGACGAACACCTCGCCCATGGCGTTGTAGCCGTAGGGACGCTTCCCTCCGGTGTAGAACCACGCGGCGACGATGCAGACCGCGCCGACGGCGAGGAGCCACCACTGCCCCGTGCGAACGACCAGCGCGAGGCCGATCACCGCGGCGAGAGCGAAGAACGCGAGGGCGACGATGAGCACCGTGCGCGGCTTCGCCTTGCGCCCACCCGTGAGGCGCCCCGGGCCGACGCGCACGTCGTCGGTCCCGCGGATGCCGTCGGAGTAGTCGTTGGCGTAATTGACGCCGATCTGCAGGGCGAACGCCACCGCGAGGCAGGCGAGCGCCATCACCCCGTGGAGCTGCTCGTCGACGAGCGTCGCCGCTCCCGTTCCGATGAGCACGGGGGTGATCGCCAACGGCAGCGTGCGCAGGCGAGCGGCCGCGATCCAGTCGCTCGCGGTCGCCGGGGCGACGGCCTGCGGGGCGCCGGCTTTCGTCTTCTGCGGGTTGCCGCCGGGACGACGCTTCTGGGCGGGGTGCGAACGCTTGCGGGAGGGTGCTGCCACGGAGGGCAATCCTATGCCCGCGGGTCGTGCGCGAGCAGTGCGCGCAGAGCCGCACGGTCGGGCTTGCCGGACGACAGCGTCGGGACGTCGTCGACGGCGACCACCCGCGCCGGCCGAGCGGGAGACCCCACGGCGGCGCCGACTTCCGCGCGGACGCGCTCGAGCAGGGCGGGCTCGTCGGTCGAACGACGCCCGGGCACGACGACGGCTGACCCCTGCCCCCAGTCGGCATCCGGGATCGGCACGACCACGGCCGACTCCAGACCGGCGATGCCCCGCACGGCGGCTTCCACCCGATCGAGCGAGACATTCACCCCACCCGAGACGATGACGTTGTCGAGGCGCCCGGTCACGCGCAGCACACCGTCGACAAGCTCGCCGCCGTCTCCCGTGCGGTACCAGCGGGTTCCGTGGGCGTCGACCGGGAAGACGGATGCCGTCCGCTCGGGGTCGCCGAGATACCCCTCCGCGAGGGTGGGCCCGGACAGGCGCACCTCGCCGTCGACGATCGCCATCCCGACCCCGTCGAGCGGCACGCCGTCGTAGACGCAGCCCCCGCTCGTCTCGCTCGACCCGTACGTGCGGACGATGCGGGCGCCGAGCGTCTCCGCTCGCGCGGCCACCGACGGGGCGAGCGCCTGGCCGCCGATCAGGATCGCTTCGAACGAGCGCAGCGCCTCGGCCACGGTCGCATCGGCGTCCGCGGCATCCAACAGTCGCTGGAGCTGCGCAGGCACGAGTGACGTGTACGTCGGAACCCGGGAGCCGTTCTCGTGCGACGCCATCCCGCGCGCCGCCGCCGCGAACGGCTCGGGGCGGAAGGGCCCGGCGACGACCGCGGGCTCGCGATCGGCCAGCAGGGCGCGCACGAGCACCTGCACCCCCGCGACGTAGGTCGCCGGCACCGCGAGCAACCACGCCCCCTCCCCGATGCGCGCGGCCGTGGCGTAAGCGCTCGCGATGAGGGCGTTACGACTGATCACGACCGACTTCGGCACGCCGGTCGATCCCGACGTCGTCACGACGACGGCGGTTCCGGGCGGCACCTCGCCGGGCAAGTCTCCCCCGCCGAGGGCGACGGCCGGACCCGCCCCGACGACCGCCGCGCGCAGCGCGCGCAGCACGTCGCGCGGATCCGTGGATGCCGGCGGCTCCAGTCTCACGCGCGGGTCCCGGCGATCAGTAGTGCCACGGCACGTCGGACCAGTCGGGGGCGCGCTTCTCGAGGAACGAGTCGCGGCCCTCGACGGCCTCGTCGGTGCCGTACGCGAGACGCGTCGCCTCGCCCGCGAACAGCTGCTGACCCACAAGCCCGTCGTCGACCGCGTTGAACGCGTACTTGAGCATGCGAATCGCGGTGGGCGACTTCGTGAGGATCGTGCGGGCCATCGACAGCGCCTCGCGCTCGAGCTCGGCGTGCGGGACGACCCGGTTGACCGCCCCCATCTCGTAGGCGCGCTGGGCGGAGTACTCCTCGGCGAGGAAGAAGATCTCGCGCGCGAACTTCTGTCCGATCTGGCGCGCGAAGTAGGCCGACCCGTAACCGGCGTCGAACGAGCCCACATCGGCATCCGTCTGCTTGAAGCGGGCGTGCTCGGCACTCGCGATCGACAGGTCGCAGACGACGTTGAGCGAGTGGCCGCCGCCGGCCGCCCATCCGGGCACCACCGCGATGACGACCTTGGGCATGAAGCGGATGAGACGCTGCACCTCGAGGATGTGCAGACGGCCGGCACGACCCGGGTCGTGCACGACGTGCTCCTCGTGCGAGTACTTGTAGCCGTCGCGCCCGCGGATGCGCTGGTCACCGCCCGAGCAGAAGGCCCAGCCGCCGTCCTTGGCACTCGGGCCGTTGCCGGTGAGGAGCACCACACCGATGCGGTGATCCTGACGCGCGATGTCGAGGGCGCGGTACAACTCGTCGACGGTGTGCGGGCGGAAGGCGTTGCGCACCTCGGGGCGGTCGAACGCGATGCGCGCGACGCGACCGTCGTGCGTGACGTGGGAGGTGATGTCGGTGTAGTCCTCGGCGCCGGGCGCCGGGGTCCATTCCGCGGGGTCGAACAGCTCGGAGACGGTCACCCGTTCAGCCTACGCGCGGGGCCCCCGCAGCGGCCGGTGGACACCAGCCTGTGGACGGCCCCGGGGAAGCGCCGTAGCCTGGGCACCCCGACGATCGGAGTCATCATGACGAAGAAGGTGTCGATACCGGGCCGCATCCGGGAGTACTTCCTGGGCGCGCCCTCGCACGAGGCGTCCGAGGACGCGCGGCGTTCGATGAACCATCAGAGCGAGACGGCGTTTTACGCCGGCACAGCCGTGAAGAACTGGACGGGGACCTCCGGCGGCGCGCAGTTCACGCCGTGAACGCCGCAGCGGCGCACCGGGGATCCGGGGCGCCGCTGCGGCGTTCGAGGCGCCCCGTTCGAACCGGGACGCCCTCTCTCACGCGTTCTTCGCGTCGCGCCAGCGCAGCCAGCGCTCGACGAGCGAGTAATCCCACTCCGGGCCCGAGAAGCCGAGCGTGAACAGACGCGTGCCCGCGTCGAACAGCGCGTCGGCGACGTCCTCGTCGCGATCCTTCAACTCGTTCGACACGACGAGATCCGACAGGTCGCGCTGCTCGGTCTCGGCCCATTTTCCGATGACCTCGAACTTGTGCGGCAGCTCGTCAGGCGTGACGAAGCTGTGCCAGATGTGGGCGTGGCGGGCGACCATGCGCAACGTCTTCTGTTCGCCCTTGCCGCCGATCATGACGGGGATCTCGCGGGTGGGCGCGGGGTTGAGCTTGCCCCACCGGTCGGCGATGCGGTCGAGGTCGCTCGCGAGAGCGTTGAGGCGCGAGCCCGCGGTGCCGAATTCGTAGCCGTACTCGTCGTAGTCGCGCTGGAACCAGCCGGAGCCGGTGCCGAAGATGAAGCGGCCGGTGTCGCCGCCCTTCTTGCTGATGTGATCGACGGTGCGCGCCATGTCGGCCTGCAGATCGGCGTTGCGGTAGCTGTTGCAGTTCACCAGGGCGCCGAACTCGACGCGCTCGGTCTGCTCGGCCCAGGCGGCGAGCATCGTCCACGCCTCGAAGTGCTCGCCGTCGGCGTCGCCGTAGAGCGGGAAGAAGTGGTCCCAGTTGAAGAGGACGTCGACACCCATCTCCTCCAGGCGGAGGACGGCGTCGCGGATGTCGGAATACTGCACGTGCTGCGGCTGGATCTGGACGCCGAGCCGGACGGGGGTGTCGAAGAGCATGGCGTCAGCCTATGCCCGCGCCCGGACGGGGGGACGGGTGGACCGCAGGGCCGACGGCACGTAGCGTGGCGGGTTCCCGACGATCGGAGTCATCATGACGAAGAAGATATCGACGCTCGCGCGACTGCGCGACTACCTGTTCGGCCCACGCCGCACGCGCGCGGAGTTCGAGGGGGCGATGGAGTCCCTCGACCACCAGCGCGATCTGTCGTCGTCCTACAGTGACGAGCGGCAGAAGTTCCTGCCCGGCGGGCCGCCGGCCCCGAATCACCGCTGAGCGCGATGATGAGGGCCATGAGCACCGTCGCCCTCCCCTCGCTCGCCGACATCCTCAACACCGCGCGGGTGGTCTCGCTCCCTCTCGCCGCCCGGTTCCGCGGCATCCTGGTCCGCGAAGCGGTCGTGTTCGAGGGTCCGGAGGGCTGGACGGAGTTCTCGCCCTTCGTGGAGTACGACGACGCCGAGGCCGCGACCTGGCTCGCCGCAGCCGTCGACTACGGGTGGTCGCCGTCCCCGGTTCCCGTCCGCGAGGGCGTCGGAGTCAACGCGACGATGCCCGCCGTCGCGGCCGGTGAGGTGCCCGGCATCCTGGAACGGTTCGACGGATGCCGCACGGTCAAGGTCAAGGTCGCCGAGGCGGGGCAGACCCTCGCCGACGACGTCGCGCGGGTGCGGGCGGTGCGCGAGAGCATGGGGCCCGAGGGGCGTGTGCGCATCGACGCCAATGCGGCGTGGAACGTCGACGAGGCCGAGCGGGCCGTGCACGCCCTCGCCGCGTTCGACCTGGAGTACGTCGAGCAGCCCTGCGCCGAGATCGACGAGCTCGCGCAGCTGCGGGAGCGCATCGCCTACCTCGACATCCCGATCGCCGCCGACGAGAGCGTCCGCAAGGCCGCTGATCCGCTCCTGGTCGCGCGCAGCGGCGCCGCCGACCTTCTCGTCATCAAGGCGCAGCCCCTCGGCGGCGTGCACGCGGCGCGCGAGATCGTGCGCCAGGCGGGTCTCCCCGTCGTCGTCTCCAGTGCCCTCGACACATCGATCGGCCTGTCGATGGGCGCCGCCCTCGCGGCATCCCTCCCCGAGCTGCCTTACGACTGCGGACTCGGCACCGCATCGCTGTTCACGACCGACGTCGTGGCATCCCCCCTCGTGGCCCGAGGCGGCGTGCTGTCTCTCGAGCGGCCGCATCCGACCGGCGCCGACCTCGACCGCGTGACCGCCGACGATGAGCGGCGCGACTGGTGGCTGGCGCGCCTCGGCCGCTGCTACGACCTGCTCACTCGAGGATGAGGCCGACCACCTGCGACAGCCTCTCGGCGAGGCCGGACCGCGACTCCGACGGCGCCTGACGGGTGAGCAGCGCCGTCTCGGACGTCGTGATCCACACCGACAGGAGCAGATCGGTCGCGACGTCGGCGGGCACTCTCAGGGCGAGCCCTCGGGCGTCGGCGATGTCGCGGACGAGCTGGGTCACGCTCTCGCCGAGCCCCTGGTTGAGCGCGAGGTAGGCCTCGGCGAAACCCGGATTGCGCAGGGCCTGCAAGCGGGTCTCCGCACCCAGGAGGACGTCCAGTCGATCCTCGCCGGTGGCCTCGAGCACCTCCTGCACGAGCTGCAGCACGTCTCCGGCGTCTTCGAGGCCGCGGCTCTCGATCGAGGTGACGCGCTCGCGTACGGCCGCGATCGTGGTCTCCGCGGATCGTGCGCACAGGGCGAGGAAGAGTTCCTCCTTCGATCCGAAGTTGGAGTAGAAGGCCCCGCGGGTGAAGCCCGCGCGCTCGCAGACGGCCTCGACGGACGCGGCGTCGATGCCAACCTCGGCGAACATCTCGGCAGCGGCATCCATGAGACGGATGCGCGTGTTCTCGCGACGGCGCGTCGTCGCGGGCGCGGAATCGGTCATCCGGGGCCTCTCGTTCTCGGGCGAAATCCAGGTTCGATGCCGCCTTCCCGGACTACGATACATTGATGTATCCGATACGGTGATGTATCGACCCGTTCACCGATCGTGGGAGTCACCGTGTCGACATTCCTGTACACCCTCGGGCGTTGGTCGTTCCGCCACCCGTGGCGCGTCCTCACGGCCTGGCTGCTCGTCCTCGTGCTCGCCGGTGGTGGTGTCGCCCTCTTCGCCAAAGGCACCGACAACACCTTCACCATCCCCGGCACGGAGTCGCAGGCGGGTCTCGAGATGCTCGGGCGCACCTTCCCGCAGGTGAGCGGCGCGAGCGCCGAGATCATCGTGGTGTCCGCCGACGGAGCGAAGGTCACCGACCCGGCGTATCAGGATGCGGTGCAGAAGACCTCGACCAACATCGGCGACCTCGACTTCGTCGAAGCCGTGACCGACCCCTACGACACCCGCATCTCGGGCGGCATCTCCGACGACGAACGAGCAGCCATCGTCCGCATCCAGTTCTCGGGCGAGGCCACCGAGGTGCCGCAGGCCACCGAAGACGGCCTGCGCGAGGCCGCGAGCGCGCTCGGCGAGGCCCTTCCCTCGGGGTCGCAGGCCGTGCTCGGCGGGCAGCTCTTCGCCACCGAGATCCCCGGCGCCTCCCTCACCGAAGCCCTCGGCGTGCTCATCGCGGCGCTCGTGCTGATGGTCACGTTCCGCTCGTTCCTGGTGGCCGGGATGCCGTTGGCCACGGCGATCCTGGGCGTCGCGCTCTCGATCGCGCTCATCTTCATCGCAACCGGTTTCGCCACGGTGTCCTCGACGACCCCTCTGCTGGCGGTGATGCTGGGACTGGCGGTCGGCATCGACTACGCGCTCTTCATCGTGTCGCGACATCAGGATCAGACCAGGGCCGGCATGGACCCCGAGGAGTCCACGGCCCGCGCGGTCGGCACCGCCGGCTCGGCCGTGGTGTTCGCCGGGATCACGGTGCTGATCGCCCTCATCGGGCTGGGCTTCGCCGGCATCCCGTTCCTGACGACCATGGGCATCGCCGCGTCCGTGGCGGTCGCCATCGCGGTGTGCGTCGGGCTGACCCTCACACCGGCCTTCCTCGGCTTCGCCGGTGATCGCGTGGTCGGCTGGGGGTACAAGCGTCCGAAGAAGCGCTCCCGCACGGCCACGGCCGAAGACGACGCCGCCGCCGCCGAAGAGGCCGCCGCCGAGAGTGTGCGACGAGCCGATACGGCGGCCGTGCGCGCCCAGCGGAACGGCCCCGCCAAGCGCTGGGTGGGCCTGGTCACCCGGCATCCGGTGATCACGACCATCGCGGTGATCGGGCTGCTCGGCGTGACCGCCGTGCCCGCCGCCTCGCTGGCCCTGACCCTGCCGAACGCGGGCCAGTTGCCCGAGGGCGATGAGGCGCGCGTCGCCTACGAGCTGACCGACGAGTACTTCGGGCCGGGTGCGAACGGTCCGCTCATCATGACCGGCACGATCGTGACCTCGAACGATCCGCTGAACCTCATGACCGACATCGGCGACGAGATCGCGAAGATCCCCGGGGTCGCCGAAGTGGCCCTGGCGACCCCCAACGAGACCGCCGACACCGGCATCGTGCAGATCGTGCCCGAGACCGCCCCCGACGACCCGCGCACGGCCGACCTCGTGCGCGAACTCCGCGCGCAGGAGGACCGTCTCTACGACGAATTCGGCGTGCGCCTGCTCGTCACCGGCTACACCGCCGTCACGATCGACATCTCCGACCAGCTGGGAGCGGCGCTCCTTCCCTTCGGCCTCTTCGTCGTCGGCCTCTCACTCGTGCTGCTGATGATCGTCTTCCGCTCCATCTGGGTTCCCCTCACCGCCGCGGGCGGCTACCTGCTGTCGGTCGCCGCGTCGTTCGGCGTCGTCGCGGCGGTGTTCGAGTGGGGCTGGTTCGCCGACGCCCTGCACGTGGCCAAGGTCGGCCCGATCATCAGCTTCATGCCGATCGTCGTGATGGGCGTGCTGTTCGGCCTCGCCATGGACTACCAGGTCTTCCTCGTCTCGCGCATGCGCGAGGACTACGTGCACGCGAAGCGCGACGGCCGCACCCCCCGCGACGTGGCACTCGGTGCCGTGCGCAGCGGCTTCTCGGCATCCGCCCGTGTCGTCGTGGCGGCCGCGGTGATCATGTTCGCCGTCTTCGTGGCGTTCGTGCCCGAGGGCGACTCGAGCCTCAAGCCCATCGCCCTGGGCCTCGCGGTCGGCGTCGCGGTCGATGCGTTCCTCGTGCGCATGACCCTCGTCCCGGCTATCCTCGCCCTCCTGGGGGCGAAGGCCTGGTGGATGCCGCACTGGCTCGACCGCATCCTGCCCAAGCTCGACGTCGAGGGCGAGGCCGTCGAGCGCGAGGTGCACCTCACCGATTGGCCCGCGGAACCCGCGATGGCGATCGCCGCCGACGACCTGCGGACCTCCGTTTCCTCGGATGCCGACGAGCCGCTGTTCCGCGACGTCTCGCTGCGCCTCGGCTACGGCGGGACGCTGCTCGTGACCGGCGAGACCCGCACCACGCGCACCCTCCTGCTCGCCCTGGCCGGTCGCCTGTCGAAGATCGAGGGCAAGCTGCGCGTCGACGGCCTGCTGGTGCCCGAACGCGCCGGCGCCGTGCGCGCCCGCGTCGGTGTCGCCCTGCTCGACGACCCGTCGACGGCAGAGGCCGACGTGGCGCAGGCCGCCGCGCGCGGGACGCGCATCGTCGTCGTCTCCGACATCGACCGCCTCGACGACGACGCCCGCGACGACGTCGCGCAGGTGCTCCGCCGCGCGGCCCTCGAAGCGCGTGAGCGGTCGGGCGACGCCGCGTCGCCGTTCACGCTCGTCGTCTCGGCCCGCGACGAACGCCGCGCTCTCGCCCTGCTGTCCGAAGCGCACCGACCGGACGTGGCATCCCTGCCACTGCCGACGCCGCGTCGACACCGCTCCGCACCCGAAACCTTCGCCGATCTCTCCGAGGTGTTCGCATGACTCTCCCCGTCGAGCGCTCCCGCTCGCGCCGCCCCGTCACCTGGCTGACCCTCATCGGCGTGCTCCTGCTGCCCGCCGTGATCGGCGGCATCCTGGTGGGCGCGCTGTACAACCCCACCGACCGGCTCGAGAACATCACGGCCGCGATCGTCAACGACGACAAGGCCGTCGAGCTGAACGGCCAGCTGGTCCCCCTCGGTCGGCAGCTCACCGGCGGCCTCGTCGAGGGCGCCGACGATCAGCCGAGCAACATCGACTGGGTCATCTCGAACGATGACGATGCGGCGGCCGGCCTCGCCGACGGCACGTACACGGCCGTCGTGACCATCCCCGAGAATTTCACCGCCGCGTCCCTCTCGACCCGGCCGGGCGAAACCCCCGTCAAGGCGACGATCGGCGTGCAGACGGCTCCCGATGCGCGCGTCGTCGACGGGGCGATCACCTCCGCGCTGGCCACCACCGCGACCAGCGTCTACGGCGGCGAGCTGTCATCGCAGTATCTGAAGAACGTCTTCCTCGGCTTCACGACGCTGAGCGACCAGCTCGGCTCCGCCGCGAGCGGCGCCCACCAGCTGGCGGACGGCGCGTCGCAGGCCGCGTCCGGTGCGGGCGACCTGCGCGACGGCCTCGGGCAGCTCTCGAGCGGAGCCTCGAGCCTCGCCGACGGGGCGTCGCAGCTCGCGGCCGGCGCGGGTCCGCTCGCCGACGGCGCCACCCAACTCGCGTCGGGCTCGACGGCGCTGGCGAACGGAACACGGGATGCCGCGGCGGGTGTGAACAAGCTCGCGACCGGTGCCGACGGCATCGCGTCGGGGAATCAGCAGCTCGCGACGCAGATCAACGGTCTCGCCGATCAGATCCCCCCGGGCTTCGCCGACGACGCCCAGAAGCTGGCGGATGCCGCGCCCCAGGTCAACACGGCCCTCGTCGACGCCGCGGCGGCGCTGCAGACGGCGGCCGAGGACTGCACCGGCACTGAGGAGCAGTGCCAGGCGCTACGCGACGCCGCGGTCGCCGCGAACGACGCGCTGCCCCAGGCGACGCAGACCGTCACCCGCATCGGCGACCTCGCCGGACAAGCCGCGCAGCTTCCCGCCGGCATCCGCGCCATCGCCGACGCCAACCAGCAGCTCGCCGACGGCGCCGCCGGCCTCGCCGGTGGTGCCCGCGAAGCCGCGACGGGCATCGACACGATCGCGGGCGGAATCGACGGCGTCGCCGGAGGCGCGACACAGCTGGCGGACGGCGCGAAGCAGTTCGGCACGGGGGCCGCCGCCCTCAGCTCCGGCGCCGCGCAGCTCGCATCCGGAGCGACGGGAGCCGAAGACGGGGCCGCGCAGCTGGCCACCGGCGTCGACCAGGTCGCGACCGGCACCTCGTCGCTCGCCGACGGACTCGGCACCGCCGTCGCGCAGCTGCCGACCTACACCGACAGCCAGGCGACCACGCTCGCCGACGTCGTGGCCGACCCCGTGTCGGCGACGGGAGCCGACGACTCGCTGTTCGGTCTCGCGGCGGTGCCGCTGCTGGCCATGGCCGTGCTGTGGTTCGGCGGGCTCGCGTCGTTCGTGGCGTTCCAGGCGGTGTCGGCCCGCGCGCTCACCAGCCGGCGTCCCTCGGCGCTCGTCGCGCTGCGCGGCTTCGCCCCCGCGGCGCTCGTCGGCGCCGTCCAGGGACTGCTGGTGGCCGCCGTCGTGCAGATCGCGTCGAACTACGACTGGGGCGACTGGGCGCTCTTCGCCCTCGTCTGCGTCGCAGCCAGCATCGCCTTCGCCGCCGTGCACCAGGCCCTGGTCGCGGTGTTCGGCGGGGCGGGCCGGTGGATCGCGGCGGTGATCGGCGCGCTCGCGCTCGGCGCGAGCATCGTCTCGACCGTGCCACCCGCACTGGCCGCCGCGGCATCCCTGCTGCCCACGGCTCCCGCCTACGACGCGATGCTCGGCGCCCTGTCGTCGGCCGGCGGAGTGGGGGCCGGTGTCGCCGGGTTCGTCGTCTGGGCCGTGCTGTCGCTCATCGCGACGACGTTGATCGTGGTACGTCGCCGCACGACCTCCGCGAAGGCCGCGGCCCAGCCGGCGTAACCGCGGGGTGCCGCGCCCGCGACTCACGGCCGACATGCAGCGCGACAGCGCGGGCCGTGGCGCCACGGTAGCGCGGGGCCGTGGCGCCACGGTAGCGCGGGGCCGCGGTAGCGCGGGGCCGTGGCGTCACGGCGCCGCGGCCGCATGGGCCGGCCACCCCACCATCGAGTGTCCAAAACACCCGGACATTTTCACGAGCGTCCGTGTGTTTCGGACACTGGATCCGGCGTCACAGCGGGCGACACCGGAACGGGCAGAGCTGAGGGGCTCTTCCCCAGCACCGTCATCGAGCAGCTGATCCACGGATGCCGTGAAGGCGACGCCACCGCCGACCCCGGTGCGCTGGGGTCGACCTATGAAAAGGCAGCCTCTCCCGGAAGAACTGGGGCCCGCGTTCACCGTGGAGGAAGCACGCCGCCTGGACGTGCCCCGAGATCGCCTCACCGCGCAAGACCTTCGCGCCGCGTTTCACGGGGTTCGAGTTCGCGCGCATGCGGCGACGGAAGACGTCCTGGCACGGTGCCGTGCGTATGAGCCCCGCCTGACCTCAGCACAGTTCTTCAGCCACACGACGGCGGCGGCCCTGTGGGACCTCCCTCTGCCCGCTCCCGCCTCGGCGAGCCTGCACGTCTCGGCTCGTCCACCGGCGCGAGAACCTCGGACACGCGGAGTGAGGGGGCACCGCCTCGATCTACCGCTCGAGTACCTGACGCTTCGCCACGGTCTCCCCGTACCGACCCCGGCCGAGACCTGGGCACAGCTGGGTGCGCTGCACCGCGTCGATGACCTGGTCGCCGTCGGCGACGCCATCCTCACGCGGGAGCTGGCCGAGAACGCCGACCTCGAAGAGGCGGTCCGGCGCCTCGCCCGACGCGGAGTGCGTGATCTACGCGAAGCGCTGCCCCTCCTCCGGGCGGGGGCGGAGTCGCCCAGGGAGACGATTGTTCGCCTCATCCTCCTTCGAGGCGGTCTGCCGGAGCCCGAGCTGAACCGCGACCTTCGTGACGAGGACGGACGCTTCGTCGCCCGCCTGGATCTCGCCTATCCCGAGTACCGGGTGGCCGTGGAGTACGACGGGAGGCAGCACGCGGAGCGAGCGCAATTTCGACGGGATGCCGACCGCTGGCCGGCCATCGCCGCACAAGGATGGCTTCTGGTCAGGGTCGTCGACCACCACCTTCACGATGCCGTCAGTGGTGTCGTGGACCCCGTCGCTCGCGCCCTCCGCTCCCGCGGGTGGCGCCCGTAGCGCGTTCGAGTGTCCAGAACACCCGGACGAATTTCACAATCGACCGGATGTCTTGGACACTCGAACGTCGCTCGCGGACGGGGCGCCACGCGCCGGGCGGGGCGTCGCGCAGCGCCGGACGCCACGCGCCACGCGCCACTCGCCACCGGGCATCACGCCCCGCCGGGCATCGAAGACCTCACACCCGCGCCGCGGCACCCCCACGCACCGCCCACCCACGCGAAGGGCCCGCCCGGCGACAGCCGGACGGGCCCTTGCGCAGCGCCACGCCTTACGTGGTCAGGCCGCTGTAGGCGTGCAGGCCCTTGAAGAACACGTTGACGATGGTGAAGTTGAACAGCACCGCGGTGAAGCCGATGATCGACAGCCACGCCGAGCGGGTGCCGCGCCAGCCGCGGGTCGCGCGAGCGTGGATATATCCGGCGTAGAGCACCCAGATGACGAACGTCCAGACTTCCTTGGTGTCGAAGCCCCAGAAGCGGCCCCATGCGTCATTCGCCCAGATGGAACCGGCGATCAAGGTGAAAGTCCAGAAGATGAACCCGACGATCGCGAAGCGGTAGGCCAGCGACTCCAGGGCGTCGGCGTTCGGAACCGTGCGGAGGAAGCTGCGCTTCGGTTCGGCATCCACCGGGGCTTCGGCGAGCTTGCGCTCGCGACGCGTCTGGATCAGCTGCACGACCGAGAGTCCGAAGGCGAGGGCGAACAACGCCGTCGCCAGGCTCGCGACGAACACGTGCACGACGAGCCAGACCGACTTCAGCGGGTCGGCCAGCGGCACGACCTCGACGTGGAACGCCAGCGTCGCGCCACCGAGCAGCAGGACGGCGAGGCCGGTCATGAGCGAGCCGAGGAAGCGCAGGTCGTAGCGCGTGAGCACGGCGAGGTAGACCGCGATGATGAGCAGCAGGCCGGTCATCGCGAACTCGTACATGTTCGACCACGGCACGCGCTCGGCCGCGATCCCGCGCAGGACGGTCGCCACGAGGTGGAAGACGAACCCGAGCGCCGTCAGCACCGTGCCGAGACGGGCCCACAGGTAGCGGGGCTTGGCGGTGGAGGGTCCGGATGCCGACGACCCGGCGCCCGAGGAGATCACTCCCCCGCCGCCCGCGGTCACGAGCTCGCGCGCGACGACCTCGTCTTTCGCCTTCAGCGCGAGGTCGGAGCGGCGCGCGAGGTCGATGGCGTAGGCGATGAACGCCAGCACGTAGATGGCGACCGCCGTCCACACCAGGAGGAGGGAGATCTCGTCGAGGAGAAGCGGGTCGGTTCCGGGCATGGTGTCAGTCTACTTTTCCGGTGTCGGGGTGGCTCTGGGGAGGGGTCGTGGGTGCCGCGCCCGCGGCGGAGTCGTCGCCGGCACCGCCCACCGGCCGCGTGGATGCCGCGGCGGAGTCGTCTGCGGCAGCGCCCACCGGCCGCGCGGATGCCGCAGCGGAACCGGCCGCGCCGGGCAGCGACCCGCCATGCTTCTCGGCGAGCTGGTCGACGGCCACGGCGAGCGTCGGATCTTCGCCACGGGCGAGTCCGGCGTACTCGACGAGAACGGTCCCGCCCTGCGCCGTGGCCTTGACCCACATGCGTCGGCGCGGGACGAACAGCGCGGCGAGAAGGCCGAGCAGCGCCAGCAGGGCGAAAGCGAGCACCCAGGGTCCGGCGAGGTCGCGGTGGATCGACAACGAGGCGAAGCGCTTGACCGACCCTTCGTAGCCGACGGCTCCGGCGGGCGCCTCGTTCTCGAACGTGATGGTGCCGAGGCCGTTGGGCAAATCCTCGGTCTGCCCGGGCATGAGCTGGATGGCGGGGGTGCCGCTGTCGCCGCCGGCGATCTGCGTCATGCCCGACGGGTCGAGCGTGTAGACCGAGCGGGGCGTGCCGTCGTCGATCCCCAGGTCGCCCTCATACACGCGCAGCGTCAGGGTCGGGTACTCGAGCGCGCCGTACGTGGAGGTGAGGGCGCCCGAGGGCAGCACGTCCATCGTCGGGTAGAAGAAGCCGAGCAGGCCGAGCTGCTCGGGAAGTCCGTCGGCGACCTTGATGACGCCGAGCGAGGTCATGTTGGCATCCTGCGGGAGGAAGGCGACCGAGTCGTGGAAGACCTCGTTGCCGTCGGCGTCGCGGATCGTGACGGTCGGGGCGTAGCCGTTGCCGAGCAGGTAGACGCGGTCGCCCTGCACATCGAGCGGGTGGTTCACGCGCACCTCGCCGTCCTGCGCGTCGCCTCCGGGGGCCTGCGTCGTGACGTGGGCCACGAAGTCGCCGGCCTGGCCCGAGCCCGGCTGCCCGGGGGGGACGTAGGTGACGTCGAACTTGTCGAGCGTCATCGAGTACGGCGTGAGGGTGTCGCCGCCGACGAAACGACCCGGATTGAACGAGGAGTAGTCGAGCAGGCTGTTGGCGAAGGCCTGGCCCTCGACGAGCACCCGCTGGCCGGTGTAGGTGAAGCCCCCACCGACGCCGACGGCGATCAGCACGCCGACCAGCGCACCGTGGAACAGCAGGTTGCCGGTCTCGCGGAGGTACCCGCGTTCCGCCGACACCGAGAACGACCCGCGTCCGTCGTAGCGCGCCACCCGGTAGCCGCTCCTGCGCAGCTGCGCGGCCGCGCTCTCGACGGCGGCCGCTGCCACGGCATCCGCATCCGCCTCCGCGTCGACCGCGATCGTGCGGGTGCGGTGGTCGTCCAGGCGCGACAGGCGTGCGGGCGTGCGCGGCGGCTGCGAACGCAGTGCCTTCCAGTGGTGCTTCGTGCGCGGCAGCACGCAGCCGATCAACGAGATGAACAGCAGCAGGTAGATCGCCGAGAACCAGGGCGAGGTGTACACGTCGAACAGGCTGAGCTTGTCGAGCACCGGCGCGAGGTCGGGGTTGTCGGTGAAGTACTGGGTGACGCCGTTGGGGTCGGCACTGCGCTGCGGCACGAGCGAGCCCGGTACGGCGGCGATCGCCAGCAGGAGCAGCAGCACGAGGGCCGTGCGCATGCTGGTCAGCTGCCGCCATCCCCACCGCAGCCATCCCACGATGCCGAGGCGCGGCTGGGTGACCTCGTCGGACGCGGAGTCGGCGTGGTCGGACGGACGCAGCGGGTCGGTCATCGTGTTCCCTTGATCAGAGCGGGAGTTGGACATTGCCCATCACCCCTTGCAGGGCCGACATCCACTGACCCCAGAGCCCCGTGACCATCAGCAGGCCGAGGACGATCAGCAGCGCTCCCCCGATGAGGTTCACGACGCGGATGTGCTTTCGCACGAACGCCACGGACTTCGTCGCCCACCCGAATCCGAGGGCGAGAAGCAGGAAGGGGATGCCGAGGCCCAGCGAGTACATCAGCCCGAGCAGCGCCGCCCGGCCAGGGTCTCCGAGGTTGTACGACACCGAGATGATCGCCGCGAGCGTGGGCCCGATGCAGGGCGTCCAGCCGATGCCGAGGGCGATGCCCAGCAGCGGAGCGCCGATCAGCCCCAGGTTGCCGCGCGACTGCATCCGCACCGATCGCTGCGCGAGCCCGAACAGCCCGATGAACACCAGGCCCATCAGGATGATGACCACGCCCATGACGCGCGTGATGACGTCGGCGTACTCGAGGAAGAAGCGCCCGAGGGTGCCGCCGAGCACGTTCACGGCCATGAACACGACGGTGAACCCCGCGATGAACAGCAGGGTGCCGCCGAGCAGTCTCCCGCGACCGGGCCCGGATGCCGAGCCCCCGCGCGGCGCGACGGCACCGCCGATGTACCCGAGGTAGCCGGGCACGAGAGGCAGCACACACGGAGAGAGGAACGAGATGAGACCGGCCGCGAGCGCGATGGGGACGGCCACCCACAGCGCGCCGTCGAAGACGAGGGCGCCGGGGTTCACACGCTCTCCGCCACGAGCGTGCGCACGATCGCCTCGAGGATCGAGGCTTCGGGCAGCTCCCCGACGATGCGGGCGGCGACGCGGCCCTGCTTGTCGAGCACGAGGGTGGTGGGCGTGGCGTTCAGCGGGGTCGCCTTGCTGAACGCGAGCTTGAGCTGGGCGTCGTCGACGGCCATCGCGCTGGAGTACGACACCTCGTGGTCGCGCGCGAACGACAGGGCCGTCGCCGGCTGGTCGTAGGTGTTGATGCCGAGGAAGGCAACGTCCTGCCCCTCGAAGCTCTGGTAGGCCTGCTCGAGGCGGGGGGCCTCGATGATGCAGGGCCCGCAGGTGGCGTACCAGAAGTTCACGACGAGCACCTTGCCGTCGAAGTCGGCGTCGGACACGGCGGAGCCGTTGTCCAGCGTGCCGGAGAACTCCACGGGCTCGCCGCGCTGGTCGGCGGCGATCTCCTTGGTCTGGAAGCCGTTCGCGGCGATGTAGCCCTTGTTGTCGCCGGCGCGGTACTGGTCGGCGAGCGGGTCGGCGCTGCAGGCTGCGAGACCCGCGATGAGCGCAGCGGAGGCGAGGACGGCCCCGGCCGCGGAGAGGATTCGGCGCATCACACGGCTCCTACGTCGACGGCGCCGGCGGTGGATGCCGGCGTTGCGTACGCCACCTCGACGAACCGCGGACCACCGGCGCCCTCGCGCCGTTCGAAGCTCGTCACGCTCGACAGTTCGCAGCGTCGCTTGCGCGGGTCGTGGCGGGTGGGCTGGTGGGACAGGGCGAGGTGGGTCACCCAGATGGGGAGCTGGTGCGAGACGACGACGACGTCGCCCGAGGGCACGCGGTTCCAGGCGTCATCCATCGCCGCCACCATGCGGGCGACGATGCGCTCGTACGGTTCGCCCCAGCTGGGGACGGCGGGGCGGCTCAGGTGACGCCAGTTGAGGGGGTTGGCGAGCGCCTGCTTCATGCGGCGCCCCTCGAAGACGTTGGTGGGCTCGATCACCCGGTCGTCGATGAACGGCCCGGCGCCGAACAGCTCGACGAAGGGTTCGGCCGACTCGCGCGTGCGCTGCAACGGCGAGACCACGAGGGCGCTCACCGGCCGCTCGAGGCTCTGGACGTACTCGGCCGCCTGCCGCGCCATGCGCCGACCGTCGACGCTCAGGCCGAACCCGGGGAGCCGACCGTAGAGCACGCGACGGGGGTTGTACACCTCTCCGTGGCGCACGAGATGAAGGCGATCGGCGGGCACGATCCCAGTCTAGGCGCGGGTTCTGTGGTCTGACTGAGTCCGGATGCCGGTTGCCTCGACGTGGAGATATCCCGCCGGGTCAGGCGTCTTTGCGCGCAGCGAGCAGCGAGCGCACGCGCGAGTACAGGAACCACGCCACCCCGATGCCGACCGCGGCGATCACGATGTACTGGAGGATCGAGGCGTACTCCTCGACGATGTGCCAGTTCTCGCCGAGCAGGTACCCGGCGAGCACGAAGATCGTGTTCCAGATGAGGCTGCCTGCGCCGGTGAGGAGCCCGAAGCGCCAGAGCGGCATCTTCGCGACGCCCGCGGGGATGCTGATGAGGCTGCGGAAGATCGGGATCATGCGCCCGAAGAACACGGCCTTGCCCCCGTGCCGCTCGAACCACGCGACCGTGCGGTCGACGTCTTCGGGGTGCAGCAGCGGCATCTTCGCGGCGAAGGCGCGCAGGCGCGCGGCGCCGAGCCAGCGGCCGAGTCCGTAGAGCGCGAAGGCTCCGACGATCGAGCCGAGCGTCGTCCACAGCAGCGCCTCGAAGAGCGTGAACGAGCCGCGACTGGCGGTGAGCCCGGCCATCGGCAGCACGACCTCGCTGGGCAGAGGCGGGAACAGGTTCTCGAGGGCGATCGCGACACCGGCGCCCACCGGCCCGATGACCTCCATGAGCGACACGGTCCAGTCGGCGAGCGAGGTGAGCCAGGACTGGCCCTCCGTCGAGCCGGAACCGGCGCGCAGCGGGGAGAGGGAGAGGGTGACGTCGGTCATCGGGTGCCTTCGCGCTCGGTGATCGGCCGCCCG
The DNA here is from genome assembly GCF_900156435.1 of Microbacterium sp. RU1D. Taxonomy (GTDB): domain Bacteria; phylum Actinomycetota; class Actinomycetes; order Actinomycetales; family Microbacteriaceae; genus Microbacterium. The sequence continues at coordinate 557,006 of NZ_FTPQ01000003.1, forward strand.
TGCGGGCGCCCACGAGTCAGGCTACGGCCCGGTCAGGCGCCGTTCCTGGGGGTTGCCCCCGAGCGGTTCAGGATGCCGAGACCCCGGCGCCGACGAAAGCCGCGGCGACGAACCACGCGGCGACCATCGACACGATCGCGACGAGGGGCACCCAGAACGCCAGACGATGACGCACGAGACGGACGATCGCGACGACCACGCCGATCGCGAGGATCACCCACGGCGCGATGACGGCGATCCAGTACCCGAGGTTCATCAGACCCGTGTCGCACGTCTGCGACCCGCACGCGTCGGCGGCGAAGGCCAGCAGCACCCCCGCGTACGTCGCGGCCAATGCCAGCAGGGGCAGCAGCACGAGGAGCACGACCGTGAGCGCGACGTCCCAGGGCCGTGCCGCGCGCGAGCGCGGTTCCGGCCGCAGCGTCCGGAACGACTCCGGGGGGAGGGAGAACGTCACGAGCGCCATCTTAGGGAGGCCGCGTCCCGGATTGGCGCCGCGCCGCCTTCGCGCCCTACGTTCGTGCCGTGTCGTCCTCACAGCCCACCCCCGCCTCCCCGCTCGTCGACGCCCTCCCCCTGACGAGACGCCTGCTCGGCGCCCGCACGCTCGATGCCCGGGCCCTCCCCTACGGTGGAGCTCTCCCCGCCCTCGCCCCGACCTGGCGCGCGGCGATCGCCGCCGAGCTGGGCGCCGACGTCGTGCACGATCCGGGGGCGCCCGATCCGCTCGCGTCGCGGGTGTTCGGCATCCTGTACAGCCGACTCCGCGCCGAGCAGGTGGTGCGGGCCCTCTCGGCGCGCACGAATCTGACACTCGCGGGGAGCACCGTGCGCGTCGTCGGCGACGGGCCGCTCGCCGGCGCGCTGACCGCGCTGCTGCGCCGCCTCGGAGCGGGGGTCGTTCGCGCCACGGACGACCCCGTCGAACGCCTCGAGGCGGTCCTCGACGGGCTGCGGGTCGAGCGGACCGACGCCCCCCGCGCACTCGTCCACGCCACGCTCTTGACGGGCCTCGGCCACGATGGGCTCGTCGCCACCGCGCTCGAGGGCCTGGTCGCCGACGCCTCGCCCCGCCCCGTGGATGCCGCGGACGCTCCGTCCCCGCGCCCGCACGTGCGCTCGATCGCGAAAGGATCGCTCGTGGAGATGCCCTCCCCGCTGCCCACCGACACCGAGGCGCCGACGAGCGCGCAGCGCCGTCTGCTCGACGCGCTCGTGGCCGCTCTGATCGTCGACGGCGGACCCGACGACGCGCGCGGCGTCTTCGCCGAGGCGGTGACCCCGTGAGCGGCCGCATCGCCGATGCGGGGCTATGGCGCGCGGGGCTCGACCGCATCGACTGGGCGCGGGCCCACATGCCGGTCACCGCGGAGCTCGGCGCGCGACTCCGCCGGGAGGGGACGGTCGACGGCATCAGAGTCGGGGTCTCCGACGTGCTCGAGCCGAAGACCGCGACCGTCGCCCTCGTGCTCGCCGAGGCCGGGGCCGAGGTGGTCGTCACCTCCGCGGGGCGCAACACCGACGACGCGGTCGCAGCGGCCCTCGCGCACGCGGGCATCCCCGTCTACGCCCGCGAAGCGGCCGATCGCGTCGAGGACCGCGACAACGCGCTGGCCCTCCTCGCGCATCGACCTCAGGTGATCGTCGACGACGGCGCCTCCACGATCCGCCTCGCCCACCTCGCGCGTCCCGACGTGGTGGCCGAGATGTACGGCGCGACGGAGCAGACCACCTCCGGAGTGCGTCCGCTGCGCCGGATGGAAGCCGACGGCGCCCTGCGCATCCCGGTCGTCGCCGCGAACGATGCCCGTTCCAAGTCGCTGTTCGACAACATGCACGGTACGGGCCAGTCGGTGGTCTTCGCCGTCGCCGACGTGGCCGATCGATCCCTGCGCGGCGCGACCGTCGTCGTGGTGGGTTTCGGTCGCGTCGGGACCGGTATCGCGCAGCACTGCGCGGCGCTCGGCGCGCGCGTCGTCGTCACCGAGACCGACGCGGTCGCGGCGCTCCAGGCCGCCTTCGCCGGTTACGAGGTGCGTCCGCTCGCCGAGGCCGTCCGCGCCGCCGACGTCGTCATCTCGGCCACCGGCATCCGGCACACGATCGACGTCGCCCACCTCGACGCCCTCCCCCACGGGGCGATCGTCGCCGTCGGCGGGGGCGTCGGGCAGGAGATCGCGCTCGACGCAGCCCAGGCCGCCGGCGCGGTCGAGGTCTCGCGCGACGGGGCCGTGTCGGTCCTGCGGATGCCGAGCGGCACCGAGGTGCGCGTGCTCGACGACGGCAACTGCCTCAACGTCAGCGCCGCGGAGGGCAACCCCGTCGAGATCATGGACCTGTCATTCGGCGTCCAGCTCGCCTCGGTCGCGCACCTGCTCACCGAACGCGACCTCGCCCCGGGCGTTCACGAGCTCCCACGGGCCGCCGACGACGAGGTCGCGGCGATCGCCCTCGCCTCCTTCGGCGGTGCGCTCGACGTCCCCTCGGCGGCCCAGCGGGCCTTCCTCGCCGCCTGGAACACCGAGGAGGCCGACGAGTGAGCGTCGTCGTCCACCGCGCCCCCGTCGTGCTGTCGGCCGGCCGGGAGGCCCTCGCCGATGGCGCGGTCGCCGTCGCCGACGGCCTGATCACCGCCGTTGGGCCGGCCGACACCGTCCTGTCCGGGCTCGACCCGGCGGCGACCGTCGTCCACGAGCACCGCGGAGTCCTCACCCCCGGGCTCGTGAACGCCCACACCCACCTGCAGTACAGCGACATGGCCGAGGTGGGCACCGCGCAGCACAGCGGCTTCGAAGCCTGGATGAGCGCGTTCATGGCGCTGTACCCCCTCCCCCGCGACTGGAGCGCCTCGGCCGCCGCGGGAGCAGCTCTCGCGCTGCGCTCGGGCACCACGGCCGTCGCGGAGATCGTCACGGATGCCGCAGCCGGAAGCGCCGTGCACGATGCGGGGCTCTACGGCATCGCGTTCTGGGAGGTACTCGGCTACACCGACCGCACCTGGGCCGACGGCGGGGAGCAGCGCGTCCGCGCTCAGCTCGCCGCTCTGCCCTCGGTCCCCGCGACCGGCCTCTCGCCCCACGCCGTGTACTCCCTCGACACCGGAGTCATCCGCGACTTGTCGCGTCTCGCGCGAGACCTCGGCGTCCGTCAGCACATCCACGCCGCCGAGTCCGCCTGGGAGGACGCCTACGTGCGCACCGGCACGGGCGACCTCGCCGAGAGGTGGCGCGCCAACGGTCGCGGCGAGTTCGCGCTCCTGTCCGACGGGGGCGTCGGCACGGGCGTCATCCGCTACCTCGACGGTCTCGGCGCCCTGACCCCGTCCACGCACCTCGCGCACGGCATCTACGTGGATGCCGACGACCGGGCGCTGCTGCGCGCGCGCGGCGTAAGCGTGGCGCTGTGCCCGCGGTCCAACGGCGTGATCGGCCTGGAACCGCCGCCGGTCGCGGCCTACCTGCGCGAGGGCAATGCGATCGCGGTGGGCACGGACTCGCTCTCGTCCTCGCCGAGCCTCTCGCCCTGGCACGACGTCGCGGCGCTGCACGACATCGCCCGCGCCCAGGGCTATGCCGACGGCGACCTGCACGAGCGTCTCTTCGCCGCCGCGACCGCCGGGGGCGCGCATGCCTTGGGCCTCGACGACACCGGCGCGCTGCGTCCGGGCGCGCGCGCCGATCTGGCGGTCTTCCCCGCGGCGAGCGCGACTCCCCGCGACGTCCTCGCCGAACTTGTGGAGACAGGGCCCGCCGAAGCCTCCCTCACCGTCGTCGGCGGACGCGTCCGCTGGGCGGCCGCCCCCGCCTACGAGGGGACGACCGCGCCGGTCTGAGGGCCGCCCGAAAGGGAGAGGCGGGCCGGGCGCCGAATCAGCCCCGAGGCGCCGGGCCCGTCGACAGCGCCTGCACGAAGCGGCGCAGGAACTCCGTCTTGTCGAACGAGGTGACCGCCCGGATCGTCGGCCCCTCCGGGGTGCCCCACGCCAGCGGCAGTCCGTCGTTCGTCAGCGCGATGCGGGTCGCGAGCGAGTCCGCGTAGGGGGTGTAGTCCACCGGTCCCTCGATCCAGCCGGTGACGATCTCGGGCCGGTGCAGCACGACGGTGGCGAGACCATCGTGGGCCGACGAGATCCGGCGGCCCCACTTGTACTGGTAGAAGTCGTTGTAGGCGTCTAGCACCTCGCCGGCGAACGTCGCCCACGGCGTGCCGGTCCCCCGCAGCACCGCGAGGACGTGCTCGTCGAGGATCGCCTGGGCGGTGACGTTGACGCCGACCATCACGACATTGCCGCTGTTGCGTGCGCCGAACACGATCTCGGCCGCGCGACGGTCGTTCGCCGTGTTGGCGTCGGTCAGGGTCGCCCCGCCCGGAGCCGGGTACGGGCCCGCCCCGCCCATGATCACGACCGAGCGGTACTTGAGGAACAGGTCGGGATCGCGCTCGAGCGCGCGGGCGATGTTGGTGAGCGGTCCGAGCGGGTGCAGATCGACCTCGCCGGGGTTCTCCGCGGCGATGCGCACGATGGCATCCACCGCGCTCTCGTCCTCGACGCGCAGCTCGGCACGGTCGAAGCGGTCGCCGAGTCCGTCGGTGCCGTGCACGAAGTCGGCGATCGACGCAGCTCCCTCGATCGGCGCCGCCTCGCCGAGGTGCAGCGGGATGTCCTCGCGTCCGGCGAGCCGCAGCACCGTTCGGACGTTGCGCGCGGAGTCCTCCACGGGCGTGTTGCCGTAGATGGTCGTGATCGCCTCGATCTCGACGTCGGGCTGGGCCAGCAGGTACATCAGGGAGTGCGCGTCGTCGAGACCGGTGTCGGTGTCCACGAGGACGCGGCGGACGACGGGCGAGGAAGGGGATGCCATGCTCTCACCCTGCCCCGTCGCGTCCGGCGACACGGCGTGGTGTTACATCACGTGACACGCCTGTTGTCTGTTCGTCACGTTCAGAGCCCAGAGTGAGGGATGACGTGGGCGGCCCCGACCCGCGTCCTCACAGCACAGGTCGATCGGCGCCGTCGGCGTCGTCGGGAACGGACACAGCATGGCTTCTTCGTCTCAGCGGCTGCGACGCGTCGCGCTGCCCGCGGTGGGCATCGCCGCCGCCCTCGCCCTCACCGCCTGCTCCGGCGGCCAGACGGCCACCTCGTCCGGCGACGGCTTCGAGGGCGTCTCGCTGACCGTGTGGAACAACATCGACTTCGAGCCCTACCAGGGGCTGCAGAAGCAGTACTTCGAGTCGTGCGCGGCCGACCTGGGCATCACGGTCGACGTCCAGACCCAGTCGGGCGACTACACCACCAAGCTCCTCCAGGCCGCGGGCGCCAGAGCCCTCCCCGACGTCGCCCTGCTCTCGACCGACACGCAGCTGCCGCAGTTGGCCTCGCAGGGCGTGCTCGCCGACCTGGGCTCGTACGACGTCTCGACCGACGGCCTCGCCGACAGCGCTGCCGACCTCGGCCGCTACGACGGAACGCTCTACGGCCTGCCCGTTCAGGTCGAGGACTACGCGATCTTCTACAACAAGGCCGCGTTCGCCGCGGCCGGCGTCCCCGAGACCGCGCCGAAGACCTTCGCCGACCTGGAGGCGCTGGCGAAGTCGCTGACCACCGACACGCAGAAGGGCATCGTCCTGCCCGGCATCGGCGGCGACGGCTCAACGCCGGTGTACTTCCTGCCGTTCCTCCTCTCCGCGGGCGGCGACCCCGCCGAGCCGACCGGCACCGGCGCGGTCGAGGCGGTCGACCTCTACAAGAAGCTCGTCGACGACGGCTCGCTCTCCTCCGAGTTCGTGAACTGGGGCTGGGAGTCGATCGACCAGTGGACGTCGGGCGCCGCGGCGCTGACGGTGTCCGGCCCGTGGAACCTCGTCGACACCTCGATCCCGTTCGAGTACGGCACCTTCCCCTTCCCCACCGCCACGAGCGGCGAAACGCCGCAGGTCAATCTGCTCGGCTACGCCTACGGCGTCGCGGCCAACGCGGATGCGAAGAAGGAAGCGGCCGCCGCGGAGTTGGTGAAGTGCCGCGCTTCGGAGGAGAACCAGATCGACACGGCCGTCCAGGGCGGGTACATCCCGGCGCTCCAGAGCGCGCAGGACGCCTTCGTCGAGCAGGTGCCGGCCGCGGCTCCCTTCGTGGACGCCGTCGACGGCGCATACAACTCCGCGCAGCTGGGCACCGAATGGAACACGCTGCAGCAGCAGTACGTCGACGCCATCCAGGCGGCGACCGTCGGCGGACAGACGGCCCAGGCCGCGCTGGAGCAGGCCGGCGGCCAGTGACGACGGCCACGACGACGACCGGCCGGCCGGGGGACGCCTCCCCCGGCCGGTTCCGGCGTTCTCTGGCCGCGCGCCGACGCGGCGAGCTGTGGGGCTTCCTCGCGCCCGCCACGGTCTTCTTCGTCGTCTTCTTCCTCTTCCCGCTCGGGTACGGCGTGTTCATGAGCACGACGAACTTCACGACGGGCACCTTCATCACCGGTCGGGCGCCGTTCGTGGGGACGGCCAACTTCGGGGCCGTGCTCTCGGAGCCGGTCACCTTCCGCGCCCTCGCCAACACGCTCACGATCACCGTCGTCTCGGTCGCCGTCGAGCTGGTGCTCGGGATGCTGCTGGCCCTGCTGTTCGCCCGCACATTCCCCGGCAGCCGGTGGCTCCCGACGCTCATCCTCCTGCCGTGGCTGCTGCCGGCCGTGGTGGTGGCGACCGTGTGGAAGTCGCTGCTGGCCGGCGACGGGCCGATCAACGACGTGCTGGCATCCCTCGGCGTGCCCGTCCAGGCGTGGCTGGCCAATCCCGCGACGGCACTGCCCGCGGTCATCGTCGTCGCCGTGTGGGCGAGCCTGCCGTACTGGGCGACGATCCTCGGCGCCGCACTCAAGCAGGTCCCCGCCGAACAGCTCGAGGCCGCCCAGCTCGACGGCGCCGGCGCGTGGCGGCGCCTGACGGCGATCGTCGTTCCGACCATCTGGCCCGTCGTCTCGGTCCTGGTGGTGATGAGCGTCGTCTACACCCTGCTGATCGTCGACCTGGTCCTCGTCCTCACCGCCGGAGGACCGGCGAACAGCACCGTCACCCTGGGCCTGCTGTCGTACCGTCAGGCGTTCCAGCAGTTCCAGTTCGGTCTCGGCGGCGCCTACGGCATGCTCTTGCTCGGCATCAGCGCGCTGTTCGCCATCGTCTACACCGTCATGTCGATCCGTCGGGAGCGCGACGAATGACCGCCACCCTGCCCGCAGCCCCCGCCGTCGTCGCCCCGGCCCCCGCCGCCCCGACCCCGCGTCGTCGCCGTCGCGGTTGGACGTGGACCGTGGTGACCGTCGTCGTCCTCGCGGTCTACCTCTTCCCGGTGTACTGGATGGTCTCGGCCTCGCTGCAGCCGGCGGCGAATTCCGCCGACACCCAGTGGTTCCCCACCGCCCCCGGCCTCGGCGGATACGAGAAGGCGCTCGACGACGCGGGGATCGGCGGCCTGCGGGTCACGACCCTCGTGTCGCTCGGCTCGGTCCTGGTCACCCTGCTGGTGTCCATCCCCGCGGCGTACGCGCTGAGCCGCCTGCGCTCGCGGGCCGTGAGCATCGCCCTCATCCTGCTGCTCCTGGCGCAGATGATCCCGAGCGTGGTCCTCGCCACCTCGTTCTACGCGATGTTCAACTCGTGGGGTCTGCTGAACACCTTCATCGGCCTCATCCTCGCCAACTCCACCGCCGGAGTGCCGTTCGCCGTCATCGTCATGCGCGCGTTCATGCTGCGCCTCGACAGCGAGGTGATCGAGGCCGCCACCGTCGACGGGCTGGGGCCGATCGGAACGCTCTGGCGGATCGTCGTCCCGCTCTCGCGCAACGCGATCGTCACGGCCGGCGTCTTCGCCTTCCTCTTCAGCTGGGGCGACCTGCTGTTCGGACTGACCCTGGTCAACCGCAACGAGATGTACCCGATGTCGGTGCTGATCCTCGCGCTGTCCAATTCGAACCTGAACACGTGGGCCGCCACGATGGCCGCCTCCCTCATCGCCAGCGTGCCCGCCCTCGTGGTCATCCTCGCCGCCCAGCGGCACGTCAAGGCGGGACTGACGGCCGGCGCCGGACGATGACGCGTGGGGGCGTCACCGCCCGCACGTAGACTGGTCGATCGTGAGCGAACGCGTCCTGGTCAACCAGCTGAAATCCCTCCCCGCCGGCCCCGTCGAGGTGTCGGGATGGGTCGAAACCGTGCGCGATCAGAAGAAGGTGCAGTTCGTCGTCCTGCGCGACGAGACCGGTGCCGTGCAGCTGGTCAACCCGGCGACGCGTCCGTCGGAGGAGATCGAGCAGGATGCCGCCGCCCTCGCGCTGACCGAGACGATCGGCGCTCTCGCCACCGGCACCTTCCTGACGGTGCGCGGCGAGCTCAAGCACGACGAGCGCGTCAAGCTCGGCGGCGTCGAGATCAAGGTCGGCGAGCTGATCGTCGCCGCCGCAGCCAACCCCGAGACACCGATCGCCTTCGACAGCAGCCCCGACAAGCGCATGGACTGGCGCTTCCTCGACCTCCGCCAGCGTCGCAACAACCTCATCTTCCGCGTCCAGACGACGCTCGAGCACGCGATGCGCACCTACTGGGTCGAGCGCGACTACATCGAGGTCCACTCGCCGAAGCTCATGGCATCCCCCTCGGAGTCCAACGCCGAGCTGTTCGAGGTGCCCTACTTCGAGGACAAGACGGCCTACCTCGCGCAGAGCCCGCAGTTCTTCAAGCAGATGGCCCAGGTCGCCGGTTTCGGCAAGATCTTCGAGATCGCTCCCGCCTTCCGGGCCGACCCGTCGTTCACGAGCCGCCACGCCACCGAATTCACCTCGATCGACGCCGAGATCAGCTGGATCGACTCGCACGAGGATGTCGCGCGGATGCAGGAGGAGCTCCTCCAGACCGCGTTCCAGGCCGTCGCCGACAAGCACGGGGCCGAGATCCAGGAGCTGTTCGGCCTCGAGGTCCAGGTGCCGAGCCTGCCGTTCCCGCGCATCCCGCTGGCCGAGGCCCGTGAGATCGTCGCCGCACGCGGCTACGACATCCCCCGCACCGACGGCGACCTCGACCCGGAGGGCGAGCGCCAGATCGCGGCGCACGTGCAGGAGACCTACGGGCACCAGTTCGTGTTCATCACGGACTATCACCCCGAGATCCGCGCCTTCTACCACATGCGCGACGAGGAGACCGGGCTCACCAAGTCGTACGACCTGCTCTTCAACGGTGTCGAGATCACGACGGGCGCCCAGCGTGAGCACCGCGTCGACGTGCTCGTCGAGCAGGCCAAGGAGAAGGGGCTCGACCCCGAGCACCTCGACTTCTACCTGGACTTCTTCCGCTTCGGTGCGCCCCCGCACGGCGGTTTCGGCATGGGCCTGGCCCGCGTGCTGATGCTGCTTCTCGGCGAGTCCTCCATCCGCGAGGTCACCTACCTGTTCCGCGGACCGACCCGCCTGGCCCCGTAAGGTTCGGCCCGACGACGCCCGGGGTTCACCCCCCGGGCGTTCGTGTGTCATCCGGGCTGTCTACCGTCGGGTCATGGTCGCCGTCACCGCCCTGGATACGCCATCGGGAGGCGCGCCGCGCCCCACGGGCTGGACCATAGCCCTGGGCGGCGTCCGCCGCGACCGCGCGGGGGCGACCATCCTCAGCGACATCGACCTCGACGTCGCGCCCGGTCGAATCGTCGGCCTGGTCGGCCCGTCCGGCTGCGGCGCCTCGACGCTTCTGCGGCTGGTCAGCGGCGCCGAGCGGCCCGACGCGGGCACCGTGACGATCGAGGGTCGGGTGGGGCCCGCGGCACCGCGGGTCGCCGAGGTGCGCGACCGCACGCCCGTCGCACGTTTCGGTCGTGCCCGCGCGGCGATCGTGGCCGCGGCCCGGCAGGCGGGCGTCATCCACCCCGACGCCGAGGCCGACCGTCTGTGCGACCTCGTCGGCCTCACCACCGCGCACAAGAGCGTTCACCGCCTCTCCCACGGCGACCGTCAGCGCTGGGCTGTGGCCCGGGCCCTCGCCTCGCGGCCCCGGGCGCTGGTGCTCGACGACGCCTTGGCTGCTCTGCACACGACGGCGCGCGCCGAGACGCGCGACCGTCTCGTCCGGGAGCTCCGCGAGCGAGGCGTGACGACGCTCTGGGCCACGCGCGACACCAGCGAGGGCGCCGCGGTCGCGGACCACCTCGTCGTGATGGACGCCGGTCGCATCGTCGCCCAGGGCAGTCCCGACGAGGTGTACGCGCGTGTCGACGACGCCGCCGTCGCCGCCGTGCTCGGTCCGGTCAGCGCGGTGCCCGGCATCGTCGAGGGTGTCGTCGTCGAGGTGTGGGGGCAGGAGCTCCCGCTCGCGGGGTCCGCGCGCGACGGACACTGCGAGGTCGTGGTGCGACCCGAGAACGTCATGCTCGTCGGCCCGGACGCACCCGGCGTGGACGCCGTCGTCGAGGAGACCACCTTCCTGGGCAGCGTGCGACGGTCGACCGTCCTCACCAGCGACGGCAGTCGCGTCGTGGTCGAGCACGCTCCGGACCAACGGGTCGACGACCGGGATGCCGTCCGCATCGCCCTCGCCGCCGTCCCGGCGACGGTGCGCCCGCTCGGCTGAGCCCGTCAGAGCCGCCGGACGACCGTCGCCGCCGGGCCCCGCCGGCGGATGCCCGGGTCAGAACGGGTAGTCGACGCAGGACCGCTCGGAGACGACAGAGCGAACGAAGCCCGCGACCTCCTGGTGGGCCGGGTGCACCTGATAGCGCTCCAGCGCGTCGACGTCGGCGAACTCGCTGACCAGCGCCACGTCCCAGTTGGACTGCGGGTTGGCGACGTTGCGTCCCACCTCGAGGTGCGAGATGTCGTCGATGACCTCGCGCAAGGCCAGGAGGCGCTCCGAGATCTGCTCGGCGTGCAGCGCACGGGTGTCGGCGTCGTCGGCCGCGAGTTTCCACAGGACGATGTGACGGATGCTCACGACGAGGCTCCTTCGGGGTCTGCCGCCAGGAGCGCGGCACGGAGACGGTCGGCCGATACGCGCCAGTGGGCGTGCAGGTCGCCGTCGATGAGGACGACCGGGATCTTCTCCCACCACGTCGCGAAGAGCGCGGGGTCGTCGGAGATCGAGGCGTGTTCGATCTCGACGCGGTCCGCCACCTCGGCGGGGAGGCCGTCGACGACGCTCTCCACGATCTGCTCAGCCACGTCGCACAGATGGCACTCGGGCTTGCCGATGAGCGTGAGGGTCGTCACGCTCCCATCCTAGGAGGACGGGAGGTGTCAGGATTCGACGTCGTACCCGGCGGCGATCCATTCGCCGGTGCCGCCCTCGACGTTCGTGGCGTCGTGGCCTCGCGCGGAGAGCGCCTCGACGACGCGTGCCGAACGACCGCCGGCCTGGCAGATCACGTCGAACGGCTCACCCGGCAGTTCGTCCAGGTGCTCGCCGATCGTCGACATCGGTAGATTGACGGCGCCGGGTACGTGGCCCGCAGCGAACTCGTGCTCCTCCCGCACGTCGATGAGCGGACGCTGGCGTCCCGCGTGAAGGTCGTGGACAGAGATGGACTGCATGCTCTCCTCCAGGGAAGACGAACGGATGCCACGGGCGCCGACGACGCGCGCGGATACACGAAGCGCCCGTCGCATCGGACAGGCGCTCGGTGTGGTGGCCGCGTTACTTCTTGTTGCGGCGCTGGTGACGAGTCTTGCGAAGCAGCTTGCGGTGCTTCTTCTTCGCCATGCGCTTACGGCGCTTCTTGATGACAGAACCCACGGAAAACCTCACTAAGTCGGGGTCTGGGTGCCGATGTCGGCGCCCGGGAACACTAGGCGTTCGGAAAAAAGCCTCGGATCAGTCTAGCCGACGTCCGACACCGGTCGTTGCACGGCCTCCACGACGGCCGATTCGGGCACGCGATAGCTGCGTCCGAACCGCACGGCCGGCAGCTCGCCGGCATGCACGAGGCGGTACACCGTCATCTTCGACACGCGCATGAGCTCGGCGACCTCGGCGACCGTCAGGAACCGCACGTCCGGCAGCTCGGCCATCGCTCACCCCTCGTTCCGGGTGAAGTCACCCTCCTGATGCTGAGCACACTCTAGAGTCTGCGCGCGACGGCTGTAAACCTATGCGCCCTCTGTGACGGATGTGCTTTACCGATGCCGATGGAACGGCCTCCGGAGCTCACCGACCGGGGAGCTTGCGGAACGCCGTCGAGAAGGAGTGCTTGACGGATGCCGCGGCCCGGCCGACGACCTCGGCGGCGTGTACGGCGGACTCCGGGAGGGCGGGCTCGGTGTCTTCGTCGATGGAGAAGAACGGCACGAGCCAGTCGTCGACCTCATCGAGCGGGGCCACGGCCAGGCTGTAATACCGGTGCTGTCCCTCCTCGCGGACGGAGACCAGTTCGGCCTCGCGCAGCACCTTGAGGTGCTTCGACACCGTCGGCTGGCTCACGCCGAGTGCCGCCACGATCTGGGAGACGCTGGTCCCCCGTTCGCCGCCGGTCGCGCGGTCGAGGAGCAGCTGAAGGATGTCGCGACGCGTTCCGTCAGCGATCACGTCGAAGATGTCCGCCATGGCATCAGATTAGCCGCGCCCCGGCCCGAGTACCATGATTCGGGTTCGGGCATCGAGAGGAGCGGCGCATGGCGGCGACGCCGAACGAGGCGCGACTGCCGGTGCGGGTGCGTCGCATCGCCCACGAGGCATGGGATCGACTGCGCAACCTCACGACCGCATCGCCCGCTCGGTTCGCCGTCCTGGTGTTCGCGACCCTCATCGCCCTGTTCACCGCGCTGTTCTCCTTGCCGGCCGCGTCGGCGACCGGGCAGCGCATCCCCTTCGCCGACGCCCTCTTCTCCGCGGTGTCCACGATCTGCGTCACCGGCCTGTCGACGATCAACATGTACTCCGACCTGTCGCCGCTCGGCCGCGTCATCACCTATATCGGTGTCAACGTGGGCGCCCTCGGGGTGCTGACGCTGGCATCCATCCTTGGACTCGTCATCTCCAAGCGCCTGGGACTGCGGGCCAAGCTCATCGCCGCGGGCGACAGCAATCCGCTGCGCGCGCACGGCGGTCCGGTCAACGAAGGGCAGACCGTGCGTCTGGGCGAGGTCGGCCAGCTGCTGCGGACCGTGGCCCTGTCGACGCTCGTGATCGAGGCGGCTCTCGCCGTGCTGATCTACCCCTCGCTGATCATCGGCGGCATCCATCCCCTGGTCGCCCTGTGGGAGGCGCCGTACTACGCGGCCATGGCGTTCACGAACACCGGCTTCATCCCGAACGCGGATGGCCTGACACCGTTCGCCCAGGACTACTTCCTGCTCACCGTGCTCATGGCCGGAGTCTTTCTCGGGTCGATCGGGTTCCCCGTCATCTTCACGCTGTGGCGGCACTACTGGCGGTTCCGCCTCTGGTCGCTCCACGCCAAGCTCACCATCATCACCACGGTCGTCCTCTTCTTCGTCGGAGCCGGCGTCATTCTGCTGCTGGAATACGACAACCCCCTCACATTCGGCAGCATGGATGCGTGGGACACGACGTTCCAGGCGTTCTTCCTGTCGGCCATGACGCGGTCCGGTGGATTCAGCGTCATCGACATCGGCGACCTGAACGGAGCGACCCTGATCGTCGGGTCCATGCTCATGTTCGTCGGCGGGGGGTCGGCATCCACCGCCGGCGGCATCAAGGTGACCACGCTCGCCGTGCTGGCCCTCGCGGTCTTCTCGGAGGCGAAGGGCCGCCCGTCGGTGCAGGCGTTCGGACGCCGCATTCCCAGCGACGTGCAGCGCGTCGCGCTCTCGGTGGTCGCGTGGGGGGCGACGATCGTCGCCCTCTCGACGGTGACCATCAGCCGCATCACCGACGCCCCCATCGAGCACGTGCTGTTCGACGTGGTCTCGGGCTTCGCGACGGTGGGCCTGTCGACCGGGCTGACCGCCGAACTCCCCGATCCCGCGGTCTACGTCATGGCCGCCACGATGTTCATGGGGCGCATTGGTACAGTGACACTCGCCGCGGCCGTGGCGGCATCATCGCGGTCGCAGCTGTACGCGCTCCCCGTGGAAAGGCCCATCGTTGGTTGAACGCATCCGCAGCGACGCCCCCGTCCTGGTCATCGGCCTCGGGCGGTTCGGAGCGGCCTGCGCGGGAGAGCTCGACCGCCTCGACCGCGAGGTGCTCGCCGTCGACGGCAACCTCGAACTCGTGCAGAAGTGGTCGGAGCGCGTCACCCACGCCGTTCAGGCCGACGCGCGCAACATCGACGCGCTTCGCCAGATTGGCGCGCAGGACTTCCAGGTCGCCGTCGTCGCGGTCGGTTCGCTGATCGAGGCGTCGGTGCTGATCACCGCCAACCTCGTCGACTTGAAGGTGCCTCAGATCTGGGCGAAGGCGGTGTCGCAGTCGCACGGCAAGATCCTCGCCCGCGTCGGCGCGAACCACGTCATCTATCCCGAGGCCGAGGCCGGCGAGCGCGTCGCGCACCTCGTCAGCGGGCGCATGCTCGACTTCATCCGCTTCGACGACGACTTCGTGCTCGCGAAGATGTACCCGCCGAAGCTCGTGCGCGGCGTGGGGCTGAACGAATCCGGCGTCCGCAGCAAGTACAACGTCACGGTCGTCGGGGTGAAGAGCCCCGGACGCCCCTTCCGCTATGCCGAGGCGAACACGGTGGTCACCAACCACGACCTCATCATCGTCTCGGGCACCAACAGCGACATCGAGCGTTTCGCGGCCCTCGACCGCTGACATCGCGGCGCGGCATCCGTCCGCGTCGATCGCCCAGCGAGCGACCGTCGCGCGCGCGACGAGCGCCCGCGCCACCCGGCCGGGCTCTCAGCGATCGCTCGTCCGTGCCCCGAGCGTTCACCGAGAGACCGCCGTCACGCGTCGATGTCGAGCACGACCTCGATCTCGTCGTCGACGCCGAGCGCCTCGGCATCCTGGAGCGCCTTCTTGATCGGGACCACGTAGCCGCCGTCCTTCGGCCACAGCGCGGTGGTGACCTGCGTGCCGCCGACGGTGACGGATGCCGGGATCATGCCCCAGCCGTAGGTGACGAGCCGCGAGACGTCAGCGATCATCGCCGCCTCGCGCGGTGGCACGGTGACGAAGTGGTACGGCGCGGGGCCGCGCCAGTACCAGATCGATCCCGTGAAGCGCAGGCGCATGCCAGCTCCCGGCTGCGAGTTCCTTCGCCCGAGCCAGCGCCGCCTCGGCGCCCGCGGTGAACGTGTCGTCGAGGTGGGCCGCCTGCAGGACCGCGACGGCGCGCTCGGTCGTGCCCTTGGGGCTGGTGACGCGGCGACGCAGCTCGGCGGGGTCGACATCGGAGGCGTCCATGAGCGTGGTGGCGCCGATGAACGTCTGCTCGGCGAGCAGCCGCGCCTGGTCGTCGTCGAAGCCCATCCGCACGGCGGCCTTCGTGAACTCCTCCACGAGCAGGAAGACGTACGCCGGGCCCGACCCCGAGATGGTGGAGAGCGCGTCGATCTGCGACTCGGGGACCTCGAGCACCGCGCCCACGGTCTCGAACAGCGCCCGCACGAGGGCGACGTCGTCGGCGGATGCCGCGGGTCCCGCAGCCAGGCCCGTCACGCCCTTGCCGACGAGGGACGGAGTGTTCGGCATCGACCGCAGGGTCGCGACCTCGTCGCCGAGGTGGCGCGCGAAGGTGGCGAGGGTGACCCCCGCGGCCAGGCTCACCACGATCGCCCCGCGGCGCAGGTGCGGCGCGATCTCGTCGAGCAGGTCGGGCACCATGGCGGGCTTGACCCCGACCAGGACGATGTCGGCCTGCGCGACCGCCTCGGTGTTGCCGCGGGGATTGGCTTCGAGGGCCACGCTGGTCACGCCGTCGAGCTCGGCGAGCTCCGCGGCCTTCGCGATCGAGCGATTGGTGGCGGTCACCCCGCCGTCGGCGAGTCCTGCGGCGACGAGGCCGCGGAGGATCGCTCCGCCCATCGAACCGGCACCGAGGATCGCGATCGGGGGCAGCGAGGTGGTGGCATCCGTCATGGACCTCAGTCTACGAATCACCCCCGTCGCGCGGGGGCAAGCCTGAGTGCGGGTGGAAGGGGCGGGCGTTAGCATCGGAACCCGGTGTACCGGAGCACCGCCGAGTGACACGGAGGACCTGCATGACTCTCTTCGACGGCATCAGCGCACGCCTGGTCGAGACCGACCGGCTGGGTGTCAACGTGCTCGAGCGGGTCGGCGACGACCCGGCGACGACGCCCGACCACACCGTGGTCTTCGTGCACGGCAACGTGTCGTCGTCGCTGTTCTGGCAGGAGATCATGCAGGACCTGCCGAGCGACCTCCGGGTGCTCGCGGTCGACCTACGCGGCTTCGGACGCACCGAGCACTCCCCCATCGACG
Source organism: Microbacterium sp. RU1D (assembly GCF_900156435.1). GTDB lineage: Bacteria > Actinomycetota > Actinomycetes > Actinomycetales > Microbacteriaceae > Microbacterium. The sequence continues at coordinate 573,386 of NZ_FTPQ01000003.1, forward strand.
CCACCCGCGGCGTCCGCGACTTCAGCGACGATCTCTTCGCGACCCTGCAGGCGCTCGGCATCCCGGAGGCGCACCTCGTCGGCTGGTCGATGGGCGGCGGCGTCGTGATGCAGTACGCGCTCGACCACCCCGTGCGGTCGCTCACGCTCCAGGCCCCCGTCTCGCCCTACGGCTTCGGCGGCACCCGGCGCGACGGCTCGCGGCTGAACGGCGATGACGCGGGAACCGGCGCGGGCGGCGCCAACCCCGACTTCGTTCAGCGGTTGATCGATCACGACACCACGGCCGACGCGCCCACGTCGCCGCGCTCGGTGTTCCGCTCGGGTTACGTCGCCCCCGGCTACACGAGCGAGCACGAGGACGTGTGGGTCGAGTCGATGCTCACGACCTCCACCGCCGGGGGAAACTACCCCGGCGACACGGTGACCACCGACACCTGGCCCGGGTTCGCGCCCGGGACGATCGGCGTGCTCAACACGATGGCGCCGAAGTACTTCGACGTCTCGGGCATCGTCGACCTCGACCCCCAGCCGCCCATCCTCTGGATCCACGGCACCGCCGACGCGATCGTCTCGGACGCCTCGTTCTACGACCTCAACCACCTCGGTGCCCTCGGCGTCGTGCCCGGGTGGCCCGGTGAAGACGTCGCGCCGGCCCAGCCGATGGTCTCGCAGACCCGGGACGTGCTCGCGGCGTACGCCGAGAAGGGCGGCGAGGTGACCGAGGTCGCCGTCGAGGGCGCCGGGCACTCCGTGCACCTCGAGCGTCCGGCGCAGTTCCGCCGCGCTCTGCTCACCCACATCGGCTACGTCGGTCGCCCGGCCGACCCCGCGCCGCCCACCGAGGCGATCATCTTGCGCTCGGCCGATTGACCCCGTCACCTCGATCCCTCGACCCCCGGAGGCTCCCGTGGAGTACTGCCTGTTCACCGAGCCCCAGCAGGGCTTCACCTACGACGACCAGCTCGCCTTCGCGCAATCGGCCGAGCGGCACGGCCTCGACGGCTTCTTCCGGTCCGACCACTACCTCCGCATGGGCGAGGGCGACCCCCGCCCCGGCCCCACCGACGCCTGGACGACCCTCGCGGGCCTCGCCAGGGAGACCTCCCGCATCCGGCTCGGCACCCTCGTCTCCTCGGTCACCTATCGCGTGCCCTCGATCCTGGCGATCCAGGTCGCCCAGGTCGACGCCATGTCGGGCGGTCGCGCCGAGCTCGGCCTCGGCACGGGATGGTTCGAACGCGAGCACGCGGCCTACGGCATCCCGTTCCCGCCCAAGCGGTTCGACCTCCTCGAGGAGCAGCTGCAGGTCGTGACGGGCCTCTGGCACACCCCGGATGCCGAGACCTTCAGCTTCGAGGGCGCGCACTACCGGCTCGACGAGGCCCCCGCCCTGCCGAAGCCCGTTCAGGCCCGCGTGCCCGTCATCGTCGGAGGCGGAGGACCGAAGCGCACCCCCGCGCTGGCCGCGCGCTACGCGACCGAGTTCAACATCGGCTTCGTGCCCGAGGACGTCGTCGCAGAGAAGTTCGCCGTCGTCCGCGCCGCGTGCGAGGCCATCGACCGCGACCCGGCCACCCTCAAGCTCTCGGTCGCGCTCCCCACGATCGTCGGCCGCGACGATGCCGAGATCGCGCGTCGCGCGGAAGCCATCGGCCAATCGCGCGAGCAGTTCGACAACGGCGCCAACCTCATTGGGACGCCGGAGCAGATCGCCGAGAAGGTGGAACGCCTTCAGGCTCTGGGCGCTGAACGCGTGTACTTCCAGCTCATGGACCTTCGCGATGTCGAGCAAGCCGATCTGGTCGGTGCCGGGGTCCTGCCTCTGCTGCCGCGCTGACGGCCGTCGGGCGCGGGACGGCCGGGGCGCGGCGGGCGGCGGGCGGTTACGGGAGCGGACGCTGGGCGCTGGGCTTAGGGCGCGGGCGCTGGGCTTTGGGCGCGGGACCTGGACCGTGAGGCCGCGACGGCGCTGGGCGCTGACGCCAGGACCGGGGCCGTGAGGCTGCGGGGGTGGGGCGCTGAGCCGTCGAAGCGCGCGGCGGGGCGCGGGTCGCTGAGGACGGGGCGCTGGGCGTTGGGCGCTGACGCCGGGGCGCCGGGCGGTGACGCCGCGGCGCGGGGCGCCGGGGCGCGGGGCGCCGGGGCGCGGGGCGCTGCTCAGCGACGACCCTCGAAGAACGCGCGCAGCTGCGCGGCCGCCCGCTCCTCCTCCACGCCGCCGACGACCTCGACGCGATGCGGCAGGCGCCGATCGCGCAAGACGTCGTACATCGATCCGGCGGCACCCGCCTTGGCATCCCACGATCCGAACACCACGCGGGGCACGCGGGCCTGCAGGATCGCCCCGGCGCACATGACGCAGGGCTCCAGCGTCACCACGAGCGTGCAGTCGGCGAGGTGCCAGGAGCCGATCCGGGATGCCGCTTCGCGAAGTGCCATGATCTCGGCGTGCGCGGTGGGGTCGTGCGTGACCTCGCGGAGGTTGCGGCCCTCCCCGATGACGGCGCCCTCCGCGTCGAGGACCACGGCACCCACCGGCACGTCGCCGTCGCCCTGCGCGGCGTCGGCGAGCGCGAAGGCGCGACGCATCGCGGCGAGGTCGCGATCGGTGGGCGTCACGGGGGCTCCGGAGAACGAGGGCTGAGGCGCGCGGGGGAAGCGGTTAGCCTTGAGCCTATGCGTGTCCACGTCGCCGACCACCCCCTCATCACCCACAAGCTCACGGTGCTGCGTGACGTGCAGACGTCGTCGCCGGTGTTCCGCCAGCTGACGGAAGAGCTCGTGACGCTCCTCGCCTACGAGGCGACCCGGAACGTCCGCGTCGACCCCATCGAGATCCAGACGCCCGTCACCACCACGATGGGGGTCAAGATCAGCGAGCCGCGCCCGATCGTCGTCCCGATTCTGCGCGCGGGTCTCGGCATGCTCGAGGGCATGGTCAAGCTCCTCCCCACCGCCGAGGTCGGCTTCCTGGGCATGGTGCGCGATGAGGAGACCTTCGAGCCCACCACGTACGCCGAGCGTCTGCCCGACGATCTCAGCGACCGCCAGTGCTTCGTCCTCGACCCGATGCTCGCCACGGGCGGGTCGCTCGGCGCGGCCATCAAGTTCTTGTTCGCGCGCGGCGCGCAGGACGTCACCGCGATCTGCCTGCTCGGCGCCCCCGAGGGTGTCGCCGCGATCGAGAAGCAGGTGGAGGGTCACGACGTGACGCTCGTTCTCGGCGCCGTCGACGAGCGACTGAACGAGAAGGGGTACATCGTGCCCGGACTCGGCGACGCGGGCGACCGCCTCTACGGAACGGCCTGACGCCGCCCTTCGGCGTCAGGCGTCGGCGCCCACCAGCCGCGCGAACGCGCTGAGGCGCGCGACCCCCTCCGGCGTACGCGGGAGGTCGTCCAGCAATGCGGGCGACGACACCACGTAGGCCGCCTGCATCGCGCGCGAGATCGCGACGTTGATGCGGTTACGCAGCAGCAGGAACTCGAGGCCGCGCGGCGCGTCCCGACCGGATGACGCCGCCAGGGTGAGGATCGCGACGACCGCCTCCTTCCCCTGGAACCGGTCGACGGTTCCGACGGGCACCTCGCCGTAGCCCGCCGCCGCCAGGGCCTCCTCGACGGCGACCTGCTGGGCGTTGTAGGGCGTGATGACGATGATGTCGTCGGGGCGGAGTACTCGCGGTGGCTCGATCGTCGCGGAATCGCCGGCTCCCCCCTCGGCGCCGATCCATTCGCGACCAACGAGGTCGGCCACGATGCGCACGACCTCGTCGGCCTCTTCATGGGACGCCGTGGCGTTGCCCCGGTGCGGCACCGGACGCACGTGGACGCCCGGGTCGATACCGTCGAGCCGGCGGAGCGCCGTGGACGGATGCGCCGCGAGGCGCCCCTCGTACGACAGGCGCGAGACCGGCTCCGCGACCGCGGGGTGCATACGGCGGGTGCGCGCGAGGAAGTACCCCAACTCGGCGGGAACAACCTCGGCCCCGTCGATGATCCAGCCGAGCGCCGACGTGTCGACGGGCTCGGGATGCGTTCCCTGACTCACCTGCGGGAGCTGTTGGGGGTCGCCGAGCAGGAGCAGACGGGTCGCCGCGAGGGACACCGCGATGGTCGAGGCCAGCGAGAACTGCCCCGCTTCGTCGATGACCAGCAGGTCGAGACTGCCGCGAGGGATGCGCGCCTCGTGGCTGAAATCCCAGGCCGTGCCGCCGACGACGAAGCCGTGCTCGGCGTTCTCGGCGGTGAAGGCGGCGACGCCGTTCTTGGGGAGCACCGTGAACGCGTGAGTGGCACCCGGATCTTTCGGCGCCTTGCCGACTCGGGATGCCGGGACGCCCGCCGCGATCACCCGGTCGAGCATGTGCTCGATCGTCGCGTGCGATTGAGCGACCACTCCCACTCGGAAGCCGCGTTCGGCGACCAGCCGCGCGATGACGTGCGATCCGACGTAGGTCTTGCCCGTGCCGGGGGGACCCTGCACCGCGAGGTAGCTGTGGTCGAGGTCGGCGACGCTGCGGGCGATCGCCGTGACCTCGTCGTCGCCGTCGATCCCCGCGAGCGCCGTCACCGGGGCGAGGGCACCGGACAGGGTGCGCGGGGGTACTCGGCGCAGGATGTCGGCCGCGGGTCCGTCGGGGATGCGCGGCGCGGCGGCGAGCACTGCATCGGCCCACGCGTCGATCGCCTTCTGCTGATTGCCCGCCCTCGGCGGGGCGGGCGGGGTGAGGGCGAGCGGAAGCTCGTCCCACGTGACGCCGTCGGCCGCGATCTCCTCGATGACCACGCCGTCGTCGAGGACCTCTCGCACGGTGACGCGACGGGCACCGTGAATCCAACGCGGGCGCGTCTCGAGCGGGAACGGCGCCGGGAGGTCGTAGACGGCGAAGGGCTCGGCATCCGGACTCACCCGTGTGCCGGGGGCGAGCTCGCCGCGCAGCTCGACCAAGCGCCTCTCGGAGCCGCGCCCCGACTCCGCGATGTGCCACTCGGCCACCACCCGCGAGCGCGCCGCGTCGACGACGATCACGTCGCGCGTCTCCTCCCACACCGACAACGGCTCGCGCAGGCGCAGGAAGTGGGTGGCCCAGTAGGTCTTCTCTTCGCGCGGGTAGTAATCGATCGCGGCGGCCGCGAGCCGCAGCGCGGTGGCGTCGGGCTCGGACGCGTCGGCAGCCCACCGCTGCAATGCCGTCGCGCGCGGCGAGGGCTCGTACGCCTGCTCGTCGGGCTCGGCGCTGCGGGAGGGCACGGCGCCGGTCTCGCGCGCACGATCGACCAGCCAGTCGCGCAGGCGCCGGGTGGAGACGCAGTCGTAGCGGTTGTAGTCGGCGAGGTCGTCGAGCACGCGCTGGGCGCCCGCAGCGTCGCCATCGGCGGCCAGAGCCCGCGCCTCGACGTACTTGACGATGGAATCGTCGCCGCGCTGGACGTCGCTCGTGCGCACCTCGTCACCCATGTAGAGCGGCTCGAGCTTCTTGATGGAGTACGACCGCGACCCCACGCGCAGCGCGCGGCGGACCACCGGATACAGGTCGACGAAGACGCCGTCGCGCAGGAGCCGGTCGACGTCGGCCTCGCGCACGCCGTAGCGGGCCGCCATCGTCAGCAGATGCGTCGGTTCGTAGGGGGCGTAGTGGTAGATGTGCATGCCCGGGTACTGCTGACGACGAAGGGCGACCATGTCGAGGAACCGCTCGAGGGCCACGCGTTCTTCGTCGAACGTGTGAGCCCAGAGGGCGCCGTAGGTCTCGCGGCTGTCGATCCAGCCGAACAGGTAGTCGATGCCCCACTGCTCGCCGGCGCCCTCGGTGTAGAGCGGGTCGCCCTCGAAGTCGAAGAACAGGTCGCCGTGATCGGGCCGGGGCAGCACGCCGAGCGACTTCGGCGCGACCACCTCGAACGTCGGGACGGCGTGGAGGAAAACCTCGTCGCCGGGCACGCCCGCCGGGCTCTCGAGCTGCAACCGCGCCTGTGTGCGCAACGAGGTGAACGTGTCGGCGCTCATGGCGGGCGGCGCCTGGGTCGCGAGGGCCAGGTCGTCGATGGTCGACATGCCGGCCGCGCGCAGGCGCTCGCGCTGCACCGGACGCATGCCCGCCACGAGCAGCAGATCGCGCTGGGCGACCACCTCGAGCTCGCATGTGGCGCAGCGGCCGCACGCGACGATGTCGAGATCGCCTCGCCGGTCGCCCCAGGCGATCACCTCGCCCTCGACCCCGCGCGCGATGTCGCGATCAGCGATCAGCGCGCGCAGACGCGCGCGACGCAACGCGAACACCGGGAGCAGGTCGTCGACCCGGTGCGTGCTCGTCGTGCCGTCGCCGAGCAGCAGCTGCACCTCGTCGGATCGCGGCACCCCCAGGCGGTCGAGCTGATCGACGTAGGCCGCCAGCTGCATGAGAGCCGTGACGCGCGCCCGACGCGCGAGCTTGGTGTCCTGCACGATCCACGGACGGATGCCGTCGGCATCCCTCCCGTCGGAGCGCACGAGGAAGTCGGCGAAGCCGACGAACTCGGCGGTCGAGAAGGCGGCCTGATAGACGACCTCGGCGGTGGGGTCGGCGAGGGCCGCGTCGGTGAGGCGCACCGCCTCGGCGAGAGCCGCAGCGTCGGACGAACGGGCGGCGGGGATCTCGCGCACCGCGTCGCCGAAGCGGGCGCGGTAGTCGTCGAGGACGCGGAGTTCATGGGCGGTGCCGAGACGCGCGGCGCGTTCGAGCGTGGCGTCTTCCGGGTCGTCGACGGGGGCAATCCGCCCGAGCTTCGCGTCGATGGCCCGCAGCCAGGCGAACTCGCACTCGGCCGCCGCCTTGAGATCGCTGGCGCTCCAGACGACCCGACCGTCTTGCTCGATGTACCGCATGGTGTCCCACGCTAATCGCGACCTCCGACATCGGGTCACCGGCATCCACAGGCGGCTCCGTGATGCAAGCCCGCTGACACGCTGTCGGACGGGCCTGACAGACTGGTGGCGTGATCACCGATCTGCCGTTCGAGAGCGTGTACCGGCACGGGTTCGCGCGCGTCGCCGCCTGCACGATCCCCGTCGCGGTGGCGGACCCCGCCACCAACGTCGACGCCGTGCTGGCCTCCGCCCGGGCCTGTCACGATGAGGGCGTCGCCGTCGCCGTCTTCCCCGAGCTGTGCCTCACCGGGTACGCGATCGACGATCTCGTGATGCAGGATCCGCTGCTCGACGCCGTCGAGGCAGCCCTCGACCGGCTCGTCGCGGCCTCAGCCGATCTGCTCCCCGTCCTGCTCGTGGGGGCACCGCTGCGCCACGGCAACCGCCTGTTCAACTGCGCCGTGGTCGTCCACCGCGGACGGGTCCTCGGCGTGGCGCCGAAGTCGTACCTGCCGACGTATCGCGAGTTCTACGAGCATCGCTGGTATGCGCGCGGCGACGACCAGGCGGGACAGGTCATCTCGGTCGCCGGTCGGAGCGCCCCGTTCGGCCCCGACCTGCTGTTCGAGGCGGTCGATGTGCCGGGACTGACCGTGCACGCCGAGGTGTGCGAGGACGTGTGGGTCCCGGTGCCCCCGTCGTCGGCCGCGGCTCTGGCCGGGGCGACCGTCCTCGCCAACCTCTCCGGCAGCCCCATCACGATCGGCCGGGCCGACGACCGCACGCTCCTGTCGCAGTCGCAGTCTCTGCGCTGCCTCGCCGCATACGTCTACGCGGCGGCCGGCCAGGGCGAGTCGACCAACGACGTGTCGTGGGACGGCCAGACCATGATCTACGAGGGCGGGCAACTGCTGGCCACGACCGAGCGCTTCCCCGACGGCCCCCGCCGCAGCGTCGCCGACGTCGATCTCGACCGCTTGCGTCAGGACCGCCTCCGACAGGGCACCTTCGACGACAACCGGCGCACGGTGAACCCGGTCTTCCGTACCATTCCGTTCGAGCTGGTACCGCCCACGACCGACATCGGGCTGCGGCGCGCCCTCGACCGCTTCCCGTTCGTCCCCGACGACCCCGCGCGCCTGGCCCAGGACTGCTACGAGGCCTTCAACATCCAGGTGTCAGGTCTGGTGCAACGTCTCGAGGCGATCGGCCGGCCCCGCCCCGTGCTCGGCGTGAGTGGCGGTTTGGACTCCACCCACGCGCTGCTCGTCATCGCCCGCGCCATGGATCGCATGGGTCGTCCGCGCAGCGACATCCTCGCCTACACGCTGCCGGGATTCGCGACCAGCGACAAGACGAAGAAGAACGCGATCGCCCTCGCCGAGGCCGTCGGAGCGACGATCGAGGAGATCGACATCCGCCCGGCGGCATCCGAGATGCTCTCGCGCATGGGGCATCCCTTCGCCGCGGGTGAACCGGTGCACGACGTGACCTTCGAGAACGTGCAGGCGGGTCTGCGCACCGACTACCTGTTCCGCCTGGCGAACATGCACGGCGGCATCGTCGTCGGCACGGGCGACCTCTCCGAGATCGCGCTCGGATGGTCGACCTACGGCGTCGGCGACCAGATGAGCCACTACTCCGTGAACCCCGGAGTGCCGAAGACCCTCATCCAGCACGTCATCCGCTGGGTCATCGGCTCGGGCGAGTTGAGCGCCGAGACGGTCACGGTGCTGCAGGCGGTGCTCGACACCGAGATCAGTCCCGAGCTCGTGCCCGCCGGCCAGGACGGCCGCATGCAGTCCACCGAGGACCGCATCGGCCCCTACAACCTGCACGACTTCACGCTGTACCACGTGATGCGCTTCGGCTTCCGCCCCTCGAAGATCGCCTTCCTCGCCGCGCACGCCTGGTCCGATCCGGATGCCGGGTCCTGGCCTCCGGGCTATCCCGAGGGTGAGCGACCGTCGTACGACCTCGTCACCGTCGCGAAATGGCTCGAGGTCTTCCTGACGCGTTTCTTCGGATTCGCGCAGTTCAAGCGCTCCGCGATCCCGAACGGACCGAAGGTGTCACCCGCGGGATCGCTCTCGCCGCGCGGAGACTGGCGGGCACCCTCCGATGGGAACGCCCGGGCATGGCTGGCGGAGCTGCACGCGGCCGTCCCCCGGGCCTTCACCGACGATTGACGCGAAGCCGGCTCACCAGCCCATCGATCCCGGAACGCCCTTGAACGGGCCAGCCAGGTCACTGGTCACCCAGCCGCCGTAGAAGCCGCCCGGCTGCGGCTGCACGACCTCGCCGCCCAGGATGCACCGGTCCATCGGCCCGGCGTAGACGGCGACCCGGTCGTGGAGGATCTCGTACCCCGGCATCGGGTGCGGGTAGTTCCACGCGGCGCGCGGGGCCAGCGCTCCCCCGCCGCCGCGGACGTCGAAGTAGCGTGCGCCGCCCTTGAACTCGCAGAACGACGCTCCCTCACCGAGGGTCAGCGCATCGCCGAACGCCGCGATGGGCAGGTAGTAGACCGGCGGGTGGCTGGTCTCGAGCACGCGCACCACGTCATCGGTGTCGGCGATCCGCACGCCGCCGAAGTCGATCTGCGCGCGTTTGCGCACCCGCTCGACGCGAGGCGGCCGCGGGTAGTCCCACACGGACTCCTGGCCGGGGCGGACGGGATCGGGAACGGGACGCACCATGCGCATACGCTACGCCGGGGGAAGCCGGGGTGGGCCCGATCGGCTCAGGATCCGCACAGCTTTTCGGTAGCCTGGGGGGGGAGGGGGACAGCGTGAGCGATCAGAAGACGACAGACGTCGATCGGCGGTACCGGGTGTACCAGATCGGCGGCATCGTGCTGGCCGTGCTGTTCCTCGCCCTCGGCGTGGCCGCGTTCCTCGCCGGGGGCGGACCGATCATCGCCGCCATCGCCGTCATCGGAGGTCTCGCCGTGCTCATCGTCTCGATCGTGATGATGGTGCGCTCGTGAGCGCGCCCGAGGGTCCCTCCGGCGACGGCAAGAAGAAGTACCCCGCCGGAACCGTCGTCATCTGGATCGCCGGAGCCGGCATCGGCCTGTGGCTCCTGATCAGCGGACTCATCGGCATCCTGTCCGGCGGAAGCTGACCCGCGCGTCGCAAAAGCTCCTCGGCCGCAGCGCGGCGGGGAATGCGCTCGGGCGCGCGCCGGGGAAAGCCCTCGGCCGCGGCGCCGCGTGAATGGGCTCGGGCGCGCGTCGGGGAAAGTCGCGCGGGCGCGCGTCGCGGGAATGCGCGGGAGCACGCGCTGTTGTCCTCCAGGTCACTCGACCTCTGCAGAAAGGGCATCATGACGCGCATCGGACGCAGCGACCTCGACATCCTCCCCCTCTCGCTCGGCGGCAACGTCTTCGGCTGGACGGCCGATCGCGACGCCTCGTTCGAGGTGCTCGACGCCTTCCACGCGGGAGGGGGGAACTTCATCGACACCGCCGACGCCTACAGCGCCTGGGTGCCGGGCAACTCGGGTGGGGAGAGCGAGACCCTCATCGGCGAGTGGCTCGCCTCGCGCAAGCCGGAGAACGTCGTCGTGGCCACCAAGGTGAGCCAGCACCCCGACTTCCGGGGCTTGTCCGCGAAAAACGTCCGCGCCGCTGCCGAAGCCTCGCTCACGCGCCTCGGCGTCGACACCATCGATCTGTACTACGCGCACTTCGACGATGAGCGGACGCCTCTCGAAGAGACCGTCGCGGCATTCGCCGACCTCGTCAGCGATGGTCTCGTGCGCTACGTCGCGGTGTCGAACTACACGGCCGCGCGCATCCGCGAGTGGATTTCCCTCGCCGAGGCCGCCGGCGCCGATCTTCCGGTCGCCGTACAGCCGCACTACAACCTCGTGCACCGCACCGAGGTCGAGCGCGACATCGTCCCGGTCGCCGAGCAGTACGGCATGTCGCTCGTTCCGTACTACGCCCTCGCCAGCGGCTTCCTCACGGGCAAGTACCGCAGCGCGGATGACACGGGCGACTCGCCGCGTGCGGAAGGGGCGGCGAAGCTGGCGACCCCCGCCGGCCTCGCCCTGATCGACGCCCTCGAAGAGATCGGCACCGCCCACGGGGCGTCGATCGCCACGACCGCGCTCGCGTGGCTGCGCGCGCAGCCGACGGTCGCCGCCCCCATCGCGAGCGCGTCGAAGGTGTCGCAGGTCGCCGACCTTCTCGCCAGCGCGTCGCTGGAGCTGACGCCCGAGGAGATCGCGCACCTCTCGGCGGTCTCCGACGCAGCGCAGGGCTGAGCGCTCCCCCGTGCCCCGTGCGAGCGGGGCACGGGTTGCGAGGCCCGTCGAGCGGGCACAGGACCTGTGGCTCGCGGGCGTGATTTCTCCCCCGACATCCCGGGGGAGAATGAAAGGGTGAAACTCCTGGTCGCCGCCCACGCATCCGAATTGGTCGCCTTCGAAGACGACATCCCCGGCTTCGAACGTCTCCTTACGGGAGTGGGCAAGGTCCCGGCCGCCTACGCCCTGACGCGCGCCCTGTCGACCGGCGAGTACGAGGAGATCATCGTCGTCGGAACGGCCGGCGCGATCGACGATGCGGTCGAGGGAGGCATCTACGACCTCTCCGGCGCCATCCAGCACGACGTGAAGGGCCTGGACGGGACCTTCGGCGAGCACGTTTTCCTGCCCACGCGGGTGCAGACGGGGCACGACGGACTCGTCATCGCCACGGGCGACCACTTCGTCGACGACGCCGAGGCCGTGCGGCTCATCCGCGAGCTGGGCGCCAGCCTGGTCGACATGGAGTCGTACGCGCTGATCTGGGTCGCCCAGCAGTTCGGCGTCCCCATCCGCATCCTTCGTGCCGTGTCCGATCGCGCACAGGATGGCGCGACCGAGCTGTGGGATGACGTCGTCGAGCGCTGCAGCCACGAGTTGCGCGCCGAGTTCCGCGCGCGCTACGGCGTCTGACCGGTACGGCCGTTTGGCCGGCCCGCGTCCTCAGGGCGTCTGCGACCCGGAACGCGCTCGCCCGGCGAGGTCGGCCACCCCGACGATGAGCGCGAGGCCGAGGAAGACGCCGACGGTGATCATCCCCGACGCGTAGGCGTCGTGGTACAGCACGACGGTGTCGTCGACGCTCCCTTGCTCGCGGTACACGGTCGCATAGAACAGGGCCAGGGCAATCGCCGTGCCCACGGCCGTGCCGATGCGCTGGCCGAGCTGCCCGATCGATCCGGCGACCCCACCGCTGCGGACCGGGATGTCGGCGAGGGTGAGGGTCTGATTCGGCGAGATGACGAGGCCACCGGCGAACCCGCCGACCACCATGACCGCGGCCATCGCCCACGGCGTCCACTCGGGAGCGGTGAACAGCGCCACGAGCACGAGCCCGCCGGCGGTGGCCACCATCCCGAGGATCCCCCACACCACGAGCGGACGACCGAGACGGGTGACGAGGTTGCCTCCGAGCCAGGAACTCCACGCCGACACGACGGCGAAACCGATCGTGACCATCCCCGCGAAGACGGGTGCGAGGCCCAGACCGCCCTGCAGGAACAGCGTGCCGAGCAGGAACATCGCCGGCACGGCCGAGAAGTACGCCGTCGAGATCAGCACGCCGTTGCGATAGGACGACAGCGAGAAGATCGAGAACGGCATCAGGGGCATCCGTCCGCGGTCGGCGTACCGGCGCTCCCAGAACACGAAGGCCGCCGCGAAGACCACGGATGCCACGAGCAGCCACCACCTGTTCGGATCGTCGTCGGGGCTGCCCGTCGTGAACAGGAACGGCCACATCAGCGCGAGGATCGTCAGCGCGAACAGCAGCACCCCGACAGGATCGAGGTCGAGCCGTCGCCGCGACTTCTCCCTCGTGTTCGGTAGGAGCCACGCCGCCAGAGCGATGACGATGGCGACGAGGGGGATGTTGATCCAGAAGATCAACCGCCATCCGTCCGTGTCACCGCCCACGGCGATGAGCAGACCGCCGAGGGTCGGACCGAAGGCGGTCGCGATGCCGATCGTGGCGCCGAAGAGGCCGAAGGCGCGTCCGCGTTCTTTGCCCTGAAATAGCTGCTGCACCAGCCCGAGCACCTGGGGCATCTGGATGCCGGCGGCCACGCCCTGCAGCAGACGGGCGATGAGCAGGACGGTCGTGTTCGGCGCCAGCGCGCACGCGAGGCTCGTCACCAGGAACAGGGAGAGTCCCACGAGGAACAGCACCCGGCGCGAACGGAGGTCGCCCAGGCGTCCGGCCGGCACCAGCACCAGCCCGAAGGTGAGGATGTAGCCCGAGACGACGAGCTGCAGTTCGGTGGGACCCGCGTTGAGCGCGGCCTCGATCGACGGCAACGCGACGTTGACCTTCGTCAGGTCGAGGATCGTGAGTGCGGCCACCGCGACGGCGACCCAGTAGGCCCTCCACCGGTGCGTGGGCGACAGCACGATATCGCGCGTGATGGGGTGGGCGGTCTCTGCGGGGGCAGGCGGTTTATCGGACATCGCCGTGGACGCTACTCCCGACCTCCGACACCGCGGGCGGGGTTGCGCCGCAGGGACGCGGCGCTACCGGGCCGGCGCGACGCGCGGAAGGGGCGCATCGACGATGCCTGATGGACCGAAGCGATGCAACGGGCAGTCAGCTACCGGGCTGACAGGCAGAGATGGCGGCATACCGGTCAGCCATGTGCCGGCCTGGCGGGCGGTCGTGAGTCGGCGCTCTGACGCGACCTGGCGGGCGGTCGAAGGCTGACGCACGGAACGGCCCCGACGTGCGCGAGCGGCGGTCGCGTACCCCGCGGGCGCCTCAGTCGACGTCGCGCCGCGAGAAGACGGCGCGGAGCACGAAGAACACGATGACGGCGACCACCGCGACGGCGACGAGGCGGAAGACGAACGCGATGAGCGAGAACAGCACGTTCACGACCACCCAGGCGATGATCACGGCGGCGATGACGCCGAGAACGGTCCAGAGGGTGCTCTTGCGCATGCGCTCAGCCTAGACGGCCGTGCCGACGACTCTTCTCAGACCGGCGCCAGCCCGTGATCATGGCGGATGACGCTGGGCCCGCGCGGTGTCGCCGACACGTGCAACTGCGCCGGCAGTTGGTCCTTCATCGAGGCGACGTGGCTGATGACCCCCACCGTGCGCCCGCCCTGACGAAGTTCGTCGAGAGTTCGCATCGCGAGGTCGAGGGTGTCGTCGTCGAGGGAGCCGAAGCCCTCGTCGATGAAGAGGGTGTCGAGATGGATGCCGCCCGCCCGGGCGGTGACCACCTCGGCCAGTCCCAGTGCCAGGGCGAGCGAGGTGAGGAAGGTCTCTCCCCCGGACAGCGACTGGGGCGGCCGGCACTGACCGGTGAACGCGTCCATGATCTCGAGCCCCAAGCCGCTCGCCGCCCCGCGCGCGGCGAGCGCATCGGTGTGCTGCAGGCGGTATCGCCCCGAGGACATGTCGCCGAGGCGCAGGTTGGCGGCGGCGACGATCTCTTCGAGCTCGGCCGCCAGCACGAAGGTCTCCAGCGTCATCCGACGGGTGTTGGGCGCGCGTCCCGCGACCGTGTCGGCGAGACGCGCGATGACGGCGTGCTCCTCGGCCAGCGCGGCGACCGAGGCGTGGGCGGCGTCGGCGCGCTGGGCGAGCGCCCGGAGGCGCTCGGCGAGCGCCCGTGCCGCCGCGTGCGATGCGGCGGCCGCCTGCACGGCGGCTCGCGCGGCAGCGACCTCGGCGACGAAAGGCACGAGGTCGAGGGGCTCGTCGACCGTGCCCACCAGCTGCAGTTCGAGATCGAGGAGCCGCTGTCTCGTGGAGGCCACAGCCGCGGTGTGCTCGGCGACGAGGGCGTCGATCCGGCGTCGTTCGGCGTCGGGACGGAGCGCGGCCGCGACGGATGCTGCGTCGGGGAACACACTGTCGGCGATCAGCGCATCGAGAGCGCGGTCGGCCGCCTGTCGCGCGTCCAGCGCGCGGGCCAGGTCGGTGCGCGCCTCGCGGAGCTCGCGGACAGCGTCTCGACGCGTTCGGAGGTCGCGCTGCCGCGCGTCGACCGTATCGAACGGCCCCCGCGCGTCGACGACAACCCGCTCCAGACCTTCGGCTCGCTGGCGCGCGAGGGCCAGCTCCTGGCGCGAGGCCGCGAGTTCGTCGCCCAGGCCATCGAGGCGACGAGCGATCTTCTGGTCGAGGTCGGCCGCGGCCGTGCGCTCCGCCCGCACGCGTTCGTGTTCCGCCGCATCGGCGGTCGCCTCGGACACCGTCTGCTCGGCCGCCGTCAGGCGGGCCGTCAGCGTCTGAACGTCTTCTCCACCGGCCCGGGCCGCGGCGAGCGCGTGGGCGTCGCGCGCCACCCGTGCCGCGTCGGACGCGAGGCGGTCCTCCTCCGCGGCGAGGTTCTTGCGCTCTTCGGCGGCCGCCAGCTCGTCGTCGGACACGGGTTCCGCGTCCCCGTGCGCCGGACGCGGGTGCTCCGGCGAACCGCACACCGCGCACGGTTGTCCGTCGATGAGGTCGTGCGCGAGTTCGACGGCGGCGCCCTCCAGTCGCCGACGCAGAAGCGTGGTCCATACCTCGACCGCTCGCTGGAGCGCGTCGGAACGGACGAGCGAAGCGAGGTCGGCCTGGTCCCGCGCCTCGAGCAGGCGGTCCGCCTCCCGCGCGGCGTCCAGCCGGTGGCGGATCTCGTCGCGCGTCGTCAACGCCGCGTCGCGACGGGCCGCGCCGTCGGCCAGAACGGCGAGACGCTCTTCGAGAGCGGCCAACATCGCCGGGACGTCGGCGCGGCCGGAGAGAAGGGTGTCCCGTTCCGTCTCGGCCGTCGTCACTCGCGCGTGAAGCCTCTCGATCTCGCTGCCGAGATCGCGCAGCTCCCCCTCTGCGGCCAGCGCCGCCTCTCCCCGCGAGAGCGACGCGGTGAGTTCGTCGGCGCGCTGCGCCAGGGCGTCGTCGGCCAGGGCCGCGACGATGCGCTCCTCGGCAGCCTCCTCGGCCCCGGAGGGGGCGGCGCGATCGCCCGCCTCGGCGGCTCCGTTCTCGACGACGTCCGCCGGTTCGCCGATCGCGCGTGCCGCGTCGAAGGCCGCGCTCGCACGCCCGCGCGCCTCGACGACGGCAGCGGCCGTCGCTGCACCCGCTTCGAGGGTCGGACGCAGCACCTCCGCCTCCGCCGCTCGCACGGACTCGATGCGGAGCAAACGGACCCGCTCGTCGTCGCCCTCGAGCGCCTCGAGGCGCTCGCGGACACGTCGCCGCTCGTCCTGGCGATCGCGCAGAGCGGTCGCCTCGCGTTCCGCGAGCAGCGCGGCATCGAGCCGGGCGTCGGCTGCTCCGCGCTCGCCTGCGAGGATCTCGACGCGATACTCGGCGCGTTCGACCGCGCGCACGACCCGGGCGAGACGATCCGCCGCCGACGAGGAGCCGGAACCGGTGCCCGCCTCCTCGTCCACGTCGTCGGCAGCGCGGCCGTCGGCGGCGGTGAGCTCGTCGGCGAGACGTTCGGCCTCGTCGAGCAGTGTCGTCACCTCCACGCCCTCGGCCGCCAGCGCGTCGTGCGCGCGCTTGCGGCGGTCGTCGAGCTCGGTGGCGTACTGCTCGAAGGTGCGCGTGCCGAAGAGTGTGCGTAACAGACCCAGCCGCTCGTCGTTCTTGGCGTGCAAAAAGCGGGAGAACCGGTTCTGCGCCAACAGGATCACCTGCAGGAACTGCTGCTGTGTGAGACCGAGGATCTCGTCGAGGCGCGCGGCGACGTCGACGGGTCGCGCGGCGACACCGGTCCACCCCTCGGCGGCCCGCACTTCGAGCAGGGCGCGGTGCGGCTCCTTGGTAGTTCCCCCGCCTCGCCGCTTGGGTCGCTCGAACTCCGGGGACCGCGTGATGCGCCACCGCTCGCCGACCGCGCTGAACTCGAGCGTGACCCGCGTCGGGTCGTCCGGCGCGCAGTGGTCGCTGCGCAGCCGGCGTTCCGCGCCGTCGTAGCGCGGGACTCCGCCGTACAGGGCGTAGCAGACACCGTCGAGGACGCTCGACTTCCCCGCGCCCGTGCGCCCCGTGATGAGGAAGATGCCGTCGGCCGCGAAGGAGTCGAAGTCGACGATCTGCGTCTCGAGGAAGGGACCGAACCCCTCGAGTTCGAGGCGGTGCAGCTTCACGACCGGGCCTCCGCGACCCGACGCGCGTCGAGCACCTCGCGGATCAGGAGACGTTCGGCATCCGAGGCCGCCTCGCCCTCTCGCACGTGGACGAGGAACGCGTCGATGACCTCGCCGTCGTCGCGCGCTGCTCGTACGCGCTGGGCGTATCCCACGGCGTCGTCGTCCCGGGTGTTCTCGGGGAGATGCACCACGGTGGCGCACCAGGGGAAGCGTTCCTGCAGACGGCGCATGGGGTCGGGCTGCGGGGTGGCGTCGGTGTACTCGGCGCGCACCCAGTGCTCGTCGAGCCCGGCGAACCGTTCGGCACCGAGCAGATCGTCGAGCGGTGCGCGCAGGGTCGTGAGCGGCCGCGGGACGGGGAGATCCAGCCACGTCACGGCGGCGAGACCATCGGCGTCGAGGTCGACGAGCCACGATCCTCGCGGCTTGCCGGCCTCGCCGAAGCTGTAGTGCAGCGGTGCGCCCGCGTAACGGACACGGTCGGACAGCTGCTGCCGCCCGTGGATGTGCCCGAGCGCCACATAATCGGGGCCGTCGAAGGTCGGCAGCGGCACGACGTCCAGACCGCCCTGGCGGATCTCGCGCTCGACGCCCGGAGTGGAATCGACCCCGGCGGCGAAGCAATGCGCCGCCACCACGGCGCGACCACCGCGCTCGACCATGTCGGCACGGACGAGCTCGAAAGCGTGGGCCATCGTCTGCGCCTGACTGCGCAATTCGATCCCCGTCCACAGATGACGGACGATCGCGGGCTCGAGGTACGGGATTCCGTAGACGTGGACGGGGCCGTGCTCGTCGACGAGGGTGACCGGCGAGCCCACCGTGGCGGGGTCGGTGATCACGGTGATCTCGTCGCGCAGCAACGCGGACTGGAAGCCGAGTCGCGCGGCCGAGTCGTGATTGCCGCTGGTGACGACGACCTTCGCGCCGACCTCGGCGAGGGAGGCCAGGGTGCGTGTGAGTACCGGATAGCAGGCTGCGGACGGGGCGGCTGAATCGAACACGTCACCGGCGACGATCACCACGTCGACGGCGTGCTCGCGCACCTGGTCGACGAGCGCGGTGAGCACCGTGCTCAGGGCGTCGAGCGTCGAGTGCCCGTGGAAGGTGCGCCCGATGTGCCAGTCGGAGGTGTGCAGGATCCGCATGCAGCCACGGTACGTCGCACCTCCGACATCGGCTCGCCGCAACGCCCGCCCGCGACGGTGTGGACGTGCACGTGCCGCCTCCGCCCCCGGCCCGGCCGGGAAAGACCCCGTCGATGCGCGGCCAGGGTAGCGACCGGTGTACACGGATGCGTCGGTGCGGCCGCCGGTTCACACACGAACGCCCCGCACCCGGAACCGGGGCGGGGCGTTCGTGAGAGTCGTCAGGCGCCCGAGATCTCCGCTGCGAGAGCGCGGATGCGGTCGTCGCCGAGGTCGAGCCCGACCTCGGTGAAACGCTGGCGCAGCACGTCGGCGATGCGCTCCTCGCCCTTGCCGCCGACGTCGGCGCGCGTCTGCACGACGACGCCCTGGATGCGGGCCTCGTCATCGGTGGGGTGGGTGTCCATCGCCGGCTCGGACTGCTCGTCGGGGCGCGTGGTCTTTCGATCCTCGTGCAGCGCTCCGCCGACGGAGTCCGCCGCCCCTGCCCCGCCGTCGGGGCCTTCGCCGGGCTCGGGGGCGCGAGTGTGGTCCGTCATATCAGTCCTCCGTGCTCAGGTCGGGGTCGATGCCGTGACTGGCGGCGTCGCCTTCGATGGGATCCGAGGGCGCGGCGTCGTTCAGACGCGGCGAGCCCTTGGCGCTCTCATTCCGCTCGGCGGTCTCGGCGTCGGCGACAGCGCCGCTCTCCCAGCCTCCGGGCGGGTCGGCGTCGATGACGCCTTCGGGTAGATCGCGGTCGTCGTTCATGACTCCCCCTTTCGAGGGTTCCAGCTTGGTCGGCGCGGACAGCCGCGCGGCAGGGGTTGACGCTCGCGGACCACGCGCATAGAGGGCGGACCGGTCAGCTGGTAGGACGCGCCTGCAGCACTCCCGCTCGCTCCGGGTGAGCGTCGAACCATTCCCCGACGTACCAGCAGACGGGGATGACCTCGCGGTCCCCCGCGGCTTCGATGGCGTCCACCGCGCGCTCAGTGATCGCAGCGGCGTAGCCGTGCCCACGGAAGGTCGGGATGGTGAAGGCACGGGTCAGGGCGATCGTGCGTCCGTCGTCGCGGTAGTCGAGGACGGAGACGAGGTCGTCCCCGCGATGGAGGGTGAATCGGGATGCCGTCTTGTCGTCGGCGAAGCTCAGATCGACCATGTCGAGAGAGTACGCCGCTCCTGAGCCGAGGGATCTTTCCGAGCAGAATGAATCACCGCGGCCCCTGAATTGCCCGTAGAACGACGCAGATTGCCATGCGATCGCGACAGCGGTACGGATTTGACGTTCTTGGACTCGGTAGGTAATAATCGCCCCCATGACTGTGACTGCGCGTTCTCTGTCCGCCCGGGAGGCGAACAGGACTGCCGGCATGATGATGCCCGGCCGCGCTGTCATGTGTTGTCGAATGTGCCGCTAACAGCGACCCCTCGCCCGGACGATCTCGTGCTTCTGAACGCCGACCTCGTCCCCCGGTCGCCTCGGGACCGCGTCGATCACGCGCCCTTCGGCACCGCGCTCCGGCCATTCGGCCCCCACCTCCCGTCGAACCCCGCTCTCTGACACGCTCGGGTTCACCCACCCAAGGACTTCTCCCATGTCGATCTCCGCTGTTCTCGACCGCCCTCTGACCGCTTCCGCCAGCCGCCCCCAGGCCTCGCGCGTGACCGTCCCCGCCACTCCCCGCCCCGCCGCCCCGCGGCCCGCCGCGGTGAGCGCCCCCGCTGCCCCGGCCGCCGACGCTCCGCGTCCGGCACCCGCCACCGCCCCGCGCGGTTTCGCCCTCTACGTCGGCATCGACGAGGCCAAGGCCGCCGCCGCCGGAGTGAGCCTGGGAACCCTGGTCGAGGCCCTCCGCCGCACCCTGGGCGAGCTGGCCCCCGCCGCCGAGACCTACGCGACCGTCGCCCTGGCCCCGGTCGGCTCCGGCGGTCGCGACGTCGATGTGGTGCGCCTCGCCCTTCACGAGCCGTCGGCGATCGCCCGCACCAAGGACGAGCCGGCCGAAGAGGACCGCGCCCCCGGCGGTGTGGTCGTCGACATCTCGCGCAAGCGCGTGCTCATCGACGGCGAGTCCGCGGCCTTCACGTTCAAGGAGTTCGAGCTGTTGCAGTACCTCGTCCTGCGCGAGGGCCGCACGATCGAGCGCGCCGAGCTGGTCGCCTCGCTCTGGGAGGGCTCCACCGACGAGGACGCCCCCGGCGAGCGCACCATCGACGTCCACGTGCGACGCCTGCGTGCGAAGCTCGGCGCGTACGAAGACATCGTGCGGACCGTGCGCGGGGTCGGCTACCGCTTCGACCGTCACGCCGACGTCTCGATCCGCTACGGACACGGCACCCCCTCGCCCGACCGCTTCTGACCGGCGCGATCGCATCCCCGGCACGACCCCGACATCGGTCCCGGGGCGGCCGGTCGAGACCGCGGATGCCGCGATGTCGGCGATGCGACGTAGGGTGTCGGCATGAGGTCGACAGGGGTACGCGCGCAGCGCCTTTCTCGTGACCTCGTCGCTCCGCTGGAGCGCCCTCTCGAGACCGAGTATCAGCCGGCCCGTGCCGTCGACGTCGCCCGCGCGATCTCCGCGCAGCGCCACGGCGTCAACGATCCGACGTACGTCGCGACCCTCCCTCTGGCGAGCGGCGGCATCGTCTGGCGGGTCAGCCGCACACCGATCGGCGTGGCCACGCTCGCCATCCGGCAGCGCGTCGGCGGCGGCGTGCGGGCCGCCGCCTGGGGCCCGGGAGCCTCGTGGGCACTCGACCAACTCCCCGCCCTGTGCGGTGCGCACGACGACCCCGACGACTTCGACGCGTCACGGCATCCGTCGGTCGCGGAGTGGCACCGCCGGCATCCCGACCTCCGCATCGGACGCACCGATCTCGTCTTCGACGCGCTGGTGAGCGCCATCATGGAGCAGAAGGTCACCAGCATGCAGGCCTTCTCGGCGTGGCGGAGCATCGTCACCTGGTACGGAGAACGGGCACCGGGGCCGACCCCGCGCCCGATGTTCGCCCCGCCCGACATCGAGGGCTGGCGGCACGTGCCGTCGTGGGCGTGGCACCGCGCCGGCCTCGAACCTCCACAGTCGCGCACGATCGTCGAGACCGCGCGGCGCGGCGCCTCCGTGGTCCGCGCGGCGAGTGCGGCGACCGACGGCGAAGCGCGCGACCGCGTCTTCATCAGCCTGCGCGGCGTCGGCATCTGGACGAGCGCCGAGACGCGCATCCGCGCCTTCGGAGATCCGGATGCCGTGAGTGTGGGCGACTACCACCTCGCCCATCAGGTGGGGTACGCCCTGACCGGTCACCGCACGGACGACGACGGCATGCTCGAGTTGCTCGAGCCCTTCGCGGGGCACCGTCAGCGCGTGATCCGTCTCATCTACGCCGGATCGGGCCTGGAGCCCCGGCGCGGGCCCCGACTGCATCCGGAAGACCATCGCGACCGGTGACCGCCACGCGGGTCCGCCGATCGCGCCACGATCTCGACGGCCCCCGCTCGACCGGGCCGCTGTGCGGAGCGTCTCGGGTGCCCACCGGGGGATCGCTGCAGACCGTGACCGCTCGGGCCGCGGTGTGGCCCGCCCCGGGTAGTCCGCAACCGCCCTGGCCCGCGAGCGGACGCGGCCTAGTCTGGGCGCATGACGCAATCAGGCACCGGCTGGCCCCGCGGACGCACGTACTGGGTTCTCGGGAGCGTCCTGCTGCTGGGGCTCGGCATCCTCTTCGGGCTCGTGTGGCAGAACGTCTGGCTGGGTGTGGTCATCGCCGCCGCCGTCTCGGTCGGCTGGCTCATCGCCTACGAGTCGAGCCGCGGCCGCAACGTCGGCGTGAACGATCCCGACAACGGCATCCATCTCTGACCTTTGTTCGCGCACGTCGGGCGGGAGCCCGGCGGGGTCAGTCGCGCTGGACTCCCCCGGCGAACGCCAGCACGCGCGCCCGCAGGAACGGCGTCGTGAACGCCCCGGAGGCCCCCGGCACGGGTGCGGATGCCGCGGCGGCCGCCGCGTCGGAGAGGGCGCCCCGCAGGAGAGGGACGGTCGCGCCGGTCGCCGTGAGCGCATCGACCGCCCGGACCGTGTATTCGTCGGCGATCGCGATGCGCTGGCCGATGGCATCCGAGGGGTCGACACCGTCGGGCACCCGCACGGCTGACTGCGCCGATAACGCGGCGGAGCTGCGGACGAAAGCGGACGCGGACAGTCCGAGCGAGACCCAGGGTCCCCCTTCGTCGGCGCGCGCGCCGAGTTCGTCGCGCGCCACCTCGAGGGCGCGGGTGCGGAGTCCGTTCAGATCGTCGGCGGCGACAGGATCGTCGCCGCGTCGGGCGTCGTACGCGTCGGTCGCGGCGATCGCCGCCCGCCGCAGCAGTGACGCGAGACCGTCGAGGTCGGCGTCGGAGGCGATAGTGCCCGCGCCGGCGATCTCGGAGCGAAGGTTCGTCAGCGCCTCGGCCGTCTGCACGGCGGAGGATGCCAGGGCGGCAGAGGTCAGCCCCGCGGGGGCGAGCGAGGGGTCGGCGTCGGCCGCGAGGAACGCCTGCGCCTGACCGGCGAGGGCGCGGGCCTCGGCCGCCCAGCCGACGGCCGCGAGCACCGGGTCGGCATCGTCGAGCGTCGAGGGGGCGACCGACAGCTCGCCCAGCACCGTGTCGGCGTCGCCGGACGCGGCCTCGGCGAGGGCGGCGGCATCCGTCGCGGAGAGCTGGGAGGCGGCAGCAGCGGCCGCGGCGTCGGCCGCCGTCGACGCGGCGGTCCACGCGCCGGCCGCATCACCCTCGTCGCGCAGTTGCTCGCTGCGCGCGACCGCCGCGCGCGCCCGATCGGCGAGCGTGCTCTCGGGCGCCGTGTCGAGCGACGACCGCGCGCGTTCCAGGGCATCGTCGACCGCGGCGGTCACGGCACGCGGAGCCGTCGACGTATCCTCCGCCGTGGGCAGGGCCGACGGGGAGAGTGGGGGTGTGGGAAAGACGGCTTCCGGGAGGTCCTCGCCCGTCATCACGGCGTAGGCGCTCGCGATGTCGGCGACCTCGGTGATCGTCATCCCTCCGGTCGCGGCGAGTTGGTCGAGGTCGACCGCCGTGCCCTCGGCATCCACCGCCGTCCGTTGGCCCGCGGGAACCAGGATCGTGTCGATGCCGCCCGCCTCGATCGCCGCAGACACCTGCTCGGGCAGTCCCGCCACCGGACTCACGGCGCCGAGCGGGGTCACCCCTCCCGTCAAGGCGACGCCGGGCTGCACCTCGGTGCCGTAGTACAGCGCGAGGACGCCGACCGCGGTGACGGCCCCCGCCGCGGGGGTGGCGATGCGCGCATCGAAGCCGAACGTGTAGGCCGTGTCGGGGCGGGCGCCGGTCAGCAGCGTCGCCGCGGTCACGGCCGTCCATGTCGCCGACTGCGTGACGGGGTCGACGCCGCTGACGTCGTTCTCGGTGATGTCGATGCTCAGGTCGCCGCCGTCGGCGGAGTCGGCCGTGATGCGCTGGCTCGTCACCCCGCCCTTCTCACCGCTCGCAAAGAGCACGGGGACCGTGAGCTCCGACCCGGAGAACGACCCGTCGGAGCCGGTGCCGAAGCCGAGCGAGAACTTCAGATCGCACCCCGCGAGGACGAGCATGCACACGAGCGCGAGGGCCGCGGCGGGGAGGGCGCGGCGCATCACGCCTCGGCGACGCTCGTCGCGCGACGCATCGGCACGTGCGGGATGCCGTCTTCGGCGAACGGATCGCCCGACACGACGAAACCGAACCGCCCATACCAGGACGCGAGGTGCGCTTGCGCGTCGAGCAGGATCGGGATGCCGGGGCCCTCGGCATCCAGGTGGGACACCGCCGCGCGCATGAGGCCGGCGGCGATGCCGCGGCCACGGGCCGCGGCGGCGGTGGCGACCCGACCGATACGCGTGTTCGACGGCTCGCGCAGAAGACGGAGGGTCGCGAGCACGTCGTCGCCCTCGCTCGCCCACATCAGCTCGGCGCCCGGCTCGATGTCACGCCCGTCGATCTCGGGGTAGGCGGCCTCCTGCTCGACGACGAACACGCTCACGCGCATCCACAGGATGCGGTAGAGCGTGAGCGGGGCGATGTCGGCGACGGGCGCCCGGTGGAGGGTGACGGCCATCCTTCGACCGTACCGGGGCGTCGCGCACGACGCGGACTCGACCGCCTCCTCGATGGACGCGGCCGGGACGGCGACGCTAGCCTCGCGTCATGTCGTTCCAGGCGTACCTC
This sequence comes from Microbacterium sp. RU1D, assembly GCF_900156435.1. Taxonomy (GTDB): domain Bacteria; phylum Actinomycetota; class Actinomycetes; order Actinomycetales; family Microbacteriaceae; genus Microbacterium. Next base: position 597,727 of record NZ_FTPQ01000003.1, read on the forward strand.
GACAACATCGAGACCAAGACGGGCCTCACCCCGCGCCAGTTCCTCTCGCTCGCCGACGAGCGCGGCTTCGGGCCCGGCACCAAGGCCGGCCCCATCCTGCAGTGGCTGAAGGACGATTACGACCTCGGGCGTGGGCACGGGATGGCGCTCGTGCACGTGATCACGAAGGGCCCGAAGATCAGCGACGCGCACGTCGGCCGGAGCGGCGCGCACGGCGACGACAGCGACGAGCTCTGGCTCGACGGGGCCGCCGCCAACCCGCGGGCCTGAGTCCCACCAGGCGAGGCACCGCAGGGCCGAGGCACCGCAGGGATTAAGCGCCGCCGGACCGCGGCACCGCCGGGCCTACGCGCCGCCGGCCCCGAAGCGCCGTGATGCCGCGACCTGCTCGGCGACGCGACGCAGCGCCAGGATGAGCGGCTCGACGAGCGCGGTGCCCAGTACGACGTAGCGCACGGCATCCTCGATCGATGTGTCGGGCGTCGCCGCCAGTTCCGCTTCGGCGAGCGCACCCAGGTGCGCGAGGTAGGCGTCCATTACCGGCTCGGGCACCGTGAAGCCCGCGCGGTCCAGGGTGGCGAGGGCGTGGGCGACGGCGGCGACCTGGTCGGGGAAGCACGCCTCGACCGAGCCGCCCATGCGCTCCAGCAACGCGAGCGCCGCGGTGAGGTCGAGGTCGGCCGACACCGCCGGGGTGACGGCGGCATTGGCCGCGCCGAGGAGATCGTACGGATTCTCCGGGGGCTCCTCGAGCACCGCGACCACCTTCCGCACGCCGGCGATACCGACCCCCGCGTCGACCAGGGCGCGGATGACGCCGAGCCTCTGCACGTGCGCCTGGCCGTAGGCGGCCTGAGTGGGGGACGAGCGCTCGCCCTCGGGCAGCAGCTTCTCGCGCAGGTAGTACTTGATCGTGGCGACGGGGACGCCGCTCCGCGTCGCCAGTTCCGAGATGCGCACATTGCCCCCTTGACTCGATAGCAACACTATCCAACACTAGATAGTGACGCTATCGAGAAAGGGCGAGCCATGGCATCCATCTTTTCCGGTCGGATGACCCACCGCTGGGACGACGAACTGGTCGTCTTCCACATCGGCATGACGATCAACCGCTGGTGGCGGGTCGACCAGTGGGTGCCGCTGATGAGCGACATGCCGAGGATGCTGCGCGAGCTCAGCGCCGACCCCGACTCGGGTCTACTGGGCTTCACGATGCTGCTGGGCTCGCGCGGCCCCTATCTCGTGCAGTACTGGTCGTCGCTCGACAAGTTATACACCTACGCCTCGGCGCCGTCGCACGAGCACCGGCCGGCCTGGACCCGTTTCAACGGACGGGCGCGGAGGAACCCCGGCGTCGTCGGCATCTGGCACGAGACGTACGTCGTCGATCGCGCCGAGACCATCTACGTCGGCACCCCCGCGATGGGCCTGCCGAAGGCGACCGCGGTGGTGCCGATCGCCTCCCGCCACGACCGGGCTCGCGCCCGCGTAGCCGATGGCCGCACGCGGGGCGCGGGCGCGCCGAGCTGACGGCAGACTGGGGACATGGCATCCCTGCTCACCACTCCCGCCGAATTGGACGCCGCCCTCGAGAGTGGGGCGTTCCCCGACGGAGGACCGGTGCGGGTGCTCGACGTGCGGTGGCGACTCGGCCGCCCTGACGGGCGCCCCTCCTACCGCGAGGGGCACATCCCCGGGGCGCAGTACGTCGACCTCGACCACGATCTCGCCGCCCATGGCGCACCGGCCGACGGACGGCATCCCCTGCCCCCGGTCGAGACGCTGCAGGGCGCCGCCCGCCGGTGGGGCATCGACCCCGGTGACACGGTCGTCGTCTACGACGACCTGAAGAACCTCTCGAGCGCACGGGCGTGGTGGCTGCTGCGCTACGCGGGCCTGACCGACGTGCGCCTGCTCGACGGAGCGCTGCAGGCGTGGACCGACGCCGGTCTCGCCCTGGAGGAGGGGGATGCCGAGGCCCCAGCGCCCGGCTCGATCTCCCTCGCCTACGGGGCGCTCCCGGTCCTCGAGCTCGACGCCGTCGCCGACTTCGCCGACTCGTCGGTTCTGCTCGACGCGCGCGCGGGCGAACGCTATCGGGGAGAGGTCGAACCCATCGACCCGCGCGCGGGACACGTGCCCGGCGCGGTGAGCGCCCCGACCACCGAGAACGTCGCGGACGACGGCCGGTTCCGCTCGACCGAGCAGCTGCGATCGCGGTTCCGCATGCTCGGAGTCGAAGACGGGGCGAGCGTCGGGGTGTACTGCGGGTCGGGGGTGACGGCGGCGCACCAGGCCGTCGCGCTGACCCTCGCCGGCTTCGAGCCGCGCGTGTTCCCGGGGTCGTGGAGCCAGTGGTCGAACCACCCCGAGCTGCCGGTGGCGACCGGCCCGGATCCGCGCTGACGAGACCCGGCTCGCCGACGCGCGGAAGGCTGAGCCCGTCGAAGCCTCCGGTCCCTTCGGCATGCTCAGGGACCTCCCCTAGCGCGGGGACCTCCCGCAACGAACGGACCTCCCGCAGCGGGGGCGGGCCACCTGTGTCGCGTCACGCCCAGAGGTCGCTGACCGGCACCTCCCAGCCGAGCACGTTCTGCGCCGCGCGGTGCCCCGACAGCATCGCGCCCGGGACGGTCGCCGGATCGTCCCCCCACGTCGCCTCCCCGGCGAGGTGCAGCACGCCGTCGCCCAGCGGCTCGGCGAGATCGTCGTGGTCGGCACCGACAGACCCCGGGAGCATATAGGCATAGGAGCCGCGCGAGAACGGGTCGTCCTGCCAGCGGGTGACGACCGCGCTCTCGGGCTCGGGGACCGCTCCGCCGTAGAGGCGCCGCAGCTGCGCGAGGGTCGACGCGACGATCTCGTCATCGCTCCATTCGCGCGTCGCGACGGCGGCGGGACCGGCGGCGAACGTCAGCAGGGCGGGCTCGTCGTGCAGACGCCCCAGGTCGTACCAGGAGTGCCACCACTCCCCCTCGTCGCCGAGTTGACGGATGCCGTAGACCCCGGCATCCCAGAATCTCTCGGCGAAACGCAGCGCGACCTTCTCGAACGCATTCATGCGCAGCAGGCGGAGCGCACGGGCGTGCGTCTCGGGCAGCGCGGGGGCGAACGCGAGATCGCCCGCGTGCAGCACCCCCACGGGCACCGTGACCACGACGTGCCGGGCGGGGAACGTGCCGCGGTCGGTCTCGACCTCCGCCCCCTCGGGCGACCACTGCACCCGCGACACGACGTGGTCGAGCCGCACGTCGATTCCCTCGGCGAGATGCGTCGCGAGCTCGTCGTACCCGCGCGGGAAGACCACCTCGTCGCCGTTGACGGTGTCATCGTCGAGCCCATGCGCGCCGAGGCCGTCCATCCCGATGCCGTACTGCTCCTGGGCCCGACGATCGTTGTACTCCCGCACGCGCTCCGCGCGCTCGGCGTCCCACTCCTGGGCGGCGAGCGCGCGTTCCACGACATCGCCGTAGGTCGCGTCGTCGGCCGCGTCGGGGATGATCCCCACCAGCGCGGCGTTGAGCGTGCGGATGTCGTCGGCGTATTGCCGGACGGCGTCGCGGGGAAGTCGTCGACCCTCGGCGTCGAAGTAGGTCAGCGGGCGCGAGTCGGGCTGATAGCCGCCGACCGTGAACTCCACCATCGGCATCCCGAACGCACGGGCGGCCGCGGCGACGGGACTGTCGTCGATGCCGTGGATCCAGGAAGCGCCGCGGTCGGTGACGTGCCCCTCGCTGCGGTCGGTGAAGACGCGGCCGCCGACGCGGTCCCGGGCCTCGAGCACGACCACGCGCCGACCCGCGCGAGAGAGGAGTCGGGCGGCCGAGAGGCCGGAAATGCCTGCTCCCACGACGACGGTGTCGAACTGCTCCTGCATGACGGCTCCCTCGGGTGATCGACCGTCTGACGAGAGTAGAGCTCTCCCGGCTGTCGGCGCGAGGGCCGACGGGAGCCGCGGCGGCGTCCGGGCGCCGCCGCGGCCTGTCAAGGCAGGGTCACCGGTCCCGCAGACCCCGTGCCGAACAGGACGTGCGCCACGTCGTCGGGGGCAGCGAAGTCCGCGAGCCCCAGTCGGAGCGCGGTGACCGCGAACTCGGCCGTGGAGCGAGCGGTCGGTTGGGTGTACGTCGACCCCGGAGGAGCACCGGACACGTCGGGCTGGACGTTGACCATCACCGACACGACCGACGGCAGCGCATTCAGCACCTCGGCCAGAACGGTGACGACCGGCGCCGAGCGCGAGGACAACGTCGTGCCGAGGGTGGTGACGCGATTCAGGAGCTGCGTGGTGAGCAGGTTGGCCAGCGCGGTCGTCAGCACGGGACCGGATGAGGTGAGTGTGTTGACGATGTTGCTCAGGGTGGGCAGACCGATCGCGACCAGCGCGGCGTCGATCGTCGTGACGATCAGTCCGGTCGGCACGCCGCTGAGGGTCACCCCGACGGTCGCGTTCCCGTCGACCACCGCGCCGATGGCCGAGGTCGACGTGAGCCTGACGTCGGCTAGTTTGTATCCGGCAGCCCGGACCGTGACCGTCAGATCGATGCTCAGCTGGGCATTGCGGATGGCTGCGCGCAGGGCGTTCGTCACGTCGGTCGCCCACGCATCGAGGAGCGCACCCGCCTCGGCCGTGATGGCGTTCACGACGCCGGCGTCGAGAACGAGTTCGGTGTTCGGCGCCGCGCCGTTCAGGGGGCCGGTGAGCCGCTCGAGATCGACGAGGATCCGCCCGTTCGCCAGGTCGACCGTGAACCCGTTCCCCTGCAGATGCAGCCCCAGGAAGGGCGCCACCGTCGACCGCAGGTCGAGACCGGTGATCGTCACCGTTCCCGTCGTCCCCACGCTCGCCAGGGTGGAGACACGAAGCCTGAGCGCCTCGCTCAACGTGCTCGAGATGAGGCCGTTCTGCCCCACGAGCGCGGCGACCGCCGTCTCGAGCTCCCCCACCGTCGTCGTGACGGCCCCGGTCAGCGCGCCCACCGCGGGCGCATCGAGCGCGAGCCCGAGGCCCGCGACGCCGTAGTCCCGCTGCGCGACCGGCTGCGTGGGAGAGACCCCCCAGACCTGGTCGAGCAGAGCCGCGCATCCGTCGAGCTGAGAACCCGCGGCGACCGCGCCGACCTCGAGCCTCGCGGCATTCAACCCCGCGACGGTCGGCAGAAGAGCGGTGATGTCGATCGTCGCGGGCCGGGGAAGGTTGCTGTCGGGAGTCGTGTCCGACACCAGGACGGCCCCGGAGTCGTTGATCAGGCCGGACGCGCCCGCGGCGCGCCCCTCGGCCGACCCCTGCGTCCATTGATTCGCCGCTCCGAGGGCCGCGCCCGGCAGCCCGATCGAGAAGCCCGTGAGATCGACCCCCGCGATGCCCAGCGCCGTGACGTTCAGCGGGTTGGCGTAGGTGAACGTCGGAGGGGCGGACCCGAGATCGATCGCGTTCCCCGGGTCGGGCACCGCTACCCCATCCGACTGCACCGTCAGACGCATGTCGTCGAGCTGCGCGAGCGCATCGAGATCGACCCCGAGCAGTTCACCCGCGAGGAACGTCCCTCGTGAGCGACTCTCGAGCGCCGGGTTCTGCGCGCAATCCAGCACGCCGGTCCCGAGGGCGTCGTCGTGGACCCATTCGACGTCGTTCCAGCTCGCTGTGGTGGCCGTGATTCCCAGCGGCACCACGAGCAGAATTCCTGTGGCGGCGGCCAGGCCCGCCCGCGTCCCGACCTTCATCGCCGTGCCCCATTCCGTGCGATCCGCAGGGACGCACCCATTCCGAGAAGTCCCGCCGCGAGCGCGCCGACGCCGAGGAGCGCCGTGGGGTCGAATCCGGTGGCCGGCAGCCGACCCGGCGGTCGCACCGGCACGTCATCCACCGAGATGGCAGTGAGTCCGACCCCCATCCGACCGCGCAGACCCATGAGAGCGGTGTCCGCCCGCGCCGCCTCGGAATCCTCGACCGAGAGCGTCACCAGCAGGTACTGGGGGGCCGACGGCGTCAACGGCCGCAGTTCGAACGACGGCGACGTCGTGGCGTAGTCGTCGGAGGGCGTCGCCACCGTGACGGAGCGGCCCCCGCCGGCGCACAGGGGCTGGTCGGGCACCCCCGCCCACGGGTCGTCGCAGACGTCCACCTGCATGATGAGGCCACGCGGCACCTCGGCCGGCGGCCCACTCTTGCGCAGTTCCAGCGCGAGCGTCGCCCGCGTGGCATCCTCCAGGCGCGCCTGGATTTGCCAGAACGCGGGATCACCGGGGCTGAGATCGAGGAATTCCGCCGGGTACGGGTCGGAGGAGAGCACCAGCCGTCCCGGTGAACCCGTGGGCGGGACGTCGACGAACGCGGCGCGAGCGGCGTCGGCCAGGAACACTCCTCCCGCACCGATGAGCGCGAACGAGGCGGCGGCAGCGAGGACCGCGCTGACGCGCCGTCTGGCGACGCGGGGAGAGAGGGACATGATTCTCCAAAGGTCAGCGGTGAGCGGGAGAAGGACGCGGGTCGGTGTCTGCACGCGTCGTCCGTTCGGGCGTGGGCCACAGTGCCCACGCGATGACGGAAGCGATCATGACGGCGCTGACGAGCATGACCGCCGGCGTCTTCGCCGTCGTGATGATCGTCCCCAGGACGGGGGCGCCCGCGAGAACGCGCGGCGCGCTCTGCACCACGTAGGGCTGGAGGTCGGCGGCGGCGTTCGCGTCGCCGCGGAGGGTGAGGGTGCGAGCCCGCGGATCCCCCGCGACAGACGCGATGTCGATGATGCGGTGAGTCACCTGCACCCCGTTTCCGGGACGGCGCACCGTCACGATGTCGCCGACGGCGAGGTCGGCTGCCTCGACCGCCTGCGTGATGGCGGCGGCACCGGTGGGGAGCGAGGGCGACATCGACCCCGTGACGAAGACGATGATCCCCAGTCCCCAGACGGAGCTCGCCACCAGCCAGACGACGGTGAGGATGCCGAGGCATCCGACGAGAGTGGTCACGGCATCCCGCACCCGTTCGAGCGGCGCGTCCGCATCCGCATCCGGTGGGTGAGGGGGGAACCGGTGCCGCGGCCCCGCGGCGTGCGCGGCGAGCGGACGGGATGCCGTGACCAGGTCGTTCACGAGGTGGCCACGAACTCCCACGCCGGGGCGATCGCGCGGCCCATGTAGTCCTCCGGGGTCGTCCCGCCCGCCAACGGGATCGGGTCGGGAAGGGTCACCTCGAAGCAGTAGTACTGCGTCGAGCCCGAGGCCTCCGCCAGAGCCTGCGTGACGGATGCTCCGGTGGTCGCGAGCGGCCCATCGGCGATGATGGTCGTCGCGCCGCCGAAGGCCGACGCGTCGCAGCTGAAGGCGATGGCGCTCGTCGCCACGCGGACGTCGAGGGCGTCGAAGAGCAGGTCGCCCGTGTCGTCGCCGGCGATCCCGGCGGCGGGAACGGCCGCCTGGAGTTCGACATCGCCGGCGATCGAGGCGGTCTTGGTGCGCAGCGCCACCGCGGCGTAGACGCTGTCGCCCGGGGCCAGCTCGGTACCCAGCAGTCCCGTGGCGCTGAAGACCATCTCGCCTCCTGGGTTGGCCGGCTCGTCCGTCCACGCGGCCGGGTCGAAGCCGGGGTCCGTGTTCTGTTCGATCGCGAAGGTGGACGTCCCCACCCCCGGGCCACCTGCGCCGTTCCCGCCGAACACCCACTCGGTGTCGGTCCAGGCCGCGAGGGTCGCCGCGACGCCGACCCCGAGAGCCGCGCCGCCCGCAGCGACAGCGAAGATGCGACGCCGAACGAGTCGGCGCTTCTGGTTCTCCATGGATACCCCCATCAGGTTCGATCCGCTCGGCTGCTGCCCAGCGGGCGGGGAGGGCCCCGCGACGTCGACACTCGCGGCACCCGGGCGAGCGCACCAAGGGCGCGGGCGTCCAACCAGGGAAGAACCAGTGGTCTCCCGATCTCGAACCCCGTATCGGGGTCGGATCTGCGTATCGAGACCCGACTACGGAGGCGGCTGGCACGTCGTGACGCCGGTACCGCGGACGTCCATTCCCCGTAGCCGAGGGCGTGCGAAGACCGTAGGGGCGAGAGGGTCATCGCGACCGTCGCGTGCGCTTCTCGGGTCGCTCGATCGCGAATGGAGACCGCGGAGCACGGCCTCCCGCACCCGCGCCGCCGTCAGTCGAGGGAGCCGGCGGGCGCTGCCTCGTCGCGCCGGGCGGTCGTCGTCCCCGTGCGCCCGTAGCGCACCCAGAAGAACAGGTAGCACAGGCCCACGAACGGGATGCCGAAATACAGGGCCGCGACCTGGTTCTCATCGAACGCGATCGCCACGATCGAGGCGGTCAGCAGCACGAACGCGAGGATCGGCACAAGCGGGTACAGCGGCGTGCGGAAGGCGAGGCTCGACACGTCTCCGCCCCCGAGCACGAACTGCCGGCGGTGGAAGAACTGCGCCGCGACGATCGACATCCACACCGCGACCGCCGCGAATCCGGCGATCGACACGAGCACGAGGTACACGGTCTCGGCGGCGATGACGCTCGAGATCAGCGACACGAGACCGATCGCGAGACTCACCAGCAGGGCCATCATCGGGATGCCGCGCCGGGTGAGCTTCGTGAAGGCGCGCGGGGCGTGACCCTCCTCGGCGAGCGAGAACAGCATGCGCGCGCAGGAGTACAGCCCGCTGTTACCCACCGAGAGCAGCGCCGTGATGACGACGAAGTTCATGATGTCGGCCGCGTAGGGCACGCCGACGTACTCGAAGACGTCGACGAACGGGCTCGAGGAGAGCCCGGCCCGCTCGTAGGGGAGGAGGGCGGCGATGACGATGATCGAGCCGACGAACAGCACCAGCAGACGCAGCACCGTCGAGCGCAGGGCCCGCGGGATGTTGCGGCCCGGGTCCTTCGTCTCGCCCGCCGCGACGCCCACGAGCTCGGCGCCGCTGAAGGCGTAGAACACCGCGAGCGAGGTGATCAGCACGCCGCCGAGCCCCGCCGGCAGCAGCCCGTCGGGCGTGACGAAGTTGCTCAGCCCCACCGCGGCGTGCGGCTGGGACGACAGCGGCGTGAATCCGAAGATCGCCATCGTGCCGAGCACGATGAGCGCCAGGATCGCGATGACCTTGATGAGCGCGAACCAGAACTCGGTCTCGCCGAACACGCGCGCGGAGATCGCATTCAGCGTGAACAGCACGCCGGCGAAGACGATGCACCACACCCACACCTCGACATCCGGGAACCACCGTTGCATGAGGATCCCGGATGCCGTGAACTCCGACCCGAGGGCAACGACCCAGCACAGCCAGTACAGCCACGCCGTGGTGAAGCCCGTGGCCGGGCCCATGGTGCGGGCGGCGTAGATGTGCAGCGACCCCGACACCGGATAGGTCACCGCGAGCTCACCCAGGCAGACCATGACCAGCCACACCACGAAGGCGCCCAGGAGGTAGGCCAGCACGGCGCCGAGGGGACCCGCCTGATGGATCGTGTAGCCCGAGCTGAGGAACAGGCCCGACCCGATCACCCCGCCCAGGGCGATCATGACGAGGTGCCGGGCTTCCATGGCCCGGCGCAGCCGGCGCGGTGCGCCCGCCGGATCGGACGTGTCGACGGAGGAATCGAGGGGACGACTCATGGGAGTGCTCGCATTTCATGATCGAGCCCGGAGCCGTCGAGGCGCCCGGGCGACGCAGTCACAGTAGTCGAGTTGCGACCGACCGGATGCCGACGACCTCTTCGCCGACCTGTCGGCGGCGCTCGATGCGTCGGTGCGTCGACCTTTCCTATGAATAGCGAATGCCTCCCGGCATCCTCTTCCACTCCGTTACCTCACCGTTATAGAGTGCTCGCACGGTGGTTGTTTTGCTGTGGCAGCCACCGACATGTGATTGCAGGACACTCTGGTGCAGGAAAGGGCCGGTCGGGATTCTCCGACCGGCCCTTCTTTTTCCGCCACGCCCGAAGACGCGGCCCGACCCTCTCGCTGGCGGGAGGATGGACGGGTGAAGGACGAAGAGCTGACGGAACCCGACGGACGGATCGTGCTCGTGCGGCACGGCGAGACGCAGTGGAGCCGCACCGGACGCCACACCGGTCTCACCGATATCCCGCTCACCGAGACAGGGGCCTACAAGGCGGAGCTGGCAGGCACCCTGCTCGCCACCCGTCGCTACGACCTCGTGCTCTCGAGCCCGTTGCAGCGCGCGGTCGAGACCGCTGATCGCGCCGGATATCCAGGGGCGCAGACCGACGCGCGACTGGTCGAGTGGGACTACGGCGCGTACGAGGGTCTCACCACTCCGGAGATCGTCGCGCAGCTCGGACGGCCGTGGACGATCTGGGACGGGACGCCGGCGGGTGCGACCCCGGGCGAGTCGGTCGCGCAGGTCACGGCGCGCGCCGAGTCCCTGCTCGCGGAGCTGCGCCCGCGCGTTCAGGCCGGCGAGCAGATCCTGCTGTTCTCGCACGGCCATTTCCTCCGTGCCCTCGCGGGCACGTGGCTGGGCCTGACCGCCGCGGGCGGCCGCTACTTCGTGCTGGGCACGTCGGCGGTGAGCGAGCTCGGCTTCGAGCACGGCTCGGAGGTCATCACGCAGTGGAACCACGTTCGCGGACGGTGATCCCCTACGGGAGAGGGCGGACGGAACCCACAGGATGGTCTCGCGAAATCGGTCACGAAAATATAACGGCGACCTCTTCCCCTCCGTTACCTCACCGTTATAGAGTGCTCGCACGGTAGTTGTTTTGCTGTGGCAGCTACCGACATGTGATTGCAGGACACTCTTGGTGCAGGGACAAGGGCCGGTCGGAAGCCTCTCCGACCGGCCCTTACTCTGCCCACAGTCATGACGTCGACGTCGTGTCCGCGGCATGCCGCTCCCTCTACGCTGAGTGCATGACCGATCGACGTCTCGCCGTGCAGGCCTGGGAGAGCCTCTTCCGCGCACAGCACGAGGTGTTCGAAGACATCCGGTCCGACTTCGAGGGCGAAGAACTCACCCAGGCCGAGTACGACGTGCTGCTCACGGTCACGCGCGCGCCGCGTATGACGGCTCGCCTGCGCGACGTCACGGGCAACATGCTCATCAGCCAGCCCAGCGTCTCGCGGCTGGTCGAGCGCATGGTGTCGCGGGGCCTTCTCACCAAATGCGCCGATCCGGAGGACGGTCGCGGATCACTCGTCACCGCGACGGAGAACGGCGCGGTGGTGTTCCGCCGGCTCGCCGCCGCGCACGGACGCTCGATCGCCCACCGCATGGCCCGCCTCACCGACGACGAGCTCGAGCAGCTGCGCGCCCTCACCGCGAAGCTCCGCGACGGCGCCTGACCGGTAGCGGCCGGACGCGGCGACCGCTCGGCGGTCGAGCCGTCACCGCCGGGTACGGAGGCTTCGACGGGCTCAGCCTCCTCCCTTCGAGCGGATGAGGACGACCACGCTCAGCACTCGATGACGTTGACCGCGAGGCCGCCCTCGCTGGTCTCCTTGTACTTCGTCGACATGTCGATGCCGGTCTGACGCATCGTCTCGACCACGGCATCCAGGGACACGTAGTGTGAACCGTCGCCGCGCAGGGCGAGGCGAGCGGCGGTGACCGCCGTCGACGCGGCGATCGCGTTGCGCTCGATGCACGGGATCTGCACGAGACCCCCGACCGGGTCGCACGTGAGGCCGAGGTGGTGCTCCATCGCGATCTCCGCGGCGTTCTCGATCTGCCGGTTCGTGCCGCCCATGACCGCCGTGAGCCCGCCGGCCGCCATCGCGCACGCCGATCCGACCTCGGCCTGGCATCCGCCCTCCGCGCCCGAGATCGAGGCGTTCGCCTTGAACAGCGAGCCCAGCGCCGCGGCCGTCAGCAGGAAGCGCCGGATGCCGCGCCGGCGGTTCGCCTCGGCGACATCCTCGTCGTCCCAGTGCGCGACCTCGGACCGGGTCACCGCGTGCCCGTCGTACCCGAGCAGGGCGCTGCCCACGAGCTCGCCGTGCGGCGTGACGGCGTTGCCGACGCCGAGCCCCAAGTCGGCGAGGAACCGCCACCAGTACATCGCCACCGCCGGCAGAATCCCCGCCGCCCCGTTCGTGGGCGCGGTGACCACCCGTCCACCGGCGGCGTTCTCCTCGTTGACAGCGAGCGCGAACGCCCCGAGCCACTCCCCCGGGAGCTCCCGGTGCCCCTCGGCCTCGATGGCATCCAGCTGCCCGCGCATCACGGCGGCCCGGCGCTTCACCTTCAAAATGCCGGGCAGCACGCCGTCGTTGTGCAGACCCGCGTCGACGCAGGCCGCCATCGCGTCCCAGATCCGGTCGAGGCCCGCGGCGATCTCCTCGTCGGAGCGCAGCGCCTCCTCATTCAGACGCGCCGCCTCCGCGATCGTGATGCCCCGCTCGTCGCACAGGGCGAGAAGCGTCGCGGCGTCGTCGAAGGCGAGCGGCATCGGCGCGGCCGTCACCGGAGCGGATTCGCCCTCGCGCCGGATGAAACCGCCGCCGACGGAGTAGAACGTCTCCTCGGCGAGAACGGCGCCGTCGTCATCGCGTGCGACGAGGGTCATGGCGTTGGGGTGGCCGGGCAGGCGCGTGCGCGGCTCGAGCGCGATGTCCGCCTTCGCGAACGGGATCTCGTGCGTGCCGGCGAGCGCCAGCGCGCGCCCGTCGGGCCAGTCCGACCACGCGCGGCGGACGGCATCCGGATCGACGGTCTCGGGCTCGAGGCCCTGCAGACCCGCGACGACGGCGTCGGGGGTGCCGTGCCCGATACCGGTCGCACCGAGCGAGCCGTAGAGGGCGCAGGAAACGGATGCCACCCGGTCCAGGTCTCCGGTGAACTGCAACCGTGCGGCGAAAGAATGTGCGGCCCTCATGGGGCCGACCGTGTGGGAGCTCGAGGGTCCGATCCCGATGGAGAACAGCTCGAACGCGGAGGTGTATGCGCTCATCCCGCCAGCGTACGTCTCCGACTCGACACCCGCCGGTCATCGGCGCGCCACGCCCGGGATGCACGCTGTTCGGGGCTGATTAGACGTCTCCCGAGGTCGCGGCTATGCTGGACCACGGCCTGCGCGCCGTTTCGCGCGGAGGCCCTGCGCCCGTAGCTCAATGGATAGAGCATCTGACTACGGATCAGAAGGTTAGGGGTTCGAGTCCCTTCGGGCGCACACTGTGTTGAGACAGTGACAAGCCCCGGCTGAGAAGAAATTCTGAGCCGGGGCTTTTTCCATTGACGCGCCGGGGCTCCATGGAATCACCCCGGGAAGACCGCCCGGGACGCGTGCCACCGATGGGCAGACCGGTCAGGCGGATGCGTCGCGATGGGCGGCGTCGGTGGCGACGGAGTTCAGCTGCAGGATCGCGATCGCTTCGTGCAGCGATCCGAGTGGGGCCTCGATGTCGTCGTAATGGTGGACGAACCCGTTCGCGTCGCGCGCACTCACCGAGACCAGCGCGTAGCCGGGTCGGGCGACTCGGGCCGAGCGTCCGAGACGTCGTCGCACCATGGCCTCCACCTTCCGCTCGCGGCCGAGGCTACTCGGGGCACCGGCGCGGCAGCAGTCACCGCGCCGAGAATACGACGCGCCCGCACCACGCCGCGCGACGGTCAGGGGGTGGCCGACTTCTTCTTCTTCGCCGCGGTCTTCTCGGACGCGGCCTCGTCGGCCTCATCACCGTCGGCGGCGGCCTTGTCTTTCGCCCGACGCTTCGCCTGGGAGGCGAGACGAGCGAGATCGACCATGCGCAGGGCGTCCATCCTCGCCTTGCGCATCTGCGCGTACTCGGGATCGGCGTCGGCGGTCATGCCCTCGACGTCGAGACGCTGGCGGAGATTGGCCTCGACGTCGCCCCACGCGGCGATGCGCGCGTCCGCGACGAGGGTCTTCACGCGCTCCGGATCGTCGGCGAGGGCGCGCAACTCCTTCGCGACCCCGCGCGACTGCTTCGCGCGGCGACGCAGATTGCGGGTGTCGCGGTCGCGGTAGTCGTGCGTGCCCGAGGAGTCGGAGAACCGGCCCCACGCGCGCTTGCGCTGGTGGGTCACGCGCTCGGCCGCCTGGTCCTGCTCGTCGGCGAGGGCGTGGAGGGTGGTGCGGGCGAAGTCCGCGAACAGCTCGCTCTCGAACTGCCCGCCGCGGGCGATCGTCTCGACCAGGATGCGATTGCGCACGGTCAGTCGCGCCGCGGCCGTCGCAATGGACAACCCTTCGGCGATGGCCTCTTTCGTGCGCCCCACGGGACCTCCCGCTCCAGGCTATCGCCCGGCGGCTCGCGCAGTGTCGAGCAGGCCGCCGCCGGAGCGCGAACCGTCCCGACCGAACGGGACGGGGTCGACCTCAGGAGAGCTTGGACACGATGGACGCGACGCGACGCACGCGCGTGTCGGCGGCTTTCGCCGACTCCACGTTGACCACGTGCGCCTTGCGCGCGCTGGGGGCGAGGGCGTCGAACGCGGGTCGGACGCCGGCTTCCGCGAGGGCTGCCGCGAGGTCGTCGGGCACCTCGGTCGTGCGAGGCGCCGTGTCGAGGGTGAGCTCGACGCTGATGGCATCCCCGCCCGAAAGACCCGTCGCCTTGCGCTTGTCGGCGGAGAACGGGATGAGCGAACGGCCTCCCATCACGCCGATCGTGCTCGAGTAGACGTACCCGTTGACGTCGACCGTGACGGCGGGGCGCTTGCCGCCACCCAGGGCCTCGACGATCTCGGGGGGCACCTCGATGCCGGTGTTGTTCCCCATCTGCGACAGGGTCGTCTCGAAACGCATGAGGGGAGTGTGGCAGAAACGCGGCTACGTGAACACTGCGGGAATTGCAATCCCCATCGCGAGCGCGAGGGGGCGACCTATGGTCGACTTCGTTGCGGAGGGCCTCGGAGAGTACTCGGGGGCCTTCTGTCGTATCCGGGTTCTACCCGAACAGTCCCCTTGGACGCAAAGCCCAATCCGATCGATGCATTGTCTCCGAAGATGGGGAGAAGCGGCCGGACGGTCGCTGCCAACAATCTGGGAGGTTCATCATGAGCTCGTCACCCAACCGCATCGTGGCCACCGTCTTCGGCGCTGTCTACCTGCTCGTCGGTCTGCTCGGCTTCGCCGTCACGGGCGGCGTCGGATTCATCTCGAGCGAGGGCGGTCTTCTCCTCGGCATCTTCGAGGTCAACCCGCTGCACAACATCGCGCACCTGTTGATCGGTGCCGCGCTGCTGGTCGCCGGTCTGTCGAATGCGCGTGCCGCCAAGGGCGTCAACACCACCGTCGGGGCGGTCTACCTGCTCCTCGGTATCGTCGGCTTCTTCCTCGTGGGTACCGCCGCCAACATCCTCGCGCTGAACACGGCCGACCACTTCCTGCACCTCGCCAGCGCGGTCGTGCTGCTGGGTGTCGGTCTCGGCACCGAGCGCAACGTCCCCCGCACCGCGGCGGTCTGAGCATGAACGCCGCGACCTTCGTGCGGTCGTGGCCCTCCGTATCCGCATGGGGGGCCGGACTTATCATCGCCGCCCTCGGCGCGGGTGCGATCGTCCGTCCCGATTCCGGGGTCCCCGCAGTGGTCCTCGGAATCGGGATGGTCGTCCTGGGCCTCGCCTCCCTCGCGTGGGGAGCCGCGGCCCTGTCGACGGGACGCCTCGTCGTCCCCCGACTCGCCCTCGCTGGTGCCCTCGCGGCGCTCGCCCTCGCGACCGCCCTGATGTTCCTGGCGCCCGCGCACACCAGCATCATCGGCGTGGCCGCCGCTGCTGTCCTGCTCGTCGTGGTGGGCGCGACCTCCGCGGTGCACCTGCGCCGCCACGGTCAGCGCGCGACGCGCACCGCGCAGCCGATGAGCGTCACGGGGCTGCTCGTCGCCGCGGCCGTCATCGCGGTGCTCGTCACCCCCGCCCTCGGTGCGACCCAGGATGCCGTCCTCCTCCGCGACGACGGCACCGTTCCCGTCGTGACTCACGAGGGTCACTGATCCTCCCCCACCGGGAAGATCGTCCACGTCGAGCAACCCCCGCGCCCGTCCCCTCGGACGGTGGCACGCTGGAAGGGTGAGCGACGCGACCTCCCCCTCCGTTCCCGGCTGGATCGCGACCCTGCGCGGCAGGATCCTCGTCGCGCTGGCGGGAGACCCGACCGGCATGGCGCCCTACGTCCGGGCGATCGCCGACGGTGACGACACGGGGTACTTCGCCGAGAACGGCCCCGCGTGGACCGTCCACGCCGGAATGGGGACGCTGGTCGCCGGCATCCGGGCCCTCCTGCTGCAGGCGCTGCACCCCGGCGCGCTCGCCGGCGTGCACGACTGGTCGCGCTACCGCGAGGACCCGATCGGCCGCCTCACCGGCACCGTGCGCTGGGTCATCACCCTGACCTACGGCTCCCGGACCCAGGCGGATGCCGAGACCCGGCGCGTGGGACGGTTCCATCAGCGGGTGAAGGGCGAGTACACGGCCGGCGACGGCCGTGAGCGGGCCTACACCGCCGAGGCCGCCGATCTCGTGCGGTGGGTGCATCTGGCCTTCACGGACGCCTTCCTCGCCGGGCATGAGGTGTCGAGGAAGCCGATCCCCGGCGGCCCCGACGCCTACGTCGACGACTGGGCGACCGCGGGGCGGCTCATGCGGGTGGTCGATCCTCCCCGCACCCGCGCGGCGCTGCGCGCCGAGATCGACGGCTTCCATCAGCGCGGCGAGCTGCGCGGCGACGAGCGGGTGGCCGAGGTCGTGCGCTTCCTGCGGAAGCCTCCGTTCCCCGGCCTCATGGGGGTCTCCTACCGCGTGCTTTTCGCCGCCGCCGTGGCCACGATCCCGCGCCGATACCGCAAAATGCTCGGCGTGCGGCGATGGCCGCTCCCGGTGCTCGCACTGACGCGGGTCATCCTGCGTGTGACGGAGCGCGCGCTCGGCTCCGGGCCGCGGGCACAGGACATGGCGCGGCAGCGCCTCGCGCGGCTGGAGCGTGAGGGACGGGAGGCGGCGTGAGCGACGACGCGCGGCAGGCCGCCGAGCGGTATCGCCTCGACCGCGAGTTGCGCGAGGCCGGACTCGCGCCCGAACCCGCGGAGTCGGCGGGACCGGCTCGAGGGTCGACGGCCGCTGAACGAGCGGCGTTCGTCGAGACCTCGATCCAGCAGGCGATCCGCCGCGGCGAGTTCGACAACCTTCCCGGAGCGGGCAAGCCCCTCCCCGGCCTGGGCGCCTCGCACGACCCGGACTGGTGGATCCGCCGCAAGATCGAGACCGAACAGCTGACGGGACTCGGTCCCCCCGCGCTCACCCTCCGGGTCGAGCACGCCGAGATGGCCGAACGCCTGGACGCCCTCGCGCGCGAACCCGAGGTGCGCGAGGCCGTCGAGGACTTCAACCGCCGAGTGATCGAGGCCCGGCGCCAGCTGCAGGGCGGCCCGCCGGTGGTGACGCCGACGGTGGACGTGGATGCCGTGGTGGCGGCGTGGAGCGAACGGCGCCGGGCACGCGAGGAGGCCTCTGCCGTAGCTGCTCCCCCGCGGCGGCGTCGGCGGTTGTTCCGGCGCGGACGGTGAGTCCCGGACCGGTCGACGGGCTTGCGGACCTGGGTCGGGCGGATCCTGCGGCGCGAGGGGGCTGAGCCCGTCGAAGCCCCCGGGACCCGCGGGAGACACGACGACGCTGTGGTCCCGGCCCCTTCGACGGGCTCAGGAACCTGGGTTGGGTTGATCCTGCGGCACGAGGGGGCTGAGCCTGTCGAAGCCCCCGGAACCGGACGGAAGAAGCCGCCCGACGGTCAGAGGGCGGCGAGGGCCTCGGCGCGCGCGACGAGGGCTCGGGCGCGAGCGAGGGTCGGCGCGTACGAGCCGTCGACCGGGCCGTCGGGGGTGGTCGACAGCAGCGACCGGGCGGCCTTCACCTCGGCCGGCGACGGCGTGAAGCCCGCGTGAGCACCGGGGATGGCGGCATCCTGGAGCGCCAGCGTGCCGGTGAAACCCATCGCGACGGCGTGACGGGCCGCATCGTGGGCCTGGTCGACCGGGCCGCACGGGCCGTCGACGGGTCCCGCGATGCCCGCGGCGGCCGACGCGACGACGAGCTGCGCTCGCGGCCACGACAGCGCGATGCGATCGGCCGACATGCCGGTGTCGCGGCGGAAGTCGCCCGTGCCGAAGGCCAGGCGGCGCGTGGCGGGATGCGCGGCGATCGCGGGGGCCGTCAGCAGCGCCGCGGCCGACTCGATCATCGCGACGATGGGGGTTCCCGCCGGCAGCGACGCGGCGACGTGCGCGACGTCGGCGGGACCGGCGCACATGGCCAGCACGACACCGGCGAGGCGGTCGTCGAGCTCGCGTCCCAGGGCCAGGTCGGCCTCGCCGTCGCGCGTGCCGGCCGCGCTGATGCGCAGCCACACCGGAGCGTCGGCCGCGGCACGACGGGCGCGATCGCGTCCCTCGGCCTTGCGGGCGGCGGGCAGGCCGTCCTCCAGGTCGAGCACGAGCACGTCGGCCGCGGTCTCGAGATCGCCCGCGAGCGGCGAGCGGAGCATCCACGTGCGCGCGAGCTCGACGCGCGCAGGGGCGGGGGCGGCCGAAGCCGCCCCCGCCGGGGTGTGCGCAAGACTCACGAACGGCTCCGAGCCGCCGCCTCCGCTTCCGCCTGAGCGCGGAAGGCGTTGAGCGCCTGGGTGTCGACGGCTGCGGGGCCGGTGCCGACCTCGGTCGAGGCCTGCTCCTTGGCATCCGCCGCCGGAGTCGCCGAGTGGTCGTGGCCGGTGAGCAGGGTCTCATCGAAGGGGATCTGCCCCGCGAGCACCTCGCGCACCCGCTGTCCGTCGTACTGCTTCGTCCATGCGCCGATGAGGAGGGTCGCCACGGCGTTGCCGGTGAAGTTGGTGACCGCGCGGGCCTCCGACATGAACCGGTCGATGCCGACGATGACGCCGACGCCGTTGACGAGGTCGGGACGGTAGGCCGACAGACCGCCGGCGAGGGTCGCAAGGCCCGCACCGGTGACACCGGCCGCGCCCTTGGAGGCGATGATCATGAAGATCAGCAGGCCGATCTGCTCGGGGATCGACATCGGCGCGCCCATGGCGGTGGCGATGAACAGCGAGGCCATCGTCAGGTAGATCGCGGTGCCGTCGAGGTTGAAGGAGTACCCGGTCGGGACCGTGATGCCAACGACGGGCTTGGAGACGCCCAGGTGCTCCATCTTGGCGATGAGACGGGGCAGGGCGGCCTCGGACGACGAGGTGCCGACGATGAGGAGGTACTCGCGGCCGAGGTACTTCATGAGCGAGAAGATGTTGATCCGCGTGACGGCGAACAGCAGACCGCCGAGCACCACGGCGATGAAGAGGAAGCACGTCAGGTAGAACGAGCCCATCAGGATGCCGAGGCTGATGACGGCCCCGAATCCGGTCTTGCCGACGACAGCGGCGATGGCGCCGAAGGCACCGATCGGGGCGAGCCAGAGGATCATGCCGAGGATGCGGAACACCAGCACCTGGAAGTTGCGGATGCCCTCGACCATGCGCGCCCCGCGTTCGCCCATGCCCTGCAGGGCGAAGCCCGCGAGGAGCGCGATGAACAGCACCTGGAGGATGCTGCCGCCGGTGAACGCCGAGAAGAACGTCGTGGGAATGATGCCGAGGATGAAGTCCTGCGTCGTGGTGGCCTCGGGCACGGCGTCGTAGGAGGCGCTGCCGATGTTCAGGCCCTCACCGGGGTGGATGATGTTGCCGACCAGCAGGCCGATGCCGAGCGCG
The DNA here is from genome assembly GCF_900156435.1 of Microbacterium sp. RU1D. Taxonomy (GTDB): domain Bacteria; phylum Actinomycetota; class Actinomycetes; order Actinomycetales; family Microbacteriaceae; genus Microbacterium. The sequence continues at coordinate 617,398 of NZ_FTPQ01000003.1, forward strand.
AAGGTCGACATCACGAGGAAGTAGCCGAGGGCGAGCCCGCCGATCTTGCCGACCGTCGAGGCCTTCGCGATCGAGCCGATGCCGACGACGATCGTGCAGAAGATGACCGGGGCGATCATCATCTTGATGAGGTTGACGAAGCCCTTGCCGACGGGCTCGAGGCCGACGGCGAACTGCGGGGCGACGAGGCCGACGATCACGCCCGCCACGACGGCGACGATGACGGCGATGTAGAGCCAGTGGTTGCGGTCGATCTTCTTACGCGGCCGACCGTCGCGAGTGGTGCGGAGTGAGAGAGCCATCAGCGCCTATCCCTTTTCCTAACGTCTTCGTTGTCCGGCGGGATCGCCGGAGTGGATGACATGACTGTGGTCGAGGGCGAACCGATCGGCGATTTGTGGTCGTATTGTTCACGGCAGGCGCGACGAAGGGCGGTGGGCATGCGACTGAGCGTGGGCGGACGGCTGGCCCTGGTGTCGCTCGGTGTCGTCGTGCTCGTCGCCGGTGTCCTCGCCGCCCTGCTCTCGGTGCAGCTCAGCGACTCCGGTCAGCGTGAGGCCGAGAAGGTCACACTCTCGGTCGCCGAGACGATCGCGCACGAGCCCGACGTGGCCGCCCTGGCGGCGGCCGGCGACTCCGATCGTCTGCAGCCGATGGTCGAGCAGATCCTCGGCGAGACGGACGTCTCGTTCGTCACGATCATGACGCCCGACGGCATCCGTCTGACCCATCCCAACCGCGCAGAGATTGGCCTGCCGTACATCGGCTCCCGTGACGAGGCGCTCGCCGGGCGCACCTTCACCGAGGTGTACGAGGGGACGCTCGGCCCGTCGGTGCGCACCATCGCACCGATCCGCGAGAACGGCGTCGAGGACGGCCCGATCGTCGCCCTCGTCTCGGTGGGTGTCACCCTCGGCGCCGTGCAGCAGGACATCGCCGCCCGCGCGCCGCTCATCGTGCTGGCATCCGCCGCCATCGTCGGACTCGGCGTGCTGGGGGCGCTGTACGTGCGCCGCAGCGCGCGACGGGTGACGGGTTCGTACACGCCGGAGGAGCTGTCGCGTCTGGTCGAGAGCTACGAGACCGTCCTGCACTCGCTGCGCGAGGGGCTGGTCGTCACCGACCGGTCGGGGCGCATCGTGCTCTACAACGACGAAGCGGCCGACCTGCTGGGCCTTCCCCCGGCGACGACGGGCCAGGTGTGGCTCGACCCGCGGGAGGCCGAGATGGATGCCGCCCTCGCCGAGGCCATCGCGACCGGACGCCGCATGGTCGAGGAGACGGTGGTCAACGGCGACCGCGTGCTGCTGGTCAACCAAGAGGAGGCGCGCGACCTCACCGGCCGACGTGCCCCCGAACGCGGACGGGTCATGACGCTGCGCGACCGTTCGGAGCTGCAGGCGCTGCTCGGCGAGCTCGAGGGCGTGCGCACCCTCAGCGACACCCTGCGATCGCAGACGCACGAGCACGGCAACCGCCTCCACGCGCTGCTGGCGCTGCTCGAGCTGGGCCGCGTGGATGATGCACGGCGGCTGATCGTGGCATCCACCGGAGAGCGCCAGGAACTGGCGGATCGTCTCGTCTCGCACGACGAGGGCGCGATCGTGGTGGCGCTGCTGCTGGGCAAGCTCGACGAGGCGGCCGAGCGGGGCGTCCGGCTCGATCTCGACGTCGCCGAGCCCACGCCCGCGCTCCCCCTGGCTCCCGAGGAGGCCGTCACGGTGGTGGGCAACCTCGTCGACAACGCCCTCGACGCCGCCGCCGCGGGCGCCGAGCCGCGCTGGGTGCGCGCGACGCTCCGCGAGAACGGCGACGACGTGGTGATCGAGGTCTCCGACGGTGGCGCCGGGTTCGACCCGTCGCTGGCCGATCCGTTCGCCTTCGGCTCGTCGACCAAGGCCGCTCACGCGCCCGGCGGCCGTGGCGTGGGCCTCGCGCTCGTGCGCGACATCGTGGCCGCCCGCGGGGGCACGCTGCTGGTGAGCGCGGAGCCCACGACGGTCCGCGTGTTCCTCCCCGTGGTCGCCGAGGCGGTGACCGGGTGATCCGCGTGCTCGTCGTCGACGACGACGCCCTCGCCCTCGAATTGCACAGCGCCTACGTGGGGCGGGTGCCGGGGTTCGAAGTGGTCGGGCAGGCGGCCGGAGCGCGCGCCGCCCTCACAGCACTGGGCGACCCGGATCGCCGCATCGACCTCGTGCTGCTCGACATGACCATGCCCGACGGCGCCGGGCTCGACGTCGCGCGCCGGGCGCGGGCGATGGGCTCGCGCGTCGACATCATCGCCGTCACCGCGGTGCGCGACGCGGAGACGGTGCGTGCGGCCGTGTCGATCGGCGTGGTGCAGTACCTCATCAAGCCGTTCGCCTTCGGCGCCTTCCGGGAGCGGCTGGAGGCGTATCGCGCGTACGTGGAGGGGCTCGACCGCGCGGCGGGCGAGGCCACGCAGTCGGAGGTCGACGCCCTGCTCGGGTCGCTGCGCACGGTGACCTCGCCGGCGCTGCCCAAGGGACTCAGCGACGCGACGCTGCAGGCCGTCGCCGAGCGGGTACGCACCGCGGCGAGCGCGGTCTCGTCGACCGAGGTCGGCGAGAGCGAGGGCATGTCGCGGGTCACGGCACGGCGTTACCTCGAGCATCTCGCCGACGTCGGCCGCGTGCGCCGCGAGCCGCGCTACGGCGGTCAGGGCCGCCCCGAGATCACCTACGCCTGGGTGCGCGGCTGAGTCACGCGGCCCACGGGGCCCCGTCCGTGTGAACGCTCCCGCGGGGTGGCGAGTGTCCAAAACACCCGGACGTCTTCGAAATTCGTCCGGGTGTTGTGGACACTCGATCGAGGTTCGGGGGCGCTGAGGGGCCCGGACACCTGCGCGGGTCAGAGGTCGAAGGCGGCGCGGACGCCCTCGTTCACCACGATGCCGGCGCGAACGTTCAGGCCCTTGGCGAGGGCCGGGTCGGCGGATGCCGCGGCCTCCCAGCCGGCGTCGGCGACGCGCGTGACGTAAGGCAGAGTGGCGTTCGACAGCGCACGGGTCGAGGTGTGCGGGACGGCGCCGGGCATGTTCGCGACGCAGTAGTAGAGCGAGTCGTGGACGCGGAACGTGGGCGCGTCGTGGGTGGTGGGACGCGAGCCCTCGAAACAGCCGCCCTGGTCGATGGCGATGTCGACGAGCACCGAGCCGGGCTTCATCGCGGCCACCATGTCGTCGGTCACGAGCTTGGGCGCGGCGGCTCCGGGGATGAGCACCGAGCCGATCACGAGGTCGGCGTCGGCAAGCTGCTCCGCAATCTCGAGGCGCGTCGAGGCGCGGGTCTCGATCGCTCCCCCGAAGCGCTCCTCGAGCTGGCGGAGCTTCGGCAGCGAGATGTCGACGACCGTGACTCGCGCGCCGAGGCCGAGGGCGTTGGCTGCGGCGTGCTCGCCCGCGACACCGCCGCCGATCACGACGACCTTCGCGCGCGGGGTGCCCGGCACGCCGCCGGGGAGGAGCCCCCGCCCACCGGAGGCCCGCAGCAGATGGTGGGCACCCTCGATGATCGACAGGCGGCCCGCGACTTCGCTCATCGGAGCGAGGAGCGGGAGCGCGCGGTCGGCGGTCTGCACGGTCTCGTAGGCCACGGCGGTGGTTCCCGCCGCCATCAGGGCGTCGGTGAGGGGGCGGTCCGCCGCGAGGTGCAGGTACGTGAAGAGGGTGAGGTCAGGGCGAAGGAAGCCGTATTCGGGTGCGATGGGCTCCTTGACCTTGACCAGCAGCTCGGCGCGCGCCCAGGTCTCCTCCGCCGTCGCGACGATCTCCGCACCGGCACCGGCGTACTGCTCGTCGGAGAACCCGCTGCCCTCGCCCGCTCGGGCCTGCACGAGCACCTCGTGGCCGCGGCGCACGAGGGCGTCGACCCCCGCGGGCGTCATCGCGACGCGGTTCTCGTTGTTCTTGATCTCGGTCGGCACGGCGACGCGCATGGGTTCCTCCTCGAGCGGATGAGCGTTGCGGGAAGAATCGCAGAAAGAGGTGTTTCCGTGGTGTTTCCCCGTACATCCTTCGGCTCAAAAGCGGCCAGCGGGCGTATCATCGGCGCTGGAGGGCTCACCGGGAGCCATCACGCGAAGGATCTGCGATGGCCGACGACGACCTGCACCCGCTCGACGCGCGCATCATCGAGCTCCTCTCCGCCGACGCCCGGATGACGAACGCCGCCCTCGCCGAGACGCTGGGGGTGGCGGCATCCACCGCGCACGCGCGACTGCGCGCCCTCGTCGACCGCGGCCTCGTCACCGGATTCCACGCCGCCGTCGACCAGAGCCGGCTCGGACGCGGCCTGCAGGCCATCGTCGGGGTGACACTGCGGCCCGGGCAGCGGCAGGAGAGCATCCGCGCGTTCGCGCACGAGGTCCGTCGGCATCCCGACGTCATCCAGCTGTTCTTCCTGGGCGGCGCCGACGACTTCCTCGTGCACATCGCCGTAGACGACTCTTCGGCGGTGCGTCGCTTCGTCGTCGATCATCTGTCGGCGCGGCACAGCGTGGCATCCACCCGCACCAGCATCATCTTCGAGTACCACCGCAACGCCCTCGCCGCCGACTTCGACTGAGCCGCGCGGGCTCCCGCGTCAAGCCCGGGCATCGCACGTGGGGGCGAGCACGGGAGCGAGCATGATGGCGGTGGAGGCCCCCATGGTGCTGTCGATCGGACTCGCGGTGATGTGCGTCGCGCTGGGCGCGAGCATGATCGGCGTGATCCTCCCGCAGCTGGGCAGCCGCGCGCCCGTGCACTTCTTCCTCCGGGTCACCTCGATGGCGGGCGTGCTGGCCGTGGGCTCGACGGCGATGTACGTGCTGGCCTTCCAGGGCGGCGGCCCCGTCGCCCTCGCGATGGCCTCCACCGCCATGGTCCTCGCCCCCGCGATGCTCTGCGTCGCCGTGAGTCCGCCGGGGTCGCGGCGCGTGCGGGCGCTCGTCGCGTTCGCGGCCGTGCTCGCCCTCGTCGTGGCGATCACCACGATCGCGCTCGAGCCGTCGGCCGCGCTCACGGTGCGAGTCCTCGCGGTCGCCACAGCGTGCGGGCTGTGCGCCGTGCTGACCGCTCGGGCGCGCACCATCCCCCGACGCTCGGCGATCGTGCTGGCGGCGACGACGGGAGGTTTCGCCGCCTACTCGCTACTGCGGGTGGCCGTGTCGCTCAGCCCACTCGCCGACACTTCCCTCGACCGGATGGTGTTCTCCGTCGAGGCCACGGGGGTCGTCGCCACGGCGTCGGTGCTGCTGACCGGCCTCGCGGTCGTCCTCGTGCGCCGCTCCCCCGCTCTCGGTGGGCCGGATCGCTCCTCCGCCTGGACGCGAGTGGCGTTCGACGACTGGTCGCGGGCCCGCGCCGACCTCGGCGACGACGGGCTCCTGGCGCTGCTCACCGAACTCCGCATGGCCGCACGCGAGGCCGACCCGTCGGCGGTCGACGTCTACCGCGGCGTCGAAATACGGCGGCCGTCGGCGCTCCCGGCGGTGCGTTCGCGCCTGCGCGACGGTTACGGCTGGCGCGCCGCGCAGCTCTCGCTTCTGACGGAGAGCGCCGACGGCAGCCGGAGGACCTGACGCGTTAGCCGCGCAGTGCGCCGGCGATCGCGGCACCCCTCGACGAGCGGCGCGAAGGAGCCCGCACCGCCCCACACGAGAAGCCTCTGCGCGGATCAGGCCCTCACCATGGATTCCACGATGCTCCGCGCTGTCACCGGCTCGCGACCGAGCACGTCGCGCAGCGCCGGATCCGTTCCGGCGAAGAAGCCGCCTCGCGCCGCTTGGAAGATGCCGAGGGTGAAGCGCACCGCGCCCTCGGGCCGACCCGCGGCGATCGCCCGCTGCGTCCACTCCTCCTCGTCGATCACGTCGAGGGCGATGTCACGACCCGCAGCCTCCCCCGCCCAGCGGGCGAGGTCGGCGAAGCGCGGGGCTGCCGTCGCGGTGAGCGTCACCGGCCCCAGCGGGAGAACCTCGCCCTGGAGCAGGCGGGCCGCCGCCTCAGCGAGATCATCGCGCGACGTCCAGGAGACCGGGCCGTCAGCCGGCACCGACACCGCGCCCGTCTTCCGCCACGGTCCGAGCAGCCACTCGAGGGTGTGGGCGTAGAAGCCGTTGCGCAGGGCCGTCCAGGGGAGGCCGCTGGCGGCGAGCGCGTGCTCGGTCGCCGCGTGATCCCGCGCGGGGGTGAACGGCGAAGCGGCGTCGGCACCCTGATGGCTCGTGTAGAGCACGTGCCCGACCCCCGCGTCGCGCGCGGACCGGACGGCTCCGCGGTGCAGAGCCGCCGCATCGGCGTTCTGGTCATTCGAGGAGACGAGGAGCAAACGGTCGGCGCCCTCGAAAGCCGCCCGGAGTCCGCGCGGATCGGCGTAGTCTCCCGCCCGCACGTCGACCCCTCGACGTGCGAGATCGTCGACCCGGGAGGGATCCCGCACGACCACCGCCAGCTCCGACGGGTCAACGCTCTGAAGCAGGTGGTCGACGGTGGCGCGGTTCAGCGAACCCGTCGCGCCGGTGATCGTGATCATTGGAACGCCTCTCTTGTTATCGATGGAAACACTCAGACGGTAACAGCGGTTACCGTCGTTTACAAGAAGTTGTTATCGTCGCCTCATGCCCACCGCCACACCCCGGGACGACGTGCGCGAGCGAATCATCGCCTCCGCCGCCGCGCTTCTGCGCGACAAGGGATCGGCGGCCGTCACGACCCGTGCCGTCGCGGAGAGAGCCGGGATTCAAGCCCCCACGATCTACCGCCTCTTCGGCGACAAGGAGGGACTCCTCGACGCGGTCGCCGAATGGACGATGGCGACGTTCGGCGCGGCGAAAGTCGCCGACCTCGCGAGGCCGGCCACCGGCGACCCGGTCGACGACCTCCGTCACGGGTGGGACGAGACGGTGCGGTTCGGCCTCGAGCACCCCGACCTCTTCGTCCTGCTCAGCGATCCCCGGCGCGGTCGCGACTCCCCCGCCCTGGCCACCGGCGTGCACGCGCTGGAGGAACGCGTCCGCCGCGTCGCGTCGCGCGGCCGACTGCGCGTCTCCGAAGAGCGCGCCGTCGCCCTGATCCACGCGGCGGGGACCGGCGCGATCCTGACCCTGCTCGAACACCCGAGCGACGAGCGGGATCCCGCCGTTGCCGACGCCCTGTTCGAGGCCGTGCTCGCATCGATCATCGTCCCCGAGGCGACCGGCGCCTCCGCCGAGCCCGCGCACCGCACCGCCGCGGTCACGCTGCGCGCAGACGCGGCCGAGCTCGACGCCCTCTCGAACTCGGAACGATCGCTCCTGGTGGAGTGGCTCGACCGCGTGATCCGCACGCCCTGAGGCTCGACCGACGCGCTCGCCCTCCGTCAGCGCAGTGCGGCGGCGATCGCGGCGATGTCGGCCGGCGTCGAGCGGCAGCACCCGCCGACCAGGCGCGCACCGGCGTCGACCCACGACGGCGCGTCGTCGGCGAGCGGGGCCGCTCCGCCGTGCCACGTGCGGGTGGCGGCATCCCACGTCTCCCCCGTATTGGGGTAGACGACGAGCGGGATATCGGGCGCCCCGGCGAGCGCGCCGGGCACCCTGTCGGGAGCGCAGCAGTTGACGCCGACCGCGACGACGGAGGGGACGGATGCCGCGGTCCCCAGCGCCGCGGCGAGCGAACCGGCAGGAGAGAACCCGGTGCTGTCGGCGGAGAGGCTGACGAACGCGGGGACGTCGAGGTCGGCGAGCTCGAGGGCGAGGGCCTCCACCTCGAGCGGAGACGGGATCGTCTCCACGGCCAGCACGTCGGCGCCGGTGTCGGCGAGCACGTGCAGACGGCGGCGGTGCGCGCGGCGCAGCTCGGCCAGCGTCAGACCGTACGCGCCCGTGTACTCGCTGCCGTCGGCGCGGAGCGCGCCCACCGGACCGACGGATGCCGCCACGACGACGTCGCCCGCCTCGCGGGCGAGCGACACGGAGCGGCGCAGGAGCGTCTCGACCTCGGCATCCGGGATGTCGCCTTCGAAGCCGAGCTGGTACGAGGCGGTGATGACGACCTCGGCGCCGGCTCGGGCGAACTCGGCGTGGGCGGCGCGCACCTCGCCGGGGTCGTCGCGGAGCACGCGCGCCGACCACAGGGCGGACGTCACGTCGTTGCCCCGCGCCTCGAGGAGGGTGCCGAGACCCCCGTCCAGCACGACCGGGCGGCGGCCCAGAGTGTCGACGAGGTCGATCACGCCTCGTGCGTCTCGCCGGCGGCGAGCACTCGCAGGGCGCTCGCGAGCAGGGCCTGGTCGGCGCGGCTGACGTCGCGCAGCGCCTCCGCTTCGAGGCGCACGAGCTCGATCATCGCGGCATCCACCCGTTCGATCCCCTCGGGGGTGATCGCCACGAGGATCGCCCGCCCATCGGAGGGGTTCGGGCGACGGTGCACGAGACCGCGGTCGGCGAGCTTGTCGAGGCGGTTGGTCATCGCCGCGCTGCCGATCATGGTGGCCGTGATGAGGCGCGTGGCGCTGAGTTCGGTGCCGGCGCGGCGCAGAACGGCGAGCACGTCGAACTCCCACACGGCGATCCCGGCGCTCGCGAAGGCTTTCGCGCGCAGCTTCGACAGGTGGAAGGCGGCGCGGCGCAGGCGCGACATGACGTCGAGGGGGGTGAGGTCGACCTCGGGCAGCAACTGCGACCACGCGTCGATGAGGAGATCGACCTCGTCGTCCTTGCTGCTGGCGGAAATCACACCTCGACGGTACCGGAGCCATGGGGTAGTGCGGCGCGCGGCGGGCGGTGTGGCGGGCCGTTCCCCGGTCGAGCGTCCAGGACACGCCGCGCCGTCGCGCGAGATGCGGCGTGTCGTGGACACTCGACGGGTGCTCGGCCGTGATGCACGGCTCGGCCCGTGGGGAAGGTCCGGCGGGCCGCGGCTCAGCGCGCGGGCGGGGGCGCGGTCGTCCCGCGCGCGACGAGCCGGGTGGGCAACTCGATGTGCGTCTCGGGCAGCTCCTCCCCGGCGAGCAGCGCGAGGACCATACGCACGGCTTCGGCGCCCAGTCGCTTCATCGGTTGACGGACCGTGGACAGGGCCGGCTGAGCGCGCGCCGCCTCGGGCACGTCGTCGAAACCGACCACCGACAGGTCGTCGGGCACGCGCAGGCCGCGCTCCGCCGCGACCTCGACGATCGAGAGCGCCGACAGGTCGTTCGCGGCGAACACCGCCGTGGGCGGGTCGGCGAGCGCCAGCATCTCGTGGGCGGCTTCGCGGGCGACGTCCTGCTCGTAGCGCCCCACCCCCACCAGAGCGGGGTCGTACGGGATGCCGGCAGCCGCGAGCCCCGCGCGATAGCCCGAGGCCCGCGCCACCGCCGACCGCAGGTCGGGGCGCCCCGCGATGAAGCCGATGCGACGGTGGCCGAGCTGCACGAGGTAGTGCACGGCCTGCTGCGCGCCGGTGAAACTGTCGGATTCGATGGTGGGGACGTCTCCTCGGCCGGTGTGCGGGTCGATGGCGACGATCGGCACCTCGCTCGAGACGGCGACCACCGTGGGGGTGACGATGATCGCGGCGTCGATGAGCGTGCCGCTCAGCCGGCTGAGCGACCGGCGCTCCCACCCCTCGCCGTCGCGGCGGGCGCCGGTGTACGCGAGCAGGTCGTACCCCGTGTCGGACAGCGCTCCCCCCACGCCCTTGAGGATCTCGGCGGAGAACGGCTCGATGTCGGCCACGAGCACGCCGATCACCCCCGTACGCCGCGACCGCATGCTGCTGGCCACGAGGCTCGACTCGTAGCCGAGCTTCTTCACGGCGTCGAGCACGCGACCGACGGTCTCGGGCGACACCCCGTAGCGGCCGTTGACGGCCTTCGACACCGTGGCGACCGAGACCCCGGCCGCCGCGGCGACGTCGTGGATGGTCGCTCGCCTCATGGCATCCGACCCTAGCGTGGAAATCATTTTCGAAAACGTTTGACGACCCTCTGTCGGCGGGTGACACTTCTGACACCTCAGCGGGCCGCAGACCCCGGGGTGGTGAACGAACGGCACAGCAGCCGGAACCGACGCGTCCTCGTGACGCACCTCGACGAAGAGAAACGGGACATCACATGAACACGCGCAAGATCCTCGCCGGAGCGGCCCTCGCGGTCGCCGGCACTCTCGCCCTCGGCGGCTGCGCCGCCGGCGGATCCGGCGGAGCGAACGCCGACGGCAGCGTCACCCTGACGATGTGGCACAACTCCACCACCGGCGACGGCAAGAAGTACTGGGAGGACACCGCGGCCGCCTTCGAGGCCGCCAACCCCGGCGTCACGATCGAGATCCAGGCCCTGCAGAACGAAGAGGTCGACGGCAAGCTGCAGACCGCGCTGAACGCCGGCGACGCCCCCGACATCTTCATGGCCCGCGGTGGCGGCAAGCTCGCCGACATCGTCGCCGCCGGGCAGGCGATGGACCTCACCGACAAGATCACGCCCGAGGCGAAGGACGCTCTGGGTACCTCCCTCGGCGCCTTCGAGGTCGACGGCAAGAACTACGGCATGCCCGTCGCCGTGCTCCCCTCCGGCATCTTCACCTCGCAGGACCTGCTCAGCGCCGCCGGCGTGACCGCAGCGCCCGCCACGATCGACGAGCTCGAAGCGGCGAACGCCAAGATCCGCGCCACCGGCGTCGCCCCCATCGCCGTCGGAGCCAAGGACGCCTGGCCGGCCGCGCACTGGTACTACAACTTCGCCCTGCGCGCGTGCGCCAAGGACGTGCTCGACTCCGCCGCGGAGAGCCGCAGCTTCGACGACCCGTGCTGGATCGAGGCCGGCGAGAACCTGGAGTCGTTCCTCGCGACGCAGCCCTTCAACGACGGCTTCCTCACCACCGCTGCCCAGCAGGGCGCGGGATCGTCGGCCGGCCTGCTCGCCAACCACCAGGCCGCGATGGAGCTCATGGGGGCGTGGAACCCCGGGGTGATCGCCTCGCTCACGCCCGACGAGCAGCCGCTCGCCGACCTGGGCTGGTTCCCGTTCCCCGAGGTCCCCGGCGGTGACGGAGAGGAAGGCGCCATCATGGGCGGCGTCGACGGGTACGCGTGCTGGGTCAACGCCCCCGCGCAGTGCACCGACTTCCTGAACTTCGCCGTCAACAAGGAGAACCAGGAGCGCTACGCCGACGCCTTCCAGACGATCCCCGCCTCGAGCGAGGCGACGGATGCCGTCACCACCCCCGCTCTCCAGTCGGCGCTGCAGGCGTACACCGACGCGCCCTACGTTTCGGTCTGGCTCGACACGCTGTACGGCCAGAACGTCGGCAACGCGCTCAACGTCGCCGTGGTCGACATGTTCGCCGGCAAGGGATCGCCGCAGGGCATCGTCGACGCCGTCAACGCGGCCGCCTCGCGCTGAGGACGCCGACCGTGGCCACTCAGCTCGCCGCCTCGGCGACCGACACCGGGTCTCGCCGCCCGGTCGAGGAGGGCGCTCGCCGCGCCCCCTCGGCCGGGCGGCCGCCCGTCCGCCGCCGCCGCGAGGCCTGGCGCATCCGCGGCGAGCTCGCGATCCTCCTGGGCCCCGCGCTCGTGGTGTTCGTGTCGTTCGTCATCCTCCCCGTCGCCCTGGCCGCCTACTACGGCTTCTACAAGTGGTCGGGCTTCGGCGCCCCCACCGACTTCGTCGGCATCCAGAACTACGTCACGATCCTCACCGACCCCGCCTTCCACGAGGCGCTCGGTCACAACGCGTTCATCGTCATCGGCTCCCTCGTGCTGCAGGGACCGCTCGCACTCGGACTCGCCCTGCTGCTGAACCGCAAGATGCGCGCGCAGTCGCTCATCCGCGTGCTGATCTTCGTGCCCTACGTCATCTCCGAGGTCGTCGTCGGCCTCGGCTGGGGTCTCATGCTGCAGTCGGGCGGCGCCCTGAACGGCGCCCTGGAGAAGGTCGGGTTGGGCGCGCTGCGCGCCGACTGGATCTCCGACCCGGCCCTGGCGATCTGGACGCTGCTGATCATCATCACGTGGAAGTACATCGGCTTCGCCGTGATCCTCTTCCTCGCCGGCCTCCAGGGCATCCCCGAGGAGCTGAGCGAGGCCGCCGCGATCGACGGCGCGACCTACTGGCAGGTCCAGCGGCACATCGTGCTGCCGCTGATGGGCCCGACCATCCGCATCTGGGCGTTCCTGTCGATCATCGGCTCGTTGCAGCTGTTCGACCTGGTCTGGATCATCTGGGGCCAGTACGTCGCCTCCACGGCGGGAACCTCGACCATGGCCACCTACATGGTCGCCAACGGCCGCAACGCCGGCAGTTTCGGCTACGGCAGCGCCGTGGCCGTCGTGATGTTCGTCATCTCGCTGGCCGTCGCCCTCGTCTACCAGCGGTTCGTGCTGCGGCGCGACACCGCCGGCGCCCTCACCGGAGGCTCGAAATGACCGCCACCGCCACGCTCGTCACCCCTCGCGCCCCTCGTCGGGTCGCCGCGGGCTCGAAGCGCTCGACCAACGTCGTCGTGGGCTTCGTCGCCCTGCTGCTCATCGGCATGATGCTCGCGCCGGTCGTCTACATCATCCTCGGCGGCTTCCGTTCGAACGCCGAGATCACGGTCGACCCGTCCGGATTCCCGGTCGTGTGGAACTGGCAGAACTACGCCGACGTGCTCGCGAGCGGCGTCTTCTGGGGCCAGGTGGGCAACTCCGCCATCGCGGCGATCGCCACGACGCTGTTCGTCGTGGCCCTGGGCCTCATGGCCGCCTACGCCCTCTCGCGCTACCGCTTCCGCGGCCGCGGCGTCGTGTTCGCGCTGTTCACCGCGGGGCTGATGTTCCCGATGACCGTCGCGATCACGCCGCTGTACATCCTCGTGCGGAACTTCGGCCTGATGAACTCGCTCGCCGGTGTCATCGTGCCGCAGATCGCGTTCGCGCTGCCGCTGACGATCATCATCCTGTCGCCGTTCCTCGCGGCGATCCCGCACGAGCTGCAGGAGGCCGCCTCGATCGACGGTCTAGGTCGCCTCGGGTTCTTCTGGCGCATGGTGCTGCCCCTCGCCGTCCCCGCGGTGGTGACGGTCGGCATCCTGGCCTTCGTCAACAGCTGGAACTCGTACATGCTGCCGCTGTTCATCCTCAACAACGAAGCCGCCTACACGCTGCCGCTCGGGACGCAGGCGTTCGCGTCGCAGTACTCCGTCGACACCGCGCGCGTGCTCGCGTTCACCTCGCTGTCGATGATCCCCGCTCTGCTGTTCTTCAGCGTGTTCGAGCGGCGCATCGTCGGCGGCCTCACCGGCGCCGTGAAGGGCTGATCCGACCATGACCATCCACAAGACCGACGTCGGCGCTGCCCTCGAGCCCGGGGTGTCCCCGCGCGTGCGCGACCTCGTCGCCGAGATGACCCTCGACGAGAAGCTCGCGCAGCTCGTCGGCTACTGGGTCGACCAGGGCGACGAGGTCGTCGCCCCCCTCTCCGGCGAGAAGGTCACCACCACCGCCTACGCGGATGCCACCGTGCACGGCCTCGGGCACCTCACCCGCGTCTACGGCACCCGCCCCGTCGATCCGGCCGAGCGCGCCGCGTGGCTGTGGGGCGAGCAGCGGCGCCTGCAGACCGAGACGCGGCTGGGCATCCCCGCCCTCGTGCACGAGGAGTGCCTCACCGGGTTCGCGGCGTGGAAGGCCGCGACCTTCCCGACCCCGCTCGCCTGGGGCGCCTCGTTCGACCCGGATGCCGTGGAGCTCATGGCATCCGCCATCGGTCGCTCCATGGGCGAGCTCGGCGTGCACCAGGGGCTCGCGCCCGTGCTCGACGTCGTGCGCGACGCCCGGTGGGGGCGCGTCGACGAGTGCATCGCGGAGGACCCCTACGTGGTCGGCACGATCGGCACCGCCTTCGTACGGGGGCTGCAGGACGCCGGCGTGCACGCGACGCTCAAGCACTTCGTCGGGTACTCCGCCTCGCGGGCGGGGCGCAACCACGCCCCCGTCTCGGTCGGGCAGCGGGAGCTTCAGGACGTCTTCCTCCCGCCGTTCGAGATGGCCGTGCGCGACGGCGGGGTGCGCAGCGTCATGAACTCCTACACCGAGATCGACGGCGTCCCCGTGGCCTCGTCGCGCGAGCTGCTCACCGACCTGCTGCGCCGTCAGTGGGGCTTCGACGGCACCGTCGTGTCGGACTACTTCGCCGTGGAGTTCTTGCGGTCGATGCACGGCATCGCCGCCGACCGTGCCGAGGCGGCGCAGCTCGCGCTCGAGGCGGGGATCGACGTCGAGCTGCCGGGACCCGACGCCTATCCGTTCCTCGCCGAACGGGTGGCATCCGGCGCCCTGCCCGAGGCCGCGGTCGACCGCGCCGTCGCCCGCGTGCTCGCCGAGAAGGAGGACCTCGGACTTCTGGATGCCGACTTCTCCACGCCCCCGCAGAGCGTCGACCTCGACGACGCCGAGCACCGCGCGCTCGCCCGCCGCATCGCGGAGGAGTCGGTCGTGCTGCTGCGCAACGACGGGGTGCTGCCGCTCGGCACCCCCGGGCGCGTGGCTCTGATCGGCCCGAATGCCGACAGCACCGACGCGCTGATGGGCTGCTACTCGTTCGCGAACCACGTGCTCGCGCACCACCCGGGCACACCGCTCGGATTCTCGCTGCCGACGGTGCGCGACGCTCTCACGGAGCGGTTCGGCGACCTCTCGTACGCCGTCGGGTGCGCGGTCGAGGGGTCCGACGTCTCGGATCTGGATGCCGCGGTGGCGGCCGCCCGCGATGCCGAGGTCGCGATCGTCGTCGTCGGCGACCGCGCGGGCCTCTTCGGACGCGGGACCGTCGGCGAGGGCAACGACGCCGACTCCCTCGAGCTGCCCGGGGTGCAGCGACAGCTCGTCGAAGCAGTCGTCGCGACCGGGACCCCGGTGGTGCTCGTGCTGCTGACGGGCCGCCCGTACGCGATCGACTGGGCGCTCGATGGGCCCGAGACTCCCGCGGCGGTGCTGCAGGCGTTCTTCCCGGGCGAGGAGGGCGCCCCGGCGCTCGCGGCGCTCCTGGCCGGGGATACCACCCCCTCGGGGCGTCTTCCCGTCTCACTTCCCCGCTCCGCCGGCGCCCAGCCGTACTCGTACCTGCACCCGCTGCTCGGCGGCCCGTCGGGCGTGACGAGCACCGACCCGACGCCGGTGCGGCCGTTCGGGTTCGGGCTGTCGTACACGACGTTCGAGCGTCGGGAGCTGCGCGTCGACGGGGTCGGCGCGGCCGGAGGGTCGGCATCCGGCGCCTCCGCCCAGGTCCGAGCGGGCGACGCGTTCACCGTGACGGCCCGCGTCGAGAACACCGGCCCCGTGCGCGGCGCCGATGTCGTGCAGGTCTACGCGCACCGCTCGGCCGCGAGCGTCACGCGCCCCGTGGCGCACCTCGTGGCGTACGCGCGCGTCGAGCTCGAGCCCGGCGACAGCGCCGAGGTGCGCTTCACCGTGCCCGCCTCGCGCCTGGCGTACAGCGACCGGGCGATGCGTCGCGTGGTCGAGCCGGGCGAGGTGGAGCTGCGGCTCGGACCCTCGTGCGCCGAGATCGACGAAGAGGTGGCGCTGCGCGTCACCGGTCCGACGTACGAACTGCGCGGCGACGACGCCCGGATCGTGGAGGTCGAGGTGCGGCGGGGCTGACTGGACCGCCGCTGAGAGACCGCCACCGCCACGTGTGCACGACTCCTGCAGAAGCGACCACCGGCCCGCGCCGCCTCCTTCGGTCGCTTCCTGCACGAGTTGTGCACCGCCCGCCTGCAGCCCGGCGCTGCGGGTGCCGGCCCGTTCTGCCGGCCTCTCCCCGGGTGGACGAGCACGACTCCTGCAATCGGGCGTCACCTGAAGCCACCGGCGCCGTATGGGTCGAGTTCTGCGGGAGTCGTGCGCGCGGCGAACGGCCGCCGCATCCGCGTTAGCGTGGATCCACGCCGTCGACGCCGCGGAAGGACCCGATGACACTGCACGACGAAACCACGCCCCCGGCCGCGGACGCGCGCTCCCTGCCCGCCGACCGAGCGAGCGCCGAGCGCGGGACGATCGTCGGCAATCCGGCATCCCGGGTGTTCCCCGATCACGACGACGCGCGCGCCGACCCCTGGTCCATCGATCTCGAGCGCATCCAGTTCTCGCCGTACTTCTCGCGGCTGTCGGCGGTGACGCAGGTGGTCTCGCCGTCGATCTCGGGCGCCCCGGTGCACAACCGCCTCACGCACACCCTCAAGGTGAGCGCGATCGCACGGGTGGTGGCCCTGCAGCTCAACACGATCTCGCGTCGCGCCGGGGAGGGCGACGTCTGCAACGCCACGGTCGTCGAGGCCGCGGCGTATGCGCACGACCTCGGCCACCCGCCGTTCGGCCACCTCGGCGAGTCGACGCTGAACCGCCTCGCGCGCGAGGAACTGGGCCTCCCCGACGGCTTCGAGGGCAACGCGCAGACCTACCGCATCCTCACCTCGCTCGACGTGATCGAGAACGCCCCGCGCGGGCTCAACCTCACCGCCGCCGTTCGCGCGGCCTCGGCGAAGTACCCCTGGTCGCCGGCGGTCGAGGCGGCCGACGTCGAGCGCATCGGCCCGCCCCGTGGCATCCGTCGCTCCTCCGATGGGGCGTACCGCGTGCACAAGTACTCCGTGTACGACCTCGATCTCGCCGATCTCGACGACGCACGTCAGGGGGTGGATGCCGAGCCCCTGCGTCAGAGCATCGAAGGCGCCGTGATGGACCTGGCCGACGACATCGCGTACTCGGTGCACGACGTCGACGACTTCTACCGCGCCGGCATCCTGGATCACGCCCCGATCGCCGCGGAGTTCCGCGGGTGGCTCGACGATGTGCTCGAGTGGCGCGACCGCGAAGACGCCGAGGTGCGCGCCGAGCTCGCGCCGGGCGCGGGACTCGAGCGCCTGCGCCGCAAGATGCGCCGCGACGACCCGTGGATCGCCGACGACGAGGCGTTTCTCGCCGCCGTCAGCGACGTGGATGCCGAGATGGTCACCGACCTGCTGGCGCGCCCGTTCGACGGCTCGCTGACGGCCGAGCGGCGGCTCGCCGCGTTCACCGACCGGTGGATCCGCCGGTTCCAGGAGTCGGCGCGCCTGCGCCCCCTCGACACTCCGCGGGCCGGTCCCGTCGTGCTGTCGGCCTCGGCCTGGCATCACGTCGAGGTGCTGAAGTTCGTGCACAAGCGCTTCGTGCTCAGCCGCCCCGATCTGGCGATCCAGCAGCGCGGCATGAGCCGCATCCTCGCGCGCTCCGTGCGGGCGCTCGGCGAGTGGCTCGACGACGACCTCGACCGGGCGCGTACGCCGCGGCGCCTGCGCGAGCTCATCGCCCTGGCGCGCGAGCAGTATGCGGCGCTGCCTCCCGGACGTCGGCCCTCGGATGCCGAGGCCGAGACGCTCGCGCGCTCCCGCGGGATCGTCGACTACGTGGCATCCCTCACCGACGCGCAGGCCTTCGCCCTGTCGGAGGCGATCTCGGGTCGCGCCGACCGCCTGTGGGCGCTGGGGCAGCGCCTGTGACGGAGACGGTGCTCATCGACGGCCCGGTTCAGGCGCGCTGAGGCCCCCGAGGGCTGATCGCGCAGCCCCGGCCCCGCTCAGCCGCGGGAGCTCCCCGTCATCTCGGCCCACTGTCGGGGCGCTTTCTCCTGCAGCCACGCGGCGAAGTCCCGGAAACCCTGGTAGACGCTCATGGTTTCGAACAACGTGCGACCACGCTCGTCTTTGCCGCGGACCCGTCCCGACAGGAGCGCCGCGAGCTCGGCGATGTCGGATGCCGGCACGACCCGTGACCGGCGCCGTCCGGAGCGGACGACGAGGTGGTCGTCGAACACGAGGATGCGCGCGCTCCCCAGCGACAGGGCGTAGAAGAAGATGATCGCGCCGAGACCACCCAGGGTGGTGAGCCACACCGTGACGCCGACATACGCGAGACGATCTCCTTCGATCACCTCCGACGCGGCGAGGATCACGGCTCCGACCATGAACAGGATGCCGATCCACCGGGCGACCAGATGCTGCGACGGATATCTCTGCACGACGAAGAGGGGTTCTGCGGAAGCCTCGTCGGACTCGTCGTCGTGGTGGGGCATCGTGCTCCGGTGAATCGGTTCGGTGGCGCGGTCCACACGTCGCGGACAGGCCGATGACCATCGAATCATGGGCGCGCCCCGAAGCGCACGGCGAGGGTGCTCACGCATCCCGCGGGACGCGTCCTGGTGGTGGGCGGATCCCGTGGCCGCCCTCGTCATCGCGGGCTTCGCCGTGCGCGAGGGGACCGAGGCGAGGCGGGGCGACGCGTGCGCGACATCGGTGGGGATGATGCTCGAGGACGCCGCCCCTACCGGCCGCCACGACACGGTCAGGGGATGAGACGCGCCGCGCGGTACCGATCGAAGAGGCGGGCGAAGGAGTCCCTCGTGCGGTGATGTTCCACGAAGCCGGCCAGGCGGCTCTTCGACATATCCGTCATCACCTCGATGTCACGCCCCAGGTCGGCATCCGTGTGCCACCACGAGGCGACCCGGGTGATGTCGGGCTCGACGAGCCCGTGCTGCGCGACGATCTCGGCCCAGACGGGTGCGGCCTCCGCCATCTGCTGCGCGAAGGGGCGTGGCACGGCGTCGAAGCCCTCGGCGTCCACGCCGAGGTCTGCGGCGAGACGCGGCCACATCCAGCGCCACCGGAAGACGTCGCCGTTGGCCGTGTTGAAGGCCTCGCCGGCGCCCTCGGGGTGCGTCGACGCCCACACCATCTGGCTCGCGAGCAGATCGGCATCCGTCACGTCGGTCAGACCGTTCCACTGCGTCTCGCTGCCCGGGAAGACCAGCGGCCGACCGAGGTGCCGACTGATCGCGGCGGCGACGGCGATCGTGAGCCCCATGTTCATCGCGTTGCCGACCGCGTGCCCGAGCACGGTGTGCGAGCGATGCACCGACCACGTGAAGCCCTGGCGCCGGGCGGCGGCGAACAGCTCGTCTTCTTGCGCATAGTAGAAGTTGTCGACCTCGAGCCGGGGCTCGTCCTCGTGGAACGGTGTATCGGGCATGGCGCCCTGCCCGTAGGCCTCGAAGGGCCCGAGGTAGTGCTTCAATCCGGTCATCAGGGCGACGTGGCGCACGGGGGCAGCGGCCAGCGCCGCCAGAAGGTCGCGCACCATACCGCCGTTGACGGCGATGTTCTCGGCCTCGGTCTCCTGTCGCGACCACGCCGTGAAGAACACGTGGGTGACGGGGATGCCGTCGAGGGCGGATGCCAACGACTCCGGCGATCGAAGGTCGGCCGATCGCCACGTGACTCCGGCCCGTTCCGCGCCGGGCCGCCGCGAGAGCGCCGTCACCTCCCAGCCGTCGTCGGAGAGACGATCGAGCAGGGCGCCGCCGGCGATACCGGTCGCGCCGACGACGAGGGCGTGTGAGGTGGAGGACAAAGCGTTTCCCATCGGTTGCGTGAGTGGTCCGCAACGAGAGGGCCGCCGTCGCTATTCCGGCGGCGACCTCGTCGTGCGTGTCGCCGCGTTGCGGCTCCCCCGTCCCGGAGGGAGCGTTGCAAGGCCGGCCGACTCACTGCGGGCGGGGACACGCAGGCCAGGGCCCACCACCTCACCACAAGGGGGACACGCACCGCCAGAAGTGGGACAAGGGGCGCACGAACCGGATGCCATGCGCCCCGCGTCGGACCGTGGTCGCAGCCCGGACGCGGAAATGCCCCGGAACCGCCGCAGCCCACCGCTGCGGAGGTTCCGGGGCACGATCCGCGCGCCGGTCGAACCGGCTCGCGGGGCGCCACCAGAATCGAGGCGCACGCGCCGCGTCGCCCCGGGGCCGTGCGGCGGCCCGGGGCGACGGGTCTTACAGGCCCTGGGCCAGGCGGTAGTACGCCTGGTTCCAGCGCAGCTCGCTCTGGAAACCGCGGACCGTGGTGTCGTCGTCGATGACGACGAGCTCGGTCTTGGCGATCTCGGCGAAGTCGCGGAACACCTCGATACCCACGGCCGTCGTCATGACGGTGTGGTGCGCGGCACCGGCGGCGAGCCAGCAGCCGGCCGAGGTCGCGAAGTCGGGCGCGGGCTTCCACACCGCGCGGCCCACGGGAAGCTTCGGCAGGTCGGGGGCGTCGACGTTCTCGACGACGTTCGCCACGAGCCGGAACCGATCGCGCATGTCGCTCATCGCGACGACGAGCGCGGGGCCCGCGTCAGCGGTGAAGACCAGACGCACCGGGTCGTCCTTGCCGCCAATGCCGAGCTCGTGGATCTCCAGGCGCGGCTTCTTCGTGGTGAGCGACGGCGAGACCTCGAGCATGTGCGCGCCGAGGATGCGCTCCTGACCGGGGACCAGGTCGTAGGTGTAGTCCTCCATGAGCGACGCTCCGCCGGGCAGGCCCGCGCCCATCACGTTCGCGACGCGCACGAGGATCGCCGTCTTCCAGTCGCCCTCGGCGCCGAAGCCGTAGCCCTCGGCCATGAGGCGCTGCACCGCGAGACCGGGCAGCTGCTTCAGCGCGCCGAGGTCTTCGAACGAGGTGGTGAAGGCGCCGAAGCCGCCCTCCTCCAGGAACGAGCGCAGGCCCAGCTCGATCGCGGCGCCGTCGCGCAGCGACTGGTGGCGCGCGCCGCCGGGGAGCAGCTCGTCCACGACGTCGTAGCTGTCGACGTACTCCTGCACGAGCGCGTCGATGTCGGCGTCGGATGCCGCCTCGACGGCCTCGACGAGCTCGTTGACGCCCCACGTGTTGACCTGCACGCCGAAGCGCAGCTCGGCCTCGGTCTTGTCGCC
This sequence comes from Microbacterium sp. RU1D, assembly GCF_900156435.1. Classification (GTDB taxonomy): domain Bacteria; phylum Actinomycetota; class Actinomycetes; order Actinomycetales; family Microbacteriaceae; genus Microbacterium. The sequence goes on from NZ_FTPQ01000003.1 coordinate 638,145, forward strand.
CTCGGTGACGGCGACGAAGCGCATGTTGTCGCCGAAGCGCGCGAGCTTGAGGGTGCGGGCGGCGGTCCAGCCGGCGGCGGCGCGCTCCCAGTCCTCGATCTGCTGGCGCACGGCCGGGTTCGACACGTGGCCGACGACCGTCTTGCGCGAAACGCCCAAGCGCGTCTGGATGTACCCGAACTCGCGGTCGCCGTGGGCGGCCTGGTTGAGGTTCATGAAGTCGAAGTCGATGTCGTTCCACGGCAGCTCGACGTTCGCCTGCGTGTGAAGGTGCAGGAGCGGCTTCTGCAGGGCATCGAGGCCCGAGATCCACATCTTCGCGGGGCTGAAGGTGTGCATCCAGGCGATCACGCCGATGACGTCGTCGCGGCCGTTGATCTCGAGCGCCATGCGGCGGATGCTGTCGGCATCCTTCAGCACGGGCTTCCAGACGACCTTCACGGGCAGGCCGTTCAGGCCCTCGACGACGGCCTGCGACTGCTCGGCGACCTGCTTCAGGGTCTCTTCGCCGTAGAGGTTCTGGCTGCCGGTGACGAACCAGACCTCGTAGCCGTCGAGGTCGTTCTTGAGCGGGGTGCGGGTCATGACTGTTCCTTTTCGAATCTTCAGAGGGATGCCACGGCGGCGGCCTCGACGGCGAGCCCTGCGCGGTAGCGGTCGAGGTAGGCGGAGAAGCCGGCGACGTCCGCCGGGTCGGGGTCGGCGGTGACGATCGGCGCGGTCGCGAACACGGTCTCGCGCAGCCATGCGTCGAGGTCGCGGCCGGACTCGTCGGCGACGTACGCGGCCAGAACGGCCATGCCCCACGCGCCGCCTTCCGAGGCGGTCTCGGCGACCGCGACGGGGGCGTCGAGCGCCGCGGCGAGGAACCGCTGCGCGACACCGGCCGTGCGGAACATCCCGCCGTGCGCGTACATGCGATCGAGCTGCACGCCCTCGCCGTGGAGCACGTCCATGCCGAGTGCCAGCGTCCCGAAGACGCCGTACAGCTGCGCCCGCATGAAGTTGGGCAGCGTCAGGCGGCTGTCGGGCGTGCGGACGACGAGCGGCCGCCCCTCGTCGAGACCGGCGATGGGCTCCCCGGCGAGGTGGTTGTAGGCCAGCACACCGCCGGCGTCGGCTTCACCCGAGAGTGCGGCTTCGAAGAGCGCCGCGTACGTGGCATCCGGGGTCTGGGGCACGCCCGCGGCGACGGAGAAGGCGGTGAACATGTTCGCCCACGCCGCCAGCTCGCTCGCGCCGTTGTTGCAGTGCACCATCGCCACCGCGTCACCCGAGGGCGTCGTGACGAGGTCGAGCTCGTGGTGCACCTCGGCGAGCGGACGCTCGAGTACCACCATCGCGAAGATGCTCGTGCCGGCGCTGACGTTGCCCGTGCGCGGAGCGACGGCGCAGGTGGCGACCATGCCCGTGCCGGCGTCGCCCTCGGGCGGGGCGAACGGGATGCCGGGACGCAAGGTCCCGCTCGGGTCGAGGAGCGCTGCGCCCGGGGCGGTCAGCTCACCGGCCGCGGCGCCGGCGACGAGCACGCGGGGCAGCAGGTCTGTCAGCGCGGGGACGCGTCCGTCGGCCAGGCCGTCGTAGCGCGCGACGAGCTCGGCGTCGTAGTCGCGCGTCGCGGAGTCGATCGGGAACATTCCCGACGCGTCGCCGACGCCGAGCACCTTCTCGTCGGTGAGCTTCCAGTGCACGTACCCGGCGAGGGTGGTCAGGAAGCGGATCTCGGGCACGTGGGGCTCGGCATCCACCACCGCCTGGTGCAGGTGCGCGATCGACCAGCGGAGCGGGATGTTCACGCCGAGCAGTTCGGTGAGCTCGGCTGCCGCGACGCCGGTGTTCGTGTTGCGCCAGGTGCGGAACGGGGCGAGCAGTTCGCCGTCGGCGTCGAAGGCGAGGTAGCCGTGCATCATCGCTGAGACGCCCATCGCGGCGTACCGCTCGGGGGCGACGCCGTACTGCTGCCGGACGTTGGCGGCCAGCTCGGCGTAGGCGGCCTGCAGGCCCGACCACACGGCATCCAGAGAGTAGGTCCAGAGCTTGTCGGCGTAGACGTTCTCCCACTCGTGGGAGCCGGTGGCGAGCACCTCGGCGTCGGGGCCGATGAGGCACGCCTTGATGCGGGTGGAACCGAGTTCGATGCCGAGGCTCGCTCGGCCTTCCTCGAGCAGGGCGGTGACGTGGGCGTTCATCGGCGGTCGTCCGTGCTCTGTCCGTAGACGTTCTGGTAGCGCTCGTAGAGGGCGTCGATCTTGTCCTGCGGGATCGGGATGAGGGGGCCGGCCTCGCGCGCGATGTGCACGGTGCGGGCGACGTCTTCGAGCATGATGGCGGCCTTCACGGCATCCTTCGCACTCGAACCGATCGTGAAGGGGCCGTGGTTCTGCATGATCACGCCGCGCGAGCGGTGGCCGCGCAGCGTCTCGACGATGCCGCGGCCGATCGAGTCGTCGCCGATGATCGCGAAAGGGCCGACCGGGATCGGGCCGCCGAACTCATCGGCCATCGCCGTGATGACGCACGGGATCTCCTCGCCGCGGGCCGCCCACGCGACGCCATAGGTGGAGTGGGTGTGCACGACGCCGCCGACCTCGGGCATGTTGCGGTACACGTACGCGTGTGCCGCGGTGTCGCTGGAGGGACTGCGCTCGCTGCCCGGGGCGCCGGGGATGGCGTTGCCGTCGAGGTCGCAGAGGATCATGTTCTCGGGGGCGAGGTCGTCGTACGAGACGCCGGAGGGCTTGATGACGAACAGGTCGGCACCGGGGACGCGCCCCGAGACGTTGCCGCCGGTCCAGACGATGAGGTTGTAGCGCACGAGCTCGGCGTGCAGCTTCGCGACGTCGATGCGGACGGCGTCGATCGCCTCCTGCACCTCGGGCGCGAACGTGGCGGCTTCGGACACGCGGGGTCTCCTTCGACTCTGTCGGTGGCGGGTTGCGCCTGTCATGTTACCGGTAACATCGCGCCCGACGCGAGGCCCCGCCCGCATCGCTTGTACAGCGCCGCACCGAGACGACCGGCTTCTCGCGAGCTCACGCGCGTCGACGCGGAATCGCCGGTCATCTGGGCGGGAGGAGGCGATCTCGCTGGAGAGGACACCGAGCGGGCCCGGGGAACGTGGATCAGCGCGGCGAGGCCGTCGACGCGCGGGGAACCAGCACCGGGGCGGCGGGCGGCGCGGCAGCATCCCCGAGGACCGTCGCGACGGCGTGCACCGCCTCACCCTCGACGTCGAGGCGCACCGTCGTGAGGGCGGGCGTGTAGAACGCGGCATCCGGGTTGTCATCGAAACCGGCGACCGAGACGTCGCGGGGAACGACGATGCCGCGCGCAGCCAGACCCGCGATCAGCCCCAGCGCCATCTGATCGTTGGCGACCGCGACGGCCGTGGCGCCCGCGCGCACGCGGTCGGCGACGACCGGGGCGAGGGCGGATCCGGATGCCGCGCTCCAGTCGCCCTCGAAACCGGCGTCGCGCGCGAGAGCACGGCGGACGACGGCCTCGGCGACGCCGGCCGCCCTCGCGCGCGCTTCGCGCCAGTCGGCCGGGCCCGCGACCTCGATCAACCGGCGATGCCCGAGGTCGGCGAGATAGTCGACGACGAGGGCGGCCGCATCCCGCTGCCGGATCCCCGACTCGCCGTACAACGGCACGAGCGGGACGTCGTACCCCTCGAGCGAGGTGGCGCCGTGCGCGGCGACCAGCACGATGCCGTCGACGCCCTGGTCGAGCAGGTGGCGCACGGCCGCGTCGATGTCGGCCGGGTCGTCGGAGTCGGTGTACGCGGTCGAGATCCACCGCCCGCGCGCCCGCGCCGCCCGTTCGAGCGCCGCGATGCCCGCCGCGGGCCCGTGCAGCACGGCATCGGAGGCCACGACCCCGACGGTGCGCGTGAGGCTCGTGCCCAGGGCGCGCGCGGCGTTGTTCACGCGGTAGTCGAGCGCGGCGACGGCCGCCCGCACGCGCTCACGGGTGGCGTCGCGGATGCCGGGATAGTCGTTGAGGACGCGGGAGACCGTCTGGGTCGAGACGCCCGCGACCTCGGCGACCTCGCGCATGCCGATGCGCTTGCCTCCGACCTCGCCGCTCATGGTGACTCACAGTAGCGGCGCGCAACCCCCTCGGCGTGCGCCGGGTTCATGCGGTGCCCTCGAAGCGTGACCTCCCCCACCGGCATCCCTCCCCTGCGCCGATCGCCGTTCGCCCGCCCGGTCGGCTCGGCTCTGGCCGCGGCCTTCGGGCTGGCGCAGCGTCTGCGGCACCCCCGTCCGATCCACAGCCGTGGCGTCGTGTTGAGCGGGGAGATGCGCTGGATCCCGGATGCCGCCCCCTCGGGCGTCGCCTTCATCGACGACGCTCCGCCGGGTCCGGTTCGGGTGGTCGCGCGCGTCTCGCGGTCGCTCGGGCTGCCCGCGCCCCTGCCCGACGTCATCGGTCTCGCGTTGCGGGTCGACACCCGAGCGTGGGGCCCCGGCGGGCAGGGCGTCGCCGACATCGAGCTCGCCTCCACGGGGTGGAACGTGCCCGGCCGCTTCGCGCTCCTGCCCCACCGTCGCCCGGAGCGCGCCCGCCTCGGGACCCTCCTGCCGTACCGCGGTCGACGCGGGCCCGTCGTCCTCATCGCCCGCACCCGCTCCGGGCGCCCCCCGGCGTCCGACCCGCGCGAGCTGCCCGGGCACGCGGACGCCGTCTGGACGCTCACCCTCGCCCATGCCTCTCCGGGGGGTCGGTGGCATCCGTTCGCCGTCGTCGAGCTGCGTCCGGATGCCGATCAGGACGACCGCCGCCTGCGCTTCGACGCGGTGCGCCGACTGATCCCGGGAGCGCGGGTGTACCCGTGGGTGAGCGCGCTCCGGCAGCCGTCGTACGTGCGGGTGCAGGAGGCGACGGGCGACCTCCGGATGCCGTGACGGCCTCGCGGGATCAGCCCGCCGCCGCCGGGACGTACCGCGGCAGGCCGTCGACCTCGCCCGCGCGCGCCCAGGTCATCCCCTCCGCCTCGACGAGGGGCTCGGCGCCGTCGACCTCGATGTCGCGGTGGAAGGTCGGGGATTCGAGACGGATGCGCACCATGCGGCGACGCTACGGCGGGCCGCGCGGAGGCGGCGAGGGTCTTGACGCCCGGCGTCGGGAGCGCTCCCGTGAAGAACCCGTCGACGCCCCCCTTACAAGGCGTCGACGGGTCCGGTCCTACTCTGGCGTATTTCGGTCGCCCGAATCCACTGCGAATCGGGCGACTAGCTCTCCTGCGCGCGCAGCGCCGCCACGACGTCGTAGCGCGCCCGGATCTGCGGTCGGTGATCGGGCTCGACCGCGCGGGTCGTCGCGACCGTCCAGTCGACCGGCCCGCCCGCGAGCACACCCGCGGCCTGGCGCGCCGCCCCGAGCGCGACGTACTCCCCCGCGGCCGGCACGACGATCTCGGCGTCGAACACCTGCGCGGCGATGCGCGCCACGCCGTCGTTGGCCGCCGCTCCGCCGATCAGCAGCACGCGCCGCACCTCGACGCCCTGCGCCTGGATGGCCTCGAGCCCCACGGCGAGCCCGCTCAGCATCCCCTCGATCGCGGCGCGCGCGAGGGTGGGACGGTTCGTGGATGCCAGGGTCAGACCGGTCAGCGAGGCCTGGGCGTGCGGGAGGTTCGGGGTGCGCTCCCCCTCGAACCACGGCACGAGCACCACGCCGTCGGCGCCCGGCTCGGCCTCCAGCGCGAGGGCGCCGAGCTCGTCGTGCGTGACGCCGAGCAGGCCCGCGAAGGCATCGAGCACGCGCGCGGCGTTGAGGGTCGCGACGAGGGGGAGATACTTCCCGGTCGCGTCGGCGAACCCCGCCACCGTGCCGGTGGTGTCGCGGCTGGGCGCGTCGGCGACGGCGAAGACCGTGCCCGAGGTGCCGAGCGAGACGACGACGTCGCCCACTCCCGCGCCGAGCCCGAGGGCCGCGCCGGCGTTGTCCCCCGCACCGGGGCCGACGAGCGCGCCGCCCGCCAACGTGCCGGCGCTCTCCCACGGTCCCAGCACGCGCGGTCGCACCGCGTCGTGCCCGAGGGCGCGGACGAACAGCTCGTCGTCGTATCCGTCGGCGCCCCAGTACGCCGTTCCCGAGGCGTCTGAGCGATCGGTGACGAGTTCCTCCAGCACCGCGTTGCCCGGCCCGAAGCCGCGCAGGCGCCAAGTCAGCCAGTCGTGCGGGAGGGCGACCGCGGCCACGCGCGCGGCGTTCTCGGGCTCGGCATCCCGCAGCCAGCGGAGCTTCGTTCCGGTGAAGGAGGCGACCGGCACTGCGCCGGTGCGCTCGGCGAATTCGGCGGCGCCGACCTCGGCGATGAGGTCGCGCGCGGCCTGGGCCGAGCGCGTGTCGTTCCACAGCAGGGCGTCGCGGATGACGGCCCCCTCGGCATCCAGCACGACCATGCCGTGCTGCTGCCCGGCGATCGAGACCGCGGCGATGTCGTCGAGCCCGCCCGCCTGGGCGATGGCATCCTGCAGCGCGATCCACCACGCCTCGGGGTCAACCGCGGTGCCGGCCGGATGCGACGCACGCCCCTCGCGCACCACGCGCCCGGTCTCGGCGTCGACGACGACGACCTTGCACGACTGCGTCGACGAATCGACTCCCATGACGAGCGCCATGCTCACTCCCTCTGTTCGCCGCGCCCTCTTCGGCGCGGTGATCACGTTGTCCGTTGTTGCACCCGGGCTCTATCGTCCAGAACACCCGGAGGGGTTTTCAATCCGTCCGGGTGTCTTGGACACTCATGGCCGGATGAGGCGAGCCGCCGGAGGCACGACAGACGCCGCGCTCCCTCGGGGCCCGATTGCCGTGACTCGAGTGTCCAGAACACCCGGACTCTTTCTCAATCCGCCCGGGTGTTCTGGACAATCGCCGACGCGGATGCTCGGGCGCGCCGCGCCGTGAAGCGCTGTGCGCGACGCGGCGAGTCGAACGGGGCCCGGATGCCGCGGCATCCGGGCCCCTCGGAAGCTCAGCGCGCGCCGAGCAGGTGCTCGGTGGCGAGCTGCTGCAGACGGACGAAGCCGAAGCCCTTACCGCCGAGGTACGCGTCGGCGTCGAAGTCCTCGTAGGCCGAGCGGTCGGCGAGGAAGTCGTCGTACGTCTCGCCCTCGTTGAGCGTCGGCTGCGCGAGCTCCGCGACCTTGGCGGCCTCGAGGGCCTCCTGCACCTCGGGGTCGGCGCGGAAGGCCGCGGCGCGCTCCTTGAGCAGCAGGTAGGTGTTCATGTTGGCCGAGACCGAGTCCCAGACGCCGGTCTCGTCCTCGGTGCGCGAGGGCTTGTAGTCGAAGTGGCGAGGGCCGTCGTACGCGGGGACGCCGCCGGGGCCGCCGTTCTCGAGCAGGTCGACGAGGGCGAAGGCGTTGTGCAAGTCGCCGTGGCCGAAGACGAGGTCCTGGTCGTACTTGATGCCGCGCTGACCGTTGAGGTCGATGTGGAAGAGCTTGCCGTGGTACAGCGCCTGGGCGATGCCGGCGGCGAAGTTGAGGCCCGCCATCTGCTCGTGACCGACCTCGGGGTTCAGGCCCACGAGCTCGGGACGCTCGAGCGAGTCGATGAACGCGATCGCGTGACCGAGGGTCGGCAGCAGGATGTCGCCGCGGGGCTCGTTGGGCTTGGGCTCGATCGCGAAACGGATGTCGTAGCCCTTGTCGGTGACGTAGTCGCCGAGCAGGTTGACGGCCTCGCGGTAGCGCTCGAGCGCCTGACGGATGTCCTTGGCGGAGTCGTACTCGGCGCCCTCGCGGCCACCCCACATGACGAACGTCTTCGCGCCGAGCTCGGCGGCGAGGTCGAGGTTGCGGAGCACCTTGCGCAGGGCGAATCGACGCACCTGGCGGTCGTTCGAGGTGAAGCCGCCGTCCTTGAACACCGGGGCGGAGAAGAGGTTGGTGGTGACCATCGGCGTGACGATGCCGGTGGCCTCCATCGCGCCCTTCAGGCGGTCGATCTGCGTCTGACGCTCGGCGTCGGTCGAGCCGAAGGCGAAGAGGTCGTCGTCGTGGAAGGTGAGCCCGTAGGCGCCGAGCTCGGCGAGCTTCTCGACGACGTGCACGACGTCGAGGGGCTCGCGGGTGGGGCCGCCGAACGGGTCGGTGCCGTTGTAGCCGACGGTCCAGAGACCGAACGAGAACTTGTCATCGCGGGTGGGGGTGGGCATTCCTGCTCCTTCGCATGGAGACGCACGAGTGCGCGGTGACGCGCGCCGGGTTTGTTGGTGCTCACAACATATACCCCGGATGCCGCGGCGTCCAGCCCCGCGTCAGTCGTCGAGCGCGGCGTCCACCACGGCGAACACGGCGGGGTCCCACGTCAGCGCGCGCTCCCACCGTAGGCCGAACCCCTCGGCGAAGAAGATGCTGTGCACGTGGTCGGGGAACGAGTGACGTTCGACGATCGGCAGCACCGTCGCGGGAACCTCGTCGGCCCGTCCGCTCGCGAGCGAGACCAGGCCGTCGTGCGGCCACAGCTGCCGCGGCTCGTCGGCGGCCGCGAAGAAGCCCGCCCCGATCGCGGTCACCGGGGTGCCGTCGAGGACCCCCGCCTGCGCGTCGTTCCACCCGCGCAGGAACCGACGCGACACCTCGGCCGCCGCCCCCTGGGAGTTCGCGTCGGCATAGGGTCGCGCCTCGGCGAAGATCTGCAGGGTGGCGGGGTCGCCGTGCGCGTCGTCCTCGGTGATCTCGCCGTCGAGCAGGTCGCCGAGCACCGAGCCGTCCCACGGGGTGCCGAGGGTCACGAGACGCTCGACGCGCGGGCCCTCACCGCCCAGCTCGCGGATGGCGGCGCGCGAGAACAGCCCGCCCATCGAGTGACCGACGAGGGCCACGCTGTCGATGCCCTGGTCGTCCGCGAGCCACCGCAGGAAGGCGGCGAGCGCCACCCCCGCGTCGTCGACACGACCGACCGCGTTGATGGTGACCTCGGCGGGCAGCACGACGGCAACGTCGGCGAAGCCCTGCCACCCGGCATCCTCCCGCACCTCCCCCGCACCGATGCGGGCCGGGGCGGTGAAGGTCCGAATGCCACGGTCGAGCAGGTGCGCACGGAGGGCCGTCATCGTGTTGCCCGCCGCGAGCCCCGTGGCCGCGGCACGTTCGGGATCGGTGAACGGGGTGACGGCGGCGCCACCGGAGACGAGGACGACGGCATCGGCCATGGCGGCTCCTTCACGGGTCGGCTTCCCGGTCAGGATAGGGCAGCGTTTCCCCCGTCGAGTGTCCGGGACACACCGTGTCGGCCGAGGCACGACGGCGTGTCCCGGACACCCGACGGAGCGAGCCGGCGCGAGCGCGAGGCGCGCGGGCCGGGTGTTACCAGCGGGCGGACGCGGGACGTGGGCCGCGGCGCCGGGGCAGGTCAGCGCGGGAGGGCGTCCTCGATCGCGGCGACGACCTCGGGGGCGTCGGGCTGCGTGCGCGGGCTGAAGCGCGTGACCCGACCGTCGGGGGCCACCACGAACTTCTCGAAGTTCCACGAGATGCGGCCCGTCTTGCCCTCGGCATCCGGGGTCGTGGTCAGCTCTTTGTACAGCGGGTGCGCGTTGCGCCCGTTGATCTTCACCCTCTCCGACATCGGGAAGGTGACGCCCCACGTCGCGGAGCAGTACTCGGCGATCTTGTCCTCGTCGCTGAGCTCCTGCAGGAACTGGTTGCTCGGGAAGCCGATCACCGTGAACCCGCGGTCGGCGTACTTCTTGTGCAGCGCCTCGAGCGCCTCGTACTGCGGCGCGAGACCGCACCGCGACGCGACGTTGACCACGAGCGCGGCCTTGCCGGCGGTCAGTTCGCCGAAGGTCGTCTCGTCGCCGCGGATGGTCGTAATGGGGATGCCGGAGAGGTCCATGCGTCGATCCTGGCACCGCGCGCTTTGCCCGGGGTGGGAATGCGGCATCCACGACGGGCAGGGACGGATGCCACGGCCCGACGCCGACGGCATGGCACAGTGGTCGGATGGTCACCGAGGGCACGCGCGGCGACGGCATGCGCCGCGCCAACCTCTCCCTCGTGCTGCGCACGGTGCACCGCCAAGGACCTCGCTCCCGCGCCGCCCTCACCGAGGCGACGGGCCTGAACCGCTCCACGATCGCCGATCTCGTGGGTGACCTGCAGCGCTCGGGGCTCGTCGTCGAACGCGCGTCCGACGCTCAGGGTCGCGTGGGCCGGCCGTCCCCCATCGTCGCCCCCGACCCGCGAGTCGTGGCGATCGCCGTCAACCCCGAGGTCGACGCCCTCGACCTCGGCGCGGTCGCCCTCGACGGCACGATCGTCGCGCGCGAGCGGCTCCCCCAGACCGCCCTTCTCACGCCCGAACGCACCGCCGAGCTGGTCGGTGCGCACCTCGCGCGCTGGCGTGCGGACGCCCTGGCCGATGCACGGATCGCGGGAATCGGCGTCGCCGTGCCCGGTCCGGTGCGCGCCGCCGACGGCGTCGTGCGCGAGGCGCCGCACCTCGGCTGGATCGACGCCCCGCTGCCCTCTCTCATGACGGACGCCACGGGCCTGCCCGCCCACGTCGGCAACGACGCGGCGCTCGGCGCCCTCGCCGAGCACCTGTTCGGCGCCGCGCGCGGAGCGCACGACGTCGTCTACCTCAACGGCGGCGCGAGCGGCATCGGCGGCGCGGTGATCGTGGGCGGTGTGCCGCTCGGCGGCGCGGGAGGCTACGCCGGCGAGTTCGGACAGAACCGCCCCGGCATCGTCGACCCGCGCGACCGGCGCGCCGCCGACGGCGTCCTGGAGGACGAGGTGAGTCGCGCACTGCTGCTCGCCGCCGTCGGATTGGACACCGCGGACGAGGCGACGCTGGCCGCAGCCCTCGCCGCCGCCGACGACCCCGTCGTGCGCGCTGAGATCGCGCGGCAGCGGCGGATCCTCGCGACCGCCCTCGCGAACGCGGCGAACGTGATGAACCCGGCGGTCATCGTGCTCGGTGGTTTCCTCGCGACCCTCGCCGAGCTCGACCTGCCTGGTCTCGATGAGGCCGTGCGCGCGCAGACCATGCCCGCGTGCGCGGAAGGTCTACGCCTCGCGGCGGCGGAACTCGGCGAGGACCGTCTCCTCGTGGGCGCGGCCGAGGCCGTGTTCGAGACCGCCCTGTTCCCCGCGCGCTGAGGTCCCGGCATCCGGGGCTGCGCGCCGGGCGGAGCGGAGGGGCGATGTGCGACCGAGCGGTCGGTATCCGGGGCGGTCACCCGCGGCCCCCGCGTCGCCCTGTCGGGGGCAGGATGGACGAGGTGCACGAGACGACGAAGACGGAGCGACTATGACCGAGACACGAGACGCCGGAGCCACCTGGTCGGGCAATTACCGCTACCACGCCGCCGAGGTGCTGCTGCCCGCCGACGTCGACGAGCTTGCCGAGGTCGTGGCATGCTGTCCCGCGCTGCGCGTGCAGGCGACGCGCCACACGTTCAACGACATCGCCGACGCCGACGGCGCCCTCGTCTGCCTCGAACGGATGCCGACCCGCATCGACGTCACCGACGACCGCGTGCGCGTCGAGGGGCTCGTGACCTTCGCGCAACTCGCCCCCGTGCTCGAGGCCGAGGGGCGCGCGCTGCACAACCTCGGCTCCCTCCCGCACATCTCGATCGCCGGGGCCGCCGCCACCGGTACCCACGGGTCGGGGATGGGCAACGGTAACCTCTCGAGCGCGGTCACGGCCCTCGAGATCATGGATGCCGACGGCCGCACGCAGCACGTCGATCAGGCGCATCCGTGGTTCGGCGCCGCCGCCCTCGGGCTCGGCGCGTTCGGGGTCGTCACGGCCGTGGAGCTGCGCACCGTCCCGACGTACACCGTCATCCAGCAGGCCTATACCGGCGTCGCGTGGAACGACCTCGTGTCCGACCCCGCAACGGTGTTCGGGGCATCGCGGAGCGTCAGCGTCTTCACGACGTGGGGCGACCCGGCCGACGACCTCGTGTGGGCCAAGAGCGACACCGAGGCGCCGACATGGGTCGAGGACCTCGGGGGCCGTCCCGTCGGCGACGACCTGCACCTCGGCCGCATCCGCACGCTGGACAACACCACCGAGCGCGGAACCCCGGGGCCGTGGCACACCCGCCTGCCGCACTTCCGCGCCGACGCGCTGCCGAGCGACGGCGACGAGATCCAGTCGGAGTACTTCGTCCCGATCGCCTCCGCGGCCGACGCGTTGACGGCCGTCCGCGCGATCGCCCCCGCGTTCGACGCGCACCTGCTGGTGACGGAGCTGCGCACGGTGGCCGCCGACGGCCTGTGGCTCAGCCCGGCGTTCGAGCGCGACGTGCTCGCGATCCACTTCACCTGGCGCAACGACACCGACGGCGTGCTCGGGGTGCTGCCGCACATCGAGCAGGCTCTGGCACCCTTCGACGTGCGCCCGCACTGGGGCAAGGCGTTCACGATGCCGGGCGAGACGGTGCGCTCCACGCTCCCCCGCGTCGACGATTTCCTCGCCGCGGCGCGCGAGGCGGACCCGCGCGGCGTCTTCCGCAACGCCTATCTGGAGCGCACGCTCGGCCTGTGAGGCGGGAGGCGCGCGAAGGTCGCTGAGCCCGTCGATGGGACCGGGACCCACGCAACCCCCGGAGGCTTCGACGAGCTCAGCCTCCTCATGCCGAGACCGCGGAACGACGCCGCCCACCGCGGCGCCGCCCCGTGGCATCCGGTTCAGCGGCTGGAGTAGCCGCCGTCGATCGGGAGCGAGACGCCGGAGATCATGCCCGCGCCGTCGCCGAGCAGGAAGACAATGGGGGCGGCGATGTCGTCCTCGGTCGCCCACTTGTGCAGCGGCATGGCCTCGAGGAAGGGGCCCTCGATGTCGGGGCGACCCCAGTACCAGGCCGACATCGGCGTCATGACGACGGTGGGGTTCACGCTGTTGACGCGGATGCCGTAGCCGCCGAGCTCGAGGGCCGACACGCGCGTGATGTTGTCCAGGGCGGCCTTCGACGAGCCGTACGAGATGTGCCCCGTGAGGGCGACGAGGCTCGCCTGACTCGAGACGTTGACGATGGCGCCGCCCTTGCCGACGCGGATCATCTCGCGCGAGGCGTACTTGGTCACCAGCAGTGACCCGCGGGCGTTGATGCTCATGACCTTGTCGAACACGTCGATGTCGGTCTCCATGGGCGTGGCGATCTCGCCGCCCCACCCGCCGCAGTTGACGACGCCGTAGAGGTCGCGGCCCTCGATCGCGGAGCGGATCTCGTCCTCGGATTCGAGGTCGAACACGACGGGCTCGGCGCCGGTCTCGGCGGCGATCGCGGCGACGCTGTCGGCCGTACGACCGGCGGCGAGCACGGTCGCCCCGGCGGCGACGAGGTGGCGCACGGTCGCGCCGCCGATGCCGCCACCGGCTCCGGTGACGAGGATGGTGCGGTCGGTGAAATCGGTCATGGGAGGGCTCTTTCGCGGGTCCTGAGGGCGGGGACGACGGCGGTGTCGTCGCGGCCCATGATAACCACAGAATCACGCGGATGACTTCGGTGTCATGACGAATTGGTCCCGACTGTTGACACCGGTGTCACGGTGGGCTTACCGTAACGTTCGTTCGACCGGTGGAAAGCTCCACCGGACCGCTCCACCGGCGCAGCACTTGGACGTGCGGCGTCCCCGGAAGGACCACACCGCCGTGACCCGCACCTCGCAGAACGCCGCACCGATCGCCGCCGCGACCGTGCACCTCGACGACCTCGTCGACCGTGCCCGTCGGCTCGCGGCATCGGGCGAGCGCCGCGTCCTGGGGCTGGCGGGTACGCCCGGCGCCGGCAAGTCCACCGTCAGCGACGCGCTGCTCGCCGCCCTGGGCTCCGACGCGGTCCTGGTCGGCATGGACGGGTTCCACCTCGCCAACGAGGAGCTCATCCGCCTCGGCCGCCGCGATCGAAAGGGCGCCCCCGACACGTTCGACGTCGACGGCTACGTCGCCCTGCTCGATCGCATTCGCGCCGGCCGCGAGGTCTACGCGCCGCGCTTCGACCGGAGCCTCGAGGAGTCGATCGGCTCCGCGGTGCTCGTGCCCGCCGACGTCCCCCTCGTCATCACCGAGGGCAACTACCTGCTGCACGACGAGCACGGGTGGGATGCCGTGGCATCCCGTCTCGACGAGGTCTGGTTCCTCGACATCGACGCGTACGCCCGCCGCAAGCGCCTCGTCGCCCGCCGGCTCTCCCACGACCACCCGCATGACGAGGCCGTGGCCTGGGTCCGCGAGGTCGACGAGCGCAACGCCGCCGTCGTCGAACGCGGGCGCCACCGCGCCCACCTCGTCGTCACCGTCTCCGACGCCCCCGCCGGGGGCGTCGGCCACCACGAAGGAGCTTCCTCATGAGCACCACCACGGCTGTGCCCGTGCTGCAGGCGCGCGGCCTGTCGCGCCAGTTCGGATCCGTCCGCGCCCTCAACAACGTCGACTTCGAGGTCTACCCCGGCGAGGTCACCGCTCTCATCGGAGACAACGGCGCCGGCAAGTCGACGCTCGTGAAGGCCCTGTCGGGCAACCTCGCGGTCGACGAGGGCGAGATCCGGTTCGACGGGAAGCCGATCGACATGTCGAACCCCCAGGTCGCCTCCTCGCTCGGCATCGAGACGGTCTACCAGGACCTCGCGCTCGCGCCCCACCTCGATCCCGTGCAGAACATGTACCTCGGCCGCGAGATCCGTCGCCCGGGGCTGGCCGGGGCGCTCGGGTTCATGAAGACGAAAGACATGGCGAAGGCGTCGCGCGAGGCGTTCGACGAACTCGGCGCCACCGTGCGGTCGCTGACCTCCCCGGTGGGCGAGATGTCGGGAGGTCAGCGTCAGGCCATCGCCATCGCGCGGGCCGTGCACTGGGCCTCGCGCGTCGTGTTCCTCGATGAGCCCACCGCGGCCCTCGGCGTGCGTCAAACGAAGAACGTGCTCGAGACTATTCGCCGCGTGCGCGACAAGGGCATCGCGGTGGTCTTTATCTCCCACTCGATGCCGCACGTCATCGACGTCTCCGACCGCATCCAGGTGCTGCGTCTGGGCACCCGTGTGGCCAACATCCAGGCCGCCGACACCTCCATGGAAGAACTCGTCGGGCTCATGACCGGCGCCGTCACGAAGGACGACCAGAAGTGAGCACCACGACCCCTCCCACCGAGACCGTCGCGATCGGCACGTTCGACGACACCCAGAAGGTGAACCCCGTCCGCCGGATCCTGCGCACGCAGGCCTTCCAGATCCTGCTGGTGCTGCTGGCGATCATCATCGTCTTCAGCATCATCGCGCCCGACTCGTTCGCGCAGTGGACCAACTTCCGCCTCATCATCCAGAACGCCTCGATCCTCGCCGTGCTCGCAGTCGGCATGACCTACGTGATCATCACGGCCGGCATCGACCTCTCGGTCGGATCGGTCCTGGTGTTCTCCGGCGTCGTCGCGGCCATCGTCATGCGGGCGATGGGCGGAGAAGGCTGGGGCGTCGCGATCGTCGGCATCCTGGTCGCGATCCTGAGCGGCGTGTGCTGGGGGCTGTTCAACGGCTTCCTCATCGCCAAGGCGAAGATCCCGCCGCTCATCGTCACCTTGGGTTCGCTCGGCATGGCGCTGGGTCTGGCGCAGATCCTCACCGGCGGCGTCGACATCCGCGACGTGCCGACCGTGCTGACCGTCTCGATCGGCTACGGCAACGTCTTCGGCAGCGTCCCGATCATCAGCGTCATCGCCCTCGTGGTCGTCGCGATCGGTGCGATCGTCCTTCACTTCACGCGCTTCGGCCTCTACACGCTGGCCGTCGGATCGAGCGAGATCGCCGCCCGTCGCGTCGGCGTCAAGGTCGACGCGCAGCTGATCAAGATCTACACGATCTCCGGCGCCCTGGCCGGACTCGGTGGCATCCTGTCGCTCTCCCAGTTCTCCACGACGGCGATCGCGGGTCAGTCGCAGACCAACCTCAACGTCATCGCCGCGGTGGTCATCGGTGGCACGTCGCTCTTCGGCGGCGTGGGCACGATCATGGGCACCGTCGTCGGCCTCTTCATCCCCGCCGTGCTGCAGAACGGCTTCGTCATCACCGGCGTGCAGCCGTTCTGGCAGCAGGTCGCCGTCGGCGCGGTGCTCATCACGGCCGTGTACGTCGACCAGGTGCGCCGCACCGCCGCGACCCGAGGCAACTCGCAGGGCCTGTGGCGCAAGTTCGTCAGCGGAGGTCGGCGCGGCTGAGCCGCGGCGGCCTCCCTTCCTCCCCAACCCCTTACCCAACCCGACAAACAAGAACGGTGATCACAATGAAGTGGAACAAGAAGGCGACCGCCCTGACGGTCTTCGGCATGGCGGCGACCCTGACCCTCGCGGGCTGCTCCGGCGGTACGGCCTCGGGCGGCGCCTCGGGCGGCTCCGACGGCGGATACAAGATCGCGTTCGTGCAGGGCGTCGCCGGAGACGAGTTCTACATCTCCATGCAGTGCGGCATCCAGGACGAAGCCGCCAAG
>NZ_FTPQ01000002.1 GCF_900156435.1 Microbacterium sp. RU1D
AGGGGGGACCCTGTGGGAGAGTAGGACACCGCCGGACTTCCTTTAACGAAATGGCCACCCAACGCTGGGTGGCCATTTCGCATTTACGGGCACAAGTGACGTGCGAAGGCGCCGGGGCGCGGCATCCTGAATTCGGGACGGTCGCGCCGTCGGCGCCTTCGTCGTACCCGGCGGCTAGTGTCGATGGAGTGAGCGATTTCTCGGGGCACCTGCCGGGCAGTCGCGCTTATCGGCGGTTGCTCGTGGGGCTTTTCTTCGGTGGCGTCGCCACCTTCGCGCAGCTGTACTCGACGCAGGCCCTGCTGCCGGCCATCGCGACGGACGTCGGAACTTCTCCCGCCGGCGCCGCGCTCACGGTTTCGGCATCCACGCTGGGGCTTGCCGCGGCGGTGATCCCGTGGTCGATCGTCGCGGACCGCGTGGGCCGCGTTCCCGCGATGGCGATCGGTCTCATCGCCGCGACCCTTCTCGGCGCGCTCACGCCCCTGGCGCACGACATCGCGGTGCTCCTCGCGCTCCGTCTGCTCGAGGGGGCTGCCCTCGGCGCCGTTCCGGCCGTCGCCCTCGCCTACCTGAGCGAAGAGGTCGACGCCCGCCACGTCGCCGCGGCGGCGGGGTCCTACATCGCCGGCACGACCGTCGGTGGCCTCAGCGGACGCGTGGTGTCGGGGTGGGTGGGGGAGGCCGCCGGCTGGCGCTGGGGTGTGGCATCCGTCGTCTTGCTCTGCGTCGTCGCCGCAGTGGTGTTCCTGACACTCGTTCCGCGGGCACGCGGCTTCGTCCCGGGCCGGCGGCGCGCCGTGCGCGGGCCGTCGATCCTGCGCCGTCTCGCCGTCAATCTGCGCTCTCCCATCCAGCTCGCGCTCTACGCGCAGGGCTTCCTGCTCATGGGGGCGTTCGTCGCGGTCTACAACTACCTGGGTTTCCATCTGAGCGCGCCGCCGTTCTCCCTGGCCCCGGCGCTGATCACGCTGCTTTTCCTCGCCTACCTGGCCGGCACGGTGTCGTCTCCCCAGGCCGGGGCTCTGGCGGTCCGGTACGGGCGACTGCCCGTGCTCATCGTCGGGACGGCGGTGATGGCGGCGGGGGCGGCGCTGATGCTCGTTCCGGCGGTCGTCGCGGTGCTGGCGGGTCTCGTCGCTTTCACAGCGGGTTTCTTCGCGGCGCACGCGGTGGCATCCGGGTGGACGCCGGTCGCCGCGGTTCCCGAGGCACGGGCGCAGGCGTCGTCGCTCTACTACCTCGGCTACTACGCGGGCTCGAGCCTGTTCGGCTGGGCGTTGGGTGTCGTCTTCGGTGCCGCCGGCTGGGGGTGGTTCGTCGTCGCTGTGCTGACGATGTGCGCGGGGGCGCTCGTGCTCGCGCTGGCGGCGCTGCCCCGTGGCGGTCGCGCCGGCGCTCCGGTGTGAGGAAGCGGACGGATCTGTCGACACGCGGCATCCCGAGGTCAATGCCCACGCCCGTCTTCGATCGGACCGACTAGCGTCGATGGTGACGTGAGGGAGGTCGGGAGTGGACGACGCCGACGAGCGCACCATGACGGATGACGAACTGGTCGACGCGCAGCAGAACGCTGCGTCGAGCGACTTCGAGGAGGCGGGTGAGACCGTCTCCGAGATCAGTTACGACGAACAGCGCTATCCGGCGCGGCCGCGACGGCTGCGTCCGCGAGATCAGTTCCGGGGTGGGACGTTGCGGCGCTTCTTGACCGACCCGCGCAACGCGAACGGCGGAAACCCGTCGTACGTGGAGTGGCTCGTGCGCCAGTCGATGCTGAAGGACGCCGACGTGCTCAGCCGTCAGCTGTCGGGACAGCCGTCGATGTGGCGCAACCCCTACGCACGCCCTGACGCGCGTCGCGCGATCGAGTCGACCGACGTCTGGTTCACGGCGTACCCCATCTCGCTGATCACCCGCCCGGGGGAGTCCTTCCTCGACGCCCTGGGTGACGAGGCGCTGTGGGAGGCCTTCGAATGGGTCGGCATCAACGGCATCCACACGGGTCCGGTCAAGCGCGCGGGCGGCATCACCGGGTGGCAGGAGACGCCCAGCGTCGACGGACATTTCGACCGCATCAGCACGCAGATCGACCCGGAGTTCGGTGACGAGAACGCATTCCGTCGCGTCGCCGACGTGGCCGAGTCGCACGGTGGGAGCGTCATCGACGACATCGTGCCCGGGCACACGGGCAAGGGTGCGGACTTCCGCCTCGCCGAGATGGCGTACAAGGACTACCCGGGGATCTACCACATGGTCGAGATCCCGCGTGAGGACTGGGCCCTCCTGCCGGACGTGCCGGCCGGGCGGGACTCGGTCAACCTCGACGCCGAGACCGAGCGAGAACTGAGTGCCCGCGGGTACATCATCGGTGAGCTGCAGCGCGTGATCTTCTACACGCCCGGCGTGAAGGAGACCAACTGGAGCGCCACGGCTCCCGTGGTCGGCACGGACGGCCTCGAGCGCCGTTGGGTGTACCTGCACTACTTCAAGGAGGGGCAGCCGTCGATCAACTGGCTCGACCCCACCTTCGCGGGCATGCGACTGGTGATCGGCGACGCCCTGCACTCCCTCGGCGACCTCGGAACGAGCGCGCTGAGACTGGATGCCAACGGCTTCCTCGGCGTCGAGAAGAGCGCCGAGGGGCTGCCGGCCTGGTCGGAGGGCCACCCCCTGTCGCACGCGGCGAACCACATCATCGCCGGCATGGTGCGCAAGGTCGGCGGGTTCACGTTCCAGGAACTGAACCTCACGATGGAGGACATCCGCGACACGGGCGCGGTCGGCGCCGACCTGTCGTACGACTTCGTCACGCGTCCCGGGTACCACCACGCGCTGGCGACGGCCAACACGGAGTTCCTGCGCCTCGCCTTGAACACCGCGCTCGAGACGGGCGTCGAGCCCGTGCAGCTCGTGCACGGGATGCAGAATCACGACGAGCTCACCTACGAGCTCGTGCACTGGGCGACGACGCACCGCGACACCGTCTACCCGTTCCGCCACGCCGAGCACACCGGCGGCGAGATCGCCGAAATGGTACGGGCCGACCTGACGGAGAAGCTGACGGTCGACGCCGACTACAACCTGGTCTTCACGCAGAACGGGATCGCCTGCACCACGGCATCCCTCATCGCGGCGACGCAGGGCAAGGCGACCCTCGACGACATCACGGAAGCGGACATCCCCGCCATCCGCGACGCGCACCTGCTGCTGGCCAAGTACAACTCGTGGCAGCCGGGGGTGTTCGCCCTCTCGGGTTGGGACCTGACGGGGTCGCTCACGCTGCCCGCGGACGACGTGCGCCACCTCATCGCGTCGGGGGACACCCGCTGGATCGAGCGGGGCGGGCACGACCTGCTCGACGTCGCCCCGGAGGCCGCGTCGTCGGTGTCGGGGATGCCGCGGGCACGTTCGCTCTACGGATCCCTGGGCGCGCAGCAGGAGAACCCGGAGTCGTTCCTCTCGGGTCTGCGCGACGTGCTCCGCATCCGCGGCGACCACGGGATCGCCATCGCGACGCAGGTGGACATCCCGCAGGTGGGGCACCCCAGCATGCTGGTCATGGTGCACCGTCTCGACGGGGGAGACCGCCGCGCCGACGACGCTCCGCTGCAGATCACGGTGCTGAACTTCTCGGGCGAGACGATCGAGGGCACGGTCCGCTCGGAGTTCCTCGTCCCGCAGAGCACCGCCGTCGACGCGGCGACCGGAGACGTCGTCGGTCGCGTGGACGAGCTGCAGAGCTTCTCGCTCGAACTCGGCCCGTACGCGGGGCTGTTCCTGCTGCTGGATGCGCCGGAGGCCGAGGACTGACCCGCGAGGGGGAGCGCGCGCCGACCGGCCGCGCTTCTCCTCGCCGTCCGGCGGGCCCGATGTCGGAGGCCGGGCGTAACGTGGCCGCGTGTCCTCCCTCTGCCTCGTGCCCGACTGCGGACGGGGCGTCGATCCCGACGCGCCGCTGCCCGTGTGTCCTTGGCATCTCGCGGTCGGTGCGGACTGGGCGGCGGCGACCGACGGCGTCACCGACCTGCTCCCCACGCCGTGCCGCCTGTGCGGGTCGCGGCTCGGCGTGCGCTGGCCGAGCGGATGGCTGTGCGCCGTCTGCGAATGGCGGCACGGCGACCCCCTCGACGACGAGCTCCCGCCGCCGCGCGTGGACGTCGTGTACTACCTGCGATTCGAGGATCGCATCAAGATCGGGACGAGTGCGCGTCCCCGACGGCGCCTCGCGGCCGTGTGGCACGACGAACTGCTCGCCTTCGAGCCGGGGGACCGTCTTGTGGAGAGGCGCCGTCACGCGCAATTCGCCGACGAGCGGTTCGGCCGCACCGAGTGGTTCCGACGCAGTCCCGCACTGGAGGCGCACGTGGCGGCGCTCTCCGCCGGGGTCGATGACCCGTGGGCCCGCTACGCCCGGTGGACGAGCGAGGCCATCGCGCGTCGCGGATGACACCGGTCCTGGCGGGCGTACGACGCGCGGGGCGGACTGACAAGCCCTCCGTCCGACGCGTCACGCGCCGTAACGTAGGTGCACACGACGAGAGAGGGCGAGGACATGGGTTTCTTCGATCGACTGTTCGGCTCCGCGAGCGACACGGCCGACCGCTGGCCTGAGCCCCCCTCACGCGGTGAGGCCGGCGCTTCGCGGGATGCGGGCGGACGGTACGCGCCGCCGCCTCCTCCTTCCGCGGCGGCGTCGCCGTCGGCATCCGGGGCAGATGACGGCCGTCAGGCGATCGAGCGCTACCGGTATCTGCTGCGCACCGCGCCGCCCGAGACGGTGGAGCAGGTACACGCGGAAGCCTTCGGTCGGCTCACCCCGGCGCAGCGCCGTCAGGTGCTCGACGAGATGTCGTCGGGGCTCACCCTGTCGGAGCGGTCGGCGAGCGACGACCCCCGTTCGCTCGCGCGCGCCGCCACGCGCGCCGAGTACTCGCAGCCGGGCTTCATGGAGCGGACGTTCGGCGGTCGGTCCTTCGGCGGCGGAGCCGGTCCGGGCTTCGGCTCGATGCTGGGCGCGTCGATGCTCGGGACCATCGGCGGGTACGTGGTGGGTTCGGCCCTGGTGGGTGCCATGTTCGATCCCGGGTACGACGCGGGTTACGCGGACGGTGTCGCCGCGGATCACGGAGCCGACGGTTCCGGCGGGGATGCGGCGGCGGACTTCGGCGGAGGGGACGTCGGTGAATACGGGGGCGGCGACGTCGGCGGAGGGGATTTCGGGGGCGGCGACTTCGGCGGCGACTTCGGGTTCTGACCTCGCAGGTCCCCTCGCCGGCGGACACCGGCCGGCCGGTGTCTCGCCTGTGCGGCCGCGGCCGCCGGAAACGATATTGTCAACGGTATGGCGCCCCGGATCTCCAGCGTGCGCCTCGGTCTGCGGCGCAGCATCGTGGCGAACCAGATGCTGCTGGCCGCAGCGACTTTCATCGGCGTCGTGGTGTCGATCACGGTC
Source organism: Microbacterium sp. RU1D (assembly GCF_900156435.1). Lineage (GTDB taxonomy): Bacteria > Actinomycetota > Actinomycetes > Actinomycetales > Microbacteriaceae > Microbacterium. The sequence goes on from NZ_FTPQ01000002.1 coordinate 5,453, forward strand.
GGCCAGGTCATCGACGCGACCCCGTTCTTCGCGGGTGCGTCCCTGCTGTTCGCCGGAGCGGTCTCGGCGGTGCTCCTGCCGTGGGATCGCATGCCGCAGTGGTGGGCGGCCCTTTTGCCGATCGTCGACGTCGTTGCGATCGCGTTGATGCGAGAGACTGCGCCGCTGGCCGGTCTCGGGTTGCTGTGGACGTTTCCGGCCTTGTGGATCGGCACGGTCTTCGGCGTGTGGGGCATCGTCGCGGTCTCGGTCTCGGTGACGGTCGTCATGATCCATCAGTCCATCGCGGTCGACCTGCATCGCTTCTCCGCCTCGACCTTCCTGCTCCCGTTCGTGGTGGCGGCGCTGTCGACGATCGCGCACTTCACGGCGCGTCGGGCGCAGGCGCAGCGGGAGCTGCTCGAGAAGCAGTCCGCCGAGTTGCGCCGTGCGGTCGATCGCGCGCGCCGGCAGGAAGACCTGGTCACCGAGGTTCTGGATGCCGTCGACTTCGGCGTCACCCGCGTCACGGCGGCGGGTGAGTTCGCCGTCACGAACGCCGCGCACGCGCGCCTGCTGAACACGACCGACGTGCTGGGGCGCGAGATCGAGGTCTTCGCCGCCGACGGGTCGACCGCGATCGCAGCGGACGCGACGCCCCTGGCCCGCGCGCGAGCCGGCGAGGTCTTCGAGGGCGAGATGGTCTGGTACGGCGGGCCCGGTGAGGACCGTCGCGCGCTGAGCGTCACGGCGCGGCGCCTGCCCGTTGCCGAGAACGGCGAGATCAGCGGGGTGATCGTCTCGCGCGATGTCACGGTCGAGGAGCAGGCGCGTCGCGCCCGCGAGGACCTCGTGGCGAGCGTGTCGCACGAGCTGCGCACACCGCTCACCTCGATCATCGGCTACCTGGAGCTCGCCCTCGACGACGACTCCATCGCCCCTGCGACCCGCGACCGGCTGGCGGTGGCCGAGCGTAACGCGTCCCGCCTGCTGGAGCTCGTCGCCGACATCCTGGCGCTGTCGGCGACCTCGCGAGAGGGGGTCGGCGTGGAGCTCGAACTGCGCTCGACCGACGTGGCATCGGTGGTCCGGGCCGCGATCGAGTCGATCGCCCCGCGCGCCCTCGACCACGGCGTGCACATCGACGCCTCGGGGGTCGTCGAAGCGCGTGCGGTGATCGACGCCCGCCGCGTGCGGCAGATCGTCGACAACCTGCTGTCCAACGCCATCAAGTACGTCCCCCGGGGGGCGGCGGTGAGCGTGGCGGTGCTGCAGGACGTGCACTCGGTGTCGATCGTGGTCGCCGACGACGGCCCCGGCATCTCCGTCACGGAGCAGGCGCGGCTGTTCGAGCGCTTCTTCCGCGGCGACGCCGTCCGCAACTCCTCCGCACATGGAAGCGGTCTCGGCCTCGCGATCAGTCGCGACCTCGCGCGCGCGCACGGTGGCGAGATCACCGTGCGGACGGCGCGGGGCGAGGGAGCCGTCTTCACCGTGCGTCTGCCGCGCAACCCCCGGGAGGGCGAATGATCTTCGACGTGCTCACGCTGCAGGCGGCGGCGGCCCTGGTGATCGTCGTTTCGGCCGTCATGTACCTGCTCGACACCATCATGCTGAAGGACGGTCTCCCCGGACGCCTCTGGGCGAGCGCCTACCTGTCCGGCACCTTCTCGGCCGTCTGCTACCTCGCCTGGCTGCTGCTGCCCGACGTCTTCGTGGCCGTGGCGGTGGGCAACGGCGCGTTCGTGGCCGCGACCGGATTCATTTGGCTGGGGTGCGTCGCCTTCAACGGCCGCGCGCAGCGCGTGCCCTCGATCGTCCTGGGGGTCGTCGTCCTGCTCGTCGTGGTGTCGGCCCTGGCGGCCGGTCCGGCCGGCGGCGACTGGGCGGGGGCCGTGCCGTTCTTCCTGGGCAACGCGTTGTTCGCGGTGCTCGGGGCGATCGAGACGCGGCGCGGCGCCATCGCGAAGCGGTGGAGCGCCGTCGGGCTGACGGTCATCCTCGCGGTCGAAGCCCTCTGGTTCGTCAGCCGGACGGGGGTGTTCCTCACGAGCGGGCCCGACAGCGAGCTGTTCCGGACGGTCTTCGACACCCGGATCTCGGCCGTGCTCACGATCACCCTCGTGATCGCGGCGGTGACGGTGACCTCGGTCCTGCGTGCGAACGAGTCCGCCCTGCGCGGCTCGCCCGACGTCCGCCGCCTGTCCGTGGATGCCAACGGCGTGCTGTTCCGCGAGTCGTTCGAGGCCACGCTCGCCATCGTCTGCGCCCGGGCCGAGCTGGCCGCGGAGGGCGTCTGCGTGATCGGCATCCGGATCGATGATCTGAAACGCGTCGCCGTCGCCTTCGGACCCGAGGATGCGGAGGAGATCGCCCGGGAGCTGCGAGGGGCCGTGCGCCGGCACTCGCCCACGATGGCGCTGGTGGGGGAGGCCGATACGACCGGCCTCGCAGTCGCCTTCACGACCGGACCGACGACCGACATCGGACGCGTCGCCCGCGTCCTGCACGAGCGCGTCGTGAGCGACCTCTCACGACTCGGAACCGCGGTGGTGCCGGTGGTCGGGGTGGGCGTGGCCGTCACGGCGGATCACGGGCACGACTCCCGCGCCCTCGTGCTCCGAGCCGACGAGGCGGCGGCGCGGGCTGCGGCGACGGGGGAGCAGTCCTTCCGCATCGCCTGAGCACGCGGCCCGACGCGGAACCGGGCGAGACCTCGGTACCGGGCGTCAGGACGAAGCGGCGGCGAGATCCTCGACGCGCCGGCGGAGCTCGCGCGGGCGGAAGGGTTTCGTGAGGTAGTCGTCGGCCCCGGCCTCGCGTCCCATGCGCTGCTCGGCCTCGTCGGCACGAGCGCTCACCATGAGGATGCGCGTGCTGCTGAACGCTTTGATGCGGCGGGCGGTCTCGAAACCGTCGATGCCCGGCATGCTCACGTCCAGCGTCGTCACGGCGGGTTCGTGACGTCGGACGAGCTCGATGCCCTCGAGCCCCGTGCTGGCGGCGTGCACGGTGAAGCCGGCGCTTTCGAGCACGGCGGACACGAGCGTGCGGATGTCGAGGTCGTCCTCGATCACCACCGTGGTGCGGGCATCGGGCATGGGGGAGCTTTCGTCGGGCGGGGTCCGGGAGCGATCCCACCTGCGTCGAATGGTAGACGACGAAGCGCAGCGCCGCTGGGGGGTGCCCCCGGCGTCACGTTGTGGCATTCTCTTCGGGTGCCTCTTCTCGCGCTGACGGGTGGGATCGCCTCCGGGAAGTCGACCATCTCCGCCCTCCTGGCCGAACGCGGTGCGGTCATCGTGGATGCCGACGCGATCGTCCGCGAGGTGCAGGCCCCCGGTTCCCCCGTCCTCTCGGAGATCGCGCGGGAATTCGGCGCCGAGGTCCTCACGGCCGACGGCGCACTGGACCGCCCCGGTCTCGGCGCTCGCGTCTTCGGTCATCCCGACAGGCTGGCCGCGCTGAACGCCATCGTGCATCCCGCCGTGCGGACGGAGTCGCAGCGACGATTCGACGAGGCGTTCGCCCGCGACCCGCGCGCCGTCGTGGTCTACGACGTCCCGCTGCTCGCGGAAGCGCGCGCGGGCGACGCCTGGGACCTCGTGGTCGTCGCGCACGCCCCGGCCGAGACGCGCGTGCGCCGTCTCGTCGACGGTCGCGGCCTGGCCGAGTCCGACGCCCGCGCGCGCATCGGCTCGCAGGCGTCCGACGAGGAACGATTGGCGCTGGCCGACGTCGTGATCGACACCTCGACGACGATGGATGCCACGCGGAGCCAGGTCGACGACCTCTGGGCGCGGATCTCCCCGAGCGTCTGACCGGCGTCGCGGCTTGCTCGGCGGCCGATCCATGAGTCCCGCGCGGCCCTCGCGCTCGCCGACGGCGAACGCAACCCGACCCCGATGTCGGAGGCCCCGCCTACGCTGGAATCATGCAGCCCACTCGCTCCGTCCGTCCTTTCGAGGTCATCAGCGAATACTCCCCGTCCGGCGATCAGCCGCAGGCCATCGCGGAGCTCGCGGGGCGCATCAACGCCGGCGAGACCGATGTGGTGCTGCTCGGTGCCACCGGTACCGGCAAGTCCGCGACCACGGCCTGGCTCGTGGAGCAGGTTCAGCGACCGACGCTCGTGCTCGCGCACAACAAGACGCTGGCGGCTCAGCTCGCGAACGAATTCCGCGAGCTCATGCCGAACAACGCGGTCGAGTACTTCGTGTCCTACTACGACTATTACCAGCCCGAGGCGTACGTGCCGCAGACCGATACGTTCATCGAGAAGGACAGCTCGGTCAACGCCGAGGTCGAACGCCTGCGCCACTCGACGACGAACTCGCTGCTCTCGCGTCGCGATGTCGTGGTGGTCTCGACGGTGTCGTGCATCTACGGCCTCGGCGCGCCCGAGGAGTACCTGCGTGCGATGGTGGCCCTGCAGGTGGGGGAGCGGTACGACCGCGACGCGCTCATCCGCAAGTTCATCTCGATGCAGTACAACCGCAACGACGTCGACTTCTCGCGCGGCAACTTCCGCGTGCGGGGTGACACGATCGAGATCATCCCCGTGTACGAGGAGTACGCGATCCGCATCGAGATGTTCGGTGACGAGATCGAGGCGCTGTACACCCTCCACCCTCTGACGGGCGACGTCATCGAGAAGATGGACTCGGTGCCCATCTTCCCCGCCTCGCACTACGTCGCGGGAACCGAGACGGTGCAGCGCGCCATCGGCACCATCGAGCATGAGCTCGGTGAGCGGCTCAAGGAGCTCGAGTCCCAGAACAAGCTGCTCGAGGCGCAGCGTCTGCGAATGCGCACCACCTTCGACCTCGAGATGCTGCAGCAGCTCGGCTTCTGTTCGGGCATCGAGAACTACTCGCGCCACATGGACGGCCGCATGGCGGGCGATCCGCCGCACACGTTGCTCGACTTCTTCCCCGACGACTTCCTGCTCGTCATCGACGAGTCGCACGTGACCGTGCCCCAGATCGGTGCGATGTATGAGGGCGACGCATCGCGCAAGCGCACGCTGGTGGAGCACGGCTTCCGCCTGCCCAGCGCGATGGACAACCGCCCGCTGCGGTGGGACGAGTTCAAAGAGCGCGTGGGACAGACGGTGTACCTGTCGGCGACCCCGGGGCGATACGAGATGGGGATCGCCGACGGGGTGGTGGAGCAGATCATCCGCCCGACGGGGCTGGTGGATCCCGAGATCATCGTCAAGCCGTCGAAGGGACAGATCGACGACCTGCTCGAGGAGATCCGCGTGCGCGTCGAGCGCGACGAGCGCGTCCTCGTCACCACGCTGACGAAGAAGATGGCCGAGGAGCTCACTGACTTCCTCGGCGAGCACGGCGTGCGCGTGCGTTACCTGCACTCTGACGTCGACACCCTGCGTCGCGTCGAGCTGCTCACGGAGCTGCGCGCCGGCGTCTACGACGTGCTGGTCGGCATCAACCTGCTGCGCGAGGGTCTCGACCTCCCCGAGGTGTCGCTTGTGGCCATCCTCGACGCCGACAAGGAGGGGTTCCTCCGCAGCGGCACCTCTCTCATCCAGACGATCGGTCGTGCCGCCCGAAACGTCTCGGGCGAGGTGCACATGTACGCCGACAAGATCACCGATTCGATGCGCAACGCCATCGATGAGACGGAACGCCGTCGCGAGAAGCAGATCGCGTACAACACCGAGCACGGGATCGACCCTCAGCCGCTGCGCAAGAAGATCGCCGACATCACCGAGGTGCTCAATCGCGAGGCGACCGACACGAAGAAGATGCTCGCCCGCAACGACAAGGCGGGTAAGGGCAAGTCGCCCACGCCGTCGCTGCGTCGCACCGGCATCGCCGCGGAGGGGGCGGACCAGCTCGAGTCGACCATCGCCGACCTGACCCAGCAGATGCTGGCGGCGGCCGCGGAGCTCAAGTTCGAGCTGGCGGGGCGTCTCCGTGACGAGGTGCAGGACATGAAGAAGGAATTGCGGGCGATGGAGCGGGCCGGGCACGCCTGACCCGGGGTCCCGATGGAGCAGCGCATCACCCTCGTCACCCTCGGGGTGGAGGATCTCACCCGAGCGATTACCTTCTACTCGGCGCTCGGCTGGCGTCCTCATCCGTCGTCGGTAGAGGGTGAGGTGGCGTTCTTCGATATGGGAGGGGCCGTTGTCGCGCTCTGGTCGCGCGAAGCCCTTGCCGCGGATTCGGGGGTCGTCGATGGCGGGGGCTGGGGCGGTGTCACGCTCGCGCACAACGTCGGCTCCCCTCCCGAGGTGGATGCGATCCTCGAGGCGGCCCGGTCGGCCGGTGCCCGCCTCGCCCGCGGCGCCGCCCCCACCGCCTGGGGCGGATACTCCGGGGTCTTCGTCGATCCCGACGGGCACCCGTGGGAGGTCGCGGTCAATCCCGGCTGGCCCCTCGACGCCCAGGGGCATCCGCGGCTCGGGTGAGGGGTTTTCTGCTGCCGACAGGTGGATTGGGGAGAGATCCTGGCGGACGGGTCTCTGCGGCGTGGTTTCGCCGCGAGCACTCCCGGGGCAGGCGCCTCCCGGTGGCTCGGAGCACCGGTGGCGGCGACACGGCCCCCGCTCTTCCGGCCGAGGACTTCCGGCGCGGGGCCTGCGTGCGGGCCTCGCGTGCGAGTTCTTCGCGCGGCGCCTCAGCGCCATTGTCATCTCAGAGATCGTCGGCTTCGAGCCGTCCTCTTCGCGATCGTCCTCCCCGCGATCGTCCTCCCCGAGACCGTCCGCTCCGCGTTCGTCTCTCCGCGTCAGGGGCAGTGCAGGAGCGGCTTCGGGCCCGTGCGATCCACAGTGTGCTCCGCCATCGCGTGACCGCACAGGGGGCAGGGGCGTGCCGTGCGCACGGGCTCCGGCGTCGTTTCGTACGGGCCGACCGAGGCGGGTCCTGCGACGCGGATGAGACGGGTGTTCAGGTATTGGTACCAGCCGCCGGCCTCGCGTACGCGTTCGCGCAGCGGTGGGCGGTCGGCATCCTTTCGTGTCATGATCATTAGTGTACTAACCATTCGGGGAGGGATGCCGTGAACGATCCACTGAAGCTGGAGAACCAGGTGTGCTTCGCCCTCGTCACGGCGGCGCGGAACGTCGTGTCGATCTACCGGCCCGTCCTCGAGCCCCTCGGACTGACGCATCCGCAGTATCTCGTGATGCTCGCCCTGTGGGAGAGTGCTCCGCGGTCGCTCGGTGCCCTCGCCGCCGAGCTCGCGATGGAACCGGCGACGCTCTCACCTCTGGTGAAGCGTCTCGAGGCGCAAGGGCGCGTGGCGCGGGGGCGACGGGCCGACGATGAGCGCGTGCTCCACATCGATCTCACCGACGAGGGCCGCGCCCTGCGGGAGGCTGCGCTCGAGGTGCCCGGCCGCATCATGGAGCGCGTCGGCGTCGACGAACGCGCACTCGCTGCGCTGCGCGACGGTCTCGCTCCCTTCGCGGGGCCGGTCCGCGACTGAGGAGCGCCCTGGCCGTCGGCGGGGATCGGCCACGGCACCGCCCCGGCGCGACGCACGCGCGAGGGGCCGCAGCCGCGTCGCGCGGGGCGTGGAAGCTTCGCACATCCGTGCGCTCGGGGCGAACCCGGGGCCGATGTCGGAGGGTCGACCTAGACTTAACAGGTGCCGATCGTTCCTGTCTCTTCGCCCTCGTCGTCCGCGAATTCCGCCACCAGCGGCAAGCTCAGCGTCCGGGGTGCCCGCGTCCACAACCTCAAGGACGTCGACCTCGACATCCCCCGCGATTCGCTGGTGGTCTTCACGGGTCTCTCGGGTTCGGGCAAGTCGAGCCTGGCCTTCGACACGATCTTCGCGGAGGGGCAGCGTCGCTACGTCGAGTCCCTGAGCGCGTACGCCCGCCAGTTCCTCGGGCAGGTCGACCGGCCCGACGTCGATTTCATCGAGGGGCTCAGCCCCGCGGTGTCGATCGACCAGAAGTCGACCAACCGCAACCCCCGCTCGACCGTCGGCACGATCACCGAGATCCACGACTACATGCGCCTGTTGTGGGCGCGCATCGGCGTGCCCCACTGCCCCGACTGCGGCGCGCGCATCCAGCGCCAGACGGTGCAGCAGATCGCCGACCAGCTCATGGAACTGCCCGAGCGCACCCGGTATCAGATCGTCGCCCCCGTGGTCACGCAGAAGAAGGGCGAGTTCGTCGATCTCTTCAAAGAGCTCAGCGCGAAGGGGTACGCGCGTGCGGTCGTCGATGGCGACCTCGTGCAGCTGTCCGAGCCGCCGACGCTGAAGAAGAGCTACAAGCACGACATCGCCGTCGTCGTCGACCGGCTCGTGGCATCCGGAGACATCCTCAGCCGCGTCACCGATTCGGTGGAGACGGCCATGGGGCTGGCCGGTGGCATCATGCAGGTCAACTACGTCGACGAAGAGGGCGACGACGCGTGGCAGTCGTTCTCCGAGAAGCTCGCGTGCCCCAACGGGCACCCCCTGCAACTCACCGAGATCGAGCCGCGGACGTTCTCGTTCAACGCGCCCTTCGGGGCCTGCCCGGTCTGTTCGGGTCTGGGCACCCGCATGTCCGTGGACGTCGACCTCATGCTCGGCGACGAGGAGCTCTCGATCCGCGACGGGGCGATCCTGCCGTGGACCACGCAGGGCAAGGGCCTCTTCCAGTACTACGAGCGTCTGCTCGAGGGGCTGGCGCGCGACCTGAAGTTCTCGCTCGACACCCCCTGGAAAGACCTGTCGAAGGACGTGCAGCAGGCCGTTCTGCGCGGTGAGAACTACAAGGTCACGGTCAAGTGGAAGAACCGCTACGGCCGCGAGATGCGTTACTCGTCGGGCTTCGAGGGCGTCGTGCCCTACATCGAGCGGCAGTATCTGCAGGCCGAGTCCGACACCCAGCGTCAGCGCTGGGCGGAGTACCTCCGCGAGGTCCCGTGCGCGGTCTGCGACGGCGACCGCCTCAAGCCCGAGGTGCTGGCCGTGCTCGTCGACGACACGTCCATCGCGGCGGCGTCGCGCATGAGCCTGTCCGACGCGCGCGAGTTCTTCTCGAAGCTGACGCTCACCGACCGAGAGGCGACCATCGCCGCGGCCGTGCTGCGCGAGATCCGTGCACGCCTCGACTTCCTGCTGCAGGTGGGTCTGAACTACCTGAGCCTCGGTCGCGCGGCGGGAACGCTGTCCGGTGGCGAGGCGCAGCGCATCCGCCTGGCCACCCAGATCGGGTCGGGCCTGACGGGCGTGCTCTACGTGCTCGACGAGCCGTCGATCGGCCTCCACCAGCGCGACAACCGCCGCCTCATCCAGACGCTCGAAACCCTGCGCGACCTCGGCAACACCCTCATCGTCGTCGAGCACGACGAAGAGACGATCCACGCGGCCGACTGGGTGGTCGACATCGGACCCCGCGCCGGCGTCGACGGCGGCAACGTCGTGCACTCCGGCCCCCTCGCCGAACTGCTCACCGACGAGCGCTCCCTCACCGGCGCCTACCTCTCGGGACGTCGGGCGATCGAAGCGCCGAAGAAGCGCCGCAAGATCGACAAGAAGCGTCAGGTCACGGTCGTCGGAGCGCGCGAGAACAACCTCAAGAACGTCTCGGTCGACTTCCCGCTCGGCGTGCTCACCTCGGTCACCGGCGTGAGCGGTTCGGGCAAGTCGACGCTGGTGAACGGCATCCTGTACGAGGTGCTCGCCTCGAAGCTCAACGGGGCGCGCCGCGTTCCGGGGAAGCACACCCGTGTGACGGGTCTCGACAACCTCGACAAGGTCGTGCACGTCGACCAGGCGCCCATCGGCCGCACCCCGCGCTCGAACCCGGCGACCTACACGGGTGTGTTCGACCGCATCCGCACGCTCTTCAGCGAGACCCCCGAGGCGAAGGTGCGCGGCTACCAGGCCGGCCGCTTCAGCTTCAACGTCAAGGGCGGCCGCTGCGAGGCGTGCTCCGGTGACGGCACGCTCAAGATCGAGATGAACTTCCTCCCCGACGTCTACGTCGATTGCGAGGTGTGCCACGGCAAGCGCTACAACCGCGACACGCTGTCGGTGCACTACAAGGGCAAGAACATCGCAGAGGTGCTCGAGATGCCGATCTCGGAGGCCGCGGAATTCTTCGAGCCCATCCAGGCCATCCACCGTTACCTCAAGACGCTGGTCGACGTCGGTCTCGGCTACGTCCGGCTCGGCCAGTCGGCGACGACGCTTTCGGGTGGCGAGGCGCAGCGCGTCAAGCTCGCCACCGAGCTTCAGCGTCGCAGCAACGGCCGGTCGATCTACGTGCTCGACGAGCCCACGACGGGTCTGCACTTCGAAGACGTCTCCCTGCTGCTGAAGGTCCTGAACGGTCTGGTCGACAAGGGCAACACCGTCATCGTCATCGAGCACAACCTCGACGTGATCAAGAGCAGCGACTGGGTCATCGACCTCGGTCCCGAGGGCGGTGCCGGCGGCGGCACGATCGTCGCGACGGGAACGCCCGAACAGGTGGCCAAGGTCGAGGAGAGCCACACCGGCGCCTTCCTGGCGGAACTGCTCGAGACCGGACGCACGGGCACGCCGCGCAACACCGCGTCGGACGCGGACAGCGCCGAGCGGGAGCTCGTGAGCGCGGCGGGCTGAGCGGTGGCATCCGCGTCCCGAGAACGGGTGTCGCAGCTGCCGTACCGCCCGAAGGCGGGGGAGATCCCCACCAATCCGGGGGTCTACCGGTTCCGGGATGCCGACGGACGGGTGCTGTACGTCGGCAAGGCGAAGAACCTGCGCGCGCGACTGTCGAACTACTTCGCGCCGCTGTATTCGCTGCACGAGCGCACCCGCCGTATGGTCACCACCGCGGCCAGCGTGGAGTGGACGGTCGTGCCGAGCGACGTCGACTCCCTGCAGCTCGAGTACATGTGGATCAAGGAGTTCGATCCGCCTTTCAACGTCCGCTATCGCGACGACAAGTCGTACCCGTTCATGGCCATCACCCTCGCTGATGAGGCGCCGCGCGTCATCGTCACCCGCAACCACAAGATCCGCGGGGCGAAGTATTTCGGGCCATACCCGAAGGTGTGGGCGGTGCACGACACGATCGACCTGATGATCAAGGTCTTCCCGATCCGCACCTGCAGCGACTCGTCGTACAAGAAGGCGATGGCCTCCGGCCGACCCTGCTTCCCGGGGCAGATCGGTCGCTGCGGCGGACCGTGCTCGATGAAGGTGACGGTCGAGGAGCACCGGGCCGTCGTGAACGACTTCATCGCGTTCATGTCGGGCGGCGACCAGCGCTTCACGCGCGAGCTGACGGCGCGCATGAAGGAGGCGTCGGCGGCGATGGACTACGAGTCCGCCGCCCACTACCGCGACCGTCTGCAGGCGATCGACGCGGTGCTCGGCAAGAGCGCGCTCGTCCTGGCCTCGGACACGGATGCCGACCTCTTCGGCATCGCGGAGGACGAACTGGCCGCCACCGTGCAGCACTTCGTCGTGCGCGGCGGGCGCGTGCGCGGAGTGCGAGCGACGACGATCGAGAAGGAGATCGACATCTCCGGCGCCGAGCTCGTCGATCAGGTGCTGCAGCGCACATACGGCGACGCCGATGCGTCCGACATCCCCCGGCAGGTGCTGGTCCCCGAGCTGCCCGACGACGCCGAACAGCTGGAGGCGTGGCTGCGCGAGCGTCGCGGGCGTCCGGTGACCCTGCAGGTCGCGCAGCGCGGGCGCAAGGCCGACCTGCTGAAGACCGCCACCCTCAACGCGCAGCAGGCGCTCATGCTGCACAAGACCCGACGCACGAGCGACTACGTCGCGCGGTCGCAGGCCCTCACCGACCTGCAAGAGGCGCTCGGGATGAGCGAGGCGCCGCTGCGCATCGAGTGCTTCGACATCTCGCACCTCGCGGGCACCAACGTCGTGGCATCCATGGTCGTGTTCGAAGACGGACTCCCGCGCAAGGATCAGTACCGCTCCTTCGGCGTGGCCGAGACGACCGACGACACCGACTCGATGTACCAGGTGCTCACGCGCCGCCTCGCCTACCTCGATCGGCCCGACGAGATCGAGCCGGAGACGGTGAACGGCGCGATCGTCGCCGACCCCGCGTCGGCCGAGGCCACGAGCGACGGCGACGTCGTCACCGCGCGCAAGCGCCCGCGCTTCGCGTACCGCCCGCAGCTGCTGGTGGTCGACGGCGGGCAGCCGCAGGTGGCGGCCGCGGCGCGGGCGCTCGCGGACGCGGGGCACGAGGAGATCGCCCTGTGCGGCATCGCCAAGCGCCTCGAGGAGGTCTGGCTGCCGGGCGAGGAGTACCCGGTGATCCTGCCGCGCACCTCGGAGGCGCTCTACCTGCTGCAACGACTGCGCGACGAGGCCCATCGCTTCGCCATCGTGCACCAACGCAAGCGCCGCAAGCGCGACATCGGCAGCGTGCTCTCGGAGGTGCCCGGTCTCGGCGACGCGCGCATCAAGGCCCTGTTGCGCCATTTCGGCTCCGTCTCGGCGCTGAAGAACGCGACGCCCGACGAGATGACGGTGCTCCCCGGGATCGGGCCGACCCTGGCCGAGGCCATCCACACGCATCTGTCTCGGTAGGCTGAACGGGATGACGGGAGGCGATCGCATGGAACCGGCACGAGATGAGCCCGGTGAGGTGCTGATCGTCACGGGCATGTCCGGCGCGGGGCGCTCGACGGTGGCGAACGCCCTCGAAGACCTCGACTGGTACGTGGTCGACAATCTGCCGCCGCGCATGCTGCGGCCCCTGCTCGAGTTGACCGAGCTCGCCGGCGGGGCCGTCCCGCGTGTGGCGGTCGTCGTCGACGTGCGCGGACGCTCGCTGTTCGGCGACCTCCCCGAGGCGATGCGCACCCTGCAGGCGGGCCGACAGGTGCGCGTGGTCTTCCTCGACGCCTCCGACGCGGTGCTCGTCCGCCGCTTCGAGGCGGTGCGGCGACCGCACCCCCTCCAGGGCGACGGCACGATCCTCGACGGCATCCGTCGGGAACGGGAGCGTCTGGCCCCGGTGCGCGAGGCGGCCGACGTCGTCATCGACACGTCGAGTTTCAACGTGCACCAGCTGTCGCTGCGCACGGTCGCCCTGTTCGGCGAAGAAGGGGCGGCCCGGCACACGGTCACCCTCATGAGCTTCGGATTCAAGTACGGGCTGCCGCCCGACGTCGACTCGGTCGCCGACATGCGCTTCCTGCCCAACCCGTTCTGGAACGAGGAGCTGCGTCCGCTGACGGGCGAGGATCCCCGCGTGCGGGAATACGTGCTCGGCCAGGAAGGCGCGTCGGGGTTCCTCGACGCGTATTCGGCCGCTCTGCGGCCCGTTCTCGAGGGCTATCAGCGTGAGAACAAGCGGCATTCCGTGGTCGCCGTGGGGTGCACGGGGGGTAAGCATAGGTCGGTGGTGATGGCGCGCGAGCTCGCTGCACGTCTTGCCGATGTTCCGGGGGTGGCCGTCCGCGTGGCTCACCGCGACCTCGGTCGCGAGTAGGCTGTAACGTCGTCCCCGCCGCCCCACCCGAGGAGAATCGTGCCCCTGACCGCCGACGTGAAGGCCGAGCTCATCACCGTCCGCGACCCGCGCCCGACCGCGCGCGTCGCCGAGCTCACGGCCCTCCTGCGCTTCTCCGGTGGTCTGCACTCCATCGCCAACCGCGTCGCCGTCGAGGCCGAGCTGGACTCCGACATCCTCGCCCGCCGCGTCGCCCGCGACCTCATGGAGCTGTACGGCGTACGTCCCGAGCTGCACCACGTCCAGGGCAGCGGGGGGCGCACCGGCGGCCACTTCGCCGTGCGCGTGATCGAAGCGGGCGAGACCCTCGCCCGGCAGACCGGATTGCTCGACCAGCGTCGTCGTCCCGTGCGCGGACTGCCCAACAAGCTGACCACCGGCTCGCGTCCCGACCTCAGTGCCATCTGGCGCGGGGCCTTCCTCGCGAGCGGCACGCTGAGCGACCCGGGTCGGTCGGCCGCGCTCGAGATCTCCTGCCCCTCGTCGGAGGCCGCGATGGCGCTCGTCGGCGCGGGCCACCGCATCGGCATCCCCGCGAAGGCCCGCGAGGTGCGCGGTGTACCGCGCGTCGTCGTGCGCGACGGCGAGGCGATCCGCGGCGCCCTGTACGAGATGGGGGCGCGCCGCACCGCGGGGGAGTGGGACCAGATGCGCCAGCGCCGCGAGGTGCGCGCCGGGGTGAACCGTCTCGTCAACTTCGATGATGCGAACCTTCGCCGTTCGGCGCAGGCCGCGGTCGCCGCGTGCGCGCGCGTGGAGCGCGCCCTCGAAATCCTCGGCGACGAGGTCCCCGACCACCTGCAGCAGGCGGGCGAGCTGCGCCTGGCCCACCGCGATGCGAGCCTCGATGAGCTCGGCCACCACGCCGACCCGCCGCTGACGAAGGACGCTGTGGCCGGTCGCATCCGTCGCCTGCTCGCCATGGCCGACAAGAAGGCCGAGGCCGAGGGCATCTCCGGGACCGAGGCCGCGGTCCCCGTCGGCGCCGACGACTGACGGGTTCTCTCCGGATGCCATGACCGACGGCATCCTGAACCGATCCGCGAGAGCGGTGCTCGCCCGCGCGCCGCGCCTCGACGCGCCGCTTCGCGGCGCCCTCGCCATTCCTCCCGGCTCTGCGACGCGCCCGGGGCGCTACCTCCCGTCATGCGGGGAAGCAACCCTGTGGGCCGCGCGTTACCTCTCAATAGGATGAAGACGTCACCCTCGCTGCGCGATCCCTCAGCTCGTCGTCCTGGCGGAGAGGTTTCGGCGGCGCCCGATTCGGAAGTAGAGAACATGGCGAAGTACACGCTGCCCGAACTGCCCTACGACTACTCGGCGCTGGAGCCGCACATCAGTGCGACGATCATGGAGCTGCACCACAGCAAGCACCACCAGACGTACGTCAACGGCGCCAACACGACCCTCGACCTCCTCGCCGAAGCGCGCGAGAAGGGCGATTTCGCCAACATCAACCGCCTGCAGAAGGACCTCGCGTTCAACCTCGGCGGTCACACCAACCACTCGATCTTCTGGACGAACCTTTCGCCCAACGGTGGCGACAAGCCCACCGGCGACCTCGAGTCGGCCATCGACGACCAGTTCGGCTCGTTCGACGCCTTCCGTGCGCAGTTCACCGCTGCCGCCCTCGGCGTGCAGGGCTCGGGCTGGGCCGGTCTGTTCTGGGACTCGATCGGGGAGAACCTCGTCATCCAGCAGTTCTTCGACCAGCAGGGCCAGATCGTCGCCGGCACCGTTCCGCTGCTGCTCCTCGACGTCTGGGAGCACGCGTACTACCTCGACTACAAGAACGTGCGCGCCGACTACGTGAAGGCGTTCTGGAACATCGCCAACTGGGCCGATGCGCAGGAGCGCTTCGCCGCCGCCCGCGAGAAGACCGCGGGTCTGCTGGTACTGTCGTAAACGGTGCGGCGTCCCGGTGGGACACTCACCGGGACGCCGTTGTCCGCCAGCGAAACCGCAATCACGCGCTCATCGCGCACAACTGATTCAGGAGATATTCCGTGACCGTCAAGATCGGAATCAACGGCTTCGGCCGTATCGGACGCAACTACCTCCGCGCGGCTCTCGCGCAGGGTGCCGACCTCGAAATCGTGGCGGTGAACGACCTCACCGACAACAAGACCCTCGCGCACCTGCTGAAGTACGACTCCGTGGGCGGCGTGCTGTCCGAGGACGTCTCGTACACCGAAGACTCCATCACCGTCGGCGACAAGACCATCAAGGTCTTCGAAGAGCGCGACCCCGCCAACCTCCCCTGGGGCGAGCTGGGCGTCGACATCGTCATCGAGTCGACCGGCCGCTTCACCAAGGCCGAGGACGCCAAGAAGCACGTCGCCGGCGGCGCCAAGAAGGTGCTCATCTCGGCTCCGGCCACGGGTGACGACGCCACCATCGTCATGGGTGTGAACGAAGAGACGTACAACCCCGAGACCGACGTCATCATCTCGAACGCGTCCTGCACCACGAACTGCCTCGCGCCCCTCGCCAAGGTGTTCAACGACGCCTTCGGTATCGAGCGCGGCTTCATGATGACCGCTCACGCGTACACCGCCGACCAGAACCTGCAGGACGGCCCGCACAGCGACTTGCGCCGTGCCCGCGGTGCGGCGATCAACATCGTCCCCGCCTCCACCGGTGCCGCCAAGGCCATCGGCCTGGTCCTGCCCGAGCTGAACGGCAAGCTCAGCGGCTCGTCGTACCGCGTTCCGGTTCCCACCGGCTCGATCGTCGACCTCACGATCGTCACCCCCACCGAGGGTCTGACCGTCGACCAGGTCAACGAGGTTTACAAGAAGGCCGCCGCCGAGGGGCGCCTCAACGGCATCCTGCAGTACACCGAGGACCCGATCGTCTCGAGCGACATCCAGGGCAACCCGCACTCCTCGATCTTCGACGCGGAGCTGACCAACGTCAGCGGCAACCTCGTCAAGGTGTCGTCGTGGTACGACAACGAGTGGGGCTACTCGAACCGCCTCGTCGACCTGACCGAGTACGTCGCCGAGCGCCTGTAATCCTTCATGGCTCTGCGCACCCTCGATTCGCTGGGGTCGCTGGCCGGCACGCGCGTCATCGTCCGTTGTGACCTGAACGTTCCTATCAAGGACGGCGTCATCACGGACGATGGCCGCGTGCGCGCCTCGCTGCCGACCCTCAACGCACTGATCAACGCCGGCGCGCGTGTGGTCGTGTGCTCGCACCTGGGCCGCCCCGACGGGGCGCCCGACCCGAAGTACTCGCTCGAGCCGGTCGCGCAGCGCCTGTCCGAGCTGCTCGGCCAGCCGGTCGCGTTCGCGCGCGACACGGTGGGCGAGTCGGCTCAGGATGCCGTGGCGTCGCTGGAGGACGGCGAGGTCGCGGTCATCGAGAACCTCCGCTTCAACGCGGGGGAGACCTCGAAGGACGAGTCCGAGCGTCAGGCCTTCGCACGCGAGCTCGCCGGTCTCGGCGACGCCCTCGTGTCCGATGGCTTCGGTGTCGTGCACCGCAAGCAGGCGAGCGTCTACGACCTCGCCCAGCTCGTGCCCTCGGCCGCGGGCCTTCTCATCCAGAAGGAGCTCGAGGTCCTCGACCGCCTCACCGAGAACCCCGAGCGTCCGTACACGGTCGTGCTCGGCGGATCGAAGGTGAGCGACAAGCTCGGTGTCATCGAGCACCTGCTCCCGCGCGTGGACAAGCTCCTCGTCGGAGGCGGCATGATGTTCACCTTCCTCGTCGCCGAGGGGCACAAGGTCGGTTCGAGCCTGCTCGAGCAGGACCAGATCGATACCGTGAAGGGCTACCTCGTCACGGCGAAGGAGCGCGGCGTCGAGATCGTCCTGCCGGTGGACGCGGTCGTGGCTGCGTCGTTCTCGGCGGACGCGGAGCACGTGGTCGCCGACGCCGACGCCCTCGAGGACACCTCTTTCGGTGCCTCCGGCCTCGGTCTCGACATCGGACCGCGCACGGCGGAGATCTTCGCCGACGCGATCCGCGGCTCGCGCACCGTCTTCTGGAACGGTCCCATGGGCGTGTTCGAGATGAAGGCGTTCGAGGCCGGCACCAGGACCGTCGCCCAGGCGCTCACCGAGGTCGACGGCCTCAGCGTCGTCGGCGGCGGCGACTCCGCGGCGGCCGTTCGTCAGCTCGGCTTCGCCGACGACCAGTTCGGCCACATCTCCACGGGTGGCGGAGCCAGCCTGGAGTTCCTCGAAGGCAAGAAGCTCCCCGGACTGGAGGTCCTCGGATGGCAACAGTGAACAGAACCCCCCTCATCGCGGGCAACTGGAAGATGAACCTCGACCACCTGCAGGCGGTCGCGTTCGTCCAGAAGCTGCACTGGACGTTGAAGGAGGCCAAGCACGAGAACGGCAGCGTCGAGGTCGCGGTCTTCCCGCCGTACACCGACCTGCGCACCGTGCAGACGCTCCTCGACGCCGACAAGATCGAGTTCGCCCTCGGCGGTCAGGACCTGTCCGCGCACGACTCCGGCGCCTACACCGGCGAGATCTCGGGTCAGTTCCTGGCGAAGCTCGACGCGAAATACGTGATCATCGGTCATTCCGAGCGTCGGCAGTTCCACCACGAGACCGACGAGGTCATCGCGGCGAAGACCCAGGCGGCGCTCCGCCACGGTCTCGTGCCGGTGATCTGCGTGGGTGAGACCTCGGACGACCTCGAGAAGTTCGGTGCGAGCGCCGTCCCGGTCGGACAGCTCGAGGTCGCCCTCGAAGGCGTGGCGGCGGATGCCGACATCGTCGTGGCGTACGAGCCGGTCTGGGCCATCGGCTCCGGCCAGGCGGCGACGCCCGACCAGGCCCAGGAGGTCTGCGCGAAGCTTCGTGCAGTCGTCGCCGACAAGCTCGGTGCCGACGCGGCCGCCCGCACCCGCGTGCTCTACGGCGGTTCGGTGAAGTCGGGCAACATCGCCGGCTTCATGCGCGAGCCCGACGTGGACGGTGCACTGGTGGGCGGCGCGAGCCTCGTCGTCGACGAGTTCGCGGCGATCATCCGCTTCCAGAAGCACGTCGGCGTCTGACGCCCCTTCCGGATGCCCGCGGCAGCGCGCCGCGGGCATCCGTGCGTTCCAGACGCGTCCCCGTATACTTGACGCTCGTGCGGTCGTCCCGGCCGCTCGCGAAAGGCTTTCGACAGTGCAGATTCTCGAGTTCGTCCTGCAGGTGCTGCTGGGCATCACCAGCCTCCTGCTGACCCTGCTCATCCTGCTTCACAAGGGTCGCGGCGGCGGTCTGTCCGACATGTTCGGCGGCGGCATGAGTTCCGCCCTCGGTTCGTCGGGCCTGGCCGAACGCAACCTCAACCGATTCACGATCGTGCTCGCGCTGGTGTGGTTCGTCACCATCGTCGGCCTCGGTCTGCTGACCAAATTCGCGGAGATCTGACATGGCCACTGGCGGCAATGCCATCCGTGGCTCGCGCGTCGGCGCGGGCCCCATGGGCGAACAGGACCACGGCTTCCACGCGGACCGCGTCGCGGTGTCGTACTGGGACGCCCTCGGCAACGAGACCGTCCGCTACTTCGCGGCGGGCATTCCCGACGACGAGATTCCCGAGACGATCGACTCGCCCCACTCGGGTCTGCCCGCGGGGCGCGACAAGGCCAACCCGCCGGCGCTGGCGAAGGCGGAGCCCTACAAGACGCACCTCGCCTACGTGAAGGAGCGTCGCAGCGACGAAGAGGCCGCGTCCCTGCTCGACGACGCCCTGCAGCAGCTGCGCGAGCGCCGCGGCCAGTAAGTCCCGCGCGGGAACTTCTGCGTTTGCGGCGTCCGGGGGCGGACGCGTTTCTCGCTCGGCGTCCCGGGGCGGACGTCTTTCGTGTTCGGCGGCTGGCCCGTGGGTACGACGCCTCTCCGTGCACGGCGTCCGCTCAGCGGACGGGGGAGTCCGTGACGATCACGGTCCACGGACCGGGCGGGACGTCGACGTCGTCGACGAACGCCCAGTCGACGCGGTCGCCGTCGCCGTCGAGCTCGGCGTAGCCGAGGCAGCCGTTGAGGGCGGGGGAGACGTCCAGCCCCGCGCCGTTGAAGCGCTCGTTGGCGGGGCGGCGATCGTCGGAACCGAAGACGTACGCGCTGTCGCGGTACTCCCCGGGGCCGGCATCCTGGATCTGTCCGTAACAGACGCGGTCGCCCTTGCGCAGGACCACCCAGCGGTTCTTCATCAGGCTCCGGCTCCGGTCGTCGACGATCGCGGCGTAGGGTGATCGGTCGGCCCAGGGGACGACCTGGCCGCGTGTCGCGAACCCCTCGTCGTCGTTGACGTCGTCGAAGGGCAGGTCGAGGTAGAACGGATTCTCGCGGGGGGTCATGCGGGTGGGGAAGTACCCGTTTTCGGCGGTGCGCTTCTCGGTGCGGCAGTCGTCGCCGTCGACGACGCCGTCGCACCCTCCGTACGATCCGAGCCAGTCGGAGTCGTACGTGGAGATGCGCTGGCTGCCGTCGGAGGCCTGGGGGTCGAACACCTCACCGACCCAGAAGGTCGTCGAGACGATGCCCGTGTGCCACGGGTAGCCGGTGTCGGGAAGCGGCGCGAGCGCGGGCGCACAGCCGGTCGCACCGACGACGGCGACCACCGCGAAGGCGATCGCCGTCGTCGCGCGCGAGCGCGGTGTCATCGCGGGGTCACCCCGTGACGTCGCTCTCGGTCGGCCGGAACACCTCGAGCGGACCCTGCGGCGTCTTCGGCGCCGACGTGTCGAGCGGGGCCGTGGCACTCATGACCGTGAGCGGCGGGGCGCTCGTGCTGTCGTAAAGACCGAGGTCGTCGGTTCGGAGCGTGCCGTTGCCGAAGATGGTCAACGCGAAGCTGATGCCGTTATAGCCCGACGGGATGGGAGCCGTCGTCCAGTCGGCCTCGGTCCAGGCGTCCGCCGCGGCGAACCACGGGCTCGACGTCCAGTACGACCACGCTCCGGTCGAGGAGCGCAGGTAGACGGCGAACTGCGTCGGCCCGCTGGCCCGGTACCACTCGCGCAGCGTGTACGACCGCCCCGGCGTCACCGTCGGAGAGCACTGCCCCAGGTCGAACTGCGGCAGGAGCTTGGCGTCGCCGTCGACGTAATCGGTCATCGTGATGCCACTGGCGATGTTGCCGGTGTGGGCGGGGGAGCCCGTGCTGAAGGTGGGAGTGTTCGTGCCGTAGCCCCCTCGCATCCAGCAGTCGGGGGCGCCCGTTTCCATGCTCGGGTTGACGATGCCGTTCGTCGAGCCCGTGGGCGCGGGCACGCCGGGGCCGTTGACGACGGGTTTGGTGGTCCCGCCGATCACGCTTCCGATGGTCTTGACGACCGTCCCCGCCGACTGACGGGTCTTCAGCCACGACAGGAACTGACTGAAGGTCGACGTCGTGACGGCGAGATCGCTGCAGGCGTCGTCGCAGACGTCGTGGAACGTGTACTGCACCCACCCGCCACCGTTCTTCTCGGCGTTCGTCACGCCCTGCTTCAGGTCGGCGAGGGTCCAGGTGGCGTCGACCTGGTCGAGGGCGGCCAGGGCGAACGGATCGGGCGGAGGCGTCTTCTCGGCGTAGGCGCAGTCGGGGCACCCGAAGCGGCTCCGGATGTCGCCGAGGAGGCGCCCGCTGTTGTATCCGCAGGTGGCGACGGCTTTCTCGACCTCGGGTGTGCTCGAGGCAAAGGGGTACGCGAAGCTTCGGACGGAGAAGCCCCACGAGGTGAGGTTCTTGCGGTCCTGGCAGATCTGCCGGGCCGCCTCGTCGACGCTGATCTGCGCAAGGTCGGGGTGATTGACGCTGTGCCCGCCGATCTCGTGACCCGCGTTCTTCAGCGTCGTGAGGTCGGCGCGCGTCATGTATCCGGCGGCGCCGATGTAGCCCGAGGGGACGTAGAAGGTCGCCTTCATCGCGTTCGCCTGCAGGGCGGGCAGCGCGTTGAGCTGGTCGGCGTTCGCGTCGTCGAAGGTGAGGCTGACCACGGTGCGGGTGGCCGCTTCGACCGGCGCGGGACTCAGGGCGACCGACGCACCCACCACAGCGAGGGCCGAGAGGACGGCGACGACGCGTCGCCCCCTCGCGCGCAGGGCCGCGGGCGGGCGTCGTCGTTCAGAACGGAGGTCTCGTCGGAGCATGGGAACTGCCTTTCGTGCGGGGCGAGGGGAACCGACCGCGTCGCTCACGACACCGTCACCGATTTGGCGAGATTGCGGGGCTTGTCGACATTGCGGTGCAGCCGCAGGGCGAGCTCGCGCGCGAACATCTGCAGGGGGATGACGCTCTCGAGCGGACCCCACGAGGGCCCGGTGCGGGGCAGGTGCAGGGGCACCCCGCCGACGTTCAGCACGCGTTCCCCGATCCGGATGACACGGCCCCCGCGCGCGGTCACCTCGGCGATGTCGACGTCGAGGCGCGGATCGCCGCTGTCGACCACGAACACCGGGGTGCCGGCACCCACCAGGGCGAGCGGGCCGTGCTTCAGTTCGCCGGCGGCGTGGGATTCCGCCCAGCGATACGACAACTCCTTGAGCTTCAAGGCGCCCTCCGCGGCGTAGACGAGACCCGTGCCGCGACCCAGGAAGAGGAAGCCCGACGCTCGCGCGTACTCGGCGGCGAGTTGGGCGCACGGGGCGCGCCAGGCGTCGAGCGCAGCGGAGAGCGCATCGGGGGTGGCGGCCAGGGCGCGCAGGTCGGCGTCCACGCCCGCTGAGTCGCCGCGGTCGGCGGACGCGAGTCCCGAGAGCGCCACGCACACCCCGGTCAGCACCTGGGCGACGAAGGTCTTGGTCGCCGCGACTCCCACCTCGGGTCCGGCGAGGCAGTCGATGACCGCGTCGGCGCGGCGGGCGAGGGTGGAGGAGGTGTTGTTCGTCAGGGCGAGCACCGCGCCGTGGCGCGCCGGAAGGGCGTCGAGGGCGCGCAGGACATCGGCGGTCTCGCCCGACTGACTCATCGCCACGACGAGGGTGCGCGGCTCCCAGATCTCATGCGCCGCCTCGCTCGCCACCAGCGTGCGCGTGGGCAGTCCGCCGAGGTGCGCGAACACCCCGGCCACGGCGCGGCCGGCGTGCAGCGAGGTCCCGCAGCCGAGGACGGCGACCCGGTCGACGCCGTCGAGCGACGGCAGCCCCAGACCGTGCCAGAGGCGCCCGTCGGCGATACCCGGTGCCAGGGCCTCGATCACTCTGCGGGCCACGGCGGGCTGCTCGTCGATCTCGTTGCCCATGTGATCCCGGTGCCGGCCGGTGCTGGCCAGAAGCGCCGTTCGGGGGACGGGCCACAGCCCGCGCGGTCGGCAGCTGCCTCCGGCGCGATGCCAGCGGGTGCCGGCGGCGTCGACCTCGACCACGTCGTCGTCTTCGAGCACGCGGAACTCGGCGACGTCGGGCGCGACCGCGCCGACGTCGCTGGCGAGGAATGTGCCGCCCGCGCCCTCGGCGTGGATGAGGGGCGACCCGTGCGCCGTCGCCGCGAGGGTGCCGCTGCGGGTGTCCAAGGCGACGACCGCCCACGAGCCCGAGAGCTGGGCGACCGCGTCGGCGAGCGCGTCGCCGAGCCCCACCCCGGGGCGCTGCGCCTGCTCGATGAGGTGGACGATCACCTCGCTGTCGACGCCGGTGGCGAAGCGGTGCCCGGCCGCGACGAGCTGCGATCGCAGGGCGTCGGCGTTGTCGACGATGCCGTTGTGCACGACGTAGAGGCGGCCGCTGCAGTCCTCGAGAGGGTGGGCGTTCGCCTCGCTCACTTCGCCGTGCGTCGCCCACCGGGTGTGCCCGATCGCCGCGGTGGTGGCATCCATCGCCTGCTCCCCGGTCACGACCGCGAGCGCCGCCACCCCGCTGAGGGTGCGCGCGTGCAGGGTCGTGCCGTCCGGCCGCCGGGCGGCGATCCCGGCGGAGTCGTAGCCGCGGTACTCGAGACGCTCAAGGGCGGATCGGGCGCGGGATGCTGCGCCGGCGAGGCCGTGGTAGGCGGTGATGCCGCACATCAGATCACGCCCCGGAAGGATCCGGCGCTCGCGAGGGGCATGGCATCCGACCCGAGACGCTCGCGCGAGAGCAGGTCGGCGGCCACGCGCATGATCGTCGTGGTCAGCGGCGTGGTGGGCTCGTAGCCGACGAGGTCGTGCGCCTTGGTGTTGTCGGGCACACGGCGACGCATGTCTTCGAAACCGGCGGCGTAGGCCTGCTCGTAGGGGACGAGTTCGATCTCGCTGCGGCTGTCGAGGGTGGCGATGATCTCGCGGGCCAGGTCGAGGATCGAGATCTCGCGCGCACCGCCGAGGTTGTAGGCCTGCCCGCGCGCGCGGGGGTCGCGTTCGATCCGCACCATCGCGGGGACGACGTCTTCGACGGCGGAGAAGCAGCGCGTCTGCAGGCCGTCGCCGAACACCGTGAGCGGATGGCCGCGCAGCGCCTGGCCGACGAGATTGGGCAGCACCATGCCGTATCGCCCCGTCTGTCGAGGGCCCACCGTGTTGAAGAGGCGGACGATGGCGACGTCCAGCCCTTCCTGATCGCAGTAGGCCTTCGCGAAAGCCTCGTCGATGCCCTTGGCGCCCGCGTAGGTCCAGCGCGAGAGCAGGGGGTCGCCGAGCACGCGGTCGGAGTCCTCACGCAGGCGGTCGGCGGTGTTCTTGCCGTACACCTCGCTCGTGGACACCAGCAGCACCGACGCCTTGTGCTCGATGGCCGCGGTCAGTACGTTCTCGGTGCCGTGGATGTTGATGCGCAGGCCCCGCAACGGCTGCTCGACGATGAGCTTCACGCCGACGGCGGCGGCGAGGTGGAACACGCGGTCGCACGAGCGCATGGCCTGGGCGACGGTCTTGCTGTTGAGGATCGACCCGTGGATCATCTCCAGCCGCGGGTTGTCGGCGACGCCGGCGAGGTTGCGCGCCGAGCCCGTGGACAGGTCGTCGAGGACGACGACCTCGTCGCCGGCGGCGAGGAGGTGCTCGACGAGGTGGCTGCCGACGAAGCCGGCGCCTCCCGTGACGAGCGTGCGCGTGCGGCCTCCCGCGGACGGCGGGAACACCGGGACCCCGCTCACAGCAGCACCCGCCCCGCGATGTCGGTGCTGCGGTAGGTGCCGTCGACCACGAGCGCGTCGCCGTCGAGCCACGCCAGGTCGCTGTCGTGGTGTCGGGTGTGCACGAGCACGACGTCGGGGTGGAAGGCGCCGGGATCGGCCAAAGAGTCGCGCTCGCGACCGGAGTCGAGGTGGATGTGCGGGGCGTGGGTGTCGACGTACTGCACCTCGGCGCCGACGTCGAGCAGGTGGTCGATGATCTCGAGGGCGGGCGATTCGCGCAGGTCCGCGACGTCGGGCTTGTAGGTCACCCCGACGACCAGGACGCGGGCCCCCAGTGTGCCCTTGCCGGCACGGCCGAGCACGTCGCGGATGCGTTCGACGACCCGGCGCGGGCGTGCAGCGATGCGCGTCATGGCTTCGGTGATGACACCGGCGTCGACGTGCAGGGCCTTGAGCTGCCACAGGAGGTAGTGCGGATCGCACGGGATGCAGTGCCCGCCCACGCCCGGGCCGGGGTAGAACGCCATGAACCCGTAGGGCTTCGTGCTCGCCGCCTCGATCACCTCCGTGACGGGCACGTCGAGGGCGCCGCAGATGTCGGCGAACTCGTTGGCGAGGGCGATGTTGACCGCGCGGAAGGTGTTCTCGAGCAGTTTCGTCATCTCCGCCGTCGCCAGGCTCGACACCCGGTGCACCCGGGCGGCGTAGCGCGAGAGCAACCGGGCTCCCTCCTCCTCGCAGCGGGGCGTGGCGCCGCCCACGACGCGCGGGACGACCTCCTGCGCGAAGCCGACGTTGCCGGGGTCGATGCGCTCGGCGCTGAAAGTGACGAAGACGTCGCGGCCGATCTCGAACCCCCGCTCGCGCAGCGGCTGCTCGACGAGGTCGTGCGTGCAGCCGACGTAGGTGGTGGAGGTCAGCATGACGAGCTGCCCCGGGCGGGCCGCGGCGACGACGGTGGCGCACGCGGCCCGCAGGGGAGCGAGGTCGGGGACCTGCTGGTGGTCCACCGGCGTGGGGACGCACACGACGATGGCGGCCGCCCGAGACAGCTCGGTCACGTCACCGGTCAGACGGAAGTCGCCCGGGCGCCGCAGCGCGGCATCCAGGCGCTGCCTGTCACTGTCGATCAGGTCGGCCCCGCGGGCGGCGATCGTCCGAAGACGGCGCGACGACACGTCGAGCGCCAGGACGCGCGAGCCGCTGGCGTGATACGCCAGTGCCGTCGGCAGTCCCACGTACCCCAGGCCCACGATCGCGACGTCGAAGTCGAACCGGGGCGGGACGGGGGCGGGCGAGGGCGGAGACACGGTGACCGCTTCGGCTCGCACATCGAGTGTGGACATCTTCATCCTCCAACGACGGGGTCCGAGGGGGCGATGGGGGGCCAGGCCCCCTCGGACGATTCGGGTGCTGCGGGGTGGGAGGCGGCCGATCGATCGGGTGTCGGCGCTGATCCGCGGCCCACGTTGCTGCGTCGCCGACATCGGGGTCAAGAGTCGCCGATCGATCGTGCGGGGTTCCGCCGCCCGCACCGCGATATGCGGGGAACCGCAAGGGCGAGTGCGGTCCGCACCGGGTGCGCCGAGCCCGTTCCGGCGTACCGTCGGGACCGATCCGCGACCCGGAAGCGGATCGAGGGATGCCGCTCGCCGGCGCCCGCGGCAGCTCCCGGGCCACCGTCCGGACCGTCGCCTCGGAGAGGGGAAGCCATGACCGTGGCGCTCATCATCATCGTCGCCGTCTGCACGGTCGGTGCCTCGACCCTGGTCTGGGGGACCGTCGCCGTGGTCCGTCTCGTGGTCGAGCGGAACCGCAAGCCGGGCCTTCTCACCCCCTCGATGTACTACCGGGGCGACGAGGTCGCCGTGCTGATCGCCGCGCACGACGAGGAGCTCGTGATCGCGGATGCGGTGCGGGCGGCCCGCCGACTCGTTCCTGCACGCAACGTCTTCGTCGTCTCCGACGGGTCGCGAGACGACACGGTCGCGCGCGCGCGTGCCGCGGGGGCGACCGCCTG
The DNA here is from genome assembly GCF_900156435.1 of Microbacterium sp. RU1D. Taxonomy (GTDB): domain Bacteria; phylum Actinomycetota; class Actinomycetes; order Actinomycetales; family Microbacteriaceae; genus Microbacterium. Next base: position 31,915 of record NZ_FTPQ01000002.1, read on the forward strand.
GGACCTTTCGCCCAATCGCGGCAAGGCGGGGGCGATCCGCGCCGGACTGGAACGCTTCCGCATCGCGGACCGCTTCCCCCTGCTCCTCCTCCTCGACGCCGATTCGCGGCCCCGGCCCGACTACCTGCACACCGCGCTGCCCCTGTTCACCGACGACGGGGTCGTCGCCGTGGCCGGTCGCGCGACCACCTCGACCGACACGCCGAGCACCCGGATGGGACGCTTCCTGACCGCTTACCGCGAGCGCACGTATCTCTGCACGCAGTACCTGCACAAATTCGGTCAGGCGGCCGCGGGAGCGGATGCCGTCGCGATCGTGCCCGGGTTCGCGAGCCTCTATCGGACCGACGTCCTCGACCGCATCGACATCGATGCCCCGGGTCTGTCGATCGAGGACTTCAACATGACCTTCGAGGTGCACGCGAAGAGACTCGGACGCATCGCCTTCCACCCCGCGTGCGCGATCGCCGAGACCCAGGATCCCGCGGTGCTGCGGGACTACTCCGCCCAGGTGCGACGGTGGAGCCTCGGCTTCTGGCAGACGCTGCGTCGCCACGGGTTCCACCGCGGGCTCTTCTGGCTGTCGGTGGACGTGTTCGCGTTCGAGACCGTCGTATCGAGCCTCGTGCTCGTGGCGATCCTGCCCCTGCTGGTGCTTGCGGCCGTCGCGGCAGCGATGAGCGCGCTCGGCACCGGCGAGGAGGCCGCGATCGCGGGGGAGGTGGCGGCGCAGGTGCCGCTGGTGCCCCTTCTGATCGGATTCGTGTTCGTCGATCTGGTGATGAGCGTTTTCGCCTGTCTCGTGTCGCGCACGCGCCCACGGCCGGTGATGCTGCTGTATCCCCTCATGCGCGTGTGGGATGCCGTTCTCTGTCTGCGCGCGTTGAGCGCCGCGTGGGGGCGCCCCTCCGACGGGCGCTGGCGCAGCCCCGACCGACGCGCGGCCGCGCGCCCGACGTCGGCGCAGACCCGTCGCGGCCGGAGGGCGGCGGGGCTCGCGGCGTAGCGGGAGGTCGCGCGGGCCGTTGAGCTCAGGCGTGCGGGTGTCCGGACCGACGCCTCCGCCGCGGTCAGCCGACCGCGCCGCGCAACCGGCCGACGAGCTGCACGCGCGAGGTCACCCCGAGCTTGCGATAGATGCCCGTCAGCCGCAGCTCCACGGTGCGCAGCGAGACGAACAGCGCCGAAGCGATCTCGCGGTTGCGCAGCCCGCGCTCCACCAGCTCGACGATCTCCCGCTCGTGGGCGGTGAGCGCGCCCCTGCCCTCTCCCGTGCCCGTGGCCGGCATGAGGGGGCGCAGGGCGGACGCGGCGTCCCGGGGGAGACAGCGCTCGCGCGCGCGACGCAGGCGGGAGTGCTCGAGCGGGGCGTCGTCGCTGCGGAAGACGCCCTCCGCGACACGGAACGCCTCGAGACCGTCGCGGTCGGAGACGCACACGGCCCGCGACCGTGCGAGCGCGAGGATCGTCCACCGTCGGGGCGGCGCCGCCGCCGCATCGCTCTCGAAGCGCTCGAGCTCGCGGCGGGCTTCGGCGTGTCGCCCGGCGAGCCACAGCGCCTCCACGAGATCGGCCTGGGTGCGCATCATGGCCGGGTCGGCCCCGGAGGCCGCCGTCCGTGCCGCACACAGGAGGTCGACGGCCTCGGTGTATCGGCCGTCCGCGAGGAAGACGGATCCCTCGACGCCGTCGAACCACGGCAACAGCGCGGTCGCGCCTTCCCGCCGAGCGCGCTCCCGGCCCTGCCGGACGAGGTCCTCGGCGCCGACGGGTGGCGACTGCAGCGCAGCCGCGGCCGCCAGCACGAGGGTACTGGCGGCGTCGGAGCTGCGCCCGGGGATCCACTCGCGTCGCCAGGCCGTCACCGCCTCCTGCGCGGACTCCGGGTCGCCGGCACGCACGTCGATCGCGACCGACTGCCGCAGCAGGTGCTCCCTCCACATCGGTGCGATCCGCGGCGACCGATCGAGCTGCGCCCGCACGACGCGACGTGCGGCGGGGTACTCTTCGTGCAGCAGGTGGAGTCCCGCCCACAGCAGCGCCTGCTCGACGGGCGTCTCGTCGTCGGGGACGTCGATCGCACCCGTCTCGGCCCCACCGACCGCGTCGGGCGGAGCGCCGAGGGGGCGGCATCCTCGCATCTCATCCGCGATGCGCGCCAGCAGAGCCGTCTGCGTCGACGCGACCCCCCGCTCGATGGCCATCGCCACGCACGCGACAGCCGCGTCGACCTCTCCGCGGTGCAGGTGCAGCGCCGCGCTCTCGCACAGGAGCATCTCGGATGCCGCGGGGTCGGCGCCGATGCGTGGATCGGCGTGCGCCAGCACGCTGTCGTCCACGACGTGATCGGCGACCGCACCGGCGCGCAGCCGGGCGATGGCCGCCCGCAGCCGGGTGTCGGGGTCGGCGCTCACCCCCGCCCTGCGGAGGTAGTGCTGAGCGAGGAGGTCGTGACCGTCGAGCACCATGGCGTCGCCGAGCTCGACGAGGAGGTCGCAGCGCCGCGACTCGTCGATGTCGCCGGCCAGCGCGCGTTCGGCGAACTCCACCGCGGCGACGACCTCGTCCTCGCGCGTGAGCAGGACGGCGCCCTGCAGGAGGCGAGCCCGATCGGCGGCGGGGTCCAGGAAGCTCTCGTGCCACCGCCGCGTCGCCGGATAGTCGACCGCGTGGTCTTCCGCCGCCCGCGCGTGCAACGCGCGGCGCTGCTCCGGACGCAGGCGGGCGTGCCTCCTCAGCCGGTGGGCCGTGTCGGCGATGCGCGCGAGCTCGCCGTGCACGACGACGGTGCCGTCCTCCAGCAGGTCCTCGACGTCGACGCCGTCGGCGCGGGCCGTGTCGCGCAGCCTGTCCATGGCGTAGACGGGACCGACGGCGAGCAGGTCGAGAAGGGCCGACAGACGCGGATCGTGCTGGCGGTCGTTCCGCGGCCGTCGGTGCGAGGCCGGATCGACGACGCGCAGGGGCAGGGCCAGAGGATCTTCGCCGGTGACCTCGGCGGGTGTCAGTCGCAGGGCCGTCAGGATGCCGGGGTCGCCCGCCGTCAGCTCGGCGACCACGTGCAGCACGGCGCGCGCCGCGCCGGGGCCGAGCACGTGTCCGGCGAGCTCGACGGACTCCGCGAACGACAGACGGCGGATGCGGGTCTGCAGCAGTCCCGCGAAGTCATGCCGGCCCTCGAACGTGCCGATCGTCGCCATGACGCTCACCCCGGTACCGCGCAGCCGCGCGAAGACGTAGGACAGCACGTTGATGCTCGCACTGTCCATCTCGTCGAGGTCGTCGATCACGACCAGGCACGGGTCGGCGCGCAGCAGGTGCAGGGTGCGGCTCACCTCCTCGGCGATCAGATGCTCCGGCCAGTCACGTCCGCGTGCGATGACGGTGTCCACGGCCGCGCTGCGGACGTCGTCCAGCGCCGAAATCACCGCCGTGAGCCCCGAGAGCGGCCACATCCGCTCGTTCGGGCTCGCGGTGAGCAGGACGCCGCCGTGTCGCGCGGCGATCTCGCGCGCGAGCGTCGTCTTCCCCGACGCGATGTCTCCGACGAAGAGTCCTGCCGCACCGCTTCCGGAACCGATCAGGCTCGCCGCGACCTGCAGTTCTCGTTGACAACCGACGATTGGCATCCGAACGCTCCCTCTAGCGTGAGCCGAGGAGCGACGATCGCGATCGTCGCGCCGGCTCAGGATGCCCCCCTGCAGGAAGGGTAGGCCGCCGCGTCGGCGAAGACAAGAGCCGGACGATTTCTCGTCGAGAACCCGAAAGGGGCCCGGATGCCGCGCATCCGAGCCCCTCGCGCCGTCGATGTTCCCGTCGGATCCCCGCGCCGTCGGAGCGTCAGTACTCGCGATCGATGAGCTGCGGCGGCACCTGATCGGCGGCCACCTCGTCCACGAAGAACGCCGTGCGCCGACGGCCCTTGGCGCCGGCCGCGGGGACGCTCTGGTAGCTCGCCCCGGCGAGGGCGAGGCCGAGGGCGGCCGCCTTGTCGGCCCCGGCGATGACCATCCACACGCGCTTGGACGAGTTGATGACCGGGCGAGTCAGCGACACGCGGTCGCTCGGCGGCTTCGGCGAGTCCCGGACGGGCACGGTGGCGCGGTCGGTTACCGAGATCTCGGGACGGTCGGGGAAGAGCGAGGCGATGTGCGCGTCGGGGCCGACGCCGAGGAAGCAGATGTCGAACGACGGCCAGGGGCCGGTCTCGCTGCGGTCGGAGGGGGCGAACTGAGCGAGCTCGTCGGCGTAGGCGATCGCCGCGGCATCCAGGTCGAGACCGTCGTCGCTGGAGGCGACCGCGTGGATGTTCTCGGCCGGGATGTCGAGGTGGTCGAGGAAGGCCTCGCGCGCCTGCTTCTCGTTGCGGTCGTCGGAGTCGCGCGGCACGAACCGCTCGTCGCCGAACCAGAAGTGCACGAGCGACCAGTCCACGTCGGCGACGCGCGCATCGCGCGCCGCGGTGCGCAGGACCGCTCCGCCCATCGTCCCGCCGGTGAGGCAGACGTGCATGCGCTTGCCCTCGGTGACGCGCTTGACGATCCGGTTCATGAAGCGCGTCGCGACGTAATCGGCGAGGGCGTCGGCGTCGTGCTTGATGATGACGCGCTTGGCCGAGCCGTTGTCGGTCATGACGCGTCCTTCTCGCTCGCCGCGAGCAGCAGATCGTGGCCCTCGGTGATGACCCGCCCGTAGAGCAGGTCGGGGTCGAGGCGACGCAGCTCCTCCGCCAGGCACTCCCGCAGGGTGCGTCGGGGGAAGGCGAGGTCGTGCGTGGGCTGACCGGGCTGGGTCAGCACCGCGATGCCGGCCTCGGGGCGCTCAAGCAGCGTGTCGCCGCTCGGTCGCGTCAGACGCACCGACTTGATGCCGCTCGCCCACTCGTCGGCGGGCAGGTACGCGTAGTCGACGGGGGCCTCGAGCTTCATGCCGAGCCACGCCGCCAGCAGCGCGGTGGAGGGCGAGTCGGCGGCACCGCGCACCTCGATGGCGGTCACCGGCTCGAACGGCGGCTGATCCAGCACGGCGGCCAGCTGCTCGCGCCAGCGGGTCACGCGCGTCCAGGCGAAGTCGGTGTCGCCCGGGGCGTAGTGCTCACCGAGCTGCGCGACCCAGCCGGCGGGGTCGGCCTGCGACGAGGCGTCGGTGATACGGCGCTGGGCAATGCGGCCGATGGCCGAGCGCGACGGGTTCTCCGGCGCCTCGGCGGGCCACCAGGCCACGACCGGGGCGTCGGGCAGCAGCAGTCCCGTGACGAGGCTCTCGGCGTTCGAGGCCGCCGCGCCGTGGGCGCGCAGCACCACGACCTCGCTCGCGCCCGCGTCGCCGCCGACGCGGATCTGCGCGTCGAGACGGGGCTCCTCGTCCTCATCGCCGAACAGCACGGCGATGACGCGCATCGGGTGCTCGCGCGAGGCGTCGTTCGCGGCCTCGATGACCTCTTCTTCGGCGCCGTGGTGCGTGATGATGATGAGCGTGAGCACGCGTCCGAGGGCGACGGCGCCGCCCTCTTCGCGCACGCTCACGAGGCTCTTCGAGATCGCGCTGACGGTGGTGTCGGGCAGATCGATGATCACGGGCGCCTCCAGGTGCGGCCGTCGCGGGCGAGGAGCTCGTCGGCGGATGCCGGCCCCCACGACCCGGGCGAATACTGTTCGAGCGGACCGCCCTCTGCGGCCCAGAACTCCTCGATCGGGTCGAGGATCTTCCAGCTGAGTTCGACCTCTTCGTGCCGCGGGAACAGCGGCGGGTCGCCCAGCAGGACGTCGAGGATCAGGCGCTCGTACGCCTCGGGGCTGGCCTCGGTGAAGGCGTGGCCGTAACCGAAGTCCATCGTGACGTCGCGCACCTGCGTGCCGTCGCCGGGGACCTTGGAGCCGAAGCGGATCGTGACGCCCTCGTCGGGCTGCACACGGATGACGAGGGCGTTCTGTCCGAGCTCCTGCGTCTGGCTGCGGGAGAACAGCTGCTGCGGCGCCCGCTTGAACACCACCGCGACCTCGGTCACGCGGCGTCCGAGGCGCTTTCCGCTGCGCACGTAGAACGGCACGCCCGACCAGCGGCGCGTGTTGATCTCGAGCTTGATCGCCGCGTACGTCTCGGTGACGGACTCGGGGTTCATGCCGTCTTCCTCGAGGAAGCCGAGCACCTTCTCCCCGCCCTGCCATCCGCCGGCGTACTGGCCGCGCGCGGTGGCCTCGGCCAGGTTCTCGGGCAGCCGGACGGCGGCGAGCACCTTCTCCTTCTCGGCGCGGAGATCCGCGGCGTTGAAGCTGATGGGCTCCTCCATCGCTGTCAGCGCGAGCAGCTGCAGGAGGTGGTTCTGGATGACGTCGCGTGCGGCGCCGATGCCGTCGTAGTACCCGGCGCGACCGCCCACGCCGATGTCCTCGGCCATGGTGATCTGCACGTGGTCGACGTAGTTGCGGTTCCAGATCGGCTCGTACAGCTCGTTCGCGAAGCGCAGCGCGAGGATGTTCTGCACCGTCTCTTTGCCGAGGTAGTGGTCGATGCGGAAGATCGAGTCGGCCGGGAACGCGCTCTCGACGACCTCGTTCAGCTCGCGAGCCGAGGCCAGATCGTGCCCGAAGGGCTTCTCGATCACGACGCGGCGCCAGCCGGAGGTGTCCTCGGCCTTGTCGCCCACCAGGCCCGAGGCCTTCAGCTGGGTGGTGACCAGCGGGAACGCCTTCGGCGGGATCGACAGGTAGTAGGCGTGGTTGCCCATGGTGCCGCGCTCGGTGTCGAGCTTGTCGACGGTGTCGCGCAGCCGCGCGAACGCTTCGGGGTCGTCGAACTCGCCCTGCACGAAGCGGATGCCCTCGAGGAGCTCCTTCCACGTCTCCTCGCGGAATTCCGTGCGCGCGTACTTCTTGACGGACTCGTACACGACCTTCGCGAAGTCCTGGTCCTCCCAGTCGCGGCGGGCGAAGCCCACGAGCGCGAATCCGGGGGGAAGAAGCCCGCGGTTGGCGAGGTCGTAGACGGCCGGCATGAGCTTCTTGCGCGACAGGTCGCCCGTCACGCCGAAGATCACGAGCGCGCTGGGCCCCGCGATGCGGTTGAGTCGGCGATCCTCGGGATCGCGCAGAGGATTGTGACCCGGTGTGATCTCTACGACCATGCTTACTGTGCCGCCTCGAAGAGTGAGAGCACCTCGACCTGCGGGTCGGTCAGCGTCAGCGTGACGACGGGACGGCCATGCGCCTCCGCCAGCACGCTCGCGTCTCCCGCGGCCTGTGCCTGGATGAGTTGTCCGAACGTGAAGGGCCGCCCCGGGATCTCGAGGTCGACGTCGGTGCGTTCGGTGATCTGGAGGAACACGCCGGTGGCGGGTCCGCCCTTGTGGTACTGCCCGGTGGAGTGCAGGAACCGCGGGCCCCACCCGAAGGTGGTGGGGCGAGCGCTGTCGGCCGCGACGAGCTCGCGGAGCCCCGACAGCTGGGGGAGCTCGAGCCGGTTCACGTACGCCTGGACGCTGACGTACCCGTCGGCCGGAACGCGGGCCCACAGCGCCGCGAGCACGCCCGCGACGGTACCGCTCTCGGCGAGCGACGCGTCGGAGACGCGCACCTCGACGCCGTCGGCGACGAACGCCGGAGCGGTGGGGGCGGGCCGGGCCTCGAGCAGGCCCCGGGTCGCCTCCTTCGCCGATTCGACGTCGGGCTGATCGAAGGGGTCGATGTCGAGCATGCGGCCCGCGATCGCGGTCGCATACTCCCAGACGACGAACTGCGCGCCCGGCGAACCGCTCACGAGCACCTCGCCCGTGTGCCGCTCGAACAGGTGGAACGCGTCGGCGTCGTCGACGAAGCGCACGACCTGGAGGTCGTCGGGCTTCGCGTCGAGCTCGGGCGAGACGGGGAGGAGGACGACGGGCAGGATGCCGGTGCCGTCCTTGCCGGTGGACTCGGCGACGAGCTGCTCGATCCAGTCGGGCAGACCGATGATGTGGCTGCCGTCGGTGACGAGACCGAGCTTGTCGCGACGGTGCGCACCACCGCCGGCGATGGCGGCGGCGAGCACGAGGGCGGGGTTCTCGGGGGAGTCGATGGCCACCTCGAGCAGGGTGGCGTCGGCCTCGTCGAGCAGGTCGTCGATGTCGACCCCGGCGAGCCCGGCGGGGACGAGCCCGAAGGCGGTGAGGGCCGAGTAGCGCCCCCCGACCTCGGGGTCGGCGAGGAACACGCGGTAGCCGTCGGCGCGGGCCGACTGCTCGAGCGGGGAGCCCGGGTCGGTCACCACGACGATGCGCCCGGTCGGGTCGATGCCGACGTCGCGGAAGGCGACCTCGAAGGCCCGCTTGGCGGAGTCGGTCTCGATCGTCGATCCCGACTTGCTCGACACGACGAGCACGGTCTGCGCGAGTCCGCCCGATTCGGCGGCGCCGTCGATGGCGGCGAGCACCTGACCCGGGGCGGTGGAGTCGAGGATGACCAGCGGCACACCCGACGACTGCGCGATGACCTCGGGGGCCAGGGACGACCCGCCCATGCCGGCCAGCACGACACGGGTCACGCCCTGCGCGACGAGTTCGTCGCGCAGGGCCGTGATCTCGGGCACGAGCGGGCGCGAGACGGAGACCGCCCGCACCCACCCGAGCCGACGAGAGGCCTCGTCTTCGGCAGCCGCGCCCCACAGGCTCGCGTCGCCGGCGGTGATGCCCGACGCGACGAGCGATCCGGTCAGGCCGGGGAGCTCGGCGTCGACGACCGACTTGACGTGGCCCGTGACCTTGACGGCGAAGCTCACTTCGCCGCCTGGGCGCTTCCCGCGTCGAGGGCGGTCTTGACGGTGTCCTGCAGCTCGTGCCATGAGGCGATGAACTTTTCGACGCCCTCGTCCTCGAGCGTCTGGGTCGCGTCGGCGACGTCGACGCCCGCGGCGGCGAGCCGGTCGAAGACCTCGTGAGCCTCGGTGTACGCACCGGTGACCGTGTCGCCGGTGATCACGCCGTGGTCGAAGGTGGCTTCGAGCGTCTTCTCGGGCATCGTGTTGACGGTGCCGGGGGCGACGAGCTCGGTCACGTAGAGCGTGTCGGGCAGGGCCGGGTCCTTGACACCCGTGGAGGCCCAGAGCGGACGCTGCACCGTGGCGCCGGCATCCAGGAGCTTCTTGGCGCGGTCCTCGGAGAACTTCTTCTCGTACAGCTCGTAGGCCAGACGGGCGTTGGCGATGCCCGCCTTGCCCTTCAGCTCGGCGGCCTCGTCGGTGCCGATCGCGGCGAGGCGCTTGTCGATCTCGGTGTCGACGCGCGACACGAAGAACGACGCCACCGACTGCAGGGTGGAGATGTCGTGCCCGGCGGCCTGCGCCTTCTCGACACCGGCGAGGTACGCGTCGATGACCTCTTCGTAGCGCTCGAGGCTGAAAATCAGCGTGACGTTGACTGAGATGCCCGTGCCGATGACCTCGGTGATCGCGGGCAGGCCGGCCTTGGTCGCGGGGATCTTGATGAGGACGTTCTTACGGTCGACCCGCGCCGACAGGTCCTTCGCCTGCGCGACCGTGCCCTCGGTGTCGTGGGCGAGGTCGGGGGAGACCTCGATCGACACGCGGCCGTCGACCCCGTTCGTGGCCTCGAAGACGGGCAGGAAGATGTCGCACGCGTCGCGGACGTCGTCGGTGGTGATCGAGAAGATGGCCTCGTCGACGCTCGCGTCGGCGGCGGCGAGCTCCTTGACCTGACCCTCGTACGCCTCGCCCTGGGACAGGGCGCCGGCGAAGATGGTCGGGTTCGTGGTCACGCCCGAGATGTCGCGCGACTCGATCAGCTCGGCGAGGTTGCCGGACTGGATGCGCTGACGCGACAGGTCGTCGAGCCAGATGCTGACGCCCTGAGCGGCGAGGTCTGCGGTGGGAGTGCTCATGGTCGTTTTCTCCTCGGGATTACTTCTCGGCGGCGGCGAGCGAGTCGCGCGCGGCCTCGACGACGGCCTCGGCCGTGATGCCGAACTTCTGGAAAAGGGTCTTGTAGTCCGCCGACGCGCCGAAGTGCTCGATCGCGACGGAACGGCCGGCGTCGCCGACGATGCCCGCCCAGGACAGGGCGGAGCCCGCCTCGACCGACACGCGCGCCTTCACCGACGAGGGCAGCACCGACTCGCGGTAGGCCTCGTCCTGCTCGGCGAACCACTCCAGCGACGGAGCCGACACGACGCGGGCGTGCACGCCCTCGGCGGCGAGCGTCTCGCGCGCCTCGACGGCCAACTGCACCTCGGAGCCGGTGGCGATCAGGATGACGTCGGGCTTGCCGTTCTTGGCCTCGGCCAGCACGTACGCACCCTTGACGGCGCCCGCCGCGGAGGCGAACTCGTCACCGGATGCCGCGCCCTCGCCGCGGGCGAAGACGGGGATGTTCTGGCGGGTCAGCGCGATGCCGGCGGGCCCGGCGGTGCGACGCAGCATCTCGAGCCACACGACGCTGGTCTCGTTGGCATCCGCGGGACGCACGAGGGCGAAGTTCGGGATGGCGCGGAGCGTCGCGAGCTGCTCGATCGGCTGGTGGGTGGGGCCGTCCTCGCCGAGGGCGACGGAGTCGTGCGTCCAGACGAAGATGGTCGGAATGTTCATCAGGGCGGCCAGACGCACCGGCGGGCGCATGTAGTCGCTGAAGATGAGGAAGGTGCCGCCGAACGGACGCGTGGGTCCGTGCAGGACGATGCCGTTGAGGATCGCGCCCATGGCGTGCTCGCGGATGCCGAAGTGCAGCACGCGGCCGTAGGGGTCGCCCGACCACTCGTGCGTCGACCACGACGAGGGGATGAAGGACTTCGCGTCCTTGATCGTCGTCAGGTTGGACTCGGCGAGGTCGGCCGAACCGCCCCAGAGCTCGGGGAGTTCGGCGGCGAGGGCGTTGATGACCGTTCCGCTGGCGGCGCGGGTCGAGACGTCCTTGCCGGCCTCGAAGGCGGGGAGGGCGTCGGCGATGTCGGCCGGGAGTTCCCGGGCCTGCAGGCGGTCCCACAGCCGCTTGCGCTCGGGGTGCTTCGACGCCCACGCGTCGAACTTCTCCTGCCAGGCGGCTTTCTCGGCCTCGCCGCGCTTCACGAGCTCGCGGGTGCGCTCGAGCACGTCGTCGGCGACGGCGAAGTGCTGTTCGGGGTCGAACCCGAGCACCTCCTTCGTGGCCTTGAGCTCGTCGGCGCCGAGGGCGGAGCCGTGGATCTTGCCCGAGTTCTGCTTGCCGGGCGAGGGCCAGCCGATGATCGTCTTGAGGATGATGAGCGAGGGCTTGCTCGTCTCGCCCTTGGCGGCCTCGATCGCGGAGTGCAGCTCGGCGACGTCTTCGACGTACTCGCCGGTCTTCTTCCAATCCACGGTCTGCACGTGCCAGCCGTAGGCCTCGTAGCGCTTCTGCACGTCTTCGGTGAAGGCGACGTTGGTGTCGTCCTCGATCGAGATCTGGTTGGAGTCGTAGATCGCGATGAGGTTGCCGAGCTCCTGGTGGCCGGCGAGCGAGGACGCCTCGCTCGTGACGCCCTCCTGGAGGTCGCCGTCACCGGCGATGACGTAGACGAAGTGGTCGAAGGGGCTTTCGCCCGCCGGGGTCTCGGCGTCGAACAGGCCACGCTCGTAGCGGGCCGCGTAGGCGAAACCGACGGAGGACGCCAGGCCCTGGCCGAGCGGCCCGGTGGTGATCTCGACGCCGTCGGTGTGGCCGAACTCGGGGTGGCCGGGGGTCAGGGAGCCCCACGTGCGCAGCGCCTCGAGGTCCTTCAACTCGAGGCCGAAACCGCCGAGGTAGAGCTGCACGTACTGCGTGAGCGAGGAGTGCCCGGCGGAGAGGATGAAGCGGTCGCGACCGGGCCAGTGCGTGTCGGCGGGGTCGTGGCGGAGCACCCGCTGGTACAGAAGGTAGGCGGCGGGGGCCAGCGACATGGCCGTACCCGGGTGGCCGTTGCCCACCTTCTCGACGGCGTCAGCCGCCAGGATGCGTGCGGTGTCCACCGCGCGCCGATCGATCTCGTCCCATTCGAAGTCCGACAACACGGTGCCTTTCTCGATCCTGCGCCCGGTTCACGTACCGACGTCCGCGCTCGTCACCGTAGGAGTGGGAGGGGGGTGGGGTGTCGGCGCGGGGCGCGCGTTCTTCGCCAGCATAGCGAGAACGACCGACGCCGTTGCCGTTCGTGACGGGGGTCGACAGGCGGCCGAGGGTGTGGTGGGGATGGCATAGAATCGTGGGGATACATACGCGCTACCCCGGGGGACGATGGACATCTCGACGACGTCGCACGTCATTGCGACGACCGATCGCCGCTCCGTCGGACGCACCCTTCGGGCCTACGTCGCTCTGACGAAGCCGCGCGTCCTCGAGCTCCTGCTGGTGACCACCGTTCCGGTGATGATCCTCGCGCAGGGCGGTCTGCCGAACCTGTGGCTCATCCTCGCCACGGTGGTCGGCGGCTCGCTGAGCGCCGGGTCGGCCGCGGCGTTCAACATGTACCTCGACCGCGACATCGACGCGCACATGCAGCGCACCGAGAACCGTCCGCTGGTCACCGGCGAGGTCTCGCCCCGTGGTGCGCTGACGTTCGCGTGGACGCTCGCGGTGTTCTCCACCGTGTGGCTGCTGGTCTTCACGAACCCGCTGGCCGCGGGCCTGTCGGCGGCCGCCATCTTCTTCTACGTCGTGATCTACACGATGATCCTCAAGCGCCGCACCGAGCAGAACATCGTGTGGGGCGGCATCGCCGGCTGCTTCCCGGTGCTCATCGGCTGGTCGGCCGTGACGGGGTCGCTGTCGTGGGCGCCGTTCATCCTGTTCGCGCTCGTGTTCCTGTGGACGCCGCCGCACTACTGGCCGCTGTCGATGAAGTACGCCGCGCAGTACGACGAGGTCGACGTCCCCATGCTGGGGGCGACCCGCAGCGGTTCGCAGGTGGGCCTGCAGGTCATTCTCTACGCGTGGGCGACCGTCGCCTGTTCGCTGCTGCTCATCCCCGTCGCCTCGATGGGCGTGGTCTACACGGTCTCGGCGCTGGTGTTCGGCGGCTGGTTCATCTACGAGTCGCACCGCCTCTACGCCCGTGCCGTCCGCGGTGGGGAGCCCCGGCCGATGCGCGTGTTCCACGCGTCGATCACCTACCTGACGCTCCTGTTCGTGGCCATCGCGGTCGACCCGCTGCTGCCCTTCTGACAACCATCCACGGCAGCGTCCACGCCCGACCCGGGCGTGGGGTCGTCTCTAGCCGCATCCCCGGCGTCGACCGCGTCAGGCCAATCCTGAGGCACGGGATGAGCGATCCTCTCGTGGCCGGGCAGCGCGTCCCGGCAGAACGCGACTCATCTCGAGCAGTCCGCCGTCGTCCGGCTGAGGAGCCCGTCCGAGGACCCGGAGGTCGTCGACGCGCCCCGTGGGAGCGAACCCCTTCCGCGCGTAGTAACGGCGTGCGGGGGCCGCGCTCTCGGCCACCCAGAGACGCAGGACGGTTCCGCTCGAGCCGGCCCATCGGAGGATCGCATCGAACAGGGCGTCGGTGACGCCCTTCTCCCGCCCTCGCGCGTCGGGTGTCACGTAGACGCCGGTGAGGACGGGCTCGGGGCCCTGCGCGTCACCGAGCTGCGCGCACATCATCCCGAGCCAGCGGCCCGACCCGTCGTCGGTCGCCACGATGCTCGTGGTGTCGGGCTGTGCGCCACGGCGCGCTCGCATCCGCCACCCGTCCTCGGGAATGCGCAGCGTCTCCTCGACGGTCGCCGTCCACGAGATCGGATCGTCGGTGGCGTTCTCGATGCGGAACGCCCGCAACCGGCGCCAGTCGTCCTCCTGCGTCGGTCGAAGCGTGAACATCCCTCCAGCGTAGGCATCGTCCTCGACCGCGACGGACGCGGAAGCGCCCCCGCGAGCGGGCGCGGCCGCGACGGACGCGAAAGCGCCCGCCCCAGTCGGGAGCGGGCGCCTCGGTCGCGCAAAGGAACGCGGGGTCAGCGACGCGTGGTGTCGTCGCCCGCGTCGAGTCTCGGCGCGTCGTGCTGCGCGGCGGCGGCGGCCTGCGGGGGAGCGGTGGCCGTCGACGGCGTCTCGATGTCGGCATCCTCGACCGCGAGGGGGGCGGCGGTCGTGGCGGGGGCGAAGGGAGCGGCGCTCGCGGGGGCCGTCTCCTCGTCGCTGGACCAGTCGATCGTCTCGACCGAGACGTCGGGGCGGCGCACGAGGGCGGTGGCGGCGGCGAGGGCGAGGGCCGCGACGATGCCGACGGCACCGGCGCCCAGCACCGCGGCGCCGACGACGACCCAGGACTGGCCGACGTAGACCTGCACGACGGTGGCGTTGGGGTCGTTGAGCACCTGCTCCATCGCGTCGATCCCGTTCAGGACGATCGCGAGTCCACCGGCGATGGCGGCCAGGGATGCGACGACGAGCACCCAGAACGGGATGCTGGTCACCAGGCGGGGGCGGGTCTTCATGGGGTGTACTCCTTGTCGTTCCGGCGTGCGGGCGCCGGACTGGCGTCTCCCGACGCGATGGCATCAGGAGTGCCCGGGCGCGAACCCGGAACGACAAGGGTGTCGCACTCGTCCTGGCGAGGCCTAGGGGTCGCCGATGAATGCGCTATGAGCGTATAAGGGGGACGCGAGTCGTCAGGCGCGGGCGTCGGCTGTGGCACGACGGTGATGCGAGTGTGCTGCCGCGACCGGTGTCTTCAGGCGCAGGACCACGACGGTCATGGTCGCTGCGGCCAGGGCGGCGAGCACCATGTGCGTGCCCACGGCGATCTCGGGCAGGCCGTTGCGCGCCTGGTAGAGGCCCACCGCGATCTGCACGAGTTCGACGGCCAGCAGCGCCGTCGCCCACCGGCGGACGGGTAGGCGCAGGCGCCACGCGGCGGCGACGACGACGAGCGTGAGCGCGAACAGCGCGTATCCGGGCCAGGCATGCACGTGCTCGAGCACCTGCGCGTCGAAACCGTTGCGCACCGAGGCCTCGTCGCCGGAGTGAGGGCCCGCCCCGGTGGTCAGCACGCCGAACACGATGGTCAGCGCGAGCACGCCGGTGGTCGCGTGCACGAGCCCCGCGAACCAGCGGGGCACAGCCAGCGCGCGGGGTCCGGCCGGCTGGTACATGCGCACGAGGAAGGCCGCGCACACGGCGACCAGCACGACCGAGGCGACGTAGTGGAACCCGACGATGAACGGGTTGAGACCGGTGAGCACGGTGATGCCGCCGACGACCGCCTGCGCGACGATCCCTCCGAGCACGACGAGCGAGAGCACGAAGAGGACGCGGCGCTCGTGTCGCATGCGCCACACCAGGACGACGACGGCGAGGGCGAGGATGCCGACCAGGCCGGTGAGGGTGCGGTTGCCGAACTCGATGATTCCGTGGATGCCCATCTCGGGGGTGTTCACGAGCGAGTCGGGGGTGCAGCGCGGCCAGGTGGGGCAGCCCAGGCCCGAACCGGTCAGGCGAACGGCTCCACCGGTGCCGATGATGAGCACCTCGGCGATGAAGGACAGCCACGCGAACACCCGCACCCGGCGGTCGACCCGCGTGGGCAGCCACGCGCCGAGGCGTTGCAGCACGCCGGGGACGCGGGACGAGGCGGGGGAGGACGAGGCGGAGGGCATACGTGCGGCTTCCTGGCGTCGGGGCGGTCCCGGCGTTCGGGAGAGCGGGCCTGCCATGCCGGGAGCGGGTGTTGCCTGTAGAATCGAAGGGTCCGTGTGCAGCGCTCACGCGATCCGCACAACAGACAGTCTAGGCGCGCAGCCAGCGCCTTCGAGCGGGCCCACCAGCGACATTCCTGGGACTTCGACCGGAGTCCGGAATGTCGGGGCGGATGACACCGTTGAGGCCCGAGAAGGAGAGTGATCACCATGTCCGATGTCCTCATCGACCGACCAGAGCTCGAGAGCCTGGGGCAATACGAGTTCGGCTGGCACGACACCGACGCCGCGGGTGCCGTCGCGCAGCGCGGGATCAACGAGGACGTCGTGCGCGGCATCTCCTCGCTGAAGTCCGAGCCGGAGTGGATGCTGAAGACCCGTCTGAAGGGGTATCAGCTCTTCGGCAAGAAGCCCATGCCGACCTGGGGCGCCGACCTCAGCGACATCGACTTCGAGAACATCAAGTACTTCGTGCGCTCGACCGAGAAGCAGGCGCAGTCGTGGGAGGACCTCCCGGAGGAGATCCGCAACACGTACGAGAAGCTCGGCATCCCCGAGGCCGAGCGTCAGCGCCTCGTCGCCGGCGTCGCCGCCCAGTACGAGTCCGAGGTCGTCTACCACCAGATCCGCGAGGACCTGGAGCAGCAGGGCGTCATCTTCATGGACACCGACACGGCGCTGCGCGAGCACCCGGAATTCTTCGAGGAGTACTTCGGTACGGTCATCCCCGCCGGAGACAACAAGTTCGCCGCGCTGAACACGGCGGTCTGGTCGGGCGGTTCGTTCGTCTACGTCCCCAAGGGCGTGCACGTCGAGATCCCGCTGCAGGCG
The DNA here is from genome assembly GCF_900156435.1 of Microbacterium sp. RU1D. Lineage (GTDB taxonomy): Bacteria > Actinomycetota > Actinomycetes > Actinomycetales > Microbacteriaceae > Microbacterium. Next base: position 48,358 of record NZ_FTPQ01000002.1, read on the forward strand.
TACTTCCGCATCAACACCGAGAACATGGGCCAGTTCGAGCGGACGCTGATCATCGCCGATGAGGACAGCTACGTCCACTACATCGAAGGCTGCACCGCTCCGATCTACAAGTCGGACTCGCTGCACTCGGCCGTCGTCGAGATCATCGTGAAGAAGAATGCCCGCGTGCGCTACACGACGATCCAGAACTGGTCGAACAACGTGTACAACCTCGTCACCAAGCGCGCCGTCGCCCACGAGGGCGCGACCATGGAGTGGGTCGACGGCAACATCGGCTCCAAGGTGACGATGAAGTACCCCTCCATCTACCTGATGGGCGAGCACGCCAAGGGCGAGACCCTGTCGGTCGCCTTCGCCGGTCCCGGTCAGCACCAGGACGCCGGCGCGAAGATGGTCCACATGGCGCCGTACACGCAGTCGTCGATCGTGTCGAAGTCGATCGCCCGTGGCGGCGGTCGCGCCGGCTACCGCGGCGAGGTCCGCGTGGATGCCAACGCGCACCACTCCGCGAACACCGTGCGCTGCGACGCGCTCCTGGTCGACACGATCTCGCGCAGCGACACGTACCCCGCGATCGACATCCGCGTCGACGACGTCCAGCTCGGCCACGAGGCCACCGTCTCGAAGGTCAGCGAGGAGCAGCTGTTCTACCTGCAGTCGCGCGGCCTGCCCGAAGACGAGGCCATGGCGATGATCGTGCGCGGGTTCATCGAGCCCATCGCCCGCGAGCTCCCCATGGAGTACGCGCTCGAACTCAACAAGCTCATCGAGATGGGCATGGAAGGATCCGTAGGCTAAATGACGACTGCGACCGACACTCACGCAGCCGCCGAGGGTCACATCGACCCGGCAGCCCTCGTGGCATCCGTCGTTCCGGTGCAGACGCGCTCGGAGCGGAAGACCTCGTTCGACCCGGCCGACTTCGGCGTCCCCACGGGTCGCGAGGTCAACTGGAAGCTCAGCCCGATCGACCGGCTCGCGCCCCTCTTCGTCGACGAGGCCGGACCCACCGGCGTCGTCACCGTCGACGTCGAGGCGCCTGCTGCGGTCGAGCAGCTTCGACTCGCCGCGGGCGATGCGCCGCGCGGTGAGCACTTCCGCCCGGAGGACCTCCCCGCCGCCCTCGCCTGGGCGCACGAGGCCGAGGCGCCGCTGCTGCGCATCCCCGCGAACGTCGAGCTCGACGAGCCCGTCGTCGTGCGTCTCACCGGCACCGGGGGACTCGCGCACGCGCACGTGGTGATCGAAGCGCAGCCGAACTCGCGCGGCACCGTCGTGCTCCGCCACGAGGGCACGGCGCAGCACGCGCAGAACGTCGAGATCCTCGTGCGCGACGGCGCCGACCTCACGGTCGTGTCCGTGCAGAAGTGGGACGACGACGCGATCCACGCCTCGTCGCATCAGGCGCGCGTCGACCGCGACGCGAAGCTCACGCACGTCGTGGTGAGCTTCGGCGGCGGTGTCGTGCGCGTGAACCCCTCCGTCGAGCTGTCGGGACCGGGCGCCGAGGGGCGTCTGTACGGCCTGTCGTTCTCCGACGCCGGTCAGCACCTCGAGTCGCAGGTGTACCTGCACCACAAGGGTCCGCACACGGTCGGCGACGTGCTCTACAAGGGCGCCCTGCAGGGCGAGAGCGCCCGCAGCGTCTGGATCGGCGACGTCCTCATCGGACCGGATGCCACGGGCACCGACTCCTACGAGGCGAACCGCAACCTCGTGCTCACCGACGGCGCCCGCGCCGACTCGATCCCGAACCTCGAGATCGAGACGGGCGACATCCAGGGCGCCGGTCACGCGAGCGCCACCGGGCGTTTCGACGACGAGCAGCTGTTCTACCTGCAGGCCCGCGGCATCGCGGAAGACGAGGCGCGTCGTCTGGTCGTGCTCGGCTTCCTCAGCGAGATCGTGCAGCGCATCGGCATCCCCGAGCTCGAGACCGAGCTCATCGAGGCCATCGAGCGCGAGCTGGCCGCGGGGGCTGCCGCGTGAGCGCCTCGCGCGCCTGCGCACTGAGCGAGCTCGTGCAGGACGAGGCCCGCCGGGTCGAGATCGACGGTGTCGCGATCGCCGTCGTGCTCGACGGCAACGGTGACGTCCACGCGATCGGCGACGTCTGCACGCACGGTGACATCTCGCTCTCGGACGGCTTCGTCGAGGGCGAGACGCTGGAGTGCTGGGCCCATGGCTCGGCGTTCTCGCTGAAGACGGGTCGCCCCCTGAACCTCCCGGCCTATGAGCCGGTCCCCGTGTACGAGGTCGTGATCGACGGAGACGACGTGCTCATCGATCCGTCCGTCACCAAGGCGACGGCCTGAGCCGCGCCGAGACCTGAGACTTTACGAGTAAGGAACACCATGTCTGTCCTCGAGATCCGCGACCTCCACGTGACGGTCGAGACGGAGAACGGTACGACCCCGATCCTCAACGGCGTGACGCTGACCATGCGCACCGGTGAGACGCACGCCATCATGGGCCCCAACGGCTCCGGCAAGTCGACCCTGGCGTACACGATCGCCGGTCACCCCAAGTACACCGTCACGAGCGGCTCCATCACGCTCGACGGCGAGGACGTGCTGGAGATGAGCGTCGACGAGCGCGCCCGTGCGGGCCTCTTCCTCGCGATGCAGTACCCGGTGGAGATCCCGGGCGTGACGGTCACCAACTTCCTGCGCACGGCCAAGACGGCGATCGACGGCGAAGCGCCGGCGATCCGCAGCTGGACCAAGGACGTCAAGGGCGCCATGGAGAACCTGCGCATGGACGCGAAGTTCGCCGCGCGCAACGTCAACGAGGGCTTCTCGGGTGGCGAGAAGAAGCGGCACGAGATCCTCCAGCTCGAGCTGCTCAAGCCGAAGATCGCGGTGCTCGACGAGACCGACTCCGGCCTCGACGTCGACGCGCTGAAAATCGTGTCCGAGGGCGTGAACCGCGCCAAGGAGCAGACCGACCTCGGCGTGCTTCTCATCACGCACTACACGCGCATCCTGCGCTACATCCGCCCCGACTTCGTGCACGTCGTGGTCAAGGGCCGCATCGTGGAAGAGGGCGGCCCCGAGCTCGCCGACCGACTCGAGGAAGAGGGCTACGACCGCTTCCTCGAGGCCGGTACGCCGATCGACGCGTAGGATCGTTACATGACCGCAACCCTCGCTCCCGAGAAGTACGACGAGGTCACCGAGGCCCTGAAAGACGTCATGGACCCCGAACTGGGGATCAACGTCGTCGACCTCGGACTCATCTACGATCTCGCCTGGGACGACGAGAACGACGCGCTCGTCATCCACATGACCCTCACCTCGGCGGGCTGCCCGCTGACCGACGTGCTCGAAGAGCAGACGGCTCAGGCCCTCGACAACGTGGTGGACCGCTTCCGCATCAATTGGGTGTGGATGCCGCCGTGGGGCCCCGAGCGGATCACCGACGACGGCCGCGACATGATGCGCGCCCTCGGCTTCGCGATCTGAGAACGATTCCGGATTCGTAGGTCCGGCGGCTCCGCGTCGTCGACTCCGCGACCTCGGATCTCTCGAACGCCCACCCCTCCGCGGGTGGGCGTTCGTCATTGCGCGGACCCGTCGTGTGTCGTCGTCTGACGCGGGCGCTACGGGTGTCCGAGGCCCTCGTTAGGCTTTCCTCATGAGCGTCGCCCCCCTGCAGGCCCTTCCCCTGGACCTCCTCCGCCAGCGCTCCAGCACGAAGTGGCGCTCGTACGGGGACGACGTCATCCCCATGTTCGTCGCCGAGACCGATTTTCCCCTCGCGCCCGCGATCACCACGGCGCTGCACCGCGCGGTGGAGATCGGCGACACGGGGTACACCCCGCCGCGACCGGGCATCGACGTCGACTTCGCCGCCTACGCCGAGCGGCGCTGGGGCTGGACGATCGACCCATCGCGCATCCGCTGGACGGGCGACGTCATGATGGGCGTCGTCGAGGTGCTCCGCGCGGTGACCTCGCCCGGCGACCGGGTCGTCGTCACGACCCCCGTCTACCCGCCGTTCTACGACACCGTCGAGGAGGCCGGGGCGGTCGTCGAACGCGTCCCGCTCCTCGACGACGGTTCGCGATGGAGCCTCGACCTCGACGGAATCGAGGAGGCACTGGCATCCGGGGCCCGTGCGGTGCTGCTGTGCAACCCGCACAATCCCACGGGCACGGTGCACACGCGCGAGAGTCTGGCCGCGCTCGCGCGTCTCGCCGCCCGGTACGGCGCGAGCGTCGTGAGCGATGAGATCCACGCGCCCCTGACGCACGCGCCGGCGGTGTTCACCCCTTTCCTGGATGCCGCTCCGGAGGCCGCCGCGGTCGGGTACGCCGTCACCAGCGCCAGCAAGACGTACAACCTCGCGGGGCTCAAGTGCGCGGTGATCGTCACCGGAGCGGAGGAGACCGCGCAGGTGGTGCGGTCGCTGCCGTGGGAGGTGGAGTGGCGAGCGGGGCTGTTCGGCGTCATCGCGAACCGTGCCGCCTTCGCGGCCGAGAGCGATCCGTGGCTCGACGCGCTGCTGGCGGCGCTCGATGAGAACCGCCGCCTGCTGGCCGACCTGCTCGCCGAGCACCTCCCGCTCGCCCGCTATCGCGTGCCCGAGGCCGGATTCCTCGCCTGGGTCGACGTGTCGGCGTACGGCTGGGGCGACAACCCGGCGCCGTTCATCCGGCGCGAGGCGAAGGTCGCGCTGCACCACGGTCCGGTCTTCGGTTCCGAGGGGATCGGCCACGTGCGGATCAACGTCGGGTGCGCCCCCGAGGTGTTGCGTGAGGCGATCGAACGCCTCGGGGCACTGGTGCCACGGGACTGAGCGATGAGCGGATGCCTCGGTGCGCCGTCGCCGCGGGGGTGAACGCGCCGGCATGCGGCAACCGGACCTCCGGTCGTTCGCCGGCGAGGTTTTCTGCGCCGCTCGCCTGGCATCCGAAGATAGGTAAGGATATCCTTATCGGGTGAAGACAGCCACGCGCCCCGCCTACCGCCCGTACGTCGCCGTGGTGAAGACGGCCCGCCGTCTGTCTCCCCACTTCGCGCGCGTCACCTTCACCTGTCCGGACTTCGAGTTCTTCGGCACCGACCGCCGCGACCAGCGCGTGAAGCTCGTGCTGCCCGGTGCGGACGGCCGCCTGTGCGACATCGGCCAGCACGACCCCGAGGCGATCGACAACGGCGAGTGGTACACACGGTGGCGCGACCTGCCGGAGGACGAGCGGATGCCGTTCCGCACCTACACGGTGCGACGCATCGATCCCGACGCGCTCGAGCTCGACATCGACTTCGTGCTGCACCACGACGCGGGTCCGGCCGGGACGTGGGCGGAGAGCGCGGCCGCGGGCGAGAGCATCCTCGTGGTCGGGCCCGACGCCCGCAGCGACGATTCTGCGCAGGGCATCGACTTCCATCCCGGGACGGCGCAGCGCCTGCTGCTCGCGGGAGACGAGACGGCCGCGCCGGCCATCTGCGCGATCCTCGAGGGGCTCGGTCCCGGCTACGTCGTCGACGCGTTCGTCGAGGTACCGACGATCGACGATGCACTATCGGTGGGTCCGGGCGCGCTGCCGGTCACCTGGCTCGCTCGCGACGACCGCCCCCACGGCGAAGCGCTGATCGAGGCGGTCGAGGCGTGGGCCGCGGGATCCCGCGCCGTGCTGGAGCGCGCCGCCGCGCCCCGGCCGCAGGAGCTCGAAGACATCGACCTCGACGTCGACCTGTTGTGGGACAGCCCGGCGGACGGCGAGGGCGAGTTCTACGCGTGGATCGCGGGGGAGTCGCAGGCGGTGAAGACCCTCCGGCGGCTCCTCGTGCAGGGCCACGGCGTCGATCGCAAGCGCGTGGCGTTCATGGGGTACTGGCGTGACGGGCAGGTGGAGCGCACGGCCTGAGTCGTTCCCGACGCGAGAGTCAGCGTGGAAGGGCCCGGACGGCGATACCGTCCGGGCCCTTCCGCGTCGTGCGATCCCTTGTCAGCGCGATCGTGCGTCGGCGGGATCCCGCGTCAGCTTGCGGGGATCGTCGCCTGCTGCACGGTGTGGTGGCGCCCGATCGGCACGATCATCGGTCGGCCGGTGAGGGGATCGGGCACGACACGGCTGCGCAGACCGAACACCTGCTCCACGGTGTCCTCGGTGAGCACCTCGCCCGGGTCGCCCGCCGCGACGATGCGCCCCTCCGCCATCGCGACGAGGTGGTCGGCGTAGCGCGCCGCGAGGTTGAGGTCGTGCAGCACCATGGCGACGGTCGTCCCGCGCTCGCGGTTCAAATCGGTGAGCAGGTCGAGGACGTCGATCTGATGGCTGATGTCGAGGAAGGTCGTCGGCTCGTCCAACAGGAGGACGTCGGTCTCCTGAGCGAGGGCCATGGCGATCCACACGCGCTGACGCTGACCGCCGCTGAGCTGGTCGACGTGCCGGTCGGCGAGGTGCGCGGTGTCGGTTGCGTCGAGCGCGCGCGCCACGGCATCGTCGTCGGTGCGCGTCCACCGGGACAGCGCGCCCTGGTGCGGGTGACGACCGCGACTGACGAGATCGGACACCGCGATGCCGTCCGGGGCGACCGGCGACTGGGGGAGCAGCCCGAGCACGCGCGCGACCTGCTTGGTCGGCATCCGGTGGATCGCCTTGCCGTCGAGCAGCACCTGCCCGGACGAGGGGGAGAGCAGACGCGCCATGGACTTCAGCAGCGTCGACTTGCCGCACGCGTTGGCGCCGACGATAGCCGTGACCTTGCCGGGGGGCAGCGAGAGGTCGAGCGCGTCGACGATCGTGCGGTCGCCGTACCCGAGCGTGACGCCCTCGGCGGTCAGGGTGCGCTCAATGGTCATGACGGCGTCCCTTCGAAATGGGAGCTGAGGGGGTTCTGGCATCCAGGGGAGTCATAGCGACGTTCCTTCGGATCGGCTGCTGCGCACGAGCAGGAAGACGAGGTACGGGGCGCCGAGCACGCCGGTGATCACGCCGACGGGCAGGCGCGTACCGAAGGCGTACTGGGCGGCGAAGTCGGCGACGAGCACGAGGAGCGCGCCCACGAGCCCCGCGGGCAGGACGGGGGAGCCGACCGGGCCGAGGAGGCGGACGGCGATGGGTCCGGCGAGGAACGACACGAAGGCGATGGGCCCCGCGGCCGCCGTGCCGAACGCCAGCAGGCCGACGGCCGCGACGATCAGCAGCAGGCGGCTGCGTTCGACCGGCAGGCCGATCGCCGACGCGGTGTCGTCGCCCATGCGGAGGATCTCGAGACGCCCGGAGAGGATGATCAGCACCGGACCGAGCACGACGACCGCGAAGAGCACCGGCAGGGCGCGATCCCACGTGGCGTCGTTGAGGTTGCCGGTGATCCACCGCATGGCGGCAGGCAGGTCGTACTGCGCCGCGCGCGCGATGACGTACGACACGACCGCCTGGCACATGGCGGCCACGCCGATGCCGACGAGGATGAGGCGTGCCCCCGAGCTGCCGTCGCGGTAGGCGAGGAGGTAGATGACCAGGGCGGCGGCGAGGGCCGCAGCCATCGCCAGGAACGACACCGCGGTCTCACTGAGTCCGAGCACGACGATGCCGATCACCGCGGCGGCACTGGCGCCGGTGTTGATGCCGATCACGTCGGGGCTCGCGAGGGCGTTGCGCAGCATGGTCTGGAACACGACTCCGCCCATGCCGAAGCACAGGCCGGTCAGCAGCCCGGTCATCGCGCGCGGCAGGCGCAGCTCTCCGACGGTGAACGACGCACCCGCCACACGCTGGCCGGTCAGCACGCCCCAGACCTCGGCCGGCGAATAGAAGGTCTGCCCGAGCATGAGGCTGAGGACGAATGAGAGCAGGACCAGCACGGCGAGAACGACGGTGACGACCAGCCAGCGCCGCCGACGGCGGCGGCGGCCGGCGACGACGGATGCCAGAGTCTCGGGCGCGGCGGCGACGAGGGCGCCGTGAGGGGCGAGGGAGGCGCTCACAGGGCCCTCATCTTCTGTCGGCGGACGAGGGCGATGAAGAACGGGGCGCCGACGAGAGCGGTGACGATGCCGACCTCGATCTCCTCGGGCCGGGCGACGACGCGTCCGATGACGTCGGCGAGGGTGAGCAGGGCCGCCCCGCCCAGCGCCGAGACGGGCAGCAACCACCGGTGGTCGACGCCGACGATGAGGCGGAGCATGTGGGGGACGACGAGTCCCACGAATCCGATGGGGCCGGCGACGGCGGTCGCCGCGCCGCACAGCACGACGGCGCCGCCGGTCGCGATGAGGCGGGCGGTTCGCACGCGCGCGCCGAGACCGGCGGCGAGCTCGTCGCCCAGCGCGAGGGTGTTCAGCGCGGGGGCGACCCCGAGGCAGATGACGAGGCCGACGAGAAGGAAGGGGAGGACCTGCACGATGGTGTCGAACGTCGCCCCGCCCACGCCGCCGATCTGCCAGAACCGGAAGACGTTCAGAACGTCGGTGCGGGGCAGCAGGATCGCGCTCGTGAGGGAGCTGAACGCCACGGCGGTGACCGCGCCGGCCAGTGCCAGGCGCAGCGGGGTGGCGCCTCCGCGCCCGAGGGATCCGATCGTGTAGACGAGCACGGCGGCGGCGCCGGCTCCGAGCATGCCGGTCCAGATGTACATCGACGGCGAGCTCAGGCCGAAGAACGCGATGCCCGTGACGATCGCGAGCCCGGCGCCGCCGTTGATCCCGAGGATCTGGGGGTCGGCGAGGGGGTTGCGGGTGGCGCCCTGCAGCACGGTGCCGGAGACGGCGAGCGCGGCTCCGATGAGGATCGCGAGCACGGTGCGCGGGATGCGCTTGGCGACGGCGGCGCTCGACGCGGTGTCGGTGGAGCCGCCGAGGCCTGCCCAGACATCGGCGGCCGTGACGTCGCGCGCGCCGAAGGTGACCGACAGGATCACGGCCACGATGAGAAGGACGACGAGCCCGGTGACGCCGGCGACGCGTCTCCGCCCCCACCGACGCACGGGTGCGTCGCCGGGGGCCGAGACGGTCGAAGCGAGAGCGGTCATCGCGCCGACGGACGGGAGGCCCGCATCAGGATGCGGCCTTCTCGGCGGCCGCACCCACCAGGGCGATGTAGTCGTCGCCGTAGCTGGTGCCGATGTTGAGGGGGGTCGGCGTGATCGCGGACGAGAGGGTCGAGTTGTCCTCGACCACGGCGATCGCACCGTTCTGCACGGCGGGCACCTTCGACAGCAGGGGGTCGGCCTGCATCGCCGCGATCATGTCGTCACTGCCGTAGGCGACCATCACATCGACGTCGGCGAACTTCTCGATCTGCTCCGTGCTGGGAGTGAACCAGAACGTCTCCGAGGCGGCCGACTCCTCGGACACGTACGAGGACGGAGCCAGGCCGAGCTCCTGCAGGTACCCCATGCGCGGGTCCAGCGTGCTGTAGAAGCCGAGCGTCGACAGGTTGGTGGGGTCGAAGTACGTCAGCAGCGACTTCTTGTCCGCGAGGGCGGGGTACTTCGCCGCCTCGGTGCTGATGTGCTCCTCCTTCTCGGCGACGAGCGCGTCGGCTTCGTCCTTCAGGCCGAGCGCGGTGCCGTCGAGGACGGTCATCTGCTGCCAGGTCGTGCCCCAGGCGACATCCTGGTAGGTCACCACCGGCGCGATCTTGCTCAGCGTGTCGTACTGCTCCTGCGTCATGCCCGAGTAGGCGGCCAGGATGACATCGGGCTGGGCGTCGGCGATGGCCTCATAGTCGTAACCGTTCGACTCGTCCATCAGCACGGGCGTCTCGGCGCCGAGCTCGGCCAGCTTGTCCTTGGTCCAGGGGAGGAGTCCGTCGCCGTCCTCGTCGCCATAGGTGACCTTGGGCATCGCCACCGGAACGACCCCGAGGGCCAGCGCGACGTCCTGGTTGCCCCAGTCGACGGTGACGATGCGCTCGGGCTTGGCGTCGATCGTCGTCTCGCCGAAGACGTTCTCGATCGTGACGGGGAAGCCGGCGTCGCTCGACGCGGCTTCCTGCTCGCCGGGGGCGGCTGAGGTGCCGGCACAGCCGGTCAGGACGAGGGCGGAACCGGCGGCGAGGGCCGCCAGAGCGCGGAATCGGGACACGAAGAGCCTCCTGCGTGTTAGGTAAGGATAGGCTTAGTTTAGGTCAGTCGCCGGGTGAGAACGCAAACCCGGATGCCGCGGCAGCGGGCGATCGTCTCGATGCCGAGACACTCGCCCGCCGGGGTGTTCGTCGCGCCGCGAGGGTGGCGTCCGGGGCTTCTTCGAGGTCGATAGGAGCGCGCCGGCACCGGATGCGACGGGGCTGTCGGCGGGCTCGCAGGGGCTCGTCTTATACTGGGTGGCTGGCCTTTCTCGGCCTGTTCCCCGATCCCCGAAGAACGGACGTTCGCTGTGCTCGCCGTGCACGACCTCGAGATCCGCGTGGGTGCCCGCGTGCTCATCTCCGACGTGGGGTTCCGCGTCTCCGACGGCGACAAGATCGGCCTCGTCGGGCGCAACGGCGCCGGCAAGACGACGCTGACCAAGGTGCTCGCCGGCGACCTCCTGCCCTCGAACGGCGGCGTCGACCGCTCAGGAGAGTTGGGCTACCTGCCGCAGGACCCGCGCTCGGGCGACCCCGAGATGCTCGCGCGCACGCGCATCCTCGACGCCCGCGGTCTGGGCTCGCTCGCCCTCGGCATGCACGAGGCGTCGATGGCGATGGGCGACGACGACGCCGCCGTCGCCGCGAAGGCGATGAAGAAGTACGCGCGCCTGACGGAGCAGTTCGAAGCGGCGGGCGGGTACGCGGCCGAGGCCGAGGCGGCATCCATCGCCCACAACCTCTCGCTCCCCGACCGCATCCTCGACCAGCCGCTGAAGACCCTGTCGGGTGGTCAGCGGCGTCGTATCGAGCTCGCGCGCATCCTCTTCTCCGACGCGCAGACGATGATCCTCGACGAGCCGACCAACCACCTCGACGCCGACAGCGTCGTGTGGCTGCGCGAGTTCCTGAAGGGCTATAAGGGCGGACTCATCGTGATCTCGCACGATGTGGAGCTCGTCGGTGAGACGGTGAACCGGGTGTTCTACCTGGACGCCAACCGCCAGGTCATCGACGTCTACAACATGAACTGGAAGAACTACCTGCGTCAGCGGGTGGCCGACGAGGAGCGCCGCAAGAAGGAGCGCGCCAACGTCGAGAAGAAGGCCACGGCGCTGCAACTGCAGGCCGCGCGCTTCGGTGCGAAGGCCTCGAAGGCGGCCGCCGCGCACCAGATGGTCGCCCGCGCCGAGAAGATGCTCTCCGGCCTCGACGACGTGCGTCAGGACGAGCGCGTCGCGAAGCTCCGCTTCCCGAAGCCCGCGCCGTGCGGCAAGACCCCGCTCATGGCATCCGGTCTGTCGAAGTCGTACGGATCGCTCGAGATCTTCACCGACGTCGACCTCGCGATCGACCGTGGTTCGCGCGTGGTGATCCTCGGTCTCAACGGTGCCGGTAAGACGACGCTGCTGCGCATCCTCGCCGGCGTCGACCAGCCCGACACCGGGCAGCTCGAGCCCGGGCACGGCCTGAAGATCGGCTACTACGCCCAGGAGCACGAGAACCTCGACGTGAACCGCTCGGTGCTCGAGAACATGATGTCGTCGGCGCCGCACATCACCGCGACCGAGGCGCGGAAGGTGCTCGGCTCGTTCCTCTTCGTCGGCGACGACGTGCTCAAGCCCGCGGGAGTGCTCTCGGGCGGCGAGAAGACGCGTCTGTCGCTCGCCACGCTCGTGGTCTCGTCAGCGAACATGCTGCTGCTCGACGAACCGACGAACAACCTCGACCCCGCCTCGCGCGAGGAGATCCTCGGCGCGCTCGCGCACTACGAGGGCGCGGTCGTGCTCGTCTCGCACGACGAGGGCGCCGTCGAGGCGCTCAACCCCGAGCGCGTGCTCATCCTGCCCGACGGCGTCGAGGACATCTGGGGTCGCGACTACGCGGATCTGATCACGCTCGCGTGAGGGAGCCGGATGCCGGGATCCCGGCATCCGCTCCCGGACACCCGGCATCCCCCGGGCGTCCGTCGCCGGTTCAGCGCGCGTCGAGCAGGGCGTCCTCGTCGTCGGCGTCGCGGTCCTTCGGTCGCTTACGCGAACGGTGCAGCGCGACGGGGTCGACGCGGCGCCGCTCGCCCGCGGCTTTCTCGGGCGCGGCGACCGGGAGCTCGTCTTCGTCCTGCGCGTCGTCGTCGCCCTCGGCATCCTCCCGGCGGAGCTTGCGCTCGTTGATGATGACGTAGGTGATGAAGCCGAAGCCCATGACCGCGAAGAGGATCCACTGGATCGCGTAGGACAGGTACGGCCCCGGGTCGTTGCTGGGGGGATCGATGGGCAGGGGGGCCGTCGCCGGGGCGGGCGTTTCGGACATGAGGAGTCCGTACGCGCCCTGCTCGAGCGGGCCCGTCTGCTCGGCGACCAGCCCGAGGTTGATCGTGGGGACCTGGCCCGCCTCGGCCGTGCGACCGGAGGTCGGGGCGGCTTCGCCGGGGCGCAGGCGCACCTCGACGACGACGTCGCCGGAGGGGGGAGCGGGGATGTCGTCGGGCTCGGCCTGGCGGTTGCCCGGGGGGAGCCACCCGCGATCGACGAGGAAGACGCGTCCGTCGTTCAGGCGGAAGGGCACGAGCTGCTCGTAGGCGGCGGAGCCCCCGTGCGCGCGATTGCGCACCAGGAGCTGCTCGTCGAAGAGGTACTGCCCCTCGAGGCGCACGGGACGCCACTCATCGGACGGGGTGAGGTCCGCACCGGGTGCGAGGAGGTCGCCGAGGGCGACGACCGGCGCGTCGTAATTGTCGGCGACGAGCTGCAGCTGCTCGCTGCGTTCGGCGTTTCGCGAGAACTGCCAGTTCGACAGGAACGCGCAGGCGATGGCGAAGACGATCGCGATGCCGACGTACATCGCCCAGCGGCCTGCGGCGGGCATCTCTCGGGCGCTCACGAGACGACCCCCGCGGACGATGCGACGCCGCGTGCGCTCATCTCAGCTCTGGCATCCACGTCTTCCAGGGTACGTCGCACGGACGCTCACGCCGATCCGGCGGCGAGGGCCCCGACCTCGACGGGGAAGTCGCGCGCCGTGAGGAATTCCCGCAAGTAGGCGACGTGCTCGTCGCACGCGATCCAGGTCTTGCGCCGATCGGCGGCGTGGATGCGCGGGTTGCGCCAGCGGATGGCCCAGACCGCGATGTCGCGGCATCCGGCCCGGGAGCATTCGGCGGGCGCGTCGTCCACGAACGCCTCGCCCTCGAGCGCGCCGCTCACGAGCGGTCGTCGCGCGGTGCGTCGAGACGCGGGGTCTCGGCGATGCGGATCACGACGGGGGCGTCGGGTCCGGCCGCGGCGGCTGCGGGTGCGGGGCGGGGCGCCTCGATCGCGCGCTCCGGGCTGATCGCGGTGGTGTCGGCGGCGTCCTGACCGACGTTGGCGACGATGACCGCGAGGTAGGGGAGGAAGATCGCGCCCGCGGCGAAAACGAACGTGTACCAGCCGTAGGGCGTGACGACCGCCATCGCGATGAAGCACGCGATGCGGATCCCCATCATCACCATGTACTTGGCGAAACGGCTGTCGGCGTCCTCCCGGGGAGCCTTGGGGAGCGACGTCGCGGATTGGGCGGCGCGGTTGGTCTTCACAGTGGTCTCAGGGTACGCCCGTCCGGGCGGGGGTCGGCGCGGTCGGGGGACGGTCTTCTCGACGTCATGACAAGGGGCCGGGGCGCCGCAGACGCGCCCCGCCGAACGCGCGCGGGGCGTCAGACGCCGTAGCGCGAGCCGGACGCGCCGGCGCCGACCGCGACGAGGATGATGAAGCCGATGATGAGCAGCGCGCCGAGTCCCAGGCTGATGTAGCCGATGAGCAGGCCAGCGAGTCCCATTCCGCGGCCGCGTTCGCCGGTCGCCTTGATCTGCTTGAGCGAGATGTGGCCGGTGACGATGCCCACGATCTGCCCGATCACGGGGATGACGAAGATGCCCACGAGGGATGCCACGAGCGCGACGATCGCCAGGGGGTTGGTGCGCGCCGCGGCGCCGGCATAGCCGTAGGAGGCCGTGCCGTACGCCGAACCGCCGTAGGCCGGAGCGCCGTAGGCCGGTGCACCGTACGCCGCGGCTTCGGGCGCCGGCGCGCCGTAGGCCGGGGTGCCGTAGGCGGGCGCGCCGTAGGTCGAGCTCGAGCCGCCGGTGGTGTCGTAGGGCGGGGTCGCCGGTTCGCCGTAGGCGGGGGCGGGGGAGGAGGGGATGCCGGAGGGCGCCCCGCCCGCGGCCGCTGCCGCAGCGGGGGCGGGATCGTCGTGGGCCGCGTCGTCGTGGGCCGGGGTGGGCGCGTCCGGGCCGCCGTACGCAGGAGAGTCGTGCGTCGAAGCGGGCGCGCCGTCGGGCGACGACTCCGCCGCTGCATCCGTGTCTGCCGCCGCGTCGCGGGTGGCTGCGTCGTCGCGGGGCGCGTACGGGGATCCGGACGTCTCGGAACGAGGCGCGTCGGCTCCCGTCGCCTGCTCGGGCTGGTTCGGGGCGGGGGTGCGGTCGTCGCTCACGGTGTTCCCTTTCGTCGTCCCGTCCAGCGTTTCAGCGGCGCTCGGCCCCTGTCAAACCCCCTCACGCGCCCGACGACGGCGCCCTGTTCCGGTAGGGCGCCATCGTGCCGGCCGTCCGACCGGATGTCGAGGAGCGGCCACGGCACCGCCTCACGCCCGGCGGCACGATGCCGCGTCATGCCCGACGCGGCCGAGCACGATGCCGCGTCATGCCCGACGCGGCCGGAGGGACGGCGCCGCCTTTCGCCGGACATGACCGGCGGCACGGTGCCGGCTCACTCCCGGCACGACCGTCGCACGATGCCGCCCCACGCCCGGCTCCACCGGCGGGGCGACGATCGCGCGGGGGCGTGGTCGGTAGGCTGAGGCGGTTCGTTCCCCGCAAAGCCCAGGAGTTCCGTCATGTCTCAGGACCGCGTCGTCGTCGTCACCGGAGGGAACCGGGGCATCGGTCGTTCCATCGCCGAGCGCTTCGTGGCGGAGGGGTGGAAGGTCGCCGTCACCGCCCGCTCGGGCGAGGGGCCCGAGGGGTCGCTGACGGTCCGCGCGGACGTCACGGATGCCGCTGCCGTCGACGCCGCCTTCTCGCAGGTCGAGGCGGAGCTCGGTCCGATCGCCGTCGTCGTAGCCAACGCCGGTGTCACCAAGGACACCCTGCTCCTGCGCATGAGCGAGGACGACTTCGACAGTGTCGTCAACACGAACCTCGGTGGGGCCTTCCGCGTGGTCAAGCGCGCGTCGAAAGGCATGCTGAAGGCGCGCTGGGGTCGCGTCATCCTGATCTCCAGCGTCGTGGGTCTGTACGGCTCGGCCGGTCAGATCAACTACGCCGCGTCGAAGAGCGCGCTCGTCGGCTTCGCGCGCTCGCTCACCCGTGAACTGGGTGGCCGCGGCATCACGGCCAACGTCGTCGCCCCCGGCTTCATCGAGACCGACATGACCGCGGAGCTGCCCGCCGATACGCAGGCGGAGTACAAGAAGAACATCCCCGCGGGCCGCTTCGCCTCGCCCGACGAGGTCGCAGGGGTCGTCACATGGCTCGCCGGCGATGACGCGGCCTACATCTCGGGCGCGGTCATCCCCGTCGATGGCGGCCTCGGCATGGGGCACTGAGCGACCTCTCCCGCTTCTCCGCACGGATCTGAGGCCGCGCCTCCTCATCTGATCGCGGCGACCAATCGCTCGGCGAACGCGCGCGGCTGAGAGAACTGCGGCCAATGCCCTGACCCGAGGCGCACGACCTCCGCATCGCGGACGCGCGCGAACTCGTCGGCGAAAGTGCCCCACTCGCGCAGGGCGTCGCGCAGCCCCGCATCGTCGTACCGGCCCGACAGGATCGTCAGGGGTACGTCGAAGCGGCGATCGTCGCCGAGGGTCAACGGGGAGCTCGGAACGCGGCCCGGCACATCGACCATCCCCGGCGCCGTGCGGGCGCGGGTCTCGTCGTCGAGGTCGTCGACGTCGTCGGCGTCGAAGAAGTCCCAGCCGGGGAAGCGCACCACGCCGTCGTCGACCGGGAATTCGGAGATCATCGCGCCCGGCGGCGGCACGGCGCTGTCGACGAGCACGACGCGCGCGACGCGATCGGGGCGGCGGTCGGCCGCGCCCCACACCACGTTGCCGCCGCCGGAGTGTCCCACCAGCACGACGCCGGCGGGCAGGAGGTCGATCTCTCGGACGACGGCGTCGACCCAGTCGTCGACCACGAGGTCGCCGACGGCCGGGCCGGGCAGCGTCAGGGGATGGGGGAGGTGTCCCGCCGCTTCGAGGGCGGGGACGACGTCGTCCCACGACGACGCGTCAAGCCAGAGGCCCGGTACGAGGATGACGTTCATGTCGGAAGCGTAGGACGCCCCTCCGACATCGGCCAAGGTCGGCGCGTCGCGCGGGCGCTGAGGCCGCCTCGGCTACCGGCCGGTGCGACCGGTCAGCGGGGGAGGAGCGCGACGACCTGGGCCAGGTCGACGTCGCCCACGACGAGGTCGGCGCGCTCGCGCACGGCGGGCTTGGCGTTGAAAGCGAGACCGAGACCGGCGACCTTCATCATCTCCAGATCGTTCGCCCCGTCGCCGATCGCGAAGGTCCGCCGCAGGGGCACGCCGTGCTCGTGGGCCCAGCGGCGCAGCGTCTCCGCCTTGGCCGTGGCATCCACGATGTCGCCGTCGACCTCGCCGGTGAGGGCGCCGTCGGCCGTGGCCAGACGATTCGCGCGCCAGACGTCGACGCCGAGGGCGGGGGCGACGGTGTCGAGCACCTCGTGGAAGCCGCCCGAGACCACCCCGACGAGGCCGCCCCGCTCGTGCACGGCGGCGACGAGCTCGCGCACGCCGGGGGTCGGCTCGATGCGCGCGATCGCGCGCGCGAAGGCGTCGGTCGACACCCCCGCGAGCGCCTGGACGCGCGAGCGGAGGCTCGTGGCGAAGTCCACCTCTCCACGCATGGCCGCCTCGGTGGCGGCGGCGACTTCGGCCCCGCGGCCCGCCTCGTCGGCGAGGAGCTCGATGACCTCGTTGCGGATGAGGGTCGAATCGGCGTCGAGGACGACGAGGAAGCGAGCGGTCGAAGTCACGCGCTCGACCCTAGCGCGTGGGGTTCCGCCGCGCGGGCGGCGGTCCGGCATCCGGCCTGGGAGTCCTGCATCCGGCCCCTCGGCTTAGACACGTTCGGTTGATGTCGCACGGCGTCACGATCGGGCCGGCCGCGGACCGCGGCCGTAGGCTGGAAGCTTCCGCCGCCTCCTGAGAAGGGACCTCCCATGGCCGACGTCGAAAGCTTCACCCTGGATCACACCGCCGTGCTGGCGCCCTACGTCCGCCTGATCGGCACGGAGTCGGGCCCTCGCGGCGACGTCATCAGCAACTTCGACCTGCGTCTCGTGCAGCCCAACGAGCAGGAGATCCCGACCGGCGGTCTCCACACCATCGAGCACCTGCTAGCGAGCCTGGTGCGCGACCGCATCGACGGCCTCATCGACATCTCGCCCTTCGGATGCCGAACGGGCTTCCACGTCATCATGTGGGGTGAGCCCGACGTCGAGGCGCTGGTGGGCGCCATCACCGACTCCCTGCGCGCGATCGCCGAAGACGTCACCTGGGACGACGTTCCCGGCACCGACGCCTTCAGCTGCGGCAACTACCGCGACCACAGCCTGCACAGCGCGCGCGAGTGGTCGAAGGTCGTGCTCGAGAAGGGCATCTCCCGCGACGCGTTCGCGCGCGTCGGCGTCTGAGGATCAGTCGCCGGGGTCATTCCCACCCCCGCGCGGAAGGCGGGCGCCGGAGACGCGCGTGAGCCCGGATGTCAGAAGGGGCGGTGACCGCGATGGTCACCGCCCCTTCGGCATCCGGGATTCCGGACCCGTGGGTCAGGCGTGGACGTGCACGTCCTTGCCGACGACGGTGATGCCGGTCTCGGTCACGGTGAAGCCGCGCGCGAGGTCGCGCTCGCGGTCGACGCCGACGGTGGCACCCGGTTCCAGCACGACGTTCTTGTCGAGGATGGCGCGGTGGATGCGGGCGCCCGCGCCGACCTGCACGCTGTCGAAGAGCACCGAGTCGGTGATCGTCGACCCACCTCCGGCCAGTGCCCAAGGGCCGACGACGCTGCGTTCGAGGTGGGTCCCCGACAGCACCGACCCGAGCGAGACGATCGAGTCGATCGCGTTGCCGATGCGGCCGACCGAGTCGCGAACGAACTTCGCCGGCGGCGCGTTGAAGGTCTGCGAGTAGATCGGCCAGTCGGTGTTGTAGAGGTTGAAGATGGGCAGGGTCGAGATCAGGTCCATGTGCGCGTCGTAGAACGACTCGATCGTGCCCACGTCGCGCCAGTACGACTGGTCGCGCGGGGTGGACCCGGGCACGTCGTTGCGGTTGAAATCGTAGACGGCGGCCTCTCCGCGATCGACGAAGTACGGCACGATGTCGCCGCCCATGTCGTGCGCCGAGGTGGGCAGCTCGCCGTCGTGGGTGACGGCGTCCACCAGGGCATCGGCGTCGAAGATGTAGTTGCCCATCGACGCGAGCACTTCGTGCGGCGCGTCGGCGAGGCCGGTGGGGTTCTGCGGCTTCTCGAGGAATGCGCGGATCTTCGTGGGGTCGCTCGGGTCGGTGTCGATGACGCCGAACTGGTTCGCCAGCGAGATCGGCTGACGGATGCCGGCGACGGTGGCGCGCGCGTCGGACGCGATGTGGGCGTCGAGCATCTGGTTGAAGTCCATGCGATACACGTGGTCGGCGCCGATGACGACGACGATGTCGGGCTTCTCGTCGCGGATGAGGTTCATCGACTGCAGGATCGCGTCGGCGGAGCCGGAGAACCAGCGCTTGCCGAGGCGCTGCTGAGCCGGGACGGATGCCACGTACGCGCCGAGCATGGGCGACATGCGCCACGTCTGCGAGATGTGGCGGTCGAGGCTGTGCGACTTGTACTGCGTGAGCACGACGAGCTGACGAAGCCCCGAATTGATGAGGTTCGAGATGGCGAAGTCGATGAGGCGGTACTGGCCGCCGAAGGGGACGGCGGGTTTGGCGCGATCCGCCGTCAGGGGCATGAGTCGCTTTCCCTCGCCGCCGGCGAGGATGATTCCGAAGACCTTCGGCGCTGCAGGCATGGCACCACCCTAGGGGGCGGAACAGGTTGCGGGAACACGTCGTCGGCGAGGCTCGCGCTGTACTACGGTTCGTCTCATGCGCGTCGACATCGTGACCAAGGAGTACCCGCCGGAGATCTACGGCGGAGCCGGAGTCCACGCCACCGAGCTCGTCAAGGCGCTGCGCGCCGAGGGCATCGAGGTGCAGGTGCGCGCGTTCGGCGCGGAGCGCGACGAGGCCGACACCACGTCGTACGGCGTCCCCGCCGAGCTCGCCTCGGCCAACGGTGCGATCCAGACCCTCGGCGCCGACCTCGAGATCGTCACCGACGTCGCCGGCGCCGACGTGGTGCACTCGCACACCTGGTATGCGAACTTCGCCGGGCACCTGGCATCCCTTCTGCACGGCATCCCGCACGTCGTGACCGCCCACAGCCTCGAGCCGCTGCGGCCCTGGAAGGCCGAGCAGCTCGGCGGCGGGTACGCCGTGTCGAGCTACATCGAGAAGACCGCGTACGAGGGCGCCGCGGCCGTGGTCGCGGTCAGCTCGGGAATGCGCGACGACATCCTGCGCAGCTACCCCTCGCTCGACCCCGACAAGGTGCGGGTCATCTACAACGGCATCGACACCGAGGCGTGGCATCCGGTCTCGGACGACGCCTTCCTCGAGTCGGTCGGCATCGACCCGTCGCGTCCGTCGGTGGTTTTCGTCGGGCGCATCACCCGGCAGAAGGGGTTGCCGTACCTGCTGCGCGCGGCGGAGCAGCTGCCGCCGGACGTGCAGCTGATCCTGTGCGCGGGCGCGCCCGACACGCCGCAGATCATGGCCGAGGTGCAGGAGCTCGTCCGCGGGCTGCAAGCCACGCGCGACGGTGTCGTGTGGATCGAGCGCCTCCTGCCGCGCGACGAGCTGTGCGCGATCCTCACCGCGGCGACGACGTTCGTCTGCCCCTCGGTGTACGAGCCCCTCGGCATCGTCAACCTCGAGGCGATGGCGTGCGGAGCCGCCGTGGTCGGCACCGCGACCGGCGGCATCCCCGAGGTCGTCGTCGACGGCGTGACCGGGCGCCTCGTGCCGATCGAGCAGGTGCAGGACGGCACCGGCACGCCCGTCGACCCCGATCGCTACGTCGACGACCTCGCCCGGGTGCTCACGGAGGTCGTGACGGATGCCGAGACCGCCCGCACGTACGGCGAGGCGGGGCGTCAGCGCGCCGTCGAGGCGTTCAGCTGGGGCGCGATCGCGCAGGAGACCGCGGCGCTGTACGCCGAGGTGGCCGGGGTGTCGCGGTAGCTCTCCCGGTCGGCCGCGTGGTGGCCGTGTGTGCTGCGCGCCGAGGTCGCGGGGACGCGACGGAAGCCGTGGGGGTCGGCCGTGTGGCATCCGGGTCGTGTCGTCGCGCCCGTTAGGCTGGACGCATGCCTCAGGTGCTCGAGTTCTCCGACGTCGTCGTCCGCCGGAACGCGCGCGACATCGTGTCCCACCTCGACTGGACGGTGTCGGATGACGAGCGCTGGGTGGTGCTCGGCCCGAACGGCGCCGGCAAGACCACCGTGCTGCAGCTCGCCGACACGCTGCTGCACCCCACGTCGGGTGCGGTGACGATCCTCGGCGAGCGGCTCGGGCGCACCGACGTGTTCGAGCTGCGTCCGCGGATCGGGTTCGCCTCGTCGGCGATGGCGCGTCGCGTGCCGCCGGAGGAGAGCGTGCTCGACGTCGTCCTGACCGCGGCGTTCTCGGTCGTCGGGCGCTGGCGCGAGGACTACGACGACATCGACGAGCGGCGCGCGCTGCGCGTGCTCGCGGAGTGGAAGCTCGACCACCTCGCCGACCGCACCTTCGGAACGCTCAGCGACGGCGAGCAGAAGCGCGTGCAGATCGCGCGCGCCGTCATGACCGATCCCGAGCTGCTGCTGCTCGACGAGCCCACCGCGAGCCTCGACTTGGGAGCGCGCGAGGAGCTGCTGAGCCTGTTGTCGGGCTACGCGCAGGCGCCGACGACGCCCGCGATGGTGATGGTCACCCATCACGTCGAGGAGATCCCCGTCGGGTTCACGCACGTGCTGCTGCTGCGGGACGGCGAGGTCGTGGCATCCGGGCCCCTCGACGAGGCCCTCACGGCCGAGAACCTGTCCGCGACCTTCGGGCTCGACATCACCCTCACGCACGAGGCGGGCCGGTACGCCGCTCGCGCGGTGTGAGCCTGGGCGGGGCATTTACCTGTCGTGTCGAGCACGAGGCGTTCGCGCTGATGCGCCGACGTCGTGTGGCTTCGGCTGTGGCTTGCGCTCCGGCTCCGGCTTCGGCTCCGGCTCCGGCTCCGGCTCCGGCCTGGTAGACTTTCCCGTTGGTGCCACCGGCGCCGCAGACTTTGACGTCCTGGCAGAATCCAGGGCACCACTTCTCAAAGGACCTCCCATGCAGACTGACATCCACCCCACGTACAAGGCCGTCGTGTTCCGCGACCTCGGTTCGGGCGACACCTTCCTCACCCGTTCGACCGTCTCGAGCGACAAGACGATCGAGCTCGACGGTGTGGAGTACCCCGTCATCGACGTGGAGATCTCGTCGGCCTCGCACCCCTTCTACACGGGCAAGCAGCGCATCATGGACTCGGCCGGTCGCGTCGAGAAGTTCAACCAGCGCTTCAAGAACTTCGGCGGTCGTTGATCCGCAGCGGTTCCGCTTCGAAAGCCCCTCGTCCCTCGGGACGGGGGGCTTTCGCGTTGTGCGGAAGCGGTGTCGCAGGGCGTCGTGTGGTCTCGAGGGCGGATGGGGTCGTGCAGCCTCAGGCGAGCTGATCGGCCGAGGGATGGTGTTCGCTCGAGGGATGCCGTTCGGCCCCGGGTTGGGCGGTGACCGGTTTCGGATGGAACGCTCGGGGTCGGCCGAGGCTGAGGGGTGGTTCCAACCGGCGGCCGGCGGTCGGCGTCGGGAGCCAGGTCGCAGAGCGAGGCGCGGTTGGGCGTGGCGGCTTCCTCAGGCCCGTGTCGTGCGTACGGCGTGGCGGCTTCCTCAGGCCCGTGTCGTGCGTACGGCTCCCGGCCCGAGCTCGCCGGACCGCTCGAAGGCGCCCGGGCCGTCTCGGCGGTCCGCCCACATCCGCTGATCGCGGCGGACGTCTGCCACGAGAGCCGGGTCGATGTCGGCGATGGCCACACCCTCTCGTCCGTCGACGCGCGCGATGCGGCGCCCGAGCGGGTCGAAGACGGCCGAGCCGCCGATGAAGTCGCTCGGAGCGCCGACGAGTCCGCTGTAGACGACGTACATCCCGTTGTCGAGCGCACGCGCAGCGAGGTGGAGGTCTCGGCGACGTTTCCCGCCCGGGAAGTAGGCGCCGCTGTTCAGGTAGACGGTGGCCCCGGCTGCCGCTGCGGCGGCGGCATGCTCGGGGAAGTTCGCGTCGTAACAGACCGAGAGTGCGAACTCGACGGCGCCTACCCGGAAGGAGAACCCTCCCGCGCCCGGGGCGAACACGGCACGCTCCGGAGCGTGGAGGTGCTGCTTGGACTACGCGGGGCGAGGGATGGCGTCCGGGGCGAGGACGAGGTCGGTCAGGGTTCGCCGGTCGCCCTGATCGAGCGCGGTGTTCACGACGGCGATGAGACCGGTCTGCTCGACCGCGTCTTGCAGAGGGGCGAGCCAGGCGAGGTCGGCGAGGCTCGGCAGTGCGCCGGTGAAAGTGGTCTCGTCGTAGCCGGTGAGGAAGGCCTCGGGGAAGAGGACCAGGTCCGCGTCGGCCGCGGCGCTTTCGGTGACGAACAGTGCGGCGCGCGCGACGTTCTGCGCGATGGCGCCGGGGGTGGCTTCGGCCTGGACGGTGGCGATGCGGACGGTCACGGCGTCAGTCTGGCAGGTGCAGGTGCAGGTGCAGGTGCTGGTGCTGGTGCAGGTACTAGAGCTGGTGCACGTGGTGCTGGTGCTGGTGCTGGTGCTGGTGCTGGTGCTGGTGCTGGTGCAGGTGGCTATCGATCCGTCCCGCTGCTGCGGGTGCGCTCGCCCCGGAGAGGGGCACCGGGCCGACGGGTCTCCCGGCGGGGCGCGCCGATGGTGGAAGGGGACGACATGCGCGAGATGCGAGGACCGACGGAGCGCGCCACCGCGTACTGCTCGATGATTCGCCCGGCGTCGTTCTAGAACGGCGGCGGATCCGTGCCGTACCTTCCGCCGAGGGGCGACGTCCACGAGGTGTCTTCGCCGGGCGGATGGTCGATGTCCCACCGGCTTTCGTGGCGCAGACGATGGTGATGTCGGCACTTCGGATCGAGGTTGTCGTCGTCGGTGGTTCCGCCGTCGGCCCAGGCCGTGAGGTGGTCGATGTCGCACTCGCGGGCGGCGCGGCCGCACCCGGGGAAGACGCAGGTGGGCGACGTGACGCCGAGCCACCGCCGGAGCGCGGCGGGAACCCGGTACGTCGTGCGGTCGAGCACGAGCGGTGCGCCGGTCACGGGGTGGGTGAGCAGCCGGATCCACGACGTGGCTCTCCCCGCCAGGCGTCGAGCCGTGGCGAGGTCGATCGGTCCGTAGCCCTCCAGCGTCGCGGGGGCGGTGCCGTGGCCGAGCAGCGTGAGCGCCGGGATCGTGACGACGACGGTCGCCGGGGGCGCGGCGCGGAAGGTGCGCGGGGCGTCAGGCTTGGCGGAGCCGCCCGGACCGGCGGGGAGCGCGCCGGGGGCGTGCGCAGGGCCGACGGACGTTTCGGCGGCGTGAACCTGGAGGTCGGCCGCACGCGGAGCGGAGCCGGTCGTCCCCGGAATCGGAGACGGGATCGTCGCCGTCGGGCTTTCGACCATCGTCACCAGGTCGGCGAGCGCGTCAGCGCGCAGCTGCGCGAGCGAGCGCTCCTCGTCGGGCGCGGTCCGCAGGTGCCGGGCGGCCCGATCGAGACGAGACATCACGGCGCGAGCACGATCGGCCGGGAGGAGCGCGTGCAGCGAGGCCATGCCGTCGAGTTCGGCTCTCATCCATACGCCGCGATCGTCTGCGGCCCGGCGGTGGCGGGCATCGATCGACTCCGCGTGGACGCGCTCTCGAATCGCTCGGGCAGCGACCGCGAACTTCGCCGGGGGCAGGGCCAGCGCCTGCGGACACGCGGCGTCGTCGAAGCGCTGGAAGGCATCGGAGTCGCCCGCCGGGAGGGTCGAAGCCAGTCTGGCCGCGTCGACGGCGTGCTTCTCGGAGAGGCGTCCTGCGCTGAAGGCGGCCCACAACCGCGGACAGCCGCCGATGAGCGTTCGCGCGTGCGCAGCTCGTGTGCGGACGGTCTGCTCCGATAAACGCAGGCGCACCGCGATCTCTGCGACGGCGGCTCGTTCGGCGAGATCGACGCGGTCGCGCCGCACCGCGCCGGGTGTGCGCCCCCGGGGATCATTCCAGGCGCGATCGGACGTTGGATCGGGCCCGACCCAGGGCGTCGGGTCGTAAGCGGCGTCGTCGAGGATCGCCAGGATGAGGCGGTATTCGTCGGCGGTCGCTCGCTGGCGATCGCCGATGACGTTTTCCAGATGTCCCAGCCTCGCGTCGATGTCGGAGACCACTGCCACGTCGCCGTCGTGCGGCCCCATGACGTCGTCCCACCGCCAGGCTCCGCCGCCATCGACCGCATCGGAAGCGCTCGACGCCCGCTCGGACATGCCTTCTCCAGGACCGGAGGACACGGAGTCGAAAGATGCGGCCAGGTCACCCGTCCACCATTCGACATCGCCACTCTCGTGGTGCGCCGCCCATTCGGCTCCGCGCTCGCGTTCGTGGTCGCTCGGCCAGGGCACCCCGTCGCACTCCCGGACCACCGGCATCGGCCGGTGCTTCACGCGTGCACTTCGGGTCATGGCAGAACGGTATCGCCGACCTCCGACATCGCAGCGGCGGCCGGCAGGACGCCCGTCGAGGCTGACCGTGTCAGAGACGGCGCTTACCCGGCGCGTGGGCGAACAGTGGGAAGACCCCCGGATCGGACCGCCCTCGCGTCGAGCTCTGGCGAGGCCGCCGTCGGATGCGCGACGCCACCGGAGGGGCGGCACGTGCCGGCGGCGCGCCGAACGGGACGGTGCCCACCATGGGGGTGCAAGGGGCGGGTGCGGCGCGTGCGTTTCGGGGTGCGCCGCTGGGGTGCGGGGCCGGATGCGGCGCTGTACGTTTCGGGGTGCGCCGCTGGGGTGCAGAGGGCGGATGCGGCGCTGTACGTTTCGGGATGCGCCGCTGGGGTGCCGGCGCCGGATGCCGCGGACTCGGCACTCAGCGGATCGGCCAGGTCCCGTCGACCGGGGGAGCCGTGGCATCCAGCCGCCCGATCTGCACGAAGTACTCCGTCAGGCTCGCGGCCTGCGCGCGGGCCCATGCGATCTGACGGGTGTGCAGTTCGTCGAGGGTCTGCGGCATCCACGGGCCGAACTTCTCGGCGAGGGCCAGGGCCAGGCGACCGGCCGCCACCGCGTCGGCGCAGGCTTCATGAGCGGACTCCAGCGGAACGGCGTAGTGCTCGGCGACGACCGACAGCGTGCGCTTGCCGCGACGGTACCGGTCGTAGGTCTTGTCGACCACGAGCGGGTCGATGACCGGCGATGGCGCGTGGATCGGGACGACGCCGTGGCGGACGGCCTCGTTCTTGAGCATCGAGAAATCGAAGGGCGCGTTGTAGGCCACGACGGGGATGCCGGCGGCGAACAGCGCCGCGAGGGCCTCGACGACCTCGGCCACCACACGCGGGGCGGGGGCTCCGTCGGCGCGGGCCCGTTCCGTCGAGATGCCGTGGATCGCCGCCGCGCCGGCCGGGATCTCGACGCCGGGGTCGGCCAGCCAGTCCCGGGCGTCGATTACGTTGCCGTCGACATCGAGCACGCCCACGTGAGCGGTGACGATCCGATCGCGCTCGACGTCGACGCCGGTGGTCTCGAGATCGAACACGCCGATGAGGCGCGCCCACTCGGGCGTCTGGAACAGGGGGAGCGGCTCGGCCTGCCACGTGGTCATGCGCCCCACGGTAGAACGGGCGTCCGACATGGCCCGCCAGGCGCGCAGACGAGGGGCGCGGGGAGGAGGACGGATGCCGGTGGTGGGGTTCGCGATGAGGTGCCGGGCGAAGCGATCCGGCGAGCTGGACACCGGGGGTCGTGGCGCGGGACCGGACGGATGCCGCGCCTGGCGAACGCGAACGTCGAAGGGTGGGCATGGATCCGGATGCCGGGTCGGGGCGTCCGGAGAGCGTGCGTTCCGCGGGTCGGCGTCGAGGTGTGCGGAGGGGACACGTCCCGCGGGCCGGGCTCGTCGGACGTCTGGCCGGCCGGGCGATGTCGGGACCCCCTCGTAGACTCGACCCATGCCGAACCCGTATGCCGAGCGCCTCGCCGAGATCGCCGTGGAGCGCCGCGAGGTCGCCGTCCTCGGTGGTACGACGGCCTACTGGGTCTACGGCGACGAGGCCGCGTCGACGACGATCGTCGCGGTGCACGGGTTCCGCGGCGAGCATCACGGGCTCGACCCCGTGGTGGCGCACCTTCCCGGCATCCGGGTCATCTCGCCCGATCTGCCCGGCTTCGGCGAGACGGCGCCGCTCGCCGGACGCGCGCACGATCTCGACACGTACGCGCAATGGCTGCGGGCGTTCGTCGAGGCGGTCGCGCCGGGCGCGGTCGTGCTCGGGCACTCGTTCGGGTCGATCGTGTCGTCGGCCGCGGTGGCGGGCGGGCTCGCGACACCCAAGCTCATCCTCGTGAACCCGATCGGCGCGCCCGCGCTCGAGGGGCCGCGCGGGATCCTCACGCGCCTCGCGGTGTTCTACTACCTCGCCGGGGCCAAGCTCCCGCGCGCGATAGGCGAGGGGCTGCTGCGCAACGGACTGATCGTGCGCGTCATGAGCAACGCCATGGCGAAGACGCGAGACCCCGAGCTGCGGCGCTTCGTGCACGAGCAGCACGACGAGTACTTCTCGCGCTTCGCCGACCGCGACGTGCTGCATGAGGCGTTCGTGACGAGCGTCTCGCACGACGTCCGCGAGTTCGCGCCGCGCATCGCGCAGCCGACCCTGCTCATCGCCGCCGAGAAGGACGACATCACCCCGATCGAGGCCGAGCGGCACTTGGCCACGCTGTTCCCGGATGCCGAACTGGTGGAGATCCCCGAGGTCGGGCACCTCATCCATTACGAGACGCCGCAGGCTGCGGCATCCGCGATCCGGGACTTCGTGGGCTGAGGGGGGACGACCCGTCCGCGTCGACGCGCGCGAGGGTCAGACCGTCGTCTCCGCCTTGCGCTTCCGGTACGCGTTGACGTTCATGCGGTTGCCGCAGTTGCCGGAGTCGCAGTAGCGCTTCGAGCCGTTCTTGGAGAAGTCGACGTACACGCCGTCGCAGTCGTCGGCGTCGCAGACGCGGACGCGGGCGTACTCGTCGGCGCGGATGACGTCGACGAACGCCATCGCCGTCTCCACGAGCATGCGCTGGGCGAGGTGGTCCGACGCCTCGGAGGCGTGGATGTGCCAGTCGAACTCGTCGTGTCGCACGAGCTGGGGGAGGGCCCGTCCGTCGCGGAGCATCGCGTTGACCAGCGGCACCGCCGCGTCGCGATCGACGTTCCACAGCGCCTGAATGCGCGACCGGATGCCGCGCACGGCGGCCAGCTCGCGCTCGTCACGGGCGCGCGAACCGGTGTACGTGTGCCGCTCGGCGAAGTCGTCGAGTTCGGCCATCGTCGTGAGGCTGTCGACCCCGCTCACCTCGGTGTGGGGCAGGGTGTTGACCAGTTCGACGGTCGCGCGCAGCACCAGTTCGGTGTCACGGATGAAGACCATGTTGACTCCTGACATTCCCAGGTCGTACTGTCACGAGTGTAAACGCTCTTGACCCCTGACAGCAGGCCCGCATGACCACGTCGTCCGTCACCCTTCCCCGCCCCACCCGCCACGGCTCCGGCGCCGTCACCGGGCTCCTCATCGCCGTCGCCTCGGCACTGGCGTTCTCGTCCAGCGGTCCGTTCGTGAAGCCCCTCCTCGACGGCGGGTGGTCGCTCGGGGCCGTGCTGCTCGTGCGCATGGGGGTCGCCGCTGTCCTGCTCTCGCCCGCGCTCGTCACGGCGATCCGGCGCCAGCGCGGATTCCTCCGGCGCCACGGCCTCATCATCGTGGCCTTCGGCCTGACCGCCGTCGCGGGATGCCAGCTGTTCTACTTCGCCGCGATGCAGCGGATGCCGGTGGCGGTGGCGCTGCTGATCCAGTACATCGCGCCCGTGCTCATCGTGATCGCGGTGTGGGTGCGCACGCGCCGGGCGCCGTCGACGGCCGTGCTCATCGGCTCGGTCGTCGCGATGGCCGGTCTCGTGCTCGTCGTCGATATCAGCGGAGCGCGGTTCGACCTGCTCGGCACGCTCTTCGCCCTCTGCGCGGCGGTCTGCGCCGCGGCCTACTTCGTCATCGCCGGTCGCGCGGGTGACGACCTCCCGCCCCTCGCCCTGGCCGCCGGCGGCCTGCTCACCGGCACCCTGCTCATGGGCGTGCTCGTGGGCGTGGGCGTGCTGCCGTTCGCCGACCCGTCGATCACGGTGTCCCTGGCGGGGCTGCAGGTTCCCGGCATCCTGCCCCTGCTGTGGGTGGGCGCGGTCGCCACCACCCTCGGGTACGCCCTCGGAGTCATCGCCGTGCCGCTCATCGGCTCGCGTCTGGCCTCGTTCGTCGGGCTCAGCGAGGTGCTCTTCGCGCTCGGTTTCGCGTGGCTGCTGCTGGGGGAGACGCCCGCGCCGATCCAGTTCGTGGGCGGCGCGCTGATCCTCGTCGGGGTGGTGCTGGTCCGACTGGATGCCGGAAGCCCGGCTGAGCCGAAGGCGGAGACGGCGAGCATCCCGGTGGTGCCGGCGCCGTAGGTTTCCGATCCGCTAGTTCTCCTCGCGCGCCAGCTGCATCAGCGGACCGACGCGGTAGCCGATGACCTCGCCCATCACGAGCGAGGTCTCGGTGCGTTCGACGCCCTCGATCGCGAGGATGCGCGCGTCGGTGTCGAAGAGGTGCTGCGTGTCGCGGCACGCCACCCGTACGAGCAGGTCGACCTGGCCGCTCAGCCCGTGCGCCTGCAGCACCTCGGGCACTTTCGCCAGCTCGTCGCGGATCGCGGGGAGCTCGGCCTGGCGCACCGTGACCTGCAGGAACGCCTCGATGGGGAATCCGAGCGCCTCGGCCGAGAGCGTGCGCTCGAACGACAGGAACACGCCTCCGCGTTCGAGGCGGCTCATGCGCGCCTGGACGGTGTTGCGCGAGAGGCCGAGCTTTTCGGCGAGCGCGACGACGGTGGCGCGCGGATCGGCGGACAGGGCGCGGAGGAGGTCGAGGTCGACCGCGTCGAGCTTGCTCATGCTGCGAAACATTAGCAGTGCCCCCACCCCGCGCAATGGGCACCTTGCTCAATATGACGGCGAGGTCTTGAGCGGGGTGCATTCCGCGCGTACGGTCGGCCACGTCGGCGCCGTTGCCGACGCCCGGACCGCCCCGGCTCTCACGAGGAGCCGCGGGCCGCACCTGGAGGGATGACGATGACGTACACCCAGACCACGCCGGATCACGGAGCCGCCGACCGCGGATCCACCGGCACCCGCGGCGACGTGGACGACGTCTCGCGCCTGCTCGAGCCCGACGGCTCGCGCACCCCGGATGCCGAGCTCGACCCGTGGATCGCCGACCTCTCGCCGCACGAGCTGCGCGCCCTCCACCGCGACATGGTCCTCACCCGTCGCCTCGACGCCGAGGGCGTCGCTCTGCAGCGCCAGGGTCAGCTCGCCCTGTGGGCGCCGTGCCGCGGTCAGGAGGCCGTGCAGGTGGGCACCGCCCACGCCCTCGCTCCCGGCGACTTCGTCTTCCCCAGCTACCGCGAGCACGGCGTGCTGCTCGGCCGCGGCGCGAAGCCCGCCGACTACGTGCTCGCCTGGCGCGGCGAGGAGCACTCCGCCTACGACCACACCACGATCAACGCGGCCCCGCCGCAGATCATCATCGGCGCGCAGTCGCTGCACGCGACCGGGTGGGCCATGGGCGCCCAGCGCGACGGCTCGACCGACGTCGCCGTGGCGTATTACGGCGACGGCGCCACCAGTCAGGGCGATGTCAACGAGGCGATGGTGTTCGCCTCGTCGTTCCGCGCCCCGGTGGTGTTCGTCTGCTCCAACAACCAGTGGGCGATCAGCGAACCGGTCACCGTGCAGGCGAAGTACCCGATCGCGGGCCGGGCGCCGGGATTCGGCATCCCGAGCATGCGCGTCGACGGCAACGACGCCCTCGCGTGCGTCGCCGCGATGCGGTGGGCGCTCGACCGCGCCCGCCGCGGGGAGGGGCCCTCGTTCATCGAGGCCGTGACCTACCGCATGGGTCCGCACACCACGAGCGACGACCCCACGCGGTACCGCGACGCCGACGAGGTCGAGGCGTGGTCGCAGCGCGACCCGATCGCCCGGCTCGAGGCATACCTGCGCGCCGAGGGCGTGCTCGACGACTCCGCCCTCGACGAGGTGGCGCGCGCCGCCGACGCCCTTGCCGCCGAGGTGCGCGCCGCGTGCATCGGCGCGACCACCCGCGCGCCCGAGACGATGTTCGACCACGTCTATGCCGAGCCCCACGCGGGTCTGGAGAGGCAGAAGGCCGCGTACGTCGACTACCTCGCGGGGTTCGAGCAGGAGGGCGCGCGATGACGAGCATGACTCTCGGCTCGGCGCTCAACGCGGGCCTGTCGAAGGTGCTCGAGGCGGACGGGAAGGAGATCTCGCGATGACCGCACTCACCCTGGGTTCCGCGATCAACGCGGGCCTGTCGAAGGCGCTCGAGGCGGACGAGAAGGTCCTCCTGATGGGCGAGGACATCGGTGCGCTGGGCGGCGTGTTCCGCGTCACCGACGGTCTGCAGCGGCGTTTCGGCGCGCAGCGCGTGGTCGACACGCCCCTCGCGGAGGCGGGCATCGTCGGCACCGCCGTCGGCCTCGCCCTGCGCGGCTACCGACCGGTCGTCGAGATCCAGTTCGACGGCTTCGTCTACCCGGCCTTCGACCAGATCGTCTGCCAGGTCGCCAAGCTGCACTACCGCAGCAGCGGCCGCATCCGGATGCCGCTGGTCATCCGCATCCCGTGGGCCGGGGGAGTCGGCGCGGCCGAGCACCACTCGGAATCGCCCGAGGCCTACTTCGTGCACACCGCGGGGCTGCGCGTGGTCGCGCCCAGCACCCCGCAGGACGCGTACGTCATGCTGCAGCAGGCCGTGGCATCCGATGACCCCGTCATCTTCTTCGAGCCCAAGCGCCTGTACCACTCCAAGGGCGAGGTGGATCTGGACGCGGACCTCGCCGACGCCCCGCCCCTGCACCTGGCCCGCGTCGCCCGCGAGGGCACCGACGCCACGATCGTCACCTACGGCGCCCAGGTGCGCACGGCCCTCGATGCCGCGCTCGCCGCGGAGGACGAGGGGCTCTCGCTCGAGGTCGTCGACCTGCGCTCGCTCTCACCCATCGACATGAACACCGTCGCGGCATCCGTCCGCAAGACCGGGCGGGTCGTGGTGACGCACGAGGCCGCGCGGCAGGCGGGGGTCGGGGCGGAGCTCGTCGCGAGCATCACCGAGCAGTGCTTCGAATACCTCGAAGCGCCGCCCCAGCGCGTGACCGGGCACGACATCCCATACCCGCCGTCGAAGCTCGAGAAGCATCACGTGCCCGACCTCGATCGCATCCTGTACGCCGTCGACCGGGTGCTCGAGCGCGGGGAAGGGGTGCTGCGATGATCGAGGAGCACACGCCGTCGATTCACCTCGTTCGTCGGCTGACGCGTGTCGCGCGCTCGCCGCGGATCCGTTTCGTCCTCGGTGAAGGGGGCGCTCGATGATCGAGGAGTTCCTGCTGCCGGATCTCGGCGAGGGTCTCCCGGAGGCCGAGATCGTCGCGTGGCTCGTCGCCGAGGGCGACGTCGTGAGGCTCAACCAGACCATCGCCGAGGTCGAGACGGCCAAGGCGGTCGTCGAGATCCCCTCGCCCTACGCCGGAACCGTGCAGGGGCTGCACGCGGCCGCCGGCGACGTTGTCGCGGTCGGCTCGCCGCTGGTGTCGTTCGCCGTGGGCGGGGCGGAGGCGAAGGATCCGGCGCCCGAGCGCGCGGCCGGGGCCGGAGTGACGGGGGTCGGAGCCGCCGGGGCCGGGGTGACGGGCTCTGGCGCCGCCGGGGTCGGGGCCGGGGCGCCCGGAGCCGTCGCGGCCGGAGCCACCGCCGACGAGGCCGAGCGGGCGACGCCCAACCTCGTCGGCTACGGCGCCGCGCCCTCCACCGGCAGCCGGCCGACGCGTCGCGCCCGCGGCGGCGGCTCGACCGCCACGCTCGACGCCGACACGGCCGTCCGCGAGGCCGCGCCGCACGACGTCGTGCGCACGGGACCGATCGATCTGCCGCTCGAGCGTCCGCGCTCGACGCCGCCGGTGCGCAAGCTCGCGAAAGACCTCGGGGTCGACCTCGTGCTCGTCGCGGCCGCCCACCCGGGCGAGGCCGTGACGCGCGCGCACGTCGAGGAATACGCGGCGCGGGAGCCCGCGGCATCCGTCGCCCCCTCCACCCCCGCGTCGAGGGTCCCCCCGGCTGCGTCCGCCTCCGTCGCCCGCCCGGCTCCCGGCGAGCGGGTCACCCGTACGCCCATCCGCGGCGTGCGCAAGCACACGGCGGCCGCGATGGTGCAGAGCGCGTTCACCGCTCCGCACGCGACGACCTTCCTCACGCTCGACGTCACCGCGACGACCGAGCTGCTGGCATCCCTGAAGACCGACCGCGCTCTCGACGGGCACCGGATCGGCGTGCTGGCCGTGGTCGCGAAGGCCGTGTGCCTGGCCCTCGGGCGCACGCCGGCGCTGAACGCGCGGTGGGACGAGGCCGCCGGCGAGATCATCGAGCACCACTACGTGAACCTCGGCATCGCGGCCGCGACCGACCGCGGTCTCGTCGTGCCGGTCGTGCGGGATGCCGAGCGCCTTGCACTCGTCGACCTCGCTGATGCGATCGCGGAGCTCGCCGGTACCGCCCGCGCCGGACGCACCGCGCCGGCCGACATGACGGGTGGGACGTTCTCGATCACGAACGTCGGGGTGTTCGGGGTGGATGCCGGAACCCCCATCCTCAACCCGGGAGAGGCCGGGATCCTCGCCGTCGGCGCCGTACGGCGCACGCCGTGGGAGCACCGGGGCGAGATCGCGCTGCGCGACGTGCTGACCCTCAGCCTGTCGTTCGACCACCGCGTGGTTGACGGGGCCGAGGCGGCGCGGTTCCTGACCGACGTCGCGGGCGTGCTGCGCGAGCCCGGTCGGGCGATGCTGCTGCGCTGAGGGACCCGGGCGGAACGACCCGTCGAGTGTCCAGGACATGCCGTCGGTGCGGGGGTGACGGCGGCGTGTCTCGGACACTCGACGGATGGGCGCGAGGGGCGGGACCGGCGCGACGCGGGCGGTCAGGCCGTCAAGGCGGCCAGCGCCATGCGCGTCAGCGTCGGGCGCACGCGCGACGTCGGAACGCCGCGCACGCTGTGGGGTGTCGAGTTGATGAGGCCGAAGCACGCGAGAGCGCGCACGCGCCGTTCGGCGGGGGTCTCGGCATCCGGACTCTCCGCCGCCATCGCGTCGGTCCAGACCGCGACGTAGGCGTTCTGCAGGAGGCGCACCGTGCGGCGGTCGTCGGGGGCGAGGCGGTCGAGGTCGCGGTCCTGCACGCGGATGACGTCGGCCTCGGCGAGCGCGAACGCGACGTGGAAGTCGACGAGGGCGGCGAGGGATCCGGATGCCGTGCGGGCAGGGCCGCGGGCGTCCTCGGCGACACAGCGGGTGGGGGTGGGCTCGATGGGTGTTCCCGCCGGTGTGCTCGGGCTGGGGGTCGCACTCTCCGGCGGGAGGTGCGCGGCGGCGACCGCCCGCCCGCCCGTGAGCAGGCGTTCGCTGACGTCGACGAGGATCGCGCCGAGGAGTGCCTGCTTGCTCGCGACGTGCCGGTAGACGGCGGGTCCGCTGACCCCGGCGGCCTCGCCGATGTCGCCGAGGGTGACGCCGTCGAAACCCCGCTCGGCGAACAGGCGGGCGGCGGCGGCGAGGAGTGCGGCACGGCGCTCGGCCTTCGCGCGGTCGCGGGCGGTGGTCGGGGGAGTGGCGGCCGGTGCGAGGCCCGGCCCCGAGGCGGGGGTCGATGCCGGGGCGGTGGTCGAGGGGGCGGGTTCCGTGCGCTCACGGGGCGGCGCGGGAGCATCGTCTCCGCTCGCGGCGCGAGAGGGGTCGGGAGGTCTTGTCATCGGCATCCGCTCGGGTTAGCCTGGGGTCTCAGTTAGCCAACATTAACTGAAATCGACGGGGCTGTCGACGATGCGGCCACCGGAACGGAAAGCCGCCATGAGCACAGCACCGGATTCGTCCGCAGGGATCGCGGACACAGCGCCTGCAACCGCAGCGCCTGCACACGCAGCCCCCACCGCCGAACAGCCCGCGGGCGCCGCGCCCGCTGCACGCCCCGCGGGCGCCGAGCCCGCGGCCCCAGCCCCCGGCCCCGACGACCTCGCCCGACGCGCGACCGCACCGACCCAGCGCGACCTCGCAGCCGCCCTCCGCGCCACCCTCGCCCGCACCGCGCGCGGGGGCTCCGACGCCGCCCGCGAGCGGCACACGGCGCGGGGCAAGCTCCTCGCCCGCGACCGCATCGATCGCCTGCTCGACGAGGGTAGCCCCTTCCTCGAGGTCGCCCCGCTCGCCGCCCACGGTCTGTACGACGGCGGCGCTCCGGCCGCGGGGGTCGTCGCCGGCATCGGTCTCGTGCACGGGCGGCACGTGATGGTCGTCGCCAACGACGCGACGGTGAAGGGAGGCGCCTATTTCCCGCTGACGGTGAAGAAGCACCTGCGCGCGCAGGAAATCGCGCTCGACAACCGCCTGCCGTGCGTCTACCTCGTCGACTCCGGGGGAGCGTTCCTGCCGATGCAGGACGAGGTGTTCCCCGACCGCGACCACTTCGGTCGCATCTTCCGCAACCAGGCGCAGTTGTCGGCGCGCGGCGTCCCGCAGATCGCCGCGGTGATGGGCTCCTGCACGGCGGGAGGCGCGTACGTCCCGGCGATGAGCGACGAGAGCGTGATCGTGCGGGGCCAGGGCACGGTGTTCCTCGGCGGGCCGCCCTTGGTGAAGGCCGCCATCGGCGAGGACGTCACCGCTGAGCAGCTCGGCGGCGGCGACCTGCACGCGCGTCGCTCGGGAGTGGTCGACCACCTCGCCGACGACGACGAGCACGCCCTCGAGATCGTGCGCGACATCGTCGCGACCCTCCCTCCGACGCCGGCGCCGGTGTGGCAGGTCGAGGAGCCCGCGGAGCCCGCGCGCGATCCGCAAGACCTCTACGGCCTCGTCCCGGCCGACGTCGCGCAGCCCGTCGACATGCGCGCGATCATCGACACCCTCGTCGACGCCGCCTCCCTGCACGAGTTCAAGGCGCTCTACGGCGAGAGCGTCATCACGACCTTCGCGCGCCTGCACGGGCACCCGGTCGCGATCATCGCGAACGACGGCGTGCTCTTCAGCGAGTCGGCCCTGAAGGCGGCGCACTTCATCGAGCTCGCCGACCAGCGCGGCATCCCCCTGCTGTTCCTGCAGAACATCACCGGCTTCATGGTGGGGCGGGATGCCGAGGCCGGCGGCATCGCGAAGGACGGCGCCAAGATGGTCACCGCCGTCGCCACCACGCGCGTGCCCAAGCTCACCGTCCTCGTCGGTGGGTCGTACGGCGCCGGCAACTACGCCATGTGCGGTCGCGCCTATGATCCGCGGTTCCTGTGGACCTGGCCCGCGAGCCGCATCTCGGTGATGGGCGGTGCGCAAGCGGCATCCGTCCTCTCCACCGTCCAGCGCGATCAGCGCGCCGCCCGGGGCGAGGAGTGGACGGATGCCGAGCAGCGCGCGTTCGAAGAGCCCATCCGCGCCCGCTACGAGGAGCAGGGCGACCCGTACTACGCCACCGCCCGCCTGTGGGACGACGGCGTGATCGATCCCGTCGACACGCGCACGATGC
Source organism: Microbacterium sp. RU1D (assembly GCF_900156435.1). GTDB lineage: Bacteria > Actinomycetota > Actinomycetes > Actinomycetales > Microbacteriaceae > Microbacterium. Next base: position 84,475 of record NZ_FTPQ01000002.1, read on the forward strand.
TGGGGCTCGCCCTCGACGTCGTCAGCCGCGTCCCGCTGGCCGACCGGGGCTTCGGCCTCTTCCGGATGTGACTGTGAACACCCCCGCCCCCCTGTTCCGCACCGTCCTCGTCGCCAACCGCGGCGAGATCGCCCGCCGCGTGTTCCGCACGCTCCGCCGCCTCGGCATCCGTTCCGTGGCGGTGTACACCGACGCGGATGCCGGTTCCCCCCACGCCCGCGAGGCCGACCATGCCGTGCGGGTTCCGTCGTATCTCGACGTCGACGCGGTGATCGCCGCCGCCGTGTCGAGCGGAGCGGATGCCGTGCACCCCGGGTACGGCTTCCTGAGCGAGAACGCCGCCTTCGCCCGCGCGTGCGCCGTCGCCGGAGTCGTCTTCGTCGGCCCGGGCGTCGAGGCGCTGGAGGTCATGGGCGACAAGATCCGCGCGAAGGCGCACGTCGCCGGGCACGGCGTGCCCACGGTGCCGGGCTTCTCGGCCGCGGGACTCTCCGACACCGAGATCGCGGCATCCGCCGACCGCGCCGGGTACCCCCTGCTGGTGAAGCCCTCCGCCGGCGGCGGCGGGAAGGGGATGACGGTCGCCACCGGTCCCGCCGACCTGCCGGACGCACTCGCCACCGCCCGCCGCGTCGCGCGGGCCGCGTTCGGCGACGACACCCTGCTGCTCGAGCGCCTGCTCGAGCGCCCGCGGCACATCGAGGTGCAGGTGCTCGCCGACGCGCACGGCACGACCATCTCCCTCGGCGAGCGCGAGTGCACCCTGCAGCGGCGGCATCAGAAGGTCATCGAGGAGGCGCCCTCACCCGTGGTGGATGCCGCGACGCGGGCCCTCCTCGCAGAGGCCGCCGTCGCCGCCGCCCGCAGCGTCGGCTACCTCGGCGCGGGCACGGTGGAATTCCTCGTCGCCGGCGACCGGATCGACGAGCCGTTCTTCATCGAGATGAACACGCGCCTCCAGGTCGAGCACCCCGTGACAGAGCTCGTCACCGGTGTCGACCTCGTCGAGCAGCAGCTGCGGGTCGCGGCCGGCCTGCCGCTCGAGACCGGCGAGATCCGCCTCGACGGTCATGCGATCGAGGCGCGCGTGTACGTCGAGACCCCGGCGCGCGGCTACCTCCCCGCCACCGGGACCGTGACGGCCTGGCATCCCGGACCCGCTCGCGTCGACAGCGCCGTCGAGACCGGGAGTGTGATCAGCCCCCTGTACGACCCCATGATCGCCAAGGTCATCGCGCACGGGCCCGACCGCGACACCGCCCTTGCCCGTCTCGACGCGGCGCTCGCCGAGACGATCGTGCTCGGCGTCGACACCAACATCGCCGACCTGCGCGCGCTGCTCGCCGAGCCGGCCGTGCGCGGCGGCGACCTCGACACGGGATTGCTCGACCGGCGGGGGACACCCGAGGCTCCGGAACCCTCGCCGGACGCGCTCGCCGCGGTGGCCGCGGCGGTGGTGGATGCCGGCGCCCCGGTGGACGCATCGGTCTGGGGCCGCGTCGGGGCGTGGCGCGCCGGGGGAGCGGCGGCTCACCAGACGGTGTCTCTGGAGGACGACGCCGGGTGCGTGCACACTGTCACGCCGGGCGAGGTCGAAGCTGTCGTGACGGGCGGCCCCGTCGAGTACTGGGTGCACGCCGACGGCGGGGCGCATCGTCTGCGTCTCGTCTCCCGTCGGGCCGACGCGGAGCGCCGCCGTGTCGCCGTGGGCCGCGCGCGGGGAGCCGTCGATCCCGACCTCGTCGCCCCGCTGCCCGGCACCGTCGTCGCCGTGCACGCGCACGACGGCGACACCGTCGAGGCGGGCGCCCGGCTCGTCACCATCGAGGCGATGAAGATGGAGCACACGGTTGTCGCGCCCCATGCCGGGACGGTGCGGCTGCGCACGTCCGCGGGCGCCCAGGTCGCCCGCGACGCTGTCGTCGCCACGGTGACCCCCGCCGCCGAGCGCCCCGAGCCTCAGATCACTGAGCCCGTCGAAAGGACCGGTACCCCACCGGCGTCGGTGGCGCCGGCGGCTTCGGCAGGCTCAGCCACTCCCGCCGGTTCCGACCCTTCCGCCGGCATCCCGGCATCCGTCCCCACCCCTTCCCCCAAGGAGACCCACCCGTGAGCATCGACAGCCAGCAGGCCTTCACCGACGACGAGCGCGAACTGAGCGCGATGGTGCGCGAGTTCGCCGACGAGGTGATCGCGCCCCGCTCCTACGAGGCCGACCGTGCGCACGCGCTTCCCCTCGACATCGTCGAGCAGATGGGCGAGCTCGGCCTGTTCGGACTGCCCTTCCCCGAGGAGATCGGCGGACAGGGCGGCGACTACGCGAGCCTCTGCGTCGCGATCGAGGGCGTCGCGCGCGTCGACCAGTCGATGGCGATCACCCTCGAGGCCGGAGTCGGCCTCGGCGCCATGCCGATCCACCGCTACGGCACCGCGGAGCAGAAGGCGGAGCACCTGCCCGACCTCGTCGCCGGTCGCGCGCTCGCCGGTTTCGGTCTGACCGAGGCCGAAGCCGGCAGCGACGCCGGCGCCACGCGCACCACGGCGCGCCGGGAGGGCGATGAGTGGGTGATCGACGGGTCGAAGCAGTTCATCACCAACTCCGGCACCGACATCACCCGGTTCGTCACCGTCACGGCGGTGACCGGGCGCACCGACGCGGGCCGCCCCGAGATCTCGACGATCATCGTCCCCAACGGCACGCCGGGCTTCACCGTCGGGCCCGCCTACGACAAGGTCGGCTGGAACGCCTCCGACACCCACCCGCTCACCTTCGACGGGGTGCGGGTGCCCGCCGCGAACCTGCTCGGCGAACGCGGCCACGGGTTCAAGAACTTCCTGCGCACGCTCGACGAGGGCCGTGTCGCCATCGCCGCCCTCGCCACCGGCGCCGCGGAGGGCTGCCTCGAAGCCGCCGTCGATTACGCCCGCAGTCGCACGGTCTTCGGCGAGCGCCTGTCGACGCGCCAGAGCATGCAGTTCCTCCTCGCGCGCATGCACGCGCGCGTGCACACCGCGCGCCTGGCGTGGGTGCACGCGGCGCGCCTGTGCGACGCCGGCAAGCCGTTCTCGGTGGATGCCGCGGTCGCCAAGATGACCGCCAGCGACGCCGCGATGGCCAACGCCCGCGATGCGACGCAGGTGTTCGGAGGCAACGGGTTCATCAACGAGTACCCGGTCGCGCGGCACTACCGCGACTCGAAGATCCTCGAGATCGGCGAGGGCACGACCGAGGTGCAGCTCATGGTGATCTCGCGCGCGCTGGGACTCACCGGTACCGTTGCCGCATGATCGAGCAGCGCGGCCTGTTTCTGGAGGAGTTCGTCGTCGGCGAGAAGTACGCGCACCGTCCCGGGCGCACCGTGACCGACGCCGACAACGTGCTGTTCACCACCCTCACTATGAACCCGCAGGCGCTGCACCTGGATGCCGCGTACGCGGCGTCCCAGCCGTTCGGCCGGCCGCTGGTGAACTCGATGTGGACCCTGTCGACCCTGGTGGGGCTGTCGGTCGGCCAACTCACGCAGGGGACGCTCGTCGCGCAGCTCGGCCTCACCGACGTGAGCTTCCCGGCGCCGCTGTTCGTCGGTGACACCCTCACGGCCGAGACGGAGATCGTCTCGGTGCGGCCCTCGGCATCCCGCCCCGGTCAGGGTGTCGTCGTCATGGCGCACACGGGACGCTCGCAGAACGACGAGGTGGTCGCCACCGCGACGCGCACGGTGCTGGTGTGGGCGCAGGAGGCGGCGGCGTGACGCGCGCGTTCACCCTGGGACCGGCGCTGCTGTTCGTCCCGGGAGATCGCCCCGAGCGGCTGTCGAAGGCCCTGGAACGGGCGGATGCCGCGATCCTCGACCTCGAGGACGCGGTCGCTCCGGATGCCAAGTCCTCGGCGCGCGCGGCGATGATCGCCGCCGATCCCGATCCCGACCGCGTCGTCGTGCGGGTCAACGGTCCGCAGACGCCGGAGTTCGCGCGCGACCTCGCCGCCCTCGCGCAGACCCGCGTACGCACCGTCATGGTCGCCAAGGCCGAGGACCCGGCATCCCTCGCCGCCCTCGAGCGGTACGACGTGATCGCCCTGTGCGAGACCGCGCGCGGCGTCGTGCACGCCGAGCAGCTCGCCGCGCTGCCCCAGGTCGTCGCGCTCATGTGGGGCGCGGAGGACCTCGTCGCCAGCCTCGGCGGCATCTCCAGCCGGCGCGACGACGGCGGCTACCGCGACGTCGCCCGCCTCGCGCGTGCCCGCGTGCTGCTGGCGGCCGGGGCCTCCGGCAAGAGAGCTGTCGACGCCGTGCACGTCGACATCGCCGACGTGGAGGGGCTGTCCGTCGAGGCGCAGGATGCCGCGGCATCCGGGTTCGCGGCGACCGCGTGCATCCACCCGGGTCAGGTCGCGACGATCCGCGCAGCCTACGCCCCGAGTGCGGAGCAGGTCGCGTGGGCCCGGGGCGTGCTCGACGCCGCCGTGGGGGAGCGCGGCGTCTTCCGGTACGAGGGGCGCATGATCGACGAGCCGATCCTGCGGCACGCGCGCGCGCTGGTCGCGCGAGCGGCGCGAGGTGGCTGAGCCTGTCGACGCCAGCGGGTCACGCGCGGGGTCGCTGAGCCTGTCGAAGCCGCCGGGGGTCGTGGGAGCGCCGGCCCCTTCGCCGAGCTCAGGGATCTCGCGCTGCAGTACCGCGACCGCTGTCCCGCCTAGCTCGCGACGCCCGCGTACGCGAGCATCTCCCACGCGTCGCCGTCGAGGCGGAACGTCGTCGCCGAGCAGTTCGGCAGCCGCTCGCCCTCGCGGGGGAACTCCCCGTCGGTGGCGAACAGGATGACCTCGCGGATCAACGCACCGTGGGCCACAGCGATCACGTCGACATCGGCGGGGGTGGAGGCCACCACCTCGGCGATCGCGGCGAGCGCGCGCTCCCGCACGACGGGCCAGGCTTCGGCGCCGGGCACGTCGGCGGCGTGCCACGGGCCGTAGGTGTCGGAGAAGGTCGGGGCGTCCATCCCCTCGGCGTCGCCGTAGGAGCGCTCCTGCAGACCGGGCAGGCGGCGCGAGACCGTCGTCCCGAGGGCGGCCGCGATGATGTCGGCCGTCTCGGCGGCACGCGACAGATCGCTCGAGACGATCACCACCTCGCGGCCGGCGTACTCCGCCGCGAGGGTCTCGGCGATGCCCTGGGCCTGCACGCGTCCGGTGTCGTTCAGCGGGATGTCGGTGGAGCCCTGAATGCGTCCGCCGAAGTTCCAGGCCGTCTCACCGTGTCGCACAAGAGTCAGGATGGTCACCGTTCGAGCCTAACCGGCGGCGCGCGGCGGGGCGTCCGTGAGCCCGACGCCTGGCACGTCCTCGAACGCGCGGGCCGGCTTCAGAGCAGGCCCGGCAGGCGCTCGGCGAACGCTTGCAGCACCTCGGTCGTGCTGCCGTCGATCTTGACGCTCGCGCGCTGATCGGCCCGCGTCTCTCCGCGGTTGACGATGACCACCGGCAGACGCTTGCGGCGCGCCCTTTCGACGAGACGGATGCCGGAGTTCACCACGAGCGACGACCCGGCCACCACGAGCGCGTTACTGGTGTGCACCAGCTGCTCGGCCTCGCGGAACCGCTCGACCGGGATGTATTCGCCGAAGAACACCACGTCGGGCTTGAGCGTGCCGCCGCACACCGAGCACACCGGCACGACGAAGCCGTCGGCCGAGGCGGGGGTCACGTCGCCGTCGGGACCCAGTTCGACGTTCTCGGGCAGGGTGATCCACGGGTTGTCGGCCTCGACGCGCTCCGCGAGGTCGCGGCGGTCGAACACCTGCCCGCAGTGCAGGCATCCCACCCGGCGCATGGTCCCGTGCAGTTCCACGACCCGCCCGCTGCCCGCCCGCACGTGCAGGCCGTCGACGTTCTGCGTGACGACGCCGTTGGCCACTCCGGCCGCCTCGAGCGCGGCGAGGGCGCGATGGCCCCCGTTGGGCTCGGCGGCGGCGAAGACCTTCCACCCGAGGTGGCTGCCGACCCAGTAGCGGCGCCGCGCCTCGGCGCTCGCCAAGAACTGCTGGGCGGTCATCGGGGTGCGCGTGGGCGCGCCCTTGCCGCGGTAGTCGGGGATGCCCGAGTCGGTGGAGACCCCGGCACCGGTCAGCACGGCCACCCGACGGCCGGCGAGAACCTCGACGGCGCGATCGACGGATGCCGAGAACCCGGCATCCTGCACCGTGTCGGTCATACGCACCTCCGTCGTATCGAGTCTATGGCGGGGCGCCGACGCCCCGGCCCGCCCGAGGGGCGGTGAGATCGGCCACCAGCCATCGACTCCCGCTCGCGGCGGCACGACGACCACCGACCGCGTCCACGGATCGCTTCGACCCGCGCGGCACCCGGAATCACCCGCCCGCCCCGCCGATACTGAGCCCATGCCCCCCATCGCCCCACCCGCCATGCTCGACGTCACCAGCCTCCGCCGCGTGCGGCCCTGGGGCGGCGACCCGGTCGACATCGACATCGCCGACGGGCTCATCGCCGGCATCCGCCCCGCGGGAGACGAGCCGATCGGCATCCGCGAATTCGACGGACGGGGGCTGCTCGCCCTCCCCGGCATCGTCAACGCGCACGCCCACGTCGACAAGTCGTGGTGGGGGCTGCCGTGGCAGTCGTACGGGGGAGAGGGGTCGGTCGAGGGCCGCATCCGCCGCGAGCGCGACGAGCGCGACGCCCTCGGCATCCCCTCGGCCGCCCGAGCCGCCCACGTGCTGCGACAGCTCGTGCTGCGCGGCACCACCGCCATCCGCACGCACGTCGACATCGACCCCGGCATCGGGCTGCGCGGGATCGAGGCGGTCGAAGAGGCCGCGGCGGCGTACGCGGGCGCCCTCGACGTGCAGATCGTGGCGTTCCCGCAGGACGGCGTCCTGCGCCGCCCCGGGGTGCTCGCCCTGCTGCGAGAGGCCGCCGGACGTGACAGCGTGCGCTGGCTCGGCGGACTCGACCCGGCATCCATCGACCGCGACCCCGTCGGCCAGATCGACGCCGTCACCGCGCTCGCGGCCGAGACCGGGGTCGGCATCGACATCCACCTGCACGACCCCGCCGAGCTCGGGGCGTTCCAGATCGAGCTGCTCGTCGAGCGCACCGCGCGGCTCGGACTGCACGGGCGGGTGAACATCGCCCACGGCTTCGCCGTCGCGCAGCTCGACCCCGCCCGCCGCCGCGAGCTCCTCGCGTCCCTGGCCGACGCCGGCATCACCCTCACCACCGTCGCCCCGCTCGGCAGGCCCCAGCTGCCCCTCGCCGATCTCGACGCGGCCGGGGTCGCCCTCGGACTCGGCACCGACGGCATCCGCGATCTCTGGAGCCCCTACGGCACGGGCGACACCCTCGGCATCGCATGGCAGTACGCCCGCGCCGGGGGACTCGTGCGCGACGAGGATCTGCTGCGCGTCGTGCGCCTCGCCACGAGCGCCGCCGCCTGGGCCGTCGGCCGCACGGTGCACGACCTCGTCGAGGGCGCCCGCGCCGACATCGTGCTGATGGATGCCGAGAACCCGATGGACGCCCTCGTGCGCCAGCCCGAGCGGGCCCTGGTCATCGCCGGCGGGCGGGCGCTGCACGTGGCGTAAGCACCGGGTGTCTCGGACTCTCGAACCCGGAAGGCGCGGGCCGGGCATCGGCTCCCGATCGTCGAGTGTCCAGGACACGCCGGCGACGGGCTGCCGGCGCGGCGTGTCAGGGACACCCGCGGAGAATGCTGCGGAGGAAGAGCGTGCGCGGGGGACTGGCACGATGGGACGATGCCCGTCATCCCGCTCGACTCCGCCGACGACCCGCGCCTCGCCGACTACCGCGACCTCACCGACGTGTCGCTGCGCCGCGTGACCGAGCCCGCGGGCGGCCTCTACATCGCGGAATCGTCGAAGGTGCTCGACCGGGCCCTCCGCGCCGGACACCGCCCGCGCTCCGTCCTCGTGCAGGAGAAATTCCTCGCCGACGCCCTCGCCCTGGTGGGGGAGGATGCCGAGGTCTACGTCGTGCCGGCGGAGATCGCCGAGCAGGTCACGGGGTATACCGTGCACCGCGGGCTCTTGGCCTCCATGCACCGCCCGGCGCTGGCATCCGTCGCCGAGGTCGTCCGCGACGCGCGGCTCGTCGTCGTGCTCGAGGACATCGTCGACCACACGAACATCGGCGCGGCGTTCCGGTCGGCCGCGGCTCTCGGAGCCGACGCCGTGCTCGTGACCCCGCGCTGCGCCGACCCCCTGTACCGCCGCAGCGTCCGGGTGAGCATGGGCACCGTGTTCCAGGTGCCGTGGACGCGTCTGCCCGAATGGACGGATGCCACCCCCCTTTTGCACGACGCCGGCTTCCACCTGGCTGCCCTTGCCCTGTCGGACGACGCGGTGACGCTCGACGCCTTCTCGGCCGCGGGACACGACCGTGTCGCCCTGCTGCTCGGCGCCGAGGGCGACGGCCTCAGCCGCGGTGCGCTCGCCGCGGCCGACAGCGTCGTGACGATCCCGATGGCCGGGGGAGTGGATTCGCTCAACGTCGCCGCGGCGAGCGCGGTGGCGCTGTGGGAACTCGGGCGGGGGCGGCGCTGACGCGCGGGATGTCCGGGAGCGCGGAGCGAGCGCGGGCTGCGTCAGGTCGCGAGTGCGCGATGCGGCCATGATCGGCGGCCCGGTGAGCGGTGACGCGTTCCGGTGCCACCCCCGCGACACGGCGATCCGCACCACGCAAACCGGGCCGGTGACCCCGCGACACGGCGATCCGCGCCGCTCACACCGACCCGATGCCTCCGCGTCGCATCGTGCGTTCCGAAAGAGCGGCGGCGCGCACGCGCGGGTCGGGATCGTCCTCGAGCGACGTGAGCAGTTCGTCCGGCAGATCGGGCGCGCCGACGAGGTACCAGCGCTCCACGACGGAGCCGTCCTCGAGGATGCGGCGGTCGCGAGCGTCGTCGCGGACGAGTCCTTCCGCGGGCGTGTCGTCCCTCTCGAGCGCGAGCTGCAGGTGCGCGGGCAGCGTGCTGCCGCCGGCCGGGGTCTCGGGCGCGGTGAAGAGCGAGACGACAACGCCGTGGCCCCTCCACTGCAGCCCGTCGATCTCGTCGACGGCGTGCCAGCGCTTGTCGTCGACCGACCACATCGACCAATCGGGACCGTCGGAGTCGACCTTTTCCCACGCGTCGCCCGTGCCCAGGGCCCCCGCCACGGCGAGGGCCGCAGCCCGTACCTCTCGCGCGTCGCCGTCGAAGAACACCGACAGGCTCGGCGCCCAGGCCGACGACAGCACGTCCCACCCGTCGGCGCTGAAGCGTCCGCTCTCGACCTCCGGTGCCCAGCCCGCCTCGGCCAGGCCCTCGGCGAGCGCATCCGCGTCGCGCAGGAGCGCGTCGGCGTCGGCGGCGTCAAGCAGTGCCGTCACCGCGTCGGGAAGGGCAGGCATCGTGATCAAACCTGCGTCTCGCGTGAGCCCGCGGCATCCCGACCCGGGGCCAGGGTGACCACCGGGAGCGGATCGGGACGCTTCGGCAGGATGTGGTCGCCCGACGATTGATGCCGCAACCGCCGCAGCACCCAGGGGACGAGGTACTCACGCGCCCAGACGAGGTCTTTCTCGCGCGCAGCGCGCCACGTCGTGATCGCCTGGGTCTCGGCCTGCAGGGGCTCGAGGTCGTTGGGCACGTTGAGCGCGCGCAGCACCATGCGGGCGACCTCGTGGTGCCCGAGGGAGTTGTAATGCAGCCGGTCGTCGTCGAAGAAACGCATGTCCTGCACCTCTTTCAGCCCCCACTGGTCGGCGACGACGCAGTCGTAGCGATCGGCGATCGAGCGGATGTTCTCGTTGTAGATCGCGACCTTGCCCCGGATGCCGCGGAACACCGGCGTGAACTCGGTGTCGATCGCGGTGAAGACCACGACCGTCGCCCCGCCGCCGCGCAGGCGAGCGACGGCGTCTTCGAACTGCCGGGAGACCGCGTCGGGGTCGCTGCCGGGGCGGATGACATCGTTGCCGCCCGCCGAGATGGTGATCAGGTCGGGCTTCAGTGCCAGCGCGGGCTCGATCTGGTCGGCCACGATCTGGCCGATGAGCTTGCCGCGCACGGCGAGGTTGGCGTACGCGAAGTCATCGACCTGGGCGCCGAGCACCTCTGCGACGCGGTCGGCCCACCCGCGGTGGCCGCCGTCGGGCAGGGGGTCGCCGATGCCCTCGGTGAACGAATCGCCCAGGGCGACGAATCGGCGCCAGGGGTGCGGTCCGGGGTTGTCGGGCGAAGACGGGGTGCGGGGCGAGCGCGGATCGAGAGTCATCGAAACCTCCGTAGCCCACGGTACCCCCGGCCTCCGACACGGCAAGGAGGGATGCCGAGGGCGTGCTGCCCGTCCGAGGAGACGTCCGGGCGGGTGAGGCGCGGTGCCGGGCGCTAGCGGGGTGCCGTTGTCTCGGCTATGGCAGCTCGCGAGCTACCCCGCCGCGGTGCCCGCAAAAACGCGATTCCTGCGCAGAAACGCTGCGTCCCCGCGTTTCTCGGCACGGATCGCGTTTATCGCCGGTGACGCGGGGGATCCGTCCCGAGCCCGGGCATGTCGCAGCTCGAGGTCGCCTATCGTGGATGTTCGCGCTCGCGAGGGAAGGAGGTTCGATGCTGGAAGAAGAAGCCCGCACCCCGAACCTCTCTCACGCGGATGCCACGACCCCACCCCCACGCATCGCGAGTCCTGGCCCTGTCGCGAGTCCTGGACCTGTCGCGAGTCCTGGTCCGGTCGCGAGTCCTGGCCCTGTCGCGAGTCCCGGTCCGGCCGCGAGCCCCGGGCCCGCGGCGTACACCGGCGCCGCGACCCCCGACGCGCCCCGCGACGCCGCGCGCGTGGCGTCCGCCCCCTCGGCATCCACCCCGGTCGATCCCTCCCACGCCACCGCCCCGGTCGCCGACGCACCCGCTCCGGGTGCGACGCCCGACCCGGCGTTCGACGGGCCGGTCGACGGTGCGGAACCGCACTTCGGCTCCTTCGCCGCCGAGCACCTGTCACCCTCGTTCCCGCAGCGCGCCCCGTGGGGAACCGCGCAGCGCCTTCGCGCATGGCAGGCCGAGGCGCTGGATCAGTACTTCGGCTCCGACGGGCCCGACGGCGTGGGAAAGGGGCCCCGCGACTTCCTCGCCGCGGCCACCCCCGGCGCCGGTAAGACGACGTTCGCCCTCCGCCTCGCGTCCGAGCTCATGCGCCGCCGCGTGGTCGACCGCATCGTCGTCGTGGCCCCCACCGAGCACCTCAAGACCCAGTGGGCCGAGGCGGCCGCGCGGGTCGGCATCCGTCTCGATCCCTTCTTCTCGAACCGCCACGCCACGCCCTCCCGGCAGTACCACGGCGTCGCGGTCACCTACGCGCAGGTCGCGGTGAAGGCCGAGGTGCACCAGCGCCTGACGATGGATGCCCGGACGCTGGTCATCCTCGACGAGGTGCATCACGGCGGCGACGCGCTCAGCTGGGGCGACGCCCTGCGCGAGGCGTACAACCGTGCGACCCGGCGTCTGCTGCTGTCGGGAACGCCGTTCCGCAGCGACACCGCCCCGATCCCGTTCGTCGAGTACCACCCCAACTCCAAGGGCATCCGTCTGTCCCGCACCGACTACGCCTACGGCTACCGCCGCGCCCTCGACGACGGCGTCGTGCGTCCGGTCTTCTTCCTCGTCTACGCCGGGCAGATGCGCTGGCGCACCAAGGCGGGCGAGGAGATGGAGGCCCAGCTCGGCCAGGACAACACCAAGGACATCACCTCTCAGGCCTGGCGCACCGCCCTCGACCCCAACGGCGACTGGATCCCCGCGGTCCTGCGCTCCGCCGACCGTCGGCTCACCGAGGTGCGCGAGACGGTCCCGGATGCCGGCGGCCTGGTCATCGCGACCGACCAGACCGCTGCGCGCGCCTACGCCGCCATCCTCGAAGACATCAGCGGCGAGAAGGTCACCGTCGTGCTCTCCGACGAGGCCGAGGCCTCGGGCCGCATCGAGACGTTCTCGAAGGGCACGAGCCGCTGGATGGTCGCCGTGCGCATGGTGTCGGAGGGCGTCGACGTGCCGCGACTCGCGGTCGGCGTCTACGCCACGAGCGCCTCGACGCCGCTGTTCTTCGCGCAGGCCATCGGCCGCTTCGTCCGGGCCCGCCGACGCGGTGAGACCGCGAGCGTCTTCCTTCCCAACGTCCCGCAGCTGCTCGCCCTCGCCGGCGAGATGGAGGCGCAGCGCGACCACGCCCTCGACCGCGACAGCGACGCGGAAGACCAGTGGAACGCCGAAGAAGACATGATGGATGCCGCCGAGCGCGAGGACAAGGCGTCCGACGCGCTCGAGCAGGAGTTCGAATATCAGGCGCTGGGCTCGCTCGCGCATTTCGACCGCGTGCTCTTCGACGGGCAGGAGTTCGGCCAGCTCGCGGTTCCGGGAACCATCGAGGAGGAGGAGTTCCTCGGCATCCCGGGGCTCCTCGAACCCGAGCAGGTGCACGAGGTGCTCATGTCGCGTGCCACGCGGCAGTCGCGCCATCGCTCCACCCGCGAGGCGAGCGAGAAGGAGAGCGGCGTCGAGCCGCCGTCGGTCGACGAGGGCGGGCTCCCCGGCCCCCTGCACCGCACGCTCAAGGAGCAGCGCCAGCTGCTGAACACGATGGTGGGGCTCTACGCCCGCCAGACCGGCGAGCCGCACGGTCTCGTGCACGCCGAACTCCGCCGGTTGTGCGGCGGTCCCGCCGTCTCGCACGCGACCGTCGCGCAGCTGCAGGCGCGCATCGACGTGCTGCGCCGCCGCGTGCATTCCTGACCCGGCGCGCCGGGACCGGTCCGGCACCGCCTGCGCCGCGCCCCCGCGCTCCGCGGTTTCGAGGCTCCGAAATGCTGGCACCGGGCCTGCGGCATCCGCGTCTTTCCGGGCTTCGGAGGGCCGAAATGCTGTCAGTATCGACCGACGCGCCCGGGGGAGCGGATGCCGCTCATTACGGTGGGGACGACCCGAAGGAGCCCCCGTGACGACCTCCGCCACACCCACCGCCCGCGACCGCCGTCGCTGGGCGCGCTATCTCGTCGACGAACGCGCGGAAGCCCGCGTCTACCGCGAGCTGGCGTCCCGTCGCACCGGCGAGGAGCGCGACATCCTGCTCGAGCTCGCCGAGGCCGAGGGGCGGCACGAGCAGCACTGGATCGACCTCCTGGGCGAGACGCCGACGCGCCTGCCGGCGCCCGGGATCGGCACGCGCCTGCTGGCGTGGATGGCCCGCCGCTTCGGCTCGATCTTCGTGCTCGCCCTCGCGCAGAACGCCGAGGCGCGATCGCCGTACGCCGACGAGCCCTACGCCACGGCCGCGATGGCCGCCGACGAGCGCGTGCACCACGAGGTCGTCCGCGGCCTCGCCGCGCGTGGCCGCCGACGCCTCTCCGGGACTTTCCGCGCCGCCGTGTTCGGCGCCAACGATGGCCTCGTCTCCAACCTCGCGCTCGTGATGGGCGTCGGGGCGACGGGCGTGGCACCCAGTTTCGTGCTGTTCAGCGGCATCGCGGGCCTGCTCGCGGGCGCCCTCTCGATGGGCGCGGGCGAATTCGTCTCCGTCCGCTCGCAGCGCGAGCTGCTCGAGGCCACGGAGGAGAGCGACTTCGCCGACTCCGCCCTGCCTCACCTCGACCTGGATGCCAACGAGCTCGCCCTCGTGTACCGCACGCGCGGCATGGACTCCGACGCCGCCCTCGACAAGGCCCGCGAGGTCGTCACCGCCGCCCAGGCCGGCAGCGCGCCCGTCGCCGCGGCCCCGGGGGAGTCGTCGCACGACGTCGTCGGCAGCGCCTGGGGCGCGGCGCTGTCGAGCTTCCTGTTCTTCGCCTCGGGGGCCATCATCCCGGTGCTGCCGTGGATCCTCGGCATGAGCGGCTTCGGCGCCGTCGCTCTCGCCCTGGGCCTCGTCGGCATCGCCCTGATGGCCACCGGCGCGATGGTCGGTTTGCTCTCGGGCGCTTCGCCGCTCAAGCGCGGTCTGCGCCAGCTCGCGATCGGTTTCGGCGCCGCCGCGGTGACGTACGTGCTGGGTCTGCTGTTCGGGGTGTCAGCGGCCTGATCCGCGCCGTCCGGCGTGCGACCTGGAGGTCGCCGCGCACGCCCGGCGCCGCGGCATCCGGTGATGAACGCTCGCTGCACCGAGGCACGCTCTCCGCGAGCGGTTCTGGGTGCAGCGGGCGTTTCCCGGCGCCGGGGTTCAGCCCCGCCCGGCCGCCGCGACCCGCGCGGCCTCGCGCACCGCGCCGACGTTCTTGCGCCCGGCGCGGGAGCCGGCGAGCTTGGCCATGATGTGCTCCCGCACGGTGACCGGCTCGTACAGCGCGGGGGCGTCGTCCGTGACGAATCCCGGAAGCGGGGCGATTACGGCATCCGCATTGCCGTCGTGGAAGAACGCCGCCGACCGGCGTCGCTCGATGGTGCCGTCGATCACCGGGGGCTTCACCCGGTGCAGCGTCGACAGCCACTTGTCGTTGGTCAGGCGGGCGGCCACGTCCCCCAGGTTCACCAGCAGCGCGCCCTCGGCGGGGGAGACGTCGTTCCACGACCCGTCGAGCCCGAGCACCTGCAGTCCCGCGACCCGGTCCGCCCACAGCACCGTCACGAGGCCGAAGTCGGTGTGCTCGCCCATGCCCGTCAGCTCGGCGCCCAGTTCGATCGAGCCCGGCGGCAGGGCGTAGTTGTTCATGCGCAGCACGTCGATCGAATGATCGGTGACGTCGCCGAAGAAGTTTTCCGGCACCCGCAGGGCCACGGCGAAGATGCGGGTGAGGGTCTGCGCCACCCGGCGCGCCTCGTCGTAGTAGGTCGTGACGGCGGGTTCGAAGACGGCGGTGTCGTCGGGCCAGGTGTTCTCGGCATAGTCGTCGGCAGTCGCCGTGCTGCCCGGGTACTCGCGCCACGACGTTCCGACGTTGAACGCCTCGAAGAAGTCGTTCATGCGGGTGACCGGGTCCACTCCCAGGCTGTAGCTGAGCGACTCGCTCTTGGGCGGGCTGTACCCGCGGTTCTCGCCACCCGGGCGCACGTACTTCTTCTTCGCTTCCAGCGGCAACGCGAAGAACTCGTCCAGTCCGCGCCCGAGATCGTCGATGACCCCGTTCGGGATGCCGTGCCCCACGATCTGCATGAAGCCCACCGTGCGACACGCGTGGTCGATCGCCGCCACGACCGCCGCGCGGGCGTCGGGAGAGCCGGGACCCACCCACGCCGAGATGTCGATGGTGGGGACGTGGAAGCGAGCCATGCGTGATCCGATCTGCCGGGGGACGCCTCGACGCTAAGCGCGCCATGTCACACCGGTGTTTCTATGGCGTCACGGTTCGCGCGACGGGGCGAGGCCGGCGCGGCGCGGCGCAGTCCCGCCGCTGCGCGGCGCGCAGAGCCTGCGGCGGCGTGGCCCCAACCCCGCACGGGTTCACAGCCCTCCCCCTCCCGCAGACGACGAAGAAGGCCCCGGACGAATCCGGGGCCTTCTTCGTTCTGTGCGCGAGGGGGGACTTGAACCCCCACGCCCGTTAAAGGGCACTAGCACCTCAAGCTAGCGCGTCTACCTATTCCGCCACCCGCGCATCTGGGTGTTTTGTCACTTTCGCAACGAGGAACGACATTACCACGCCCGGCGCCCCGCCTCGAACCGACGGTGACGCCCGGGCGCGTCCGAACCCGGGGCCCCCGTGGTCGGCGACCGTCGCGCGGCGACATGCGTCGGGGGAGCGCCCCGGCCGCCGGTACCGTAGTGCGCATGCCCGAGCTCGAAACCGACGTCCCCGAGGTCGCCCGCATCGCATCCGACCTCATTCGCTTCGACACCTCGAACTACGGCGGTGGCCGCGCGAACGGCGAGCGCGAGGCGGCCGAATACGTCGGGGCCTACCTCGAAGACCTCGGGCTCGAGACGGCGTACTACGAACCCGTCGAGCGTCGCACGAACGTCTGCGCCCGCGTCCCCGGCCGCGACCGCGACAAGCCGGCGCTGATCCTGCACGGGCACCTCGACGTCGTGCCCGCCGTCGCCGAAGACTGGAGCGTCGACCCTTTCGCGGGCGAGATCCGCGACGGCATCCTGTGGGGCCGCGGAGCGGTCGACATGAAGGACATGGATGCCATGATCCTCACCTCCGTCGCCGACCTGCTGCGCGCGGGGGAGCAGCCCGAGCGCGACGTGATCGTGACGTTCTTCGCCGACGAGGAGAACGGCGGCGTCGAGGGCTCCGCGCGCGTCGTGAAGGACCGCCCCGAGTGGTTCGCCGGCGCCACCGAGGCGATCAGCGAGGTGGGCGGCTACTCGATCGCCGTCGGCGACCGCCGCGCCTACCTGCTGCAGGTGGGCGAGAAGGCCCTGATCTGGATCAAGCTCGTCGCGCGCGGGCGCGCCGGACACGGCAGCGGCCTGCACGCCGACAACGCCGTGACGCGGCTCGCGGAGGCCGTGGCGGCGCTCGGCCGCACGGAGTGGCCCATCCGCCTGACCGACACCACGACGGCGCTCCTGGCGGGCTTGGCCGACATCACGGGTGACGAAGCGGGCGATCCCGACACCCTCGCGATGCGCACGGGCGCGGCATCCAGCTTCATCCGTTCGACCCTGCGGACGACGACGAACCCCACGGGGCTGACCGCCGGCTACAAGCACAACGTCATCCCCGACCGCGCGGAGGCGCTCATCGACGTGCGCGTGCTGCCCGGCACGGAGCAGGCGGCCCTTGCCGACATCCGCCGCATCGTCGGCGACGGCGTCGACATCGAGATCGTGCACCAGGACATCGGTCTCGAAGTGCCCTTCTCGGGCGACCTCGTCGATGCCATGGTCGCGCAGTTGAGCCGACACGACCCCGGCGTGCCCGTCGTGCCGTACCTGATGGGCGGCGGCACCGACAACAAGGCGCTGTCGGCCCTCGGAATCTCCGGCTACGGCTTCGCACCGCTGCGACTGCCCGCCGGTCTCGACTTCACCGGGATGTTCCACGGTGTCGACGAGCGCGTCCCCGTCGACGCGCTCGAGTTCGGTCGACGTGTTCTCGCCGACCTCCTCCGGACGTACTGAAGGACCGCATGCATATCTTCGAGGTCATCATCCTCGGGCTCGTCCAGGGCCTCACCGAGTTCCTCCCCATCTCCTCGAGCGCGCACCTGCGCATCGTGGGCGAGTTCCTCCCGTCGCAGACCGACCCGGGCGCGACGTTCACCGCGATCACGCAGATCGGCACGGAGCTCGCCGTCCTGATCTACTTCCGCAAGAAGATCGGGCGCGTCATCTCGCGCTGGTTCCTCTCGCTCGGCGGCAAGGTGCCGCGCAACGACCCCGACGCCCGCATGGGCTGGCTCGTCATCCTCGGTACGATCCCCATCGCGCTGCTCGGCGTGCTGCTGCAGAGTCTCATCCGCGACAACTTCCGGAGCCTGTGGATCACCGCGATCGTGCTGATCGTCTTCGGCATCCTGCTGGGGCTCGCCGACCACTACGGCAAGCGCCGGCGCGACCTGGACGACCTCACCTACCCGCACGGGATCGCCTACGGTTTCGCGCAGGCTCTCGCCCTCGTGCCCGGCGTTTCGCGCTCCGGCGCGACGACCACCCTCGGCCGCGCGCTCGGCTACAAGCGCACCGCCGCCGCCGAGTACTCGTTCCTGCTGGCCGTGCCCGCGGTCTTCGCGAGCGGCCTGTTCGAGCTGTACAAGAGCTTCGACGAGGGCACCGGCCCCTACACCCTCGGCGAGACGGCCATCGCGACCGTGATCGCGTTCGTGGTCGGCTACCTCGTGATCGCCTTCCTCATGCAGTACCTCAAGCGCGGCAGCTTCCTGCCGTTCGTGATCTACCGCATCGCGCTCGGCCTGTTGATCATCGTGCTCCTGCTGACCGGCGTCATCCCCGCGGTGTCGACGGTCATCACCAGCTGATCCCGGATGCCGCGACGGCGCCGTCCCGTTCGGGGAGGCGCCGTCGTCGTGTCGGGGTGCGGGCGAAGGGTCCCGGTGGCTTCGACAGGCTCAGCCACCTCGGTCCGCGCGCACGCGCACTCCGTCCTGACGGAGAAGAGGTCTCGGAGCCTGTCGAAGGGACCAGGGGTGTCGTCGTGTGAGGGGGTTCCGGTGGCTTCGACAGGCTCAGCAGCCTCGGTCCGCGCGCACGCGCACCCCGTCCTGACGGAGTCGGTCGAACGGACCGGACGCGGTACCGCCTAACGACGCGGCGGGTCGTCGCGACCGGGCTTGGTGGGGCCGTCGCCCCCGCGGCGCAGGTAGCGCTCGAACTCCTGGGCGATGGCATCCCCCGACGCCTCGGGCGAGTCCCAGGTGTCGCGGGTCTGCTCGAGCTGGCGGATGTAGTCGCTCATCTCCTCGTCGTCGGCTGCGGCGGCGTCGATCGACGCCTCCCACTGGCGCGACTCGGTCTCGAGATCCCCGTGCGGAACGGAGATGCCGGTGATCGCCTCGAGCTTCTCGAGCAGGGCGAGGGTGGCCTTGGGGGACGGGGTGTGACCCGCGACGTAGTGCGGGACGCTCGCCCACAGGCTCGCGGTCGGGATGCCGACCTGCTCCGCCGCGTGGCCGATGGCGCTCAGGATGCCGACGGGCCCCTCGTACAGGCTCCGCTCGAGCCCGAGCGACTGGCGCACGCCGTCGTTGTCGCTGCCGGCGAACACCGAGATCGGGCGCGTGTGCGGCACGTCGGACATCATCGAGCCCAGCGCGACGAAGCCGGTGACGTCCTCGCGCAGGGCGACGTCGATGAACTCCGCCGCGAAGGCCTGCCAGGCGCGCGCGGGTTCCACGCCCACGAGGAGCCAGATCTCCGCGTCGCCGGAGCGCTCTGTCGGGCGCAGAAGCTTCGCCTCGGGCCACGTGAGGGTGCGGCGACCCTCGGCATCCAGACCGATCTGGGGGCGCGTGTACTGGTAGTCGAAGTACAGCTCGGGATCGACCGTGTGCACGACCTCGTACTCCGCGTCGGCGCGCAGGAGCGCCGCCGCGGCGGACGCGGCTTCTCCGGCGTCGTTCCAGCCGTCGAAAGCGGCGACGATGATCCGGCGACCCAGTGCGTCCACGCAACCTCCTCTGCCCCGTCGGGGCTTCGTTCCAGGATAGGCGCACCGGTGCGGGGGCGGTCGGACCCGGCTCCCTTCGCGGGCGCGGAGGAGCGGGGGCCGTCGCACTCGGCTCTCCTCGTGGGCGCGGAGGAGACGCCCCGTCCCCGGGCAGGCGCGGGGGAGGAGCCCGCCCCTCCATAAGATGGAACGATGACTTCTTCCGCCCTCGCTGCGGTCCTCTGGGACATGGACGGCACCCTGGTCGACACCGAGCCCTACTGGATGGCCGCCGAGGTGCCGCTCGTCGAGCGGTTCGGGGGCACCTGGTCGCACGAACAGGCCCTCGGGATGGTGGGTCTCGCCCTCGAGGACTCCGCGCGCCTGCTGCAGAACGCCGGCGTGCCCTGGGGCGTCGACGAGATCATCGCGCACCTGACCGACGAGGTGCTGCGCCAGCTCGCGAGCACGGGCGTGCCCTTCCGCCCGGGGGCCCGCGAGCTGCTCGCCGACCTCAAGGCGCACGGGATCAAGACCGGTCTCGTGACGATGTCGATGCGGCGCATGGCGCTCTCGATCGCCGATCTCATCGACCTCCCCGCCTTCGACGTCGTGGTCGCCGGCGACGACGTCGAGCGCCCCAAGCCGCATCCCGACCCGTACCTGCAGGCCGCGGAGGCACTCGGCGTCGACATCCGCGACACCGTCGCGATCGAGGACAGCCCGAACGGCCTGCGCTCCGCGATCGCCAGCGGGGCGGTCTCGCTGGGCGTGCCGCTGATGGTGCCGCTCGACGGCGTCGGAGCGCACACCCTCTGGCCGAGCCTCGAGGGTCGAACCGCCGCCGATCTCCGCGCCCTCCACGGTGCGCACGCCCCGACCCGCCTCCCTGAAACGCGAGTGAACCCATGAGCGAGACCCCCCATCTGAGCGGACCCTTCCGCATCGGCGATCGCGTGCAGCTGACGGGCCCCAAGGGTCGCATGCACACGATCACCCTGCGCGAGGCGGGCGAGCTGCACACCCACAACGGCGTGCTGAAGCACGCGCTCCTCGTCGGGCAGCCCGACGGCAGCGTCGTCACGAACAGCTCCGGACACGAGTACCTCGCCGTCCGCCCGCTGCTGCGGGACTTCGTCATGTCGATGCCGCGCGGAGCCGCGATCGTCTACCCCAAGGACGCCGCGCAGATCCTCGCCCAGGCCGACGTCTTCCCCGGCGCCACCGTCGTGGAGGCCGGCGTCGGCTCCGGTGCCCTGTCGCTGTGGCTGCTGCGCGCGATCGGTCCCGCCGGTCGACTGCTGTCGTTCGAGCGCCGCGAGGAGTTCGCCGACGTGGCCCGCGCCAACGTCGAGACCTTCCACGGCGAGCACCCCGCGACCTGGGAGGTCGTGGTCGGCGACCTCGTCGAGAGCCTCCCGGACGCTGTGGCTCCGGCATCCGTCGACCGCGTGGTGCTCGACATGCTCGCGCCGTGGGAGTGCATCGACGCCGTCGCCGACGCGCTCACCCCCGGCGGCGTGGTGCTCTGCTACATCGCCACCGCCACCCAGCTCAGCCGCGTGGCCGAGTACATCCGAGCGACCGGCCTGTTCACCGAACCGGATGCCAGCGAGACGATGGTCCGCGGCTGGCACGTCGAAGGTCTCGCCGTTCGCCCCGACCACCGCATGGTCGCCCACACCGGCTTCCTCATCACGGCCCGCCGCCTGGCACCGGGTGCGATCCCGCCCGAGGTCAAGCGCCGCGCGTCGAAGTCGAGCTACGGCGACGAGGACGTGGAGCTGTGGACGCCGGGCGCGGTGGGCGATCGCGAGATCACCGACAAGAACCTGCGCAAACGCGTGCGCGAGGCGCAGAAGTCCGCCGAGGGCGTGCGGCAGTCGGTCGCGGGTGCGACCGCACGCCCGGCGGACGAGGGGAGCGCGGCGGCCGAGTAGCGCGCCCATCCGGGGGACGACTCCCCCTCGAGGGCGATGGCGTCGGCGTCAGGCGCGTGAGAGCCCCGACCGCCACCGGGCCGAGCTCTTCACCGTCCGACTGACCCCGCGGGTGGGGCGGCGGGTGAGAGTCGCGAGAGCACCTAAACTGTTCCGGTGCGTAGACTCCCCGCTCTCGTGGCCGTGACCGCTCTGGCCGGATTCGGCCTCGTCGGGTGCTCGGCATCCGCCGCTTCGTCGTGCCCGACCCCCACCGACGACGCCATCGCGTCTGTCGTGGAGGCGACCGGCGACCTGGGCTCGGCGCCCACCGTCACGGTGCGCTCGCCCTTCGTTCCGCAGGAGGCCGGCACCGACACCCTCATCGCGGGCGACGGGCAGCGCATCACGAGCGACAAGCAACTGGCGCTCGTCGACGTCACCGTGCTCGACGCGGCCACGGGCGAGCAGCTCGTGGCCACGAAATACGACTCCGACCTCGCCACCGCGACGCCGCTCCCGCGCCTCACCCAGGCCGTGCCCTCGATCGCCCCGCTGCTGGACTGCGTCGCCGAGGGATCCCGCGTGGCCGTGGCCATTCCCGGTTCCGACCTCGGCGCCCAGGGCGCGCAGGCTCTCGGAGTCACCGAGGGCGACGGCGCGATCTTCGTCTTCGACGTGCGCAAGGTGTTCCTGCCCGCCGCCGACGGCGCCGACCAGTACAACGCGGACTCGGGCATGCCCTCGGTCGTCCGCGCGCCCGACGGTCAGCCCGGTATCGTCATCCCCGCCGGCGACGCCCCCACCGAGGTGCGTTCGCAGGTCATCAAGAAGGGCGACGGCGACGTGGTGACCGCCGACTCCTCGGTCGTCATCCACGTCCAGGGCGTCGCCTGGGGGGCGAAGACGACCTTCGCCTCCACGTGGAAGAACGGCGCCCCCGGCCAGGCCACGGTGTCGGCACTGCCCCCGGCGCTCGCGTCGGCCCTCGAGGGCCAGCCGGTCGGCTCGCAGGTGCTCGTCGTCGTTCCCGCGGATCAGACCCAGCAGGACCAGCAGGCGCTCGATGCCCCGGCGGACACCGCACTCGTCTACGTCGTCGACATCCTCGGCACGGTCGGCTGAACCCGCTCCCTCCGCGCCGTTTCCGGACCGGCTCACCGGCGCACGGGGGCCGGTCTCGGCGGTTCGGGGCCGGCCCCGGCCTAGGATGGGCGGGTGGCCGCCGCTTCTCGAAACGCTCCCGAGGAGCGTCTGGTGAACCTCGTCGTCGCGCTCATGGCGACCGAGCAGGGGCTGACGAAGGACACGATCCTCTCCACGGTGGCCGGCTACCGCGAGCAGCTCGAGGCCGGAGCCTCGAAGGACGCGCTCGAGAAGATGTTCGAGCGCGACAAGGAGAATCTGCGCGGCCTGGGGGTCCCGATCGAGACGATCGGCAATCGCACCGACCCCGACGACCTGCGCGAGGCGCGCTACCGGGTGCCCACGGCGGAATACGCCCTCCCCGAGGACATCTCGTTCAGCCCCGCCGAGGTCGCGCTGCTGAACATCGCCGGTGGCGTGTGGGGGAGCGAGTCGCTCTCGGTCGACGCGCGCAGCGGTCTGCGCAAGATCCGCGCCCTCGGCATCGTCGTCGATGAGCCGATCATCGGGTACGCCCCGCGCATCCGCGTTCGGGATGCGTCGTTCCCGACCCTGCAGCGGGCGATCGAGCAGAACCGCGTCGTGACCTTCACCTATCTGCGCCCGGGTGAGGCCCAGCCGCGCGAGCGGCGCATCCGCCCCCTCGCCCTCGTGGAGTACGAGGCGCGCTGGCACGTCTACGGGTTCGACCTCAACATGGACGCCGACCGCACGTTCCTGCTGTCGCGGATCATCGGTGACGTGACCGTGCGCCGCGAGAGATTCGCCCCCGAGTTGCTCGTGGGTGCGGGCGAGCGCGCGGTGGCGGGACTCCGCGCCGTCGCCGACCGCCAGCGCGCCCTGCTCGAGGTGCACCCCGGGACCGAGGCGTCGCTGCGTCTCGCTCGTCGCGCCCAGGAAGCGCCGCAGGACATTCCGCAGGGGATCGTCGTGCCCTACGTCGACCTGCACGTCTTCGCCGACGAACTGGCCTCGTACGGTCCCGAGGTGCGCGTGGTCGAGCCCGCCGATCTGCGGGCCGAGGTCATCCGCCGGCTCGAGGCGACCGTCGTGCTGCACGGGGGTGCCGCGTGAATCCCGAGCGTCCCGTCGCCGCCCTCGACCGGGCGGCCCTGCTGCTGCAACTCGTGCCCTATTTGCTCGGCAAGGGCGAGGTGTCCGTGGCCGAGGCCGCGGCAGACTTCGACGTGACCGTCGACGAGATGCGCGCGATGGTCGAGCGACTCACCGTGATCGGCCTGCCCGGCGAGAGCGGCTACTGGCAGTTGCCGCACGACCTGTTCGACATCGACTGGGACCTGCTCGACCGCGACGACGTCATCGCGATCACGAACACCGTGGGCCTCGAGCGATCGCCGCGACTGACGGCGCGCGAAGCGGCGGCTCTCCTCGCCGGGCTCCAGCTCGCGCGGAGCCTGCCGGGCTTCGGCGACAGCGACCTCGTCACCGCGTTGCTCGCCAAGCTCGCCCGAGGGGCGGCCACCGCCCCGCCGCCGGTGATCGTGGCGTCCGGCCCCGTCGACGGCGTGCGCGACGTGGTCGATCGCGCGCTGCGTGCACGCGTGGCCGTGACCTTCACCTACCGAGCGCCGGGGGCCGCGCCGACCACGCGCACCGTGGACCCGATCAAGGTGCACATCGCGAACGGTCAGTGGTATCTGCAGGGCTGGGACCATCTGCGGCAGGCCGTGCGCACCTTTCATCTCGACCGCGTGAGCGATCCGTCCCTCACCGACCTCGCGGCCGTCCACGGGGCCGATCCCGTGCCGGAGCTGTTCGCCCCCGGAGACGACGAGGTCGTCGCGCGTTTCCGCTTCCCGAAAGCGGTCGCGCCGCTCCTCGCCGACTACCTGGACCGCGCCGAGATCGAGGATGCCGACGAGGACACGGCCGTGGCATCCCTCCGCCTCGCCGATGAGCAGAGCCTGAAGCGGCTCGCCGCCCGTCGCGGGGGAGAGGTCGAACTGCTCGAGCCCCTCGGCGCCCGCCGAGCGGCCGCCGCATGGGCGGCCGCGGGTCTGGCGCAGTACACCGACGAAGGCTGACCGCCGGCACCCGGCGCGCCGGGCCCACGGTCAGGTGTGCGGGTTAGACTGAGGTTCCGCCCGAACGAGACGAGGAGTCCTCATGTTCCAGGGATTGACCGGATGGCACCTGCTAGTCGTTCTGGCTGTCATCCTGCTGCTGTTCGGTGCCGCCAAGCTCCCCGCGCTCGCGAAGAGCATGGGCCAGTCCGCTCGCGTGTTCAAGAGCGAGATGAAGGAGATGAAGCGCGACGATGAGGTCGCCGCGCAGTCCTCCGACGTGCCGCGCGCCACCGACCCGGCCACCGGCACTTCGACGACCGCAGCGCCCGACGCCCGCAGGTCGACCGACCCCACCGTCTGACCGGTGGCCACGGCAGGGCCGCCGCGGATCGACCTGCCCGAGGGGCCGCGGCGCGACAAGCGCATGTCCATCGGGGCGCATCTCGTCGAGTTGCGCAAACGCCTCATGATCGCGGCCGCGGCGCTCGTGGTCGGCATGGTGGTGGCCTTCATCATCACCGACCCGATCATTCACCTGATCACAGAACCCATCCGCGTGATCGCCGAGCGGCGCGGTGACGACTTCTCGGCGCTCAACTTCACCTCGGTGACCTCGGCGTTCGACTTGCGAATGCGCATCGCGTTCTCGATCGGCATCTTCCTGTCGGCGCCCATCTGGCTGTGGCAGCTGTGGGCGTTCATCATGCCCGGTCTCACGCGCAAGGAGATCCGCTACACCGTCGGGTTCGTGGCATCCGCCGTGCCGCTGTTCTTCGTGGGCTGCTGGGTGGGCCTGCTGATCGTGCCGCACGTGATCGAGCTCATGTGGGGCTTCACCCCCGAGGGCGGCGTCAACTTCTACAACGCGGTCGACTACTACGACTTCGTGTTCAAGCTGCTCATCGTCGTGGGCGTCTCGTTCGTGCTGCCGGTCTTCCTCGTGGCTCTGAACGTCGCCGGCGTCATGAGCGGCATGGCGATCCTCAAGGGGTGGCGCGTCGCGATCCTCATCGCGACCGTGTTCGCCGCTCTGGCCACCCCCGCGGCCGATGTCGTGAGCATGCTGATGCTCGCCGGCATCCTGGTCGTGCTCTTCTTCGCGGCCGCGGGCGTTTCGCTGCTGTTCGACCGTCGACGGGCGCGTTCCGCAGCGGCGACCGGGATGCCGTCGGGGCCCATCGCGTGAGTTCGCCCAGTCCCGCGGAGCGTTTCGCCCGCGCGAGCGCCCGTTCGTCGCACCCGCACACGGCCGACTTCGCCGAGATGCAGCGTTTTGAGCTCGACGACTTCCAGATCGCCGGATGCCACGCCCTGGAGGACGGGCGGAGCGTGCTGGTGGCCGCCCCCACGGGAGCCGGCAAGACCATCGTCGGCGAGTTCGCGATCCACCTCGCGATGCTCGAACCCGGCGACAAGGCGTTCTACACCACGCCCATCAAGGCGCTGTCGAATCAGAAGTTCCACGAGCTGCAAGAGGTCTACGGCGACGACGAGGTCGGTCTGCTCACCGGCGACACCAACATCAACGCTTCGGCGCGCATCGTCGTGATGACCACCGAGGTGCTGCGCAACATGCTGTACGCCGACTCGCCGGCGCTGCGGGGCCTGCGGTTCGTCGTGATGGACGAGGTGCACTACCTCGCCGATCGCTTCCGCGGCGCAGTGTGGGAAGAGGTCATCATCCACCTCCCGCCGTCGGTCAAGCTCGTGTCGCTGTCGGCGACCGTGTCGAACGCCGAGGAGTTCGGCGACTGGCTCGACACCGTCCGCGGTGACACCGAGGTGATCGTGTCGGAGACCCGGCCGGTGCCCCTCGAACAGCACGTGCTCGTGCGCGGAGACCTTCTGCCGCTGTTCGACGATCGTGCGGGGGTGGCCACGGCGCAGGTCAACCAGGAGCTTCTGCGCATCCGCGGCGGCAACGCCGGCGGGTACGAGAACAACCGACGCGCGCAGGAGTACCGATCGGCGCGGCACGCCGGAGGACCGCGCCACGCGCATCAGCGCCGGGGCGGGCACAAGCCCGTCCGCGCCCAGCAGGGTCCGCGCATCGAGCGCATCGACCGGCCGGAGGTCGTCGAGCTGCTGCAGCGCAATCACCTGCTGCCCGCGATCTTCTTCATCTTCAGTCGCGCCGGATGCGATGCGGCGGTGCAGCAGCTGCGTCGGGCCAACGTGCGCCTGACCTCGGCCGAGGAACGCGTCGAGATCCGCCAGATCGTCGACGAGCTCACCTTCACCCTGAAGGACGAAGACCTCGCCGTGCTGCACTTCTGGGAGTGGCGCGACAACCTCGAGCGCGGCATGGCGGCCCACCACGCGGGACTGCTGCCGGCGTTCAAAGAGGTCGTCGAGGAGCTGTTCCGCCGCAAGCTCGTCAAGGTCGTCTTCGCCACCGAGACGCTCGCGCTGGGTATCAACATGCCCGCCCGCACCGTGGTTCTGGAGAAGCTCGAGAAGTTCAACGGCGAGGCGCGCGTCGCCATCACCTCGGGGGAGTACACGCAGCTGACCGGCCGCGCCGGCCGCCGCGGCATCGACGTCGAGGGCCACGCGGTCGTGCAGTTCACCGAGGCCCTCGACCCGCAGTCGGTCGCGGCCCTGGCCTCACGCCGCACGTACCCGCTCAATTCGAGCTTCCGCCCGACCTACAACATGGCCGTGAACCTCATCGACCAGTTCGGTCGCGCCCGTGCGCGCGAGATCCTCGAGTCCTCGTTCGCGCAGTTCCAGGCCGATCGCTCGGTGGTGGGTCTGGCTCGTCAGGTGAAGGATGCCGAGGAGTCGCTCGGCGGCTACGAGACGGCGATGACGTGCGACCGCGGCGATTTCCGCGAGTACTCCACGATCCGCCGCGAGCTCAGCGACCTCGAGAAGATCAACCGTCGCGACGCCACCGCCCCCCGCCGTCTGCGCGACGAGCGGCAGCAGCAGATCCAGTCGCTGCGCAAGCGGATGCAGCGGCATCCCTGCCACTCGTGCCCCGACCGCGAGGCGCACGCGCGCTGGGCGGAGCGGTACTGGAAGCTCAAGCGCTCCACCGACAAGACGCGCCAGCAGATCGATCAGCGCACCGGCACCGTCGCGCGCGTCTTCGACCGCGTCGTCGAGGTGCTGGCCGCGCTGGAGTACGTGGCGATCGAGGATGACGGGGCGACCGTGCTCACGCGCGCGGGCCGCACGATGCGTCGCATCTACGGCGAACGCGATCTTCTCGTGGCCGAGTCGCTGCGCCAGCGCCTGTGGGAGGGCCTCGACGCCCCTTCGCTCGCGGCCTTGGCGTGCTGCCTCGTATACGAGCCGCGGCGCGACGAAGCCGGCCCGGGGGAGCGTGGCCTGCCCCGCGGCGCCTTCCGCGGAGCCCTGGACGCCACGCAGACGCTGTGGCAGGAGCTCGACGACCTCGAGCGCGACCACCGCCTGCCGGGCTCGGAGAGTCCCGCGTCGGGACTGGCGCCGGCGATGCACGCCTGGGCGCGAGGCCTGCCGCTGGACAGCGTGCTGACCCTGGCCGATATGGCTGCGGGCGACTTCGTGCGCTGGGCGAAGCAGACGATCGACCTGCTCGACCAGATTTCGCTCGTCGCCGAACCGCCGCTCGCCAAGACCGCCCGATCGGCATTGGATTCCGTGCGCCGGGGCATCGTGGCGTACACGTCGGCATGAGCGCGACGACCCCACCGGCGCGACCCCTGCTGCGCCTGGCCTTCGCCGCGCCGCTCTCGGTCGTGGCGGGACTCCTGCTGGTCACCGCCTACCCGGCGCTCGCCTGGTGGCCGATGGCCTTCCCGGCCGTCGCCCTCGCGCTGCTCACGCTCATCGGCCGCCGCTTCTGGTCGGCCGTGCTGGTGGGCTTGCTCTTCGGCATCGCCTTCTTCTCGGTCAACCTGCTCTTCACGGCGCGGTACCTCGGGCCGATCCCCTGGGCCGCGCTGTTCATGCTCGAGGCGTTGCTGACGGCGGTGTTCGCGGTGCCCCTCGCGCTGGCCTACCGATGGATGCCGCGCATCGCGCCGGGGGCGGTGGGTCGCACGCTCGTGCTCCCGGCGCTGGTCGCGGGGCTCTGGGTGCTCCGCGAGCAGATCGTCGGCTCGTGGCCCTACAGCGGCTTCCCGTGGGGACGCATCGGCGTCTCGCAGGTGAACGGACCCTTCGCCGAGGTCGCGTCGTGGGCGGGGATGTCGGGGCTGTCGTTCCTCATCGTGCTGCTGTGCGCGATGGTGATCGAGCTCGTCCGCCGTCGGCGCCTGCGGCGGGGTCTGGTGGCCGCTCCCGCCGCTGTGCTCCTGGTGGCACTGCTGGTGCTGCCGCAGTTCCCGACGACGGCGGCCGGGTCGCTCCGCGTCGGCGCGGTGCAGGGCAACGGCCCGGCCGGCTACTTCGACCAGCGTGCGCGCAACGCCGTGCTGAACGCGCAGCTGGCGGCATCCGCCCCGCTCTTCGGACAGCAGATGGACGTGCTGCTGTGGCCCGAGGGCGGCGTGGACTCGGATCCGACCGCGAACAGCGCGACCTCCGCGGTGCTCGAGGAGCTCTCGCGGCGCGTCGATGCGCCGCTGTTGATCTCCGCGGTGACCGAGCGCGGGCCGGAGCTGTTCAATTCCGCCCTGCTGTGGACGTCCGAGGGCCAGTCCGCGACGACGTACGACAAACGGCATCCGGTGCCGTTCGGAGAGTACGTGCCCGACCGGGCGTTCTGGGAACCCTTCGCCCCCGATCTGATCGGCCTGATCGGCCGCGAATACACGCCCGGCACGGCGACGCCGCTCATCGACCTGAACGGCGTGGGCGTGGGGCTGGCCATCTGCTTCGACGTCATC
The DNA here is from genome assembly GCF_900156435.1 of Microbacterium sp. RU1D. GTDB lineage: Bacteria > Actinomycetota > Actinomycetes > Actinomycetales > Microbacteriaceae > Microbacterium. Next base: position 113,435 of record NZ_FTPQ01000002.1, read on the forward strand.
TACGACGACGTGGTGTGGGACGGCGCCGAGGCGGGAGCGCAGGTGTATATGTTCCAGACGAACAACGCCGACTTCCGGGGGACCGACGAGAATCTGCAGCAGCTCGCTTTCGCGCAGATGCGCGCGATCGAGACGGGGCGCGCGGTCGTCAACCTCTCGACCGTCGGCACGAGCCAGGTCATCGCGCCCGACGGGTCGACGCTCGACGCCCTGCCCATCGACACAGCCGGCCACATGCTCACCGACGTGCCCCTGCGGACGGGTCTCACGCCCGCCGTCGTGCTCGGGCCCGCCGTGAAGATCGTCCTCGGATGGGGGAGCCTCGCCGGGCTGCTCGCGGTCGGGTTGCTGGTCGCGGTGCGCGCCCGCCGCACGAAGAGGACGCCGACCCCCGAGGGGGCCGGCGTCTGAATCCTCAGGACGTCCTGTTCAGGGCGTCAGGCGCTCAGCTTCTCGTTGCCCGCGCCACGACGGGCGCGGACGAAGGCGAGGCGCTCTTCGAGCAATTCTTCCAGCTCGGGGAGCGTGCGACGCTCGAGCAGCATGTCCCAGTGGGTGCGGGCGGCCTTGTCGCCCGAGTGGTCGACGGTCGCAGTGCCGTCGCCGATGCGGAGCAGGGCTTCGGCGCCGCACGTGCGGCACTCCCAGGACTCCGGAACCTCGGCGTCGGCAGCGAAGGTCAGGACGGTGTCGCGTCCGCAGGTGCTGCAGTTGTAGGTGTGTTGTGCACGGTCGTGGAACACGACGCCGTCTTCGCTCTGGAGGCTCTGGGCGCCGAGTCGGATGCCGCGGAGACTGCGGTCTGCCATTTTGTGGTCCTCTCGTCGGTCACCATGTATAACGCTCGCACCTGTGCGCTTTATTCGAACGGCGGGCCTCACGGAGCCTTTCACAGAGGATGCTCAGACAGACGGAGTTCGCCGTTCGTTCACCATCGCGAGGGCCGCATCGGCGCGGTCGGTCACGAGGCCGTCGACACCGAGATCGAGCAGTCTTTCCATGTCGTCGTCGGCGTTCACGGTCCACACGTGCACCTCGACACCGAGGGCGTGTGCATCCCGCACGAGGCCGCGCGTGACGATGCGCACCGGCCCCTGTCTCTCGGGCACCTGCAGGGCGTCGAGCCCGTCGAGGAGGGCGCGGACGCGGCCCGCCCGCCGCAGGGCGCGGGCGGCGATCAGGCGTCCCACCGTCGCCGATCCCGGGGAGGTCGCGGGTCGTTGAGTCGCCCCGGCGCTGTGCGCGGCCGCGAGCGCCTCGAGGCGACGGTCGTCGGAGAAGCTCGTCACGAGCACGCGCTCGGCCTGCGGCGCGATCAGCCGGCCGACCCCCGCGGCGGCGGCCGCGGCCTTGACGTCCAGGTTGAACCGCAGGTCGGGGAAGGCCTCGAGGGCTTGCGCGAGGGTGATGAGACCCCCGCGTTCGGCCATGAGCTCCTCGAGCTCGTGCAGGCGCACATCGGCGATCCTGCGGGGGTCGTCGGCGACGCGCTGCAGGTCGTCGTCGTGGAAGAGCACGACCGTGCCGTCGGCGGTCACGTGGCAGTCCGACTCGACGTACTCCGCGCCGGCGGCGTGCGCCTCGGCGACCGCGGCGAAGGAGTTCTCGACGACGCCGTGAGAAGCCGCCTCCGCCGTGACGAGGCCGCGGTGCGCGAGAACGCGCGGGCCGTCGGGGGAGAGGTACGGATGCCGCGCGGCGGGGGATGCGTTCATGATCATCGCCTTTCGCCGCGAACGTAGCACGCACCGCCGGTGCGCGCGGGGGACTCGACAGCGGCACCAAGCGGCGCAAGGACCGGGGGTCGATAGTCTGGAGTCCTGCCGTGGCGCCCGTCGGCCGGCGGCATCCGATCCGCCCACCACCAGGAGTACTCCCGTGTCCCAGACCCTCCCGTCCGGCTCGCTGAGCGGCAAGACCGCCCTCGTCACCGGTTCGTCGCGCGGCATCGGTGCCGACACCGTCCGCTACTTCGCCGAGGCCGGCGCCAATGTCGTCATCAACTTCCGCAACAAGGCGCCCCGGGCCGAGAAGCTCGCCGCGCAGCTGCGCGAGCTGGGCGTCGAGGCCCTCGTGGTGGGCGCCGACCTCACCGATCCCGAGTCGGTCGCGGCGATGTTCGGCGAGGTCGAGCGCACCTTCGGCGGCCTCGACATCCTCGTGCTCAACGCCTCGGGCGGCATGGAGTCGGGCATGGCCGAGGACTACGCGCTGCTGCTCAACCGCGACGCGCAGGTGAACGTGCTCGAGACCGCGCTGCCGCTGCTGAAGGACGACGCGCGCGTGGTCTTCGTCACCAGCCACCAGGCGCACTTCATCCGCACGACCCCGACCATGCCCGAGTACGAGCCGGTCGCCCTCTCCAAGCGCGCGGGAGAAGACGCGCTGCGTGAGAAGATCCCCGCCCTCGAGGAGCGCGGGATCGGTTTCACGGTCGTCTCGGGCGACATGATCGAGGGCACGATCACCGCGACGCTGCTCGAGCGCGCGAACCCGGGCGCGATCGCCGCCCGCCGCGACGACGCCGGCAAGCTCTACAACGTCGCCGAGTTCGCCGCCGAGGTCGCGCGCGCGGCCGTCGACCCGGTGCCCGCCGACAACACCCGCCTCGTCGGGGACACGGGTTCGTTCGGAGGCGAGTGAGCATGCGGCCGACCGACATCGAGACCCTGATCGGGGTCGGTCGGCCCGCGATCTCCTCCGACGGCGCCTTCGCCGTCTTCGCGACGTCGCGCCCCGACCTGGCCGCGGACCGCGCGGTGGGACAGCTCTGGCGGGTCGACGTCGCCGCGGGATCACCGCGCCGGCTCACCCGAGGGGTGCACGACCGTTCGCCGCGGATCTCGCCCGATGACGCCGTCGTCGCCTTCCTCCGCGGCGACGCGAAGGGGCGTGCGCAGGTCTTCGTCGTGGGCGCCTCCGGCGGCGAGCCGGTCCAGGTCACCGACCAGCCCGGGGGAGTGAGCGACCTCGCCTTCTCGCCCGACGGCCGACGCCTCGCGTTCTCGGCGCGCGTGCCGGAGCCCGGGCGCTACGGCACCGTCGAGGGGCGGGATGCCGCCGCCGAACCGCCGCGCCGCATCACCGGCATCCGGTGGCACGCGAACGGCCTCGGCTACCTCGATCGTCCCGCTCAGCTCTTCGTCGTCGACGTCCCCGACGTCGACGCGGAGCCGTTCTACGAACCCGCCCCGGCCCTCGAGGAGCGCGAGACGCGCGTCGTGGCCCACTCCGCGACGCAGCTCACCCACGGCGACACGAGCTGGTCCGGCGTGGTCTGGACGCGCGACGGCGGCGAACTGCTCAGCGTGCCCGACGTGATCGAATCCACCCGCCGCGACCTGCGCGACCGCGTCGTGGCGATCGCCGTCGACGGGGGAGCGCAGCGCGAGGTGCTCAATCGCGCCGCGAACCTGTCGGTGTCGGCGGTCGATGTTGCGCCCGACGGCGCCGTCTTCCTCCTCGCGAACGACGTCGGCGACGCGGGCACCGACTTCGTCGCGCCGGGCGTCGCATTGTTCGCCCTCGACGGCGACGCCCCGCGCGCGCTGACCGACCCCGAGACGATCGACCTCGGCGAGGTGGGGAGCCACCTCTCGTTCGACGGCGACGACGTGCTCGTGCAGGACCGCACGCGCGGGCGCGTTCGTCTGGTGCGCGTGAGCCGGGCGGGACAGGTGACCGAGGTGCTCGGTGGCGACCTCGAGGTGAACGGCCACGCGGTCGCGGCGGGGCGGGTAGTGGCATCCGTCGCCTCTCCCGAGTCGTTCGGCGAATTGGTGTCGGTGCAGGGGCGGGAGATGCGGGCGCTGACGGCGTTCGGCGCCGCGGCGAGGGAGCGCGGCGTCGTGGTCCCCGTCGAGCGCGAAGTGATCGGTCGCGACGGCTCCCCCGTGCACGGCTGGGTCGCGGTGCCCGAGGGCGAGGGGCCGTTCCCGGTGATCCTGCAGATCCACGGCGGCCCCTACGCCGCCTACGGCGTGCACCTCTTCGACGAGACCCAGGTGCTCGTGGATGCCGGCTACGCCGTCCTGTACTGCAATCCGCGGGGGAGCGCCGGGTACGGCCGGGCCCACGGACGCTCGATCCGTCACCGCATGGGCACGCTCGACTTCTTCGACGTCATGGACTTCTTCGACGCCGTCGTGGCCGCCGACCCGCGGCTCGACGGGGAGCGCGCCGGCGTCATGGGCGGCTCGTACGGCGGGTACCTGACGGCGTGGATCATCGCGCACGACCACCGCTTCGCCGGGGCCGTCGTGGAGCGCGGCTTCCTCGATCCGGCATCCTTCCCCGGCTCGAGCGACATCGGCTCGTTCTTCGGGCAGGAGTACGTGGGAACCGACCCGGCGCTCGTCGCCGCGCAGAGCCCGATGGCGATGGTCGATCAGGTGCGCACGCCGACTCTCGTGCTGCACTCCGAGCTCGATTTCCGCTGCCCGCTCGAGCAGGCGACCCGGTACTACGCGGCGCTGAAGCGCGGAGGCGTGGACGCTGAGATGCTCGTCTTCCCCGGCGAAGACCACGAGCTCACCCGCGCCGGGCGCCCGCAGCACCGCGTCCAGCGTTTCGATGCGGTGCTCGAGTGGTGGGGCCGATACCTGCCCGTGCGGTGACGTGAAAGGCTCCGGATGCCACGACCCGGCATTCGGACCCTTCCTCCTCGTCGGTGTCAGACGGCCTTCCCGAACTGGATCGCGCGGACGATCTGGAACACGCCGAGGATGACGAGCGAGATGCCGATGAGCAGGAACAGCGTCACCGCCCCCAGCAGCGGCGAGAACAGCAGCACGATGCCGGCGAGGATGCTGACGATCGCGAAGAAGATGGTCCACGCGCGCGCCTTCGATCCGTGGCCGACGGTGGTGAGCGAGACGACGCCCTCGATGATCCACAGGATGCCGACGAGCGTGCCGATGAAGACGCCGAACCAGGCCGTGGTGGCCGACAGGTTCGCGAACGAGAAGATGCCGGCGACGATGAACAGCACGCCGAGCGCGATGTAGCCGATGCGCGTCCAGCCGGAGCGCCAGAACAGGCCGATGCCGATGTTCACGAGGCCCGCGATGATGACGTAGACCGAGATGATGGCGACCGCGACTTCGGCGGTGCGGCCGGGCCAGATGAGGATCAGTAGACCGATCACGAGCGAGAGCGCACCGCTCACCCCGAGGGCGGTGCGGACGGCTCCGACGGCGGGGCTGGTCGTGGACGAGGGCGACATGGCGAGCCTTTCTGAGTGAACGCTGGGAACAGTGCTCACCCTAGACCCGAGGGTGAAACTCCCGCGAACGCCTCGTCTCGGGCGGTCACGCGGGGGAGTGGTCGAGCAGGAGCGCGACCGCGAACAGCACGGGCAGGCACCCGATCGTCGAGATGAACACCACGTCGCGCGAGAGGATCTCACCCACGCCGTAGCGCTGCGCGAAGTTGAAGACGTTCTGCGCGGTGGGCAGAGCGGCGAGCACCACGACGATGAAGATCTGTTCGTCGGGCAGGCCGAACAGCGAGGCCACCAGCAACGCGACCGCCGGCATCGCGACGAGTTTGAGCGCCGAGGCGATCACGACGTCGAGGCGGCGTCCGGGCTCGGTGAGTACGCGCTGGCCGTACAACGACATGCCGTACGACATGAGGAGTACCGGAACGCAGGCGCCCGCGATCAGGTGGAGGGGGTCGAAGACGATCGGCGGCAGCTCGATCCCCAGCAGCGCGACGAGCACGCCGAGCGCCGACCCGATGAGCATCGGGTTCTTCGCCGTCTGCGTGAGGATGCGCCCGATGCCCCGCGAGCCCGAGGTCGCGGCATCCAGGATCCCCAGGGCGATCGGCATGAGCACGAGCAGTTGGAACAGGATGACCGGGGCCGAGTAGGCGGCGTTGCCGAGCATGTAGAGCGAGATCGGGATGCCGATGTTGTTGCTGTTCACCTGACCGGCGGACAGCGCGCCGATCACGGTCTCACCCACCGGTCGCCGCAGGAAGAGCGCCGAGATGAGCACCGAGATCGCGATGATGACGGCGGCGGTGATCATCGACACGGGCAGCAGGGCCGAGAACAGCGTCGCCACGTCGGCGGTGGCGAGCACCGTGAACAGCAGGAACGGCGACAGCACGAAGAACGTCAGGCGACTGAGCACGTGTCGCGCGTGGGGCCCCAGCAGGTCGATGCGCGCGATGACGTAGCCCACGACCACGGCCAGGCCGACGACGGCGAAACCGGTGAGGATGCCGCTCACGCGCGAGACCCCGGACGGGGTCGGGCGGAAGAGGAAGGCATCGCTTCGAGCGTAGTGGGAAGGCGACGCTCGTCAGGACGCGGTCGCACGCGACGACGGTTGCGTGAACGGGAGTCCACGACCGGGGGATCGGCCGCCGCCGGGAGGAGCCGGTCCTTTGCCCGACGCGTCCCGGGTCACGGCGCAAGACCCGGCGGCAGGCGGGGGAGCCGCATTACGGTCGGCCTCATGGGTCCCCTCCCCGGGACCCCTCACCCGCCTGGAGCGATCATGGACAGCTACGCCCCGAACCTCTCGGACCTCCTCGAGCGAGAACCGCTTCCGGCATCCGGGATCGCCTGCGACGACGTCGACTATGAGGCCGACGGCGTCGCGTACCGCGGATACCGGGCGCGGCCCGCGGGGGCGGGACGGCACCCGGGCGTGCTCGTGGTGCACGACTGGCTCGGTGTCACCGACTACGTGCGCATGCGCTGCGACATGCTCGCCCGCCTCGGCTATTCGGCGTTCGCCGCCGACGTGTTCGGCGCCGACGTGCGACCGACTCCGCAGGGGGCCGCGGCGGTCGCCGGGCGCTTCTACCAGGATCGCGCGCTCTGGCGGAAGCGTCTCGTCGAGGCGTTCGACCAACTCCGCACCGATGCGTCGGTGGATGCCACCCGCACGGCCGCGATCGGCTACTGCTTCGGTGGATCGTCGGTGCTCGAGCTCGCCCGCACGGGAGCCGACGTCGACGCGGTCGTGAGCTTCCACGGGGGGCTGCTGACCGGGTCCGAGGGCGAAGCGGAGAAGATCACCGCGAAGCTCCTCGTGCTGCACGGAGCTGCTGACCCGGTCGCGCCCGATGAGGACGTGCTCGCCTTCGAGAACGACCTCCGCACGGCGCCGTCGGTGGACTGGCAGGTGATCGCGTACGCGAACGCGATGCACGCCTTCACGCTTCCGGATGCCGATGCCCCCGAGCACGGCGCGCAGTTCCAGGCGACCGCCGAGCGGCGCAGTTGGACGGCGATGAAGACGTTCCTGGCGGAGGTGTTCGCGACCCGGGCGTGAACGCTGTTCGGACGGTGAGGGGGATCACGCTCGAGCGTCGACCCGACCCTCACGTGTGAACGCGATCTTCGCGGGCGCCGGGCCGCAACGAGCGGACACCAATGACGCGACTGGCGGAGGAGACCTCACGCTGACCGCGCTCTGCACGTGTTCATGAGCGCGGGGAGCGCTCATGCGTGCGGAGTCGGGCGTTCGCCCGTCATGGGTGCGCAGCGGCAACCCGTGACGGGCGAGCGGGGTCGTGCGGGCGTCAGGCGGCGCGGGACGCGGCGAGGGTGCGTCCCGCGGTCACGGCTGCCCGCTCGGCATCCGCCTTCAGTCCTGCCGCCGCGGCGGCGAAAGCGTCGAGTGCGGGGTTCACACCGACGAGGGTGAAGGGGCGGTGCACGACGGTGAGGTCGAGACCCCACACGTCTTCGAAGACGCGGCGGAGCCAGCCGGTCGAGTGGTCCCAGCCCTCTCGGGGGCTTCCGGGCTCGTAGTTGCCGCCGAGGACGGTGACGAGGGTGGCCGGCTTACCGCGGAGCGCGGTGCCCTGCGGATCGATGCGCGGGTCGGTGTAGGCGAGGTCGAACCACGTCTTCACATGCTGCGAGACGCCGTAGTTGTACAGCGGAACGGTGAGGAGCAGGGCATCGGCGTCGATCAGCTCATCGGCGAGGCGCGTGCGCAGCGCGATGGCCTCGCGCTGGCCGTCGGTGTGCTGATCGGCCGGGGTGAAGCCCGAGGTCACCGCGTCGCGCCAGGCGGTGGCGGGCATCGGCTCGGCGGCCACGTCGCGGCGGACGACCGTCGACGACGGGTGCGCAGCGAGCCATTCGGCCTCGACGAGGTCGCCGAGTTCGCGGCTGGCAGAGGTGGCGGGCAGGATGCTGGCATCGAGACGGAACAGGGTCATGCGCTTCTCCGATCAGAGTGGCTATGAAAAACAAAGTGACTTTGGGAAAGCTAGCACAAGTAGGATGGAGTCATGACCGAAGAACACGACGCGCGACAGTGCGACGCCGCTGTCTCGCACGCGTTCTCCGTTCTCGGCAAGCGGTGGAACGGCATGATCGTCGACGTGCTCGGCCAGGGAGAGTTGTCGTTCTCGGGGCTGCGCCGAGCGGTGGGCGGCATCAGCGACGCCGTGCTGTCGGATCGCCTCACCGAACTCGCCGACACCGGCCTGGTCGATCGCCGCGTCGACGCCGGGCCGCCGGTCGCCGTGACCTACGCGTTGACCGATGCCGGATGCCGTCTGGTTCCGATCCTGGGGCAGCTCGGCGAGTGGGCGGAAGGCAACCTGACGCGGCGCTGACGGGTTCGGTGCCGCGGTTCGCGGCGTTGGCAATGGGGAGGCTCTGTCGTCGTGGGGGCTCAGTCTCTGGTGCGGCGGTGGGCGCCGTGCGTCTTCGTCGACGCTGTGATCACTCGTGATCTCGAACGGTGATGCACAGGCCGATAATGCACATTATGTCAGCTGGGGTCGGTCCCACCGTCCTCCCGGGGTGAACGCCCGCTCACGCCGTCGGGCGGAGCCGCTCGTTTCGACCGACTGCGCGGTTGTGTGCGGGGATCACCGCGGCGCGCGGCGCGAACGTGTCCCGGGCGCCGGCACGGTCAGCGGATCCACTCCGACGTCTCGCCGATCACCCGCGACCCGTCGAGATCGCCCAGCGACAGGCCGGCGAAGCGCACCGCGGCCTCGGACGTCTGCCACCGGAACTTCGGCTCCGACGTCGTCGCCGCCTCCACGACGGTCTTCGCGGCATCCTCCGCCGACTGCGCCGCGGCGAACGACGCGGCCGTGCGGTTCAGGTAGGCCTGCTGCAGCTCGGCGTACGGGCCGGCCGGAGCGCGGTGCACCGAGTCGGTGAACGACGACGCCACCGCCGCGGGTTCGACGACCGCGACCTCGACGCCGAAGGGCGCGACGACCGGCGCGAGAGACTGCATCAGTCCCTCCACGGCGAACTTCGCCCCGCAGTACGCGTCGGCGAACGGCTGGCCGACCGCTCCCCCGACGCTGGTGACGGTGACGATGCGCCCGTGGCCGCGTTCGCGCATACCGGGGAGCACGAGGCGGGTGAGACGGGCGACGGAGAGGTAGTTGGTGTCGAGCTGCGCCTGCAGGTCGTCATCCGACATCTGCTCGAGCGTGCCGACGGCGCCGCGCCCGGCGTTGTTGACGAGGATGTCGACGGGCCCGACGGCCTCGATCAGGGCCTCGGCCGCGGCGGCATCCGTCACCTCGAGGGCGCGGATGTCGAGCTCGACCCCCGCCGCGGATGCCGCGGAGCGCAGCGCATCGGCGCGCGAGGTGTCCCGCACGGTGGCGACGACCGACACCCCCATCTTCGCGAGTCCGATGGCCGTGTGCAGGCCGATGCCGCTGGAGGTGCCGGTGACGAGTGCGAGGGTCATGAAACCATCATGCTCCTCGACGCTTCCCGGTGCGGCGGTCAGCCGACGGGTTCGAGGGTCACCCATCCCCCGCCGAACTTCGGCTGGCGTCCGTCGCCCGACGACGTGCGGGTCAGGCGCCGACGTACCCAGGGAGCGACGTGCTCGCGGTAATAGGCGGTGCCCTTCAGCCGCTGCGTCTCGGGGATCTCGCGCAGGTGCCACCACTCCCCCGGCGCCGTGAATCCGACGGACTCGATCACACGAGCCGCGACGCGATGATGACCGCGCGCGTTCATGTGCAGTCGGTCGACCGACCAGAACTCCCCGCCCGCCAATTCTCGATCGAACCAGTTGTAGGCCGTGATCACGTCGGGCCGGGCCTCGAGGCGCCTCTCGACGGCATGAGAGAGGCGGTCCCCCCGCGCCTCGATGAGTGTGCCGAGCGGGAGGCCCGCCGACGGATTCGCGCCGGAGAGCACGATGAGCTGCACGCCCTCCTCGTCGCAGCGGCGCACGACGTGGTCGAAGAGGTCGACGATGCGGTCGATGCCGGTCCGCGGGCGCAGCATGTCGTTGCCGCCGCCGTTGAAGGACAGGTGGGTCGGTTTCAGCGCCAGCGCGGGCTCGAGCTGCTGCGCGACGATCGGCTCGATGAGCTTGCCGCGGATCGCGAGGTTCGCATATTCGATCGGCTCGCCCGCGGCATCCGCCCACCCCTGGGCGGCGAGATCAGCCCACCCCCGCACGGTGCCGTCCGGCAGTTCGTCGCCGACCCCTTCGGTGAACGAGTCGCCGATCGCGACGTAGCGCACGGATGCCATGTCCCGAGCCTACGCGCGCGATCCCCGCGCCCCGGCCGACGCGCGCGCCGGCTGCGCGGGTCGAGTGTCCACGACACGCCGTTGCGCCGTCGCGTGATACGGCGCGTCCTGGACACTCGACGGCGGAAGCGAGGGGTCAGGCGAGCGCCCGGCCGCGCTGCTCGCGCAGGAAGAGCGCGGCGACGACGGCGATGGCGAAGAAGGCCGCGAACACCACGAACAGCAGGGGCGCTCCCCCGACGCCGAGCAGCGGCGGTACGGCGAGGGGCGCGAGGATGGATGCGATGCGCCCGACGCCCGCCGCCCACCCGGCCCCGGTCGCCCGCAGCGCCGTCGGGTAGGTCTCGGGAGTGGCGGCGTACAGCGCACCCCAGGCCCCGAGGTTGAAGAACGACAGGGCCATGCCCGCAGCGATCACCGCGACCTCGCCCGACGCCGTGCCGAACAGCACCGCCGCGACGGCGGAGCCGGCCAGGAAGGTCGCGAGCGTCGCTCGGCGTCCCCACGCCTCGATGAGCCACGCCGCGACGGCGTAGCCGGGCAGCTGGGCGAGCGTGATCACGAGCGTGAACCCGAATGAGCGCACGAGGTCGTATCCCTGCGAGACGAGGATCGTCGGGATCCAGATGAACGCCCCATAGTACGAGAAGTTCACACAGAACCACAGCACCCACAGGCTCACCGTGCGCGCCCGCAGGGTGGGTGCCCACAGCGCGCTCACGCGCGGCCGAGGGGCGGGAGCGGATGCCGCGCCCCCTTCCGTCGAGGCCTCCAGCGCGACGCGGCCGGCCGCGGCCTCCAGATCGCGCACGATCACGATCGCCTCCGCGTTGCGTCCGCGCGACGCGAGCCACCGCGGTGACTCGGGCAGCCCCCACCGGACGACGAGCGCGTACACCGCCGGGATCGCGCCCAGGGCGAAGGCCCACCGCCAGCCGTCGGCCGATGCCGGGACCACGAGGTAGCCGATGACCGCGGCGGCCGTCCATCCGACCGCCCAGAACGCCTCGAGGAAGACGATGAGCCGCCCCCGCATACGCGCCGGCGCGAACTCGCTGACGTAGGTCGAGGCCACGGGCAGCTCCGCCCCGAGGCCCAACCCAACGACGAAGCGCAGCACGAGCAACGCCGCCAGCCCTCCCACCAAGGCGCTCGCGCCGGTCGCCACGCCGTACACCAGCAGGGTGAGGGCGAACACGTGGCGGCGACCGAAGCGGTCGGCGAGCAGTCCGCCCAGGCTCGCGCCGATCGCCATTCCGGCGAAGCCCGCCGAGGCGATCCACGACGCCTGCGCGGGGGCCAGCTGCCACTGCACGCTGAGGGCCGCGATGACGAACGAGATGAGCCCGACGTCCATGGCATCCAGGGCCCATCCGAGGCCGGATCCGCCCAGGATCTTCGCGTGCCGCCGGGTGAACGGCAGGGCGTCGAGGCGTTCGGACACCCGGATGGTGTCGGTGCTCGTGGTCACCGGGCGACGGGAGCGTCGGCGAGCATGTCGTGCACGAGCGGCAGCACCCGCGTGCCGTAGAGCTCGATGCTGCTCAAGAGATGGTCGTGGGAGATCGACCCGCTGGCCATCTTGAGCTGGAAGCGGCTGTTTCCGAGCGCACGCACCGTGGCGGCGATTTTCCGGGCGACCGTCTCGGGCGAGCCCACGTACATCGACCCCTCGGGGCCGACGTCGTGCTGGAAGCGCAGACGGTTGTACTCGGGCCACCCGCGCTCTCGACCGATGGTGTTGTTCAGCTCCGCGACGCCCTCGTACGCCTCTTCCCACGCCTGCTCGTCGGTGGCCGCGATGTGCCCGGGCGAGTGCACCGAGATGGGCATCTGCGGCTTTCCGAGCTCGTCAAGCGACCGACGGTACAGGTCGGCGTAGGGGCGGAACCGCGCCGCCGAGCCGCCGATGATCGCGAGCACCAGGCCGTAGCCGTAGCGCGCGGTGCGCACCACGGACTCCGGCGAACCCCCGACGCCCACCCATGCCTTCAGTCCGTTCTCGGTCTTGGGGTACACGTCGGCGTCCTGGAGCGCCGCGCGCGTGCGGCCCGCCCAGGTCACGGGCTTCTCCTGCAGCAGTAGCGAGAACAGCTCGAGCTTCTCCTCGAAGAGCACCTCGTAGTCGGCCAGGTCGTAGCCGAACAGGGGGAACGACTCGATGAACGATCCGCGCCCCAGGATCACCTCGGCGCGACCGTTCGAGACGGCGTCGAGGGTCGCGAACCGCTCGTAGACGCGCACGGGGTCGTCGCTGGAGAGCACCGTGACCGCGGTGCCGAGGTGGATGTCCTGCGTGCGGGCGGCCGCTGCGGCCAGGACGATCTCCGGGCTGGTCACGGCGAAGTCCTTGCGGTGGTGCTCCCCCACGCCGAAGAACGACACGCCCACCTGGTCGGCGAGCACCGCCTGATCGACCACGTTGCGGATGGTCTGCGCATCCGACAGCAGCGCGCCGTCGGGGCCGCGCGAGATGTCTCCGAAGGTGTCGAGGCCGAGCTCGAGGGGGCGAACGTCCATGGGGTCTCCTTGCATTCGGATGAATGAACTTTACGGGACCGGCGCGTATTCCCCGCATCGAGCACCGGGCGTCCACGGGCCGCGGTGACGAGGCGCTTCCGGCCCGCTGAATCGGTGGGCGCCACGACGGCAGCGCCCACCGAGGACGATCACCCGGATGCCAGAGCGGCGCGCAGCGTGTCGAGCCCGACGCCGCCGATGTCGAGGGCCCGCGTGTGGAACTGCTTCATCGAGAAGTCGGCGCCGCGACGCTCCTGCTCCTCGTCGCGCACCTGCTCCCAGATGCGCTGGCCGACCTTGTACGACGGTGCCTGTCCCGGCCATCCGAGGTAGCGGTTGACCTCGAAGCGCACGAACTCCTCGCTCATGTTGACGTTCTTCAGCATGAACGCCAGAGCGTAGTCGTGATCCCAGGTGCCGTTTCCGTCGAGGCGCGGCTTCTGCAGGTGCACGCCGATGTCGAGCACGACCCGGGCGGCGCGCATGCGCTGGCCGTCGAGCATGCCGAGACGGTCGGCGGGGTCGTCGAGGTAGCCGAGCTGCTCCATCAGGCGCTCGGCGTAGAGCGCCCACCCCTCCGCGTGACCGCTCGTCCCGGCCAGCAGACGGCGCCATGAGTTGAGCTCGGCCCGGTTGTACACCGCCTGCGCGATCTGCAGGTGGTGGCCCGGAACGCCCTCGTGGTAGACCGTCGTGAGCTCGCGCCACGTGTCGAAGGTGTCGACTCCTTCGGGCACCGACCACCACATGCGACCCGGTCGCGAGAAGTCGTCGGTGGGGCCGGTGTAGTAGATGCCGCCCTCGTTGGTGGGCGCGATCATGCACTCCAGGCGACGGATCGGCTCGGCGATGTCGAAGTGCGTACGACCGAGCTCCTCCACGGCCTTGTCGCTCGTGCGCTGCATCCACTCCCGAAGAGCATCGGTGCCGCGGAGCTTGCGGGACTCGTCCTTTTCAAGGAACGCCACGGCCTCCTCGACGCTCGCGCCGGGGAGGATCTCGTTCGCGATGGACTCCTGCTCGGCGACCATGCGCGCGAGCTCTTCGACGCCCCACTCGTAGGTCTCGTCGAGGTCGATCTCGGCGCCGAGGAAGCGGCGCGAGTGCAGGGCGTACATCTCGCGTCCGACGGCGTCGACGTCGCCCGCGACAGGCGCGAGTTCGCTCGACAGGAACGCCGCGAGGCCGTCGTAGGCGACACGCGCCGCGTTCGAGTGGGCGGCGAGATCGCGGGCGAGGGATGCCGGCAGCTGACCCTCCTCGGGAGCGGCCTCGCCGACGAACTCGGCGAAGAAGCCCGTGTCGGAGGTGTACCGCGCGATCTGCGTCACGACCTCGGAGACCTGCCGGCGCGCCGGTACGACACCCTCCGCGATGCCGCGACGGAGGGTGGCGACGTAGCCGTCGATCGCGCTCGGGAGCGCCTTCATGCGCTCGGAGATCGTGGACCAGTCCGCGACCGTCGCGGTCGGCATGAGGTCGAAGGTCGAGCGGATGTCCTGCGCCGGCGAGGCGATGACGTTGAGGTCGCGCAGGTGCGTCTTCGCCTCGTGCTGCTCGATCATCAGGTCGAGCTCGCGACCGAGGTCCATCTTCGTGACCGTGTCGATCGCGTCGACGGGCTCGGCGGCCTCGAGCGCGCCCCGCGTCGAGCGGGCATCGGACACAAGGGCCTCGGCGCCCTCGGGGCTGTAGTCGCCGAAGCGGCCGTTGTGCTCGAACCGCCCGATGTAGGTCGCCAACGTCGGCTCGCGCTCGGCCAGGGTGTCCACCCACGCGTCGGCGATCGTGTCGATCGGCGTGGGGGTGCGGTGTGCGTCAGTCATCCTCCGAGCCTAGGGAAGGGACAGCGCCCGCGCACCCCGCTCCCGCGCTGTCGCGGCTCCGGCCCGCCGGCACGAGCCGCGCCAGCGGGGGGCGGTGCACGCCGAGCCCGCGCGACGACCGCCAGCGGGTTCGGCGCAGCGACGGCCGGCCGCGTGTTCGGTGCAGGGACGGCCGGCTTGTGGGCGCGCCGCTCAGTGTCCGGCTTCGTCCCAGTCGCCGCCGCGACCGATCTGCACGTCGAGAGGCACCGACAGGTCGGCCGCGTCGGCCATGCGCGAGCGGACGATGCGCTCGACGGCATCCCACTCCCCCTCCGCCACCTCGACGACGAGTTCGTCGTGGATCTGCAGCAGCACCCGGGAGCGCAGACCCGTGGATGCCAACTCGTCGCGGATGCGGAACAGCGCGACCTTCATGATGTCGGCGGCGCTGCCCTGGATGGGGGCGTTCAGCGCCGCGCGCTCGGCGTTCTCGCGCAGAACGCGATTCATGCTGGTGAGGTCGGGGAACGGTCGGCGTCGACCGAAAATGGTCTCGGTGAAACCGTCTTGACGCGCCTGCTCGACCGAGCCGCGCAGGTAGTCGCGGACCGCACCGAAGCGGGCGAAGTACTCGAGCATGAGCTTCTTGGCCTCGGATTGCTCGATGCGCAGCTGCTTCGACAGGCCGAACGCCGACAGGCCGTAGACGAGGCCGTACGACATCGCCTTGACCTTCGTGCGCATCGCGGGCGTGACGTCCTGCGGGTCGACGCCGAACACGCGTGCACCCACGAAGCGGTGAAGGTCTTCGCCGGAGTTGAACGCCTCGATGAGCCCGGGGTCGCCCGAGAGGTGCGCCATGATGCGCATCTCGATCTGCGAATAGTCCGCCGTCAGCAGCGTCTCGTATCCCTCGCCCACCTCGAACGCGGCGCGGATCCGGCGGCTCTCCTCCGTGCGGATCGGGATGTTCTGCAGGTTGGGGTCGGTGCTCGACAGGCGGCCGGTCTGGCTGCCCGTCTGCACGTACGTCGTGTGGATGCGCCCGTCGGCGCCGGTCGCCGTGTCGAGGGCGTCGATGATCTGCTTGAGCTTCGTCGCCTCCCGGTGGCGCAGCAGCAGATCGAGGAACGGGTGCGGGGCACTCTCCTGCAGATCGGCGAGGGCGGCGGCGTCGGTGGTGTATCCGCTCTTCGTCTTGCGCGTCTTGGGGAGTTGCAGCTCATCGAAGAGCACCTCCTGCAGCTGCTTCGGCGAACCGAGGTTGACCTCGTGCCCGATCGCCGCGTAGGCGTCGCGGGCGAGGGCGTCGGCGCGCGCACCGAGTTCGGCCGAGAATCCGGACAGCTTCTCGTGCGACACGGCCACCCCCGCCAGTTCCATGTCGGCCAACGCCGTGAGGGTGGGCAGCTCGATGTCGTCGAGCACGGACGCGACCTTCTCGGGCATCGACGCGCGCTGCGCCTCGGCCACGCGACGCGTGAACCACGACAGCTGGCCCGGCGTCGCGCCCTCGGTCTCGGGGACGAGCTGGGTGGGGTCGGCCACCGGGAGCTTCTCGTCGAGCTCGCGCTCCACGAGGTCGGCGAGCGTCTTGTCGGGGAAGCTCGGGCGCACGAGCCACCCGGCCAGCAGCACGTCGAAGGCCACACCGCTCACCGCGACCCCCTCGCGGGCCAGAGCCTTGATCTGGGGTTTGGCGTCGGAGAACACCTTGGGGGCATCGGATGCCAGCCACGGCGCGAGCGCGTCGCGGACAGCCGGGCTCCACTCGGCCTCGACCGCGGCGCCCGCGGAGGCGAGGCCGATCGCGGTGGGCGTCGTTCCGGACAGGCTCAGCGTGACCCCCACCTCGCCCTCCGCGGCGGCGGCCCAGGTGGCGAGGGCCGCGGGGTCGAGGCGCTGCGGCGCGGGAGCAGTCGCCGTGGGGCGGGCCTCCTCGACGATGCCGCCTTCTTCGCCCAAGGCGTCGAAGACGCGCGGCAGGAGCGTGCGGAACTCGAGGCGGGCGAAGATATCGCGGACCGCCTGGGCGTCGAGCGGCTGCACGGCGAGGTCTTTCGGACCGACGGGGAGTTCGACGTCGCGCAGCAGGCGGTTCAGGGCGCGGTTGCGCTTGACCGCGTCGAGGTGCTCGCGGAGGTTGTTGCCGACGACGCCGGTGATCTTGTCGGCGTTGTCGAGCAGGGCCTCGAGCGATCCCCACTGGGTCAGCCACTTGACGGCGGTCTTCTCGCCCACCTTCGGCACGCCGGGCAGGTTGTCGCTGGTCTCGCCGACCAGAGCGGCGATCTCGGGGTACTGCGCCGGCGGCAGACCGTACTTCTCGATCACGGCGTCGGTGTCGTACCGCTTCAGCTGCGACACGCCCTGCACGTTCGGGTACAGCAGCGTGACGTCGTCGGTGACGAGCTGAATGGTGTCGCGATCGCCCGAGCAGACGAGGACCGTGAACCCCTGCTCCTCGCCCTGGGTGGCGAGGGTGGCCAGGATGTCGTCGGCCTCGAAGTCCTCCTTCTTCAACACGGGCACGCCCATGGCGGCGAGGCAGTCCTGCAGGAGCGGGATCTGCCCCTTGAACTCGGCGGGCGACTCGCTGCGGTTGGCCTTGTACTCGGTGTACTCCCGCGTGCGGAACGATTGCCGCGACGTGTCGAAGGCGACGGCGAGGTGCGTGGGCTTCTCGGCCTTGACGAGGTTCACGAACATCGACAAGAAGCCGTAGATGCCGTTGGTGTGCTGGCCGTCCTTCGTCGAGAAGTTGTCGACCGGCAGCGCATAGAACGCCCGGTAGGCCAGCGAGTGGCCGTCGACGACGAGGAGAGTAGGCTTTTCGGCATCCGTCACTCTCCCAGCGTAACGAGAACCACGGACACTCCCCCGGTCCGGCCCGATCACGGCCGTTCCCGCTCGGCACGACGAAGGCGACGATGAGCAGCTCCACGACTCCCGACACCACCAGCGGCCTCGACTGGGCGCGCGAGCGCGGCATGGGCGCCCTCGCCGAGAAGATGGGCATCGAGTGGGTCGAGTTCTCCGTCGAACGCAGCGTGGCGACCATGCCCGTCGAGGGCAACACCCAGCCAGTGGGGCTCCTGCACGGCGGCGCCTACGTCGTGCTCGGTGAATCGCTCGGGTCGATGGCCGCCAACCTCTACGCCGGGTCCGGCAAGCTCGCGGTCGGCATCGACATCAATGCCACGCACACGCGCTCGGCGACCTCCGGCATCGTCACCGGTGTCTGCACGCCCATCCACCTCGGCCGTTCGCTCACGGTGCATGAGATCGCGGTCTCCGACGAGCAGGGCCGGCGCTGCTCGACGATCCGCATCACGAACATGATCAAGGACGCCCCGCGCGCCTGAGTCGGGTGCGCGGGAGGAGCCTGCGCGCGCCGAAAGGTCCGGCCGTTCGCGGACGCCGGTGACCTCGACGGGCTCAGCCATCTTCGGCGTCTAGGACCCTGAGCCTGTCGAAGGGTCCGGTCATCCGCCGTGGTCCCCGGTGGCTTCGACGGGCTCAGCCCCCTCGGCGCGTGGAAAGCCCTGAGCTCGTCGAAGGGTCCGGGAGCCACTCTCCTGGAAACGACGAATGGATGCCACAGACGTGGCATCCATTCCCGGGAAAACGCTACGGTCAGCCCTTCTTGGGCGCCAGCTGCTCGATGATCGCCTTCGCGACGTCCTGCATGGTGAGGCGACGGTCCATCGACGCCTTCTGGATCCAGCGGAAGGCCTCAGGCTCACTGAGGCCCATCTTCTCGTTGAGCAGGCCCTTGGCGCGGTCCACGAGCTTGCGGGTTTCGAAGCGCTCGACCATGTCGGCGACCTCGGCCTCGAGGGTGATGATCTGCTCGTACCGGGCGAGGGCGATCTCGATGGCCGGCAGCAGGTCGTTCGGGGTGAAGGGCTTGACCACGTAGGCCAGGGCGCCGGCCTCGCTGGCGCGCTCGACGAGCTCCTTCTGACTGAACGCGGTCAGCAGGACGACGGGGGCGATGTGGTTCTTGCTCAGCTTCTCGGCGGCGCTGATGCCGTCGAGCTGCGGCATCTTCACGTCCATGATCACCAGATCGGGACGCAGTTCGGTGGCCAGCTGCACGGCGGTCTCGCCGTCGCCCGCCTCACCGACGACGTCGAAGCCGTTGTCGCGCAGGATCTCGACGATGTCGAGGCGGATCAGCGACTCGTCTTCCGCGACGACGACGCGGCGCGGTGCGGTCGGCGCGGTGGCCGGGGCGGCTTCTTGATCAGTCACGAGACCATCCTAGAACGTGGATTCGCGCACCCACGGGGAGAACGTGGATGCGATAGGGCGTACCGGTGGTGGGACTCGAACCCACACGTCTTTCGACAGAGCATTTTGAGTGCCCCGCGTCTGCCATTCCGCCACACCGGCAGGTGCTGCGTTCCCAATGTACCGGGCGGGAACGCGACACGACGCGCGCCGGGATCACCGGCGCGCGTCGTGAAGGGTCAGACTTCCTGGTACCCCGGGGCCGCGCCGTGCACGGCGTCGCCCACGCGGTGCACGCGCAGGTCGTTCGTCGAACCGGCGATTCCGGGAGGGGAACCGGAGATGACGACCACCTTGTCACCGACCTTTGCCAGGTCGTGGGTGAGCAGGTAGTCGTCGACCTGCAGGAACATCTTGTCGGTGTGGGACACGTGCTCCACCAGCGTCGAGCGCACGCCCCAGGTCAGCGCCAGGCGACGGCGGATGCCGGGCTCGGGCGTGAAGGCGATCATGGGGATGGTCGAGCGCAGGCGCGACATGCGACGAGCGGAGTCGCCCGACTCGGTGAAGACGCACAGGTACTTGGCCTCGACGAAGTCGGCGACCTCGACGGCGGCGAGCGTGATGGCGCCACCCTGCGTGCGGGGCTTGTTGGTCAGCGGCGCGATGCGCTCGAGACCGTGCTCCTCGGTCGACTCCACGATGCGGGCCATCGTCTCGACGACCACCACGGGGTAGGCGCCCACGCTGGTCTCGCCCGAGAGCATGACCGCGTCGGCGCCGTCGAGCACGGCGTTGGCGACGTCGGAGGTCTCGGCACGCGTGGGGACGGGGTTCGTGATCATCGACTCGAGCATCTGCGTCGCGACGATGACGGGCTTGGCCATGCGGCGGGCGAGCTCGACGGCGCGCTTCTGAACGATCGGCACGGCCTCCAGCGGAAGCTCGACGCCGAGGTCGCCTCGGGCGACCATGATGCCGTCGAAGGCGTCGATGATCTCCTCGAGGTTGTGGACCGCCTGCGGCTTCTCGATCTTGGCGATGACGGGCACGTAGCGCCCCTCCTCGGCCATGATCTCGTGCACGCGCTCGATGTCCTTGGCATCCCGGACGAAGGAGAGGGCGATGAGGTCGGCACCGGCATTGAGGCCCCAGCGCAGGTCGGCCTCGTCCTTCTCGCTCAGCGCGGGCACGTTCACGGCCACACCGGGCAGGTTGATGCCCTTGTTGTTCGACACCGGGCCGCCGACGATGACCTTGGTGGTCACGACGGTTCCGTCGGTCTCGACGACCTCGACGCGGACCTTGCCGTCGTCGATGAGCAGGAAGTCGCCGGGGCGCACGTCGTGGGGCAGGCCCTTGAACGTCGTGCCGACGATCTCCTTGGTGCCGAGGATGTCCTCGATGGTGATCTTGAAGATGTCGCCGGGAGCGAGGTCGTGCGGACCGTTCTCGAACTTGCCGAGGCGGATCTTCGGGCCCTGCAGGTCGACGAGTGCGGCGACCGGGCGACCGGCGTCCTCCGCGGCCTTCCGCACGTTGGCGAAGTTGGCGTCGTGCACGGAATAGTCTCCGTGGCTGAGGTTGAGGCGGGCGACGTCCACCCCGGCGTCGATGATGGCGCGAACCATCTCATACGACGACGTGGCGGGCCCGAGTGTTGCGACGATCTTGGCGCGTCTCATCCGTTTTCAAGCTCCGTGAGGATTTTCGGGAAGTGGCCGATCGGCCCTTGCCAGCTTAGGCGGGCAGGAGGCCGATGGCGACATCGGTCGGGCGCACCGGCGCGGGGAGCACCGTTTCGCCCATGAGGAAGGTGTCGACCTCGGCGGCGGCCGCGCGGCCCTCGGCGATGGCCCACACGATGAGCGACTGTCCGCGTCCCGCGTCGCCGGCGACGAACACGCCGGGCGTCGTGGTGGCGTAGGTCGCGTCGCGCTCGACGTTGCCGCGGCCGGTGAACTGCGTGCCGAGCTGGCTCTCGAGGTGCTCCCGCTCGGGGCCGGTGAAGCCCATCGCGATCAGCACGAGGTCGGCGGGGATCTCGCGCTCGGTGCCGCTCTTGGGCACGCGACGCCCGTCGACGTACTCCGTCTCGGCCACGCGCAGGGCGCGCACCTCTCCCGCGGCGTTGCCGAGGAACTCCACGGTCGAGGCGAGGAACGTCCGCTCCCCGCCCTCCTCGTGGGCGGATGCCATCTCGAACAGGTTCGGCATCATCGGCCAGGGCTGCTCGGCGGGACGCTCTGAGGGCGGCTGCTTGCCGATCGCGAGGTTGGTCACGCTCAGCGCACCCTGGCGGTGGGCGGTGCCGATGCAGTCGGCGCCGGTGTCGCCACCGCCGATAACCACGACGTGCTTCCCCTCTGCCGTGATCTGCTGCGGGATCTGATCTCCCGCGACGGCCTTGTTGCCCTCGATGAGGTACTCCATGGCGTAGTGCACGCCGTCGAGGTCACGACCCGGGATGGCGAGGTCCCGCGGCACGGTCGATCCCGTGGCCACCACGACGGCGTCGTAGCGGGCGCGCAGGTCGCTCCATGAGATGTCCGTGCCGATCTCGACGCCCGCGCGGAAGCGGGTGCCCTCGGCCTGCATCTGACGAAGGCGCAGTTCGAGGTGGCGCTTCTCCATCTTGAAGTCCGGGATGCCGTAGCGCAGCAGGCCGCCGATGCGGTCGTCGCGCTCGAAGACGGCGACGGTGTGTCCGGCACGAGTCAGTTGCTGCGCGGCCGCGAGGCCCGCGGGACCCGATCCCACGACGGCGACGGTCTTGCCCGTCAGGCGCTCCGGCGGCTCGGGCTCGACCCAGCCGTTGCCGAACGCCTCGTCGATGATCGAGACCTCGACCTGCTTGATCGTCACGGCAGGCTGGTTGATGCCGAGCACGCACGAGCTCTCGCAGGGCGCGGGGCACAGGCGCCCCGTGAACTCCGGGAAGTTGTTCGTCGCGTGCAGACGCTCGATGGCCGCGCGGCCTTCACCGCGCCACGTGAGGTCGTTCCACTCGGGGATCAGGTTCCCCAGCGGGCAGCCCTTGTGACAGAACGGGATGCCGCAGTCCATGCAGCGGCCGGCCTGGCGCTTGATAACGGCCGAATCACCCGGCTCGTACACCTCTTTCCAGTCCATGATGCGCACGGGCACCGGTCGACGCTTCGGGAGCTCGCGCTCCGTGGTCTTCAGAAAACCCTTCGGGTCAGCCACCCGTCACCTCCAGAATGCGCTGCCAGACGACGTCGCCGTCGGGGTCGAGCCCCTCGGTGACCGCCTCCTGGCGGGTCTGCAGCACGGCGGCGTAGTCGCGCGGCAGGACCCGGACGAAGTTGTCCACCTCGGCCTCGAAGTCGTCGAGCAGACGACGGGCCAGCGTGGAATCGGTCTCCGCGACGTGCTTGGCGAGCAGGTCGCGCAGGATCTCGGCATCCCCTGATCCGAGGGCGCCGAGGACGAGCTCACCGGATGCCACGGCCTCGCGGTTGACCTTGTCGCGGTCGAGCCGGTACACGTAGGCCTGGCCGCCCGACATGCCGGCGCCGAGGTTGCGGCCGGTCGCGCCGAGGATGACGGCCAGCCCGCCGGTCATGTACTCCAGCGCGTGGTCGCCCACGCCCTCGACGACCGCCGTGGCGCCGGAGTTGCGCACGAGGAAGCGCTCGCCCACCACGCCGTTGAGGAACATCTGCCCCTGCGTGGCCCCGTAGCCGATGACGTTTCCGGCGATGACGTTCTCGCTCGCCGCGAAGGTCGAGCCGCGCGGCGGGCGCACCACGATCGTGCCGCCCGAGAGGCCCTTGCCGACGTAGTCGTTCGAGTCGCCCTCGAGACGCAGCGTGATGCCCGCGGGCATGAACGCGCCGAACGACTGCCCGGCGGAGCCCGTCAGGCGCACGTCGATGGAGTTCTCCGGCAGGCCGTGCTCGCCCCGCGCCTTGGTGACGTGGTGGCCGAGCATGGTCCCCACCGCGCGGGCGGTGTTGCGGATGGGCAGGTCGATCGTGAGCTGTCCGCCGTGCGCGATGACGTCCTGCGCGCGCTCGATGAGCTGCACGTCGAAGTGGTCCTCGAGCTCGTGGTCCTGGTTGCGGGCGTGGCGGCGCGGTTCGTCGTCGGCGAAGCGCGGTCCCTCCAGGATCGGCGCGAGGTTGAGGCCGCGCGCCTTCCAGTGCTGGATGGCCTCGTTCGCGTCGAGCAGCTCGGACCGGCCGACGATCTCGTCGATCGAGCGGTAGCCGAGGGCGGCGAGGTATTCGCGCACCTCCTGCGCGATGAACTCCATGAAGTTCACGATGTACTCGGCCTTGCCGGTGAAGCGCTGGCGCAGCACGGGGTTCTGCGTCGCGACGCCGACGGGGCAGGTGTCGAGGTGGCAGACGCGCATCATGATGCAGCCCGAGACGACCAGGGGCGCGGTGGCGAAGCCGAACTCCTCGGCGCCCAGGAGGGCCCCGATGATGACGTCGCGGCCGGTCTTCATCTGGCCGTCGACCTGCACCACGACGCGGTCGCGCATGCCGTTGAGCATGAGCGTCTGCTGCGTCTCGGCGAGGCCCAGTTCCCACGGGGTGCCCGCGTGCTTGAGCGAGTTCATCGGGCTCGCGCCCGTGCCGCCGTCTTGACCGGAGACCAGGATGACGTCGCTCAGCGCCTTCGCGACGCCCGCGGCGACGGCACCGATACCCGACTGGCTGACCAGTTTGGTGTGGATGCGGGCCTTCGGGTTCGCGCGCTTCAGGTCGAAGATCAGCTGCTTGAGGTCTTCGATCGAGTAGATGTCGTGGTGCGGCGGCGGCGAGATCAGACCCACGCCGGCCGTCGCGTGGCGCGTGCGCGCCACCCACGGGTACACCTTGGTCGGCGGCAGCTGACCGCCCTCGCCGGGCTTGGCCCCCTGGGCGAGCTTGATCTGGATGTCGTCGGCCTCGGTGAGGTACAGGCTCGTCACGCCGAAGCGACCGGATGCCACCTGCTTGATGGCGCTACGACGCGTCGGGTCGAGCAGACGGTCGACGTCTTCCCCGCCCTCGCCGGTGTTGCTCTTGCCGCCGATCTGATTCATCGCGACGGCGAGGACCTCGTGTGCTTCCTTGGAGATCGAGCCGTAGCTCATCGCCCCGGTCTGGAAGCGCTTGACGATCGCCGAGACCGGTTCGACCTCGTCGATCGGCACGGCGGGGCGCAGCCCCGTGCGCAGGCCGAACAGGCCGCGGAGCGTCTTGAGCTCGTGCGCCTGATCGTCGATGAGCTGCGTGTACTCGCGGAAGATGTCGTACCGCCGCTCGCGGGTCGCGTGCTGCAAGCGGAACACCGTGTCGGGGTTGAACAGGTGCGGAGCGCCGTCGCGGCGCCACTGGTATTCGCCACCCGTCCACAGGCGCTCGTGCGCTCGGGCTGCGGCATCCTGAGGGTAGGCGTACTCGTGGCGCGCGGCGTTCTCGGCCGCGATGACGTCGAGCCCCACGCCGCCGAGCTTGGACTCCGTGCCGGTGAAGTACGCCTCGACGAAGTCGCGCGACAGACCCACGGCCTCGAACACCTGGGCGCCGGCGTACGACGACACCGTGGAGATGCCCATCTTCGACATGATCTTGAGCACGCCCTTGCCGAGCGCGTAGATCAGGTTCTTGACGGCCTTCTCGGGGGTCACGCCGGTGATGAAGCCGGCGCGGACGAGGTACTCGACGGTCTCCATCGCCAGGTACGGGTTGACCGCCGACGCGCCATACCCGATGAGGGTGGCGACGTGGTGCACCTCGCGCACGTCGCCCGCCTCGACCACGAGACCCACCTTCATGCGGGTCTCCTTGCGGATGAGGTGGTGATGCACCGCCGCCAGCATGAGCAGCGACGGGATAGGCGCGAGGTCCTTGTTGCTGTCGCGGTCGCTCAGCACGATGAACTCGGCACCGTCCTCGATGGCCTGGTCGACCTCGGTGCACATCTGCGTGAGGCGCTTCTGCAGCCCCTTGTGGCCGGCCTCGACACGGTAAAGACCGCGGACCGTCACCGACGAGCGCCCCGGCAGGGCGGTGTCGATGTGCTGGATCTTCGCGAGCTCGTCGTTGTCGATGACGGGGAAGTCGAGCGTCACCGTACGGGTGTGGTCGGGGCCCCAGTCGAGGAGGTTGCGCTCGGGGCCGAGACCCAACGACAGCGAGGTCACCACCTCTTCGCGGATGGAGTCGAGCGGCGGGTTGGTCACCTGCGCGAACTGCTGCGAGAAGTAGTCGAACAGCAGACGCGGGCGGTCGCTGAGCACCGCGACGGGTGCGTCGCTGCCCATGGCGCCGAGGGGCTCGGCGCCGCCCTGCCCCATGGGGGTGAGGAGGATCCGGACCTCCTCCTCGGTGTAGCCGAAGGTGCGCTGGCGACGGGTGATCGAGGCGATGGGGTGCACGATGTGCTCGCGCTCGGGCAGCTCGCTGAGCTTCACGCGCCCCTTGCCGACCCACTCGCCCCACGGCTGCAGGGCGGCGAGGTCGGCCTTGATCTCCTCGTCTTCGACGATGCGGCGCTGGGCCGTGTCGACGAGGAACATGCGTCCGGGTTGCAGGCGGCCGCGGCGCTTGATGCGCTCGGGGGCGAAGTCGAGCACGCCGGTCTCGGAGCCGATGACGACGAGGCCGTCGGTGGTCTCCGTCCAGCGGCCCGGGCGCAGACCGTTGCGGTCGAGCGTCGCGCCGACGAGGGTGCCGTCGGTGAAGATGAGCGCGGCGGGGCCGTCCCAGGGCTCCATCTGCATCGAGTGGTAGTCGTAGAAGGCGCGCAGATCGGGGTCGATCGTCGCTTGCTTCTCGTAGGCCTCGGGCACCATCATCATGATCGCGTGCGGCAGGCTGCGACCGGTGAGGGTCAGCAGCTCCAGGACCTCGTCGAAGGATGCCGAGTCGCTGGCGCCCTCGGTGCAGATGGGCAGCAGCGGACGCACGTCGCCGATCAGCTCGGACTCGAGCTGCGACTGGCGCGCGCGCATCCAGTTGCGGTTGCCCTTGACGGTGTTGATCTCGCCGTTGTGCGCGAGCATGCGCAGCGGCTGCGCGAGCGGCCACGACGGGAAGGTGTTCGTCGAGTAGCGCGAGTGCACGACGGCCAGCTCGGAGGCGAACCGCTCGTCCTGCAGGTCGGGGTAGAACGGCTCGAGCTGCAGCGTCGTGACCATGCCCTTGTAGCCCAGCGTGCGGCTCGACAACGACACGAAGTAGGCCTCGAGCTCGTGGCGCGCCCGCTTGCGGAGCCGGTAGACGCGGCGGTCCAGGGCGATGCCCGACAGGGCGGGCTGGTCGCCCACGGCGGGGCGGGAGACGAAGAGCTGCTCGAACGCGGGGCGTGCCTCGAAGGCGAGCTTGCCGAGGTTCTCGGGCTCGACGGGCACCTCGCGCCACCCGAGCACCTCGAGGTTCTCGTGGCGGGCGATCCCTTCGATGCCGGCCTTCATCGCGGCGCGCTCATCATGCCCGAGGGGCAGGAACACCATGCCGGCGGCGTACTCCCCCACCGGCGGCAGGTCGAAGTCGACGACGGCGCGGAGGAACGCGTCGGGCATCTGCGTCAGGATTCCGGCGCCGTCACCGGTGCCGGCGTCGGAGCCGATGGCACCGCGGTGCTCGAGATTGCGCAGCGCCGTCAGCGCCAGGTCGATGATGTCGTGACCGGCTTCGCCGCGGAGAGTGGCGACCATGGCGAGGCCACAGGCGTCCTTCTCGAACGACGGGTCGTACATTCCCTGTCGGGCCGGGAATGAGCCTCCGACGGTGTCGGAGCGCAGGCTGGAAGCCATATCAACCGTCCTCACGTTGATGCTTCGAATGGGACGACGTCGGCCCAGAGTGTTAGTTCGTGGCGGGGCTGCTTGTGGCGCTGGTGCCGACGGTGTCGTTCGTCGCGGGCGGCTCGCTCACGTCGACGAAGTCAGAGGGGTCGCCTGAGTCTACAGCCCCCGGAGCCTTCGACTCGCGCCCGGGCACGTACGGCGACGGCTCGAGGCCGTGGTGGCGACGCGACTGCACGACGAAGATGACGATGCCGAGGATGACACCGAAGATCGCGGCCCAGACGTTCGTGCGCAGACCGAGGATGATGTCGCTGGGGTCGATGCGGATGGACTCCCACACGATGCGACCGGCGCTGTACCAGACGAGGTAGATCGCGAACTGCTTGCCCCACTGGAGCGTGAAGCGCTTGCCGACGTACAGGATGACCACGGCGCCGAGCAGGTTCCAGATGACCTCGTACGCGAAGGTCGGGTGGAACAGCGTTCCCGCCGGCAGGCCGACGGGGATCGCGGAGTTGCCCGCGGCGATCTCGAGACCCCACGGCAGGTCGGTGGGCTGACCGAACAGT
Organism: Microbacterium sp. RU1D; assembly: GCF_900156435.1. Classification (GTDB taxonomy): domain Bacteria; phylum Actinomycetota; class Actinomycetes; order Actinomycetales; family Microbacteriaceae; genus Microbacterium. The sequence goes on from NZ_FTPQ01000002.1 coordinate 140,840, forward strand.
TCCTGGTTGAACCAGTTGCCGAAGCGCCCCATGGCCTGGGCGATGATGAGGCCCGGCGCGAGCGCGTCGGCGAAGGTCCAGAACCGGATGCCGGTCCACTTGCAGCCCAAGATGGCGCCGATCGCGCCGCCGATGAGGGCGCCGTAGATGGCGATGCCGCCCTCCCAGATGGCCCACACCGATCCCGGCTGCGTGATGTTCCACGGGTTGGAGCCGGGGCCGAAGTAGAAGCCCGCGTGGGTGGCCACGTGGTAGATGCGCGCGACGATGATCGCGAGCGGGACGGCGAGCAGGCAGATGTCGATGACGACCCACTTCTCGGCGCCGCGACGCGTCAGCCGCGCGTTCGTGAGGAACACCGCGACGATGATGCCCGCGACGATGCACAGGGCATAGAAGTGGATGCGGAGCGGACCGAGATCGACGTACGAGATGGTCGGGCTCGGGATGCTGGCGAGCACGCCGGAGGCGGCGCTCGAGAGGGCGAACGTCATGCAGACGAGTCTAGGCGCGCTGAACGGCGCCCGCGGACAGCTCCCTCGCGAGCGAGGAGAGGCCGTCGACACCGCCGTCGCGCAGCGCTTTGACCAGCGCGGTGCCGACGATCGCGCCGTCGGCGTACTCGACGACGCCGGCGACCTGCTCGGCGTTGGAGATGCCGATGCCCACGCACGCGTGCTGCGCACCGAACGCGCGCAGGCGCTCGACGAGGCGCCGTGCGGCGGCGTCGAGAGAGGCCCGCTCCCCCGTGATCCCCATCGTCGACACCGTGTACACGAAGCCGGTGGAAGCGTCGACGATCATCTTGAGGCGCTCGTCGGAGGAGGTGGGCGCGGCGAGGAACACGCGGTCGAGGCCCGTGCGCTCGCTCGCGGCGATCCAGACCTCGCCGGCGTCGGGAGTGATGTCGGGCGTGATGAGGCCCGCTCCCCCGGCGGCGACGAGCTCGTCGGCGTAACGATTGACGCCGTACTGCTCGACGAGGTTCCAGTACGTCATGACCAGGATCGGCACGTCGGTGCGCGCCGTGACCTCGCGGATGATCGTGAAGAGGTCGCGCATGCGGAAGCCGTTGGCCAGCGCCGTCTGCGTCGCCTCCTGGATGACCAGGCCGTCCATGACGGGGTCGCTGTAGGGCGGCCCGAGCTCGATGACGTCGGCACCTGCCTCGGCGAGGGCGACGGCCGCCTCGATGCTCGTGGCGACATCGGGGAAGCCGGCGGGCAGATACCCGACGAACGCGCCGCGCCCTTCCGCGTGGGCGGCGTCGATCGCCGCGGCAACGCGCGAGGTCACAGCTCGACCCCCGCTCCGCTTGCCGCGTCGGGCGCCGGGGCGACGTCGACGGGAGAACCGGGGGCGGATGCCACGGCCTCGGCGGCGTGCGTCTGCGCGGCGCCGTCGACGCTCTCCGGCGCGTGCTCGGCGTCGTAGAGGTCGAAGTAGCGGGCGGCGGTGTCCATGTCCTTGTCCCCTCGTCCCGACAGGTTGATCGCGATGATCGCGTCGGGGCCGAGCTCGCGTCCGATGCGCAGGGCGCCGGCGAGGGCGTGCGCGGACTCGATCGCGGGGATGATGCCCTCCGTCCGCGAGAGCAGGCGCAGCGCCTGCATGGCCTCGTCGTCGGTGGCCGGGATGTACTGCGCGCGACCGATGTCGGCGAGCCAGGCGTGCTCGGGACCGACGCCGGGGTAGTCGAGGCCGGCCGAGATCGAGTGCGACTCGGTGGTCTGGCCGTCCTCGTCCTGCAGCACGTACGTGCGTGCGCCGTGCAGGACGCCCGGGCGTCCGCGACCGATGGATGCCGCGTGCTTGGGGGTGTCGACTCCGTCGCCCGCTGCTTCGACGCCGTACAGGGCCACGCCCTCGTCGTCGAGGAAGGCGTCGAACATGCCGATCGCGTTCGAGCCGCCGCCGACGCAGGCGAAGACGGCATCCGGAAGGCGTCCGAGGCGGCGCAGGAACTCCTCGCGCGTCTCTTCGCCGATGACCTTCTGGAAGTCGCGCACCATCGCGGGGAACGGGTGCGGACCCGCGGCGGTGCCGAAGATGTAGTTGGTGGTCTCGACCGAGGCGACCCAGTCGCGATAGGCCTCGTTGATCGCGTCCTTGAGAGTGCGCGACCCCGTCGTGACCGGCACGACCTCGGCGCCGAGGAGGCGCATCCGCGCGACGTTGAGCGCCTGGCGCTCGGTGTCGACCTCGCCCATGTAGATGACGCAGTCGAGGCCGAACAGAGCGGCCGCGGTCGCGGTGGCGACGCCGTGCTGGCCGGCTCCGGTCTCGGCGATCACGCGCGTCTTGCCGAGGCGCTTGGTGAGCAGCGCCTGGCCGAGCACGTTGTTGATCTTGTGCGAGCCGGTGTGGTTCAGGTCTTCGCGCTTGAGGAAGACGCGCGCTCCCCCGGCGTGCGCGGCGAAGCGCGGAACCTCGGTGAGTACCGACGGTCGACCTGCGTAGTCGTGCAGCAGGGCGCGCAGCTCGGTGTGGAATTCCGGATCGGTCATGGCCGACTCGTAGACCGCGGTGAGCTCGTCGATCGCGGCGATGAGCGACTCGGGCATGTAGCGGCCGCCGAAGTCGCCGAAGAACGGCCCCTTCTGGTCGCGCAGCTTCGGGGCGGGAACGGTGGTCATGACGTCTCCTGGAGGAACGCGCGGAGGGTGGCGACGGGGTCGCCGGTCACGAGGGCCTCGCCCACGAGCACCACGTCCGCACCCGCGGCGCGGTAGTGGGCGACGTCGGCGGGCGCAAGGACGGCGGACTCGGCGATCTTGATCGCGTCGGCCGGGAAGCGATCGGCGAGCGAGCCGAACAGGTCGCGGTCGAGTTCGAAGGTCGAGAGGTTGCGGGCGTTGACGCCGATGAGCTTGGCGCCCAGCTGCGCGGCCCGCTCGAGCTCGTCGGCCGAGTGCGTCTCGACGAGGGCGGTCATGCCCAGGTCGGTGACGAGACCGTACAGCTCGGTCAGCGTCTCGTCGTCGAGGGCGGCGACGATGAGCAGCACCAGATCGGCGCCCGAGGCGCGGGCCTCGAGCACCTGGTACGGCGTGGCGATGAAGTCTTTGCGCAGCACCGGGACGCTCACGGCGGCGCGGACGGCCTCGAGGTCGGCGAGGCTGCCCTTGAACTTGCGGCCCTCCGTGAGCACGGAGATTGCTGAGGCGCCGCCCTCTTCGTACAGGCGCGCCTGTCGTGCGGGATCGGGGATCGAGGCCAGGTCGCCGCGCGAGGGGCTCGCGCGCTTGACCTCGGCGATGACCTTCACCCGGTCGGCGGGGGCCAGCATGGCCAACGCGTTCCGGGCCGGGGTCTGCGCGAGGGCGTCGCGTTCGACGTCCGCGAGCGGGCGCGTCTGGGCGCGCTGCTCGGCATCCTCCACCGCTCCGGCCGTCAGATCGGCCAGCACGGTCAGTGCGCCTTCGGGTTGGTTTTCGCGCCGTTCGCGCCGTAACCGGCCTTGGTCATGGCCCAGCCGACGATCGCGCCGACGACGAGCAGACCCACCGAGGCCCACACCAGCACCGGCATGTCGAGCCAGAAGAACAGCGTGCCGAGCGTGAAGGCGAGCAGCATGATGATCACGGCCGTCCAGGCGGCGGGCGAGTGTCCGTGGCCGGGATCGCCGATGGGGTTGCTCATGGGACTCCTAACAGTCGCGCGCGGGCGCGGGGGAAAGCGTTCGATCAGTCTATCGAAGCGCGGTGCGCCTCTCCCGCCGTCGTCTCGATGTCGCGAGGTCGGCGCTGGCGGTGGTCCGCCCGTCGCCGCGGCGGGGTGTCGCCGAGAAACGCTGTTCGTGCCGAGACACCCGGTCTCGCGCCGTGTTTCGCGAGGATCAGCGTTTCTCGCGTGCGAGGGACAGGCGATGGGAATGCCGGGCCCTGCGTGCCTCCAGACGGTGTGGCGGCCTCGCGGCGATGCCGCCGAGGAACGCTGTTTGTGCCGAGACACGCGGTGACGCGGCGTGTTTCGCAAGAAACGGCGTTTCTCGCGAGCAGCGGGCAGCGGGCCGGGGCGTCCGGCAGCGGGACGGGGCGTCGGGTAGTGGGACGGGGCGTCGGGTAGTGGGCCGGGTCGTCGAGCGCCCGGCGCCGGGGCACCGGGACTTGCGCGTGGGCTCAGGCGGTCGGGTCGTCGCCGCGCGAGAGGTCGTCCCACGAGTCGATCGCGTCGTGCGGGCGGCCCGTGTCGGCGCCGGCCTCGGTCGCCGTGCGGTACTTGCGGCTCGCGCCCGACGCCCAACGCCGGGCGGTGACGAGCGTGAAGACGGCGGCGGCGGCGAGGACGACCTGGGCGATCAGCGTCACGGCGGGCCACGGGGTGAGCGAGAGATCGCTCACGAGCGAGGCGACGGCATCCGTCCCCGAGATCCCCGTCGCCTCGGTCACGGCGGCGGCGGTGGCCGACACGGGCGTGGCGAAGAGCAATTGCGCCGTGGCGATGCCCACGAGCACCGCGATCAGGATGCCGAGCACCCCGAACAGGTAGCGCAGCACCGGGCCGACGATCGACAGCGCGGCTCCGAGGGCGAGAGCGGCGAGACTGAGCGGGGTGAGCACCGGCAGGGCGTCGGCGCCCGCGACGGCGAGGGTCTGCTGCGCGCCGTCGTCGAGGGTGACGTCGATCCAGGTCTGGGTCGAGGCGATCACGCCGATCGCCCCGGCCGCCAGCATCGCCAGCACCGCCATCGAGCGGGCGCGCCGCATCAGCGCTCCCCCACGACAGGGTGCAGGTCGTCGGCGTCGAAGCAGGTGTGGTCGCCCGTGTGGCACGCGGCGCCGACCTGATCGACCTCGATCAGCAGGGTGTCGCCGTCGCAGTCGAGGCGCGCGCCCTTGACGATCTGGATGTGCCCGGAGGTGTCGCCCTTGCGCCAGTACTCCTGACGCGAGCGAGACCAGAACGTGACGCGGCCGGTTGTGAGCGTGCGGTTCAGGGCCTCGGCATCCATCCACCCGACCATGAGCACCTCGCGCGAGTCGAACTGCTGGATCACCGCGGCCACCAGGCCGTCGGCGTCGTACTTCACCCGGTCGACGCTCATCGGCGCACCTCGAGCCCTTCGGCGGCCATGGCGTCTTTCACCTGTCCGACGGTCAGCTGACCCGAGTGAAACACGGATGCCGCGAGCACGGCGTCGGCGCCGGCCTGGATCGCGGGGGCGAAGTGCTCGAGGGCTCCCGCGCCGCCCGAGGCGATGACCGGCACCGCCGCAACCTGGCGCATGAGACGGACGAGCTCCAGATCGAAGCCCTGCTTCGTACCGTCGGCGTCGATCGAGTTGACCAGTAGCTCGCCGGCGCCGCGCTCGACGGCCTCGCGCGCCCATTCGAGCGCGTCGAGGGTCGTCTCGGTGCGGCCGCCGTGGGTGGTCACGACGAAGCCGGAGGGAGTGGATGCCGCCCGCTTGACGTCGAGCGAGAGCACGATCACCTGGGCGCCGAAGCGATCGGCGATCTCGTCGATGAGTGCGGGGCGGGCGATCGCGGCCGAATTGACGCCGATCTTGTCGGCGCCGACCGCGAGGAGCCGGGCGACGTCGTCGCTCGAGCGCACTCCCCCGCCGACGGTCAGCGGGATGAAGACCTGCTCGGCCGTGCGGCGCACGACGTCGTAGGTGGTGGAGCGCTCGTCGACGGTCGCCGTGACGTCGAGGAAGGTGACCTCATCGGCGCCCTGGTCGAAGTAGAGCTTCGCGAGCTCGACCGGGTCGCCCATGTCGCGCAGGTCGAGGAAGTTGACGCCCTTCACGACGCGGCCCGCGGCGACGTCGAGGCAGGGGATGACGCGACGCGCGAGGGTCATCAGAGCCTCGCGGCGAGGATCTCGGTGACGAGGATCGCGCGCGCGCCGATCGCGTAGAGCGCGTCCATGACCTGGTTGACGTCGCGGCGCGGGCTCATCACCCGCACGGCGACCCACTCGGGATCGCGCAGCGGCGAGATGGTGGGCGACTCCAGGCCCGGGGCCACGGCGACGGCCTGCTCCACGAGGGCTGCGGGGAGGTCGTAGTCGATGAGGACGTACTTCCGCGCGGCGAGGACGCCGCGCAGGCGACGCAGCAGCGTCTCCGTGCCGTCGGCCTCCTGCGGGCCGGCGATGAGGACGGCATCGCTCTCGAGCAGGACCGGGCCGAAGATCTCGAGCCCCGCCTGACGCAGCGTGGTGCCGGTCGAGACGACGTCGGCTACGGCATCCGCCACTCCGAGCTGCACGGCCGATTCGACCGCGCCGTCGAGGGGCACGATGTCGACGGCGATGCCGCGCTCGTCGAGGAAGGCGTCGACCAGGCCCGGGTAGGCGGTGGCGACGCGGAGGCCCTGGAGGTCCTGCACGTCGGTGAAACGACCGGGGCGGCCGGCGAAGCGGAACGTGGAGCCGGCGAAGCCGAGCGACTCGACCTCGCGCGCGCCCGGCATGCGGGCGTCCAGCAGCAGGTCGCGGCCGGTGATGCCGACGTCGAGCGCACCCGAGCCGACGTAGGTGGCGATGTCACGGGGGCGGAGGTAGAAGAACTCGACCTCGTTGACGGGGTCGACGGTGTAGAGGTCTTTCGAGTCGCGTCGTCCGGTGTATCCGGCCTCCGAGAGCATCTCGGCGGCGGTCTCGGCGAGCGACCCCTTGTTCGGCACGGCGATTCGCAGCATGACGGGGGCTTTCGTGGGTCGTGGGGTCGGGAAGGGAGAGCGCTGCTCAGAGATGTCGGTAGACGTCCTGGAGCGACAGGCCCTTCGCGAGCATGAGCGTCTGGAGGTGGTAGAGCAGCTGCGAGATCTCCTCGGCCGCGGCCTCGTCGGACTCGTACTCGGCGGCCATCCACACCTCGGCGGCCTCTTCGACGATCTTCTTGCCGATCGCGTGCACCCCGGCATCCAACTGAGCCACGGTGCCGGAGCCCTCGGGTCGCTCGACGGCCTTGGCGCTGAGTTCCGCGAACAGGTCGTCGAAGGTCTTCACGCTTCCAGGGTATCGGGTCGCAGGGGGTGGGGTTGTCGCCGGGCGCAGCCGACCGTGCCCGGCTTCGATACGCCGTTCCGTGCGAGACACGCGGCGAGACGGCGTTTCTCGGCGGAAAGGGCGTTTATCGCGGAGAGGTCGGCGGCGTGGGGACGCCGCGGGCGTGGCAGCGGTGCGTCAGTGGCGGTGGCGGGCGGCGGAGGCGCGCAGCGATTGGATCGCGCGGTCGGGGTCGTCGGCTCCGAACACGGCGGACCCCGCGACGAACGTGTCGGCCCCGGCCTCGGCGGCCTGGGCGATGGTGGACTCGCCGATGCCGCCGTCGACCTGCAGCCAGACGCTCGATCCGCGGCGCTTCGCCTCCTCGGCGAGGGCGCGGAGCTTGGGCATCGTCTCGGGCATGAACGACTGTCCGCCGAAGCCCGGCTCGACGGTCATGACGAGGATCTGATCGAACTCGTTGAGCGAGTCGAAGAGGTTCTCCACGGGCGTGCCCGGCTTGACCGCGACACCCGCACGCGCCCCGATCGCGCGGAGTTGACGGGCCAGGGCGACCGGGGACGCCGCGGCCTCGAGGTGGAAGGTGACGGATGCCGCGCCGAGCTCGGCGTAGGCCGGCGCCCAGCGATCCGGATCGTCGATCATCAGGTGCACGTCCAGCGGCACGGGGCTCGTCTCCTGGATGCGGCCGACCATCTGCGGCCCGAACGTCAGGTTCGGCACGAAGTGGTTGTCCATGACGTCGACGTGCACGAAGTCGGCTCCCGCGATGCGGGCGAGCTCGGCCTCCATGTTCACGAAGTCGGCGGCCAGGATGCTCGGGTTGATGCGCGGGGCGTCGGTAGGCACCCGACCATTATGTGCGCGCGGAGCGGACGCGCCGGTTGCGGTGGCGACGTGCTGCGACGCTCGGGCGGAGATCTTCTGCAGAAACGCGATCCGTGCGCAGAAACGCGCTGAGGGGCCGTTTACGCGCACGGATGGCGTTCATGGATGCCTACGGCCGACGCGCGGGCCGGGCGCGGACGAGCTGGCCCGTCAGCGCTTTCGGAGCAGGGCGATCGACATGGCATCCGTTCCGTGGCGGTGCGGCCACAGCTGCGCGCGGAGCGAGCCGTCGGCCTGCGCGGGGAGGTCGATGTCGTCGACCGCGACCTCGCGCACGACGGCGCGGGCGTCGAGCTCCTCCACCGCGTCGCCGAGCGCCCGCGCGACCTCGGCCAGCACGCCGGAGGTCTCGGCCAGGTGCGGGGAGCACGTGACGTAGGCCAGCACGCCGCCCGGCTTCAGCGCCTCGAAGGCCGCGAGCACGAGCTCGCGCTGCAGGTCGGTGAGGTCGGGCACGTCGGCCGGCGTCTTGCGCCAGCGCGCCTCGGGCCGGCGTCGCAGGGCCCCGATCCCGGTGCAGGGGGCGTCGACGAGGATGCGGTCGTACTCCCCCGCGGCGCGGGCCGCGCGCTCGCGCCCGTCCTCCTCGCTCACCTCGACCTCGAGGGGGACGGATGCCACGGCCTGCCGCACGAGTCCCGCTCGCGCCGGCGCGATCTCGTTGGCATCCAGCCGGGCGCCGTGGGCGAGGGCCTCCGCGGCCAGCAGCGCGGTCTTGCCGCCGGGGCCGGCGCAGAGGTCCAGCCACCGCTCCCCCTCGCGCACCGGAAGCGCCCGGCTGAGCGCCAGGGCGGCCAGCTGCGAGCCCTCGTCCTGCACGCGCACGCGGCCGTCCGTCTCGCGGATGAGGTGCTCGGGATCGCCCCCGCGCGTGGTGAACGCGGTCGGCGCGAAGCGCGCGGGAGTCGCGTCGTCGGGGACCTCGGCGAGTCCTGGAAGAGCGATCATCGCTACGCGCGGAGCGACGTTGTCGGCCTCGAGCAGGCCGGGAAGCTCGTCGGCGCGGCCTTCCGCGGTGAGGGCGCGCCGCAGCGCCCGCACGATCCACACCGGGTGCGAGGTCGTCAGACCGATGCGCTCGTCGTCGCTGCGCGCCCCCGCGGCGACGCGCTCCATCCAGTGCCCCGGGTTGTCGCGCGACACGCGGCGCAGCACGGCGTTGGCGAACCCGGCCGCCCCGCGTCCGCCGCCGTGGCGTCGGGCGAGCTCGACCGATTCATTGACCGCCGCGTGCGATGCGACGCGTGTGGACAGCAGCTGGTGCACGCCGAGCCGCAGCGCATCGAGCACCGCGGGGTCGATGCGGTCGACCGTGCGGTCGGCGGCGATCGCGATGATCGCGTCGTACGTGCCGCGACGGCGGAGCGTGCCGTAGGTCAATTCGGTCGCGAGGCCCGCGTCCTTGGCATCCAGCCCCTGCCGGGCGATGGCGTGCGGCAGCAGGAGGTTGGCGTAGGCCTCGTCGCCCGAGACGGCGCGCAGCACCTCGTAGGCCGCGGCGCGCGCTCCCTGCACGCTCATGCGCCGAGCACCGGCTGGTCGGTGCGCAGGCCCCGGAACCAGTCGCTCGCGTTCATCGCGCCCTTGCCCGCCGGCTGCACGGTCTCGAGCCGCAGCGGCGAGGTGCCCGTGCCGACGAGGACCTCCTTGCCGGATGCCGCGACCCGGCCGGGCGGGAGGGGCGGCGCCTCCGACGCCGAGGCACGCAGCACCTTGAACCGCGCGCCGTCGAACGTCGTGTGGGCACCGGGTTCGGGGGTGGCGCCCGCGATCTGGTGCAGGAGCGAAACCGCGTCGCGGGTGAGGTCGAGGGCGCCGTCCTCGAGGGTGAGCTTCGGGGCGAGGGTGGGCTCGCCCTCCTGCGGGACGGCGACGGCGGTGCCGTCGGCGATCGCGTCGACGATTCGCGCGAGCAGAGGGGCGCCGATCTCGGCGAGGGCGTCCAGCACGTCGGCGGACGTCGACCCCGTCGGGATCTCGTAGCGCTCCTCGGCGAAGACGTCGCCGGCGTCGAGCGCGGCGACGAGCTGGAACACGCTCGCTCCCGTTACGGCATCGCCCGCGATGAGCGCGCGCTGCACGGGCGCGGCACCGCGCCAGCGCGGGAGCAGCGAGAAGTGCAGGTTGATCCAGCCGCGGTCGGGCAGCGAGAGCAGGGGTTCGCGCACCAGACCGCCGTAGGCGACGATCACGCCGAGCTGCGGCTGGAGCGTGGCGATGCGGGCCGTGGCATCGGCGTCGAGGCGGTCGGCCTTGATGACGGGCAGGCCGAGCTTTTCGGCGGTTTGGGCCACCGGCGACGGGGTGAGCACGCGCTTGCGCCCGAGCGGGGCGTCGCCGCGCGTGACGACGGCGGCGATCTCGTGCGGACCGGATGCCAGGGCGCGGAGCGACGGGACGGCGACGGCGGGGGTGCCGGCGAAGACGAGGCGCATGGTTCTCCTCAGACTCTCGGAAGCGGGCGGGCGGGTGACGGCGCGCTCAGAGGTCGGGCTCGGGGATGTCGAGGCGGACTCTGAGCGTACTGCGCGGGCGGGGGCCGCGATCCTTGCGGGACTTTCGCGCGCGCAGGGCATCGGCGATGACCCCGGCGCGCAGCGCCTCCGCGACCGCGCGCCCGCGGGCGTAGTCGAAGCGCACCAGGGCCCGGGCCGTCGCGGTGTCGGGGTCGGTCGAGGTGTCGACCGGACCGAGGATGGCGAGGGCGTCGAGATCCGGCACCGTCTCGCGCAGGGAGGTCAGGAGCGTGTCGACGCTCCGGGCGTGTCCGTCGACGCTCGCGACGCGGACCGCCGGCGGCATCCGGAGCGGTGCACGGTCGGCCAACTCGGCGCGGGCGTAGGCGGGCTGCGTCCAGGTCGCGAGCGCCCGCGCGACCGGACCGGCCACGCCGACGAGGTGGACGGGCGCTCCGGGGGCGGCCAGCGCCGCGGCGTTCGACCACCAGCGAAGACAGTGCTCGCCGATGCGCAGCGCCTCGTTCTGCAGCATGCGGTCGCCGTCGAGCAGAATCACGGCGCGGTAGCCGCCGCGCGCGAGCGGCTCGGCGCCGCGCGTGGCGATGACCAGGGCCGGGGCGGCGTCCACCTCGGCGACCGGGTGCGCACCGTCGGCGACGATGACGCGCGTGTTCGGGAAGGCGCGGCCGAGCTCGTCGGCCGTGCGCTCGCTGCCCGAGGAGGCCATCCGCAGCTTCGCCGAGGCGCAGTGACCGCACGACCACGCGTGGGCGCTGCGGCCGCACCAGGCGCACACGGGCACGGCCCCCGGGCGGGCGGCCCGGAGGGGACCCGCGCAGTGCTGACACCGCGCCGGGCGGCGGCAGTCCGCGCACACGAGCGACGGCGCGTAGCCCGGGCGCGCGACCTGCACGAGCACCGGACCGTGCTGCAAAGCCTCCCTCGCGGCGGCGAAGGCCGACGACGGCACGCGCGACTGGCGCTGCTCGCCCTCGCGCGTCGCGCTGAGCACGACGCGCGGGCTGGGCCGCCGCGCCTGCGGCACCTCGCGCACATAGCCGACGTCGACGAGCCGCTGTACGTCGGTCGTGCGCGTGTGCCCGGCGAAGACGAGCGCCGAGTGCTCCAGCTCCTGCCGCACGAGAGCGGCGTCGCGCGCGTGCACGCCCGGCGAGAGCGGTTCGGCGAGGAGCGAGTCGCCGTCGTCCCACAGCGCGACCAGTCCCGTGTCGTGCGCGGGCGCGTACACCGCCGAGCGGCGCCCGACGACGATGCAGGGGACGGGGGCCAGGGTGCGCAGGTACTGCCCGTAGCGGGCGGGGCCGGACTGGTCGGCGTCGTCGCGCACGATCGCCTCCGCCGGCACGAGCTCGGTCAGGGCCGCCAGCAGCTGCGCCTGATCACGGTAATCGGGCACGACCAGCACGGCGCTCCGGCCGCGCGCCAACGTGCGGGTGGCCGCGGCGGCGAGGAGGTCGGCCCAGGCACCACGGGGCAGCTCGGCATGCGGGTGCGGTGGGGCGTCGACCGCCAGACGCTCTCCCGCGTCGAGGGCGGCGCCGAGGCCGGGGTAGGCGCCGAGGACCGCGTCGGCGTGGTCACGAGCCGCCGGCACGACGTCGGGCGTCTCGGGAGCGGGGGCCGCGGCCCAGGCCTTCTCGGCGCGCACCATGCGCTTCGGGACGGCCAAGCGCAGGATGTCGCTGACCGAACCCGCCGCGCGATCGGCGACGCGTCGAGCGAGCGTGTACAGCCGCGCCGGCAGCACGGGGGTCGTCGACACCACCGCCTCGACGGACGACAGTGGTCGTTCGGTGCCGTCGTCGGCCGTGACCTCGACGACGAAGGCCTCCATCATGCGTCCGGCCGACCGGAGGGGCACCTTGACCCGCACCCCCGGCGCCACGTCGGCGACCAGGGGATGCGGGATGGCGTAGTCGAACAGGCGGTCGAGCTGCGGTACGGGGGATTCGAGTTGCACGCGCGCGACGCGGCGCTCGCTCACGAGTGCGCGTCCTCGCGGCCGACACCCTCAGCCGGGAGGTCGTCGCCGCGCGAGCGCCTCCCGCAGGCACCCCCGACGCGGGCGGGGCGCACTCCCCCACCCACCGTCAGAGACCGGCGGCCGCGCGCAGCTCGTCGACGCGGTCGGTGCGCTCCCACGTGAAGCCGGGCAGCTCGCGGCCGAAGTGGCCGTACGTCGCGGTCTGCGCGTAGATCGGGCGAAGGAGGTCGAGCTGCTCGACGATCGCCGCCGGACGCAGATCGAACACTTCGCGGATCGCCCGCACGATGACGTCGTCGGCGACGTGCGCCGTGCCGAAGGACTCCACGTACAGACCGACGGGGTTCGCCTTGCCGATCGCGTACGCGACCTGCACCTCGAGGCGGTCGGCGAGGCCCGCCGCCACGGCGTTCTTGGCGACCCAGCGCATCGCGTAGGCGGCCGAGCGGTCGACCTTGGACGGGTCTTTGCCGCTGAAGGCGCCACCGCCATGGCGCGAAGCGCCACCGTAGGTGTCGATGATGATCTTGCGTCCGGTGAGCCCGGCATCGCCCTTGGGCCCGCCGATGACGAAGGGGCCCGCGGGGTTGATGTAGTACTTCACGTCGGGCAGCGCGAGGCCCGTCTCGGCCAGCACCGGATCGATGACCGCGGCCTGCACCTCGGCGCGCAGGTCTTCCTGCGAGATGTCGGGGTGATGCTGCGTCGAGAGCACGACCGAGTCGACGGTGCGGGGGGTGAAGCCGTCGTACCCGAGGGTCACCTGTGTCTTGCCGTCGGGGCGCAGGAACGGCAGCGAGCCGTCTTTGCGGACGGATGCCAGACGCTCGGCGACGCGGTGGGCGGTCCACGCGGCCATCGGCATGAGCTGGGGGGTCTCGTTCGTCGCGAAGCCGAACATGATGCCCTGGTCGCCCGCGCCCTGCAGGTCGCGCGGGTCGACGGAGCCGCGCTCGCGCTGCTCGAAGGCCTTGTTGACGCCGGCGGCGATGTCGGACGACTGCGCGCCGATCGACACGCTCACGCCGCACGACTCGCCGTCGAAGCCGGTGTCGCTCGAGGTGTAGCCGATGCGGTTGACCACGTCGCGCACGATCGCGGGGATCTCGACGTAGGCGCTGGTCGACACCTCGCCCGCGACGTGGACGAGGCCCGTGGTGACGAGGGTCTCGACGGCCACGCGCCCGGTGGGGTCGTCGGTGAGGATCGCATCGAGGATGCTGTCGGAGATCTGGTCGCAGATCTTGTCGGGGTGTCCTTCGGTGACGGACTCGGACGTGAACAGGCGCAGGTCGGTCAAGACGACTCCGGGGTGGTTGCGAGCGGGGAACGGGCACAAGTATGCCCCGGGTGGCGCCAGGCCGCCCGGGGCAACGTCACATCTGTGAACAGATCACTCGGCGGCGCGAAGGCGCAGCTTGTCCTCGTGGATCTCGTGCAGAGCGATGGTCAGCGGCTTGTCCTCGACGGTGGAGTCGACGAGCGGGCCGACGTTGTCGAAGAGGTTGCCCTCGTGCAGGTCGGAGTAGTAGTCGTTGATCTGACGCGCACGCTTGGACGCGTAGATGACGAGCTGGTACTTCGAGTCGACCTTGTCGAGCAGAGCGTCGATGGGCGGGTCGATGATGCCCTTGTCACGTCCGGCCATGGGGAACCTCCTGGTTCGGCGGATGGGGTGGATGCGGCGCTGGAGCGCCGAAGCATCCTCCTATTCTAGCCGACGCCCGCGCGGCCTGTGCCGAGGGGTGTCGGGTGGTTCGGCTCAGCCGGGTTCGGGGCGCGTTCTTCCGTTCGGGGCGCGAGATCACGCGCCCCACACCGAAAATCGCGCCCCGAACCCGTCGGCGGCGCGCCACGAGGCGCCGGACACTCGCGGGTCAGTGCTGAGCGGACGCCAGGGCCACGACCTGGGCGGCGGCGTGCGCCACCTCGTCGTTGACCACGCGGTAGTCGAACTCGTTCTGCGCCGCGAGCTCGACGCGGGCGGTGCGCAGGCGTCGGGCGCGCTCCTCGGCATCCTCGGTCCCGCGTCCCACGAGGCGCTGGACGAGCTCGTCCCAGCTGGGTGGCAGGAGGAACACGAGCGTGGCCGAGGGGTCGGCCGCGCGGACCTGACGTGCACCTTGCAGGTCGATCTCGAGCAGGGCCGTGCCGCCGTCCGCGAGGACGCGCTCGATGGGACCGCGCGGGGTGCCGTAGCGGTGCTTGTTGTGCACGACGGCCCACTCCAGCAGCTCCCCCGACGCGACCAGGCGGTCGAACTCGGCGTCGTCGACGAAGTAGTAGTGCTCGCCCTCGACCTCACCCGGGCGCGGAGCGCGCGTGGTCGCCGACACCGACAGGTGGATCTCGGGGTAGTTCTCCTTGATGTGCGCGGCGACCGTGCCCTTGCCGACGGCCGTGGGCCCGGCCAGCACGATGAGGCGGCTGCGCCCGTCGCGCGGCCCCGGCTCGGGCCAGCGCGCGTCGAGGAAGGCCCGCAGAGCATCGCGCTGGCGGGTGCCGAGGCCCCCGAGGCGCTTCACCGGCGAGATGCCGAGGGATGCCAGGATGCGGTCGCGCTTGCTCTCGCCGATCGCCGGAATCGCGGTGAGGAACTCCGTGACGCGCATCGCGCCCGCCGGCGACAGCGGGTCGGCGAGCCCCCGGCGCAGCAGCTCCTGCGGCGAGATCACGCGCGTGGAGACGTCGCGCTTGAGCGCGGCGCGCTCGCGCCGGGCCTCGACGGCGCGGCGCGAGGCGGCGGCACGGTCGACCTCGGGCGGACGACGGGTTTCAGCCATGCAGGGACTCCCGGTAGAGCGCGGCGCGCTCGTCGATACGGGCGGCCAGGCGCTCGGGCCCGACCGCGAGGATGCTCCGGCTCTCGTTCGCGACGACGGCCGAGGCCACGTACCCGAAGAGGCGGGCGAGGTCGGACGGCGCAGCACCCTGCGCACCGAACCCCGGCGCGAGGATCGGCATGCCCGCGAGGGCCATGTCGCCGAGACCGAAGGCCGCGCGGTCGACGGTGGCCCCCACGACGACGCCGACGGGGCCGAGAGCACCCGGGGCGCCGACGTTGGCCTCGTTGACGTCGCGAGCGACGCGCGCCGCCACGTGCTCGTGGTCGCCGATGGCGAGGGCGTCGTCGACGATCGCGCTCTGGAGCGCACGCGCCTCCGGGTTGCTCGTCGCGGTGAGGACGAACGCCCCCTTGCCGTGGCGCACCGCGAGCGACAGCGTGTCGCGCAGAGAGTCGGCGCCCATGTACGGCGACAGGGTCACGGCATCCGCTTCGAGGGGCGAACCGGGCTCGAGCCAGGCGTGGGCGTACCCCTCCATGGTCGTGCCGATGTCGCCGCGCTTGGCGTCGGCGATCACGAGGAGCCCCGCGTCGCGTGCGGCGGCCATCACGTCCTCCAGGGCGGCGAAGCCGCGCGAGCCGTAGCGCTCGTAGAACGCCACCTGCGGCTTGACCACGCCGACCCGCCCCTGGGCCGCCTCGACCGTGCGCAGGCCGAACTCCCGCGCGCCCTCGGCCGTGGCATCCAGCCCCCACGCCGACAGGAGTGCGGCGTGGGGGTCGATGCCGACGCACAGGGCGCCGTGCAGGTCCAGGGCGGCGTGGAGTCGCTGACCGAACGTGTCGCTCACAGGCGTCCCGCGCGGTCGGTGGCGTGCTCCTGGAGGCTGCGGACCGCGAAGCCGTCCTTCATGGCGCCGAGGGCGCTCACCGCGGCGCCGAGGACGGCCATCGTGGTGAACAGCGCCTTGTCGGCGGCCACGGCCGCGGCGCGGATCTCGTAGCCGTCGGCGCGCGCGGTGCCGCCGGAGGGCGTGTTGACGATCATGTCGATCTCGCCGGCGTTGATCAGGTCGACCACGTTCTGCTGGCCGGAGCCCTGCGTCTCGGAGTACTTCTCGACGACCTTCACCCGGATGCCATTGCGCGCGAGGATCTCGGCGGTGCCCTCGGTCGCGAGCAGAGAGAAGCCGAGCTCCTGCAGGCGGTGGGCCGGCAGGATCACGGCGCGCTTGTCGGCGTCGGCGACCGAGATGAACACGGTGCCCGAGGTCGGCATGCCGCCGTACGCGGCCTCCTGCGACTTCGCGAACGCGGTCGGGAAGTCGCGGTCGAGGCCCATGACCTCGCCGGTGGAGCGCATCTCGGGTCCGAGGACGCTGTCGACGGTGTGGCCGTCGGCGGTGCGGAACCGCTTGAACGGCAGCACGGCCTCCTTCACGGCGACGGGGGCGTCGAGCGGCACCCGGGAGCCGTCCTGCGCGGGCAGCAGCCCCTCGGTGATCAGCTCCGCGATCGTGCTGCCGGCCATGATGCGGCTGGCGGCCTTCGCGAGCGGGATGCCGAGCGCCTTCGACACGAAGGGGACCGTGCGACTGGCGCGCGGGTTCGCCTCGATGACGTAGAGGACGCCTGCCGAGATCGCGAACTGCACGTTGAGCAGGCCGCGGACGCCCACGCCCTTCGCGATCGCGAGGGTGGCCTCGCGCACGCGGTCGACCTCGGTGCGGCCGAGGCTCACCGGGGGCAGGGTGCAGGAGGAGTCTCCGGAGTGGATGCCGGCCTCCTCGAGGTGCTCCATCACGCCGCCGATGTACAGGTCGGTGCCGTCGTAGAGCGCGTCGACGTCGAGCTCGATCGCGTCATCGAGGAAGCGGTCGACGAGCAGCGGCAGGCCCGGGCCGATGATCGCCTGGTCGGCCACGCGCACGAAGTAGTCGCGCAGCGCCTCGGTCGAGTAGACGATCTCCATGCCGCGGCCGCCGAGCACGAAGCTCGGACGCACGAGCACGGGGTAGCCGATCTCTTCGGCCACGGTGACCGCGCCCTCGACATCGATCGCAGTGCCGTTGCGCGGCGCGATGAGACCGGCGTCATCGAGCAGGCGCGAGAACAGCTCGCGCTCCTCGGCGAGGTCGATCGCCTCGGGGCTCGTGCCGAGGATCGTGTAGCCCGCGGCCTCGATGCCCTTCGCCAGGCCCAGCGGCGTCTGGCCGCCGAGCTGGCAGACCACGCCGAGGATGGTGCCCGACTGGCTCTCGGCGTGCAGCACCTCGAGCACGTCCTCGAGCGTCAGCGGCTCGAAGTACAGGCGGTCGGAGGTGTCGTAGTCGGTCGACACGGTCTCGGGGTTGCAGTTGACCATGACGGTCTCGTAGCCGGCATCCGAGAGGGCGAAGGAGGCGTGCACGCACGAGTAATCGAACTCGACGCCCTGACCGATGCGGTTAGGGCCCGAGCCGATGATGACGACCTTGGTGCGCTCGGAGGGGCTGACCTCGGTCTCGGCGTCGTACGAGGAGTAGTGGTACGGCGTGAGGGCCGGGAACTCCCCCGCGCACGTGTCGACGGTCTTGTAGACCGGGCGCACGTCGAGCGCGTACCGGGCCTCGCGAACGGCGGCCTCGTCGAGGCCGCGGATCTCGGCGATCTGGGCGTCGCTGAAGCCGTGCTCCTTCGCGACGCGGAGGGTGTCGGCATCCAGTTCCGCGGCCTCGCCGATGAAGGTGGCGACCTCGTTGATGAGCACCATCTGGTCGATGAACCACGGGTCGATCGCCGTCGCCTCGAACGCCTGCTCGGGCGTCGCCCCCTTGCGCAGCGCCTGCTGCAGCACGACGATGCGGCCGTCGGTCGGGGTCTTCGCGATCTCGAGCAGCTCCTCCACCGAGCGCGACTCCTCGCCCCAGTGGAAGCTCGAGCCGCGCTTCTCCAGGGACCGCAGCGCCTTCTGCAGAGCGGTGGTGTAGTTGCGACCGATCGCCATGGCCTCGCCCACCGACTTCATGGTGGTGGTGAGGGTGGTGTCGGCGGCCGGGAACTTCTCGAAGTTGAAGCGCGGCACCTTCACCACGACGTAGTCGAGCGTGGGCTCGAAGCTCGCCGGGGTGACCTTGGTGATGTCGTTCGGGATCTCGTCGAGGCGGTAGCCGATCGCGAGCTTCGCGGCGATCTTGGCGATCGGGAAGCCCGTGGCCTTCGACGCGAGCGCGCTCGACCGCGACACGCGCGGGTTCATCTCGATGACGATGATGCGGCCGGTCGCCGGGTCCACGGCGAACTGGATGTTGCAGCCACCGGTGTCGACGCCCACCGCGCGGATGATGTCGATGCCGATGTCGCGCAGGCGCTGGTACTCGCGGTCGGTCAGGGTGAGCGCGGGCGCCACGGTGATCGAGTCGCCCGTGTGCACACCGACCGGGTCGACGTTCTCGATCGAGCAGACGACCACCGTGTTGTCGGCGGTGTCGCGCATGAGCTCGAGCTCGTACTCCTTCCACCCGAGGATCGACTCCTCGAGCAGCACCTCGTTGGTGGGCGAGTCGTGCAGACCCGCGCCGCCGATGCGGCGGAGGTCGGCCTCGTCGTACGCGAAGCCCGACCCGAGACCCCCCATCGTGAACGAGGGGCGGACGACCAGCGGGTAGCCGAGCTTCTCGGCGCCGGCGAGCAGCTCGTCCATCGAATGGCAGATGACGGATGCCGCCACGTCGGCGCCCGCCTCGATGACGAGCTCCTTGAAGATCTGGCGGTCCTCGCCGCGGTTGATCGCGTCGAAGTCGGCGCCGATGAGCTCGACGTCGTACTTCTCCAGGATGCCGCGCTTGTGCAGCTGGATCGCCGCGTTCAGGGCCGTCTGTCCGCCGAGCGTGGGGAGCACGGCGTCCGGCTTCTCCTTCGCGATGATCGACTCGATCACCTCGGGGGTGATCGGCTCGATGTAGGTCGCGTCGGCGAAGTCGGGGTCGGTCATGATCGTCGCCGGGTTGGAGTTGACGAGGATGACGCGCACGCCCTCTTCGCGCAGCACGCGGCACGCCTGGGTGCCGGAGTAGTCGAACTCGCAGGCCTGGCCGATGACGATCGGGCCGGAGCCGATGACGAGGACGGAAGTGATGTCGTCGCGCTTAGGCATTGGTCTTGGTCTCCTGGTTCGCGATCACCATGTCGCGGAAGCGGTCGAACAGGTAGTTGGCGTCGTGCGGGCCCGAGGCGGCCTCGGGGTGGTACTGCACGCTGAACGCGGGGATGTCGAGGGCGCGCAGGCCCTCCACGACGTTGTCGTTCAGGCCGATGTGGCTCACCTCGACGCGGCCGAAGCCGTTCGGGCTGTCGACGACCTGGTCGAGGGGGGCGTCGACGGCGAAGCCGTGGTTCTGCGAGGTGATCTCGACGCGGCCGGTGGTCTTGTCGAGCACGGGCTGGTTGATGCCGCGGTGGCCGAACGGCAGCTTGTACGTGCCGAAGCCGAGGGCGCGGCCGAGCAGCTGGTTGCCGAAGCAGATGCCGAAGAACGGCAGGCCGTCGCTCAGCACTTCGCGCAGCAGCTCGACGTGCTGGTCGGATGCCGCGGGGTCGCCGGGGCCGTTGGAGTAGAACGCCGCGACCGGCTCGATGGCGCGGATCTCGTCGATCGTGGCCGACTGCGGGAAGACGTGCACGTCGAAGCCGCGGGCGGCGAGGTTGTCGATCGTCGACTTCTTCACGCCCAGGTCGAGCACGGCGAGGTTGCCGATGCGCTCGGTCGTGGCGCGGGTGACCTCGACCTCGGTCACCGAGACCTCGGCGGAGAGGTTGCGACCCGCCATGCCGGGTGCTTCGCGCACGCGGCGCAGCTGCTCGTCGGCATCCAGGCCGGCGGCCTCGCCCGAGAAGACGCCGCCGCGCATGCTGCCCGAGGAGCGGATGCGGCGGGTCACGGCGCGGGTGTCGATGCCGGAGATGCCCACGATGCCGTCCTCGACGAGCGCGTCGTCGAGTGAGCGGTTCGCGCGCCAGTTCGACACCGTGCGCGAGGGGTCGCGTACGACGTAGCCGGCGACCCAGATGCGCCGAGACTCGGGGTCTTCGTCGTTCACGCCGGTGTTGCCGATGTGGGGGGCGGTCTGCAGCACGATCTGGCCGGCGTACGAGGGGTCGGTGATCGTCTCCTGGTAGCCGGTCATGCCGGTGGCGAAGACGACCTCGCCGAGGGTCTCGCCGCGTGCGCCGTACGCGCGGCCGGTGTAACGGGTGCCGTCTTCGAGCACGAGGACGGCGGGTTCTCGCGTGGTGAGCGAGGAAGGGATCAGGGAGGTCATGCGTCGCTTCCTGTCGAGGTGAGGGGGCGGATGGCGTCGGCCAGTGCTTTGGCCGAGGCCTCCTGAGGGCGGAGGTAGGTGTCGACGATCGTGTCGTCGTCGATGCGCCAGCTGATGCGCGCGAGGCCGTCGCGCTCGACCACGCGGTCGATCGCGACGGTGGCCTGAGCGGCATCCACGAGGCGGTCGCGGGTGAGCGCGATGCGGGGCTGGCCCGGCAGGTCGAGGGCGACGCCGGCCGAGGTGACCGTGACGTCGACGCGGGAGCGGAAACCGAGACCCGAGATCGCGAGACGCTCGAGCGGCTCGTCGTGTCGGGTCGTGGCGACGTACAGCCCGGAGAACACCGCCGTCTCGACGGCGTCCGCGGGCAGCTCCCCCACCGGGGCGGAGTAGCGCGCATCGCGCCGCGTTCGTCGCCACCACGCGTACGCGAGGACCGCGAGAAGCACGACGGCGACGCCGACCATGACGAGCAGGGCGCCCTCGCGCGTCACGAGAGCATCCCGGGCGCCTCGAGCACGGCGCCGTCGACGACGGTCGGGATGCCGGCGCGCACGGTCCAGCGCACCTCGCCCGGCAGCTCACGGCCGAGGTAGGGCGAGTTGGTGCTGCGTCCGCGCAGGTCGTCGAGGCCGAAGGTGCGCTGCGGGCGCGGGTCGTAGAGCGTGAAGGTCGCCGGCTGCCCGGCCGCGACCGGGGTGCCGTGGCCGTCGAGGCGGCCGATGCGCGCCGGGGTCCTCGACATCACGCGGGCGACGTCGGTCCAGTCGAGCAGGCCGGTGTCGACCATGGCGTGGTGCACGACGCGCAGCGCGCTCTCGAGGCCCACCATGCCGTTGGCCGCGGCGGCCCACTCGCACGCCTTCGCTTCGGTCGGGTGCGGGGCGTGGTCGGTCGCGACGATGTCGATCGTGCCGTCGGCGAGGCCCTCGCGCACGGCCATCACGTCCTCCTCGCGGCGCAGCGGCGGGTTGACCTTGAACCGCGCGTCGTAGTCGCGCACGAGCTCATCGGTCAGCAGCAGGTGGTGCGGGGTGACCTCGGCGGTCACGTTCACGCCGCGCTTCTTGGCCCAGCGGATGATGTCGACCGAACCCGCGGTGCTCAGGTGGCACACGTGCAGGCGGGAGCCGACGTGCTCGGCCAGCAGGACGTCGCGCGCGATGATCGACTCCTCGGCCACGGCCGGCCAGCCGGTGAGACCGAGCTCGGCCGAGACGGCGCCCTCGTTCATCTGCGCGCCCTCGGTCAGGCGCGGATCCTGCGCGTGCTGCGCGATCACGCCGTCGAATGCCTTCACGTACTCCAGCGCCCGGCGCATGATGAGCGGGTCGAACACGCAGAAGCCGTCGTCGCTGAAGACGCGGACGCGGGCGCGGGAGTCCGCCATCGCGCCGAGCTCGGCGAGGCGCTCGCCCTTCTGCCCGACGGTGACGGCGCCGATCGGCTGCACGTGCACGTACCCGGCCGCCTCGCCCAGGGCGAGCTCCTGCTCGACGACGCCGGCGGTGTCGGCGACGGGAGAGGTGTTCGGCATCGCGAAGACGGTGGTGAACCCGCCCGCCGCGGCCGCGCGCGAGCCGGTGAGGATCGTCTCGGACGCCTCGTAGCCGGGTTCGCGCAGGTGCACGTGCAGATCGACGAGACCCGGAAGGGCGATGAGCCCGTCGGCGTCGACGACCGTGGCGCCGACGTGCGACAGACCGGAGCCGGTCTCGGCGATGACGCCGTCGCGCACGAGGAGGTCGGTGGCATCCTGACCTTCGACGCGCGCGCCGCGCACCAGAAGGGTCTGGGGGGTGGCGTGGCTCATCGGAGGTCCTCTCTCTCGCTGTCGGGCCGCTCGCCCGCCAGCAGCAGGTACAGCACGGCCATCCGCACGGAGACACCGTTCGTGACCTGCTCGAGCACCGTCGAGCGCGGGGAATCGGCGGCTTCGGCGGAGATCTCCAGGCCCCGGTTCATCGGACCGGGGTGTAGAACGATGCTACCGCCCGGGAGGGCCTGCAAGCGCCGCGCGTCGAGACCGTAGCGCCGGGAATACTCCCGTTCAGTCGGGAAATACGCGGCCGACATGCGCTCGAGCTGGATGCGGAGCATCATGAGCGCGTCGGGACCGGCCGCGATCGCGTGGTCGAGGTCGTAGTCCACCTCGACCGGCCATCCGCTGACGTCCTGCGGTACGAGCGTCGGCGGCGCGACCAGTGTGACGTGCGCACCGAGGGTGTGCAGCAGCCACACGTTCGAGCGCGCCACGCGCGAGTGCAGCACGTCGCCGACGATCGTGACCCGGATGCCGTCGAGGTCGCGGCCGCGGCTGGCGTCGCCGTGCAGGCGCTTGCGGATGGTGAAGGAGTCGAGCAGGGCCTGCGTGGGGTGCTCGTGCGTGCCGTCGCCGGCGTTGACCACGCCCGCGCTGATCCAGCCCGACGTTGCGAGGGTGCGCGGGGCGCCGGAGGCTCCGTGACGGATGACGACGGCATCCGCCCCCATCGCCTGGAGCGTCTGCGCGGTGTCCTGCAGTGATTCGCCCTTGCTGACGCTCGAGCCCTTCGCCGAGAAGTTGATGACGTCGGCGGACAGGCGCTTCGCGGCGGCCTCGAACGAGATGCGGGTGCGCGTGGAATCCTCGAAGAAGAGGTTGACCACGGTCTTGCCGCGCAGCGTCGGGAGCTTCTTCACCTCGCGGCGCTGGGTGTCGGCCATGTCTTCGGCGACGTCGAGGATCTCGAGGGCGTCGGCGCGCGAGAGATGCTGGGTGTCGAGGAGGTGCCTCATGACTCGATCGTCACCTCCTCGATGCCGTCGATCTCGGCGAGGCGCACGTTCACGCGCTCGTCGCGGGCGCTGGGGAGGTTCTTGCCCACGAAATCGGGGCGGATCGGGAGCTCCCGGTGGCCGCGGTCGATCAGCGTCGCGAGGCGCACGGCGGCGGGGCGTCCGATGTCCTGCAGGGCGTCGAGCGCGGCGCGGATGCTCCGGCCCGAGAACAGCACGTCGTCGATGAGCACGACGGTCTTGCCGTCGATGCCGCCGGCGGGGATCTCGGTCTTGCGCGGGGCCCGCGTGGGATTGCGGTGCAGATCGTCGCGGTACATCGTCACGTCGAGAGAGCCGACCGGGACGGAGGCGCCGCCGAACTCGCTGACGAGGGGGCCGATCCTGTTCGCGAGCGTGACGCCGCGGGTCGGGATGCCGAGGAGGACGAGTCCCTCCGGTCCCTTGTTGGACTCGAGGATCTCGTGCGAGATGCGCGTCAAAGCGCGGGCGATATCGGCATCGTGCATGACGGTGCGCGTATTCATCCGCCGCTCCCTTCTCCGCCTCACGGGACGGGGTTAAAGGTTGCTGTGGTTCGGGAGCCAGTCTAGCGGGTGCGGCGGGCCGTTTCCCGGGCGCCGCAGGGGGCCGCCGGCCGCTGCGGCGAGGACGCAGGATCTCGACGCTATAAACGCTCGCTGCACCGGGAAACGCATCGGCTGGCGTTTCTCGGTGCTCCGAGCGTTTATCGATCGACGGGCATCGGGCTGGGGCGGATGCCGACGGAGCGCGGCCGCGGGGCGGATGACGACGGCTGTGCCCCGGCGCGCGCGAATCAGCCCGCGGCGACCTCCGCGGACGCCCGCTCGGCCGCCGCACGCTCCCCGCTCGGGGTGGTGATGACCGGAGTCGAACGGATCGGATGCCCCGTCGTCGTCAGGCAGCGACCCGTCTCCAGGTCCCACTTCCAGTCGTGCAGCGAGCAGGTCAGCACGCCGTCCTCGATCTTGCCGGTCTTGGTCAGGTCGGCGCGCAGGTGCGGGCAGCGACGCTGCACCGTCCACCCGTCGATCTCGGCATCCTCGGTCTGATCCGACTGCTCGGCGTACCAGTTCTCGACGTACTCGATGCGGTCGCGCGACAGGCACTTCAGGAACGTCGTGAGGAACTCGTTGAACTTGCCGGAGCGGCCGACCTCGAACTGCATCGACAAGAAGATCGAGTTCGACCAGTCGATCTCGTGGTCCCGGATGTTCGTCGACACCAGGTCGGCGGGGATCGTGTACCAGTAGATGCACTCCTCGCCCGCGTACTCGCGCAGCTTCGCCTTGGGGAAGTCCACGACCATGTCGAGCTCGCCGATGCGGAAGCGCACCGCTCCCCCGACGCCGTTGCGGATGGTCCGGGCGCGACGCAGCAGCGGCTCCCACCATTCCTTCAGCGCGGCGAGCATCTCGGCAGGCGGGATGACCTCGGCGCGAGTGGCCTCTTCGGCGCGGATCTCGTCCTGGCGGCTGTCGCGCTGTTCAGCGAGGTAGTTCCACTTGTCGCCGAAGACGCGCTCGATCTCGGCGTCGGTGTAGAGCGTCTGCGTGACGGTGACGTCGGAGCCCTGCACCTCGACCTCGGTGCCCGGGAGGAACAGATAGCCCTTCTGCTCGGGGCGCTGATCCTTCATGTGCGCGAGGAACTCCCGCTGGTCGGTGAAGATCGAGTCGTTCTCGAGGCCCGTGCCGTTGTAGCGGAACAGTTCCTCGCGCAGGAACATGGGCGGACCCGCCATCGGGAAGACGTGCTCGGCGTCGACCTTGTCGATGTAGTACATCGCGCGCTTGTTCTGCGCGTCGCGCTTGAGCTGGGCGAAGTTCTGCTTGGCATCCTGGGGCAGGTCGTAGACCATCGGCCACCAGATCGCCCCCGACACCTGGGTGAAGTACGCGTCGGGCTTGCCGAAGTCGAACAGCTTCTCCAGGTCGAGCGGGTGCGAGTCGTTCTGGTTCAGGACGGATCCCGTGCCGTCGTCGAGCGAGAGCGATGAGTCGCCGATCGGGCCGTCGGAGGGGGCGCGCAGTGGCGTGACCATGAGCTTCAGGTCGCCGAACTGCAGGGGCACGCCCGCCTCGGTGCGCACGAGGTTCGTGTAGCCGAGGGCGAGGAGGTCCTGCTCGAGGTCGTCGGTGGGGTACTCGGGCAGGAGCACCTTGATGTCTTTCGGGACGTATCGCTCGAGCAGCGCCGGGTCGAAATGGTCGCGGTGGCGGTGCGAGATGTACAGGAAGTCGGCCTTGCCGAAACGCTCCCAGTCGAGGGCGCGGTTGTCGGGGAACGGGAACCACGA
Source organism: Microbacterium sp. RU1D (assembly GCF_900156435.1). Lineage (GTDB taxonomy): Bacteria > Actinomycetota > Actinomycetes > Actinomycetales > Microbacteriaceae > Microbacterium. The sequence continues at coordinate 166,338 of NZ_FTPQ01000002.1, forward strand.
GCCGAAGAAGCTCGGACCGAGGACGGGGTCGCAGATGATGCTGCCGCCGCGCGTCTCGATGAACATTCCCGCGTGGCCGAGGCCGGTGATCTTCATGCCGCTCCTGTGTCGTTGGCGAACCCGACGAGTCTACGCGGGGCTCCGGCAAGAGGCCTGAGAGCGGTGAGGGTGTCGGGGTCTGGATGCCCGCTGCCACATGGGCCGGCGGCAGCGTGCGGCCGAGGCGCCGCGGGGCTGCCCACGTCTGAGCGAAGCGGAACCGAGCGTCGCCGGGCTCACGGCCCGAGCAGCGAGCGGATGTCGTCGGCGTCGAGGGAGCCCGCGAAGGCGTCGTCGTCGTCGATGACCGCATCGAACAGGGCCGCCTTGCGGTGCTGAAGGGCGCGCACCTTCTCCTCCACGGTGCCGGCCGCGAGGAGTCGGTAGACGAACACGCTCTTCGTCTGCCCGATGCGGTGGGCCCGGTCGATCGCCTGGTTCTCGGCCGCGGGGTTCCACCACGGGTCGAGCAGGAACACGTACTCCGCCTCGACGAGGGTCAGCCCGAACCCGCCGGCCTTGAGGCTGATGAGGAACACGGGCGCGTCGCCCTCCCGGAACCCCTCGACCACGTCGCCACGCCGCGCGGTGCTGCCGTCGAGGTGCGCGTATGCGAGGCCCGCGGCATCCAAGCGCTCCGCCGCGAGGTCGAGGAACGACGTGAACTGACTGAACACGAGAGCGCGGTGCCCCTCGGCGGCCACTTCGACCAGACGCTCCAGCAGCACGTCGAGCTTCGCTGAGCCCAGGTGCGCGTCGCGATCGTCGACCAGGCCCGGGGCGAGGGCGAGCATGCGCAGCAACGTCAACGAGCGGAACACGATGAACCGCTGACGATCGAGGTCGTCGAGAAGCCCCAGCACCTTCTGCCGCTCCCGCTGCAACACCCGGTCGTACACCTCCTGGTGCGCCGGGGAGAGGGGCACCACGATCTCCTGCTCCTGCTTGGGAGGGAGATCGGATGCCACGACGTCCTTGGTGCGGCGCAGCAGGAACGGGCGCACGCGGCGCCGCAGACGCTCGAGCGTCTTCTCGCGGTGCGCGCTCGCCGCGGCGGCGGAAAGAGCCGTGGGCTGGTCCGTCGGCAGCTGTTCGATCGCCCGGGTGTAGTCCTCGCGGAACTGCCGGATGGACGGGAACAGCCCGGGCGCGGTCAGCGACAGCAGCGCCCAGAGGTCGTCCAGGCCGTTCTCGAGGGGCGTCCCCGTCGCGGCGAAGACGGCGTCGGTCGACAGGCCCGCAATCGCCCGGTGGATGCGGGTCGCGGGGTTCTTCACGAACTGCGCCTCGTCGAGCACGACGCCCGACCAGTGCGGAACGGAGAACTCGGCGGCATCCGCCCGGACGACGCCGTAGGACGCGACCACGACATCGACCTCGGCGGCGATCCCCGCGATGCTGTGCGCGCGGCGCACGGCCGTGGCCTCGACCACGCGCACCCGGAGCCCGGGGGCGAAGCGGGCCGCCTCGTCGCGCCACGTGGGCAGCACCGACGTCGGCGCGACCACCAGCCACGGGCGCTCGTCGCGGTTTGCACGGGTGTGGGCGACGAGGGCGAGGAGCTGCAGCGTCTTGCCGAGTCCCATGTCGTCGGCAAGGATGCCGCCCAGCCTGTGCCCGTGCAGGAGCGCGAGCCACGACAGCCCCTCGCGCTGGTAGGGGCGCAGGTCGGCGGAGAAGCCCGGCGGCGTCGGCACCGGGGGCACCTCGCCCACCTCGCGGAGCGCCCGGGCGAGGGCGCGCCACTCGACCGCGGCCTCGGACTGGTCGGCGAGGTCTTCGAACTCCGCCCACAGCGCGAGGTGCGTGCGCGGCAGCCGCGGGCCGGTCTCCCACTCATCGAGGGCCGCGGCCTCCTCGAGCAGGTCGCGCAGGCGCTGCAGTGACGGGTGGGCGAGGGAGAACCACGCCCCGTCGGACAGCTTTATGCGGGCGCGGCCGCGCGATAGCGCCGAGAACAGCATGCCGAACGGAATCGTGCGTCCGTCGATGGTGACCACGATGCCGAGGTCGAACCAGTCTCGATCGACCGATTCGACGGCGGTGATGCGCAGCGTGGGGTCGCCGCGCAGCTCGCGGAACGTCGGCACGGTGCCGCTCGTGCGCACGCGCACCTCGTCGACCACGTCGACGGCCGGCAGCACGCGCGTGGTGAACGCGGCGGCATCGGCACCGTTCAGGCGCGCGCGCCCGACGATGGCCAGATCGGATGCCGCCATCCACGTCGTCTCGAAACGCTCGCCGATCTGCGCCTCGGCGCGCGCATCGCGCTCGGCGGCGGTCGCCGGGAAGGCGTCACCCGGTGCATCGGACCCCGGCTCGGCATCCGGTCCCTCGCTGTCGTACGCGAAGCGCAGGGACCCGGGGTACACCCACTCGAGGCGATAGGAGACCTCGTCGTCGGCGTGGACGACCGTCACCTCGAGCGTCGGGCGGGGAGCGGGCGGCGGCGGCACGCCGGCGCCCAGCGACAGGGGTGCGCGGCGCGCGAGGCGCGGGTAGGCGTCGGCGAGGAATTCCTCCGCTTCCGCACGCGGGATCTCGACGCCGTCGGTGCCGAGGAGGGCGGGCAGCGGCGCGGGAAGCGTCACGGGCGCGAGCACGATCGGAACGGGGTCGCGGTCGAGCGCGAAGGCGAACAGGCCCGAACCGCCGATGGGCCGGGCGTGCAGGGCGGGCACGGGGGTCGCGTCGATGCGCACGTCGGCCGACAGCCGCAGCCCTCCCCCGTCCACGGCGTCGACCGCCACGCGCGCCTCGGCGGCGTCGGCCAGTCGCACGCTCTGCTGCGCGTGCACCGCGACCAGGGGGATGCCGAGCCCGGCCGCCGCGGCCAGGTGCGGCCAGAGCAGCGGGGAGTCGACGGCGTCGAGCGCGACCGTGTCGCCGGGGGCGGCGAAGGGGCCCGTGGTCCGCATCGCCTGAGCGAGGGCGTGCAATTCGGCGAACCACCGCACGTGCGCCGGATCGAAGCGGCCGGAGGAACGACGGACCGCGTCCCACGTGGCATCCGCCCGGATCCACGTCTCGCGCGCCCCGCGCACGAGGGGGCGGGCGACGAGCTGCAGGTCATCCTGCCGGCGGGCGAGCAGGCGGGGCGTGACCGCGACGACGGCCCGGGCCTCCCAGCGCGCCGGGTCGTACGCCTCGCGCTGGCGCAGCTCGATGCCCAGGGCGAGGGCGTCGTACGCCCGCGGCGGAGCGCCGGGAAGCAGGTCACGCCAGGAGGTCATGCCCCCACCCTGCCCCGAAACTCCGACATCGCGGTCTTTCGAAGCGAGCGTCCGCGCCGGTGTTCCGCGTCGCCTCGCGGCCCGTTCCCGCGCGCCACGTCGCGCGCACCGAGGCCCGCGCCGCGAGGCCGCGAACCGACCGTCGAGCTCACCGCCCGCTCCCCCGACGGACGCGCCGCCCGGAAACGCCGCGACGCGGCCGCCGACATCACGTCGGGACCGCGTCGGCGCACGTCGCGCAGGTTCGGGGCGTTCAGGACGAGCGGGCGATGCGGGCCAGCACGCCGTGCACGAACGAACCGGAGTCGTCGGTGGAGAACTCCTTCGCCAGTTCGACGGCCTCGTCGATCGCGACGGCCGTGGGCACGTCGTCGTTGAAGAGGATCTCCCACGTGCCGATGCGCAGCAGGGCGCGGTCGACCGCGGGCATGCGCTGCATCGACCAGTCCTTCGAGAACGTGGTGATCTGCTCGTCGATCGCGTCACGGTTGTCGATCACGCCGTCGACGATGTCGCGGGCGTACAGCCACGAGGCCTGACGGTCGGGCTCGGAGGCCGCACGCTTGGCTTCGGTGGCGAGCATGACGGGCAGGTCCTCACCGCGGACGTCGGCCTGGAACAGGATGTCGAGGGCGCGCTTACGCGCCTTGGTACGAGCGCTCATTCTGTCGGGAACGAGACGTCAGCTGATGCGGCCGAGGTACTCGCCCGTGCGAGTGTCGACCTTGATCTTGGTGCCGGTCTCGAGGAACAGCGGAACCTGCATCTCGTAGCCGGTCTCGACGGTGGCGGGCTTGGTGCCGGCCGACGAGCGGTCGCCCTGCAGGCCCGGCTCGGTGTAGGTGACCTCGAGGATGACCGACGGCGGGAGCTCGATGTAGAGCGGGTTGCCGTTGTTCAGCGCGATCTGCACCTGCTGGTTCTCGAGCAGGAAGTTCGCCGCGTCGCCGACGGTCGCGGCGCCGACGGTGATCTGGTCGTAGTCGGCGACGTCCATGAAGACGAAGCCCTCGCCGTCGTTGTAGAGGTAGGTGAAGTCGCGACGGTCGACGTTCTCGAGGTCCACCTTGGCGCCGGCGTTGAACGTGCGGTCGACGACCTTGCCGCTCATCACGTTCTTGAGCTTCGTGCGGACGAACGCGCCGCCCTTTCCGGGCTTGACGTGCTGGAACTCAACGACGCTCCAGAGCTGACCGTCGATGTTCAGGACGACGCCGTTCTTGATGTCTGCGGTGGATGCCATGAGTGCCGATATTCCGTTTCGTGAGTCGAAGTGGGCGAGAGCCCGACGTCTGAGTCTACGCGATCCCCGCCGTCAGCCGTCGGCGCGGCCGGAGACGACCTCGACGAGCAGGTCGACGGCTCGCGCGTACCCGGGTACGCCCTCGCCGATCACGTGCACGACCGCGACGTCTTCGATGTACGAGAAGTGACGGAACGTTTCGCGCTCCGTGATGTTCGAGATGTGCACCTCGGCCACGGGGAGGTCGACGGATGCCAGGGCGTCCCGCAGCGCGACGGAGGTGTGCGTGAGTCCCCCGGCGTTGATCACGATCCCGGCGCAGTCGAGACGGGCGGCGTGGATCGCGTCGATGAGGACGCCCTCGTGATTGCTCTGGATCGCCCGGACCTCGATGCCGTGCCGGCCCGCCGCCTGGGCCGTGACGCGCTCGACGTCGGCGAGCGTGTCGCGCCCATAGATCTCGGGCTGGCGGGTGCCGAGGAGGTTGAGGTTCGGGCCGTTGACGAGCAGGAGTCGGCGGGGCGTGGTCATGTCCCGCACGCTATCAGCGCCGCCCCTGCGCGCTCGAGGAAGGCACGGCCGCCAGGCTCGACCGGGCGGGGTGGGGTGGGACCTGCCGACCGGGACCGCGTCAGAGTGTGCGCAGCGACCGACTCATCGCGAGCTCGGCGCCGATGGGCCCGGTGAAGGTCTCCCCCGTCGGCACGAAACCGGCGCGACGATACACGGCCTGCGCACGCGCATTGTCGACGTGCACGTCGAGCGAAAGCGTCTCGAAGCCCACGGCGGCGGTCCAGCGCGCCGCCGTGTCGAGGAGGGCGTCGATGGCGCCGGTCCCTCGGTGCGGGGGGTCGACGTAGACTCCGACGACGTCCGCGCGGCCGGAGGTCAGCCGTCGGCCGGTGTGGTCGACGTCGCCGGTGCGACGCACGAGCACCGTGCAGGTGCCGATCCACGCGGCATCGCTCTCGGCGACGAACATCGCTGCGGAGTCCCCGTCGGCGCCGCCCGCCGCGCGGTCGTCCCAGAACGCCTGGTCGCGCGAGACTTCCTGCTCATACGTGGTGAGGAAGGCGATGGATGCCCCCGGATCGCTCACCGCTCGCAGGCGCAGCTCACGAACGCGCTCACCCTCCCCCGCGCGCACCCGGCGCACGGCGAGGGTCATGCACCGACCTCCTGGTATGCCGCGAACAGCAGCGACTCGTCGGGCGCCTGCAGCACGGTGGGACGCGCGAGATCGTCGAGCACGATGAAGCGCAGCATGCTGCCGCGGCTCTTCTTGTCGCGCTGCATCGTCGCCTTGAGGGTCTGGAACGCCCCGGCGCGGTAGGTCGTCGGCAGACCCAGCGACTCGAGCACCGTGCGGTGGCGCTGGGCGACATCGTCGGACAGGCGTCCGGCCAGGCGCGACAGCTCGGCGGCGAAGACCATGCCCACCGAGATCGCCGCGCCGTGACGCCACCGGTAGCGTTCGGCGTGCTCGATGGCGTGGCCAAGCGTGTGCCCGTAGTTCAGCACCTCGCGCAGACCGGCCTCGCGAAGGTCCTCCCCCACGACGCGTGCCTTCATGTCGATCGCGAGTTCCACGCAGCGGCGGAACGCCTCGCCCTTCGGGTCGACGATCCCCGTGGGGTCGGCTTCGATGAGGTCGAGGATCTCCGGATGCCAGATGAATCCGGCCTTCACCACCTCGGCGAAGCCGGCGGTCGCCTCGTTCTTCGACAGGGTGTCGAGGAGGTCGAGGTCGCACACCACGGCCACCGGCGGCCAGAACGCGCCGACGAGGTTCTTGCCCTCGGCCGTGTTGATGCCGGTCTTGCCGCCCACGGCGGCGTCGACCATGCCGAGCACGGTTGTCGGGACCTGCACGAGGGCGACCCCGCGCAGCCAGGTCGCGGCGACGAAGCCCGCGAGGTCGGTGACCGCTCCCCCGCCGAAACCGACGACGACGTCCGTCCGCGTGAAGTCGGCCTGGCCCATGACCTGCCAGCAGAACGCGGCCACTTCCACGCGCTTGCCCTGCTCGGCGTCGGGGATCTCGGCCAGCAGCACCTGCCGGTCGCCCATCAGCTGCGCGCGCAGCGCCTCGGCCTGCGCGGCGAGGGTGGGCGGGTGCACCACCAGCACCTTCTGCGCCCCGGCGGGCAGCTTCTCGCCGAGGGTTTCGAGCAGGCCCCGGCCGACGGTGATGTCGTAGCCGGGGTCTCCGGCGACGCTGATGGTGGTGGTGTCGCTCATGATCTCTCCTGGGCCGGGACGCTCTGCGCCCAGGCCACGATGTCGTCGACGACGCGGGACAGCGGTCCCGACGACGTGTCGAAGGCGATGTCGGCGGTGGCCTCGTACACGGGCCGCCGTTCTTCGTAGATGCGCAACCAGCGCTCGGCCGGGTCCTCCCCGCCGAGAAGGGGGCGCTCGTCGCCGTGGATGCGGGATGCCACCACGTGCGGCGCCACGGTGAGCAGGACGACCCGGTGCGCGGTGAGACGCTCCCTCGTCGAGGGGTCGAGCACGGCTCCGCCACCGAGGGCGACGACGCCCCCACGGCCGAGCGCCTCGACGACCGCGTCGCGCTCGAGCGCGCGGAAGTACGCCTCGCCGTGGGCGAGGAACAGGTCGCGGATGGGCCCGTGCTCGCGCACGACGAGCTTGTCGGTGTCGGTGAACGCCGCGCCGAGGGCACGCGCGACGCGCCGCCCGACGCTGGTCTTCCCCGCACCCATCGGACCGATGAGCACCACGGCCGATCCGGCCCCGGTCACCGCCGCGGAGTCGTCGGACCCCACGGCGCCGACGCGCGCGGGCTCAGGCGAGGTCATGCGCGAGAAGCGCGGCGTCCGACGCGTCGGTCGTGCGCAGGGTCTCGGGCAGGTTCGCGAGGTACGACTCGAGGTTGCGACGGGTCTCGGCGACGTTGTCGCCCCCGAACTTCTCGAGCACGGCATCCGCGAGGGTCACCGCGACCATGGCCTCGGCGACGACGCCCGATGCGGGCACGGCGCACACGTCGGAGCGCTGGTGGTGCGCGGCGGCGGTGTCACCGGTGGCGACGTCGACCGTGCGCAGGGCCTTCGGGATCGTCGCGATCGGCTTCATCCCGGCGCGGACGCGCAGCACCGTGCCCGTCGACATGCCGCCCTCGGTGCCGCCGGCACGGTCGGACGAGCGGGTGATGCCGTCCTCGGTGGCGAACAGCTCGTCGTGAGCCTGCGAACCGCGGCGCGTCGTGGTGAGGAAGCCGTCGCCGACCTCGACGCCCTTGATCGCCTGAATGCTCATGAGGGCCTGGGCGAGCCTGGCATCCAGTCGGCGGTCCCACTGCACGTGGGATCCGAGCCCCGGGGGCAGACCATAGGCGAGCACCTCGACGATGCCGCCGAGCGTGTCGCCGGCCTTCTTCGCGTCGTCGACCTCGGCGACCATCGCGGCGCTGGTGTCGGGGTGGAAGCACCGCAGCGGATCGGCGTCGAGACGATCGACGTCGTCGGGCGTGGGCAGCTCGGCGTCGTCGGGAACGCGCACGGGGCCGATGGAGAGCGTGTGGCTGACCAGACGGATGCCGAGCTCGCTGAGGAAGGAGCGGGCTATCGTGCCCAGCGCCACACGCGCGGCGGTCTCGCGGGCGGAGGCGCGCTCGAGGATGGGACGCGCTTCGTCGAAGCCGTACTTCTGCATGCCGACGAGGTCGGCGTGGCCCGGACGGGGGCGCGTGAGAGCGGCCCCGCGACCGCGTGAGCGGTCGGAGAGTTCAACGGGCTCGGGGCTCATCACCTCGGTCCACTTCGGCCACTCGGTGTTGCCGATGCGCAGGGCGATCGGGCTGCCGATCGTGAAGCCGTGCACGATGCCGGTCGACAGCGTCAGTTCGTCTTCCTCGAACTTCATGCGCGACCCGCGACCGTAGCCGAGTCGACGGCGCGCCAGTTCGGCGCGGATCTGCGCCGAGGAGACGGGAACGCCGGCCGGCATCCCCTCCATGAGGGCGATCAGTTCGGGACCGTGGGACTCGCCGGCGGTGAAGACGCGAAGCATTCGTCTAGTCTCCCATGAGCGCGATGCGCATTGCGGCCAGCACCTCGTCGTCGTGGACGAGGGGCTGCGCAGGGTCACCTGTCACGAAGACGCGCACCTGCAGCAGCGCCTGGTGCAGCAGCATCGTGAGTCCGTCGTGCGCAGCGACCCCCGCGCGCTCCCAGGCCTGCGCGAGCGGCGTCGGCCACCCGCCGTAGACGACGTCGACGAGGGGCCCCGAGGTGGATGCCAGTCGTTCGGCGAGGTCGCCGAGGTCGGTGCCGCCGGGCAGGGCGGCGATGGTCGTGTCGACGGGCCGAGGGGCGGGGGCATCCAGCGCCTCGATCCGCACCGGGACGCCGAGGATCTCACCGAGCGCGCGGAGAGGGGCCGCAGCCTCGGGGCGGCGGGCACGCACCTCCACCTCGGTCGCCCCGGCCCGGACCGCCGACACGACGGCCGAGGTCGCCGTCGCGCCCGCGCCCAGCACGCGCACGCGCTGCGGGCGGCGCACGCCGACCTCGTCGAGGGCGCGGGTGAGACCGCCCACGTCTGTGTTGAAGCCTCGCGGGCCGCGATCGGCCAGCAGGTAGGTGTTGACGGCGCCGGTCAGGCGCGCGTCGTCGTCGAGCGTGACCGCTCTCGACGCCGCCACGTGCTTGAGCGGCATCGTGAGCGAGAGCCCGCGCCAGGTGGCATCCAGCGACGCGATCTCCGCGGCGAAGTCCGCCTCCCCGACGCGGCGACGCCCGTACTGCCAGTCGAGACCGAGCACGCCGTAAGCCGCGGCGTGCAGCCGGGGCGACCGCGAATGCGTGATCGGGTCGCCCCAGACGGCCAGCCGTGTGCTGCCGGTCAGCATCCGCCGTCGGGGTTGTCGCGGCACCACGCGCGGAACTGGTCCACGGCCTTGAGCTGATCGGCGTAGGTGGTCGAGAACACCGTCTCACCGGTGGCGAGGTTCACCGTGGTGAAGTAGTACCAGGTGCCGTCCACCGGCTTCATCGCCGCGTCGATCGCGAGATCGCCGGGATTCGCGATGGGGCCGATGGGCAGACCCGGCCGGATGTACGTGTTCCACGGGTTGTCGCTGGTGAGCGCGTTCTCCGACGACGACGACGACCCGGCATCCAGCTCTCCGGCGCCGTACTGGGCGGTGGAGTCCATCTGCAGCAGACCGTGGGTCTCGGTGTTGTCGGGTTGCAGGCGGTTCTCGATCACGCGCGAGACCTTGTAGAAGTCCTCGCTGCTGCGCGCTTCGCGTTCGATGATCGACGCGATGATGAGGATGCGCTCCCGGTCGGATTCGGGCACGCCCGCCGCGTCGAGCGACTGCACGGTGCGCTGCACCATGCGCTCGATGACCTGCTGCGCCGTGACGCCCTCGTCGAAGTCGTACGTCGCCGGGAAGATCCATCCCTCGAGCGTCGACGCCGGCACGCCGTACACCGACGGATCGGCGACCGCGGCGTCGAGGTCGGCGCGCGGCATACCGAGCTGCTCCGCGATGACGTCGAGCGACTGCTTCAGCGTCAGGCCCTCGCGCAACTGCACGGAGTAGTTCAGGCGGCTCGCCGGGTCGCGGAGGGCGGCGAGCACGGCCTCCGAGGTCATCTGCTGCTGCAGTTTGTACACGCCGGGCTGGAAGGTGAACGCGACGGAGTTGTCGACCATGTACTTGTAGAGCGAGTTCGAGGCCTTCGTGATCCCGGCTTCGAACAGCTTCGGCGAGACGGACGCTCCCGTGTCACCCGCCACGATGGTGATGCGAGCCTCGCCGGTGGCCTGTCCCGCCTCGTAGTCGAGGGGCTCGCCGTTGCCGAGGAAGGCCTGGATGCGATCACCGTAGGTGTTCCACACGACGAGACCGCCCCCGGCGATGCCGCCGAGGAGCACCAGCACGACGGCCAGGGCGATCCACCCGCCGATCCGGCGCCGCTTCTTCGGCGCGCGAGGGGCGGCGTGGCCGATGTCGTGCGTCGTGGTCTGCCCCGTGAAGAGGTCTTCGAGCGACCCGGAGGCGATGCCGGCCTGGGCTGCGTCCGCACGTCCGGACGCGGCGGCTCCGGCGCCCACCGGCGCCGGTTCCGTCTTGTGACCGGGGTCGGCGGCGGGCGACGACGGGCGAACGGTATCGGCGCCCGCGCCGGGTGTCGCCGGCGTTCCCGCCCGCCGGGGGCCGGGCGCGGAAGCGTTCGCGTCGCGCGGAGCGGAGGGGGATGCCGCGGCGGTCGCCGCACCGTCGCCGAGAGCGGCCGCACGCGGCGCCGAGGACGGCTCGGTGGCCCGAGGCGCCGGGGACGGCTCGGCCGCGCGGGGTGCCGAGGCGGGGTCGGGTGTTCGGGACGCCGGCGTCTCGCCCGGTGCGCGGCGCGCGGCGTCGAAGCCACGCGTCGGGGTCTCGGCGCGCTCCTGCGCGGCGGCGGCATCCGCGGCGGCGGGCGCCGTGCCTGTAGGGCCGGTCTGCGCGCGTCGTGCCTCACGCGCGGCGCGGCGCGAGGGGGGAGCATCGTCCGCGGATCCGTCGACCGAACGCGCACCGGTGCGCGGGTCGGGCAGGCGACCGTACAGGTCGGCGAACGGATCGCTCTCGGGGGGCTGGTTCTCGGGCATGTTCAGGCGGGCTCCTGTCCCGGTGATACGGCGGGTTCGGCCGGCTCGCCGGACTGTCGCTCCACGTCGAGCGCCTGCTGCAGCAGCACCACAGCGGCGACTTGATCCACAATGCTACGAGAGTCGCGCTGGGAACGTCCTGCCTCCCGCAGCACCCCGTGCGCCGACACCGTGCTCAGGCGCTCGTCGACCAGGCGCACCGGCATGGGGAGAGCGGATGCCAGCTGCTCGGCGAACCGACGCGCGTCCGTCGTCGACGCGGTGTCCTCCCCGCGCAGGTTGAGCGGCAGGCCCACGAGCACTTCGAACGCCTCGTACTCGGCCGCGAGGGCGACGATGCGTCGCACCGGCTCCCCCTTGCGTGGAACCGTCTCGACGGGGACGGCGAGCACTCCGTCCGGGTCGGATCGGGCGACGCCCACGCGGGCACGCCCGACGTCGATCCCCAGACGGATGCCGCGTCGGAAATCCGTCACGCGGTGGTCGCCCGCACGTCGGCGACGATGCCGTCCAGCGCCTGCGGGAGAGCCGCGGCATCCGTTCCGCCACCCTGCGCGACGTCGGGACGACCGCCGCCCCCACCACCGAGCACGGCCGCGGCGGATTTCGCCAGCGCGCCGGCCGCGAGCCCGCGCTCTCGCGCCGCGTCGTTGGTGACGACGACGACCGTCGCCCGGCCACCGGCGACGGATGCGAGGGCGACGACCGCGGGGGCGCTGCCGAGCCGGTCGCGCACCTGCAGAGCCAGCGACCGCACGTCGTCGGCCGACGCGCCCTCGCCGAGGCTCTGCGCCACGACGCGGGCCGTGCCGACGGCCACGGCCGACTCCACCAGCTGCGGCAGGCGACCGGTGAGGGCCTGCGCCTCGAAGGCGGCGATCTTCTTCTCCGCGGCTTTGAGGCTCGCGGCGAGCTCGCTGATGCGGGTGGTGAGCTGTTCGCGCGGGGTCTTCAGCGACGTCGACAGCTGCGAGACGATCGCGCGTTCGGCGGCGAGGTCGCGGAAGGCGTCGAGGCCGACGAGGGCCTCCACGCGCCGGTTCGACGCGCCGACGGACTGCTCGCCGACGAGGTTGACCAGGCCGATCTCCGCGCTGCGCGCGACGTGCGTGCCGCCGCAGAGCTCGCGCGACCACGGACCGCCGATGTCGACCATGCGCACGGTGTCGCCGTACTTCTCCCCGAACAGCGCCATCGCGCCCGCGGCCTTCGCCTCGTCGAGCGACATCACGCGCGTGGTGACCTCGAGGTTGTCGCGCACGGCGTTGTTGGCGATGTCTTCGATCTCGGTGCGGGTCTCGGGCGAGAGCGCCGCGCCCCAACTGAAGTCGAAGCGCATGTATCCCGCGCGGTTGAGCGAACCGGTCTGCGTCGCGGTCTTGCCGAGCGTGTCGCGGATCGCCGCGTGCACGAGGTGCGTGGCGGTGTGAGCCTGCTGCGCCGCGTGGCGGTTGAGGCCGTCGACGACCGTCGTGGCCGGGGCGCCCACCGCGACCTCGCCCGTGGTCACCTCGACGGTGTGGCTGACCAGCCCGGGCACGGGACGTTGCACGTCGAGCACCTCGAGCTCGTAACCCGGTCCCACGATGACGCCCTTGTCGGCCACCTGGCCGCCGGACTCCGCGTACAGCGCGGTCTCGGCGAGGATGACCTCGGCGATCTGCCCCTCCGAGGCGCGGTCGGTCCCCTGCCCCTGGACGAGGATGCCGAGCACCTTCGATTCCGTCTGCAGCTCGGTGTAGCCGGTGAACACCGTTTCGCCGAGCGCGCGGAACTCGCGGTAGGCGCTCTGGTCGGCGATCGCTCCCTTGCGCGCGCGGGCGTCGGCCTTGGCGCGCGTGCGCTGCTCCTGCATGAGCGTGTCGAATGCGGCGCGGTCGACGCTGAGGCCGGCCTCTTCCGCGATCTCGAGGGTGAGGTCGATGGGGAAACCGTACGTGTCGTGGAGCAGGAAGGCCTCGGAGCCGGAGAGCGTCGAACCGCCGCCGGTCTTGGCCTCGGCGACCGATTGGTCGAGGATCGCCGAACCCGCGGCGAGGGTGCGGAGGAACGTCTGCTCCTCGGCGATCGCGTACGCCGAGAGCCGCGCGTAGTCGCTCTCCACCTCGGGGTACGACTCCTTCATGGCGTCGCGCGAGGCGGCGAAGAGCTCGGGGAAGGTGGCCCCTTCCACGCCGAGCAGGCGCATGGATCGGATGGCGCGGCGCATGATGCGGCGGAGGATGTACCCGCGTCCCTCGTTCGAGGGGGTGACGCCGTCGGCGAGCAGCATGAGCGACGACCGCACGTGGTCGGCGACGATGCGCAGGCGCACGTCATCCTCGTGGGATTCGGCGCCGTACGCCTTGCCCGCGAGCTTGGCCGCCAGGTCGAGCACGGGACGCACCTGGTCGGTCTCGTACATGTTGTCGATGCCCTGCTTGATGAACGCGATGCGCTCCAGGCCCATGCCGGTGTCGATGTTCTTGGCCGGCAGCTCGCCGACGATGTCGAAGTCGTACTTCGAGCGCACGTTGGTGATCTCGTACTGCATGAACACGAGGTTCCAGATCTCCACGTACCGGTCGTCGTCGGTCGCGGGACCGCCGTCGACACCGTAGGCGGGTCCGCGGTCGAAGAAGATCTCCGAGCAGGGTCCGGCGGGGCCGGGCAGACCGGTCGACCAGTAGTTGGTGTCCTTGCCGAGGCGCTGGATGCGCTCGTCGGGCAGCGTGCTGAGCTGCAGCCAGAGGTCGCGCGCCTCGTCGTCCTCCTCGTAGACGGTGACCCAGAGATCCTTCGGGTCGAAGCCGAGGCCGCCCTCGGCCTCGGGTGCGGTGAGCAGTTCCCACGCGAAGCGGATGGCGTCTTCCTTGAAGTAGTCGCCGAACGACCAGTTGCCGAGCATCTGGAAGAAGGTGCCGTGGCGCGGGGTCTTGCCGACCTCTTCGATGTCGTTGGTGCGGATGCACTTCTGCACGTCCGCGGCGCGCGGGTATGGGGGCGGCACGACGCCGCTGAGGTACGGGATGAAGGGCACCATGCCCGCCACGGTGAACAGCAGGGCCGGATCGTCGGTGACGAGCGAGGCCGAGGGGACGATCGTGTGGTTCTTCTTCTCGAAGAAGTCGAGGAAGCGCTGGGCGATCTCGGCGGTTTTCATGGCGGGTCTTTCCGTGCGCGTGCGGCGTCGTCCCGCGAGGGCGGGAGGACGGGATGCAGAGAGGTCAGTCGGAGGGCGAGAGGGTCTTGGCCGCGGCGGCGGCGTCGCTGGCGGCGTCCGCGACCGTGTCGGCGACGCGGCCGGCCGCCGACGAGGTGACGGCTTTGGCGTCGTCGATGATGTCCGACAGCCGCGTCTCCTGGGCGTGGTAGGCGTCGGTCATGCGGTCGGTGAATTCCCCGATGCGCGCGTCGAGCTGCGCGAACATCTCCTGCCCGCGGGGGTCCTTGTTGACGAGGTGGGCGGCGACGAAACCGCCGGCGATACCCAACGCGAACCAGACGAGGCTTCTCACGATCACCACTTCTTCCTCGATACGACGCCGCGGTCGCGGCATCCTTCATCGTAGGCGACACCCCTCGTGCCGCGCGCGACCGTCGGTCGACCGGATGCCGGCCCCCGGGGTGAGCCGCTCCGGACGGCGAACCGGAAGGGCGACGGGCCGTGCGCCGACCGCCGGTCGACCCGATGCCGGCGCGACTCGGAACGGCGACGGGCCGCGCGAGAGCGCGACCCGGGTGGGGACGGCCCGCGCGAGAGAGCGATCGGGAACGACGAAGGGCGCCGGGAGAACCCGACGCCCTTCTCTGCTCGCTGGGATCAGCGGGCGGCGTAGTACTCGACGACGAGCTGCACGTCACACGTGACGGGCACCTCGGCGCGCTTGGGGCGACGCACGAGCTTCGCCTGCAGCGTCGAGAGGTCGACCTCGAGGTAGCCCGGGACGGGGGGCAGCACTTCGGCGTGCCCGCCGGCGGCGGCGACCTGGAAGGGCTCGAGACCCTCGCTCTTGGGCTTGACGTGGATCTGCTGGCCCGGCTTCACGCGGAACGACGGGCGGTCCACGAGCTGGCCGTCGACCATGATGTGGCGGTGCACGACGAGCTGGCGAGCCTGCGCGGTGGTGCGGGCGAAGCCCGAACGCACGACGAGGGCGTCCAGACGCATCTCGAGCAGCTCGACCAGGTTCTCACCGGTCAGGCCGTCGGTACGGCGGGCCTCGTTGAACGCGATGCGCAGCTGCTTCTCACGGATGCCGTACTGCTCACGCAGACGCTGCTTCTCACGCAGACGGACGGCGTAGTCGCTGTCGGCCTTGCGCTTGGTGCGGCCGTGCTCGCCGGGAGCGTAGGGACGCTTCTCGAGGTAGCGGGCGGCCTTGGGGGTGAGTGCGACGCCGAGGGCGCGCGACAGACGCACCTTGCGGCGGTCCTGAGACTTCGTGGTCACGAAGTTCTCCTTCCGATGACGTGGCCGCGCCTTTCACGGCTCACGGGCGTATCGCCCCCTTCCGCCCGATCCGCTGCGCACGCCGGGGCGCACCGAAAGGTGATCACAGGAAGGAGGGGATGCCCGAAAACCCTGTTTCGAGCCGGTTCATGGTACCAGAGCGCGCCGGGGAGCCCCTGCGCGTCTCACTTCCCCTCGAGGATGCGGCGGATCTTCTCCAGGCGCGCCGACACGTCGCGCTCGGTGCCGTGGGTGGTGGGCTCGTAATAGCGGCGTCCGCGCAGCTCGTCGGGGAGGTACTGCTGCGCGACGATGCCGATCTCGCTGTCGTGGGCGTACTTGTAGCCCTTGCCGTGACCGAGTCGCTTCGCTCCCGGGTAGTGGGCGTCGCGCAGGTGCATCGGCACCCGCCCGAAACCCCCGGCCCGCACGTCGGCGATCGCGGCGTTGATGGCGTTGTACGCGGCGTTCGACTTCGCCGTGGTGGCGAGATATATGGTCGCCTCGGCGAGCGGGATGCGCCCTTCCGGCATCCCGATGAAGGCGACGGCGTCGGCGGCGGCCACGGCGATCTGCAGCGCCTGGGGGTCGGCCATGCCGATGTCCTCCGCGGCCGAGATCACCAGGCGCCGCGCGATGAAGCGGGGGTCCTCGCCGGCCTCGATCATGCGTGCGAGGTAGTGGATCGCGGCATCCGGATCCGATCCGCGCACCGACTTGATGAAGGCGCTGATCACGTCGTAGTGCTCGTCGCCCTGGCGGTCGTAGCGCAGCAGCGCGCGATCGACGGCTTGCGCGATGTGATCGGCGGTGATGACCGGCGGTTCGGTCTCCGTCAGGTGGAACGGCGCCCCGTCGTCGTCATCGTCGTCGTCGTCATCGGTCGCGGGAGAGGTGCCGCCGTCGTCGCCCGCGACCGACGCCGCCGCTTCGAGGGCGGTGAGCGCCCGCCGCGCGTCGCCCGAGGCCAGGCGGACGAGCGCCGCCCGTGCCTCGTCGTCGAGCACGACCCGTCCGGCGAGACCGCGCGGATCGGTGACGGCGCGGTCGACGAGCGCGCCCAGATCGTCGTCGCCGAGGGGGCGGAGGGTCAGCAGCAGCGATCGTGACAGCAGCGGCGAGATCACCGAGAACGAGGGGTTCTCGGTGGTGGCGGCGATCAGCACGACCCACCCGTTCTCGACGCCGGGGAGCAGGGCGTCCTGCTGCGCCTTGGTGAAGCGATGGATCTCGTCGAGGAAGAGGATCGTGGACTGCCCGTAGAGATCGCGCTGCGTCAGCGCCTCCTGCATGACCTCCCGCACGTCCTTCACTCCGGCCGTGATCGCCGACAGCTCGACGAACCGTCGCCCAGACGACCGTGCGATGGCCTGCGCCAGCGTCGTCTTGCCGGTGCCGGGAGGTCCCCACAGGATGACGGAGACGGCCGACCCGGATGCCGAGGAGTCGGTGGTGGCGAGGGTGACGAGCGGCGACCCGGGACGCAGCAGATGCCCTTGTCCCGCGACCTCGTCGAGGCTGACCGGGCGCATCCGGACCGCGAGCGGCGTCTGGCCCTGGAAGAGCGCGGAGGAGGATGTCACCCCTCCAGGCTAACCGCGGCCTCCGACAGCGGTCCGTGCGCGTCGGACGACCCCGGATGCGGGTACCCGCGCTTTGTAGGATCGAGGGGCCCGGTGGCGGGTGGAGGAGGTCGATGTGGCGACGCGCGGGAAAGACCGGCAGACGCGGGAGCAGCGGGAACGGGCCCGCGCGTATCAGGCCCGCGTCGCGCTGCACGAACGCCAGGGGCGCCGTCGCACTCGCGACAACGTCCTCGGTATCGTGATCGGCCTCATCGTCATCGCGGGAGCGATCGGCGCGCAGACGGCGTACTTCGTCGCCGGCCCGGGCGCCCCCGCCCCGGCGCCGAGTCCCAGCGCGCCCGCACCGGCGACCGGGACACCCTCCCCGTCATCCCCCGCTCCGTCGACGACACCGTGATCCCGTGCCGGCGCCGGCATCCGTCGTCGCGCCGGCGCCCTCGCTTCCGCGCCGCGTTCGCCGTCGGCCGCGTCGATCGAGTCCCCCTCGCGCAGCCCGGGCAGTCCCGCACCTGTGGCGGCGCGGCCGCTCGTACTAGGCTCGGAGGGTCCTTCTCCCCCAGGCGGTTCTGCCGCGATGAGGTGCTACCCGTGACTTCCGTTCCCTCCCCCGAGACCTCCGACCCGCGCGACGACGCGAGCACCCCCGAGGTCGACCCCGCCACGACCGACACCGCGGCCGACACCACGGATGCCGAGGCGACCACGCCCTCATCCTCCGACGCAGTCGACGAATCGACGGATGCCGCGACCCCGGCCGACGGCTCGGCCGACGTCGCCGAGAGCGCCGGGGCGACCGACGCCGCCGTGAACTCCGACGACGAGGCCCAGCCCGCCACGGGCGAAGACGCGGGCGAGCCCGCCGCCGAGAGCACTCCCGACGCGGCCTCCGCCGAGTCCGAGGCCCCGGAGACCCCCGCGGCTCCGCAGCCCGCGGCCCGGCCCGTTCCCGGCGCCCGCATCCCCGGTCCCCCGCCCGGCGCCACGGCATCCAAGACGGTCACCGAGCCGTGGGGTCGCGTCGACGACGAGGGGACCGTCTCGGTCCGCGAGGCCGACGGATGGCGCATCGTGGGCCAGTATCCCGACGGCACCCCCGCCGAGGCCCTCGCCTACTTCCAGCGCAAGTTCGCCGACCTCGCCGGTGAGGTCACGCTGCTCGAGACCCGTCATCGTCGCGGCGGTGCCACGGCATCCGATCTGCGTTCGACTGCCAAGACGCTGCGCACCAAGCTCGACGGAGCCGCTGCGGTGGGCGATCTCGCCGCGCTCATCGGCCGCGTCGATGCCCTCACGGCGGAGCTCGCCGAGGCGAGCGAGACAGAAGCGGTCGCCAACAAGCAGGCCTCCGAGGAGGCGGTGCGCGAGCGCACGGCGATCGTCGAAGAGGCCGAGGCCCTGGCCGCCCGCGACCCGCAGACGGTGCAGTGGAAGCAGATGACCGCCGACATGGCGGCGCTGTTCGACCGGTGGCAGGCCCACCAGCAGAACGGCCCGCGCCTGTCGAAGTCGACGGCACAGCAGCTGTGGCGTCGTTTCCGCGACGCGCGCGCGACCGTCGATCGTCACCGCCGCGAGTTCTTCTCGTCGCTCGATGAGACGCACAAGGCCGCGCGCGAGGCCAAGACGCGCCTCGTCGAGCGCGCCGAGGCGCTGGCTCCCCGCGGGGAGGACGGCATCGGCGCCTACCGCGACCTCCTCGACGCGTGGAAGGCCTCGGGCCGCGCCGGACGCAAGGTCGACGACGCCCTCTGGGCTCGCTTCAAGGCCGCCGGCGATGCGCTGTACGGTGCGCGCATCGAGCGCGAGTCCGCCGACGCCGAGGCGTCCAAGGAGAAGATCGAGCAGAAGCGCGTGCTGCTGGAGCAGGCGGCGCCGATCGTCGACGAGAAGAACCTCGCGACGGCCCGGCAGAAGCTCACCGCCATCCAGCGTCAGTGGGACGAGATCGGTCGCATCTTCCCCCGCGACAAGGAGCGCGCCCTCGACGACGAGCTCCGCAAGATCGAGCAGTCCGTGCGCACGCGCGAGGATGCCGACTGGAAGCGCAACGACCCCGAGCAGAAGGCCCGCGCCAACGACATGACGCGGCAGCTGACCGACGCGATCGACAAGCTCGAGGCCGAGCTCGCCGACGCTGAGGCTCGCGGCGACAAGCGGGCCGCGGCACAGGCGTCCGAGGCCCTCGAGGCGCGTCGCACCTGGCTGCGCGCCCTCGGCGGCTGACGAGCTCTCCACAGATCCGACGGTTCGCCGTCACGGGCGACACTGCCCCGCCACACTGGCGGGATGGTGTCGCCCTTCCTGTTCTTCGCCGACGAACGGCTCTCGCTCGCGGAGCTCAGCGCGGCGTGCCTCGACGGTGCGCTCGTCCCACTGGGCGAGGGTTTCATGCCCGCCGACGCGGCCGAGACGACGTGGATGCGCGCCCGGAGCCTGTCGCCCCTGCTGAGTGACCGGTGGGCGGCGGTGCGGGCGACCGCGGCGTGGGTGCACGGCGGTGTCGCCGGTGAGCCGGTGCGTCACCACCTCCAGCGCGTCCGAGACGTCCGCGTGCGTGCCGGTCGCGACCCTCGGGCGGTCTACCATGACGTGCGCCTTCCGCCCGACGACGTGTCGATGATCGCCGGGGTCCCCGTCAGCACTCCGGCTCGCACGCTGGTCGACCTGGCGCGCTCCGCCGATGACGGAGACCTCTCCGCGGCGCGGGCGTGGGCGCACCGTGAGCCGTCCGTGAGGGCGGATGCCGAGGCGTGGCTCGAGCGGCATCCGCGGTACCCGTACGCCCGACGGGCCGCCCGCGTGCTGCACTCGACCGGGAGCGCCGGTGCGCCGTCATGACTCCCTCGCCCGGCCCGGCCGGCGCGTGCGGGCTACGACGAGGTGACGCGGTAGACGTCGTAGACGGCGTCGATGCGGCGGACGGCGTTGAGCACGCGGTCGAGATGCACGGTGTCTCCCATCTCGAAGACGAACTTGCTGAGCGCCAGGCGGTCATTGGTCGTCGACACCGTCGCGGAGAGGATGTTGACGTGATGCTCGCTGAGCACGCGCGTGACGTCGCTCAGCAGACCCGAGCGGTCGAGCGCCTCGACCTGGATCTGCACGAGGAACACGCTCTTCGTCGTCGGCGCCCACTCCACGTCGATCAGACGGTCGGGCTCCTCCTTCAGCGACCGCACGTTGGTGCAGTCGCCCCGGTGCACCGAGACGCCGCTGCCGCGCGTGACGAAGCCGACGATCTCGTCGCCCGGAACGGGCGTGCAGCACTTCGCCAGCTTGACGAGGATGTCGGGCGCGCCGCGCACGAGGACGCCCGAGTCGCCGCCGCGTGGCGCGCGGCTACGACCGACCGGGATGTCGATCGGGCCGGTGTTGGTCTCCTCGACGCTGACCAGCGCGGTGACCTTCTCGATCACCGACTGCGTCGAGACGTGCCCCTCGCCCACGGCCGCGTACAGCGCCGAGACGTCCTCGTAGTGGAAACCGCGGGCCACCTCGGTGAAGGAATCCTGGTTCATCAGGCGCTGCAGCGGCAGGTTCTGTCGCCGCATCGCGCGCGCGATGGAGTCCTTCCCCTGCTCGATCGCCTCTTCGCGGCGCTCCTTGGTGAACCACCCGCGGATCTTGTTGCGCGCGCGGGTGCTCTTGACGAAGCCGAGCCAGTCCTGGCTGGGACCCGCGTCGGGATTCTTCGAGGTGAACACCTCGACGACGTCGCCGCTCTGCAGGGTCGACTCGAGCGGCACGAGGCGGCCGTTGACTTTGGCGCCCATCGTGCGGTGGCCGATCTCGGTGTGCACGGCGTACGCGAAGTCGACGGGGGTGGCACCGGTCGGGAGACCGATCACGCGACCCTTCGGCGTGAAGACGTAGACCTCTTTCGCGCCGATCTCGAAGCGCAGCGAGTCGAGGAACTCCCCCGGGTCGGCGGTCTCGGCCTGCCAGTCGGAGATGTGCGCGATCCAGGCCATGTCGGCGTCGACGGCCTTGGCATCCGCCTTCCCGCCCGCCATGCGCTCCTTGTATTTCCAGTGCGCGGCGACTCCGAACTCGGCCTGCTGGTGCATCTCGTTCGTGCGGATCTGGATCTCGACGGTGCGCCCGCCGGGACCGATTACCGTCGTGTGCAGCGACTGGTAGAGGTTGAACTTCGGTGTGGCGATGTAGTCCTTGAAGCGGCCGGGCAGGGGCGTCCACCGCGCGTGGATGGCGCCGAGCACGGCGTAGCAGTCGCGCACGGTGCCCACCAGGATGCGGATGCCGATGAGGTCGTAGATGTCGTCGAACTCACGGCCGCGCACGACCATCTTCTGGTAGACGGAGTACAGCTGCTTCGGGCGGCCCATGACGCGGCCGCGCACGCGGAGTTCTCGCAGGTCGGCGTCGACCGCTTCAATGACGTTCTGCACGTACTGTTCGCGCTGCGGCGTGCGCTGCTTGACGAGACTGTCGATCTCGGCGTAGAGCTTCGGGTGCATGACCGCGAACGAGAGGTCTTCCAGTTCGCTCTTGATCGCCTGGATGCCGAGACGGTGCGCGAGCGGCGCGTAGATCTCGAGGGTCTCGGTGGCCTTCTTCGCCGCCTTGTGCGGGGGGACGAAGCCCCACGTCCGAGCGTTGTGCAGGCGGTCTGCGAGCTTGATGAGCAGCACGCGTATGTCTTTCGACATCGCCACGATCATCTTCCGCACGGTTTCGGCCTGCGCGCTGTCGCCGTACTTGACCTTGTCGAGCTTGGTCACGCCGTCGACGAGCATGGCGACCTCGTCGCCGAAGTCTGCCGCGAGCTCGTCGAGCGGGTATCCGGTGTCTTCGACGGTGTCGTGCAGCAGGGCGGCGGCGATCGCCTTGGGGCCGAGTCCGAGCTCCGCGAGGATCTGCGCGACCGCGAGGGGGTGCGTGATGTACGGCTCGCCGCTCTGACGCTTCTGGCCGTCGTGGGCCTTGTCGGCCACGGCGTAGGCACGCTCGATGATGGCGAGGTCGCCCTTGGGGTGGTGCGTGCGGACGGTGCGCAGCAGCTTGTCGACATCGTCACGGCGGGCGGCGCGCGAGAAGATGCGCGGCACCAGCCGTCGCAGTGATGACGGCGGCGGCGGCGCTGAGGAGGCGGTCTCGGTCATCGTCACACCTTCCTCACGGCCAGTCGATCAAGTCTACGCTCCCCCGGCGTGCCGGAGAGGGCACGCCGGGGGTCTCGCGTCCGCGCACCCGGAGCGCGCGAGCCCGGTGGTCAGGCCGGGGAGCCGGCCTTCTCGCGGGCAGCGCGCACGCGCGCGTCGCGCTGGGCGATCGGCTGCTCCCGTTCGCGCAGGAGCGCGTACATCGGCACGGCGACGAACAGCGTCGAGTAAGCGGCGACGATGGTGCCGACGAAGATCGACAACGAGATGTCGCTGAGCGTCCGCGCGCCGAGCGGCACACCGATGAAGAGGATCGCTCCGACCGGCAGGATCGCGACCACGGTCGTGTTGATCGAGCGGATCAGCGTCTGGTTCGCGGCCAGGTTCACCGACTCGGCGAACGTGCGGCCGGAGATCTCGCCATCTTCCCTCGTGTTCTCTCTCACCTTGTCGAAGACGACGGTGGTGTCGTAGAGCGCGTAGGAGAGGATCGTCAGGAAGCCGATGACGGCGGCGGGCGAGATCTCGAATCCGAAGACCGCGTAGACGCCGATCGTGATGACCAGCACATCGACGAGGCCGATGATCGCCGCAACCGACATCTTCCACGTGCGGAAGTACAGCGCGAGGATCAGGAACGTCAGCGCGAGGAAGATGGACAGGCCCCACAACGACTGCCGGGTGACGTCTGCGCCCCAGGTGGGGCCGATGAAGGAGTCGGTGATCTCCGACGAGGGGACGTCGTATGCCGAGGCGAGGGCGGCCGAGACGGCCTGCGTCTCGTCGGGCCCGAGCTGGTCGGTCTGCACGCGGACGGCCTGGTCGCTGATCGTCGTGACGCGGGTCGTCGCACCCGGAACGACCGACGTGACGGCGTCGGTGGCGAGAGCCTGGTCGAAGGATGCCGGGCTCGACACGGTGAACTGCGACCCGCCGGTGAACTCGATCGAGAACTGGACGGGACGGAACAGCGGCACCAGGGCGGCGCCGATGACGAGGACTGCCGCGATGATGAACCACAGGCGACGACGCTGGACGAACGGGAAGGACGTCTTCCCCGAGTAGAGGTCGTTGCCGAGCTGAGACATGGAGCGGGGCATCAGTCGTCTCCCTCCTTCGTGGAGCGGCTATCGCCGCGGGCAGTGGCCGCGAGCTCCGCCTGCTTGCGCTCGGCGATCGTCTGTCGGCGTTGGGCCTCGCCGCGGGAGCGCTTGACGCGACCCGCATCGGCGACGGGCGCGCGGAACTGCGCGCGACCGCGGTAGACCGCGCCGAGGGCGTGGGGGTCCATCCCGGACAGCGGGTGGCCGGAGCCGAAGAAGCGCGTCCGTGCGAGCAACTGCATGACCGGGTGGGTGAACAGGATGAAGATCAGCACGTCGATCGCGGTGGTCAGACCCAGCGTGAACGCGAAGCCCTTCACGGTCGAGTCCGCGAGGATGTAGAGCACGACGGCGGCCAGGACGTTGATCGACTTCGAGATGTAGATGGTGCGCTTCGCCCGCGACCATCCGTCTTCGACGGCCGCGGTGATCGACTTCCCGTCGCGCAGCTCGTCGCGGATGCGCTCGAAGTAGACGATGAAGGAGTCGGCGGTGAAGCCGATCGTCACGATGAGGCCTGCGACGCCGGCGAGCGACAGACGGAAACCCGCGCGCCACGCCAGGATGCACAGGGCCAGGTACGTCAGCACCGCCATGACGCCGAGCGAGGCGATGATCACGGTGCCCAGAGCGCGATAGACGATGAGCGAGTAGATCCCAACGAGACCGAGTCCGATGAGCCCGGCGATGAAGCCGACCTGCAGCTGCTGCGATCCGAGGGTGGCCGAGACGGTGTCGGAGCTGACGACGGTGAAGCTCAGCGGCAGGGCGCCGTATTTGAGTTGATCGGCGAGGGCCTTGGACGACTCCTGGGTGAAGCTGCCGGTGATGCTGGGGCGGCCGTCGACGATGATGCCGTTCATCGACGGAGCCGACAGCACGCTGCCGTCGAGGACGAAGGCGAACTGGTTGAACGGGGCCTGTGCCCCGTACAGACGCTGGCTCACGTCGGCGAACTTCTGCGTGCCCTGGTCGTTGAAGACGAGGTTGACGGCCCACTGGCCGGTGTTCTGCTCCTGGCCGTTCGTGGCGTCGGAGATGTCGTTGCCGTCGAGCTCGACGGGGCCGAGGATGTACTTCGCCTGCCCGTCGACGTCGCAGGTGATCATCGGCTGGTCGGCCGGGGCCTGCGCCGGGTTGGAGGGCGGGTTGGCGCAGTCGTAGGCGAGGAACTCCGCCTGCAGCGCCGGCGTGATGTACGCCGGGTCGCTCGCGTTGGTCGGCGATGCGGTGGGGGTCGCCGGCAGGCTCGGGTCGGGAGTCGGGTACGGCGTGTTGTTGCCGTCCTCGCCGACGAACGACGTCGCGGGCGAGCCCGTGAACAGCACCGGCCGCAGCTGGAGCTGCGCGGAGCTCTGGATGCGCTGACGCGTGGCGTCGTCGGCCTGTCCCGGGATCTGCACGACGATGTTGCGCCCGCCCTCGGTGGCGACGTCCGCCTCACCCACACCCGAGGCGTCGACGCGCTGGCGGATGATCGTGACGGCCTGCGCCAGCTGTTCGCTGTCGGGGGCCGCCCCGTCGGTGGTCTGGGCCTGCAGGATGATCTGCGTCCCGCCCTGGAGGTCGAGCGCGAGCTCGGGGGTCCAGGAACTGGCGTTGAAGACGTACACACCGAGCGCGTTGATGCCGAAGAGCACGCCGACGATGGCGAGCAATCCGGTCAGCACGCGCCAGGCATGACGGACAGGGGTCGAGGGCGCCACGGAGTCGGCTTTCTGTGCGGCGGGCGGGAACGGCGGAGCGGGCGTCAGGCCTGCGGGCGGTCCTTGTCGGTCTGATCGGGGTCGACCGCGTGCTGACGGGCGGCGCGCTGGTCGTCGCTGATCGAGGTGATGTCGCCGTCGGCCACGCCGGCGATGTACTCCGCCTCGGTCTCCTCTGCCTCGATGAACTCGTCCTCGGTGACCGCGCCCTGGGTCGGGTCCACGATGCGCAGCACGGCCTGGCTGTGCACCTTGATGACCACGCCGGGGGCGATCTCCACGAGTGCCGGCTTGTCGAGGTCGACGCCGTCGTACTCCACGATGGTGCCGTAGAGGCCGCCCTGCAGCAGTACCTCGGCGCCGGGGACCGTCTCGCGCGACTTCTTCTCGAGCTCCGCCTTCTGCTTCTGCATGCGGCGCCGCGAGCTGTAGAACATGAAGATCAGCAGGCCGATGAGCAGGATGACGATGCCGTAATCGGCGAAGAACCGGGCGATATCCATCGAGGCGGTGCACCTTTCGAGTCAGGCGCGCCGTGCGGCACTGCCTAGCGTGAGTCAAGCGGGGGTCGGGGAATCCCTCGCCGAGTATAGGTCATGACCCCTGGCTGAACCGGAGCAGGCCGTCGGGGTGAGGGGCGCCGAGATGGTCGTAGGCCTCGGGGGTGGCGACCCGCCCGCGCGGGGTGCGCCCCATGAAGCCGATGCGCACGAGGTAGGGCTCCACGACCGATTCGATGGTCTCGGGCTCTTCGCCGACGGCGACGGCGAGCGTGCTCAAACCCACCGGTCCCCCGCGGAATCGCCGAACGAGCGCGTCGAGCACGGCCCGGTCGAGACGGTCGAGACCGATGGCGTCGACGTCGTAGAGGTCGAGGGCGGCGCCGACCGTGCGCACGTCGGCGTCGCCGTCGTCAGTTCCCGCTGAGGGGCCGTGGACGACGAGGTAGTCGCGCACGCGCCGAAGCAGCCGGTTGGCGATGCGCGGCGTTCCGCGCGAGCGACGGGCGATCTCGGAGCGCGCCGTGCCGGGCAGACCGACGTCGAGCATGGCCGCCGATCGCGACACGACCCGTTCGAGTTCTTCGGGTTCGTAGTACTCGAGATGGGCCGTGAATCCGAAGCGATCGCGCAGCGGGTTGGGCAGCAGCCCCGCGCGCGTCGTCGCCCCGACGAGGGTGAAGGGCGAGAGGTCGAGCGGGATGCTGGTGGCCCCGGCCCCCTTGCCGACCATGATGTCGATGCGGAAGTCCTCCATCGCCAGGTACAGCATCTCCTCGGCGGAGCGGGCCATGCGGTGGATCTCGTCGATGAAGAGCACTTCTCCCGGGGTGAGCGACGACAGCAGGGCGGCCAGGTCGCCCGCGTGCTGGATCGCCGGGCCGCTCGACAGGCGCAGGGGGCGCCCGCTCTCGTGCGCCACGATCATGGCGAGCGTGGTCTTGCCGAGCCCCGGAGGCCCCGAGAGGAGGATGTGATCGGGTGAGCGCTGCTGGATGCGCGCGGCGTCGAGCAGCAGCTGCAGCTGCCCGCGCACCTTCTGCTGGCCGACGAACTCCTCGAGCGAGGTGGGCCGCAGCGCGCCTTCGATCGCGAGTTCGGTCTCGTCGTCGGGGGTGCCGGCGTCGCGGACGTCAGCCACCCACGCTCTCCTTCCGCGCCGGCCCGAGCAGCGCGAGCGTCAGGCGCAGCAGAGCCTGCACCGAGGCGCGGTCCGCCTCCGAGGCGTTCTCGGCGACGGATGCCACGGCCTCGGCTGCCGTGCGCTCGGTCCACCCGAGCCCGATGAGGGCCTGGGTGACCTGGACAGGAACCTGCCCGTGGGAGGCGACGGCTGCGGGAGCGGTGGCCGGGACGACGGCGAGCTTCCCGGCGAGCTGCACGACGATGAGCTTGGCGGTCTTCGGACCGATCCCCGATACGCGTCGGAACGGGGCGTCGTCGTCGTCGGCGACCGCCTGGGCGATCTGTGGGACGGTCAAGGAGGAGAGCACGCCGAGCGCCGATTTCGGTCCGACGCCGGTCACGCTGATCAGTTGCGTGAAGACCGTGAGCTCCTCGCGCGTCTCGAACCCGTAGAGCGAAAGGGCGTCCTCCCGCACGATCAGGTTGGTGTGGAGGTGAACGTCGTCGCCGAGGTTCACCGTGCGCGCGAACTGGGCGGTGACGGCGACGGAGAAGCCCACCCCACCCACGACGACCACGAGCGAATCGTCGGCGACGTGCGCCGCCGCCCCGTGCAGCGAAGAGATCATGGGATCAGCCTACGCGTGGCGTTCGTACATGCGTTCGAGCGACACGGGGCTGTGGAGAACGCCGCTTCTCGGCATCCCTCCACGCCCTTTGGGCCGGTGTCAGCGTCGCATCCGCTGACGGGATCGCCGGGCCGCCGCGCCAGGCGTGACACAGGGCGATCGCGAGGGCGTCGGCGGCGTCCGCCGGTTGAGGCAGCGCGTCGAGACGGAGCACGCGCGCGACCATGGTCTGCACCTGCAGCTTGTCGGCGGAACCGTAGCCGGTGATGGCGGCCTTGACCTCGCTCGGCGTGTGGGTGGCCGCGGTCAGTCCGTGCTCGGCGGCGAGGAGCAGGGCGATGCCGCTGGCCTGGGCCGTGCCCATCACCGAGTGTCGGTTGTTCTGCGCGAAGACGCGCTCGACGGCGACGACGTGCGGCTCGTGCGAGACCAGCACCTCCCGGATGCCGGCGGCGATGGCCGCGAGACGCTTCTCGATCGGGTCGCCGGGCGCGGAGCGGGCGACGCCGACGTGCACGAGCGAGGCGGTCCGGTCAGGCGAGACGTCGACGACGCCGATGCCGCAGCGCGTGAGGCCGGGGTCGATGCCGAGGACGCGCAGAGAACGGGACACGGCCCCCACGCTAAACGCAGGGGCCGTGTCGCGACGAAGGGCGCGCCCTTACTCGTCGTTCTCGAGCTCGGCCTGCACCTCGGGGGTCAGGTCGAAGTTGGTGTAGACGTTCTGCACGTCGTCGCTGTCTTCGAGCGCGTCGATGAGTCGGAACACCTTGCGGGCGGTGTCGGCGTCGACCTCGACCTTGAGGGAGGGGACGAACTCGACGTCGGCGGAGTCGTACTCGATCCCGGCATCCTGCAGGGCGGAGCGGACCGAGACCAGGTCGCTCGCCTCGGTGATCACGCCGAAGCCCTCGCCGTGGGGTTCGACCTCCTCGGCGCCGGCCTCGAGGACCGCGAGCATGACGTCGTCTTCGCTGGTGCCCTCGGCGGGGACGACAATGACGCCCTTGCGGCTGAAGTTGTACGCCACGCTGCCCGGGTCCGCCAGGGTGCCGCCGTTACGGCTGAGGGCGGTGCGCACCTCGGCCGCCGCGCGGTTCTTGTTGTCGGTCAGACACTCGATGAGGAACGCCACCCCGTTGGGACCGTAGCCCTCGTACATGATCGAGGCGTACTCGACGGCCTCGCCGCCGATGCCTGCTCCGCGCTTGATCGCGCGGTCGATGTTGTCTTTGGGGACCGAGGTCTTCTTGGCCTTCAGAACGGCGTCGAAGAGGGTCGGGTTGCCCTGCAGGTCGGCGCCGCCGAGCTTGGCCGCGACCTCGATGTTCTTGATGAGCTTGGCCCACGACTTGGCGCGGCGGGCGTCGACGACCGCCTTCTTGTGCTTGGTCGTGGCCCATTTGGAGTGTCCGGACATTCCCCCAGTTTACGATGCGGCGGCGCCCGCACCGCGTCGATTGCGCACCCGGTGGAGGAACCGCTCGTGGAAGCGCGTCTCCCCCGTCGACTCCGGATGAAACGCCGTGCCGAGCAGCGATCCCTGCTCGATCGCCACGACGCGCCCATCGGGAAGGGATGCCAGGGGAACGGCATCCGGGCCCCACTCCACCACCGCAGGCGCCCGGATGAACACGGCGTGCACGGGCGGGGCGCCCAGTGCGGGCACGTCGAGGTCGGTCTCGAACGACTGCGTCTGAGAGCCGAAGATGTTGCGCGCGACGCGGGCGTCGATCCCGCCGAAGGTGCGCTGGCCGGTGATCGCGCCGTCGATCCGGTCGGCGAGGAGGATGAGCCCCGCGCACGTGCCGTACATCGGCATCCCGTCCGCGATGGCGGCCCGGATCGGGTCGAACAGGCCGAACGCCCGCGCGAGCTTGTCGATGACGCTCGACTCGCCGCCGGGGAGCACAAGGCCCTCCACGGCGGCCAGCTCCTCGGGCCGGCGCACGGGCTGCGCGTCGGCTCCGAGGGCGGTCAGCACGGCGAGGTGCTCGCGCACATCGCCCTGCAGGGCGAGGACGCCGACGCGGGGGCTGTTACCAGCCACGCTCGGCCAGGCGGTGCGGGGCGGGGAGGTCGGCGACGTTGATGCCGACCATCGCCTCGCCGAGCCCGCGTGACGCCTCCGCGACGATCTTCGGGTCGTCGTGGAACGTGGTCGCCTTGACGATCGCGGCCGCGCGTTGCGCCGGGTTGCCCGACTTGAAGATGCCCGAGCCCACGAACACCCCGTCGGCGCCCAGCTGCATCATCATGGCGGCGTCGGCGGGGGTCGCCACTCCCCCGGCGGTGAAGAGCACGACGGGAAGCTTCCCGGTCTCGGCGATCTCGGCGACGAGGTCGTACGGGGCCTGCAGTTCCTTGGCCGCGACGTAGAGCTCGTCCTTCGTCTTCGCGCGCAGCGCGTTGATCTCGGAGCGGATCGTGCGGATGTGCTTTGTCGCCTCCGACACGTCGCCCGTGCCGGCCTCGCCCTTGGAGCGGATCATCGCCGCACCCTCGGTGATGCGGCGCAGCGCCTCGCCGAGGTTGGTCGCGCCGCACACGAACGGCACGGTGAAGTTCCACTTGTCGATGTGATTCACGTAGTCGGCCGGCGAGAGCACCTCGGACTCGTCGATGTAGTCGACGCCGAGCTCCTGCAGGATCTGCGCCTCGACGAAGTGGCCGATGCGGGCCTTGGCCATGACGGGGATCGAGACGGATGCCACGATGTCGTCGATCAGATCCGGGTCGCTCATGCGCGCGACGCCGCCCTGGGCGCGGATGTCGGCCGGGACGCGCTCGAGCGCCATCACCGCGACGGCGCCGGCGTCTTCGGCGATGCGCGCCTGCTCGGCGGTGACGACGTCCATGATGACGCCGCCCTTGAGCATCTCGGCGAGTCCGCGCTTGACGCGCGAGGTTCCGGTGTCGGTCATGACTGCTCCGTTCCGCGCTTCGGGGCGCGATCTATTGGCTTAGGCCAAACCGTAGCATGGCGCAGGACATAAGCTGGGCGAAAGCTTTGGGGGCGTATGACCATCGACATCACCGGCCGCTCGGCATCCGAGATCGCCGCCGGCCTGCGCACGCGCATCGAACGCGGAGAGCTTCCCCCGGGCACGCTCCTGCCGCCCGTCCGCACGCTCGCGGCCGAGCGGGGGGTGAACCGGAACACCGTCGTGGCGGCGTATCGCCAGCTCGCGCAGGCGGGGCTCGTCGAAGCCCGCGGACGCGGCGGGACGCGGGTCGCCGACCGCGCCGCCGTCGCGCAGGAGGGCTACGCGCCCGACACCGTGCTGCGCGACGTCGGCACGGGCAACCCCGACCCCGCGCTCATCCCCGACCCGACGGCCGCCCTCGCCCGCTCCGCGCGCCCGGTGCTGTACGGCGAGCCGGTCATCGACCCCGGTCTGGAAGCGTGGGCGCGGGCGTGGATGGCCGAACAGCTCCCCCACGACGACATGCGCATCACCGTCACGAGCGGTGCGAGCGATGCCATCGAGCGGCTGCTCGCGCAGGCGCTGCAGCGCGACGACGCGGTCGCGCTGGAGGACCCGTGCTTCCTGTCGGCGCTGCACACCGTGCGCACCGGCGGGTATCGCGCGGTGCCCGTCCCGGTGGATGCCGAGGGCATGACCGTCGACGGGTTGCGCGCCGCGTTGGACGCCGGGGTGAGGGCCGTCATCGTCACGCCGAGGGCGCACAATCCCACCGGCGCGAGCCTCAGTGCCGAGCGCGCGGCGGCGCTCCGCGAGGTCCTCGTCGCGCACCCCTATGTGCTCGTGGTCGAGGACGACCACTTCTCCCTGCTGTCGCGGGCGCGGCTGCAGTCGGTGATCGGCGCCTCCCAACGACGGTGGGCGCGCATCCGCTCGATGTCGAAGTTCCTCGGACCCGACACCTGCCTCGCCGTCACGGCATCCGATGCCGACACCGCCGACGGCCTCGCCGTGCGCCTCACCCCCGGGACGACGTGGGTGAGCCACATCCTGCAGCGTCTGACGCTCGCTCTCGTCACCGACGACGAGGTGCGCACGGGCATCGAGCGCGCCGCCGTCCACTACGCCGATCGCAACGCCGCTTTCGCTCGGGCCCTCACCGACCGGGGGGTTCCGGTCTCTCCCGGCGACGGCCTCAACCTGTGGGTGCCGCTGCCGGTAGCGGCCCCGCGCGTGCGCGAGGAGCTCATGCACCGCGGATGGTTGGTGCGCGAGGGCGATCCGTTCTTCCTCGGTGAGAGCGACCACGGCGCTTTCCTGCGCCTCACCGTCCACGACCTCGACGAGGCCTCGGCCCACGCCCTGGCCGACGACCTCGCGCGGGCGTGCCGGGTGCTCCGGGCGGACGCGGGAAGTGGAAGGATCGAGGCATGAAGGTTCTCTCGATCCAGTCCGCCGTCGCGTACGGGCACGTCGGCAACTCCGCCGCCGTCTTCCCCCTCCAGCGCATCGGCGTCGAGGTGCTGCCCGTGTACACGGTGAACTTCTCGAACCACACCGGCTACGGCGCCTGGCGCGGACCGCTCATCTCCCCCGACGATGTCGCAGCCGTGATCGCGGGCATCGAGGAACGTGGCATCTTCCCCGAGATCGACGTGGTGCTGTCGGGCTACCAGGGCGGCGAGGGCATCGGCGACGTCATCATCGACGCCGTCTCGCGCGTGAAGAAGGCCAATCCGGATGCCGTCTACGCCTGCGACCCGGTCATGGGCAACGCCAGGTCCGGCTGCTTCGTCGCACCGGCCATCCCCGAGCTGCTGCGCGAGCGCGTCGTGCCCACGGCCGACATCATCACGCCCAACCAGTTCGAGCTCGGCTTCCTCACCGGCACCGAGCCCGGAAGCATCGACTCGACCCTCGCGTCGGCCGACCTTGTGCGCGCGCGAGGTCCGCGTACCGTCCTGGTCACGAGCGTCGAGCGGCCCGACCGCGAGGCCGACACGATCGAGATGATGGTGATCGACGACGCCGGCGCATGGATCGTGCAGACGCCGCTCATCCCGATGAAGGCGAACGGCTCGGGCGACGTCACCGCCGCGCTCTTCACGGCGCACTACCGCCGCACGGGCGACGCGGCCGACGCCCTGGCGCGCACAGCCTCGAGCGTGTTCGACCTGCTGTCGAACACGTACGAGTCCGGATCGCGCGAACTGCGCCTCGTGGAGTCGCAGGAGGCCTACGCCCACCCGCGCCTCCAGTTCGACGTGCGCCAGGTCCGCTGAGACGACGACGATCGCCCGATCGCACCGACGGGCTCAGCACCCGTCCCGCGACCGGCTGAATGGGCATCTCCTCGCTGCACAGCGAGGTCCCTGAGCCTGTCGAAGGGATCGGGCGCACCGATGCGACGTCCGGCGCGGCTGTTCGTCAGCCCCCGTACACCTGCTGGTACGCCGCCACCCACGCGTCGCCGTCATCGGGGCAGAGGAACGTCGTGCCGAACACCATCACGCTCGCGACGTTGGCCTCGGCCTTCTTCCGTGCATCGTCATCGAGCCCGGTCGGGATCAGCTGAGCGAACAGGGGCGACGTCGAGACATGCGCGACGAGGGTCGAGGAGTCGACCTCGTGTCGGCTGAGGATCGCCGTCTCGCACGCATCGCCGGCGAGGGCGAGGGAGAGGTTCTCGTCGGAAGCGGTCCACGTAGCACCCTGCTCTTCGACATAGGCCCGTTGCTGCGCGATGAAGTCCTGCTGAGCCGGGGTCACTGCGACGAGCGGGGTGCCGTCCATGGGGAGCTGCTGCTCGCGGAAGAATTCGTCGCGTTCGGTGAACACGTCGGAGAAGTCGTCCGGGTCGGCGGTCGCCTCCTCCCCCGGAGCCGACGGCTGCGCCGCGGTCGGGGTCGCCGCAGGGGCCTCCGCAGCGTCGCCGCCCTCGAGCGGGCTCGGAAGCGGAATGCACGCGGTCGTCGCCGTCAGCACGGCGGCGAGCGTCAACGAGAGCACGAGGGGGCGAGTCCGAGCGTTCATGGGACCACCGTAGCCAGCACGACCCCGCGGCGAGCGGGGGTTGTGGACAACGCCGGTTCAGGCGTCCCACGCCTCCGACACCGCGCGGCGGACGTCGCCGAGCAGCTGCGGCAGCGCCTTGGTCTTGGCGATGATCGGGAAGAAGTTCGCGTCCGACGCCCAGCGCGGGACGATGTGCTGGTGGAGGTGACCGTCGACCCCTGCCCCCGCGATCGCCCCCTGGTTCATGCCCAGATTGAAACCGTCGCAGTTCGACACCGCGCGCAGCACCCGCATCCCCCGCTGGGTGAGGGCGCCGATCTCGGCGACCTCCTCCTCGGTCGCCTGATCGTAGGTGGCGATGTGACGGTACGGGCACACCAGGAGGTGGCCCGAGTTGTAGGGGAAGAGATTCAGCAGGACGTACGCCGTCTTCCCCCGCGCGACGATCAGACCGTCCTCGTCGCTCTTGTCGGGCGCCGCGCAGAACGGACAGTTCTTCTCCATCGGCTCGCGCCCGGCCGAGATGTACGCCATGCGGTGCGGAGTCCACAGGCGCTGGAACTCGTCGGGAACGCCCGGAAGGGTCGCGGCGTCGACCAGCTCGGCGTCGGTCGTCGCGGACGACTCCGCCCCGGCGGCATCCGGGCCGGTCGTCACGCCAGGTCCTCGGCGGTGTTGACGAGCGTCCGCGCCGAGATCGCGCCGGTGATGCGCGAGACGGCCTCGTCGACGGGGATGCCGTTGAGCTGCGTTCCGTCGCGGAAGCGGAACGACACCGTACCGGCCGCGCTGTCCTGCTCGCCGGCGATCAGCATGAGCGGCACCTTCTGCGTCGTGTGCGTGCGAATCTTCTTCTGCATGCGGTCATCGCTGTGGTCGGCCTCGGCGCGCACGCCCTTGGTCTTCAGATCGGCCACGATGCCCTGGAGGTAGTCGCCGTACTCGGCGGCCACCGGCACGGCCACGACCTGCACGGGCGCCAGCCACACCGGGAACGCAC
The DNA here is from genome assembly GCF_900156435.1 of Microbacterium sp. RU1D. Lineage (GTDB taxonomy): Bacteria > Actinomycetota > Actinomycetes > Actinomycetales > Microbacteriaceae > Microbacterium. The sequence continues at coordinate 200,626 of NZ_FTPQ01000002.1, forward strand.
CCGCGTAGTGCTCGAGCAGGATGGCGAAGAAGCGCTCGACCGAGCCGAAGAGGGCGCGGTGAATCATCACCGGGCGGTGCTTCTCTCCGTCGGGACCCGTGTACTCGAGCTCGAAGCGCTCGGGCTGGTTGAAGTCGAGCTGGATGGTCGACATCTGCCACGTGCGGCCGATCGCGTCGCGCGCCTGCACCGAGATCTTGGGGCCGTAGAACGCTGCTCCGCCCGGATCGGGTACGAGCTGGAGGCCCGAGGCCTCGGCCACCTCGCGGAGGGTGTCCGTCGCCTCGGTCCAGAGGGCGTCGTCGCCGATGAACTTCGGATTGCCCTCCTCCTTCGTCGACAGCTCCAGGTAGAAGTCGTTGAGGCCGTAGTCGCGCAGCGTCTGCAGCACGAAGTCGAGGCTGTGGGTCAGCTCGCCCTTCACCTGGTCGGCGGTGACGTAGATGTGTGTGTCGTCCTGAGTCATGCCACGCACGCGCGTCAGCCCCGCGAGGGTTCCGCTCTTCTCGTAGCGGTACACCGACCCGAACTCGCTCAGACGCAGGGGCAGCTCGCGGTAGCTGCGGCCGCGCGAGCGGAAGATCAGGTTGTGGAAGGGGCAGTTCATGGGCTTGAGGTAATACTCCTGGCCCTCGCGCGACACGTGCCCGTCGGCATCCACGACCTCGTCGAGGACCATCGGGGGGTACATCCCGTCGGCGTACCACTGCAGGTGGCCGCTGGTCATGAACAGGTCGCCCTTGGTGATGTGCGGGGTGTTCACGACCTCGTAGCCGCTGGCGAGCAGGCGCTCGCGCATGTAGCGCTCGATCTCGTAGCGGATGATGCCGCCCTTGGGGTGGAACACCGAGAGCCCCGGACCGATCTCGTCGGGGAACGAGAAGAGGTCGAGCTCCTTGCCCAGCTTGCGGTGGTCGCGCTTCGCGGCCTCTTCGAGGCGGTGCTGGTAGGCCCGCAGCTCGTCCTTGGTGGGCCACGCCGTGCCGTAGATGCGCTGCAGCTGCGGGTTCTTCTCGCTGCCGCGCCAGTAGGCGCCGGCGATGCGGGTGAGGTCCCAGCCGTTGCCGATCAGACGGGTACCGGGAACGTGCGGTCCGCGGCACAGGTCCTTCCACGCGGTCTCGCCGTCGCGGGTGACGTTGTCGTAGATCGTCAGCTCCCCGGCGCCGACCTCGACCGACGCGCCCTCGGCGGCCTCAGCGGATCCGCCCTTGAGACCGATCAGCTCGAGCTTGAACGGCTCGTCGGCGAGCTCAGCGCGGGCCTCGTCGTCGGTGACGATGCGACGCACGAACCGCTGGTTCTCGCGGACGATGCGCTCCATCTCCTTCTTGATGACCTTGAGGTCGTCGGGAGTGAAGGGCTCGTCGACCTGGAAGTCGTAGTAGAAGCCGTCGGTGACGGGCGGGCCGATGCCGAGGTTCGCCTGGGGCTTGACACGCTGGACGGCCTGCGCGAGCACGTGCGCCGTCGAGTGGCGCAGGATCGAGAGACCGTCTGCGCTGTCGATGGTGACCGGCTCGACCTGGTCGTCGGCCGTCACGGTCGTGGCCAGGTCTTTCAGCTCCCCGTTGACGCGCAGAGCGAGAACCGAACGGTCGGGGAAGAGGGCGAAGCCATCGGTGGGGAAATCAGTCACAGAACATCTCCTGAAGGGGTCCGTTCCAGGCTACCGGGCGGGCATGGTCTCGACCGCACTGGACGTGCCCCATAGTGGAGCGGTGACTCTGGCCATCATCGGCGGCGTGCTCTGGATCCTCGGGATCGTCGCGCTGCTCACCGGCGCCTTCCCCGCAGGCGACGCCCTCGCTGTCGCCGACCGTGTCTGGCCCATCCTGCTGTTCGTCGTCGCCGTCACGATCGTGGCCGAACTGGCGTCCAAGGCGGGGCTGTTCGACGTGGTCGCCGCGCGCCTGGCGAAGATCGCGCGCGGGCGCACGGCCCTGCTGTGGGCGCTCGTCGTCCTGCTGGCGACGGTGGCCACGGCGTTCCTGTCGCTCGACACCACCGCGGTGCTGTTGACGCCGGTGGTGGTGGCGATGGCGGTGGCCCGCAAGATGGATCCCCTGCCGTTCGCCTTCGTGACGGTGGTGCTCGCCAACACCGCCTCGCTCGTGCTGCCCGTGTCGAACCTCACGAACCTGCTGGCATCCGAGGCCCTCGGCGGAGGACACGATCCGATCGCCTTTCTCGCGCTGCTCGGCCCGTCGGCGCTCATCGCAATCGCGGTGTCGGTCCTGGTGCTGACGGTCGTGTTCCTGCGGCGTCTGCCCCGCACCTATCCGGATGCCGCTGCCCCCACCGTCTCGGACCCCGTCCTCCTGCGCGTGTCGGGCATCGTCACGCTGGCGCTGCTGCCGCTGCTCGTGATCGGTCTCGAACCGTGGATGCCGGCCGTCGCCGCCGCCGTCGTGCTCGTCGTGACGTTCGCCCTGCGCGCGCCGAAAAGCCTCGGCATCCGGCTCGTCCCGTGGTCGCTGCTCGTGTTCGCCGGAGGGCTGTTCCTCGCGGTCGGGGCGCTCGAGGCGCTCGGAATCGGAAAGGTGACCACCGTGCTCGCGGGGACCGGCGACGACCTCGGATCGCTGTGGCAGCTGGCCGGGGTGGGCGCTCTCGTGGCGAACGGGATCAACAACCTGCCCGCCTATCTCGCGCTGGAGTCGGTCGCGGGGTCGCCCGTGCGCCTCGCGGCGTTGCTCATCGGCGTCAACGCCGGCCCGATCGTGACGCCGTGGGCGTCGCTCGCGACGCTCCTGTGGCACGACCGGCTGGTCGCGGCGGGCGTCGAGGTGCGGTGGAGCAGGTTCGTCGTGCTGGGTGCCGTGATCGCCCCGCTGATCCTGCTGCTCGCCGTCGTCCCGCTCGCCCTGTGAGGATCAGTCCTCGTACGTGCGCGACCAGGCCTTGCGCGGCTCGATGAACCAGACGGCCAGACCCGTTCGCATGCCGTAGGGCCCGCCGGTGTAGAGCGCCGAGATCCGGTCGATGTAGGGCAGGGCGGCGTCGCCGTCGATGCGTCGCACCGCCTCTCCCCGCACGAAGGCCATCGAGTACGGGTTGTCGGCTCCGGTCACCGAGATCGCGACGCGCGGGTCGCGGCGGAGGTTGCGGTCTTTCAGCGTGTCGATCTCGGTGAAGATCATGAGTCGGTCGCCGTCGACCCCCACCCACAGCGGGATGGAGTGCGGGGAGCCGTCCTTCATGAGTGTCGCGAGGTGCGCCACGGCATCCGTTTCGAAAAAGGGCTTCGCGTCGTTCCAGTCCGTCATGTGGGAGAGAACGCCCGTCGCGGCTCTCGGCATTCCGGGTTCAGGAGTGCGCGCTCGCCCCGACCTGCTCGTTCGGTACCTCGCGGAAGACCATCTCCTCGCGCTGCGCACTCTCGCGCGGCGCGGATTCGTCCGGCTCGGGGATCACGTAGAGACCGCGCCCGGAATTGGCGTTGTACGAGAGCGCGTGCAGCCAGGCGGGGCTCAGTTGGGGCGTCCGGCTGCCGTGATATTTGAACACCAGCGAGACGTTCGGATGGATGTACACCGTCGTGCGCCCGCCGCCGGTGCTGATGTCGTCCTTCCACGTGAAGGGGAACGACTCTCCCCGGCGGACCTTGGCCATGATCACGGCCTGCAGGTGCGCGAGCAGGCGATCCTCGAAGTCGACCTTGACGTTCCCGTCGTAGATGAACTTGCCCATGATGACCCCTTGATGCTCCTCCCCAGCCGCGCGCATCTCCAGGCGAGAAATTCGAACGCGGTGGCCGAGGGATCCATCGTCGTTTCTCCAAGCACTGTCCCGCAAAAAGAGCCCCGCGCCCACCCCTTGCCTCCGGAGTCGTTTCGCAGGTAGGGCTCAACCAGCGGCGCGCGCCCCGCGGGATGCCGCGACGTCAGGTGGAACGGGAGATGCGGATGATCACGCGATCCCCGGGCTTGCGTTGAAGCCGCCGCACGAGCACCTCGAAACCGAGGATCAACCGATACTGCAGGCCGTACTTGCGGCGAAGGGCGGTGTGGGCGCGCACGTCCTCGGTGGCCGGACCCGATATACGAGCATGGGCCTCAACCGTGTGGGCATCCGGGTCCACCGCGCCCATGCGACTGCACGGGCGCAGCGTGACTCGAGGGTCGTTGCGCAGGCGCTTGACCTTACCCGTCGACCGTTCGCTGGTGACGACGAGTTCGTCCCCGTCCCGTGCGATCCACACCGGAACAGCGACCACGGCGCCGTTCTTGCGATAGGTGCCGAGGGAGACAAAGGACGACGAGGCGATCTCACGCCAGTGGGTGTCGGGGACCGTCATGTCTCCACGCTAGTGGGGCCTCGTGCATCCACCCAGGGCTTGCATCGGGCTCCGGATGCCGAGGTCGATTCGCGAAGAGCTTGTTGGGAGCGCTTCCATGGTGGCGTGCTCGCGCCCTATGCTCGCGGCCATGGGGAGCTACGACGTACCGCAGGTGGGGCCTGTGATCGTTTCACTGCAGACGTATCGATTCGGGTTGACCAACGAGTCGCTGACGACGCTGGCGTCCGCGCACCGGGTGAACGGCCAGCCGCTGGATGTCGTGGATCACGAGAGAGTCGCGCAGTACCTGCAAAGCATCGCCGTGATCTGAGCGGGAGCACGACGGCGCCGGGTGTTGCACGTCCGTCGAATACGCCCTTCATGGGACTGCTGTGCCGAACCTCAACGCGGGCGCAAGGAATGCGCAACGGAGCCATAAGACCGGGCGCGACCTGTCCCCCATTCGGTGGACATGGGATAACGTCGCCTTGTTCCCGCCGCCAGGCACTCCGCAGCCCCCCTTACTGGCGGCGGGAACAACCACTCCCCCGCATCGATCGTCATCGTCGTCCGTGAGCGGCGCGGGAATTCCCGGCGGCGAACGAGCCGCTGTCGCGCGCGGTGCGCGCGGCTGGAGAGCGCGTCACTCGGGTCGCTGATATGTCCGTGCGAGCGGATGACTCTGCGGGACATCGTCGTGTCGCTGACGGTCACCCCCGTGCGGGACGGCTGAACCGCGATCCTCATCGTCGATGCTCATCGATCCTCATCGTCGATGCTCATGGAGCGGCCGCGGGCAGCCGGTGGTTCTCGGCCCCGGGCGCCGGCACGCATCCGCTTGCCATGCAGCGCGCGAGCTCACCCAGGATCAGGCGATCTCGATGCGCACAGCTGGTCGCTTGAGCGCGGACGGGGGTGAGCGCCTCGTCCGTGCACGAAAAAACCCCCGGCGAGCCGGGGGTTTCATTCGGTGCGCGATACTGGGATCGAACCAGTGACCTCTTCCGTGTCAGGGAAGCGCGCTACCGCTGCGCCAATCGCGCCTATACAGGCTGTTCTCTTGTGAGTTGAGGTGGCGACGGGATTCGAACCCGTGTAAACGGCTTTGCAGGCCGGTGCCTAGCCGCTCGGCCACGCCACCGTGATGTGGTTCGACCCACGTGTCGTGATCTGCCCGCCATACGTACTGGCGACAGATCCCTCCACTCGAGCGGATGACGAGACTCGAACTCGCGACCCCAACCTTGGCAAGGTTGTGCGCTACCAACTGCGCTACATCCGCACTTCGTTCCCGGGGCTTGCCCCGAGCACTCGTAAGACATTACCCGATCTGAGCGCGGGCGCAAAACGAGGTGCGCCCCGCGCGTGTCTTTCGGTTTGGTCGGAAGCACCTCTCGGCATCCGGTACGATCGATGAGTCCCGTTCGGGATGCGGGCGATTGGCGCAGTTGGTAGCGCGCTTCCTTCACACGGAAGAGGTCATCAGTTCGAGTCTGGTATCGCCCACCATCGCAAGGCCCTCGGTTCGCCGGGGGCCTTCGTCATTCCACGAGGCCCTGACGGTCCCTGACGGTCCCGGGGTGCGAGCCGAGTGGCTGCCGAAGAAGGCCCCCCAACAGGCGGTCGAAACCTCAGCCGACGCGTCTCCACGGCTCATCCGAACGCTCCCGCTGCCACTCCTCGCGCGGCCCGCTCTCGACGACGGCGTCGGTCAGCCAGATCGTCGAGTCGGGCGCCCATCCGGCGATCACGCTCGCGTACTCGCCGTCGATCTCGATCGTGCGGGTCGCACCGGTCAGGTAGCCGAGCGTGGTGAGGTGCACGGCGTGCCACTCGCGAGCGATGCGCACCCAATCCGGTATCAGCCAGCGGCCGTCGCGTCCGGTCGTGCGGTACCAGTCGTGGCGGTGCGAAGCCGTCACCTCGAGCGGGTACCTCCGGCACAGCTCAGCCCAGTCGGCGGCGCCGTTGATCTCGAGGGTGCGCCCGTGCCCGGTGACGGGGATGACCGTGGCGGCCTCGTCGCCGAAGGCATCCTCGACGAGGTCGAGAGCGGCTTCGACGCTGCCCCGCGTCGACAGCATCCACACCGGCACCGACCACCACTCCCCCGACACGCGGGCCGTCGGCTCCGTCGGCCAGTCCCGTCGGGCGCGCTCCTCCGCAGCGCGCAGGCCGGCATTCCACTTCTCGAGCGCGGTGGCCGCGGCCGGAGCGAGAGCGCCGGCGGCTTCACGGAGCCGCCACTTCACGGCCCACTGCTCCGGTGTGCGCTCGCGGTTCCACGATCGCTCGTACAGCGCGAGCAGGTCGTGCGCGAGCGGTCGCAGCGCCTCGACGATCCGCGGATCAGCGCAGAGCCGATCGACCGTGTCGGGTTCTTGCCAGTACCGCGCAACGTCGACCGACGCCCGCAGCGCCCCGGCGACGGCGTCATGGTCGAGGGGGGTTCCGGATGCCGCGGCGAGCGCCTCCGCGATGTCGCCCACACTCGGGTCGGGGATCGGCGCGGGCTCGCCACTCGAGAACGCGATGACCCGAGCGCCGTCTTCGAAGTGGTGGAAGCCGTAGTTGTTCACGATCTCAACGATCCGTGTATCCCGGCACCCGTACTCGAGGCATAGTCGCCTTCCCCGCGGCCCTTCGAGCAGGGCGTCGCTCACCCGCGCGACCACCCGTAGCGCGCCTCCAACGCCTTCGCGACGACGTCGAACCGCTTGCGATCCAGGGCTGCGGCCTCCCGCCGCATACCCGCGTCGTGCACGAGGTACACCTGCTCGACGTCCACCCACGACGGACGCCGTTGCGGATCCCACTCCCCCGTGCCCAGCGAGAGGTACTGGCGGTCGCCGTCATGCGGTTTGCTCGTCAGGCGCACGGCGTAGGAGCGGGAGGCATCCGCCCGGCCGATGATCAGTACGGGGCGGTCCTTGCCGCGGCCGTCGCGCTCCTCGTACGGCACCCAGGTCCAGACGATCTCGCCGCCGTCGGGCGCGCCGTCGCGTGCGGGGGCGTACGAGAGCGACAGGCGGCGCGGCGGGTCGACCTCCACCGTCTCGGTGCCCGCTGCGGCGCTCGGGCGCGAAGCGGGGCGTGGGGCGCCGACAGCCGATTTCGAGGGGCGCGGTGGAGCTGTCGTGCTCGTTCCGGACCGGAAGAGGCCGAGAAGCGCCGAGAGGACGCGAGAGGTCGTTCCCATACGGCCCACCCTAGACACGCGGAACGGGGCGCCGCCGACGAATCGGTGACGCCCCGTTCGAGGTGAGCGGGTTCAGCCGCGCACGTCGGAGAGCACGTAGCCCTCCTCGCCGTGCACGACGGTGTCGATACCGGCGATCTCGTCCTCGTTCTTCACGCGGAAGCCGATCGTCTTCTCGATCGCGAAACCGATGACGAAGGCGAGCACGAAGGAGTACACCAGCACGGCCAGCGCGGCGATCGCCTGGACGATCAGCTGGTTGAACGAGCCGCTGTTGATGAGGCCCGTGCCCGTGGCGAAGATGCCCAGGTACAGGGTTCCGATCAGACCACCGACGAGGTGGATGCCGACCACGTCGAGCGAGTCGTCGAAGCCGAGCTTGAACTTCAGCTCGATCGCCAGGGCGCAGACCGCGCCCGCGAGCAGGCCGAGCACGATGGCCCAGAACGGCGTCAGGGCGGCGCAGGCGGGCGTGATGGCGACCAGACCCGCGACGGCTCCGGAGGCGGCGCCGACCGAGGTGGGCTTGCCGTCCTTGATCTTCTCGACGATCAGCCAGGCCAGGAGGGCTGCGGCGGGAGCGGCGATCGTGTTGACGAACGCCAGCGCGGCGGTACCGTCGGCAGCCAGCTCCGAACCGGCGTTGAAGCCGAACCAGCCGAACCACAGCAGGCCCGCGCCAAGGAGCACGAACGGCGGGTTGTGGGGGACGTGCGCGCCCTTCTGGAAGCCGACGCGCTTGCCGAGCACGAGCGCCAGGGCGAGGGCGGCGGCACCGGCGTTGATGTGCACCGCGGTTCCACCGGCGAAGTCGATCGCTCCCACGCCGAAGACGTCCTGCAGGCCGTGGGTGATCCAGCCGCCGTACGAGAAGGACGCGTCATCGGCGAGGCCGAAGTTGAAGACCCAGCTGGCGACCGGGAAGTACACCACCGTGGCCCAGATGCCGGCGAAGATCATCCACGCGCCGAACTTGGCGCGGTCGGCGATGGCGCCCGAGACGAGGGCGACGGTGATGATGGCGAACGTGGCCTGGAACGCGACGAACGCGAGCGGCGGGTATGCCGCGCCCTCGGGCGTCTCGAGGACGCCGGCGAGGCTGAAGTTGCTGGGGTCGATCGCCCACGGGAACTGGGTGGTTCCCTCTTCGGTGGTCGGGAACGCGATCGAGTAGCCGTAGAGCACCCACAGGACCCCCATGAGGCCCATGGCGCCGAAGCTCATCATCATCATGCTGATGACGCTCTTGGCCTTGACGAGACCACCGTAGAAGAACGCGAGTCCTGGCGTCATGAGCAGCACGAGTGCCGCTGCTATCAGGATGAATGCGGTGTTGCCTTGATCCATCTCGGAGGAAACCTCTCTGCAGGGACGCAGGTGTAGCGTCGGGTCCCTTCAGTGTTCCCAGTGCCGGTTACCGTCGCCCTTCGTCTCGTGTTTCGCGAAGGTTACAGCCGCCGCTCCCCGGTAAACATCGCGTTTCGTGCCGATGGGAGGCGCTGATGAGAGGACCTCAGGAGTGAGTGAGCGCCACCAGGCGGGAGACCGCGCGCAGGTACTTCTTGCGGTAGCCGCCGGCCAGCATTTCGTCGCTGAACACCGTGTTCAGCGGCACCCCGGTGGCGCGGATCGGGATCTGCGCGTCATAGGCGCGGTCGACGAACGCGACCAGGCGCAGTGCCGCCGACTGGTCGTGCAGCACCTGCACGTCGCGCAGGCCGATCACGCCGACACCGTCGATGAGGCGGATGAAGCGTGACGGGTGCACGCGCGCCAGGTGTCCGACGAGGTCGCTGAACGCATCGTCGGATGCCACGCCGCCGGCGGAGGCGTTCTCGACGGCGGCGCGGTAGTCGCCGTCTGAGAGCACCTTCGCCTCCCCGTCGATCGCGCGCTGACGGAAGTCGGTGCCGTCGATGCGGATGGTGCGGAAGCTGTCGGCCATCGACTGGATCTCGCGCAGGAAGTCCTGCGCGGCGAAGCGTCCCTCGCCGAGAGCGTTCGGCGGGGTGTTCGAGGTCGCCGCCAGTCGGGTCCCGGATGCCACGAGCTCGCCGAGGAGTCGTGTCATGACCATCGTGTCGCCCGGATCGTCGAGCTCGAACTCGTCGATGCAGAGGAGGTCGGAGCCCCGGAACAGTTCGACGGCCTTGGCATACCCGAGGACGCCGACGAGCGCGGTGTACTCGATGAAGGAGCCGAAGTACTTCCGGCGGGCGGGCATCGCGTGATAGATCGCGGCGAGCAGGTGGGTCTTGCCCACGCCGAACCCGCCGTCGAGGTAGACGCCCGGCTTGACCGGGGGCGTCTTCTCCGCCCGACGGAAGAAGCCGCCCTTCTTCGCGGGCGCCGACTGCTTCCCCGCGAACGACTGCAAGAGCTCCTTGGCCTCCTGCTGCGAGGGGTAGGCGGCATCCGCGCGGTACGACTCGAACGTGGCGCCGTCGAACTGCGGGGGCGGCACCAGCGCGCTCACCATTTCGGCGCCCGAGACCGCGGGCTCGCGATCGGTGAGGTGGATGAGGCCGGTCGTCGCGGGCGTAGAGGTCATGGCCGTCCTGTGTCGCAGTCTTACGGGAGGGGTGTGTGCCCCCCGCCGCGGATCTAGGGTCGATAGTGCGGTGTCCACCCTATGCCGCCGTTCACGCCGCGGTGACCGCCGCCTGACCGCCGTTCTGACAGAGGAGTTCTCCGTGACCGTCGAGATCGACACCACCTCCCCCAAGTTCGCCGAGTACTCCGAGCCCGGACGGCTCGTCACGGGCGAGTGGCTGCAGGAACGTCTCGGGACGCCCGGACTGGTCGTCGTGGAGTCCGACGAAGACGTGCTGCTGTACGAGACCGGCCACATCCCCGGCGCCGTGAAGGTCGACTGGCACACGGAGCTCAACGATCCGGTGGTGCGCGACTACGTCGACGGCGAAGGCTTCGCGAAGCTCCTGAGCGCCAAGGGCATCTCGCGCGAGGACACCGTCGTGATCTACGGCGACAAGAACAACTGGTGGGCGGCCTACGCACTGTGGGTGTTCTCCCTCTTCGGTCACGAGGACGTGCGCCTGCTCGACGGGGGCCGCGACAAGTGGATCGCCGAGGGGCGCCCCCTGACCACCGACAAGACGGTCGTCGAGCCCACCGACTACCCGGTGGTCGAGCGCGACGATTCGGTCCTGCGTGCCTATAAGGAGGACGTGCTCGCCCACCTCGGCAACCCCCTGATCGACGTGCGCTCCCCCGAGGAGTACTCCGGCGAGCGCACGACGGCGCCCGCCTACCCCGAGGAGGGCGCGCTGCGCGCCGGGCACATCCCGAGCGCGCAGAGCGTGCCGTGGGGCAAGGCCGTCGCCGAGGACGGCGGCTTCAAGTCGCGTGCCGAGCTGGATGCCATCTACCGCGAGGGTGCGGGACTGGCCGACGGCGACAAGATCGTCGCGTACTGCCGCATCGGCGAGCGCTCGAGCCACACCTGGTTCGTGCTGAAGCACCTGCTGGGTTTCGACGACGTGCGCAACTACGACGGCTCGTGGACCGAGTGGGGCAGCGCCGTGCGCGTGCCGATCGTCTCGGGGTCCGAGCCGGGCGAGGTCCCGGGGCGCTGAGCCCGGGCGCGGTGGGCGTGGGAGGATGACGGAGATGTCCGACAACGCCCTCCCCGCCCGCCTCGCCGAGATCCGCGACGAGTTCCTCGAGCTCGACGAGCCCGATCGCCTGCAGCTGCTGCTCGAGTTCTCGCAGGAGCTCCCCGACGTGCCGGCGGAGTACGCCGGTCACCCCGAGCTGGCGGAGCGCGTGGCGGAGTGCCAGTCGCCGGTGTTCATCATCGTGACGGTCGATGACGACGACCGTGTCGCGATGCACGCGACCGCGCCGGCCGAGGCTCCGACCACCCGCGGCTTCGCCAGCATCCTCTCCCAGGGCTTGACCGGACTCAGCGCCGAGGAGATGCTCGCCGTCCCCGACGACTTCCCGCAGAGCATCGGGCTCACCCGCGCGGTGAGCCCCCTTCGCATCGCCGGTATGACCGGCATGCTCATGCGGGCGAAGCGTCAGGTGCGCGCCAAGCGCACCGCCTGATCCCGCGAGGTCGGCCGCAGCGGATCTCGCCGGTGTCGCCGGGTGCTCGGCATCCGGGATCACCTCTCGCGGGTGAGGCCCCGCTCGCGTAGCCACGACCCGATGGCGTCGGACCACCGTGTCTCGTCGTAGTTCCACAGCTTGGTGTGGCGGGCGGTGGTGAAGGTCTCCATCGTGACGAGGTCGGGTCGAGCCGCGGCGAGGGCGTGAGAGGCGTCGGAGGGGACGAAGCCGTCGTCGTCGCTGTGGAGGATGAGCACGGGATGCCGCAAGCTCCGAGCGCGGGCGACGACGTCGAGGCGGTCGAGCGGGATGGGCTCTCCCGTCCCGAGGACCGCGGCTCCCCAGCCCGATCCGATCGTGCGCTGCGCGAGCGCGATCACGGGCTCGGGCAGTCGCATCGCGCGGCCCTGGAAGGAGAGCACCGTCCGCCAGTCCACGACGGGCGAGTCGAGGACGAGACCGGCGATCACGTCGGCGTGCGGCGATTCGAGCGCCGCCTGCAGGGCGAGCGCCCCGCCCATGGACCAGCCCATGAGGATGACGCGGCGGGCGCCGTGGCGTCGCGCGTAGCCGATCGCGGCATCCAGGTCGCGCCACTCCGTCGCGCCGAGCGCGTAGGTGCCCGAGGGGCTGTTGGGGGCGTCGCCGTCGTTGCGGTACGACACGACGAGGCTCGTGATGCCGAGGGCGTGGAAGACGGGCACGGCGCGCAGGGTCTCGGCGCGGGTGGTGCCGCGGCCGTGCACCTGCACGACCCAGACGTCGGTGGGGTCGGCGGCGGCGAACTCCCAGGCGGGACACGTGCCCACCCCGGTCTCGATGTCGACGTCGCGGAAGGGCAGGTGCAGCTGCTCCGGCTGGTCGAAGTACCAGCCGCTGAACGCGGCTTCCGCAGCGAGATCGCCGTCGGCGGCGACATGGGTCAGCAGCTTCCGGGTGACGCTGGTCTCGTCGCTGCCGACGATGGCGCCCAGGCGCAGGTACGGGACTGACCCGACCGTGAAGAGTCCGTATCGGCCGGGGAGGGCGGTGTCGGGCGTGCGCGCGAGGGTGATGGTCTGCGCCGCGGCGTCCAGGCGCAGGATGCCCGTGTCCGGCAGGCGGCCGGCCGGGCGCACCACGGTGCGGGCGACCCGCAGGGACACGGCGCCCAGGGCACCCGCGGAGGCGGCCAGAGCGACGCCCAGGGAGGAGAGGGCGACGCGGAAACCGGTGATGCGGCGCCGCGATGCGCGGGGACCCGCGGCGCGCCTGGGAGCGTTCATCGAGGCCTCACTCTAGTCTGCTGCCGTGAGTGACCATCGCCCGGCGGAGGCCGCCGGACCGTTCGCGCGTGCCGCCGAGGAGGTGCGCGCGACGACGTTCCGCGACGACCTCGTGGTGCGGGAGATCCCCTCCCCCGCGGGACTGGCACCTTTCTCGCTCGCCCTGGCCGGCGATGTGCGCCCCGAAGAGCACGCCACTGACTCGCCCTTCGGCACGGGCCGCTTCATCCTGTTGCACGACCCCGAGGAGCCCGAGCCCTGGGGTGGGGCGTGGCGCATCGTCTGCTTCGCCCAGGCCCCCCTCGAGCCCGAGATCGGCGTCGACCCGCTGCTGGCCGAGGTCGCCTGGTCGTGGCTCATCGATGCGCTCGACTCGCGCGGGGCGGACCGCCATTCGGAGTCGGGCACCGCCACCAAGACCCTCTCGACCGGGTTCGGCGCTCTCGCCGCCCAGGGCGAGGGGTCGCAGATCGAACTTCGCGCGTCATGGTCGCCGCGCGGTCCCTTCCGCCCGCACCTCGAGGCGTGGGCGGAGCTCGTGTGCATGCTCGCCGGCCTCCCCCCGGGGTCGGAGGGCGTTGCCGTGTTCGGAGCCCGGAGGCCCACGCGTGGTTGAGTACATCGTCATCGAGGATGCCGCGGGGTTCCACTCCGCGTGCGTGGCGCTGGCCGCCGGGACGGGGCCGGTCGCGGTCGACGTCGAGCGCGCGTCGGGGTTCCGCTACTCGCAGCGTGCCTACCTCATCCAGGTCTTCCGGCGGGAGGCGGGGGTGTTCCTCTTCGACCCCACGACCATCGGCGACTTTTCGCCGCTGCAGACGGCCATCGGCGACGCGGAGTGGGTGTTCCACGCGGCAAGCCAAGACCTTCCGTCGCTGCGCGAGCGCGGCCTCGAGCCGCCGGTGATCTTCGACACCGAACTCGGCTCGCGCCTGCTCGGGCACGAGCGGGTGGGCCTGGGGGCCGTGGTGGAGCAGACCCTCGGCATCACCCTCGCCAAGGCCCACTCGGCGGCCGACTGGTCGACGCGTCCGCTGCCGGCATCCTGGCTCGAATACGCCGCGCTCGACGTCGAGCACCTCATCGACGTGCGCGACGTGCTCGTGGCGGAACTCGAGGAGCAGGGGAAGACGGAGTTCGCGCGGCAGGAGTTCCAGGCGGTTCTCGACCGGCAGCCCAAGCCCGCGCGGGAAGACCCGTGGCGCCGCCTGAGCGGTCTGCACACGGTGCGGGGCCGTCGCTCGCTGGCGGTCGCCCGCGCTCTCTGGCAGGCGCGCGAGGACTACGCCCGCGAGCAGGACATCGCCCCCGGGCGGCTCGTGCCCGACCGCGCGCTGGTCGCGGCCGTGCTCGCCGACCCCTCGAGCAAGCAGGCGCTCGCGGCGATCAAAGAGTTCAACGGCCGCGCCAGCCGCACCCAGCTCGACCGGTGGTGGAACGCCATCGTCGAGGGGCGCGCGAGCACCGACCTGCCGCCCGACCGGGTGCCGAGCGACACCCTGCCGCCGCCGCGCGCCTGGGCGGATCGCAACCCCGAGGCCGACCGTCGCCTGAAGGCCGCGCGTCCCGCGGTCGAGGCCCGGGCGGAGGAGTTGCGGATGCCGACCGAGAACCTATTGACGCCCGAGACGCTGCGACGTCTGTCGTGGGCACCGCCCGCGGACCTCACGGTCGAGAACGTGAGTGCGGCCCTGACGGAACTCGGCGCCCGCCCGTGGCAGATTGACCAGACTGCACAGGTGATCGTCGATAGCTTTGTAGCTTCCCTCAACCCCGTCGACGACGCCCCCGGCGTGGATTCGTAGGTTCGGACAACCGATTCTCCGCGGTCGGACCGACTTCCTAGGCTGGGGTCATCCCAAACTATGGAGGCAGAGTGGCCGAGATGACGGACGTCTTCTTCGTCGACGGAATGCGCACCCCCTTCGGGCGCGCCGGCGAGAAGGGCATGTACTGGAACACCCGCGCCGACGACCTGGTCGTCAAGGCGATCATCGGGTTGATGGAGCGCAACGGCGACGTGCCGAAGGACCGGATCGACGACGTGGCGATCGCCGCGACGTCGCAGACCGGTGATCAGGGACTCACCCTGGGCCGCACGGCGGCGATCCTCGCGGGTCTGCCGATGACCGTGCCGGGCCTCGCGATCGAGCGGATGTGCGCGGGCGCCATGACGAGCGTGACCACCATGGGCGCCTCGATCGGCGTCGGCATGTACGACCTCGCCCTCGCCGGCGGCGTCGAGCACATGGGGCGTCACCCCATCGGCGGCAACGTCGATCCCAACCCCCGCTTCGTGGCCGAGAAGCTCGTCGACCCGGGGGCGCTGAACATGGGCGTCACGGCGGAGCGCATCCACGATCGGTTCCCCCACCTGACCAAGGAGCGCGCGGACCGGTTCGGTGCGGCCAGCCAGCACAAGGTGCAGGCCGCGTACGAGGCCGGCAAGATCCAGCCCGACCTCGTGCCGGTGGCGGTGAAGGATGCCGATGGCGCCTGGGGCCTGGCCACCGAGGACGAGGGGCGCCGTCCCGAGACGACCGTGGAGGGTCTCGCGACGCTCAAGACGCCGTTCCGCCCCCACGGGCGCGTCACGGCCGGAACCTCGTCGCCCCTCACGGACGGCGCGACCATCAGCCTGCTCGCCGGAGCCGATGCCGTGAAGGAGTTCGGCCTCGCGCCCAAGATGCGCATGGTGTCGTTCGCGTTCGCGGGTGTCGAGCCCGAGATCATGGGCATCGGCCCGATCCCCTCGACCGAGAAGGCCCTGAAGAAGGCCGGTCTCACGATCGACGACATCGGCCTGTTCGAGCTGAACGAGGCGTTCGCCATCCAGGTGATCTCGCTGCTGGATCACTTCGGCATCGCCGACGATGACCCTCGCGTGAACCCCTGGGGCGGCGCCATCGCCGTCGGCCACCCGCTCGCGGCATCCGGAGTGCGTCTCATGATTCAGCTCGCGGCGCAGTTCGCCGAGCGCCCCGACGTGCGTTACGGCCTCACCGCCATGTGCGTGGGCCTCGGACAGGGCGGCTCGGTCATCTGGGAGAACCCGTTCTTCGACGGAAAGAAGAAGCGCAAGTGACCGACGACATCCTCCGCGCCTACGCCGGTATCGACTTCTCGCCCCTCGACGCCCTCACCGGCGACGAGGTGGTCACCCACTCCCCCGTCCGCGACGTGCGCCTGCCCTCGGGCAACGTGCTCGCGCTCGTCACGCTCGACAACGGGCGCGATCACACGCGCCCGAACACCCTCGGGCCGGCGACGCTCGCCGAACTCGGGCGCACGCTCGAAGCGCTGAAGGAGCGGGCCGCGAAGGGCGAGATCCACGCGGTCGCCATCACCGGAAAGCAGTACATCCTCGCCGCCGGGGCCGACCTCTCCGACGTCGCCAAGCTGCCGTCGAAGGAGGTCGCCCGCCTCATCGCGCAACGCGGGCACCAGGTCATCGGCTCGCTGTCGGAGCTCGGCGTGCCCTCGTTCGCGTTCGTCAACGGCCTCGCGCTCGGCGGCGGTCTCGAGATCGCCCTGAACTCGACGTACCGCACGGTCGATGCGTCGGCTGCGGCCGTCGCGCTGCCCGAGGTGTTCCTCGGCATCATCCCCGGCTGGGGCGGCGCCTACCTGCTCCCGAACCTCATCGGCATCGAGAACGCGCTCGAGGTCGTCGTCTCGAACCCGCTGAAGCAGAACCGCATGCTGAAGCCGAAGCAGGCCTTCGACCTCGGCATCATGGACGCCATCTTCCCGGCGGCCTCGTACCTCGAGGACTCGCTGCGCTGGGCCGACGGCGTGCTCACCGGCCGCATCAAGGTCGAGCGCAAGAACGAGCCGGGCAAGCTCGAACGCCTGACCAAGTGGCCCATCGCGATCAAGATGGCCCGCGGCATGCTCGAGTCCAAGATCGGCACTGTGCCCCGCTCCCCCTACGTCGCGCTCGATCTGCTCGACAAGGCCCGCAGCGGCACGAAGGCCGAGGGGTTCGCGCGCGAGGACGAGGCGCTGGCCGACCTCATCACGGGCGACCAGTTCGCGGCATCCATGTACGCCTTCGACCTCGTTCAGAAGCGCGCGAAGCGTCCGGTGGGCGCCCCGGACAAGGCGCTGGCGAAGAAGGTGACCAAGGTCGGCGTCATCGGCGCCGGGCTCATGGCCTCCCAGTTCGCGCTGTTGTTCGTGCGCAAGCTGCGCGTCCCCGTGATCATCACCGACCTCGACCAGGGACGTGTCCACAAGGGCGTGGCATCCATTCGCGAGGAGATCGGGAAGCTCGAGGCCAAGGGGCGGCTGGACGGTGACACCGCGAACCAGCTGCGCGCCCTCGTGCACGGCACGACCGACCGCTCGGAGTTCGCGGACTGCGACTTCGTCATCGAGGCCGTGTTCGAGGAGGTCGGCGTGAAGCAGGAGGTGTTCTCCGCGATCGAGAAGATCGTCTCCGAGGATGCGATCCTCGCCACCAACACCTCGTCGCTCTCGGTCGCCGAGATCGGTTCGGTGCTGCAGAACCCCGAGCGTCTCGTGGGCTTCCACTTCTTCAACCCGGTCGCGGTCATGCCGCTCATCGAGGTCGTGAAGACGGATGCCACGAGCGACGCGGCGCTGTCCACCGCCTTCGTGGTCGCGAAGGGCCTGGGCAAGAACGCGGTGCTCACCGCCGACGCACCCGGTTTCGTCGTGAACCGCCTTCTGGCGAAGGTCATGGGCGAGGCCGCGCGGGCTGTGTACGAAGGCACACCCATCGCAACGGTGGAGAAGGCGTTCGCGCCCCTCGGCCTTCCGATGGGTCCGTTTCAGCTGATCGACCTGGTCGGCTGGAAGGTCGCCGCGCACGTGCAGGACACGATGGCGCACGCCTTCCCCGACCGTTTCTTCTCGTCGGAGAACTTCCACGAGCTCGCGGCCCTGCCCGCGGTCGTCGAGAAGGACAAGGGCGGTCGCGTGACCGGCTGGACCAAGGCCGCGCAGAAGGTGCTCGTCACCGGCAAGACCCCGGTCGCGCCGGAGACGATCCTCGCTCGCGTGCAGGACGGCCTCGCGCAGGAGATCAAGATCATGCTCGACGAGGGCGTGGTGCCCGAGGTGCAGGACATCGACCTGTGCCTCATCCTCGGTGCCGGCTGGCCCTTCATCGACGGCGGGGCCTCGCCCTACCTCGATCGCGAGGGGGCGTCGGAGCGCGCCTTCGGCGACACGTTCCACCACCCGCCCATCCGCGGCATCGGAGCCTGAGGGCCCTCACTCACGACGGCGTCGTCCCTGCGGGGGCGACGCCGTCGTCGCTCCCGCGGGGGCCGGGCCGGGTCGAGCGCCGCCGCTTCCCCCCGAAGCATGACGGCGGTGCGGGGCGGCGCTCCAGGACAGGAGATCGCTCGGTGACAGGGGCGTGCGGGGTGGCGTGGTCCCCTCCCGGCGTGCGTTGCGGTAGGCGCCCCGGCGCGACGAAGGGGCCGGGATGACGGCATCCCGGCCCCTTCGTCAGCGCGTCGCTATCGCGACTTCTCCCACTCCTCGATCGTGGGGATCGAGCCGGTGGGCGTCTGGCGGGCCATGGGCACACGGGTGCCGAGCACCTGGGCCACCACGTCGTGGGCGATCTTGGACGCCGTGAGGCCGGCATCCTCGAGGATCTGCTCGCGGGTCGCGTGATCGATGAACTCGTCGGGGATGCCGAGCTCGTCGACCGCCGTGTCGACTCCGGCCTCGCGCAGGACCTGACGCACGCGGGTGCCCACGCCGCCGACGCGGATGCCGTCTTCGATGGTGATGACGAGACGGTGCTCGCGCGCGAGGTCGACGATCGACGGCTGCACGGGGATGGCCCAGCGCGGGTCGATGACGGTCGCACCGATGCCCTGCGCCTTCAGCCGGTCCGCGACCTCCATCGCGAGGTGCACCATGGGGCCGATCCCCACGAGGAGCACATCGTCGCTGGAGCCGCGGCTGAGCACGTCGACACCGTCGCGCAGGCGTTCGATCGCCTCGACGTCGTCGTTGACCTTGCCCTTGGGGTAGCGGACGACCGTGGGCGCGTCTTCGACGGCCGTGGCTTCGCGGAAGACCTCGCGCAGACGAGCCGCATCGCGCGGAGCGGCGATCCGGATGCCGGGCACGAGCTGCAGCATCGCCAGGTCCCAGATGCCGTGGTGGCTCGGCCCGTCGGGTCCGGTGACGCCGGCGCGATCGAGCACGAAGGTCACACCGGCCTTGTGCAGCGCGACGTCCATCATGACCTGGTCGAACGCGCGGTTCATGAAGGTGGCGTAGATCGCGACGACGGGGTGCAGGCCGCCGAAGGCGAGACCGGCGGCGGATGCCACTGCGTGCTGCTCGGCGATGCCGACGTCGTAGACGCGCTCGGGGAAGCGCTCGGCGAACTGCTGCAGGCCTGTCGGGCGCAGCATGGCCGCCGTCATGGCGATGACGTCGTCGCGCTCGGCGCCGACCTTCACGAGCTCCTCGGCGAACACGTCGGTCCACTGCAGACCCCCGCCCGATCCGAGTGCCTCACCGGTGATCGGGTCGATCTTGCCCACGGCGTGGAACTGATCGGCCTCATCGCTCATGGCCGGCGCGTAGCCGCTGCCCTTGTCGGTGATCGCGTGGACGATGACGGGGGCACCGTAGGACTTGGCGAGCTCGAGCGTCTCGATGAGCGACTCGAAGTCGTGGCCGTCGATCGGCCCGAGGTACTTGATGTCGAGGTTGCTGTACAGCGCCTCGTTGTTGGTGAAGCGAGAGAGGAACCCGTGGGTGCCGCCGCGGACACCGCGGTAGACCGCGCGAGCGGCGGGGCCGAGTCGGCGGAAGAGCGTGTCGGAGCCGCGATGCAGCGTGCGATAGGCCTCGTTCGTGCGCACGCGATTGAGGTAGCGCGCCATCCCGCCGATGGTGGGCGCGTAGGAACGGCCGTTGTCATTGACGACGATGACGAGGTTGCGGTCGTTGTCGTCGCTGATGTTGTTGAGCGCCTCCCACGTCATCCCGCCGGTGAGGGCGCCGTCGCCGACGACGGCGACGACGTGACGATCGCGGCGTCCTGTGCGGCTGAAGGCTCGCGAGACGCCGTCGGCCCAGCTCAGGGAACTCGACGCGTGCGAGGACTCCACGACATCGTGCTCGCTCTCGGACCGCTGGGGGTAGCCGGCGAGTCCCCCGCGCGAGCGGAGCTTCTCGAAGTCCTGGCGGCCGGTCAGCATCTTGTGCACGTACGACTGATGACCGGTGTCGAAGATGATGGGGTCGGCCGGCGAGTCGAAGACCTTATGCAGCGCGATCGTCAACTCGACGACGCCCAGGTTCGGACCGAGGTGCCCACCGGTGCGGGCGACGTTCTCGACGAGGAAGGCCCTCACCTCGGAGGCCAGCTGACGCAGCTCGTCAGGGCGCAGACGGTCGAGGTCACGGGGGCCGTGGATGCCGGGTAGGAGAGCCATGTGACTCCTCTCGTGCGGGGCGCGCAGGGGTCTGCGCGTCTGTCGATTCTAGTCTCCGGGGGCCTCGCGGGCCCGGCAACGGCTTGCCCATCGTGCTCCGGTAGTGTCCGGACTCACGCAGTCGGTGGGCGTCGGAAGGCGGCACCACAGGGATCGCGGTGCCGCCCTCGGGCTCAGTCCATCCATCCCGCCAGCACGTTCTGGACACGCCAGATGACGTTGTACAGATTGAGCGGAGCCTCGTCGATGGGCCGCCACGGCTGGCCCACGTGGGCGGTCCACTCCGGGATCCGGCCGCAGCAGAGACGGTGACCCGTCAGGCGGAAGACGGCGTTGGCGAATGATCTGCGCACAGAGGTGTCCCCTCGTCGGTCGCCGGCCCCGGATGGGGCTGGCGTTGGCAGATCGTCATGAGCCAACTGTACCGGAGGGGGAACGAAGGTGCCCCGGGAGCACGAGGCTCCCGGGGCACCGGACGTCCATCGCTCAGACGAGCGAGCGCAGCACGTACTGCAGGATGCCGCCGTTGCGGTAGTAGTCGGCCTCACCGGGGGTGTCGATGCGGACCACGGCGTCGAACGTGATGGTCTGCTTGCCCTCGGGCGAGAACTCGCTCGGCTCGGCGGTGACCTTCACGGTCTTCGGGGTGACGCCCTCGTTGAGCTGCTCGATGCCCTCGATCGAGACGATCTCGGTGCCGTCGAGGCCCAGCGACTTCCAGCTCTCGCCGGCGGGGAACTGCAGCGGGACGACGCCCATGCCGATGAGGTTCGAGCGGTGGATGCGCTCGAAGCTCTCCGTGATGACGGCCTTCACACCGAGCAGGTTCGTGCCCTTGGCCGCCCAGTCACGAGACGAGCCGGAGCCGTATTCCTTGCCGCCGAAGATCACCAGCGGTGTGCCCTGAGACTGGTAGTTCTGGCTCGCGTCGTAGATGAACGACTGCGGCCCGCCGGGCTGCGTGAAGTCGCGGGTGAAGCCACCCTCGACGACCTGGCCGTCGTTGACGGCCGCCGTGAGCTCGTTCTTCAGGCGGATGTTGGCGAACGTCCCGCGGATCATGACCTCGTGGTTGCCGCGGCGCGAGCCGTAGGAGTTGAAGTCCTTCTGCGCGACGCCGTGCTCGGTCAGGTACTGCGCGGCGGGCGTGCCCGCCTTGATGTTGCCGGCCGGGCTGATGTGGTCGGTCGTGACCGAGTCGCCGAGGGTCGCCATGACGCGCGCACCGGTGATGTCGGTGACCGGCGAGGGCTCCATCGACATGCCGTCGAAGTAGGGGGCCTTGCGCACGTAGGTGGAGTCAGCATCCCACTCGAAGACGGGACCGGTGGGCGTGGGCAGGTTCTTCCAGCGCTCGTCACCCTCGAAGACGGTGGCGTACTGCTGGATGAACTGCTCGCGCGAGATCGACGCGTCGATGATGGTCTGCACCTGGTCGGGAGCGGGCCAGATGTCCTTCAGGAAGACGTCGTCGCCGTTCTGGTCCTTGCCGAGGGCGTCGGTCTCGAAGTCGAAGTTCATCGACCCGGCGAGGGCGTAGGCCACCACCAGCGGCGGGGACGCCAGGTAGTTCATCTTCACGTCGGGGCTGATGCGGCCCTCGAAGTTGCGGTTGCCCGAGAGGACGGCCGTGACGGCGAGGTCGTTCTCGTTGATCGCCTCGGAGACCTCCTCGATGAGGGGGCCCGAGTTGCCGATGCAGATCGTGCAGCCGTAGCCGACGGTGTAGAAGTCGAGGCCCTCGAGAGCCTTGTCGAGACCGGACTTCTCGTAGTAGTCGGTGACGACCTTCGAGCCGGGTCCGAGCGTCGTCTTGACCCACGGCTTGCGCTTCAGGCCCTTGTCGACGGCGTTCTTGGCGAGCAGGCCCGCCGCGATCATGACCGAGGGGTTCGACGTGTTCGTGCACGAGGTGATGGCGGCGAGGGTGACCGCGCCGTTGTCGAGCAGGTACGACTGGCCGTCGGGCGTGGTGACCTTGACGGGGTTCGACGCGTTCGCGGGGTGGCCCGACGAGATGAGCACCTCGCTCTCGGTGACCTCCTCGTGCTCCTCCCCGGGAACCGAGCCCGGGTCGGATGCCGGGAACGTGCCGTCGACCTCGAGGTCGACGATCGAGTCCGAGACCGACGTGCCGGCGTAGTTGAGGATGTCCTTCTCGAACTGGTTCTTGGCCTCGGACAGCAGGATGCGGTCCTGGGGGCGCTTCGGGCCGGCGATCGAGGGGACGACGGTTCCGAGGTCGAGCTCCATGTACTCGCTGAACACGAGCTCGCGGTCGGCGTCGTGCCAGAGCTTCTGCTCCTTGGCGTACGCCTCGACGAGGGCGACGGTCTGCTCGTCGCGACCGGTGAGGCGCAGGTAGTCGAGAGTGACGTCGTCGATGGGGAACATCGCCGCGGTCGAGCCGAACTCCGGGCTCATGTTGCCGATGGTGGCGCGGTTGGCCAGCGGCACCGAGGCGACGCCCTCGCCGTAGAACTCGACGAACTTGCCGACGACGCCGTGCTGGCGCAGCATGTCGGTGATCGTGAGGACGACGTCGGTCGCGGTGACGCCCGCGGGGATCTCGCCGCTCAGCTTGAAGCCGACGACGCGCGGGATGAGCATCGACACGGGCTGGCCGAGCATGGCCGCCTCGGCCTCGATGCCGCCGACGCCCCAACCCAGCACGCCGAGGCCGTTGACCATCGTGGTGTGCGAGTCGGTGCCGACGCAGGTGTCGGGGTAGGCGCGGAGCACGCCGTCGACCGATCGGTCGTAGATGACCTTGGCCAGGTGCTCGATGTTGACCTGGTGGACGATGCCCGTTCCCGGGGGGACGACCTTGAAGTCGTCGAACGCCGTCTGGCCCCAGCGCAGGAACTGGTACCGCTCGCCGTTGCGTTCGTACTCGATCTCGACGTTGCGCTCGAGGGCGTTCTCACTGCCGAACAGATCGGCGATGACCGAGTGGTCGATGACCATCTCGGCGGGCGAGAGCGGGTTGATCTTGTTCGGGTCGCCGCCGAGCGCGGTGACGGCCTCGCGCATGGTGGCGAGGTCGACGATGCACGGCACGCCGGTGAAGTCCTGCATCACCACGCGAGCCGGGGTGAACTGGATCTCGGTGTCGGGGTCGGCCGTGGGCACCCACGAGCCGAGCGCCTCGATCTGCTCCTTGGTGACATTGGCACCGTCCTCCGTGCGGAGCAGGTTCTCCAGCAGCACCTTCAGGCTGAAGGGGAGCTTCTCGTGACCGGCGACCGTGTCGATCCGGAAGATCTCGTAGTCGGTGCTGCCGACCGTCAGGGTGCTCTTTGCACCGAAGCTGTCAACCGTGGACACGATCGTCTCCTTCGTCGGCGAATGCGCAGGCGTCGGCCCGCATTTCTCCATCTTCCCCGCGCTGCACGGCCGATTCCAGGAAGGTCGACCTAACCGATCGGGGGGACGGATTTATCTTGATGTCAAGATAATATCAGGACTCTCGGCGTGGGGAGAGAGATCGCACCACGAGCCAGGTGACGGCGAGCATCGGGGCGAACAGCGGCAGGCCCATGACGATCTTCAGCGTGCCCAGCGCTGTGACGTCGCCCGCGAAGTACAGCGGGAGCTGCACCACGAGACGTGCGGCGAAGAGGGCCGCCCACGCGACCGAGAGCCATGTGTAGGCGCGCTTCTTGCGGCGGTCGGCCCGCCAACGCGTGCCCTCGCCCAGGATGTACCCCGCAGCGAGGCCGATGAGCGGCCACCCGACGAGCGCGGACACGAGGAACGCGGTGCCGTACGCCCCGTTGGTGAAGAAGCCCAGCACGAAGTTGTCCTGGCCGCGCCCGGTGACGAGGGCCAGGACGGCGGCTCCGACCGTGGCCAGCAGACCGCCGATCGCGGCGCTCGGCGGCGACTTCGCGACGAGACGGGCGAGGGTGAACACCACGGCGAGTCCGACCGACACGCCGAGGCTCAGCCACAGGTTGCCCTGGCGCGTCTCGGGGTCGATCGTGACCGTGAAGAGCACGACGAACGCCAGCGAGGGCAGCACCGATTCCAGGATGCCGCGCCACCCGCCCATCGCGGACCACACCGCGGCTCCCGTGCTGCCGTGCGCCGCCGGGTCGAGGCCGGCCCGACGCGCGGCGTTTCCGAGGGCCGCACCCACGCTGTCGGCCGCGGACGGCGGCTCCAGCGGGACGCGGTCGGCGTCGGACGCTGGGCGGGCGGACTCGTCGCTCATGCGGTGCCGGGGGTCGACGGCATCCGGAGCGGGATGAGGTCGCGGGGCGGCATGGGAGACGAGCCCCGCACGACGACGATCGAGCGGAAGAGGTCTTCGACGGCGGCCGCGGCTTCGACGTCGCTCGTCGCCGCTCCCCCGACCACTCCACGGAGGAACCACCGCGGACCGTCGACGCCGACGAAGCGCGCGAGGCGCTTGTTCGTCCCGTCGGGACCGCCGGCGACCGGAACCTCGGCGAGGAGTTCGGGTCCGAGAGGGCCCTCGCGTTCCTCCACGCGACCGCCCTGCTGCTTCACCTGCTGACGGATCTGCTCGCGCGTCTCCTCCCACAGCCCGCTCGTGCGCGGAGCCGCGAAGGGCTGCACCTGCAGGGTCGAGTCGGCGTAGTCGAGCCCGACGGCGACGATGCGCTTGGTCTGCTCCTCGACCTCGAGGCGCAGGTTCAAGCCCTCGCGCGGGAGGATCTTTATGCCGCCGAGGTCGATGTAGGGCCGGACGGGGTTGGCCTCCGACTCGTCGAAGGGCCCCGCGCTGTCGCGGTCGACCGGGGCGCTCTTCGCGGGGGGCGCCAGTTCGGTGCCGGGATCCTCGGGTGCTGGGGTGGGGGTGGGTTCAGGCGCGTCGGTCATCGGGTGCTCCCTTGCAGGCTCTGGTATCCGCTCGATCCGAAACCGCCATCGCCGCGCACGCTGTCGGGGAGTTCGTCGACGAGGACGAAGCGCACGGGCGGGACGGGCATCACGATGAGCTGGGCGATGCGGTCTCCGACCGCGATGTCGTACGCCTCGTCGAAGTCGGTGTTCAGCAGCGCGACCTTGATCTCGCCGCGGTAGCCCGCGTCGATCGTGCCGGGCGCGTTGACGATGGTGATGCCGTGCTTCGCGGCGAGACCGCTGCGCGGCACGACGAACGCGGCGAAGCCCTCGGGCAGCGCGATGCGCACGCCGGTGCCCACGAGCGCACGGCGGCCGGGTTCGAGGCGGACCGCCTCGGCGGCGGTCAGGTCGGCGCCGGCGTCGCCGGGGTGGGCGAAGACCGGGGGCTCGGATGCGACAATTGGGACGTCCACCGTTTCGGTCACCCCACGAGGGTAATGCAGAAGAGGGGGTGCGGCATCCGCACCGCAGCCGAGTATCGAGAGCGTCTGAGCCCGTCGCTGTGGGCGCTCGTCGCCGCGGCCGTATGCGGTCCGATGGCGGCCGTCGTCTTCTCTCCGCTCGACACGACGTTGGCGCTGTTCATCGGGCTCGTCGTCTCGGTGGCGATCGTGGCGGGGCTGCTCGCGATCTCGCCCGTCGTCGAGGTCCGCGACGGAGAGCTGCGCGCCGGCCGGGCACATATCCCCGTGGAGTACCTGGGTGCTCCTGTCGGCGTCGTCGCCGAGGAGGCCCGTACGGCCCGTGGGAGTGGTCTCGACCATCGGGCCTGGCACGTGATCCGGGGCGGGATCGACGGCATCGTCACGGTTCCGGTGACGGATCCCGACGACCCGACCCCGTCGTGGGTGGTGTCCACCCGCACGCCGGATCGCCTCGTCGCGGCGATCCAGCGCGCTCAGGTCAGGCTGCGCACTCCAGGCAGATGAAGCCGGGGCCGCTCTCCTCCGCGATCTGGGAGCGGTGCTTCACGAGGAAGCAGTTCATGCAGGTGAACTCGTCCTCCTGAGCAGGCAGGACGACGACATCGAGTTCGATGTCGGAGAGGTCGGCGCCGGGCAGTTCGAAGCCCGAGGGGTTGTCGGCATCCTCGTTGTCGATCGACCCCGACGCCTTGTCGGGCACGCGCTCCTTGAGGGCCTCGATCGACTCGCTGTCGTCCTCGGTCTTGCGCGGTGCGTCGTAATCCGTTGCCATGCGTGCAGGTCTCTACTTCCGGTTTTCGTGGTGCTGTGCCCCATCGGGTGCCCGATCGGGCGGCCATAGTTTGCATGACACGTCTGCGATAAGCAAATGCTCTCGAGCGTGCGTGCGTGTCGGGCGAGACGGGAAACTCGCGGCGCGCCCCGGATATTCCCGGAACCGGGCGGGGTGCATGTCAGCATGGGCGCTGACCGCAGATCGGAGGGGTGTTTCGCATGGAACAGCTCAAAGTCATCGGAACCGAAGATGACGTCCTCGTCGTCGCGACGCAATCGGGCGAACGCTTCGCCCTCGCGCTCGACGAGGTGCTGCGCGCCGAGGCGCGCCGCGCGCGCCGGGACCGTGAAGACGACGACCGCGCGCCGCGCCCCAGCCCCCGGGAGATCCAGGCCCACATCCGGGCAGGGCTCTCGGCGCGCGAGGTCGCGACCCTGTTGAACGCCCGCGTCGAAGACGTGGAGCGTTTCGAGGGGCCTGTTCTCGCGGAGCGCGAACACGTGGTCGCCCAAGCTCTCGCGGTGCCCGTGCTGCTCGGCGGCACGCTGGAGCACGACGCCCCCATCACCTTCGGAGCCGCCGTCCGCGCGAAGCTCGCCGAGGCCGGGGCCTCCGCCGAGCGGTGGACGAGCTGGAAGGAAGGCTCGGGCTGGATGGTGAAGCTGGAGTTCACCGCGAACGGCATCGAGCACGATGCGCGCTGGGGCTTCGAGCCGCGGCGCAGCAGCCTGTCGCCGCAGAACGCCGACGCGATCCAGCTCTCTCGCCAGGGATCCCTCCCGGAGGGGCTCATCCCCCGCCTGCGTGCCCTCGACAACGTGCCCAAGGACGACTCCCGCTTCGACAGCGGAGCGTTCGGTCCCCGCCGGCTCGACATCGACGACGAACCCGGCGTCGAAGCGACCGGCCCGGTGGCGCCGGCCGTGCAGGCCGCCGCGATCAAGCGTGCGCCCGACGCCCCGGTGGCGTCGTCCGAGACCGCCGACCTGCTCGAGGCGCTACGTCGCCGACGAGGACAGCGGGAGCCCCTGCCCGGAATGACCGAGGCCGAGCCCGAGCCGCGTCCGGCGACCACGCCGGTCGCGCTGTTCGACGCCGTCGAGCCCGGGTACGTCGACGACAAAAGCGATGACGCGGTCGAGCCGGAACGTCCTCAGCCCGACACCGCCCGTCGCGCCAAGGGCCGTCCGTCGATGCCCTCGTGGGACGAGATCGTGTTCGGAGCGCGCACCGACGAAAGCTGAGGCGCCCGGTCGGATACGGGATGCCACGGGTCGGCCGTCGAGGCGCGCCGGCATACCCGCGTACAGCGGCGCCGTGCGATCGGGCGGGGTTCTGCCGGCCAGTGCGCCGGCTGGAGTCAGGAGAAGGCGCCGAGGCGAAGCAGGGGCACCGTGCGCTCCTCATCGGTGAGCGAACCGTGCTGGCCCACCATGCGCTGCGGACGTTTGTCGGGCTCGCGGTCGTCGTAGTAGGCGAAGCGTCCGCGTGCGGCGACCACCACATCGCCGATGCGGTCCCGGACTTCGTCGTCCACCGGTCCGAAGAGCCCAGCTGCGACGGCCTCGTCGCGCGTCAGCACCCACGCCCGCGCGGCTTCGTCGTTCTTCCAGCGCGAGGCCATGGCATCCGCCCGTCCCTCGTGCGCGTAGAGGTGGAGCATGCGCGGTTCACCGCCGATGAGGGCGACGTCATCGAGGAGGGGATCGCCGTCGCGCAGCAGGACGTGCTTGTGCGCCGGCACGTCGACCATGCCGTGATCGGCCGTGACGACCACACCCGTGCGGGGTCCGATGGTCTCGGCGAGACGCCGGGCGGCGGCATCCACCCGTTCGAGGGCGTCGGTCCAGCGGTCGGACTCCCACCCGTCGCGGTGCCCGGCGGTGTCCAGCTCGGGCGCGTAGAGATATGTGATGGACCCCGGATGCCGCGCGGCCAGATCGGCCGCCAGGCGCACGCGTTCGTCGAGGTCGTCGGAGGGGAAGAACTCCGCGCCTCGGAGCGTCGCTTCGGTGAATCCGGTGCCGGTGTAGCTCGCCCGCGAGACGACGAAGGCGTCACGGCCGGATGCGGCGTGCGTCTCGAAGAGCGGCGTGCGGCGCTGCCACCTGTGCGGGTCGAGCCCGTCGGTCTCCCACCCGTGCAGCTGATCGGGCGCGAGATCGGTCCCGGGGATGCGCGCGCGGTAGCCGACGATGCCGTGGGCGCCGGGGGCGGTGCCCGTGAGCAGGCTCGTGAGGGCCGCCGCCGTCGTCGACGGGAACACGGTGCGGGCGACATCGCGACGGCCGCCCACGGCGCCGAGGAAGCGCGCATGACCGCGACGGGCGGCCAGGTTGTGGGCCCCGAGCCCGTCGACGAGGAAGACGATCGCGCTCTGCGCGGGTGCGAACCAGTCCGAAGAACCCGTCAGGGCGGCGATCGACTGCTCCACCACACCGGTGAGGCTCCGGGAGCGCGGCGGGTCCGCCGGTAGGCTGAGAGACATCGGAGCAAGTCTTCCACACGGCTCCCGACCCCGTCCCGACCGGACGCCCGCCCGACCCGAGGCCGTTGATATGCCCGTTTCCCGTTCCTCCTCCGCCGCGACCGGCTCGCCCGTGACCGAGCGCATCGAAGACGTCGATGTCTCGACCGAGATGCAGGGGTCGTTCCTCGAGTACGCCTACTCGGTCATCTACTCCCGTGCGCTGCCCGACGCCCGCGACGGGCTGAAGCCCGTGCAGCGGCGCATCCTCTACCAGATGGCCGAGATGGGCCTGCGCCCCGACCGCGGACACGTCAAGAGCGCGCGCGTGGTCGGCGAGGTGATGGGAAAGCTGCACCCGCACGGCGACGCGCCCATCTACGACGCCCTCGTGCGTCTCGCGCAGTACTTCTCGCTGCGGGTCCCCCTGGTCGACGGCCACGGCAACTTCGGTTCTCTCGACGACGGTCCGGCGGCGCCGCGTTACACGGAGGCACGCCTCGCGCCCCCGGCCCTCGCCCTCACCGAGAACCTCGACGAGGACGTCGTCGACTTCATCCCGAACTACGACGGGCAGTTCCAGCAGCCCGAGGTGCTGCCGGCGGCCTTCCCCAACCTCCTCGTGAACGGGGCGACGGGTATCGCCGTCGGGATGGCGACCAACATGGCGCCGCACAACCTCGTCGAGGTCGTCGCCGCGGCCACGCACCTGCTGCAGAACCCGGATGCCACGGTCGAGGAGCTCATGGAGTTCGTGCCGGGTCCCGACCTCCCCTCGGGCGGCATCATCGTCGGCCTCGACGGCATCAAGGACGCGTACACGAACGGCCGTGGCACGTTCCGCACGCGAGCGAAGGCGTCGATCGAGTCGCTGGGGCCGCGCCGCACCGGCATCGTCATCACCGAACTGCCCTACCTCGTCGGTCCGGAGCGGGTGATCGAGAAGATCAAGGACGCGGTGCAGGCGAAGAAGCTCGCCGGCATCGCCGATGTCACCGACCTCACCGACCGCAACAATGGCCTCCGCCTGGTCATCGGCATCAAGACGGGATTCGATCCGAAAGCCGTGCTCGAGCACCTGTACCGGTTGACGCCGCTCGAGGACTCGTTCGGCATCAACAACGTCGCTCTCGTCGACGGCCAGCCGCAGACGCTCGGACTGCGCGACATGCTGCGCGTCTACATCGACCACCGCATCCGCGTCGTCACGCGTCGCAGCGAGTACCGCCTCGCGCGCAAGCGCGAACGCCTGCACCTCGTCGAGGGGCTGCTGATCGCGATCCTCGACATCGACGAGGTCATCCAGGTCATCCGCTCCTCCGACGACGGAGAGCAGGCCCGCACCAAGCTGCAGGAGGTCTTCGACCTCTCGCATCCGCAGGCCGAGTACATCCTCGAACTGCGCCTGCGGCGCCTGACGAAGTTCTCGCGCATCGAGCTCGAGGCCGAGCGCGACCAGTTGAACGCCGAGATCGCTCAGCTCGTCGAGCTGCTCGGGAGCGAGACCCTGCTCCGCCAGCAGGTGGCGAAGGAGCTGGATGCCGCAGCCGAGGCGTACGGAACCCCTCGCCGCACTCTGCTGCTCAACGGTGGACCGGTTCAGCCCCGATCCGCGCGCGCCGCGGCCGCCGCCGACCTGCAGATCGCCGACGCCCCGTGCCGGGTGTACCTGTCGGCCACCGGGCGCATGGTGCGCGCCGAGCTACTGGCCGACGCCCCGGGCGGAGGGGTGGTCGCTCCGACCCGACGGTCGAAGCACGACGCCGTCCGCTCGGCCGTCGACACCACCACGCGCGGCGACATCGGCGCCGTCACCTCGGCCGGCCGCCTCGTGCGGTTCTCCCCCGTCGACCTGCCCTCCGTCCCGGCCAACTCGGTGCACCTCAGCGCGGGCACGAAGGTCGAGCAGTACCTCGCCCTCGCCAAGGGCGAGAGCGTCGTCGCCCTCGTGCCCCTCGTCGATGCACCGACGATCGCCCTCGGTACCGCGCAGGGCGTGGTCAAGCGCGTAGCCGCGACCGAGCTCGGCACGAAGGACGAGATCGAGATCATCTCGCTGCGCGACGGCGATCGGGTCGTGGGCGCAGCTCCCGCCGGTGACAACGCCGAGTTGGTGTTCGTCGCCAGTGACGCGCAGCTGCTGCGCTTCGAGGCCTCGTCCGTGCGGCCGCAGGGGCGGTCCGCCGGGGGGATGGGCGGCATCCGGCTCTCCGACGGCGCGCGCGTGATCGCGTTCGCGGTGGTCGGCGCTTCGGCGTTCGATGCGGTCGTGGTCACTGTCGCCGGGTCGTCCGCGGCCCTTCCCGGAACGGATGCCGGGACGGCGAAGGTGTCGGCGTTCACGGAGTTCCCCGCCAAGGGCCGTGCCACCGGTGGGGTGCGCGCGCAGCGCCTGCTCCGCGGGGAAGACGCCCTCACCCTCGCCTGGGTCGGGACGGACCCCCGGGCCGTGGGCGCGGACGGCTCCGTCCGTGCGCTGCCGGAGTCGGGTGCGAAGCGCGACGCCTCGGGTCAGCCGCTCGAGGCCGTCGTCGGCGCGATCGGCACCGTGGTTCGCTGACGGGAGTCCCCGGGTGGGGTGCCCTTCGCCACGGGGTCCCGCCCTGCACGACGGCGGCGCGACGTCGATGACCCGCCGGGCGCAGCGGCATGGCCGGCAGGCTGTCGCGCTCGGCATCCGCGGGCGTTCACGCGGCGTGCGCCGGGCTCTGATGCGTGTCGTCGCCGGGCGGAAGGGCGGGCGACGGGGTCAGACGTCGATGCGCTCCCGCGCCAGCCGGTCGCTCGAGTCGATGATGAACTCGCGGCGCGGCGCGACGTCGCTGCCCATGAGCAGATCGAACACGGATGCCGCTGCCTCCATGTCCTGCACGCGCACGCGGCGCAGCGTGCGCCCGCCGCGGTCCATCGTGGTCGTGGCGAGCTGATCGGCATCCATCTCGCCGAGGCCCTTGTACCGCTGCACGGGCTCCTGCCAGCGCTTGTTGGAGCGCTTGAGCTTCGTCAGCAGCGTGTGCAGCTCCTGCTCGCTGTAGGTGTAGATGGTCTCGTTGGGCTTGGTTCCGGGGTTCATCACGACCACGCGGTGCAGCGGCGGGACCGCCGCGAACACGCGTCCCTCCTCGACGAGCGGACGCATGTAGCGGAAGAACAGCGTCAAGAGCAGCGTGCGGATGTGGGCACCGTCGACGTCGGCGTCGCTCATGAGGATGATCTTGCCGTAGCGGGCGGCGTCGAGGTCGAACGAGCGCCCGGATCCGGCGCCGATCACCTGGATGATCGAAGCGCACTCGGCGTTGGACAGCATGTCGCTGATCGACGCCTTCTGCGTGTTGAGGATCTTGCCGCGGATCGGCAGCAGCGCCTGGTACTCGCTGTTACGCGCGAGCTTGGCGGTACCGAGCGCGGAGTCGCCCTCGACGATGAACAGCTCGGAGTCGTTGACGTCGTTCGAGCGGCAGTCCACGAGCTTCGCCGGCAGGGAGGACGACTCGAGAGCGTTCTTGCGGCGCTGCGTTTCTTTGTGCGTGCGCGCGGAGATGCGCGCCTTCATCTCGGAGACGACCTTCTCGAGCAGCTGGGCGGTCTGCGCCTTGTCGTCGCGCTTCGGCGAGGCGAATCGTGCGGCGAGCTCTTTCTGCACGACGGATGCCACGATCTGGCGCACCGCGGGCGTGCCGAGCACCTCTTTGGTCTGGCCCTCGAACTGCGGCTCGGGCAGACGCACGGTCAGCACCGCGGTGAGGCCGGCGAGGATGTCGTCCTTCTCGATCTTGTCGTTGCCGACCTTGAGCTTGCGCGCGTTCTGCTCGACCTGCGTGCGCAGCACCTTCATGAGGCCCTGCTCGAAGCCCTGCTGGTGCGTGCCGCCCTTGGGCGTGGCGATGATGTTCACGAAAGAGCGGGTCGTCGTGTCGTACCCCGTCCCCCATCGCACCGCGATGTCGACCTCGCACTCGCGCTGCAGCTCGGTGGGGATCATCGACCCGCCCGCCTGCAGCACGGGAACGGTCTCGGTGAACGTTCCCGTCCCGCTCAGGCGCCAGGTGTCGGTCACACCCGCATCGGGGGCGAGGAAGTCGGCGAACTCCGAGATGCCGCCGTCGAAGCGGTAGCTCGTCTCGATGCGCTTCTCGCCGCGGTCGTCGAGCACGACGATCTCGAGTCCGGGCACGAGGAACGCGGTCTGGCGCACGCGCTGCACGAGCTCGTCGTGGCCGAATGCGGCATCCTTCGTGAAGATCTGACGGTCGGCCCAGTACCGGATGCGGGTGCCGGTGACCCCCCGGGCTGCCTTGCCCACGACGCGGAGTTCGCTGCTGCGCTCGAAGGGGGTGAACGGCGCGTCGGGACCGTCGCCCGCGAACAAACCGGGCTCGCCACGGTGGAACGACATCGCGTAGGTCTTGCCGGAGCGGTCGACCTCGACGTCGAGGCGCTCGGAGAGGGCGTTGACGACCGAGGCGCCCACGCCGTGCAGGCCACCGGACGCCGCATACGAACCGCCGCCGAACTTGCCGCCCGCGTGGAGCTTGGTGAAGACGACCTCGACACCGGTCAGACCCGTGCGCGGCTCGACGTCGACCGGGATGCCACGCGCGCGGTCGCGCACCTCGACGCTGCCGTCTGCGTGCAACACGATGTCGATGCGCGTGCCGTGACCGGCGAGGGCTTCGTCGACGGAATTGTCGATGATCTCCCACAGGCAGTGCATGAGACCGCGGGAATCGGTCGAGCCGATGTACATACCCGGGCGCTTGCGCACGGCTTCGAGGCCCTCGAGGACCTGCAGGTGGTGGGCGGAGTACTCGGACGTCACGGTTTTCAGCGTAATCGGGGCCACCGACATCGCCTGCCAGACACACAGTGGGGTCGGGTCACCGTACGCGCACAGCGAAATGTGATCAAGGCGCGGCATAGGGGAAACATCCGCGTGGTTATATGTGTGGACTCGCCCACGATCACCTGAGGAGGGCACCCGAGATGACCACCACGACCGCACCCGACGCGTCTGTTCTCGACCACCGCCTGACGGCGGCGGATCGCTGCGACTCCTGCGGCGCCCAGGCCTACATCGCCGCCGAAGTGAACGGTAGCGAACTGCTGTTCTGCGCTCACCACGGCCGCAAGTACGAAGAGAAGCTCCGCAGCGTCGCCACCTCGTGGCACGATGAGACGGCGCGACTGAACGCCGCCGACTGACGCACCGTCCGAACGGGCCTCGTGCCGTCTCCCCCGGGAGCCGGTTCGGGGCCCGTTCCGCGTTCGGGCGCGGTCACCCGCCGACGTAGAGGCGCGGCAGCGTCGGCGAGACGCGCAGCGCGATCTCCTCGCCGATGGTGTCGACGAGTTCCGCCAGGTCGGTGGCGCTGTGGAGCGCCCCCCGGCCGAACACGACGATCTCGTCACCCGGCGAGGCCGCCGGCCAGGGGGCGACGGCGAGCGTGGTGAGACCGACGTCTTCAACACGACGCGGTCCTGCGGGGGTGCCGACGTCGAACCGGCCCGCGAGCGTGCTGGGCAGTCCGTGCAGACTGCCGACGTCGAGATGGACCCCCGCGACGTCCACGGCGGTCACCGTCGCCACGAGGGCGGCGATCGGCTCGATCCCCAGATCGCTCTCGCCGGGCCCCCCGGCCGGACGGATGCCGTAGGAGAACGCCCCCACGCGCACGAGATCCTCGCGGAACTCCCCGCGGGCGAAACCGGCGGCGCTGGCCGCGAGGTGCGAGAAGCGCGGGTCGAGACCCGCGGCGCGGGCCGCCTCGCGCGCGGCGAGGAACACCGCTCGGGCCGCGTCGTCGTCGGCGTCCGACGCTTCGGAGATGTGCGACCAGATGCCCTCCAGCACCCCACGGCCCGCGGCTACGAGCCCCGCGGTGCGCTCCAGCGCCGCCGCCCACCGCTCCGGGCGGATGCCGTTGCGGTGCAGACCCGTGTCGATCTTGAGGTGGATGCGCGCGACGCCGTCGAGGGTCAGGCGGGCGAGGTCGTCGAGCAGGGCCTCGTCGCCGATCCCGAGATCGAGGTCGGCCGCGACGCCGGCGGCGAGATCGTCGGCGCCGCCGACGAGCCAGACGAAGATGCGCGCTTCGGGACCGACCGCCGATCGCACCGCCTCTCCGGTGGCGACGTCGAAGGCCCCGAACCAGCGCACGCCCTGCGCGTAGGCGTGAACGACGAGCGGTATGAGCCCGTGCGCATAGGCATCGTCCTTGACGACGAGCATGTGGGCAGCGGGGGCGACCGCCTCACGAACGCGCTGCAGATTGCGCGAGAACGCCGCGAGGTCGACGCGGTACGACGCGCTCACGCGACCACGCTCCGTACGGCGCGTGCCCCGACGGCGGCGACGGTCTCGGCGGCGGTGAGGCCGGTGGCATCCGTCCACTCCTCGAGCGACGGATGACCCAGCGCGGGGTCGCCGAAGAACACGACCTCGGCCCCGCGGGCGATCGGGGCGTCGCCCACGTCGACGACGCTGACGTCCATCGCCACGCGCCCGACGATGCGGTGGCGGCGTCCGTCGATCCACACCGACGCGTGGTTGCCGAGGGAGCGGACGACGCCCTGCGCGTAGCCCCCGGTTACGAGGGCAACGGTGGTGTCGTGCGGGGCGCGGTGCGTGTACCCGTACGACACGCCCTCGCCGCGCAGGAGCGGCTTGGCGCCCAGAGCCCGGCCCCGCAGCGACATCACCGGGCGCGTGCGCGCCCCGGGGAGGCCGTAGAGGGCCGTCGGGTCGAGCGCGTCGGCATCCAGTCCGAGGTCGGCGAGCACCGACGCGACCCACGTCGCACCGTGGCCCCAAGCGTCGACGGCGAGGACGTCGCCACCGCTCGTGGAGAGCGATCGGGCGGCGTTGGCGCGCAACGCGTCAGCGGAGAGGACCGCGACGGGAGCGACTCCCCCGGCCCCGGGCGCGGGGGCAGGGCGCGTGGAGGTCACCCCTTTAGACTAACGGGGTCCTTCGTCCCCGACCCCGGAGCGTGCATGCCTAGCCAGGGCTTCTCCCCCGTCACCCGTCTGCGCTACCTCGCCGGACGCGCCCGCCGCATCGACGTCGGATCCGTCGTCGAGCGCGCCAAGGAGGCCTCCGCGCAGCACGGCAAGTCGCTGCCGCTGGTCGTCGCCGACATGCTGTTCCAGGCCGGCGTGAAGAACGTGGGCTTCCAGGACTACATCGACTACGACTTCGCGATCCTCACCCCCGCCGAGCGCGCGACGTACATGACGCACCCGGTGTCGAACCAGATCTCGCAGAAGTACGACCACCCCGACTACCGCGGTCTCTTCCAGGACAAGGTCGAGTTCGACCGTACATTCAGCGACTTCCTCCGCCGCGAATGGATGGTGGTGGACGCCGACAACGCCGACGAGCTGCGCGCATTCACCGAGCGCCTGGGCACCATCGTCACGAAGGAGCCGGTCGGCCAGGCCGGAACCGGCGTGCACCGCTACCACGCGGCCGAGGTCGAGGACTGGACGCAGTTCCACCGTGGACTCCTCGAGCGCGGCGAGATCCTCGTCGAAGAGGTCATCCGCCAGCACGACGACCTCGCGGCCGTCTGCCCCGGCACGGTCAACACCACCCGGGTGACGGCGTTCTTCGATGGGGAGAAGACCCACGTCCTCGCGATGGCGCAGAAGTTCGGCCGCGGTGCGGTGAGCGACCAGATGACCTTCGGCGGCTTCTACACGATGCTCGACGAGAACGGTCGCGCCCTCGGCGCCGGCTACGACTCCCACGGGCACGTGCACGAGCTGCACCCGGACTCCGGAGTGCGCATCGCGGACTTCCAACTACCGATGATCGACGAGGTCAAGGCGTTCGTCGACCAGGTCGCGCGGGTCGTCCCGCAAGTGCA
The DNA here is from genome assembly GCF_900156435.1 of Microbacterium sp. RU1D. GTDB lineage: Bacteria > Actinomycetota > Actinomycetes > Actinomycetales > Microbacteriaceae > Microbacterium. Next base: position 237,295 of record NZ_FTPQ01000002.1, read on the forward strand.
GTACGTCGGCTGGGACATCGTCGTCGGCCCCGACGGCCCCGTGCTCGTCGAGGGCAACTGGGGCGCCGGCGTCTACGAGAACAAGCCCAGCGTCACCGGCATCCGCACCGGGCACAAGCCCCGCTACCAGGCCGCGATCGGGTTCTGATCCCCGGATGCCGAGAGGCCCGCTCCTGTGAGGGGCGGGCCTCTCGCGTCGCAGGCGGCTCTGCGCTCGTCAGAGCGTCCGCCGCTTCGGCGGGCTCCGCCGCCTGGGCGGGGAAGACTCTGAGCGTGTCAAAGGGTCCGGGTGCTCCGCGGGTTCCGGAGGCTTCGACGGGCTCAGCCGCCTGCGGCGCCGGCGGCGGTGGGTTCGACGGGCTCAGATGCCTGGACGGGGAGGACCCGAGCTCGTCGAAGGGTCCGGGCGCACGGCGGGTTCCGGTGGCTTCGACGGGCTCGGCTGCCTGAGTCCAGGCGGCGGGGGTTCGACGGGCTCAAGCGTCTGCGTCGCTGCGCGGCCCGGGACACCGTGTCCTGGCATCCGGATGCCGAAAAGGCCCGCCCCGAGAACGGGACGGGCCTTTTCATCACGAGACGTCAGCCGTGGCGGACGATGCCGAGCGGCGTCGACTCGTGACCCTGGCCGAGCGGGTTGTCCTTCAGGATGGCCACGAGGCGCTTCTCGCCGGCTTTGTCCATCGTCGACCCCAGGACGTTGCCGCCGAGGTCGTTGATGTCGACGACGGCGACGTCGAGGTCGATGCCGAGCAGCGACTTCAGGCGCGCGGCGACCTCGCGCGGACGCTCCGGCCCGAGGACGACCGCCTGGTTGTACGGCGGGATGGTGCCCTTGGTGGGGCCGTCGATCGCGCGCGCCTTGTCACCGGCAATGCGGTAAAAGTCGCCCTTACGGCCCATCGCCTTGGTCACGGCCGAGACGGCCGCGGCGAAGAGGATGCGGGGCGTGCCGCACTCGCGCAGCGCCATCTCCATCGTTTCGGGCATGCCCAGGCCGATGCCGTAGGGCGTGCGCGTGACGTACTTCGACAGGAACAGAGCCAGCTTGCGGGGCTTGATGCTGTCGAGCTTGAACGAGCGACCCTGGGTGATCGCGACGATCTTCTCGGTGACGAACAGCAGGTCGCCCGGCTGCACGGCATCCTTCGCGTATTCGAGGATGAAGGCGTCGAGGTCGTCTCCCGGCATGACCACCCGCGTACGGATCGGGATGCGGGCGTACGACGTGCCGTCGACGGTACGGGTGAGCGCCTTGCCGGCGTTGGCCTCGCCGCTCATTCGAGGTAGTCCCGGAGCGACTGCGAGCGGCTGGGGTGACGCAGCTTCGCCATGGTCTTCGACTCGATCTGGCGGATGCGCTCGCGCGTGACGCCGAACGTGTCGCCGATCTGGTCGAGGGTCTTGGGCTGACCGTCGCCGAGGCCGAAGCGCATGCGGATGACGCCCGCTTCGCGCTCGCTGAGCGAGTCGAGAAGCGACTCCAGCTGACGCTGCAGCATGGTGAAGCCGACCGCATCAGCGGGTACGACCGCCTCGGTGTCCTCGATCAGGTCGCCGAACTCGCTGTCGCCGTCTTCACCGAGGGGCGTGTGCAGCGAGATGGGCTCCCGGCCGTACTTCTGCACCTCGATGACCTTCTCGGGGGTCATGTCGAGCTCGCGGCTGAGCTCTTCCGGAGTGGGTTCGCGACCGAGGTCCTGCAGCATCTGGCGCTGCACGCGGGCGAGCTTGTTGATGACCTCGACCATGTGCACCGGGATGCGGATGGTGCGGGCCTGATCGGCCATGGCGCGGGTGATCGCCTGGCGGATCCACCAGGTGGCGTAGGTCGAGAACTTGAAGCCCTTGGTGTAGTCGAATTTCTCGACCGCACGGATCAGGCCCAGGTTGCCCTCCTGGATGAGGTCGAGGAACTGCATGCCGCGACCGGTGTAGCGCTTGGCGAGCGACACGACGAGACGCAGGTTGGCGCCGAGCAGGTGGCTCTTCGCGCGCTGGCCGTCGCGGGCGACCCACTGCAGGTCGAGGGCCAGCTGGCTGGTCTTCTCGGCCGCCGACATGTTCGACAGCTTCTCTTCGGCGAACAGGCCCGCCTCGATGCGCATGGCGAGTTCGACCTCTTCGGCCGCGTTCAGCAGCGGGACCTTACCGATCTGCTTCAGGTAATCCTTGACCGGATCGGCCGTCGCGCCGGTGATCTGCGCCGAGTAGACGGGGACGTCGTCCTCGTCGCTCGAGGAGATGACGATCGCGCCGGTGGGCAGGGCCTCGGCGGGCGCCGCCGGGGTCTCCTCGTCATCGTCGTCGTCGGACTTCTTCGCGTCGGGCTTGGCCGCGTCGTCGGAGTCGCCCGCGTCGTCGCTGTCGTCGACGTCGATCTCGACATCGGCCTCGTCGTCGACGTCCTCTTCGTCTTCGAGGTCGTCGTCCTTCTTCGCCTTGGTCTTTGCCTTGGCGGGCGCCGCCTTGGCCTTGGCGGGGGCCTTCTTGGCGGGAGCCTTCTTCGCGGTCGTCGTCGTCGACGCCGTCACGGTCTCCTCGGAGTTCTCGAGCTCGGTGTCCTTCGCACCCCGGGAGCGGGTCTTGGTTGTCGTGCCTGCCACGTTTCGCCTTTCACCGGGAACGTACGTTGCACGGCCGCCGGTCGTTCTCGGACACTAGTAAGACCCTTGTCAAGTACCGAGCCGAGGAGCATGGCTCCTAGACCGGATGACAACGGGTCAGGTTCTTCATCATCTCACATCCTCGGACCGGGACTTGACGCGGACCGGGGATCTATGCGTAGTCAACGCCTCGCTCGGCCGCCGCATTCCCACCGGATGCCGGGACGGTCGGCATCCGGGGAACTCTGCTCCCATGGGGCGATCATGCGGAGGGCCGGTACCGCCGCAGCGGGGTCAGCCGAGCTTGCCGCGCCGGTCGTCGTCGCTGGGGCGGGTGGCGAGGAACCGCTCGAGTTCCGCGGCGAGCTCGTCGGCACTGGGCAGGTCGCCGGTGTGGATGATCGGCGTGGCGTGCGTGGAGCCGGCCATGTAGGAGTCGTAGCGCTCTTCGAGCCCTTCGAGCATGCGCGTGAGTTCTTCGCTGCCCTCGACCTGTTCGGTCACCTTGCCGATGAACTCGCGGTTCTCCTCGCGGAGCACTTCGCCGGAGAACACCAGGCCCGTCGCGACGGTGAGGCTGTCGAGGGCGGCCAGTGCGGCCGCCGGGTATTCGGTGTCGCCGAGGTAGTGGGGAACGAGCAGAGCGAAACCGGCGACCTTCGCACCCGCCTCGGCGAAGCGGTACTCGAGCAGGTGCCCCGCGGTCGAGGGGACCTTCGTGTGCGGGCGCCACACGGAGTGCGCTTCGGCGAGATCGGGACGCGTGCCGCTCACCGTGGTGCCGATGGGCCGGGTGTGCGGCACGGGCATGGGGATGGCGTGAACCCACGTCACGGACGACACCTGGAGCCCGGCCGACAGCTCGAGCACGGTCTCCGCGAAGGCCTCCCAGAGGAAGTCGGGCTCGTAGCCCGCGAGGAGGAGGAACGGATGGCCGAGGGAGTCGTGGGCCAGCGACAGCTCCAACCGGGCGGGCCGGTAGTCGGTGAGGTGGTCCTCCACGAAGGTGATGACGGGGCGACGCGCACGGTAGTCGAGCAGCACGTCGTTGTCGAAGACGAAGACGGGGTTGGGGTCGAGGTCGTCGCGGAAGTACTCGACCAATCGGGTGACGGCCCCGCCGGCATCCGTGAAGCCCGTGAGGGCGATCACGAGCGGCAGGCCCGACGGCACGGGCGGCGCGGCGGGGGCGCGATCGTACATCGGGGCGGAGGAGGGCATCCCCCCACTCTACGAGCGCATCCGGATGCCCGGTCGCGGTGCGTCCCGCTGCTAGCGAACACGCACGAACCTAGGATGGATGCCATGCCGTTCCCCTCAGTGGCGTACACCCACGCCCCCGTCCTCGAATCCGATGCCGATGCGATCCTGCTGATCGTCCCCACCACTGCGGAGGGAGCGACCGATCCCATCGGCTGGGAGGGGCTCGGTGCGGCACTGGCCGCGGTCGGGTTCGCCGGTGCCGCCGGGTCGTACCAGCGCGTGCACGTGCCCGGCATCGAGAAGCCCGTCGCCGTGGTCGGTGCCGGGTCTGAAACGACCGAGGCGGCCGTGCGGGATGCCGCCGGCACCGGGCTGCGCCAGCTGACCGGGTTCCACCACGTCGCGATCGAGTCCCTGGTCGCGGCGCCGTGGCGTCCGATCGCCGAGGGTGCGGCCCTCGGCGGATACCGCTTCGCCGACTACAAGAAAAAGTCCGCGAAGGCGCGCGCCGAGCGCGTGAGCGTGTCCACGGCGGAAACGCCCTCGGAAGCCGACATCGCCGCCGTCGCTGCCATCTCCGGCGCCGTGGCGCTGGTCAAGGACCTCGTCACCACTCCCGCGGAGTGGCTGGGTCCGGCCGACTTCGCCGATGCGGCCGTCGCGGCCGTGAAGGACCTGCCCGTCGAGGTCGAGGTCCTCGACGAGGCCGCATTGCGAGACGGCGGCTACGGCGGCATCCTCGGCGTGGGCCAGGGGTCGGACCGCCCGCCCCGCATGGTCCGTCTCGAATACGCGCCCGCCGGCGCCGAGCGCCACGTGGCCCTCGTCGGGAAGGGCATCACCTTCGACACCGGTGGTCTGTCGCTCAAGCCGCCGGCATCCATGGTCGGGATGAAGTACGACATGTGCGGGGCCGCCACGGTGCTCGCCGTGCTGAAGGCCGCCGCCGAGATGGCCCTCCCCGTCAAGGTGAGCGCATGGCTCTGCATCGCCGACAACATGCCGTCGGGTCGTGCGACGCGTCCGGGAGACGTGCTGCGCACTCTCGACGGAACCACCGTCGAGGTTCTCAACACCGACGCCGAGGGACGCCTGGTGCTCGCCGACGGTCTCGCCGCGGCCAGTCGGGAGAACCCCGACCTGATCGTCGACGTCGCCACCCTGACCGGCGCCATCACCGTCGCCCTCGGCAACCGGCACACCGGCGTCATGGGGGACGACGCGGCCGTCGCGTCGTACCTCGAGGCCGCGGGGCGGGTCGCGGAACTCGCCTGGCAGCTGCCGCTGCCCGACCACATGGTCGACGACCTCGATTCGCCCATCGCCGACCTGCAGAACGCGAAGATCGGCGACCCCGCCGGCGGGTCGCTTTTCGCCGGGCTGTTCCTGCGCCACTTCGTCGGTCGGGTCTCGGAGGATGCCGACGCGCCCCGCATTCCGTGGGTGCACCTCGACATCGCCGGTGTGGGCATGAACAAATCGGCCCCGTTCGGGTACACCGACAAGGGCGTGACCGGAGCGACCGTCCGCTCGCTGGTGGAGCTGCTCGCCTCGGACGGCGCACGGTGACCGACTACACCGCGGACGTCGTCGTCCTCGGTGGCGGCAGCGGCGGATACGCCGCGGCGCTGCGCCTCGCCGAGCTCGGCAAGGACGTCGTGCTGGTGGAGAAGGACAAGCTCGGCGGCACGTGCCTGCACCGTGGCTGCATTCCGACGAAGGCCCTGCTCCACGCGGGCGAGGTCGCGGATGCCGCGCGCGGGGCGGCCGACATCGGCGTCGACGTCACCTTCAGCGGCATCGACCCGGTCCGCGTGCGGGAGTACCGCGAGGGCATCGTCGCCAAGAAGTTCAAGGGGCTGGAGGGGCTCATCTCGGCGCGCGGCATCCGTGTCGTCCCGGGCTCGGGTGTTCTGGAAGCGGGACCCGCGGTGCGTGTCGGTGACGACCTGTACCGCGGAACCGACGTGATCCTCGCGACCGGTTCGTACAGCCGCAGCCTCCCGGGTCTCGAGATCGGCGGTCGCGTGCTGACGAGCGAGCAGGCCCTCGACCTCGACGTCGTCCCGCAGCGCGTCGTGGTTCTCGGCGGTGGCGTCATCGGCGTGGAGTTCGCGAGCGTGTGGCGCTCGTTCGGGGTCGACGTCACGATCGTCGAAGCCCTGCCCCACCTTCTTCCTGCCGAGGACGTGTCCTCGAGTAAGGCCCTCGAACGCGCGTTCCGCAAGCGCGGCATCGCCTTCCAGCTGGGCCGGCGGTTCACGTCGCTGGCGTCGGACGACGACGGTGTCGCGGTGACCCTGGACGACGGCAGCGTTCTCGCGGCCGACTACGTGCTGGTCGCCGTCGGGCGAGGCCCCGCGACCGCAGGGCTCGGGTACGAGGAAGCCGGCGTCGTGATGGAGCGCGGTTTCGTGCAGACCGATGCCCGACTGCGGACGGCCTCTCCCCACGTGTGGGCCGTCGGTGACATCGTGCCCGGCCTGCAGCTGGCCCACCGCGGCTTCCAGCAGGGCATCTTCGTCGCGGAGGAGATCGCGGGGCTCTCCCCCGTCCTCGTCTCCGACACCGATGTGCCGCGCGTCGCTTATTCGCACCCCGAGGTGGCCTCGGTCGGACTGACCGAAGCTCAGGCGCAGGATCGTTACGGATCCGAGGCCGTCCGCGCGTACGAGTACAACCTGGCCGGAAACGGCCGCAGCGAGATCATCGGCACCTCGGGCATCGTGAAGATCGTCCGGCGCGTCGACGGCCCCGTCGTGGGCGCCCATCTGGTGGGCGACCGCGTGGGCGAGCTGATCTCCGAGGCGCAACTCGCCGTCGGCTGGGAAGCGCACCCCGAAGACATCGCGCCGTTCATCCACGCGCACCCCACTCAGAGCGAGGCGCTCGGCGAGGCCTTCCTGGCACTCGCGGGCAAGCCGCTGCACGCACTCTGACCGACAACCGGTCACTAAGCTAGACACCGCATACGGTACGAAGGAGACATATCCATGAGCACATCCGTCGTCCTCCCCGCTCTCGGCGAGAGCGTCACCGAGGGAACGGTCACCCGCTGGCTCAAGCAGGTCGGTGACACCGTCCAGGAGGACGAGGGGCTGTTGGAGATCTCGACCGACAAGGTCGACACCGAGATCCCCTCCCCCGTCTCGGGCGTGATCGAAGAGATCCTCGTCCAAGAGGACGAGACCGTCGAGGTCGGGGCTGTCCTCGCCAAGATCGGCGACGGATCGGGTGCGCCGTCCAGCGATGACGCCCCCGAGGCCGCGCCCGCCGAGCAGGAAGCGGCTCCCGCCGAGGAGTCCGCGCCGGCCGAGTCCGCGCCGGCCGAGCAGCCTGCTCCCGCCGCCTCGTCGGCTCCCGCGTCCTCCGATGACGCCACCGAGGTCGTCCTCCCCGAGCTGGGCGAGAGCGTGACCGAGGGCACCGTCACCCGCTGGCTCAAGGCCGTCGGCGACGACGTCGCGGTCGACGAGCCGCTTCTCGAGATCTCCACCGACAAGGTCGACACCGAGATTCCCTCGCCCGTGGCCGGCACGCTGCAGGAGATCCTCGTTCAGGAAGACGAGACCGTGAACGTCGGCGCCGCTCTCGCGCGCATCGGCAGCGGAGCCCCCGCTCCTGCGCAGGAGGAGGCTCCCGCCGCCCCCGCGGCCGAGGAGAAGCCGGCTGAACAGCCCGCTCCCGTCGCGGAGGAGAAGCCGGCCGCCGAGGAGAAGCCCGTCGCGGAGGAGAAGCCCGCCGCCGCGCAGCCCGCCGCCGCTGAGAAGCCTGCCGCCCCCGCTCCCGCCGCTTCGTCGAACGACGACGTCACGTACGTCACCCCCCTCGTGCGTCGTCTGGCTCAGCAGCAGGGCGTCGACCTGAAGTCGGTCACGGGTAGCGGCGTCGGCGGTCGCATCCGCAAGGAGGACGTGCTCAAGGCGGCCGAGGCTGCGAAGTCGGCCTCCGCCGCTCCCGCTACGGCCGCTGCTCCGGCCGCCGCCGCTCCCGCACCCGTCGAGGTCTCGCCGCTGCGCGGTACGACCCAGAAGATGTCGCGTCTGCGCAAGGTGATCGCCGAGCGCGCGGTGGCGTCGATGCAGGCGACCGCTCAGCTCACCACGGTGGTCGAGGTCGACGTCACGAAGGTCGCCGCTCTGCGCGACCGGTTCAAGGGCGAGTTCCAGCAGAAGACGGGCGACAAGCTGTCGTTCCTCCCGTTCTTCGCGATCGCGGCCATCGAGGCGCTCAAGACCTACCCGATCATCAACTCCACGGTCGAGGGTGACGAGATCGTCTACCCCGCCCAGGAGAACGTCGCGATCGCCGTCGACACCGAGCGCGGCCTTCTCACCCCGGTCGTCAAGGACGCCGGCGAGAAGAACATCGCCCAGCTGGCCCGCGAGATCGCCGATCTCGCCGCCCGCACGCGTGACAACAAGCTGAAGCCCGACGAGCTCGCCGGTGGCACGTTCACGCTGACCAACACGGGTTCGCGTGGCGCGCTGTTCGACACGCCGATCGTGTTCCTGCCGCAGTCCGCGATTCTCGGCCTCGGCGCCGTCGTGAAGAAGCCGGGCGTCGTCTCGGTCGACGGGAAGGATGCCATCTCGGTGCGCTCCTACGTCTACCTGGCCCTGTCGTACGATCACCGCATCATCGACGGTGCCGACGCGGCCCGCTTCCTCGGCGCCGTCAAGGCGCGGCTCGAGGCGGCGCAGTTCGAGGGAGACCTCGGCATCTGACACCGTCGAGCACCGGCTCATGATGGCTGGTCCGCGACCGTTTCGACGGCGCGGACCAGCCATCGGTCGTTCTGGCGGACCAGGGTCACGTATTGCGTGGTCGCCCCATACGCGACATGGACCACCGTCACGCCGCCGAAATCCTCGAGCAGAGTGATCTCGGCGTGCTCCGCGTCAGCGAGCAACGGCTCGCGCCCGAACGTCGACGGCTCGTCGAAGGCGCTGCGGCACGGGTCATCCGCGCAGAGCGCGATCTCCGCGAAAAGCCGCCGCGCGACCACGACCATGTCATCGGACAGGGGGACGCGGTCGTCGACGGGCCAGGGTGAGGTCGCCGAGGGCTGCGGGACGACCGTCGCCGACGGCGGGGCCGTCCTGGACACGCCCGGCGTCGCCGAGGCGGCCGGAGCCGGTTCGGCCGTGCCGGGGAGGAAGACGGCAGCGCCGACCAGCACCGCTGCAGCGACGCCCGCCCCGACGGCGCTCCCACGGAACCGGGACGATGATCCCCACCGTTCTCGGAGGCTTGTGAGACTCCGCCGTATCGCGGCGCCGATGTCGTCGTCGAGGAGGGCGAACGGACCCCTCGCGGGCACGGAGGGAACGGTCGGCGGCTGATCGACGACCACTGGTGTCAGGGGGCCGAGCACCAAGGGCTTCGGGTCGGCGTGGGAGAAAAGGCGCCTCTCGACGGCATCCCATTCGCGTGGCGGGCGGGTCGACACCGCCGCCCTCGCGCGGTCGACGAGGTCGCGCGTCGTCGGATCAGGGGTGAGCGCGGCCAGACGTCCGAGGCTGTCGGCGGTGGCCGTGACGACGTCGGGGGCCGAATCTTCCCCCACGACGACCGGGCGTCCCTCCGCCGTCAGCCACCAGGCGCTTCCGCCGGATCGGTCGGTCGCGCGTCGGCATCCGCGGAGGAGACCTACCGTGGCTGTGACGACCTCGCCCGGCGTCAGGGCCGTGGCACTCGCACCGCGGCGACGCAGGTACGCGACGAACGGTTCGGCGGGGGAAGCGGAGGCGGTCGTGCTCATCCCCCGAGGGTGCACGACGGCGGAGGCGCGCGAAGCGGACCCGGGCTCGAGTGGGGATGGATGCCGGGGAAGGGCCGCTGGGGAGGAACCGTTCGCGGCGAAGATAGAATCGTCGTCATGGCCGCTCGCACCACCACGCCCGAGAAGCGTCCGGGCTTCTTCTCGCAGCTGAAAACGCTCTACACCTTCACGCAGAAGGAGTACCGCTGGCTGCCCTTCCTGCTCGCGGGCATCGTCCTGGTGGGCATCGCCCTCGGTGTGCTCGTCGGCTTCCTCATTCCGCCGCTCGCCGTGTGGAGCATCATTCTGTGGGCCGTCACGGGCCTGCTGGCCGGCATCCTGGCCGGGATGATCACCATGACGCGTCTGTCGACCACGGCGATGTACAAGAAGATCGACGGCATGCCCGGTGCCACCGGCCACGTGCTGTCGTCGTCGCTCGGGCGCAACTGGCAGGCCTCGGAGACCCCCGTCGGTGTGAACCCCCGGACGCAGGAGGCGCTGTATCGAGCGATTGGTCGCGGCGGCGTGGTGCTGATCGGCGAGGGCAACCGCAGCCGTTTGACGCGCCTGGTCGGCGAGGAGCGCTCACGCGTGCTCCGTGTGGCCGCGGGCGTTCCCGTCACGGTTCTCTACGTCGGTCACGGCGATGACGAGGTGCCGATCGCCAAGCTGGCCTCGACCATCAAGGCGCTGCCCAAGAAGGTCGACCGCGCCACGATGGCCGCCGTCATCAAGCGCGTCTCCTCGGTTTCGCAGGGCCTGTCGTCGCTGCCCATCCCGAAGGGCGTCGACCCGACGAAGATGCGCGCTCCGCGCCCGCGTTGATCCCACGAGAAAGGCCCCCGCACAGCGGGGGCCTTTCTCGTGCGCGCGGGTTCGGCTAGCTGCGGACGAGAACCGTGCCGACCGCTTTGTCGTGCAGACCCCGCTGGTCGGCGTCCCACACGACCGCGGGGATGATGACGGCGAGCAGGAGCGTCCGCACGATGGGACGCCACAGTCCCACCCAGCCCCCGGACGCCAGTTCGAGGCGCATCCCCATCAGTCGATGCCCGGGGCTGCCGCCGATGAGCGGGATGAAGAGGATCTGCACCGCGAAGAAGATGAGGTTTGTCGCGATGGGGTTGGCGAACGGAACCCCCGTCACCGGATCGGGGGTCGAGAAGAACGCGAAGCCGATGAGCCCGGCGCTCGCGACGTCGATCAGCAGGGCCGCGATGCGGCGCCCCGGACGGGCGATGGAACCGCGACCCTCGCGGGGAAGGCCGAGCCGCTGGCCCGGGTAGTCGTTCTCGGCGGGGACGCTCACGGCATCCAGCGTAATCGGGCCGCCGTAACATCCCGGAAACATGCGAGATATGACCGGGACACCGGTTCTGGGTAGGGTCGAGGAGGCTGGCCGAGGCCGGCATGATCCCGAATGTTCTACCTCTGGAGTCTTCATGTTCAAAGATTCGTCCGAGGTGCTGAAGTTCATCCAGGACGAGGACGTCAAGTTCCTCGACATCCGTTTCACGGATCTTCCTGGTGTGCAGCAGCACTTCAACATCCCCGCCTCGACCGTCGACGAGGAGTTCTTCACCGTCGGACAGCTGTTCGATGGCTCGTCGATCCGCGGGTTCGCGAACATCCACGAGTCGGACATGCAGCTGATCCCCGACGTGACGACCGCGTACGTCGACCAGTTCCGCGAGGCGAAGACCCTGGTCATGGTCTTCGACATCTACAACCCGCGCAACGGTGAGATCTACGGCAAGGACCCGCGTCAGGTCGCCAAGAAGGCCGAGAAGTACCTCGCCTCCACCGGCATCGCCGACACCGCGTTCTTCGCCCCCGAGGCCGAGTTCTACATCTTCGACGACGTGCGTTACGAAGTGAAGCAGAACTCGAGCTTCTACTCGGTCGACTCCGAGGAAGGCGCCTGGAACACCGGCCGCGAGGAAGAGGGCGGGAACCTCGCCAACAAGACCCCCTACAAGGGCGGTTACTTCCCCGTCTCCCCCGTCGACAAGACGGCGGACCTCCGCGACGACATCACCCTCAAGCTGATCGAGGCGGGCTTCGCGCTCGAGCGTTCGCACCACGAGGTCGGCACCGGTGGTCAGCAGGAGATCAACTACCGCTTCGACACGATGCTGCACGCGGCCGACGACATCCTGAAGTTCAAGTACATCGTCAAGAACACCTGCGAGCAGTGGGGCAAGGTCGCGACCTTCATGCCCAAGCCGCTCTTCGGTGACAACGGCTCCGGCATGCACACCCACCAGTCGCTGTGGAACGACGGCAAGCCGCTGTTCTACGACGAGACCGGCTACGGCGGACTCTCCGACATCGCCCGCTGGTACATCGGTGGTCTGCTGGCGCACGCGCCCGCCGTGCTCGCCTTCACCAACCCGACCCTCAACAGCTACCACCGCCTGGTGAAGGGCTTCGAGGCTCCGGTCAACCTGGTGTACTCGGCGGGTAACCGCTCGGCTGCCATCCGCATCCCGATCACGGGCACCAACCCGAAGGCGAAGCGCATCGAGTTCCGTGCGCCCGACGCCTCGGGCAACCCGTACCTCGCGTTCGCGGCCCAGCTGATGGCCGGCATCGACGGCATCAAGAACCGCATCGAGCCGCACGAGCCCGTCGACAAGGACCTCTACGAGCTCCCCGCCGAAGAGGCGCGCAACATCCCGCAGGTTCCGAACTCGCTGCTCGACTCGCTCGAGGCCCTGCGCGCCGACCACGAGTTCCTCCTCGCGGGCGGCGTGTTCACGCAGGAGCTCATCGACACCTGGATCGAGTACAAGATCGAGAACGAGATCCAGCCGATCGCCCAGCGCCCGCACCCGTTCGAGTACGAGCTGTACTTCGGGGTCTGATCGCCCGCACCGATCCTCGGTGTGACCCGGGCAGGAAGCCCGCGTTCTCCCGCAGAATCCGACGAAGAGCCCTCCAGGTCCGACCTGGGGGGCTCTTCGTGTTCCCGGCGAACCCGAGGGCCGCGGAGGGACGCAGACGTCGACCACTCGGCGGCGCCACCCGGGAGCGTTCAGCGCCTTTTCGACCCGCTGCCGCTCCTCCCCCAATCCGCGGCCGGTGGTCCGGGGTTGCCCATGGATGCCAGGTGAGCCACGTGTGCTTTGTGGCAGGCGAGCCGCAAGGTGTGGGCCCATCCGATGACGTCGCCGCGCACGGCGACCCGGTACGCGACCTGCTGCCCGTTCATGACGCGGCGGATCTCGATGAGGCCGTACTCCCGGTCCTGCGGATCGACCATCCGCCACGTGCCCGTGGGGCCCTCGACAGCGGCCATGATGGGATGCCATGTCTCCACGCGTGCGCCGGTTCCTTCCTCCGGCCGAGGCATCCCATCATAGAACACATCTTCGAATGTGTGTCACCCGGTGCGTGCCGCGCGCTTCTGCTCCTGGAACACGCGGATCGCCTCGTACCGGTCGGCAGAGCGCGCCTGTCTCTTCGCGGCCTCGACCTCCCGCACCTTCGGCGGCGCCTTCGTGACGAGGTCGTCGAGCAGATGACGCACGGATGCCGAGATCTCGGCGACGGCGCGATCGAAGACGTCCTGGTTGGCGCGCGACGGCGTCGTCGTGCCCACGATCTTACGGACGAACTGCAGAGCGGCGTCGTGGCACTCGGCATCCGTCGCCGGCGGCATGAAGTTGTGCAGGGGGACGATGTTGCGGCACATGCCCGAAAGGCTAGGCGCCTCGCGCGCCGGACGCGAGGGTCATCGCCGTCGACGCCGCGGCACCTCGGGCCAGCGGCGCACGAGACGACCGGCCAGGCTCGCGCCGTAGACGACGAAGAGCACGGCCACCGGACCGCCGATGCCGACGACGATCACGGCGGGCATGCGGCGGCGGCCGGATCCGAGCGTGTCGGTCCACAGCAGATCGCCCGCCGCGATCCGGGCGAGGGCGGAGAGGGCGAATGCCGCGATGACCGCCCCCATCACCAGGGCGACGGCGACCATCAGCAGCGCACGCCCGCGCCCGAGACGCAGGAGGCTCGCGTCGAGGTTCTCGATCCAACGCTTCCGGAGAGAAGTCACGACGGGTTCGCCCGCGCCCGCCGGAGCCGTCGGCGCGGAACGGGCGAGCACCGGTCGGGGAGGCGCGGATCGGAAAGCTGCGGCACTCCCCCATCGAAGCATGCCGACGGCCCGTCTTCGCCTCGGTCCGTTCCCCCGCCGCGGCTTCCCGGCATCCGCACAGGTGCCTCTCCGCCGCGATGTCGGTGGGGCACGCCAGGATGGAGGAATGCCGGATTCTCCCTACGTCTCGCGTCCGTGGTCGACGTCGTACGCCGAGGGCGTGCCGCTCGAGATCGACGCGCCGTCGCAGACGCTCCCCGAGATGCTCGCCGCCAGCGTCAGCGCCTACGGCAAGAAGGTCGCCCTCGAGTTCTTCGGTGCGACCACCACGTACCGCGACCTGGGCGACGAGGTCGCCCGCGCCGCAGAGGGGCTGCGCCGGCTCGGCGTCCGGGCCGGTGACCGAGTGGCGCTCGTGCTGCCGAACTCACCGCAGCACGTGGTCGCGTTCTATGCCGCGCTGCGGCTCGGGGCCATCGTCATCGAGCACAATCCCCTCTACACGCCGCGCGAGCTGCGGCACCAATTCGAGGACCACGGCGCGCGGTTCGCGATCGTGTGGGACAAGCTGGCCGACACCGTCGCCGAATTTCCCTCCGATCTGGCGCTCGAGCACGTGGTGAGCGTCGACATCACCGAGGCGCTCCCCCTCGGCAAGCGGCTCGCGCTGCGTCTTCCGGTGGCGAAGGCACGGGCGGCCCGCACCCAGCTCACCGCAACGCCCAGGTCGAAGCGTCCGATCGCGTGGAAGAAGCTGCTGACCCACGGCTCTCTCTCGCGCAAGCACGTCGGGCCCACGCTCGACGACATCGCGCTGCTGCAGTACACCAGCGGCACCACCGGGAGCCCGAAGGGCGCGGTGCTCACGCACGCGAACCTCCGTGCCAACGCGATGCAGGGGCGCGCCTGGGTGCCCGGTCTGCACGACGGCGAGGAGACGTTCTACGGGGTGCTCCCCCTCTTCCATGCGTACGGCCTCACGCTGTGCCTGACGTTCGCGATGAGCATCGGCGCGAAGCTCGTGCTCTTCCCGAAGTACGACCTCGACCTGGTCGTCGCCGCCTCGAAGAAGAGCCCCCCGACCTTCCTCCCCGCCGTGCCGCCCATCTACGACCAGCTCGCGCGGGCGGCCGCGCGCGGCACGATCGACCTGAAAAGCGTTCGCTTCGCCATCTCGGGGGCGATGAGCCTGCCCGTGGCCACCGTCGACCGGTGGGAGGCGGCGACCGGCGGTCTGCTCGTCGAGGGGTACGGCATGACCGAGTCGTCGCCGGTGGCCCTGGGCAATCCGATCGGACCCTCGCGCCGCCCCGGCACGGTGGGCGTGCCGTTCCCCAGCACCGAGATCCGGGTCGTCGATCCCGACGATCCCACCGTCGACCGCCCGCTGGGCGAGCCCGGCGAACTACTGCTTCGCGGTCCGCAGGTGTTCCAGGGGTACTGGAACCGCCCCTCCGACACGGCGGCCGCCCTGCTCGACGGCGGGTGGCTGCGCACCGGTGACATCGCCTCGGTCTCTCCCGACGGATTCGTCACCATCGTCGACCGGCTGAAGGAGATCATCATCACGGGCGGCTTCAACGTCTCGCCGAGCGAGGTCGAGGACGTCCTCACCTCGCACCCCGACATCGCCGGCGCGGCCGTCGTCGCCCTGCCGAAGTCGAGCGGAGGCGAGGACGTCGCCGCGGCGATCGTGCTGCGCGAGGGCGTCGAGGTCGAGCCCGACGCCATCCGCGACTTCTGCAAGGCGCGCCTTGCCGCCTACAAGGTGCCGCGCCGCGTGGTCGTGGTCGACGACCTTCCCCGCTCTCTCATCGGCAAGGTGCAGCGCCGAGAGGTGCGCGAGCGCCTGATGGCGTGAGCGCGCCGGCTGTGATGGATGCCGACGGCCCGGCCGTGACGGCGGGCGCTCAGCCGTAGAAGAGCTTGTCGAACACGCGGCGGGCACGCCGGGTCGCGCCGAGGTAGTCCTCTTCGACCTGCGTGGCGGAGCGGGGCGGGTACTCGAGGATGCGACCGATGCCGTCGAGGCGCCCCCGGTCGACCGGCAGGATGTCGCTGGTCTGCCCCGACAGCAGTGTGTTCGCGGACCGCAGGCGGGATGCCAGGTGCCACGCGGCCGCGAGCTTGTCACTCGCATCACGCTCGACGACGCCCGCGACGGTCGCGGCCTCGAGGGCGCCGAGCGTCGAGGTGGTGCGCATGTCGGGAACCGCCCGCGCGTGCTGCAGCTGCAGCAATTGCACGAGCCACTCGACGTCGCTGAGCGAGCCGGGACCGAGCTTGAGGTGCCGAGCGGGGTCGGCGCCCTGGGGCAGCCGCTCGTTCTCGACGCGCGCCTTGATCCGACGGATCTCGCGCAGACCGTTCTGATCGGCCGACACGGGATAGCGCACCTCGTCGGCGAGCTCCAGGAACGAGCGGATGAGCTTGACGCT
This sequence comes from Microbacterium sp. RU1D, assembly GCF_900156435.1. Lineage (GTDB taxonomy): Bacteria > Actinomycetota > Actinomycetes > Actinomycetales > Microbacteriaceae > Microbacterium. The sequence continues at coordinate 253,408 of NZ_FTPQ01000002.1, forward strand.
GCCCGCGACGCCGCGGGCGCGCAGCAGCGCCTGCGCCTCCCACGACAGCGACCACCGGCGGTAGTACTCCGCGTAGGCCTCGATGGAGCGGGCCAGCGGTCCGCTGCGTCCCTCCGGGCGCAGCTCGGCATCGAGATCGAGCGGGAGACGGTGGTCCTCGGACTGCTCGCGCAGCCCCGCGACGATCTTCAGAGCCAGCTGACTCGCCCGCTGCGGATCGACGCCGTTCGCGCGGTAGACGTACATCACGTCGGCATCCGACCCGAAGCCGAGCTCGCGGCCGCCGAAGCGTCCCATCGCGATGACCGCGAAGTCGAGGTCGTCGTCTTCGAGAGGCACCACGACCCGGCGGACCGCGCGCAGGGTCGCCTGGATCGTCACCTCGGTGATCGTGGTGAGCGCGTCGGAGAGCTCCTCGAGAGAGACGGTGCCGAGCACGGCCGCCATCGCCACGCGCAGCATCTCGCGGCGGCGCAGCGCCCGCACGGACCGCATCGCGTCGTCGATGTTCTGCCAACGCGTCTGGATGGCGCGCGCCTCGTCTTCGAGGGCCTTGCCCGAGCGCGGGCGCAGCAGGGCGTCGTCGTCGAGCCACGCCACCGACTCGGGGATCCACTCCATCAACTCGCCGATGTAGCGCGAGCCCGAGAGCACGCGGGTGAGGCTCTCGGCCGCGCCGGCAGAGTCGCGCAGCATCCGCAGGAACCACGGGGTGTTTCCCAGCCGCTCGCTGATCCGGCGGAACACCAGCAGGCCGTAGTCGGGATCGACGCCGTCGGCGAACCAGCGGATCATGATCGGCATGAGGTGCCGCTGGATCGTCGCCTTGCGGCTCAGACCGCTCGTCAGCGCGGCGATGTGGCGCAGGGCGCCGGCCGGATCGCGGAACCCGATGGCCGCGAGGCGGTCGCGCGCCTGCTCGGTCGACAGGGTCCGCTCGCCCTCGGGCAGGGCCGCCACGGCCGACAGCAGCGGGCGGTAGAACAGGCGCACGTGGATGTCGCGCACCTCGCGCTTGATACCCTCCCACACCGCTTGAACACCGGATGCCGAATCGGCCAGCCGGGACGCGCGAGCGAGCACCCGCAGATCGTCGTCCTTCTCGGGCACGAGCGCCGTGCGACGGAGCCCCCGCAACTGCAGGCGGTGCTCGAGCAGACGGAGCAGCCGGTAGTCGCGCCCGAAGGCCTCGGCCTCGCTGCGGCCGATGTAGCCTTCGGCGACGAGGGCGTCGAGCGCCTCCAGCGTGCCGCGCTGGCGGATGCGCTCATCGGTGAGTCCGTGCACGAGCTGCAGCAGCTGCACGGTGAACTCGACATCACGGATGCCACCGGGCCCGAGCTTGAGCTGTCGGTTGACCTCCGCGGCGGGGATGTGGTCGGTCACGCGCTCGCGCATGCGTTGCACGCCCTCGACGAAGTTCTCGCGCGCCGCACTGTGCCACACGAGCGGCTGCACCGCGGCGACGTACTCAGCGCCGAGCGAGGCATCGCCCGCGATCGCGCGCGCCTTCAGCAGCGCCTGGAACTCCCAGCTCTTCGCCCACCGCGCGTAGTACTGCTGGTGCGAGGCGAGGCTGCGTACCAGCGCGCCCTGCTTGCCCTCGGGGCGCAGGTTCGGGTCGACCTCCCACAGCGGCGGCTCGATCTCGGGTCCGGCGATGCCGCGCATCGTCTGCACTGCCAGGCGCGTGCCGATGTCGATCGCGAGCGCCTCGCTCACGGCCTCTTCATCGGCCGACCCGCCCACGAAGATGACGTCGACATCGCTGACGTAGTTGAGCTCGCGCGCCCCGGTCTTGCCCATCGCGATGACGGCGAAGCGGGTCGCCTCCACCTGGGCGCGAGGGAAGGCGCCGGGCCCGACGCCCGCAACCCGCGAGCGAGCGACGCTGAGCGACGCTTCGAGGGCGGCCCCGGCGAGGTCGGCGAGCGACGACGAGACGACGTCGATCGCGGCCGCGGGGTCGTCCTGGCCGAGGTCGTAGGCGGCGATGCGCGCGAGCAGACGCCGGTACCTCACCCGCAGGGCGACCCAGGCGGCATCCGTCGCATCCGACGCGAAGCCGTCGACCTCACCGACGGATGCCAGCAGCTCGGCGCGCATCGTGGGCTCATCCGGCAGGGTCAGGCCGGCGCCCGAAAGGTGCACGAGCTCGTCGGGATGCCGGAGGTAGAACTCGGCGAAGCCGTCGGATGCGCCGACGATGTCCCACAGCGCGCGCCAGGCTCCCGCGTCGGCGGCCGCCGCGCGGACCGCGCCGATGTCGCGCCGCGCCACCTGCAGGATGGCCCGGAGCGCACGGTCGGGATCGGCCACGCGCTGCGCGAGCCGCATGGCTTCCGCCCGGCCCACACCGACCGACTCCTCGAGCTCGCCGAGCAGGGTGTCTGCCTCGGTGAGCTGCGAGAAGCCGGTGCGGGCGAGGGCGGTGAGCGCGGTGGTGCGATCACCCGAGGTCATCGGCGGCCCGTCAGAGCGCTTCGAGGTTGCTCGCCAGCTCGAACGGCGTCACCTGCGCGCGGTACTGGTTCCACTCGCGGCGCTTGTTGAGCAGCACGTACTTGAAGACGGTCTCGCCGAGGGTCTCGGCGACGAGCTCGGACTCCTCGAGGTACTCGAGGGCGTGGTCGAGGCTCGACGGAAGAGGGGCGTAGCCGAGGGCACGGCGCTCCGTGTCGCTGAGCGACCACACGTTGTCTTCGGCTTCGGCGGGGAGCTCGTACTCCTCCTCGATGCCCTTCAGGCCTGCCGCGAGCATGAGCGCGTACGACAGGTAGGGGTTCGCCGCGGAGTCGAGGGCGCGGTACTCGACGCGCGTCGACTGGCCCTTGTTCGGCTTGTACAGCGGCACGCGCACGAGCGCCGAGCGGTTGTTGTGACCCCAGCAGATGAAGCTCGGTGCCTCGTCGCCGCCCCAGAGGCGCTTGTACGAGTTGACGAACTGGTTGGTGACCGCGGAGATCTCGTTCGCGTGGCGCAGAAGGCCCGCGATGAAGTGACGGCCGACCTTCGACAGCTGATACTGCGCGCCCTCCTCGTAGAACGCGTTCATGTCGCCCTCGAACAGCGACAGGTGCGTGTGCATGCCGCTGCCGGGCTGGCCGCTGATGGGCTTGGGCATGAAGGTGGCGTACACGCCCTGCTCGATCGCGACTTCCTTCACCACCGTGCGGAAGGTCATGATGTTGTCGGCGGTGGTGAGCGCGTCGGCGTAGCGCAGGTCGATCTCGTTCTGGCCCGGGCCGCCCTCGTGGTGGCTGAACTCGACCGAGATGCCGAGGTCTTCGAGCATGCGCACCGAACGCCGGCGGAAGTCATGGGCGGTGCCGCCCGGGACGTTGTCGAAGTATCCGGCGGAGTCGACGGGCTGGGGGCGTCCATCGGCGCCGAGCTGCGAGGACTTGAGGAGGTAGAACTCGATCTCGGGGTGCGTGTAGAACGTGAACCCCGCGTCGGCGGCCTTCGCGAGCGTGCGCTTGAGCACATGACGGGGGTCGGCGACCGCGGGCTGTCCGTCGGGCGTGGTGATGTCGCAGAACATGCGCGCCGTCGGGTCGATCTCGCCGCGCCACGGCAGGATCTGGAACGTCGTGGGGTCGGGGTGCGCGAGCAGGTCGGACTCGTACGAGCGGGTCAGGCCTTCGATCGCCGACCCGTCGAAGCCGAGGCCCTCGGTGAAGGCGCCCTCGACCTCGGCGGGCGCGATCGCCACCGACTTGAGCGTGCCGACCACGTCGGTGAACCACAGGCGCACGAACTTGACGCCGCGCTCCTCGATCGTGCGCAGGACGAAATCGCGCTGCTTGTCCATCGTCATCCTTCGTTTCGGGGGCGGTCGGTGCGTCGGAGCCGGAGCTCAGTCGTCCTCGGCCTCTTCGTCGGCCCACTGCTTGGCGCGCTGCTTGAGCAGCTGCGGCGCGTTGGCCGCCTCTTCGGCGGTGTCGAACGGGCCTGCGCGGTCGATCGCGGGCGACTCGTACCCCTTCTCGACCGTCCCGGTCTCGAGGTTGTACCAGTACTTCTCGTTGTCGTCGCTCACGATGGCTCCTCACGTGGGTCTGGCGGATCGGCGCGGAACCGCCGGTGCTCTCCCGATCCTACTGATGCCGACCCCGCGGCTGGATAGGCTGGAGGGCATGGCAACGAATGCGTCTCGTGCGGTCGGAGTGGACATCGGCGGAACCGGCATCAAGGCGGGGATCGTCGACCTGGATGCCGGGGAGCTCGTCAGCGACCGGGTGAAGGTCGCCACTCCCGCCGGAGCGGAGCCCGCCGACGTGCTGGCCGCCGTGACGCAGGTGCTCGAGACCCTCGAGGCCCCGGCCGACCTGCCGCTCGGCGTGGCGTTCCCCGCGATCGTGAAGGGCGGACGCACGCTGTCGGCCGCGAACGTGTCGAAGTCGTGGATCGGGTTCGAGGCCGAGAAGTTCTTCGAGCAGGGCCTGTCGCGCGACATCCACTTCGCCAACGACGCCGACGTCGCGGGCATCGCCGAGGTGCGGTACGGCGCGGCGAAGGGCGTCGACGGTCTCGTCATCCTCACTACGCTCGGCACCGGTATCGGGTCGGCCATGATCTACGACGGCGTCCTCGTCCCCAACAGCGAGCTGGGTCACCTGCAGCGCGCCGGACACAAGAAGGACGCCGAGCACTTCGCCGCGTACTCCGCGATGGAGCGCGAGGAGTTGTCGTGGGAGAAGTGGGCCGAGCGCCTGCAGTGGTACTACGACTACGTCGAGTTCCTCTTCAGCCCCGACCTCATCGTCGTCGGCGGTGGCGTCTCCAAGCACTCCGAGAAGTTCCTGCCGCTTCTGAAGCTGCGGGCCCCGATCCTCCCGGCGAAGCACCGCAACAACGCCGGCATCATCGGAGCCGCATCCCTCGCCGTCCCGGTGCCCGAGGCGCTGCCCGCCGTCAAGTGAGGAGCGGGGCGGGTGGCATCCTGTCGCTCGTCGGGCGAGAGCTCGTCGTCGGCTGCCGCGACTGATCACGCGGCGTCGACCCGACGGAGGCTGACGGCGTTGCGCCACACCACGGGCGCCCAATGGCCGCCCTCGCACGGCACCTCGAGCATGACGACGCGGTCGTTGCCGCCGGTCGCCCAGGATGCTTCACGCGTCGCGGCACGGTTGGGCCACGTCACCCACGCCCATACCGGGCGCTTCTGCGCGAACCACTCGATGGGCCGCGCTCCCCAAGTCTCGGGCTGCAATGTGCAGGGGGCGATGGATGCCAGTACGCGCGCGACCATCTCGTCGCTGACTCTCGTCGACCCCATGCACCGGACCCCTTCCCCGGCCGTGCTCGAGTGTAGAACATATGTCCGACACTCGCCCGGGCGAGCGTCGAGCGTCTTTACCGAGCAGAGCGACCGGCGTCAAACGGGTGCGGCGCGGGAGACCGGCCCCTAGCGTCGGACGCATCGATGCACACGACACAGAGGGGGAACATCGTGAGCAATGACTACAGCGGCGCCGCCGCGGGGCTCGGAATCGGCGTACTGATCGTCGGATTCCTCGTCTACATCGCGATCCTGGCGCTCGCGATCTGGGTCGGGTACCTGATCATGCGCACGGCCGTGAAGAACGGCATCCTGCGCGCCGACGAGGAAAGGGCTCGTCGCGGCATCGCCGGCGGGGGGATGGCACCTCCGCCCGCCGGCCCCGGCTACAGTCCCGGCGCCTGACACGACACCAAGGCGGCCCCGTCGCGTTCGCGGAGCGGGCGGGGTCGTCCCGGTGTCGAGGCGCGAATGGGCCGGCCTGTACGCCGGGTTCTGTCCGGGGGTCCCTTCGACGAGCTCGGGGGCCCCGTGGACGGTCATCTCTCTCGGCGACACGTTGCCGTGCCGCTCCAGCGGCCTACCCGGGGACTCGGCGAGCCGCGTCGTCATCCCCTGTCTGGCCTTGCTCCGGACGAGGTTTACCTCGCGGGTCGTGTCACCACGACCCCGGTGGTCTCTTACACCACCCTTTCACCCTTACCCCGGACCTGACGGACCGAGGCGGTCTGCTCTCTGTGGCACTATCTCGCGGATCACTCCGGGTGGGCGTTACCCACCGTCCTGCCCTGTGGAGCCCGGACGTTCCTCGGCACGGGCGAACCCGTGACGCGACCGTCCAGCCGACCCATTCGCACCGTCGAGTCTACGCGGGCCGCTCAGCCTTTCTCCGCCGTCTCGCCGATCCGCAGGTCGAGAGGGAAATCGATGGGAAACGACCCGAACAGCAGCCGACCCGCGGATGCCGCGGACTCCCGCACGGCATCCGCGACCGCATCGGCGTGTTCGAGGGGCGTGTGCACGACGATCTCGTCGTGGAGGAAGAAGGCCAGGTGCGGAACCCGCGCGAACACCGGACCCGAGGCCGGCGCCGCGCGGGCGGCATCCACCGGGCAGAGGCGGGCCAGCCGCGCGCGCAGGTCGGCGAGCCACGCGAGGGCCCACTCGGCGGCGGTGCCCTGCACGACGAAGTTGCGGGTGAAGCGGCCGCGGTCGCGGGCGGAGCGGCGCGCGCGGGTCTCGTCGGCCCCGGATGCCGCCGCGTCGCTCGCGAGGGACTGCAGGTGCTGCCAGGCGTCTCCGGCGGCGGGCGAGGTGCGCCCGAGCCAGGTGCGGACCACTCCCCCGTTCTCACCCGTGCGGGCCGCGTCGTCGACGAGCTGCATCGCCCGCGGAAAGGTGCGGCGCAGGCGTGGCAGCAGGCGGCCGCTCTCGCCCGTGGTGGCGCCGTACATGGCGCCGAGCATCGCGAGTTTCGCCTCGGCGCGGCTGCCGACGGCGCCGCGTTCGACGATGCCCGCGTAGAGATCCCGACCGGATGCCGCCTCGGCCAGCGCCGTGTCGCGTGCCATCCCCGCGAGCACGCGTGGTTCCAACTGAGCGACGTCGGCGGTCACGAGGGTCCAGCCCGGGTCGGCGCGGACCGCGGTGCGGAGCGAGCGCGGTATCTGCAGCGCCCCGCCGCCCGACGACGCCCACCGGCCGGTGACGACCCCGGCGGGCACGTAGACGGGGCGGAAGCGGTCGTCGTGCACCCACTCCTGCATCCAGGCCCACCCGTTCGCCGTGTAGAGGCGCATGAGCTTCTTGTAGGCGATGAGCGGGGCGACGACGGGGTGGTCGTGCTCGGCGAGTTCCCACCGACTCGTGGAGGTCACCTGGAGCCCTGCCCGGTGCAGCGACCGCAGCAGCCGCGGCTGCGAGTCGAGCGACGCGCTCGGGTCGTCCAGGGCTGCGCGGACGACCGCTGCCGTTCGTTCGATCCTTGCGGGGAGGCCGCCGCCGCGGCGCTCTCCGAGCTCGCGTTCGAGCATCTCCTCGTGCGCGCGTCTGCTCCAGGGGACTCCCGCCGCGTGCAGCTCCGCCGCGATGAGCGCCCCCGCCGATTCCGCCGCGCAGAGCAGGCGCAGGGCACCCGGGGCCGTCGACGCGGCGATGGCCGCGAGCTGCCGCCGATACTCCGCGACGGCGTCGTCGAGGGTGTCGGGCAGGGCGCTGGAGGTGTCGCCGAGGTCGAAGAGCGTGTCGCCCGTCGCGGGGGCGGCGCTGCCGGCATCCCACTCGGGATGGGAGCGGAGCCCGTGATCGTCGGTCACTGCCGCGGCGTCGCGCAGGATGCCGTGCACCAGGCGCAGGTCCCATGCGCGCGCGACGCGGACCCCGGCCCTCAGCAGGTTGGGGTACACGGTCGCCGTGTCAGCCCACACCCACCGGACGTCACCGCGCGCCTCGCGCTCCGCGGCGGCGGCGACGAGACCGTCGGCGGCGACATCGACGGATGCCGCGTCGCCGTCGAGAGGCTGGAGGGCGAAGCGCCCGCGGGCGGTGCGCCCGACGACGACCGTGTCAGACGGCACGGGCGCCGGGAGGGATTATCGCGATTCTTCGGTGCGGACGAGGATCGCGCCGCACTCGGGGCAGAACACGACCTCGTCGGTCTGCGCGCGGCGGACCGCGGCCAGATCGCTGGGCGGGAGCACCATGCGGCAGGCTTCGCACGCGCCGGCGCGCAGTAGACCCGCGCCGTTGCCGCGCGAAGCGAGACGCTCGTAGAGCCCGAGCAGGTCGGTCGGGACGGAGGCCGCCACGGCCTCGCGGTCGCGGCGCGCGCCGTCGAGCCGCGTCGTCGCGTCGGACACGGTGGTCTTGGCTTCGGCGCTGAGCTGGGCGCCCTGCGCGTTGGTGTCGGCGATCAGGGCCTCCTGCTCGGCGACCGCCGCGTCGGCGGCCTCGAGGCGCTCCATGAGCGCGATCTCCATGTCTTCGAGGTCGCCCTTGCGGCGCTTCAGCGAGACCAGTTCGTTCTCGAAGCCCTGCGCCTGCTTGGGGTTCGACGAAGCCGCGAGGCGCTCGGTGTCGCGCGCAATGCGGGCGTCGACCACGGCGACATCGGATTCGAGGCGCTTCAGCTCGGCGGTGATGTCGTCGCGCGCGTTGGCGCGGGTGCCGAGCTCTTGCGACAGCGTCGCCCGCTGGGCGATGAGCTCGCGCACGCGCTCGGCCTGCGGCGGGTTCGCTGCCACGCGCTCGTCACGACGGATGCGGGCGTCGAGGTCGGCGAGATCGAGCAGTTTGCGCTGGTCGGCGGGATCGGCATTCACGGATGCAACGCTACCCCGGGGCTCCGACATCGGCGGCACACGCGTGGTCCGCGCGACGTGCTGACCGGCCCCGCCCGGCGCGAGATCACCCGGTACGGCCGAGATGACCCGCGATTCACGGCAGAGCGGGGTCATCTCGGCGCAGACGCGCGATCTCGGCGCCAATCCACCGGTGACGGCGCCGCGGGCGCGGCCGCTCGGCGGGCCGGCGCTAGACTCGTGGCATCCCGGGCCTTTAGCTCAGCTGGTAGAGCGCCACGTTTACACCGTGGATGTCGTCGGTTCGATCCCGGCAGGGCCCACCATCAATTCAGGATGTTCACGCTCCGCGCGATCACCAGCGCCAGCAGGATGAACCCCGATACCGCCTGCACCATCATGAACAGCTTCGCGCGGCTCGACAGCGGCATGACGTCGGTCGGGCTGAAGGCCATGGCGTTGGATGCCGAGAAGTACAGGTAGTCGACGTAGCCGGGCGCCCAGTCCTCGACGTCGGACGAGCGCCGACGTACCTCGCTGACGGCATCGCGGTCGCTGTCCTGGGGGAACTGGAAATCGGCCGGCGGCAGCTCCTCGCGGGCGTCGCGGCGGCGGGCGATGGGGCCGCCCCGATCCATCTCCCAGTACACGACGGCGTATCCGATGACGTTGATCGCCCACACCTGCGCGGCGCCCAGCAGTGTTCCGGCGCCGTCGCCCTGCCCCTGCAGCAGCTGGTGCACGAGCAGCACGAGCGCGACCTGGTTCGCGAGCAGCAGCACCGCGGTAAAGGCGAGCGCGAACCCGCGCCCCAGGCGCGAGTCGCGCGTGAGGCGGGAGGGATTCGTCACCACCATCGGGATGGCGCACAGCACTCCCGCGGCCACGACGACGTACCTCAGGATGCCGCCGGCCTCGGTGGGCAGGAACGCGTACAGCCCCGCCCCCACGGCGAGGGCGATGAGCACCGGCCAGCGGTGCTCGGGCCGCGTGCGGAACGCGGAGGGGTCCTGCCTGCTCACGCGCTCAGGGTAGACCCGTCCCGACCGTGCGCCCGGGGTTCGGCATCCTTCATCGACAGTCCACAGGCGGCGCGCGACTCCTCGACGTCGAAGCGTCGCGAAGACGAGACGACGGTCGCGGACCCCACGCGCATCCGATGGCGCCCCGACTCGCTAGGCTGGACGCTGGTTGATTGTGCGGAGCGAACAAGGGTTGCCGCACTCGTATGGCGATTCTCTGGCATGACCTGCCAGACGACGAAAGGTCTTCCGTGACTGTTCACGACCAGGATCCGTATTCGCAGGGGCCGCAGGACAGCGACCCGGAAGAGACCGGGGAGTGGCAGGAATCCCTGCGACAGCTGGTCCAGGCGAAGGGTCCGGCTCGCGCTCGCGAGATCATGCTGAGCCTGCTCAAGGGCTCGAAGGAACTGCACCTCAACGTGCCGATGGTTCCCACCACCGACTACATCAACACGATCGCGCAGAAGAACGAGCCCGAATTCCCCGGTGACGAGGAGCTCGAGCGTCGCTACCGCAAGTGGATCCGCTGGAACGCGGCGGTCACCGTGCACCGCGCGCAGCGCCCCGGCATCGGCGTCGGCGGCCACATCTCGACCTACGCGTCGTCGGCGGCGCTGTACGAGGTGGGCTTCAACCACTTCTTCCGCGGCCTCGACGACCCGTCCGGTGGCGACCAGATCTTCATCCAGGGGCACGCCTCCCCCGGCGCCTACGCCCGCGCCTTCCTCGAGGGTCGTCTCACCGAGGCGCAGCTCGACGGCTTCCGCCAGGAGAAGTCGGCTGCCCCGAACGGCATCCCCTCGTACCCCCACCCCCGTCTCATGCCGGAGTTCTGGCAGTTCCCGACGGTGTCGATGGGTCTCGGTCCGATCAACGCCATCTACCAGGCGATGTCGAACAAGTACCTCGCCAACCGCGGCATCAAGGATGTCGGGGACTCGCAGGTCTGGGCCTACCTGGGCGACGGCGAGATGGACGAGGTCGAAAGCCGCGGTCAGCTTCAGGTCGCCGCGAACGAGGGCCTCGACAACCTCAACTTCATCATCAACTGCAACCTGCAGCGCCTCGACGGCCCCGTCCGCGGTAACGGCAAGATCATCCAGGAGCTCGAGAGCTTCTTCCGCGGCGCCGGCTGGAACGTCATCAAGGTCGTCTGGGGCCGGGAGTGGGACGACCTGCTCGCCCGCGACACCGAGGGTGCCCTGCTCAACCTGATGAACACCACGCCCGACGGCGACTACCAGACGTACAAGGCCGAGAACGGCGCCTACGTCCGCGAGAACTTCTTCGGTCGCGACCCCCGCGCCCTCGAGCTCGTCGAGGACTACACCGACGAGCAGATCTGGGGCCTCAAGCGCGGTGGCCACGACTACCGCAAGGTCTACGCGGCGTTCAAGGCGGCCGCCGAGCACAAGGGCCAGCCGACCGTCATCCTCGCCAAGACCATCAAGGGCTACGGCCTCGGTCCCCACTTCGAGGGCCGCAACGCCACGCACCAGATGAAGAAGCTGACGCTGGACGACCTCAAGTCGTTCCGCGACGCGATGGACATCCCCGTCACCGATGCGCAGCTCGAAGAGAACCCCTATCAGCCGCCGTACTACAACCCCGGCGAGAAGGACGAGACGATCCAGTACATGCTGGAGCGTCGTCGCTCGCTCGGCGGCTTCCTGCCCGAGCGGCGTACCACGCACGTGGGTCTGGAACTGCCCGGGGATGCCGCCTACGCGCTGCCCAAGAAGGGGTCCGGCACGCAGGACGTGGCGACGACCATGGCGTTCGTCCGTCTGCTGAAGGACCTGCTGCGGGTCAAGGGCTTCGGGCACCGCATCGTGCCGATCATCCCCGACGAGGCGCGGACGTTCGGTATGGACGCGTACTTCCCGACGGCGAAGATCTACAACCCCAAGGGTCAGCACTACACCTCCGTCGACCGCGAACTGCTGCTGGCGTACAAGGAGAGCCCCGAGGGCCAGATCATCCACGTCGGCATCAACGAGGCGGGCGCCCTCGCGGCGTTCACCGCGGCCGGCACGGCGTACGCGACCCACGGCGAGCCGCTGATCCCGGTCTACGTCTTCTACTCGATGTTCGGCTTCCAGCGCACGGGCGATGCCCAGTGGGCCGCCGGCGACCAGATGGCGCGCGGCTTCATCATCGGCGCCACCGCCGGTCGCACCACGCTGACCGGTGAGGGCCTGCAGCACGCCGACGGCCACTCGCAGCTGCTGGCGTCGACCAACCCGGCGACCGTGTCGTACGACCCGGCCTACGGGTACGAGATCGCCCACATCGTGCGCAGCGGTATCGAGCGCATGTACGGCGGCGAGCACTCCGACCCGAACGTCATGTACTACATGACCGTCTACAACGAGCCGTACGTGCAGCCGGCCGAGCCCGAGGGCGTGGACGTGGACGGCATCGTCCGCGGCATCCACCACATCTCCACCGGTGAGGGTGACGGTCCCCGGACCCAGCTGCTCGCGTCGGGTGTCGGTGTGCCGTGGGCCCTCGAGGCGCAGCGTCTGTTGAAGGACGACTGGGGCGTGAAGGCCGACGTGTGGTCGGTGACCTCGTGGTCGGAGCTGCGTCGCGACGGTCTCGCCGCCGACGAGCACAACTTCCTGCACCCCGACGAGGAGCCCCGCGTGGCCTACCTCACCGACAAGCTGAAGGAGGCCGAGGGTCCCGTCGTGGCCGTCAGCGACTGGATGCACGCGGTGCAGGACCAGATCCGCCAGTGGGTTCCGCAGAACTACTGGACCCTGGGCGCCGACGGCTTCGGCTTCTCGGACACCCGTGCCGCCGCCCGTCGCTTCTTCAAGATCGACGGCCCCTCCCTCGCGGTGCGCGCCCTGCAGGCGCTGGCCGAAGAGGGCAAGGTCGACCGCGCGGTCGTCGGACAGGCCATCGAGAAGTACCGCCTGCACGACGTCAACGCCGGCACCAGCGGCAACGCGGGCGGCGAGGCCTGAGTCAGGTGACGCCCTCCACGGACGGGTCCGGTTCCGCCTCCACGGGCGGGGCCGGGCCCGACCGCCTTTCCGCATCCGGTGCGGCGGCGGCGCAGGAGAAGGCCGAGACGCTCACATGGCTCCGGCGCATCTCGGGCGACCTCGCCACGGCCACCATCCAACGCCTCGAAGAGACGCTGCCCTGGTACGCCGAGATGCCGCCCGCGCGGCGATCCGCCGTGGGGCTGGTCGCCCAGGCGGGCATCACGTCGTTCCTGCAGTGGTTCGAGGAGCCGGCATCCACTCCGGCGATCGCCGCCGACATCTTCGCCGCCGCCCCCCGCGAGCTGCTCCGCAGCGTGAGCCTGACCCAGACGCTGCAGCTCGTGCGCGTGACCGTCGAGGTCATGGAGGAGCGGGTCGCGGGACGCAGCGAGAAGGTCCGCGAGGCGATGCTGTCGTATTCGCGCGAGGTGGCCTTCGCCGCGGCCGACGTCTACGCGCGTGCGGCCGAGGCGCGTGGCCTGTGGGACGCGCGTCTCGAGGCGCTCGTGGTGGACTCGATCCTCACCGGCGAGGCCGACGACGAACTCCCCAGCCGCATCGCCGCCCTCGGCTGGCACGGGCACGGCGAGGTCGCGGTGCTCGTGGGCACCACTCCCCCGCAGCTCGACGTGGATCAGGTGCGCCGCACGGCGCGCAAGCTCGGCGTCGACGTGCTGATCGGCGTGCAGGGGTCGCGCCTGGTGCTCGTCGTGGGCCGCGCCGACCTTCCCGCGCGCGGCGGCGACGAGGTCACCGAGCTGCCCTTCCCCGAGATCGCAAAGCGTCTCGAGCCGGGCTTCGGGTCGGGGCACCTCGTGCTCGGACCCGCCGTCCCCGCCCTCGTCGACGCCGGGCAGAGCGCCCGGGCGGCGCTGGCGGGATTCGCCGTCGCGCGCGCGTGGCGCCACGCCCCGCGTCCGGTCGAGGCCGACGACCTGCTGCCGGAACGCGCCCTGGCGGGTGACGCGGTGGCGAAGCAGACGCTCGTCGACCGCGTATACCGCCCACTCCAGGCGCACAGCGCCGACCTCGTCGCAACGCTCTGGAGCTACCTCGACAACGGCCGTTCGCTCGAGGCCACGGCCCGCGAGCTCTACGTGCACCCCAACACGGTGCGCTATCGCCTGAAGCGGGTGTCCGAGGTCATCGGATGGGATGCCACGGGCCCCCGCGAGGCGCTGATCCTGCAGACGGCGCTCATCCTGGGCTCGATCGGCACCGACGCGACGCGCCGTCGCGGCGTCGCCGGGCGGCGCCCGAGCGTGCCGCGCTGAGGCGCCTCCCGTCGTCCCTCGCGTGAGCGTCCAGAACACGCCGCGAGGGCTGCGGCTCGGCGGCGTGTCCGGGACACTCGACGCCCCTGAGGCGGCCCTGATGCACGGCGCGCACAAAGACACGCCGCATATCTGTGCCGATATCTCCATAAGAGCACGCCGGATCCTTGGCAGGATGGGACGGTGATCATCGCCGTCTTCCCCGGACAGGGGTCGCAGACCCCCGGTTTCCTCTCGCCGTGGCTCGAGCTCGACGGGGCGCGCGAGCGTCTCGCCGCCTTCTCCGACCAGGCCGGAGTCGACCTCGTCGCCGCCGGCACCGAATGGGATGCCGACCGCATCCGCGACACCGCGGTCGCCCAGCCGCTCATCGTCGCGGCGTCGCTGCTGTCGTGGACGGCGCTGAACGAGCGCGCCGGCACGCCCGTCGCGGGTGTCGCGGGACACTCCGTGGGCGAGATCGCCGCGCTGGCGGCATCCGGAGTCCTGAGCGACGCGGACGCGCTGCGCCTGGTCGGCCTGCGCGGTCGCGCGATGGCCGAAGCGGCCTCGGCGGTCGAGACCGGCATGAGCGCCGTCGTCGGCGGTGACGAGCAGGCCGTGCTCGAACGCCTCGAGGCACTGGACCTCACCCCCGCCAACTACAACGGCGGCGGTCAGATCGTCGCTGCGGGCGAGCTCCCGGCATTGGCGGAGCTCGCGGGCGAGGCCCCGCGCGGCACGCGCGTCATCCCGCTGCAGGTCGCTGGCGCCTTCCACACCCGCTTCATGGAGCCCGCCGTCGACACGCTGCGCGCCGCCGCGGCCGACGTCGAGGTCGCCGACCCGAATCTGACGCTGTGGACCAACTCCGACGGCTCCGTCGTCTCCGACGGTCGTCGCGCGCTCGACCTCGTCGTCGCGCAGGTGGCCTCGCCCGTGCGCTGGGACCGCTGTATGGCCTCGTTCGCCGCGCACGGCGTCACCGGCATCATCGAACTCTCGCCCGCGGGGGCGCTCACCGGGCTCGCCAAGCGCGCCCTGCGCGGCACCCCGACCGTGGCGGTCAAGACCCCCGACGACCTCGACGCGGCCGTCTCACTGCTGAAGGAAGACCAGGCATGAGCACCCCCACCCTCCGCCAGACCCAGGGAGCGGCCCACACCCGCATCTACGCCTACGGCGCCGCCCGCGGTGAGAAGGTCGTCCCCAACGACGACCTCGTCGGCCCCATCGACTCCAGCGACGAATGGATCCGCCAGCGCACCGGCATCGTGACGCGCGTGCGCGCCAACAAAGAAACGGATGCCATCGACCTGGCCGCCGACGCCGCGCGCGAGGCCGTCGAGAAGTCCGGCGTCTCCCCCGCCGACATCGACGCCGTGATCGTCGCGACGATCAGCAATCCCAAGCAGACGCCCTCGGCCTCCGCGATCGTCGCCGACCGGATCGGCGCGAACCCCGCCGCCGCCTACGATGTCAACGCCGCGTGCGCGGGCTTCGCCTACGGCGTCGGTCAGGCGGACGCGCTCGTGCGCGCCGGCCTCGCGACGCACGTCGTCGTCGTGGGCGCCGAGAAGCTGAGCGACATCGTCGACCCCACCGACCGCAGCATCTCGTTCCTCCTCGGCGACGGCGCCGGTGCCGTGGTCGTCGGACCCAGCGACACCCCCGGCATCGGACCCACCGTCTGGGGCTCCGACGGATCCAAGGCGGATGCCGTGGGCATGAACGCCACGCTGAACGAGTTCCGCGACGGCACGGCACCGTGGCCGACCCTCCGCCAGGAGGGCCCCACCGTCTTCCGTTGGGCCGTGTGGGAGATGGTGAAGGTCGCCCGGCAGGCGATCGAGGCCGCCGGCATCGAGCCCGCCGACCTCGCCGCGTTCGTGCCGCACCAGGCCAACATGCGCATCATCGACGAGTTCGCCAAGCAGCTGGGCCTGCCCGACACGGTGGTCATCGGCCGCGACATCGAGACCACGGGCAACACGTCGGCGGCATCCATCCCGCTGGCCACGCACCGTCTGCTCGAGGAGCACCCCGAGCTCAGCGGCGGTCTCGCGCTGCAGATCGGCTTCGGCGCCGGGCTCGTGTTCGGCGCGCAGGTCGTCGTGCTTCCCTGACGCGGGAGCGTCGAACCCTAGACTGATCGGGGCCTGTCAGGCCCGCCCCCAAGAAACAGGAGACATCATGGCATTCACCAACGACGAGGTTCTCGCCGGCCTTGCCGAGCTCATCACCGACGAGACCGGGATCTCGGCCGACGAGGTCGCCCTCGAGAAGTCGTTCACCGACGACCTCGACATCGACTCCATCTCGATGATGACGATCGTCGTCAACGCCGAGGAGAAGTTCGGCGTCACCATCCCCGACGACGAGGTCAAGAACCTCAAGACCGTCGGCGACGCCGTGACGTTCATCACGTCGAACCAGTCCTGACATCTCCCGGTGGGGGCTCCGGCCCCCACCGGTCACGACCTGTCGGCCGCACCAAGGATCCTTCGCTCATGAGCACACCCCGCATCGTCGTCACCGGCATCGGAGCCACCTCGCCCATCGGCGGAACGGCACCCGAGAGCTGGTCCGCCCTGCTCGCCGGAACCTCCGGCGCCCGATCCCTCGAGCACGAATGGGTCGAGCAGTACAACCTGCCCGTCACCTTCGCCGCGGAGGCTCTCGTGCGTCCCGAGACCGTGCTCGAGCGTCCCGTCGCCAAGCGACTCGACCCGTCGTCGCAACTCGCCATGGTCGCGGCCAAGGAAGCATGGGAAGACGCCGGCAGCCCCGACATCGACCCCGACCGCCTCGGCGTCGACTTCGCCACAGGCATCGGCGGCGTCTGGACGCTGCTCGACGCCTGGGACACCCTGCGCGAGAAGGGCCCGCGTCGCGTGATGCCGATGACGGTGCCCATGCTCATGCCCAACGCCGCGGCGGGCAACCTGTCGCTGCACTTCAACGCGCGCGCCTTCGCGCGCACGGTCGCCTCGGCCTGCGCGTCGAGCACCGAATCGATCGTCAACGCCGTGCAGCACATCCGCGACGGCCTGGCCGACGTCGTGATCGCCGGCGGCACCGAATCGGCGATCCACCCCATCACCATCGCCTCGTTCGCGTCGATGCAGGCGCTGTCCAAGCGCAACGACACCCCCGAGACCGCCTCGCGGCCGGCCAGCGTCGACCGTGACGGCTTCGTCATGGGCGAAGGCGCCGGCGTGCTCATTCTCGAGACCGAGGAGCACGCGAAGGCCCGCGGCGCGAAGATCTACGCCTCGATCGTGGGCGGCGGCGTCACCGCCGACTCGTACCATATCACCGCCAACGACCCCGAGGGTCACGGCGCCGCGCGTGCGGTGCACATGGCGCTCGAGATGGCGGGGGCGTCGGTCGACGACGTCACGCACATCAACGCGCACGCCACCTCCACGCCCGTGGGCGACCCGAACGAGTACAAGGCGCTGCGCTCCGTCTTCGGCGACCGCGTCGACGAGATCCCGGTGTCGGCGACCAAGGCCTCCACCGGCCACCTGCTCGGCGGTACCGGCGCCCTCGAGGCGATCTTCACCGTGCTGGCGCTGCAGAACCGCGTCGCTCCGCCGACCATCAACCTCACCGAGCAGGACCCCGAGGTCCCGTTCGCCCTCTCCGGCTCGCCCGTCGAGCTCGGATCGGGCGACCAGCTCGCGATCAGCAATTCTTTCGGCTTCGGCGGACACAACGCCGTCGTCGCGATCGCGTCGGTCTGACGACACGCAGAACGCCCCCTGGCATCCCCCCGACTGCGGTCGGGGATGCCAGGGGGCGTTCTTCTCGCTCCGGGCGGGGATACGCGGTCCCGGTGCCGGGTGTGGACACCGGCCTCCGGTAGTGGCGCCTCCCCTCCCGGTTGTCTCAGCCGACCTTGTGCAGCCAGACGATCTGCTGGTCGTCCCCCGCGTGGCGGAACGGCTCGAGTTCCTCGTCCCAGGCGGAGCCGAGGGCGACGTCGAGTTCGCGCTGCAGCTCGAAGGGATCGCCCGCGGCGACCTCCATGGCGTAGCGGACGCGGTCCTCACCGATGACGACGTTGCCCGACGCGTCGGTCTGGGCGTAGTGGATGCCGAGCCCCGGCGTGTGCATCCAGCGACCGCCGTCGCTGCGCGGTGTGGGGTCCTCGCTCACCTCGAAGCGCAGGTGCTCCCAGCCGCGGATGGCGCTCGCGAGCGCGGCGCCGGAGCCGACCGGGCCCTCCCAGTAGAACTCGGCACGACGGCTGCCCATCAGCACGGGCTGATCGGCCCAGTCGAAGTTGACGGCACGGCCGAGGGCGCGTCCTACCGCCCACTCGAGGTGGGGGCACAACGCGCGGGGCGCGGAGTGGATCAGGATCACTCCGCGCGAAGACGTGATCGCCATGGTCTCTCCTTCGTCAGGTACGTCTTCCCCTACGACCTGTGATGGAGCACAGCGGCTGTTCGTTTATCCCGGCAATTATCGCCCGTGCATAACGAAACCACAACACTGTGATTCTGCGCGTCGTCGCGCGCGTCGCCTCTCAAGCGAACCAGAGCGCCCAGTACAGCGCGAAGTTGCGGTTGCCGTAGGCCGAGCAGGCGTCGCCCGTGCCCCAGCGGGCGGCGAGGGCGGCCGGGTTCGGCTGGTACGGCGTGTAGTTGTAGAGCGCCGCGGTCGCTTCGTTGGTGATCGTCACGTCGGAGCCTCCGCACGCCGGGTCGGGGGAATAGGCGATGTAATGCGTGCCGGGTTGGCGCATGAATTCCGACGCGCTGTAGGACTTCAGGTCGGTGGCTCCCTGGGCGACCTGTCCGGCGAAACCGGCGGCGCCCGTGTCGCACGCGGCGCCGTCGGGGCAGCGCGCGCCCATCGCGGCCGCGAGCTGTTCGGCTGACGGGGCACGGGCCGTACGACCGGCGACGAGGCTCTGCTCCTTCTGCAGGATCACCAGGATGACCTTCGCCGAGATGCCGCACGCCCGCTGCACGCGGGCGATGACCTCGGCGGCGGACAGCTCTGCGCCGTCCCACCCCTCGCAGACGGTCTCGCCCGTGGCATCCGAGACGACCGGCCCCCGGGCGGGCAGCTCCACGCGCAGGTTCGCGAGGCAGGTTTCCGCCGTGCAGGCTCCGACCTGGTCGTCGAGGAACGCCTGAATTTCCTCGGCGGTGAGAGCGTCGCCGTCGTAGAACGCCGCGTCCTCGATCAGGGTGCCGGGGTCGAACGTCGTGAGATCGACCGCCTGGCGACGGGTCTCGGCATTCCACGCCGCGTTCCAGGCGCGCGTGAGCGACACCAGCGGCACGAGGGCGGCGATGATGAGGGCCACGAGCACCACGGCCGTGACCCCGACCGTGAGTCGGCGTCGACGCAGCACGCGCGCGCGGGCCGCGGAAGGCCGTCGCCTGCGTGTCTTCGCCACCCCTCGATCGTGCCGCACCGCGCTGACCGCACGCTGCACGCGAGAGGCGTGGCGCGGCGGTCAGCGCGGTCGCGACTCAGCTGCCGGACGACGCCGGCGGGGTGGGCGCGATCCCGTCAGCGGGCGGGGTGGGAGCCGCGCCGTCCGTCGGCGGCGCGGGCGGGGTGGGCGCCGTGCCGTCCGCGGGAGGCGCGGGCGGGGTGGGCGCGCTGCCGTCGGCCGGCGGAGCAGGCTTCTCACCCTCGGCCGACGGACCGTCGGTGCCGGGGCCTGCGTGGCCGGGACCCGCGGGTCCGCCGCCGGGGCCGCACTCGGCGGGTCCCGCGCCCTCGGGCTCGGCGGGGTCGGCCGGAGCGGCGCCGTCGGTCGGCACCGGCGCGGGAGTGGGTGCGGTGCCGCCGGCGGGGGCTTCGCTCGGGGTGGAGCCGGCCGTGGGCGCGGAGCCGGGGCCGGTCGGGCCCCCGTCGGCGCTCGGGGCCGACGTCGCGGCGGTGAGCGTCGCACCGCCACCGGTCTGGGCCGCCAGGGCGGCGCTTCCGCCGGTGAGGCCCGCGGCCACGATCACGGCTCCCGCGATGAGGGCGGGCCGCCGCCAGGAGCGTCGGCGCGGCTCGGCGGCGTCGTCCAGGCGCGGCAGCGGCTGGGTGGGATTGTCGTCGTTGTTCATGATGTCCTCCTGGGCCGGCGGCGGTCACCGACTCTGAGACCAGACTCGGAGCCGGGACTGAAGCGAACCTGAAGCCGGTGCCCGCGGGGTGAGCGCATACGCAAGCCATATCCCTCGTTCAGCGGGCGGCCCTATCGTCGGTCGGATGTCCGCCTCCGCCCGCGTGCTCGTCGTCGACGACGACGAGACCATCCGCGTGTCCGTGCAGACGGCGCTGCGTGCGGAGGGATTCGTGACGGAGGCCGCTGCGGACGGGTCCGATCTCTCGTCGCGTCTCGAGCGGTTCCGCCCCGATCTGGTGATCCTCGACTGGATGATGCCGGGGCCCAGTGGCATCCGGCTCCTGCCGCTGGTGCGCGCGACCGGTGACATCCCGGTCATCATGCTGACGGCGCGCGACGAGGTCGACGACCGCCTGCGCGGCTTCGCCGAGGGAGCGGACGATTACGTCGTGAAGCCGTTCACGATGGCCGAGCTCGTCGCCCGCGCCGGGGTCGTGCTGCGCCGGCGCGGACGCCTGCCCCAGATGATCGCGATCGGAGACCTGCTCGTCGATCCGGATGCCGCGACCGCCCACCGCGCGGGAGCGTCGCTCGAGCTGACGGCCACGGAGTTCCGGCTGCTGCAGCTGTTCGCGGAGAGTCGCGGACGCACGCTGTCGAAGGCGCAGATCCTCACGCAGGTGTGGGGATACGAGGACTACGACCCCAACCTCGTCGAGGTGCACCTCAGCGCCCTGCGGCGGAAGATGGAGCAGCACGGCCCGCGGCTGATCCACACCGTGCGCGGGCTCGGCTACCGCTTGAGCGCCGCTGCATGAGCGCGCCCGTCCTGCGATCGGGATCGCTCCGCCGCCGCACGATCGTCGCCGTCGTGGCGCTCGTCGCTCTGCTGCTCGTCGTGCAGGCCGTCGTGGTCGACCTCGCGCTCGGCGCGCGCCTGCGCGGGCAGATCGAGGAACGCCTGCGCGATCGCGCCGCCGCCACCGCGTCGTTGGTCGGCATCGTCGACGACGCCGACCTGGCCGAGCGCCTGTCGGACCAGGGTCTCGCCGTGCGCATCGACTCCGCCGGCGGCGGGTCCGTCGTGGCCGGCCCGAGCCCCGAGCAGCTGCGCGAGGCTCCGGGCGGACCGGGCGGCGCGGGAGCCGGGGCGCCGGGCGAGCGTTCGGCACCGCAGCCCTCGCCCTCGAGTGGCGTCGATGTCGTGGCATCCGAGGTGTCGGGCGACGACCAGCTGGTGACACTCCGCTCGACCCTGAGCGACGGGTCGACCCTGACCCTCACGGCCTCGGCGGTCGGGGTCGGCGAGACCCTCGGCCAGGTGCGGTGGATCATGGCGGTGGCGTCGGTCGGGGTGCTCGTGCTCGCCGCGGGCGCGGTCACGCTCGTGGTGCGCCGGAGCCTGCGTCCGCTCGATCAGGTGTCGGAGGTGGCGCGGGCGATCGGGTCGGGAGAACGCGAGCGACGGCTGCACCCGACCCGCACCGACACCGAGATCGGCCGGGTGGCGGCGGCGCTCGACGACATGCTCGACGACGTCGTCGGGGCGGAAAGCGCGGCCCGCGAGGCCGAGCAGCGGCTCCGGGCCTTCCTGTCGGATGCCGCGCACGAGCTGCGGACACCTGTCGCCGGCATCCGGGCAGCAGCCGACACCCTCGTCCGCGCCGATCTGGACGGGCCCGAACGCGAGATGCTCGCCGCGCACGTGGCGCGCGAGGCCACGCGCGCCTCGCGCCTCGTCGATGATCTCCTGACGATGGCGCGGGTCGATCGCGGGCTCGACCTGCAGCGCGTCGACGTCGATCTGCGTGCGCTGGTGGATGCCGAGGCGCGCCGCGTGCCGCTCGTGCACCCCTCGGTGCGGTTGCGGACGAGCGTTCCCGACCGGCCGGTGCCGGTGCGCGTGGACGTCGATCGCGTCGCCCAGGTGCTCGCCAACCTGATCGAGAACGCCGCGCGAGCCACGAACGGGACCGGCGAGATCGACCTCGACCTGCACGTCGACGGATCTGGTGCGTCGATCTCGGTGACCGACGACGGCCGGGGGGTCCCCGCCGCGGACCGCGAGCGCATCTTCGACCGCCTCGTGCGTCTGGACTCCGCGCGGGCGTCGGCCGCAGGCGTCGGCCTGGGACTGCCGATCGCCCGCGGGATCGCGCGCGCCCACGGTGGAGACGTGCGGTGCGTCGCGTCGACGCCCGGGGCGCGGTTCGAGGTGGAGCTGCCGCTCACCGCGGGCTGACACGCGCGGCGCTGCGACCGCGCGCACGGCTCCCACTTCCGGGCCGGGCGCACGCGGCATCCGTCCGTGTCATCACCGCACGGCGGCGGCCGCGCTCAGGATGCCGTGCGCCCCACGGGACGTCGGACGGGGGCGGCCTGCGGAGCGATGCCCGCGGCCGTGAGCGTCAGGCCGTCGGCGCCGCTCGCGTCGTGCATCATCTGATCGATGAGCTCGCGGTCGATCGCCGGCTCGCGTCCGCCGTAGAACTGCATGACGAGCGCGTTCGAGGCGTGGATCCACAGGCTCGCCTGGCGCACGCCCTCGTTGACGGGCAACTGGAGCATGAACCCCTCGTTGCGTCGCAGCTTGTTCATGACGACGATGCGGAGGTGAGCGAGGATGCGGTCGTCGATGTCGAACGATGCGCGGTCACGGTAGATGAGTCTTCCCACGACGGGTCCTTTTCTGGCGCGCTGAAGCGTACCGGTAGAGCACGGGCGGGACCACGCCGGGAAGCGAGGCAATGCGGGGATCTCCAGTATCCCATTTGTCGCGCCGCACGGACACTGTGCGAGCGATATATCGCTCGTCGGGTGTGTCGCATCTTCCCGCCCGAGGCGAATGCCCAGATTCCTCGCCGACAGGGTCGGTACATTCGAAAGCGATCTGCGATCACCCGACCCACGAGAGAGAAAACCCGTGAGCCATCACCGCACCTCCACCGACCAGGAGGGCCGATCTTCGAGCCCCCTCTTCCGCGGAGGGGGTGAGATCTGATGCTGGCTGCGGCCCTGACGCTTCTGTTGGGGATCATCGTGACCCTGGCGATCATCGTCGCCTGCGGATTCTTCGTCGCGCAGGAGTTCGCGTACATGTCCGTCGACCGCGCGAAGCTGACCGCACGGGCCGAGAAGGGCGACGCGCAGGCGAAGCGCGTGCTGGCGATCACCAAGCGGACCTCGTTCATGCTGTCGGGCGCGCAGCTCGGCATCACCGTGACCGGCCTGCTGATCGGCTATGTCGCGGAGCCGCTGATCGGCCAATCGATCGGGACGCTGCTGGGCGGCGTCGGCGTCGACCCGACCGTGTCGGTGCTGATCGGGACGGTCGGAGCCCTGCTGCTCGCGACCGTGGTCACGATGATCTTCGGCGAGCTGTATCCGAAGAACCTGGCGATCGCGAACCCGGAGCCCCTCGCCCGCGCCCTCGCCGTGCCGACGCGCATCTACCTGCTGCTGTTCGGCTGGCTCATCACGGTCTTCGACGTCGCCGCCAACACGCTCCTGCGTCTCCTGCGCATCGAGCCCCTCGAGGACGTCGACGAGAGCGCCACCGCGCGCGACCTCGAGGCGATCATCGAGGAATCGCGGCAGAGCGGCGACCTCCCCGACGACCTGTCGATCATCATCGACCGCATTCTCGACTTCCCCCAGCGCGACGTCGAGCACGCGATGGTGCCGCGTTCGCAGGTCGGGTCGGTGACTCCCGACACCACCGTCGGCGCGGTGCGCGCGCTCATGGCCACCGGTCACACGCGCTACCCCGTGATCGGCGACGAGGACTCCCCCGTCGGCGTCGTCGAGCTCATCGACATCCTGCGCGAGAATCCCGCGGATGCCGCTCCGGTGGCATCCGTCATGCGGACCGCCGTCGTGATCCCCACCTCGATGCTGCTGCCGGTGGCGTTGGACCGCATGCGGCGCACCCGCAACGAGCTCGCATGCGTCGTGGACGAGTACGGCAACTTCGACGGCATCCTGACCATCGAGGACCTGACCGAGGAGGTCATCGGCGAGCTCTCCGACGAGCACGACGCCGAGGTGGCTGAAGTGGCCGCGGTCGGCGACGACGCGTGGAGCGTGCCCGGCGACCTGCACCTCGACGAGCTCGAACGACTCATCGGGTACGACCTCGCGGACAGCGACGTCGAGACCGTCGCCGGCCTCGTCATCGAGACGCACGGCGACCTCCCGCCCGTCGGTGGCGTGGTGCGGGTCGACCTGCCGGAGCGCACCTCCGAGACCGTGCAGGGGCTCGACTACGAGCGCTGGCTCGCGGTCGAGGTCGTCGAGGTCGACCGTCACGTGCCCTCGCAGCTGCGGGTGCAGCTGCACGAAGTGGATCGCGATGCCGCCGCGGACGACCCGACCCGCGATGAGGAGGTGGCCCGATGAACGGCTGGACCGTCGCGCTGATCACCACGGCGCTCATCATCGCGAGCGCGTTCTTCGTCATCGTCGAGTTCGCGCTACTCGCCGCCCGCCGTCACCGCCTGGAGGAGGAGGCCGCCACGAGCGCCTCCGCCCGCGCGGCCCTGCGCGGTGTCAACGAGCTCACCGTCATGCTCGCGTTCGCGCAGCTCGGCATCACGGCCTGCACGTTCCTGCTCGGTGCGATCACCAAGCCGGCGATCGACTACGCCCTGGCGCCGGTCTTCGAAGCGTGGGGTCTGCCGTACGTGCTCGCCGACGTCATCGCCTTCATGCTCGCGCTCATCGTGGTGACCTTCCTGCACCTGGTCATCGGCGAGATGGCGCCGAAGTCGTGGGCGATCGCGCATCCCGAGACCGCGGCGAAGGCCACCGGCATCCTGGCCCGCGCGCTCACCTGGCCCTTGCGCCCGTTCCTGCTGTGGATCAACCACCTCGCCAACCGGCTGGTGAGGGCGTCGGGCGTCGAGCCCGTCGACAAGGCGGCCGCCGGTGGTCAGGATGCCGACACGATCCGCGAACTCGTCGCGCACTCGCGTCAGGCCGGCACCCTCGAGCAGCAGTACTCCGAGCCCATCGCCCAGGCGATCGCGCTCGGCACGCTCACGGTCGGCGACATCGTGCGCACCGACCGCTCTCCGACGGCCGTCCCGGCCGATGCCACGGTCGCCGACATCCAGCGGGTGGCCGCGTCGTCGACCCACCTGCGCATCCTGGTCGGCTCGGGCTCGTCGTCGCGGGTCGCGCACGTGCGCGACACGCTCGCCGTCGCCCCCGAGACGCCGGCGCTCGCGATCGCGCGCGACCCGCTGGTGCTCGACCTCGGCGCCTCCGCCTACGACGCACTGGCCCGCATGCGACGCGGACGGGTGCAGCTGGCCACGGTGGTCGAGGGCGAGACGCTCGTCGGCGTCGTCACACTCGACGACCTGCTGCGCGAGATCCTGCCCGGCCCGGGCGAGGTCGTGGAGGTGGCCGCGCGCTGACCGGGCTCGGGGCGGAATCCTCCGTTCGGGGCGTATATTCCGCGCCCCGAGGCGAGGATCTCGCCCCGAACCGGTCGGGGAGGCGGACGCCGGAGCGCGACCGCCCGCGCCGGGCTGTCAAGCCGTCCGACGGGCTGAAGAACGCGGCGTACCGTCGCTCGCGTTCACCCCTCCTCTCTCCGCTAGGACACTCATGAGCAAGATCTGGCTCATCACCGGCGCATCCAAGGGCTTCGGCCGCGAGTGGGCCGAAGCCGCCCTCGAGCGCGGCGACAGCGTCGCCGGAACCGCGCGCGACCTCGACGACGTCCAAGAGCTCGTCGACGCCTACCCCGATACCTTCCTGCCCCTGCAGCTGGACGTGACCGACCACGCCGCGGACACGGCCGCCGTCCGGAAGGCGCGCGAGAAGTTCGGGCGTCTCGACGTCGTCATCAACAACGCCGGCTTCGGGCACTTCGGCATGGTGGAGGAACTCACCGAGGACGAAGTGCGCGCGCAGCTCGAGACCAACTTCTTCGGCGCGCTGTGGGTCACCCAGGCGGCCCTTCCGATCATGCGGGAGCAGGGCTCGGGCCACATCATCCAGGTCTCGAGCATCGGCGGCATCAGCGCGTTCCCGACCGTAGGCGTCTACCACGCGTCGAAGTGGGCGCTGGAAGGCCTCTCGCAGTCCCTCGCGCAGGAGGTCGCCGGATTCGGCATCCACGTGACCCTCGTCGAGCCGGGCGGGTACTCCACGGATTGGTCGGGTCCGTCGGCGAAGCGCAGCGAGGAGATCGACGCATACGCCCAGGTGCGCGAGCAGGCGGCGAAGCGCCCGTCCGCGGCCGACCCCGGCAAGCCCGAGGCCACCCGCTCCGCCATCCTGAAGGTGGTGGATGCCGAGAACCCGCCGCTGCGCATCTTCTTCGGCAAGGCGCCCCTCGGCATCGCCGAGCGCGACTACGAGTCGCGACTGCAGACCTGGCGGGAGTGGCAGCCGGTGTCAGAGGAGGCGCACGGCTCTTGAGCACATCGCCCCGGTCGGGGTGCGCCACGCGGTGTGCCCCGACCGGCGGTCTGCGGCCACGGCCAGGCCGCTCGATGCGCGACTGCGCTGACCGACTCGGTGGCGGCGCTGTGCCGCGCGGGCCGGCCTCCCCCTGCGTTGACATCGCGGCTGGAAGCCGTCTTCGTCCACAACGCGCGGTCCCGGTCGCCGCCGAGACGCCAAACTCCCGGCATCCCGCCGCCCTCCTTCAGCGGAGGTAGGCATCGACGAGGAGCGGACCCCGGATGCCGCGGAAGACGTCGATCAGGCGGTCGACCGCCGCGCGGTTCCACGAGGCGAGGCGCAGGTCGTGCGGTCCGAGCGGCTCGAGCGCGCCCGTGCGCAGCCGAACGATCTCCCACCCCGCCGAGCGGAGGGCCCGGTCCTTGCGTCGGTCGGCGATCTCGCGCTTTCCGACGTGCTCGAGGCCGTGGCGGCCGATCGAGTCGTACTCGACGGCGATACGCAACTCGGGGAAGGCAAGGTCAGGCCATACCTCCAGGTGGTCGAAGAACGGTCGCGCCACACGGACCGCGTTCCATCCCTCGCTCAGGGCCAGCCGCTCGCGCAGGTCGGCGCGCACGCGGCCCTCGACGGCGGAGGCCGGCTTCGGCGCGCAGACGGAGACGAACGCCTCCCCTACAGCCACCGCGGGCGTCTTGCCGCAGAGGCGCTGCGGACGCGGGGCACGCCGTGCCCGCAAGACGGCGTTCGCGGTGACCGCGGGCTGCATCACGGCATCCCGCATGGGCAGCGCCACCGTGCGCGTCGGGAGGGCCTTCTCGCTGCACTCGGGGCACCACGCGCTGCGTCGCCGCTCGCGACCCGGGCGCAGGCGCTGCTCACCCGGTGTCGCGGCGAAACGATGCCCCGTATCGCACTGCCAGAGCAGCAGCACGTCAGCGGCGGGAGGGATCTGACTCAGCGCGATGCCGTCGTTGAGGTCGGGATGGTACTGCCGCACGAGAGCCGGGAAGGCGGCCCACGCCTCGCGATACGCGCCCACGGGGTAGGGCACGTCGAGGCCCTTCGACCACTGCCTGCGGGCCCACCAGGCTTGCACTCTCTCCGGCACGCGCCCGACGGTAGCGCTGACCTCCGACATCGACGGAAGGGCCGGAGTGGTGATCGCCGGCGGCGTGCGCCTCGGCGTCGAACTCGTGCGTCGGCACACTCCGGCGAGGGGCGGGACCTCCGCGCGTCCGGACGGGAAGAGTAGGGCGGGTGGGACTTGAACCCACGATCGTCGGGTTATGAGCCCGCTGCCTTGACCAGCTTGGCCACCGCCCCCAGCGATGACGAGCCTACCGGCATCCGGATGCCGATCCCGAAAGCCGTCGTCCCGGGGCGACCGATGGCACCGGTAACGCGGCCCTAGCCGCCGGAACCCACCGGCCGCAGTCGCGGGACCCAGCACCGCGCGGCGCGCGCATACGCGCGGTAGTCGTCGCCGAAGACCCGGGCGAGGTCGGCCTCCTCGTGGGGGCGGATCGCATAGTTCCAGACGAGCGAGCCGGCGAGGGCGTAGACGACCACCATCCACGACGACATCAGCAGCCCGACGCCCGCGCCCTGCGCGATCCCCGCGAGGGCCATCGGGTTGCGGACGAAGCGGTACGGTCCCGCGATCACCAGACGGTTCGGCATGGCCGAGGGCAGCGGGGTGCCGTCGCCCTCGACCGTCATCGCCGCGGCCGACCAGAGGCCCAGGGCGCTGGCGGCGACGACGACGGCGACCCCCGCGACGACGACGCCGTCGGGCACCGGCAGCATGAGCCGCCATCGCTCCTCCAAGGCGCGGATGATGAGGGGGAACACGACCAGGAACAGGCCCCAGAACACCACGATCTGCGCGGCGGTCGCGATCATGTGGGCTACGGGCGTCGCGCGCGGGCGGGCGCGGCGGAACCTGAACGGGCCGACCAGCAGCACCGCGGTCGGGATGTGCCCGAACGCGAGCAGGAGCCACGCCCCCGCCGACGCGACGCTCGCCGCGATCATGAGGATCACGCCGACGCCGGCGAGGGTTGTCACGGTCGCGTACAGCCCGAGCAGGGCGGTCACCAGCAGCGTCCACGCGGTCGCCGCTGCCGCCGCCCATCGTGATCCGCGGCCCGGGAGCACAGCCGCGAGAGCGGATGCCACGACGAACAGCGGGATGTCGAACACGGCCGCGACGACCGGGTCGAGCGCGCCGAGCGTCGTCTCGCGCACGACCGGGACCGTGAACACCGACACCCACCACCCCGCACCGGTGACCGCCTGCAGAGCGAAGTACACGCGACCGATGGTCTCCGCCGCCATCCGACGCGACACGCCGGAGTGACCCTCGACGCTCATCCGCGCGCTCGTCAGTGCACGCGCGGCTTCGCGGGCTTGGTGTCGCCGGCGATCTGCGGGTGGTGCTTGGTGAGCTGGATGACGCCCCAGGTGGCGATCGCTCCGGCGATGACGAACCCGATCAGCGCCCACGCGGGGGCCGTCGAGGCCTCACCCAGCACGAGCAGACCGATGAGCACCGCGACGATCGGGTCGATGACCGTGAGGCCCGCGATGACGAGGTCGGGCGGGCCGACCGAGTAGGCGGTCTGCACGAAGTACGCGCCGACGGCCACGGCGGCGAGCAGGGCCACCAGGCACAGCAGCGTCAACCACTCGAAGTTGCCGGCCTGGGCGCGGCTGATGACGACCTTCGCCAGCGTCGCGACGAAGCCGTAGATCACGCCCGCGGCCATGATGTAGAACAGCGCCTGCGCCCGGCGGCGCACGAGCACCCAGAACACGCCGAAGACGATGACGACCACGGCGAGGATGCCGAGGATGATCAGCAGTTCGCGCTCGGTGATCACGTGCTCGGTGGCGAAGAACGCGGCGATGGTCACGAAGATGAAGATGCCGCCGACGCACAGCGCGATCGCGAAGAGGGACTGCTTCGTCGGCTTGTGGCGCGACACGCGCGCGTTCAGCACCGTCGTGATCACGAGGGCGATCGCACCCAGGGGCTGCACGAGGATGAGCGGCGCGACCGAGAGGGCGGAGAGCTGGCACACGATCGCGAGGCCCAGCATGAGCGTCCCGGCCACCCACGACGGACGCGTGAGCAGCGAGGTGAGCT
Source organism: Microbacterium sp. RU1D (assembly GCF_900156435.1). Lineage (GTDB taxonomy): Bacteria > Actinomycetota > Actinomycetes > Actinomycetales > Microbacteriaceae > Microbacterium. The sequence continues at coordinate 282,924 of NZ_FTPQ01000002.1, forward strand.
GCTTTCGCGAGAGGCCACCGGTGGTCTTGCCCGACAGGCGCTCCACCTTCTGCACGCCGCGGTGCTGGTACTGCGCCCCGAACGACATGAACACCGCTCCCAGCAGGGCGAGCGGGATGCCGAGCAGGATGCGCGGGTCGCGGAAGACGCCGACGAGCTGGTCGATTCCGTCGCTGAGGGTGGCATCGAGCGGGATCACCCCTCGACGATAGCCGCCCGCCCGCTGGATAGGCTGGTGACGTGGCCGTACTCCCGATCCGCATCATGGGCGATCCCGTGCTGCACGCTCCCGCCGCCCGCGTCGACGAGATCACCGATGAGGTGCGTCAGCTCGTCGCCGACATGTTCGAGACGATGGATGCCGCTCCCGGCGTCGGTCTCGCCGCCCCTCAGGTGGGCGTGGGGCTGCGCATCTTCACCTACACGTACGAGGACGACGAGGGCCAGCCGTGGCGCGGCGTCGTCATCAACCCCGAGTTGTGGATTCACCCGCTCGAGCCCGGCTACCCCGACCCCGACGACGAGAGCGAGGGGTGCCTGTCGTTCCCCGGCGAGCGCTTCCCGCTGCGGCGTTCCGAGGCGGCGCTGCTCACGGGCACCGATCTCGACGGGCACGCGGTGCGCATCGAGGTCACCGGGTGGCGTGCACGCATCCTGCAGCACGAGTTCGATCACCTCGACGGCATCCTGTACGTCGATCGCCTGGACGACGAGGATGCGCGCGTTGTCGCCAAGATCGCGAAGAAGCGGAAGTGGGGCAAGCCGGGCGCCTCGTGGATGCCGGGCGTCGACGACATCGACGCCTGACCCTCTCCGTGACGGTGCCCGCCGGCATCCGGATGATCAGGACTCGATGATGTTCGGGGCGAACCGGCAGTAGTAGTCGGTGATGGGACCGTCGGATTCGCGGATGCCGACCCCGTAGGCCTCGTCGTCGACGACCCACGAGCCCAGCACGGGGTGGTTGCTCCCCCGCGCGCCGGGGAAATCGGGCAGTTCGTGATACTGCTGCCAGACGCGCTCGCGTCCCGCGCCCTCGCGGCGGTACTCCTGGCCGTTCGAGGTGACGCTCCCGTCGGCGCGATGCACCCGGATGCCGTCGCCCTCGCGCCCGAAGACGGGTTTGACGACGAAGTCGGTCATGCCGTTCGGCCCGTCGGCATAGGCCGGCAGCAGGTTGGGGTGGCCGGGGAAGAGGCGCCAGAGGGCGACGAGGAGGAGCTTGTTGGAGAGGAACATCTTCCAGGCCGGTTCGTACCAGCGCCCGAACAGGCCCCGGCCCGCGATGAGCAGGGCGCCGAACTCCTGGTCTCCGACGACCCTGTCCTCGCCCGAGACGAGATCCTCCCACGGGTAGAGCTTGAAGAGGTTCCGGATGACGGGGTACTGCGTTCCGGGTTCGTCGCCGGGGAGGGCGGCGACGCTGCGGGACGAACCCCACGGCTCGGGCGCACCGACGAACTGCCGGGCGCCGTGGTGCCAGCCGATGTCCTTCATCTCGATCCCGGTGTGCTCCCACCCGGCTTCGCCCGCGAGGTCGCGCATGTAGGCGACGGTGTCCCAGTCCTCGCCGTAGGTGTCGGCATCCGAGTGGGCGACGAACAGCCGGCCGCCCTCCCCCTCGTTCAGCGACCGGTGCAGCAGGGTGCGCCAGCGCGCGACCAGGGCTTCGTGCAGTCCGTTCCACTGGTCGGTGTCGGCGGGCAGTGCTCCGGTGCGGATGCGGTCCTGCAGCCAGAACCACTGCGTCACCGAGGCCTCGATCAGCCCGGTGGGGGTGTCGGCGTTGTACTCGAGCATCTTCGCCGGCGAGCCGTCGCCCGCGTAGGCGAGGTCGAAGCGCGCGTAGACGTCGGGTTCGTCCTGCTCGAGCGACCACTGGGCGAACTCGAACGCCTTGGGGTCCAGGCCGAGGTGCCCCATCTCGCCCGTGGCGAGGTAGCGCGCGGCCTCGCGGCTCATGCGGTGCAGTTCCTCGGTCTCGCGCTCGAGCTGTTCCACCTCGGGCAGGGTGAAGACGTAGGCGGCACCGTCGTTCCAGTACTCCACCGCGGTGCCGTCGTCGCGGAGTGTGCGCGAGTAGATCAACCCCGACTGCTTGACGGTGCGCTCCCAGTCGGGCCGCGGGTCGAGCTCGATGCGGCGCATCAGCCGCCGTGGCTTCCGTCGGAGCCGGAGCCGCCGAACCCGCCCCGCGAAACGCTCGCGCCGTCGCCGGAGATGCCCCGCGCGGCCGTCTTGCCCGAGGGCAGGTTGTCGACGCCGCCGGTGGCCGGCTGGCCCACCGCGGGAACCGTGCGCGAGGCGGAGCCGATCGGGAGGTAGTACCAGTGCGCGCTCCCGCCGTGGTTGTTGCAGTCGTCGTCGGGCAGGCGCTTCTCGGTGGCGTTGTCGCGGCAGATCTGCGCGTAGTCCTCCGACACGTTCGTGCCCTGCCCGCACCCTGTCAGAGTCGCGGCGAGGGCGGCCACCACGCCGACGGTCACGGTGCGCGAGGCGCGGCGGCGCGCGGGGGCTTGCATCGGGGGGTCTCCTCGGGGATGCCGGATCGGGCGGGTCTTCGGCGATGCTCTCACACCCGGGAGACGCCCGGGTCGTGCCGCGACGTCACCGGCCGAAGGCGTGAAGACCGAGGTCGTCGCTGAGAGCCGCGCTGGCCCGGTGGCCCCGGACGCTGGTCCCCTGTGCGTCGAGAGGCGGACTGACGACCGCGGCGCCCAGACCCCCGCGCGCGGCGAGGACGATCCCGCCCGACACGCTCGACTTGGCCGGAACGCCGACCTCTCGCATCCATCGTCCTGATCCGTCGTACATCCCGCAGGTCGCCATGACCGACACGACGTCGCGCGCGACGCGCTCGGGGATCACGCGGACGCCGGTGCGCGGGTTGACCCCGCCTCCCGCCAGCGTCGCGCCCATGACGGCGAGGGTCTCGGCATCCACCAGGGTCGCGCAGGCCCGCGCGTAGACGGCGACGGCGTCGTCGGCCGACGCGTGCATCACGCCCTCGGCGCGCAGAAGATGCGCGAGGGCGTGGTTGCGGTCGCCGAGCAGGCGCTCGTGATGGGCGACGTCGTCGTCGACGTCGAGGTCGCGCCCGGCGAACGCCGACAGTCCGGCGGTGATCCGCTCCATGCGCCCCTCCGGGCCCGCGCCGTCGACGAGGGATGCCGTGAGGATCGCGCCCGCGTTGACCATGGGGTTCGGGGGACGACCCGTGCCGCTCTCGAGGATGAGGGCGTCGAAGGACTCCCCCGTCGGTTCGATGCCGACGCGGTCGAGGGCTCCGCCGTCGGTGTCGAGCAGGGCGAGGGCGAACAGGAACGGCTTCACCGCGGACTGCACGCTGATGCGGACGTCGGCCTCTGCGCTGCGGACGACGCTGCCGTCGGGGAGGGCAAGCGCGATGGCGCACAGGTCGGGATCGGCGCCGGCGAGGGCGGGGATGCTGTCGTCCACTCGCCCGTCCCGGTGGGGACGCAGGCGTTCGCGCAGCGCATCGACGTCGTAACGGGAAGGGTCCGGAGAAGATGGTGCGGCAAGGGTGGTCACTCCCCCACCCTTGCAGCCGTCCGCGGCCGTGCGCCCGCCGTTGCGCTTTCCGGCGGTCAGTACAGACCCCGGGCCGCCAGCTCGCCCCGCAGGATCGGGGTCAGGCGTTCGGCGAACGCCGGTGTCACGTGCGTCTCGTCGTAGCGGACGGGGGTGTCGCCGGCGAATGCCGGGCAGACCCCCTGCCAGCACGTGAACGACAGCGCGCTGATCGCGGCATCCCCCGTGGAGGCGGCCTGCGCCTCGCTCGCGGCTTCCATCCCGGTCCAGACGTCGTCCACGGCGGAGAGGCAGGCCCCCGGCCCCGTGACCGGCGAGAAGCAGCGGCCGAGATCCGCGCCGTGCGGCGGAGGCGCCAGGTAGACCGTGCGTCCGGGCGGAGCCCAGCCGGCGACCTCCCGGGCGGTGGCGGATGCCAGCTCCGCGGCGTCCAGATCGACGCCGTCGACCGTGCGGGCGAGGGTGAACGCGTTCGACACCACGAGCAGATCCGCGGGGTCCGACGCCACCATCGCCCCGACCTCGCCCTTGCGCGCGCCGCAGCCGGCCGTGACAGACGGATCGCGACTCTCGATGAGGACGTCGGTGAAGCGGCATCCGTACATTCCGACGGTCGTCACCCGCCACGCCCCACCGCTCTCCTCCGCGAGACGCGCGAACGCGGGCGCGTAGGCCATCGCGCTGGAGTCGCCGACGAGGTACAGGTGGTGCGCGGCGCCGGCGTCGCCCCACGTGCAGCCGCCGAGGCCGGGGGTGCGATCGGGGGTGAAGCAGTCGTGGGCGCGGTTCGCCGCCGACGAGTCGCGCATGGCCTCGTCCAGGGAGGGATGCAGCGCGGGCCAGCTGCCCGCCGTGGTGGCCGCCGCCAGATCGCTCTGCAGGGTCGCGAGGGCGTCGCCGGCGGTGGTGCCGACGTCGGCGGGGGCGGAAGCGGCGACGGGCACGCCCGGCAGCGTCGGTGCGCCATAGGTCGCGAACATCGTCAGCACCGTCGCGCCGGCGCCGATGACGAGGGTGGCGGCGGCCAGCCCCACGCGCGGGGCGAAACGAGCGCGCCACGACGACCAGGCGTCGGCTGCGGTCGGCGGTTCGGCGGCGGTGGAGGGTCCGGCAGCGGTCGGGGTCTCGGCAGCGGTGGGGGTTCTGGCGGCGGGCGGGGTCTCGGAAGCCGTGGGGAGCGCTGTGGGGTGGGTCGGGACGGATGCCGCGGGCTCGGGCTCCACGGTGGTACCGGGACGCGTCACGGTGCCCGGGTGTGCCGCAGCGAGGGGTTCCGCCGCGACGGACGCGAAGAGGGGCTCGGTCGCCGGCGTGGCCGTCGCGGGTGCGGGCGGGCGTGCGCCCGGATAGTACCGCTGGCCGGGCACCCACCCCGCGGGGCGCGACGCGAGGGCTCCGGCGCGGGGAACGGACGCGGCGGGCGGAGCAGGCGCGGCGGGGGCCGCGAGCTCGGGCGACGACGCCGGGGCCGGTTCGGTGACGCGTCGGTCGCGCGGCCAGGGCAGTCGGTGCAGCGGCTGCTCGACGCCGAGGAAGGTCGCCACCGCGAGCACGACGATCACGAGCGCGGTGATGGCGAGAGCCGCCGGCCCCGGCGGCAGCACGACGGCGGCGAACACGATCACGGGCAGATGCCAGAGGTACAGCGAGTACGACACGTCGCCGATCGCCACCGAGAGGGGGTTTGTCAGCACGAACAGGTGACGGTGCCGCGGGTCGCCGGCCACCCCACCCGCGATCACCAGGGCGGCCCCGGCCACGGGCAGCGCAGCCCACGGCGCGGGGAAGGGTGCGGCAGGGTCCACCACGAAGAACGCCGCGACGATGATCGCCACTCCGATCCAGGCCGCGGCACCCCCGACCGGCACCGGGATGCGCGAGAGAAGCCCCGCACTCGCCGCGAGCACCGCGCCCACGGCGAGCTCCCCGACCCGCGTGAGCGTCGAGAAGTACGCCAGTGACGGGTCGACCGGCGTCAGCGCCACCGCGGCGGCACCGGATGCCACGACCACCGTGAGGGCGAGGACGGCGACGATCGCGCGGGCTCCACGTCCGCGTCGCATCGCCGCCGGCAGCAGGCCCACCGCGAGCAGCACGAGCAGGGGCCAGACGAGGGAGAACTGCTCTTCGACGGACAGTGACCAGAAGTGCTGCAGCGGCGAGACGTCGCCGGTGGCGAAGTAGTCGCGGCCCTCGAGGCCGAAGCGCCAGTTCGACGCAAGCCCCGCCGCCGCCAGGGCGTCGCCGACGGTCCGGTCGGCCCGGGTGGCCGAGAAGAGCGCGTAGCCGGCGGCGGTGACGGTGCCGAGGACGAGCAGGGCGGCGGGCATCAGGCGCTTGAGGCGGCGCGCGAGGAATGTCGTTAGTCGCACGGTGCCCTCGGCCCGCAGGTCGGCGAGGAGGATGCCGGTCACGAGGAACCCCGACAGCACGAAGAAGACGTCGACGCCGACGAAACCCCCGCGGGGCCACCCGGTGAGATGGGTCGCGACGACGGCCAGGACGGCCACCGCGCGCAGCCCCTGCAGGTCACGGCGGACGCGCGATACCCGAACGGTCACGGAGGGTCCCTTCCGGCCGAGGCGAACGGCCGGGAAGAGCTTAGTGGAACCGCTCCCACCCCGATCGCCGACAGCGGCTCGATCAGAGCGGGCGCCCATTATGCGCGCGGCGACCATCCCTCGCTACCCCCGCCGCCCGTGCACGGGTGCGCCGTAACGTTCCGCGTGGCGGGTGTCGCCCGACTCCCGTTCGCCGCTCGCCCTCGCGGCACTCCCTGTGAAGGATCCGATGAGCCACGCTCCCGATCTGTCGATGCCCCACGCCGGCGACATCCTCGGCGGGCGTTACGTGCTGGTGGAGCGCATCGGCGCCGGCGGCATGGGTCGTGTTTTCCGCGCGCGCGACGAAGTGCTGCGGCGCGACGTGGCGATCAAGATCTTCTTCACCGACCGCAGCGACGAGGCCGAGTCGCTGCGACGGATGGCGGAGGCGCGCGCTCTGGCCGCCCTGGCCCACCCGTCGCTCGTCACGCTGTACGACGCGCGGCTCGACACCGACGATCACGTCTACCTCGTGATGGAGCTCATCGACGGCCCCTCCCTGCAGCGGCGCATCGAGCAGGGCGCGCTGGCGACCTCCGAGGTCGCCGCCATCATGGCCGACCTCGCCGCCGCCCTCGCCGTCGTGCACGGGGCCGGCATCGTTCACCGCGACATCAAGCCCTCGAACGTCTTGCTGCGGCCGGTGCGCGGGACCGAGCGGGGATTCGAGGCGGTTCTGGCCGACTTCGGCGTCGCCCACCTCGTGGATGCCACGCGTCTGACGACGCCCGGCACCGTGATCGGCACGGCCGCCTATCTCGCGCCCGAGCAGGTGCGGGGCGAGCCGCCGCAGCCGGCATCGGACGTCTATGCGCTCGGGCTCCTGGCGATCGAGGCCCTGACCCGACTGCACCCGTTCGGCGGCGGCTCGGTGCAGGAGACCCTCCTCGCCCGGCTCGCCCGTCAGCCCGACGTCCCCTCGACCCTCGGCTACGAGTGGAGATCGCTTCTTTCCGCGATGACGGCGCACGAGCCGTCGGCCCGGCCGAGCGCTTCCGAGGTCGCCGAGCGGGCCGCGGCCCTCGCGACGGGTGGCGAACCGCTCGCCGCCGATACCGGACCGCTGACGGTCGCGGACAGCACCGGATGGGCCGACCTCGGCCTCGAGGGCCTCGGAGCGGATGCCGATGCCCCGACCGCCCGGATGGACGCGCCCGGGCCGGTGGTCCCCGTCGGCGTGCCGACGGCGCCGGTGGCGGCGGCCGCCGCATCCGGTGGCACGGAGGTCACGTCAGCACAACGCGCTCCCCTCGCGACATCACCCTCTCGGACACCCGACGCCGCAACGCTCGCCACGGTCGAGGCCGGAGAGGCCTTGCCTGCGGCCTCGGCGCTGGACACGACGCTCCTCGCCGCCGACGCGGCGGCACGGACGACCGCACGGCGTCCTCCGAATCCGCGTCGACGCCGACGGGCGTGGGCGGGGGTCGGGACGGCCGCGGCCGTCGTCGTCGCCGGGCACCTCGTGGCCTTCTCGTTCGCGGGAGCGGGCGGCACCCCGTCGACCGGGGGCGCCCCCTCCCCGACGCCGTCGCTGATGGCGGAGACCACGGTGCCGTCTCCCGCGGCGACCGTTCCAGACGCCGTCGTCGAACCGGTCGCCGACACGAGCACCGGCGACGTCTCGGACGACCAGGCCCCGACTGAGCCGTCGCCCGTGGAGCAGCCCCCCGTCGAGATCGTGCCGCTCGAGCCCGCGCCCGCCGACCCGCCGGCGTCCGTCCCGGAGTCCGGGCCGCACACCGGTCCGGGAGCGGATGCCGGCGGCGGGCCCGGATCGGGCCGCGGCAACGCGAACGGCGGGGACAACGCCAACGGCAATGCGAGCGGCAACGGCAACGGCAAGGCGAACGGCGCGAGCACCGGGAACGGCGGCCCCGGTGCGCGCTGACACGACGGGCGCGTGAGGCGGGTCGCAGACCCGGCGGGTGTCAACGGTCGTGACCAGAACCGGTGAGCCTGGTCCGCTGCTCGTATGAGTGATTCCGACCGCCTCCCCGTGCCCGACCCCGCCGCGCAGAAGACCGACCGCGACGACACCTCGATCGTCCCCGACATGGAGGCCGATCCGGTTGAGGAGGAGGCCCGCCGCACGGAGGGGCTGGACGACCCGGCCTGACCGGGGCGTCATCGACCGCGGGGCCCGCAAGCCTTTCGCGACGCCGGGTCCTCGCGTGCTCGCACCCGGGACGGGGCGATCGCAACCCCTCGCGCCACTGCGTGACGCGCGCTTGACTGAACGGCGGGGGGAACATGACGCCGAAGAGAGCCGCGATCGTCGTCGCGCTGGCCGCAATACCCGTGCTGGTGACATCCGTCGTCTTCCTCCCCGCCGGTGGCGTCGTGAGTCTGCTGGCGGCCGTGGGCCTCGCCCTCAGCCTCGCGGGCATCGGCCTCGCGCTGCTCTGGGCGACTCGCTCGTCGTGGGCGCCCGAGCCCGCCCCCGCGGCGCGCACCTTCGATCGCGCGGCGGCGCAACGTCGAACTCGGCGGGGGCTGCAGGTGGAGGGGTGGATCGGCGTCATCGGGGGTCTCGGCCTCCTGGCGCTCGTCCTCGGGCTCGACGACGACGAGCGCAGCGCCGTGCGCTTCGGCGCCCTCGCGGTGGGCCTGCTGATCCTCGGTGCGGTGAGCATCGTGGTGGCCCGTGCCACCGGACGCGCGAAAGGGGAACAGGATGCCGTCTCCGACGACGAGCCCGTCCCCTCGGGGTGGATCCTCGTGTCGCGGCGCGACCGCGGCTCGCTGCTCGTCTTCGCGCTCCCGGGACTGTTCGCCGTGCTGTGGGGCGCGTGGCAGTTCGTGCCGTTTTTCCTGCTGTCTCTGCGGGAGGGACCGACGCTCCTGGCGGCGACGCTGGGGCTCGCCGGGGTCGCCGTCGTGGGGGCCGGCGCGGTGTGGGCGGTGCGTTTGATCCCCGACGTATGGGTGGATGCGCACGCCGCCCGCGTGCGGGTCGGTGCGCACACGGCGTCGGCCGGCGCCCTCACGGCGGCGCGGGTCAGCGCGACCGCGATGATGACGGGCGGCTCGAGGTCGCTGTTCCTCATCCTGGAGGGACCGGGGAAGCTGCGCGTCCCCCTGCTGCTGCGCCGACGCGGCGAGCTGGCGATGACCCCTGCGCAGCGACGGGCCGCCGTCGCGCTGGTGGAGGCTGCGGCGATCGAGCTGCCCCGGGCGAAGGAGGATCCGCGCGGGAAGTTCTCGCGCACGCTCTACCCGACGCACCTCGACGCGGCGCAGGCGCGCGAGATCGTGGCGCGCCCGCCGCGATCGGACCAAGACCTGCCGGTCACCGTGGGATGAGACGACGAAGGCCCGACGCGGACGTCGGGCCTTCTGTGGCTCCCCGGCTTGGACTCGAACCAAGAACCTATCGGTTTGCAGCCCATCGTGGTCCTCAAACGCCGCGCGGCCTAGGCCGTTCTGGCGCTGAGTATTAGCCGAGAAGTAACCGGAGTATCGAACATGCGTTCTACGGTAAACGTCCCCGCAGGGTTGCGGGTCGTATCGGGGGGAACGATGATTCCGGGGAATCAGGAGCTGGTCACGGCGTTCGAGCGGTGGCTCTTAGGGACGGACCGCATGGACGGGACGATTGCCCTGCGCATGCGACACGTCGTGGACCTCGCGTGCCGCGTGGAGCTGACCACCGCGACGGAAGACGAGCTGCACGACATCTTGGCCGACCGCCGCGGCCTCGCCGCCGAGACCCGAAAATCGATGCTGGCGTCTTGGCGGGTCTACTTCGGATGGGCGCTTCGCCGCGGCCACCGCCGCGACGACCCGACCGTCGAGATGAAGTCCATTCGCGTGCCCGTCCGTGTTCCGCGGGTGGCGGCAGACGGTGACATCGAGCTTGCTCTGTCACGCGCTAGTGACCTACATCGGGCCATGGTGATGCTCCCCCGGTATGCCGGCCTCCGCCTGGAGGAAATTGCCCGCTCGCACAGTGACCACCGCGATGGGGACATGCTCCGCGTTCTCGGCAAGGGCAACAAGGAGCGCGTCGTCGGGCTGAACGAGCCGCTTCTCGCTGCTCTGCGCACCCTGGAGCGCGACCACAGCGGCTACTACTTCCCGGGCCTCCGCGGCGAGCACATGCACAAGATGAGCGTCAACAAGATCATCACGCGCATCACCGGCTGGAACCCGCACAGCCTCCGTCACGCATGCGCTACACAGGCCTATCGGGAGACTGGAGACCTGCGTGCGGTGCAGGACATGTTGGGCCACGCTTCGCTAGCCACGACGCAGCGCTACCTGCACCTGGACGCCGATATCCGCCGCCGCGTAGCCGCAGCGACCATCATTAGGCGAGAGCGGTCTAAGCTCGCGGCGTGACACACGCCCAGAAGCTTCGCATCATGGCGACGACGCTCACCGCCATCATCTTCGCCATCGTCCTGTGGATCGTCGTGCAGCTCGCAATAGGCGCGAACGCCACAGCGGCCAAGGAGGAGCGCGACGACTGGTGCTTGGCGAACGGCGTCAGCACTTTCGAGTGCGACGCGACATACGAGTCCCGGGAGGGTGTCCGGTAATCGCCTGACACCCTCCCGTCGCTCAGTCCTTCGGAGGGAGCTGACGCAGGAGTTCCGCCTTCTCGGCGTGGAGGCGCTGGTTGTCCTCCTGGAGCTTGGAGAGGGTGCCGTTGGTCTGCTTCTGCACGGTGCCGACCTGGGCGGACACCTTGTTCACTCCGTAGACGATGGTGAGCACGGTGACCATGAAGCCGAGGAACTGGAGTGCCTGGGCGGTGTAGGTCGCGGAGGCGTCCGGGCGGATGATGTGGATGAGGATGGCCCCGCCCAGCCCGACGAGCAGGAGGGCACCGACGACGACGAGCACGACGGTGCTGGATACGGCGGGGCGGTCGGCGGGGTGGTTCTGCTGGTCGGTCATGGCGTCCTTTTCTGCGCGGCGTGCGCGGCGGGTGGTGAGGCTCACGGGATGACCGTGATTTCGGTCATGCCGTCGAGGACCTGCGGGGCCTGGTTGAGGGCTTCGCGGAGTCCGAGGTTGCGGCGGAAGATGAGCTGGTCACCGTTCCAGAGGCGGGCCTTGGTGTTGGCGTCGAGGTTGACGGCCCAGTAGACCTGGTTGTCGGTGCCGTCCATCGCGGGGACGCTGACGGTGATGCTCTTGTCAGGGTTCTCCTTGTCGGTGATGCGGAGGGCGTCCACGAACGCCTGTCGGATCTCTTCGGGTGATGCCATGTCCAGCCATTCCTTTGCTTCGGTGATGGCCTCCCCGGTGGGGAGGTTGTGGTCGTACCGGTGGTTGTCGCGCCACCAGAAGTACTCGAGGTGCCAGCGCTCCTTCAGCTCGCCATCGCGGTAGACGGTCCAGTACCATCCGTGGTCGTTCCAGATGGCGATTTGCCAGGCAAGGGTGTCGTCGGTGTCCACGGCGTAGCCGACGCAGTGGATGGACTGGTCTGCAGGGAGGGCAATGGGTGCCCACGGCCCGCCGCGGAGGTAGGCGAGGTAGCGGGCGTAGTTGGCGTTGGCTTGCTCGGGTGAGCGCCAGGCCTCGTTGATGTCGGCGGCGCGCCCGAAGGCGGAGTCCACGCGGCGGAGCGAGGCGGCGGGGTCGGGGGCGAGTCTGCCGCGACCGTGGCCGATGTCTACGGCGTCGGCGTATGCGAGGACCATGGCTGTCTCCTACTTCTCGACCCGGACGCGCATGCCGATGGTGCCGAGGCTCTTGGCGCTGCCGGTGTTGTTGGTGAGGACGACGGTGACCTTGCCGCTGGCGGACACGTAGGCGCTCGGGGTGACGCCGCTGAGCGCGCTCGTGGGCGCGGCGGTGGCGTAGTCCCCGAGAGACGCTCCGGCCAGGTCGATGGTGAGCGAGGTGGCGGCACCGTTGGCGAGGGTGGGGACGTCCCAGTTGGCGGAGCCGCGGAGGGTGACGCTCCCACCACGGAGGCGCACAACGGAACTGACAGCCCCGTCGCCCGACTGCGCAGCCATGGAATCGGACGTGTCGAGAGCGCCGCATCCGTCCGTGCGGAAGGTGGTGGCGGGCATGGGGTTGGCGATGCGCAGGATGCTCGGCACCGACCACGCCCCGACGCGGCATTTCAGGTTCTCCACAACGAGGACGGGGATGTCTCCGCCCTTGATGCGGATGTTGTAGGCCTGGTTGGGAGAGTCCGCGATGTCGTTCAGACCGCCGCGGATGATGACCTCTTTCATGCCGGTCGGCCCGCCCTCGAAGCTTGCGTAGGCGTCGTTGGTACCGCGGACGGTGACGTTGTTGGCTTCGATGCGTCCGGTTCGGAAGCGCAGTCCGGCTTGCTTGTTCGGCGCGAGTGCTCCGGTGAGGTTGGGGACGCGCCGGAACGTGATGTCCAGGTTGGTCATGACGTGGCGGGCGTAGCCCTTGCTCTCGTCGGTGCTGCCGTCCTCGACGGCCTCCACACCGAATTGCAGGATGCGCCGCATAACGATGTCGCGCATGTGCGTGATGGCACGGAGCGCCGGGAACGGCGATGCGAAGTAGGTGGAGATGTCGCGGATGCCGACCACCACGTCTTCGATGACACCGTTTTCGATGACGGTGGCGAAGCTGCGGTTCTGGATGCCGGTGGGCCGCGCCTGGGAGCGCCCGCCCGACATCGATCCCGAGACGTAGAAGTCGTGGAATCGGATGTACATGGACCCGCCGTGGGTGTCCATGGCCGCGTCGGTGCAGTTGTAGAACGTGCCGGTTACGTCGATCTTCGCGGCGACGCCCGCGACGGCGTACCGATACTCCACCGCTTCGTCCGACTGTTGCGACGGCGCGATGGAAGTGGCGTTGATGTTGGTGGAGAAGCCGTGCCGGCCGTTGTGGAAGTCGAGCGAGATCGACCAGTAGCAGGTGGCGGCGTAGGCCTCGAAACCGTACCCCCACGCCGCGCGAATGTCTTCGGCGTAGCCGGGAAGCTTGTCGATCTTGATGCGGGCTCGACCGGCCACACAGGAGTACGCCCGCACGCCCTGCCGCCACGACGACGCAACGTGCACGTCGATGTCGGCTCCGGCGATGGTGGTCAGTTCCATCGCGGGGGCGCGCGAGGCCCCCGGCTGGTCGGAGTCCACGTCATCGGAGGCAACGAACGTCACGCCAAGCACACGGAACGGAATGTCGCGGTACTTGTGGACGCGAACGTTGGTCTTCAGGCCCTCGGGGTACATCATGAGCGCGACAGCCACGACCTTGGAGGTCACGGTCCCTCGCTGCACGCCGCCCTGCATGAGCGGTTCGCCGTCGAGGAAGACGCCCTTGACGTTGTTGAGCATGAGGAGCCGGTTGGTGGCCACCGTCTCGCCGTACTCCTTGCGGTTGGACGCGACGTAGGCCGTCGCGCCCGAGGTCGCGCCGGTCACCACGTCATCGGCGGCCACGGAGCCTCCGGTGAGAGCGGCGCGCATGGCAATACCCGCGACCTGAGACGGCTCGGATACCCAAGTGCTCTTGCCGGTGCCGAGGTAGTCGCCCGCGTAGGCGTCGTCGGAAGTGGTCTTCAGCCAATCGCCCTGATTGGGGGTGAGGTTGCGGAGCACGCTGTCCGCCACGGTCAGGGTGTTGTAGGCCTGCCACTTGGCGTCTTCACCCGACTCAGAGAAGCCGCCCCCTTCGAGGATGAGGGAGCCGATGCCGTTGACGACCTGCCCGCGGGGACCGCCCAGGAGGGTGTGTTTTGCGCGGATGGGGATGGTGCCGGGGGCGTGGACCCATTCGGCACCGTCCCCGATGATGTTGACGGGGACGTTGGTCAGGTCGAGGGAGCCGCGGATGCGACCTTCGATCTTGACGGCCTTGTTGTTCGCCGCGGCCCACTCCGCCATGGCTTGCAGGGGCGCGGTGTCATCGGCCTGGCCGTCGTTGACAGCATTGAAGTCGCGCGGGGTGACGTAGTCCTGCCGTCGCATGGCGACTTTGTCGGGGGCGAGTCGTCCGTCGAGGTCACCATTGAGGACGCCGAAGGCGGTGAGGAACTTGGCGGCCCAGCCGGTGTCCGATCGGTCACCGACTTTGGGGAGGTCGAGCTTAGGCATGTCCGGTTCCGCCTTCCGCGGTCGTGGTGTTGGTGGCGGCGATGCCCGCGCGCTGTTCGAGGGCGTAGAGCCGGGAGAAGACTTCGGTGAGCTGGGCTTGCAGGTTCGCGTTGGTCAGTCGAACGTCTTCGGTGAGGGCGAGGTGTCCAATGTCGGTGATGTCCACGCGCGCTACGAGGTGGGCGCGGGCGGGATCCCAGTAGATGCCGATGACGTGGGACTCTTCGCTGACGTTGCGCACGGCTTTGCGGCGCTCCGCGGCGATGTAGTCACGGGTGCGGTTGATCTCCTGGTATCCCGCGCGGCGGTCGTCGCTGGAGAGGACCACGTCCATTCCGGCGGCTTGTGCGGCGTCTCCGATTGCCATGTCAGGCCTCCTCTTCGGTCCAGGACGCCCCGACTGGGGAGTCCGACCATGCTTGACCCGCGGGCAGGAACAGCCAGGCCGTGGCGCGGGTGTCGATGGTGCGGGTGGTGACGGTCATTTCGTCGCGGTCTAGGTCGAACTCGACGCGTCCGGTCTTGCCGGTTTGGGTGGGCATGCCGTCCAGGGTGAGGACGACGGGCATTTCGGCGTGGGCGCGCCAGTCCGCGACGGTGGACGCCGTGCCCTCACGTCCGCGTCGCTGCGCGCGGCGGACGGCGTAGGAGCTGAAGCCGCGTCCCGGGTATGGGGTGTCCTTTTCGAAGGTGCGGGCGCGGCGGTAGGGGGTCTTCATGGCGAAGGCGTCGGTGCGGGTCTGCTCTACGCCGTCGCGGTCTTTCCAGGTGTAGACGGTGACCGCGGCGTCGAACCAGTCGTCGTCGGCCCGGTTGATCTTCTCCGAGCCGGTGAGTGCGTTGCGGCCTTGCTCGATGGGCAGCGAGCCGCCCGTGACGTATGAGCCGTCGCGGAGGGTCCACCCGCGCAGCTCGTCGCATACGAGCCGGAGGCCACCGGCTTGTACGAGGGGGCGGAGGAAGTCCATGGCGGATTGGCCGGGTTGGATGACGAGGGCTTCGAGGTCGTAGTCCGTGTCGGTGAAGCTCCAGTCGGCGTCCGTGATGTTGGTGAGAGCGGCTCCCGGGATGACGAGGTTGAGGACGTAGTTGCAGATTGCGCGGACGCTGTGGCGCAGGTCCAGGGGCCGGCGGTCTTCGGTGAAGGCCTTCCAGTCGTCCAGGAGGGCTTCGTCGCTGGCGAGGCGGAGCGTCACGGTGCCATCAGCGTGGTCGGCGTCACGCTCGCGGAGCGCGAGGTTGAAACGGCGAACGTGCGTATAGGTGTCGGTGGTGACGTTGGCGGTGAAGATGACGCGGACGTTCGTGCGGGGGTCGATGTTGGCCAGGGCTGCCTCATCGGTCTGCCATTGGCGGATGACGTTCTTGCCGCCGAAGGTGCCGTCACCGTAGGTGTCTTCTCCGAGGCCGGGGGCGAAGGGGTCGTCCCACAGAGAGTCCGCCCACTGGCCGGGGAACGCGAGATGCAGCTCGCCTTCGACGTGGGGCGAACGAGAGTCGTCCAAGCTGAGCGAGCCGCCCGTGACCAGGAGGGGCTGTCCATCGTCGAGCGCGGCGGTGTAGATGTGCTGGGAGGTGGTCACGACACCTCCTCGAATTGCACGGTGAGGCACCACCGGCCAGACCCGTCGAGCGGGTAGCTGAGACCGGCGACGATGAACTCCATTTCGATGGAGGTCCGCTCAGGGTGCAGGAGCGTCCACACCGTTGGCGTCGAGAGCGTGCGGCGTGCGGTGGCGGCTTCGGCCTCGCTCGTGAAGTCGAGGGTGAAGCTACCCTCGCGCGCCCCGAGGGGACGGAGGGTGATCTCCGGGTCTTGGCGGCTCAGGACTCGGTGCGTGAGGGGGCCGTCCTCCTGATCCGCGGTGTAGTCCGACAGGCCGATTGACGGCAGGACCGAGAGGGGGCCGTTGGTGATGTTCACTGCCATGCGGCACCGACCTTTCGTCCTTCGACATTGACGGTGACGGTTCGACCGTTGAGCTGGTCCACGGTGCGCCGTGCGGACGACGTGTCGGCATCGATGGTGATGGTTCGGCGAGTGGGCAGCGCGTCCAGCTCGGAGCGGTCTACCTTGACCTTGACGACCACCTCGCGCTGGCGGGTCAGCTCCTTCATGGCGGCTTCGGCGGGTGCGCCGTCCACCTTCGGCGTGACCTTGGCGGCGGGGTTGAAGCTGTCATCGAATGCGACGGTCGCTTCCGATCCGGCTTCGCCGCCGCCGCCGTCACCGAGGGCGGCGCGGATGCGGGCCTTGCCCTCGTCGCCCGCGGAGGCGTAAGACGCAGCGATGGTGGCACGGGCGTCTTCCGGGAGGGACAGGAGGTTGGACCATTCGTCGGGGGTAAGCTGCATGGCTTGAAGGTTGGCGCGGTAGGCGTCGGCCTGGGCGCGGGTCTCTTCGACGTAGGTCAGCCACCGGTCCAAGTCGAACGCGGCATCGTCGGCGGTGGCCTTCTCGTAGGCCTTGTCGCGCATCGAGTCATATGCGCCCGCGGCGGACTGACGGACGCTCTCCGTCGCGGCGTTGACGCGCTCCGCCTGATCCTCCGCAGCATCCGCCTGGGCCTGAGCCGCGGCGACGCCTGTCTCCGAGACCGTTCGGTTCAGCTCGTCGGCCATCTCAGTGGCCTTGATGACCTGTTCCAGCTCGTTCTTGTAGCCGTTGAGCGACTGGTACTGCTCATCCCACACGGGCGTCCAGTCGGACATGGCGTCCAACTCTTCGTTGACGCGGGCAAGCATCTCCCGGGCCTGGTCGAGGTCACCGCCGCCGAGTGCGTCGATGAGCTGCGAGACAGGTCGGTTGACGGCGGAGGCGCTGCCCTTCAGGTCGTCCAGGACCGTTCCGAAGTCGGCCCACTGGTCGATCATCGACTGGAGCGCGCCGTTGGCCTTCGACTCTTTGCTCAGAGTCTCGAAGAGCTGGTCCACCTTGTCTTGGAGGGGCAGCTCTCCCCCGTTTTCGTAGAGCTGGGCGGCCAGCTCGGCGGCGGCCTCGCGGGCGTCGTTGAGCTTGTCCTGGGCGGCTTCGGCGTTGGCGAGGGCGGTGCCGAGGACGGCGGCGAGGGCGATGCCCGCTGCGGCTCCGACCGGCCCGAAGCCGGAGAGGGCGTTGGCCAGGGTCTCCTGGACAAAGTCGGCCACGTCCTCGAAGCCACCGCCGAAGGATGCCGCGGCCTCGCGGCCCGATGAGTTCGCTTCGTCCTTGGCTTCGGTGAAGCCTTCCTTGACCTTCCGGGTGCTGTCGGCGGACTCTTCCTTGACCTTGCGGTAGGCACCCTTCCAGCTCCGCTCGATGGCGTCGGCGGTCTCGCGGGTCTCGTCTTTCAGCTTCTCCGTCTGGCGCTGAGCGTCCTTCAGCTCCGCTTCGAGCTGGCGGGGTCCCTTGGCGTCCGCGAGGTCTTCGAGGGCCTTCTCAGCGTCCTTCAGCGGCTCGATGACGCCGGAAGACATGCCCTTCTCGAAGGCTCCGGTGTCCGCGCCGATGGGGATTTCGATGGCTTTGCGTGCCATGGTCAGGCCCTCTCGATCTTCTCGGCGGTGGTGCGGTAGGCGGTCTGCACCCACAGGGATGCGATGCGGGCAATGACGGCCTTGGCGGCGGGGTAGACGGTGTTTCCCGCGCGGCGACGGGGGCCGAACGCGGTTCCCGCGCGGCGGGTGTAGCGGGTGCCCTTGCGGCTGGTGGTCTCGATGGGAGCGGCGGAACGCATTCCGAACTCCGTGGCGGTGATGATGTCGCCCACGGGGGTCCCAGAGGACAGGGCGCCAGCGGCTCCGGCTTTGAGGGTGACGTTGCGGGCGGTGACGCTGACGGTGCCGGAGCTGGCCACAGCTCCCTGGAGCTTGGTCTCGACGTTCTGGTTCAACTCGTCACGCCACATCTCCGTGGCCGGCCCTTTCGTGCGGGTGCTGATCTCGCGCTTCACGTCGGACGGGAGGCCCCGCATGACCGTGGCGAGCACGGCCAGCGGGGACCCGTCGATGAGGAGCGAGATGCGCACGTTAGGCGGCGGCAGCGTCGATGACCGGCTGACCGTTGCACTGGAGCGTGACGGTGCTCTTGGCCAGCGCGCCACCGGCTCCGCCGATCATGCCGGGGACGATGACGACCTTGACGGTGAAGCTCTTGCCTCCGTTGTTGGGGGTGTACTTGACGGTCTTGACCTGACCCGCCCACGCGATGAGCTGGAGCGAGAGGGACTTGGCGGTCGTCAGGTCCTGGAGGTTGCTGAGCGCGAGCGCCCAGACCGGCACGCCCGCGACGTGGACGGTCTCGCCGCTCACGAGGGTGACGGGGGTGACAGGGGTCGTGGGGGTGAGGGTGCAGGAATCGACGGCGGACGTGTAGTCGTCCGCCTCGAATGCAACCTTGCCCGCGGGGAAGAATGCGACGGTGGCGATATCGGCCATGACTTACTCCTGGTGTGCGTTGACGGGAATCTGAATGACGACGAGCCACCCGAGGTAGTCGCCGTACTTTTTCTTGTCGGCTCCGGCCCACGCCACGAGGGGCGAGGCGTCGAGAGCGCGGACGAATGGGCGGATGGCTTCGTCCAAGGCGTCTTCCGCCTTGGCGTAGTCGGTGTGATCGGACAGGAGCACCACATCGAAGCTGTCGATCATGGCTCCCGCGGGCATCCCCTCGTGGGTGATGCTCGTGAAGCTGATGAAGACGGATGGGGCGCTCAGGGTGCCGATGCTCTCGACGGTCTGGGCGGTCACGCGACCACGCCAGGTTTCGGGGAGCATCGGCGTGATGAGGTCAGCCGCGCGCTGCCTAGCCGACATCGGGCTTGCCGTCCTCGGGGCGGATGATGGTGCGCACGGTCTTGTCCATGGGGCGGGGAGTGAAGACGTACTCGCCTTCACCGACCGTGCCCGCGCTCGTGACCTGACCCGCGGCCCAGAGGGTGCGGGCCTGCATGAGCTGGGCGAGGACATAGCGCGAGGGGTACTCGTCGTCGCTGGGAAGCTCGGGAGCGTAGGCGATGACCTGGGCCTTGGCGGTGTCGAGGATCATGTCGAGAACTTCGAGGTTCTCGATGGGCGCGTCTTTCCACGCTGCCCGAAGCCGCTGCACGGTGGCAGGGTCCTCCGCGTCCACGACGTACCAGGTGTACATGGCCTACACTCCCGGGTCTCAGGCGGGGGTGCCGACGAACGCGAAGGACTCCTCGCGGACGTTCATGGTTTCGAGGTAGCCGACGTTGGCGCGGTCCACTCCGCCGCGGGCGATGTCGATGGCGTCGAAGGAGATGGGCGTGGTGCCGTGCTCGCGGAACTCGATGCCACCCTTGGCTCCCGCGATGGTCTGCGGGTCGGTGGCCTTGGTGCCGGGGAAGAACGCCTGGGGGGCCTTCTTGACGATGACCTTGCCGCTGCCCGCGGTGATGCTGGCCTCTCCGGTGCCGACGCCGACCGACAGCTCCACGTACTCGGGGAGCAGGTCCTTGGGCGTGTAGATGAGCTGCTTCCAGGACGTGGGGTTGACGACGGCGAACGTGGGGGTGTCGTCGGCGTCGGTGACCACCTCGATGGCCTGGATGAGCTGCACCGCGGCCGGGTAGTAGGCGAGGTTGGCCGGAGTGCCGGCGGGCAGGGAGTCGGGCGCGATGCGGCGCGACAGGGCGGCACCCGCGCCGCGGGAGGCGATGGCGAACAGGTCGCGGAGGGCGTCCTGGTCGGTGACGCGGGCGTAGCTGTCGGCCACGAGCTTGAACAGCTCCTCGAGCACGTCGGCTCCGCCTTCGAGGTCGAACCACTCGCGGGCGATGTCGGCGGCCCAGCCGTACTTGCGCAGGGACGACTTGCGGGTGTCGGTGCTCGCGCCACCTGTGGGCATGTCGGCCTTGTTGCCCTGCCAGGTCTGCACGAGCTCGCCGTCCGCGGTCATCGTGTAGCCCTTGCGCCCACCGAGCTGGATGCCGCCGAAGACGTGCGTTCCGAGGTCGATGTACTTGCGCTGGTAGCGGCGACCCTGCCAGAGCTTGCCGACCCACGCGGGCTGGAGCACGCCGGAGTCGGCGGTCGTGAGGCCACCGGGCGCGTTGTAGGTGATGTCGGCCAGCGCGGCGAGGAGCGTGACGGCATCCTCGACGGCACCGGGTTCGCGGTTCTTGATGGCCGCGATGGAGGCGAAGACGGTGCCGAGGTCGATGTCTTCGGCCTTCATCTTGCCGTCCTTGGCCCGCGGCGCGGAGCCGAGGAAGGTGGCCGGGACGGTGATCAGAGTCGGCTCGGGGGTGGCGGTGGCGTTCAACGTGGTCTCCTTGTCGGGTTCGTTCTCGGTGTCGGTGTCGGTGTCCTCCGGGGCGTCGGAGTCGTCGAGCTTGGTGAGCTTGGTCGTGGTGGTGGTCTCTTCGATGCGCTGCCACTTGACGCCGCTGTCGTCGGTGAACTGCGTGACGTAGCGGCTGTCGCGGGAGGCGTTCGGGTCTTCCCACTCCGAGGACGAGGGAGTGTCTTCGGCAGCGAGGAGCGTTGCGCCCTCGAAGGCGGGACGCTCCACCTGGGCGGCGGCGAAGAGGACACCACCGGGAAGTGCTTTGCCTGCGCGAATGCGGACGTTGGCGACTTCGGCGGAGAGGTGCTTGCGCTTACCGCTCTTGCCGTCCGCGTAGGCCTGGCGTCCTGCCGGGGTGTCGGCGTACTTGAACGTCGCGAAGGTGCCTTCCGGCTGTTCCCAGGCGTTGGTGAAGCCGCCGATGACGTTCTCCCGCTTGTGCTCCTCGTTGAGGGACATGCCGGTGAAGTCGGTGGGGATCACCACGTCACCCTGGGCGAAGGTGAACATGCCGAGGTTGGAGCGACACTGCACCCCGTACGGGATGAGCAGGCCGGTGGCGGTCATGTCCGCGTCGGAGAACTCCAGGGTTCCGGCGTCGATGATGACGGGTTCGATCATGGGTCAGTCCTCGCTGGTCTGGGGTGTGGTCGGCTGGGGAACGGAGAGATAGCGGGAGGCGTCCACGCGGATGGACTCGCCGGAGGGGCACACGTCGTCCAGCGAAAGGCGGTCTTCAATGGCGGAGGCGTACTTGTCCAGGCCGAAATCCCACAGCTCGTTGCGGTCGGCTCCGTCTTTGACGCCGGAGTACTTGATGTCGGTGCCGCCACCTTGGCGGGAGCCTTCGAGCAGTGAGGCGGGGATTCCCGCGTGGTTCGCGATGTCGAGTCGGACGCCATTGCGTGCGGACTCGAAGAGGTCGGTCTCGACACCGCCGGAGTAGTTCGGCTTGGCGTACTCGGGGCGGAGGGAAACTGCGCCGTTCTTGGCCTGGCGGTTCTTGATGTAGGTGCGGCGGAAGGTCTCGCGCTCCTCCTTGCCCCAGGCGTTCCAGTACTCCTTGGACAGCTCGATGTCCGTAGCGGGGATGGGGTTTTCCACGCGGTCCACGTAGGCGGCTTCGATGGCGCGCGCGCCGTGCATCGAGGTGCGGGCGTCCACGAGCATTCCGGAGGAGCCGTAGCCCAGGGGGATGGCGACGATGCGGTGCGTGTAGCGGGCGGGGACGAGACCCGCCTTTTGGTCGTTGACCCTGACGGAGCCGTCTTCGGCCACTTCCCACCACCCGTACGGGAGATGGAGCGCGTCCGTGATGGTCTGGCCGTCGAGCTGGAAGCCGATGGCGGCCCAGCCGTTCATGAACAGGTCGGAGGCGACGCCCCAGCGGAGGGCGCGCGGTCCGACGCCGCTGCGGGAGTTGACAAGCCATCTCGGTTGTGCGGCGACTTCGGCGTCACCGTTGTACTGTCGCCACGGGGTGCGGGCGAGGATCGAGCAGATGATGTCGTGGGAGCGCTTGACGGCGGGGATGCGGAGCGCGGTCTCGCGGGTGAGCGCGACGGTCTCTTCGTGCTCGGGGTAGAGGTCATCGACCAGGATTTTCTCCAGGGAGTCCTGGGATGCGAACGGGGTCACGAGCGGCAGTGCCGCCCGTGACCCGTACGTCTTCTCGATGTTCCGCCCGAAGATGCCCACATCTCAGAGCGTCGTGGCCGTCTTCTAAATCGGACGAACGCCTTGGGTGGCGGCGTAGGCGTGCGCGGCCCTCTTGGCTTGGTGCTGGCCGGGGTGGACGCGTTGCTCGTGGTCCACTGCGCACACCCATCCCTCTTCGACGTCGAAGCGGAACGCGGACCAGTGGGGGCATTCGTCGCAGACGATGACGACGCCGGTCACCTTGGACTTGTCGAGGCGGAGGGTCATGGTGGAGTCTCCTCAGAAGCTGTCGTCGGGCGACTGGATGGCGGGCATGTCTTCGAGCCAGTGCAGCGCGAGCGCGGCGGCTTCGAGGGGGGTCACGTCGAAATCGGGGTCATCCTTCGGCGCGCCGAAGCGCCACGTCCCGTAGTTGCCAAAAGACTGACGGGTGGCGCGGGCGGCGGCAGCGTCCAGCTTCTCGTGACCGAAGACGACGACGGTGCCGGTGGTGATGGCCTTGAACAATGCGACCGCGGAGCGCGGAATGTCGGCGGCGACGCTGCCGCGCAGGAGCGGGACGGGGTTGGCGAGGATGACTTCCTTCTCCACCACGTCCTCCGTGTAGCCGCGCTTGTCGTAGCCGAGGACGAGACCGGGACGCTTGCGGAGCTTGTCGATTACTTCGCGGGCCAGGCCAGGTGTCCCCTCCTGCCAGTGCCAGAGGGCGATGGCTCGGCGGCGTGGGCGCTCGCGGCCCCCGTCCAACTCGTAGGCCTCGTCCACGAGGTCCGTCGTCGGCTCCTCGTACTCCCAGGCGACGGCGAGGGAGGCGGTGAGTCCGAGGTGGTGGACCTTCAGGGCAACGCTGAGGTGCCGCGGCAGCTCAGCGGGGAAGCCGTGCTGCGCGCGGCGAGCGGCCCAGAGGGCGGGAGGGATGAGCGTGTCAGCCGCGCCCTCAAAACCGAACTGTCCGCCGTACTCGATGAGGAAGTCGTCGAGCTTGACCTTGTGGAAGGAGCGCTTGACGGCTTCGACGGGGGTGGTGAAGCTGACGCCCGTGTGTGTGTTCTCGATCCATTCGCGCATGCGACCGCCCGTGGCCCCGGTGAGGGGGTGGGGCATGTCCGGCTCCCACGACACGAGCTGCTCGCGCTCGGTGGTCTCGGGGATGCCGTGCCAAAGGACGTTGGCGTCGGGGTCGTGAAGCGAGCGCCAGAGGAGGTTGCCTGTGCGCCACTTGGCGCCGGTCCCGGCGAGTACGAATTGCGCGCCCTCCTTGGTGTCCATGGTCGGGATGACGGCGCGCTCCACGTCCTCGCCTTGCTCGATGTCGGCCTCCGCCGCTTCATCGCCAAAGGCGAAGTCGAATCCGCCGGAGCGGAAGCCCTCGCCGTTGGGGGTGTAGACGTTGAGGAAGGATCCGGTGTCGCGGAACTCCAGGTGCTCGGTGCCCTTGCCGACGTTGATCTTGATGGGGCTGACGCGCTCGTCGGGGTATACGCGGCGCAGGTGCGCCACGATGTCCTTGCGGAACCGCTCCCCCGCCTTGGCTCCGGTGGTGAACATGGTCCACCCGACCTGGTAGTCCTCGCGGTGGTAGCACCGTCCGAGCATGACGGCCTGGACGGCGGTCGTCTTGGTGGAGCGTCGGGCCTCGTCGATGGCGTTCATGAACACGCCCGCGGCGAGGAGGTCGGCCACCATGAGCTGCGCGGGCGACGGCCCCATGCCCCCGTCCCCCGCGCGCGACCGCTTGTCGAGGCGGAGCAGCCGCGCCCCTTCGATGAATTCGCCGCGTGATTGCTCGGTGGTGACGAGGGTGGGCGAGCTGATGAGGTGCAGCGGGTCGAGGCGGGAGCGCCATTCGAGCCAGTTGGCTTCGGACCACAGATCGGTGAGGAGCGGAGTGCGGGTCATGGTGTCTCCCAGGTCAGGGGGGGAAAGTGCTGTTGGAGCCGTAGGCGGGGGTGCGACCGCGCGACCAAAAAAACGCGGGTCACCACGGCGCGAGGCCGGATCGGTCGGGGCCGGATCGGCCGGCAGCTCGTGTCGGACGGTGCGGGCGAGGGCGGCGCGCGCGGTCGCGAGTGTTGGTGATAGCCGCGCCCCTCCGTCCCCCCTCGCTGCGGTTGCAGGGCACGCACTCGGGAGCGAGGTTGCTGCGCGAGTGTCCGCCGTTCGGGTCGAGGTGACCCACGTCGAAGCGCTGGCCCGGTTCGATGGGGCAGCCTCGTCGCCAGCAGCGGACCTCGTTGCCGTAGGCCCAGTCGCGTCGGACCTGCGCGCGCACGATGCGGGCGTTGGCCAGGAACTCGGGGTCGGTGTGCTTGTCACTCATGGGTGGTCCACCCGGTCCAGGTCCATGCGCACTCCTTCTCTCTTCTCTTTCCTGTGTGTGTATGGGTAAGGAGATAGGTGGACCGCCTGGACCACCCCTTGTCCTGACTGGCATTCCGCCTGGACCACCTGCCTGGACCGGCTGGACCGCGGGGCTGGACCACCCCGGGATTCCTCCCGGAGGGTCGGTTTTTCTGGGGTGCGGGGTGCGGTGGTCCGGGCGTGCGGTCCACCCGTCACGCCGTGCGCCTGGCCCATGGTCATGCGTCCTGGAGGCGCAGCATGACGCTGATGCCGACGTA
Organism: Microbacterium sp. RU1D; assembly: GCF_900156435.1. Lineage (GTDB taxonomy): Bacteria > Actinomycetota > Actinomycetes > Actinomycetales > Microbacteriaceae > Microbacterium. The sequence continues at coordinate 307,699 of NZ_FTPQ01000002.1, forward strand.
ATGCCACGTGCGTGCGGTGCCGACGCGGGGGCGGGTGCGGGTAATGCCGAGCTGCTTCAGGCGGAGGCCGAAGGGACCGGAAGCCATGGGTGAGTAGCCGTTGCGTCGGCACCACCCGGCGTAGACGCGGTACACGTCGGCGCAGGGTGCGTCCTGGTCTGGCCCCTGGAAGACGTTCTCGTCTTCATCCAGCCACAGCATGAAGGGGTCGGCGGCGTCGTGCATGCGCTCGGTGGCCTCTTCGGCGGCGGCGGGTGGTGCGAACTTGCCGCGGTTCATGAGGCGGCGCAGGCCGTCCATGGCGAGGTTGAAGACGCCGGAGATGTCGTCCAAGAGGAGCTGCTCATCGAAGGCCTGGCCGGTGTCCACCCGCTGCTTGAAGTCGATGACGAGCCAGCGCCGTCGCCAGCCAACCGAGTTGTCCGAGGTGCGGAAGTGCTCGTTGTTGGCGAACAGGGGCACGGCGTAGGGCACGAACTCGAAGGAGTGCCCGAACTTGCGGGAGGCGTTGATGGAGTCCCCGCCCGTGATCTCTTTGAGGATCTGAGGGTCCGACAGGAACTTGCTCGATAGGTCGCCAGAGATGTTGGCCACCATGCCGTAGAGCGAGGCAGTGGCGAAGCGGTCGTCCACGAGCTGGTGCATGGACACGGAGGAGTAGTTGCCGCGCCCGAGCATGGCCCGCAGGAGGCGGAGGAGCGTGCCTTTTCCGTTTCCGCCCTCGCCGTGCAGGACGATGGCCTTCTGGAACGGGTTGCCGGTCATGAGCATGTAGCCGAGGACCTCCCAGACGTGGCGTTGCAGCTCGGGATCGTCGGGGAAGACCTGATCCAGCCACGCCATGAACGAGTGCGGGACGGCTCCGCGGTCGTGCTCGATGGGGAGCTTGGTGGTTGCTCCGAGGCCGGGTGAGTGCTCTTGGAGGGTGTCGTCGGCCCACCAGTAGATGCCGTTCTCCAGGACGATGTAGTCGAGGTATCCGCGGGGCAGCTCGGGGAGGCCGATGGTGGGCAGGTCGATGTTGAGCAGGTGGGCCATGGTCTGTCCGCACACGCTCGCGGAGTAGCGTGCGCCGAGGGCTTTTGCGGTGCGCTTGGTGACGACATCGGAGTCCCGGACGTAGATGCCGTTGCGGTACTCGTACATGTCGCCGTCGAGGCCGCGGCCTAGGGCTGTCGGCGTGAACGCCACGTGATCCGCGATCAGCGTGGCGTCCAGGCGATTGGTGTCCGGGTCGATGAACTGGCTGACGCTCACTTGCGCGTCCTACGTTCGCGCCGACGTGGCGCGGTCCAGACGATGGCCAAGTATGCCCAGAGCATTCCCGCGATTGGCAGACCAATCTGCCAGGGCATGGCGTCGGGATTAAGCATCGGTCGGCCCTTCCAAGACGTGGCGGAGAAGGTGCATGTAGCCCTGAGCGTCGGGGCCATCCGTGAGGAGGAGCGCGACGCCGCCGAGCGCGCGGCGCGCATCTTCGATGTAGACGAGGGCGACCTCTTCGTCGTGCCGGCCAATGGCGGAAGCGGCCATGTTGACGCAGTGAAGGGCGGCTTGCAGCTCGTGCCACCGTGCGGTCTCGATGGTGGGTGCGGGCGTGGGGTCGGCCATCATGAGTCCTTCCGGGCGTCGATCCATGACGCAGACGGGTCGGGAGGATCAGCCGGTCCGATACCCCCTGCCGAGTAGGCCGCGACTCCTTCGCGCGCTGCATCTGAGCGCAGCTCCCGGAATTCAGCGGGTGAGTTGTTCGCGCGGGCGTACCAGTAGTCGGCGTCCGACTCGGCGCGGGCGAGGGCGGGCGACAGTACGGCCCATGCGGCGCGGAAGCCGCGCGCCCACGCGCGTCCGTCGTCGGCCTGGCCGCGCGGGTGGGCAATGGCGCTCACTGCGCAGGCTCCCACGGCTCGTTGGCGAGGATGGCCTCCACCTGAGCTGGGTTGAACAGGAACGCGCCGCGCGGCCCGGGCAGACGCTTCACGGGAGTCAGCCGCCCGTCCTGCACCATGCGCGTGACGGTCTTCACTGACTTGTCGAGCGCTTCGGCCACCTCCGCCGAAGTCATGGCCTGAGAATACGGATTGGACATGCGACAAAGCATGCGTGTTGCTTTGGCGTATGTCAAACGATGACCCACTTGCGGCGTGTCTCGGCAATGTCCTATCGTTTGACGCATGAGCACCGTCTTTGACGCGCGTCGCCGTCCGACCTTCGATCTGCGCCACCGGCTTGTCCTGGCTCGGGAGGTGGCCGAGATGGAGCAAGCCCAGGTCGCGGAGGCGCTGGGCGTGTCTCGGCAGACTGTGAGCAACTACGAGCGCGGCTTCACGCAGCCCCGACGAGCGACCGTGCTCGCGTGGGCGATGGCAACCGGCGTGGACACCGAGTGGCTGGAGCGGGGAACGGAAAACCCCCGCCCGGATAACCCGGGCGGGGGTTCGTTGCTCCCCGGCTTGGACTCGAACCAAGAACCTATCGGTTAACAGCCGATTGCTCTGCCAATTGAGCTACCGAGGATCATGCTCACCTCGCGGCGGGCAACCCCACGATACTAACAGCACGCGGGGGCGGCGGAAAAATCAGCGCGCCGAAATCCGTCGCTCGGGCGTGCCGTCGGGGGTCCACTGGAGGGTCCGATCGCCGTGGCCCAGCGCGACCGCGTGTCCGGCATGCAGGACGAGGACGTCGGCATCCAGGTCGCGCGGGGCGTCGGCGTCGTTCGTGACGATGAGCGACGCCATGCCCCGCTCGTCGCGGCGGCGCGTGATCGACGCGCGCGCCGCGGCGCGCACCTCCACATCGAGGTTGGCGTACAGGTCGTCGGCGACGAACAGGCGCGGCTCGAGCACGAGGGCACGGGCCAGCGCGACGCGCTGCCGCATCCCGGCGCTCAACTCGTACGGATACTTCGGAGCGGTGCCCAGCGGCAGCTCCATCTCGTCGAGCAGCGTCGCCACGCGCACCGCGAGGGCTCGCGTGTTGACCCGGCGGTCGCGGCTCGTGATGGGTTCGGCGATGACGTCCTGCACGGTGAGCCGCGACGGCAGCCCCGCACCGGCGCCTTGGGGCAGGTATCCGGTGTGGAAGACCCACTCGCGGCGCGCACGCCCGGGGCGCCGCGCCGAGATCCCGTGGATGCGGGCGTCTCCCCCGACCACGGTCAGGCCGTCGTCGGGGTGGCCCGCCAGCAGCGAGACGAGCGAGGTCTTGCCCGCCCCCGTCGCGCCACGCACCACGAGCGTGCCCCCGGCGGCGAGGGTCACGGTGATCCCGTCGATGACGCGCACGCCGTTGCGCGCGAGCGAGAGGTCGTCGGTGCGGAGGGCGACGTCTGTGTCGAGAGACCGGGCCATTTCCTCATCCTCCCCGACGATCCGCCTCGCTGTCGCGGGGCTTCCTCGCGACACGCCGGTGCGGTAGCCGGTGCGTCGGCCGCGACTGCTCGGGCGGATCCCGGTCGGGACGTCAGCCGACGACGAGGCGCTGGCGGTCGGCATCCAGCTCGCGAAGGCGCAGGCGCAGACGGCGCCCCTCCTCGGACTCCGCCGGCACGCGCTGGATCCCGCGCAGCAACTCGTCCTTCTCGCGCTGCAGCTCGCGCACCAGCAGGCCGCGCGCGAGGTCGTTCGCCGAGGCCACGGCTCCCTCCTCGGTGCGCGCCGGGAACTCCGCCGTCAGCAGCTCCGCTGCCAGAGACCGGAACGGCTCCCGAACCGCCTCGACGGCCGTCACCGCCCAGCCGGGCTGCGACAGATCGGTGGATGCCAGGGAACTGCGCACCGCTTCCAGAGCCGGGTGGCCGAACGGCGTCTGCAGCGCGCGCAAGAACAGGTCGGGCTCGATACGGTGCCCGTACTGCAGGAACGCCATCATGGCGCCGCGCTCGAGGGCGACGTCGCGGGTGTGCGGAAGCGAGGCCATCGTGACGGAGACGGCGACGGGCGCCGGTTCGGCGCCGCGCTGGGCGTCGCGTTTCTCGGCGCGGTCGGCGCCGCGTGCGGCGCGCTCCACGGCCGCCTGCACCTCGGGGATGTCGAGGCCGAGGCGACGGGCGAGTACGCGCACGTAGCCGGGACGCAGCGCCGGGTCACGGATGTCGGCGACGATCGGCGCGGCGGCGTTCAGGGCGCCGGCGCGGCCCTCGACGCTGGACAGGTTGAAGTCCTTCAGGCGCTGATCGATGACGAACTCGAACATGGGCGCCTTGGTCTCCATGAGCGAGCGGACCGCGCCGTCGCCGCGCTGCAGACGCAGGTCGCACGGGTCGAGGCCCTCGGGAGCCACGGCGACGTACGTCTGTGCGGCGAAACGCTTCTCGTCGGCGAAGGCGCGCAGCGCCGCCTTCTGCCCCGCGGCATCCGGATCGAAGGTGAACACGACCTCGCCGGAACTGCTGTCATCGCCCATCACGCGGCGGAGCACCGTGATGTGGTCGCTGCCGAACGCGGTTCCGCAGGACGCGATGGCCGTGGTCACGCCGGCGAGGTGGCACGCCATGACGTCGGTGTAGCCCTCGACGACCACGACGCGGTGCGAGCGCGAGATGTCGCGCTTGGCCAGGTCGAGACCGTAGAGCACCTGCGTCTTCTTGTAGAGCGGGGTTTCGGGGGTGTTGAGGTACTTGGGGCCCTGGTCGTCGTCGTAGAGCTTGCGCGCCCCGAAGCCGATGACCTGGCCGGTGATGTCGCGGATGGGCCACACCAGGCGTCCGCGGAAACGGTCGTAGACGCCGCGCTGGCCCTGGGAGACGAGTCCGGCCTGCAGCAGCTCTTCGCGCGTGAACTTCTGCGCGCTGAGGTGGTCGAGCAGGTGCGACCAGCCCTTGGGCGCGTAGCCCACGCCGAAGTGCGCCGCCGCGCCCGCGTCGAACCCGCGGTCGCCGAGGAAGCGACGGCCGGTCTCGGCTTCGGGGCTCATCAGCTGCGTGCGGAAGTACTCCGCCGCGGCGGCGTTGGCCGCGTAGAGGCGCGAGCGTCCGGAGGTCTCGGGCGCCGCTCCCCCGTCTTCGTAGTGGAGCGTGTATCCGACGCGCGCGGCCATGCGCTCGACCGCCTCGGTGAACGACACGTGGTCCATCGCCCGCAGGAACGAGTAGACGTCACCCGACTCGCCGCAGCCGAAGCAGTGGTAATAGCCGACCTGCGGCCGCACGTTGAAGCTCGGGCTGCGCTCGTCGTGGAAGGGGCACAGTCCCTTCATCGACCCGACGCCGGCGGGCTTGAGCGCGACCCGCTCGCCGATCACGTCGGCGATGTTCACCCGCGCCTTGACCTCGTCGACGTCGGCCTGACGGATGCGACCCGCCATCAGGCATCCGCCCCGCGCGATGCGCGCGCGCCGGGAGCCCACACGCCGAGTTCGGCGGCATCGACCTCGCCCACCAGACGCCCGTGCCACGAGATGGCGAGTTGGTCGGTGAGGCTGGCCACCTGGTCGACGACGACGCGGCGGCGCGCGGCGTCGTCCGGCGCGGCGGCGAAGTCGGGGGCGTGCAGGGCGTCGAGCGCGCCGGGGTTCTCCCACAGGGCGGATGCCAGGCGCTTGAGCACGTGACGCTGTTCCCGGTAGAGCACCTTGCGGCCGTCGATCGACACGACCGTGGCGCCGATGATGCCCTTGAGCACCGCCATCTCGACCTCGACCTCGGCCGGGACGATGACGTGGGCGCGATAGCGCGTGAGCTCGTCGGCCGGGTACGCCTCGCGGGTGGCGGCGGTCGCGGCGCGCGCGAAGCGGCCGATGAGGTCGGAGGTGAGATTCTTCAGGCGCGCGAGCGCGGGGCGGGTGCCGTCGAAGGAGTGAATCCACTCCGGCATGGCCATGAGCCGTTCCAGGCCCGCGGCGAGGTCGTCGCGCACGAAGTCGTAGCCGACCCAGCGCTGGATCGCGTCGAGCAGCCCCTCACGGCCCACGCGTGACGCCAGACGCGCGGGGTCGACGTAGCGGTTGACGACGGCGTCTTCGAAGTCGTGCACCGAATAGGCGATGTCGTCGGAGAGGTCCATGACCTCCGCCTCGATGCACCGCTGCCGCGCCGGGGCGCCCCCGCGCATCCAGTGGAACACCGGCTCGTCGTCGGGATAGACGCCGAACTTGAGGCGACCGCCGGGGTCGGGCACGGGTTCGTCGACGGTCCAGGGGTACTTGCACGTGGCGTCGAGGCTGGCGCGGGTGAGGTTGAGGCCGAACGGCTCGCCGTCGGCGGCAAACACCTTGGGCTCGAGGCGCGTGAGAATGCGCAGCGTCTGCGCGTTGCCCTCGAAGCCGCCGATGCCGTCGGCCCACTCGTTCAGCGCCCGCTCGCCGTTGTGACCGAACGGCGGGTGGCCGAGGTCGTGGCTGAGGCACGCCGTGTCGACCACGTCGGGCGAGAGCTGCAGTGCGGTCGCCAGCTCGCGGCCCACCTGCGCGACCTCGAGGGAGTGCGTGAGGCGGTTGCGCGCGAAGTCGGCGGGGCTCGCCGGACTCAGCACCTGCGTTTTCGCGGCGAGTCGGCGGAGAGCTGCCGAGTGGAGCACACGCGCCCGGTCGCGGGCGAAATCGTCGCGCTGCGAGCGATGCCGCTCGACGTGGAAGCGGCCGGCGTCCTCGTCGTCGTAGCCGGCCGGGCGGGCGGCCGTGGCCGACGCCTCAACCACCACTGTGGTGCAACTCCGCATCGGCGAGGGCGCGACCGGCGTCGTGGCCGATCTCGCGCGACTCCAGCCACCCGTCGGGCAGTGCCGGGCGCTTGGGGGTCCCCGCGCGACCGCGCTGACCCTCGGCGGCGGCGCCCGGGTAGGGGGCGTCCAGCTCCATCGTGGCCAGCAGCTCGTCGATCTCGTCGAGCGTGGAGGCGGTCGCGAGGCTCGCCCGCAGCTCGCCGCCGACCGGGTAGCCCTTGAAGTACCAGGCCACGTGCTTGCGGATGTCGCGGCATCCACGGCCCTCGTCGTCGAAGAACTCCACGAGCAGCTCGGCGTGGCGGCGGAAGGCCTTCGCGACGAAACCGAGCGTGGCGTCGACGGGCTCGCCGTGGGCGGCACCCGGCCCGCCGAGAGCGCGGGCGAGGTCGCCGAACAGCCACGGGCGCCCGAGGCAGCCGCGACCGACGACGACGCCGTCGCAGCCGGTCTCATCCATCATGCGCACCGCGTCGTCAGCCGACCAGATGTCGCCGTTGCCGAGGACCGGCACGCTCGTGACGGTCTCCTTCAGCTTCGTGATCGCGGCCCAGTCGGCGTGCCCGGAGTAGAACTCGCTCGCCGTGCGCGCGTGCAGGGCGATGGATGCCACACCGGCCCCCTCGGCGATGCGTCCGGCCTCGAGATAGGTGAGGTGGTCGGCGTCGATGCCCTTGCGCATCTTGATGGTCAGCGGCTTGTCGGCCGCGGCCGAAACCGCGCGCTCGACGATCTCGCGGAACAGCGACGTCTTCCACGGCAGCGCGGCGCCGCCACCACGGCGGGTGACCTTGGGCACGGGGCAGCCGAAGTTGAGGTCGATGTGGTCGGCGTGATCCTCGTCGACGATCATGCGCACCGCCGCCTCGACCGTGGCGGGATCCACACCGTAGAGCTGGATCGAGCGCGGCGTCTCGGATTCGTGATGCCGGATGAGTCGCATCGTGGTGTCGTTGCGCTCCACGAGGGCGCGCGTCGTGATCATCTCGCTGACGTAGAGCCCGGCACCGTATTCGCGACACAGGCGACGGAACGCCGTGTTCGTGATGCCGGCCATGGGGGCGAGCACGACGGGGGCGTCGAGTTCGATGTTGCCGATGCGGAGCGACCGCGCCGGAGCCAATGCCGTATTCACCGTCTCATTCTCCCAGACGTCCGATCACGACGGTGCCCGCCCCCGACGGATGCGGGGACGGGCACGGGATGGGGAGGAGTCTCACGCGTCGGCGGTCTCCGACACCTCGCGTCGCTCGCCCCACACCTGGCGGGCGATCTGGGTGAACGCCTCGACCGGCTGTGCACCGCTGACGCCGTACTTCCCGTCGATCACGAAGAAGGGCACGCCGGTGATGCCGAACTGGCGGGCCTGCTCCTGGTCGGCACGCACCGCGGCGCGGTAGCGCTGCGAGCTCAGCGCCTCGCGGGCGGCATCCGCGTCGAGACCCGCCTCGGTGGCCAGCTGCACGAGGTCGTCGTCGCGGCCGACGTGCTTGCCCTCGAGGAAGTAGGCCGACATGAGCAGCTCGGCGAGTTCGAGCTGCCTGCCGTTCTCCTTCGCGAAATGCAACAGCTCGTGCGCCTTCACGGTGTTGGTGTGCTGGAGGATGTCGAAGCGGTACGCGAGCCCCGCGTCGGCGGCGACGCCGGTGACGCGGTCGAGCATCTCGCGGGCCTGCTCGGGCGAGATGCCCTTGTGCTGCGAGAGGTAGTCGACCTCGCCGCCGTGGAAGTCCTCGGGGGTGTCGGGCGAGAGCTCGAACGAGTGGTACTCGATCTCGACGACCGGGGCGTCGTCATCGGCGGCCGTGGCGGCAAGGCCGTTCTCGAGGTTCCGCTTGCCGATGTAGCACCAGGGGCAGGCGATGTCACTCCACACGTCGATCTTGATGGCATCCGTCATGACGCGTGCAACCCCGCGATCCACGGGTCTATTCCCGGAGCGGCATTCTTCAACGCGACCCCGCCGTTCGGCTCGGGAGGGTCAGGGCGTCGGCACCTCCGGACCGGTGTAGTCCGCGAGCAGCGGTGGGGGCAGCGGACCCTTGATGCGCCGACCCGAGCGACTCTCCTCCCACGCATGGGCGAGGATGCCGACCGAGCGGGCCAGGACGAAGAGCCCGCGCGCGAGCTCCGGCTCGACCCCGAGCTCTCCGTAGACGATCGCCGAGATGCCGTCGATGTTCATCGGCACCCCGCGCGAGGCGAGCGCGCGTTCGATCGCGAGACCTGCGCGCAGGTGGTCGCCGATGACGTCGCCGGACGCCGCGGCCTGCTCGACCAGCGCCAGCAGCGGGTCGCGGCGCGGATCGACGGGGTGGAAGCGGTGCCCGAAACCCGGGACGAACGCGCCGCGCGCGCGGTGCTCCGTGATCTCTTCGGCGGCGAGGTCGTCCCAGCCCGAGCCGTCCTCGCGGTGCGCGCTCACCATGCGCCCGAGCATCGCGACGCACTGCTGCCCCGCTCCGCCGTGGGTGTCGCCGAGCACGTTGATGCCGTTCGCCATCGCCGAGTTGATGCCGACGCCGCACGTGGCGGCCATCCGCGCACTCGCGATCGAGGGAGCCTGCGGGCCGTGGTCGACGCTGGCGACGAGGGTCGCCTCGAGCAGACGTCGCCGGGCAGGAGCGAGCTCACCGCCGGTCACCAGCAGCCAGATCGTGTCGACGAAGCCCGTCGTGCCGATGAGGTCCTGCACCGGTCGGCCGCGGAAGGCGATCTCCCCCGGTTGGATACGGGTGATGGCGGTGGACCACCAGGCGGTGACGGGCGCGAGCGCGTCGTCGGTCATACGGCACCTTCCTCGTGCAGGGCGGCGATCTCGTCCGCGGAGTAGCCGATCGCCGCCAGGATCTCGTCGGTGTGCTCTCCGAGCGTGGGGGGCGGGGTGCGCGGGGCCGAGAGCGCGCCGTCGATGCGGATGCCGTTGCCGAGCACCTTCAGCGGATCGCCCCCGCCGCCCGGGAACGGCAGCTCGTGCACCAGCCCGCGATCCCGGATCTGCGGGCTCGCGAGCATCTGGTCCACCCGCAGGACGGCCGCCGCCGGGACCCCGGCCGAGCTCAGCAGGTCCTCCCACTCCGCCGCCGGTCGCGCCGAGAGCGCGAGTTCCAGCTCGTCCGTGAGCGCCGTGCGGTGGGTTTTGCGGCTCTCCCGCTCCGCGAATCGCGTGTCACCGATGAGCTCGGGCCGGCCCAGCAGCGTGCACAGCGTCTCGAACTGCTCCTGCTTGTTCGCCGCGATGTTGAGCAGCCCGTCGCCCGTGGCGAAAGCACCCGAGGGCGCGGCCGTGCCGTTGTCGTTGCCGAGCGGGCGCGGCTCGTGGCCGTCGACGAGGAGGTTCGACACCACCCATCCCATCGCGGTGACGGCGGTCTCGAGCATCGAGACGTCGATCACGCTCCCGACACCGGTGCGGGCACGACCGGCGAGGGCGCTCGAGACGGCGAACGCCGCAGCGAGTCCGCCGATCGTGTCGGCGAGGGGGAAGCCGGCGCGCAGGGGGCCGGTCTCCTCCGTCCCCGTGACGCTCATCATCCCCGAATAGCCCTGGATGATCTGGTCGTACGCGGGCTTCGTCCGCATGGGACCCGTCTGCCCGAACCCCGAGATCTGGCACAGGATGAGCCTCGAGTTGAGGGCCCGTAACTGCTCCCAGCCGAACCCGAGGCGCTCCAGCACCCCGGGCCGGAAGTTCTCCACGAGCACGTCGGCGGTGGCGACCAGTCGTCGCAGCGCCTGCGCGCCCCCCTCGGTCTTCAGGTCGAGCGTGATGGAGCGCTTCTGCGCGTTCTGGGCGAGGAAGGAGATGCCGAGGTGGCGGGCGTTCAGCTCCGCCGACGTGCCGAGCCGACGCGCGAGATCGCCCCCGTGCGGGGTCTCCACCTTGATGACGTCGGCGCCCATCAGCGCGAGTTGATACGCCGCGTAGGGACCCGCGAGCACGTTGGTCAGGTCGAGCACCGTCACTCCCGCGAGCGGCCCGGGCACCGTGGCATCCGTCATGCCGTCACCTTCGAACGGCGGGCCGCGCGGACGCGGGTGAAGACGACGCCGACGATCGCGATCGCGAGCACCGCGTACAGCGTGATCGAGATGGGGCTCGACACCAGGATGCCGGCATCCCCCTCGCTCACCGCCATGGCACGGCGGTACTCGGTCTCGGCGAGCGGCCCGAGGATGATCGCGATCAGCATCGGCGCGACGGGCAGCCCGTAGCGGCGCATGAGGAAGCCGAGCAGGCCCACCACGAGCACGAGCACAAGGTCGAGGATCTTGCTGCTGGTGGCGTAGACGCCGAGCATCGCGAAGACCGTGATGCCGGCGTACAGGTAGTGCTTCGGCACCTTCAGCAGCTTCGCCCAGAGAGGAGCGAACGGCAGGTTGAGGATGAGCAGCACGACCATGCCGACGAAGAAGCTCGCCAGCAGCGCCCACACGAGGTCGGGGGCGCGGTCGAAGAGCAGGGGCCCCGGCTGCAAGCCGTACTGACGGAACGCCGCGAGCAGGATCGCCGCGGTCGCCGAGGTCGGAAGGCCCAGGGCCAGCAGGGCGCCCATCGCCGTTCCGGCGGTCGCGTTGCCGGCCGCCTCGGGGCCTGCGACGCCCTGGATCGCGCCGCGCCCGAACATCGGCTTCTTCCGGCGCCCGTCGAGCTTGCGCTCCGCGCCGTACGACAGGAACGTGGGCACCTCCGACCCGCCGACGGGGATGATGCCGAACGGGATGCCGATCGCCGTGCCGCGCAGCCACGCGGGAAGCGCCTGGCGCAGCTCGCGGAACGACAGCCACAGGCGCCCGGTCGAGGGCAGCAGCTTCGTCTCGTCGGGGGTGCCGCGGCGAGCGGCGACGCTGAACACCTCGCCCAGGGCCAGCAGACCGACCGTGATCACCACGATGTCGATGCCGTCGAACAGCTCCGGAAGGCCGAAGGTGAAGCGCGAGGTGCCGGAGGCGCCGTCGATGCCGACGACCGAGATGGCCAGGCCGATCACGAGGGCGGCGAGGCCGCGAACGACGGATTCGGTCACCACCGCGGAGATCGCCACGAACGCGAACACGGCGAGCGCGAGGTACTCGGCGGGCCCGAAGAGGGTCGCGAACTCCGCGAGGCGCGGCGCGAAGAACACCACGAGGATGGATGCCACGATCCCGCCGATGAAGGCACCGATCGCCGAGGTCGCGAGGGCTTGCGCGGCGCGACCGCTCTTGGCCATCCGGTGACCCTCGATCGAGCCGGCGATGGCGGTGCTGTTGCCGGGGGTGTTCATGAGGATGCCGGCGATGGAGTCGCCGAACAGGCCGCCGAAGAGCACGCCGGCGAACATGATGAACGCGCCGATCGGGTCGAGCGAGAAGGTGACGGGCAGCAGGAGCGCGACGGCCATCGCCGAGCCGAGGCCCGGGAGCACGCCGACGGCGGTGCCGAGGACGGCGCCGATGAGCACCCACAGCATGTTGATGGGGGTGAGGACGACCGCGAAGCCCTCCCCCAGGTTGACGAGAGCGTCCATCAGAAGAGTCCCTCCAGGATTCCGGGCGGAAGGTTGAGTCCGAGACCGCCCGAGAAGGCGATCTGCACGAGGGCGGAGATCGCCAGCGACAGGAAGATGTCGAAGAGGGGTCGGCGGCTGCCGAGCGAGCGGGCGATGCCCCAGAACAGGAACGCGCCCGAGAGCAGCCACCCCAGTGGGGTCAGGGCCGCGATGAAGACGACGACCGTGCCGACGGCGCCGAGCATGGCCCAGAGGTTGCTGCGGGGGCGGACGGCCGGGGCCTCGGGCTCCCGGCCCTCGACGGTCGCGATGAGGGCCTCGTCGTCGATGTCGGTGTCGCCGGCCGGGCCCTCGGCATCCGCCACGTCGATCGGCTCGGGTCGGCGGAGGATGTCGATCGCGAGGAGCGCGGCGAGCACGATCACCGCGATCGCGATGATCGCCGGGAACAGCTGCGGGCCGGGCGGAGCCGTGTTCGCCGGAACGGTCATGGTGACCGTGCCGACGATGAGCGCGATGCCCACGGCGAGCATCACGGCCGGGACGACGAGACCGGAACGGCGACGCCAGAAGCCGTCGGAGGAGCGGATGCGATGAGTCCGCGGGATGGTGGGGATGACGCCGCTCACAGGCCCAGCTCCTCGATGATGGCGTTGACACGCGCTTGGTCCTGCTCGATGAAGTCCGCGAAGTCGGAGCCGGTGAGCAGCGCGTCGCGCCAGCGGTTGCGTTCCATCACCTCGGACCATTCGGGGGTCGCGGCCATCTCCTCGATGATCGCGACGAGTTCGTCGCGCTGCGCGTCGGTGATGCCCGGGGGTGCCACGAGTCCTCGCCAGTTCGGGAGGTTCACGTCGACGCCCTGCTCGATGAAGGTGGGGGTGTCGATGCCGGGCACCGGCTCCTCGGCCGAGACGGCGAGGGCCCGGAGGCGGCCGGCCTCGATCTGGTCGCTGAAGTCGTTGTATCCGCTGACGCCGACCGCCACCGTGTTCGACAGCAGCGCGGTGAGCACTTCGCCGCCCCCGGCGTACGAGACGTAGTTCACCTCGCCGGGGTCGATGCCGGCGGCCTGAGCCGTCAACCCGGTGAGCAGGTGGTCGGTTCCACCGATGCCGCCCCCGCCGACGGCCTGGCCGTGCGGGTCGGCGCGCCAGGCCTGGATGAAGTCGTCGAGGTCTTGAAAGGGCGAGTTCGCGGGCACGATGAAGACGATGTAGTCCTCGGCGAGCCGGGCGATCGGCGTCGTGTCGCCGAGGGTCGCCGCCGACGCGTTGACCGTGATGGCGCCCTCCATGACCGTGCCGGTCATCATGAGGTTGGTCGGATCGTCGCCGAGTTGCGTGAACTGGCCGAGCCCGATCGTGCCGCCGGCTCCGGGGACGTTCACGACCTGGACGTTGTTGACGACCGAGGTCGATCGAAGCACCTGCTGCGATTCGCGGGACGCGAGGTCCCACCCGCCGCCCGGGGCCGCCGGGGCCATGATGGTCAGCTTGGCGCGGGGATCGACTCCGGCGGTGGCGCCGCTGGCATTGACCGCGGCCACCCCCACGAGCACCGCGGTGGCGGTGATGCCGAGGGCGTTCCATAGAACGCGTCTGGTTCTCACGTCGTCACTCCTTCGTGATGAGGTCGAGGTAGGTGTCCGCCTAGTGGACTCCGGTGTCCACCAGACGGTACCCTTGCGAGGCAGCAGGTGCAACCGACGCACCGCGGAGGGGAGCGACCGTGTCCACCGTCAACGAGGTCTCCGATCGCTCGACCCCCGAAAGCGGAGGCGTCCGCGCCGTCACGCGCGCGTTCGAGGTGCTGCAGTGCTTCACCGCGGTGCGACCCGTGCTCTCGCTCGCCGAGATCGTCCGGGAGAGCGGACTGCCGCGCACCACCGTCCTGCGCCTCATCGACACCCTCGTCGGCGAACGGATGCTGCGGCACGCCGCCGACGGCCGCATCACGGTGGGCGCGCGCCTCATCCGTCTCGCGGCCTTCGCCGAGGCGGCCTGGGCCGTGCCCGAGGAGACCGCCGACCGCATGACGCGGCTGGCGCAGGAGACCGGCGAGACCGCGAGCCTGTACGCGCGCAGCGGGCTGCGGCGCGTTGCCGTCGGGCAGTCGCCGAGCCCCTACTCGCTCCGCCATGTCGTGCAGGTGGGCGACGAGATGCCCCTGCTGCTCGGCGCCGCCTCCACGCTGCTCGTGGCCGCGAGCGGCCCGGACGCCGCCGCGCACCTCCTCGACGTTCTGCCCGCCGCCGAGCGGTCCGGTGTCGACACCGACGCCTTCCGTGCCGCGGTGGCCGACGCCCAGCGCGCGGGGTACGCCGTTTCGCACGGTGCACGCGAGCCCGGCAACAGCGGGGTCGCGGTGATCGTGCGCGAGGGCGACGAGCGGCGGCCGGCGGTCGTGCTCGGCCTCGGCGGGCCCACCGCCCGTTTCACCGAGGAGCGCGTGCCGGTCTTCCTCGAGGCTCTGGCCGCCGCCGCGGCCGACATCCGCCGCAGCGGTCTCCCGGCCGCGCTGGACTGATCCCTTCCCCCGATCGAGAGGACCGCCCGATGACGAGCACGATCCCCGAGAGCACGACCTACCCGCCGCCCGGCGCCTATGCCGCCGCGACCGTCGGCGATGCGATGGAGCGCTTCGGCGTGGCCCGCGGCCTGTCGCCGCTGTGGGAGGGCGCGGTCGTGTCGGGGCCCGCGGCGACGGTCCTCACCCGCCCCGGAGACAACAAGGGCGTTCACGCGGCGTTCGAGCAGATCCGCGCGGGCGAGATCCTCGTCGTGGACGGCGGAGCGGACGACACCCGCGCACTCATCGGCGAACTCGTCGCCGAGAAGGCCAAAGCACTCGGCGTCGCCGGCATCGTGCTCGACGGGGCCGCCCGCGACGCGATCGAGCTGCGCGAGGTGGGCGTGCCGGTCTTCGCCCGCGCCGTGACGCCCGCGGGACCGTGGAAGACGGGCCCCTACCGCCTGGGTGGCGTCGTCACCCTCGGCGGCGTGCCCGTGGCTCCGGGTGATTGGATCATCGGCGACGCGGACGGCGTCGCGGTCGTGCCCCGCGCGCGCATCGCCGAGGTCACCGCCGCCGCCGACGCTCTCGTGCGCGGCGAGGCCGAACGTCGCTCCGCCAACCGCGCCCTGGTGCCCCGTGTCTGACGCGCCCTCGAACCGCCCGCTCGTCTGGATCCCCCGCGAGGTGCACGCCGACGCGGTCGCCGACCTCGAGACGTGGGCGGACGTCCGCCGGGGCTGGGGAGCGGATGCCACGACCGAGGCCGAGATCGCGCCGCTCGCGCAGGGCGTCCTCCTGCGGACCGCTCGGTTGGATGCCGAACAGCTGCGCCGGATGCCGCGGCTGCGCATCGTCGCGCGGCACGGCGTGGGGACCGACACCGTCGACACCGTGTTCGCCCGGGAGCACGGCATCCGGATCACGACGACGCCCGAGGCCAACGTCCTCTCGGTCGCCGAGCACGCGATCGCGCTGCTGATGGCGGTACGGCGCGGCGTCGGTGCCGCAGCCGCCGGGACGGCCGACCGCGCCGCGCTCGTCGGGGGCGAGCTGAGCGGCTCGACGCTCGGGCTCATCGGCTACGGCCGCATCGCGCGCCGCGTCGCCCGCATCGCCCGGGGCGGGTTCGATATGCGCGTCCTCGCGTTCGATCCGGCCGTGCCCGACGACGACGTCCGCGCCGACGGCGCCGAACCGCGCGCGCTCGATGACCTCCTCGCGGAGGCCGACGCGGTCAGCGTGCATGTGCCCCTCGTCGCCGGCACGGGGGGACTGCTCGGCGCCGCGCAGTTCCGCCGCATGCGTCCGCACGCGGTGGTGGTGAACACCTCCCGCGGCGGGGTCGTCGACGAAGAGGCGCTTGCCGCGGCGCTCGACGCCGGGGAGATCGGCGGGGCGGGGCTCGACGTCTCGGAAGTGGAGCCGATGCCCGCCGATCACCCGCTGCGCGGTCGGGCGAACGTGCTCGTCACCCCGCACATCGGCGGACAGACGCGCGAGGCCATGCGGCGCGTGGCCCTGGAGGCCGCGGCGTCCCTGCGGGCCGAGCTGTCGCGTTAGTCGATCGGCGGCTCAGGCGGTCGGCGCGTCGACAGCCCCGCCGAAACGGCGATCGCGCGAGAGGTACAACCCGATGGCATCCCAGAGGTGGGTGCGCCGGAAGTCGGGCCACAGCGTGTCGAGGAACACCATCTCGGCGTACGCCGACTCCCACAGCAGGAAGTTCGAGGTGCGCTGCTCGCCGCTCGAGCGCACGAAGAGGTCGACGTCGGGCATGTCGGGCTGGTACAGGTTCTTGCGGATCAGCTTCTCGGTCACCGCCGACGGCTTGAGCCTGCCGGCGGCGATGTCGTCGCCGATGCGGCGCATGGCATCCACGATCTCCACGCGCCCGCCGTAGTTGACGCACATCGTCAGCGTCAGCGTCGAGTTGCCCTCGGTGAGGCGTTCGGCGTGCTGGAGCTCCTTGATCACCGAGCCCCACAGGCGGGGCTTGCGTCCCGACCACCGGATGCGCACGCCCCACTCATTCAACTGGTCGCGGCGGCGGTGCAGCACTTCGCGGTTGAAGCCCATGAGGAAGCGCACCTCGTCGGGAGAGCGCGACCAGTTCTCGGTCGAGAAGGCGTAGACCGACAGGTGCTTCACGCCCGCCTGGATCGCTCCCGCGACGACGTCGAGCAGCGCCGCCTCCCCCGCCCGGTGTCCCTCGACGCGCGTGAGCCCCTGTCGGTTGGCCCAGCGTCCGTTGCCGTCCATGACGATCGCGACGTGCTCGGGCACGGCCCCCTTGGGGTAGGCCGGCGGGTACTCGGCGGTCCAGTCGAGGGGGCGGTACGGCACGGCGTCGCGGTGCGTGAACGGCTTGGGTGTCATCGATGCGACTCCAGGTGCGAGAGGGAACGAATGCCGCGCTCCAGGTGGAACTGCGCGTACGCGGCCACGAGACCCGACGCCGCGGCCACCGTGCGGCCGGGCGCGGTGTCGATGGTGTCCCACTCCCCCGCCATGAGCGCGCGGAGCATGTCGACGGTGTCGCGGGCGACGCGCGGCGAGCCCGCGGGCGCGCACGTGGAGCAGACCACTCCACCGAGCTGCGCGAGGAAATAGTCGTGGTCGCCGACCGTGCCGCACCGCGCGCACTCGGTCAAGCCCGGCGCCCAGCCCGAAAGCGCCATGGCGCGCAGCAGATAGGAGTCCAGCACGCTGCGCTCGGAGTGGTCGCCGCGCGCCAGGGAGCGCAGACCCCCGACCAGCAGCAGGTACTGCTGCGGCGTCGCCTCGGCCTCGTTGAGACGGTCGGCGGTCTCTACCATCGCGCTGGCGGTGGTGTAGCGGTCGTAGTTCACGACGATGTCGGCGCCGTACGAGCCGAGCGACTCGGCCTGCTGGACGATGTCGAGGTTGCGGCCCTTGAACAGCTGCACGTCGGCCACCATGAAAGGCTCGAGGCGCGACCCGAACTTCGACGACGTGCGCCGCACGCCCTTCGCGACCGCGCGGATCTTGCCGTTGCGGCGGCTGAGGAGGGTGAGGATGCGGTCCGCCTCCCCCAGTTTGTGGGTACGCAGGACCACGACTTCGTCGCGGTAGGTGGGCACAGTCCATTATCCGTCCGCCCACCCGTGAGCGGCCTGCGCGGCGCGCGCGTCGGGTCCACGAGGAACGGGAGAATGGATGCCGTGGACACGCCGACCTTCGTCATCCCCCTGTGGGCGGATCTCACCGCCGTCGCGCTCGGCGGCGTCCAGGGCGCGCTGTTCGCCTCGGGATTCCAGGGCCAGCGTCGCCTGGATCTGCTCGGGGTGGCGATCATCGGCATCCTGCTCGGCATGGGCGGAGGCCTCATCCGCGACCTGCTGCTGGGGCTCACGCCGGCGACGCTGCAGAGCAACTGGTACCTCATCACCGCCACGCTCGCCTCGATCGTCGGCATGCTGTTGTCGGGGATCTTCCAGCGGCTCAATCGCGCGATCGTGATGCTCGACGCGGTCGTGATCGGACTGTTCGGCGCGTTCGGCACCTCGAAGGCGCTCGCCCTCGGGATGCCCGCGGTGCCCGCCATCTTCGTCGGCGTGCTGGCGGCGGCCGGCGGCAGCGTCCTGCGCGACGTGCTGATGGGCCTTCCGGTCGCGATTATGCACGTGGGCTCGCTCTACGCCGTCGCCGCGGGCGGCGGATGCGTCGTGCTGGCGGTCACGGCCGCGTTCGGGGTCCCCCTGCCGCTCGCGGCGGTCATCGGCGTGGTGGTGACCACCGTGATCCGCGTGCTCGCCGTCATCTTCGACCTGTCCCTGCCGGAACAGCGCAAGCTCTATCGCCGTAAGGTCGCGGTCGAGACCACCGGCATCCCGATCGTCCGCTCCGACAGCGCCGAATGATGCGGGCCCTCACGCGTGAGTCGCCAATATTCGTCGCTCGAGCGCCCGCTGAAGCGACAGATATTGGCGACTCGCGCGGGGGTTTCTGAGCTCAGGCGAGAGGCGTGACCTCATCGCCGACGCGGACAGTGCCGCCCGCGGCGACCGGCAGCAACAGGATGCCGAGGGTCGGCTCGTCCTGACCGAACTCCGTCGTGAGCACCCGCAGCAGTCGCGCATCGCGCACGCCGGTGTCGGGGTTCGCAGTGATCGCGGCGCAGCGCTCGATCGGCTTCTGCACCTCGAACTCCACCTCCCCGATCCGCACGCGGCCCCGCCACTCGAGCTCGGCCCACGGCGCGGCGCCGCCGACGACGATGTTCGAGCGGAAGCGGCGATCGTCGACGGGCGCCCGCACCGCGGCATCCACGTCGCCGACCGAGGCGGCGCCGTGCAGCGAGACGAAGCCGCGCGGGCGGTCCTGGAAGCGGGCGGTGCGGCCGTCGCCGAGAAGACCCAGGGGCAGGATGCCGTCGGCCTCGAGCGATTTCGCATCACTCGTCGTCCGCAGGTAGGCGGTGACCGCCTCGCTCAGTCGGGCGCGGCCTTCGTCGCTGAGATCGGCGGTGACATCGATGTCGTCGACCCGGAGACGCAGCGTCCGGGCGTCGTCGTCGAAGGTCAGGTCGACGCGAGCCAACGTCGGGAACGTCATGAGCGCGAGTCCGCGGCTCTTGGGGAAGGTGGCATCCGCCGGCTCGAGGGCGTCGGCGAAGCGGAACACGAGCGAGCGATCGCCCTGCACGCGGCCGTCGTCCTGGATGACCAGGCTCCCGCGCTTCTCGGGCGTGAAGCCCTTCACGGGGTAGCGGTAGAGGGCGTCGACGCGGATCACCGTCTCATCCTCGCATCAACGCCCTCTCGTCCGATCACCCGCGGGCGAGCACCTCGCCGTGCGGCAGCAGGATCCACCCGTCGGGGTGCTCGGCCCACTCGCGCCACGCGTCGGAGATGCGCTGCAGCTGCGCGTCGTCGGCCAGGCCGAGCCGTTTCGCGTGCCCGGCGAACGCCGAGGCGAGCACGCGGTCGGCCCACATGCCGCCCCACCACGCGCGCTTGTCGGGCGTGTCGAACACCCAGACGCTCGCGCTCGCATCGATCCGACTGAACCCCGCCTCCCGCGCCCACGCTGTGAGCCGTCGACCCGCATCGGGCTCGCCCGACGACCCGCGGTGCACGCCGTGGTAGATCTCGAGCCAGTCGTCGAGGGCCGGGATGAGCGGATACCAGATCACACCGCCGTAATCGACGTCGCGTACCGCGACCAGGCCGTCGGGCCCGGCGACGCGGCGGAACTCCCGCAGGGCGTCGACCGGACGTTCGAGGTGTTGCAGTACCTGGTGGGCGTGCACGATGTCGAACGAGGCGTCGGGCACGTCGAGGGCGTAAGCGTCGCCCGTCCGGAAGGTCACGTTCGCGCGCTCCCCCGCGACGGCTCGGGCCACCTCGACGACGTCCGACGCGGCATCCACCCCGACGACCTCTCCCGGGAAGACCCGGTCGGCGAGGTCGACGGTGATGGTGCCGGGCCCGGCGCCCACATCGAGGATGCGGACGCCGGGCGACAGCGAAGACACCAGGTACGCCGCCGAATCGGCGACGGTCCGTGCGGCGTGGGAACGCAGCACGCTCTCGTGGTGTCCGTGGGCGTAGGCCACGGCCGGATTCTCCGGTCGGGTCAGACGCCGGCCAGGGCGCCGGCGGCCTGGCGCGTGCGGATCGCGCGGTTCACGCCCGACACGATCGCCTTCAGCGACGCGGTCGAGATGTCACCGTCGATGCCCACGCCCCACAGGCGCTGGTCGTCGACCTGCAGCTCGACGTAGGCCGCGGCCTGCGCGTCGCCGCCGGAGCTCAGGGCGTGCTCGACGTAGTCGTAGAGCGTCACGTCGAAGCCCTGCGACCGGACGATCTCGAGGAACGCGGCGACCGGACCGTTGCCCACGGCCGAGGCCGGGTGGGTGGACTCGCCGTCGCGCAGCGAGACGTCGAGGTGCACGTCGCCCGACATGTCGCTCGAGGAGCGGGTCGAGAGCAGCTCGAAGCGGCCCCAGCGCTGGTCGTCCACCGTCGAGGGCAGGTATTCGTCGGTGAAGATGTCCCAGATCTGGTTGCTGGAGACCTCACCGCCCTCGGCGTCGGTACGCGCTTGCACGACGCCGGAGAACTCGATCTGGAGCTTGCGCGGCAGATCGATCGCGTGGTCCGCCTTCAACAGGTAGGCGACGCCACCCTTGCCCGACTGCGAATTGACGCGGATGACGGCCTCGTACGAGCGGCCCAGGTCCTTCGGATCGATGGGCAGGTACGGAACCGCCCACTCGATCTCGTCGATGCTCTTGCCCTCGGCCTGAGCGCGGGCCTCCATCGCCTCGAAGCCCTTCTTGATGGCATCCTGATGCGAGCCGCTGAAGGCGGTGAAGACCAGATCGCCGGCCCAGGGGCTGCGTTCGGGCACGGGCAGCTGGTTGCAGTACTCGACGGTGCGCTTGACCTGGTCGATGTCGCTGAAGTCGATCTGCGGGTCGATGCCCTGCGTCAGCAGGTTGATGCCCAGCGCGACCAGGTCGACGTTGCCCGTGCGCTCACCGTTGCCGAACAAGCATCCCTCGATGCGGTCGGCACCGGCCATGTACCCGAGTTCGGCGGCCGCCACGGCGGTGCCGCGGTCGTTGTGCGGGTGCAACGACAGGATGACGTTCTCGCGGTGATTGAGGCGGCGGGACATCCACTCGATCGAGTCGGCGTAGACGTTGGGCGTCGCCATCTCGACGGTGGCGGGCAGGTTCAGGATGACCTTGCGCTCGGGCGTCGGCTGGAAGACCTCCAGCACGTCGTTGCAGATGCGCAGCGCGAATTCGAGCTCGGTCCCGGTGTAGCTCTCGGGCGAGTACTCGTAGTAGACCTCGGTCTGGGGGATCGTCGCCTCGTACTTCTTGCACAGGCGCGCGCCCTCGAGGGCGATGTCGACGATGCCCTGCTCATCGGTGCGGAACACGACCTCGCGCTGCAGCACGCTCGTGGAGTTGTAGAGGTGCACGATGGCCTGCTTGGCGCCGGCGATCGCCTCGTACGTGCGGGCGATCAGGTGCTCACGCGCCTGCGTCAGAACCTGGATGGTGACGTCGTCGGGGATGAGATCGTCGTCGATCAGCTGACGGACGAAGTCGAAATCGGTCTGGCTGGCGCTCGGGAAGCCGACCTCGATCTCCTTGTAGCCCATTTTCACCAGCAGGTCGAACATGACCCTCTTGCGCTCGGGGCTCATCGGGTCGATGAGGGCCTGGTTGCCGTCGCGCAAGTCGACGGCGCACCAGCGGGGCGCCGCCTCGATGCGCTTGGCCGGCCAGGTGCGGTCGGGCAGGTCGACCCGGATCTGCTCGTGGAAGGGACGGTACTTGTGCACCGGAGCGGACGTGGGCTTCTGGCTGTTCTTCATGATGTGTCGCTTCTTTTGATTCGTTCGGTGGGGCCGACGACGATCTCCGCGACGAGGAAGGCCCTTAGAACGAGGACTCGTCGCGGCAGCTAAGAAGAAGCAGGCCACCGAAGCGCATGGTGCGATCGTAGCAGCCTCGTGACGCGGCATCCGGCCACCGGCAGCCCGGCAGCCGCTGCGGTCACCCCTTGGAGGATCGCCACTCGCGGGCCAGCACGGCGTAGACGAGCAGGTCGCCCCAGCGTCCCTTGAACCAATCCCTCTCGACGAAGTGCGCCTCGCGACGCATGCCGAGCCGCTCCGCCAGCGCGACCGAGCGGACGTTGTCGGGATCGATCTGCGCCACCAGCCGCCGCAGCCCGTACACCTCGAACGCCGTGTCGATCAGGGCGCGCACCGCCTCGGTGGCGAGTCCCCGCCCGGATGCCGAGGGGCTCACGACCCAGCCGATCTCGGCGGATCCGGCCTCGGCGTCGAGGTGGAACAGGACGAGGTCGCCGATCACGGCGTCATCGTCGAGGCTCTCGATGGCGAGCATCACCCCGCCCCGCTCGCCCTCCAGCGTGGTGCGGCCCATCAGATGCCCGTTGCGGCGACGAATGTCGTCGGCCGACTGAGGGTCGAACGGCAGGAACCGGCACACCTCGGCGTCGCCTCGGTAGCGGGCCATGGCCTCGAGGTCGCGTTCCTCGAAGGGGCGCAGGCGCACCCGCTCCCCCGTGATTTCGAGGGTCTCGGGCGCGGGCGGCAGCACGAACGGCGAGCCGCTCACGGCAGCAGGGCGACCTTGCCTCCGGGGTGTCCGGTCATGACCAAGCGCACGGCCTCGACGGCCTCGGCGAGCGGGTACGTGCGCGCGACCGGCACCTCGAGGGCCCCGGATGCCGCGAGCTCGAGCACCCGGGCGCGGGCGATGTCGCGGAAGCGAGTGCTCTCGGGACGCGCTCCCGCGATCCAGAGGAAGCCGTCGGCCTTCGCCCGGTCGGGCGAGACGATGGTGACGACGCGGTCGCGATCGGAGACCAGCTCGAGCGAGACGTCGATGGCCTCGTCGGTGCCCGCCGCGTCCCAGGCGGCGGCGATGGGGGCGCCGTCGGCGGCGGCTTCGACGCGATCGCGCAGGCCGTCCCCGTACGCGACGGGGATGCCGCCGTAGCGGCGGACCCGCTCGGCGGAGTCCTCGGCATCCGCTCCGACCGTGCCGATGACGCGCACGCCGAGATCGCGGGCCTGCTGCAGCAGGCTCACACCGACGGCTCCGGACGCGGCGTGCAGGAGCACCGTCTCGCCCTCCACGACGCGCGTGACCTGGATCATCTCGGCTGCGGTGGTCCCGGCGAGCAGAAGGTTGGCCGCCTCGGGATGCGGGAGGTTCGCGGGCTTGGCGAACACGTCGCGCGCGGGCACCGTGATGTCGGTCGTATAGGCACCCTGCACCCGGAACGCCACCACCTCGTCGCCGACCGCGAGCTCACCCGAACCGCCGAGGGCGTCGCGGCCGACAGCGGTGATCTCACCCGACAGCTCATACCCGATCGGGAGGGGGAAGGATGCTCCCGGACGCGCTGTCGCGACGTGCTTGGCGTCGGCGGGGTTGATGCCGGCCGCGCGCACGCGGATCGTCACCTCGCCCGGCCCGGGTGCCGGCACCTCGATCTCGTCGAAGCTCCACGTCTCGATGGGCCCCGGAGCCGGGGCCGTCCACCTCTTCGCCATGCGTGCACCTTCCGTTGCGATCGCGCGCACGGCGCGGTCGGGCTGATGGGGTCCGCGGCCGCCGGCGCTCAGAAGCCGAGGCGTCCGAGCTGCTTCGGGTCGCGCTGCCATTCTTTCGCCACCCGCACGTGCAGCGACAGATAGACGCGCCCGCCCACGAGCGGTTCGATGCCGGCGCGAGCGCGCGCCCCGACGTCGGCCAGGCGCGATCCCTTCCGGCCGATGATGATCGCCTTCTGGCTGTCGCGCTCGACGACGATGTTCGCGTAGACGTCGGTCAGGTCGCTGTCCTCGCGGGCGGCGACGTCATCGACCGTCACGGCGATCGAGTGCGGGAGCTCGTCGCGCACGCCGTGCAGCGCGGCCTCGCGGATGATCTCGGCGATCCGGTCCTCGAGCGTCTCATCGGTGACGACGTCGTCGGCGTACAGCGCAGGACCCTCGGGCATGAGCGCGAGCAGTTCGTCGCTGAGCACGTCGAGCTGGTCGTTCGTCACGGCCGACAGAGGGATGACGGCGGCCCAGTCTTCACGCAGCGCGTCGACCTCGACGAGGCGTTCGGTGATCTGGTCGCGGGTCGCGGCGTCGGTCTTCGTGACGAGGGCGACCTTCTTCGCGCGCGGATAGCCCGACAGCGACTCCGCGATGCGCCGGTCGCCGGGGCCGACCTTCTCGGTCGCCGGCGCGCAGAACGCGATGACGTCCACATCGCCGAGCACCTGCTCGACGAGGTCGTTCAGGCGCTGCCCGAGCAGGGTGCGCGGGCGGTGGATGCCGGGGGTGTCCACGACGACGAGCTGACCACCGGGACGGTTGACGATGCCGCGGATAGCGCGGCGCGTCGTCTGCGGCTTCTCGCTCGTGATGGCGACCTTCTCGCCGACGAGGGCGTTGGTCAGGGTGGACTTGCCGACGTTGGGACGGCCCACGAAGGTCACGAACCCGGAGCGGGTGTCGGTCATCTGTCGTTCCTTTCACGCGCCGAGGGCTCTGCCTCGGCGTCGTCGTCGGCGGGGATCTCGCTGCGCTCGACGATCACGGTGGCGATGCCCCGGTTCCGGCCGCGCGATGCGCCTCCGGTCATCACGAGGCCGGAGTGCTCGGCGGTGGCGCCCGGCTGGGGGATGCGACCGAGGGCCTTGCCGAGCAGACCGCCGATCGAGTCGACGTCCTCGTCGTCGAGCTCGAGGCCGAACAGGTCGCCGACCTCGTCGAGACCGAGGCGGGCGTTGACCCGGTAGCGGCCGTCGGGAAGTTCGACCACCTCGTTGGAGGGGGCGTCGTACTCGTCGGCGATCTCGCCGACGAGCTCCTCGATCAGATCCTCCAGGGTGACCAGGCCCGCGACACCGCCGTACTCGTCGACGACGAGGCAGACGTGCACGGCATCTTTCTTCATCTGCTGCAGCAGCGTCTCGGCCTTCATCGACTCGGGGACGAAGACGGCGGGACGCGCGATACGGCGGATCGGCGCGTCGCGCCACCCCACTTCGTCGCGGAAACCGAACTGGACCAGGTCCTTCAGGTACAGCACGCCCACGACGTCGTCGGCCTCGTCGTCGGCGAGGGGTACCCGGGACACGCCCTTCTCGAGGAACAGGGCGAGGGCCTCGCGGGAGGTGGCCGCGGCATCCACGCTCACCATGTCGGTGCGCGGCACCATGACCTCGCGGACGTACCGGTCGGTGAAGTCGAAGACCGAGTGGATGAGCTCGCGGTCGTCTTCTTCGATGAGCTCGTTCTCCGCCGCCTCGTCGATGATGCTGAGCAGCTGCTCCTCGGAGGCGAACGACGTGGAGTGCGACACGCCGGGGGTCACCCGGTTGCCGACGGCGACGAGTCCGTGCGCGAGGGGTCCGAGCAGGATCCGCATGCCCCGGATGACCGGAGCCACCCCGCGCAGCAATCCCCGCGCGTGCTGACGACCGACCGAGCGGGGGCTCGCCCCCACCGCGACGAACGAGATGCCCGTCATGAGCACGGCCGCAGACGCCACCGCCAGCCAGATGTCGTCGAAGATCAGCATGAACGCGGCGGCGACGAGTACGGCGGCGGTCGTCTCGGCGAGCACGCGGATGAACACCACCGCGGTGTTGTGCGCGCTGGTGTCGTCGGCGATGCGCCGCAGGGAACGCGCGTTGCGGCCCGAAGCGCCGAGCTCGAGGAGGTCGGTGCGCGAGGTCACGCCCAGCGCCGCCTCGGAGGCCGCCATCAGGCCGCCGAAGGCGACGAGGAGGAAGGCGGCGACGAGGAGGAGCGCTTCGGTCATGCCCGACGCTGGCGCTCGACGGCCTGGAAGCCGGTGATCAGCTCACGCTGCAGGCCGAACATCTCGCGCTCCTCGTCGGGCTCGGCGTGATCGAACCCGAGCAGGTGCAGCAGCCCGTGCGTGGTGAGCAGGATGAGCTCGTCCTGGGTCGAGTGCTTCGCGGCGACGGCCTGGGTCTCGGCCACGGCGGGGCAGAGCACGATGTCGCCGAGGAGGCCCGCGGGGGTGGGGGCGTCTTCGGAACCGGGGCGCAGCTCGTCCATCGGGAAGCTGAGCACGTCGGTGGGGCCGGGCTCGTCCATCCACTGCACGTGCAGCGACTCCATGGCCCCTTCGTCGACGAGCACGATCGCCACGTCGGCGTCGGCGCTGACGTGCAGCTCCGCCAGGTTGTACTCCATCAGGCGCAGCAGCACCTGCTCGTCGACCTCGTGGCCGGACTCGTTGTTGATCTCGATCGTCATGAGCGGTTTCGTCTCGGGAGGTGATCGCGGGGACCGGCGGCACCGGGGCCGCGTCGCTCCGCACGGTTGGCGAATTCGGAGGCCTCGTCGCGTTCGCGACGCGCGGCCAGGCGCTTCTCGTCGTACTCGCTGTAGGCGTCGACGATGCGGCCGACGAGGGAGTGACGCACGACGTCGTCGCTGGTGAGGCGAGAGAAGTGGATGTCGTCGATGTCGCTGAGCACACGGGTGACCAGGCGCAACCCCGAAGCCCCCTGCGGGAGGTCGACCTGGGTGATGTCGCCGGTGACCACCATTCGCGTGCCGAAGCCGAGGCGCGTGAGGAACATCTTCATCTGCTCGGGCGTGGTGTTCTGCGCCTCGTCGAGCACGACGAAGGAGTCGTTCAGCGTGCGACCGCGCATGTAGGCCAGAGGGGCCACCTCGATCGTGCCCGTCGCCATGAGCTTCGGCACGATGTCGGGGTCCATCATCTCGTTGAGCGCGTCGTAGAGCGGCCGCAGGTACGGGTCGATCTTGTCGGTCAGGGTTCCGGGCAGGAATCCGAGCCGCTCCCCCGCCTCAACGGCGGGGCGCGTGAGGATGATGCGGTTGACCTCTTTGCGCTGCAGCGCCTGGACGGCCTTCGCCATGGCGAGGTAGGTCTTGCCGGTACCGGCCGGACCGATGCCGAACACGATGGTGTTCTCGTCGATCGCGTCGACGTACTCCCTCTGGCCCGCCGTCTTGGGGCGGATGACCTTGCCGCGCGACGACAGGATCGCCTCGCCCATCACCTCGGACGGGCGCGGCCCGCCGTCGCTGCGGAGCATGCGGTTCGAGCTCGACACGTCCGCCGGGTCGAGGCCCTGGCCCGAGCGCGTCATCGAGAGCAGTTCGTCGACCAGGCCGCGGGCGGCCCGGACCGCCGCGGGCGCGCCGGAGAGGGTGATCTCGTTGCCGCGCACGTGCACGTCGACCTCGGGATGCTCTTTCTCGACGACGCGCAGCAGTCGATCCTGCGGTCCGAGCAGCTGCACCATGGCCACACCGTCGACGGCGATCTGCTCGACGACGGTCTCTTCGGGGGAATCAGCCACCCAGGCTCTTTTCGTTCAGGCCACCCGCGAGGACGTGGGCGTGTACATGGAAGACGGTCTGGCCGGCGCCTGCGCCGGTGTTGAAGATCAGACGGAAGTCGCCGTCGGCGTGCTCGGCGGCGACGCTGTTGGCGAGACCGATCACCTCGGTCAGCAGCGCGGGGTCGCCGGCCGCGAGCTCGATGACGTTGCGGTACTGCTGCGTCTTGGGGATGACGAGCAGGTGCACCGGCGCCTGCGGGGCGATGTCGCGGATCGCGAAGGCGTTCTCGGTCTCGGCCACGATCTCGGCGGGGATCTCGCCCTGCAGGATGCGTGTGAAGATCGACGGTTCGCTCATGGCATCCAGTCTAGTGAGGGCCTCCGACACTGAGGGCGGGCGGATCAGGTCGCCCGTACGCCGACGCGGGCTGCGGGCGGATCAGGTCGCCCGCATGCTGACGCGGGCCGCGGGCGCTTCGGGGCGGATATCGCCGATCAGGGCCGCACTTCCACGCCCCGACGGGGAGGATGCGCCCCGAACGGAAGGGCCGGTTCACCAGCGCCCGTGCGCCGCCGACAGCACCGAGATCGCCGCCGCTCCCGCGGTCGAGGTGCGCAGCACCGTGTCGCCGAGACGCACGAGGCGCGCGCCGGCGGCTTCGAGCGCGGACAGCTCCTCGGGCGCGATCCCGCCCTCGGGGCCCACCACGAGCACGATGTCGCGTCCGTCGGAGGTATCCGCCCCGACGGAGGTGAGACGGGCGGATGCCGAGGGCTCCAACACCAGCACGAGCGAGGTCTCGGCGAGATGCACGAGGTCGGCTGTTCGCGCCACGCCCTCGACCTCAGGGATCCAGGCCCGATGCGCCTGCTTCGCCGCTTCGCGGACGATCGTGCGCCACCGGGCGATCCCCTTGTCGGCTTTGGCATCCCACCGCGAGACGCTCCGCGCCGCCTGCCACGGCACGATCGCATCGACGCCGAGTTCGGTCGCCGCCTGGACGGCGAGTTCATCGCGGTCGCCCTTGGCCAGCGCCTGCACGAGCACGAAGCGCGGCCCGGGCGCGTCGACCTCCTCGCGGCCCGTGATGCGGACGTCGACCTGCTTCGGCCCGACGGCGGTCACGATCCCGGAGAGCCAGACGCCGCGCCCATCGCCCAGCGTCACCGTCTCGTCGACGCGCACGCGTCGCACGCTCGCGGCGTGGTGCGCCTCCGCACCGGTCAAGGCCACGGCATCCCCCGGGCGGGCGTCGGCGGCGTTGTCGGTGACGAAGTGCAGCGCCATGCTCAGTGGCGGAAGCGGTCGCGGAACTTGCTGAACATGCCCTGCTGGTGCTCTGCCAGGCGCGGCTTGGGGGCCTTGGTGCGCTTGGCGAACTCCTCGATGAGGGCGCGCTCCTTGTGGTCCAGGCGCGTGGGGGTCACCACGTGCACGCCGACCTTGAGGTCGCCGCGCTGGCTGCCCCGCAGGGGCGTGATCCCGCGGCCCTTGATCGTCAGCACGTCGCCCGACTGGACGCCCGGGCGCACCTCGAGGTCGACGGAGCCGTCGAGCGACTCGATCGTGGTCGTTGCACCGAGGATGGCGTCGGGCATCGACACCTCGAGGGTGGCGACGAGGTCGTCGCCCTCGCGGCTGAACGCGTCGTGCGCCTCGACGGTGATCTCGAGGTAAAGGTCGCCGTTGGGGCCGCCCGCCGGACCCACCTCGCCCGAGCCGGGGAGCTGCAGACGCAGGCCCGACTCGACACCGGCGGGGATGTCGACCGACACGGTGCGGCGCGCGCGGACGCGCCCCTGGCCCTGGCAGGTGCCGCAGGGGTACGGGATGGTCGTGCCGTGGCCGTGGCACACGGTGCAGGGCTGGCTGGTGACGACGTTGCCGAGCAGGCTCCGCACGGTGCGCTGCACGTGGCCGGAGCCGTGGCAGATGTCGCAGGTGACCTCGCTCGTCCCGGGCTGGGTGCACGCGCCCTGGCAGGTCTCGCACAGCACGGCCGTGTCGACCTCGAGGTCGCGGTGCGTGCCGAAGACGACGTCGCCGAGCTGCAGCGTCACGCGGACGAGGGCATCCTGGCCGCGCTCCCGGCGCGAACGCGGTCGCGGACCGCGACCACCGCCGCCGCCCTGCGCGCCGCCGAAGAACGTCTCGAAGATGTCGCTGAAGCCGCCGAAGCCGGCCGCTCCCCCGCCGCCGAACGGGCTCTGGTCGCCGCCCATGTCGTAACGGCGGCGCTGTTCGGGGTCGCTGAGCACGTCGTAGGCGTGGGTCACGAGCTTGAACTTCTCGGAGGCGTCCTCCCCGGGGTTCACATCGGGGTGGAGTTGGCGCGCGAGACGCCGGTAGGCCTTCTTGATGTCTTCCGGGCTGGCGTCGCGTTCGACGCCCAGGACCTCGTAGTGGTCAGCCACAATCGCCTTCCTGCCCGCTCTCGCGGGGTCGTTCTCGTGGGGAGTGCTCCAAGCGTCCGACGTCAGCGGGAACTGTCGTCGTCTTCGAGCATCCGGGTCAGATAGTGCGCGACGGCGCGGACCGCCGCGAAGTTGGAGGAGTAGTCCATGCGCGTGGGGCCCAGCAGTCCCACCCGTGCACCGCCGGTGGAACCGTCATAGCGACTCGCGAGGACGGACGCCTCGACGAGGCCGAACGGCTCGTTCTCGCGCCCGATACTGGCCGACAGTCCCTGCTCGTCGGCGACCATCTCACTCATGAGACGCAGCAGCGTCACCTGCTCCTCGATGGCCTCGAGCAGCGGGTAGATGCTGCCGCGGAAGTCCTGTTCGCGCTTGGCGAGGGTCGCCGCTCCGGCCATGACGAGGCGGTCCTGGCGGAACCCCTCGAGCTCCTCCCCGACGACACGCAGCACGGCGTCGGCGACGGCGTCGAGCACGACTCCGGGACGCGGACCGACGGCGAGGGCCTCGGTGACCCGCTGAGAGCTGTCGGCGACGCTGCGCCCGACGAGCAGCGCGCCCACGCGTGCGCGGAGCAGGGCGATGTCGCTCTCCCCCGGCTCGGCGGCGACGAGCGCGATGCGCTGCGACACCCGGCCGGTATCGGTGACGAGGATGACGAGCACGCGCGGCCCGCCGAGGGCGACGAGTTCGACGTGGGTGACGTTGGCGCGCGCGAACGAGGGGTACTGCACGATCGCGACCTGTCCGGTCAGCTGCGTGAGCGCCCGCACCGTGCGCGCGAGGAGGTCGTCGAGGTCGCCCGCCTCGTCGAGGAACGAGGTGATGGCGCTCCGCTGAGCCGTCGACAACGGGCGCAGCTCGGCGAGGTGGTCGACGAAGACGCGGTAGCCCTTGTCTGTGGGGACGCGCCCCGACGAGGTGTGCGGCGCGACGATGAGGTCTTCGTCTTCGAGC
The DNA here is from genome assembly GCF_900156435.1 of Microbacterium sp. RU1D. GTDB lineage: Bacteria > Actinomycetota > Actinomycetes > Actinomycetales > Microbacteriaceae > Microbacterium. Next base: position 338,614 of record NZ_FTPQ01000002.1, read on the forward strand.
AGGGCCATGTCGTTGCGGATGGTCGCCGCCGACACTCCGAACGCGTGCCGCTCGACGATCGCCTTGCTGCCGACGGGCTCGCGCGTGTCGACGTAGTCCTGCACGATTGCGCGCAGGACCTGCAGGCCGCGTTCCGACACCATGCGCAGCTCCTCCCGTCTGGCACTCGACTCGACTGAGTGCCAATTCTACGACGCCCGACCCGCTCGCGCGCCGAGCGGCTCGCGTGGCGCCCGTGGCGCCCCCATCCAGCCCGGGCGATAAACGCTGATTCGTGCGAAACACGCTCCGTCGCGCAGTGTCTCGCACGGATCGGCGTTTCTCGTTGGGGATGCGGCATGCGCCGGGCTGTCGGTGGTCACCGGGATGCCGGGATGCCGGGATGCCGGGATGCCGGGGCGCCCGGCTACCGGGATGCCGGTGAGCCGGGATGCGCGGGCTGAATAAATACCGGGGATGCCGGGATGCGCGAGGCACCGTCACCCACGTGCGCCGTCCGCTCGGGGAGACACAGATCCAACGGGTGGATCTCTCGGCGTCGATCAGGCCGTCAGCGCCCGCACCACGGCATCCGCCAGCAGGCGCCCGCGGCGGGTCAGCACGATGCGCCCGCGCACGGCATCCGGGCCCTCGATGAGCCCGTCGGCGATGAGGGATGCCACAGCCTTGCGGCCTTCGCCGAGGATCTCCGACACCGCCAGCCCCTCGCGGATGCGGCTGCGCAGGAGCACCGACTCCAGCCGGCGCGCGGTCTCGTCGGGCCGTTCACGAGCCGCAGCCGGCGACTCGTCTGCGGCGAGGCGCTGGGCGTAGGCGGCGGGGTGCTTGACGTTCCACCAGCGCAGGCCCGCCACGTGACTGTGCGCCCCCGGACCGAAGCCCCACCAATCGGTGCCGCGCCAATAGGCGAGATTGTGACGTGAACGATGGTCCACGCCCCGCGACCAGTTCGAGACCTCGTACCAGTCGTAGCCGGCGGCGGCGAGCAGGTCGTCGGCCAGCTCGTACATGTCGGCTTGCAGATCGTCGTCGGGCATCTCGACCGCGCCGGAACGGATCTGCCGGGCGAGCTTCGTGCCGTCCTCGACGATGAGCGCATAGGCCGAGACGTGATCGGGTTCGAGGGCGGTGGCCGCCTCGAGCGAGGCGCGCCAGTCGTCGATCGACTCCCCGGGTGCGCCGTAGATCAAGTCGACCGAGACGTCGAGACCGGCGCGGCGCGCGGCGGCGACCGCGGTCGCGACGTTGAGCGGGTCGTGGGTGCGGTCGAGGGCAGCGAGCACGTGCGGCCGGGCCGACTGCATGCCGATCGACAGGCGCGTCACCCCGGCGGCGGCGAGGGTCTCGGCCGTGGCGTCGTCGACGGTGTCGGGGTTCGCCTCGACCGTCACCTCGGCGCCCTCGGCGATGCCGAACTCGTCGCGCACCGCGGAGAGCATGCGGGCGAGGTCGCCCGGCGGCAGCAGCGTCGGCGTCCCGCCCCCGAAGAACACCGTGGATGCCGTGCGCCGACCGCCCGCGGCATCCATCACTGCACCCGCGAGGCGCACCTCGGTGGTCAGGGTGTCGGCGAAGTCGTCCTGCCGTGCCCCGCGCAGCTCGCTCGCGGTGTAGGTATTGAAGTCGCAGTAGCCGCAGCGCACCCGGCAGAACGGCACGTGCAGGTATACGCCGAAGTCGGCGGAGGGGTCGATGACGAGGTCGTCGGGCAGGCGTCCGTCGACCGGCGCGGGGTCGCCGAGTGGCAGGGGCCCGCCCATCAGGACGAGTACAGCGGCGAGATCGCGCGCAGGTACCGCGCGAACAACGCCTTGCGCCGGCGCCGGACGCGACTGGTGAAGAGACGATACGACGGGGCGGTGGGTCGGTCGAACGCGCGCACGACGAACCACACCTCATCGTTCTCGCGCCACTCGAGGGCGAACAGCTCCTCACCGCTCACGATGGAGTGCCCCACCGTGCCGAGGATGAAGCCGACGCGGCGCGGTTCTTCGAAGACCGAGATGACGCGCAGTTCGGCGTCGGCGCGGTGACCGTCGACCTTGCCGTGCAGGCGGACACCCGTACCGGGGCTGACGAACGGGGTGCCGTCCGCGGCGAAACGTTGCTCGGCCTCGAGACTGCTCGGGGCGACCGGGGCGCCGTCGGCGTCGAAGCCGACGCCGGAGTACCCGGCGTTGGAGGCCGGTCGCACGTCGCTGATGCTGAGTTCGGCGACGCGCAGCGGGGCCCACGACAGCAGGAGCTCCGTGGCGGCGGCGAAGCGCTCCTCACCGCTGCCGATGCGCCACGCGTCTTCGGCGGGCACCGAGTTCTCGGGCGGGTACTGCATGAGATCGTGGGCCTGCGTGGCTCCGACTGCCGCGTAATCGACCGTGTCGTCCGTGAAGTTCTGCCGGCGCATGATCTTCCCTTTCGATGGGGCGGATGGGTGGGTCGTTACTTCTTGGCCTCGACGTCGCCGGAGAGCGCGGCGATGAACGCCTCTTGGGGGACCTCGACGCGACCGACCATCTTCATGCGCTTCTTGCCCTCTTTCTGCTTTTCGAGGAGCTTGCGCTTTCGGGTGATGTCACCGCCGTAGCACTTCGCGAGCACGTCCTTGCGGATCGCGCGGATGGTCTCGCGCGCGATGATGCGGGCGCCGATCGCAGCCTGGATGGGCACCTCGAACTGCTGGCGCGGGATGAGCTTGCGCAGACGCTCGGCCATCATGGTGCCGTAGCTGTAGGCCTTCTCACGGTGCACGATCGAGCTGAACGCGTCGACCTTGTCGCCCTGGAGCAGGATGTCGACCTTGACGAGGTCGGCGGTCTGCGACCCGGCGGGTTCGTAGTCGAGGCTCGCGTAGCCCTGCGTGCGCGACTTGAGGTGGTCGAAGAAGTCGAACACGATCTCGCCGAGCGGCATGTTGTAGCGCAGCTCGACGCGGTCCTCGCTGAGGTAGTCCATGCCGAGCAGGGTGCCGCGGCGCGACTGGCACAGCTCCATGACCGTGCCGACGTAGTCCTTCGGCAGCAGGATGCCGACCTTGACGATCGGCTCCGACACCGAGGCGACGCGCCCGTCGGGGTATTCGCTGGGGTTGGTGACCGAGACCGTCTCACCGGTGTCGGTGGTGACCTCGTACGTCACCGACGGCGCCGTGGTGATGAGGTCGAGGCCAAACTCGCGCGAGAGGCGCTCGGTGATGATCTCGAGGTGCAGCAGGCCGAGGAAGCCGCAGCGGAAGCCGAAGCCGAGGGCGACCGAGGTCTCGGGCTCGTACTGCAGCGAGGCGTCGGAGAGCTTGAGCTTGTCGAGGGCTTCGCGCAGCTCGGCGTAGTCGCTGCCGTCGATCGGGTAGATGCCCGAGAAGACCATGGGCTTCGGGTCGGTGTACCCGGCGAGTGCTTCGGTGGCGGGCTTGCGATGCGTCGTGATCGTGTCGCCGACCTTCGACTGGCGCACGTCTTTCACGCCCGTGATGAGGTAGCCGACCTCGCCGACGCCGAGCCCCTTGGTCGGGATCGGTTCGGGGCTCGAGACGCCGATCTCGAGGGCCTCGTGCGTTGCGCCGGTCGACATCATCTGCAGGCGCTCGCGCGGCTGCAGCGCGCCGTCGATCATGCGGACGTAGGTGACGACGCCGCGGTACGCGTCGTACACCGAGTCGAAGATCATCGCGCGGGCCGGGGCGTCGGCCTCCCCGACCGGGGCGGGGATCTTCTCGACGATGAGGTCGAGCAGCTCCTCAACGCCCATTCCCGTCTTGCCGCTGACGCGCAGCACGTCGGCGGGATCGCCGCCGATGAGACCGGCGAGCTCGGCCGCGTACTTGTCGGGGTCGGCGGCGGGGAGGTCGATCTTGTTGAGCACCGGGATGATCGTCAGATCGTTCTCGAGCGCGAGGTAGAGGTTCGCGAGCGTCTGGGCTTCGATGCCCTGAGCGGCGTCGACGAGGAGGATCGCGCCCTCGCATGCGGCGAGCGAGCGGCTGACCTCGTACGTGAAGTCGACGTGACCGGGCGTGTCGATCATGTTGAGGGCGAACGTGCCGTCGGCGGTGGACCACGGCATCCGAACGGCCTGCGACTTGATGGTGATGCCGCGCTCGCGCTCGATGTCCATGCGGTCGAGGTACTGCGCGCGCATGTCGCGATCGGCGACCACGCCGGTGATCTGCAGCATGCGGTCGGCCAACGTCGACTTGCCGTGGTCGATGTGGGCGATGATGCAGAAGTTGCGGATCTGCGCCGGCGGGGTGGCGGACGGCTCGAGGGGCTTCAGGGCGCGCGGTGACATGTTCCGACGATTCTACGGTGGTGCGCCGACATCGCCGTCCGCGAAGGTGCCCGATCCCGGCATCCTCCGCCTCCACCGCCGCTCACTGCGCCTGAGATCGCGTGGTTCGTGGCCCAGGTCGCGCGCTCTGGACGCGGGCAGCCCGGAGCGGCCGGGCTCGGCCGAGTCCTGCGCTCGTAGCATGGAGGCCATGGCGGTCCAGGTCGTGCTCGTGCACGGCATCCGCACGTCGGCGACCATGTGGCGTGCGCAGATCGCGTACCTCGAGCAGCGCGGCAATCCGGTGACCGCCGTCGACCTCCCGGGGCACGGCACGCGCCGCGGCGAGGAGTTCACGCTCGACGAGGCCTTCGCGACGATCGACCGGGCGGTCCAGGATGCCGCGACCCGCGGTCCCGTGCTGCTCGTGGGCCATTCGATGGGCGGGCTGCTGTCGATCGAGTACGTCGGGCGGGAGGACCCGCCGCCCGTCGCGGCGTTCGTCGCGGCATCCTGCACGTCGATCCCGCGCGGCGTGGGGCTCGCGGCCTACCGCTTCCTTGCGCGGCGGTTCGACAGCCTCCCCGACCGCGGCCTGGGGCTGACCAACCGGGTGCTGGATCGCACGCTCCCGGCCGAGACGCGGCCGGATTTCGGCGCCGGCGGCTACGCGTTCGACGCGCAGGACACCGCGCTCGCCTCGCTGTCGGTGCTGGACCTGCTCGCGGCGCTGCGGCGCATCGAGGTACCGCTGTGGTTCATCAACGGACAGTGGGACCAGCTGCGCGTGAACGAGAAGCTGTTCACGTCGATCGCGAAGGATGCCGAGTTGATCGTCGTCCCGCGCACGACCCACCTCGTCACGGCCATGCGGCCGCGCGTGTTCAACGCGCTGCTGGAGGTGGCGCTCACCACGGTCGAGACCTCGACCTGTTAGACTCGACTCTTGGCTTGCGTGTGGGGTTTTTCCCGACCTCCACGATCGCCGGTGCAGCGCCCCTCTACCGCTTGACCGGCACTTCCAACATTCACTCAAACGAAAGACCGTCGACGTGGCGAACATCAAGTCGCAGATCAAGCGCAACAAGACCAACGAGAAGGCGCACGAGCGCAACAAGGCCGTCAAGAGCGAGCTGAAGACGCACGTGCGTCGTACGCGCGAGGCCGTCCTCGCCGGTGACAAGGAAGCCGCCGAGAAGGCGCTCGTCCTCGCCGGCAAGAAGCTCGACAAGGCCGTGAGCAAGGGTGTCATCCACCAGAACCAGGCCGCGAACCGCAAGTCGGCCATCGCGAAGCAGGTCAACGCTCTCTGAGCCGCAGCCGTTTCGACAGCCCGTCCCGCCTCGGCGGGGCGGGCTTCGTCGTTTCCGGGGTGGGCGAGGCTCGGACGCCCGTGATCTCCCCCGCGCGGCGGAGGCACCCGCCGCTCGGCCTTCGTAGCGTGGATGCCAGGAGGTGCAGCATGCAGAGCGAACGCGCGGCGAAGGTCTTCGGTGATCGGGAGGATCCCCGGGCACGGCTCGTGGGCCTCTTCAGCGGCGAGATCCCGGCGGGCGGCCAGCCTCCGGAATCGGCGCTCCGGTGGGCACGGGCGGTGGCCTCGCCGGACGATGATGAGGTCGTCGTGATTCGCGACCTGCGGCGGGCGGAGCCTCGGCTCACGCTCCGGGCGGCGACGTTCCTGGCGCGGCACCTCACGCGGGAATGAGCGGATGCCGATGAGGCGCGCACTCGAGGACGGGGACCTTTCCGTGACGGGGGCGCCCCGGCCGGATTGATCCTGTTCTGGGACGGTGCCCCATAGCACCGCCCGATGTCGGAGGCGCCTTGCTGTGCCCGCGCGCCGCGTCAGTCGCCGTACGGCGCGCGGGTGGCGATGATCGTGATCATGCGCTCGAGCGCGAAGACGGGGTCGCGTGAGGCGCCCTTCACCTCGGCGTCGGCTCGCGCCGTGGCGTGGATCGCCATGCCGAGCGTGTTGCCGGTCCAGCCGACCAGGTCGCGTCGCGCGCGGTCGACCTGCCAGTCCTTCATGCCGAGGCGCTGCGCGGTGGCCGACGACGACTCGCGCGTGCCCGCGACGCGGGCCATCGTGCGCAGCTTCATCGCGACGGCGGCGACCAGGGGTACGGGGTCGGCTCCGGATGCCAGGGCGTGGCGCAGCGCGAGGAGGGCGGGGCCGTACTGCCCGGCGATGGCCGTGTCGGCCACGGTGAAGGCGGAGGTCTCGACGCGGCCCCCGTAATAGCGCTCGACGATGCGCTCGTCGATGTCGCCCGGGACGTCGGCGATGAGCTGCTGGCACGCGGCGGCGAGCTCGGTGAGGTCGTCGGCGAACGCCGAGACGAGCGAGCGCAGCGCGACCGGCGCGATGCGCTTCTGAGCGGCCTTGAACTCGCCGACCGCGAAGTCGAAGCGGTCGGAGTCGCGCTTGACCGCGGGGCACGCGATCTCGATACCGCTCCCCTGGCCCGCGCGGATGCCGTCGAGGAGCTTCTTGCCGCGGACGCTCGCGCCGGTGTGGCGGAGGACGACCGTGGCACCCTCCTGCGTCTGCGAGAGGTACGACACGGCCTCGGTGAGGAACGTGTCGCTGCACTTCTCGACCCCGCTCACGCGGACGAGGCGCGGTTCGCCGAACAGCGACGGCGACGTGACGGAGAGCAGCGTTCCGGCGGCGTAGTCGTCGGCGCGGATGTCGGTGACCTCGAGGCTCGGGTCTTCGCTCTTGAGCATCGAGCGGATGCCGGCGATGGCGCGTTCGGCGCAGACCTCTTCGGGGCCCGAGACGAGCACGATGGGAGCCGGCTGCGGGGCACGCCACGACACCTGCGGGATCGCCGTTTTGGCCTTGGCAGGGGCTGCGCGTCGGGGGGCCGGGGTCACTCCCCCAGCCTACCGACCGCCTCGGACACCGCGGTCGGGCCGGAGACGCTCGGCGCGACGAGCCCGTGATGCTGCGGCGCTTTGTGGGAACGGCGGCCGCCGCGCTGGAGGTGTGGGCGGGAAGCCTCGCGACGGGCGAGACGCATCCTGGAGCGGGGGACGGTGCCGCGCGCCGGAGCGTGGAGCGGGAGGACGGTGCCGCGTGCCGGACCTCGGTACGGGGGGGGCCGCGCCGCGAAAGGGGCCGCGCAGCACGAGGAACCGATGCCGGTCCCCTCATCCGCCACGCTGCCGCCACAGCGCGAGCCGCCCCTCCTCATCGTGCCAAACGGCAAGCAGCCCCCCGGTGTCCGTCCGCGCGGCGACGGTCGCCCCCTGCTGAAGGATGTCGAGCAGACGCGCGGTCGGGTGGCCGTAGGTGTTGTCGGCGCCGACGCCGATCAGTCCGACGGCGGCGTGCAACCGGCGGTAGAGCTCCGGATCCTGGTCGGCGCTGCCGTGATGGGAGACCTTCACGATCTCCACCCGTGGCAGCTCGACGCGTCGCATCAACGCTGCTTGCGGCTCGGCGCCGAGATCACCGAGCAGGATGGTGCGCGGGAAGTCCTCCCCCGCGACGTCGATCGCGACGCTCGCGTCGTTCCCGGGCTTCATACCGGGCAGGGGCCCGAGCGCCTGCCACCGTGTGTCGCCCACCTCGCCGGTCATCCCCAGCGACGCGGCGAGCAACCGTGCCCCACCGGCCGCGTAGAGGTCGAGCAGCCTTTCGTCATCTGCCTCCCCCGCCGGACCGTGGATCACCAGCGAGGTCCGCCCCACCACCGCGGTCGATCCGCCCACGTGGTCCTTATCGAAATGCGTGAGCACGACCAGGTCGAGGTGTGAGATGCCCAGGGTCTGCAGGCATTCCGCGAGCGGCTGCGGATCCGGTCCGGTGTCGACGAGGGCTACCGCCGAGCCGGATCGCCACAGCGTGGCGTCCCCCTGCCCGACGTCGCACATCGCCACCTGCCAGGCTGCCGGTACGGTCAGCGGCCCGGCCACGGAGCGGACGGCGCCCGTCGCCCCTGTCACGCCCACGAGGACCGCCACCATCGCCGTCGCCGTCGCGGTCAGGCGCGGCACCGTTCGCGGACGGGCGATCGCGACGGTGATCGCTGCACCCACGACGGCCAGCAGCCCGGCCCCGCCGATGCCGTCCGGCCAGGGCAAGTTCTGCGCGGGGATCCCGGCGGTGGTGCGCGCAACGGCGGCGATCCACGCCGCCGGGATCCATGCGAGTGCCGTCAGACCGTCGCGGAGCCAGGGGACGGGGGCGATGCAGGCCAGCGCCCCCAGGATCGTCGCCGGTGCTGCGGCCGGATCGGCGAGGATGTTCGCGACCACCCCGAGCAGCGGGACATGGGGGTCGATCAGCACGATGAGCGGCCCGCAGACGATCTGAGCCGACGTCGGCACCGCCAGCCCCAGAGCGAGGGGTTCCGGCATCCATCGACCGAGACCGGTGGCGAGCGGCCGCGCCAGGACGAGCAGGGCTGCCGTCGCCGCGGCCGACAGGGCGAAGCCCAGGGAGCGGCAGAGCCATGGATCGGCGATCAGGAGGACCGTGGTCGCCGCAGCGAGCACGGCCACGCCGATCGCGGGTCGTCCGAGCCCGACGGCGAGGAGGGCGATCGCGCTCATCGCGGCGGCGCGGACGACGCTCGGCTCGGGCGTGACGAGCACGACGAACCCGGCCAAAACCAGCAGCGAGCCGCTCACGCGGATCCACCGCCGCGCGCCGCAGGCCGCGAGGAGACTGAAGGCCGCTCCGACCACGAGCGCGCAATTCGCGCCCGACACGGCCGTGAGGTGAGACAGCGAGGCCGCGTTCATGGCGGCTTCGGTAGCCGGATCGAGGGCCGAGGTGTCGCCCACGGCCAGTCCGGGAACGAGCCCGGCCCCCGGCTGCGGTAGTCCGCGCGTCGAGGCCACCAGCCCGTCTCGCAGTTGCTCGAACACGGACCAGACGCCCTCGGGCGGGGCTGAGCGCTCGACATCCGTCGCGCGGAGAACCAGGATCGCGCGGTCCGCGGGGTCGCGGGGCATCGCGGTTCCGGCCACGACGATCTCGCTGCCGGGACCCGCCTGCGACGCGTCGCGCAGACCGTCGCCGTCGAGACCGATCCGCGAGGGGATCCACCCGTGCACTTCCGTGTCGCCGGCGACCACCGTCGAGACCGTCGCGTCGAGCCACGCCCCGCCGCTCGCGCTCCGCGCGAGATGACCGGTGACGGTCGCGGTGACGCGCAGGTGGCGTCCCCCGTCCACCTGCAGGTGGTCGATGGCCTCCTTCACCGGCAGGAGCGACGCAACCGTGCCCGCGGCCGCTCCCCCGCACGCCAGCGCGACGGCGGTGACGATCACGACCGGATGCCGCACCCGTGCGAGGAGCACGACCGCGCACGCCGTGCCGGCCACGAGCACGCCGGCGGGGATCCCGGGTTCCGGTGCGGCGGTCGCTGCGGCAGCCGCCGCCCAGGTCGCCGCCGCCACCGCGACCGCGCGCCAGGACCGGCGGCGCAAGGCCTTCCGCTCGCTCACACCCGCACCAGGTCGCGGATCGCGGCGAGCATCTTGTCGCCGATGCCGGGGACCGACAGCAGGTCGTCGACGCTGGTGAATCGTCCGTTCTCCTGCCGCCACGCGATGATCCGGTCGGCCATCGCCGGGCCCACGCGCGGAAGGGTGTCGAGCTGTTCCCGCGTCGCCGTGTTGAGATCGATGAGGGGGCTTCCACCGCTCGCACCCCCGCTACCCGCACCCCCGCCACCGGCGCTCCCGGACCCGGCGTCCACCGGCGCGGCGCCGCGCACGGGAACGACGATCTGCTCGCCGTCGGTGACGGTGCGGGCGAGGTTGACGCCGTCGCGGTCCGCATCGTCCGCGAACCCGCCGGCTCGCGCGACGGCGTCGGCGACCCGACCGCCCGCGTCGAGCCGGTACAGCCCCGCGCGGTGTACCGCACCGGCGACGTGCACATAGACCCCGGTCTGCGCGGGGACGACGGCGCTGCGCGACGGCGACGGACCGGGTGTGACCGTCTCGGCCCCGGTCGCTCCGCGGAACATCCCGGTCGCGATCGTGATGGCGAAGGCCGCGAGGATCAGCACGATGACGGCGCCGACGCCCATCTTCCGCCGCGCGCCGGGGGTCTCGGCATCCGGAGCATCGGAGGAGCGGGCGATCATGCGCTCACGGTAGGCACGACCGGCCGGGCCGCGCGGGCGCGGCGGGCGGATCCGTGGACGAAACCCCTCAGCTCCCCCGCTGGGGAGAAGTCACGACGAACCTGGCGGGAAGGCAGCGATCCCGAGCCGACCCGCCGTCGTCGCTGAGGCACGACCTCTGACGATGCCGCGTCACGACCCGATGGATGCCGGCGAACTCCTCGCTCGCGCCGGGACGACTGACGCCCCGCGTCGACCACGCCGAGCACATGCCCGGCCCCCGAAACCCCGGATGCCACGCCCGCACCGCTCCGCAGAGCTCGGGGACGTGGCATCCGGAGTCGACGATCACTTCGTCGAGAAGCTGACCACCTTCGGCGGACGCACGACCGCGCGCACGATCTCGCGCTCGCCGAGCGCGCGCAGCACCTTGTCGTCGCCGCGAGCGAGCTTCTCGAGCTCGTCGGCGCCGATCTTGGCCGAGACCTGCAGCGTGCCGCGCACCTTGCCGTCGATCTGCACGACGGCGGTGACGGTGTCTTCGACCAGCAGCGTCGGGTCGGCCTGGCGCCAGGTGGCGAGACCGACGAAGCCGTCGTAGCCGAGCGTCTGCCACATCTCCTCCGCGGTGTGCGGGGCGAAGAGGTCGAGGGTCATCGCGATGACCTCGGCGGCCTCGCGCACGGCGGGGTCGCTCGCCCCCGCGGACCCGTCGATCGCCTTGCGGGTGGCGTTCACGAGCTCCATGAGCCGCGCGACGACGACGTTGAACTTCGTCTGCTCGACGAGGTTCGGCGCCTCGGCCAGCAGGCGATGGGTCACGCGGCGCAGCGACGCGTCGCCCTCGGCCCAGACCACGTCGGTCTCGCTGTCGACGTCGTGCGCGATGCGCAGGGCGCGGGCGAGGAACTTCGCCGCTCCCGTGGTCGAGACGTCGCTCCAGTCCTTGTCGTCTTCCACCGGACCAGCGAAGGCGAGCGCGACGCGCAGCGCGTCGGCGCCGTGGGCGTTGAGCTCCTCCTGGAAGAGCACGACGTTGCCCTTGCTCTTCGACATCTTCGCGCCGTCGAGGATGACCATGCCCTGGTTGATCAGGCTCGAGAACGGCTCGGTGAACTCCACCAGGCCCATGTCGAACAGTGCCTTGGTGATGAAGCGGGCGTACAGCAGGTGCAGGATCGCGTGCTCGACGCCGCCGATGTAGAAGTCGACCGGACCCCACTTCGACGCCTCGCGGGCCGGGAACGCCTCGGTCTCGCTGTTCGGCGAGAGGAAGCGCAGGTAGTACCACGAGCTGTCGACGAAGGTGTCCATCGTGTCGGGGTCGCGCAGCAGTGTCTGACCCGTCTCGGGGTCGGTGACCTGCACCCACTCGGTCGCGGCGCCCAGCGGCGAGGTGCCCTTGGGCTTGAGGTCGAGGCCCTCGACCGACGGCAGGCGGACGGGCAGCTGGTCGGCGGGGACCGGCGTGATCGAGCCGTCCTCTCCGTGCAGCATCGGGATGGGCGTGCCCCAGTATCGCTGGCGCGAGATCAGCCAGTCGCGCAGGCGGTACGTCTTGGCCGCGCGGCCGACGCCCTTCGCCTCGAGCTCCTCGATCATGCGCGCGATCGCGTTGCGCTTGCTCAGGCCGTTCAGCGATCCGGAGTTGATCATGCGACCGTCGCCGGTCAGCGCGACACCGGTCTTCACCGGGTCGGTCTCCTCGACGTCGCCGAGCGGATCGATCGGCACGCCGTCGGCATCCAGCTCGATCACGGGGATGGCGCCGGTCACGGGGGCGTTGGTGTCGACGACCACCTTCACCGGCAGGTCGAACGCGCGGGCGAAGTCGAGGTCGCGCTGGTCGTGCGCGGGCACGGCCATGACCGCGCCGTGACCGTAGTCGGCCAGCACGTAGTCGGCGGCCCAGATCGGCAGCTTCTCGCCGTTGATCGGGTTGATCGCGTAGTGGCCCAGGAAGACGCCGGTCTTGGGGCGGTCGGTCGCCTGACGTTCGATGTCGGTCGCGCGCTGCACCTGCTCGAGGTACGCGCGGAACGTCTCCTGCACACCCTGATCAGCGGATGCCGCCAGCTCGGCGGCGAGGTCGGACTCGGGCGCCACGACGAAGAACGTCGCACCGTGCAGCGTGTCGGGGCGCGTCGAGAACACCGTGATCTTGTCGGCGCGGCCCTCGATCTCGAACGCGATGTCGGCGCCGACGGAGCGTCCGATCCAGTTGCGCTGCATCTGGATGACCTTGCTCGGCCAGAAGCCCTCGAGCTGGTTCAGGTCGTCGAGCAGGCGGTCGGCGTAGTCGGTGATCCGCAGGAACCACTGCGTCAGCTTCTTCTTCACCACGACCGCGCCGCTGCGCTCGCTCGTCCCGTCGGGCAGAACCTGCTCGTTGGCGAGCACGGTCTGATCCACGGGATCCCAGTTGACGAGGGCGTCCTTGCGGTAGGCGAGGCCCTTCTCGTACAGCTTCTGGAACAGCCACTGGTTCCAGCGGTAGTACTCAGGGTCGCTCGTGTGCAGCACGCGGCTCCAGTCGAACGAGACGCCGTAGTCCTTCAGGCTCTCCTTCTGCTGGGCGATGTTCGCGTAGGTCCACTCGACCGGGTCGGCACCGCGCTGGATGGCGGCGTTCTCGGCGGGCAGGCCGAACGAGTCCCACCCGATGGGGTTGAGCACGTTGTAGCCGCGGTGGCGCCAGAAACGCGCCACGATGTCGGAGTAGAGGTAGTTCTCGGCGTGACCCATGTGCAGGTCGCCCGAGGGGTAGGGGAACATCGCGAGCACGTACTTGCGCGGACGCGTGTCGTCGTCGCCACCGGCGCGGAAGGGGTCTCTCTCGGCCCAAGCCTGCTGCCACTTCGCCTGGATGGCGTGGGTGTCGAAGCCCCCCTCGCGGGGGTCTGCTGCGGAGTTCTGAGACACGGGTGAAGCCAATCGTGAAGGTCGGGAGGCCGCGGGGACCAACTCCCAGGCTATCGGAGTCCGCGTCACCACCCGGGCGGCACCGCAGCCCCGAGGGCGGCGAGCGGGCTGCGCGCCTTGAGGCCCACTTCGGCGACCTCGGATGCCGCGACCGAGCGCCACGTGATGCCGCCGCCGGCGCCGACCCAGGCGGCATCCGGTTCGACGACGACGCTGCGGATCACCATGGCGAGGTCGGCGGAGCCGTCGTCGCCGACCCACCCGAACGCCCCGGAGTAGACGCCGCGGGGTTCCGTCTCGAGGCCGGCGAGGATGTCCATCGCCGAGCGCTTGGGCGCGCCCGTCATGCTCCCCGCCGGAAAGGTCGCCGCCAGCAGATCGCCCAGCGTGATGCCGGGCAGCAGTCGGCCCGAGACCTCGCTCACGAGTTGGTGTACGCTCGGGTACGTCTCGACCTCGAGCAGGCGATCGACGCCGACCGTCGACGGCTCGCACACGCGCGAGAGGTCGTTGCGCATGAGGTCGACGATCATGACGTTCTCCGCGCGCTCCTTGGCATCCGTCCGCAACTCCTCGGCGAGGGCCCGATCGATCGCGTCGTCGGCCGAGCGGCGCCGCGTGCCCTTGATGGGGTGCGTGTGCACGTGGCCGTCGCGCACGGTGAGGAAGCGCTCGGGCGACACGCTCGCGAGGGCGACACCGCCCTGGCGGAGGAACCCGGCGTGGTGCGACCCCGACGCCCGGCGCAGGCGGCGGAACACGTCGAGCGCGTCGACCGCCCCCGGGACGGTGAAGCGGGTGGTGAGGCACAGCTGGTAGGCGTCGCCCTCGCGGATCCGCTCCCGACAGGCCTCGATGAGGTCGGCGTACCGCTCGGGTGACACGCGGGCGGATGCCACACCCCGCGCCGGCGCGTCGGGCACGGGCTGCGCGGGGGGAACGGCGGCGAGGCGCTCAGCCGTCGCCGCGTCGCCGAAGACGAGGAGACGACGGGTGACGTGGTCGAACGCCAGGAAAGAGTCGACGCGCAGCCACGCGCCGTCGCCCTCGTAGGTGCGCCAGCCGACCCATCCCCCGCGGAACGCCCCGGCCTCGTCGTCTGGCGCGCTCGTGCGCGTCGCATCGACGCCGGAGGGGCCGGCCTCCGCGACCGGGGTCCCCACGCCCATCCAGCTCCACCCCGACTCGGCGTTGACGCCCGCGTCGAGCCAGAACGCCTGGTCGGACGCCGCGAAGAGGTGCAGGAACGCCGCTTCGGGGTCGATCCAGGCGTGCCGGGTGAACGGAGAGGCGGAGTCGGGCACGCTCCCAGGCTAGGCGCGGCGCGCGGCTCTAGGCTGACGGAGGTGAACGAGATCCTCACGTGGCTGCTCGACGTCGTCCAGAACGTCGACCCCGTGTTGCGCACGGTCATCGCCGGTCTCGCGGTCATGCTCGAGACGAGCGTGCTGGTCGGCCTCATCGTCCCGGGCGACACGATGGTCATCGTCGCCGGCACGGCCGTCGCCTCGCCGGTGGAGGGTGTGGTGCTGGCCGCGGCGATCGTCGTGGGCGCGCTCATCGGCGAGAGCTTCGGGTTCTGGCTCGGGCGGTACTTCGGCCCGCGCATTCGCGCGTCGCGCATCGGGCAGAAGCTGGGCGAGCGCAACTGGGACCGTGCCGACCGCTACCTGCGCCGACGCGGGGGTCCGGCGATCTTCCTCTCGCGCTTCCTCCCCGTGCTGCACTCCCTCGTGCCGCTCACGGTGGGCATGAGCGGCTACAGCTACCGCCGCTTCCTCGCGTGGACGACGCCGGCGTGCATCGTCTGGGCGAGCCTGTACGTGACAGTGGCGGCGGGCGCGGCGGGCACGTACCGCGAGCTCAGCGATCGCATCCACTACGCCGGCTACGTCTTCGTCGGCATCCTCGTCGTCTTCCTCGTGCTGGTGTTCGTCGGCAAGAAGGTCATCGAACGGATGGAACGTCGTCACCTGGCCGATGACGACCAGATCCTCGAATCCGCGGACGGTGACGTGAAAGACTGAGGCGGATGCCTCGCAATCCTCGCGCCAAAGTGCTCTGGTTCGCCCGACTGGAGCGCCGCTTCCACCGCTGGCGCGAACGACGCGCCCGCGCCCGCGGCCTGCGTCCCGCCGTCACCGGCTTCCCGGGCTACGGCACCGAAGAGTGGGTGCGCGTCCTCGGTCGGGTCCTCATCGCCCCGCCGACCAAACGCACGTCCACGGGCGAGCTCGAGAGCCTGCGCGGGTGGCGCAGCTTCGCGGCCGTGCCGGTGGGTTTCGCGCACGTCACGGTCGTCGTCGACGGCGTCACGCACCAGGTCGCCGCCGACCGCGGAGGCGTCATCGACGCGAAGTTGCCCGCCACGATGAAGCCCGGGTGGCAGACGGTGACGATGTCGGTCGAGGGCAGCACCCCGGCGGAGGTGCGCGTCTTCATCGTCGGCTCCGACGTGCGCTTCGGCGTCGTCAGCGACATCGACGACACCGTCATGGTCACCGCCCTCCCCCGTCCGCTGCTGGCGGCGTGGAACTCCTTCGTGGTCGACGAGCACGCGCGGCAGCCCGTCCCCGGTATGGCGGTCATGCTCGAGCGCCTCACCCGCGAGCACCCCGGCACGCCCGTGATCTACCTCTCCACGGGCGCGTGGAACGTCGCGCCGACGCTCACGCGGTTCATGCGCCGGCACCTGTTCCCGGCGGGTTCCTTCCTCCTCACCGACTGGGGCCCGACGCACGACCGGTGGTTCCGCAGCGGCCGCGACCACAAGGAGCTCAACCTGCGTCGCCTCGCGGACGAGTTCCCCCAGGTGAAGTGGTTGCTCGTCGGCGACGACGGCCAGCACGACGACGCGATCTACACGGGCTTCGCGATCGAGCGGCCGCAGAACGTCGAGGCGGTCGCGATCCGCCGTCTGCTGCCTGCCGAGGCCGTGCTCGCCGGTGGTCGAACCGTCGTCGACGACCACTCCGCGGCGGAGGTTCCCTGGGTCACCGGCTCCGACGGCGCGGCCCTGCTCGACCGCCTCGAAGACGTCGGCGTCATCTCGCGCGACGCCTGACCGCCGGATGCCGCGGGCACCTGCGAGTGCTCGATGTCGGAGGGGCCGCGTACGGTGGAGGCATGTGCGGTCGATTCGTCGTGGCCAATGTCGCCAGTGAGCTCGTGGGGGTGCTCCGCGTCGACGTCGAGGCCGACGAGCTGCCCCAGCCGTCGTACAACATCGCCCCCACCTCTTCGGTGGCGATCGTGCTCGACTCGCTCAAGAGCGAGCCGCCGGTGCGCCGCCTCGAGGTCGCCCGCTGGGGTCTCGTGCCCGGGTGGGCCAAAGACGTGAAGGTCGGCGCACGCGCCTTCAACGCCCGTAGCGAAGAAGTCGAAGACAAGCCGATGTTCCGCAACGCCCTCATCAAGCGACGCGCCATCGTCCCGGCATCCGGCTACTACGAGTGGAAGACGACCGAGGCCGGCAAGACGCCGCACTACATCCACCCCGCCGACGGGTCGCCTCTCTTCTTCGCCGGGCTCTACGAGTGGTGGAAAGACCCCGCACGCGCCGACGACGACCCGGCGCGCTGGGTGCTCAGCTGCACGATCCTCACGCGCGACTCGATCGGCCGGCTCGGCTCGATCCACGACCGCATGCCGCTGTTCATGGACCCCGATGTCGCCGACGCGTGGCTCGACCCGACGACCGAGAACGTCGGCGACATCCTCGATGCCGCGATCGACGCTGCCCCCGACGTCGCCGAGACGCTCGACGATCACGTCGTGTCGTCCGCCGTGGGCAACGTGCGCAACGACTCCCCCGAGCTCATCGAACCGGTCGAATGAGCCTCACGGTAGATGCCGTCGCCGTCCTCTCCCGCGACGAATGGATGCCACGGGCCTCCGCGCATGCTGCGCGCGCGGAGGCGCTCACCGCCGCCCACCGCGCACGCGCGAGCCGGGGCGAGAAGCACCCCGTCGAGGACTTCCTCTTCACGTACTACTCGTACAAGCCCGCGATCCTGCGGCGGTGGCATCCCGGTCCCGGCGTCGTCCTGCGCGACGCCGCCGAGCGCTCCGCGTGGCGCTGGTACCGCGCCGATGGCGACGACGTGCGAGTGGATGCCGCGGGTTTCCGCGCCGACAAGGACTCGATGTACCGCGGCATCGTGAACCTCCTGCGGGCGACGCTCGATCGCCCCGCGCAGTTCGGCTGCTTCGGTCTGCACGAGTGGGCCATGGCCTACCGCGCCGACGAGGTGCGTCACGCGGTGCCGCTGCGCTTGGGCCGGCACGGCACCGACGCCGTCGTGGACGCGCACGATTTGAAGTGCACGCACTTCGACGCGTTCCGGTTCTTCACGCCCGACGCCGTGCCCCGGAACCGCTCGCCGCTGCGGCGCGACGACCAGGTCGCGTGGGAGCAGCCGGGGTGTCTGCACGCCGGTATGGACGTCTACAAGTGGGCGGTCAAACTCGGCCCCCTGACCCCCGGTGCGATCCTCCTCGACGCGTTCGAGCTCGCCCGTGACATCCGCACCCTCGACATGGAGGCGTCCCCCTACGACCTGACCGACTGGGGGTACGGCGCCGTCGCGATCGAGACGCCGGAGGGCAAGGCCGAATACGTCACCCGGCAGCGCGCGCTGAGCGCCCGAGGGCAGGAGCTGCGCCGTCGCCTTCTCGACGCCGTGACGGCGCCCGACGACACGCCCGGCGGCGCCGATTTTCCTCGTCTGCGATCCGTGTTGTAAGCTCATGGAGTTGCCTCAAACGGGGCGGAAAACAAAAACACGGGCCTGTGGCGCAGCTGGTAGCGCACCTGCATGGCATGCAGGGGGTCAGGGGTTCGAGTCCCCTCAGGTCCACCCGGTTGAGAATGCCCCCGCTTCGGCGGGGGCTTTCTCGTTGCATCCTGGTGCTGGTACCGCCCCCGCGCGAAGTCTGCCCCCGCTGAGCCGCGGTGCGCAGATGGTCGCGGATCTCATCGGTCGCGCCGCGCGGAGCGCGGAGTCTGCTCCCCCGCTACGCCGAAGTGCGCAGACGGTGGCGGATCTCGCCGGGCTCGCCGCGCGCAGCGGGGAGTCTGCTCCCCCGCTACGCCGAGGTGCGCAGATGGTCGCGATCTCGTCGGGCTCGCCGCGCGGAGCGCGCACCCCGACGATTCTCCACCGGCGTGCGCGGCGGACGACGAACGCCCCCCGCCAATCGGCAGGGGGCGTCACGGGTGCGTGCGTTACTCGGACGCGTTCGCGGGCGCGGGCAGCTCCATCGGGATGACGGGGCAGTCCTTCCAAAGGCGCTCGAGGCCGTAATAGACGCGTTCCTCCTCGTGGAACACGTGCACGACCAGGTCGCCGAAGTCGAGCAAGACCCAGCGCGACTCCTGACGGCCCTCGCGGCGCAGCCGCTTGTGGCCGGCCTCGAGGAGCTTCTCCTCGACCTCGTCGGCGATCGCGGCGACGTTGCGCTCGTTGCGACCGGTGACGAGCAGGAACACGTCGACCAGAGGAAGGGGCTCGGACACGTCGAGGGCGACGATGTCGTCGCCGCTCTTGGAATCGGCGGCGAGGGCGGCGATCTGCGCCATCTCCCGCCCGTTGTCGGTGGCTGTCATCGGAAGACTCCTGTCGTGAAGGCGAGCACGAGGGTGACGGCCACCGCCAGCGCGAGCGCGCCAGTCGTGATGATGAGGCCGACGAGGAGCTTGCTCCCCTTCTCGGGCGCCGGGGGGCGAATGATCTCGCCCGGTTGCTTGACGGTGCTGATCGCGGCACTGGCGGCGATCGGCGTGGGGGACGAGGCGGGCGGGAGCTCGCCGTCGAGAAGCACCGCGTCGGCGTCACGGCCGTCGGTGGTGCCGGGTGCGTGGCCGACGGAACCGAGTCCCTCGGGCAGCTCGAACGTGCCGGTGATCATGATCTCGCCCGTGCCGTTGATCGGACCGACCAGCGGGACGCCGGTGGGGGTCTGCGACAGGATGAGCGCGTTCGGGGTCGAAACGGTGCCGGTGGCCCCGGTGTTGCGCGAGATGAGCTGATCGAACGACGCCGGCAGGCTGATGTCGGGCGTCTGCCCGTCGAGCAGGTCGGATCCGAGCGCCGGGTTGACGACCGACGGGGCCGGTGCCTCCTCGGGAACCGCGGTGGCGTTCTCGTCGGCGGCGGCGGGCCGGAAGATGGCCGGGGACACGGGGGCGCCCGCGGCCGGGGCCGATGCCGCGCTCTGACGAGGCTGCCCGGGCTCCAGGTCGGAGCTGATGATCGGAACCGCCGCCGTGCGGATCTTCTCCTGCGCACGCGCCTGACGACGCGTGAGACCCGACACACCGAATTCGGCGCCCGTGTCGGTGAACGGCGAGTCGAAGACGGCGGGACGCAGAGCCTGCGCGGCCGGCTGTTCGGCCGGTGCCGGTGCGGCGGCGGTCTCGCCGCTCGCGGTGGACGCAGCGTCGTCGGTCTCGACGTCGTCGAGGGCGGCGGACTCGTCGTCGGAGGATTCGACGGCGGGCGTCTCGGCGAGCTGCTCTGCGCCGTCCGCGCCGGCGGGGACGTCATCGGTTGCCGCCTCGTCGGCTGTGCCGGCGGGGGCGTCTTCGGCCGCCGCCTCATCGGCCGGGGCGGCGGGGACCGCATCGATGACCTCCGCAGATGCCGGGGTCGCGGCATCCGGAGACTGCTCGCCCTCGGGCTGCGGCGGGATGATCGGGGTCGCGCCGGTCTGGCGCAGCTCGCGCAGCTGACGACGGGTCAGCGCGGGCGTCTCTGGGGTCTCGGAAGTGCTCATGCCTTACTCCGGTAGAGGTGATGCTTCGCGATGTACTGCACGACGCCGTCGGGCACGAGGTACCACACGGGGTGTCCTCGGCGCACACGAGCGCGGCAGTCTGTGGACGAGATCGACAGCGCCGGGATCTCGAGCTGGCTCACGTTGTCGGAGGGCAATCCCTCCGTGGTGAGCACGTGGCCCGGACGCGAGACGGCGACGAAGTGCGCCAGGTCCCACAGCTCCTGGTGGTTGCGCCAGCTGAGGATCTGCGCGACCGCGTCGGCCCCGGTGATGAAGAAGAGCTCGGCGCCGGGGCGCTGCTCCTGCAGGTCGCGCAGGGTGTCGATCGTGTAGGTGGGGCCCGCCCGGTCGATGTCGACACGGCTCACCGTGAACTGCGGATTGGATGCCGTCGCGATCACCGTCATGAGGTAGCGGTGCTCGCTCTCGGTGACGTCGTCCTTCTGCCAGGGGCGGCCCGTGGGAACGAAGACGACCTCGTCGAGATCGAACGATTGCGCGACTTCGCTGGCCGCGACGAGGTGACCGTGATGGATGGGATCGAACGTCCCACCCATGACCCCGATACGAGGGGCGCGCGTCACCGACATACGGTGGCCCTCAGTGGCCGTGGGCCTCGGGCGTGGGCGTGCCGTGCTTCTGCGTGTAGGCCTCGGCCTTGTGCGCGTGACGGTTGGAGACGTTGCGGTACGACAGCGTGACCAGGCTCAACGCGACGAAGACGACGAAGGCCACCACGCCGTACCAGAAGGTCGAGGCCTGGACGTTGCCCCCGTGGTGGGCGCCCTCTTCAGCGGCCTGGGCGAGAAGTGACACGAAAGTCATCAGTGCTCCGTTCGAAGTAACCGCGCGTCGCGACGCGCGTTGCCATTTTAGGCGGTCAGGCGCGCACCTGGCCGTCGCCGCGCCCGAGCCACTTGGTGCTCGTCAGCTCGGCGAGGCCCATGGGTCCGCGGGCGTGCAGTTTCTGGGTCGAGATGCCGACCTCGGCTCCGAAGCCGAACTCGCCTCCGTCGGTGAAACGTGTGGAGGCGTTCACCAGCACGACGGCCGAGTCGACCTCGGCCAGGAAGCGATCGGCGGCGCTCTGGTCGGCGGTGACGATCGACTCCGTGTGCTGGGTGGAATAGCGACGGATGTGCGCCAGGGCGTCGTCGAGATCGTCGACCACGCGCACGGCGAGGTCGAGCGTGCCGTATTCGCGCGCCCAGTCGTCGGCGGTGGCGGCCACGACGCGGCCGTCGTGCGCGCGGGTGGCGTCGTCGCCGTGCACGGTGACCCCCGCGTCGGACAGGGATGCCAGCAGCTCGGGCAGCAGACGGTCGGCGGCGTCGCGGTGAACGAGGACGGTCTCGACGGCGTTACAGACGCTCGGGCGCTGCACCTTGGCGTTGAGGACGATGTCGCGCGCCCAGTCGTCGCGGGCCGTCGCGTCGAGGAAGACGTGCACCACGCCCGCGCCGGTCTCGATGACGGGGACGGTGGACTCGGTCACGACGGTCTCGATGAGCGCGGCGCTCCCCCGCGGCACGAGCACGTCGAC
The DNA here is from genome assembly GCF_900156435.1 of Microbacterium sp. RU1D. GTDB lineage: Bacteria > Actinomycetota > Actinomycetes > Actinomycetales > Microbacteriaceae > Microbacterium. The sequence continues at coordinate 360,217 of NZ_FTPQ01000002.1, forward strand.
GAGACCGCGGGCGTTCATGAGAGCCCGTGCGCCGTCGCGCCCGAAATCGTCGACGCTCTGGATCGCCTCGGCGCTGACGCCCTGCGCGCTCAGCGCGTCGCGCATGACCCGGACGAGCGTGGCGTTGCTGCTCCGGGCCGCCGAGCCGCCCCGCAGGACGACGGCATTGCCCGAGCGCAGCGCGAGCGACGCGATGTCGACCGTGACGTTGGGGCGGGCCTCATAGATCGAGCCGACGACGCCGAACGGCACGGCGACCTTCTGCAGCGAGAGGCCGTTGGGCAGGACCCGCGTGTCGAGGACGCGACCCACCGGGTCGGGTAGCTCGGCCACCTCGCGGACGGCGGCGGCCAGAGCCGCGACACGTCCCGGGTCGAGCCGCAACCGATCCAGCAGCGATTCGCCGATGGCATCCGCCCGACCGCGCTCGAGGTCATCGGCGTTCGCCGCGACGATCTCGGCGGAGGCCGCGTCGATGGCACCCGCCACCCCCATGAGCAACGCGCTCTTGCGCGCCGAGTCGAGCAGCGCGATCTCGCGCGCGGCGTCTTTGGCCAGACGAAGGCGCTCGTCGACGGAGGCGGCGATCACGGTCATGGGCTCAGTGTACCGGCGCGTTCACGGCGCCCACGGGGCCCGTTGCCAGGGTGACGGGGTCGGGGTTCGGGGCGAACCACGTGCCGACGGCCTCGCCGGCGAGGGCGGATGCCACGAGGTCGGCGCTCGTGACGAGCACCCCGACGCCGGCGGTGGAGGCGAGCTTCGCGGCGGACGCTTTCGTCGCCGCTCCCCCGGTACCGACGCCGTTGACGACCCCGGCGCCGAACTCGAAATCGGACAGGTCGTCGCCCCAGGCCACGTCGGTGATCGCGCGCGCGCCCGGCTCGCTCGGCGGGCGGGTGAAGAGCGTCTCGATGTCGCTCAGGAGCACCAGCGCGTCGGCACCGATGAGCTGCGCCACGAGGGCAGCGAGCCGATCGTTGTCGCCGAAGCGGATCTCGTGGGTGGCGACGGTGTCGTTCTCGTTGACGATCGGAAGGATGCCGAGCCCCAGCAGCCGCTCCATGGCGCGACGCGCGTTGGAACGGTGCGTGGCGTTCTCGAGATCGCCGGCGGTCAGCAGCACCTGGCCCGCGAGCAGGCCGAAGCGGTCGAGGGAGGTCTGGTACCGCCACATGAGGACGTTCTGGCCCACGGCGGCCGCAGCCTGCTGCGTCGCGAGGTCGTTGGGGCGCCCCTCGAGGTCGAGCAGGGGCAGGGCGGTGGCGATCGCGCCCGACGACACGAGGACGACCTCGGTCCCGGCACCGTGGGCCCGGGACAGCGCCTCCACGATCGTGTCGATGCGGTGAGCACCGTCGCCGCTGATCGACGACGATCCGACCTTCACCACGACGCGGGCGGCGCCGGGGATGTCGGAGCGTGTCGTCGCGGTCATCGCTCCTCGTCCCCCGACGTCACCGCGGACGAGTCGCCGTCGGGCGAGATACCCGCGGCACGCGCCGCGCGGCGCTCGGCTTCGAGCTCGGCTCGAGCGTCGGCCTTGGCATCCATCCGCTCGTGGTACTGCTCGCGACGCTCGGAGGAGGTGCGGCGGCTGTTCTGCACGAGACGCGGATCGGTTCCGCGCGGGGCCGTCATGAGTTCGGCCGCGGAGGTGAGCGTGGGCTCCCAGTCGAAGACGATGCCGTCGCCGGGGCCGATGACCACGGTCGCACCGGCGACCGCGCCGGCGCGGAAGAGGCCGTCTTCGACGCCGAGGCGCGCGAGGCGATCGGCGAGATAGCCCACGGCCTCCTCGTTCTGGAAGTCGGTCTGCTGCACCCACTTGACCGGCTTCTCGCCGAGGATGCGGTAGACGGGACCGTAGGTGCCGCCCTCGACCTTGATCTCGAAATCCTTCTCCGCACCCTTGGGGCGGATGACGACCCGCTCGGCCGGAGCGTCCTCGATGGTGGCGAGCCGGTGCTGCTCGACGATGTCGCCGAGCGCGAAGGTCAGCTCACGCAGACCCGCGCGGCTGACGGTGGAGATCTCGAAGACGCGGAATCCGCGTTCCTCGATGTCGGGGCGGACGAAGTCGGCGAGCTCGTGCGCCTCGGGGACGTCGATCTTGTTCAGCACGACGATCTGCGGACGCTCGAGCAGCGGCACCTGGCCCTCGGGCACCGGGTAGGCGGCCAGCTCGGCGAGGATGATGTCGAGGTCGCTCAGCGGGTCGCGGCCCGGGTCGAGGGTGGCGCAGTCCAGAACGTGCACGAGCGCGGTGCAGCGCTCGACGTGGCGGAGGAACTCCAGCCCCAGGCCCTTGCCCTCGCTCGCGCCCTCGATGAGGCCCGGGACGTCGGCGATCGTGTAGCGGGCGTCGCCCGCCTGGACCACGCCGAGGTTCGGGTGGAGGGTCGTGAAGGGGTAGTCGGCGATCTTGGGCCGCGCGGCGGACACCGCGGCGATGAGGCTCGACTTGCCGGCCGACGGGAAGCCGACCAGGGCCACGTCGGCCACGGTCTTCAGCTCGAGGACGACATCGCCCTCCCAGCCCGGGGTGCCGAGCAGCGCGAAGCCGGGGGCCTTGCGCTTCGGCGACGCGAGCGCCGCGTTGCCGAGTCCGCCCAGGCCGCCGGGAGCGGCGACGAAGCGCATGCCGGGGGTGAGCATGTCGACCAGCACGTTGCCGTCGGGGTCTTTGACCACGGTGCCGAGCGGGACCGGGAGCTCCTGGTCCTCGCCCAGGGCGCCCGAGCGGTGGTCGCCCATGCCGAACCCGCCGTTTCCGGCGGAGCGGTGCGGCGAGTGGTGGTACGACAGCAGGGTCGTCACCTGCGGGTCGGCGACGAGCACGACGTCGCCGCCGCTGCCGCCGTTGCCGCCGTCGGGACCGGCCAGCGGCTTGAACTTCTCACGGCGCACCGAGACGCAGCCGTTGCCGCCCTTGCCCGCACGCAGGTGCAGGGTCACGCGGTCGACGAAGGTGACCATGGCGGGTCCTTCCGGGTGGGCGGCGGCGGGGCCGACGCGGCGGGAGACGGGAATGCCGTCGGTGCCGGCGGGTTCGGGTCAGCCGTGCACGGGAAAAAAGACGAGGGGGCGGGCAGTGCCCACCCCCTCGGAAGCGCCGGAGCGCTGAGGATTACTCCGCAGCGGCGACGATGTTGACGACCTTGCGGCCGCCCTTGTTGCCGAACTCGACCGCACCGGCGGCCAGAGCGAACAGCGTGTCGTCGCCACCACGGCCGACGTTGGCGCCGGGGTGGAAGTGCGTGCCGCGCTGGCGGACGAGGATCTCGCCGGCGTTGACGGCCTGGCCGCCGAAGCGCTTCACGCCGAGGCGCTGTGCGTTGGAGTCACGACCGTTGCGGGTGGAGCTTGCGCCCTTTTTGTGTGCCATCTCTGCGTCTCCTGGCTCTTACTTGATGCCGGTGATCTTGACGCGCGTGAGGTCCTGGCGGTGGCCCTGGCGCTTCTTGTAGCCGGTCTTGTTCTTGAACTTCTGGATCACGATCTTCGGACCGCGCTCCTCGCCGAGCACCTCGGCCGTGACCGAGACCTTCGCGAGCTTGTCGGCGTCGGTCGTGACCGCGTCGCCGTCGACGAACAGGACGGCGGGCAGCTGGATGCTCTCGCCGACCTTCGCCTTCTGGCGGTCGAGCACGACGACCGTGCCGACCTGGACCTTCTCCTGGCGGCCGCCGGCGCGCACAACTGCGTAAACCACTTCACACCTGTTTTCGTTCGGGAGCGCACGGCTCCGGTTGTCTGATGACGTCGGGAGGGTCTGGCGACCCAAGTCTCGGTGCGATCCGGCCGACGAAAGTCAGCGGGGTCACGCTCCGATGAGAGCGGACGCGACGCACCAAGGGTCAAGTTTAGCTCACCCGGGGGCATCCGGCAAAAGCATCCGCCCCGCGTGTCGACCGTAGGATCGCGGGATGGCGATCCTCATCGACGACCCGCAGTGGCCCGCGCACGGACGGCTCTGGGCGCACCTGGTGAGCGACAGCGACCTGGACGAGCTGCACGCCTTCGCCGCGGCCGCGGGGATCCCCGCCCGTGCCTTCGACCTCGACCACTACGACGTACCCGATGCGCGGCACGCGGACCTCGTCGCCGCCGGTGCCGAGCACGTGGGCGGCAAGGAGCTCGTCCGCCGCCTGCGCGCCTCCGGGCTGCGCATCACCGCGCGTGAGCGACGCGACGCGGGACGCTGACGCCGATCTCCCGAGCGGCCGATCTCGGCGATCACGTACGGGACGACGGCATCCGCCCCTCCGCCCTCGTGCACGAGGGGCCGTCCTCCGTCGCCGGGGCTGGTGCTCGGCGATAAAGGACGACCCCACGGGAGGGATGAGCGGACTCAGGACTCCGGCGTCGTCGGCTGCGCGTTGACCGGGGTGCCGGTGAGGGCCGCGGTCGTCACGCGACGGCGCGAGCGTCCCTGTCCGGGAGCCTTGGGCTCGGGGAGTGCCTCGAGCACGGACTCCAGGAGCGCGTCCTTCTCGGTGCGCGGGGCCTTGGGCTCGCGCTTCTTGCGCGGACGCTTCTCGCGCACGGGAGCGGCGGGCGCCTCGGGCTCGGACTTGGCCTCCAGGACGGCCTCGACGGAGGCGACGACCGCCGCCTCGACCACGGCCGGGTCGTCGATGGTCGGCTTGACGGTGGATGCCGCGATCTGCGCGAGCGCGGACTTCACGCCCTCGGTGATCACGTGCGTGCCGCCGGCTTGCGCCGCCGCGCCTGCGCCGTTGGCGCCATTGCCGCCGTTCTGCGACGCGCCGTTGCCGGAGCCGTTGTTCTGTCCGTTGCCGCCCTGGCCGTTGCCGCCGCGACCGCGACGGTTCGACGAGCCGCCGTTGCCGTTGCCGTTGCCGCTACCACTGCCGCCGGCCGGGCTCGACGACCGGTGGCGCACCACCGGGTCGTGGTGCACGATGACGCCGCGACCGGCGCACACCTCGCACGCCTCGCTGAAGGTCTCGAGAAGACCCAGACCCAGCTTCTTGCGGGTCATCTGCACGAGACCGAGGGAGGTGACCTCGGCCACCTGGTGCTTGGTGCGGTCGCGACTGAGGCACTCGATGAGGCGGCGCAGCACGAGGTCGCGGTTGGACTCGAGCACCATGTCGATGAAGTCGACCACGATGATGCCGCCGATGTCGCGCAGGCGGAGCTGGCGGACGATCTCCTCGGCGGCCTCGAGGTTGTTCTTGGTCACGGTCTCTTCGAGGTTGCCGCCCGACCCGACGAACTTGCCGGTGTTGACGTCGACGACGGTCATCGCTTCGGTGCGGTCGATGACGAGCGAACCGCCGGAGGGCAGCCACACCTTGCGGTCGAGGGCCTTCTCGATCTGCTCCGTGACGCGGAAGGCGTCGAAGGGGTCCTGCTCGCCCTCGTACTTCTCGACGCGCTCGAGCAGGTCGGGCGCGACGCCCTTCAGGTACGACGAGATCGTCTGCAGCGCCTCGTCGCCCTGGATGAGCATGCGCGTGAAGTCCTCGTTGAAGACGTCGCGCACGATCTTGACGAGGAGGTCGGGCTCGGAGTGCAGCAGGGCCGGGGCCTGGATCGTCTTGACCTGGCTGGACACGTGCTCCCACTGCGAGGTGAGACGCTGCACGTCGAGGGTCAGCTGCTCCTCGGTGGCGCCCTCGGCGGCCGTGCGCACGATCACGCCCGACGACTCGGGGAGCACCTCCTTGAGGATCTTCTTCAGGCGTGCGCGCTCGGTGTCGGGCAGCTTGCGGGAGATGCCGTTCATCGTGCCGTTCGGCACGTAGACCAGGTAGCGGCCGGGCAGCGAGATCTGGCTCGTCAGGCGCGCGCCCTTGTGACCGACGGGGTCTTTCGTGACCTGCACGAGCACGCGGTCGCCCGACTTGAGCGCAAGCTCGATGCGGCGGGGCTGATTGTTGGTCTCGACGCCGTCCCAATCGACCTCGCCGGAGTACAGCACCGCGTTGCGGCCGCGGCCGATGTCGACGAACGCGGCCTCCATGCTCGGCAGCACGTTCTGCACGCGGCCGAGGTAGACGTTGCCGATGAGCGAGGCGTCCTGGTTGCGCGCGACGTAGTGCTCGACGAGCACGTTGTCTTCGAGCACGGCGATCTGGATGCGACCGGCCTTGGAGCGCACGACCATGACGCGGTCGACGGCCTCGCGGCGGGCGAGGAACTCGGCCTCGGTCACCACGGGACGGCGGCGGCCGGCCTCGCGTCCGTCGCGGCGACGCTGCTTCTTGGCCTCCAGGCGCGTGGAGCCCTTGATGCGCTGCGGCTCGGTGATGACCTCGACCGCGCGCTGGCGGACGGGCGCGGCCGGCGTCTCGGGGAGCTCGTCGGCGGAACCGGTGCTCGCTCCCCCGCGGCGGCGGTTGCGGCGGCGCGCGTTGGCGGAGCCGCGCTCGGCGGGTCCGTCGTCGTCACGATCGTCGCTTTCCCAGGCCTCGTCGCGCGCCGGAAGCGGCGGGAGCGCGGGGGCGTAGAAGTGCAGTGCGGTCGACACGGCCGAGACGAAGTTCTCGGGCAGCAGGCCGAGCGACACCGCCGTGGGGCGGGCCGGCTTCTCGGGCTCGGCGGGGGTCTCGGGCTCGGCGGCGATTCGGCGCTTGGCTGCTGCGTCGGCGGTGTTCGCGCTCTGCCCGGCGTCATTCGCCTCAGCGGCGGGACCCGCGGGGTCATTCGCTCGAGCGGCGTCGGAAGCGTCCGCGGCCGGGGCGTCGGCCTCAGGAGCCTCGGCGTCATTCGCGTCGGCGGCGGGGACGTCGGCGTCATCCGCCTCGGGGGCACCGGGGGCCGTCTCACCCGTGGCGTCGAACTCTTCCGCGGGAGCGTCGGCCGGGGCCTCGGACGCGGAAGCGTCGGCTTCGAGCACGGCGGGCGCCTGCGTGTCGTCGGCGGCGGCCGAGGCGGCATCCTGGACCGCGGCCTCCTCCTCGTCGACGCCGGACGCCTCGTTCGACGCGGTGTCGCCGGCGGGGACCGTCTCGGTCTCGGGGGTCTCGGTCTCGGGGGTCTCGATCGGCGCCTGCTCGGCGGGGGTCTGATCGTCGGTCACTTCGGCCATATCGGGTGTTCTCCCTGGCGGGCGACACCGCGCGTCGCCCGACGAAATCTCATGCAGCGCCGCACCCGGCGGGGCTGCGAACTCACTCGGTCTGCAGCAGGCCTGCGGCTCGTGCTGCGAAGGGCGGTCATCGCCCGAAGTCTTCTGGGTGATGTTCCTGCGGCGCGGCCGCGGTCACATCAGCTTTCATTATCGCACGGACGGGCGAAACGGCCAGCGGACGGGGCCGTCCACGCGCTCGTCGTCCGTGAGACCGGCATCCGCTCCCCTGGATCGGGCGCGCGGGGGTGGTCGCTTCGACGCCGAGGCGTCCACAGCGGGCCGATATGCCGGCGGTGGCAGAATCGCCCCATGAGCGAGAGCGTCACCCCCCGTCGTCCGGTCGTCGTCGCCATCTGGCTGATCTTCGCCGGGGCCGTCGGATGGTGGGCGGCGTTCTCGTTGACCATGGAGCGCTTCCACCAGCTCATCAACCCTGGGGCCGCGGCATCCTGCGACTTCAGCGTGCTCGTGCAGTGCTCCACCAACCTGCAGTCGTCGCAGGGCAGCGTCTTCGGCTTCCCCAACCCGATCATCGGCCTCGCCGCCTGGATCGCACCCATCGTGGTCGGCATGGCCTTGCTGGCGGGTGCGCGCTTCGCGCGGTGGTTCTGGGTGCTGTTCTGGCTGGGCTTCGTCTTCGCGATCGGTTTCGTCGCCTGGCTCATCGCGCAGAGTCTCTTCGTACTCGCGACCCTCTGCCCGTGGTGCATGGTGACGTGGTCGGTCGTCATCCCGTCGTTCTTCGTCGTCACCCTGCACGTGCTTCGCGAGGGGGTCATCCCGGGCGCGCCGAGGGTGCGCGAGGTCGCCGACCGGCTCATGATCTGGGTGCCGCTGATGAGCATCGCCTGCTACGTCGTCGTCGCGGTGCTCGCGCAGCTGCGGCTGAACGTGCTCGCGCAGTTCTGACCTGGCGGGTGCGGCCTTCCGTGCCCTAGCTTCGACAAACGGATGCCGTGAACCCGCTGATGCTCGCGGCGTACGACCTTGTCTGGTCAAGCGTGACCGTCGTGGCGTTCGGTCTCGCTGTCTGGGGCATCGTGAGCCTCTCCCGGGGTGCGAGTCGCCTGTCGTCGGCGACAGCCTTGGTGTGGGCGCTGGTGATCCTTCTCGTTCCCGTGCTCGGGCCGGTCTCGTGGCTGCTCGCGGGTCGTCGGGCCGGGGTCGCGCGGACCTGACCGCGTTTCCGCGCCGGTGGCTTCGACCGGCTCAGCCGCCTCGGGCGGAAGCTTGTGCCACCGGAGGGGGAGGTTCCTGAGCTCGTCGAAGGGACCGTGACACGACGAAGGCCGCCACCCCTTGCGGGGCGGCGGCCTTGTCGGCATCCGGGATCAGGCGAACCAGATCGCGAGCTCGCGCTCGGCGGATTCGACGCTGTCGCTGCCGTGAACCAGGTTCTGCTGCACCTTGAGGCCCCAGTCGCGGCCGAAGTCGCCGCGGATCGTGCCGGGAGCGGCGGTGGTGGGGTCGGTGGTGCCGGCGAGGGAGCGGAAGCCCTCGATCACGCGGTTGCCCGCGAGGCGGATCGCCACAGAGGGGCCGGAGAGCATGAACTCCAGCAGCGGCTCGTAGAACGGCTTGCCCTCGTGCTCGGCGTAGTGCCGGGCGAGGGTCTCACGGTCGGGCTCGACGAGGCGGATGTCGACGAGCGCGTAGCCCTTCGCCTCGATGCGGGCGAGGATCGCGCCGGTGAGGCCGCGGGCGACGCCATCGGGCTTGACCAGGACGAGGGTCTCTTCGGTGGCCATGGGTCATTCTCCGTTCGAGAGGTCGGGGTCGGCGGCCCGCCGCGCATTCGCACGATCGAGGGCCGCTCCCTTGATCGTCGCATACGCCCACATCCCGCCGAAAATGACGGCGACGACCGCGAGGGCCGGAACGAGGAAGCCGCCGAGGAGCAGGAGCACCTGCAGTCCCCACCCGGCGAACAGCGCCCAGCGGTGTCGCAAGAGGCCCGACACCGCGACCATCGCGATGGCGAGCACGACTCCCCCGACAATCCCCCACCACGGTTCGATGCCGAACGGCAGCACCTTCAGGCCGTAGACGACGAGGCCGCCGAGGAAGACGATGATCGACTCGAAGCCGAGCACCACCGCGCCGAGCGATTCCTGCGCGCCGCGCTGACGACGCGGCCGCGGGGCGCGAGACTCGCGCGGGCTCATCCCTGCCACCCGGCCTTCCAGTCCTCGAGCGCAGCGAGGCGCAGGGCTTCGCCGGCGAGCACGACGGAACCGGCGATGACGACGGCGCGTCGGTCGGACTCCGCCGCCCACGCGCGGGCCGCGTCGGCCGCGTCCTCGAGCGTCGGGTGCACCGTCACGGGGAGGTCGGCCGCTTCGGCGACGTCGGCGATCGTGTCGGGGTCGGTCGCGCGGTCGCTGTCGGGCGCTGTGGCGAAGACGCGGGCGACGGCCGGGGCGAGCGTCGACATGATGCCCGCGGCATCCTTTCCCTCCAGGATGCCGACCACGGCGCCCCACTCGTCGATGTCGAACGAGTCCTTCAACGCCGCGACCAGCGCGCGCGCACCGTGCGGGTTGTGGGCGGCGTCGACGAACACGGTCGGAGCCGTGCCGAGGAGCTGCAGGCGGCCCGGCGAGGTCGTGTTGCCGAGACCGTCGGCCACGACGTCGGCGTTGAGCGGCTGCTCTCCCCCGCCGATGAGCGACTCGACCGCGGCGACGGCGAGGGCGGCGTTGGCGCCCTGGTGCGCGCCGTACAGCGGGAGGTAGACGTCACGGTAGGTTCCGGCCACACCGCGGATCGACACCTGCTGCCCGCCGACGGCGAGCGTCTGGCCCTCGAGCGCGAAGCCGTCGCCCGCCACGGAGACGATGGCGCCCTCCTTCTCGGCACGCGCGCGGATAGCCCGCAGCGCCTCGGGCGGCTGGGCGGCCGAGACGACCGCCGCGCCGGGCTTGATGATCCCGGCCTTCACGGTCGCGATCTCCGCGATCGTCGAACCGAGGCGGTCGGCGTGATCGATGTCGATGGGGGTGAAGACCGCGACGTCGCCGTCGGCGGTGTTCGTGGAGTCCCACTCCCCACCCATGCCGACCTCGAGCACGAGCACGTCGATCGGCGCGTCAGCGGCGACCACGAAGGCGAGCACCGTGAGCAGCTCGAAGAACGTCAGCGGAGCGTCGTCGGATGCCGCGAGCTCGGCATCCACCAGGTCGACGAACGGCTGGATCTCGTCCCACGCGTCGGCGATCGCGGCGTCGTCGACGGGCTCGCCGTCGATGAGGATGCGCTCGGTGAAGCGCTCGAGGTGGGGGCTGGTGAACAGGCCCGTGCGCAGACCCACCGCCCGCAGCAGGCTCTCGATCATGCGGCTGGTCGAGGTCTTGCCGTTCGTACCGGTCACGTGGATGACGCGATACGTGCGCTGCGGGTCGGCGAGCAGCTCGAGCACGCGGCGCGTGCGCTCGACACGCGGCTGCACCCACTGCTCGCCCTGCCGCTGCAGGAGCGCACTGTAGACGGCGTCGGCCCGGGTACGGTCGCTCATACGATTCCTCCGATACGGGCGACGGCGACGGTGACGGCACCGACGTTCGCATAGGTCTTCGCGGCGATCCGCGTCTCGTACTCCGCGGGAAGGGCGGAACCGCTCTCGATGAGTCGACCCTCGGGCCCGGCCAGGACGACCGCCTCGGCGAGCGTCTCGGATGCCACCCCGGCGACGTCGAACGCCTGGGCGACGGCCCGCGCGTCGGCATCCTCGACGAAGGTCAGCGACAGGAAGATGCGGTCGCTCACGTCGAAGCCGGCGGCCTTGCGGGTGTCCTGGATGCCGCGGATCATGTCGCGCGCCAGGCCTTCGGCCTCGAGCTCGGGCGTGGTGACGGTGTCGAGCAGCACGAAGCCGCCCGATGACAGCACCGCGAGCGCCTCGCCCTCGGGCCGGCCGGCGGTCTCGACGACGAGGTCGTACTCGGCGGGCTCGAGCGGGATGCCCCCCGCGACGACCCGCCCGTCGACCTCGCTCCAGTCGCCCTCGCGCGCCGCCTTGATGGCCTGCTGCACCTGCTTGCCAAGGCGGGGGCCCGCAGCACGGGCATTCACCGACAGGCGGTGGGTGATGCCGTACTCGGCGGCCGTGCCGCCCTCCAGGGCGACCTGCTCGACGGCCTTGACGTTGAGCTCCTCGCGGAGGATGTCGTCGAACTGCGCGAGCCCTGCGGCATCCGGGGTCACCACCGTCAGACGCGGCAGCGGCAGGCGCACGCGCTTGCCCTCGCGCTTGCGCAGGGCGTTGGCGACGCTCGAGACCTCGCGGACGGTGTCCATCGCGGTGCGGATGTCCGTCGCTGCGGGGAACACGGAGGCATCAGGCCAGTTCTCGAGGTGCACGCTGCGGCCGCCGGTGAGCCCCTGCCAGACGCGCTCGGTGACCAGGGGCAGCAGGGGCGCGGCGACGCGGGTGAGCGTCTCGAGCACCGTGTACAGGGTGTCGAACGCCTCGCGACTCGAGGGGTCGTCGGTCACGCCGACCCAGAACCGGTCGCGCGAGCGGCGGATGTACCAGTTGGTCAGCACCTCGGCGAAGTCGCGCAGGCGCTCGGCCGCGGTCGTCGAGTCGAGGCCCTCGAGATCAGCGGCGACGTCGCGGACGAGGTCGCCCGTGAGCGCGAGGATGTACCGGTCGAGCACGTCGGTCGAGTCGGTGCGCCACTCGGCCGTGTAGCCCTCCGCGCCGGACGCGTTCGCGTAGGTCGCGAAGAAGTACCACGCGTTCCACAGCGGCAGCAGGAATTCGCGCACCCCGGCGCGGATGCCCTCCTCCGTCACGACGAGGTTGCCGCCGCGCAGGACGCTGGACGACATGAGGAACCACCGCATGGCATCCGAACCGTCGCGGTCGAACACCTCGCGCACGTCGGGGTAGTTGCGCAGCGACTTCGACATCTTCTGCCCGTCGTTGCCGAGCACGATGCCGTGGCACGACACGCCCGTGAACGCGGGGCGATCGAACAGCGCTGTCGACAGCACGTGCATCACGTAGAACCACCCGCGGGTCTGCCCGATGTACTCGACGATGAAGTCGGCCGGGGCGTGCTCGTCGAACCAGTCGTGGTTCTCGAACGGGTAGTGCACCTGCGCGAAGGGCATCGAGCCCGAGTCGAACCACACGTCGAGGACGTCCTCGATGCGGCGCATCGTCGACCGCCCCGTCGGGTCGTCGGGGTTCGGACGCGTGAGGTCGTCGATGTAGGGGCGGTGCAGGTCGACCTCGCCGTCGGCGTTCATCGGCAGGCGGCCGAAGTCGGCCTCCATGTCGGCGAGCGAGCCGTACACGTCGATGCGCGGGTGGTTCGGGTCGTCGCTCTTCCACACGGGGATCGGCGAGCCCCAGTAGCGGTTGCGGCTGATCGACCAGTCGCGCGCGCCCTCGAGCCACTTGCCGAACTGGCCCTCCTTGACGTTCTCGGGCACCCAGGTGATCTGCTGATTGTTCGCCAGCAGGTCGTCCTTGATGTCGGTCACGCGGACGAACCAACTCGACACGGCCTTGTAGATGAGGGGGTTCCGGCAGCGCCAGCAGTGCGGGTACGAGTGCTCGTACGACGCCTCGCGCAGCAGGCGACCGCCCTGCTTGAGCAGGCGGATCAACGGACGGTTGGCCTCGAGCCACAGCTCGCCGGCCACGTCGGTGACCGCGGCGAGGAACCGGCCGCCGTCGTCGAGGGAGATGATCGTCGGCAGGCCCGCGGCATCCGCGAGGCGCTTGTCGTCCTCACCGTAGGCCGGGGCCTGGTGCACGATGCCCGTGCCGTCGCTGACGGTGACGTAGTCGTCGACGAGGATCTTCCACGCGTTCTGCGTGCCCCACGTGTCGGCGTCGGCGTAGTAGTCGAAGAGCCGGTCGTACGACACGCCCTCGAGCTCGGAGCCCAGGATCGTCGTCTGCACGGCCGCGCGGGCGGCATCCGGGGTCTCGTAACCGAGGTCCTTGGCGTAGTTCGGCAGCAGGTCCTCGGCCAGCAGGTAGCGGTGGGCGACCGCCTCGAACGCCTCATCGGGCGTGCCGTCGGGGGTGGTGTGCACGTCGGCGGCGCCGTTGGGGCCGCCCTCGATGACGGCGTACCGGATGCCGGGACCCACCGCGAGCGCGAGGTTCGTCGGCAGGGTCCACGGCGTCGTCGTCCAGGCGAGCGCGCGGACGCCGGTGAGGCCGAGCGCCTCGGCCTTCGCCCCGACGAGCGGGAACGTCACCGTGACCGACGGGTCCTGACGCATCTTGTAGACGTCGTCGTCCATGCGCAGCTCGTGCGTCGACAGGGGCGTCTCGTCGCGCCAGCAGTACGGCAGCACGCGGTAGCCCTCGTACGCGAGGCCCTTGTCGTGCAGGGTCTTGAAGGCCCAGAGCACGCTCTCCATGTATGTCGTATCGAGCGTCTTGTAGCCGCGCTCGAAGTCGACCCAGCGGGCCTGACGCGTGACGTAGTCCTGCCACTCGCGCGTGTACTCGAGCACCGACTCGCGGGCCTTGGCGTTGAAGGTGGCCACGCCCATGGCCTCGATCTCGTCCTTCTCGGTGATGCCGAGCTGCTTCATCGCCTCGAGCTCGGCGGGCAGGCCGTGGGTGTCCCACCCGAACACGCGATCGACCTTCTTGCCGCGCATGGTCTGGAAGCGCGGGAACACGTCCTTCGCATAGCCGGTGAGCAGGTGCCCGTAGTGCGGCAGGCCGTTGGCGAAGGGCGGGCCGTCGTAGAAGACCCACTCGTCGGCGCCCTCCCGGTTGTCGATCGACGCGCGGAACGTGTCGTCGCGCTCCCAGAACGCGAGCGTGTCGTTCTCGATCGCCGGGAAGCGGGGGCTGGGGACGACGGATGCCGTGGCGGCGGCGCCCTGGCCGGCTGCCGGGGTCGTGGCATCCGGGGTCGCGTTCGACGCGTCGGCGGCGGGGCCGAAGGATGAGGGGCGTGGGTAGGTCATGTCTCTCCGCGGGTCGAGGTCTGCTCGCCGGGACGATCCTGTGAGGACCGCGGTACCACCCTGCATTGCGCCCCGCGACGGAGCGCCACTCTCACTGCGGCGGTGACGGGCCTGCCCCGCGCGGTTCTAGTCCGGGCCGCAGCCCGTTTCTTCCGCGAGCTCCCCGGTGATGGCCGGATCGACGCTGTTCGCTCCATTCTACGCGAGCCCGACGCCCCGCGCGGCGGCTTCCCCGCGCGCCCGGACGTCGACCCTTCGAGTGTCCAGGACACGCCGCGCGTCTGCGGTGGATGCGGCGTGCCCTGGACGCTCGACAGAGGAGCGTACGCGCGCGACGCCGGACGACCGGGAGGGCGCGGGCTCAGGATGCCGCGGGCCCCAGGCCGGCGGAGGCGAGCAGCTCGCGGGTGAACGGGTGACCGGGGGCGGCGAAGACGCACGAGACCGCCCCCGAATCGACGACGCGTCCGTGTTGCATGACGATGACGTCGTCAGCGATCGCCGCCACCACGTCGAGGTCGTGCGTGACGAACACCACGGCCAGGTCGCGCTCGGCCTGGAGGGCGAGAAGGCGGTCGAGGATCCGCGCGCGCACCGTCGCATCGAGGGCCGACACCGGCTCATCGAGCACGAGGAGATCGGGCGACACCGCCAGGGCCCGGGCGATCGCGACGCGCTGGCGCTGACCTCCCGACAACTGCGCGGGTCGGCGGCGCACGTACGCCGGCGAGAGGCCGACCTCGCCGAGGAGGGCGGCGACGGCGGCGCGGCGCGCCCCGCGCGGCACGCCCCCCGCGGCGACGGCTTCGGTGAGCGTGCGTCCGACGCTCCAGCGCGGGTCGAGCGCGCCCCACGGATTCTGCTGCACGAGCTGCACGCGCCGGCGCGCGGCGCCGACCGCCACTCGCGACGACCATGGGCGGGCGTCGAACCGCAGGGACCCGGCATCCGGGTCCGTCGCGCCCACGAGCATGCGGGCCAGCGTCGTCTTGCCCGAACCCGACTCCCCCACCACCGCGAGGGTGCGCCCGCGTTGGACGGCGAGCGAGACGTCGTCGACGGCGAGTCGATCGCCGAAGCGCTTGGTCAGGCCCTCGGCGCTCAGCAGCGGGACGCTCGTCCGCGGCGACCGCCCGAGCGGTTCGTGCGACACCGCCTCGACCAGTGCCCGCGTGTGGGGATCGCAGGGGGATGCCAGCACCTCGGCCGTGACGCCCGTTTCCACGACGCGTCCCTCGTGCATCACGACCACCCGGTCGGCGACGCGCGCGACCGCCCCCAGGTCGTGGCTGATGAACACCACGCCCACGCCCTCGTCGGCGATGCGACGCAGCAGGGTCAGCACGCGCGCCTGCACCGTGGCATCCAGAGCCGTGGTCGGCTCGTCGGCGACGAGCACCGCCGGTCGCGCCGCGAGCGCGGAGGCGATGAGCGCGCGCTGACGCAGACCCCCTGACAGCTCGTGCGGGTACTGCCGTGCGCGCAGGTCGGGCTCGGGCAGCGACACCCGGTCGAGGCTGTCGCGCACGCGCGTCTCGAGGGCCCTGCCGCGCACGGACGGCTCGTGGATGCGGATCGGTTCGGCCACTTCCGCGCCGATGCGGCGCAGCGGGTCGAGCGACACCAGTGCGTCCTGCGACACCAGCGCGATGCGACGGCCGCGGAGCCGTCTCCACTGCCGCTCACGGAACGTCCGCGTGTCGACGCCGTCGATCTCGAGCTCGTCGACCGTGGCGCGCAGACCCGGGGGCACGAGGCCCAGCAGAGCGCGCGCGCTCACCGATTTCCCTGTGCCGGACTCGCCGACGATCGCGACGCACTCCCCCGGCGCGACATCGAGGTCCAGCCCGCGGACGACCTCGCCCGAGGGGCCCTCGATGCGCAAGCCGCGCAGCCGCACGCCGCTCACGCGCCGCGCTCCTCGGCTCGAGAGCGCAGGACGCGGCCGACGACGCTGACGCTCACCACGGTCGCGGTGATCGCGAGCCCCGGGAAGACGGCCACCCACGGAGCCTGCAGGAGGAGATTGCGGCCGGCTGAGAGCATGAGGCCCCACTCCGGTGTGGGTTCGGTGGGGCCGAGCCCCAGGAAGCTGAGCCCGGCGGCGGCGAGGATGCTGGTGCCGATCCCGATGGTGGCGAGCACGCTGACGGCGCCCAGGACACCCGGCAGCACGTGCCGCACGTGCACCGCCGCGGCGGGGACGCCGATGAGACGCGCGGCTTCGACGTGCTCGGCCACGGCACGTGAGCGTGTCTGCGCGCGCGCCAGTCGCACGTAGACCGGCACCGCGGCGATCGTGACGGCGATCGCGACGTTGACCGCGCCGGGGCCCAGCACCGCGACCACGAGCAACGCCACAAGGAACTCGGGGAAGGCCAGCAGCACATCGACCACGCGCATCGCGGCGGCGTCGACGAGGCGCGGCGCGACGGCCGAGAGCGAGCCCGCGGCGACGCCGATGACGAGCGCGAGGACGGTGGCGAGCAGCCCGATGCCGACCGACCGACCGGCCCCGTGGACCACGCGCGAGTACACGTCGCGTCCGCTCTGATCGGTGCCGAACCAGTGCGCCGCGCTGGGCGGTTGCAGCGTCGACCGTACGTCGGTGAGCAGCGGGTCATGGGTCGCGAGCAGTGTCGGAGCGACGGCCGCGAGCGCGATGACGGCGAGCACCGCGCCCGCGACGGACAACGCGACCGTTCGGCGGGCACGGCTTGTCGCGACGGCGTTCATGACGGCACCGCCGTGCGCACACTCAGGGCGGGGCCGGCGGTGCGCAGCCGCGGGTCGATGAGGGGCACGACCAGGTCGACGATCGTGTTGACCACGACGAAGACGAGCGCGCTGAGCAGGATCACCCCCGTGATCACGGGCAGGTCGCGGTCGGTGATGGCGGTGAGCGTGACGCGGCCGATGCCGGGACGCGCGAACACCGTCTCGACCAGCACCGCTCCGCCCAGGAGCGAGCCCACGAGGTAGGCCGCGAGCGTGACGCCGCCGGCAGCGGCGTGGCGCAGCGTGTGGTGCACGCTCTCGCGCACCGCTCCCGCGCCGCGGGCTCGCACGGTCAGCAGGAACGGTTCGCGCTCGGCCGCTTCGACGCCGTCGCGCAGCACCTGCGACAGCAGGGCGGCGACGGGCAGGGCCAGCGTCACCGCGGGGAGCACGATCGCCGCGCCGTCGCGCGCGCCCGACACCGGGAACCACCCCAGCTGGAACGAGAAGACGCTCAGCAGCACGAGCCCCGTCCAGAACACCGGCGACGACAGCACCACGAGCTCGATCCCGGATGCCACCGCCCGGCCCGCCCGCCCGCGCACGAGCAGAACGGATGCCAGCGCCAGCACGACGGCGATCACCAGGGCCAGCGCCGAGAGCTGCAGCGTCGGCCCGAGCTGCCGACCGATGACCTCGGTCACGGGCAGGCGCAGCTGATACGACTCGCCGAGGTCGCCCCGCACGAGGCGACCGAGGAACGCGGCGTACTGCTCGAGCACCGGCCGGTCGAGGCCGAGGTCGCTGCGCATCGCCGCCTTGACCGCGTCGCTCACCTGCGCCTGCGGCCCCAGCATCACCTCGACGGGATCGCCGGGGATGACGCGGAAGGCGAGGAACGCGAGCGTCGCCGCGCCCCAGAGCACCAGGACGACGGATGCCACGATCCCACCGAGGCGCGTGAGGATCGCGCGCGGGCGGGAGCGTGGCATCCGGGGTCCGTCGTGGGTGGGAGGCTCAGCCGACCGACGCGGTGGCGAAGAGCGGACGACCGTACAGGTCGAAGCTCAGGCCGGTGACGTCGGGACGCACGGCGCTGATAAGCGTGGGGCTGTACAGCGGCACGATCGCGGCGTGCTCGGCGTTCCACTGCTGCACCTGGGCGTACACGTCGTTGCGGGCGGCCGTGTCGGTGGTCGAGGCGCCCTGCTCGAGCAGCGCGTCGATCGCCGGGTCGCTCACCTGGGAGGCGTTCTGGAAGCCGTCGGTCGCGAGGTGGCTGCGCAGCAGGTCGGGGTCGACGCCGGAGAAGCCCCAGTCGGTCACGTCGTAGGTCTTGGGTCCGTACTGCTCGTTGTACGCGCCGGGTTCGAGCACCTCCCGCTGCAGGTCGAAGCCCACGGCCTTCAGGTCGCTCTGCACGGCGTTGGCCAGCGCGGCGCGGTCGTCGGGCACGGGGGTCCAGGCGATCCAGCGAGCCGTGAGGCGCTGACCGTCCTTGGTCCGGATGCCGTCGGCATCCCGCCCGGTCCAGCCGGCCTCGTCGAGCAGGGCGTCGGCCGCGGCCTGATCGAAGGGCCACGAGTTCTCGAGGCTGGCGTCGTAGCCGGGGGTGGTGGCGCCGAGGATGCTCCACGCGCGGGGGTACTGGCCGAAGAAGATCTCCTGCACCGCCGTGTCGACGTCGATGGCGCGGGTGAACGCCTGACGCACCTTCTGGTCGGCGAAGACGCCGTACTTCTCGTTGAGGAACAGCGAGTAGGGCAGGCCGGGATACGCGATGGACTGCACGGTGTCGTCGGCGGGCACCTGCGACACGAGGTTCGGCGTGAGGTTGGTGACGACATCGGCCTGGCCGCTGGAGAGCGCCCCCACGCGCACCGCGGCCTCGGGGAGGATGTCGACGCGCAGCGTCTTGAACGCGGGCGCACCGCCCCCGTCGGGACCCCAGGTGTAGTCGTCGTTGCGGGTGTAGACGATGTCCTGGTCGGGCGTGTATTCGGTCAGTTCGAAGGGACCCGTGCCGACGGTGATGTCGGGGCCACCGGCGGCGAGCTGGTCGGACTTGGTCTCGAGCACCGCCGGCGAGTAGAAGCCGAGGAGCGCCGTACTCGCGGCCTGGAGGAACGGCGCGTAGGGCTGCGTGAATCGCACGCGCACGGTGTGCTCGTCGACGACGTCGGTACCCGCGTACAGGTCGCCACCGAGCATGCTCGCGGCCTGGGCGGACGCCGTGTCGGGGTCGACGATGCGGTCGAAGTTCGCCTTGACCGCGGCGGCGTCGAAGGGCGTGCCGTCGTGGAAGGTCACGTCGGTGCGCAGGCGGAAGAGGTAGCTCGCGCCGCCGTCCTCGATGTCCCACGATTCGGCGAGCCACGGCGAGAACGTCCCGTCGGCCTCCTGGTACACGAGCGAGTCGAGCACGGCGCGCTGCACCATGGCGGTGACGTCGAGCTGGCTGGTCTGGGGGTCCATCTTCCCGGCGGAGAGGTTCGCGCCCTCGATCGCCCAGACGATCTCGCCGTCACCGGATGCCGCCGGGTCGGATCCGGCACACGCCGAGAGGGAGAGAGCGGCGACCGCGCCGACGGCCACGGCCGAGAGCACGCGCCGGGAAAGCTGAGAAGGCATGACGAAACCTCGAAGTCTTGGTGGGGAACCTCCAGCCTACCCGGGTTCCTGGACCGGGTGCGGAAACTCCGCCCCGTCGCGCGCACATGCGGCGACCGCTGAGGGTGCGCACTGCGAGCGTGCGCGACGAGTTCGACCCGCGAGCGGCGGCCGCCCCGGTCGCAGACACCATCCACCCGCTGCCGCAGGGCACGTCGCGCCCCGGTATCCTGGGACACCACACCCATCAGGCACGCTCACACAGTGCCGCCCATATCGCTCGAGGAGTACCCGTCATGGCCACGATCCCGGACAAACCCGCACTGGAAGGCCTCGAGCAGAAGTGGGACGCCGCGTGGCGCGATCGCGGCACGTACGTCTTCGACCGCCTGCGCGCAGCTGACGCCGGCCGTCAGGGCGTGTACTCGGTGGACACGCCGCCGCCGACGGCATCCGGAAGCCTGCACATCGGCCACGTGTTCTCGTTCACGCACACCGACGTGAAGGTGCGCTTCGAGCGCATGCGCGGCAAGACCGTGTTCTACCCGATGGGCTGGGACGACAACGGCCTGCCCACCGAGCGCCGCGTGCAGAACTACTACGGCGTGCGCTGCGACCCCTCGCTCCCCTACGACGCCGACTTCACCCCGCCGTTCGCGGGCGGCGACAACAAGAGCAGCAAGGCCGCCGACCAGGTGCCCATCAGTCGCCGCAACTTCATCGAGCTGTGCGAGCAGCTCACCGTCGAAGACGAGAAGCAGTTCGAAGACCTCTTCCGCGAGCTGGGCCTCAGCGTCGACTGGACCCAGACGTACCGCACCATCTCCGACGACTCGATCCGCACGAGCCAGCTGGCGTTCCTGCGCAACATCGAGCGCGGCGAGGCGTACCAGGCCCTCGCGCCGACGCTCTGGGACGTCGACTTCCGCTCCGCGATCGCGCAGGCCGAGCTCGAAGACCGCGACCAGCCCGCCGCGTACCACCGCGTCGGCTTCCCCAAGACCGACGGCTCGGGCGAGGTGTTCATCGAGACGACGCGTCCTGAGCTGCTACCCGCATGCGTCGCTCTCGTGGCGAACCCGGATGACGAGCGCTATCAGCCCCTGTTCGGCACGACCGTGCGCACTCCCCTGTTCGACGTCGAGGTGCCCGTGCTCGCCCACCCCCTCGCGCAGAAGGACAAGGGATCGGGCATCGCCATGATCTGCACCTTCGGCGACGTGACCGACATCATCTGGTGGCGCGAGCTCGACCTGCCCAACCGCACGATCATCGGGAAAGACGGTCGCATCGTCGCCGACGCTCCCGACGTGATCTCGACGGATGCCGCGAAGGCGGCGTACGCGGAACTCGCGGGCAAGACCGTCTTCAGCGCCAAGAAGCGCATCGTCGAGCTGCTGCAGGAGTCCGGCGACATGGAGGGCACGCCCAAGCCCTTCACCCACCCCGTGAAGTTCTTCGAGAAGGGCGACCGTCCCCTCGAGATCGTCTCCACGCGCCAGTGGTACATCCGCAACGGCGCACGGGATGCCGAGCTGCGTGAGCGCCTCATCTCGCTCGGTCGCGAGATGTCGTGGCATCCCGACTTCATGCGCGTGCGCTTCGAGAACTGGACCAACGGCCTCACGGGTGACTGGCTCGTGTCGCGTCAGCGCTTCTTCGGCGTGCCGATCCCGGTCTGGTACGCGCTCGACGAGAACGGGGAGCGCGACTACGACCGCGTGCTGACCCCCGACCTCGCCTCGCTCCCCGTCGACCCGACCACCGACGTGCCCCCGGGCTACACCGAGGACCAGCGGGGCGTCGCCGGCGGCTTCGACGCCGAGCGCGACATCCTCGACACCTGGGCGACGTCCTCGCTCACCCCGCAGCTCGCGGGCGGCTGGCAGCGCGACGAGGAACTGTGGAACCTCGTCTCGCCGTTCGACCTGCGCCCGCAGGGTCAGGACATCATCCGCACGTGGCTGTTCTCGACCATGCTGCGCAGCGCCCTCGAAGACGACCGGAGCCCCTGGTCGGATGCCGCCATCTCGGGCTTCATCGTCGACCCCGACCGCAAGAAGATGTCGAAGTCGAAGGGGAACGTGGTGACGCCCGCCGACATCCTCAAGCAGCACGGCTCCGACGCCGTGCGGTACTGGTCGGCGTCGAGCCGTCTCGGCACCGACGCGGCCTTCGACCCGCAGAATCCCACGCAGGTCAAGATCGGCCGGCGCCTGGCGATCAAGCTGCTGAACGCGGCGAAGTTCGTACTGTCGTTCCCGGTGCCCGAGGGCGCCGAGGTCACGCACGCGCTCGACGCGTCGATGCTCGCGACCCTGGATGCCGTGGTGCGCGACGCCACCGCCGCGTTCGAGGCCTACGACCACGCGCGGGCGCTGGAGACCACCGAGTCGTTCTTCTGGACGTTCTGCGACGACTACCTCGAGCTCGTCAAGGAGCGCGCCTACGACCAGACCGACGTCGGGCAGGCCTCCGCGGCTCTCGCGCTGCGCACGGCCCTGTCGACGCTGGTGCGCCTGTTCGCCCCCGTGCTGTCGTTCGCGGCGGAGGAGGTGTGGTCGTGGTTCGAAGAGGGCTCGGTGCACACCGCCGCGTGGCCCGAGCCGAGCGGCTCCGAGGGCGACCCGGCCGTGCTCACCGCCGTCAGCGCCGCTCTGATCGGCATCCGTCGCGCCAAGACCGAAGCGAAGGCCTCCCAGAAGACCCCGGTCACCTCGCTCACCGTCGCCGGTCCCCACGTCGAGGCCCTGCGCCTCGCCGAGGGCGACCTGCGCGCCGTGGGCCGGATCGAGGCGATCTCCTTCGCCGAGGCCGAAACCACCACCGTCACCGACATCGTGTTCGCACCCCAGGAGGCCTGATGCAACTCGGAACCCGTTGGACCGCCCGTGAGCAGCCGCCGAAGGCCGTTCCCGAGGCGCTGCACGCGCAGATCGCCGCGGTCGAGGCCGCGCTGAATCCGGACGGACTCAGCGCCCCCGCGCCGAAGTGGACCCTCACTTTCCTCGAAGGGCGCCCGGTCGCCGAGCTCGACACCGGGGTCATCGTGAGCCAGGACGCCTCGGGCGAGGTCGTCGTGCGCTACGACGACGACGCCGAATTCGCCTGACTTCTCCGTCTGGAGCCGCTGCGCCCGTCGACGCTTCCTCGCGTCGGCGGGCTCGCGGCGTTTCCGGCGCAAGGTGTCCGCGTTCGTCGCAACCACCGAGGCGCTGCCAGGCGTCGCGCGGGTGGTGGCTGAGCCTGTCGAAGCCACCGCGACCCGGTCATCATCGCGGCAGCAGGTACCGCGCGGCATCCGCCGACATCGCCGCCGACGCGGCGCGCCCGGCTCGACGCGTCGGCTCCGCCTCGACGGCCCGGGCGCGGCGGCGCATACGCTTCTCGGCCAACCCCGCCGCCGTCCGCGAGAGGGCGAGCAGGGCTGCCTCGAGAAGGGTGGGGCGGCCCGGCAGGACGACGGTATGCGTGACGGCGCTCATGCGGAGCCCCTCTCGGTCGGGAGCGGGAAGACGTCGTTGCGGATCGTGACGGGGCGGACGCCCTCGCCGGTCTGGTCGCGGTAGAGGGCGACGGTCTCATCGACCAATGCCTGGATCCGCGACACGAGGTCGCGCGACTGCTCCGCCGTGAGTCGGGCGGTCGCCGTCGAGATGACCGCGGCATCACGCCAGTCCTCGGCCTCGTCCCAGCCGTGGGCGGCGAAGTGCATGAGCTGCTGGTGACGCAGGGTGAGCGTCTCGGACTGGACGGCTTCCATCACGGCGCGTCCGGCGGGGGTGTTCTGCATCTCGGGGTTCGTGAGGGTGACCATCCCGGCGGGGCGTTCCCACCATCGCTCGCGGGCGGTGCCGCGGCCTTCGACCTCGCGGATGAGGTCGTGCCGCGCGAGGGCGCGCAGGTGGTAGCTGGTCGCTCCCGTAGACTCCCCCGTCAGTTCCGCGAGCGAACTCGCCGTCTGCGGACCGTACTGACTGAGGATGTCGTACAGCCGGACGCGCAGGGGGTGCGCCAGGGCGCGGAGCGCTCCGGCATCGAGGATGCGCTCGCTGCGGGGCTCGGACGTCATGTATACAAAGATATCTTTGCATCATGCTCTTTGCAACATATTCTCTGCACTCGGTTCGCGCCGCGACGTAGGCTGGGCGGATGACGGATTCCCCCAATCCCCTCCTGTCCCCGCCGGCGCTGCCCTACGACCTGCCGCCGTACGGCAGCATCGCGGTCGAGCACTACCTGCCCGCGTTCCACGCCGCCTTCGCGGCGCAGCGCGCGGAGGTCGACGCGATCACCGCGCAGACGGACGAGCCCACGTTCGAGAACACGCTGATCGCCCTCGAGCGCAGCGGCGAGCTCCTCGGCCGCGTGTCCCGCACCTTCTACACGATCACGGGTGCCGACGGCACCGCCGAGATCCAGGCCGTCGAGGAGGAGCTCGCGCCGCTCATGTCCGCGCACCGCGACGCGATCCAGCTCGATGCCACGTTGTTCGCCCGCATCGCCGCGGTGCACGAGCAGCTCGACGACCTCGACCTGGACGCGGAGAGCCGCTACCTCGTCCAGCGCCACCACCGCGAGATGGCCCTGGCGGGCGCCGGCCTCGACGACGCGCAGAAGCAGCACCTCACCGACCTCAACCAGAGCCTGTCGGTGCTGACCACCACGTTCGAGAAGAACCTGCTCGCCGACACCAACGACCTCGCGGTCGTCTTCGATGACGCGTCCGAGCTGGACGGCCTTGGCGACGGCGAACTGTCGGCCACCGCGCAGGCCGCCACGACCCGAGGGCTCGACGGCCGGTACGTCGTCACCCTGACGCTGTACACGGGTCACCCGTATCTCGCCTCCCTGACGAACCGCGAAAGCCGTCGACGCCTGCTCGAGGCCTCGCGAGCCCGCGCCTCCCGCGACAACGCGAACGACAACCGTCCGGTGCTCCGTGAGATCGTGCGTCTGCGCGCCGAGCGCGCCGCCCTCCTCGGCTATCCCTCCCACGCGGCCGCCGTCCTCGCCGATCAGACGGCGGGATCCCCGGATGCCGTCGCCGAGCTTCTGCGTCGACTCGCCGCCCCCGCTGCCGCGAACGCCCGGGCCGAACAGACCGCCCTTCAGGACATCGCCGACGCCGACGGCATCCGGATCGAGGCACACGACTGGGCGTTCTACACCGAGAAAGTGCGCGCCGAGAAGTACGACCTCGACCGCGCAGCGCTGCGTCCGTGGTTCGAAGCCGAGCGCGTGCTGCGCGACGGCGTGTTCTTCGCGGCCGAGCAGCTCTACGGCATCCGCGTCACCGAGCGGCACGACCTGCAGGGCTACCACCCCGAGGTGCGCGTGTTCGAGGTGCACAACGCCGACGGCAGCGAGCTCGGTCTGTTCCTGCTCGACCTTTACACGCGCGACACCAAGCGC
Organism: Microbacterium sp. RU1D; assembly: GCF_900156435.1. Classification (GTDB taxonomy): domain Bacteria; phylum Actinomycetota; class Actinomycetes; order Actinomycetales; family Microbacteriaceae; genus Microbacterium. Next base: position 385,013 of record NZ_FTPQ01000002.1, read on the forward strand.
GGCGGAGCCTGGATGAACTCGATCGTCACGCAGTCCGCCCTGCGCGGTACGGCCCCCGTCGTGGTCAACAACCTCAACGTCAGCAAGCCCGCGCCGGGCACGCCGACGCTGCTGTCCCTCGACGAGGTCACGACCTTGTTCCACGAGTTCGGCCACGCCCTGCACGGTCTGTTCGCCACGGTCACCTACCCGCACTTCGCCGGCACGGCCGTGTACCGCGATTTCGTCGAGTTCCCGAGCCAGGTGAACGAGATGTGGATCCTGTGGCCGGAGATCCTCGCCAACTACGCCCGACACATCGACACCGACGAGCCCCTGCCCGCCGACGTCGTCGAGCGCCTGCACGCCTCCGAGGCGTTCAACCAGGGCTTCGCGACGAGCGAGTACCTCGCGGCATCCTGGATCGATCAGGCCTGGCACGGCCTGTCCGTCGAGGAGGCCTCCGCCGAGATCGACGTCGCCGCCTTTCAGGCCGCGGCGCTGTCCGACATCGGTCTCGACAACCCCGCCGCCCCCACTCGGTACGCCTCGACGTACTTCGCGCACGTGTTCTCGGGCGGCTACAGCGCCGGGTACTACTCCTACATCTGGAGCGAGGTGCTCGACGCCGACACGGTCGAGTGGTTCCGCGAGAACGGCGGACTCACGCGCGAGAACGGCGACCGCTTCCGCCAGCGCCTGCTGGGGGTCGGTGGTTCCGGCGACCCTCTCGCCGCGTACCGCGATTTCCGCGGTCGGGATGCCGAGATCCAGCCGCTGCTGGAACGCCGCGGTCTCGCCGGCTGAGGCCGTACCCTGGCCGGCGGGCCCGCTTCGCGTGCACGAGGCGGGCCCGCCGGATCATCTTCCGACGGTGTACTTGAAGCCGATGTGGGAGTCGGCGAAGCCGAGTCGCGTGTAGAAGCGGTGCGCGTCGACGCGGGCCGCGTCGGAGGTCAGCTGCACGAGGGTCGCCCCGGTATCCGAGGCCGCCTCGTGCATCACCCAGCGCATCACCGCGCCGCCGATGCCGCTGGAACGCACGCGCGACGACACGCGTACCGCCTCGACCAGCAGACGCGTCGCGCCGCGGCGGGCCATGCCGGGGATGACGGTCAGCTGAAGAGTCCCCACGACGGTGCCGTCGGCGGCATCCACGACGAGCAGGTCGTTGAGCGGGGCGTCGAGGACGCCGGTCAGGGCCTCTTGATACGCTGCGGCGTCTCCGTCAGCGGCGCGGTCACCACGGGCCGCGCTGATCGGATCGTCCGAGAGCAACGCGATGAGAGCGGGAAGATCCGACGCCGTCGCGCGACGTACGGCGACGTCGCCGACGCGGGTGGACAACTCGACGGGAAGGCGCAGGTCGGGGAGCATCGTCCCATCCTGCCGCTGGCGGGCTCGCGCACCGGGCACGACGCCCCGTGAAGCCCCGTCAGGCGCTACGGCGCTTCTGCGCCAGCACGATCGTCGGCTGGGCGCGGTCTTCCACGGCCGCCCGGGTGATGACCACCTTGGCGATGTCGTCGGCCGAGGGCACGTCGAACATGATCGGGCCCAGGACGTCTTCCAGGATCGCGCGCAGACCGCGGGCGCCGGTCTTGCGGGCCACCGCGAGGTCGGCGATTGCCCGCAGCGCATCCTCGTCGAACTCCAGCTGAACGCCGTCGAGCTCGAACATGCGCTGGTACTGCTTCACCAGCGCGTTGCGCGGCGCGGTCAGGATCTCCATGAGCGCGTCCTGGTCGAGCGGCGAGACGGATGCCACGACGGGCAGGCGACCGATGAACTCGGGGATCAGACCGAACTTGTGCAGGTCTTCCGGCAGCGCCTCGCTGAACAGGTCGGGCGCGTCTTCCTTGCGCTGCAGCGGAGCGCCGAAGCCGACGCCGTGCTTGCCGACGCGGGCCGAGATGATCTCCTCGAGTCCCGCGAAGGCCCCGGCCACGATGAACAGGACGTTCGTCGTGTCGATCTGGATGAATTCCTGATGGGGGTGCTTGCGTCCGCCCTGCGGCGGAACCGAGGCGACCGTGCCCTCTAGGATCTTCAGCAGTGCCTGCTGCACGCCCTCGCCCGACACGTCGCGCGTGATCGAGGGGTTCTCGGCCTTGCGGGCGATCTTGTCGACCTCGTCGATGTAGATGATGCCGGTCTCTGCGCGCTTGACGTCGAAGTCGGCGGCTTGCAGGAGCTTGAGGAGGATATTCTCCACATCCTCACCGACGTAGCCGGCCTCGGTGAGGGCCGTGGCATCCGCCACCGCGAAGGGCACGTTGAGGCGTTTCGCGAGCGTCTGAGCGAGGTACGTCTTGCCGCAGCCCGTGGGGCCCAGCAGCAAAATGTTGCTTTTGGCGATGTCGATTTCTTCGGCGCGCGCCTCGGCGGGCTGCAGCGTGCCGTGCGAGCGCACGCGCTTGTAGTGGTTGTAGACGGCGACGGCGAGGGCACGCTTGGCGGGCTCCTGACCGACGACGTACTCCTCGAGGAACGAGAAGATCTCGCGGGGCTTGGGCAGATCGAACTCGGCGACCTCGCCGGCCGACGACTCCGCCATGCGCTCTTCGATGATCTCGTTGCAGAGCTCGACGCACTCGTCGCAGATGTACACGCCGGGACCGGCGATCAGCTGCTGCACCTGCTTCTGGCTCTTGCCGCAGAAGGAGCACTTGAACAGGTCGGCGCTCTCACCGATGCGTGCCATCCCGGTTCCTCCCGTCGCCCGGCCCCCGCCGGTGTGTACCCGAGCCTAACCCGACCCCGCGACATCCGAGGGCATTTGCGCGCCCGGCGGTGTCGTGATCGCCGACGGCGGACACGCGGCATCCTGCCGCTCCCCCGCGTGAGTCGCCAGAATCTGTCGCTGCCGCGTCGCTCGAGGCGACGAAACCTGGAGACTCACGCGGGCGCTGCGCACACGACGAAGCCCCGCAGACCGAAACGGGTCTGCGGGGCTGGTCGTGTCGCGAGCGCGTCAGGCCGTGAGGGCCGCGGGCTGGCGCTTGCGGGTCGTGAGGACCTGGTCGACGATGCCGTACTCCATCGCCTCGTGGGCCGAAAGGATCTTGTCGCGGTCGATGTCCTTGTTGACCTTGGCGACGTCCTGCCCGGTGTGGCGGGCCATCGTCTCTTCGAGCCACGTGCGCATGCGGAGGATCTCCTGCGCCTGGATCTCGATGTCGGACGCCTGCCCGTGGCCGGCCTCGCCCATGGCGGGCTGGTGGATCAGGATGCGGGCGTTCGGCAGGGCGAGACGCTTGCCGGGGGCTCCGGCGGCCAACAGCACGGATGCCGCGGACGCGGCCTGACCGAGCACGACCGTCTGGATCTGCGGCGAGACGTACTGCATCGTGTCGTAGATCGCCGTCATGGCCGTGAACGAGCCACCGGGCGAGTTGATGTACATGATGATGTCGCGGTCGGGGTCCTGCGACTCGAGCACGAGAAGCTGGGCCATGACGTCATCGGCCGAGGCGTCGTCGACCTGGACGCCCAGGAAGATGACGCGGTCCTCGAACAGCTTGTTGTACGGGTCCTGGCGCTTGTAGCCGTAGGCCGTGCGCTCCTCGAACTGAGGCAGGACGTAGCGGCTCGAGGGCATGTGCGATGCGGCGCCGCCGAAGGTGGGGATGTTCATGTCGGTGTCCTTTTCCTCTCGACTCAGGCTGCGGTTCCGCCGCCGCCGGTGACGTCGGTGGCGTGCTCGCGCATGTGGTCGACGAACCCGTACTCGAGGGCTTCCTGGGCGGTGAACCAGCGGTCGCGGTCACCGTCGGCGTTGATCTGCTCGACGCTCTTGCCGGTCTGGTTCGCGGTGATCTCGGCCAGGCGGCGCTTCATGTCGAGGATGAGCTGCGCCTGGGTCTGGATATCGCTCGAGGTGCCGCCGAAGCCGCCGTGGGGCTGGTGCAGCAGCACGCGCGCGTTCGGCGTGATGTAGCGCTTGCCCTTGGTGCCGCTGGTCAGCAGCAGCTGGCCCATCGACGCCGCCATGCCGATACCGACGGTGACGATGTCGTTCGGCACGAACTGCATCGTGTCGTAGATCGCCATGCCGGCCGTGATCGAGCCGCCGGGCGAGTTGATGTAGAGGTAGATGTCCTTCTGCGGGTCCTCTGCCGCGAGCAGCAGGATCTTGGCGCAGATCTCGTTCGCGTTCTCGTCGCGCACCTCCGAACCGAGCCAGATGATGCGGTCCTTCAGCAGCCTGTCGAAGACGCTCGTTGCCATAAGGGGTTCGGGCATGTGTGCTCCTCTTCCGGTGATCTGCAACGAATCTACCGGCGGGCCCGGGGGCGGGACGCCGTGTTCGCCGCGGGCGGATCAGCGCGGATCGTCGGCGATTTCTCGCGCGTATCCGGTCACGGAACGGGTATAGCGCGGCAGGTGCGGCGCGAGGGCCTGCAGGGCGATGGATGCCGCCCGCTCCGGTTCCCCGCTCGACACCAGGGCCAGGGCGTAGAACGCGGCAGCCGCGTCATGCAGGTCTCCGCGCGGCTCGCGCACGTACTCGACGCGGAGCATCTCGAGCGCTTCCTCCGTTTTGCCGAGGTTGCGGATCGTGCTCGCCAGCTGGATGGTCGCCCGCGTTCGGCGGTGGTCGTCGAGTCCGATCGCGAGGGCCTGGCGGTAGAGCACCTCCGCCTCGACTTCCACGCCGGCGGAGTCCCGGGCGCCGGCGCGCTCGAACAGGGCGACGGCGTCGTCGGCCGGTCGCTCGGCGGCGAGTTCATCGATGCGGGTGATCACGTCTTCGGGGGCGAGCGCGTCATCAGCCCAGACGGCATCCACTCTGCTCTGCCATTCGTCCATCTGTCGCATCCCATTCTCTTTCTCGATGTGCCCGCACGCACGGGATGTCCAGACCACCCGGACGCTTCGACCACCCTTCCGGGTGTCGTGGACACTCGATCGGGTCGGTGTCCTGATCGCTGAGTGTCCACGACACGCCGCTGGCCGGGGGGACATTCGGCGTGCCGTGGACACTCAGCAGGTGTCGTCGTCCCCGCGGTCGAGTGTCCAGAGCACGCCGACCGGGCTGTGCGCCGGACGGCCCGTCGTCGACGCGCGACGGCATCCGCGAACGAAGGAGGGGGCGGATGCCGTGGCATCCACCCCCTCCGTCATGACTTACTCGCTGTCAGCGGCGTCGGTCTTCTTCTTGACCGGAGCGCGCTTCTTGGCGGGAGCCTTCGCCGGGGCCTCCTCCGTAGAGGCCTCGTCGGCGGGAGCCTCGTCGTCGGTCTTCTTCTTCGCGGGGGCACGCTTCTTGGCGGGAGCCTTCTTCGGGGCCTCCTCCGCGGCGGGCGCCTCAGCGGCGTCGTCAGCCGGAGCGGCGTCACCCTCGGCGGCATCCTCGTCCTCGACGGGCTCTTCACCCTCGACGGCAACGAAGCCGGTCAGGTCGACGGGCTTGCCGTCGGTGTCGACGACGGTGACCTTGCCGAGCGCGATCGCGAGGGCCTTGTTGCGGGCGACCTCCCCGACGAGCGCGGGCAGCTGGTTGCCCTGCTGCAGCGCGTTGACGAAGTCCTGCGGCGCCATGTTGTACTGCGCTGCCGACTGGATGAGGTACTGCGTCAGCTCGTCCTGCGACACCTGGACGTTGGCGTCCTCGGCGATCTTGTCGAGCACCATCTGCGTGCGGAACTGCTTCTCGCTCGCCTCGGTGACCTCGGCGCGGTGCTCGTCGTCCTCGAGGCGGTTCTCGCCCTCGAGGTGGTTGTGCACCTCGTCTTCGATGAGCTGCGGCGGCACGGGGATCTCGACGGCCTCGAGGAGGGCGTCGATGAACTTGTCGCGCGCGGCGGAGCCCTGCGTGAACACGGCCTGCTGCGACACGCGCTCGCTCAGCGACTCGCGGAGCTCGGCGATGGTGTCGAACTCGGACGCCATCTGCGCGAACTCGTCGTCGGCCTCGGGCAGCTCGCGCTCCTTGACGGCCTTGATCGTGACGGCCACCTCGGCCTCTTCGCCGGCGTGCTCGCCACCGACGAGCTTCGAGCGGAAAGTGGTCTGCTCGTCGGCGGTGAGCGATTCGATCGCCTCGTCGATGCCCTCGAGCAGCTCGCCCGAGCCGATCTCGTACGACACGCCCTCGGCGCGGTCGATCTCGTTTCCGTCGATGGTGGCGACGAGGTCGAGCTCGACGAAGTCACCGGCCGTGGCGGGGCGGTCGACGGTCACGAGCGTGCCGAAACGGGCGCGCAGGCGGTCGAGCTCGGCGTCGATGCCGGCCTCATCGGCGGAGGCGGCGTCGACAGTCACCGTGATGGTGTCGTACGCGGGGAGCTCGAACTCGGGGCGCACGTCGACCTCGACGTCGACGACGAGGTCGCCGGAGAAGTCCTTGAGCTCGGGGAGCTCGACGATCTCGGCGCTGGGGCGACCGATGACGCGAAGGTCCTGCGCCTCGACGGCCTCGCGGTAGAACCCGTCGAGACCCTCGTTGACGGCGTGCTCGATGACGGCGCCGCGTCCCATGCGCTGGTCGATGATGGGAGCCGGAACCTTGCCCTTGCGGAAGCCGGGGATCTGCACGTCGCGGGCGATGTGCTCGTAGGCGTGGGCGATGCTCGGCTTGAGCTCGTCGGGCGAGACCGTGATGTGGAGCTTGACCCGGGTGGGGCTGAGCTGCTCGACGGTGCTGTTGACCATGCGGTGTGTTCTCCTCGTGTGGCCCGCGCGCACGCGGGGGCCGTGTGGGCCTGTGGTCTGTGGGGCCGTTGCGTCGGGGCGACAGGATTTGAACCTGCGGCCTCCCGCTCCCAAAGCGGGCGCTCTACCAAGCTGAGCTACGCCCCGGGGCGACGCGCGCGAACGCGTTCGACGAAACGACCTCGGAAAGTCTAGTCGATCGACCCGGGAGCGCCGGTTTTCCCGCGGTGCGGGGCGGAAATGCCTTCCCCGCTCGACCTCCAGCCGCTTGCGGCGCGTTCACGAGCTCGCGCGTGGTGTCGTAGAGTGGAAGCATCCGACGACGTCGCTCCGCGAGAGCGGCGGAATTCGGGGCTGTAGCTTAGTGGTAAAGCCTCTGTCTTCCAAACAGATGATGCGAGTTCGATTCTCGTCAGCCCCTCCGACATGAAGAACGGCCCGTCCCCTCGAGGACGGGCCGTTCTTCTTTGCCGGTGATCAGCCGCCGAGCGTGTTGCAGGCGACCTCGTTGCCGTTCACCACGACGGTGCCGGTGAATCCGGCGGCCTCGCAGGCCTGGTAGGCCGCTGCACCGAAGCCGATGGCCGAGACCACGGCGATCGCCACGATGATCCCGACGACCGTGAGCACGGCCCCGACGATGATCGCCGCCAGGGCGAAGCCGTTCTTGTGCCCCGCCTTGCGGCTCTGCACGAGCGCGATGATGCCCAGGATCAGCCCGATGACATTGAAGAAGATCGCGACGACGAGGGCGACGATGCCCAGAGTACGACCGGGGACGGGACCGGACGCGGGGCGGTTGTATTCGACGGACATGGATCCTCCATAACGCTGCTGATGACGCCGTATGCATCGGACACTAGCGGTCGGGGGGCTTGCCTGGGTGTCTCCTATGCGGCCCGGCTCGCCGGGGGAATTCTCGATACTTCCCGGCCGCCGCGGGGCGTCGACACCCGCACCCGGCATGGGGAACTCCGGTCACGGGGTGTCGTGCCGGCTCAGGATCCGGCGGAAGGAGTCGGGCAGGACGACGTTCCCGCCCGCCGCGGAGAAGAAAAATGCCACCTGATCGGGGCGGTATCCGGCGATGCCGCAGCCCACTTCGGTGACGAGGAATCGCAGCTCGGGGTGCGCCTCGGCGAAGGCGACGAACCGTCGTGCCTGTTGTTCGAAGACGGCCGTTCCGGACATCGTGTCGATGGCATAGGACCGCCCCTGCAGGCCCTCACCCTGCCCCCACAAAGCACCGAAGTGGTCGAGGGCGAAGCGTGCGGCTCCCCCGCCGTGCGCGCCGGCCGCATTCGAGCCGAAGACGAACACCTCGCCGGGCTGGAGGGTGGTGATGGTCATCGCCCCACCCTATGCACGCCCCGTCCGGGGGTCTGTGTCGTCACGCGCGGCGGACGACGAACGAAGGCCTCACGGCGCCGGCGCTGCGCGCGACGACCGGAGGGGTCGTTCCGCTCACACGCGCCGCGCGTCGGCGTGGCGCACCGTGTGCCGCAGATAGGTCTGGGCGTTGCGGAGGATCCCCGTACGTTCGTCGTCGGTGAGCGCCCGACGCACCCTCGCCGGCACGCCCGCGACGAGCGAACCGTCGGGCACCACCGTCCCTTCGAGCACCACCGCTCCCCCGGCGATCAGGCACCCCGCCCCGATCCGCGCCCCCGACAGCACCACGCTTCCCATGCCGATGAGCGAGCCGTCGCCGATCCGGCAGCCGTGCACGACGGCGTTGTGCCCCACCGAGACGTCGTCACCGATCACGACGCCGTGTTCGGCGTCGACGTGCACCGAGACGTTGTCCTGGAGGTTGCTGCGCGCCCCCACCACGATCGACGCGCTGTCGCCACGCAGCACGGCGTTGTACCAGACGCTCGCGCCCTCCTCGAGCCGGACGTCGCCGACGATGCGAGCCCCGGATGCCACGAACGCGGTGTCGTGCACGGAGGGCGTGGCGCCGTCGAGGGCGAGCAGGGAGGCGTCGGAAGCGATCGTCATGCGCCGAGGGTAGCGTCCCGCGATCAGCCGTACTGATGACGCGGTCCGGTCCGCTCGCCAAGGGCACGCCCGATGCCGTGGACCGAGGCCGCAAGCAAGGTAAGGATTGCCTGCTCACCGGGGATTTAGCCGAGCCTCATCTTGCTTGCGGAATGCGCGGGCGTGAGTAGCGTTGCATCCAACAGACTTCGTTCACTGCGACAAGGAGCAGACATGAGCACCGTTCAGACCCCCGCCGCCACCACCGTCGACCCGACGATGGCCGCCGGCACGGCCCAGTTCCTCTCCCCCGTCGTGATCGGCCTCGAAGCGCTCGTCGTCAACGGCAAGCAGGCGCACTGGCACGTGCGCGGCTCGAACTTCATCGGCGTGCACGAGCTGCTCGACACCGTGGTCGCCCACGCGCAGGACTGGGCCGACCTGGCCGCCGAGCGCATCGTCGCCCTGGGCCTGCCGATCGACTCGCGCCTGTCGACCGTCGCCGCCAAGGCGAAGGCCACCGAGGTGCCCGCCGGTTTCGCACAGTCCGACGTCGTCATCCGCGCCGTGATCGCCGACATCGACGCCGTACTCGTCGACATCGAGGCCGCGATCGAGGGACTCGACGAGATCGACATGTCGAGCCAGGACGTCGCGATCGAGATCAAGCGCGGTCTCGACAAGGACCGCTGGTTCCTCTTCGCACACCTCGCCGCGTAAGACGATTCCTCGAAGGGGGCGGTGCGTCAGCACCGCCCCCTTCGTCGTCCCGCCCGACGGGCCCTTCGGGCAGAGCGTCGCCGGAAGCTCTCTGCGGCGACAGATGGCGACTCCTCGCCCGCGCTCGAGGCTTCGTCAGCCGCCGTGCGTCACCCGACCGGCGAGCAGCGTGGCCCGTACCGGCATCGAGCGCAACGCCCGTTCGTCGGCGGCGAGCGGATCGACGCCCACGATGACGAGATCGGCGATCGCCCCCGGTGCGATCTCGGTGGGCGTCGTCGACCCGCCGGCGGTGGATGCCGCGATCGCGGTGCCGATCCCGACCCGCTGGTGCGCCTGCCACGGTTCCCGCCCGTCGCGCGTGCGGAACACCGCCGAGGCGATCGCCGCCCAGGGGTCCAGCGGCGCCACCGGCGCGTCGGAACCGAACCGCAGGTTCGCGCCACTGTCGGCGAGGGCCCGCAGGGGGTAGGGCTGGGCGGATTGCCCGGCCCAGATGGCATCCGTCATGTCGCGGTCGTCGAGCGCGTGCTCGGGCTGCACGCTCGCCGCCACGCCGAGGCGGGCGAACCGCGGGATGTCGGCGTGCGCCACGAGCTGCGCGTGCTCGATGGTTCCCACCGCGCCCGTCACCGCGTACGCGTCGAGAGCGTGACTGTTCGCGACGTCGCCGATGGCGTGGATCGCGCACTCGAGTCCGGCGGCGGTCGCGCGCGTCATCATGTCGACGAGGTCGCCGGGGGCGACGGTGAGCAGACCGTGGTTCGCCGGATCACCCGGGTAGGGGTGAGCGCACGCGGCCGTGCGGGTGCCCAGGGAACCGTCGGTGATCGCCTTCAACGGCCCGACGCGGATGAGGTCGTCGCGCCCCCCGCGCACGCGGTCGCCGGTGCGCAGCCCCTCCGCGATCGCCCGGTCGAGGTGCTGCGGATACGTGCCGTACGACACCCGCAGGGTGTCGAACCCGCGCGCCGCACGTCGCTGCCACGGTCCGTCGTTCCACGTCATGTCGAGGTCGACGAGCCCGACGAGACCACGGGCCGCCGCGGCGCGGGCCATACGGTCCACCGCGTCGTCGGCGGTCTGCGCATCGACCGCATTGAGGCGGCGCGAGATCTCGAAGGCGTCCTCCTCGACCAGCATCCCGGGTGCCACGGGCGCGAACCCCTCGCGCCGGAACGCCGCGGAGTTCATCCAGACGCTGTGCACGTCGGCGTTGATGAGGTACGTGGCGACGTCGCCGGTCGCGGCATCCAGGAGGTCGAGGCGGGGCTTGTCGGCCCACAGGCCGTCGCGGAAGCCGGAGCCGATGCGACGCCCGTCGACGACGGGCGCGAGCGCCATGACGGCCGCGGCGTCATGCGCCGAGGCGACCTCGCCCAGGGGGACGCGATCCGCGGCGAGTGCCCACTGCAGCACGTGCACGTGGTGGTCCCACATGCCCGGGAGGAGCCATCCCCCCTCGCCCTCGACCACCGCACCGGTGGGGCGCAGGTTGCCCGTGGGAGCGATGTCGACGATGACGCCGTCGGCAAGGACGAGGTCGACGGGTTCGTCGGTGGGCAGCAGCTCGCGTCCGGGACCGGCGACGCGAACGGCGCGGACGAAGCCGACCTGTTCCCCGATCACGGGCGCACCCGCGCGTCGGCGGCGCGCTGCATCTCGGCGGCGAGAGCGGGGTTCTGCGTCCCGAGCCCGGCGATGATCGTGTCGACCACCTCGGGGCTGCGGTTCTGGCTGAGCTTGCGCTTCGCCGTCACGCGGGTCGGCGTCAGGCGGAAGCCCACCGTGCCGCGCTCGAGCCGCTCGACGAATGCGGCGTCGTTGGGGAGGGTGTAGAGTCCGCGCGCGTCGGCGCCGTGTCCCTCGAAGCGGTCGACGAGCCGGTCGAGCACACGCAGGTTCTCCTCGGGCGACAGCAGTTCCGGGATGCCGGACAGGTGCGCCGAGACGAAGTTCCAGGTCGGCACGGCGGGGACGTCGCCGTACCAGCGCGGGGTGATGTACCCGTGCGGCCCCTGCACGACCACGAGCAGCTCCCGCTCGCCGAGGCCGAGGATGGCGTCGTCGGGCTTGCCCACGTGACCGACGATCGTGAGGTCGTCACGGGTGTCGTCGAGCATGACGGCGTAGTGCGAGGCGACCAGGCTGTCGCCGCTCCCGCTCACGAGAGTCACCCACGGGTTGAGGTCGATGAGACGGCGGATCTCGCCGACGTCGGTCATCGTGAAGCTCGGGTTCTGGCGCACCGGATCAGCCTAGAACGCGCGGAACGCTGCGGTGGGCCGCGACGAGCCCGTGCTCCCCCGCACCCCGGTCCCTGAGCCCATCGAAGGGGCCGGATGCCACGGAGGCTTCGGTACGCGCAGCCTCGATGCACAGGTCCCTGAGCCCGTCGAAGGGGCCGGAATCCCGCGACGTCACGCCTGGCAGCGCGGGCACCAGTAGAGCTTGCGCCCCGCGGCCTCCTCCATGAGCACCGTCGTCCCGCACACCCGGCACGGCAGTCCGGCGCGGTGGTACACCCAGTGCCGGTCGTCGCGGTGCGCCATCGCGCGGCGGTACGCCTCGGGGTCGAGGTCGTCCATCGTCATCATCTGGCCGGTCTCGACGCCGATCGGCAGCAGCCGCGCCCAGTCGCGCCACAGCTCGCGCACGACCTCTTCGGGGACGTCACGACCGGGGGTGTGAGGGTTCTGCCGCGCCCGGAACAGGAGCTCGGCGCGATAGACGTTGCCGATGCCGCTGACCACGGACTGGTCCATCAGCAGCAGGCCGATCGAGGTCGGCTTCTTCTTCACCGTCGCGGTGAAGCGCTCTTCGCCTTCGGCGACGTCGTCGACCAGGGGATCGGGCCCGAGCTTGTCGATCGTCGCCTGCACCTCGTCGGACGTCTGCAGCGCGCAGGCCGTCGGTCCGCGCAGGTCGGCGCACGTCGTGTCGGTGAGCAGGCGCAGGCGCACCGCCCCCACGGGCGGCGGCGGCCACTCGATCTGCTCGTCGAGGCCCGTCGTCTGCTCCGACATGCGCACGCGCGCGCGACGCGGAGCGCCGATCGAGCTCAGGGAGTTCTCGCCCGCGGCATCCATGATCGCCTCGTCGACGACGGTGCCCCGCTGGTTCGTCTGGCCCATGCGCCCGTTGGACGACGCGATCGTGGCGTCGACCGACACGTCGCCCGAGAAATCCCACGCGCCGTACATGCCGAGGTGCACCCGCAGCCACACATCGCCGTCGAAGCGCAGGAACATCTGCTTCGCGACCGCCCGCGCCTCCAGCGCCTCCCGCCCGTCGAGCACCGCGGCGCCCTCGACGAAGCGGCCCTGCGGACTGGATGCCGTGACCGTGCGTCCGACGATGTTGCGCTCGAACTGCCGAGCGATCCGATGGACGGAATGCCCTTCGGGCATCAGCCTGCCTCGGGGTCGAACGAGTCGCTCGCGTCGGTCATCGTGTTCTCCGCGCGGCCGGCGCGCGGGTCGGGCAGCAGCACGCCGTCCTGCTCGAAGGCGGCGAGCTGGCCGATGCGGCGCACGTGGCGCTCCTCGCCCGAGAACGGCGTCGCGATGAAGCGGTCGATGAACGACGCGGCCTCGTCGAACGTGTGCTGGCGCGCGCCGATGGAGATGACGTTAGCGTCGTTGTGCTCGCGGGCGAGCTCGGCGGTGGAGATGTTCCACACCAGGGCTGCGCGGACGCCCAGCACCTTGTTGGCCGCGATCTGCTCGCCGTTTCCCGAGCCGCCGAAGACCACACCGAGGGCCTCGACGCCGGCCGCCTGGTCGCGCACCACGGCCTGGGCTGCGCGGATGCAGAAGGCCGGGTAGTCGTCGAGCGGGTCGTACTCGACCGGCCCGTGATCGATGACCTCGTGCCCCTGGGCGGCGAGGTGGTGCTGGATCTGGGTGGAGAACTCGAGACCGGCGTGATCGGTGCCGATGTGGATGCGCATGGGGCCCATCCTATTGAGGGCCGCGGACACGCCGGGCGGGGACGACGATGCCGCCCACCCCCGGAGGGACGGGCGGCATCGGGGACGTCAGGGCCGAAGCCCTGCCGCGACGGGCTTGAAGCCGGCGCGGATGTTCTCGCAGCAACCAGGACGGCAGACGTCGTACCAGGGACCCAGGTCGGTCAGGTGCGGGCGCTCGGCCTTCGGGGTGCCCTTGAGGCGCTCCTCGACCAGGTCCACCAGACCCGACACGTACGCGGGGTCGATGCCGGGGGTCGGTGTGCGCACCGCTCGGATGCCGGCCTCCTCGGCGGCCTCCATCGCCTCGGTGTCGAGGTCCCACAGCACTTCCATGTGGTCGCTGACGAACCCGAGCGGCACGATGACCACGGCCTCCGCCCCGCGGCCGGGGAGTTCGGCGATCACGTCGTTGACGTCGGGCTCGAGCCAGGGCTGCGTCGGCGGGCCGGAGCGCGACTGGTAAACGAGCTCCCACTCGACGTCGGCGACCGCGGCAGCGACCTCGGCCATGACGAAGGCGGCGACGGCCTTGTGCTGGGCCTCGTACGCCCCGCCCTCGCCGAAGTCGACGTCACGCGGGCCGGAACGCTGCGCGTCGGCGGTCGGGATGGAGTGGGTGGAGAAGAGCACGCGGATCTTCTCGGGGGCGATGCCGTCGGCCACGAACGCCGACACGGCCTCAGAGACGCCCGTGACGAAGGTGGAGACGAAGCCGGGGTGGTCGAAGAACTGACGCACCTTATCGATGGTGACCGTCTCGCCGAGACCGGTGGCCTCGAGCACCCGCGCGTAGTCCTCGCGGTACTGGCGGCAGCTCGAGAACGAGCTGTAGGCGCTGGTGGCGATCGCCAGCAGCGTGGTGTCGCCCGCCTCGGCCGCCTCGGTCACGGCCTCTTCGAGATACGGCGACCAGTTGCGGTTCCCCCAGTAGACCGGAAGACCCAGGCCGCGCTTGGCGATCTCCGCCTCGAGGGCGGCCTTGAGCTCGCGGTTGTGCTGGTTGATGGGGCTCACCCCGCCGAAGTGGCGGTAGTGGTGGGCGACCTCCTCGAGGCGCTCGTCGGGGATGCCGCGCCCGCGCGTGACGTTGCGCAGGAACGGGATGACGTCGTCCTGGCCCTCCGGTCCGCCGAAGCCGGCGAGGAGGATGCCGTCGTACGCCACGGGCGTCTCGACCCACTTGGGTCCGGATGACGCGGCGGGCGACGCGTAGAGGACGGTCTCAGGGCTGGTGTCCGTGTCGGTCGTGCTCACGGTGACATCCTCCCATCCAGCCGCTGGGCCTGGACGCGAGATATCTCGCGACTAGGCTATTACGGTTGTCGTCGTCGCCGACGGCGTCCGTCGTCACCCACGCCGGCGCGTCATCCGCGACGATCCCACCCTCATCCCCGGGAGAACGCCAGTGCCAGGAGAGAACCTGACCCGCATCGAAGCGCAGGAGCGCCGTGCGATCGTCGACACGCACGCCTACCACGTGCAGCTCGACCTGACCCGCGGAGACGAGGTGTTCTCCTCCCGCACGGCGGTGACCTTCGCCGCGAGCGAGGGAGCGTCGACCTTCATCGACCTCATCGCCCGGACCGTGCATTCGGTGACGCTGAACGGCCGCTCACTCGACCCGGCGACCGTCTTCGCGGACTCGCGCATCGCGCTCGACGGCCTCGCGGCCGAGAACGAGCTCGTCGTCGAGGCCGACTGCGAGTACACGAACACCGGTGAGGGCCTGCACCGCTTCGTCGACCCCGTCGACGGCGAGGTGTACCTCTACTCGCAGTTCGAGGTGCCCGACTCGCGCCGCATGTACACGGTGTTCGAGCAGCCCGACCTCAAGGCCGCCTTCACCTTCACGGTCACGGCGCCCGCGCGCTGGAAGGTCGTCTCGAACTCCCCCACGCCCGAGCCGGTCGCGCTCGACGGCGACGCCGCCCGCTGGGACTTCCCCGCGACACCCCGCATCTCCTCGTACATCACCGCTCTCGTCGCGGGGCCCTACGAGGCCACCTACAGCGAGCTCACGAGCGCCGATGGCCGCGTCATCCCGCTCGGCGTGTTCGCCCGCAAGAGCCTGTGGCAGTACCTGGACGCCGACTACGTGTTCGACAAGACCCGTCAGGGCTTCGCGTACTTCGAGGAGAAGTTCGGCTTCCCGTACCCCTTCGCCAAGTACGACCAGCTCTTCGTTCCCGAGTTCAACGCGGGCGCCATGGAGAACGCGGGAGCGGTGACCTTCACCGAGACCTACGTCTTCCGCTCCAAGGTGACGGATGCCGTCAAGGAGCGCCGCGTCGTCACGATCCTGCACGAGCTCGCCCACATGTGGTTCGGCGACCTCGTCACCATGAAGTGGTGGAACGACCTCTGGCTCAACGAGTCGTTCGCCGAGTGGGCGTCGACGATCGCCACCGCCGAGGCCACCGAGTGGGAGGCCGCGTGGACGACCTTCAACGCGATGGAGAAGACCTGGGCGTACCGCCAGGACCAGCTCCCCTCGACCCACCCGGTCGTCGCCGAGATCAACGACCTCGAGGACGTCCAGGTCAACTTCGACGGCATCACCTACGCCAAGGGCGGCTCGGTCCTGAAGCAGCTGGCCGCGTGGGTCGGCATCGAGCAGTTCTTCGCCGGTGTCGCCGCGTACTTCCAGAAGCACCAGTGGTCCAACACCGAGGTCGGCGACCTGCTCACCGAGCTCGAGACCACGAGCGGCCGCGACCTGGGCGACTGGGCCAAGAAGTGGCTCGAGACCGCCGGGGTCAACACCCTGACCCCGCTCATCGAGGAGGGCGCCGACGGCACCATCTCGCGCTTCGCGATCGTGCAGACCGCGCCGAGCGACTACCCCACCATCCGTCCGCACCGCCTGGGCATCGGCTTCTACTCGCTGAACGACGCGGGAGCGCTCGAGCGCGTGCACCACATCGAGCTCGACGTCGACGGCGACCGCACCGAGGTGGCCGAGCTGCGCGGCATCCGTCGTCCCGACCTCGTGCTGCTCAACGACGACGACCTCGCCTACGCGAAGATCCGTCTCGACGAGCGCTCGCTCGCCACGGCGATCGCCCACCTCAAGGACATCTCCGACCCGCTGGCCCGCTCGCTCGTCTGGGGCGCCGCGTGGGATCAGACCCGGGATGCCGAGGCCTCGGCGACCGACTACCTCGACCTCGTGCTGCGCAACATCGGCGCCGAGACCGAGTCGACCACGGTGCGCACGACGCTCGCCCAGCTGCAGCTCGCGGCCAATTCGTACGTCGCCCCCGCCACCCGGGACGCTGCGCGCGAGCGCGTGGCGGACGGTCTGTGGGAGCTCGCGCAGGCGGCCGAGGCCGGCAGCGACAGCCAGCTGCAGTTCGTGACGGCGTTCGCGTCGGCGGCATCCACTCCGGCGCACGCCGACACGGTGAAGGCCCTGCGCGACGGCTCGACGACCCTTGAGGGTCTCGAGATCGACACCGACCTGTCGTGGCAGCTCCTCGTCTCGCTCGCGGCGGCAGGCGCCGTCACCGCCGCCGACATCGACGAGGCCCGGGCCGCGGACAACACCGCGAAGGGCGGGGAGTTCGCCGCCATGGCGAAGGCGTCGCTGCCTTCGCACGAGGCGAAGCAGGAGGCCTGGGACTCGCTCATCGCGCGTTCCGACGCCCCCAACACGATCGTCCGCTCGACCGCCGCCGGGTTCACGAACCCGACGACGGTCGACGTCCTGGCCGACTTCGTCGAGCCGTACTTCGCCATGCTGCTGCCGGTCTGGGAGTCGCGGAGCTACCAGATCGCGCAGTATCTGATCGTGGGCCTGTACCCCGCCGCCCTGGCGAACACGGCGCTGCGAGACGCGACGCGCCAGTGGCTCTCGCAGCACACCGACGCCGCCCCAGCGCTGCGTCGCCTCGTCGGCGAGAACCTCGCCGGTGTCGAGCGCGCGCTCGCCGTGCAGGAGCGCGACGCGCAGTAGACCGCACCCCGCCGCGGATGCCTCCTCCCCCTCGGGAGGGGGCATCCGTCGTTTCGGATCATCCTCACGACGACCCGCGATCATCCCCGCGGCCGACGACCGCGCCGGGGCCCGATCCGTAGCGTCGGATGCATGATCGTTGCAGACAACCTCACCAAGCGGTACGGCGCGAAGACCGCCGTCGACGGCGTCTCCTTCACCGTCGCCCCGGGCCGGGTGACCGGCTTCCTCGGGCCGAACGGCGCGGGCAAGTCCACCACCATGCGCATGATCGTGGGACTGGACCGCCCCAGCGCCGGTCGCGTCACCGTCTCCGGCCAGGACTATCGCCACCTGCGTTCGCCCCTGACCGAGGTCGGCGTGCTGCTGGATGCCAAGGCCGTGCACACGGGCCGCTCGGCGCGCGACCACCTGCGGGCCCTCGCCGCGACCCACGGCATCGGGCGCGCCCGTGTCGACGAGGTCATTGAGCTCACCGGCATCGGGGCGGTCGCGGGCAAGCGTGCGGGCGGCTTCTCGCTGGGAATGGGCCAGCGACTCGGCATCGCCGCGGCCCTCCTCGGCGACCCGCACACGCTGATCCTCGACGAACCGGTGAACGGCCTCGACCCCGAGGGCGTGCGCTGGGTGCGCCAGTTCGTGCGGCACCTCGCCGCCGAGGGCCGGACGGTGCTGCTGTCGAGCCACCTCATGAGCGAGATGTCGCAGACCGCCGACCACGTCATCGTGCTGGGCCGGGGGCGGATCCTCGCCGACGCTCCCCTCGCGGAACTGGTGAGCGCCTGGACGACCACCACCCTGCTCGTTCGCTCACCCCGCCTCGACGACCTCGTCGCCGCCCTTCCGACCCCGGATGCCACGGTGACGGCGATCGAGCCGGGCGCCGCACAGATCACCGGGCTGAATGCGCAGATCATCGGCGATCTCGCCGCCACGCGCGGCATCCCCCTCTACGAACTCACGTCGCGCTCGGGCTCGCTCGAAGACGCCTACCTCGCCCTGACCGACGACTCGGTCGAGTACAAGACCAAGGAGATCGCATGATCGACCTCGCTTCGGCGCCCCGCCGCGCCACGCACACCCCGCCCGCCCACCTCACCTTCGCGCACCTGCTGCGCAGCGAGACCATCAAGATCCTGACGCTGCGATCGACCTGGTGGTCGCTCGGCGTCTCGGTCGCGTTGTCGCTCGGCATCACCTTCCTCCTCGGCCTGGTGTCCATCGGCGACGACGGCGGCCTGCCCACGTCGATGCTGTTGACCGCTCCCCTTCAATTCACGATGCTCGTGGCGGGCATCTTCGGCGCCATCGTGATCACCGGGGAGTACTCCACCGGGATGATCCGCTCGACGCTCACCGCCGAGCCCCGTCGCGGCGCCGTGCTGCTATCCAAGGCCATCGTCATCTCGGTGCTGATGGCCGCGGCGACGGTGGCCACCTACGTCGTGGGCGCCGTGCTGGCCACCGCCATCGGCGGCGAGGCCCTGGACTGGTCCGATCCCTCGACGTCGCTCAGTCCGCTCGCCATGGGCGTCGGGTCGATGGTCGTGTTCACGCTCATCGGACTCGGCTTCGGCTTCCTCCTCCGCAACGGCGCCGGCGCGATCGCCGTGACGGTCGGCGTGCTGTTCGTCCTGCCGATCGTCTTCAGCATGTTCGCCTTCGGCGGCGAGAACTGGCGCTGGCTGGTCGACCTCGGACAGTACCTGCCCGCGAACGCCGCGGCGCAGGCGACCTCCCCCGGCGCGACGGACCTCGGCGGCTCCGTCGTCACCCTCATCGCCTGGGCGCTGGCACCCTTGGCCGCCGGATGGCTCGCCCTGCGCAGCCGCGACGCCTGACCGCTTCTCCCCAGCCCCCGTCATCCACGGATGCCTCGACGCTCAGCCGGCGCCGAGGCATCCGTCGTTAGTCTGAATCCGATGTTCGTTCTCGCCGAAAACCCCGAACCGAGCCCGTCGCCGACGATCACGTCGCCGAGCGATTTCGTGAACCTCGACACCTGGACGTGGATCGGTGGACAGCTGCTGGATTTCGGCGGTGTGCTCCTGCGTATCCTCGGGATCATCGTGGGCGTCGCCGTCGCCGCCTGGATCCTCCGTGTCGTCATCCGCCGCGTCGTCGACCGCATCGTCAACGGCGCCAAGGTCAAAGCGCGCGTCGACGACACGCAGGCCCTCGACCGATCTCCGTTGAGCGCCGTCCGGCTCGTGCAACGCACCCGCACGCTGGGGACGATCCTTCAGAACATCGTCAACGTCGTGCTCGTGATCGTGGCGCTCGTGTGGATCGCCGGCATCGTCGCGCCGAATGCCCTGGCATCCCTCACCCTGCTCACCGCGGCGATCGGCGCCGGCCTCGGTTTCGGTGCGCAGAACATCGTCAAAGACGTGTTGAACGGCATCTTCATCGTCGCCGAAGACCAGATCGGCATCGGCGACGTGGTCGATCTGGGGCTGGCGACCGGCATCGTCGAGTTCGTCAGCGTCCGCATCACTCATGTGCGCGACGTCAACGGCACGCTCTGGTACGTCCGCAACGGCGAGATCACCCGCATCGGCAACATGTCGCAGGGCTGGTCGCGCGTCATCATCGACCTCGCCGTGCCGGTGGATGCCGACATCGACGACGTCGAGAAGGCCATGCTCACCGCGGCGAAGACGATGTCGAAGGAGCAGAAGTGGCGCTCGCGGATCATCGAGCAGCCCGAGATCTGGGGCCTCGAGTCCATCAGCGGGGACGCCGTCGTCATCCGTCTCGTCATGAAGACGCGATCGAGCGCGAAGGACGACGTGGCCCGTGAGCTGCGCGCGCGTCTGAAGAAGGCCATCGACGCGATGGGGATCGCCCTGCCGCAGTTGAACTCGATCGTGCTGACCGGCGCCGAAGGCGCGCAGAGCGTGCGAGGCGCCCACCCGCCGAAGACGAAGGAGACGCCCGTCGCCGCCCTGGGCGACCGCCCCCGGTGGAAGCCGCGCGGCCGGCGCCTCGACATCTCGGATACGGTTGAAGACCACGCGGAGCCGGATGCCGCGAAGGCACCGAAGGTCAAGAAGACCACGGCACGGCGCGACGCCACGCCGACCTCCGTGGTCGACCTGCCGGAGGCGCCGGGCGCCGACACCCCCAAGCCGACTCCCCCGGCCGTCCGGGCCGACGAAGGGGGCACCTCATGACCGAGCCCGTGAGCTTCTACGACCAGGTCGGCGGTATGGACACGTTCCGCCGGCTCGTCGACGCGTTCTACCGCGGCGTCGCCTCCGACGACGTGCTCAAGCCGATGTACCCCGAAGAAGACCTCGGTCCGGCGGCCGAGCGGCTCACGCTCTTCCTCGCGCAGTATTGGGGCGGCCCGACCACCTACGGCGAGACCCGCGGGCACCCGCGCCTGCGTATGCGGCACATGCCGTTCCACGTCGATCCCGACGCACGCGACCGGTGGCTCCGCCACATGCGCGCGGCCGTCGACGAGATCGCGCTGCCACCGGTCTTCGAGGCGCCCCTGTGGGATTACCTCGAACGCGCCGCCTACGCCATGGTCAACACCTTCGACGCGCGCGGTATCGGTCCGCAGCAGGGTGGGCGCCCCGACACGGGCCTGCCCGTCCGGGCGACCGACTGACGCGGTTTCGCGCTCCCGACCGGCTCCGGTCGGCGTGGCTCATCGCCACCGCCGGCCGCACGCCGGTCCGCCTCGCCGGTCGAGCCGCTCAGAGGCCGGTCCCGGCGCCGCCGCGCCACCGCACGCCGGTCCGCCTCGCCGGTCGAGCCGCTCGGAGGCCGGTCCGGCTCCGCCGCGCGACCGGGATGCGCAGCCGCCTGACGAAGCGGAGCGGCCGACGCGGCCGCGAACGACTCATGCCGCGGAGCAGACGTCCGCCGCCCGGCCTCAGCGGCCGAGGAAGTCGCCGAAACCCGGGATGTCGAGGTTCGACAGCCCCTCACCGAAGCCGCTGATCTGCTCCCCCGCTCCCGCAACGGCATCCTGAGCTCCGCCCGCCCAGTCGCCGACGACGCCGCCGTCGGCCAGGGACGCCAGATCGACACCGGATGCCAGGGCCTCCAGGTCGACGCCCTCGGCCAGTCCCGCGAAGTCCACGCCCATCTCCCCTGCCTGCGCAAGCAGCGGAGCCGCGACGGCGCTGACGACGGCACCGCCCGCGACGGCCGCGAGCAGTCCCCCGGCGCCGACGACTCCCGCGCCGACGAGTCCGCCGCGGCCCGCCTTCGCCAGCAGGGCGGACATTCGCCCCGGGCGCGCCGCTTCGGCGCGGGCGGCCGTGCGGGCGAGATCGTCCGGCGCGGCCGAGCGCGGCCGCTCGTGCGGGGAGAGGTCGGCATCCATTCGCTCCCGGACGTGCTGACGCTGGGCCGGGGTGAGGCGGCCGAAGGCCTCGCGGTGCATCAGCTCGATGCGGTCGGGGTCCGCCGTCCGCACGAGGTAGTCGTAGCGGGCGATGGCCGCGCGATCCGACGCGGAGAGGGAGGGCCCGGATCCGGCGCCTCCAGATGCCGACGGCGGGGCGTACCGGCCCGCGGACGGCGCGGTGGGTGCGGCGGCGCCGCGGGATCGACCGTCACCGGTCACGGCATCCGCGGCGGAGCGGACCATGTCGCGCCAATCGCGGCCGCCCGAGCTCGACGAGCGAGGTTCCGACGAGCTGGACTGCGCCGACGACGCCTTGTCAACGGCCTTCGACGCGATGTCGAACAAACGGGAGAACGAGACCATGGAGGGAGGTACCTTTCGACGGGCGGCAAGCTGTCGCGACGTCAAGGTCTCCTCCGCCCCTTCGGACCGATGCATCCGGAATCCAATCGTGGACTCGTGATGACGGATGCACCGCGTCGGGAGTACTCCCCTTGCTGCTCCGATGCTACGGAGCGCACCTGTGCGCGGGCTGAGCTAGCTCCCCGTCGCGCGCACGGCGGTCAGGCCGGAACGCACCGGTCCGCGCACGAGCACGTGGCCGCGGGCGAGGCTGACGCGCGTCCACGCGCCGCTGCGACGCACCGGCGCCTCCTCGCTGCCCGCGATGAAGCCGAGGGCGAAGGCGGCGAACGCGACGCCCAGGGGCAGATCCGCGAGCGCCCCATCAGGCTGCCCCCACACCTGCGCGCGGATCACTCGGACGACGTCCTCACCGGCATCCGCCGGCAGGGCGTCGGCGACGGCCGCGACGCCGTACTGCGCACGGGAGGCCAGCACGGATGCGTCGATGACGCCCGTCTGCTCCCACCCGCCCTGCGGCGGAGAGATCCCCGCCCACGCGGGAGACGACGCCGTCTCGGGCAGCACGACCGCGTTCGCGTCGTCGGGAGCCGGCAGCAGCGCGGACGCCTCGACGACGAGGTCGCACTCGAGTTCCGGGTCGATCGCCGATGCGCGCAGTCCCAGCACGGTCGGCGTCGCGTCCATCAAGCCGCGCGGAGCCAGAGGGGCGGCCGTCGTGACGAGAACTCCCCCGCGGGCGCGGAGGCGGACGGTTCCATCGCCGAGACGGATGGTTCGGCTCGAAAAGGTGAGCAGGTCGGCTGCCGCCTGCGGGTCGGGGAACAACAGGCGCGCGGACACCCGCTCTAAACTAGCAACTGGTGCGCACTCGCCGCGCCGGAACGGGAGTCAGCGTGACCGAGGCCATCGATCCCGTCGCGTCGTTGCTCGCCGTGCTCGACCTTCGCGATGCCGGTGCGCGCACGACCGAGGACATCTTCACCGGCGTCTCGCAGGCCATGCCGACCGGCCGTGTGTACGGCGGCCAGGTTCTCGCGCAGACGATCGTCGCCGCGTCGCGCACCCTGCCGCCCGAGCGCACCGTGCACTCGATGCACGGCTATTTCCTGCGTCCGGGCGATCCGAGCGACGAGATCACCTTCTCGGTCGATCGCATCCACGACGGGCGGTCGTTCTCGACCCGTCGCACGCAGGCATTCCAGTCCGGCGTGCCGATCTTCTCGATGATCGCGTCGTTCCAGGATGAGGACCCGGGTCTGGAACACTTCGAGGCGATGCCCGACGGCATCCCGCAGCCCGAGGACACCGCACCGCTCGACGTCGAGACGCTCCACCCCCTCAGCCGGCGGATGCTGACGGCGAGTCCCGTCGACGTGCGTCACGTGACCTCGCCGGTGTACGCCTCGGTCGAGGGCCCGCAGGTGCCGCGCCAGGCCGTGTGGATGAAGCTGCGTCGCCCCATCACCGACGACCCGGGCGTGCACCGCGCCGCCCTCGCGTATCTCAGCGACCTGACGATCCAGGAGACGATCCTGCGCGCCCACGGCGTGCCGTGGAACGCGCCGGGTCTGCGCGTGGCCAGCCTCGACCACGCGATGTGGTGGCACCGTCCCGGCCGCGTCGATGACTGGCTCCTGTACGTGCAGGAGTCGCCGAACGCCCGCGGCGGCCGCGGCCTGTCCACGGGTCGCGTCTACACGCGCGACGGCGTGCTCCTCGCGAGCGTCGCGCAGGAGGTCATGGTGCGCGTCCCGCGCGACTGATTGTTGATCCGGATGCCACATGCACAGCGGCGTTCGGAATGCACGGGCGTGACACGCCGTGCGGTGGCACAGGGGTGCGATCGCCGCCTCTTGCCGGACGGCGGGGCGGTCCAGTGGACGCCCGGTCTCAGCCTTTCGTGGCTCGCCGGCGGTACTCGATCGGGTCGCCGACGTACGGCCCCCAGGCGGCCCGCTCCCCCGCGCTCCAGCGGATGGGCCGGCCGCTCGCGGTGTCGACGAGGACGACCACGGCCGTGGCGCGCGCGTACAGCACCTGCTCGGCGTCGCCGGCCGGGCTGAACACCTCGAAGCAGATGTCGGCGCTCGAGCCGCCCATCACCCCGATCCACATGCGCACGTCGAGCGGACGCTGGCTGTACGGGACGGGGCGCAGGTACTCGATCTCCTGGCGCGCGATGAGCGTGGCGCGCTCTCCGCCGCTTTCGAGCACGCTCATGTCGAACACCGCCGTCGGCAGCGCCTCGCCCTCGTCGTCACCGCGCCAGAAGGCCCGCAATCGGGCTTCTTCGAGCAGTTTGAGCATCGAGGTGTTGTTGACGTGTCCGAGCGCGTCGAGGTCGCCCCAGCGCAGCGGGATCGGCACGTGAAGCCGCTCGGGCCCCGCGGTCGCGGGGCCCGAGGCGGGGGATGCTTTTGCGTCAGTCACGCGTGAGCTTGCGGTAAGTCGACCGCGACGGGTTGGCGGCATCCGCACCGAGGCGCTCGATCTTGTTCGCCTCGTACGCCTCGAAGTTGCCCTCGAACCAGTGCCACTGGTCGGGGTGCTCCTCCGTGCCCTCGTAAGCGAGGATGTGCGTCGCGATGCGGTCGAGGAACCACCGGTCGTGGGTGATGACGACGGCGCAGCCGGGGAACTCCAGCAGGGCGTTCTCGAGGGAGCTGAGCGTTTCGACGTCGAGGTCGTTGGTCGGCTCGTCGAGGAGGAGCAGGTTGCCGCCCTCCTTCAGCGTCAGGGCGAGGTTCAGGCGGTTGCGCTCACCGCCGGAGAGCACCCCGGCCTTCTTCTGCTGGTCGGGGCCCTTGAAGCCGAACTTCGAGACGTAGGCGCGCGAGGGGATCTCGGTCTTGCCGACGGTGATGATGTCGAGACCGTCGGACACGACCTCCCACAGCGTCTTCTCGGGGTCGATGTTCGCGCGCGACTGGTCGACGTAGCTGATCTTGACCGTCTCGCCGATCTTCAGCGTGCCGCCGTCGAGCGGCTCGAGACCGACGATCGTCTTGAACAGCGTGGTCTTTCCCACACCGTTCGGGCCGATCACGCCGACGATGCCGTTCGGCGGCAGGTTGAAGCTCAGGTTGCTGATGAGCGAGCGGTCTCCGAAGCTCTTCTCAAGCTTCTTGGCGTCGATGACGATGCTGCCCAGGCGCGGACCCGCGGGGATCTGGATCTCGTCGAAGTCCAACTTCCGCGTGCGCTCGGCCTCTGCGGCCATCTCCTCGTAGCGGGCCAGACGGGCCTTCGACTTCACCTGACGGCCCTTGGCGTTGGAGCGGACCCATTCGAGCTCGTCCTTGAGGCGCTTGGCGAGCTTCGCATCCTTCTTTCCCTGGACGTCGAGGCGCTGCGCCTTCTTGTCGAGGTAGGTGGAGTAGTTGCCCTCGTAGGGATACAGGTGACCGCGGTCGACCTCGGCGATCCACTCCGCGACGTTGTCAAGGAAGTACCGGTCGTGGGTGATGGCGATGACCGCGCCCTTGTAGGCCTTGAGGTGCTGCTCGAGCCAAAGGACGCTCTCGGCGTCGAGGTGGTTGGTGGGCTCGTCGAGCAGCAGGAGGTCGGGCTTCTGCAGCAGCAGCTTCGCCAGCGCCACGCGGCGGCGCTCACCACCGGAGAGCGGAACCACCGAGGCGTCGGCCGGAGGCGTGCGCAGGGCGTCCATCGCCTGCTCGAGCTGGGAGTCGAGATCCCAGCCGTCGGCGGCGTCGATCTCCTCCTGCAGGGTGCCCATCTCGGCCAGCAACGCGTCGAAGTCGGCGTCGGGATCGGCCATGAGGGCGGAGATCTCGTTGAAGCGGTCGAGCTTGGGCTTGATCGCCACGCCGTCCTGGATGTTCTCCAGCACGGTCTTGCTGTCGTCGAGCTCGGGCTCCTGCATCAGGATGCCGACGGTGAAGCCGGGGCTGAGCCGCGCCTCGCCGTTGGAAGGGGTGTCGAGGCCGGCCATGATCTTCAGGATCGTGGACTTTCCCGCACCGTTCGGACCGACCATGCCGATCTTGGCGCCGGGGAGGAACGACATCGTGACGTCGTCGAGGATGAGTTTTTCGCCGACTGCCTTGCGGGCACGGACCATGGAGTAGATGTATTCGGCCATAACCGTTCCAGTCTAGGGGCGGTGGCCGCGCGGACCGACGAGTCGTCGTCGCGGGAACCGCCGCCGCACGATCACCAATCGATGGCGCGCGTCTGTCCGATCAGACAGCCGCCCGAGCTCAGTCCCGGGAGCACCGTCGTCACGGGGTCGCCGATGGACGGGCCCACTTGTCCGACGAGGCACTCATCGCCGAGGCGAACGGAGAACTCGATGCTCTCCGCGGCATTGCCGATCGTGGATCGATCCGCGGTGACCTGCATGGCCGCCTTGTCGAAACCGGCCGACACGAGGGCATCGATGTAGGCGCGACCCGAGACGGGGTCCGGTCCGGCCCACACTGATGCAACGGTCTGCGAGAACAGTGGGAGGCGCTGCGCGGCCTCACCCGTCGCGGATGCCGCCGGGGTCGGCGACACGTCGCCCGCCGACGACGACCCCGCTGCGTCCGTCGAGGGCGTCTCCGCCGAGGGGACGGATGCTCCGTCGCCCGAGGTGTCCTGCCCGGTCGATGGCGGTCCGCCCGTGCATCCGGCGAGTCCGAGCGCGGCCGCGAGCGTGAGGGCGGCGAGGGATCGTCCGAGAAGGCGGGGCACGGGAACGAGTCTACGGACCCGCCCCGCGCGCCTCCCCGACGGGTCACCCGTCCCGGCGTTCAGAACGGGTTGGCGTCAGCGGGGATCCCGACGCTCACGGCCTCGCCGGCCCCCGCCGCGACGTGCGGCTGCGGGACCTCGGCTCCGCCGTCCGGCGTACCGGCGTCCGGCTCGAGGGACGCACCCGGAACCGCCCACCCGTCGCCGTCCGTCGCGATGCGGGCCGTCGGTTCGGCGTCGGCAGGCTGAGGCTTGGACGCGCGCTGGAACGTCGAGACACCCCACCGTAGATCGTGGCCGATGGCGTCCGCGACGACGTCGGCACTCACGCCGCGCTTGGTCTCCGTCTCCCACTCGCGCAGGCGGAGGCGGCCGCTCAGCAGGACTCGTTCGCCCTTCTGGAATGACCGCAGGGCGTGGGCGCCCAGTTCGCCGAAGACCGAGACGGCGTAGAAGTTGGTGTGCGCGTCCACCCACTCGCCCTTCTCGCGGTCGAAGCGCCTCTCGCCCACCGCGAGGCGGAACGCGGCGACCGTTCCTCCCCCGCGAGTGGTGCGCTGCTCGAGGTCGCCGACGATGTTGCCGACCAAGGTGATGTGATCGCTCATGGATGTGTCCTCTCGACGTGAGTGATGCTCCGGCACCCGTGTGCCCGACGGATGCCGGAGCCACGCCCAGGGTCGCGCGTCGGAGACGGTCGGCGAGGGCCTCGACGGCCGGTCGGTGGATGGACGGCACATGCCGCTCGTTGGGGAGGAGGCGCGGTCTGCATGCGACGGGGCGATGTCGGAGGTCGGTCGTACCGTGTCCGCATGAGCACCGCACTGTGGAACGACCTCGCTCCGGCTCCGCGCTCGGCCGGGTGGGGAGCGGCGACGCACGTCGCCGCGGGTCTGTGGCGCATCGCCGATCCGCGGGGCATCGTGGTCGGTCACATCCGCGCCGTCGCGGCCGACGGCGGGTGGCGATACGCCGCCGAGCGCTTCCACACCGCGTCCGGCAGTTTCCGCCGACTCGGCGAGTTCTGGTCGTCGAGCGACGCGGTCGAATGCCTTCGTTACGGCCGGTGAGGATCACACGACCGTGGCGAAGTCCTCTCGCGTGGGCACCGCACGTCCGCCCCGCACGTCGTCCCATGCCGCACGCAGGATCCCCACGGCGCGCTCGAGGGTCGCGGGCGGAGCCGTGAACGGCATCCGGAGCCGCCGGTCGTGGCCACCCTCCACCGCGAACCGCGAACCGGCGGACAGTGCCAGACCGCGTGAGCGCGCGCTCATCACGAGGGGCGTGCTGAGGGGCTCCCCGATCCCGACCCATACCGAGACGCCACCGCGCACCTCCGGAACCTCCCATTCGGGGAAGGTGTGCTGCAAGGCGGAGCGAAGGGCGTCGCGTCCCGCACGCAGCAGATCGCCGCGCTGCCGTGCGATCTCATCGAGTCGCGGTACGAGGCGCGTGGCGATGGCCTGCTCCAGCTCCGGGGTCCCCAGATCGTGAACGGGGCGTCCGCTGGCGAGGCGACGCACGATGTGGGGGGCGGCGCGCACCCATCCCACCCGCAGTCCGCCCCAGACCGTCTTGCCCAGGGAGGCCACGCGGATGATGCGGTCGTCGTCGGGGAAAGGAGCGGCATCCCCGGGACGGTCGATGTCGAGCTGCCCCGTGGTCTCGTCGAGCACGAGGAGCGTCCCCGCGCTGCGCGCGCCCGACAGGAACGCGGCGACCTCGTGTCCGCCCATCGTCCGACCGGTCGGGTTGTGGAAATCGGGCATGAGGTACGCGAGCGACGGAAGGGCCCGGGCGAAGCTCTGCTCGGCGCGCTCGATGTCCCACCCCGATTCCGCATCGACGGGGACGCCGATCAGGCGCGCCCCCACACGGCGGAAGGCGTCGGCGGCGTGCGGGTAGGTCGGCGTCTCGAGCATGACGCGGTCGGCTCGGTGGATGAGAACGGAGGCGATCAGATGAATCGCGCTCTGCGCTCCCGTCGTGACGAGGATCTGGTCGGGGGTGGTGGGGAGCCCACGGTCGGTGTAGTGATCCGCGATGCTCGCGCGCAGCGCGGGGTCGCCCACGACGTCGTATCCGATGCGCGCGACGAGCGCCGGGGCCTGGGCGGCGG
This sequence comes from Microbacterium sp. RU1D, assembly GCF_900156435.1. Classification (GTDB taxonomy): domain Bacteria; phylum Actinomycetota; class Actinomycetes; order Actinomycetales; family Microbacteriaceae; genus Microbacterium. Next base: position 413,829 of record NZ_FTPQ01000002.1, read on the forward strand.
CCTCGGCGATGACGGCCGGAAGCCCCGGCCACGCCGCGGGACTCGCCTGCTGCAGGTCGATGTCGTCGGCATCCGCATCGAGACGGCCCGGGTCGCTCCGGCGCAGCGGGAGGGTGACGCTGCCACTGCCCCGGAGGCTCTCGATGTGCCCCGTCTCGCGGAGGCTCCGATAGGCCGCCGCCACCGTCGTTCGGCTGAGCGACAGCGCGGCCGCGAGTTCGCGCTCGGCGGGGAGAGCGGTCGACGGTGCGAGGCGGTTGTCGAGGCAGAGCAGTCGCACGCCGTCGGCCAGGGCCTCGTACGCCGGTCCGCTCCCCCTCCAGCCGCCGAGGGCCGCCGCAAGGGCGCGTGCCGAGATTCGCGAGTCCATGCGGCCACATTACCGAGATTGGCCTCTACGTCGAGGTCCAATCGCGTGATTGGATCGCAGCATGTTCTCCCGCGTCACCCGTCTTCTCATCGGACTCGTCGTCTACGGCATCGGCTGCGCCTTCACGGTCGCCGCCGGCCTCGGCGTCGACCCCTGGACCGTCTTCGCGCAGGGCATTTCCCGCGTGACGGGCGTGGGCATCGGGTGGGTGACCAACATCGTCGGTCTCGGTGTCCTGCTCCTCTGGATCCCCCTGCGTCAGAAGCCCGGCGTCGGCACGGTCGCGAACATCCTGCTCGTCGGAACGAGCCTGCAGTTGGCCCTGGGCGTCCTCCCCCACCCCGACGTCTTCTGGCTCCAAGCACTCATGCTCGTCACCGGCGTGGTGCTGGTGGCGGCGGCATCCGGGCTCTACATCGGAGCGAACTTCGGCCCCGGACCCCGGGACGGCCTCATGACCGGACTGCATGGACGGGTCGGGTGGCCCATCTGGGCCTGCCGCCTCAGCGTCGAAGGGTCCGTGCTCGTGCTGGGCTGGCTTCTGGGGGGCACCGTCGGCATCGGAACCGTGGTGTTCGCGCTCGGCATCGGACCCCTCGTGCACATCGCGATGCCGCTGCTCGCAACTCCCCGCCTCGTCTCACCACTCCGCGCCGACGCACGGGCGTCACACGAGCACCCGCCCGCCCGCGATTCCGCGCAGACCCCTGGGTAGGACATCCGCACCCGCCCGCCTCGCGAACCCGCGCCGCCGCCCGGGTAGGACCGGGGCACCCATCCGCCTCGCGACTCCGAACCCCCGACTGGGGAAAACCTCGGCACTCGCTCGCCTCGCGACTCCGCATCGATGCACGGCTGCGACACGGGTACCCGCTCGCCCGCGACTCCGCTCCGATGCCCGGGCGTCGACCTTCCCCGTCCGCCGCGGATGCGAAGCGGACGGGGCGGCGCGTGCTCAGTGCTCGCGGAACTCGGGGCGGTCGCTGCCGGGCTTGAGGTGGGCGTGCAGCGCGCTCTTGGCGATGTCCATCGACGGGTAGACGCCGAGCCTCTCGTCCTTGCCCGCCATGTGGACGCTGTAGCCCTCGGCATCCTTCTGGATGGTGCCAACGACCCCCACCGGGCCGTAGGCCACCCAGAGACGTCGTGTCGCGGTGTCTGACATGAGTGCTCCTTTGCTCTCGTTCGCCCGGAGGTTACGCCCGCGCCGCCGACGACACCAGGGGCTGGTGCGGCGTCGGGGACACGACCGATATCCTGGACGGACGACCCCCAGTAGCTCAGTGGATAGAGCAGCGGCCTTCTAATCCGCCGGTCACACGTTCGAATCGTGTCTGGGGGACCAGACCCGGTGTCCCACCCCCTCAGTAGGATGTGGGGATGGTAAATGCCTCCGAGAACGACCGGCTCGTCTGGATCGACTGCGAGATGACCGGCCTCGACCTCGCCGTCGACGAGCTCGTCGAGATCGCCGTCGTCATCACCGATTTCGAGCTGAACGTGCTCGATCCGGGCTTCCAGATCGTGATCAAGCCCGATGACTCCGCCCTGGCCAACATGGGCGAATTCGTCACCGAGATGCACCGGTCCTCGGGCTTGCTCGACGAGATCCCCCACGGCGTCAGCCTTGCGGATGCCGAGTTCCAGACACTGGAGTACATCCAGCGCTTCGCACCGGTCGAGGGCAAGGCACCGCTCGCCGGCAACACCATCGGCACCGACCGTATGTTCCTCGCGAAGTACATGCCGCGCGTCGACCGCTGGCTGCACTACCGCAACGTCGACGTGTCGAGCATCAAGGAGCTCTCCCGTCGCTGGTACCCGCGCGCCTACTTCCAGGCGCCCACGAAGAACGGCGGCCACCGCGCCCTCGCCGACATCCGCGAATCGATCCGTGAGCTCGCGTACTACCGCGCCGCGGTGTTCGTGCCGCAGCCGGGCCCCACGAGCGACGAGGCCAAGGCCGTGTCGGCGTCGGCCGTGTCGTCGTTCGCCCTCGACGTGTGACATAATCTTTCAGTTGTCTTCTTCCGAAGGCACATGGTGGCTATAGCTCAGTTGGTAGAGCACCGCGTTGTGGTCGCGGGGGCCGCGGGTTCAAGTCCCGTTAGCCACCCCACCTCCAGAAGCCCGGCCGAGATCGCGCCGGGCTTCTGCGTTTCCGGATGCCGGTCCCCGCCGCGCCCGTAGAATCACAGGGCGGACGCTGCCCGCGCGGATGCGGCATCCGTCCACCGTTTTCACTCTCGGGAGGCCACGTGAACGACGACGTCGACGCGCGCCCCGCGATGGTCATGTCGACCGATGCCTTCGAGCGGCTCGTCGTCGACGAGCTCGACCGCCTCCCCGACGACATGGTCGAGGGCCTCGACAACGTCGTCTTCGTCGTCGAGGACCGCCCCGAGGACGGCTCGCTCGATCTCCTGGGTCTCTACGACGGATGGGCGCTCACCGAGCGCGACCGGTACGGCGTCGGCGAACTGCCCGACCGCATCATCGTCTACCGCGAGTCGCATCTCGCCGCGTGCGCCGACGAGGACGAGCTGCGCGAGGAGATCCACACCACGCTCGTGCACGAGATCGCGCACTTCTACGGCATCGACGACGACCGCCTGCACGAGCTCGGGTGGGCGTGATGGCTGGTCTCGCCTCCCCCGACCTCGACGTCGACCACGAGCAGGAACTCGTCGCGCAACCGCCGTCGTCGTGGCAGACCGTCGTCTGGAACGACCCCGTCAATCTCATGAGCTACGTGACGCACGTCTTCCGCACGTACTTCGGTTTCGACGCCGAGACGGCGCACCGCCTGATGATGGCGGTCCACCACGAGGGGCACGCGGTCGTCGCGCGCGGCCCGCGCGAGGTCATGGAAGCGCACACGCAGGCCATGCACGATTACGGCCTCTGGGCCACCGTCAGGAAGGACCCCTCGTGAGCGAGCGGATCGTCGTCCTCGAGATCAGCGGTCTCGAAGCCCTCCACCTCGCCGGGATCGTGGGGCAGTTCCGCGACCTTCTCGCCGACTCCCGCACCGACGACGACCCGGCGGTGGCGCGATTGATGCCCGACGCCTATCCCGACGACCAGGCCGCCAGCCGCGAGTTCCGCCGACTGACCGGGGGCGACCTCATCGAGCGCCGCACGCACGATGCCGCCACCGTGCTGCAGACGCTCGGCGCCGACGGCGGCGAACCGACGCCCGAGGGCGACCCGGACGCCACCATCGCGGTCGCCCTGGGCGAGGGCGAAGCCCTCGCGTGGATGCGCACACTGTCGGCCGTGCGTCTCGTCCTGGCCACGCGGCTCGGCATCCAGGGCGATGACGACCACCAGCCCGACGATCCGCGCTTCGGCGTCTACGACTGGATCGGGTACCGCCTCGACGGGTTGATGACGGCCCTCGATCGCGGCTGATCCGGCTCGGGCGTCACGGCACCCGAACGCGCACGTCGGCTCGCTCCGCGGGACTGTGGGCCTCGATGTGGGCGTCCTCCTGGCGCGCCCACCGCTGCCAGTGCGGCCGATAGGTGTCGCCGTCGCGCGCGAAGGCGCGATCGCGTCGTGACGCGGCGGGCGCTTCCACCCAGACGGACAGGTCCGCGAGCCGCGCGACCTCGGGGGTGAGAATGCCCGCGCCCTCGATGACGAGCGGCAGGGAGGGGTCGACCGCGTAGGCCTCCGCGCGCGAACCCGCCTCCCAATCCCAGCGTTCCCACACGCCGAGAAGGCCCCGCGCGTGCGGCAGCAGGATCATCTCGCGGGCGTATTCCACGCCCGCCGCGAGGCCGTCCCACCCGGGGTAGACGTCGTCGAGCGCGACGAGCTGCACCCGGCCACGCCCGGGCCACGCCGACACCAGTCGCCGCGCGAGCGAGCTCTTCCCCGCCCCGCTGCGCCCGTCGACGACCACCGCCGCGTTCGACGCACCGACCGCGACGATGCGCGCCGTCACCGCGGCGACCGCTGCGGTGAGGGCGTCGTCGACCGGGTCTGCGCTACTTCTTGAGGGCGCGGATGACACGGCTGAGCGCGCGACCGGCGACCCACACGAACGGGATGCCGACGGCCAGCAGCGACACGAGGTTCGGGTCGAACCGGAGATCGTCGCCGCGGCGGATGTACGCGCCGAGCGGGAGGGTGTAGCCGCCGCCCCCGCCACCGCCGTTGCCCTGCTCATCCGAACCGCCGCCGTAACCGGCCCAGGTGAGCGCGACGGGGACGATGCGCACGCCGTCGACGTCCTGCTGCTCGCCGTACGCGGAGGTGACGCCGAAGCTGGTGGCCTGCTTGCCGAGTTCCAATGCGATGTTGGGCATGCCCCCCACCGTAGCGGCCCGCATCGCGGCACGGCAGGGGCGTTGCGCGCCGGCCGCGGCTCGTGCGAGGGCCGTGGCCGAACGGCAGCGCGGCGCACCGCGCCGCGGTTCGTGACAGGCCCGTGGCCGGTCGTCAGTGCTCGTACGACGGCCGAGGGTTCGTCGGCAGAGCGCCGCCGCCGCGGGACGGGCCGAGGAGCGACCCGCGGGTGACGGCTCCGCGCCCGAAGCGCGCGGCGGCACCGTCGAGGGCACCCTCGACCCGTCGCCACTCGGCGTCGTCGTCCCATAGGGTTGCGGCCATCGCGGCGGGCTTGAGCTTCTCGCCGCGCACGCCGACGAGCCGGACCGCTTGCCGACGATCGATCGAGTCGAACAGCTCGATCGCGGCGTCGCCGATGCGCTGGCCCACCGATGTGGGCTCGGGCAGTGTGCGCGAGCGGCTCAGCGTGGTGAAATCCGAGAAGCGCACCTTGATCGAGATGGTCGCCGCCTCGTACTGCTGTGTGCGCAGGCGCGCGCCGACCCGGTCGGCGAGACGACGCAGCTCGACGTGGAGCGTGCGCGTGTCGGAGATGTCGGTGTGGAACGTCTCCTCGTGGCCGACGCTCTTCTCGGCCCGACCCGTGTGCACCTCGCGCGCGTCGATGCCCCGCGACAGATGCCAGATGCGCTCCCCCATCGCCGCGCCCAGCACCTGATCGAGCGCGTGGCGCGGAGTGTCAAGGATGTCGGAGATGAGCCGGATGCCACGCGACTCCAACGCCTCGGCCGCCTTGGGCCCGACGCCCCACAGGGCGCGGACGGACCGCGGCCGCAGGAACGCCTCGGTGTCGGCCGCCGCCACGATGAGCAGTCCGTCGGGCTTGGAGATGGTGGAGGCCATCTTGGCGACGTGCTTCGTGGCCGCCACCCCGATGCTGCAGGTCAGGCCGGTCTCCGCGAGCACGCGGGCGCGCAACCCTCGCGCGATCGTGACCGGGCTCCCCCACAGCCGCCGGGCACCGCGCACGTCAAGGAACGCCTCGTCGATCGAGAGGGGTTCGACCAGCGGCGTGACGTCGTGGAAGATCGCCATCACCTGCCGCGACATCTCGGTGTAGCGGTGGTAGGGCGGGTTCACCACGATCGCGGTGGGGCACAGGCGCAGGGCGATCGCGACCGGCATCGCCGACTTCACGCCGTAGCGACGCGCCTCGTACGACGCGCTGGAGACGACCCCGCGTCCCTCGGAACCGCCGATGATGAGCGGCTTGCCGGCGAGCGAGGGGTCATCAAGCACCGCGACCGACGCGAAGAACGCGTCCATGTCCACGTGCAGGATGCCGGTGCCGGTGTCGTCGGCGTCGGGGCGCGAGACAATCCGCCCCGTCCCGTCACCTCGTCCCATGGCATCCATTGTCTCTCGGACCTCCGACATCGGCCGCGAGCGGCTCTCGGGTCGGGAACGACGGATGCCACGACCCCGGCGGCGCGGATCCGCCGGGGTCGTGGCATCCGGGGTGTTACTGGGCGGCGCGTTCCAGGACGAGCTCTCGCACGCGCGCGGCGTCGGCCTGGCCCTTCATCGCCTTCATGACCGCGCCGATGACGGCGCCGGCGGCCTGCACCTTGCCGTCGCGGATCTTCGCGAGAACGTCGGGCTGAGCGGCCAGGGCGTCGTCGATCGCGGCGATAAGCGCGCCGTCATCGGAGACGACGGCGAGCCCGCGGGCGTCGACAACCTCCTGCGGGGTGCCCTCGCCGGCGATGACACCCTCGAGCACCTGACGCGCGAGCTTGTCGGTGAGGGTTCCGGCATCCACCAGCTTCTGCAGGGCGGCGACGTTCGCCGGCGACACGAGGTCGGCGGCGTCGCGCTCCTGGGCGTTGGCGACGCGGGTGATCTCGCCCGTCCACCACTTGCGGGCGGCGGCGGGAGCGGCTCCGACGGCGATCGTGTCGGCGACCGCGTCGAGCAGACCGCCGTTCGCGACGTCCTGGAATTCCAGATCCGTGAAGCCCCACTCGGCCTTCAGCCGGCGACGGCGCGCGGCCGGCGGCTCGGGGAGCGCGGCGCGCAGCTCCTCGATCAGCGCGGGCGCGGGCACGACGGGCAGCAGGTCGGGCTCGGGGAAGTAGCGGTAGTCGTCGGCATCCGACTTCGGTCGCCCCGGAGAGGTGCGGCCGGTGTCCTCGTGCCAGTGACGGGTCTCCTGCGTGATGGTTCCGCCCGTGGCGAGGATCGCGGCCTGACGCTGGATCTCGTAGCGAACCGCGCGCTCGACCGAGCGCATCGAGTTGACGTTCTTCGTCTCGGTGCGCGTGCCGAGCTTCTCCTGGCCGCGGGGGCGCAGCGAGACGTTGGCGTCGCAGCGGAGGTTTCCGCGCTCGAGCTTCGCCTCGGAGATGCCGAGACCTCGCACGATGTCGCGGATCGTCGCGACGTACGCCTTCGCCAGCGCGGGGGCTGCGTGCTCCGCGCCGAAGATCGGCTTGGTGACGATCTCGACCAGGGGCACTCCCGCGCGGTTGTAGTCGACGAGCGAGTACTCGGCGCCCTGGATGCGACCGGTCGCCCCGCCCATGTGGGTGAGCTTGCCGGCATCCTCCTCCATGTGCGCGCGCTCGATCGGCACGGTGACGATCGTGCCGTCCTCGAGCTCGACCTCGACCGAGCCCTCGAAGGCGATCGGCTCGTCGTACTGCGAGATCTGGTAGTTCTTGCCGAGGTCGGGGTAGAAGTAGTTCTTCCGCGCGAACCGGCTCGACGGCGCGATGGAGCAGCCCAGGGCCAGGCCCAGGCTGATCGAGGACCGGATCGCCTCCGCGTTGACCACGGGCAGCGCGCCCGGCAGACCCATGTCGACCGGGGCGACGAGCGTGTTCGGCTCGGCGCCGTGGTTCGCCTCGTTCGCCGGGTTCGGCGCCGACGAGAACATCTTGGTCGCGGTGTTCAGCTCGACGTGCACCTCGAAGCCGAGGACGGGCTCGAACAGCTCGAGCGCCTCGTCGAAGTCCATGAGTGCGTCTTTCGCCATCAGAGCGACGCTCCGTTCGTGAGAGAAGGGGCACGGTCGAGGAGGGGACCGCCCCACTGGTCGACCAGCAGCGCCTCGAGCGCCGCGCCGACGCGGTACAGACGCGCGTCCTCGCGGGCGGGGGCGAGGAATTGGATGCCGACCGGCAGGCCGTCGTCCTCCGCCAGGCCGCTCGGGATCGAGATACCGGGGACGCCGGCGAGGTTCGCCGGGATCGTGGTCACGTCGTTGAGGTACATCTGCAACGGGTCGTCGAGCTTCTCGCCGAGGCGGAAGGCGGTGGTCGGCGCCGAGGGCGTCGCGATGACGTCGACGTGCGCGAACGCGGCGTCGAAGTCCTGCTGGATGAGCGTGCGCACCTTCTGGGCGCTGCCGTAGTAGGCGTCGTAGTAGCCCGCCGAGAGCGCGTAGGTGCCCAGGATGATGCGGCGCTTCACCTCGGGACCGAAGCCGGCGTCGCGCGTGGCGGCCATCACGTTCTCGACCGTCGGGGCGCCCTGCGGCGTGACGCGGAGGCCGAAGCGCACCGAGTCGAACTTCGCGAGGTTGCTCGATGCCTCGGCGGGGAGGATCAGGTAGTACGCGGCGACCCCGTACTCGAAGTGCGGGGCGCTGATCTCGACGATCTCGGCGCCCTGCGCCTCCATGGCCGCCAGCGACGCGCGGAACGAATCCGACACGCCCTTCTGGAAGCCGCGGTCGTCGAGCTCGCGGATGACGCCGACCTTGAGGCCCTTCAGGACCTCTCCCGTCGTGCCCTCGCGGGCCGCGGCGGCGAACGACGGCCACGCGTCGGACAGCGAGGTGGAGTCGTTGGCGTCGTGCCCGCCGATGACGTCGTGCAGGAGTCCCGCGTCGAGCACCGTGCGCGTGACGGGGCCGACCTGGTCGAGGCTGGATGCCAGGGCGATCGCGCCGTAGCGGCTGACCCCGCCGTACGTGGGCTTGACGCCCACCGTGCCGGTGACGTGGGCGGGCTGACGGATGGATCCACCGGTGTCGGAGCCGAGGGCCAGGGGCGCCTCGAACGCGGCGACGGCCGCCGCCGACCCGCCGCCGGAACCTCCGGGGATGCGGTCGAGGTCCCACGGGTTGCGGGTGGGTCCGTACGCCGAGAACTCGGTCGAGGAGCCCATCGCGAACTCGTCCATGTTCGTCTTGCCGAGCGGCACGAGACCGGCCGCGCGCGAGCGGGCGACCACCGTGGCGTCGTAGGGCGACATGTAGCCCTCGAGGATCTTCGATCCGCTGGTGGACGGCATGTCGGTCGTCACGAGCACGTCCTTGACGGCGAGCGGGACGCCCGCGAGTTCGTGCAGCTCCTCGCCCGCCGCGCGGCGACGGTCGATGTCGGCCGCGACCTCGAGGGCGTGGTCGCTCACGTGAAGGAACGCGTGGACGTCGCCGTCGACGGCGGCGATGCGGTCGAGATGCGCCTGCGTCGCCTCGACGCTCGACACCTCGGACGAGACGAGCTTGGCGGCCAGGTCGGCCGCGGTCAGACGTGTGAGATCGCTCACTGCTCCTCCCCCAGGATCGCCGTGACCCGGAACCGGCCGTCGGCCTGATCCGGGGCATTCTGCAGCACCTGCTCGCGCGTGAGCTGCTGCTGCACGGCGTCGGGCCGGAACACGTTCTCGAGCGGGATCGGGTGGCTCGTGGCGGCCACGTCGGGCGTCGCCACCTCGGACACCTTCGCGATGTTGTCGACGATGGCATCCAGCTGCCCGGTGAGGCTCTGGACCTCCTCGTCGTTCAACTGGATCCGGGCGAGCACACCGAGATGGCGCACGAGATCAGGAGTGATTTCAGACACCCCCCGAGTCTAGTTCGCAGACGGTCTCCTCCCCGTCGCGAGCGGCCTGGTCTCCGCCGGAGCGCCGCCCTAGGCTGGCTGGGTGACGAGCTTCGATCCGCCGCGCCCCTGGACCTCGAGCTATGCCGCGGGGGTGCCCGAGGATCTGGAGCCCCAGACGGGCTCGCTCCTCGACATCGTCGACGCCTCCACGCGCGACTATCCCGATGCGCCGGCCCTGCAGTTCTTCGGACGCGAGACCACCTACGCCGAGATGTCGGAGCAGATCTCACGCGCCGCAGCGGCCCTCGCCGCGCACGGCGTGCGCGCCGGCGACCCGGTGGCGCTCGTGCTGCCGAACTGCCCGCAGCACATCGTCGCGTTCTACGCCGTGCTGCGGCTCGGGGCGGTCGTCGTCGAGCACAACCCGCTCTACACCCCGCGCGAGCTGCGCAAGCAGTTCGAGGACCACGGCGCGAAGCACGCGATCGTGTGGAGCAAGGTCGTGGCGACGGTGCAGGAGTTCCCCGCCGATCTGCGTCTGACCACCCTCATCTCGGTGGACGTGACCCGGGCGATGCCGTGGACGACGCGTCTCGCGCTGCGGCTGCCGGTCGCCAAGGCGCGCGAGTCGCGCGCCGCGCTGCACGCCGCCACCAAGGGCGCGGTGGAGTGGGACGACCTCGTCCGGCACGATCCACTGCCCGCCTCGCATCCGCGCCCGGTGTCGTCGGATCTCGCCATCATCCAGTACACGAGCGGCACCACCGGCACCCCGAAGGGCGCCATGCTCACCCACGCCAATCTGCTGGCCAACGCCGCTCAGGCGCGGGCCTGGGTGCCGCAGATCGTGCGGGGCGAGGGATGCGTCGTGTACGCCGTTCTGCCGATGTTCCACGCCTACGGCCTGACGCTCTGCCTCACGTTCGCGATGTCGATGGGCGCCCGGCTCGTGCTCTTCCCGAAGTTCGACGCCGACCTCGTGCTCGCCGTGACGAAGAAGCATCCCGCGACGTTCCTACCGCTCGTCCCGCCGATCGCGGAACGGCTGCTGGCCGCCGCCCGGGCGCAGGGGGTGTCGCTCGCGGGGACCGACGTCGCCATCTCGGGCGCCATGGCACTGCCGCACGAGCTGGTCGTGCCCTTCGAGAAGGCCACGGGCGGATACCTCGTCGAGGGGTACGGGCTGAGCGAGTGCTCCCCCGTGCTGATGGCCAACCCCGTAGCCGACAACCGCGTCGCGGGCACGGTCGGCCTTCCGCTTCCGGGCACCGAATGCCGTGTGGTCGATCCCGACGACCCGCGCACGGATGTCGAGCGCGGGGAGCTCATCGTGCGGGGACCGCAGGTGTTCTCGGGCTACTACGGCAAGCCGGAGGAGACCGAGGAGGTGTTCGTCGACGGATGGTTCCGCACCGGCGACATCGTAACGATCGACGAAGGCGGCTTCGTCCGCATCGTCGACCGCATCAAGGAGCTCATCATCACCGGCGGCTTCAACGTCGCCCCGACCGAGGTCGAGAACGTGCTGCGCCAGCACCCCGGCGTCGCCGACGTCGCGGTGGTGGGGCTTCCGAGCGAGCACTCGGGTGAGGAGGTCGTCGCGGCGGTCGTGCCGACCTCCCCGAGCGAGCTCGACGTCGAAGCGGTGCGGGCGTTCGCGCGCGGCATCCTGACTCCGTACAAGGTGCCGCGTCGCATCATGGTCGTCGACGAGCTGCCGCGCTCGCTCATCGGCAAGGTTCTGCGCCGCCAGGTGCGCGAGCAACTGCTCTCCCGCTGACTCCTGCACCGCGGAACCGGCTGGGCGCAAGGGGCGCAGGAAAATCCGACCGTTCGCCGACGCGTCGATACGGTGAGGCGATGGGCCGATCCCGGGCCCGACCGTGACCTTTGGGGGGAATCACATGATCATCAAGCGCGCCTCGTTCGCCGCCGTCGCCGCCGCCGCTCTGCTGCTGGCCGGGTGTTCGGGCGGAGGCTCTTCGGATGCCGACTCCGCCGCTCAGGAGAGCACGGCACCGAGTCCGGTCGCGTCGAGCCCGGCCCCGTCACCGACCTCGTCGACCGTCGCGCCTGCCGGGGAGCAGTCCACACAGGACGCCTGCCAGATCATCATCGCGTCGTTCAACGACGTGACCGCGGCCAGCAGCGACATCGACACCTCGGACCCGCAGGCGGCGGTCGACCGCTTCAAGGAACTCGCGACCAAGGTGCAGGGCGACTTCTCGCAGATCACGAACGACGAGATCGCCCCCGTCGCCCAGAACGCCAGTCAGACGCTGAGCCAGTACGTCACGTTCCTCGAGGGAGTGATGGCCGACCCGAGCACCGCGAGCGGGCTGAGCGAGCAGGTCACCGCTCTGCAGGAGAGCTTCACGCAGGCCGGCAACGCCTGCGCCGGCTGACCGGCCGCGCAACCGGAGAAGGCGGGGCCGCGGCTCCGTGGGCGGGGACGGCAAGGTTGCGCCCTCGCTGGCCCGGATGGCGGGGCTGCGGCCTCGCGGCCGCGGACAGCGGGGCTGGGCCTCGCGGGCCGCGACGGCGACGCTGAGGCCCCCCGCGCCGGCAAGGGCGGGGCTGCAGCCTCTCGGGCCAAGACGGCGGGGCTGCGGCCTCGTGGCCGAGGACAGCGGGGCTGGGGCCTCGCGGGCCAGGACGGCGGGGCTACGGCCTCGCGGCCGAGGACAGCGGGGCTGGGGCCTCGCGGGCCGCGACGGCGACGCTGAGGCCCCCGTGCCGGCAAGGGCGGGGCTGCGGCCTCGCAGGCCAGGACGGCGCACCCAGGCCACGAAGGGCCGGGCTGCGGCCCCGCCCTTTCCGCCTCAGTCGGCGGCCCCGGACTCCTCGGCGTCCGCGCCGTCCTCCGGCGCCGCGCCGTCGAGCGCCGCCGGTCCCTGCTCGACGAGGACCTTGAACTGCGCCGCGTCGAGGATGCGCAGCCCCAGCTCTTCCGCCTTGGCGAGCTTCGACCCGGCGCCGGGACCGGCAGCGACGAAGTCGGTCTTCTTCGACACGCTGGACGCGGCCTTGCCGCCGGCCGAGATGATCGCCTCCTGGGCGCCCTCGCGCGTGTAGCCGTCGAGCGAGCCGGTCGCGACGACCGTGAGGCCGGCGAGCACTCCCCCGGCCGCGGCGGCGGCACCGGGTCCGGGGTGCCCGGGGATCGAGAAGCGGACCCCGGCAGCGCCCCAGCGCTCGACGATCTCCCGGTGCCAGTCCACCTCGAACCAGTCGATCACGGCGTCGGCGATGATCCCGCCGACCCCCTCGACGGCGGCGAGCTCTTCGCGGGAGGCCGCGCGGATGGCATCCAGCGAACCGAACCACTGCGCCAGGGCACGCGCCGCGACGGGGCCGACGTGGCGGATGTTCAGCGAGACCAGAAGGCGCCACAGGTCTTTCGTCTTCGCCTTCTCGAGCTCGGCGACCAGCTTGACCGCCTGTTCGGACGGTCGCACCTCGCGGAAGTCCTTCCGGATGCCGCGACGACGACGCTCGGCGGGGTCGAGGTCCTCGGATCCCGGCGGGTAGGTGGCGGGACCGAGCTTCTGGAACGGTGCGCGTCGCACCAGCTCCCCCGTGTCGGGATCGACCCTCCGCTCGCCGGTCTCGGAGTCGCGGACGACGACCTCGATGGGGACCAGCTCCTCGATGGTGAGGTCGAAGAGCCCGGCCTCGGTGTCGAGCGGCGGCCGCTCGGGCACCTCGGGCTGTGTGAGGGCGGCGGCGGTCACCTCGCCGAGTGCCTCGATGTCGAGCGCGCCGCGCGAGCCGATGTGCTCGACGCGGCCACGCACCTGCGCCGGGCACGAGCGCGCGTTCGGGCACCGCAGGTCGATGTCGCCCTCTTTCGCCGGCCGGAGCGGCGTGCCGCACTCGGGGCAGTCCGCGGGCATGACGAACGCCCGCTCGCTGCCGTCGCGCAGCTCGACGACGGGACCGAGCACCTCGGGGATGACATCGCCGGCCTTGCGCAGCACGACGGTGTCGCCGATGAGCACGCCCTTGACCTTCACGACGTCCTGGTTGTGGAGCGTCGCCTGCCGCACGACGCTGCCGGCGACCTTCGCGGGCTCCATCACCGCGAACGGCGTCGCCCGGCCCGTCCGCCCCACCGACACGACGATGTCGAGGAGCTTCGTGTTGACCTGCTCGGGCGGGTACTTGTACGCGATCGCCCAGCGGGGCGCCCGGCTGGTGGCGCCGAGCTCGTCGTGCAGCGCGAGCTCGTCGACCTTGACGACGACGCCGTCGATCTCGTGCTCCACGTCGTGCCGGTGCTCGCCGTGATGGGCCACGAATTCGAGCACGCCGTCGATCGACTTCTCGACCCTGCTGTAGGGCGAGGTCGGCAGACCCCACTCCTTCAACAGGTCGTAGATCTCGCTCTGGGCCGCCACCGGTGGATCGGCCCACGCGCCGATGCCGTGCACGTAGAGGGAGAGCGAGGCGATGCGGGCGAGTCCCGCCTCGAGCTCGAGGCCGCTCTTCTTCTCGATCTGCTGACGCAGTCCGCCGCTCGCCGCGTTTCGCGGGTTGGCGAAAGCCGGGAACCGGCGCGCCGCGGCCTGCTCGGCCTTCTCCTGGTCGAACGCCCTCCCGCCGCGTCGCCCCGCGGCACGCTCGCGGGCTTCGCCGATCGCGCGCTCACGGTACTCGCCCTGCAGACGGTTCAGGTTCTCGAAGGCCGCGACCGGGATGAACACCTCGCCCCGCACCTCGACGAGTGCCGGGTGCCCCTCGCCCGACAGCTCGCGGGGGATACCGGTCACCCGCAGCGCGTTCTCGGTCACGATCTCGCCGACACGGCCGTCGCCCCGCGTCGCCGCCGACGTCAGCACACCGTTCTCGTACCGCAGGTTGATCGCGAGACCGTCGATCTTCAGCTCGCTCAGCCACTGCACGCTCCGCCCGGCCGCGGCCTGCGTCTTGACCGCCCAGTCGCGCAGCTCGTCGGCGGAGAAGACGTTGTCGAGACTCAGCATCCGCTCGGCGTGCTCGATCGTGACGAGCTCGGTCGCCTCGGCCGCCCCCACCGATTGCGTGGGGCTGTCCTGCCCCTGCAGTTCGGGGTAGAGCCGCTCGACGGCCTCGAGCCGGTGCATCCACCCGTCGTAGGTCGCGTCGTCGACGAGTTCGGCGTCGCGGCCGTAGTACGCCTCGCGCGCGTCGACGATGCGCTGCGTCAGCGCGGCGGCTTCGGCGCGTGCCTCGTCGAGGGTCAGGTCGGGTAGCTGGTCGTGCTCGCTCACGGCATCCAGCTTAGGGAGGGGCTCCGACATCGCTCGGGGCCTTGCCCCGACAGCGCGTCAGACCTCGATCGGCACCGCCGACACCGTCCGATCGATCGTGAACTGCCCGATCACCCGCGTCCCGTCGTACAACACGGCGGTCTGGCCGGGAGCGACGCCGTCGAACGGCGTCTCGGGACGGACGGTCACCACCCCGTCCTCGAGCACCGCCTCGGCCGGCACCGGGTCGGCGTGGGCCCGGATCTGCACGTCGCATGCGAACGTCGTCTCGGACGGCGCGCGACCGGCCCAGGTGAAGCGCTCCCCCGCGATCTCGCTGCAGGCCAGGGCTTCCTTCGGTCCCACCACGACGGTGTTGTTCACCGGCCGCACCTCGAGCACGAACCGGGGCTTGCCGTCGGATGCCGGAACCCCGAGCTGCAGCCCTCGTCGCTGACCGACGGTGAAGGCGTGCGCCCCCTCGTGCGTGCCCACGACGGCGCCGGTGCGGTCGAGGATCTCCCCGCGCTCCGCGCCGACCTTGTCGGCGAGCCAGCCGCGCGTGTCGCCGTCGGGGATGAAGCAGATGTCGTGACTGTCGGGCTTGTGCGCGACGGTGAGTCCCCGCGCCTCGGCCTCCGCCCGCACGACCGCCTTGGAGGGGGTCGAGCCGAGCGGGAAGTAGGTGTGCGCGAGCTGCTCGGCCGTGAGCACGCCGAGCACGTACGACTGATCCTTCGCGTTGTCGGACGCGCGATGCAGCTCGCGCCCCTCGGGGGTGTCGACGAGGGTGGCGTAGTGACCGGTGCAGACCGCGTCGAAGCCGAGCTCGATCGCGCGTTCGAGGAGGGCCGCGAACTTGATCTTCTCGTTGCACCGCATGCAGGGGTTGGGCGTGCGACCCGCGCGGTATTCCGACACGAAGTCCTCGATCACGTCGTCGCGGAAGCGCTCCGAGAAGTCCCACACGTAGAACGGCATCCCGAGCTTGTCGGCGGCACGGCGCGCGTCCATCGCGTCCTCGATCGTGCAGCAGCCGCGGCTGCCGGCGCGCAGCGTTCCCCCCGCGCGCGACAGCGCGAGGTGCACGCCGACGACGTCGTGACCGGCCTCCACGGCGCGGGCCGCCGCCACCGCGGAGTCCACGCCACCGCTCATCGCCGCCAGAACTCGCATCGTCCCAGTCTACGAACGCCCCGCTGGACGGGCGCCGGATGCCGATCGGGCACCGGAGACACCGGATGCCACGGCCCGCGCGTACGCGTCGGGGAGCCGGGCGAGCACGGCCTCGATGTCGTCGGCCGTGGAGGTGTGCCCGAGGGTGAACCGCAGCACGGAGCGCGCCGCGCGATCGTCGAGGCCGAGGGCGAGGACCACGTGCGAGGGCTCCGCCACCCCCGCCTGACAGGCCGATCCGGTCGAGACCGCGACCCCCGCCATGTCGAGCAGGAACAGCAGCGTCTCGCCGGCGGCATCCGGGAAGAGCACGTGCGCGTTGCCGGGCAGACGTCCATCGGGGGCGCCGAGCAGCCGCGCGCCGGGAATCGACTGCAGGATGCCGCTCACCAGGCGATCGCGCAGCGCGCTCAGGCGCGCGCTCTCCCTCTCGCGCTCGGCCTCGGCCGCCGTCGCCGCGGCGGCGAACGCGGCCGCTCCCGCCACGTCCTGCGTGCCGGCGCGGAGCCCGCGCTGCTGGCCGCCCCCGTGCAGCAGCGGAGTCATCGCGGCGTGCCGGGAAACGACGGCCGCCCCCACGCCGACCGGTCCGCCGACCTTGTGCGCCGACACCGACAGCGCGACCAGGCCCCCGCTACCCGCACCGTTCCCGCGCCAGGCGCCGAAGTCGACGGCGATCTGCCCGAGCGCCGAGACCGCGTCCAGGTGCAGGGGGATTCCGGCACCGGATGCCGCGGCGGCCAGGCCCGCGGCATCCTGGATCGTCCCGACCTCGTTGCTGGCCACGAGCGCGGTCGCGAGGGCGGCGCCCGGCAGAGCGGCGGCGAAGGCCTCGGCGTCGATGCGACCGAGTCCGTCGAGCGGCACGGCGCGGACGTCGGCGTCCTGGGTCGCGGCGAGCCACCCGACGACATCGAGGGTCGCGTGGTGCTCACCGTCGGGCAGCACCACGGCACGGGTGCTGGCCGCGCGCGACCACCAGAGCCCCTTCAGGGCGAGGTTCGCCGCCTCCGTGCCACCGGAGGTGAGCACCACCTCGATGCTCTGGCATCCGAGGATCCCGGCGAGGGTGTCGCGGGCGTCCTCGAGGAGACGGCGGGCGTCCTGCCCCGCGCCATGGATCGAGGAGGGGTTGCCGAGCACCTCGTGTGCGGCGAGCCACGCCTCCCGCGCCTCTGCGCGAAGAGGCGTCGTCGCTGCGTGATCGAGGTAGACCCGCATCCGCCACCCTCCCGGTTCCGCCGTCCGCTTTCACTAGCCTAAGACGCATGGTCCGACCCGAGACTGTCCTGCCCGCCCGCTCCGCCGCCCGCCCGAGCCTGCTGAGCCCCGCCCTCGACGACCTCGGGGTGCGCCTGGGTCCCGACGGCGGAACCCTCCGCGTGTGGTCGGGCGCCGCCGATGCCATGCAGCTGCTCCTCTTCGACGAGGTCGACCTCGATTGGGCGACCGAGACCATCACCATGACCCCGGCCGGCGACGGCGTCTTCGAGGCGTCGACGCCGCTCCTGCGGCCCGGAGCACGTTATGCGATCCGCGTCGGCGGACCGCACGGCCCGGGTCACACCTTCAACCCGCAGTCGCTGCTGATCGAGCCGTACTCGCGCGGACTCGTCTCGGGCGGCTTCGGCGACTGGCGCTCGGTCGTGGTCGAGGGATCGTTCGACTGGGGATCGTCGTCCAAGCCGCGGGTGCCGATGGACCGCACGGTGATCTACGAGGGACACGTCAAGGGCCTGACCAAGCGGCATCCCTTCATCCCTCCGGCCCTGCACGGCACCTACGCGGGCCTCGCGCACCCGGCCATGATCGATCACCTGCTCTCGCTCGGGGTCACCAGCGTCGAGCTCCTCCCCGTGCACGCCTTCGCCACCGAGCCGCGCCTGCTGCAGCTCGGACTGTCGAACTACTGGGGCTACAACTCCCTCAACTTCTTCACCCCGCACGCGCCGTACGCCACGGCCGCCAGCCGCGCCGAAGGCCCCGATGCGGTCCTTCGCGAATTCAAGGGGATGGTCAAGCTCCTGCACGAGGCCGGTCTCGAGGTGCTGCTCGACGTCGTCTACAACCACACCGCGGAAGAGGGCATCGGCGGGCCGCGCACGAGCCTGCGCGGCATCGACAACAGCGCCTACTACCGACAGAGCGCCGAGGGTGTCTACATCGACGAGACCGGGTGCGGCAACGCGCTGAACACCTCGACGGATGCCGCGGCCCGGCTCGTCCTGGACTCCCTGCGCTACTGGGCCGAAGACGTGCAGATCGACGGCTTCCGCTTCGACCTGGCGGTCACCCTGGGTCGCGACGCGCAGCACTCGTTCACCCCCGACCACCCGCTGCTCACGGCCATCCGCGACGACGAACGGCTGGCGGGGACGAAGCTCATCGCCGAGCCGTGGGACGTCGGCATGGGCGGGTGGCAGACGGGCAACTTCGGCCCCGGATGGCTCGAGTGGAACGACCGCTACCGCGACCGCGTCCGCAACTTCTGGCTCAGCGACATCGACTACGCGCGCCGGGCCGACACCGCCCCCGTCGGCGTCGGAGGGTTCGCCACCCGGCTCGCGGGATCGTCGAACACCTTCAGCGAAGACCGCGGGCCCCTCGCGAGCGTGAACTTCGTGACCGCGCACGACGGGTTCACGCTGCGCGACCTCGTGTCGTACGACGTCAAGCACAACCTCGGCAACGGGGAGCAGAACCGCGACGGCGCCGACACCAACCGCTCCTTCAACCACGGCGCCGAGGGTCGCACGACCGACGAGCGCGTGCTCGCCACGCGGCGGAAGGCCATGCGCAATCTCATGGGGACGCTGCTGCTCTCGGCGGGCGTGCCCATGATCACGGCGGGCGACGAGATGGGACGCACGCAGCGCGGGAACAACAACGCCTACTGCCACGATTCCGCCCTCACCTGGCTGTCGTGGGACCTCGCGCCGTGGCAGCGCGACCTGTTCGCGCACACGCAGCGACTGCTGCAGGTACGGCGGGACAACCCTGCCCTGCGTCCGCGGCGGTTCGCGCGACTCGGGGAGCGCATCCCGTCGGCATCCGTCATGGAGTGGTTCGACGAGCACGGCGAGACCATGTCGAGCGACCGGTGGAACGACCCCGCGCACCGCACCCTGCAGTACCTGGCGACCTCGACGCCCGAGGACGAGGCGCCGAACCGGGTGCTGCTCGTGGTGCACGGCACCGAAAAGGACACCGAGATCGTGCTGCCGGAGATCGAGGGCGAAGCGGGCGTCGCCTACGTCGCCCTCTGGTCCAGCGCCGACGAGGCCCCCGACAGCGCCGAGGCGCGCTTCGCCCCGGGGGACGTGGTAGCCGTGGCGGGCGCGTCGATGCTGTTGTTCCGCGTCGAGTAACAGACGCCCCCTGTCAAGGCCGCGCGAAACGATACGGCAACGTCGGTGGCCCGCGATAGGTTCGGACCGTGGCCACCACGACGACTCCTTCGCCCGAGCTGCCCTGGCGCAGCGCCGCCTCGATCCCCGTGCGTCCGGTCAAGCCGACGCCGACCTCGCGCAGCGTCGTGACGCCGCGCATCCCGATGGCGCTGCCGCACCCGAGCGTCCCGGGGGGACGGTTCCGGCCTTCCGCCTACGTCGGGGAAGCCGTGCCGTTCACGGTCACCGCGTTCCGCGAGGGGCACGATCGAATCGGTGTGCAGGTGCGTCTGTTCTCACCCTCCGGCGACGAGTCGCTACACCGTCTCAGCCCGCTGAACGACGGATTCGACCGGTGGTCCACGCTCGTCGCGCCGCTCGAGCAGGGCGTCTGGCGCTTCCGCTTCGAATCGTTCGCCGACGACTTCGCGACCTGGGAGCACGCGGCCGAGCTCAAGATCGCCGCGGGGGTCGATTCCGCCCTCATGCGCGAGATGGGTGCCCAGCTGTTCGACCGCGCACGCGGTGAGAAGAAGCGTCCCGGGAGCGACAAAGACCGCCTCTACGAGGCCGCCCGCGCGCTGCGCGACCCCGAGGTGCACGACGACACCGCCCTGCAGATCGTGCGCGACCCAGCGATCGCCGCGCTGTTCGACGCCCGTCCGATGATGGGCCTTGTCTCGGTGGGCAAGGATGCCGAACTCCTGGTGGAGCGCGAGCGCGCCGGGGTCGGCGCCTGGTACGAGTTCTTCCCCCGGTCCGAGGGCGCCACGCGCCGCGACGACGGAACGGTGATCAGCGGCACCTTCCGCACGGCCGTCGACCGTCTGCCGGGAGTGGCCGGCATGGGCTTCGACGTGCTCTACCTCCCGCCGATCCACCCCATCGGCGTCACCAACCGCAAGGGCCCCAACAACACCCTCATCACGCAGCCGGGCGACCCCGGGTCGCCGTGGGCCATCGGCGCCGCCGCGGGCGGCCACGACACCGTGCACCCCGACCTCGGCACCCTCGAGGACTTCCGTGCGTTCGTCGCCGCCGCGCGCGAGAACGACATCGAGGTGGCCCTCGACCTCGCGCTGCAGGCCTCCCCCGACCACCCGTGGGTCGCCGAGCACCCCGAGTGGTTCACGACGCTCCCCGACGGCTCGATCGCGTTCGCCGAGAACCCGCCCAAGAAGTACCAGGACATCTACCCGGTCAACTTCGACAACGACCCCGAGGGCATCCGCGCCGAGGTGCTGCGCATCGTGCGCCACTGGATCGCGCAGGGCGTCACGATCTTCCGCGTCGACAACCCGCACACGAAGCCCCTGCAGTTCTGGGAGTGGTTGATCGCGACCGTCAGCGCCGAAGAACCCGACGCCGTTTTCCTCGCGGAGGCGTTCACGCGCCCGGCCCCTCTCCAGGGGCTCGCCATGGCGGGCTTCCAGCAGAGCTATACCTACTTCACCTGGCGCAACACGAAGGAGGAGCTCGAGGAGTTCCTCGGCGGGCTCGCCCACGAGACCGACGACTTCCTGCGGCCCAACCTCTTCGTCAACACCCCCGACATCCTCACGGAGTACCTGCAATTCGGGGGCCGCCCGGCCTACAAGATCCGCGCCGCGATCGCCGCGACCGCCGCTCCCACGTACGGGGTCTACGCCGGCTATGAGCTCTACGAGAACGTCGCGCGCCCGGGCTCGGAAGAGAACATCGACAATGAGAAGTACGAGTACAAGTTCCGCGACTGGGCGGGCGCCGAGGCGGCGGGCGATTCCCTCGCCCCGTACCTGCGCATGCTCAACGCCGCCCGTCGCGCCCACCCGGCACTCCGCCAGCTGCGCAACCTCCAGGTGCACTGGAGCGACGACGACGCGATCCTGGTGTACTCCAAGCACCTCGACGCCGCCCTCAGCCCCACGGGCGTCTCCGACACGGTGATCGTCGTCGCCAACGTCGACCCGCACTCCGCGCGTGAGACCACCGTCCACCTCGACACGACCGTGTTCGGCGTCGAGCCCGGCGCGTCGTACGACGTCGAAGACCTCGTGACCGGCCAGGTCTGGACCTGGGCCGACCACAACTTCGTCCGCCTCGACGCCTTCAGCGAGCCCGTGCACATCCTGCACGTCAAGGAGAACCGATGACCTCCCTCTCCCCCGAGATCCTGGATGCCGTGGCCCACGGCTCCCACCACGACCCGCACAGCGTGCTGGGTGTGCACGAGAGCGCCGGCGGGTGGGTGATCCGTGCGCGGCGCCCCCTCGCGGAGACCGTCGTCGCGGAGCTCGCCGACGGCGCGTCGGTCCCCCTCCAGCACGTGCGCGGCGGCATCTGGGAGGCGTCCGTCGACGCCTACCCCGGCGCCTACGTCGTGCGCGCGTCGTACGAGGGGTCGGAGCACGTCGCCGATGACGGCTACCGGCACGCTCCGTCGATCGGTGAGCTCGACCTGCACCTCATCGCCGAGGGACGCCACGAAGAGCTGTGGCGCGTGCTCGGTGCCCATGTCCGCGAGCTCGACGGGTCCAGCGGTACGGCGTTCACCGTGTGGGCGCCCGACGCGCGCGCTCTGCGTGTGATCGGCGACTTCAACGGCTGGGACGGCACCGGCAGCACGATGCGGTCGATGGGCGGCAGCGGCGTCTGGGAGCTGTTCGTCCCCGGCGTCGGCGTCGACGCCCGCTACAAGTTCGAGATCCTCACACGCGACGGGCGGTGGATCGAGAAGGCCGACCCGATGGCGCGCCTCGCCGAGGTGCCGCCGGCCACGGCATCCGTCGTCACCGATTCGGCCTACGCCTGGGCCGACGACGCCTGGATCGACGAGCGGTCGCGCCTCGCCCCCATCGATCGCCCGATGTCGATCTACGAGCTCCACCTCGGCTCGTGGAAGCAGGGCCTTTCGTACCGCGACGCGGCCGACGAGATCATCGCCTACGTCGGCGCGCAGGGCTTCACGCACGTCGAGTTCCTCCCGCTCGCAGAGCACCCGTTCGGCGGGTCGTGGGGGTACCAGGTGTCGGGCTATTACGCCCCCACCAGCCGCTTCGGCTCCCCCGACGACCTCCGCTACCTCATCGACCGTCTGCACCAGGCCGGCATCGGCGTGATCATGGACTGGGTCCCCGGGCACTTCCCGAAAGACGACTTCGCCCTCGCGCGTTTTGACGGCGAGGCCCTGTACGAACACCCCGATCCCCGGCGCGGAGAGCACAAGGACTGGGGCACGCTCATCTTCGACTACGGCCGCAACGAGGTGCGCAACTTCCTCGTCGCGAACGCGCTGTACTGGTTCGAGGAGTTCCACGTCGACGGTCTCCGCGTGGATGCCGTGGCATCCATGCTCTACCTCGACTATTCGCGCAACGACGGCGAGTGGGCGCCGAATCAGTTCGGCGGGCGCGAGAACCTCGAGGCCATCCGCTTCCTGCAGGAGGTCAACGCGACGTCCTACAAGCGCTACCCGGGCATCGCGCTCATCGCCGAGGAGTCCACGAGCTTCCCCGGTGTCACCGCCCCCACCTCGCACGCCGGCCTCGGATTCGGCTTCAAGTGGAACATGGGGTGGATGAACGACTCGCTGCAGTACATCGGCCGCGACCCGATGTACCGCTCGCACCACGAGGGCGAGCTGTCGTTCTCGTTCGTCTACTCGTTCAGCGAGAACTTCGTGCTGCCCATCAGCCACGACGAGGTCGTGCACGGCAAGGGAAGCCTCTTCGGCCGGATGCCGGGTGACCACTGGCAGAAGCTCGCGAACATGCGCGCGTTCCTGGCGTACATGTGGGGCCACCCGGGAAAGCAGCTGCTGTTCATGGGCCAGGAGTTCGGACAGATGTCGGAGTGGTCCGAGTCGCGCTCGATCGACTGGTGGATGCTCGACCAGCCCTCCCACAAGCAGCTGCACGATTTCGTCGCCGAGCTGAACCATGTGTACAAGCAGCAGGCGGCGCTCTGGTCGCGCGATCACGACGGGGCCGCGTTCTCGCGCCTCGGTGCGCCCGCGTGGAACCCGAACGTGCTCGCCTTCGCCCGCCGCGACCACCACGGCAACACGATCGCGGTCGTCTGCAACTTCTCCGGCGTCCCGCTCAGCGACTTCCCGCTCGACCTGCCCGAGTCCGGGTCGTGGACCGAGGTACTCAACAGCGATGCCGAGGCGTTCGGCGGTTCGGGCCAGGGCAACCTCGGCACGGTGACGACCGACGGTCGCGGCAGCGCCACCCTCACCCTCCCGCCGCTCGGCGTGCTCTGGTTGCACCACCGCGCCGGCGCCTGACGCACGCACCGTGGACGCCCCGCTCCCTCAGGGGCGGGGCGTCCACGGTCCCGCACGAACGACGGGGCGCGGCCCCCTCGTTCTGCACGAACGACGGCCCGGTCCCTTCAGAGGAAACCGGGCCGCGACGTCGATCGCGTCAGAAGAGCAGGGACGCCAACCGCGCGCGAGCGCGCACGACGCGAGCGTCGTCATCGCCCACGATGCCGAACAGCTCCAGCAGGCGCTCGCGCACCAGGACGCGCTCGTCGGCCGGCAGGGCGGCGAAGAGGTCGAGCAGACGGCCGAACGCATCGTCGACGTGTCCGCCGACGACGTCGAGGTCGGCGACGACGAACTGCGCCTCGACACCGGTCGGCTCCGCGGCGGCGGCGGCACGCGCCGCCGGGAGGTCGACGCCCTGCACGCGGTCGAGCAGGCGCACCTGACCGAGGCCCGCGCGGGCGTCGGCGTCACGGGGGTTCTCGGCCAGAGCCTTCTCGTACGCCGTGATGGCCCGGGCGTAGTCCCCCTCCTCGATCGCAGCGAACGCCTCGGCGTGCAGCGGAGGAAGCGGCGGCTCCTCGGCGGGCGCCGCATCGGCCGCCCCGTCGACGGGCACGGTGCCGGTCACGCCGTGCTGGGCCGCGAGCTGCAGCAACTGGGCGAAGACGTCGCGCACCTGCTGCTCGGGCACCGCACCGGTGAACAGCGGCACGGGCTGCCCTGCGACGAGAGCGAGCACCATGGGGATCGACTGCGCGCGGAAGCCCTGGGCGAGCTGCGGATTGGCGTCGACGTCGACCTTCGCGAGCACGAGGCGCCCGGCGAGTTCGGTGACGACCTTCTCGAGCACGGGGCTCAGCTGCTTGCAGGGACCGCACCACTCGGCCCACAGGTCGATGACGACGGGGACGGTCCGCGAGAGCTCGAGAACCTCGCCGAACGTCGCATCGGTGACGTCGAACACCAGCGGCAGCGCACCCGCCGGGGCCGCGCCCTGGGCGGGCGCCGACGCCGGCGTCGTGGGCGCCGCGGGACGGTTGCGCAGCGACGAGAGATCGACGGCACCGCGCATGACGGAGCCGGGGGCGGGAGTGCTCACGGGGACACCTTCGCTTCGAGGAGGCTGGAACGGTAGCCGAGCAGGCGGATCTTGTCATCGGAGCCCTGGCTGGGCACGTAGAAGAACACCTGGTCGGAGTAGGTCGTGGTGAAGCCTGTCGCGGACTGGTCGACACCGGTCAGGGCCTTGACCGCGGGATTGTTGTCGAGCTTGATGACGGCGTCCGCGTTGGTGGGCTTCGCGGTGTCGCTCTCGTACACGTTGACCGCGACGATCGCACCGGTGTCGAGGGTGGCCAGGGCGATGGGGGTCGCCGGCCCGGCCGAGGCGGCGAAACTGATCTCCGCGGTTCCCGCGCCCGTCTGGTTCAGCTCATCCGTGCGCTTGGTCTTGTTGTCCTGGATGGCCGAGAGCAGCAGGTCGTTCGCGGTGTCGAACAGCGCCGCAGACGTGCTGTTCTCGCCGTTGTTGATGATGTCGGCGTACGCCGCCGCGACCTTTTCGGGCGCGAGGGTGAGGAACGACGAGTCCGGCGGAACCTGCGTCGCGCCCACATAGGGAGCGGCCAGTTCCGGCAGGTTGGTGGACGCCTCGAGGTTGCCGACGTACGACGCCTTGTACTCGTCCCACGGTGTTTCCTGCGTCATCATCATGATCGTCGTGGTCGGGGTCGCGGCATCCGTCGACTCCACCACCGTCATGAGCGAGCGGGGCCACGAACCCGTGGTCTGCGGAAGGACGATCTGCACGGGCTCCGCGGGGATCGCGGGCAGGGCCGCCCGGTCGGGCAACGCGGCGCGGAGGGTGTAGTTGGTCGCACGCTCGGCGAGAGCGGGTCCCGACAGACGCTGGGCGGCGGCGTTCTGGTCGAGCGCCGCATCGGCCGAGGCGACCGTGCTGGACAGGCGGGAGACGATGCGCTCGGCCTGCGCCTCGGTCACGGCGGGCGGGAACTGCCCCTCCGGGACGACGACCGTGGGAGTGGGGCTCGGAGTCTCGGATGCCGCGAACTGCGGCCACGCGTCGGCGGAGCAGCCGGCGAGCAGCGCTACGGAGACGCCGAGGGCGGGGACCGCGACGAGAGCGCGGCGACCGCGGGTGCTCGGGCGGCGCGCGGGGCTCGTGCTCACCACGCCTTTGGAGGCGGCATCCGATTCGGCGATCGAGATGGGCTCGGTGACCGGCAGGGGCAGACCCTTGCGGCGGGGTCGGCGCGATCGCCGCACGTGCCGGATGCCGAGGAGGTAGAGGACGAGTCCGGCGAGCAGGGCGATTCCACCGCCGACGATGAGCGGCCCCGCCCACGGCGTCGAGTCGTCGATGGGCCACGTGACGCTCACGTTCGCGGGAGCGGGCGCCGTGCCGTCGGAGGCGACGAGCACGCTCATGTCGCTGGGCAGCTGCAGGGTGGTCGAGAACGATCCGGTCTGCTCGAATTCGTCGAGCCACAGGTCGCTGTCGATGGGGCTCCGGCCTGCGGCGGCGTCGGACGTCGGGGTCACGGTCGGCGCCTGGTCGGTGGTCTGCACCTCCCCCTCGCCGTCGACGGTCACCGCGGTGTAGTCGACGTCGGCGAGCCACGCCTTCATGTCGGCCGTCCGGCCGTACGAGACGAACACCGCCCCGTCGCCCTCGACGCGCAGTGTCTGGGCGCCCGGGACGCTGGTGAGCACCGCGCCGTCGATCAGCGTGTAGGCCGCGGCCCCCTCGGTCTGCACCGCCTTCGTGGTCTCGGACGGACCCTGGAAGACCGTACGCTGGGCGATCCCGGCACCGATCATGGCGGCGGCGATGACGAACGCCACCACGGCCCAGACGAATCTCACGCTTCACACCATCCCCACCGGCAGCTCGGGCGCCACCGAAGAATCGACGTTTCAGACTATCCGAGGGCGGCTGAAAGTTCGCGGCGAGGCTCGTGGCTCGCCGTCACCTGCCTCCGCGGTCACTATCCTGACGAGACGGGCACGCTCGCCCGGCTGAGGCGGGAGTCGTTCGGCATGAAGATCCACAATCCGTTCCGGGTCGCGCTCCTGGCAACCCTCGGCGTCGGCGTCGGCCTGCTGCTCATCGGCAGCGTGCAGAACCTCTCGACGATCCTTCTCTACGTCGGCACGGCCCTGTTCCTCTCCCTGGGCCTGGATCCGGTCGTCTCCTTCCTCGAGCGGCGGGGCCTGCCGCGGTGGGCGGCCGTCCTCGTGACGATCCTCGCGGTGCTCGGCGTCTTCGCCGGCATCATCTTCATGGTCGTCCCGATCATCGCAAGCCAGATCGCCCAGTTGATCTCCCAGATCGAGCAGCTGCTGCAGCCCGGACGCTGGAATGAAATCGTCACCCAGGTGCAGCAGTGGGTGTCCGACACTCTCCCGTGGCTCAAGATCGATGACGTCTGGGCCGGCATCCAGCACTGGTTCACCACCCTCGACGTCGGTTCCATCTCGACCGTCGTCGGCAACAGCCTGCTCACGGGAGCCGGTGCCGTGGCGGCGGGCCTGGGCGGCGCGTTCATCGTGCTCATCCTCACCATCTACTTCACGGCATCCACCCCCTCGCTCAAGTCGGCCGTCTACCAGCTCGTGCCCGCCTCGAAGCGCGCGCGCTTCATCGAGCTGGCCGAGAAGATCACCGACTCCGTGGGCTACTACGTCATGGGGCAGGTCAGCCTGGGCGTGATCAACGGCGTGCTGAGCGCCATCTTCCTCACGATCATCAACGCGCCGTTCCCGGCGGTACTCGCGGTGATCGCGTTCTTCTTCTCGCTCATCCCGCTCGTGGGGACGCTGACGGGGTCGACGATCATCGTTCTGACGTGCCTGATCCCGGGCCTGGGGACGCCCGGATGGGCCATCATCGCGGCCGCGATCTACTACCTCGTGTACATGCAGATCGAGGCCTACGTCATCTCGCCGCGCATCATGAACCGCGCGGTCTCGGTGCCGGGATCGGTCGTCGTGATCTCGGCACTGGCGGGCGGCGCACTGCTGAACCTGCTGGGCGCCCTCATCGCGATCCCGGTGGCCGCGAGCATCCTCATCATCTACCGCGAGGTCATCATCCCGCGGCAGAACGAGCGCTGAGCTCAGCCGGCGACGTCGCCGTCCCACTCCGTCGGAAGCGGAAGGGCGTCGGGAGCGACCGCGGCGACGATCTCGGTCAGCACGCGGCGCGTCTGCGTCTCGCCGACCCACAGGTGCTTCCCGCCCTCGACGGCGATGAGCGTGGCATCCGGAACCGACGCGAAGCGCTCACGGGCCTCGTCGGGGCGGAGGTAGTCGTCGAACTCGGGGACGAGCACGACCATGCGGCGCTCGTCACCGGCCCACGCCGCGACCTCGTCGGCGGTGGCGCGGTGCAGCGGGGGCGAGAGCAGGATGACGCCTTCGATGTCGTGGTCGCGGCCGTACTTCAGTGCCAGCTCGGTCCCGAACGACCAGCCCACCAGCCACGGGCGGGGCAGGCCTCGCTCGCGCACGAAATCCATCGCGGCGGCGACGTCGAAGCACTCGTTCGCACCGCCGTCGAACGCCCCCTCGCTCGTGCCGCGCGAAGACGTCGTCCCGCGCGTGTTGAATCGCAGCACCGCGAGATCGGCCAGGGCGGGCAGCCGGCCCGCGGCTTTCCTCAGGATGTGCGAGTCCATGAACCCGCCCGCCGTCGGCAGGGGGTGCAACGTGACGAGGGTCGCGACCGGGTCGCGATCGGCGGGCAGCGCGAGCTCGCCGACGAGGGTGAGCTCGTCGACCGTGCGCAGCTCGATGTCTTCCCGGCGGGCGGGCAGAAGGACGGGTCCGCGAATCTCCATCAGGCGATCCTCCAACAGTGCGTGTGCCAGTGTCGACGGGCGGCGAGGTCCGCCGCGTCGCCGAGCACCCCGTCGGCGCGCCAGACGACGAGGTGGGGTGTGCCCGCGGCGACGGTGCGTCCGCATCCCGGACAGATGTAATCCTTCACGGCCTGCGGCCCGGACAGGGGTTGCACCGTCCACTCGGAGCCGCGCTTGACCTCGGTGCGCTTCCAGCCTGCGATCAGACGATCGAGCGAATCGTCGCCGCGACCCGGATCGGGGCGGCGCTTACGGGAGCGGGGCATGGATGCCGCTCACCACCAGTGGTTGCTCGTCCAGAACGCGTATGCGCCCGCCCAGCTGCCGTAGCGTCCCGTGGCGTAGCCGGTCGCCCAGCGGAGGTTGTCGACGGGGTCGTAGCCGTTGCCCGGGACCTTGCTGCACGGCAGCGCCTGGACGAGCCCGCACGCCCCCGACGAGCGGTTGGTGGCGTTGGGGTTCCAGCCGCTCTCGCGGCTCACGATGTAGTCGACGTAGCCCATGTCGGCGTCCGAGATGCCGGCGGCCGCCATCCACTCGGCGGGGGCTCCCCCGCCGCTGTAGTACAGCGGTCCCCCGCCGCCGCCGTTGCTGCCGCCGTCGTTCGCGGAGGACCCGGAATCACGCGTCTTGGACGGCGTCGGGGTGGGGGTGGGCTTCGGCTTGACGTAGACGTTGTAGCTCGAGCGCTGAAGGTCGGGAGCCTGCTTCTCGCCCGACGTGGAGACCGCCTGCGTGTCGCCGAGGCCCTCGGCGTACAGCGTCACGGTTCGCGGTTCCTCGGCCTGCGCGGGCGCCAGCGCCGCACCCATCGGCCCGACGTACGCGGCCGCGAACAGGACCGCGGCGCACGCTCCGAAGACGCCGACGACGCCGCGGCGACGCGACCAGCGGGGCGCGGCGCGGCGCGGCAGGACGGGCGGAATCACGTCGACCACCCCGGCGCCTCGACGGGCGACGCGGTTCGATGATCTACGCGAGAGTTCCGAGCCAGAAGTCACAGTGCCGCCGAGTCTACCGACGCCCCGGCGCGGGTGTCATCCTGAACGATCATCCGACGGCGAGCATGACCTCGACGACGGCGTCGAGCACCGCGTCGACCTGCGTCTCGCGATACCCGCCGCGCTGCATGCGAAACGCGACCGCACGCACCTGGTCGGGTGTCACGGGATCGCCCGCGGCGAGGTAGCGCGCGATGCGGTCGGCCACGACATCGACCTCGTCGACGCGATAGCCGTAGTGCAGCAGCGACACGCGCTCGAAGCGCTCCCCGCGGGGCCGACCGAGGCGGTCGAGTACGACCTGCGCGGTGTCGCGGGTCTCGGCCACCCAGGCGCGTGCACCCAGTCGCGACAGCGCGTGCTCCCGCTCCCGTGCGGCGAAGGCGTCTTCGACGCGTCCGAGGGCGGCATCGACGGATGCCACGGCGTAGCCGCCTTTCACCATCGGAAACGACACCGCACGCACCTCCGAGGAGCGGAGGCCGCCGGGATCGTCGGCCTCGAACGCGTCGCGCGCCCGAGCGAGGAAGGCGTCGACGGCCCGCTTCTCGTAGCCCCTGGTGCGCCCCGTCGTCTCGGGGAAGGGCGTCGCGGCCACCTTGTCGTGGATCGGGGTCTCGGTCATGACACTCCCAACGGGGCGAGCAGGTAGAACATCACGAGAGCGGCGGTCGCCGACGGGAGGATCGAGTCGAGGCGGTCGAGCACCCCCCCGTGCCCGGGCAGCCAGGAGCTCATGTCCTTGATGCCGAGGTCGCGCTTGACCATCGACTCGCCCAGGTCGCCCACGGTCGCGGTCGCCAGCACGACGGCGCCGAAGATGAGTCCGGCCCACCAGGGCACCTGCAGCATGAAGACGGCGAGCAGCGCCCCGGCCACCAGGGCCGCCACGCACGCACCGGCGAAGCCCTCCCAGGTCTTCTTGGGACTGATGCGCGGAGCCATCGGATGCCGTCCGCCGCGCCCGAACGTGAGGCCTGAGATGTACGCGCCCGTGTCGGCCGCGACGGCGAGGATCAGGAACGCCAGTACCCACCACTCCCCGCGCGGTTGCGCGAGAAGGATCATCGCCACGCTGGTGAGGAACGGGACGTAGAGCTGCACGAATCCGGCGACGAGCACGTCGCCGATCACGTCGATGCGGGCGCGGCCGTCGGCGGCGAACATCTGCGCCACCAGTCGCCAGACGATGACGACGACGACCGCCACCACCACCGCGATCCAGTGCACCCAGGCACCGAGGAAGAACCCGCTGAGCAGCAGGACGAAGCCCATGACGAGCTGCGGGACGACGTCCACCCGTCGGCCCGCGACCTGCAGTGCCCGGCTGAATTCGACCACGCCCAGCACCATGGCGGCCGCGGCGAAGAGGACGAAGGCCCACTTCACGAAGATGAGCGAGGCGATCACGATCGCGCCGATCGCCACGCCGATCAGCGTGGCGACGATGAGGTCGCGACCCGTGCGCTGCTTGATGCGCTCGTTCGCCTGGTCGAACTCCGCGCGGGCGTGGGCGATGTGCTGCTCGGCATCCGACCGCATGGCGCGCAGCTGCGACTCGATCGCCGTCACTCCCTCACCCGTCGTCGGTGGACGGCGCGTCGAACCCGCCCGACGGGCGTCGAGCGGGTCGACCGGTTCGGCGTCGCCGGTCTCAGGGGCGTCGGGCATACCGGTCAGACCTCGAGGAGCTCGGCCTCTTTGCGCTTCAGCGCCTCGTCGATCAAGTCGACGTGCGTGCGCGTGACGGCGTCGAGCTCCTTCTCGGCCCGGACGAGTTCGTCTTCGCCGACGTCGCTCTTGAGGGCGTCGAGGTCGTCCTTGGCCTTGCGGCGGAGGTTGCGCACCTGCACCTTCGCGTCCTCACCCTTGCCGCGCACGATCTTGACGTACTCCTTGCGGCGGTCCTGAGTGAGCTCCGGCATGGTGACGCGGACGATGGTGCCGTCGTTGGTGGGGTTGACGCCCAGGTTCGGCATGTCGCGGATGGCCTGCTCGATGGCCTTCAACGCGGACTTGTCATAGGGGTTGATGACGAGGGTGCGCGCCTCGGGGTTGTTCAGCGAAGCGAGCTGCGCGAGGGGCGTGGGCGAGCCGTAGTAGTCGACCAGGACCTTCTGGAACATCTGGGGGTTCGCGCGTCCGGTGCGGACGGTCGCGAAGTCCTCCTTCGCGGCCTCCACGGCGCGGTCCATGCGCGCTCCGGCATCGGCGAGGACATCGGCGATCACGGTGACTCCATTCGTTGGAACTGACTTCCCACTCTAGTCGCGCGGGCCCGGCTCCCCGGGCCCGCGCGGCGCGTCACGCGGTGACGAGCGTTCCCATCTCGTCGCCCAGCAGAGCGCGGGTCACGTTGCCTGCCGGCTCCATGCCGAACACGCGCATGTCGATGCCGTTGTCCATGCAGAGGCTGAACGCGGTCGAGTCGACGACCTTCAACCCCTTCTGCAGGGCGTCGCCGTAGGTGAGGTGGTCGAGCTTGGTCGCGGTGGGATCCACCCGCGGGTCGGCCGTGTAGACGCCGTCGACGCCGTTCTTGGCGACGAGCACCTCGGTCGCGCCGATCTCGAGGGCACGCTGGGCGGCCACGGTGTCGGTGGAGAAGTACGGCAGGCCCGCCCCCGCACCGAAGATGACGACGCGACCCTTCTCGAGGTGACGCACGGCCCGTCGCGGGATGTAGGGCTCGGCCACCTGCGTCATCGAGATCGCGGACTGCACGCGCGTGGCGGCACCCGCCTGCTCGAGGAAGTCCTGCAGGGCGAGCGAGTTCATCACGGTGCCGAGCATGCCCATGTAGTCGGCGCGGCCGCGGTCCATCCCGCGCTGGCTGAGTTCCGCGCCGCGGAAGAAGTTGCCGCCGCCGACCACGATCGCGATCTCGACCCGGTCCACCGCCTCGGCGATCTCGCGCGCGATCTGGCTGACGACGTCGGGGTTGACGCCCAACTGGCCTCCGCCGAACGCCTCCCCCGACAGCTTCAGAAGAACTCGGCGGCGCTTGGTGGTCTCATCGATCACGTGTGGTGTCCTCTCGTCTTGAACAAACTATCCCCCCGCCGAGGCGGATCGATACGGCGGAACCGATCGGAGCGCGGGCAGGGAAAAGGCCCGGGATGCCGTGGCATCCCGGGCCTCATGACGGGCCCTGAGCCTGTCGAAGGGTTACGCGCCGACCTTGAAGCGGGCGAAGTCGGTCAGCGTCAGACCGGCGTCGGAGGCGACCTTCGCGACGGACAGCTTGTTGTCCTTCGCGTAGTCCTGGTCGAGCAGGGCGACCTGCTTGAAGAACGCGTTCACGCGACCCTCGACGATCTTCGGCAGGGCGGCCTCGGGCTTGCCCTCGTTGCGGGAGATCTCGGTGACGATCTCCCGCTCCTTCTCGACGTCGGCCTCGGGCACGGCGTCGCGGGTGAGGTACGAGGGGTTGGCGAACGAGATGTGCTGCGCGATGGAGCGAGCGGTCTCGGCGTCGTCACCGGTGTAGGCGAGGACCACGCCGACCTGCGGGGGCAGGTCCTTGCTGGTCTTGTGCAGGTAGACCTCGAACTTGTCGCCCGAGATGGTGCGCACGCGACGCAGTTCGACCTTCTCGCCGATGATCGCGGCCTCGTCGGAGATGAGCTGCTCGACGGTCTTGCCCTCGGCGTCGGCGGCCAGAGCGGCCTCGACCGAGTCGGCGCCGGCGGCGGCGGCCGCGTCGACGACCTTGTCGGCCAGAGCGATGAAGCGCTCGTTCTTCGCGACGAAGTCGGTCTCGCAGGCGAGCTCGAGCAGCGTGACCGAGCCGGCGTTCTCGCGAGCGGCCACGAGGCCCTCGCTCGTCGAACGGTCAGCGCGCTTGGCGTTGCCCTTGGCGCCCTTGAGCCGCAGGATCTCGACGGCCTTCTCGACGTCGCCGTCAGCCTCTTCGAGCGCCTTCTTGGTGTCGACCATGCCGGTGCCGAGCTGCTCGCGCAGCGCCTTGATGTCGGCGATCGTGAAGTTTGCCATGGTGTGGCGGTCTCCTTGTCGTTTGCGTTCTGTATGTGAGCCCGGCGGGGCCGTGCCGCTGCCTCCGAGGAGGGAGCTGTCTCGACCCCACGGTGAAGAGGAGCCCGGCGGGATCGTGTCTCGCGCCGCGGAGCGGACGCGGTCACGACCCCGCCGGATCGTAGCCTGTGCGGGTGGCGCGCCGTTCACGCGAAGGGGAACGGCGAGCCTCGCGGCTTACTTGCTGTCGGTGGCCTCGGCGTCGGTAGCCTCGGTCGCCTCGGCGGCGGGAGCCTCGTCGGTCCCCTCGGCGGCGGGAGCCTCGTCGGTCGACTCGGCGGCCGGAGCCTCGGTCGACTCTGCGGGGGTCTCGAGCAGCTCGCGCTCCCACTCGGCGAGGGGCTCAGCGGCCTCTTCCTCACCGGCGGGCTGGTGACGCTGGATCAGGCCCTCGGCCGCGGCGTCGGCGATGATGCGCGTGAGCAGGCTCACCGAACGGATCGCGTCGTCGTTGCCGGGGATCGGGTACTGGAACTCGTCGGGGTCGGCGTTCGTGTCGAGGATGCCGATCACGGGGATGCCGAGCTTCTTGGCCTCGTCGACCGCGAGGTGCTCGCGCTTGGCGTCGACGACCCAGATGGCCGACGGGGTCTTCTGCAGGTTGCGGATACCGCCGAGCGACTTGTGGAGCTTGTCGAGCTCGCGCTTCTTGAGCAGGAGCTCCTTCTTGGTGAAGCCGCTCTCGGCGGGGTTCTCGTAGTCGAGCTCCTCGAGCTCCTTCATGCGGGCGAGGCGCTTCGACACCGTCTGGAAGTTGGTGAGGAGGCCACCGAGCCAGCGCTGGTTGACGTAGGGCTGGCCCACGCGGGTCGCCTGCTCGGCGAGGACTTCCTGCGCCTGCTTCTTGGTGCCGACGAAGAGGATGGTGCCGCCGTGCGCGACGGTCTCCTTGACGAACTCGTACGCCTTGTCGATGTACCCGAGCGACTGCTGCAGGTCGATGATGTGGATGCCCGAGCGCTCGGTCAGGATGAAGCGCTTCACCTTCGGGTTCCACCGACGGGTCTGGTGTCCGAAGTGGACGCCGCTGTCGAGCAGCTGGCGGATGGTGACGACGGCCATGGTCGTACTCCTGTTTCTGGGCGCTTTCGCACCGTGGTTGTGGTTGTTCGCGTCGGACGGACCGTCCGACGAGCCTGGTGCCCGGCGCACACCCGCCACCCGCCGGAGCGGAGGACCATGGGGTGTGGATGCCGCGCGATGCGCCGATCGGAAGATCGACGCGGTGCGCAATGGGCACGCGGAGTCATCCCGACATGCGGGATGCATCCACCAGCATACAGGACGCCTCCTCCCCACCGGGTGCGCGCAGGTGTCCGTCCCCGACTCGGCTTGCGGAGCCCCCTCGCCCCGGTCCGAGACGCGAGACTGCGAGCATGATCGCGAAGCGCTCAGCCCGTCTCCTCGCAAGGGCCAGCGCCGTCCTGACGCTCTGCGGCCTCCTCGTCGGAGCCGCCGCCCCGCCCGGCGGCACCGTCGGACAACCCCTCGCGCAGAAAGCGGCCTCGCCCGGCAGCACCGTCGGCCTTTTCCTCGCCCGGAAAGCGGTTTCGCCCGGCGGCAGCGTCGGCGACTCCCTCGCCCAGCGCGGGTGGACGTGGCCCACCTCTCCCGTACGCATCCTGCGCGCATACGCGGCGCCCGCGCATCCCTATGGACCGGGTCACCGGGGCATCGACCTCGCGGGCACCGAGGTGCGGGCCCCCGCCGAGGGTGTCGTGGCGTTCGTCGGAACGGTTGCCGGACGCGGGGTGCTCACCATCGACCACGGTGCGGGCCTCGTGAGCTCGTACGAGCCGGTCGTCTCCGATCTGGCGGTGGGCGCGCACGTGGCGCGGGGCGAGCCGCTCGCGACGGTCACCGAGGGCGGCCACACCGCACCGGCATCGGTGCACCTGGGGGTCCGCCTCGACGGCGAGTACATCAATCCCCTCCGGCTGCTCGGAGGCGTGCCCCGGGCCGTCCTTCTCCCCTGCTGCTGAGCTCGCCGCCGCCGATTAGCCCGACTCGAACGTGCGGCGGGAGGTGCGCCAGGGTCGCACCGTGCTGCTGAGCTCGCCGGACCGGACATCCCCGGCTCGAGCCAGGAGGCCGGCCCCCCTCGTGCCGTGCTGCCGAGCTCTCCCGGCCCGGTGGCCCCCGGCTCGACCGCAGGGCTCAGCCGACCTGATCGCCCCGACCGTCGAAGGCCATCGAGCCGCTGCCGCCGACCGCGCGTACGGCGTCGTCCTGACCGCGGGAGGTCAGCCGACCTGGTTGCCCCGACCCTCGACGGTCATCGAGCCGATGCCGCCGACGGCGCGAACGGCGTTGTCCTGACCGCGGACGGTGGCTGCGGCGATCGCACCGGCCGCCTGCACCGTCGTGCGGTCGCCGCTGAGGTCCACGCTGCCGATCCCCGCGGCGGACTCGACCGCCCCGTCGTT
This sequence comes from Microbacterium sp. RU1D, assembly GCF_900156435.1. GTDB lineage: Bacteria > Actinomycetota > Actinomycetes > Actinomycetales > Microbacteriaceae > Microbacterium. The sequence goes on from NZ_FTPQ01000002.1 coordinate 449,726, forward strand.
GCCCTGCACCACGAGCACCTCGATGCCGCCGGCGACGACACGCGCCCGGTCACCCGAGATACGGAGCGTCCCGACCGTCGCGGTGGAGGCGTCCACGGTGAGCGCCGAGCCCGACACCGTCAGTTCGGCGCAGGTGCCGGTCACGCGGACCGTCTGCTCGGAACCCGAAACGCTTTGGCTCCCCCCGTCTCCGCACGAAAGCGACCCCGGGTCGGCCGCGGGGGTGGACGGGTTCGGGTCGACGGTCACGAGCGGAGCGGGAGTCGCTCCCGTGCCGGGCGTCGGCGATCTCGTGACGACGGACGGCGACGGAACGGATGCCGGAGGCGAGGCGTCGGCTGCGCCGTAACCGGGCGGCAGCCGAGTCTCGACGGGTTGCGGCTGCGGGGCGCAGGCCGTGAAGATCGCGCAGACCAGGAGCGCAGTCGCCGCGGCGGCGGCGAATCGACGGGACGACACGGTCTCACGCTACGGGGTGCAGGCGCGCGCACGCCATTCCGCTCGGGCTCGTATCCGCATCCGGGCCGTTCGCGACCTGCGGAGGTCCGTCGGCACGGCACCGTCGGCGCCTGGCCCCGTCGACGCGTGCGAACCCGACGACGCTCCCGTGCTCAGGCGCGGGGGTGAGCGAGACGATAAGCCTCACGAAGCCTCTCGGCCGAGACGTGGGTGTAGATCTGCGTCGTCCCCAGGCTCGCATGGCCCAGGATCTCCTGCACCGCGCGCAAGTCCGCACCGCCGTCGAGCAGGTGGGTCGCCGCGGAATGCCGTAGGGCGTGGGGGCCGAGCGCCTCCGTTCCGAGACGAGGCCCGACGGTGCGGGACACGAGGGCGTGCACCGCACGCGGTCCGAGCCGAGCCCCCTTGGCACCCAGGAAGAGTGCTCGGTGGTCGTGCTCCCGCTGGGACGGGAGGGCGGCGCCGGCCGCCTCGGCGCCACGACCCGAGGGGCCACCAGCGGGAATGGCCCCTTTCGCGGACACCCCCCCGCCTCGGGACGGACGGGCTCCGCTCGCCTCCGCCCGCGAGCGCAGCACCGGCCGCCCGCGGACGAGGTAGGCCTGCAGGGCACGCTCGGCCGGCAGCCCGAAGGGCACGACCCGCTCTTTGTCGCCCTTTCCGAGGAGGCGCAGAGTGCGTCTTTCGTGGTCGACGTCGTCGAGGTCGAGGCCGCAGGTCTCGGACACGCGGGCGCCGGATCCGTACAGCACCTCGAGGACCGCGTGATCTCGGAGTGCGATCGCGTCGCCCGTCTCGGCCCGCTCGGCCGCCTCGGCCAACACCTCGGCGAGGGCGTCCTGCGTCGCCACCGCGGGCAGCGTGCGGCCCCGTTTCGGGGAGACGAGTCGCTGTGAGGGGTCGAGGCTGACGAGGCCGGCCTCGCCCGCCCACGCGAACAGTCCCCGTACCGTCGAGGTCCGACGAGCAGCGGTTGCCTTGGATCGCCCCGATCGAGCCGCTCGCCACTGCCACTCACGGAGGTCGTCGACATCGACCTCCGTGAGCGGCGGGTCCCCGAGGACGCGCACCAGGTCGTCGAGATCGGAGCGATAGGCGCGTACCGTGGCGGCGGACAGCCGGCGCACCTCGGCCAGGTGGGCCAGGTAGCCCTCGACGGCCTCGGATGTGCGCACGCCCCCACTCTGTCGTTCCTCGTCCCTCTCGCCGCGGGGGCGCGCGGGGAGCCGGTGAGCCGGGCACGCGTCGCCGTCCGGCCAAGCGAAGAGGAACGCGCCACCGGCCGTCACGACGCGACGGTGTCGGGGACGGGGGGTCCGCGACCCTCCTCTTCCCATTCCCCTCTGCGCCCTCCGCCATGATCGGCTGGGCACGACATCGGGGGCCCGGTCGAAACGGACCCTCCAGCCATCACGATGCGCCGCTCCCCCGCACCACCGATCGCCAAGCGCCGTCGTCGTCGCGAACCGCACGCCCCTCCAGCTCCGCGAAGCCGAGCAGCACGGCCGCGTCATCGCGAGCGAGCCCGCTCCGTCGAGCCACGTCGTCGATCGACCTCGCCGAACGCGGGGACAGCGCATCGAAAAGCCTCGTCGTGTCGTCCGTCGCGCCGCCGCCGGTATCGCTCCTCGCGGGAGCGCCCGCCCCGAGCATCTCGAGGACGTCGGCTGCCGACGTCACGCACACGCCGTCGAATTCCCGCAGCACCCGGTGGCACCCGGCCGACGCGGCGCTCGTGATCGGCCCGGGCACGGCCCCGAGTGGTCGTCCGAGCGTCGCGGCATGCCCGGCCGTGTTCAGCGAGCCGCTCCGCCACCCGGCCTCGATCACGACGACGGCGTCGGCCATCGCCGCGATCAGACGGTTGCGACTCAGAAACCGCCACTTGGTCGGCGCCGCTCCGCAGGGGGTCTCGCTCCAGACCGCTCCGGTCGTGGAGATCCGCTCGAGGAGCCCCTCGTGCCCGCGGGGATACGGTCGATCGACACCGCCGGCCAGAAACGCCACCGTGGCGCCACCGGCCGATAGGGCACCACGATGGCAAGCGCCGTCGATCCCGTACGCCGCCCCGGAGACGACCACCACACCGGCTGCCGCCAGATCGGCGGCCAGGTCCGCCGCGACACCCTCCCCGTATGCGGTCGCCGCGCGCGCTCCCACGAGAGCCACGGCAGGAGCGTCCGAGGGTGCTCCCCCTCCCCGTCGCCACATGGCGACCGGCGCGTGCGCCTCCAGATCGTCGAAGCGCACGGGCCAGTCGTCGTCGCCCGGGACGATGAGCTGCGCCCCGCACCGCCGTGCCGCGTCGAGGGCGGCCGCGACCGCGGACGGCTGAAGCCGTGGCATCCATCGTGCTCTCGCCCGATCCAGGGCATCGCCTCGGTCGTCGACCACCACACGAAGAGCCGCAGCGGCACCGACCGCGGCGATCAGAGCCCCGGCCTCGCTGTCACCCGGCTCGACGAGCAGGCTCCAGACGGCCCGCGCGTACACCTCCACCGGATCGAGCAGTTCACCGACGGACCCGATGCCCCGCCGCACGCCGTCGATGGCCCGGCTCGCCACGTCCTCACCGAGGTCGAGCGGCATCATGACGACGACGCCCCTCGCCGCAGGAAGAGCGCCCGACCGACGTCGGATGCCTCCAACCTTTCGTGGCCGGCGATGTCGGCGACCGTCCACGCGACCCTCATCAACCGGTCGTAGCCGCGCAGGGTCAACGCGCCGCGCCGCAGAGCGGTGTCGAGCGGCGCGAGCACCTCCGATCTCGGCGCTGCGGGACCGCGCAGCCACGTGCCGGGTACATCGGCGTTGCGTCTCCAGGGCGTATCGCCCCAACGCCTGGTCGCTCGTGCCCGCGCCTCCGCCACGATCGCGCGCGCCTGGGCTGTCGTCATCGTGGTCGCGTCCTCGCTTCGCGCCGACGAGACGCGCTGCAGCCGCAGGTCGATGTCGATGCGGTCCAGCAGGGGTCCGGATAGGCGCCTCGTGTAACGACGGATCGCTTGCGGAGCGCATTCGCACGAGCCGCCCGGTACCCCGTACTGTCCGCAGGGACACGGGTTGGTCGCCACCACGAGCTGGAAGCGGGCGGGATACGTTGCAGCGACTCCCGAGCGGTGCACCTGAATCACGCCGCTCTCGAGCGGTTGCCGCAGGGCATCGAGCACCGACGCGGGGAACTCTCCCCCTTCGTCGAGGAACAGGACGCCCTCGCTCGCTCGCGCGATCGCGCCGGGGCGGATCACTCCGGAGCCGCCGCCGATGAGTGCTGCCGCCGTCGCGCCGTGGTGAGGGCTCTCGAAGGGAGGCACGCGGGACAACCGCGTCACCGTCTCACCGGAGAGCGAGCGCACCGACGCCACGGAGAGGGCGGCGTCGTCGTCGAGCGGCGGCAGGATGCCGGGCAGCCGCCGCGCGAGCATCGTCTTCCCCGCGCCGGGCGGTCCGCTCATGAGGATGTGGTGTCCGCCCGCCGCCGCCACCACCAGCGCGTCGACGGCCTCGCGCTGACCCACCACGTCGGCCAGCTCGAGAGGCTCGTCGCCGGAGGCGGGCGACTCGGGAGGATCGATGGCGGGCAGGTCGGGCGCGTCGCTCGTGCCCCCGTGCCACCGCACGACGTCGGCAAGGCAGACCGCCGCGAACACCTCCACGCCGTCGACCAGGGCCGCTTCCGCCGCGTTCGCCGTCGGCACGACGACGCGATGGAGCCCCGCGGAACGAGCGGCCACCACCGCGGGCAGTACGCCGGCGACCGGGCGGAGCCGCCCGTCGAGCCCGAGTTCTCCGATGTGCACCGTGTTCGAGACGTGCGGGGCATCCATCCGCACGGACGTGGCGAGGGCCGCCACGGCGATCGCCACGTCGAAGCCCGACCCGCGCTTGGGCAGGCTCGCGGGAGACAGGTTGACGGTGATCCGCCGTTTCGGAAGGTCGAGACCGCGGTTCGCGCAGGCGTTGCGCACCCGCCGCCCGGCCTCTCCCAACGCCTTGTCGGCCAGACCGATGATGGCGAACTCCGGCGTCTGCGACGACACGTCGGCCTCGACCTCGACGAGGTCGCCGCGCAAGCCGGTCAGTGCCACGGCCCAGGTGCGCGCCACGGTCACAGCGCGTCCTCGAGATGCTCCAGGCGAGCCAAGGCGGGGTCGCCGCCGATCAGGCCGATGACATCGACGCGCAGCCGACGTCCGCGAGCGTACTCCGGATGCTGCGCGAGCCACGCCATCGACAGCCGCCAGAGGCGCTCCGCCTTCCGCCGATCCACCGCCTCGAACGGGTGGCCGTAGTCTTCGCTGCGCCGCGTCTTGACCTCGACGACGACGATGGTGCCGTCGCGCGCCGCCACGATGTCGATCTCACCCTGCGGGCACCGCCAGTTGCGCTCGAGGATGCGATAACCGTCGTCGATCAGATACGCGACGGCGCGGTCTTCTCCGGCCCTGCCGAGGTCGTCTTTCGCTGCCATGCCCGAGAGCGTGGCATCCGGGCCACGGACAGCGCGGTGCCGAGACCGTCATCGGTGGACGGATCGCCGTCGGGCGGCGCTGGGGAGGAGGCGTCAGTTGTCGAGCGAGAGCTCGTCCGGCAGCTGGAAGTCGTGACGCGACAGCTCCTCGACGTTGACGTCCTTGAAGGTCAGCACGCGGACGGACTTCACGAAGCGGTCGGCGCGGTAGATGTCCCACACCCACACGTCGGTCATCGAGATCTCGAAGTAGAAGTCGTGCTCGGTGTCGCGGCGCACGACGTTGACGTCGTTCGCGAGGTAGAACCGGCGCTCGGTCTCGATCACGTAGGTGAATTGGCGCACGACATCGCGGTACTCGCGGTACAGGGCCAGTTCGAGTTCGCGGTCGTAATCCTCGAAGACGTCGTCATCCATGGTCCTCCCATCCTAGGCGCGCGGCGCGGCTGCAGCCGCACGGGGGCACCCACCCGGGCGCGTCCAGGCGGGTGTCAGAACAGCGTCGGCGCGGCCGCGATGGCCCAGGAGTGACGATGATGCATGCTCATCCCGTGCGCGGAGATCGCCTCGCGGTGGTCGAGGCTCGCATACCCCTTGTTGCGCGCCCACCCGTAGGCGGGCAGGTCGTCGTGGAGGCCGGTCATGAGCGTGTCGCGCGCGACCTTGGCGATGACGGATGCCGCGGCGGCACTCGCGCAGTCGCGGTCGGCCTTGATGACCGGACGGACGGTCAGCCCGGACTCCCCCGCCGGCGTGATGTAGTCGTGGTTGCCGTCGAGGATCACTAAGGCCTCCTCGGGGACGACGCCGTGCGCGCGCAGGTCGGCGATCGCCCGCACCGCGGCGAGCCCGAGGGCGCGGATGATGCCGATCTCGTCCACTTCGACCGAACTCGCCCACCCGACCGCACTGTGCTGGACGAACGCCGCCGCGCGGGCGGCCACCTCCGGACGCCGCGCCTCGGGCACGAGCTTCGAGTCCCGCAGCCCCGCAGGCACCCGCTTGCGCGATCGGGCCGGGTCGATCACGGCCGCGCCGACGGCCACCGGACCCGCCAACGCCCCGCGACCGACCTCATCGCACGCGATGACGATCGCGTGCTGCTTGAGCAGCCGACGCTCGAGAGTGAGGGTGGGTTCGATCACTGTTCCCCCGGTGCGGGGACCCCCGCGAACACCTCGTGGTGGAAGTCGATGAGTCCGAACCGGTCGAACGGCCATGTGATCACGAAGGCGCGACCGACCACGTTGTCGATCGGCACGAAGCCCTGCCCCGGCTGCGCCTGGTTGAAGCGCGAGTCGCGCGAACTGTTGCGGTTGTCACCGAGCACCCACAGGGAACCGTCCGGCACGGTGACGTCGTACGGCACCGGCTCCGGAGCGGTCGCTCCCGGGGACAGGCGCACGTAGGTCTCGTCGATCGGGACACCGTTCACCGACGTCTGGCCGAGGGCGTTGCAGCACACGACGTGGTCACCGGGCGTACCGATCACCCGCTTGATGAGATGGTCGTCGCTGTCGGGTGCCGACAGACCGAAGAGCGAGAGGACCCAGTCGACGCCCTCGACGAAGGGCGACCGCTCGGGTGCGGGAGCGTTGTCGAGCCACCCACCCGGGTCGCGGAACACCACCACATCGCCCCGCGAGTACTCGCCGAATCTCGGGGTGAGCTCATCGACCAGGATTCGGTCCTTGATCATCAGCGTGTTCTCCATCGACGCCGACGGGATGTAGAACGACCGGACGACGAACGTCTTGACCACAAACGACACCAGCAGCGCGATGACGACGATGACGACGAGGTCGCGCAGGAACGACCCCCAGCCTCGGCGGCGGGATGCCGCGGAACGGGATGCCGTGGAACGGGACGCGCTGGCATCCGGGGTCGAGGCGGTCTGGTCGCTCATGTTTCCTTCACCGGGTTCCCGCACTCCGGAGAACCGCAGCAACAAGGGTCGCACACCCGTGCGCCGCCCCGTGACCGTCTCGCCGCGAAAACGCCGAACGCCCCGAGGTGAAATCCACGGGGCGTTCGAGGGAGGCGACTCAGCGGTCGCGCTTCTCCTTGATCTTGGCCTTCTTGCCGCGCAGGCTGCGCAGGTAGTAGAGCTTGGCGCGACGCACGTCACCGCGCGTGACGACCTCGATGTGGTCGATCACGGGGCTGTGGACGGGGAAGGTGCGCTCCACGCCGACCTGGAAGCTGACCTTGCGGACGCAGAAGGTCTCGCGCACGCCGTCGCCCGAGCGGCCGATGACGACGCCCTGGAACACCTGGATGCGCGAGCGGTTGCCTTCGGTGATGTTGACGTGCACCTTGACGGTGTCGCCGGGGGCGAAGGCGGGGATGTCGGAGCGCAGCGAGGCCGCGTCGACGGAGTCGAGGATCTGCATGATCATCACTTCCTGCGACCGCCACAGGTCGATCGCACGATAAAAGGGGAAAAAGGTGGGGCGTGCCCGAGCCGCGGATGCGGCGGACTCCCCTGAGGCAGAGCCGGTCAGGGCACGAGGGTCTATTCTGCCACGTCCGCGCCGACCGGCCAAAACGTCCGTCCGCGCGACGACGGCGGTGACGTGCTCACTCCTGCCGGGGTGACTCCGCCACGACGATGACGTCGCCGTCGACCCGCTGCTGCGAACGCTGTTGTGCCCGCTCGCGCGGCGCGGGGATGTAGGCCGTGCCGTCGGCGGCGTGCATCACCGTCACCGTTCCGCGCGCCTCGTTCCACACCTGCGCGAGCGACGACCAGAAGAGCACGAGCGCTCCGACGACCGAGAGCACGAGCAGCGGGAAGAACACGCGCGAGTCGAACAGACCGAGAGCGATGATCACGAGGTGCCAGAGCCCGATGCCGACCGCGTCGCGCCACGACACCGCCCGGGACTCGCGGACGCTCCCCCGCGCACGGACGAGGAGCGACAGCAGCACCTGCGAGACGAACACCGCAGGCACGGCGACGAACAGCCACAGGAGAGCCCACCCGCTGCCGCCGGAGAACACGATCCATCCGACGAAGAGCCAGAGCGGCAACACGAAAGCGGCCGGAAGCAGCCAGCGGTAGAACAGTCGGCGCAGCACCATGACCCGATGCTAGGGCGCGACCATGTGCGGCGCCTTTGAGAAACCCATGGCCCGAGCGCATCACGGCTGCATCCATCGGTGAGAATGGAGGTTCGACGAAAGGGAACCACCATGATCGAACTGCGTACGCCGGCCGAGATCGACGCGATGCGCCCCGCGGGCCGCTTCGTCGCGGAGGTGCTCGCCACGTTGCGCGACGAGACCAAGGTGGGCACCAACCTCCTGCACCTGGACCGTCGCGCACACGACATGATCCGGAAAGCCGGCGCCGAGTCGTGCTACATCGACTACCACCCGTCGTTCGGCGCGAGCCCGTTCGGCAAGGTGCTGTGCACCTCCATCAACGACGCCGTCCTGCACGGCCTCCCCCACGACTACGTCCTGCGCGACGGCGACCTCGTCTCTCTCGATTTCGCCGCCTCCGTCGACGGCTGGGTCGCCGATTCCGCCGTCTCCTTCGTCGTCGGCACGCCCCGCGACGAAGACCTCGCCCTGATCGACACCACGCAGCGCGCTCTCGCCGCCGCGATCGACGCCGCCACCGTGGGCCACAAGATCGGCGACATCTCCGCCGCCGTCGCCGCCGTCGCGCGCGCCGAGGGCCTCAGCATCAACACCGACTTCGGCGGCCACGGCGTGGGGCGCACCATGCACGGCGACCCGCACGTCGCCAACGACGGAAAGGCGGGGCGCGGCTATCCGCTCCGCGCCGGACTGGTCGTCGCGCTCGAGCCGTGGTTCCTGCAGACCACCGACGAGCTCGTCACCGACCCCGACGGCTGGACGCTGCGCAGCGCCGACGGCTCACGCGGAGCGCACTCCGAGCACACGGTCGCCATCACCGCCGACGGCCCGATCGTGCTCACCGACCGCTCGTTCCTCGGAGTCGACTGACACCCGCCTCCGGACGCCGCGGCCTGCGGGTCGCGGCATCCGCCATCCGCGTCGCCAACCGGATGCCGTGACGACGAAGGCGCATCGTCCTTCCTCGCGGCACGGGAGCAGGATGCCGTGACGACGAGCGCGTGATCGTCTCCCGTGCAGCGCCGGAACAGGATGCCGTGAAGATGACGTCGGCGCGACCGAACCGCCCGCGTCGGCGCGAGGGCGGCCGGCACTCAGTCGGAGAGGAGATCGGGGCGACGCGTCCGCGTGCGCTCGAGCTGCTGCTCCCGCCGCCACCGGGCGACGGCGCCGTGGTTGCCACTCAACAGCACCGGGGGCACCTCGCGGTCGCGCCACCTCGCGGGCTTGGTGAACGACGGGTATTCGAGCAGCCCGTCCTCGTGCGATTCTTCGACCAGGCTCTCGGGGTTGCCGACGACGCCCGGGACGAGCCGCCCGATCGCCTCGACCATCGCCATGACGGCGACCTCGCCGCCGTTGAGCACGTAGTCGCCGAGGGAGAGCAGGCGCACGTCGCCGAGTTCGGCGGCGTAGTCGAACACGCGCTCGTCGATGCCTTCGTACCGACCGCAGCCGAACACCAGATGCGGCGCTGTCGACAGCTCGCGGGCGATCGACTGGGTGAAACGCTCCCCCGCGGGAGACGGGAAGACGATGACGGGACGCTGGTCGGCCGCGCCGACCACCGCGTCGAGGGCCTCGCCCCAGGGCTCCGGCTTCATCACCATTCCCGCACCGCCGCCGTAGGGCGTGTCGTCGACCGTCCGGTGCCGATCGTGCGTGAAGTCGCGGAGGTCGTGCACGTGCACGTCGAGCAGACCGCTCTGCCGGGCTTTGCCGAGGAGGGAGACCTCGAGCGCGTCGAAGATCGTCGGGAAGATCGACACGACGTCGATGCGCACGTCAGTCCTCGGGGTCGGCGGGGGCGTCGTCGGCGGGAGCGCCGTCCGCGCGAGAATCGTCCGCGGGAGCCGGCTCGTCGTCGGCCTCGGGCGGGAGGTCTTCGAACAGACCCGCCGGGGGCGTGACGACGACGCGACCGCCCGCAATGTCGACCTCGGGCACGATCGCGCTCACGAAGGGGACGAGCACCTCGCGGTCGTCGCCGATCTGCTTCACGATGAGCAGATCCTGCGCGGGGAAGTGGTCGACGCGTGCGACGCGGCCGATCACCGCGCCGTCGCGGACGACGTCGAGGCCGACGAGCTGGTGGTCGTACCACGCATCGTCTTCGGCGGGGGCTTCCGCCGTGTCCTGGTCGATCCAGAGGATCGCCTTGACGAGCTCCTCCGCCGCCGTACGGTCGTCCACGCCCTCGAAGAAGGCCACGGGGTGGGAGTTCATCCAGCGGAACTCACGGACCGTCAGCTCGCGGCCGTGCCACGGCGAGGACTCCGGAACCTGCAGGGTGAACGTGCTCCCCGGCGCGAAGCGCCCATCGGGATCGTCGGTGTACAGCTCGAGCTTGAAGGCGCCCTTGAGGCCGTGGGCCTTCACGAGGCGTCCGACGCGGAGCTGGGTCTTGGCGGGCTGAGCGCCCGCGGTGTCGCCGTTCGCCATCAGTCGTCGGCGACGTCGACGCGCACGCGGCGGCCGTCGGCGAGAGCCGACACGACCGTGCGCAGTGCCTTGGCGGTGCGTCCGCCGCGCCCGATCACGCGACCCCGGTCATCGGGGTGCACGCGAACCTCCAGCACGTCGCCACGCGGCGACGAGCTGGAACGGATGGTCACGGCATCCGGGTGATCGACGATCCCCTTGACGACGTGTTCGAGCGCGGCAGACAGCACGGGGATTACTCGGCCGAGGTCTCGGCGGCGTCCTCAGCGGGCGCCTCGGCGGGAGCGTCGGCCTTCTTCTCGGCCTTGGGCTTGATGACCGACTTCTTCGACGAGTCGGCCTCGAACGCGGCCTTCTCCTCGCGGACCTTGACGGTGGACTTCGCGTCCTTGTCGCCCTTGAACTTGCCCCAGTCGCCCGTGAGCTTGAGGATGGCGGCGACCTGCTCGGTGGGCTGAGCGCCGACCGACAGCCAGTACTGCGCGCGGTCCGAGTCGACCTCGATGAACGAGGGCTCCTCGGTCGGGTGGTACTTGCCGATCTCCTCGATGACACGACCGTCGCGCTTGGTGCGCGAGTCGGCGACGACGATGCGGTAGTAGGGCGCGCGGATCTTTCCGAGGCGCTTGAGACGGATCTTGACAGCCACGATGACTCCAAATGATGAAAACGAACGAACCGAACGCCTGGAGAGTGGGGTGCACACCCGGCGGAAGCTCAAAAGGGTGGACCGACACTGGATAGAGGGTCGAGTGGCGGGTCCAGCCCTCTATTCTGCCAGATGCGCAGAGCTCGCGGTGACAGGTGACACGCCGCGACACGGAGGGTAGCGGACGATCCGCGTGCCCGACCCCCGTGTCAGACTGACCGCATGAGGCTCCCGTTCGCTGCATCGACGCGTTCGTCCGTGGGACTGGAGTGGGAGCTCATGCTCGCCGACCGCGAGACGGGGGACCTGGTCCCCCGTGCGCCCGAGGTGCTGGAGAAGCTCGAGAGCAAGTCGGCGCTCGAGCGCTTCACGGTCACCGGCGAACTGCTCACCAACACCGTCGAGGTGACGAGCGGGGTGGGCCACACGGTCGCGGAAGCCGTCGACGACATAGGCGACGCGATCTGCGCGCTGCGGGAGGAGACCGAGCCCCGCGGCGTCGAGCTGCTGTGCGCCGGCAGCCATCCGTTCGCGCAGTGGTACGACCAGCAGGTCACCGACAAGACGCGGTACCACACCCTCATCGAGCGCACCCAGTGGTGGGGGCGCAACATGATGATCTGGGGCATCCACGTGCACATCGGCGTGGACGACGTCGAAAAGGTCATCCCGATCGTCAACGCCCTGACCGTCTACCTCCCCCACCTGCAGGCCCTGTCGGCCTCCAGTCCCTTCTGGGCGGGCGAACGCACCGGCTACGCGTCCAACCGCGCGCTGGTCTTCCAGCAGCTCCCGACGGCGGGACTCCCGTGGCAGCTGCAGACCTGGGACGACTTCGAGGGCTACCTCGACGACATGGTGCGCACCGGGGTGATGGCGGATGCCAGCGAGGTGCGCTGGGACATCCGTCCGGCGCCCAAGTGGGGCACGGTCGAGATCCGCGCGTGCGACGGGATGTCGACGCTCCCGGAGCTCGCGGCCGTCGCGGCGCTCGCGCAGACCCTGGTCGAGCACTTCTCGCGCCTGCTCGACGAGGGGCGCGAGCTGCCCGGCATCCCGCCCTGGTACGCGCGGGAGAACAAGTGGCGCGCCGCCCGCTACGGGCTCGACGCGCGGGTGATCGTGGACCGCGAGGGCACGCAACGTCCGGTGGTGGAGCACCTGCGCGAGACCATGGAGGAGCTCGCCGAGGTCGCGGTGGAGCTCAAGTGCGCCCGCGAGTTCGCCAGCCTCGAGACCATCCTCGCCACCGGCGGCAGCTCCGCGCGGCAGATCGCGGTCGCCGACGCCGCCGACGGCGATCTGCGCGAGGTCGTGCAGCACCTGATCCGCGAGTTCCGCGGCGGCCCCACGTTGCGCGAGCACCTCGCCGCTCTGCGCGTCTGAGGCCCGATCTCCGCGCTCACTCATAGGAGCGCGCTCCTAGGATCGCGGCATGGATTCCGCACGCCGCGCTCGGGCGATCTCGCTGGCGGCCGTGTGCGCGGCGGCCGCGATGCTCGCCGGCTGCGCGGCGGAACCCGTCGACGCGGCCCCGACTCCGTCGCTGCGCGCCGCGCAGCTGGCCACGCCGGCCGCGACCGCGACGACGACGGCATCCCCCTCGCCGTCGGCGACGCACCCCCCGATCCGGACGGTCGCACTGGGCGATTCGCTCATGTCGGGTTTCGGCCTCGAGCGCGCCGAGGCCTGGCCGGTCCTGCTGTCCGCGCACGGGGGCGTCACCGTGACCAACCTGGCGTGCGCCGGCATGGGCTTCGTCGTGCAGGGCGACTGCGGCACGACCTATGCCGGCCTCGTGCCGGCGGTCGCCGCGCTGCAACCCCAGCTGCTCATCGTGGAGTCCTCCAGCAACGACTTCTGGGAGGATGCCGACGAGATCCGCGCCGACACCGCCGACACCGTCACCGAGCTGCACGACGCCGCGCCCGACGCCCGGATCGTCGGGCTCAGCACGATCTGGAACGACGAGGATGACGTGCCCGACGACACGGCCGTCACCTCCGAGGCCCTGCGCGACGCCGTCGACGCCGTGGGCGGGGCCTTCCTCGACGTCGGCCAGCCGCTGCGCGGCCACCCCGAGTGGATGCAGGAGGACGACGTGCACCCCACGCCCCGCGGACAGCGGGCGATCGAACAGACCGTCATGTCGGCCCTGCAGGATGCCGGCATCCTTCCCTAGGGCGCCGGACGGCGGCGGTCAGCCGCGTCCGAGCATCTTCTGGAGCTCGGCCAGATCGGCCTCGCTCGGCGCGTTCTGGCCGCCAAGGCCGAAGCCCGAGCCGGTGGGAGCGGCGGAGGCCGCGATCCCGGCGTTCTCGGCCGCACGCTTAGCCGGGTTGCCCGAGCGCGAGCCCTTCGCCTTCTGCTGCTTGCCGCGCTTCGACGACGCCCCGGGCTTGCCGCCCACCGGACCCATGCCGGGGATGTTGGGCACGCCGCCGCGCGCGACGGTCTTCATCATCTTCGCGGCCTGGTCGAAGCGCTGGACGAGCTGGTTGACGTCGGTGACGGTCATGCCCGAACCGCGCGCGATGCGCAGGCGACGGGAGCCGTTGAGGATCTTGGGGTTGCGGCGCTCCGCGAGCGTCATCGAGCGGATGATGGCCTCGGTGCGGTCGATCTCGCGCTCGTCGAAGTCCTCGAGCTGCTGCTTCATGTTGCCCATGCCCGGGAGCATCCCGAGCATCTTCTTCATGGAGCCCATCTTCTTCATCTGCTGCATCTGCTCGAGGAAGTCCTCGAGCGTGAAGGTCTCCGTCGCGAGCTTCTCGGCGACCTTCATCGCCTCCGCCTCGTCGAAGGCCTGCTGCGCCTGCTCGATCAGGGTGAGGATGTCACCAAGGTCCAGGATGCGCGATGCCATGCGGTCGGGGTGGAACGGCTCGACGTCGTCGAGGCCCTCACCGGTCGACGCGAAGATGATCGGACGTCCGGTCACCGAGGCGACCGAGAGGGCGGCGCCACCGCGGGCGTCACCGTCGAGCTTCGACAGCACGACGCCGGTGAAGTCGACGCCGTCCTGGAACGCCTTGGCCGTGTTGACGGCATCCTGACCGATCATCGCGTCGATGACGAAGAGCACCTCGTCGGGCTGGGTGGCCTTGCGGATGTCGGCGGCCTGCTTCATCAGCTCGGCGTCGACGCCCAGACGTCCGGCGGTGTCGATGATGACGATGTCGTGCTGCTGACGCGTCGCGTAGGCGACGCCGTCGCGGGCGACCTTCACCGGGTCGCCGACGCCGTTGCCCGGCTCGGGGGCGTAGATGGTGGCGCCGGCGCGCTCGGCGACGACCTGCAGCTGGTTGACGGCGTTGGGACGCTGGAGGTCGCAGGCGACGAGAAGGGGCGTGTGGCCGTCCTTCTCGAGCATCTTGGCGAGCTTGCCCGCGAAGGTCGTCTTACCCGAGCCCTGCAGGCCTGCGAGCATGATGACCGTCGGGGGGTTCTTGGCGAACTGCAGACGCCGCTGCTGACCTCCCAGGATGCCGATCAGCTCGTCGTTGACGATCTGCACGACCTGCTGCGCGGGGTTGAGCGCACGATTGACCTCGTCGCCGAGAGCGCGCTCGCGCACGGCGGCGGTGAACTCCTTGACCACGGGCAGGGCGACGTCGGCGTCGAGCAGGGCGCGTCGGATCTCGCGCACCGTCCCGTCGACGTCGGCGGGCGTGAGCTGGCCCTTCTTCCGGAGATTGCGGAAGGTCTCTGTGAGCCGGTCGGAGAGGGTGCCGAAAGTCGCCATGATGAGTCGAGTTTACGCGGGCCAGGGCGCTTTCGCCGCCGTCGTCCACGGACGTGCCGCGTAAGACGGCCTCGCCGATCTGCGCACCCTCAGCCCGCAGACCCCCGATGCCGCTGGGGGCGTGCGAACCGCCGAGGTCTCGCGCCTGCGGCGAAGATCCGCTGCGCAGATCGCCTCCGCGATCTGCGCATCCTCAGCCCGCAGACCCCCGGTGTCACTGAGGTTGCGCGAATCGCCGAGGTCGCGACTCTGCGACGCACACTCCGGACCCCCGAATGCCGGGGGCCGACCCTCCGCTCACGCCAGGGCGAGGGCGGCTTCCAGCACCTCAGCGATGGGCCGCCCCGCGGCGGTGCGATCCGCCCACGCCCAGACCGCCGCCAGAACGGCGGCCGAGAGTGCGCCCGCGCGGACCTGCGCGGTCAGCTGGGGCGCGCCGTCCCGCACGAACCGCGCGGCGAGCTCCCGTTGCAGCCGGAATTGCCGGACGGCCCGATCGCGGTCGAGCTCGGCGGAGATGCCCATGGCATCGGCATTGATGATCGCGAGGGCGAGCGCGTCGGGCGCGAGTCCCGCGCCGATCCCCGTCAGGCAGCCGACGGCGGCCTGTCCGTCGCGGAGCCGCTCGATCGCGGCATCCGCCTGCTCGTCGAAGCCCGACCACAGCACGTCGCTCTTGGCGGAGAAGTAGTTGAAGAAGCTCGACCGGCTCACCCCCGCGCGCCGGGTGATGTCCAAGACGGAGGTGGCGTCGTAGCCCTGCTCGAGGAACAGCTCGCACGCGGCCTCCGACAGCACCTCGCGTGAGGATGCGCGTGGTCTACCGCTGCGGGGCTCGGGGGTCACCGGACCAGCCTAGGACGCGACCCGCGATGTATTGTTGGACCCAATCCAACTTCGGAGGGGTCGATGATCGACATCCACGACGCCGGCCTCGCGCCGCACTACGTCCCGTACCTCGACGGCTGGGCTCACCAGCGTCGCATCCACGCGGACGTCGTGGCGGGCACGCGCGCCGACACCCTGCTCCTGCTCGAGCACGACGCCGTCTACACGGCGGGCAAGCGCACCGAAGCGCACGAGCGACCCGACGACGGCACGCCCGTGATCGACGTCGATCGCGGGGGGAAGATCACCTGGCACGGACCGGGGCAACTCGTGGGGTACCCCATCGTGCGCCTGCCCGAGCCGATCGACGTCGTCGCACATGTTCGGCGGCTCGAGCGTCTGCTCATCGACGCCCTCGCCGCGCACGGCGTCGACGGGTTCCGCGTGGAGGGGCGCAGCGGCGTCTGGGTCCGACGCCCCCTCGGCGTCGACAAGATCGCGGCGATCGGGGTCCGCGTCGAAAAAGGAGTGACCATGCACGGCTTCGCCGTCAACTGCGACAACACCCTCGCCGGCTTCCGGCACATCGTGCCGTGCGGCATCTCGGATGCCGGGGTCACGACCGTCAGCGAGGTCGCGGGGGCCGACGTCTCCCCCGCCGACCTCCTACCCGCGATCCAGCGGGTCTTCCGCGCCGAGTACGCGGCGGTCGCCGCGTGAGCGCCTGCGGGACCGGCCACGCCGGGGCTCCGGCATCCACCGCACCCAACGGGCGGAAGCTGTTGCGCCTGGAGGTGCGCAACGCTGAGACGCCGATCGAGCGCAAGCCCGAGTGGATCAAGACGAAGGCCAGGATGGGGCCCGAGTACACGGCGCTGCAGAACCTCGTGAAGACCGAGGAGCTGCACACCGTGTGCCAGGAGGCCGGGTGCCCCAACATCTTCGAGTGCTGGGAGGACCGGGAGGCGACCTTCCTCATCGGCGGCTCGCAGTGCACGCGACGGTGCGACTTCTGCCAGATCGACACCGGCAAGCCGGCCGACTACGACCGCGACGAGCCCCGCCGCGTCGCCGAGAGCGTGACGCGGATGCAGTTGCGCTACGCCACCGTGACCGGCGTCGCGCGCGACGACCTCCCCGACGAGGGCGCCTGGCTGCACGCCGAGACGGTGCGTCGCATCCACGCAGAGAACCCCGGCACGGGCGTCGAGATCCTCGCCACGGACTTCTCGGGAAACCCCACGCACCTCGAGGAGGTGTTCTCGTCGCGCCCCGAGGTGTTCGCGCACAACGTCGAGACCGTGCCGCGGATTTTCAAGCGCATCCGCCCCGCCTTCCGGTACGACCGCTCACTCGGTGTGCTGAGCGCCGCCCGCGACGCGGGGCTCATCACGAAGTCCAACCTCATCCTCGGCATGGGCGAGGAGCCCGAGGAGGTCGTCCAGGCGCTCGAGGACCTGCACGCGGCGGGCACCGACATCATCACGATCACCCAGTACCTCCGCCCCACCCCGCGCCACCTCCCCGTGCAGCGCTGGGTCAAGCCCGCGGAGTTCGTGGACTTCAAAGACGAGGCCGAGCGGATCGGCTTCCTCGGCGTGCTCGCCGGCCCCCTCGTGCGCTCGTCGTACCGCGCCGGCCGCCTGTGGGCGCAGTCGATGGTCTCGAAGGGCCGCGAGATCCCGCCCCACCTCGCCCACCTAGCGAAGGACATCGCCGCCGCGGACGCCGGCTTCGCTCAGGCGGTCTGAGCCCACGGGCGTCACGGGGCTCGACGCGGGCGGTCACGGCGTCCGGGAGTCCCTCAGACCGGCCACACGTACGGCAGGTCGTCGGCGACGTCGCCGAACCGAGGGACGTAGAACTCCGGGTCCTTTCGGACGAGGTTGGACCGGTGGGCGAGGTGGAACGCCTCGTCGCCGATCCACGGCGGGAGGTCGAGGCGGTCCTGGGCGACGCCGTCGACCTCGGGAGCGAACGCCAGGATCTTCTCGCGCACCGTGTCGGCGTGCCCCTGGGCGATCCACTCGTCGCTCATCACGAGGCCGTACGAGACGAGGGCCGGCAGATGGCCGTCCCACATCTTCGCGGCGGGATGGTGCCGCCAGCCGTGATCCGGGACCGTGAGCGCCCGCAGGAGCTGGAAGGTCTCGACGCGCTGCTTGCCGAGGCGTTTGGGGTCGAGCGCCGCGGCGGAGTCGCGGAACGACGGGTACGGCAGGAAGGTCTGCACGGCTCAGTCGGCGCTGGTGACCGACTGCACCCGCCCGTCGGATGCGAGGTTGACCAGCAAGACGTCGTCGGTCGCGTCGGGGTCGAGAGCGTACTCGAGCACCGCGAACGGGTCCACGCCGCCGTGCTCGTCGGCGAGGATCGTCATGCTCATCAACTGCAGCGCCTTGATGACGTCGATGTGGGTGTCGCCGGTGACGTCGGTCAGCAGATCCTCGAGCTCCTCACCGAGGGTCGCCTGCTGCTGCAGGATGTACTCGGTCACCTCGCTGGTGCGCGAGTCGAGCTCGTTCACCATCGCGTTGCGCGCGGCGAGGTCGATGGCCTCGAGCGAAGAGATGAGCGAAGCCGCTACGTCGAGGGCCTCGGTGGACACATCGTCCTGATCCGGGGCGGTGAGATCGACCGTCACGCTCTGGTCGCCGAACTCGACGCTCTCGCTCCAGAAGATCGACCCGTCGGGGCCCGACTCGAGGAGTCCGAAGAAGTCGTGCTCGATCGCCATGGGTCCCATGTAAGCATCACGCGCGGCCTTCGGGAAGAAGACCCGCCCGGAGCCCCCGGTGCGGTATGGGCCCTCAGTCAACCAGCGACGCGGCGAAGACGTGCGGGGTGAAACCCGTGAGGTCGCCGATGCCCTCGCCCTGGCCGAGGAGCTTGACCGGGATGCCGGTGAGCTCCTGCACGGCGAGCACGAAACCGCCCTTGGCCGAACCGTCGAGCTTGGTCAGCACGAGTCCGGTGACGCCTGCGCTGTCGAGGAACGCCTGCGCCTGCATGAGCCCGTTCTGCCCGGTCGTGGCGTCGAGCACCAGCAGCACCTCGCTGATCGGGGCCTGCTTCTCGACGACGCGCTTGATCTTTCCCAACTCGTCCATGAGGCCGCCCTTGGTGTGCAGACGCCCGGCGGTGTCGATCAGCACGATCTCCGTCGCTGTCTCCTTGGCGTGCGCGACGGTCTGGAACGCGACGGATGCCGGGTCCTGACCCTCGTGCTGCGGGCGCACGATCGTGGCTCCCCCGCGCTCGGCCCACGTCGCGAGCTGGTCGACCGCGGCCGCGCGGAACGTGTCGGCGGCGCCCACCACGACGCTCCGGCCGTAGCGCTGGAGGAACTTGGCGAACTTGCCGATGGTCGTGGTCTTGCCGACACCGTTCACCCCGACCACCAGCACGACGGCGGGTCGCTCGGTGAGGCGCAGCGTCGTGTCGAACTTCGCGAAGTGCTCCTCCAGCGTCTCGCGCAGCATCCGCTGCAGGTCGCGCGGATCGGTCGTGCGGTAGCGCTCGACCTTCTCGCGCAGTTCGTCGACGAGGCGCTCGGTGACGTCGGGGCCGAAGTCGGCGGTCAGCAGCGCCGTCTCGAGGTCGTCCCAGGTCGTCTCGTCGATGGTGGGTTTGACGAACAACCCGCGCAGCGCGCGGCCCAACGACCAGGAGTTCTCAGCCATTGCTTCAGCTTACGGGCGCAGCCTCGTCGCGGGCTGCGGTCGACGCGGCCGCACGCGACGCGGCGCGGTCGCCCACGCGCTGACCGACGACCGCCGAGACGCCGTCCTGACGCATCGACACGCCGTAGAGCGCGTCGGCGATCTCCATCGTGCGCTTCTGGTGCGTGATGACGATCAGCTGGCTGCTGGCACGAAGCTTCTCGAACACGCCGAGGAGCCGGCCGAGGTTGGCGTCGTCGAGCGCCGCCTCGACCTCGTCGAGGATGTAGAAGGGGCTCGGGCGCGCCGTGAAGATCGAGGTCAGGAACGCCACCGCCGCGAGCGACCGCTCCCCGCCCGACAGGAGGGAGAGCCGCTCGATCTTCTTGCCGACCGGTCGCACCGCCACCTCGATACCCGTCGTCAGCGGCGAGTCGGGGTCGGTCAGCGAGATGCTGCCCGAACCGCCGGGGAAGAGGATCGGGAAGATCTCGGTGAACGCCGCCCGGGTGTCTTCGAATGCGGCGACGAAGATCGTCTGCATCCGCTCGTCGAGCTCGGCGATGATCGTCTGCAGGTCGGTCCGGGTCTGCTGCAGGTCGGCGAGCTGCTCGGTGAGGAAGGCGTGCCGCTGCTCGAGCGCCGCGAACTCCTCCAGTGCCAACGGGTTCACACGGCCGAGCTGAACGAGTTTGCGCTCGGCATCCTGAAGGCGCCGCTTCTGGGCCGCACGATCGAAGACGGTCGGCTGCCCCTCGTCGTCCGCGGGTATCGGCTGGTCGGGGCCGTATTCTGCGACGAGGACGTCCTCCTCCAGAGCGAGCTCCGAGCGCACGCGGTCGAGCAGGCTCGTGACGTGGAGCTTCTTCTCGTGCATCTGGAGCTCCAGGCCGTGAACGCTCTCGGTCAAGCGCGTGAGGCGGTCGCGCACGGCCGCCTCATCGGCGCGGGCACGGGTGAGTTCGTCGGTGACGGCCGCCCGGGCGGTCTCGGCCGCCGCGAGCTCGACGCGCGCCTGGCTGACCGAGCGGTCGACGGAGTCGAGCAGGGCGGGGAGGGCACCGGCGACCTCGGCCGCGACCTCTCGCTGTGCGCGGCGGATCACGGCGCGTCGAGCGGCTTCGGCCGCGGCCGCGCGCTCGCGCTCGCGCTGCTGCTCGAGCTGCACGATGCGCGCCTCACCGGCACGCACCCGTTCCTTGAGCGTCTCGATGTCGAGGCGCGCCCGCATCTCGCGCTCCCGTGCCGCCTCGACCTCGGCAGCCAAAGGCTCCCTCGCCGACGCGTCGAGCAGGGGCCGGGGCGCCTCGAGCGCACGCGCGAGGGCGTCGTCGGCTCGTCGGGCCGCCGTCTCGGCCTCGGTCACGGCCGTCCCCGCCTGCGCCAGACCGGCCGCGAGGCGCTCGCATTCCGCGACGGCGGCCTCGTGGCGGACGGTGACGCGGTTGACCTTCTCCGCGTGGGCCGCGAGGGCGGCGTCGTGCGCACGGAGCGTCGACAACGCCTCCTTCGTGCGCTGACGGGCGTCGGTCAGGGTCCGCTGCTCGTCGACGAGGGCCTCGCGCAGCGAGTCGGCGATCACGACGATCTCATCGAGCCGTTCGGCCGCGGCGTCGC
The DNA here is from genome assembly GCF_900156435.1 of Microbacterium sp. RU1D. Classification (GTDB taxonomy): domain Bacteria; phylum Actinomycetota; class Actinomycetes; order Actinomycetales; family Microbacteriaceae; genus Microbacterium. The sequence goes on from NZ_FTPQ01000002.1 coordinate 470,707, forward strand.
GCTCGGCCGCGAGCTCCAGCCGCGAGCGACCCGAGTCCGATCCGGCGCGCAGCGTGTGCGCGGTGAGCACCTCGCCCGCACGCGTGACCACCGTGACGTCGTGCGAGATGCGCTCGCGCAGTCCCTCCGCCGCGGCGAGATCGTCGACGATCAACGTCCGGCTCAGGATGCCGCGCACCCCGTCCGACGCGGTGATGACCTCACTCGCGACGGTGGCGCCGAGATCCGGCGGTGAGACGTCGGCGCCATCCCCCGCGATGGCGATCTCGACCTGGCCGAGGTCGGAGGCGGATGCCGTACGCGCCGCCGCGAACGCGGACGCCGCGTCGTCGACGAGCAGACCCTCCGCGAGCGAGCCGAGGGCCGCCGCGATGGCGGCCTCGTACCCGGCGGTGACCTTGACGTCGTCGCCGACGAGCCCCCGCACACCGGGTGCACCGGCGGCGATGAGATCGGCCGCGGCGTTGCGGACGTCGAGGGCGCGACCGAGGGCGGTGGTCTGCGCCGACAGGGCGTCGCGTTCACGCTCGGCGGCGTGCAGACGCTCGCGGAGGCCTGCCACGGTGGTCTCGAGGTCGTTCGCATCGCGCTGCGCGCGCTCGTAGGCGGCCGCGTGCTCCGCCGCCGAGGCCTCGGGGATGACGTCGGGATCCAATTCGGCCCGAGCGTCCTCCGCCTCCGCGCGGCGCGCGAGCGCGGCATCCAGAGCCCGCTGCTGCCGCTCCAGACCACCGCGGACGGCCGCGAGGGCCGAGTTCGCGGCATCCGCCGTTCCCCGGAGGGCCTGGATCTTCAAATCGTGCTCCGAGACCAGAGCGCTCTGGGCGGCGATGTCGACGTCGAGGGCGTCGAGGTCGGCACGAGCGCGGGCGACGGCCCGCGTCGCCTCCGCCGCGGCATCCTGGGTGTCGCCGAGCCCGGATGCGATGTCGTCGATCTCGGCACGGACGTCGTCGATCGTGGTCTGCGACACCGTCGGGACGAAGCCTGCGCCGTCGACGTCGTCGTCGGCGAGCAGGGTCAGGCGCTGCCCGGCGAGCGTGTAGAGCCCGCGGAGGCGTTCCTGCACCTGCTCGAGGGCGAACGCCACGCTGCGCGCGCGGTCAACGGCCTCGGACCGCTGGTCGTTCTCGAGACGCTCCACGCGTCGGCGCAGACCGTCGGCCTGCTCCTGGAGTCCGAGGCGCTCCGTGTGGCGCTCGCTCTCGGCCCGCGCCGCGTCGGCGAGTTGGGTACGCAGACGCACGAGATCGTCGGCGTACAGGCGCGCTTTGGCGTCCCGCACCACGGCAGCGATCGTCGCCGCCTCGCGCGCGATCTCGGCCTGCTTGCCGAGGGGTTTGAGCTGGCGGCGGAGCTCGCCCGCGAGGTCGCTGAGACGCGTGAGATTGGTCTCCATCGCCTCGAGCTTGCGAACGGTCTTCTCCTTGCGGCGACGGTGCTTGAGGATCCCCGCCGCTTCCTCGATGAAGCCGCGACGATCCTCGGCGGTCGCCTGCAGCACGGTGTCCAGGCGACCCTGACCGATGATGACGTGCATCTCGCGCCCGAGGCCGGAGTCGCTGAGCAGCTCCTGCACGTCGAGCAGACGACAGGTCTGCCCGTTGATGGCGTACTCGCTCGCTCCGGTCCGGAACAGCGTGCGACTGATCGTCACCTCGCTGTAGTCGATGGGCAGGGCGCCGTCGCCGTTGTCGATCGTCAGCTGCACCTCGGCACGACCGAGCGGTCCGCGTGTGGACGTGCCGGCGAAGATGACGTCCTCCATCTTCCCGCCGCGGAGGGTCTTGGCGCCCTGCTCCCCCATCACCCAGGCGAGGGCGTCAACGACGTTCGACTTGCCCGACCCGTTCGGGCCGACGATGCAGGTGACACCCGGTTCGAGGGTGAAAGTCGTCGACTGGGCGAACGATTTGAAGCCTTTGAGCGTGACGCTCTTCAGATGCACGTCACCCTCCTTCGATCGGCCCGGCGCTCCACGGTATCCGAACACCCCCGGAATTCCGCCGCGACGGGCCGTTTCCGCACGCCCGACGCGCCCGGGCGGCCACTCTTTCTGAGCATTCGCTTGACATCGGCTGAACGCGTTCGCTAGCGTCGGGGGTCGCAACCGACGTCGAAAGGAGGTTCCTTCCATGATTCGCATCACCACCGGCTTCCGCGCCACCGGCTTCATCGCCGTGCCCGTGCCCTCCGCACCCGTCACCGAAGGGACTTCCGCCGTCGGAATGCCCTCCCGACTCGGGTAACCCCGTCGCGTCGAGACGTCCTGCGTCTCCGCGTCGCGCGAGCCTCCTGTGCTCGCCCGGATCTTCGTGGTCCCTCCACGCGCTCGTCGCGTCATCCGCTCGCCTCTCATCCTCACGGAGCCTCCGCATGAACGCCCTGTTCACGCGCGCGCCGCAGCACGCCTCGGCCGCGCACACCCCCGCACCCATCCCGTCGACGGTCACCTTCGACACCACCGCCTACCGCCCGCTCGGTCTGTTCGACCGGGTGTCGCTGCGCCTCGGCCTCTGGCTGCTGACGCGGCACGCCGACCGCGCCCGGGCCCTCGACCATCAGGCGGTCAGCGCGTACCGCGCGCGCACGGCCCACGCCGAGCGCGACAAGCGCGAACGCGCTTGGCAGAGCGCCGCGGCGTTCAGCCGCCCGCCGTTCTGAGCGGTGGGGCCGACCGATGACGTCGGCCCCACCGCCCTCACCCCTCCGACCCGAAAGCCGTGACATGACCACCCTTCCGGCCGGCCTCGAGCTGCGCCCCCTCCACATCCCAACCTCCCTCGACGGCCCCGACGCCGCGGACTTCCGCGACATGGTGCGCCTTCGCAACCTCGTCTACGCCGAGATCTCCGGTCACGACGACTCCTCCATGCCCGCCGACGAGCTGCTCCCCCTGTACCAGCCGCAGCCCGAGATGAAGCGGTTCTCGTGGATCGCCGTCTTCCACGGCGAGGTCGTCGGCCGCGTCGGTCTCGACTTCCCGCAGGAGGAGGGAGCCCGCACCGGGTTCTGGCTCATCGAACTGCGGCGCTCCGCGTGGGGGCACGGCATCGGCCGCGCCGCCTTCGCCGAGATCGAGCGCATCGCCCGCGCCGAGGGCCGCACCGTCCTGCAATCGTGGGCGGAGCACCCCGCCGCGGAAGGCCCTCGTCTGGCGGCGCCCACCGGTTTCGGGTCGATACCCGAGGATCACGCGGCGCGCTTCCTCCTGGCATCCGGGTGCACCCTGGAGCAGATCGTGCGGGTGAGCCAGCTTCATCTCGCCGGCGCCCGCCCTCACCTCGAAGCCCTGCTCGCCGAGGCGGAGCACGCGGCGGCGGGGCACCGCGTCGTGCAGTGGACGCTGCCCACCCCCGACGAGTTCGTCGACGGATTCGCGTGGATGAAGTCCCGCATGGTGACCGACGCACCCTCGGCCGACCTCGAGTTCGACGAGGAGGTCTGGGATGCCGACCGCCTCCGCCGCTACGAAGCGGGGTACCTCGACGCGGGGCGGCACATGCTCGTGACCGCCGCTCAGCACATCGACACCGGCGAGCTCGCGGCATTCAACGAACTCGTGATCGGGAAGGACCGCACCACGGTGACCAGCCAGGAGGACACCCTGGTCGTCGCCGCCCACCGCGGGCACCGCCTCGGCATGCTCGTGAAGTGCGCCGGGCTTCTCGCGTGGCACGACGTCGCGCCGCTGTCTCCGCGCGTCATGACCTACAACGCGGAGGAGAACCGCCCGATGCTCTCGATCAACGAGCGCATCGGCTTCCGCCCCTTGTCGTACGAGGGCGTGTGGAAGAAGGTCCTCGCCTGACCGCGTGAGTCGCCAGGAATCGTCGTCGCGGACCCGCCGCGAGCGACGGTTCGTGGCGACTCGCGCGCGGGCGGGTCAGCGCAGGCGCTGGCAGTGCGGGCAGAAGTGGCTCGAGCGGTTCATGAACGACACGCGCACGATCGGCCGCCCGCACCGCGGGCACGGCTGACCGGTACGACCGTAGGCGTTGAGCGAGTGCGCGAAGTACCCCGCCTGCCCGTTGACGTTGACGTATTGGGCGTCGAAGCTCGTGCCGCCTTCGGCCAGGGCCTTCTCGAGCACCGCCTGCACCTCGCCGAGCAGGCGGTTCACGGCGCGTGTCGGCAGAGCGGATGCCGGCGTCTCGGGGTGGATGCGCGCGGCCCACAGCGATTCGTCGGCGTAAATGTTTCCGATGCCGCTGGCCACGGTCTGATCGAGCAGCACGCGCTTGACGCCGGACGACGTGCGCCCGAGGCGTGCCCGGAACCGCTTCGCGTCGAAAGCCGGGTCCAACGGGTCGCGTCCGATGTGCGCGACCTGGGTGGGGACGCGGGCGAGGTCGGACCCGCGCCCGCCCGCGGCGCCGTCCGGCGTGTCGACCAGCTCGTCGATCGCGAGGGACCCGAAGGTGCGCTGGTCGGCGAAGACGACCGACAGCCCACCGTGCACGGGGTGCTCGAGCTCGATGCGGATGCGCTCGTGCCGCTCCTGGGGAGCGCCGGGGACGCGCAGGAGCATTTGCCCGCTCATTCCCAGATGCGTGACGATCGTCTCGTCGTCGGAGACCGGCATCCACAGAAACTTCCCGCGCCGGACGGCCGCGCTGATGCGCCGACCGGTGAGCTCGGCCTCGAAGTGGGCCGCTCCCCCGGTGTGCCGAGTCAGGGCGCGCTCGTCGTGCACGTCGACCGAGGCGATGAGCGCCCCGCGGACGGCGGGTTCGAGGCCCGCCCGCACGACCTCGACTTCGGGCAGCTCAGGCACGGGCGTCGAGCTCGCGCCACGCCGTGAGCGCGGCGGCCATCTCGGCCTGCTTCTTGCTCGATCCCTGGCCCGTGGTCACGACATCGCCGACGGTCACCGTCGCGGTGAACCGCCGGTCGTGATCGGGCCCGGTGGCCTCGACGCCGTACGCGGGGGCCGCGAGGCCGAGACGCGCTGCGATCTCCTGCAGGCTCGTCTTCGGATCCATCGCGGCGCCGTAGCGCTCGGGGTCGGCGAGCAGCGGCTCGACCAGTCGCAGGACCATCGCGGTGGCGGCATCGGGTCCGGCCGAAAGGTACGTCGCCCCGATCAGCGCCTCCATTGTGTCGGCCAGGATCGAGTCTTTATCGCGCCCACCGGTGAGGATCTCGCCGCGACCGAGACGCACGTGGTCGCCGAGGCCGATTCCACGGGCGACCTCCGCCAGGGCGACGGTCGAGACCACGCTCGCCCGCCGTTTGGCGAGGCTGCCCTCGTCGAGGTCGGGATGACCCGTGAACAGGCGCACGGTCACGGCCTGGCCCAGAACGGAGTCACCGAGGAACTCCAGTCGTTCGTTGTGGGCGATGCCGCCGTTCTCGTAGGCGAACGAGCGGTGCGTCAGAGCAAGAGAAAGAAGCTCGGGGTCGATGTCGACCCCGAGCTTCTCGGTGAGCGCATCGCGCTCGACGTTGTTACGCGTCACGAAGTGCCGATCAGACGTCGGCGACCTTGCGGCCCTTGTACTCGAGGAAGAGCTCGGTGCCCTGCGAGTCGGTGACGACCTTCGCCTGGTGGGGGCGGCTGTAGACGACCTTGCCGTTCTCGATGGTCTTGACCAGGGCGGGGGCTTCAGCCTTCCACTGGGCGCGACGCGAACGGGTGTTGGAGCGGGAGACCTTCCGCTTCGGGGGGTTACCTGCCATGTCTAGCTCTTCTCTGTCTTGGGGGCGGCGCGAAGCGCATCGCCGTGGTCTGAGGTGTACTGCTGGAGCGCAGCCCATCGGGAATCGACGGGCGGCTGCTCCGGTTCGCCGGGGCTTTCCGTCAGCCTCTCGCCCGTGTTCGGGTCGAGCCCGGGGCAATCCGGCTGACACACCGGCTGGAACGGAAGCGACAGGACAATGGCATCCCGGACCAGATTTTCAAGATCCACGTGGTCGTCTTGAACGTCGAAGTCGCTCGCTTCTCCCCCAGGATACGCGAAAAGTTCCTGGAACTCGACTTCGACAGGCTCGGTGATGTCGATGAGGCAGCGCCCGCACACGCCCGTGGCGGTGGAGTCGACGGTGCCTGAGACGAGGATGCCCTCGTGCACGGACTCCAGGCGCACCTCGAGTTCGAGCACCTCGCCCTCGGGAACGGAGACGAGACCCTCGCCCCATTTCTCGGGGGCGGGGATGTCGAGGGAGTGCTCGCGCATCTCCCCCGGCTTGCGCTCGATGTCGCGCACGGGGAGCTGGAAAGGTCCGGGACGGTGGGTTCTCACGGTCGACAATGCTACCCGCGCGCCCCTGGACGGGGGCCGGGCGCCGCGGTGGGTCGCCGGGACGCCCGCGATGTCTCACGGGCGCGCCGCCGCGGACCGGGACCGAACTCCCGCGACCTCAGATGTCGCGCGCTCCGGTGTCGAGGAACCGAGCGACGGCCGGCGGGACGTACGGCGACACGTCGCCTCCGAGGCCGGCGACCTGCCGCACGAGCGAGCTTGACACGAGCGCGTGCGAGGGGTCGGGCAGGAGGAACACCGTCTCGACGTGCGCGAGATCACGGTTGACGATCGCCATGGGGGTCTCGTACGCGACGTCGACCTGCGAGCGGATGCCCTTCACGAGCACCTTCGCGCCCACGTCGGTCGCGTAGTCCACGAGCAGCCCCATGCTCCAGGCCGCGACGATCACGTCACCCTCCACGCCGGCCTCCTGGATCGACTGCTCGAGAAGACTCTGCCGCTGTGCGATGGGCAGCATGGCCTCTTTGCCCGGGTTGTGCACGACCAGAACGTGGAGCTGGTCGAACAGTCCGGCCGCGCGTCGGATGACGTCGAGGTGACCGAGGGTGGGCGGGTCGAACGAGCCGGGGACGACGGCGATCCGGGGGTCCATTCCGTCAGCCTAGCGAGCAGTCTCCCTCGCCGCGCCGACCACTCAGGACTTCGCCAGCGCGGCGCGCTCCTCGACGCCGACGCGCCGTTCGAGGGCGGCGGCAAGTCCCGGATGCCGTGTCAGGGCCGGGTCGTCGGCGAGCACGCGCTCGCCCTCGGCGCGGGCCTCGGTGATGAGCGCGGCGTCGGTGACGACACGCAGCAGCCGCAGCGATGACCGCACCCCGGACTGCGCCCCGCCGAGCACATCGCCCTCGCCGCGCAGCTCGAGATCGACCTCGGCGAGGGCGAACCCGTCGAGGGTGGCGGCGACGGCCTCGACCCGCAACCGCGCCGAGGTGCCGGGAGCCGCCTCCGTCACGAGGAGGCACAGACCCGGCAGACCGCCGCGACCCACGCGACCGCGCAACTGGTGCAGCTGCGAGACGCCGAAACGATCGGCCTCGAGGATGACCATCGTCGAGGCGTTCGGCACGTCGACGCCGACCTCGATCACGGTGGTGGCGACCAGCACGTCGATGTCGCCGCGCGAGAAGGCCTGCATCACTGCATCCTTCTCGTCGGAGGCCATCTTGCCGTGCAGGATCTGCACGCGGATGTCGGCGAACCCCGGGAGCTGCGCGAGCAGCGCGTCGACCTGCACCACGCCCCAACGAGTGCGGTTGCCCTCACCCGCGGCGGCGGCCGGGGCGTCGGCGGGCTCGTCGCTCTTGCCGTCGGCGGAGACCTGCTCGGCGTCGATCGCGGGGCACACCACGAACGCCTGCCGCCCGAGCGCGACCTCTTCGGCCACGCGATCCCACACCCGGGCGAACCAGCCCGGCTTCTCGGCCAGCGGAGCCACGAACGACTGGATGCCGGCGCGCCCGGCCGGCATGGTGCGGATGGTCGAGACGTCGAGGTCGCCGAACACCGTCATCGCCACGGTGCGCGGGATGGGGGTGGCGGTCAGCACGAGCGTGTGCGGCGAGTCGCCCTTCGAGCGCAGCGCTTCCCGCTGGTCGACGCCGAACCGGTGCTGCTCGTCGACCACCACGAAGCCGAGGTCGGCGAAAGTGGTCGTGGCACTGAGCAGCGCGTGCGTGCCGACGACGATGCGCGCCTGACCGGATGCCACCCGCAGCGCGGCCTTGCGCCGCTCGGCCGCCGGCATCTGCCCGGTGAGAAGGGTCGGCATGAGCTCCGGAGCGAGCTGCGGACCGAGCATGCGCGCGATCGAGCGCAGGTGCTGACCCGCGAGCACCTCGGTGGGCGCGATGAGCGCGGATTGGCCGCCCGACTCGGCGACCTGAAGCATGGCGCGCAGGGCGACAAGAGTCTTGCCGGAACCGACCTCGCCCTGAACGAGCCTGTTCATCGGCCAGTCGCCGACGAGGTCGGCCGCCAGCTGAGCACCCACGCTCTGCTGGTCGGGGGTGAGCTCGAACGGGAGGATGGCGTCGAAACGCTCGAGCAGCCCTCCCGGGGTCGCCGGCCGCTTGGCGGCGGACAGCGCACGCACGAACTGGCGCTGCTGCAGCAACGCCGTCTGCAGGACGAAGGCCTCCTGCATGCGCAGCGTCTCGACCGCCGGCGGGATGTCGTCGTCGCTCTCGGGGCGATGGATGCGCTCGAGCGCGGCGCGCGCGTCGAGCAGACCGCGACGGGAGCGCAGGTCATCGGGCAGAGGGTCGTCGATCTCGCCCAGTCCGTCGAGCACGAGCGCGATCGTCTTCTGCACGAGCGTGCTCGGCACGGCGCTGGTCGCCGGGTAGATGGGGATGGGCCGCTTGGCCGTGACCTCGGCCTCGGCCCGCGCCTCGGCGATGTCGTCGAAAAGCTCGTAGTCGGGGTTGGTCAGCTGCGTCTGCCGCCGGTACTCGCCGACCTTGCCGGAGAAGATCCCCCGCCGACCGGGAGTCAGGTCTTTCAGCCGCCACGGCTGGTTGAAGAACGTGAGCGACATGCGCCCGTCACCGTCGCTGATGGTGACCTCCAGCAGCGATCCGCGGCGGTTCTGCATGCGCCTCTCGTTCGCGCTGACCACCTCGGCGACGATCGTCACGGGCTCGCCCAGCGGCAGGGTGGCGATCGGCGTGAGCTCTCCCCGACGCGCGTAACGGCGGGGGTAGTGCTCGAGGAGCTCGCCCACCGTCCTGACCCCGAACGCCTTGTCGAACGCCGTCGCCGTCTTGCCGCCGACGGCCCCGTCGAGGCGGGAGGCGAGCGAGAATCCGGGCATGCTCCGAGTCTAGGCAGCCCCTCCGACACCCACGCGCTCGCGCCTGCAGCACCCGGAGCACCACCCGCACGGCGGCGGGGTCCGCCGCGCGCGGCTCTCGCCGTAGGGTGGGACGGTGACGCGCATCATCTCGGGCCGCGCCGGCGGCACCGTCCTGGACGTCCCCCCGAAGGGCACGCGCCCCACCAGCGACCGAGTGCGCGAGTCGCTCTTCGGCGCCCTCGAATCGGCGGGCGCGCTCGACGACGCACGCGTGGCCGACCTCTACGCCGGGTCCGGCGCGCTCGGCCTCGAGAGCCTGAGTCGCGGCGCGGCATCCGCCGACCTCGTCGAGCTTTCCGCCCCCGCCGCAGCCCTGATCCGCAAGAACGGCGAGCGGCTGCGCACGGCGGGCGTGACCGCCCCCGCGCGCGTGCACCGCGCCAACGTCACGACCTACCTCTCGGCATCCGCGCAGGTCTGGGACCTCGTCTTCATCGATCCGCCCTACGACGTCACCGAGGCCGAGATCACGGGCGTCCTCGTCGCGCTCGCCCCCCGTCTCAGCGCCGACGCGACGGTGATCGTGGAACGGGCCAAGCGCTCCCCCGCACCCGATTGGGCCGCCGCCGGGCTCGAGGCCGACCGGGACCGCGCCTACGGCGACACGACGATGTGGTGGGGACGCCCCACCGCCTGAGCCCGCCCCGCCGCATGGCACATCGCCTGGCGCCGCGCGTCCCGACGCGGGCGCCGCGCGCCCCGACGCGGGCGCCACGCCCCCGAAGCGGTGTGCCCGCCCTGCGCAGTCGTCCAGGCAGGGGCGCCCGTCCGGCGTAACGCGCCCTCAGCCGCGTCCCGCGTCCCAGTCCCGGTACGGGTCCCAGCCGCCGAGCCCGTCCCACGCGCGACCGTCGACGCGCACCGCCTCGCCGTCACGCGCGACCACCGTGCCGATGCGCCGGCCGCGGGGCTCGGCATCCGGGGGGAAGGTCACGAGGAAGCCGTGGTCCTCTCCCCCGTCGAGCGCGCGCGCGGGCTCGTCGCCGAGGGTGGCGCTGTCGATCTCGATCGTGACATCCGACGCGTCGGCGAGGCGCGTGGCGTCGAGTACGAGGCCGTCGGAGATGTCCATCATGGCCGTCGCCCCGGATGCCGCGGCCGCCAGCGCCTCCGCGAGCGGCGGGCGCGGAGCGAGCTGGCGCAACACAGCCCGCGCGTCGGTGGGATCGAGCGCCTCACGGACCTCCGGAGTCAGCGGGACGGGGGCGCCGTCGGCGTCGGTGAAGCGCCGGAAGAGCACCTCCAGGCCCCGCGCCGCCTCGCCCAGCTCGCCGATGACGTAGACACCGTCGCCCACGCGGGCACCCGAACGGCGTACGGGGTCGCGGCCGTCGAGGCTGCCGAGCGCGGTCACGGCGATGGTGAGGGTGTCGGAGACGGTGAGATCGCCGCCTTCGACCGCGCACCCCGGGGCGAGCTCGGCGCACGCGGCCGCGAGACCGTCGGCGAATCCGCGCACGAATGACACGGGCGTCGCATCGGGCATCGCCAGCGCCACGAGCAGGGCCACGGGACGCGCGCCCATCGCCGCCACGTCGGCGAGGTTGACCGCCGCGGCCTTGAAACCGAGGTCGAACGGGGACGACCACGCGAGGCGGAAATCCGGCCCGTGCACGAGCGTGTCGGTCGTGGCCACCACGCGTCCGTCGGGCACCGCGAGCACGGCGGCGTCATCGCCCGGACCCACGGGCGCGGTCGAGGGCGGGAGGCGGTCGAGGATGCCGCGGAGGATCTGCCCCTCGGACAGCTCCCCCACCGTGCTCTCGCGGGTGGTCTCGGCGTCGGTCACGCTCCCACGCTATTAGCCTGGAGGGGTGCCCCGCTCTCCCCGTACACTCGCGCTGCTGACCGTCCTCGCCCTGCTGCCGGGGCTCGCGGCGTGCAGCACGACGGTGGCGATGGAGCCGGCGAAGGACGCGAACGACCCGGCCTGCGCCGACATCGTCTCGCGCCTGCCGCAGTCGATCTCTGGGCAGGAGCGCCGGTGGACGGACGCCCAGGCCACCGGGGCGTGGGGCGACCCGGCGGCGATCCTCATGACGTGCGGCCTCGAGGCGCCCGGCCCCTCGACGCTCCCCTGCCGCTCGTTCGACGGCGTGGACTGGCTCGTCGACGAGTCGCAGGCCGCCGAGAACCGCTACACGCTCACCACGTTCGGTCGCACGCCCGCGCTCCAGGTGTACCTCGACTACGAGGCGGCGAGCAGCGGCGACGTCGCCCAGGCGCTCGGACCGCTCATCCGCACCTACCTGCAGCCCACGGGGTCGGTGTGCACCGCGGCCTCCGACGCGACGGCAACCCCCAGCCCGACTCCCGCGTCGTAGTCGCCCCGCGCACTCGTTCGACCGGTCCCCCGCCCCGGCCGGCGGACGGATGCCGTGCCCACGACGGCAGGGGATCCGCCGGACACGCCGTCACCCGGCATCCATCCCTCGGCGTGTCGCGTCAACGACCCGCCGTCGCGCACGCCCTCGGCGCGGCGGACTGCCCATGCTCGCGGCGGGACACCCGCGACGGGCGGCGCGGCCGCGACCTCAGGCCTTCTCGAGTGCGGCGTCGAGCAGGTCGCTGATGAGATCCGGGTACGACAGGCCCGACGTGATCCAGCACGTGGGGAACATCGAGATCGGGGTGAACCCCGGCATCGTGTTGACCTCGTTCACGTAGAACTCGGTGCCCGTGTAGAAGAAGTCCACGCGCGCGAGACCCTGTCCGCCGATCGCCTCGAACGCCCGCGCGGCAATCCGCTGCATCTCGGCCAACTCGCCGTCGGCCAGTTCCGCCGGGCACACGAGGTCGACGCCCGGGGCGTCGAGGTACTTCGCCTCGAAGTCATAGAACTCGCGACCCGTGACGACGATCTCCCCTGCGACGCTGACGCGCACCGGGCCCCCGTCACGGCCGGGCAGAACGCCGCACTCGAGCTCGCGCCCGACAATCGCCTGCTCGACCAGCACGAGCCGGTCCTCGGCGAACGCGACGTCGAGCGCGGCATCCAGGTCCTCCCAGCGCGACACCTTGGTCACACCCACGCTCGAACCCGCTTCGTTGGGCTTGACGAACACCGGCAGATCGAGAGCGCGCATGCGCCGCTCCCACAGTCCGCGATCGCGCGCGAGGTCCGCCCGCGTGACCGCGACCCACGGCACCACCGGCACGTTCGCCGAGCGCAGCACCTGCTTGGTGACGTTCTTGTTCATGCCGATCGCCGACATGAGCACGCCGCCGCCGGCGTACGGGATGCCGAGCAGCTCCAGCAGTCCCTGCACGGTGCCGTCTTCTCCGAAGCGTCCGTGCAGGATCGGGAACACGACGTCGACCTCGCCCAGGGAGCGGGTGCCCTCGGCATCCGTCACCGTCCATTCGCGCGACAGTGTCGAGTCGGGCAGGCGCACGCGCGTGCCGTTGTCGCGCACCTCAGGCAGCGCGTCGGGGATCAGCGCGAACTTGTCAGGGTCGTCGTCCTCGAGCACGAAGGCGCCGTCGCGGGTGATGCCGACCGGGATCACCCGGAAGCGGTCACGGTCGATCGCCCGCAGCACCCCGCCCGCCGTGGCGGAACTGATCGAATGCTCGCTGGAGCGCCCGCCGAAGAGCACCACCACCACCGGTCTGGTCATTCTGCGTCCTCTCGCCCTGCGGCTGATCGTCGTCTGTGGTCAGGTGCGGGGCGATGTCGCGGGGATCCATGGTCCCGTCGAGCACCATCTTCACCTGTTGCACGATGGGCATGTCGACGCCGACCTGCTTCGCGAGCTGGAGAACCGGGGCCACGGATGCCAGACCCTCCGCGGTCTGCTGCATCTGGGTGACGACCTCTTTGTAGCCGTACCCCTGGCCGAGCAGACGCCCCGCCGTGTTGTTGCGGCTGAGCGGCGACTGGCACGTCGCGATCAGGTCGCCGAGGCCCGCCAGGCCCTGGAGCGTTTCGGGCTGCGCGCCCTGCGCGACGGCGAAGTCGGTCATCTCGACGAGCCCGCGCGTGATGATCGACGCCTTCGTGTTCTCGCCGTAGCCGACGCCGTCGACGATGCCGATCGCCACCGCGATGAGGTTCTTCAGCACGCCGCCGAACTCCGTGCCGATCACGTCGGTGTTCACGAAGGAGCGGAAGTAGCGGTTGCGCGCACGCCGCGCGACGGCCTCGGCCGTCTCGGGGCTCAGCGAGCTGATGACCGCGGCGGTCGGCTGCTCGCGCGCGATCTCGAGCGCGAGGTTGGGTCCGGATGCCACCGCGATGCGCGCCGGGTCGCACTCCAGCACCTGTTCGATGACCTGGCTCATGCGCAGGCCCGACGATTTCTCGACGCCCTTCATGAGTGACACGAGCGGCACGTCGGTGCGCTCCACGAGCGGCCGGATCGCGGCGAGGTTCTCGCGCAGCGACTGACTCGGCACCGACAGGTAGATCTGCTCCGCGCCCGTCAGCGCCTCGGCCAGATCGGTGGTCGCCGTCATGGTGCGGGGCAGGTTGATGCCCGACAGGTACCGGCTGTTGCGCTTGGACTCGGTGATCTCGGCCGCGAGCTCCGGGCGCCGCGCCCACATCACGACCGAAGCTCCGCCGTCGGCGAGGATCTTGCCGAACGTGGTGCCCCAGCTGCCGGCGCCGACGACGGCGACCTTGGGGCCCGCGGCCGGCTGCGGGTTCTTACGAGTCAAGGCGGCCCGTTTCGTTCTGTCCGTGCTGCGTGGGGTTCCACCGCTCCGCGGGCGCGGGGATGCCGCGGATGCCGGAGAGCATCTCCGTGATGCGGTTCATCATCGCGTCGGTCGCGCGCGTCAGCGTCGCCGGGTGGGTCGGCGCGTCGGCGTAGGCCGATAGGTCCATCGCCGGACCGAACTCGACGACCACGCGCGAGCGGCGCGGGAAGCGCAGCTTGCCGTAGCGCGGGAGGATCTCCTGCACGCCCCACTGCGCCATCGGGATGAGCGGGAGATCGCCCGCGAGGGCGAGACGCACCGCACCCGTCTTGCCGCGCATGGGCCACAGCTCGGGGTCGCGCGTGAGCGTGCCCTCGGCGTACACGATGACCCCGCGGCCGTCGCGGGCGATCTGCTCGGCGGCCTTCATCGACTGGTTGGCGCTCGTCGAGGTGCGCGGCACCGGGACCATGCCTGTCGCCTTCAACGCCGCCCCGAGCACGGGGACCCGGAACAGGCTCTCCTTCGCCATGAAGCGCGGAGCACGACCGACCCGCCACACCGAGACGGCGACGATGAGGGGGTCGAACTCCGAGTTGTGGTTGGGAGCGAGGACGTACGCCCCCTCCCGTGGGAGGTTCTTCGCACCACGGATCTCGATGCGGGCGAACAGCCCGGTGAGGGGGACGACGATCGCGGCGAGCGGCCAGAAGGCGCTCGGGCGGCTCTTCTCGGGCGAGGACGAGGACGCCATCGCGTCAGCCCACGACGTCGAAGTCGGCGTGCAGAGCCGTCAGCTTCTCGAGGAACTTCTCGTATCCGCGCCGGATGATGCCGATGTTCCGCACCGTCGACTCGCCCTCGGCCGCGAGGGCGGCGATGACGTAGCTGTACCCGCCGCGCAGGTCGGGCACCTCGACGTCGGCCGCGTGCAGGGGCGTCGGCCCGTTGATCACGGCGGCCTGCTCGAGATCGCGACGCGGGACGCGGCGGTCGGGGCTGTCGAGACCCTTGGGGTGCACGACGATGTCGGCGCCCATCTTGTTGAGCGCGGCAGTGAATCCGAGCCGATTCTCGTAGACGGTCTCGTGCACGGTCGAGGTGCCGGGAGCCTGCGTGAGCGCGACGATGAGCGGCTGCTGCCAGTCGGTCATGAAGCCGGGGTGGACGTCGGTCTCGACCATGACCGGCTTGAGCGTCTCGCCCCGACGGAACAGGATGCCGTCCTCGCGGACGTCGAACCAGCCGCCGGCCTTGCGGAACACGTTGAGGAACGTCAGCATGTCCTGCTGGCGCGCGCCCTTGGCGAAGATCTCGCCGTCGGTCGCGAGGGCGGCGCACGCCCAGGAGGCGGCCTCGTTGCGGTCGAAGATGGCGCGGTGGTCGTAGCCGACGAGCTTGTCGACACCCTCGATGAAGATGACCCGGTTGGGCTCGTACGAGATGATCGCGCCCATCTTCTGCAGCACGGCGATGAGGTCCATGATCTCGGGCTCGATTGCGGCGTTGCGCAGCTCCGTGACGCCCTTCGCGCGCACGGCGGTGAGCAGCACCTGCTCGGTGGCGCCGACGCTGGGGTACGGAAGCGTGATGTTCGCGCCGTGCAGACCGTTGGGCGCCGTGATGCGGATGCCTTCGTAGCTCTTGTCGACGACGGCTCCGAACGCGCGCAGCGCGTCCATGTGGAAGTTGATCGGCCGGTCACCGATGCGGCATCCACCGAGGTCGGGGATGAGCGCCTCGCCGAGGAGGTGCAGCAGGGGGCCGCAGAAGAGGATCGGGATGCGCGACGCCCCCGCGTGCGCGTCGATCTCCTCGAAGTGCGCGGCGACGGCGCCCGACGGGTCGAGGTGCAGCGTGCCCTCTTCGTCGCCCTCGGTCACGGTGACGCCGTGCACCTCGAGGAGGGAACGCACGACCTTGACGTCGCTGATCATCGGTACGTCGCGCAGGGTGCTCGTGGTCTCGCCCAGCAGGGCCGCCACCATCGCCTTGGTCACGAGGTTCTTCGCGCCCTTGACCTCGACGGTGCCCTTCAGCGGGCGTCCGCCGCGGATGGTCAGGGTCTCGGCCGACTCCCAGTCCGGCTGTCCGGGGGTGCGGTCTCCGGAATCGGTGACGAGTGTGCTCATAGGGGGGTGGACCTCACTTCGTGGACGAGGGGCGGCGAATCGACCCGATCGGGTCGATCGGGGTCAGCGGACCGGAAGGGTCCGCGGCCGCCATGCCTCGCGGCGCGCCTCGAACTGCGTGATCTTGTCTTCGTCACGCAGCGTGAGCCCGATGTCGTCGAGCCCTTCGAGAAGCCGCCACCTAGTGTAATCGTCGATCTCGAACGAGACCTGGAGCTCGCCCACCGTGGCGGTCTTCGCCTGCAGATCGACCGTCATCTCGACGCCCGGGTGCGCCTCGATCGCCGCCCAGACGCGCTCCAGATCCTCTTCCGTGATCACGCCCGTGACCAGGCCCTGCTTGCCGGAATTGCCCCGGAAGATGTCGGCGAACTTCGGGCTGAGCACGACGCGGAAACCGTAGTCGCGCAGCGCCCACACGGCGTGTTCGCGGCTGGAGCCGGTGCCGAAGTCGGGGCCGGCCACGAGGACGGATGCCGACCGGTACGCGTCCTGGTTGAGCACGAAGTCGGGGTCCTGACGCCAGTTGGAGAACAGGGCGTCGTCGAAGCCGGTCTTCGTCACACGCTTCAGGAAGACGGCGGGGATGATCTGGTCGGTGTCGACCGCCGAGCGCTTCAGCGGGGCGGCGATACCGGTGTGCGTGGTGAACTTCTCCATGTCAGGCCTCCGCCCCGGTCGAAACGGTCTCCGCGAGAAGCGGGTCGAGGTCCGCGGGGCTGGAGAGCGTCCCGCGCACGGCGGTGGCGGCGGCCACGAGGGGCGAGACCAGGTGCGTACGCCCGCCCTTGCCCTGACGACCCTCGAAGTTGCGGTTCGACGTCGACGCGCAGCGCTCCCCCGGCGCGAGCTGGTCGGGGTTCATGCCCAGGCACATCGAGCATCCCGCGAAGCGCCACTCGGCGCCGAACGCGGTGAAGACCTTGTCGAGACCCTCGGCCTCGGCCTCGAGCCGCACCCGTGCGGACCCCGGCACGACCATCACGCGGACGTTCTCGGCCTTCGTGCGGCCCTCGATGACGGAGGCGAAGGCGCGCAGGTCTTCGATGCGGCTGTTGGTGCACGAGCCCATGAACACGGCATCCACCGGGATGTCCTTCATCGGGGTACCCGCCTCGAGGGCCATGTACTCGAGGGCCCGCTCGGCGGCGGCGCGCTCGTTCGGGTCGGCGATGTCGGCCGGCGTCGGCACGACGTCCGACAGCGACACGCCCTGACCGGGGTTGGTGCCCCAGGTGACGAAGGGCTCGAGCTCGTTCGCGTCGAGGAACACCTCGGCGTCGTAGACGGCGCCCTCGTCGCTGGGGAGGGTGCGCCAGTAGGCGACCGCGTCGTCCCAGTCCGCGCCCTGCGGGGCGTGCGGCTTGTCCTTGACGTAGGCGAAGGTCGTCTCGTCGGGGGCGATCATGCCGGCACGCGCGCCCGCCTCGATCGACATGTTGCACATGGTCATGCGCCCCTCCATCGAGAGGGAGCGGACCGCGCTGCCGCGGAACTCGAGCACGTAGCCCTGGCCGCCGTTCGCGCCGATCTTGGCGATGATCGCGAGGATGATGTCCTTCGCGGTGACGCCGGGCTTGAGGTCGCCCTCGACGGTGATCGCCATCGTCTTGAAGGGCTTCAGCGGCAGGGTCTGCGTCGCGAGCACGTGCTCGACCTCGCTCGTGCCGATGCCGAACGCCATCGCCCCGAAAGCGCCGTGCGTGGAGGTGTGCGAGTCGCCGCACACGACGGTGATTCCCGGCATGGTGAGGCCCAGCTGCGGACCCACCACGTGGACGATGCCCTGTTCCTTGTCGCCCAGCGAGTGGATGCGCACGCCGAACTCGTCGGCGTTGCGCCGCAGGGTGTCGATCTGCGTGCGGCTGGTGAGGTCGGCGATCGGCTTGTCGATGTCGAGCGTCGGGGTGTTGTGGTCTTCCGTGGCGATCGTCAGGTCCAGACGCCGCACCGGGCGCCCCTCGGCGCGCAGGCCGTCGAACGCCTGCGGACTGGTGACCTCGTGCACGAGGTGCAGGTCGATGTAGATGAGGTCGGGCTGGCCGTCCTCGCCCTTGACCACGAGGTGGTCGTCCCAGACCTTCTCGGCCAGAGTGCGGGGGCGATCCGGAACGTGGCTGCCGTCGATCGATGTGCTGCTCATGGTGGCGTTTCTCCTCGGAAGGGGTGTGAGGCCCGCGACGAACTCCGCGACGAGAGAGGCCTAGGACAAGGTCTCGTCGCGGCCGCTAAGGAGGAGGCGAGCGATCCGCACCCGGTCACGATACCACCGGCCACGGGGCCGCCCTCCGCGTAACACGGCGCCGCACATTTCGACGGTCGCCGCACGGGCGTGCGAATCTGGCCCGATCCCGAAGGAAGGAGCGCGCCCCATGACCGCAGGTGCCGACACCGGATTCTCGACCCGCCAGGTACACGCGGGCGCTGCCACCGCCCCCGCGACGCCGCGCGCGACGCCCATCTACCTGACCGCCGGATTCACCTTCAGCGACCTCGACGAATCGGCCGAGCACTTCGGCACGGGCGCCGGATTCGGGTACAGCCGCACGGGCAACCCCACCGTGCAGGCCGTGGAGCAGCGGCTGGCCTCGCTCGAGGGCGGCGATCAGGCGGTCCTCGTCTCCAGCGGCCAGGCGGCCGTGACCGTCGCCCTGCTCGCCCTCGCCGGTGCCGGCGACCACGTCGTCGTGTCGGAGCACATCTACGAGGGCACGCGCGGGCTCCTCCTCGACAACCTCGCCCGATTGGGCATCGAGACGACTTTCGTCGACGTCTCCGACCTGGATGCCCTTCGCGCGGCCATCACGCCGCGGACGAAGGCGCTCTTCGCCGAGACGCTCTCGAACGCCCGCAACGACGTGCTCGACGTCGCCGCCGTCGCCGCGGTGGGGGCGGAGACCGGCATCCCCCTCGTGGTCGACAGCACCTTCACCACGCCCTACCTCCTGCGCCCGATCGAGCACGGCGCGGCGGTCGTGGTGCACTCGGCGAGCAAATTCCTGGCCGGGCAGGGTGCGGTGCTCGGTGGCGTCATCGTCGACGACGGACGCTTCGACGCCGTGGCATCCGGCCACCTCTTCCCCCACCTCGTGCAGACCGACCGCCTGGGAGGCGCGAGCTATGCCGAGAAGCACGGCGCCCGTGCGCGCGGCCAGTACATCCGCGAGAGCGTGGCGCCGCGCTTCGGCCCCTCCCCGTCGCCTCTCAACGCCTTCCTCATCGGTCAGGGCATCGAGACGTTGAGCCTGCGCGTGGAGCGCCAATCGACCAACGCCCTCGTCGTGGCGCGGTGGCTCGAGGAGCGCCCCGAGGTGGAGCGCGTCGACTACGTCGGGCTCGAGTCGCACCCCCACCACGCTCTGGGCGAGCGGTACCTGCGGGCCGGGCACGGTTCGGTGTTCACCCTGACCCTGCGCGGGGGACTCGAGGCCGCACGCCACCTCGTGCAGTCCGTGCGCCTCATCACGCACATGACGCACCTGGGAGATGTGCGATCGCTCGTCCTGCACCCGCAGAGCACCTCGCACTCCGCGCGCACGGTCGCCGAGCGCGAGCGCGCGGGCGTCTTCCCGGGTACGGTGCGCCTGTCGATCGGCATCGAAGACGTCGACGACATCATCGCCGACCTCGAGCAGGCGCTGGTCGGGGTCCCGTCGATCGAACGGAAGACGGTGGTCTTGTGAGCCGTCTGCAGCACTTCGGCTGGTTTCTCGCGCGCGGCTTCGGCCCCCACGGGTGGGGGCACCCGTACCTGCGGTGGAACCACCGCTGGACCGAGCCCGGCTTGTACCAGGAATCCGCGCGCACCCTCGAGCAGGCGGGGTTCGACCTGCTCATCGTCGAGGACGCGCCCTCGCTCGGCAGCGCCGAGACGATCGACCTCCGCGTGCGTCACGCGTTCGGGGGCCCCAAGCACGACCCCCTGCTGCTCGCGCCCTACCTGTTCGCGGCCACGCAGCACCTCGGCGTCGTCCCGACGGTCAATCCCGCGGCGTACCTGCCGTACACCGCGGCCCGGCAGTTCGCGACGCTCCAGCACCTCAGCGGCCACCGCCTCGGCCTGAACGTCGTCACCGACACCGGCAGCGCGCGTCACTTCTCCACCGACGCGCAGCTGGGCCACGACGCGGCCTACGACCGGGCGGAGGAGTGGCTCGACGGCATCCGCCAGCTCTGGCGCAGCTGGGGCGAGGGCGCTCTCGTCGTCGACGAGGAGTCGGGCGTCTACGCCGACGGGACGAAGCTGGATGCCACGCGCCACCGGGGCGAGTACTACGGCTTCGATGGTCCGCTGAACGCCATCCCCTTCAGCGACGGCGAGCCCGCCATCGTCTCCCCCGGCGGGTCGGGCCGCGGACTGTCGTTCGCCGGGCACAACTCCGACGTGCAGCTCGCGCTCGCGCCGCTCGACGAAGCGAGCATCCGCGCCTACCGGGGGCGCATCCACGCCGCGGCCGAGGCGGCGGGCCGCACGGCTGCCGACATCAAGATCCTCTTCGCGATCCAACCCGTGCTCGTGGCTTCGCCGGAGGAGGCCGATCGGCTGGTGGCGGCATCCGCGGATCCCTCCGACGACGCCCTCATTGCGATCGCGCGCAAGCAGTCGAGCGACCTCGAGACCGATCTGACCGGTCTCGATCTCGACCGCCCTCTCGACCGTTCGATCTTCGGGGAGCACGTGTCGGAGGGAAGCATCAAGCGCCTCGTCGGGAAGCACGACGACGACGCTCCCTTGCGATCGATCCTCGCGGCGCACGCGCGCCTCGGCCGTTTGAACGACGGCACGGGCTTCGTCGGTACCGCCGACGAGTTCGCCGACCGCATCGAGGAGCTCGGCGACTGGGGCAACGACGGCGTCCTCCTGTGGGGCGACCT
The DNA here is from genome assembly GCF_900156435.1 of Microbacterium sp. RU1D. Lineage (GTDB taxonomy): Bacteria > Actinomycetota > Actinomycetes > Actinomycetales > Microbacteriaceae > Microbacterium. The sequence continues at coordinate 491,481 of NZ_FTPQ01000002.1, forward strand.
CCACCCGGTCACGGTGCACCGGCTGCTCGACGACCTCGTGCCGATCCTCCGGCGCCGCGGCATCCTCCGCGAGGAGTACGTCGAGGGCGGCCTGCAGGCGAACCTGCGCGCGTTCTAGATCCCGGATGCCGCCCGCCCGGCCGATACCCCTTGTCCCTCGTGCGGCGGGTGGACACCCGGCTCAGAACCCTCGTCCCACTTATGGCCGGATGAAGCCGCGTCAACCAGCCATGAGGCGGACACACACCGTTGAAGGCGGGACGAGGGGCAACGGGGCGGCAGGCGACCCCGGCCCGCACGACGCCGATGTGTCGCGCGCGGGTCAGTCGCGCGGGTTGGTCGCGCCCGCGGTCAGTCGCGCTCGGGGTGCTCCACCGTCGAGGGGGTGCCCTTCTCGTCGGCGACGTCGGCCGCGGCATCCTGACGCCCTTCGGCAGCCGGCTCTCGGCGCGCCGCGATCAGACTCGCGACCGTCGCGACGGCCATCGACACGATGATCACCGCGAGCGAGACCCACGTCGAGATCTCGGGTGCCCACTCGATCGGCTCGCCGCCGTTGAGGAACGACAGTTCGTTGACGTGCATCGCGTGAAGGATGAGCTTCACGCCGATGAAGGCGAGGATGAACGCGATGCCGTAGTGCAGGTATTTGAGGCGGTCGAGCAGGTCGCCGAGCAGGAAGTACAGCTGCCGCAGGCCCATGAGGGCGAACAGGTTCGCGGTGAAGACGATGAACGGGCTCTGCGTGATGCCGAAGATCGCGGGGATCGAGTCGATCGCGAAGAGCAGGTCCGTCACGCCGATGGCCACGAACACGATGATCATCGGCGTGAACAGCTTCTTGCCGTTCACGCGCGTGATGACCTTCTTGCCGTCGTAGGAGTCGCTCATCGGCAGGACGCGGCGCAGCGTCCGCACGATGAGGTTCTCCTTCTGCGCGTCGTCATCGTCGTCGCCCGGGAACGCCTGCCGGATCGCGGTGTAGATCAGGAAGAGGCCGAAGAGGTAGAAGATCGGGCTGAAGTTCTCGATGATCGTCGCGCCGACGAGGATGAACGCCCCGCGCAGGACGAGCGCGATGATGATGCCCACCATCAGCACCTCCTGCTGATAGCGACGCGGCACCGAGAACTGGCCCATAATCAGCACGAACACGAAGAGGTTGTCGATCGAGAGGCTGTACTCCGTGAGCCAGCCGGCCACGAACTGTCCCGCGACCTCTCCCCCCGCGACGATCCACAGCACCCCCGCGAAGATCAGTGCCAGCGTGACGTAGAAGACCACCCACAACGTCGACTCCTTCGGCGCCGGGATGTGCGGACGCTTGAGGATGATGAGCAGGTCGGCGATGAGGATGACGACCAGCACCACCAGCGTGATCGTCTGGAAGAGCGGGTCGAGCTGCAGCTCCATCGCGGGGCCTTTCGTCCGGGGGAAACGCTCGAGTCTATCCAGCGCGCTCCGTCGGCCCGCGGGTTGTGCACGTAGATCTCATTGCGTGCGTAGTCGTCCGAGACGATCCGCCACCCACGGACACCTGTCAGTGAGAGAGTGCTCGAAGAGCCTCGCCCGACCGGGAAAGCGGATGCCGATGACCGACGACGTGATCGACGACAGGGCGCTCGTCGCGCGCGCGGCCGGCGGCTCCGAGGCGGCGTTCCGCGCCCTGTATCGCGCGTACGTGCGGCCGGTGTACTGGGTCGCCTTCAGGCTCGTCGGTCAGGCCGCCGATGCCGAGGACGTCACCCAGGAGACCTTCGTCGTCGCCTGGCGGAAGATCCCGTCGCTGCGGCTGGAGGGAGAGTCGCTCCTGCCGTGGCTTGCGACGATCTGCCGCCTGCAGGCGCAGAACCGGCTCCGGGCGCGTCGGCGGCACGGCAGCCACGCCGAACTCGACGCGGACATCCCCGCCGTGGTCGACATCGAGGCGCAGGTCGTGCAGGCGCAGACCGTCGCCGCGATCCTCGCGGCCGTCGATCGGCTCAGCGACCTCGACCGCGAGATCTTCCGCCTGTGCGCCGCAGAGGGCTACGGATACGAGGCCGCCGCCGCGTCGTTGGGCGTATCGCACGGCACGGTGCGCAACCGCCTCTCCCGCATCCGCTCCCGGGTGCGCGCCACCGCGATGGAAACGGAGACCCCATGACCACGCCGACCCTTCCCTCCCTTCCCGCAGAGCGGGTGGATGCCATCGAGACGGCCGTCTTCGGACGAATCGCCGACGAGCGTGATCGGCGTCGTCGACGTCGCCGCGGCGTCTGGACCGGTGTCGGCGCCGCCGCGGCGGTCGTCGTGGTCGCCGCCATCGTGGGGCCCTCGCTCGGCGCCACCTCGGGTGTCAGCGGTTCGTCGACCGTCGCGGGTGCGGGCGACAGTGCGCCGGAGGGAGGGACGATCGACCCATCCGCCCAGGGCTTCGCCGACGCGGAGGCGGGGCCCGCCCCCGTGGCGCCCGACCAGGGCGGGGCGGGAGCCCGGTCCGATGCCTCGTCGACCACCGCCGCCGCGCGGGAGATCGTCGCCACCGGATCGAGCACCGTCGCCGTCGACGACATCGCCGCCGCGATCGAGGCGATCGGCGACGCCGCCACCTCGGCCGGCGGCTACGTCGAGTCGTCTCAGCTCGGTGATGGCGGCGTCGTGATGCCCCTCGAGGGAGCCGCGACAGGCGCGATGCTCTCGTCGGGCTGGATCACCGTCCGGGTCCCCGCCGCCTCGCTGCAGCGGGTGATGGACAGTCTGGGTGCGGTGGGCGAGGTGACGGCGACCAGCGTGACGCGGTCCGACGTCACCGACCAGGCGATCGACCTGCGCGCGCGGGTGGCCGCGGGCGAGGCCTCCGTCGCCCGACTCACCGACCTGATGGCGCAGGCCGCGTCGGTCTCGGACCTCATCGCCGCCGAGTCCGCGCTCGCCGAGCGCCAAGCGCAGCTCGACAGCGATCGGCAGATCCTGCAGTCGCTGTCGTCGCAGGTGGCGATGTCGACGCTGAGCGTGCAACTCACCGCACGCACGGCGTCCGTCGCCGCCGACCCGGCGGGCTTCGGCGACGGCCTCACGGCCGGGTGGAACGGCCTCGTGGCGACCCTGAACGGCGTCGTGATCGGCCTGGGCTTCTTGCTCCCCTGGATCGTCGTGGCCGTAATCGCCGCCACCGCCGTGTGGGGCGTGCGTCGGGTGGCCCGCCGTCGCCGCGCGGCACGCGAGGGCTGAGCACGCGCCGCTCCACGGCGCACGACGCCTCGCCTCCGGGCGGTGGGGCCCCACCCGCGCATGCGGCTCCTCGTCCTGCCGAGGTCGCCGACAACGAAGAAGAGCCCCGACCATTCGGTCGAGGCTCTTCTTCGTGTTGGTGACCCCAGCGGGATTCGAACCCGCGTTACCGCCGTGAGAGGGCGGCGTACTAGGCCGCTATACGATGGGGCCGCGTCGCAACGTGTTCAAGTATGCACCACGAATGACGCGCACGCAAAATCAGGGCCGAGCCACCGATATCCCGGGCGTGTCCGGCCACGGTACCGCGATCCAGCGGCCAACGGAAGAGGCGTTGCACGCTGTTCATCGTGCGCGCCAGCGCTTGCCGCCCGTGGCATCCGGGAGTTGGATCGGAGTATGCGCCTCACGAAGCACGAACACGCCGCCCTCGTCGTCGTCGAATCCGGGCACACGCTCGTCATCGACCCCGGCACCTTCACCTCTCCCCTCGAAGACCTGGTGGGCCTCGTCGGCGTGGTCATCACGCACGAGCACCCCGATCACTGGACCCCCGAGCACCTCACCCGCCTGCAGAAGGCGCACCCGGGCGTGCCGATCTACGGCCCCGAGGGCGTGCGCGACGCCGCCGCGGGCTTCGAGATCACGGTGGTGAACCCCGGCGACCGCCTCGATCTGGGACCGTTCCACCTCGAGTTCTTCGGCGGGCGTCACGAAGTGATCCACGAGTCCATCCCCGTGGTCGACAACGTCGGCGTCCTCGTCAACGACTCCCTGTACTACCCCGGCGACTCCTACGCCGTGCCGAAGCACAAGAAGGTGGCCCTTCTGGCCGCCCCGGTCGGAGCGCCCTGGCTCAAGATCGGTGACGCGATCGACTACGTCCTCGCGGTCAAGCCCGAGCGCGTGTTCGCGACGCACGACATGACGCTTTCGGTGGCCGGCAAGCAGATGGGCGACGCGCGCCTCACGTGGGCGATCGAGCAGAACGGCGGATCGTTCGTCGACCTCAAGCCGGGCGACTCGGTCGAGGTCTGAGGCCACCCGACGAGCACGACTCCTGCAGAACCGCGCTTCCGGCACCTGCCGGGCCGCTCGACACCGATTCCGCAGGAGGTGTGCACGGCGGCGGCACGTCGGACCCACCAGAACACCGGATGCCACGAGCCCTCAGGCCCGTGACATCCGGTGTTCTGGTGCGGAGTGCTTACTGCGCGTCGAGATCGGTCTCGAGCAGGGCGACGAGCTCGTCGAGCGCCTGCTCGGCGCCCTCGCCCTCGGCCTTGAGCGTCACGACGGTGCCGTGACCGGCGCCCAGACCCATGAGCGACAGGATGCTGCCGGCGTTGAGGTCGGGACCGCCCTGGGCAGCGATGGTGACGGGGACGTTCTTCTCCTGCACGGCCTGCACGAAAAGCTTCGCGGGGCGGGCGTGGAGGCCCGAGGCGCTGGCGATGGTGGCCTGACGTTCTGCCATGGTGAATCCTTCCGATTCGACGGGGTGTTACGCGGCGACCGTGGCTGCGGGAGCGGCCTCGGCGACGGCGGCGTCCTTGGTGCTGCGGCCGATGCCCTTGAGGGCCACGACGATCAGCGCCGTCACGACGGTACCCGCCACGATCGCGAGGGCGAAACCCCAGAACGGGTTGATCGCGAAGAAGACGAAGATGCCGCCGTGCGGGGCGAACGACTGCACACCGAAGAGCATGCTCAGTCCACCCGTGATCGCACCGCCCACCATCGAGGCGGGGATGACGCGCAGCGGGTCGGCCGCTGCGAACGGGATCGCCCCCTCGGAGATGAACGAGGCGCCGAGCAGCCACGCGGCCGCGCCGTTCTCGCGCTCGACCGGGGTGAACTTCTTGCGGGCGAGGAGGGTCGAGGCCAGGGCCATGGCGAGCGGCGGGACCATACCGGCGGCCATCACGGCGGCCATGATCAGGTAGGGCGCGGTGTTGGTCTGGGTGGCGGCGGCGAGGCCCGTCGTGGCGAAGACGTAGGCGACCTTGTTGACCGGCCCACCCAGGTCGAAGCACATCATGAGGCCGAGGATCACACCGAGCAGGATCGCGCCGGCGCCCGAAGCGGCGAGCGAGGTGAGGCCGTCGGTGAGGGCGGTCATGAGCGCGGCGATCGGGCGACCGAGGAACAGGATCATCAGGCCCGAGGCGAAGATCGAGCCCAGGAACGGCACGATGACGACGGGCATGAGTCCACGCAGCCAGCGCGGGGCGTCGAAGCGACCGAGCCACCAGGCGATGAAACCGGCGAGCAGGCCGCCGATGATGCCGCCGATGAAGCCGGCGTTCATGAGCACGGCGACGGCACCGGCGACGAAGCCGGGCGCGATACCGGGGCGGTCGGCGATCGCGTAGGCGATGAAGCCCGCGAGCACGGCGACGATGAAGCCCATGGAGGTCGCGCCGATCATGAAGGCGACCGAGCCGAGGTACTGGCCGACCGGGCCGAGCGGCGAGGTGATGCCCTCGGTGGGAAGGTCCCACAGCGAGTTCTGGATGATGACGTTCGCGGCGTTCTGCGTCACCTGGTAGCCGCCGAGCAGGAAGCCCAAGGCGATGAGGAGACCGCCACCGGCGACGAAGGGGATCATGTAGCTGACACCGGTCAGCAGCCACCGCTGGATGCGGCGGCCGACCGACTGCTGCGCGACCGGAGCGTCGGACGCGGATGCCGCGGCGGCACCGCCCTGCACGCGCGCGGCGTTCGGGTTCTCGCTCGCCGCCAGCGCCTCGGCGATGAGCTGCTTCGGCTGCTCGATGCCGCGCTTGACGCCGGCGCGCACGACGGGCTTGCCCGCGAAGCGCTGCGGCTCGCGCACGTCGACGTCGACGGCGAAGATCACGGCGTCGGCGTCGTCGATCACGCTCTGCGGGAGCGCCTTGTAGCCGCTCGAGCCCTGCGGCTCGACGACGAGCTCGACGCCGTCGGTCTCGGCGCCGGCGGCGGTGAGCGCGTCGGCGGCCATGAACGTGTGAGCGATGCCGGTGGCGCACGCGGTGACGGCGACGATCTTCTTTGTCTTCGTCGCCGTGGCGGTGCGGGCTTCGGCGCGCGTGGCGGCGGGAGCCTCGGCGGCCGCCGCGGGCGCGGGGGTCGGGTTCACGGCATCCGTGATGATGCGCACCGCGTCCGAGGGCGTCTGCGCGGCGCGCAGGCCCGACATGAACTGGTCGTTCATGAGGCTGCGGGCCAGCTGCGACAGCACCGCGAGGTGGGCCTCGTCGGCACCGGCGGGCGCGGCGATGAGGAACACGATGTCGGCGGGGCCGTCGGGGGCGCCAAAGTCGACGCCCGGGGTCAGGCGCGCGAAGGCGAGGGTGGGCTCGGTGACCGAGGCGCTGCGCGCGTGTGGGATGCCGATGCCGCCGGGCAGGCCGGTCTCGTCCTTCTGCTCGCGGGCCCACGCGTCGTCGAAGAGCTCCTGTGCGCTCGTCGCGCGGCCCTGCGCGACGACGCGCTCGGCCAGGGCACGGATCACCGACTGCTTGTCGGTGCCCAGGGGCACGTCGAGAGTGACGAGCTCCGGAGTGATGATGTCGGACATTGTCAGTGACCTCCGTGGTCAGGATGTTGCGATGGGGGTGGCGAAATCGGATACGGCGATCGGCTCGGCGGGCAGATCGGCCGGTGTCGGGGCCTGCGTCCCCGGCAGGGTCGCGGCAGCGGCGCCGTAGGCGATGCTGCGCGCGAGACGGTCGGGGGCCGAGGCCCCGTCGAGGTCGGCCAGCAGGTAACCGGCGAGCGAGCTGTCGCCCGCGCCGACCGTGCTTCGGACCTGGATCTTGGGGGCGCGTCCGCGCCACGCACCCTCGGCGGTGAACAGCAGCGCACCGTCGGCGCCGAGGGTCACGAGGGCGGATGCCGCGCGTTCGGGCACGAGGGCGGTGGCACGCCGCGCGGCCTCGGCGAGCACGTCGACGTCGGCCTCGGCATCCTCGCCCACGAGTTCCGCGAGCTCCTCGTGGTTGGGCTTGATGAGGTCGGGACGGGCGGTCGCGACGACCGCGGCGAGGGCCTCGCCGGAGGCGTCGACGGCGATGCGCGGAGCGGCGGCTCCCCATCGCGACCGTACGGCCTCGATGAGGTCGGCGTAGAAGGTCGCGGGGACGCCGGGCGGCAGCGATCCCGCGAGCACGAGCCAAGTCGCCCCCTCGGCAGCGGCCACGACGCCCGCGGTGAGCGCGGAGGCCTCGGCGGCGCTGAGTTCCGCGCCCGGGAGGTTGAGCTTGGTCGTCTCCCCCGACGGATCGGTGATGGTGAGGTTGGCCCGCGCGCGACCGGCGACCTCGACGAGGTCGAGGGCGATGCCGGTGTCCTCCAACAGGACGCGGTAGGGGTCGTGCTGGCCGACGGGGACGACCGCCCGGGCGGGGGCACCGGCCGCCGAGACGACACGCGCGACGTTGACGCCCTTGCCCCCGGCATCCTCGCGCGACGATGAGGCGCGCTGCACCTCTCCGGGCTGCAGCGCCTCGGACAACACGACGGCGCGGTCGGCCGAAGGATTGGCGGTGAGGGTGACGATCATGCGACACGCACCTCGATGTCGGCGTCGGCGAGGGCCTCGGCCAGGTCGGCGGGCGGCGCCGCATCCGTCACGAGAACGTCGATCTCGTCGAGCTGGGCGAAGCGCACGAGCAATTCCTCTCCGAATTTGGCGGCGTCCGCGACGAGCACGACGCGACGAGCCGACTGGATGATGGCGGCCTTCACCGCGGCCTCGTCGGGGTCGGGCGTGCTCAGGCCGAAGCCCGCGCTCAGGCCGTTCGTACCGACGAAGGCGATGTCGGGCCGCAGCTGGCCGATGGTGCGCACGGTGTGGGCGCCGACGGCGGCGGCGGTGACCCCGCGGACCCGGCCACCGATGGTGGTCAGCGACAGGCGGTCGTCGCCCGAGAGCACGTGCGCGGCCTCGAGCGAGTGCGTGACGACCTCGACGCGGCCGATGCCCGCGCCGAGCGCCTCGGGAAGGAGAGCTGCGACGGCGGCGGGGGTCGTGCCGGCGTCGAGGAACACCGAACCCCGGAAGTCGGGACCGAGCAGCGCGACCGCGGCCGCGGCGATCGCGCGCTTCGCGTCACCGTGGCGCTCGCGGCGCTCGTTCAGCGGGGACTCGGCGGTGCTGGCGCGGCCGATGTCGACGGCGCCGCCGTGCACGCGGCGCAGGGAGCCCAGGCTCTCGAGCCGGTCGAGGTCGCGGCGCACGGTCTCCGTGGTCACGTCGAAGCGGCGGGCGAGATCGACGACGCTGACACGTCCGACCTCGCGCAGTTCGCGCTCGATGAGCTGCTGGCGCTCCATTGCGTACACGGGATCTCCTTCGAGGATTCCCACACAGTACAACATGAAGCCACATGAGGCAACAGATTCGGGCGCCTCCCCCCGCCATCTGCGCGTGCTGTTGTCGAACGGGCGCCCCGTCGACGCGCAGACGCGCCTCCGGGCGTCTCACGGTCGCGGCGACGCCGCCGGACGTCGCCTCCCCGACAGCGAGAGGTGCCCAGGTTCCGCGCCATGCGGCGGTCAGGGCGGGATGGCGACTAGGGCGCGACGACCGAGATGGTGAAGTCGACCTGCTGCCCGTCCGGGCCGGTGACGGTCGCGGCCGTCGTCCCGAGCGCGCGGGCGACGAACCCCGGACGGAACACCGCACCCTCCGACGGACCGCCGGCGGAGAACTCCGCGATCGTGACGTCGGCGGTGGTCCCGGTCCACTCGGCTTCCGTGCCGTCGGGGACGGCGACGACGAGCGCGCTGCCGATGCTGACACTCACGTCGGTGCCCGCGAGATCGCCGGGTGAGACGACGGCCGGCGGGAGCACCTGCTCCCCCGGCGAGGTCGAGGGAGAAGGCGCCGCGATACTCTCCGCCGGAACGGCGGGAGCGGATGCCGTCGGGGTGCAGCCCGCGATGACCAGTGGGAGCGCGACCGCCGCGAGGGCGAAAGTGCGCGGCATCCGCCCTGCCGGGCTTCGCACCGGGAGGAGACCCGACGTCACGCGGTCACTCCCCCGCACCATCGACGGACGGGAGGGGGATGTCGATCGAGGCGACCGGCGCATCCACCAGCCCCAGCAGGCCCGCCGGGGAGGCTTCCGCGCCCTCGTCATCGGGCAGCACCTCGGCGCGCGAGCGGTGCCGCACCGGCTCGCCGGGCAGCCCGGCCCACTCGCTCGGTTCTTCGGGTCGCTGTACGAAGAGTCCCATCGCACCAGTGTGGCCCCGCCGCTTCGGCGCGGGCTGGGAGAAACGGAAAAGTCCCGGTGATCTGTTGATCATCGGGACTTTTCTCGAAGCTGGGGTACCTGGACTCGAACCAAGAACAACGGAACCAGAAACCGCCGTGTTGCCAATTACACCATACCCCAAGGCGCTGAGCCGGAACTCGTGCCGAGGATCAAGCTTACGTGAGAGCTGCTCCCCTGCCAAATCCCGCCCCGCCCGCGCGCGTCGCGCAGACGAGGGGCGCTCAGCCCAGGTGCTCCACCAGAGCGTTCAGGCGCCGCAGCGTCTCACTCTTGCCGAGCAGCTCCATCGACTCGAACAGCGGCGGCGACACGCGTCGGCCCGTCAGGGCGACGCGCGGCGGGCCGTACGCCACGCGGGGCTTGAGTCCGAGCTCGTCGACGAGCGCCGTCGACAGCGCCGCCTGCACACCGGCGGCGGTGAAGTCGTCGACACCCTCGAGGGCGCGGACGGATGCCGTGAGCACCTCCGCCGCGTTCGCGGGGAGTCCCTTCAGCGCGTCATCGGCGTAGGCGACGTCGGAGACGAAGAGGAACCCGAGCATGCCCGGCACCTCACCGAGGAGCTGCACGCGCTCCTGCACGAGGGGTGCTGCGGCCGCGATGATGGCGCGGTGCTCCTCCGACGGCTGCTCCGCGATGAAGCCCGCACCCGCGAGGTAGGGAACGATCCGCGCGGCGAAGTCGTCGGCATCCAACATGCGGATGTGGTCGCCGTTGATCGCTTCCGCCTTCTTCTGATCGAAGCGGGCGGGGTTGGGGTTGACGTCGGCGATGTCGAATGCCGCGATCATCTCGTCGAGCGAGAACACGTCGCGGTCGCTCGCGAGCGACCATCCCAGCAGCGAGAGGTAGTTCAGCAGGCCCTCGTGGATGAAGCCCTTCTCGCGCTGCAGGAAGAGGTCGGCCTGCGGATCCCGCTTCGAGAGCTTCTTGTTGCCGGTCTCGCCCAACACGAGCGGCATGTGGCCGAAGCGCGGGATGAACGTCGTCACTCCGGCATCCACCAGGGCGGAGTACAGGGCGAGCTGACGCGCCGTCGACGGCATGAGGTCTTCACCGCGGATGACGTGGGTGATTCCCATGAGAGCGTCGTCGACCGGGTTCACGAAGGGATAGAGCGGCACGCCGCCGGCGCGCACGAGCACGAAGTCGGGGAACGACCCCGCCGGGAAGGTCACCTCACCGCGGATGAGGTCGACGTAGCTGAGGTCGTGATCGGGGACGCGCAGGCGCCAGGCGGGCTGGCGGCCTTCGGCGCGGAACGCCTCACGCTGCTCGTCGGTGAGGTCGCGGTCGTAGTTGTCGTAGCCGAGCTGCTTGGCGCGGCCGTTCGCCTCGTTGCGGGCGTCGATCTCTTCGGCGGTCGAGTAGCTCTCGTACACCGCGCCGGCCGCGATGAGCTTGTCGAGCACGTCGCGGTAGATCTCGTGGCGCTGCGACTGCCGGTACGGGGCGTGCGGGCCGCCGACCTCGACACCCTCGTCCCAATCGATGTTCATCCACCGCAGGGCGTCGAGGAGCTGCTGGTAGCTCTCCTCGCTGTCGCGCGCGGCGTCGGTGTCTTCGATACGGAAGACGAGCTTCCCGCCGTTGTGTCGGGCGTACGCCCAGTTGAACAACACGGTGCGGATGAGACCAACGTGCGGCAGTCCCGTCGGAGACGGGCAGAAGCGGACGCGAACGTCGGCGCCGGAGGCGGTCGTGGTGCGGGGATCGGGCGTGGCAGACATCCCCTCGATCCTACCGGCGGGCGCCGGAGGGCCGTTGGTCGGACAGCACCTCGGCGACGACCTCGAGGGCCGCGCCGACCGCCGGGACGCTCTCGGCGCCGCGGGCGGTGACGACGTGCAGGGTGCGCGCCTCGGCGGACGGGAGGCGCGGTACGGCGATGCCGGCCGGAAGGGGGAGGGATGCCACGGCCATGCGCGGCAGGATCGCCATGCCTACGCCGAGCGCGACGAGGTTCTCGACCGCGATGTAGTTGTCGGTCTCGAACGCGATGTCGGGGGTGAACCCCGCCCGCCCGCACGCCTCGAGCAGGTGACCGCGGCACTGGGGACAGCCCGCGATCCACCGCTCCCCCGCCAGCAGGGAGAGATCGATGGGGTCGTCGGCCGCCGCGGCGTGGTCGGCCGGGACGACCACGACGGTGTCGTCGTCGCCGAGGCGGCGCACCGAGAGACCGGCGGCGGCCTGCGTGAGCTGCTCGCGCCGGTCGCCGGGGTAGCTGTAGATGAGGGCGATGTCGGCGCGGTCCTCGCGCACGGCGGAGATGGCCTCGGGCGGCTCCGCCTCGACGAAGCTGATCGACACGCCGGGGCGCCGGGCCGTGACCGCGGCGATGACCTGCGGCACGACGGTCGAGGAGGCGGAGGGGAACGCCGCGATCCGCACGCGACCGGCACGCAGCCCCCTCAGCTCGGCGAGGTCGCCCGCGGCGGCGTCGAGGGCGGTCGTCACCGTCGCCGCGTGACGGGCGAGCACCCACCCGGCTTCGGTGAGTCGCACCCCCCGGCCGACGCGCTCGACGATGGGCATGCCCGCGCGCTGCTCGAGGCGCCGCAGTTGCTGGCTGACCGCGGGCTGGCTGTAGCCGAGGGCGCGCGCCGCGGCGGTGATCGAGCCGGTGTCGGCGATCGCCTTGACCACGCGGAGGCCGTGGGCGTCGAGGCCGTCGTCGATGTCGCTCATTCCGACACATAAGCAGAGTGGATGCTTCTCATGCAACACCTGCTCTAGTGCAATGGCACACGACGGGCGACCCTGGTTCCATGAGCAGCCTCACCACGCACTTCGCCGGCGGCCGCGACTACCTCGCCGCCTGCACCCTCGGCCTCCCGTCCCGCGCCACGGTGCGCGCCGTCCGCGCCGACCTCGACGCCGCGGCATCCGGTCGTCCCGACGTCGTGGCGGCCTCGCAGGCGGTCGAAAACGCACGGGCGTCCTACGCCCACCTCGTGAGCGCGCCCGTCGGCGACGTCGCGATCGGCTCGCAGACGTCGGTGCAGGTCGCGCTCATCGCCGCGTCGGTGCCCGACGGCGCCGAGGTGCTCTGCGCGGAGGGCGACTTCGCCTCGCTCGTCGCGCCCTTCACGCACGCGGGGCGGGGCATCCGACTGCGCACCGCTCCCCTGCCCGAGCTCGCCGCCGCCGTCTCCCCCGACACGTGGCTCGTCGCCTTTTCGCTCGTGCAGTCGGCGACCGGCGAGGTGGCCGACGCTGTCGGGATCGTCGCGGCGGCCGCGCGTGCCGGTGCGCGGACGCTCTGCGACCTCACGCAGGCCGCCGGGTGGCTGCCCGTCGACGCGACGATGTTCGACGCCACGGTCTGCCACGCCTACAAGTGGCTCTGCTGCCCGCGTGGGGTGTCGTTCCTCACGCTCTCGCCCGCGTTCGCGCGCGAGCTCCGTCCGGTGCAGGCCGGCTGGTACTCCGGCGACGACCCGTGGTCGTCGTGCTACGGCGCCGGCGGCGTACTCGCCTCGGACGCACGGCGCTTCGACGTCTCACCCGCGTGGCAGGCGTTCGTGGGTGCCGCCCCGGCCCTCGCCCTGTTCGCCGACGCCGACATCACCGCGACCTACGCGCACACCACGGCCCTGGCCGCCCGATTCCGTGACGGCCTGGGCCTCCCCCACCCCGAACGCCCTTCGGCCATCGTCACGTGGCCGGATGCCACCGGCGAAGCGCTCGCGCAGCTCACCGCGCACGGCATCACGGCGTCGGGACGCGCGGGTCGCGCGCGCGTGGCGTTCCACGTCTTCAACGACGAGCTCGATGTCGATCGGGCCCTGCACGCCCTCGGCGTCCGCGGCGGAGACGACCTCTCCGCCTTCGACGGCCTGGTCTACGCCATCTGACGTCGCCCCACCCCTCGGGACGGGCAGGGGAGGAACCTCCCCGCCTCCTCCCTCACGCACGCGGACGCGGCAGCACGCGGCACCACCAGCGGCGCTCCGCGGCAGACCACGCCTGCGATCTCGACGCCCCCTTACGCGCGCGCGGGTGCGGTAGCGCGTCGCACCACCAGCGATGCTCCCAGGCAGACCAGGCCCACCGGAACCAACGCCCAGAGCGCGAGGCCGCCGTACCCGGCGAGACCGAGAATGACCCCCGCCAGCACGGATCCCGCAGCGGCGCATGCCGTCATCAGGGTGTCGCTGCGTCCCTGTCGTCGCGGGCGCACGGCGAGCGGGGTCGCCTCGGTCAGCAGCGCCGAGCCGGCCACCGTCGCCGCGCTCCACCCGAAGCCGAGCAACACCAACGCGACCAGGACACCGGCCTGCGTCTCGCCGAAGGCCGCCGCCGTCGCGAGCGACGATGCCAGCAGTGCCTGCCCGAGCAGGATGACCGGGATCCGCCCCCAGCGGTCGGCCAGGATGCCGAACACCGGCGACAGCCCGTACATGCCGAACACGTGAAGGGCGATCGTGACGCCGACGGCCAGGGTCACGGCATCCGGGGCCACGATGTGCGACAGATGCACGGGAGTCATCGCCATCACCGACGCCATCGTCACGTGCGAGGCGGCCACGGCGAGCATCGCGAAGCGGGCGAGTGCCGGGCGGTCGACCTGCGGCGCCACCGGGGCGGAAGCCGCGCCCTCGCGGTCCAGCCGTTGGGCGAGGAGAAGCGGATCGGGGCGGAGCACGAGCACGTAGAGCGCGAAGGCGCACGCCTGGGCCGCGAACGAAAAGAGGTACGCGCCCGTGAGGCGCGGCATCCCGATGCTCGCTCCGAGAAGCTCGCCGGGCGCGAGCAGGAGCGGACCGACCACGCCGCCGACCGTGGTGGCCCACACCACCGTGGCGAGGTCACGGCCCCGCCGCGCGGTGGGAGCGAGGTCGGTCGCGGCGAAGCGCGACTGAAGGGTCGCGGCGTTGCCGGCCCCGATGAGGGCGATACCCACGAGCAGCAGGGGGAAGGCGCGCACCGCCGCCGCGGCGATGACCACCGCGATGCCCGTCAACGCCGCGATGTTTCCGGTGGTCAATGCGAGGCGCCGGCCCCGGCGGGCCGCGAGACGCGCCAGCGGGATCGCGGTGAGCGCGGCGCCCAGCGTGACCGAGGCCGTCGCGAAGCCCGACAGGGACTCCTGCCCCGACAGGTCGGCCGCGAGGAGGGCGCCGAGCGAGAGCGTCGCCCCGAACGCCACACCGGTGAGCACCTGCCCCGCCGCGAGCACGCGCACCGTCCGGCGCTGCGTCGCGACGAGGTCGATGCCCGCCGGCGCGGCGGTGTCAGGCATCGCGGGCGGTGTTGCGCAGCACTCCGATGCCGTCGATCTCGACCTCGACGACGTCACCCGCACCGAACGATCCGATTCCGGCCGGCGTCCCGGTGAGGATGAGGTCTCCCGGGAGCAGCGTGAACACCGCCGAGGCGTACGCCACGAGGGTCGGGATGTCGTGGACCATGTCGGAGACCGGGCCGTCCTGCCGGACCTCGCCGTTGACGCGCGTCACGATCCTCGCCGCCGAGACGTCGAGGTCGGTCTCGATCACGGGGCCGATGGGGCAGAAGGTGTCGAACCCCTTCGCACGCGACCACTGACCGTCACTGCGCTGGAGGTCGCGCGCGGTGACGTCGTTGGCGACGGTGTAACCGAAGATGTACTCCCCCGCGCGTTCGGCCGGGATGTTCTTGGCGATGCGGCCGATGACGACGGCGAGCTCGCCCTCGTAGTCGGTCTGCGAGCTCAGCGCGGTAGGGCGCACGATCGCGTCGTTCGGGCCGATCACCGAGGTGTTGGGCTTGAGGAACATGAGCGGTTCGGCGGGCGCCTCCCCACCCATCTCGGCGGCGTGGTCGTGGTAGTTCTTGCCGATGCACACGACTTTCGAACGCGGGATGACGGGCGCCAGCAGTGCCACGTCGGAGAGCGGGATGCGCTCACCCGTGGTGTCGAACCCGGCGAACATGGGGTCGCCCTCGAGCACGACGACATGGTCGTCGTCGACGATGCCGTAGCGAAGGGCGTCTTGGTGGCTGAATCGAGCGATCTTCACCCGGCCAGCCTATCCGCGGGGTCCGACACGGGCGGGGCCCGGTCCCTTCGACAGGCTCGGGGACCTCGCTTCCGTCGGAGCTGCGACGTCAGCGGGCTGAGCCTGTCGAAGCCCCCGGTGCACGCGACGAAGGGGCCCCCGGCATCCGGGGACCCCTCCATTCGACGACGTCGATCAGGCGTCGAGGCGGTACAGCCAGCCGTGCTTGTCTTCGGCGCGGCCGTACTGGATGTTCGTCAGCTCCTCGCGCAGTTCGAGAGCGAGCGTGCCCGAGGGCTGCTCGTCGATGAAGTCGCGGCCCTTCAGGATGCCGATCGGGGTCACGACGGCGGCGGTCCCGCACGCGAACACCTCGACGATGTCTCCGGATGCCACGCCCTCACGCCACTCGGTCAGCGAGACGTTGCGCCCCTCGACGTGGTGGCCGCGATCGCGCGCGAGCTGCAGGAGCGAATCGCGCGTGATGCCCTCGAGGATCGAATCGGACTGCGGAGTGACGATCGTGCCGTCCTTGTAGACGAAGACGACGTTCATGCCGCCGAGCTCCTCGACGTTGCGGTCCTGGTCGAGGAAGACGACCTGGTCGCACTCGTTCTCGTACGCCTCGGACTGGGGCAGCAGGCTCGCGGCGTAGTTGCCGCCGGTCTTGGCCGCGCCCGTTCCGCCCTTGCCCGCGCGGGAGTAGTCCTCGCTGAGCCAGATCGAGACCGGCTGCACGCCGCCCTTGAAGTAGGCGCCGGCGGGGCTCGCGATCAGGTAGTACGCGACCTTGTGCGCGGGACGAACGCCGAGGAACGCCTCTTTGGCGAACATGAACGGACGCAGGTAGAGACTCTGGTCCTCGCCGGAGGGAACCCAGGCGCCGTCGACGGCGATGAGCTCGCGCAGCGACTGGAGGAAGTACGGAACCGGCAGCTCGGGCAGGGCGAGGCGACGGGCTGAGCGCTGCAGGCGGCGTCCGTTCTGGTCGGGGCGGAAGGTGTGGACAGACCCGTCGGCGTGACGATAGGCCTTGATGCCCTCGAAGATCTCCTGGCCGTAGTGCAGCACCGCGGCCGCGGGGTCGAGGGAGATGGGGCCGTAGGGCGAGACGCGCGGGCGGTGCCACCCACCGCGGACCGACCAGCAGATGTCGACCATGTGGTCGGTGAAGCTCTGACCGAAGCCGGGGCTGGCGAGGATCGCATCCCGGTCGGCGGCGCTCTTGGCCGCGAGGTTGCGCGTGACCGCGAACTCGAGGGGGTCGAGTCCGGTGTCGGGGTCGGTGTCGATGGTGGTCATCTGTGATCCAAAACTCTTCGTATGCCGGGGGCGAAGCGGGCCGGTCGGTCCAGGTTACGCCTGGACGCGTGCGGCGATGGCGTCGCCGATCTGAGCGGTGGTGCGCGAGCCCTCGCGGTTCGCGATGTCGTCTTCCACCGCGCGGGTGACGCGGGCGGATTCGTCGGCGAGCCCGAGGTGATCGAGCAGTAGGGCGACGGAGAGGATCGCGGCCGTGGGGTCGGCCTTCTGGCTTCCCGCGATGTCGGGCGCCGATCCGTGCACGGGCTCGAACATCGAGGGGAACGCGCCGTCGGGGTTGATGTTGCCCGATGCGGCGAGGCCGATGCCACCGGTGACGGCGCCGGCCAGGTCGGTCAGGATGTCGCCGAAGAGGTTGTCGGTGACGATCACGTCGAAGCGGCCCGGGTTCGTGACCAGGAAGATGGTTGCCGCGTCGACGTGCAGGTAGTCTACGTCGACCCCCGGGAACTCGGATGCCACGGCGTCGACGATCCGCTTCCACATGCCTCCGGCGTGCACGAGCACGTTGGTCTTGTGCACGAGGGTGAGCTTGTGTCGACGGCGCTCGGCCAGGGCGAAGGCGTAGCGCACGACGCGCTCGACGCCGAAAGCGGTGTTCACTGACGTCTCGTTGGCGACCTCGTGCGGCGTCCCGCGGCGGATGGCGCCTCCGTTGCCGACGTACGGCCCCTCCGTGCCCTCGCGCACCACGACGAAATCGATGGCGCCCGGGTCGGCGAGGGGGCCGGCGGCACCGGGGTAGAGCTTGGACGGCCGCAGGTTGACGTAGTGGTCGAGCTCGAAGCGGAGCTTGAGCAAGAGGCCGCGTTCGATGTTCGCGTCTTTGAGGCGGGGGTCGCCCGGGACGCCGCCGACGGCGCCGAGCAGAATGGCGTCGTGGGCCGCGATCGCCTCCAGGTCGTCATCGGTGAGCGTGTCGCCGGTCTCGAGGTAGCGCCCGGCACCGAGCGAGAACGGTGTCTTCTCGAAGGTGACGTCCGATTCGGCGGTGACGGCGTCGAGCACCTTCACAGCCTCGGTGACGACCTCCGGACCGATGCCGTCACCCGGAATGACGGCCAGCTTCACGACACGCGACATCGCTCTCCTCAGAGCTCGGGGCACGTCACTTCGACGACGCGCCGCGGGTTCCTCCCAGGGTAGTGGCAGCGATGACCGCCGCCACGACGATGAGCCCCGCACCGATCAGGGCCGTGATGACCACACCGGAGTCGAAGGCGTGCGCGGCCGCGAGCCGCAGAGCATCGGCCAGCGCCGGGTCGTCGAGGGTCTGCGACACCGCGATGGCGCCGGCGAGGGTCTCGCGCGCGCCCTGGGCCGCGGCCCCCGGCAGCCCCGCCGGCAGCACCAGCTGCGCCCGATAGTAGGCCGCGAGGATGCCGCCGAGCACGGCGGTACCCAGCACCGCGCCGACCTCGTAGGCCGTCTCGGAGACCGCGCTCGCGGCACCGGCCTTGGCCGACGGAGCGCTGGAGAGGATGAGCTCGTTCGACACCGTCTCGGCGGCCCCGATCCCGATGCCGAGCAGGCCGAACGCCACGATGAGTTGGACGAGGTCGGCTGTCGACAGCGCCACCATCACGTAGGCCACCACCGAGAACGCCAGGGCGACGGGTACGACCACCCGGGGAGCGAACCGCTTCGCGACGGGTACCACGGCGAGGCCCGAGATGATCATCAGGACGAGCCCGGGCAGGAGCGCGAACCCGGCGACCATGGGCGAGAGCCCGACCACGAGCTGCAGGTGCTGGGCGACGAAGTAGAGAAAGCCGACGAGTCCGACCACGCTCAAGAGATTGACCAGGATGGCGCCGGAGAACGTGCCGCGACGGAACAACGACATGTCGAGCATCGGGGTGGCGAGCGAGCGCTGACGGCGGACGAACAGCCACCCGAAGACGATGCCGACCGCGAAGAGCGCCGGGGCGAGCGAGAGCGGGCCGTCGACGGCGAGCTTTTTGATGCCGTAGACGATCGGCACCATCGTCGCGAGCGACAGCATGACGCTCACCGGGTCGAACCGGCCCGGGTGCGGGTCGCGGCTCTCGGGCACGAAGAACGGGGCCAGGATCAGCAGCGGGACGAGTACCGGCACCGCCATGAGGAAGACCGACCCCCACGAGAAGTGCTCGAGGAGGAAACCTCCCACGATGGGCCCGAGGGCGGCTCCCGCCGAGAAGCCCGAGGCCCAGATGGCGATGGCGAAACGGCGCTGATCGCGGTCGCGGAAGATGCTGCGCAGGAGGGACAGCGTCGACGGCATGAGCATCGCACCGAAGACGCCCATCAGCGCGCGACCCGCGATGAGCAGGGCGGCCGTGGGTGCGAAGGCCGACAGGGCGGAGACGGCGGCGAACCCGGTCGCACCGATCAGCAGGAGACGGCGGCGTCCGAACCGGTCGCCGAGGGTGCCCATCGTGACGAGCAGGCCTGCCAGCACGAGCGGATAGACGTCGATGATCCACAGCTGCTCGATGCTCGAGGGCTGCAGCGCCAGCGCGATCTCGGGAAGCGCGAAGCTCAGCACCGTGTTGTCGACCGAGACGAGCAGCACGGGCAGCATGAGGACCGCCAGCGCAAACCACCCGCGCCATCCGGCGCGAGTGACGGTGATCTCCGAGGTGGGCAACGACGAGGTGAGCATTCTTCCGATCCGTTTGTAAACCGTCCAGCCGGTATAGTATCAGAAGAATCGTCCCACTCGCCAGTACGATCGAGGAGTCATGAGCCGCCCCCCTCTCGCCCGCGAAGCCGTCCTCGACGCCTTCACCCGGATCCTCGTCGACGAGGGGGAACGCGCCGCGACAATGGATGCCACGGCGCGCGGCGCCGGCGTGTCGAAGGGCGGCCTGCTCTACCACTTCAACTCGAAGAGCGCTCTCGAGGCCGCGCTGGTCGAGCGCCTCGAGCGTCTTGCCCAGGAGGACGTCGACGAGATCGAGAAATCCGCCGAGGGCGTCGTTGCGGCGCACCTGCGCTCGTCGCAGAACACCGGCTCGCCCCTCGACGTGACGATCCTCGCGGTGTCCCGTCTCGCACAGAACGGCAACGACACGGCATCCGCCTCTCTCCGCCGCGTGCGGGAGCTGTGGGAAGAGAGCCTGCGAGCGCACACCCGCGACGAGACGGCGCTGCAGATGGTGCTGCTCGTCAGCGACGGGCTCTACTTCAACGCCGTTCTCGACCTCAATGCGCTCCCCGGTCCGACCCTCGAGGGTCCGGCGCTCGACCAACTGATCGACGCCGTGGTGGCCGCGACGACCTGACGTCCCGGGCCCCGGCCCCCGCGCAGCACGAGAAAGGGGGCCGCCGCAGCGACCCCCTCCCCCCGTGACGTGAGCGGTCTCAGCCCTCGACGATCTCGATCTGCCGGAACAGGTCGGCACCGACGGCCTCGCGCATCGCGCCGAGGATCTCGTCCGGCACGGGAGAGTCGACCGTGAGCACCGAGAGCGCCCGGCCGGTGGCATCCTGAGCCGCCACCTGGAGACCCGCGATGTTGATGCCGGCCTCGCCGAGCTTCTGGCCGTAGATGGCGACGATGCCCGGGCGGTCGGCGTAGCGCATGACGATGTGGTGCTGCTCGATCGGCACCTCGATGTCGTAGCCGTTGATCGCGACCACCTTGGGCACCATGCGGGTGCCGGCCAGGGTGCCCGCGACCGTGAGGGTGGAACCGTCGGCGAGCGTGCCCCGGAGGATTGTGATGTTGCGGTACAGCGGGCTCTCGGCCTCGACGACCAGGCGCGCCTCGACCCCGCGCTGCTCCGCGAAGAGCGGCGCGTTCACGTACGAGACGCTCTCGCTGACGATGCGGCTGAAGTAGCCCTTGAGCGCCGCGAGACGGTAGACGCTCACGTCGTACTGCGCGAGCTCGCCGCGCACCTCGATGTCGAGGCTCGTGAGGGCGCTGTCGGCGAGGCCGCTGAAGAACTGGCCGAGCATCTCGACGAGGGCGATACCGGGACGCACGAACGGGTCGATGGCGCCGCCGGCGACGTTGACGGCATCCGGGACGAGATCGCCCTCGAGCGCGAGCTTGACGGAGCGGGCGACGGAGACGCCGGCCTTCTCCTGCGCCTCTTCGGTGCTGGCGCCGAGATGCGGGGTGACCACGACGTTCGGCAGGTCGAGGAGCTTGCGCGCGGGGCCGCCCTCGGCGGGAGGCTCGGTCGAGAACACGTCGAGGCCGGCACCGGCGATCTCACCGGTGGTGAGGGCGTCGAACAGCGCGTCTTCGTCGATCAGGCCGCCCCGGGCGACGTTGATGACGTACGCCGTCTTCTTCATGCGGCGCAACTGGTCGGCGCCGATCATGCCGGTGGTCTCGGGCGTCTTCGGCATGTGGATCGTGACGAAGTCGCTCGTCTCGAGCAGCTCGTCGAGCGAGACGAGGGTGACACCCAGCTGCTGCGCGCGAGCGGCCGTGACGTAGGGGTCGTACGCGATGACGCGCATGTCGAAAGCCTGCAGGCGCGCGGCGATGAGGGCGCCGATGCGGCCGAGGCCGATGATGCCGATCGTCTTCTCGAACAGCTCGGTGCCGGTGAAGGAGCTGCGCTTCCACAGGCCCTGAGCGAGCGAGGCATGCGCGGCGGGGATGCGGCGCGCGAGGCTGAGGACGTGACCCACGGTCAGTTCGGCGGCTGAGATGATGTTCGAGGTCGGCGCGTTGACGACCATGACGCCGGCGGCGGTGGCCGACTTGATGTCGACGTTGTCGAGGCCGACACCGGCGCGGGCGACCACCTTCAGCGACGGCGCCGCCGCGAGGGCCTCCGCGTCGATCTGGGTGGCCGAGCGCACGAGCACCGCGTGCGCCTCGGCGAGAGCCGAGAGCAGCGCGGGGCGGTCGGTCCCGTCGACGTTGCGCACGTCGAAATCGGGGCCGAGCGCGTCGATCGTGGCGGGAGAGAGTTCTTCGGCGATGAGCACGACGGGCTTCGTCACGGATGCGTCCTTCGAAACGGTGCTGGGGACCGGCGCGCACCGCCGCGCACCGCCGGCGCGAACCGGGCGCACGACCCGTGCGGGCCGTGTGTCAGCCTAGCGCGGCGGTGTGCGGGCTCCCGACCGTATGACGCGGGACGCCCGGGTCCCCGGAGCGGCGCCGCGCTGCGCCGTCTCACCGTCGCGGGGTACGCGCAGGGGACGGATGCCGGAACCCCGCCGCTCGACCGCCCGCCCGGCCGTCGCCCCGCAGGTGCGCCGCGACACGGCATCCCGCTGACGACTCGGCGGCAGCTTGCAACCGAAACGTCAGTTAGAAGCAGTCCCGGCGAGCCGTCGTCGACGCCTGACCCGCAGCCCGCGACGCCTCCCCCGGCTCGCGTCCGCCGGAAGACCCGTCCTTCAGCCCCCGTACAGCCCGTACGACGTCGCGCCGTAGCCGACGATCGCCAACCAGAACGCCGCGGAGAGCGTGAGACCCGCGAGCAGGGCCAGAGCGAACTCCCCCGCCGCCCGACGCGCGCCGATCGCGAAGGCGACGCCGAAGGCGAGGAGCGGGAAGACAATGGGCAGGATGTAGACGACCCACCCGAGGGCGTTGAGTCCGAGCGGGCCGGTGACCTGCGTGATCAGCAGCGCGACCGCACCCCACACGACGTAGGCGTAGAACAGGCCGAACACGCCGGCGATGGTCACGACGAGCCACGTGGGCAGCACGCGCGTGCGGGCGGCGGCGGTCATGCGAGGGCTCCCACCGAGAGGAACGGCCAGGGGACGAGCAGGACGATCCCCACGATCAGCAGCAGGAACCGCTGCCAGGTGCGCCACGAACGGGTGAGCACGAGCACCGCGACGAACCAGACCAACGGGGCGAGCACCGCTCCCACGGTCAGAGCGATCACGGTGATGTCGGGGATGGGCAGCCCGAGTCCGCGCAGTCGCAGCCCCGCGAGGAGCCAGCCGAGAGCGAAGAGCAGGAAGGTCGCTGCCACCATGCCGATGCCCACGAGACCGACGTTGCCGAGCGGCCCCGAGGAGTCGGCGTCCGCCTCGTCCTCGTCGCTCGCGGTCGCCACGGGCTCCGGATGCCGGGCCACCGGCGCCGTGGTCTCGGCGGGCTGCAGCGGCTCCGGGGCGGGGGCCGGTTGTAGCGGCTCGGGCTGCAGCGGCTCGGGCTCGCCCGACACGGGCGGCACGGGATCCGACGAACGCGGCTCGGGCGTGCGCTTGTCGCCGACGTCGAGCGTCGGGTCGTCGTCACCGCCCCACGAGAGGGCGTCGTCATCGCGCGGAGTGCTCACGGCTCCACGGTAGCGGCGCTCCCCCGCGCCCGCGTCGCGCCCCGCCGATCACGCCGGGTGCACGGCATCCGGAACCGGACACGCCTCGAAACGCCGGAACGCCCCGCGGCCGGAGCCACGGGGCGTTCGCGGGAGGACGCTCAGCGAGCGGCCGAGCCCTCCACGTAGTCGGTGTCCTGCTGCTTCCAGGCGAAGAGGCCGCGGAGCTCCTTGCCGGTCGCCTCGATCGGGTGACCCTGCTCCTTCTCGCGCAGCTCGAGGAACTCGGGGGCGCCCTTGTCCTGGTCGGCGATGAAGCGCTCGGCGAACGCGCCCGACTGGATGTCGGAGAGGACGGCCTTCATGCTCTCCTTGACGTCGGGCGAGATCACGCGGGGACCCGAGACGTAGTCGCCGTACTCGGCGGTGTCGGAGATCGACCAGCGCTGCTTGGCGATGCCGCCCTCCCACATGAGGTCGACGATGAGCTTGAGCTCGTGCAGCACCTCGAAGTACGCGATCTGCGGCTGGTAGCCCGCCTCGACGAGGGTCTCGAAACCGGCCTGCACGAGGTGGCTCATGCCACCGCAGAGCACGGCCTGCTCGCCGAACAGGTCGGTCTCGGTCTCTTCGGTGAAGGTCGTCTTGATGACACCCGCGCGGGTGCCGCCGATAGCCTTGGCGTACGACAGCGCGGTGTCCCAGGCCGAACCCGAGGCGTCGCGCTCGACGGCGATGATGTCGGGGATGCCGCGACCGGCGACGTACTCGCGACGCACGGTGTGGCCGGGGGCCTTCGGGGCGACGAGGATGACGTCGACGCCCTCGGGGGCGTCGATGTAGCCGAAACGGATGTTGAAGCCGTGCGCGAAGGCGAGCGTCTTGCCCTCGGTGAGCTTGTCCTTGATCGAGTCGGCGAAGATCGAGCGCTGGTGCTGGTCGGGCGCGAGGATCATGATGAGGTCGGCCCACTCGGCGGCGTCGGCGACGTTCTTGACCTCGAAGCCGTCTTCCTGCGCCTTGGCGGCCGACTTGGAGCCGTCCTTGAGCGCGATGACGACCTCGACGCCCGAGTCGCGGAGGTTCTGCGCGTGGGCGTGACCCTGCGAGCCGTAGCCGACGATCGCGACCTTCTTGCCCTGGATGATCGAGAGGTCGGCGTCGTCGTCGTAGAAGATCTCTGCCATGAGGATGTTTCTCCTTGAGTCAGGTCCCTGAGCTTGTCGAAGGGACCGGGGGTTGTGGGACGAGTGAGGTTGGGATGTCGGACCCTTCGACAGGGTCGGGGTCCGACGGGATTCGGGGAGTCGGCCCCTTGGGCCGGCTGAGGGACCGACCGGCTGAGGGACCGACGGGTTCAGCCGCGCAGGACGCGCTCGGTGAT
The DNA here is from genome assembly GCF_900156435.1 of Microbacterium sp. RU1D. Lineage (GTDB taxonomy): Bacteria > Actinomycetota > Actinomycetes > Actinomycetales > Microbacteriaceae > Microbacterium. Next base: position 515,890 of record NZ_FTPQ01000002.1, read on the forward strand.
GCTCTTGCCGCCGCGACCGACGGCGAGCAGGCCCGACTGCGCGAGCTCTTTCACGCCGAAGGGCTCGATGGCCTTCAAGAAGGCACCCACCTTGCCGGAGTCGCCGGTGATCTCGATGACCATGGCGTCGGGGGCGTAGTCGACGACCGACGCGCGGAAGAGGTTGACCACCTCGAGCACGTTGGAACGGCTGGCGTTGTCGGCGCGCACCTTGACGAGAACGTGCTCGCGCTGGACGGATGCCGCGGGGTCGAGCTCGACGATCTTGATGACGTTGATGAGCTTGTTCAGCTGCTTGGTCACCTGCTCGAGCGGCAGCCCCTCGACGTCGACGACGACCGTGATGCGCGACAGACCCGGCACCTCGGTGACGCCCACCGCGAGCGACTCGATGTTGAAGCCGCGACGGGCGAAGAGACCGGCGACACGGGTGAGCAGACCGGGCTTGTCCTCGACGAGGAGGCTCAGGACGTGACGGGACATCTCAGTCCTCCTGCTCGGCGAAGGCGGGCGAGTGATCGCGCGCGTACTGGACGTAGCTGTTGCTGACGCCCTGCGGGACCATCGGCCACACCATCGCGTCGGCGCTCACGACGAAGTCGATCACGACCGGGCGGTCGTTGGTGTCCAGCGCGAGCTGGATCGCGGCGTCGATCTCGTCTTCCCTCTCGACGCGGATCGCGAGGCAGCCGTAGGCCTCACCGAGCTTGACGAAGTCGGGGATGCGGCGGGTGCCGTGGCCCGTGTTCAAATCGGTGTTGGAGTGGCGTCCGTCGAAGAACAGCGTCTGCCACTGACGCACCATGCCGAGCGACGAGTTGTTGATGATCGCGACCTTGATCGGGATGTCGTTGATGACGCAGGTCGCGAGCTCCTGATTGGTCATCTGGAAGCAGCCGTCGCCGTCGATCGCCCAGACCGCACGGTCGGGCTGGGCCACCTTGGCGCCCATGGCCGCGGGAACGGCGTAGCCCATCGTGCCCGCGCCGCCCGAGTTCAGCCAAGAGTTCGGGCGCTCGTACTTGATGAACTGCGCGGCCCACATCTGGTGCTGGCCCACGCCCGAGGCGTAGACGCCCTCGGGGCCGGTCAGCTCACCGATGCGCTGGATGACGTGCTGCGGCGACAGCAGACCGTCGGTGGTGGGCGTGTATCCGAGCGGGAACTCCTCGCGAAGGCCGTTCAGGTAGGTCCACCACTCGGTGTAGTCGTGCGGGTGCTCCGCGTCGGCGGCGCGGAAGGCGGCATCCAGGTCGACGAGAACCTCTTTGAGGTCGCCCACGATCGGCACGTCGGCCGTGCGGATCTTCGAGATCTCGGCCGGGTCGATGTCGACGTGCACCACCTGGGCGTGGGGCGCGAACAGCGACGCCTTGCCCGTGACGCGGTCGTCGAAGCGAGCGCCGAGCGAGACGATGAGGTCGCTCTCCTGGAGGGCGAGCACCGCGGGAACGGTGCCGTGCATGCCAGGCATGCCCAGGTGCTGCTCGTGCGAGTCGGGGAACGCGCCGCGGGCCATGAGCGTGGTCACCACGGGTGCACCCGTTGCCTCGGCGAGCACCTTGAGCTCGGCCGAGGCGTCGGCACGGATCGCCCCGCCGCCGACGTAGAGCACGGGCTTCTGCGCGGTGGCGAGCAACTGCGCCGCGGCCTGGATCTGCTTGCCGTGGGCCTTGGTGACGGGACGGTAACCGGGCAGGTCGACCTTGGGCGGCCACACGAAGGGCGCCTCGGCCTGCTGGGCGTCCTTCGTGATGTCCACCAGCACGGGCCCCGGGCGGCCGGTCGAGGCGATCTCGAACGCGGCCGCGATCGCGCCGGGAATCTCTTCGGCGGTCTTGACCAGGAACGAGTGCTTGGTGATCGGCATGGTGATGCCGACGATGTCGGCCTCCTGGAAGGCGTCCGTGCCCATGAGGGTGGAGAACACCTGCCCGGTGATGCAGACCAGCGGCACCGAGTCCATGTAAGCGTCGGCGATGGCGGTGACGAGGTTGGTTGCACCCGGGCCCGAGGTCGCGATCGCGACGCCGACCTTGCCCGACGCGGCGGCGTAGCCCTCCGCCGCGTGGCCGGCGCCCTGCTCGTGGCGCACGAGGATGTGGCGGACGTGCTCGTCATCCATCAGCGGGTCGTAGACCGGCATGATCGCTCCGCCCGGGAGACCGAACACGTCGGTGACGCCGAGCAGGTCGAGGGAACGGACGACCGCCTGCGCTCCCGTCATCACGGGCGCTGGAGCAGTGCGTGCGGGCGGCCGGGGCACGGCCGCCGTGGGGGAATCGATGGACATGGGAGTACCTCGAGAACCGTAGGAAGGTGAGAAGGGGACGGCCGTCAGCCCGTGACCGCGCCCTCCGCGGCGGAGTGCACGAGCTTGGAGTACTTGGCCAGAACGCCACGGGTATAGCGCGGGGGAAGCGGTTCCCAGCCTTCGCGGCGGGAACTCAGCTCGGCCTCATCGACGATCAAGTCGAGAGTGCGAGCGGCGATATCGACCCGTATCAGATCACCATCGCGCACGAAGGCGATGGGACCTGCGTCCACCGCTTCGGGAGCTATGTGGCCGATGCACAGTCCGGTTGTGCCGCCTGAGAATCGACCGTCCGTCAAGAGTAGTACATCTTTTCCGAGGCCCGCGCCCTTGATGGCCGCCGTGATGGCGAGCATCTCGCGCATGCCCGGGCCGCCCTTGGGGCCCTCGTAGCGGATGACGACGACGTCGCCGGCGGCGATCTCGCCCGCCTCGAGGGCATCCATCGCCCCGCGCTCGCGTTCGAACACTCGAGCCGGACCCTCGAAGACGTTTCCGTCGAAGCCGGCCGACTTCACGACGGCGCCCTCGGGGGCTATCGAGCCGTGCAGGATCGTGATGCCACCGGTCGCGTGGATCGGGTCGTCGAACGAGTGGATGACCTTGCCGTCGACGGGGTCGGGGTTCAGATCGGCGAGGTTCTCGGCGAGCGTCTTACCCGTCACGGTGAGCGCGTCGCCATGCAGGAGGCCCTCGTCGAGCATCGCCTTCATGATGACCGGGATGCCGCCGTGGCGGTCGACGTCGTTCATGACGTACTGGCCGAAGGGCTTCATATCGGCGACGTGCGGGGTGCGGTCGCCGATGCGGTTGAAGTCGTGGAGGTTCAGCTCGACTTCGGCCTCGTTCGCGATGGCGAGCAGGTGCAGGACGACGTTGGTCGAACCGCCGAGCGCCATGGCGAGGGCGATGGCGTTCTCGAACGCCTCCTTGGTGAGGATGTCGCGCGTGGTGATGCCCTGACGCAGCAGGTTGACGACGGCTTCGCCGGAGCGGTGGGCGAAGTAGTCGCGACGGCGGTCGGCCGAGGGCGGGGCGGCGGAGCCGGGGAGGCTGAGACCGAGCGCCTCGGCGACGGAGGCCATCGTGTTGGCGGTGTACATGCCGCCGCAGGCGCCCTCGCCGGGCGCGATGGCGCACTCGATGCGCTTGAGGTCGGCCTCGCTCATCTTGCCCGCGAGGCACGCGCCCACGGCCTCGAACGAGTCGATGATCGTGACGTCCTTCTCGGTGCCGTCGCTGAGCTTGACCCAGCCCGGAGCGATCGAGCCGGCGTAGAGGAAGACGCTCGAGAGGTCGAGACGGGCGGATGCCATGAGCATGCCCGGAATGGACTTGTCGCAGCCGGCGAGCAGCACGGAGCCGTCGAGGCGCTCGGCCATCATGACCGTCTCGACGCTGTCGGCGATGACCTCGCGCGAGACGAGCGAGAAGTGCATGCCCTCGTGGCCCATCGAGATGCCGTCGGAGACGGAGATGGTGCCGAACTGCAGCGGGTATCCCCCACCGGCGTGGACGCCTTCCTTGGCGCCCTGCGCGAGGCGGTCGAGGCTGAGGTTGCAGGGGGTGATCTCGTTCCAGCTCGACGCGATGCCGATCTGGGGCTTGTCCCAGTCCTCGTCGCCCATGCCGACCGCGCGGAGCATGCCGCGCGAGGTGGTGGCTTCGATGCCGTCGGTGACGACGCGGCTGCGGGGCTTGATGTCGAACTCGCCGGTGTTCGGATTCTGCGGTGCGGGCATTCTCGAAGTCTATTGCGAGCGACACGGGCCCGACGCCGACCGGGCGGTGAACGGTGCATTCATAGCGGGTCGGGGCGCCGCCGACTGACCTCGATCCGGATCGAATCGAACCGCGGAGCGGAGACGTCGGCCATGCTCCCGCGTCAGCCCGTGTGCGCGCGCCGCAGGCGGGCCACCTGCTCGAGAACGGCCACGAAGGCCGCGATGTCGTCGACCCGCAGGGTCGCCGCCGTCTCTCCCCCGCCGACGCGCACACCGAGGTCGCCCGCCTGCAGCGATCGCAGGGCGTCCTCGTCGGTGACGTCGTCTCCGGCGAACAGAACGGCAGTCGCTCCCAGCCGCTCGCGCAGGTGGGCCACGGCGGAGTCCTTGCCCTCGTGGCGGAACGAGAACTCGAGGATGTCGTGACCGGTGCGGCGCCGCCACGACGGCGCTTCGGCGGTCAGGATGCCGTCGGTCACCTCCCGCGCGGCGCGAGCGGTCTCGGCATCCGCCGTCCGCGTGTGCAGACCGAGACCGAACTGCTTGGGCTCGACGCGCGCGCCGGGGAGGTCGGCGACGGCGCGGCGGATCTCCGCGGCGAGACGGTCGCGCAGCGCGCGCTCGTCAGCATCGTCGTCGGACGCGACGGCACCGGCGCCCGGCTCCCACGACTCGGCCCCGTGCGAGCCCATCAGCCACCAGGGCGAGGACTCGTCATGCTCCGCGATCACGCGGAGGTCGGCGAGCGTGCGACCCGAGACGAGGGCCACGGTCGTGGCCGGCAGGCCCGCCAGGTCGTCGAGCACGGCGCGGGCGTCCGGCGTCATGCGCGCCGACATCGGCTCGTCCACCAGCGGCGAGAGCGTGCCGTCGAAGTCGAGGGCGATCAGCAGCGACGCGGTGGTCGCGACCGCCTCCACGGCGGCGTCGGCGGCGGTCATGCGGCATCCATCCCCTCTTCGGCGCTGACGGGAGCGAGCGCCTCCGGCCCGGTCATCCGGCGTCCGTCTCGTCGATCGGCTCGTGCTCGGGGGCCGACCCGTCGTCGTCGCGGGTGACCTCGGCGGCGGCCGCGGCGGTGGAGGCCTTCTCGTGGAACACCGAGAGCGCTTCGAGGAAGTCTTCCGACCAGTCCTCGACGTCGTGGTCGCGCACGCGTTTGCGCAGCGCCCGCATGCGGCGGCCCTGCTCGGCGGCGGGCATCTCGAGCGCGCGCACGATGGCATCCTTCATGCCGTCGATGTCGTGCGGGTTGATGAGCAGGGCGCTGCCCATCTCGTCGGCGGCGCCGGCGAACTCGCTCAGCAGCAGCACGCCGCGGTTGTCGACGCGGCTGGCCACGTACTCCTTCGCGACGAGGTTCATTCCGTCGCGGAGCGCCGTGACGAGCATGATGTCGGCGGCGAGGAACAGCGCCACCATCTCCTCCCGCGGGTAGGACTGGTGCAGGTAGCGGATGGCTGTGTGCGTGGTGGTGTCGTGATCGCCGTTGATGCGACCGACGGTCATCTCGATCTCGTCGCGCAACTGCACGTACGCGTCGACGCGCTCGCGACTCGGGCTCGCGACCTGCACGAGGGTGGCGTCCTCGACGGTCGCGCGGCCGTCTTCGAGCAGCTCTCCCCAGGCCTTGAGGCGGTGGCGGATGCCCTTGGTGTAGTCGAGGCGGTCGACGCCGAGGAGGATCTTGCGCGGATTGCCCAGACCCTCGCGGATCTCCCTCGCGCGCTGCTGGATCTCCGGCTTCTGCGCCAGCTCGATGTAGGAGTCGGCGTCGATCGAGATCGGGAACGCCTTGGCGAGTGCCACGCGCGTCGTCTCGCCCTCGGGAACCAGGATGCCGCTGGCCTTGGTCTCGTACCGCAGCTGGCGCCGCACGGCCCGGGCGAAGTTGCCCGCGTCGGCCACGCGCTGGAAACCGATGACGTCGGCGCCGAGAAGCCCCTCGAGCACCTGCTTGCGCCACGGGAGCTGGGCGTAGAGGCCGTACGCGGGGAACGGGATGTGGTGGAAGTAACCGATGGTGAGGTCGGGGCGCAGCTCCCGCAGCATCTTGGGTACGAGCTGCAGCTGGTAGTCCTGCACCCAGACGATGCCGTTCTCGGCCGTGACCTCGGCGGCGGCGTCGGCGAAGCGCCGGTTGACCTTGACGTAGGCGTCCCACCAGGCGCGCTTGTACGTCGGGGCCGCGATGACGTCGTGATACAGCGGCCAGATGGTGTCGTTCGAGAAACCCTCGTAGTAGAGCTCGACGTCGGACGCCGACAGGGTCACGGGCACGAGGTGCGTGCCCTCGAAGTCGAACGGGTCCACGGTGGCGTCGGCTTGGCCGGCCCAGCCGACCCACGCGCCCTCGGCGCGGCGCATGACGGGTTCGAGGGCGGTGACGAGACCGCCGGGCGAGCGCCGCCACCCCTCACCATCGGGGGTGCGGTCGACGGGCAGGCGGTTGGCGACGACGACGAAATCGGCCTGGGTCACAGGTCCTCCTCGGGGATCGTCCTCAGGCTAACAGCGGACGACTCGCCCTCACGGGGGGCTGGACGCTCAGCGCAGGGACGCTCTCTCGATAAACGCCGTGCATGCCGGAACACGGCGAGCAGCCGCGAGTCTCGACATGAACGGCGTTTATCGGCGGGATCGGGGGCGCTGTCAAGCAGCGGCATCCGCCCCCGCTCCTCGGTAGGTTGGGCGCATGCGGCAGTACATCTTCGGAACCGGTCTCCTCAGCGCCATCACCGGCGGCGTCACGCTCCTGCGCGGCCTCAAGAACGACGAGCCGTTCACGTGGCGCACGGCGCTCGCGTGGTTGAGCTGGGGCATCACGCTCGCCCTCGCGATCGGCGCCGTCGTCGACACCCGTCGTGCGCGTCGCGGTCGCGTCATCGCGGGCGACTCCCCCATCTCGAAGAAGCAGGACAAGCTCTTGAAGAAGCGCCTCGCGCGCTGATCCCCTGACATCGACGGATGCCACGGCCTGACGGTCGTGGCATCCGTCTTCTCGTCTGCGGGTGTCAGCGGGTAAGGATGAGTGCGTCGCCCTGTCCGCCCCCGCCGCACAGCGCGACCGCCGCCGTTCCCCCTCCCCGGCGCACCAGCTCGTGGACGGCGTGCACGACGAGGCGGTTGCCCGAGGCGCCGATCGGGTGGCCGATGGCGATGCCCCCGCCGTGCGGGTTGACGACGTCGTCGGAGAGGCCGAGCTCGGCCTGGGAGCGCGCGACGACCGCGCCGAACGCCTCGTTGATCTCGACGAGGTCGAGGTCGGATGCCGCGATCCCCTGTTTCTGCAGCGCCTTCTCGATCGCCCGCGCGGGCTGGGCGTGGAGGGAGTTGTCGGGGCCGGCGACCTGACCGGAGGCGCCCACGACCGCGAGCACGTCCCAGCCGTGCTCCGCGGCGACGGCACGCGTGGTGACGACGACCGCGGAGGCTCCGTCGGAGATCTGCGAGGCGTTGCCCGCGGTGATCGACCCTCCCTCGGCGAAGGCCGGTCGCAGCTTCGCGAGCGTCTCGACCGTGGTGTCGGCGCGGATGCCCTCGTCGGCGGTGACGACGACCGGCCCGCCCTTGCGCTGCGGGATCGACACCGGCACGATCTCGGCGTCGAACACGCCGGCCGCCTGCGCGGCGGCGGCGCGCTGGTGGGACCGTGCGGACACGGCATCCTGCGCCCCGCGCGTCACCTTGTAGCGGGCGTTGGCCCGCTCGGTGGAGGCGCCCATGCTCTCGCGATCGTAGGCGTCGGTCAGGCCGTCGAAGGCCATGTGATCGAGCACTTCGACGGATCCGTAGGCGTACCCCTCGCGGGAGTTCATGAGCAGGTGCGGTGCGCGGGTCATCGACTCCATGCCGGCGGCGACGACGACGGTGGCGTCGCCCAGGCGCAGCAGGCGCGCGGCGTCGATGACGGCCGTGAGCCCGGAGAGGCACACCTTGTTGATCGTCGCGGCGTGCACGTCCCACCCGATGCCCGCGGCGATCGCGGCCTGGCGCGCGGCGTTCTGCCCCGCCCCGGCCTGCAGCACCTGCCCGACGAGCACCGCGTCGACGGCCTCGGCGGGGATGCCGCCGCGCTCGAGCGCCCCGCGGATGGCCGCGGCGCCGAGCTGCACCGCGGTGAGCGGCGCGAGCTGCCCCTTCAGGCGCCCCTGCGGGGTGCGGGCGGCGGCGACGATGACGACGTCGTTCTCGGATGTCATGCGTTCTGCTCCTCGGTGAGTCTGACGGTCAGCGGCGGCTCGGTGGCGGCCCGCACCTCGTCGACGCCCACCCCGGGGGCGAGTTCGACGAGCACGAGTCCATCCTCCGTCACGTCGATGACGGCGAGGTCGGTGATGATCCGGTCGACGACGCCGCGACCGGTGAGCGGCAGCGAGCAGGCGTCGACGATCTTCGGTGTGCCGTCCTTCGCGACGTGCTCCATCAGCACGATCACGCGTGCGGCGCCGTGCACGAGGTCCATCGCGCCGCCGGGGCCCTTGACCATCTTCCCGGGGATCATCCAGTTCGCCAGGTCTCCGGCTGCCGACACCTGCATCGCCCCGAGGATCGCGGCGTCGATCTTCCCGCCACGGATCATGCCGAAGCTCAGCGCGGAGTCGAAGAACGCGGCCCCCGGCGACGTGGTCACCGTCTCCTTGCCGGCGTTGATGAGGTCGGCATCCACGGCGTCCTCGGTCGGGTAGGGACCCACACCGAGGATGCCGTTCTCGGACTGCAGCACCACGGTGACGCCGTCGGGCACGTGATTGGGGACGAGCGTCGGGAGCCCGATGCCGAGGTTGACGTACGCGCCGTCGGCGAGCTCCCGGGCGGCGCGGGACGCCATCTCGATGCGGGAAAGGGCCATCAGCGGTTCTCCTCTCGGACGGTGCGCTTCTCGACGCGCTTGGCGATGTCGGGGCCGACCTCGACGATGCGGTGCACGTAGACGCCGGGCAGGTGCACGGCATCCGGGTCGATCTCCCCCGGTTCGACGAGGTGCTCGACCTGCACGATGCAGGTGCGACCGGCCATCGCGGCGAGGGGGTTGAAGCTGCGGGCGGCCTTCCGGAACACGAGGTTGCCGTGGCGGTCGCCCTTCCAGGCGTGGACGAGCGAGAAGTCGGTGGTGATCGCCTCTTCGAGGACGAACTCGCGCGACTGCCCGTGCACCTCGAACGTGCGGACGTCCTTCACCGGCGAGGCCACGGCCACGACGCCCGAGCCGTCGTACCGGCGGGGCAGTCCTCCCTCGGCGACCTGGGTGCCGACGCCCGTCTGCGTGTAGAAGGCCGCGATCCCCGATCCGCCGGCGCGGAGCTTCTCGGCGAGGGTGCCCTGGGGGGTGAGTTCGAGCTCGAGCTCGCCCGAGAGGAACTGCCGCTCGAACTCCTTGTTCTCGCCGACGTACGACGAGGTCATCTTGCGGATGCGGTGGGCGCCGAGCAGGATGCCGAGACCCCAGTCGTCGACGCCGCAGTTGTTCGAGACGACGGAGAGGTCACTCGTCCCCTGCGCGAGCAGAGCCTCGATGAGGGCGATGGGATTGCCCGAGAGACCGAAACCGCCGACGGCGAGCGATGCCCCGTCGGGGATGTCGGCGACGGCCTCGGCGGCCGAGGGCCAGGTCTTGTCGATCACGCGGACTCCTTCGTAGCTGCCCGATCCCACCGTGCGCTCCCCGCGCCCGCCTCCGCGACCCGGCGCTTGTCATGTGGATGCCGACCGGCCTAGTGTCCACATTGTGGACAACGCATCGCTTCCCTCCCCCCGCGCCGGCGCGGCGGGGGGTTCTGTTCCCGGAGCCCAGGCCATCGCGCGCGCCGCGCGCCTGTTGCGATTGGTGACCGCCGCGGGCGACGAGGGCGCGTCCGTGGGCGACCTCGCGCGCGACGCCGACCTCACCCGCCCGACCGTCCACCGTCTGCTGAGCGCGCTGCGCGTCGAGGGGCTCGTCGACCGCGACGAGGCGACCGGGCACTGGCTGCCGGGGCCGGAGCTCTATCTCATGGGAAGCGTCGCGGCATCCCGGTTCGACATCACCGCCACGGCGCGCGACATCGTGCGCTCCCTCGCCGTCCGCACGGAGGAGAGCGCGTTCCTCTCGGTGCGCCGCGGCGACGAGACCGTGTGCCTCGTGCGGGAGGACGGGAGCTTCCCGATCCGCTCGTTCGTGCTGTCGGAGGGGGTGCGCTTCCCGCTCGGCGTGGCGTCGGCGGGACTCGCGATCCTCGCTTTCCTGCCACCCCAGGATGTGGACGCGTACCTGGAGCGGCATCCCGAGCTGGCCGAGCGATGGGGCGCGTCGCACGCCCCGGCGCGCTTGCGCACCCGGATCGCCGACACGCAGGCCCGGGGCTACGCGGTCAATCCCGGATTGATCGTGGAAGGCAGCTGGGGCGTGGGAGCGGCGGTGTTCACCCGCGCGGGCGACCCGCAATGGGCGCTGAGCCTCACGGGGGTCGAGTTCCGCTTCGGCGGCGAGCGCCTCGCGGAGCTGGGGCGGATCCTGCTCGCGCACGCGCACCAACTGTCGACGCGGATCGCGGGGCGGTGACGTCGCGACGGCGCCCTTCCACCAAATAGATACCCTCGTTATATAACGGGGGTATACTTATCGTCATGACCCGTGACGACGACCTGCAGAGACTCCTGCTCGCGGTGCACGCTCTAACCCGCATCGCGGCGCTCGACACGCAGAACGACGCCCCGGCGGCACAGTGGCGCACCCTGACGCTGCTGCGCGACCACGGCCCGCAGCGGCTGGGTGATCTGGCGACCCTGAGTCGCATCAGCCAGCCCGGCATGACGCGTCTCGTGCACCAGATGGATGCCGCGGGACTCGTCGCCCGCGCCGCCCATCCGGGTGACTCCCGCGTCAGCGTCGTCGCCGCAACGGAGGCGGGCCTCGAGGCCCTGGAGCGGTGGTACGAGCAGTTCCGCGCCGCCCTCTCGCCGCACGTCGCCGACCTCTCGGCCGACGAGTGGGAGGCGGTCGGTGTCGCCGCGGCGGCGCTGTCGTCGCGTGTCGGGATGGCACCCCACCCGTCCGTCGCGGCGGCCGCGTCCCCGGCATCCGAATCCCCATCCGGATCCGTACAGATTTCCAAGAAGCAGAAGGAGGCCGTCCGGTGAGCACCGGTACCGCAGCAGCACCCAGTGTCTGGAAACAGCCCGCTCAAGTGTGGGCCGTCGCGTTCGCGTGCGTCGTGGCGTTCATGGGGATCGGTCTCGTCGACCCGATCCTCCCCGCCATCGCCGATTCGCTGCAGGCGACACCCGTGGAGACCGAGTTGCTGTTCACCAGCTACCTCGTGGTGACGGGTCTCGCGATGCTCGTGACGAGCTGGATCTCCAGCCGCATCGGCGCCAAGGCCACGCTGCTGGTGGGGCTCGGGCTCATCGTCGTGTTCTCGTTCCTGTGCGCCATCAGCGGCAGCGTCGACGCCGTGATCGGCTTCCGCGCGGGGTGGGGGCTCGGTAACGCGCTCTTCATCTCGACCGCCCTCGCGACCATCGTCGGCGCCGCCTCGGGCGGCAGCTCGGCCGCGATCGTCCTGTACGAAGCCGCCCTCGGCCTCGGCATCGCCGTGGGGCCGCTGCTCGGCGGCATCCTGGGCGAGGTCAGCTGGCGCGGACCGTTCTTCGGTGTCGTGGCGCTCATGGCGATCGCGTTCGTCGCGGTGCTCGTGCTGCTGCGGGGGCCGGCCCCGGCGCGTAACCCGCTGCCGTTCAGCGCACCGTTCAAGGCGCTCGGCCGCCCGGCGCTCGCGATCCTCGCGGCCACGGCCTTGTTCTACAACATCGGCTTCTTCACCCTCCTCGCCTTCTCGCCCTTCCCGCTCGGGTTCGGGGCGATGGGCATCGGCCTGACGTTCTTCGGCTGGGGTGTCGGGCTCGCGATCACGAGCGTGTGGGTCGCCCCGATCCTCCTCCGTCGGCTCCGGCTGACGACCGTGCTGCTGATCGCGCTCCCGCTGCTGGCGGTCGACCTGCTCGTCGCCGCGTTCATCGTGTCGTCGGCCACCGCGCTGGTGGTGTGCATCATCGTCGGCGGTCTCGTGCTGGGTGTGGTGAACACCGCGCTCACCGAGGCGGTCATGGAAGCCACCGATCTGCCGCGTTCGGTGGCGTCCTCGGCCTACTCGGCGGTGCGGTTCCTCGGCGGCGCGGTCGCCCCGCCGCTGGCCGCCCTCCTGTGGCACGCCTACGGCGCCGGCGTTCCCTACGTCATGGCCGCGGTGTCGGTCGCGATCTCGGCGGCGTGCATCCTGATCGGCCGCCGCCTGCTCGCGCACGTCGACCACAGCCACCCGGATGCCGCGGACGAAGGCGCAGCCGTGCTGGTCGGCGACGCCGCGTAACGCACGCGTTCAACGACGGCCGCTCCGCGCCTCGGCGGGGGCGGCCGTTCGCGTGTCGTCTACGGGCCTCCGTCGCGCCGCACCTCCTCAGCGACCGCGCGCGCCCCCTCGGTGGACATGACGATCGAGTAATGGTCGACGCCCGGAACCCGGGTCGCCGCGCGCAGTCGCGGATGGGCCCTCTCGAGTGCCAAAAGGTCGGGATACAGCGGCGGGACCTCCCCGCGCAGCCCCCGCTCGGCCGCCAGCAGCCGGGTGGGGCGTGGCATCCTTTCGAGTGCTGTCGCGATCGCCGCTCCCGTGTTCTGATCGAGCGAGTCCGCCTCGACGGTGGCGAACCGTGTTGCGGGACGCAGGTCGGGCTCATGCCCCACGAGGTCGTAGGCGAAGTAGGCGTCGAGGAGCGGATCCTCCCGGCCGGCGAACGCCGGATGCGCGCGCCAGAAGTCTCGGTACTCGGCGACGCTGTTGAACCGCATGTCGAGTCGCGCGGCGGTCGGTCCGAGCACGTGGCGCACCGCCTCGCGCGGGTCCATCCCGACCGGCAGGTCGAGGGGCAGCCCGCCATCGACGAGCACGACCCGCTCGACCCGATCCGGATGTCGATCTGCGAGCACCGCCGCGACGAACGCCCCCATGGAGTGGCCGACGACGATCGCGCGGTCGACACGCGAGGCGTCAAGGACGGCGGCCAGGTCGTCGGCGTGCTGCGCCAGGCCGGGGCGCCGTCGAGACGCCGCGCTGCGGCCGCGGCCGCGCAGGTCGGGGGCGATCAGCCGCGCCTCCGTCTCGCGGGCGACCCACGCCCATGCGAGGTGCGACGCGGTGACCCCGTGCACGAGCAGCCACGGCACGCCCTCGGCATCCGGATGCCATTCGCTGAGGCGCAGGGCACCTCCGGTGACGGGGACGTCGGTGGTCACGTGCTCCTGCGCGGGTGTTGAGAACGCGTCGTCGTTGCGGTCGGCGGGCATGCAGGAATGGTCGCACGATGCGGGGGGGGGGGGGGGGGGGGCGCGGACGCCGGGGTGTGGAGAACGTTGGGGCTGGCGGTCCCGCGCGGCGCTGGCGTGCGTGTTCACGGGCCCGAGACGGGCAGGCCAGCTCGCCGTGAGAATTTCCCACAGCGGCGCGGCCGTCGTGCTCGGCGGTGTCGCGGAACCGTTCTCGCACGACGGCAGACCAGCCGGGCTCGGCGGTGTCACCACGCACGATTCGACCGTGCGATCGGGCCTTTCCGGCGATGTCGGAGGTCGGCGTTAGCGTTCGGATATGAACACTTCCGTCGCTGAGACCGGCCGGTGGTCCCCGGTCTCACGGACCGGCGCGCTTCGCGTCGGCGCTCTCGCGGCGCAGGCCCTTTCAGCGGCGATCCACCGCGATACCCCGCCCCCGACCGTCGACGACCTCGACGCGCGGGCTGGCAGTGCCTGGGCGATCGAGGTCGGACTTCTCGAGCCGGTTTTCGGCGACGAGGAATCGTCTGCCGACATCGGCGTCTCCAGTCATGACTTCTGGCTCGAGCCGTGGCCTTCCGCCGGGCACGCACAGGCCGACGAGGGCAGCGCGGGTCGCGAAGCCGGCACCAGGACCCCGACCACGCCACGATCGGAGAATTCATCCGACCCCCGTGACGTCGCCGATGCCCGGCTCCGTTCTCTCGAGGCGGCCTCCGTCGAGCGACGCCGCCACACCGCCGAGGAGTACCGCCTCATCGCCATGGTCCTTCGCGACGCCGCCGTCGCTCCAGAACCGTGGGTCGGCGCCGACCCGGCCCTCGACGCCGCGTGGGCCGATGGGCGACGCCGGCGTATCGCGGCCGTCCGCCGCGAGGCGTTCACCCCTGGGTCACGAGGTCGGGGTCGATCCGCCGCCCTGCTGAAACTCGGTGCGTCGAGCAGAAGTGGCTCAGACACGGTGCGTCGAGCAGAACTGGCTCAGACACGGTGCGTCGAGCAGAACTGGCTCAGGCAGGGCGTGCCGAGCAGAACTGGCTCAGACAGGGCGTGCCGAGCAGAACTGGCTCAGGCAGGGCGTGCCGAGCGGAACCCGGCTCAGACACGGTGAGCCCGTGATGCCACGCATTCATCCTTTGAGCCTGGCACCCCGCGCCCCGCATCCCCGCGCGCGCAGCCCCGTCAGATCTCCGCACCGCGAACCTCCGCGACCCGCGTCACCAGCACGTCCCAGAACTGAGCGAAGCGCGCGTTCCACGGCGTGGCGAAGAGACCGTCCTGCCACCGTCGCCGCACCTCGTCGAGCGTGGCCCATTCGGCATCCAGGACCTCTTCGGGATCGATCCGCGGCGCCGGCTCCCCCTCGACGGCGGCCGCCCAGAGATCGAAGAGAGCGCGCTCCTCCACGACGCGGCCGACGAGCACGAGATCATCCGGCGCGAGGGTGATCCCCACCTCCTCGTCGACCTCGCGAACAGCCCCGCGGCGGCTGGACTCGCCCCGTAGCGCGCTCCCCGCCGGGAACTCCCACGCCAGGGGATAGTCCTTCCCCTCCGCGCGCCTGCTCACCAGCACCCGCCCGGTGCCGGACACGATGCACACGGAAGCCACGATGTGGAACGAGCCGGCCGGCACCGGCCCGTCGCCGCGGCGGTGGAGGCCACCGGTCGGCGTGCCCTGCACGTCGGTCACGTCCCAGATCTCGTCGTCGGCCATGTCGCTTCCCCGATCCTGGCGCGCGGAATGCGCGCAATGCGTCCATCCTGCTCACCGTCCGGCGCGCGGGCGCGCATCGCCCCGGGGATGCGCAGGATCCGGTCCGCGCACACCTGCTCGTGCCCGCGCCGAGGGTCACGGGCTGCACACCGCCTCCGCCGGAACCGCAGAAAGATCGCCACGAAATGAGCGAGGTCGCATGCAGCCTTCTCACCCGCGGGCGACTCCTCCGGGAATGCACCCGCGTCGGCGAAAAGCGGCCCGCGTGGAGAACGCGATATCCCCTCCACACGCGATGCGGTGAAGGGGATCTCGAAGGTGGTGCACCCCCTGGGACTTGAACCCAGAACCCACTGATTAAGAGTCAGTTGCTCTGCCGATTGAGCTAGAGGTGCGTTCCGTTCGGCCGGAGTTTCGCTCTCCGCGCCGAGGAATGACATTACCAGGGGTGACACGACCACACCAAATCGAGCCAGGAACGCCGGTTATCCTGGTGCCGTGTCCCGCATCGAAGAGCCCGCCGCGACCCCCGCGGACCCGACCGACGATCTCGCACTCGCCCTCCGCTTGGCCGATGCCGCCGACGCGGTCGCCATGCAGCGTTTCGACGCCGTCGATCTGCGCATCGACACCAAGCCCGACCGCACGCACGTCACCGAGGCCGACCTCGCCACCGAGCGCGCCATCCGCGAGATCCTGGATGCCGAGCGCCCCGCCGACGGGATCCTGGGCGAGGAGTACGGCAGCTCCGGCGACACCTCCCGACGCTGGGTGATCGACCCCATCGACGGCACACACAACTACATGCGCGGCATCCCCGTGTGGGCGACGCTGATCGCCCTCACCGTCGACGGCGTCCCCACCGTGGGTGTGGTGAGCCAGCCCGCGATCGGCCGCCGCTGGTGGGCCGCGACGGGACAGGGCGCCTGGACGACCACCGCCACCGGGGACACCCGCCGCATCCAGGTGTCCGAGATCGACGACCTCGCGGCCTCGAGCATCAGCTTCCAGAGCATCGAGCAGTGGGACGACGTCGACCTCGTTTCCACGCTCGAGCGCCTCGCCCGCGCCGTCTGGCGCGACCGCGCTTACGGCGACGCCCTGCCATACATGTGGCTCGCCGAGGGGCGGCTCGAACTGGTCGCCGAGTTCGGCGTGAAGGAGTATGACATCGCGGCGATCGCGCCCATCGTGCGCGAGGCCGGCGGACGCTTCACCGCGTTCGACGGAACCGACCGCCTGGATGCCGAGTCCTCGGTGGCCACGAACGGTGTGCTGCACGACGCGTTCCTCGCGCTGCTGCACGAGGGAGACGGATCGTGATGACTCGCTCCACCACCGAAACACCCATCCGACCCCCTCGCTCGCGCGTCTCCGCGATCGCGATCGTCGGTGTCGTCGCGACCCTGGCGCTGGCGGGCTGCACGTCGCCCGCTCCTGCCCCCGCGACCGCGGGTGACCAGCCGACGCCGACCGCCGCCGCACCGGACGCGTCGACTTCGGAGCCGTCGGCTTCGCCCACCGCCGAGGAGACTCCCCCGCCCGACCCCACGTGCGAGAACATCATCCCGCAGGCCACCGCCGACGATTTCCGGAGCATCGGCTGGACGTCGCAGGAGGATGAGTTCCGCATCGGCGCCACGGCGCTCGACGACGGCATCCAGTGCAAGTGGGGCGACACGAAGATCGCCTCCGACCGTGTGCAGATCTTCGGCTGGGCGCCGATCGACGACGACACCGCGCGCTCGGCGCAGAAAGATCTCGTCGCGGCCGGCTGGAAAGTCGAGAAGGATGCCGACGGCACCTACGTCACCGAGAATCCCGAGTGGCTGAACGGGCGGGGCGCCGACGGCTACGGCCTGACGTACTTCTTCGGCGACGGCTTCGTGAAGCTCGCCGACACCCGGCAGAGCCTCATCCTCGTCCAGACCCCGCGTTAGCCCGGCCGATCGCCGGCCCGGTCCGCCGTCACCGGCACGGGTGGCGAACCGGCAGCCCGCGCGGCCGGTCGCCGGCCCGGTTCGCCGTCACCGGCACGGGTGGCGAACCGGCAGCCCGCGCGGTCGGTCGTCGGCTCGGCCCGCCGTCACCGGTACGGGTTGCGTGCCTCCGCGTCGCGCGCCGCCGAGAACCCCTCGTCCCACGCGTCGCCCCGCGCCTCCACGTCCCGCCAGAAGGCGTCGGCCTGCAGCACCCGTTGCGCGAACGCGACCCAGTCCGTCCAGCCGGCCGTGACGGTGCCGGTCCCGCCTTCAGCGCCCCCGGTTCCGGATGCCGCGCCGTCCCGGCCGCGCTCCTGCACGGCGGTCCATGTGGACGCGTCGGGCGTCGGGAGGAGGTGGAACGGACCGACGTCGATGCGGAGGGCGCGGGGATCTGGCATCCCTCGACGCTAGGCGGCGTCGACGTGTCGGGGCAACGCTCCCCGCGGGCGCCGCGCTCCCGGCACGGGCGGTGCACGCTCTCGCGTAGGCTCGATCCTCGTGGCTATCGGCGCGACCATTCACACCTTCACGGTGCAGCTCTCCGACGTCGATCGCGGCGTCTACGACGAACTGCCGCTGCGGGTCGCGCGGCATCCGTCCGAGACCGCGCCGTACATGCTCACCCGCGTGCTCGCGTACTGCCTCGAGTTCGAAGAGGGCATCGCCTTCAGCGAGGGCGTCGCCGCGACCGACGAACCGGCCGTCATGGTGCGCGATCTCACCGGCGCGCTCGTCGCGTGGGTGGAGGTCGGAGCCCCGGATGCCGCCCGCCTGCACACCGGCAGCATGAAGGCCGAGCGGGTCGCGATCTACACCCACCGCGACCCCGAGAAGGTCGCCGCCGCGTGGGCGGGCAAGCGCATCCACCGCGCCGACGAGGTGCTGCTGCACAGCTTCGACCCCGGCTTCGTCGAACGGATGTCGGAGGCGATCGATCGACGCAGCAGCGCCACGCTGACGCGCACCGAGGGACGCATCTACCTCGAGCTCAATGGCGTCTCGGGCGAGAGCGACATCCACACGCGCAGCGCGGGCTGACCGGCGCAGCGCGGGCTGACCGGCGCAGCGCGGGCTGACGGGCGCAGTGCGGGCGGGCCGGCGCAGTGCAGGCCGGCGAGTCTGGCGCGGGCTGACCGGCGCAGTGCGGGATGACAGGCGCACCGAACCCCGCACAGTCCGACACGCGAGAAAGCCCCCGCCCCCGCCGAAACGGGCGGGAGCGAGGGCTTTGGTGATGACTCGTCGTGACAACGGCTCGTGGAGCTGGGGGGAATCGAACCCCCGTCCAACGCTGGGTCTCCGCGTTTTCTCCGGGCGCAGTCTGTGCAGACGTTCTGCTCGGCTCCGACCTTTGTCACAGACACCTAAGTCGACGAGCCCAGCCTGGGAAAAGTCCCGCGTGACGTCCAGACGCCGTCACGCAGCAAGACCCCTAGATGACGCCAGGATCCGTGGCGGGGTCACACACGGTCTGACGGACTATCGGGCTCGCTTACGCAGCGAGGGCGAAGTCAGTGCGCTTGGTTTCGGCACTTATTGTTTTGCAGGGAGCGTTAACGAGATAACCCCACATCCTCGGCCCGCTTTCTCGCGGGTTCGCAGACGCTGTCGAAACCGATCAGCCCCGGGAACTCCGTGAAGGAGCGGCCGTTGTCACGCTGTTGAGTTGCCACACCCGGGAGCCGAAGCACCCGAGCATCACAGTCTACAACGCATCGACGGCTCTCGAATTCCCCGAGGGCGACGACCCGTCGCACAGAGCGCCCGCACCGACTCGTCGCGCCCGTCGCCCTCTCGACGTCGTCCCGTAGGCTCACCGCATGAGCGACGTCGTCATCACCGTCCGCGGCGAGAGCAACGCCCGCGTCCGCGCCGAGGAAGCCGCGGTGCGCGTCACCGTATCCGTCGACGGTCCCTCCCGCGGCCCCGTCGTCGAGCAGGCGCAGGAGCGTGCCTCGGTCGTGCAGGACGGCCTGGTGGCCCACCTGAGATCAGGCGAGGTGTCGGAGTGGTCCAGCGCGCGCGTCTCGGTCTGGTCGGACCGGCCGTGGAACGCCGAGGGAGCGCAACTCCCCCTCGTGCACCACGCCAGCGTGGAGCTCTCGGCCACCTTCGTCGATGCCGGTGCCCTGTCGTGGTGGCTCGGCGACGTCACCGAGTCCGACGACGTGCAGGTCACGGCCGTCGACTGGCGCCTCTCCCCCGACACCCGCACGCGAACGGAGCGCGAGGTCGCCGCCGAAGCCGTGCACGTGGCCGTCGAGCGCGCCGCCGCCTACGCCGACGCGCTCGGACTGGCATCCGTCTCCGCCGTCGAGATGGCGGATGCCGGACTGCTCGGAGCGCGCCCCGAAAGCCCCTTCGCCGCGACGGGGGCCCGCATGATGGCCGCTCGTCGACCGCGGGGTCGTCGTTCAGCCTGCAGCCGCCGGAGATCGTCGTGACCTCGGTCGTCGAGGGGCGCTTCCGCGCGGAGTGAGGGAACGCACTCGCCGAGGCGGTTGCTGGTGCGGATGGCACGCTCGGCCGCGCGCTTGTCCTGGCGCTCCGGAGTAACGCGACCTACTCGCCGAGGCGGTTCTTGGTGCGCATGGCGCGTTCGGCCTCGCGCTTGTCCTCGCGCTCGCGGATCGTCTGGCGCTTCTCGAACTCGCGCTTGCCCTTGGCGACCGCGATCTCGACCTTGGCGCGACCGTCGAGGAAGTACAGGCGCAGCGGCACGAGGGTGTATCCCCCGGCGGCGACCGCGTGGGAGAGCTTGACGATCTCCTCCTTGTGCAGCAGCAGCTTGCGCGTGCGCTTCGCGGAGTGGTTCGTCCAGTGACCCTGCGAGTACTCCGGGATGTGGACGGCGTCGAGGAAGGCCTGCCCTCCGTCGATGTACGCGTAGCCGTCGGTGAGGTTGGCGCGCCCCTGGCGCAGCGACTTCACCTCGGTACCGGTCAGCACGAGGCCGGCCTCGTAGGTCTTCTCGATGGCGTAGTCGTGGCGCGCCTTCTTGTTCGACGCGATGAGCTTCTCACCCTGCTCACGAGGCATGGTGCCACCTCCTCATGATCATGGGCACACAGAGCCCTACAGTCTACAGGTTCCACGGCCGCAGGGCCGCCGCCGCGGCGCCCCGGCGCTCAGGCGCGCAGCCAGCGACGGATCGCGAAGCTCGCGCTGAGGGCGGCGAGGATCACGCCGATCACCACGATGACCGGGATGACGAAGGCGACGTCGCCGACGCCCACCCACGACGTGATGAACCCGATGCGGTCGCGCAGGTACTGGTTGACCCCCACGCCGACGATCGCCCACACCGCCACGCTCGCGAGAGCGGAACCGACCAGAGCGGCCAGGACGCCCTCCACGACGAACGGCGTCTGGATGAAGCGGTTCGAGGCACCGACGAGACGCATGATGCCGAGTTCCCGACGACGCGCGAAAGCCGAGAGACGGATCGTCGTCGCGATCAGCAGCACGGCGGCGATCAGCATGAGACCGGCGATCCCGACCGCGACGTAGGTGGCGACGGTCAGCGCCTGGAACAACGGCTCGAGGTACTGCATCTGGTTCGTGACCTCTTCGACGCCCGCCTGGCCGCTGAAGGCCTCGATGATGACGTCGGACTGGTTCTGGTCGACGAGGTTGATGCTGAAGGTCGCGTTGAACTGATCGGCGCTGACGACGCCGATGATGTCGTCGGGCAGGAGGCCCTTGGCGTTTTCGAACACCTGCTCGCTCGTGGAGTAGGTGTAATCGCGGATCAGCGGGGCGAGGGCGTCGCCGTCGAGCTTCGCGGTCACCGCGTCGATCTGCTCCTGCGTGGCGGCCTGGCCCGTGGTGCACGTGTCGACATCGGACACGGTCGCGCACATCGACACCGCCACCTGGGCGCGATCGGCCCAGTACGACTGCATCTTGCCGATCTGCATCTGCATGAGCATGGCCGCGCCGACGAAGGTCAGCGACACGAAGGTCACGAGGATGACCGAGATCACCATCGAGGCGTTGCGACGGAGGCCCGTGAAGGCCTCCGAGAGGATGAGCCCGAACCTCATGACGTGGGTCCCACTTCGTCGTTGCGATCGGTCTTCTTCCCGAGACCGAGGCGGTCGGCGAGGCCCAGGGCCTCGACGTCGGGGGTCGTGACCGGGATGGAGCGCGTGTTCGTGCCGGGCTCGCGCGCGGGCTCCGCGGCGGGCGTGGTCACCGCGCGGGCGGGGGCCTCGGCATCCGGGGCCGCTGCGGGCGCGGGGGCGGGGGCGTGGAGGCTGGCGTTCACCGGCGGCAGCGGTTCGACAGGGCCGGTCACGCCCGTGACCTCGCGCTGCACCTCGAGCACGGCGGTGAGGGCGGCCACCGCGGCGGCGCCCTTCTCGACCTCCGGCGCCAGGCGCGGCAGGCTGGCGGTGTCACCGTAGCCGCCGTGACGCTCGTCGCGCACCATCTCTCCGCCGCGCAGCTCGATCACGCGGCGCTGCATCTGGTCGACGAAACCGGCCTCGTGCGTGGCCATGACGACCGTGGTGCCGCCGGCGTTGATGCGCGCGAGCAGGCGCATGATGTCGATCGAGGTGCCGGGGTCGAGGTTTCCGGTCGGCTCGTCGGCGAGGAGCACCTGCGGACGGTTGACGAGGGCCCGCGCGATCGCGACGCGCTGCTGCTCACCACCCGACAATTCGTGGGGCAGGCGCTTCTCCTTGCCGTCGAGACCGACGAGCGCCAGCACCTCGGGCACGGCCTGCTGGATGAAACCGCGCGAAGCTCCCGTGACCTGCAGCGTGAACGCGACGTTCTGATGCACCGTCTTGTTGGGCAGCAGGCGGAAATCCTGGAACACCGAACCGATGTGCCGGCGGAAGTACGGGACCTTGCGGTTCGACAGCGTGCGCAGGTCGCGGCCGAGCACGACCACGCGCCCCTCACTGGGGGTCTCCGCCCGCAGGATCAGCTGCAGGCACGACGATTTGCCCGAACCCGAGGCTCCGACGAGGAAGACGAACTCCCCGCGCTGCACCTCGAAGTCGACGGCGTTCAGGGCGGGCTTCGCGGTGCCGCGATACCTCTTGGTGACGTTCTCGAACCGGATCATGGCTCGACGAGCCTAAGCGCGGGCGCGAAACAGCCCGTCAGGACGCGCCGTGTCGCCAAACCGAGAGAGTCCTATGGATGCCGGGTCAGCGGGATCCACAGGACTCTCCTCGAACGGGGACGATCAGTCGTCGTCCTTGCGCTTGCGCCAGCGGATGCCGGCGGCGATCAGACCGTCGAGGTCGCCGTCGAAGACGACAGCGGGGTTGCCGACCTCGTAGCCGGTGCGCAGGTCTTTGACGAGCTGCTGACCATAGAGGAAGTAGGAGCGCATCTGGTCGCCCCAGCTCGCCGTGATCGTGCCGGCGAGCTCCTTCTTCTTGGCCGCCTCTTCTTCGCGCTTGAGCAGGAGCAGACGCGTCTGCAGCACGCGCATGGCGGCCGCGCGGTTCTGGATCTGCGACTTCTCGTTCTGCATCGACACCACCAGGCCCGTGGGGATGTGAGTGATACGCACGGCCGAGTCGGTCGTGTTGACGGACTGTCCGCCGGGGCCCGACGAGCGGAACACGTCGACCCGGATGTCGCCCTCGGGGACCTCGACCTCGACGGCCTCCTCCATGACGGGGATGACCTCGACCGCGGCGAAGCTGGTCTGACGCTTGTCGGCGCCGCCGAACGGGCTGATGCGCGCGAGCCGGTGCGTGCCGGCCTCGACCGACAGCGTTCCGTAGGCGTAGGGCACGTCGATCTCGAAGGTGGCCGACTTGATGCCGGCGCCTTCGGCGTAGGACGTGTCCATGACCTTGACGGGGTACTTGTGACGCTCGGCCCAGCGCAGGTACATGCGCAGCAGCATCTCGGCGAAGTCGGTCGCGTCGTCGCCGCCGGCGCCCGAGCGGATCGTGACGACCGCGGAGCGCGCGTCGTACTCGCCGTCGAGGAGGGTCTGCACCTCGAGCTGGCCGATGACGTCGCGCAGCGAGGCGAGTTCCTTGCGGGCCTCTTCGGCGGAGTCCTCGTCGTCCATCTCGTTGGCCAGCTCGACGAGCACCTCGAGGTCGTCGAGCCGCTGCTCGATCTCGGTGATGCGCTTGAGCTCGGCCTGGCGGTGGCTGAGTCGGCTGGTGACCTTCTGGGCGTTGTCGACGTCGTCCCACAGGTCGGGGGCGCCCGCTTCTTCGCTGAGGCGTTCGATGTCGGCGGTGAGTGCGTCGACGTCGACCACGGCCTGGATATCGGCGAAGGTCGAGCGCAGCGCCTGGATGTCGGCGGTCAAATCGAGTTCGAGCATTTGGGATCAAGCCTATCGTGGAGACGGTGACAGCCGACTCTCCCCGGAACGTGCTGGTGCGCTTCGCACCGATGATCTACGGCCCCACCCTGCTTTTCGCGCTCGGCGAGGGGGCTGTGATCCCCCTCATCCCGGTGATCGCCAACCGTCTCGGGGCCGACGTCGCCGTCGCCGCGCTCGTGGCCGCCGCCCTCGTCGTGGGGCAGCTGTGCGGCAACATCCCCGCCGGCTGGGCCGTCGCCCGCTTCGGCGAGCGCCTCACGATGGGCGTCGCCGGGATCATCGTGCTCGCGGGGCTGACCGGGATCGTGTTCGCGCAGTCGCTGGCGTTCTTCGCCGGGGCCGTGTTCCTCATCGGCTTCTGCGCCGCGGCCTTCGCGCTCGCGCGCCACTCCTTCATGACCACGCGCGTGCCGCTCGGCTTCCGGGCGCGGGCGCTGTCGTTGCTGGGCGGGACGTTCCGCCTGGGGATGTTCGTGGGCCCGTTCATCTCGGCTGCGCTCCTGGGCGTCTTCGGCGACGAGACGGCATCCATCGTTTTCTTCGCCGTGTGCCAGGTCGCCACGATCCTGCTCGTGTTCTTCGGTCCCGACCCCGAGAAGGCGGTGCCGGTGGGCGCGAACGCACGCTCTGTCGACGGCGATTCGCGCGAGGCGGAGGACACCGGCGAACCCGTGACGGGATCGATCCCGACCGTGGAGCGCGTCGGGGTGTTCCGCACGATGTGGCGGTTCCGAGGCGTGCTCGCGCGGCTCGGGTTGGCCGCGTCGTCACTGTCGGCGGTGCGGTCGGCCCGACAGGTGGTCCTGCCGCTGTGGGGTGTGTCACTCGGGCTGGATGCCGGCACGATCGCCGTCGTGGTGGGGGTGTCCGGCGCGATCGACTTCGCCCTGTTCTACGCCAGCGGACAGGTGATGGACCGCTTCGGGCGGCTCTGGGCCGCTCTGCCCGCGATGATCCTGATGGGCGCGGGGTTCTTCGCGCTGTCGTTCACCCACGATCTGCCGTCGGCGGCGATGTGGTACGCCATGTTCGCCGCGGTGCTCGGTGTCGGCAACGGCCTGTCCAGCGGCATCCTGCTCACCCTCGGGGCCGACATCGCGCCGCCGAACGAGCCCGCGGCATTCCTCGGGTCGTGGCGCACGCTGACGGATGCCGGCGGGGCCGTCGCTCCGCTGATCGTGTCGGCGCTCACCGCGCTGGCGTCGCTGTCGGTCGGCGTCGGCGCCATGGGCGTCGTCGCGGTGCTGGGGGCGGCGGGCTTCATCCGGTGGGTGCCGCGGTACGTCCCGCGAGCGCACTGACGCCGGGTGCCTCCGCGCCGGCGGCGGCGGATGCGACGGGTGGACGGAGTTGCCGGGGGCCCGGTTCCGGGACGACGATGAAGCGCCTCGACCCCTCGACCGAGGCGAGGAGGCACGGTGCAGAACGTCGGACGCGGGGCCCTGGCGTTGTCGGCGGTCCTGGCGGGGGTTGCGGGGTTCGTCGACGCGGTCGGCTACCTCGACACCGGAGGACTGTTCGTGTCGTTCATGAGCGGCAACTCCACGCAGGCCGCGGTCGATGTTCCGGCATCCCTCGCCCTCGCGGCCGTGCCCGCCGGGATCATCGGGGCCTTCGTCGTGGGCGTGACGGTCGGGGGGCTCGTGCGCCCGCGCTCCCGACGCGCGCAGGCCTTCGTCATCGCGGGGTCGGGCCTCGCGGTGGCGATCGTCGCCGTCCTCGCCCTGGCGGGACCCGCGACGCTCTGGCGGGCGGGCGTCCTCGCGGCGGCGATGGGCGCCCTCAACACGCTGTTCCTCGCCGACGACCGGGCACGTATCGCCATTACGTACTCCACGGGCACGCTCGTGAGCCTGGGCCTTGCGCTCGCCTCCCTGCTCGCGGGTCGCTCGCGGACGGCGTGGCGACGGCCGCTGCTGCTGTGGGTGTCGCTCGTCGCGGGCGCCGTGGTGGGCGCGTTCACCCATCGCCTCGGGAGCCCCGCGGCGCTCGCTGCGGCCGCGGGCGCGATGCTGGCGGCGGCGGGCATCATCGCGTCGCGCGCGCGCCGGGTCGCGGGCGCCGACGCGGGCTGAGGGCCTCTTCCGCGGGTGTGACTCGTATGTTTCGGAGCTGTGAAGATTGCAGCCATCATTGCGCTTTCCACGAACTGCCTATGAGAATCGACTCGTGTCCGCCCCCTCTGGGTGATACGTCATTCCCCCCTGGATGAGGCGGGCATCGTCGCCCGCGGAGAGGCTCTTTCGCCGTGCACCGGAACACCCTGCAATCCCCTCCCTCACGCGCCCGACGGGCGTCGACCTGGCTCGCGACCACCGCCCTCGTCGGCGGCGGGCTGCTCGTCGGTCCGGCAGCCTTCGCGGCCCCCGCCGCCGCGCCCGACGACCTCGGGCTGACCGGGGCGGACGTGATGACGCATCTGACCGAGCTGTCCGACATCAGCGAGTCGTTCAGCACCGAGGGGTATCGCGTCTGGAACGGCCCGGGCTACGAGGCCGCCGCGCGCTACGCGGAGCAGGTGCTCGAGGCGACCGGCGCGTTCACCGTGTCGCGCCAGACGTTCGAGGTCCCGACCTCGGAGTTCGGCGAGGCGTCGCTCACCGTGGCCGGCACGACCTACACCGGGTCGCACTTCGACCTCAGCGAGGGCATCGATGGCGACTACACCGCCGCGCTCGCGCTGCCCTCCGACGCCGATGGCGCTCACCTCGGGTGCGAGCCCGGCGACTTCGCCGGCGTCCCCGCGGGCGCGATCGTGCTCATCCAGCGCGGGATCTGCACCTTCGAGGCGAAGATCGACAACGCCACGGCCGCCGAGGCGGGAGCGGTGTTCGTCTACAACAACGAGCGTCCCGCCGAGGAGGGCGTGTCTCCGGACGACCAGCTCACCAACGTCGCCTCGGGCCCCCGCAACGAGGACGACTCCCCCGCCGCCACACTGCCGCAGGCCAGCGGTGACGCCGTCGCCGCGCTGATCGCGGCCGCCCCCGCCGACGCTCCCGTCGAGGGCACCGCCGTCATCGAGAAGCAGTTCCTCGTGACCGAGTCCTTCAACGTCATCGCCGACAGCATCGCGGGCGACCCCGACGACACCGTCGTGATCGGCGCGCCTCTCGATGGCGTGGCCGAGGGGCCCGGCGTCAACGACAACGCCTCCGGCTCCGCCGCGATCCTCGCCCTGGCCGAGAAGATCGCGGCATCCGAGACACCCAACGACAAGCGCGTCCGCCTCGCTCTCTGGAGCGCGGAGGAGGTCGGCCTGGTCGGATCGACGGCATACGTCGACGATCTCGTCGCGAACGACCCCGCCGAGCTCGACCGCATCTCGGCCTACCTGAACTACGACATGATCGGGTCCGAGAACTTCACCGTCGGCGTCTACGACGCGAACGAGTCGTCGTACGAAGCTCCCGTCGAGATCCCCGAGGGCTCGGCCGAGATCGAGCAGATCTACACCGACTACTTCGATCAGATCGACCAGCCGTGGATCGACACCGAGTACTCGGGCCGCAGCGACTACCAGGCGTTCATCGTCAACGGCATCCCCGCGGGCGGTCTGTTCTCGGGCGCCGACGACATCAAGACCGAGGAGCAGGCGCGCCTGTTCGGCGGGACGGCCGGCGTCTTCATGGACCGCAACTACCACACGGTCGATGACACCCTCGCGAACGTCAACCGCGGCGCGATCGACATCTTCGCGCCCGCCATCGGTCACGCCGCGTTCGCCCTCGCGTGGGACGCCGCGGTCGAACCCTCGCCCGAGCCGACGAGCGAGCCCACCGCGGAGCCGACCGCCGAGCCCACGGCCGAGCCCACCGCGCAGCCGACGGCCGAGCCCACCGCCGAGCCGACCACGGCGCCGAGCCCCGCGCCCAGCGTCACCGGTGGTCCCGCCGGCGGCCCGAGCGGCGGAGACCTCGCGAACACGGGCAGCAGCGTCGACGGCTCGCCGATGCCGGCGATCGGCGTCGGAATGCTGGCGCTCGGCCTGGTGATCGCGGCCGGCACGGCGATCGCCCGCCGTCGCACCCAGCAGTAACCCGCGCGACGCGAACCGCCGGGGCCCGATCGGGTCCCGGCGGTTCGTCGTCCAACGGTCAGCGCGAGGGAGGGCTCACTCGCCCTCGGCCACGCGAATGAGCACCTTGCCCGTCGCGCCCTGCGCGACCGCGTCGTGCGCGGCCGCGGTGTCGGCGAGGTCGAACCACGTCAGCGGGAGCCCCGCGGCCTCACCCACCGGGAGCGCGCCGTCGGCAACGGCCGCCGCCACGTCCTCCGCCGCCGCGGCGAGTGCGCGCTCGCCCACCGTATAGAGCAGCACTCCCTGCCAGCGCACGTTCTTCGCGAAGCTGGGGCGAACGGGGGCGGAGAAGGTGTCGCCGCCGTTGTCGGCGTAGTAGCCGATCGTGCCGTGGTTGGCGACGACCTCGGCGTCGAGGGCGGCGTTGTCGGCGATGGCCACCTCGACGATGTGCTCGACCCCGTCGGGGGCGATCTCGCGGATGCCGTCCGCCAGCGACGCGCTCGGGTACTGCAGCACGTGGTGGGCGCCTGCCGCGCGGGCGAGCGCTTCCTTCTCGTCGCTGCTGACGGTGGCGATGACCGTCGCGCCGGCCCACACCGCGAGCTGGATCGCCGCGTGACCGACCGCGCCGGCGCCGCCCTGCACGAGCACGGTGCGGCCGGCGAGTGCGCCGGGGGCGAGGCGCGACGGGCCGTCCTCGTGCACCGTGAGCGCACGGTGGGCGGTCATGGCCGGCACACCCAGGCTCGCGCCGAGTTCGAACGAGGCACCGTCGGCGAGGGGGACGATGCGCTCGGCCGGGAGCACGGCGTACTCGGCGGCTGTCCCGGTGGGGCGCTGATGCGCGGCGAGGTACACCCACACGCGCTGTCCCGCCTCGAGGCCGTCGACGCCCGAGCCGACGGCATCCACGACCCCCGCGCCGTCCTGATTCGGGGTGATCTCGTCGAACGGGAGGGGGCGACCGGCGCTCTCGCGGGCCTTCCAGTCGGTGGGGTTCACACCCGACACCGTGATGCGCACCCTCACCTCGCCGGGGCCCGGTTCGGGCAGGGGTCGCTCGACGAGCGAGAGGACGGAGGAGTCACCGGGCTGGGTATACGTGATCGCCTTCATACGGGGTTGAACGGCGTCGACGCCCGAGCATTCCCGTGGTCGTGTCGACGGGCGCTCTGCGCCGTGACGATCGCGGGTGAGATCGCGGGGGTTTGACGGCTCGTTCACATCGAGCCCGCCTGTGCGCGCGCTTAGACTGATCCCACTCGCGGGAGTGGTGAAATCGGCAGACACGCAGGATTTAGGTTCCTGTGCCTTCGGGCGTGGGGGTTCAAGTCCCCCCTTCCGCACGTTCTTCGTTTCGCCAGCACAACCTCTCCGACCCGAACGGGACCGATGTGATCCACACCACCGCCTCATTGCTCCCGTGGCTCGACCCCGCGACGATCATCGACGCGGCCGGCCCCTGGGCTCTGGCCATCGTCTGCCTCATCATCTTCGCCGAGACGGGCTTGCTCATCGGCTTCCTCCTTCCCGGCGACACTCTGCTGGTGATGGCCGGCATCCTGTCGAATCCGGTGACGCATCCGCCGGCCGGCGTGTTCGGTGTGAACGTGTGGGTGACCGGCCTCCTGATCGGTCTGGCCGCGTTCCTCGGCGGTGAGGTGGGATACGTCATCGGGCACAAGGCCGGTCCGGCGATCTTCGAGCGCAAGGACTCCGGGCTCTTCAGCCGCAAGAACGTCGAGCGCACCAACGCGTTCTTCGTGCGCTTCGGCGGACTGACCGTCATCCTGGCGCGTTTCGTGCCGATCGTGCGCACCTTCGCCCCGATCGCCGCCGGCGTCGGCCACATGAACAAGTGGAAGTACACCGTCTACAACTTCATCGGCGCCGTGCTGTGGGGTTTCGGCCTGACCGTGTTCGGATACGTCCTGAGCCTCATTCCCGGCGTTGGCGAATTCGTCGCCGAGTACATCGACGTCATCCTCCTCGCGGTGGTCGTCGGAACCGTGGGCTTCGTGGTCGTGCACTACTTCCGCGAGCGCGCCACCGCCAAGCGCGAGGGCGAGGTCACCCCCGCGGAGGCCGAATCGCTCACACTCGACCCGAAGACGCTCGAAGACGGAGACCAGCCGACCCGCTGATTCGCGGGCGCCGCATCCCGGTGGCTTCAACGGGCTCAGCCACCTCCGTGCCGCGGGCCTCGCTCCCCGTGCCGCAGGCCCCTGGCCCTGGTTCGGCGGCCCCAAGCCCCGTCCTTAAGCCCGTCGAAGGGACCGGTCCCCGCTTCGCGTGGCCGGATCCCGTGGCCCAGGTCACGACGCCTTCGACGTCTTCTTCTTCGCCGGGGCCTTCTTCGCGGGCGCGTCCTTCTCGCCGCGAGCCGCGCGCGTGCGCTCGACGCTCGCGCGGAGGGCCTCCATGAGGTCGATCACCTCGCCGCCGTCGTCGTCCTCGGCCTTGCCGAAGGTGGCATCCGTGTCGAGAGCGTCGCCCTGCTCGAGCTTCGCGTCGATCAGGGTGCGCAGCTCCTCCTGGTATTCGTCGGTGAACTCCTCCGGATCGAAGTCCTTCGAGAAGCTGTCGACGAGCGATGCCGACATCTCCAACTCCTTCGCCGAGATGCGCACGCTCTCGTCCAGCGCCGGAAATGCAGCCTCGCGCACCTCGTCGGCCCACAGGAGCGTCTGAAGCACGAGGACGTCACCGCGCACGCGCAAGGCCGCCAGGCGGGTCTTCTGCCGCAGCGAGAAGCGGACGATGGCCGTGCGGTCGGTCTGCTCGAGCGTCTTGCGCAGCAGCACGTACGCCTTCGGTGACGACGAGTCGGGCTCGAGGTAGTAGGCCTTGTCGAGGGTGAGCAGGTCGACCTGGTCGCTGGGGACGAACTCCACGACCTCGATCTCGCGGCTGCGCTCGCTCGGCAGCGACGCGAGGTCGTCCTTCGTGAGCACGACCGTCTGCTCTCCGTCGTCGTACGCGCGGTCGATGTCCTGATAGGGCACGACCTCACCGTCGATCTCGCAGATGCGCTGGTAGCGGATGCGCCCGCCGTCCTTGTTGTGCACCTGGTGCAGCGAGACGTCGTGGTCCTCCGTCGCGGAGTACACCTTCACCGGGACGTTGACGAGGCCGAACGTCAGGGCGCCCTTCCAGATCGATCGCATGGGAACAGTGAACACCGAAAGGACCGTGGATGCCGAGACCCTTGCGCCGGCGTCCGCGGCCAGTCCCTTCGACGAGCTCGGGCACCTCCGATCCGGGACTGGGCCCGGTCCCGCACCCTTCGACGGGCTCAGGGAAATCCGACACGCACGGCTGAGCGCGAGCCCGCGTCCCTTCGACGGGCTCAGGATCTCCGACACAGGGGCTGAGCCCGTCGAGGCCACCGGGAGCGGGCGCCCACCGCAACCCCCTGGGCATGCGGAGCCTCCCCCGCCCTACGCTGGGGCGATGACGGAACAGACGGTGCGCATCGGCGGACGCCGCCTGCGCCTGTCCAACCTCGACAAAGTGCTGTACCCCGAGACCGGGACCACCAAGGGCGAGGTGATCGACTACTACTCGCGTATCGCGCCGCTGCTGCTCCCCCACGTCGTCGACCGTCCCCTCACCCGCAAGCGCTGGCCCGACGGCGTCGGCACGGCGTCGGAGCCCGGCGAACCGTTCTTCGCGAAAGCGCTCGAGCCCGGTGCGCCGGCGTGGGTGCGGCGTTTCCCGATCGATCACTCGTCGGGCGCCAAGGATTACCCTCTCGTCGACGACCTGCCCACCCTCGTCTACCTCGCGCAGGTGGCGAGCCTCGAACTGCACGTGCCGCAGTGGCGGTTCTCGAGCGAGGGTGAGCGGCAGAACCCCGACCGTCTGGTGCTCGACCTCGATCCCGGACCGGGCGTGGGTCTCGCGGAATGCGCCGAGGTCGCGCGGTGGGCGCGCGCCATCCTGCAGGACATGGGGCTCGATCCCCTGCCGGTCACCAGCGGCAGCAAGGGCATCCACCTCTACGCGCGCCTCGACGGGCGGCAGTCGAGCGATGCCGCGAGTGCCGTGGCCAAGGAACTCGCGCGGGCGATCGAGGCGGACCACCCCGATCTCGTGGTCAGCCAGATGACGAAGGCGGCGCGCCCCGGGAAAGTCTTCATCGACTGGAGCCAGAACAACGGCTCGAAGACCACGATCGCGCCCTATTCGCTGCGCGGACGCCCGCAGCCCTTCGTCGCGGCCCCGCGCACCTGGGCCGAGCTCGACGACCCCGGGCTGCGGCACCTGCTCTTCACCGAGGTGCTCGAGCGGCCCGACGACCCGCTCGCCGCCGTGGACCAGGTGCACGGACCCCTTCGCGCCTACATCGCGAAGCGATCCGCCGGCCGCACGCCCGAGCCCGTGCCCGACCTCCCGCACGGCGCCCCGGGCGGTGACGGGCTCCCCCGTTTCGTCATCCAAGAGCATCACGCCTCGCGGCTGCACTGGGACCTCCGTCTCGAACGCGACGGGGTGCTGGTCAGCTGGGCGGTGCCGAAGGGCGTGCCGCCCACCACGGCGAAGAACAGCCTCGCCGTCATGACCGAGGACCACCCGCTGCAGTACCTGGACTTCGCCGGAGAGATCCCCCGTGGCGAATACGGCGCCGGGACCATGACGGTGTGGGACACCGGCACCTACGCCCTCGAGAAGTGGCGCGACGACGAGGTAATCGCCACCCTCACCGGGAGAGAGGACGGACCGCTCGGACGCGTCCGCCTCGCACTCATCCGCACCGAGGGCCACGGCGAGAAGTCGCAGTGGCTGCTGCACCGGATGAAGACGGATGCCGACGGTCACCCGCAGGGCGACGGAGCGCCCGTGGTGGCGCAGGATCACGGGCCTCCCGCCCCTCCCCCCGCGACCGCCGACGCCCCCGACGGACGCGCGGCGAGCACCGCCCCCTCCGTCGCGGAGCTCCGGCCGATGCTCGCCACCTCCGCCACGCCGGGGATCGCGCGCACCGCCGCGGCCCGCTGGGGCGGCACCCCGTGGGTGGAGATGAAGTGGGACGGCATCCGGGGTCTGGGGATCTGGGACGGGCACCGCCTGAGGCTCCGCTCGCGCAACGGCAACGACCTCACCGCCGCCTACCCCGAACTCACCGCCGTGGATCTGGGGCTGGGCCGCGACCCCGCGGTGTTCGACGGCGAGATCGTCGCCCTCGACGAGAAGGGGCGGCCGAGCTTCCCCCTCCTGCAGAAGCGGATGAACCTCGCGCAGCCCCGCGAGATCGAGCGGGAGGCGACGCGCACGCCCGTGCACCTGTACCTGTTCGACGTCTTGTCGGCGGGTGGGCGGGACGTGGCATCCCTCCCCCTCTCCCGTCGTCGCGAAGTGCTCGAGGACCTCACCGCGGAGGCCGGGGCGCCGATCGTGGTGCCGCCGGTCTTCGACGACGTGGATGCCGCGGTGTCCACCAGCGGCCGGTTCGGCCTCGAGGGGGTCGTCGTCAAGGACCCCGGCTCCACCTATCGCCGGGGTGCGCGGTCGGAGCAGTGGCTCAAGGTCAAGCACTCCCGGACGCAGGAAGTGGTGATCGGGGGGATCCGCCCGGGCAGAGGGAACCGGTCGGGCACGATCGGCTCGCTGCTCGTGGGCGTCCCCTCGGCGGACGGTCTGCGGTACGCGGGTCGCGTCGGCTCGGGGTTCGGCGAGCAGACCCTCGCGCGGTTGACCGAGCTGCTCGAACCGCTGCGCGCCGACGTCGACCCGTTCGTCGGGGTGCCGGCGGCGGACGCGCGGGATGCCCTGTGGGTACGGCCGGAGCTCGTCGGAGAGGTCGAGTTCGCGGAGTTCACGCCCGGTGGCATCCTGCGCCAGGCGCGGTGGCGCGGCTTGCGGCCGGACAAGAGCCGCGATGAGGTGGTGCGGGAGGCGTGAGGGCGCCCGGTCCCCTCGACGGGCTCAGGGATCTCCGCCGGAAGGTGGCTGAGCTCGTCGAAGCCACCGGGACCGGCTGCTATGCGTGGCGCGAATCGTGTTCCACGTGGCCGGCGGGCTCGAGCTGGAACGTCGAGTGCTCGACGTCGAAGTGGTCGGCCAGGCACGTCTGCAGCGACGCGAGGATCGCCGCGGCGCGACCGTCGGTGAGTGCGGCATCCTCCACGATCACGTGCGCGCTGAACACGGGCGCCCCGCGGGTGAGCTGCCACACGTGCACGTCGTGCACGTCGACCACGCCGTCGGCGCCGCGGAGGTGTTCGCGGATCTCGGCGACCTGCAACCCCACCGGCGCCGACTCGGTCAGCACCACCACGACCTCGCGCAACAGGCCGATGGCCCGCGGCACGATGAGCACAGCGATCAGCAGCGAGGCGATGGCATCCGCCTGGGTGAAGCCGGTCGTGACGATCACGATCGCGGCGATGATCACCGCGATCGAGCCCACGAGGTCGCCCAGCACTTCGAGATAGGCGCCGCGGACGTTGATGCTGCGCTTCTGCGCGCGGCTCAGCAGCCACATCGACACCGCGTTCGCGATCATGCCGACCACCGCGACGACGAGCATGAGGCCGCCCCGCACTTCCGCCTCGGCGGGCGCGAGCAGGCGCTGCACGGCTTCGACGCCCACCCACGCGCACAGGACGATCAGGATGACGCCGTTCACCAGCGCCCCGAGCACCTCGGCGCGCTGGTACCCGAACGTGCGGCGGTCGTCGGCGGGCCGCGCCGCGATCGTCGTGGCCACGAGCGCGACCACGAGGGCCGCCGCGTCGGTGAACATGTGCGCCGCGTCGGCGAGCAGCGCGAGCGAGCCCGACAGGACCGCCCCGACGATCTGCACGAGCATCACCGTCGCCGTCAGGGCGAGGGCGGTGGCGAGCAGACGCCGGTTGCCGGCATCCCGGATGCCGCCGGAGGGGGCGTGATCGTGCATGTGTCCAGGCTAGGGCGGCGAGGCGTCCACCCGCGTGTTTCCGCGGAAGTCGGGAATGAGAACCGGTGTCAGCGCCCGTCGCGCGGGCTCACAGATTCGCGAGCAACGGCGCCAGCTCGACGAACGCCCGCGCCCGGTGCGACGCGGCGTTCTTCTCCTCGGCGCTCCACTGCCCCACGGTGCGCTCGGCGCCGTCGGGCTGGCCGTCGGGGACGAAGATCGGGTCGT
The DNA here is from genome assembly GCF_900156435.1 of Microbacterium sp. RU1D. Taxonomy (GTDB): domain Bacteria; phylum Actinomycetota; class Actinomycetes; order Actinomycetales; family Microbacteriaceae; genus Microbacterium. The sequence continues at coordinate 550,402 of NZ_FTPQ01000002.1, forward strand.
AGCCGAAGCCGCCCGGGCCTGCGGGCGCGGTCGCCAGGCGACCGGGCCAGCGTCCCTCGACGACGTCTTCCGTGCCGTCGGGGCGCACGAGCGCGATCACCGAGACGAACTGCGCCGCGCGGTGCGGGTCGGCGACGTCGGACAACTGGTCGAGCAGCAGCTCGAGGTTCGCCGTGGCGTCTTTCTTGTGCCCGGCCCAATAGGCCGAGAACACACCGGGCGACCCCCCGAGCACGTCGACGGCGACGCCGGAGTCATCCGCCAGGGCCGGAAGTCCCGTGTGCGCCGCCGCCGCCCGCGCCTTGATCAGCGCGTTGGCGGCGAAGGTGACGCCGTCCTCGACCGGCTCGGGCCCGTCGTAGCCGACGACCTCGAGGTCGGGGCGGACGGCCGCGACGATCGCCTGGAACTCCTCGACCTTGTGCGGGTTGTGCGTGGCGAGGACGACGCGGGCCATCTCAGGCCTCGAGAGCCGCGGTCTGGATGCCGCGCAGGTCGGCGCAGCCGTTCACGCCCAGCTCGAGCAGCCGGTCGAGCTCCGCCTTGTCGAACGGCGCGCCCTCGGCGGTGCCCTGCACCTCGACGAACAGGCCGCGGCCGGTGACGACGACGTTCATGTCGGTCTCGGCGCGCACATCCTCGACATAGGCGAGGTCGAGCATCGGCTCGCCGTCGATGATGCCCACCGACACCGCGGCGACCGAGTCGCGCAGCACCTCGGACCGCTGCGCGATGAACTTCTTCTCACGGCCCCAGGCGATGGCATCCGCCAAGGCGACGTAGGCGCCGGTGATGGCGGCGGTGCGGGTGCCCCCGTCGGCCTGCAGCACGTCGCAGTCGATGACGATGGTGTTCTCGCCGAGCGCCTTCGTGTCGACGACGGCCCGGAGGGCACGACCGATCAGGCGCGAGATCTCATGCGTTCGACCGCCGACCTTGCCCTTGATGCTCTCGCGGTCGTTGCGGCTGTTCGTCGCGCGCGGCAGCATCGCGTACTCGGCCGTGACCCAGCCCTTGCCCTTGCCGGTCAGCCAGCGCGGCACGCCGTTCGTGAACGACGCGGTGCAGAGCACCTTGGTGCCGCCGAACGTGATGAGCGCAGAACCTTCGGCATGCGCCGACCAGCCGCGCTCGATGGTCACGGGGCGCAGCTGGTCGTTCTCGCGGCCGTCTGTGCGGGTCATGGGGTCCTCCTCAGGACGGGAATGGATGCCGCGCCTCAGCGCGGCAGGTCGATGGCGCCGGTCTGCACGAGCTGTACCTCGCGCACCTCCCGGCCCATGAGGCGGTGCGCCAGGCGCAGGAAATCGTCGGCCGACGAGCCCGTGGCTTCGTAGCGATGGCTCGGCACGGCATCCGGGCTCGCCAGAAGGTCGCGGGACACGAGCTGGCGGAAAACGTCTTTCGCGGTCTCGCTGTCACTCGAGACGAGGCTGACGTCGGGGCCCATGACGTAACTGATCGCCCCCTCGAGGAAGGGGTAGTGGGTGCAGCCGAGCACGAGCGTGTCGACGTCTGCGTGTCGCAGCGGGGCGAGGTACTGCTCGGCGGTGGCGAGCACCTCCGAAGAGTCGGTGACGCCGGCCTCGACGAACTCGACGAACCGTGGGCACGCCTCCGCGAACACGGTGAGGCGCTCGTTCACCTCGAGCATGTCCTGGTACGCCCGGGAGCCGATCGTTCCGGTCGTGCCGATGACGCCGATACGGCCGTTGCGGGTGGTCGACATCGCCGTGCGCACGGCGGGGCCGATCACCTCGACCACGGGAACGTCGTAGCGCTCGCGCGCATCGCGCAGCATGGCGGCGGATGCCGTGTTGCAGGCGATGACGAGCATCTTCACGCCCTGCTCGACGAGGGTGTCGAGCACCTCGAGCGAGTACTTGCGCACGTCGGCGATGGGCTTCGGCCCGTAGGGCGAGCGGGCGGTGTCGCCGATGTAGAGGATGGACTCGCGCGGCAACTGCGCTGACACGGCCCGGGCGACGGTGAGACCGCCGACTCCCGAGTCGAAGATCCCGATCGGCGCGTCATCCATGGGGATCAAGCCTACCGGGCGGGCGAGGTCGAGCTCGGGTGCGCCGAGCTCCGGACCTCGGGCTACGCAGATGCAGGGAGGGGGCGGGCGGATCGCGGCGCGGCATGGGCGGTGAGGCGCGCACACCTCCTGCGATGACGGCGCCTCCCACCCGCCCCGAGCCCGATCCCGCACGAGGTGCAGGAGGTGTGCCGGGATGCCCCTGTCAACCACCGACGGAACGCGCGGGCTTCACCCGAGTGCCGCAATAGGCTGGCGCGATGAGCCGCAGCACCGCCCTGCACACCGACCGCTACGAACTCACGATGCTCGACGCGGCCCTCCGCGACGGCACGGCCCAGCGCCGATGCGTCTTCGAGGTGTTCGGGCGGCGTCTCTCGGGCGGTCGCCGGTTCGGCGTGGTCGCCGGCACGGGCCGCCTGCTCCACGCCATCCAGGACTTCCGCTTCGGCGACGACGAACTGCGCTACCTCCGGGACGAGAGAGTCGTGGATGCCCCCACCCTCGACTTCCTCGCGGATTACCGCTTCACGGGGTCGGTGACCGGCTATCGCGAAGGCGAGATCTACTTCCCGGGCTCCCCGCTGCTCACCATCGAGGGCACCTTCGCCGAGGCGGTGCTCCTGGAGACGTTGGCACTCAGCATCCTGAACTACGACTCGGCGGTCGCGACCGCCGCGGCGCGCATGAGCGTGGCCGCCGGAGACCGCCCGCTCGCAGAGATGGGCTCGCGCCGCGCGAGCGAGGAGGCGGCGGTCGCCGCCGCCCGCGCCGCCTACATCGCCGGCTTTTCGGCGACGAGCAACCTCGAGGCCGGTCGCCGCTGGGGCGTGCCCACGATGGGCACTGCCGCGCACGCGTGGACGCTGCTGCACGACAGCGAGGAGGACGCGTTCCGCTCGCAGGTGGAGGCGCTCGGCAGCGGGACGACCCTTCTCGTCGACACCTACGACATCGCCGAGGGCGTGCGCACCGCCGTGCGCGTCGCCGGCAGCGGACTCGGCGGCGTACGCATCGACTCCGGCGATCTGCCCATCGTGGCGGGCGAGGTGCGGGCGCAGCTGGACGAGCTCGGCGCCACCGACACCCGCATCACCGTGACGAGCGACCTCGACGAGTACGCCCTCGCCGCGCTGGCGGCATCCCCGGTGGACTCCTACGGCGTGGGTACGTCGGTCGCGACCGGGTCGGGCGTCCCGACTGCGGGACTGGTCTTCAAGCTCGTGGCGCGCGAGGCCGCTGACGGCTCGTGGGTGGGCGTGGCGAAGGCCTCCGCGCAGAAGGCGTCGCACGGAGGGCGCAAGGCCGCCTTCCGCACGCTCGACGCGGGCACCGCGACCTCGGAACTCATCGTCGTGAGCGACGGCTTCGAGGAGCTGTCGACGGCGGCCGAGCACCCCGACTCGCGGGCCCTGCAGACGACCCTCATGCGCGACGGCGAAGCGGATGCCGACGCCCTCGGCGCCACCGGCGTGCAAGCCGCGCGATCCCACCACGCGCGCGTGCGCGAGGAGCTGCCCGTGCGGGCGCTCGCGCTGAGCAAGGCCGACCCCGCCCTGCCCACGGAGTACCGCGAGGCGCGCTGAGGTCGGGGCGCGTGCGGTTCGCGTGCGGCCGGGGGTTCGGTGCGGCCGGGGTTCGGGCGCGGCCGGGGTGTGCGCCTGGCCGGGGTTTTCGCGTGGCCGGGGTTCGGGCGCGGCCGGGGTGTGCGCCGGCCCGGGGTTCGCGTCCGGGGGTTCGCGCGTCGAGCGCGTCCGGACGGAGAAGAACGGCCCCTCACGCGCGGCTGCGCGGAGGGGCCGGGGGACTCAGTTGACGAGCGACTCGTAGATCTCTTTGCACTGCGGGCACACCGGGAACTTCTCCGGGTCGCGGCCGGGCGTCCACTTCTTGCCGCACAGCGCGCGGACCGGCTTGCCGGTGATCGCCGACTCGAGGATCTTGTCCTTCTTGACGTAGTGCGAGAAGCGCTCGTGATCGCCGGGCTCGATGTTCTCTTCGCGGATGAGCTCTTCGAGCTCGCGATCGAGGGTCGCGAGACCCCCGCTGTCCGGTCTGTCGAGAGGCGTGCTCATGGAGAGCCAGTGTAGCCGCGACCCCGGCTCACGGCTCGATCGGGTTCCGGCTCAGGTCGCCTCGGCGAACTCCATGAGCCGCGTCGCGCGGCGCTCGAACAGCAGCGCTCCGATCGCGACGCCCACGACCAGGACGGCGGCGCCCACTCCGATCCCCACCCACATGGCGAACATCGCATCGATGGTGTCGCCCCCGATCGCCGCCCACGTCAGCAGGATCGACGGCAGAGCCGCGGCGATGGCTCCCGCCATCACCAGGCCCTGGGCGACGACACCGCCCGAGTCGGTGCGTTGCGGCTGCTGGAACGGACTGTCGCCCGGACGCGACACGGCGTAGGGGGCGACGACCGACGACACGCTCGACAGGCCGAGCCCGGCGAGGAACAGCGCGGCGCACACGCCGATCATGGCCGGAAGGATCGCCCAGCGACCGTGGGCGACCACGGCGAGCGGGAGGGTCACCGCGAGAACCGGGATGCCGATGAGCAGCACCGGGACGAGCCGGCCGATGCGGTCGGGGGCTCCGCGCATGCCGCTGGCGATGTGCATCCAGAGGGCGGTGGAGTCGTAGGCGAGGTCGTTGTGCGGAAGCCAGCCGAAGAACAGGGCCATGATCGGCACGGGCAGCAGCACCGCGAGCTCGAAGGGCACGCCGGCGACGAGCAGGGGCACGGTCGAGACGACCGCGGCGATCGGCACGATGACCACGTTCACGATGTAGCGGCGATCGCGCAGCCAGTACGACAGGCTGCGCGCGGCAACCGCTCCTCCGGGCGTTCCGGGGAGGATCGCGAACCACCCGAGCCCGCCTCGCTCGCGGACGGCCACCGGACGGCGGGTGGTCGTGAGCAGCACGGTCACCAGGGCGAACCAGGTCAGGCCCAGGACGGCGACGGTCACGAGGGCGACGACGAGGCTGCCGACGGCCGCGCCCACGGAGGGGGCCACCGCGATGCCCCAGGCGGCACCGATCGGCGTCCACGCGAGGATCTCGGCCGCGGACGCCAACTGCGTCGGAACCGCGCCGCGCCACTCGAGCGAGCCGAGGAACACGCCCACGGGCACGACGACCACGAGCACGGCGACGAGATACACGCCCATCAGCTCCCGCGACCTCCGCGGCCGCTGCACCAGCGCACCGAGGGCCATACTGACCCGGGCGAGGAGCACGCACGTCGTGAGACCGAGGATCACGGATGCCGCGCTCGCCAGCACGGGAGCATCGTGAGCGCTCCAGGCGACGGCGAGGCCGATCCCGAGGACCAGGACGACCGCGACCGGGACGCTCAGGAACCCGGCGAGCAGCAGAGCGCCCGCGAGCGGCCGCGGCTCGGGCCCGACGACGGCGAAGCGGCGCGGATCGAGGGGGTCGATCGAGGCGGTGACCGGTGGGCCCACCGCGAAGCCGAGCGTGACGGCGGAACCGGCGAGCACGGTGACGACGGCCGTGGTGAGTCGGTCGGAGTCGGCCAGGCCCGCGGCACTCACCGCGGCGAAGATAGTCGCGCCGATCAGCACCACGACGCCGACGGCACGGCGCGCGACCTCGCGCGGGTCGCCCCGGAGGGCGCCCCACATCATCGCCAGCCTCAGGCGGAGAACGTGTGCAACCACTCCAGGCCCTCCACGTCGCCCAGTCCACCGGCCAACTCGCGGAAGCGCTGCTCGAGCGTCGCCTCGCCGCGCACCTCGTCGACGGTGCCCTCGGCCAGGACCTGCCCCGACACGATGACCGCCACGCGCGAGCAGACCCGCTCGACGAGCTCCATGCCGTGACTGGAGAGGATCACGGTTCCTCCGTGGTCGACGTACGACCCGAGGATGTCGAGGATCACACCGCTGGAGACCGGGTCGACGGCCTCGAAGGGCTCGTCGAGCACCAGCAGCCGCGGTGAGTGGATCATCGCGCCCGCCAGCATCACCTTCTTGGTCATGCCCGCCGAGTAGTCGGATACGGGCCGGGCCAGCGCGTCCACCAGGTCGAACGCCCGGGCCAAGTCGGCCGTACGGCTCTCGACGAGCGGAGCGGGCAGGCCGCGGAGGGCACCGTAGTACGACAGCAGCTGACGACCCGTGAGGCGATCGAAGGTGCGGAGCCGGTCGGGCAGTACCCCGATGAGCTTCTTCGCCTCGCGCGAACGCCTGCTCGCGTCGACGCCGTTGATCGTGACCGAGCCCCCGTCCGCGCGGAGCAGGCCAGCGATGATCGAGAGAGTGGTGGTCTTGCCCGCACCATTGGGGCCCACCAGCCCGTAGAACGAGCCGGCGGGCACGGTCAGGTCTATCGCATCGACGGCGCGGAGCTCACCGAACGACTTCGTGACGTTCCGCAGGGCCAGCACCGGGACGGCGGAGGCATCGTCCGCGGCGGACGAAGGCTGGTCGGCGGTGGACCGATCGGACGCGGTCGCGGCGGCGGATGCGGAGTCCTCGTCCTGCACGACGGGAGGCTCAGCGCCGGTCGCGGGCTCGTCCAAAGCGGGCTCGTCCAGAGCGGGCGCGTCCAGAGCAGACTCGTTCTGAGCGGTCTCGTCCAAAGCAGACGCGTCCGAAGCGGACTCGTCCACGACCGGCTCGTCGTCGGAGGATTCCTCCGCGGCGGTCAGCTCTTCGACGCGCACCTCGGGCGGCGTCGGATCTTCGCCGTCGGCCGCCTCTCCCGCGGGAACCTCCGGGACATCCAGCACGAGAGTGGACTCATCCGACGACAGGGCGGCGCCCTGCTCTGCCTCGCCGTGGTCGCGGACGGGCTCGTCGCGGACCGGACCGTCGTCGGTGGCTGCCTCTGCGGTCGCCGTCTGCTCGCTCGAGGCGTCGTCGTCGGCGGGTCCCGCAGCGAGCGGTTCCCCTGCGACGAGCTCGTCGCCGTCGGATCCCGCGCGGACGGGTTCTTCGACGACCGGCTCCTCGACCGCGACATCGGCGGGCGTGGGGTCGGACGCCGCCGGGTCGGACGGCGGCGCCTCGCGGAACGTGGCGTCGGACGGCATGGCGTCGTGGGGCGCCGGTTCGGCGGCCGTCGCATCCGCCAACACCGGCTCAGCGCCGTCGGCGGGCACGGACTCATCGACGGCAGCCGTCTCCGCTCCGGCGGAGCCGGGTTCGACGGTCTCCGAAGCAGGCGCACCCGCTCCGTCGGCCGGGAAGGACGCGAGAGGCTGCGCCACCTCGCCGTCCGCGCCGTCGCCAGCGGCATCCGGAACCGGGTCGCCGGCGGCATCCGGAGTCGGAGCAGGCAGCGGAGGTCGCGGGGGGATCACGATGTCGTCGGACAGGACGACGGGCGCGTCCGCCTCGCGCGCGGGCTCGGCGGACCGGTCTCGCTCCGGTGCACTCGCGTCGGTCGGCGCGCCGGCCGTGGTCGGCTCTCCGACGAGCTCGGCGGTCTCGTCGGCGGAGGGGACGGCACCGGCGGGCGTGGCGGGCGTCTTCGCGGCCGGACGCTTCGCGGCGGCCTTCTTGGCGGCGGGCTTCTTGGCGGCGGGCTTGTCGGTCGCGGGCTTGGTCGTCGCAGACTTCGCCGTCGCGGCCTTCGCCGTCGCTGACTTCGCCGTTGCCTGCTTCGTCGTCGCAGACTTCGCCGTCGTCGACGAGGCCGTCGTCGACTTCGCCGTGCCGGCCGGCTTCTTCGCCGCGGGCGTCCGCGGCGCAGAAGACGTCGTCGCGGCACCACTCGCGCGAGGGGTGCGGGGCGCTCGAGGCTTCGGCGCGGAAGCCGCAGACTCGTCGATGTTCTCGACGGCGTCGCCGGTCTTCGCCGCCGCGGCGGCGCCGGGAGCGCGTCGCGGAGCACGCGGCGTCGTCGACCGCGGCGTCGTCGTCGTGCGCGGCGCGGAGGTTCGCGGAGCCCGCGGCGTGCGCGACTTCGCCGGCGTCGACGCAGCCGGTTCGACGCTCTCCGAACCGACCTCGGGGGAAGAGGACGATGGTTCAGGGGATTCCGGCAGCGAGGCTGTCATCGCACCAAACTACCAACGACCTCCGACAGTGCCCGCAGGCGAGTCGCGCGGCGCAGTGATCCACCGGGATCACGAAAGCACAACGACCGGGGCGAATCATGCCATCTTTCAGGGCCTCCTCGCTACAGTTGATCGAACACGAAGGCGTGACATTCCGGTGAACCGGACATGACGACTCATCCCCCCAGGAGCCAGCCTTGACAGTTCAGATCGTGATCCTCGCCGCGGGCATGGGCTCGCGGCTCGGCCGCAGCCTGCCGAAACCGCTCACGGCCCTCGCCGACGGCCGCAGCATCATGCAGCAGCAGCACGACAACATCCACGCCGCCTTCGGCGCCGGCGCGCGCATCACCACCGTCGTCGGATACCGCGCCGAGACCATCGTCGACGCCTTCCCGCGGGTCGACTACGTGTACAACGACCGCTACGACCAGACCAACACGTCGAAGAGCCTGCTGCGCGCCCTCGCGAAGACGGGTCGCGGCGGCGTGCTGTGGATGAACGGCGACGTCGTCTTCGATCCGCACGTCCTCCGCCGCGCCGCACACCTCGTCACCGATGACCGTTCGTTCGTGACGGTCGACACGGCCAAGGTCAGCGACGAAGAGGTCAAGTACACGGTGGATGCCGAGGGCTTCATCCACGAGCTGTCGAAGGTCGTGGTCGGCGGCATCGGCGAAGCCGTGGGCATCAACTACATCTCCTCGCGCGACAAGAAGACGCTGCAGCGCCACCTGCAGCGGGTCGACGACCAGGACTACTTCGAGCGGGGCATCGAACTCGCGATCGCCGAGGACGGGCTGCGCGTCGAGCCGCTCGACATCTCCGACCTGTACGCCGTCGAGGTCGACTTCGCCGAAGACCTCGAGCGGGCCAACCTCTTCGTCTGAGTCCGGGGCGCCCTCCCGACGACGCTGCCGGCAGGGCGCATCGGCGCGCCGGACGGCATCCTCTCCCCCGTCGTTCAGCCGCGCGGGAGAGGATGAGCGCATGGCTGAGAAGGTGCACCGCATCCACTCCCTCCCGAACGACGCCCCCTGGATGGGCGGGCTGCCCCCCGTGGGCTCGGAGGAACACCCGCGTACCATCCGCATGCTCGACCGCGTGCTGGCTGTGCAGCGACCCGTCGTGATCGCCCATCTGCGCGGCATCCGCCTCCGGCATCCGGACGCCTCGGTCGACGAGATCCTGAAGATCCTCGAACGCCGCTACCTCGCCGCCGTCACGACCGGCGGAGCGGCTGTCGGTGCGACCGCGGTGGTCCCGGGCGTCGGTACCGGGGTCACCCTCGCGCTCAGTGGCGCTGAGACTCTCGGCTTCCTGGAGGCCACCGCACTGTACGCGCAGTCGGTCGCCGAGGTGCACGGCGTCGCGATCGACGACCCCGACCGCGCCCGCGCGCTGGTGCTCGCCCTCATTCTCGGGAAGGAGGGCGTCGACCTCGTCTCGCAGCTCGCCCGACAGGCCGCCGATCGTGGCGCGACCCGCTCCGGTTCCTGGGGCGAGATGGTCACGAAGACCCTCCCGCGCGCGGCCGTCGGGCCGCTGGTCGACCGCCTCAAAACGATGTTCGTGCGACAGTTCGCCACGCGCGGCGGCGCCTCCTGGCTCGGCAAGGCCCTCCCCTTCGGCGTCGGCGCCGTGGTGGGCGGAGCCGGCAACAACATCCTCGGACGCCGGGTGCTCGTCAACGCCCGACGCGCCTTCGGCGCTCCGCCGCGCACGCTCCCCGCCGACCTGGAACCGCGCCCGGGCGCCGAGCCCCTCGAGCAGACGGCGTTCGGCGGACTGCGACGCGCGGGCGATTCGGTCGCCGCGGCGGTCGGCACGGCCGGCTCGAGAATGCGTCAGGCCCTCCCCCGCCGGCGCAGGAACACGGATGCCGGGACCGAGCCCGGAGGTCACGACGCCGACGCGATCCGCGACTGACCGCGGCCGAACGCCACCACCCGGCGCAGGACGCCCCGCCCGCCGCGGTACCTCGGCTTCGGCATCCCTTCTCACCGACACCGGTTCCCGCGCAAGGCCCGCGTGTCGCGGAGCCGGGCGCGTTAGCCTCGCCGCATGGGTGACCTCCTCGATCTCCTCGCCGTCTGGATGCCGCGGCAGCGCTGGTACGGCACGAAGGGCCGTGACCCGCAACTCACCGTCGTCGCCGACTGGACGCTCGACGCCGACACGCGGTTGCTCCTCGTCCGCGACGAAGCCGTGCACCCCGCCATCGTCTACCAGGTGCCCGTCGTGCGGCGCGCCGACGGGTCGGTACCGCCGGGGAGCCTCATCGGGCCCGCCGTCGAGGGCGAGGTGTGGGCGGATGCCACCACCGACCCCGCCTTCACCGATCAGCTGTACTCCTGGGTCACGGTGGGCGGCGAGGTCGGCGTCCCCGAGAACGGGTTCCTCGGTATCGCGCTCGCGTCGTCGAACGGCCGCGCCCCCGCTCCCCGCGCGACGGCCAAAGTGCTCAGCGGCGAGCAGTCGAACACGTCGCTCATCTTCCGCCCCGACACGGAGGATGGCGCGGCGGATGCCGGCATCCCGGTGATCTGCAAGCTCTTCCGCCAGGTGAACCCCGGCATCAACCCCGACGTGGAACTGCAGTCGGCGCTGGCCGCGGGGGGCGCTGCGTTCGTCCCGGCCGCGATCGGCGAAGTGCGCGGATCGTGGGTCACCCCCGAGGGCGTGCCCGTGAGCGGCTCCCTGGCGTTCGCGCAGGAGTTCTTCGAGGGCGTCGAGGACGCGTGGCGCGTGGCGCTGGACGCCGCCGCCGCCGGCGAGGACTTCGCCGCGCGCGCCCACGCGCTCGGCGCGAGCGTCGCGGGGATGCACGTGGCCCTCGCCGCGCAGTTCCCCACGCGCGAGCCCGACGAGACCGACCGCGCCGCGGTGGCCGGGGCGTGGGAACGGCGCCTGTCGATCGCCCTCGCCGAGGTCCCCGCGCTCGCCCCGTACGCCGATCGCATCCGCGCGGTCTACGCCGCCGCGGCCGTCGCCCCGTGGCCCGCGCTGCAGCGTGTGCACGGCGACCTGCACCTCGGGCAGGTGCTGGACACGGCCGCGAACGGCTGGGTGCTGCTGGACTTCGAGGGCGAGCCGCTGCGGCCGATCGCGGAGCGCCTCCAGCCCGACGTCGCCGTGCGCGACGTCGCCGGCATGCTGCGCTCGTTCGACTACGTCTCCGGGGCCGTCGCCGATGACGACGGCGCCGCCGTGCGGGCGTGGGTCATCGCCGCGCAGCAGGCCTTCCTCGCCGGCTACGCCGAGACGGCGGGGCCGGACCGCGCGGTCGATGACGCATTGCTCGCGGCGTTCGAGCTCGACAAGGCCGTGTACGAGGCCATCTATGAAACGCGCAACCGCCCGGACTGGGTCGGTATCCCTCTCGCCGCGATCGGACGCCTGGCGCCTCTCAGCTGAGCGGCGGCGCCGGGGCCCGCGTCAGCCGTCTTCGACCTCCACGTCGTCCGCGGCGGCCGGGCGGTCGTGCCACTGCTGCCAGCGCTGCATCAGCTCGCCGATCGCGGCTTCGAAGCGCGCGGTGGCGGCACCGGGTGTCGTGTCGCCGAAGTACTGCCGCACCCAGTGCGCGAGTCGTCCGACCGCGTCGGGGTCGCCCAGCACCCGGTCGGCCTCGGCCACGATCGAGGCGGATGCCGTGGCATCCAACCATTCGCAAGCGGAAAGGTATCCGCTGTCGTCGACGAGCGCCTCGGGATCAAGCGGCCGCGTGATCATCAGGGGCTTGCCGACCGCGAGTCGGTCGTAGACCATCGCCGAGATGTCGACGACCGCCAGGTCGGCCGCGGCGAGCTGCCACCCGAGGTCGGGACCGGTGTCGTGCACGTGGTGCGACGCGGGGTCCGCCGCGTTCGCCGCCGCGAGGGCCGCGACGATCCGCGCATTCGCCGCGCCGTAGGCGGCATCCACGACACCCGATCGGGGGTGCGGGCGGTAGATGACGCGGTGGCGCCCCGTGGCGAGCAGGGCCGTCACGAGCGCCTCGCCGTGCGTCGCGATCGAGCCGTAGTGCGCGGAGGGCCGGTCGCCCTCCCACGTGGGCGCATAGAGCACGACCGTGCGGTCGTCGGGCTCGTACGGCAGGTTGCCCGAGTAGTGGTCGGCCTGCGGACGGCCGATCGAGAACGTGCGGCGGTCGAGGTCGTAGTCCCAGAGCACGCGCGACAGCCGGTTCCGGGCGGCGTCGCCGGCGACGAGGGCGTAGTCGTACGCCTTGAACTGGTTCGTCGACATGTACATCTTGTCGCTCTCACCGTGGTTGATGAACACGTGCCACCGGTGCCCGTACCGGAACATCTGGAAGTTGCGGGTGTTCTGGTTGACGTAGAGGACGACGCGGATGTCCTGCTCGGCGAGCACCTCCTCCACCGCGGCGACGGTCGGGGCGAAGGCGACGGGGAGCGCGTCGTCCTTCAACAGGGCGTCGGCCCCGCGGATCGCGCGGCTGATGACGACCACCGGCCAGGTCTTCGCGAGCTCCTGCAGGGGGGCGTACCACTGCCGCATCTGGTACATGTTCACCGCGCCGTCGGCGAAGTAGACGGCGATCCGGAACCGCCCGGCGGGCAGAGGGCCGCGCGCCTCGAGGGCGCGGTGCAGGTCGCGGCGGGCGGTGCGGGTGGCGAGGGCTTTGCGCAGCAGCCCCACGGCCAGCTGGACGTCGCGGGCGAGAGGCATCGTTCCAGGGTACCGGCCAGGCTCGCGTGACAGGATCGAGGGATGCCCCTCCCGACCCCCGGCGGAAGAGACGCGCCCGTTCCCCCGGACGATGCCGGCGTGAGCTTCGTCATGCCCGTGCTGAACGAGCAGCGGTACCTCCGCCGTGCCGTGGCATCCACCCTGTCGCAGGAGGTCCCGGGCCCGGTGGAGCTGGTGCTCGCACTCGGCCCCTCGAGCGACGGCACCGATGCGATCGCGCGGGAGCTGGCGGATGCCGACGAGCGCATCGTCCTCGTCGACAATCCCGCGGCCGACATCCCGGTGGGTCTCAACCTCGCCATCCGCGCGAGCCGGTACCCGACGATCGTGCGGGTCGACGCGCATTCCGAGCTGTCACCCGGGTACACCCGCCGCGCCCTGGATACGCTTCGTCGCGTGCGTGCCGCGAACGTCGGCGGTGTGATGCGCGCCGACGGCCGCGCGCCGTTCCAGCGGGCGGTCGCGCGCGCCTACAACTCCCGGGTCGGACTCGGCGGCGGGGCCTATCACGGCGGCGGCGCCGAGGGCCCGGCCGAGTCCGCGTACCTCGGGGTCATGCGTCGCAGCGTGCTCGAAGAGGTCGGGCTGTTCGACGAGAGCATCCGCCGCGGCGAGGACTGGGAGCTGAACCTCCGCATCCGACGCGCGGGCTACCGCGTCTGGTTCGACCCGGCCCTGTCGGTCGTGTACTGGCCGCGCGAGAGCTGGACCCGCCTGGTGCGCCAGTTCCGCGCGACCGGCGCCTGGCGCGGCGAGCTGGTGCGGCGCTACCCGCGCGGTACGCCGGTGCGCTTCTTCGCTCCCCCGGCGCTGCTCGTGGCGGCCGCGGTCTCGCTGGGGGTGGGCGCGTCGCAGGTCGCCCGTCGCCGCGCAGGGCTGCGGTCGATGCTGCATCTGCCGGTGGCCGCGTACGCGACGCTCGTGGCCGTCGGCGCCCTCGGACGCGGCGGCGGTCGCGGGTGGCGCGACAAGGTGTGGACGGCGGCCGTCCTGCCGTCGATGCACGTGTCGTGGGGAGCGGGCTTCCTGTGGGCGTTGGTCCGCGGGGCGCGCGACACCGTGGACACCTCGCGCCTCGACGGCCGCAACACGCCTCTTCCCTAATCCGCCTGGCCGTTCGGCGGAGGGATGCCGGGGTTGTCGGCACCGCAAAGGACCTCGATTGTTGGACTAGGGCCACTTTCACGTACCATGCAGGCGACGGCAGGTGTCCGTCACGGGGAATCGGGGGTCGCGCGTTGCCGTTCCGCAGCAGAGAAGTGCTCGACGCCTGGCTCGAGGAGTACGCGACGACCGCGGCCGGAGGCGAGTGCGCGGCGTACGTCGCCGACCAGGAGCCCATCGACGGGCTCGACAGCGGCCTCGTGATCTTCCCCTTGGCCAATGCAACGACGTCGGTCTATCTCCAGCCCATCGCCGCGGGCGCGCCGGACTGGCGCGTGACGTTCGAGGCGCAACCCGAGGTGACGGAGCTGTCGCCCGAGAGCGTTCACGACCTCTGCCGCGAGCTCGCGAACGCGGCCGACCTCTGCGCGTTCCTGCAGCGCAAGTCGCTGGCCCACATGGCCGAACGCGCCGTCGTCGACGGCGGCTGACCGGAGCGCGAACGTCGCCGTCCGCGGCCCGGGCCGATGCCCGTGGACGCGTCGCTCAGGCCGCGGCGGACGAGTCGGCGTCGACGCGCGCGACCTGTTCGGTCGCCGCGGTCGTCGTCTTCCACAGGAAGTCGGCGAGGTCGGCCTCGATGCGGGCGTCGAGGCTCCCGATGATTCGGCGGCACGCGTCGTCGAATCGGGCCAGCTGCGACCAGGGTTCCTTCTCGAGGTCGATCGCGAGGTGGATGTGGTTGACGCGGCGGTCGGTGTCGTCGAGTTCTCGCCGCAGGATCCCACGCCGCACGAGGCGCTCGACCATCGTCGTGATGCCCGCCGAGGTGACGCCCAGGGTCGCTGCGAGTTCCGACGGACGCATCCCGGGGGTCGCGCCGACGATCGCGAGCGCCTTCGCGTCGAGCTCGTTGACGCCGAGCTGCTTGCGCGCCTTCGCGGCCGCCGCTTCCCGCTCCCGTGAGTAGTAGGTGAGCGCTTCCATGAGGGGCGAGGAGTCACCCGTTTCCGGTTCCATCGACCCACCCTTCTCCACTCGGCGCATCCCGCCACTATAGCTAACGAAGGAAAGTTCCTCGACTGACTGTCATTTTCGGTGAATGTTTGACCTCGTGATGTTTAACACGCTTAATTAGCTGATAGGCTACTGATCACCGGGGTTGAACACCTCGTCCCCCACGAAGAAGGGAACGCCATGATGACCACCACCGCGCTCACCGCCACCGCACCGCTGCGGCACCGTTCCACCTTCATCCCGACCGCGGGCGCCGCCTCGTCCGCGCGCCTGACGGCGGTCGTCGTGTGGGCCAGCATCGCGACCTGCGGCCTCAGCGCCGCCGTCGTGCTTCCGCTCGTCTTCTAAGACCTTTCACCCGAGGAACCACTCTCATGGGCACGCTCTTCTACAGCGCCGACACGCAGCCGATCCAGATCGACGACCGTCTGCTCCAGTACCTGCAGGTCGTCCTGTCGACCAAGCTCCGCCGGGGCGAGTCGTTCACCATCACGTGGACCGACACCGCTGCCGGTCACGCACGAACGACCCTCTGGATGCAGCCGTCGATCTCGATGCGCTTCCAGTTCGCATCCGCCGAGGCGGCCCGCCTCTCGGGCGGCTACCTCCGTCAGCTCGCCGATCAGGCCTCGATGTCGTCGGGCCTGCTGCTCAACGCCGAGACGTGGCAGCAGCAGGAGGACGCGCACCGGGTGCAGCTGCTCGCCGCCGCCTGACCCCGCGAGGCGGGCCGATCGACCGTGGGCAGTTCGCTCGCCGGCCGGTCAGTCGCGATCCACGAACCCCTGGTCGAGGATTCGCGCCACCACTCGTTCCGCCGCGCGGCCGTCATCCCGTGGCACGAACAGTGCCCGCCACCGGTCGTACCGCTCCGCGAAGATCGACGGATCCACGTCGGCGAGCGCTCGCTCGAGGTCGTGCTGCGTGCGCACCACGGGTCCCGGAGCGAGCTCGAGCAGGTCGAAGTAGAAGCCGCGCATCTCGCCGCGGTAGCGCTCGAGATCCGGGACGAGGAAGTACATCGGCTTTCTCGTGAGGGCGAAATCGAACATCACCGATGAGTAGTCGGTGACGAGGGCGTCGGCTGCCGCGAGCAGCCGCGCGGTGTCGGGGAAGCCCGTCACGTCGATCACCCGCGGTCCGTCGAGGTCGGCACCGGGCTGCAGCGTCCGCGTGTGCCCCCGCACGAGCACGACGGCGTCCGCCGCCCGCGCGAGCGCCGACGGATCGACGAAGTCGACGATCCGCTCGCGATCGTCGCGCCACGTCGGGGCGTACAGCAGCACGCGCTCCTCGGAGTGGATGCCGAGACGCCGCCGTGTCTCGAGCCCGTCGTCGTGCAACAGAACGTCGTCGCGCGGATAGCCCTCGACCCAGACGGGCCGCCGGAGGAACGCGTACGCCTTGCTCAGCACCCGCGCGGCGTACGGGCTCTGTGCCAGCAGCACGTCCCACCGTCTGCTCTCCCGCACGACGGCGAGCGCGCGGCGCGGGTCGAAGCCGGGGCGGTGTAGAGCGAGACGTTTCAGCGGCGTCCCGTGCCAGGTCTGCAGGACGCGCTGCCCGCGGCGGCGCACGAAGCGCCGGCGGAGCCAATCGTTGACCACCAGGAGGCGTGCCGCGCCTCGGGCCCGCCACCAGTCGGGACTCCCCTCGACGACGGCGATCGCCCCCTCGGGCACCTCGACCGACAGATCGACGACGCTCCAGTACCGAGTGACCGCCGGCGCTACGCGCGCCAGCTCGCGGTCGATCGCGAGGGGGTTGCACCCGGCCGTGCGGCCGTAGAAGCTCTCGAAGAACACGGCGTTCTCGAGCGGCTCGCGCCGCCCGGCGGCGTAGCGGCGTTCTATGGCGGCGCGCCCCTCCCCCGCCCGGTAGACCGGATCGACGGGTGCGGCGACGGTGACCACCCCGCCCTCGAGAGAGGCCCGCAGGCCCGTGAGGCCGGTCTCGGCAATCGACAGGGCCGAGGGATCGGCATCCGTCGCCGCACCCGCGTCGATCCGCAGGCGGTAGCGCCCGGAGGGCAGCGGAAGGTCGGCGCCGCCCCAGCGCGCGGCGTGCAGGGGGACGACAGCGCGCCAGGTGCGTCCGCGGCCGTTCAGGCGGGCGTCCGAGCGCGCTCGGGCCCCCTCGAGGGCGACGGATGCCGGGCGCGGCCCCTCTCCGCTGATCTCGAGCGCGGGTGCCCCGGCGTCGTCGAACAGGCGAGCGTGGGTCATGGGCGGTCGTCCTTCTGTGAGGGGTCGTCCATCGTGGGCGTGGGCGCGGGTGCGTGCTCGTGGCGAAGCTCCCCTGCCCGGGGAGGTTCTTGCGCCCGGCGAGGTTCCCGAGCCTGTCGAAGGGACCGGGATCCCTTCCTCCGCCCCGCTCCCCGCTCCTCGAGCAGCCGCCGCACGGACCAGTACACGCGTTCGGCGTTGCGCCCGTCGCGGTGGGCGTGTACGCGCGCACTGCGTTCGCGCGACGCGTCGAGCGCCGCGGTGGGGTCGCCGAGCACGGCGGTGATCTGCGCGAGGGCGTCGCCCCACGAGCGGGCCGGAGCCGCGCCCGAGACGTCGGCGTAGCGGCCGTAGAGCCCGCGCCGCGCGGTGTAGGCCTCGAGGTCGGGAGCGAAGAACACCACCGGCAGCGGCACGAGCGCGGCGTCGAAGGCGAGCGAGGAGTAGTCGGTGACGAGCACGTCCAGCCCGGGCAGCAGCGGCGTGACGTCGGCGACGAGATCGCTGCGGAGGGCGGCGACCCGGTCCGTGTCGTGCGGGGGGCGGTAATCGCCCGCACCGAGGGGGTGCGACCGCACGAGCAGCATGGCGTCGGCGCCCTCGAGCGTCGCGACGATGCGCTGCCACTCCTCCCCGTCGGGGACGGCCGGATCCGGCTCCCCGTCGCGCCACGTCGGCGCGTACAGCACGACGCGGCGCCGATCGAGCGGCATCCCGAGCAGGTCTTGGAGACTGTCACGCGCCGCGGCGCGTCGGGACGCGGCATCTCCGACCGACAGGACGTCGACGCGCGGCTCACCCGTCACCGGCACCCGGTCGTCGGTGAGCGAGAACGCACTCTCGAGACGCCCGCGCACGAGATGGGAGGCCGCCGGCAGCAGTGAGATGCGCCGGGTCGTGCGCCGGTACAGCATCCGCAGCGCTGGCGAGAGCAGCCCGGGCAGCACGGGGCTGCGCGTGGTCTCGGCCGAATCCAGACCGATGCGCTTCAGCGGGATGCCGTGCCACAGCTGCACGACCACGGCCCCCGTCGTGGCGTAGCGCTGCACGTCGCCGAACCCGTGCGTCACGACGATCACGCGGGCCCGCGCCGTGCGCCAGAACCCCGATGCGCTGTCGCGCCGCACCCACCGGATGCCGAGGCGGTCGGCATCCCGAGCCTGATCGGCGTCGGCGACGAGCCAGGTCGTGCGCTCGCCGTGGGCGGCCGCCACGGCGTGCAGCGCCAGGGCGCCGTCGGCGAGTCCGACCGCGCACCCGAACACCCACTCGTCACCGGAACGCGGCACCAGGGCAGTGACGAGACGGCCGGCGAGGTAGAGCGGGATGCGGCGGAGTTTCCGGGCGTTCCCCGCACCGAACGAGAAGGACGCCACCCCGCGAGCCTATCGCGGGGTGGCGTCCAGTCCGGGGGTCAGCCCTGGGACATGGCGCCGAGAGTGACCTCGGCGGTCTCCACCTGGCCGCCTCGCAGGTAGGTGACTTCCGCCGTGGCACCCGCGGCGAGCGCGCGCACCTGCGCGGTGAGGTCGATGGAGTTCGTCACGGGAATGCCGTTGAACTTCGTGATGATGTCGCCCTTGGTCAGGCCCGCGGCCTGCGCCGCGCCGCCCGAGACGGCCTCGGCGACGTACGCGCCCGTCGTGGTCGCACCCTGGATGCCACTGGCATCCTGCACCGATGCACCCAGCAGGCCGTGGGTCGCGGAGCCGTTGTCGATGATCTCCTCGGAGATGCGCTTGGCCACGTCGGAGGGGATCGAGAAGCCGACGCCGATATTGCCCGACTGCGAGCCCGATGACGACGATCCGCCCGCGCTCGCGATCGCGACGTTGATGCCGATGAGCTTGCCCTCGTCGTCGACGAGCGCCCCGCCGGAGTTGCCGGGGTTGATGGCCGCATCGGTCTGGATGACGGCGATCTTGATCGTCTCGGTCGCGGTCTGCGACTGCTGTCCTTGACCGAAGTCGAACCGGAAGGGGCTCTCCTGACCGGGCTCGGTCTCCTGTGCGTCGGACCCGTCGGAGGGGGCGGCGGACGAGGCGACCTGGATCGAGCGGTTGAGCGCGCTGACGATGCCGGTGGTCACCGTGTTCGGCAGGCCCAGGGGCGCACCGATCGCGGTGGTGGCGTCGCCGACGTTGAGCTTCGAGGAGTCGCCCCACTCGATCGGGGTCAGACCCGAGGCATTCTCGAGCTTGATGACCGCGAGGTCGTAAGTGGGGTCGGTGCCGACCACCGTGGCCGCGTAGACGCGTCCATCGGAGGTGGTGACGGAGAGCTTGGCGTCGCCGGTCTGCCCGTCGAGGGTGACGACGTGCGTGTTGGTGAGCACGTAGCCGTCCGCGCTCAGGATGACGCCCGACCCGGTGCCGCCGGCCGAGGTGCCGGTCGCGCTGATCGTCACGACGCTCGGGACAACCTTCGAGGCGACCGCGGCGGTGTCGTTGACGCTGCTGGGGTCGTTGACCGTGATCGCGGTCGGTCCCGACACCGTGGAGGCGTCGGAGCCGCCCCACAGGTTGACGCCCGCGTACGCGCCGCCGAGGCCCGCGCCTCCGCCGACGAGGGCCGCGGCGACCAGCAGGGCCGCGATACGGGGCGCCGCGCTGTTCTTGCGCGGGGCGGTGGGGGCCGAATCGTTCACCGTCAGCGTGGGGTGGGCGTCGGTGGCGGTGGGGCCGAAGGCCTGACCGGTGGGCGCCGTGGCACCCGAGGGGGCGGAGGCGTAGCCGGGCTGGCCGGGCGCGCCGTACGGGGCGCGTGCGCCGGACTGTGCCGGGATGCCGGGCTGGACGCTGCCGGCGGCGGGCGGCGGCCACGCCGCGGCCGCCGCGGCGGGCGAGCGGGTCGGCATGGGGGGCGTGTCGGCACGCGGCGCGGCGGCGTCGGCGGACGATGCCGCCGGAGTCTGCGCGGCGTCGGCGCCGGCGGAGGTCGGGGTGTGGTGCTGCGACGACGTGGGCGCCTCAGCGTTGTGGCTGTTGTCGTTACCCTCGGGACGGTCGTCCGTGGTGTCGCTCATGGGATGCTCCTTCTTCCAGGCGCTTCTACGATGACCGCGGATCCTGTGGGCCACCTATGACGAGCGTGAGTCGCCTCTATGGGTCTCGCAGCAAGCCACCGCGAGAGGTCGAAGGCGCGCAACGCCCCCTCTCGAGGTGTAGCACGTCGCGGTGTGACGGCATTCCCGCTTGCGCATCGCCGCGTGCGGCATCCTGGGTGCATGCAGCAGATCCCCGGCGCCTGGCAGCGCACGGCCCGCGGCGCGGGACTCCTCGCCACCGACGGCTCCCCGGTCCCCACGATCTTCGCCGAGATGAGCGCGCTCGCCGCCTCCACCGGCGCCCTCAACCTCGGGCAGGGGTTCCCCGACGAAGACGGCCCCGAGGCCGTGCTCGACGCGGCACGCCGGGCCATCTCCGACGGGGTGAACCAGTACGCCCCCGGCCGCGGCTTCCCCGACCTGCTCGCCGCCGTCGCGGAACATCAGCGGCGTTTCTACGGCATCGACCTCGATCCCGCGCGCGAGGTGCTCGTGACGGTGG
Organism: Microbacterium sp. RU1D; assembly: GCF_900156435.1. Taxonomy (GTDB): domain Bacteria; phylum Actinomycetota; class Actinomycetes; order Actinomycetales; family Microbacteriaceae; genus Microbacterium. The sequence goes on from NZ_FTPQ01000002.1 coordinate 571,084, forward strand.
GGGCCACCGAGGCGCTTGCCGCCACTCTGCTCGCCCTCGTCGACGGCCCCGACGACGAGGTCGTGGTGTTCGAGCCCTACTACGACTCCTACGCCGCGTGCGTGGCCCTCTCCGGCGCGACACTCGTGCCGGTGCCGCTGCGCTGGCCCGACTTCCAGCCCGACCTCGAGCAGCTGGCATCCGCCGTCACCGACCGCACGCGCGTGATCCTCGTGAACGACCCCCACAACCCCACGGGCACTGTGTTCACGCGCGAGGTGCTCGACGAGGTGGTGCGGCTCGCGCACCGCCACGACGCGATCATCGTCACCGACGAGGTCTACGAGCACCTCGTCTTCGACGGCCCCCACGTGCCCGTCGCGACCCTCCCGGGCGCCGCTGAACGCACCGTGTCGATCTCGTCGGCCGGCAAGACCTTCTCGCTCACCGGCTGGAAAACGGGCTGGATCACGGGTCCCGCCGAACTGGTGTCGGCCGTGCTGGCGGTCAAGCAGTTCCTCACCTATGTGGGGGGCTCACCGTTCCAGCCCGCGATCGCCGTGGGGCTGCGCCTGCCCGACGCGTTCTTCGCCTCCGTCGCCTCCGAGATGGCCGCCAAGGCCGCACTACTGGGGACCGGTCTGCGCGCCGCGGGCTTCGACGTGTCGACCCCGGGCGGTTCGTACTTCACGGTGGTGGATGCCGCCCCTCTCGGCGCCACCGACGCGGATGCGTTCTGCCGCGAACTGCCCGCCCGCGCGGGGGTCGTCGGCATCCCGCTCACCGCGTTCGTCTCGCCCGCGCACCGCGACCGGTACGCCACGCTCGTGCGTTTCGCGGCGTGCAAGAGAGTCGAGGTGCTCGCCGACGCGGCGGAGCGGCTCGCGGGGATGACGCGCGCGTGAGAACGCGTCAGACCCGGGCCACGGGTCGCCCCGCGCCCTCTTCCTCCCGCGAGGTCGCCCGCAGCAGCGCGATGCGCCCGTCGACGATGTCGTAGACGCCGAGGCTCGACGACTGGACGCGCTCGCCGTCGAAGCCGCGCATCGCCCACGCGGTGCGTACGACGAGCGATTCACCCTCGAGGTGATATTCGGTCATGCGCACGGAGACGTCGCGCGCGATGATCTCCGCGAGCCATCGCTCGATCTCGGCCCGCCCGACCGCGAGCGTCTCGCCGCCGGCGACCCGACCCTCGGCGTACCGCACCCGAACCACGCGCGCCTCACCGGCGAACACGCTCACGGCCGTTCCGAGGTCGCCGACGGTGAGCGCGGCCAGCAGGCGCTCCACGCAGGCGATCGGGGCCGAGAGGGCGGGCGTCGCGTCGGTCATGCCGAGAAGCCTAGGGAGACCCCCGACGACGCCCGGGAGACGACGGGGTCCACCGACCGGGTGAACGGCGTCGTCAGCGCGGGGTGACCCGGAAGCGACGCAGCTCCAACGCGGGGTTCACCCGGCGCACCCGCGAGATGGCATCCGGGTCGATGTGGGCGACGGCGACATCGGTGGCCGTGCCGATCTGCGCGATCGCGACGCCCTGCGGGTCGACGACCATCGAGTGGCCGACACCGAGAGGCGGCGAGTGATCGGCGGCGGCGACGAAGAAGGTGTTCTCGATCGCGCGCGCCTGCAGGAGCGTGCGCCAATGATGCTCCTTCAGCGGTCCCCGGACCCATTCGGCGGGCACCAGAGCGACGTCGACCGCGGCGTCGGCGAGAGTGCGCGCGACCTCGGGGAACCGCAGGTCGTAGCAGGTCATGAGCCCGAAACGCAGGCCCGCGGTCTCGAAGGTCTGCGGAGGGGCGATCTCGCCCGGCTCCACCCAGTCGGATTCCCGCTGACCGAAGGCGTCGTACAGGTGCAGCTTGCGGTACACCGCCCGGATGCCGTCGCCCGCGACCGCGACGACGGTGTTGCGCACCCGCCGGCCGTCGTCGGCCCGTTCCAGCAGTCCCGCGACGACGACGACGTCGAGCTCGGCGGCGAGCGCGGTGAGGGCCGTCACGAACGGCCCGTCGAGGTCTTCGGCGTTCTCGGCGAGGGAGGCGTCGAACGGGTCGACGAAGTAGCTGGAGTACTCGGGGAACACCACCACGCGGGCTCCGCGCCCGGCGGCCGTGCGGGTGGCATCCGCCATGTCGGCGAGGTTGGCCTCGCGCGACGCGGCGGGCGCGAACTGCGCCACGGCGATGCCGACGGTGTCCTGACTCATCGTGCGGCCCCTCTCCCCCGGCGTCGGACGATCACCGGCACCACGACCCACAGTACGAGGATCACGAGTCCGAGCACGACACCGGCCGTCACCGCCGCCCCGAGACTCACGACGACGTCGAAGACGAACACCACTACGCCCACCAGCAGCAACGACACGAGGGCCAGCGCACCGCGGAGGGCGTTGTGCCCGAACCTCACGAGCGACGGTTTGACCTGGAGGTGGAAGACCGCCCGGTGCAGGGCCACCGGCGCCAGCGCGACCACGGCGCTCAGCGCAGCGAGGCAGATGAGCACCAGGTAGAAGATGCGCTGCGTCGCAGACAGGTCGGCGAACGAGGACTGGAAAGCGAGAGCCAAGAGGAAACCCGTCAGGATCTGCGTGCCCGTCTGCAGCACGCGCAGCTCTTGCAGGATGTCGTTCCAGTTGCGGTCGGCGCGCTCCGCAGGGCTCTCCGGGCGCCCGTCGGCGAAATCGTCGAAGGTGGTGCTCACCAGCCCATTGTGGCGCGACACTCCCGGGCGGTGCGTCCGGATTTGCCATGTCGTTCATCTCGGCGTAATGTTTTCTCTTGTGCCGCGGGGTGGAGCAGCTCGGTAGCTCGCTGGGCTCATAACCCAGAGGTCGCAGGTTCAAATCCTGTCCCCGCAACAAGAAGAAGGCCCCGGATCGCAAGATCCGGGGCCTTCTGCCTTTCCCGGGTCGCATCGCCCCTCTCCGCAGTTCGCGTCTCGGGCGTCGTCCCGGGTGCTCTGTTGTGCATCGCCGGCACCCGGGAGATACTGGGGCGATTGATTGACTTCGCTCAACGATGTGTGGAGATCCGACAGGCCACCGCGCGCCCCCGGTCGCGCCCCATCGAAAGAAGGCACTCGTGAGACGAACGTTCACGCGCGGCGTTCTGACGCTGGCCTTCGCAACCTCGTTCGCACTGGGCGCGCCGGTCGGCGCCTTCGCTTCAGCCGGAAGCGCGCACGTCGGGTCGACGGCATCCGGGACCGCGGTCGGGTCGCCGCGCCCGGCCGTCGAGGTGCTCACGGTCACCGCCCAGGGGGCGGAGACCGCTCCCACGCCGACGACTCATGCCCTGAGCTCGTCGGGCGTCGACGCGTCCACGCTGCTCGGGTTCTGGGTGGGCGGAGGCGCGCTCGCCCTCGCGGCGGCGGCTGTCGTCGTCTCCGTCACCGTGCGACGGGCGCGCAAAGACGCGAAGTCCGCGAAGTAGCACCCCGCCCGCCGGTCGGCGTCAAGCAGGACCGCCGTGCAGGCTCGCCGCGCTTGACTCGCTGTCATGCACACCACGACGACGGCCCCGCTCGACAACGACGGTCGGGACGCCTCCGCTCCTCCCTCGCTGCCCTTCGTCCACATGTGGACCGGTCTCGACGGCCGGAGCCGCCTCGATGAGTCCGTGCTCCGCGGGTTCGGGCTGCAGAGCGTGGGCGGCGGCGCGGATCCGCAGTGGATGCGCCCATTCCCGGGCGCCGTCTCGGCCGTGCTCTTCGCGGCGTTGCCGGTCGGATGGGTGGGGCAGTGGCATCCCTCTCCGCATGCCCAGTGGGTGATCCCGCTGCGCGGGCGCTGGTTCCTGGAGACGCAGGACGGATCGCGGGTCGAGATGGGCCCCGGAGACATCCACTTCGGGCAGGACACCGACACCGCCGAGATCGACGGCCGGACGGGGCACCTCTCGGGAACGGTCGGCGACGAGCCGTGCCTGCAGGTGCTGATCCAATTCGACACGTCGCCCGCGGCGCCCACCGCCCACCCGTTCGGCTGAGCGCGCCCGGACGCTCGGGGAGGCGGGCCCGCCTCGCCCGCGCGACGACGCCGCCGCGTCCCACGGCGACCGTTCGAGGGTAAACCCGCCTCGGCCCTGCGCACCGGTCGGTTTGACTGGACACATGCCAGGAAACGAGCGCATCCTCCTCGACGGCCAGGTGCTGCAAGGCCCCCGCTCCCCCGAGCCGGTCGACGTCGCCCCGCCGCGCCGCTGGGACGACCGCCTCGCCGACGTGCTTCCCGCGTCTTCGCGCCTGCTGTCGCTCTACGCCGACGCGACGTGGGCCGAGGGCCCGGCGTGGTGGCCGGCGGGGAACGCACTCGTCTTCAGCGACGTCATCGGCCGTCGCACCCTCGCCCGGCGCGAAGACGGCAGCATCGCCACGGTGGGCGATCGCAGCGACTTCGCCAACGGCAACGCCTTCGACGCCCGGGGACGCCTCGTGCAGGCCGAGCACGGCCGTCGCGGCGTCAGCCGCACCGACGCCGACGGCACCCGGCTGCTGGTCGACGCGTACGAGGGCGAACCGTTGAACTCGCCGAACGACCTCGTCGTGGCATCCGACGGGGCGATCTGGTTCACCGACCCCACGTACGGCATCTCCGACCCGCGCGAGGGCTACCCCGCGCAACCCGCGCTGGCGCACCAGAGCGTGTACCGGTGGCGCGACGACACCGGTCTCGAGCGCATGATCGACCTCGATCAGCCCAACGGCCTCGCCTTCAGCCGCGACGAGCGCACGCTCTACGTCTCCGAGTCGAACGCGACCGCCCTCCCCCGCGTCGTCGCCTGCTCCTGGAACGGCGAGACGCTCGGCGCCCCGCGCACCTTCGCGACGGTGGATGCCGGCATCCCCGACGGGTTCGCCGTCGACAGCCGCGACTGGCTCTGGATCTCCAGCGAGGCGGGAGTCGTCATCGTCGACGAGAACGGTCGGCGACTCGGGGTGATCCCCACCCCGCACGTCGTGAGCAACTGCACGTTCGACGCCGACGAGAAGCGTCTGTTCCTCACCGGAGACAGCGACCTGTGGATGGTGGAGCTCGCGTGAACGAGGTCGAGATGGCCCGGATCCCCGCGGGCCGCGTACTGCGCGGCGACCAGCGGGGCGCCGAGCGGCGCGAGATCGAGGTCGCGGCCTTCGAGATCGGCGTCTACCCCCTCACCGAGGAGCAGCTCGCCGAACTGCTCGGCATCCCAGCGAGTCATCCGCGTCGACCGGCGACCCAGCTGAGTTGGCTGCGGGCCATCCGCCTCTGCAACGCGCTGAGCGAATGGGAGGGGCTCGACCCCCTGTACTCCTTCGACGGCGAGGTCGTCACGCCGGATCCCGACGCCGACGGGTTCCGCCTGCCCACCGAGGACGAGTGGGAGTACGCCTGCCGCGCCGGCTCGACCGGCACCGCCTACGGACCCGTGCGAGAGGTCGCGTGGACCGCCGGAGACGGGCTCAGCGGGCCGGTCGACGTCGGAGCCCGGATGCCGAACCTGCACGGCCTCTTCGACACCCTCGGCAACGTGTGGGAGTGGTGCAGCGACCTGTACGACCCCGACGGCGAGAGCGATGCGCGGGTGTTCCGTGGCGGCGGGTGGTCGGACGCCCCGGCGGTCGTCCGCGCGACGGCCCGCCGCGGAGGGCGTCCGCGCGACGCCTTCGACGACGTCGGCGTGCGGGTGGCCCGCGGCTGAGACGTGGAGAGGCGGAGCGACCGGACCCTTCGACGGGCTCAGGGCCCACCGACCGGCTCGGGGTGCGTACCCGCGCTCAGTCGTCGGTCGAGATCGCCTCGGTCAGCTGCTCCATGAACGACGCCACCGTTGCGAGCTGGGCGTCGTCGAACTGCGCGGCGGTGTCGCGCATCGCCCCCAGGTGGGCTCCGAAGTGCTGGAAGAACTCCCGCCGCGACTTGTCGGTGAGCACGACCACGCGCGCCCGCCCGTCCGACGGGTGCGGCCGCCGCTCGAGATGGCCCGAGGCGACCAGGCGGTCGATGAGCTTCGTCGTCGACGCCGTCGAGATGCGCAGATGCGTGGCGACATCGTGCGGGCTCACCATCTGCCCGCGCGTCTCGCGGATGGTCAACATGCGCAATGTCGCCAGGTCGCTGGCATTCATCGACATGTCGCCCTTCATGCCGCTGTGCATGCGGTCGAAGGCATCGCTGAGCGTCTGCACGGCGCGGAGAGTCTGCGTCACTGCGGGCCTCGTACCAGAGGTCGACACGGTCCTGTCCACAGTGGACACCCCCTTTCGCGCTGGGTATAGTCGGGCTCACATCGCTAGCTAAACTAGCAAACGGGAGGCACGATGAGCGAGACCGAATATGTCGTCCTCCTGGACGATTTCGGAAACGAGATCGGCACGGCGCCCAAGGCGAGCGTGCACGGCACCGACACCGCGCTGCACCTCGCGTTCTCATGCCACGTCGTCAACAGCCGCGGCGAAGTCCTCGTCACGCGCCGCGCGCTGCACAAGAAGACGTGGCCCGGCGTCTGGACGAATTCCTTCTGCGGTCACCCCGGACCCGCCGAGCCGGTGCTCTCCGCCGTTCATCGTCGCGCCGAATTCGAGGTGGGCCTGACGGTCCGCGACCTCGAGCTCGCCCTCCCCCTCTTCCGTTACCGCGCCGTCGACGCGAGCGGCATCGTCGAGCACGAGATCTGCCCCGTCTACGTCGCCCGCACCGACGACGAGCCCCAGCCCAACCCCGACGAAGTCGCCGAGTACCGCTGGGTCGACCCCATCGACCTCGCGGCATCCCTCGAGGCCACACCGTGGGCGTTCAGCCCGTGGTTGGTGCTCCAGGCGCAGCAGCTTCACCTGTTCGAGACCCCACCCGCCGTGAGGCGCGCGTCGTGATCACCCTCGACTCCACCCCCCTCGCCCGACAGGGCATCGACGCGGCCATCGACTTCGCCCTCGAACGCCTCGACCGGCGGGTGGCCCCGCTCGGCGACGGCGCGCGAGCCCTGGCATCCTCCATCCGGCGAGCCGCATCGGGGGGCAAGCGGTTCCGTCCGCTGCTCGTCGTCGCCGCCTTCGAGACACTGCACGGCCCCGCCATCGCGCGCCCCGCCCTCTTCGAGGTCGCCGCCGCGTTCGAACTGCTCCACACCGCCTTCGTCGTGCACGACGACGTGATCGACCACGACGTCGAACGCCGCGGCGTGCCCAACATCGGCGGCGAGTTCCGCCGACGCGGCCTCGACAAGGGTGCGGATGCCGGCGGCGCGGCGCTCCTCGGAGATGCGGCCGCGATCCTCGCCGGAGACCTGCTGCTGCACGAGGCCGGGCGCATGATCGCGGTCGCCGAGATCCCGGCATCCCTCCGCCAACAGCTGCTGCAGCTGGTCGACGACGCGGTGCTCGTCTCCGCCGCGGGCGAGCTCGCCGACGTCGAGAACGCCGTCTCGCCGGGTGAGGTCGATCCCGACACCGTCCTTCGGACCACGCACGACAAGACCGCCGTCTACTCGTTCTCCGCTCCCCTGCAAGCCGGTGCCGTCATGGCGGGCGCCGAGCGCTCGACGCAATGGGCGCTCGAACGGTTCGGCGAGCGCCTGGGCCTGGCGTATCAGCTCGTCGACGACCTCATCGGCGCGTTCGGAACGGCCGCGGCCTCCGGCAAGGACGAGGGCTGCGACCTGCGCGAGGCGAAGAAGACGCACCTCATCTCGCTCGCGCGCGAGAGCGCGGACTGGCCCGAGGTCAGCGCCGCGCTGGCACAGGCGCACACCGGCCCCGTGGCCATCCGCGCCGCGCAGACCGCGCTGGCGAAATCCGGCGCGCGCTCGCGGCTCGAGGTGCTCGTGTGCGAGACGCTGGAGGAGGCCGTCGCGATCGTGGAGGCCTCGACACTGCCCACCGAGTGCCGGCTGATGCTCATCGAGCTGGTCGAGGCCGTCCAGGAGCGCATTCCGTGAGCAACGCCCCCACGGGTCTGGAACTGTATTCGCAGACGGCCGACGACGTCGCCGCCGCCGTCATCTCCCGCTACTCCACCTCCTTCGGCATCGCCGCGCGTCTGCTCGGACCCCGTCCGCGGCCGCACGTGCGCAACATCTACGCCCTCGTGCGCGTCGCCGACGAGATCGTCGACGGTCCCGCCCACGACGCGGGACTCTCGCCCGACCGCGAGCGCGCGGTGCTCGACGGACTCGAGGCCGAGGTGTCCGAGGCCATCGCCACCGGGTTCAGCGCCAACCTCGTCGTGCACGCCTTCGCCCGGACGGCGCGCGAGTGCGGCATCGGCGACGACCTCATCGCCCCCTTCTTCGCCTCGATGCGCACCGACCTCGACACCGCCGCCCACGACGACCTCTCGCACGACGCCTACGTCTACGGCTCGGCCGAGGTCGTCGGGCTCATGTGCCTGCAGGTGTTCCTGAACGCCGGCATGTCGGCACCCGCGCGACCCGCCGCCGACCTCGTCGACGGCGCCCGGCGGCTCGGGGCGGCGTTCCAGGACGTCAACTTCCTCCGCGACCTCGCCGACGACGCCGACCGCCTCGGCCGCGACTATCTCGACGGCGCGGCCGACGACGAGCGCCGGGTCGCCGTGCTCGACCGCATCGACGCCGACCTCGCCGCCGCAGCATCCGTCATCCCGCACCTCCCGCCGGACTGCCGCGCGGCCGTCACCTGCGCGCACGATCTCTTCGCGGAGCTGTCGCGACGCCTGCGGCTCTCCCCCACGGACGCACCCCGCGTCCGCGTTCCCGACGGTGTCAAAGCCACCCTCGCCGCCCGCGCCCTCCTCGGGCGTCCCCCGAAAGGTTCACGCTCATGAGCGCCCAGCGCATCGTCGTCGTCGGTGGCGGAATCGCCGGACTCGGCACCGCCGCCCTCCTGGCCGATCGCGGTCACGACGTCCAGCTCTTCGAGGCGCGCGACGCGCTCGGCGGCCGCGCCGGATCGTGGGAGAGCGACGGCTTCCGCTTCGACACCGGCCCGAGCTGGTACCTCATGCCCGAGGTGTTCGACCACTTCTTCCGGCTCCTCGGCACGAGCGCCGACGAGCAGCTCGACCTCGTGCGTCTCGACCCCGCATACCGGGTCTACGGCCCCCCCGGGAAGGGCGAGCCGATCGACATCGTCTCGGGCCGCGAGGCGGTGCGCGCGCTGTTCGAGGAGCACGAGCCCGGCTCGGGCGACAACCTCGAGGCCTACCTGGACTCCGCCAAGGACGCCTACGAGCTGTCGACGTCGAAGTTCCTCTACGACCCCTACTCGTCGACCAAGGGACTGCGCGACCCGGCTCTCGTGAAGCGCCTGCCCACACTCATCCCTCTGCTCACCCGCACCCTGTGGAAGCGCGTGACCGACGACTTCAAGAACACGCGCCTGCAGCAGATCCTCGCCTACCCCGCGGTGTTCCTCGGCGGCTCGCCCTTCGAGGTGCCGAGCCTGTACCACCTCATGAGCCACCTCGACCTGGGCGACGGCGTGCTGTACCCCAAGGGCGGCATGACCGAGATCATCCGGGCGATCGAGAAGCTCGCCCGCGAGCGCGGCGTGCGCATCGAGACCTCCTCGCCCGTGGATGCCATCATCACCGAGTCGGGAGTCGCACGGGGCGTGCGCCTGTCCGACGGACGGGTGATCTCGGCGGATGCCGTGGTCTCGGGCGCCGACCTGCACCACACCGAGAACGACCTGCTCGAGGCGAAGGACCGCCAATACCCGGAGAAGTGGTGGAAGGACAAGGTCCCGAGCCCCGGCGCCCTCCTGCTGCTGCTCGGCGTGAAGGGCGAGCTGCCGCAGCTCTCCCACCACACCCTGCTCTTCACCGACGACTGGCACACGAACTTCGACGCGATCTTCGGCGAGAACAAGAAGATCCCCGACCCCGCCTCCATCTACATCTGCCGCCCGAGCGCGTCGGACGACTCCGTCGCACCCGCGGGCCACGAGAACCTCTTCGTGCTCGTGCCGGTGCCGGCCGACCCGGTCAGCGGTCGGGGCGGCGTCGACCGCGCGGGAGACGAGCGCATCGAACAGGCCGCCGACCGCGTCATCGCGCAGATTGGCGAGTGGACCGGGATCCCCGACCTCGCCGAGCGGATCGTCGTGCGCAAGACCATCGCGCCCGAGGACTTCGCGCACGACCTCAAAGCCTGGCACGGCAACTCCCTGGGACTCGCGCACACGCTGAACCAGAGCGCGATCTTCCGCCCGAAGAACCGCTCGCGCAAGGTGTCGAACCTGTACTACGCGGGAACCTCCGTGCTACCCGGCATCGGCTTGCCCATGTGCCTGATCTCGGCCGAACTGGTGGTCAAGCGCATGACGGGCGACAAGACCCCCGGACCCCTGGCGGAACCCGCGCGCGCGGTGGTCTGACGTGCCCGGGATCTACCTGGGTGCGATCCTCTTCTCGTTGACCGGCATGATGCTCATCGATTGGAAGTACTCGCTCGCGCTCCGGGTCGCCCCCGCGCGGACCACGGTGACCGTGCTCACCGGGACGGCGTTCTTCCTCGCGTGGGACCTCGTCGGCATCGTCACCGGGGTCTTCGTGAAGGGTGAGAGCCCGCTGTTCGTCGGCGTGATGCTCGCGCCGCACCTGCCCGTGGAGGAAGTGTTCTTCCTCCTCTTCCTCAGCTATCTGGCCGTGGTCATGTTCGCCGTGTTCGAGCGCCGCGCGCGGGCCCGGGCGCGATCCCTCGCGCGGGAGTCGTCGTGACCTACGCGCTCATCGTCGTCCCCTTCGTCGTCGCCACGGCCCTCGTGACGCTCGCGACGGTGCGGCGGCCGCGGTTCCGCGAACGCATGGCATCCTCCGGCCTCACCGCCCTCGTGCTGGTGGGCCTCACCCTCGTCTTCGACAACCTCATGATCGCCGTCGACCTGTTCTCGTATCCTCAGGAGCACCTGAGCGGGCTCCGCCTCGGACTCGCACCGATCGAGGACTTCGCGTACCCCCTCTGCGCGGCGTTCCTGCTCCCGGCGCTGTACACCCTGCTCACGCCCCGCACCCCGCAGAAGGACACCGCATGACCACGCCCGCCCTCACCCCCGGCCGCGTGGTGCGCGAACTCTTCGTGTCGTCGCGGCCCGTCAGCTGGATCAACACCGCATTCCCCTTCGCCGCCGCGTACCTGCTGACCACGCGGCAGATCGATGCGCCGCTGATCGTCGGCATCGTGTTCTTCCTCGTGCCGTACAACCTCGCGATGTACGGCGTGAACGACGTGTTCGACTATGAGTCCGACCTGCGCAACCCTCGTAAGGGCGGCACGCACGGCGCCGTGCTGGCCAAGCGCATGCACCCCATCACGCTCTGGGCCTCCGCGCTGTCGTGCCTGCCGTTCGTGGTGTACCTCGTGATCATCGGGTCGCCGCTGTCGTGGCTCGTGCTCGCGCTGAGCCTGTTCTTCGTCGTGTTCTACTCCGCGCCGCCGCTCCGGCTGAAGGAACGCCCGTTCCTGGACTCGATGACCAGCAGCATCCACTTCTTCTCCCCCGCCGTGTACGGACTCGTGCTCGCTGGGGCCGTGTGGACGTGGCAGCTCGTGTTCGTGTTCGTGGCGTTCGCGCTGTGGGGCGTCGCCTCGCACGCCTTCGGCGCCGTGCAGGACGTCGAGGCCGACCGCGCCGCCGACATCTCGTCGATCGCCACCGCCCGGGGGGCCCGCTGGACCGTGCGCTTCGCCCTGACCGCGTACGCGCTGGCCGGGGTCGCGATGCTGTTCACGGCGTGGCCCGGTCCGCTGGCCGCGCTCCTCGTCATCCCCTACCTCGTGGTGTGCTGGCCGTTCCGGAACGTGACGGATGCCGAGAGCGATCGCGCCACCGCCGGATGGAACCGCTTCCTCTGGCTCAACCAGATCGCCGGCTTCGGCACGACGATGCTGCTGATCTGGTGGTGGTTCCTCAGCGCCTGACGCGCTGGATGCGTGAGGCGACCGGCATCTCGCGCACGAGCCCGTGCGAGGCTGCGCGAGACCGTTGACTGTCCAGGACACGCCGCCCGCTACGAGGGAATGCGGCACGTCTTGGACACTCGCGCGGGCCCGGCGCGGCCATCCGTCCCAACCGCGCACGAGCCCGTGCGAGGCTGCGCGAGACCGTTGACTGTCCAGGACACGCCGCCCTCCGCGCAGGGCGGCGGCGTGTCCTGGACACTCGAGGATGTGAGGCCTCGGCTGGGCGGGGACGCGAACACGCGAGGGCCGGGTGGCGGCGCCGCACGGGAGATCCTCGGGAAAGCCCGGGGTGAGACGACGACGCCGGCGCCCCGCGCGATGCGGGACGCCGGCGTCGGTGAGGCGGATCAGCCCGCGGGCGTGGCCTCGGGCGCGGGGGTCGGCGACAGCGTCGCCGTTCCGCCCTGGCCCTGGCTCTCGAGGTCGAGCAGGCGCTGCACGGCCGCGGTGAGGCGGGCGTCCTGCGTCGCGAAACCGGCGAGGTCGCCGCTGGTCAACGCCGCCTGACGCGCGTTCAACGCGTCTCGGGCTTCTTGCAACGCGGCGGCGTAATCCCCGGCCGGGGCCGTCGGATTCGTCGTCGTGCCGTCGCCGGTCTGATCGGTCGGCGTCACCGTCGAGTCACCGGTGCTCGCCCCCGAGTCACCGCCGAACAGCGTGTCGAGCGCCTCGCTCAGCGTGTTCTCGAAGGCGATCTCGTTGCCGAACGCCACCAGGACGCGTCGCAACTGCGGCAGCTTGGTGTCACCTGAGGACTGCACGAACACCGGCTGCACGTAGAGCAGACCACCGCCGACCGGGAGCGTCAGCAGGTTGCCGTTGAGCACCTGCGACTGACCCTGCTGCAGGATGTTGATCTGCGACGACACGTTCGTATCGGAGTCGAAGGTGTTCTGCACCTGACCGGGCCCGGGAACCGTGGTCGCCGAATCGATCACGAGCATGCGCAATCGGCCGTAGTCCTCGCGTTTCACGCCCTTCTCGTCGCCGGCGTTCGAGTCGACCGCGAGATAGCCGGTGAGAACGTTGCGCGCCTGTCCGCCCTGGGATGCCGGGATGAAGCTCGTGAACATCGAGTACGACGGGGCGTCCTGGCTCGGCATCTTCATCGTCAGGTAATACGGCGGCTGGAAGGTCGCCGGATCCTGCGGGTCGTTCGGGGTCGTCCAGCGGTTGTCCTGCTGGAAGAACGACCGGGCGTCGTCGACGTGGTAGACGCCGAGCATGGAACGCTGGACCTTCATGAGGTCGGTCGGGTAGCGCACGTGGCTCATGAGGTCGCCCGACATCTCGCTCCACGGCTTGAGCGACGAGGGGTAGATGTTCTGCCAGGCCTTCAGCAGCGGGTCTTCGTCATCCCACGCGTAGAGCTCGACGGAACCGTCGTACGCGTCGACCGTGGCCTTGACCGAGTTGCGGATGTAATTGATGTCATCCAGTGCATAGGTCGGAGCCGGATTGTTCGAGTCGGCGATCGCCCGCGAGAGCGAGACGCCCGAGGAGTACGGGTAGTTCGCGCTCGTGGTGTAGCCGTCGATGACCCACTTGATGCGCCCGTCGACCACGGTGGGGTACGGGTCGCTGTCGAGCGTCAGGTACGGCGCGACCTTCTGGACGCGGTCCTTCGGGTTGCGGTCGTACAGGATCTGCGAGTCGGCGTTGACGTAGTCGGAGAACAGGATCTGCTCCGACTGGAACTTCAGCGCGTAGATGAGGCGGTTGAACACGTTGCCCACGCTGGGTCCGCCGTCGCCGGAGAACGTCGTGCGGGTCTCGGTGCCGCCGTCGGCGCCGAGCGGGTAGTCGAGCTCGATGTTCTCGCCGCCCTCGGGGCCGCCGACGATAGAGTACGGCGGCGACTGCTCGCCGAAGTACACGCGCGGCTCGTAGTTCAGGTCGGTGAGGAAGCCGGTGCCCGGGATGGCCTGCTCGAGGAACACCGGGTCGCCGTCGGCCGTGCGCTCGTTACCGGCGGCCGCGACCATGCCGTACCCGTGCGTGTAGACGAGGGTCGTGTTCTGCCACGAGTTCGCGTCGCCGAGCTGGCCGATGTTCAGCTCGCGCAGCGACACGACGGTGTCCTGCGTCTTGCCGTCGATCGTGTACCGGTCGACGTCGAGCGGGTTCTGGAACTGGTAATACGCGCGGTACTGCTCGAGCTGGCGGACGGTCGGGCCGATGATGGCGGGGTCCATGATGCGCAGCTGAGCGGTGGACTCCGCGTCGTTGCGCAGCTGGCCGGCCTCGGCCTCGGTGGAGGCCTTGAAGTCCTCCTTCTCGACCTTGTCGAGACCGTAGGCGGCCTTCGTGCCGTCGAGGTTGCGCTGGAAGTACTGGCTCTCGAGGGCGAGCTCGTTGGGGCGCACCTGGAAGGTGGTCACCGCCCACGGGATGGCCGCGCCCACCACGATGGCCGACACGACCAGCAGAGCGGTACCGATGAGGGGGTAGCGCCAACGACCGATGAACGCCGTGACGAAGAACGCGAGGGCCACGATGATGGCCGCGATCGCGAGGATCGTCTGGCCGGGGATGACGGCGTTCGCACCGACGTAGCCGGGACCGGTGATGCGCTCCGACGGCTCCACGAGCTGGCGGAAGCGGTCGAGCCACAGGCTCGCGCCCTGCAAGAGCAGGTACAGACCCGCGAGCACCGCGAGCTGGATGCGGGCGGCCTTGGAGATGCGCAGTTCGCGCTGTCCGATGCGCACCGAGCCGTACAGGTACGACACGACACCGGTGAGCAGCAGGCACACCAGCACGACGGCGGACGCGAAGCCCAGCACGGCGGCGTAGAACGGCATCCCGAACAGGTAGAAACCGGTGTCGAGGCCGAACTGGGGGTCGGTCGTCGAGGTGGCGACGCCGTTGGCCCACAGCCACGTGGTCTCCCACTGCGCGGAGGCGGCGAAACCGGCGAAGAAGCCGAAGAAGATCGGGATGCCCCACATCGCCAGACGGCGCAGCGGCTCGACGACCTCCTGGTAGCGGTCGAGCTGCGAGCTCAGTCGCGCGTACACGGGGCGGAGCCGGTATGCCAACTGGATGACGCCCCACACCGGGATCGCCATCGCGAGGAAGCCGACGACGAACATCACCGTCCGCGCGATCCACTGGGTGGTCAGCACGCCCGTGAACCCGAGCTGCGAGAACCACAGCCAATCGGAGTACAGGTTCGCGAAGACGAAGAACGCGACGACGAGCGCTGCGATCACCGCCAGGGTGATCGAGATGATCCGTCGAGAGCGGTTCGGGGGCGTGGCCTGGTTCGGCGCTGAGGTCGTGGTCACCCCTTCATCCTAGGTGCGGCCTTCCGGGGGTTCGCCGTGAATGCTACGTTCCCGAACCACACGTGGGCAGTGCGTCGAGATCGCCGCCCTCGCGGATCGTCTGCAGCACCGTCATCGACTGCGCGAGCGTCGACGTCGAGAACACCCGGACGCCGTCGGGGACGTGGCCGACGACCTCGTTGCAGTTCGATTCGGGGGCGAGGAACACCGTCGCCCCGGCATCCCGTGCGCCGTAGAGCTTCTGACGGATACCGCCGATGGGGCCCACGTCGCCGTCCGCGTCGATCGTGCCGGTGCCGGCGATGTGCTGACCGCCGGTGAGGTCGCCGTCGCTCATCTTGTCGATGATGCCGAGTGCGAACATCATGCCCGCGCTCGGTCCGCCGACGTCGTTGAGCTGGATCTTGACGTCGACCGGCAGATCGAACGACTCCTGCAGGCCGATGCCCAGCAGCCACTGCTCCTGACCGTCGACCTCGGTCCGTTTCGGCGTCACCGTCACCGTGGCCGGGCTGTCGCCGCGCGTGTAGCCGACGGTGACCGGTGCGCCCGCGGCGGCCTGCACCGCGCCGCGGACCGCGTCGACGTTCGCGGCGGCGACACCGTCGACCGAGGTGACGACGTCACCCGCCTGCAGCGCGCCCGCGGCGGCGCCGGCGTCGTCGACCGTGCCGACGGCGATCTCGCCGGGGACGTCGTAGCCCAGCTCGCGAAGAGCGGCGGCACTGGCTTCGAGCTGCGAGTCGCTCATGAGGGCGGCGTTCTCGGTGTTGCGCTGCTCGGTGGTCTGTCCCGCCGGGAAGATGCGGTCGATCGGCACGACGGCGCGGGAGCGGTCGAACCACGCCAGCGCCAGCTCGAACCACGACGGCGTGCGCTCGCGGTTGCCGCTGACCTGGACCGTGAGCAGGTCGAGCTGACCTGTGGTCGTGCTGTCCTTCTCGTCGGGCACCGTGATGAGCGGGACCTCTTCGCCGTCGGCGGTCGTGGTGGAACCGAGTGTGTTGAACACCGGACCGGGCTGCTGGATGACGTACGCCGAGGGCAGCAGGGTCATCACGAGCAGGATGACGAAGGCCACGGCGAGCGCCCATGCCCCGATGACGGTGCCGCGGCGCCAGCGCTGCCGGGGCGCGGGCACGAGGGAGACGTTCTCGTCGAACAGCGTCACAGTGGGGAGTCCTTCGTCGGGGTCGTTCGCGCGCGGCGTAAGCGGCGAGGGGCCGGGCCGACGGTTACGGGGAAACGTGCGACTAGCGTAGATCTCGTTCCCCCAGACCTGGCTGAAAGGCGGCTGAAGTGGCAGACGACGATCGTGGAGGCGACCGGAGCCCCGAGGAGGAGTTCCAGGAGCTCATGCGCCGCCTCATGTCGGGCGACACCAGCGGCATCGATCCCGAGCAGCTCTCGCGCCTGTCGGGCATGCAGATCGACCCCGCGATGCTGCAGCAGGTGATGAACCAGCTGCAGGGCGCTTTCAACGGCACCCAGGAGGGCGTCGACTGGAGCCTCGCCGAGCGGCAGGCCCTGCACATCGCCAACCAGGACGGGCTCGGGGTGACCACCGGTCAGCGCACCGACCTCGATCAGGCGTTCACCCTCGCCGGCCTCTGGCTGGGCGAGGCGACCACGATCAGCGACCTGCCGCGCCCCCCGCGGGCGGTCACGCGCGGCGCGTGGGTCAGCGCGACCCTGCCGGTGTGGCAGGAGCTCGCCGAGCCCGTGGCCACCAGCATCGCCGACGCGCTCACCGCCGCCCTCGGGCAGCAGGCGCCGGAAGACATGCAGGACATGATCGCCGGGGCCGGCCGGCTCATGCGCACCGTCGGCGGATCGCTGTTCGCCACGCAGCTGGGCCACGTCGTCGGACGCCTGTCGACCGAGGTCGTGGGCGGCGGCGACGTCGGCATCCCGCTCATGCCCGACGGCGACGCGGCGATCCTGCCGCAGAACTTCGCGGACTTCGGTCGAGACCTCGAGATCCCCGACGACCAGCTCGCGCTGTACCTCGCCACGCGCGAACTCGCCCACGCGCGCCTGTTCCGGCACGCGCGGTGGCTGCGCCTGCACGTCATCTCGCAGGTGCGCGACTTCGCGCACGGCATCCGCGTCGACACCGACGCGCTCGAGGAGCTCGCCTCGCGCTTCGACCCGTCGCAGCCCGACGAGCTGCGCGGCGCTCTCGAGAGCGGTGCCCTGCTGCCCGAGCGCTCCGAGGAGCAGACGGCGGCGCTCACGCGGCTCGAGAGCCTGCTCGCGACCATCGAGGGCTGGGTCGACGTCGTGACCGAGGACGCCACCTCGCGTCTGCCCTCGGCCGCCCGCATCGCCGAGGCCGTGCGGCGCCGCCGCGCGGTGGGCGGTCCCGCCGAGCAGGCCCTCGGCTCGCTCGTGGGGCTCGAGCTGCGCCCCCGTCGCATGCGCGAAGCCGCCGCCATGTGGCGCGCGGTGACCGCGGCGGTCGGCGTCGAAGGACGCGACGCCCTGTGGGACTACCCCGACCTCATGCCCTCGTCGGACGACATCGACGACCCGGCCGCCCTCATCGCACGCGTCACCGCCGCCTCGCGAGGCGAGGCCGCGCCGGCCGACGCCATGGACGACGCGCTCGCGCAGCTGCTCGCCGAGGAGGCCGACGGCGGACGACCGGATGCCGCCGGCGCCGACGCCTCCGATCACGAAGACGGGCGCAGCACGACGGACGCCGATGACGCGGCGCCGTGGGAGGACCCCGACGACGACGCCGCACCGGAAGACCAGCGACCGGTGTGACGCCGGAAGTCGTGGCGAGGGGCCGATGCTCCTCGCCACGGCTGTCTCCGCCGCCGGGTCGTGGAGTATCGGGAGGCCGGGCCGCCGCGGGCGTCGGGTCCGACCACGGGGCCCCCGACGGTGCCGGGCCGGACTGCGAGGCGCCCGACGGTGCCGGGCCGGACTGCGGGGCGCCCGACGGTGCCGGGCCCGACTGCGGGGCGCCCGACGGTGCCGGGCCCGACTGCGGGGCCCCGACAGTGCCGGGCCCGATGGCGCTGGGCTTGACGGCGGGGCGCCTCCTCCCCAACCGCGTTGCGTGATCCGGCGCATGTGGACAACGGCATCCGGGGACGCGCGCTGCGCGATGATCGGGCGATGATCCGCCTCTCCCCCTCCGCCGTCCCTCTCTGGCGCGACGACGGACGCGTGCAGTTCGGCGCTCCGGCGCTCGCTCTCGCCCCCTTCGCCGCCGAGTGGGTCGATGTCGTCGTCGCCGCTCTCGCCGAGGGCACGACGCGAGCGGCCGTCCGCAATCTCGCCCGCGTGCACGGGGCACCCGACGGCGCCGTGGATGAGCTCCTCTCCGCCGTCGCTCCCGCGCTCCGCCCACGGAAACGGCATCCCCCGATCGCGGTGCAGACCGCGGACGACCTCCCACCACGTGTCGTCCGCGCGGTCCTGGCCGCCCTCCCCGCGCGCACCCGCGTGCTCCCCTGGGTCGCGTCCTCCGACGTCGGCGCGCCCCCGGGTTGTGCGGTCGTCATCCTCGGCGCCTACCGTGTCGAACCGCGCCGGGCGGCGACGTACATGCGCGACGACGTCACCCACCTCCCGCTCGTGCTCGACGGCGGACGGGCACGCATCGGCCCGGTGGTGCGCCCCGGACGCACGCCGTGCCTGGCCTGCCTCGACGCCGAGCGCCGCCGCGACGATCCGCAGTGGCCCGTCGTGGCCGCGCAGTTGGTCGGGCGCGCCCGGCCCGACGTCGACGTCGCCCTCGCCGCCGAGGCCGGACGAGCCGCGCGCTTCCTGCTCAGCGCTCCGAGCGGGCAGACGACGAGGTCGGTGCGGCTCGGCGTCGATTCGTTCCCGCGGGTCTGGGAGCTGCATCGACCGAGCGCAGACTGCCACTGCCGATCTCCCGAAGGAAGCGCGACGGCGTCCGCTCCATCCGCCCGTGACCGCGAGCCCAGCTCACCGACAGGGTCCGCGCTGCACGCGTGACCCCGACGTAGGCGAGACGACGCTCCTCGTCGACCGCTTCGAACGTCTTCGCGTACGAGATGGGCAGCAGCCCCTCGCTGACCCCGATGAGGTACACGTGATCCCATTCCAGACCCTTGGCGGCGTGCAACGTCGCGAGCGTGACCGTGCGCGTCGTCGGCTCGTGCTGATCGCGCGCACGCGCCTGCAGGTCGTCGGTGAAGCCGCGCAGATCCGTGCCCTCGGGCGCCTCCTCGGCGAGGCGCAGCAACGCCGCGCGCGCCTCCCACGCTTCGCGCAGCGCACCGCCCGCCTCCGGCGGGTCGTCGGTGAGCCCGACGCTGCGCAGCACGTCGCGCACCGTCCCGAGGAACCCGGTCTGCATCGGCGCCACCGACGCCGCCCGCAGCGCCATCAGAGCCTGCCGCACCTCGGGCAGGTCGAAGAACTTGCGGCCGCCCAGAACGGACGCCGCGATCCCCACGGCCGCGAGAGCCGTCAGCACCGCCGCGGACTGCGCGTGCGAGCGGTACAGGACGGCGACGTCGTGCGGGTCGACGCCGCGGCCGAGTGCCTCCGCGATCGAACGCGCGACGGCGGCGGCCTCGGCCTCGTCGTCGTCGAAGGCGCGCACCGTCGGGACGGGGGCGTCGTCGGCGCGCGCGGCGACCAGTTCGAGCGCCCCCGCACGACCGCGCATGAGGTCGTTGGCGACGGCGAGCACGGGCGCGGCGGAGCGGTAGTTGCGCTCGAGGCGCACGACCCGGGCGTCCTCGTGCGTGCGCTCGAAGTCGAGCAGATATCGCGCGTCGGCACCCGTGAACGAGTACACCGTCTGGCTTGCATCGCCGACGACGCACAGATCGCGCCGATCGCCGAGCCACAGCTCGAGCACGCGATTCTGCAGGGGCGAGACGTCCTGGTACTCGTCGACCGTGAAGTGGCGGTACTGCTCCCGCACCGCCGCCGCCACCCGCGGCTCGGCCTCGATCATGCCCGCGCACGTCAGCAGGACGTCTTCGAAGTCCATCTGCCGGCGCTCGTCCTTGAGCTTCTCGTACGCCCGCTGCAAAGCGACCACCTGATCGACGCCGAGTCGCCCGACGCCGTCGGGCCGGTCGGCCGCGTACTGGTCGATCGAACGGAGGGTGACCTTGCGCCACTCGATCGCCGCCGCCACATCCCGGAGGGTCGCGGTGTCGGGGGCCAATCCCACTCCATCGGCGGCGTGCGCGAGCATGCGCACCTTGTTGTCGATGATGGACGGCGCCTGGTCGCCCGCGAGCGTCGGCCAGAAGAAGTTGACCTGCGCGAGCGCGGCCGCGTGGAACGTGCGCGCCGAAACCCCCGACACCCCGAGAGCGCGCAAGCGTCCACGCATCTCACCCGCCGCCTTCGCGGTGAAGGTCACCGCCATCACCCTCTGCGGCGAGTACGCGCCCGTGTCGACGCCGTGCGCGATGCGGCGCGTGATCACGCGCGTCTTGCCCGTTCCGGCCCCCGCCAGCACGCACACCGGCCCCCGCAGGGCCCGCGCCGCTTCCAGCTGGTGCTCGTCGAGACCGTCGAGGGGCCCGGTCACGCGAGGCCCCGGAACCAGTCGTCGATCAGTCTCCGGGCGATGGATGCCGGCCCGGGGAGCTGGACCGGTCCCTCACCGCGCAGGGCCGTGCCGATCTCCTCGCGGTCGAACCAGCGGACCTCGACGATCTCCTCTCCGTCGGCGCGCGCCTCCGCATCCGCGACGACGCGCGCGCGGAAGCCGAGCATGAGCGAGCGGGGGTATGGCCACGCCTGGGAGCCGCGGTACTCGATGTCGTCGAGCCGCACGCCGGACTCCTCTCCGACCTCGCGACGCACGGCGTCCTCCAGCGACTCCCCCGCTTCGGCGAACCCCGCGAAGCACGAGTACCGGTCGCCGCCCCACGCGGCGTTCGCGCCGAGCAGGATCCAGTCCTCCGACTCCGCCGACTGCACGAGCACGATCACGGCCGGATCGGTGCGCGGGAAGTGCTCGCGCCCGCACGCCGGGCAGTGGCGCGACCATCCGGCGTGCCGGGTCTCGGTACGCGACCCGCACGCGGGGCAGAAGGGCGCATCGCGCAACCACCCCGCCAGGGCGACGGCGTTCGTGAAGACCTCCGCCTCCGACGCCGGCAGGTCGCCACCGGCCGCGCGCAGCGCCGCCCACTCGGCATCCGGAACGAGGTCCTCGGGCGCGTCGTCGGCGAGCACGGCGAGCAGGACGGCAGCCCCATCGGCGCCGCGTCCGAGGAAAGCCCACTCGTGCACGGGCACGGAAGCGGCCGCCAGCCCACCCACCTCCACGAGCGCGAGACGCCCGGCACGGACCGGTGCGGCGTCGCGCCGCACCGGCAGGACCCGGGTCGTCGCGTCGGCGCATGCACGATCGAGCAGCCCGTCGTCGTCGCGCTCCGCTCCGGAGCGGTCGACGCGCAGCGGGGGCGGGACCTCGGCAGGGGCAGGCGCGGGAAGCGGCATCGGACACCTCTCTGATGGGTGGCGGCGGACGGGCGGATCGACGGCCCGACCTCGCCGCAGAAGGGCGTGGCGCGGGCGGACGGGTGAAAGCCCGACCTACCCTGGGGGGCATGGCACGCTCGCCCCTCATTTTAGCCGCGTCGGCGACGGCGGCCCTCCCGCGCACCGCCATCACCAGCGTCAGCGCGCTGACGGAGAACAGCGGCGGGCGCTTCGATTCCGCCCTGGCGCGAACCGACGACGGTCGCGAGGTCGTCGTGCGTATGCCGGCGAACGACGAAGCGGCCGCCGATCTCGCCGCGGAGTCGCGTGCGCTGCACGCCCTCACCGCGGGTGTGCGGGCGCTCCTGCCGTTCTCCGTACCCGAGGTGCTCGGCGAGGCCGGGTCCGGTATGCAGCGCGTCCTCGTCGTCGACCACATCGACGGCTACCGGATCGACCCGGCGCACCTGCCCAAAGGCCCGGGTTACGCTCCCGCGATCGGAGGGGCGTTGGCGGCCGTGCACGCGCTCCCCGTGTCGATCGTGCGCACCGACGGCCTCCCCGTCCGCTCCCCCGAGCGGGTCCGCGACGACGTCGAGCGCCTGCTCGACCGTGCGGACGCCACCGGGCGGGTCGGAGACGACCTCATGATGCGCTGGCGCCGGGCGCTCGAGGTCGACGACCTCTGGCGCTTCGAATCCGCCGTCATCCTCGGTGGGGCCACCAGCTCCTCCGTGGTGCTCGTCGACGACGAGGACGACGCGCCCCACGTGGTCGGCATCCTGGATTGGGCGGGGCTCAGCGTCGGCGATCCCGCCGTCGACCTGCGCTGGCTGGCATCGTCCCCCCTGGCCGCCGACGACGTGCACGCCGGATACGCCGCCGCCGGCGAACGCTCCCCCGACCCGCTCCTGCGCGAGCGCGCCCGCCTCTACGCGGAGCTGGAGTTCGCCCGCTGGCTCGTCCACGGCCACGACGCCGGCGAGAGCGACGTCGTCGCCGACGCCGTCGCCCTGCTCGACGCCCTCGCCGACGGTGTGCGCGGTGACCACATCGTGCCCGACTCGCGCAGCGACATCGATGACGCTCTGGCCCTCGTCGAGTCCGTCCCGCCCGTCGCCGCCCCCGCCGTCGTTGATACGTCCATGCAAACCGACGCCTACGACCCCGAGGCCCTCTCGCTCTACCTCTCCGCCGAGCGCGACCGCGTGGCCGCGGCCGAAGCGCTCGCCGAGGCCCTCGACACGGCGGATCCGGATGCCGACACCGGCGCGATCCACGTCGACCAGCTGCCGACGCGCGACGACGTCGATCCGGAGGAGACCGCGCCGCTCGACCTCGACGGGTGGGACGACGGCGCGCGCGAATCGATGTCGGGGGTGGCGTCTCGGACGTCGGACGTCGCCGGGGCCTCCGCGACTCCCGACACCGACGGGGAGACCCCGCTCCGCCAGCCCCGCACCTCCGAGGAGTCGACCTCAACGGCGGTCGACGACGAGGAAGACGCCGCGCGCGCGAGCCGTGCGGCTCTCCGGCGCTGGGGCGTGTCGGACGACACCGTCTGAGCTCCGTCGCACGCGCCCGGGCAGAACGGGTCGGGCGCCTGTTCCCGCGCTGCGGCACCCGCACGTCGGCCCCGCGGCAACGCTCGTCAGCCGCGCAGCACCAGCTCGTCGCCGACGTAGAACAGCACCACGTCGATGCGATCGAGGTCGATGCCGTGCTTGGCGTGGTAGGCCTCCCGGTACAGCTCCAGCTGCACCATGCGGGAGCGGCGCTCGGCCTCGCTCGCGGGCGGGCGACCCGTCTTCCAGTCGACGATCTCGTATCGGTCGCCGCGTCGGTACACGGCATCCAATTTGCAGATGACGACATGATCGCGACCATCGAGCCTGCGCGTGACGTAGTCGATCTCGGTCTCGACCTCGAGGGGGCGCAGCGACGCCCACTCCGATCGTTCGAAGCACTCGCGGAGGCGTTGCAGTTCGGCCGCGTCGGCGGCCGATGCGCCGCCCTCGTCGTCGTCCCACAGCGCCTCGTCATCGAGCCCGATTCCTGCGCCGACGAGCCCCGAGCGCTGCTCGACCCAGGCGTGGAACAGCGTGCCGAGGCGCGTCTGTCGATAGGGGCGCTCGGGCATGGGGCGCCGGAGATCCTCGACTGCGCCGCCGTAATCGGCGACGAAGTCCTTGAACTTTGACGCCGGAATGCGTGTCGGCGCGGGCGCGTGGACCGGGCGCAGCCTGTCGGCCCGCTCCGCGAGGAGCAGCTCGAGGTCGGGGTCGGCCGTCGCCGGCGGTTGCTGTGCCCGCGCCGCCTGAGCCTGCGTCACGGCGGCGGCGACCGCGGTTCGACGTGAACCCAGCGGATCGAGCGGCCAGTGCAGCAGTCGCCGTTCGCCGTCGTAGGGGTCGTCGCCGGGCCCGTCGACGACGAGATCGATCCCGAGCGCTTCCATGGCTTCGTCGAGGAACACGCTGGGGCGTCGCGGGCGCTTGGTCCCCGACCAGCTCGATCCCGACAGCAGCAGGTGGTCCCGCGCCCGTGTGAACGCCACGTACGCCAGGCGCCGGTCCTCATCGACCTGCCGGGCACGGTTGTCGGCGACGAAAGCGTCGATCGCCGCTTTCAGATCCTGTTGCGTCTCGGCACCCCGCCACCCGAACACCGGCAGCCAGGCCGCATCGCCACGGAACTCGGACGGGAGGATGCCGAACCCCAGCCACCCCTTGGTGTCGCGCGGGAGCGACGGCAGCTCGTCCGTCACGAGCCGCACCACTGCCACGGCATCCCACTCCAAGCCCTTCGAGCCGTGGATGGTGAGCAATTGCACGACGTCGTCTTCGGGCGGTTCGGTGCGAGGGGCGAACTCGTCAGCCTGTTCGGCATGGTCGAGCCACGCCAGCAGGCTGGATACGGAGCCGGATTCATCGGCGGCGAGGAACCCGCGGATCTCGTCGACGAATGCGCGCAGCTGCGCCGAGGCGATGCGGGCGGGACCGCGTGCCTCGTTCGCGGCGAGCTCGATGTCGAGCCGCAGCTCGGCCTCGATGAGCCGGATGAGCTCGGGCACCGGTGCGCCGACGCTGCGGCGCAACCCCGCGAACACCGCCCCCGCCTCGCGCAGGCGTGCGCGCCCGCCGGGGGTGATGTCGGCCAGCCAGCCGTGACCGTCGCTCTGCCGGGCGACGAAGTCGAGCGCGTCGACGAGGGAGGCGCGGTCGGCCCCCGGTGTGGACCTCAGCCGGTCGACGACCTCGGGTGCCAGCGGCTGCAGCGCCACGTCGTGCGTCGCGAGGCGCTTGGCCAGCTGCGCCAGCGCGCGCAGGTCGGCGAGCCCCACCGCCCACCGGGGGCCGGAGAGCACGCGGATCAACGCCGAACCCGCCTCGGGGTCGCTGATCACCCGGAGCACCGAGACCACGTCGACCACTTCGGGCGTGGTGAGGAGCCCGCCGAGCCCGAGGATGCGGTGCGGGATGCCGCGTCGCCCGAGGGCGTCGCCGAAGCGCACCATGTGCTTCTTGCTGCGGAACAGCACCGCCCCGGTGGTGGGGCGGCCCTCGGCGGCGCGTGCGGCGCGCACGCCCACGAACCACGCCGCCACGCGGTCGGCCTCGGCGTCGAGGTCGTTCTCGAAGACCGTCTCGACGAGCCCCTCCGGGGCGCCGGGCCGCGATCGAAGCTCCTCGACGGCCACCGCGGCGCGGGGCGCCAGGGGCGCGAGCACCGCGTTGGCCGCGGTGAGCACGCGGGCGCTGTTCCGCCAGCTCGTCAGCAGAGCGAAACGCCGGCACTCCGCCCCGGGGGCGAACGCCTCGGGGAAGCCGCCCAGGTTTCCCGCACTCGCACCGCGCCACGCGTAGATCGCCTGATGCGGGTCGCCCACGGCCATGACGGCCGTGCCGCCGAACAGCGTCGCCAGCAGGTCGGTCTGCACGACGGAGGTGTCCTGGTACTCGTCGAGCAGCACGACGCGGTAGCGGGCGCGCAGCTCGGCCACGACGGCGGGGTGCTCGCGCGCGATCCGCAGGGCACCGGCCACCTGGTCGGCGAAGTCCATCACCCCGAGCCGGGCCTTCTCACGGTCGTAGGCCGCCGCGAGCGTCGCCAGCAGCGACAGCGCCGAGACCTTCGCCGCGGCATCCCCCACCTCTTTGTAGACGCTCACCCGCGCGGAGGTCGACGGCCGCTCGACGATCCGTGCGAACTGCTCCGGGAACGCGGAAAGCTCGTCCAGGTCGACGAGGTTGTCGACGCCGTCACGGGCGATGCGCAGCGCCGCGTCGATGAGGGTGCGGGGCGACTCCTGGCGCTCTTCGAGGCGCGGATCGTCCGAGGCGAACACCACGCGCCGCATGAGCAGCCACGCCGCCGACTCCGACAGCACCGCGGCCTCGGCGTCCCGTCCGATGCGCAGGCCGTGCTCGCGCACGATCGAGTCCGCGAAGCTGTTGTAGGTCGACACGGTCGGCCGATGCAGCAGCTGATCGCCGTCGTGCGAATCGGGCACGTCGGCACCGGTCTCGACCGCGAGCGCGTCGAGGGCCTCGCGACGGGCCGCGTCGCCCCGCGCCCCCTCGAGCGCGGCGAGCTCCGCGAACACCGCGAGCCGCCCGTCCGCGTGCAGACGCGGGAGGAAGGGAAGCAACCCCCGCACCTCGAACTCCGACAGGCGCTGCAGACGGCGCTGGATGCGCTCGGCCAGTTCACCCGCGGCCTTGCGCGTGAAGGTGAGGCCCAGCACTTCGTCGCGGCGGACGAGGGCGTTGGCGACCAACCACACGACGCGCCCGGCCATGGTCTCGGTCTTGCCGCTGCCGGCGCCGGCGACAACCAGCGCAGGCTCGAGCGGAGCCTCGATCACCGCCGTCTGCTCGACGGTGGGCGGGAACTGGCCGAGGGCCGCGGCGATGGTGGCCGCGGACAGCAGCTCGCTCATGACGCGCTCACCGCCGACACCGTGTGGATGCGGCACAGGCCGTACGAGAACTCGTCGCGGCAATGCACCTCGTAGGGAGCGGCGAACGACGTGCCGCGCATGATCTCGACCGCGCCCTGCACGCGCGCCACGAAGGCGGTGCGCTGCTCGTCGTCGAAGGGTTTCTGCGTCGGCTCCGCGTAGTCCTTCGTCGCGGCCGTGGGCCGCAGCACGAGCAGCTTCGCCCCGCCGGAGTCCATTCCCGCCACCTGTTCGATCGCGCCCGACGAGAACGCCAGCTGGTACGCCGCCAGCTGCGGGTTGTCGGCGACCTTGGCGTCGGTCTGCGGTTCGCTCTTGCCCGTCTTCAGGTCGACGATGACGACCTCTCCGGACGGTGTGAGCTCCACCCGGTCGATGTCGCCGCTGAGCACGGCGCCGTGCTCACCGGCATCCGGGATGGGAATGGGCACCTCGAAATGCCGCTCCGCGCCGATGAGTCGACCGCCCGCGTCGTCGAAGCGACGCAGGTACGCGGCGAGTCGCCGCACGAGATCGCGGGCCCGTGTGCGCTCCGCGCGCTCCCGCCACACCGCGTCGAAGACGAGCTCGCCCCACCGCTCGTCGACCACGGCCCACAGGTCGTCTTCGGACGAGGATGCCGCGGTCTCGAGCGCCGCATGGATGATCGTTCCGATACCCGCCGTCGTGCCGCCACGATCGCCGCCGAGATCGGCGATGACCCAGTCGAGCTGGCACTCCTCGAGCGCGTGCAGTCGCGACGGCGACACGCGCACGTCTTCGCGCTCCAGGTCGCGCAACGGCGCCGTGGAACTGGGCGGTGCCACGCCGTACCACTGCTCGACGGCGGCACCGGCGACGCCCGCGCCCGCGAGGATCGCGAGCTGGCCGGCCGCGTGCGCCCGCTCGCCCGCGGGGACGCGCGGCGCCGTCAGCGACCGGCGGTGACGTGCGACGAGCCCACGGAGCGAGAGGGGGTGCTCGGGGATGGCCGCGGCCGGTTCGGGGGTGGGGAGCATCTCGAACAGGACGCTCGGTCCCGTGTCGTCGTCGTCGACGGCCGTCACCACGAGGAGGCCGTCGGCACGGCTGATGGCCCGCACGAACAGCCGCAGCTCGTCGTGCATCGCGGCGCGGCGCCGATCGAGCATGCCGGCGGCGGGGAGGTCGGGGGTCTGCACCGCGTCGGCCAACCGCCACGTCTCGAGGAGCCCGCCCCGCAGCCGCGTGTTCGGCCACACGCCGTCTTGCACCCCGGCGATGACGACGGTGTCGAAGGCCGTCCCGGCGGCCGCGGCCGGGGTGAGCACGCGCACGGTGTCGACGACGGCCGGCTGCTCGATGCGGTCTTCGGCGACGTCGCTGTCGAGAACCGACCGCAGGAATCCCGAGGCCTCGCCGTCGGGTTCGCGCTCGGTGAAGCGTTTGGCGGCCTGAAAGAGGGCCACGATCGCGTCGAGGTCGCGATCGGCCTGCTCGGCGATCGGCCCCTGCCCGCGCGCGGCCTCGCGCCAGGTGCGGGAGAGCGCGCTGCGCTCCCACGCCGTCCAGAGGAGCTCGTGCGCGGTGGCCTGCTGGAGGGCCTGGCCCCGCAGGGCGGCCAGCGTCTCCCCCAGGCGCACCGCCCGACGCGCCTCGCGGGAGTCGATCACGGCGAGCTCGAGGGGGAAGCGCACGCCCGACACCAGCAGCTCGGTCGCGGCGCGCGTCCCCCCGGCGGCGACCTCGTCGTGGCGCAGCGCCGTGCGCAGACGCCGCAGCTCGATGGCGTCGAGACCGCCGAAGGTACCCAGGAGGGCGTCGACCACCTCGTCGGCCACCCACTCGTCGGGATCCTTCATGCCCAACTCCACCACGCGCACCAGGTCGCGCACCGGCCGTTGCACCCCGAGCGCCAGACCGGGTCCGCTGGCGCGGGCGGGCACCTCGCGGGCGGCGAGCTCGGCTTCGAGGGTCGCCACCTGCCGGGAGTCGTGGGCGATGACCGCGCACGAGCTCCACGGCACTCCGTCGAGGACGTGCCGCTCGCGCAGGATGCGGGCGATCGCGTCGGCCTCTTCGGCGGGCGAGCGCAACAGGTACGTGCGCACCGACCCCTGCGCGGGCGCCCCGTCTGGCGCGCGTCGGTGCGCGACGACGCCGGCCGCCCCGATCCGGGATGCCACCTGCCGCACCAGATCGACCTGCTCGGGCGTGCCGCGGTGCGGCGTCCCGAGCGCCGCGGTCGCACCGAGCTCGCGGGCGAGCCGCGCGAAGTTCTCCGGCGTCGCGCCGCGGAAGGCGCCGGAACCGACGTCGGGATCGCCGAAGGCGACGACGCCGATGCCGAGCGCGCGACAGGACCGCAGCAGATCGATCCCGCCGGCGGTGAGCTCCTGGGCGTCGTCGACCAGGATGCAGCGCAGCGACGAGAATCGCCCGAGAAGCTCGCGGTCGGAGCGCGCGGCTTCGAGGACGGCCACGGCCTCCCGCGCCAGGTCGGCCGCGTCGCGGTGCGCGCCGCGCATGGCCGCCCGCACCGCTCGGTACTCTTCGGCGAACGACGCCAGCGACGCCCACACCGGCAGCTCGTGTCGCTCGGCGAGCAGGATCAGGTCGCTCGGGGTGAGGCCCAGCTCCGTGCACTCGGCGAGGAAGGCGCGCAGGTCGCCGCGGAAACCGCGCGTGGCGCGGATCGTCGGTCCGAGCCACTCGGGCCACCGCGAGACGCCGTCGAGCTCGTCGAGCGCGTCGCCCTCGAGGAGGTCGCGGATGATCTGATCCTCGTCGCCGCCGGTGAGCAGCTGCGGCGGTTCGCCGCCCCGGCGCACCTCTGCACCGCGCACGAGGTGGAACGCGAACGACGCGACGGAGCGCGCCAGAGCGCCCGAGGTGGCGCGGTCGACCGCGAGCGCGAGAGGATCGCGCAGCGCCGTCGCCGCGGGTCGCGTGGGGGTGAGCACGAGCAGGTCGTCGGGATCGATGCCGGATGCCACCAGCTCGCGCACGCGCGAGAGCAGGGTGGTCGACTTGCCCGAGCCCGGTGCGCCGACCACCACACCGCTCGCCGCTGCGGGCCAGGCGACGACGGCGCGCTGGTCGGCGTCGAGAGCGTCGTGCTCCCGCGCGACGCCGAGGGCGGCGGCATCCGTCATCTGCATGTGCACCACGCTAATCGCGACCTCCGACATCGGTCGGGCACGACGGGCGTGCGCCGTCGATGCGCGCCGCGCGCGACGCTGCGCGGACGCACGAGGAGGACCGGCGTTCGCCATCCGCGAAGCGACCCGCGCGACGGGCTGTCGTGTCGGAACCCTGCCCTAGAGTCGAATCACGCGCCGGGCCGACCGCGGCCCGCGGGGAAAGGACGCATCGTGGAGATCCGCATCGGCATCACCAACACCGGCCGCGAGCTGAACTTCGAGACCAACGAGAGCTCCGACGCCGTCAAGTCGACCGTCGCCTCGGCCCTCGACAGCTCCGCCAGCCACGTCACGTTCACCGATGTGAAGGGCAACTCCTACCTCGTCCCGACCGCCAACCTCGCCTTCGTCGAACTCGGTACCGAAGAGTCGCGTCGCGTCGGGTTCGTCGCCTGACCCACCCGCCGTGCAGATCCTGCTCGGTCTCCTGATCGGCGCGGTGATCGGCCTGATCGCGCACGTCGCGCTCCCCGGTCGTCACCTTCGCGGTGCGGCGCTGGCTCCGCTCACGGGCGCTGCGTCGGCGGGCATCGTGTGGACCGCGCTGACCTGGATGGGACTCGGCGACTCGCCGCTCCCTTGGGTTCTCGCCGTGGTGGCGTCGGCTGCGACGACGCTCTCGCTCGTGTCGCTCACCACCCGTTCGCGCAGCGCGCGCGACGCCGCGGACCGCGCGCGCCTGCCCGTCTGATCCCGCACCCAGGATGAGCGGCCTCGCGGCGCACGCAGCCGTCGACACGGAGCCTCCGGCATCCGAGGAGCCGTGCGAGCCGGCGCGACCCCGGATCACCCCGCTCTCACGCCGCGAGCCCGCACCCCGGATGCCGTGGACTCAGGCCACGAGCCCGCACCGCGGATGCCCCGCGCTGAACCCGCTGGCCCGCACCCAGGATGCCGTGCGCTCAGGCCGCGAGCCCCATGGCATCCATCCGACGGGCGTGGGCACCCATCAGCTCGCTGAAGACGGGCTCGACCTTGGCCTCCTCGGCGCGGTCGAGCTGCCCGTGCCGCAGCGCCGCGCGCGCGACGAGGAGCGTGTCGCCGACCAGGCGCCGCCCCCACAGGGCGAGCAGCCAGCGCCACTCCTCGTCACTCTGGATCGTGGCGCCCAGGATGTCGACGATGGCCTGGCGGTCGTCGTCGGCCTGCAAGATGCGGGCGACGCGGCGCCCCGTCTCGCCGTAGCTCGACGACAGAGCGAGATAGAAGTCGTCGAGGAGACCGGCCGTGATGTGCACGGTGAGCATGGTCTCCTGCGGGCGCACGCCGTGGGTGTTGCGGCGGAACGCGTCGAGCGACTCGCGGAAGGGCAGCATCAGCTGCGTCGGGTCGGCGCCGCGCTCGCGGATGAGGGCGACGAGCTCCTGGTGCTTGATGAGCGCCGCGCCCGCCGCTCGCGACAGGGACTCCTTCTCCGCCAGCTCGGGGGTGAGGGCGATGAGCTCGCTCAGCGTCTCGAAGAATCCCAGCTGGAGGTAGGCCGCCTGACCGAGGAAAGTCTCGACCTCGGGCGCGAGTTCCGCGAAGTCGACGCGCATGGCCTCGCCGAGGTCTCCGCGCGAACGCAACTGCAGCGTGCGACCCACCGGGCGCTGACGACGACGTAACCACGCGAACACGTACGACAGCCTAGGCGTCGGGGCCCGCGGAGACACGCCGGGTAGAGTGGTCGGGTCCCGGCGATGGATCGGGACCCCGCGCCTGTGGACGAGTGAGGCGTGGATACGACTCCCCCAGGCGGTCTCTCGCCGCCGGAACAGGCACGCACATGACGACATTCGCCGAGCTCGGCATCGATCAGGACATCGTCGATGCCCTGGCAGCGAAGGGCATCGTCGATGCCTTCCCGATCCAGGAGCAGACCATCCCCCTGGGCCTTCCCGGACAGGACATCATCGGCCAGGCCAAGACCGGTACCGGAAAGACCTTCGGCTTCGGCATCCCCGTGGTCCAGCGCCTCGGTCTCGATCCCGAGCCCGGCGTGAAGGCGCTCATCGTGGTCCCTACGCGCGAGCTCGCGGTGCAGGTCTACGAAGACATGGACATGCTCACGAGCAACCGCTCCACGAGCGTCGTCGCCATCTACGGCGGCAAGGCCTACGAGGGGCAGATCGACCAGCTCAGGGCCGGCGCGCAGATCGTCGTCGGGACCCCCGGCCGCCTCATCGACCTGGCCAATCAGCGCCTGCTCGACCTGTCGCACGCGACCGAGGTCGTGCTCGACGAGGCCGACAAGATGCTCGACCTCGGCTTCCTCGCCGACATCGAGAAGATCTTCTCCAAGGTCCCCGCTGTGCGTCACACCCAGCTGTTCTCGGCGACCATGCCCGGACCCATCGTCGCCCTCGCGCGCCGCTTCATGTCGAACCCGATCCACATGCGCGCCAACGACCCCGACGAGGGGCTCACGCAGGCGAACATCAAGCACCTCGTCTACCGCGCGCACTCGCTCGACAAGGACGAGGTCATCGCCCGCATCCTGCAGTCCGAGGGACGCGAGAAGGCCGTCATCTTCACGCGCACCAAGCGCGCCGCCCAGAAGCTCGTCGACGAGCTCGGCGACCGCGGCTTCAACGCCGCCGCCGTCCACGGCGACATGAGCCAGGAGGCGCGCGAGCGCTCGATGGCCGCCTTCAAGGCCGGCAAGAAGGACGTGCTGATCGCGACCGACGTCGCCGCCCGCGGCATCGACGTCAACGACGTCACCCACGTGATCAACCACACGATCCCGGACGACGAGAAGACGTACCTGCACCGCGCGGGTCGCACCGGCCGCGCGGGTCGCACCGGCATCGCCGTGACGTTCGTCGACTGGGACGACGTGCACAAGTGGGCCCTCATCAACCGCGCCCTCGAGTTCGGTCAGCCCGAGCCCACCGAGACCTACTCGTCGAGCCCGCACCTCTACACCGACCTCGACATCCCCGAGGGCACCAAGGGGCGTCTCGTCACGGCGCCGAAGGCCGTCGCGCCCAAGCAGGTCGAGAAGAAGAACGAGGCCCCGGATGCCGAGGGCGACCGCGCCCCGCGTCGTCGCCGTCGTCGCGGCGGGTCGTCGACCGGCGACACGGGCGGCGAGGCCGCCCCGCGCGCCGAGGGCGGCGCCGGCACGCACGACGGAGCCGGCAAGGAGCACCACGACGGCAACGCGGCCCCGCGCCGCCGTCGTCGTCGCCGCAGCGGTGGGGGCAGCTCCGGCGCCCCGACCGCACCCGTGGCCTGACGCGCGGACGTCTCGACGGCGCCGCACCCCGACCGGGTGCGGCGCCGTTCGTCGTTCGCCGCGCCCGTGAGGCCGGCTACGGGAAGATCGGCGCCGTGCCGCGGCCGCGCGCGAACAGGCGGGCGACCATGT
Organism: Microbacterium sp. RU1D; assembly: GCF_900156435.1. GTDB lineage: Bacteria > Actinomycetota > Actinomycetes > Actinomycetales > Microbacteriaceae > Microbacterium. The sequence continues at coordinate 604,200 of NZ_FTPQ01000002.1, forward strand.
CGTCGGCGGTGGTGTTCTCCCCCGGCACGTTCGGTTTGCCCAGGCCGTGGTAGTCGCTCGACCCGGTCACGAGGAGGTCGCGCTCGGCGGCCAGGGCGGCGAGCACGGCCGTCGGCTCGGGCAGGTTCTCGCGGTGGGCGAGCTCGAACCCGGCGAGACCGGCATCCAGCATCGCGCGCAGCACGCCGTCGGGCAGCAGGGCACGCCCCGCGGGGTGCGCGACGATCGGCACGCCGCCGGCTCCCACCACCAGTTCCACGGCGGTCACGGGGTCGGGCGCATAGAGGGCCACGTAGTAGTCACCTGAGGGATGCAGGATGCCGGCGAAGGCCTCCGTCCGGTCGGCCACGATGCCGCGGGCGACGAGGGCGTCGGCGATGTGGGGGCGTCCGACGGTGGCTCCGTCGCTCGTCTGGGCGACGATGTCGTTCCACGCGATGTCGTAGTCGTGGGAGATGCGCTCCGCCATGATCTGCGCGCGGTCGAGCCGGGACGAACGGATGCGATCGGTCATCGCGCGAAGCGCCGCGTCGTCGGGATCGACGAGGTAGGCCAGCAGGTGGACGCTTCGCCACCGGTGGCGGGCCGACAGCTCCATGCCCGGGACGAATGTCATCCCGAGTGAGGTGGCGGCCTCGGCGGCCTCGGCCCACCCCGACGTCGTGTCGTGGTCGGTGAGTGCGGCGGTGCGCACCCCGTGCCGGTGCGCGGCGGCCATGACCTCGGCAGGCGGCTCGGTGCCGTCGGAGTGCGAGGAGTGCAGGTGCAGATCGGCCGGTCCGTGGAATCGACGATCGCGTGGCACCCGTCGAGCGTAGCGCTCCGTCTCGCGCCCGGCGCGGCATCCACCCCCTCGGTACGGACCGCAGGCCGTCCCGAGCGCCACCGCGCGGTCGCCGACATCGGCCGTTTCGACACACGACCCCGCGAGCGCCGCCACGCTCGGCCATCACCCTGCCGACATCCGTTGATCTCACAGACGGCTCGCCTAGGGTCGGGTGGGTGCGTCGGCTGCTCGGATTCCTCGTCGCGCTCGTCTTCGCGGCGAGCGCTGCGGTGCTCACCTGGCCGTCGGCCTTCGGTCTGGAGCGGACGTTCCCCTTCGCGCAGATCATCTCGTTCCGTGCCGCGCTGGCGGCGGTGCTCGTGGCCGCGACGCTGCTCATGCTGCTGTTCGCCCTCATCCGGCCGATCCGCGCGCTCGCCCTCGTGCTCGCGCTGATCCTCGGTATCGCGGGCGGCGTCAACGTCGCCGTGCTGTCGCATCGGGGGCTCGGCACCGAAGGGTTGCCGGCGAAGACCGACACGAGTCTGCGCGTGATGACCTGGAACACGGCCGGCTCGGCGACCTCCGCGGAGTCCATCGCGCTGTTCGCCGTGAGTATGCAGGCCGACGTCGTCACCCTGCCCGAGACGACCATCGACACCGGAGCCGAAGTCGCCACTCTCATGCGCGACATGGGGCAGCCCATGTGGGCGCATCACGCGGAGTACGGCGAATACGGCATCACGGGCTGGGATGCCACCTCGACGACCGTTCTGATCCGCCCCGAGCTGGGCGACTACTCCGTGATCCAGTCGTCCCTCGACGGCTCGAGCAACACCTCCACGGTGCCGAGCGCCGTGGCCATGCCCGTCTCGGGCGACGGTCCGATCATCGTCGCCGCTCACGCGGTCGCCCCTCGCCAGGAATACATGCCGCAGTGGCGCAGCGACCTGCAGTGGCTGGCCGATCAGTGCGCGAGCGACAACGTCATCCTTGCGGGCGATTTCAACGCCACCCTCGACCACATGACCGGCATGGGCGTCGACGGCGGCACGCTCGGCCGCTGCCACGACGCGGCGTCCGAGAGCGGCAACGGCGGGGTGGGCACCTGGCCCACCGATGCCCCGGCACTGCTGGGCGCTCCCATCGACCACGTCATGGCCACACCCGACTGGACTGTGTCGGGCTCCGTCGTCATGCGCTCGCTCGACGGCTCGGGCAGCGATCACCGGCCGATCGTCGTGCAGCTGGAGCGCACCGAGGGCTGAGACGGCTCCTCCCCCGCCCTCATCCGCGCGTCGGTCCTGTGGCATCCGTGCGCGACGCGGCGACGGGTGCGAGACTGGAACGATGGACGCCCCCTCCACCAGCGACACGACCGCACCCGCCGCCGAGCCCACCACCGCCGAGCCGCAGACCGAAGAGGTCGCCCTCGACGCGCCCAGCAATCGCAAGGCGCCGTTTCCCCGCGGCTTCCTCGACACCATCTCGACGGGCTGGGCCGAGCACCCCGCTGTGCTCCCCGAGCCCCGCGAGCAGGCCGCCTGGGCTGCGCGCCGCCGCGCGCGCGTGTCGCGCGCCTTCCCCGGCCAGCGCGTCGTCGTCCCCGCCGGCGGTCTGAAGCAGCGCAGCAACGACACCGACTACCCGTTCCGCGCGCACTCCGCGTTCTCGCACCTCACCGGCTGGGGCAGCGACGCCGAGCCCGACGCCGTGCTCGTCTTCGAGCCGCGCGACGAGGGTCACGAGGCCGTGCTGTACTTCCGCGAGCGCGCCGACCGCACCACGGCCGAGTTCTATTCGGATGCCACGATCGGCGAGTTCTGGATCGGCCCCCGGCCCGCGCTCGACGGCGTCGCCGCCGATCTGGGCCTGGCCACCGCCCACCTCGACGATTTCGCCCCGGGCGAGGACGACCGCACGGTCGGCGTCGACGACGAGCTCACCCGCTTCGTCTCGGAGCTGCGCCTCGTCAAGGACGAGTACGAGCTGGCGCAGCTGGCGCTGGCCGTCGAGGTCACCGGCCGCGGCTTCGACGACATCGTCGCCGAGCTGCCGCGCATCATCGAGCACCCGCGCGGTGAGCGCGTGGTCGAGGGCGTGTTCCACCAGCGCGCCCGCTCCGACGGCAACAGCGTGGGCTACGACACCATCGCCGCGTCGGGCCCCCACGCCTGCTATCTGCACTGGACGCGCAACGACGGCGCCGTCAAGCCCGGCGACCTCATCCTGGTCGACGCGGGCGTCGAGGTCGACAGCCTCTACACCGCCGACATCACGCGCACCCTCCCCGTCTCGGGAACGTTCACCGACATCCAGCGCCGCATCTACGAGACGGTGCGAGAGGCCGCCGACGCCTCGTTCGCGGCTGCCCGGGTCGGTGTCCCCTTCCGCCGACTGCACGAGGCGGCCATGGAGGTCATCGCGGCGCGCGTCGCGGAGTGGGGCCTGCTTCCGGTGACGGCCGAAGAGGCCCTGAACGCCGACTCGGGCGGTCAGCACCGCCGCTACATGGTCCACGGCACGAGCCACCACCTCGGCATCGACGTGCACGACTGCGCGCAGGCGCGTCGCGACATGTACTACGACGGCCTGCTGGAGCCCGGCATGGTCTTCACCATCGAGCCCGGCCTGTACTTCCAGATCGACGATCTCACCGTCCCTGCGGAGTACCGCGGCATCGGTGCGCGCATCGAAGACGACATCGTCATGACCGAAGACGGCCCGGTCAACCTGTCCGCGGGCATTCCCCGCACGGCCGACGAAGTCGAGGAGTGGATCGCCCGGCAGTCGCGATGACGTTCACGCCCCCGGCGCCCTTCACCACGCGGCCGACGCTTCGCGGCACCTTCGGGATGTCGGCCTCCACGCACTGGACGGCGACGGCCACCGCGCAGGCCGTGCTCGAGCGCGGCGGCAATGCGTTCGACGCGGCCGTCGCCGGTGCCTTCGTGCTGCACGTCGTCGAGCCGCACCTGAATGGTCCGGGCGGCGACCTCGTCGCGCTCGTCCGGCCGGCCGGGGCGTCGGTCCCGGCCGTGCTGATGGGGCAGGGGCCGGCGCCGCGGAGGGCGACGATCGAGCACTTCCGCGCTCGCGGCCTCGACCTCGTGCCGGGAGCCGGCGGGCTCGCCGCCGCCGTTCCCGGCGCGGTCGACGCGTGGCTGCTGCTGCTGCGCGACCACGGCACGTGGGAGCTGGCTGACGTCCTGGCCTACGCGGTCGGCTACGCCCGCGACGGTCACCCGCTCGTGGCCGGAGCCGCCGCGACGATCGCGCGGGTCGCGGACCTGTTCCGCGCGCACTGGCCCACCTCCGCCGAGCGGTGGATGCCGACCGGCGGCCCGCCCGCGCCCGACACCCTCGTGACCAACCCGGCGTGGGCCGACGTGCTCGACTCCCTCGTCCGCGTCGGCGCTTCCCTTCCGGACCGGACGGCGCGCATCGACGCCGCCCGGGAGAGATGGATGACGGAGGTGCTGCCGGAGGCGGCGGCGTTCATCGCGCGACCGCATCGACACGCCGACGGCGCCGATCACCCCGGCATCCTGGAGGCCGACGACCTCGCCTCCTGGCGCGCCGGGTACGAGCCGGCGGTCACCACGCGCTTCCGCGGGTGGGACGTGCACAAGGCCGGCACCTGGTCGCAGGGGCCAGCGCTCCTGCACACGCTACGGCTGCTCGACGGCGCGGATGACGCGCAACTCGACCCCGCGACCATCGAGGGCGCGCACCTCGTGCTCGAGGCGCAGAAACTCGCGTTCGCCGACCGCGACGCGTGGTTCGGAGACGCCGGGGGCGCCGTCGAGATCGACGCGCTGCTCGCCGACGAGTACGTCGCGACCCGGCGCGCGATGATCGGCGCGGAGGCCTCGACGCGATGGCGGCCGGGCTCGCCGGACGGCCGCCCGCCGGTGAGCCCTCCGCTGCGCACCGAGCACGGGTCCGTCGACGGTTCCACCGGAGAGCCCACTGTGGATCGCTCGGGCCAGACCCGCGGCGACACGTGCCACATCGACGTGATCGACCGCTGGGGCAACGTCGTGTCGGCGACGCCGTCCGGCGGGTGGCTGCAGTCCTCCCCCACCGTCCCGTCGCTGGGCTTCTGCCTGGGCACCCGGTTGCAGGCGACGTGGCTCGAGCCGGGACACCCGGCATCCCTCACCCCCGGGCGTCGTCCGCGCACGACGCTCACCCCGACGCTGGTTTCGCGCGCCGACGAGGTCATCGCGCTCGGTTCCCCAGGCGGCGATCAGCAGGATCAGTGGCAGCTCACCGTGCTGCTGCGCCTGCTGGTCGGTGGATACAGCCCGCAACAGGCCATCGACGCCCCGAACCTGCACACGACGGCGCTCCTCGACTCGTTCTGGCCGCGCACGTGGGTGCCCGCGGGCGTCGCCGTCGAGGACCGTCTCGGCGACGCGGTCATCGCGGGGCTCGAGCAGCGCGGACATTCCGTGCGCCGCATGGGCGACTGGTCGCTGGGTCGCGTGACCGCCGTCGGACGCGACGCGTCCGGCTCGCTCTGGGCCGCGGCGAACCCCCGCGGCGCGCAGGGCTACGCGGCAGGTCGGTAACCCGGGGCGGCCGATGCCGCCCATCGCCCAGCGCCCTCGCGGCGCGCAGGCTACGCGGCGGGTCGCTGACCGGGGCGGCCGATGCCGCCCGTCGCTCAGCGCCCACGCGGCGCGCAGGGCTACGCGGCAGGTCGCTGACCGGGGCGGCCAACGCCGCCCGTCGCTCAGCGCCCACGCGGTTGTAGGCGAGGCGTCGTCAGAGCGCTCGTACGAACCCCGCGACGACGGGCGCCAACCCCGCGCCGATCTCTTCAGCCGGGCGCCGCGCACCCTTGACCTCGAACGAATGGTTCCCGCCGGCGATCCACTCCACCCGCGCGTCCTGGCACGACGCCACGACCTCGTCGAACTGCGCGCGCGGGTCGATGAACGCATCGTTCTCCCCCTCGACGAACAGCTGCGGCATCCCGATCCCGGGCAGGTGCGCCGCCCGGGGCTTGTCGGACCGCCCCGGCGCGTGCAGGGGGTATCCGAGGTACACGAGCCCCGCGGGAGAGATGACGCCGTCGGCGGCGGCGACGGATGCCATCCGTCCGCCGTACGACTTGCCCACGGCCGCGAACGGCCCGGGCGCAGCCACGGCCAGCCAGGCCTGCACCCCCGCCCACGTCGCCACGGCGTGCGCGGCGGGGCCCGGCATCCGTCGCCCGGCTTCGACGTAGGGGAAGACGAATCGCAGCACCGAGACACCGTCCGCGGCGAGGGCGCCGGAGAGCCCGGCGAGGAAGGGATGGTCCATGCCCGCTCCCGCTCCGTGCGCGAGCGCGATGGTCGCGACGGCTCCGGATGCCGGCGCCCATAGCCCCGAGACCTCCGTCGCGCCGGTCGGCAGCGCGACGGCGATGCGCACCGCGTCGGCTGCCGCAGCCGTCCCGGCGCTCACCGTTCGGTCGGACGGGAGCCGTCGGTGGTGTCGGGCGCGTCGGCCGGACTCGCCGTCGGCGCTTCACCGGACGCACCCGCGCCCCGCGTGCCGTCGTGCCCGGCGCCGGCGTTCCCCGCTGCGTCGCCCCGTGCGCCGTCGTCCTGCGGCTCGGCCGCGGACGGCTTCGGTGCGATGCGTTCGCCATATCGCGGCGGCTCGTCGCTCGAGGGCGCCGCGATCGGGGCGGGCGGCCGCGGCGGGGCGGTGGGCGCCGTCGACCCGGGCGTGATGCGTTCGCCGTACTGCGGCGGGTCGGCTGGCGACGCGGTGGGACGGGACACGACGGTGCGCGGTGCGCCGGACGGGCCGACGATCCCCCGCGCCTTGTGCACGCTGGGAGCGGCGACGCACACGTCGTAGTGGTCGGCGGCGACCTGCATCACGGAGGCGAAGTCGCGGCGGCGCCGCACGATCGAGTAGGTGCCGAGGCTGAGCAGCATGCCGAGCGCCATGCCGACGAGCAGGACGCCCACGAACAGGGAGATCTGCAGAGTGGGCTGACCCAGCACGAAAATGAAGGCGAAGAGCAGCCCGAGCATGAGGCCGTTCAGCGCGCCCGACCGGGCCGCGGTGGCGTAGCCGAGACGCCCGGTGACGCGTTCGATCGAGCGCAGGCCCGAACCGACGATCGCGATGTCGCGCGCCGGCACCTCTCCGGCGATCAGCGACGAGACGGCCTTCTGGGCCTGCTCGTATGTCGGGAACGAGGCGATCTTCTCGCCGACCTCGTCTCGACCGGCACCCGGGCGCTGTGCGAACATGCTCATTTCACCATCCTGTCACGCGCGCCTGGGGCGTTCCGAGGTGTTGCGCATGAGGTGCGGACTACGCTGGACCGGTGAGCACGCAAAGGGTTTTCGTCGCCCGCTTGGCGGGCTGCACGGTGTTCGACCCGGCGGGCGACCGCCTGGGCAAGGTGCGCGACGTCGTGGTGATCTACCGCGCGTCGGCCGCGCCGCGCGTCGTGGGCCTCGTCGTCGAGATTCCCGGGCGCCGACATGTGTTCGTGTCCATCGGACGCGTCACCTCCATTCAGGCAGGCCAGGTCATCACGACCGGCCTCATCAACGTGCGCCGCTTCCAGCAGCGCGGCGGCGAGGTGCGCGTGATGGCCGAGATGCTGGGGCGTCGCGTCAGGCTGATCGACGGCTCCGGCAGCGCGGTCATCGAAGACGTCGCGATCGAGCGCAACCGCCTCGGCGAGTGGGACGTGGGGCAGCTGTTCCTGCGCCGCCCGCGCACGAGCGCATCGCCTTTCGCCAAGGGGGCGACCACCTTCGCCGCGTGGAGCGAAGTGCGCGAGAACCAGACGCCCGGAGAGGCGCAGTCGGCCGAGCAGCTGGTCGCGACGTACTCCGAGCTCAAGCCCGCCGACCTCGCCAACACCCTGCTCGACCTCCCCGAGGAGCGCCTCATCGAGGTCGCCGAAGAGCTCAGCGACGACCGCCTCGCCGACGCGCTCGAAGAGATGCCCGAAGACGAGCAGGTGCACATCCTCGAGCAGCTCGGCGACGAGCGCGCCGCCGACATCCTGGATGCCATGGAGCCCGACGACGCGGCCGATCTCCTCGGTCAGCTCCCCGAGTCGCGCTCGGAGCAGCTACTCGAGCTCATGGAGCCGGAGGAGGCGGACGACGTCCGCGCTCTGCTGCAGTACGGCCCCGACACGGCCGGTGGCCTCATGACCCCGGAGCCGATCGTCCTGTCGGCCGATGCCACCGTGGCCGAGGCCCTGGCCCTGATCCGTCGCCACGAACTGCACCCCGCCCTCGCGGCGTCCGTGTTCATTACCCTCCCCCCGTACGAGACACCCACGGGGCGCCTCCTGGGCACGGTGCACTTCCAACGCATGCTGCGCTACCCGCCGCACGAGCGCCTCGGCGCGATCATCGACGACACGCTCGAGCCGGTCCCCTCCGACGCCACGGCCGCCGAGGTCGCGCGTCTGCTCGCGAGTTACAACCTCGTGTCGCTGCCCGTCGTCGATCAGGCCCACCGCCTGGTCGGCTGCGTCAGCGTCGACGACGTCCTCGACTACCTGCTGCCCGACGACTGGCGCACGCACGACAGCGACGATCCGAAACCCCCGACCACGGTCCGGCCCCTGCAGACGCAGAGCATCCCCACCCAGATCCCGCAGACCCCGAGGAGGCGCTGATGGCACGCAACAACAAGACGCCCGCCCTCGATGCGCCCCGCGGGCGCACCGGCGTCCTGGCGCCTCGCACCCCGCAGCCCTCGCGCGACCGCTTCGGCCGCTTCACCGAGTGGGTCGCACGCGCGATGGGCACCCCGACGTTCCTGCTGTCGCTGACGATGTTCTGCGTGCTGTGGATGGGGTGGAACTCTCTCGCCCCCGACGACTGGCGCTTCGACTCGGCCGCGATCGGTTTCACGGCGCTGACGCTCGTGCTCTCCCTGCAGGCCTCATACGCGGCGCCCCTCATCCTCCTCGCGCAGAACCGCCAGGACGACCGTGACCGCGTGCAGATCGAGCAGGACCGCCAGCGCGCCGAGCGCAACCTCGCCGACACCGAGTACCTCGCCCGCGAGATCGTCGCCCTGCGCATGGCCGTACGCGACCTGACCGACGAGGTCATCACGAAGGACACGTTGCGCGCCGAGCTCAAGGCCGCCCTCGAGCGGCTCGACGAGCACGACGACGCCCCGCGCGCCGAACTCCGGCCCGACGCACGCCGGTCCACCCCGTGACCGGCGCCCTCGCCGACCGGGTCCGCGACGCGGTCGCCGGCGTCACCGATCCGGAGCTTCGACGTCCCCTCGGCGAACTCGACATGCTCCGCGACGTCGCCGTGCGCGACGGCGTGGCCGAGGTCGGCATCGCCCTGACCATCGTCGGGTGCCCCGCCGCCGACCGCATCGAACGCGACGTCCGGGATGCCGCGGCCTCGGTCTCCGGCATCCACGCGGTCGACGTGCGCGTCGGCGTCATGTCGCCCGACGAGCGCAAGGCTCTGACCGAGAAGCTGCGCGGGGGCCGGGCGAAACGCGAGATGCCCTTCGGGCCCGACTCCCTCACGCGCGTCATCGCCGTCACCAGCGGCAAGGGCGGCGTCGGCAAGTCGACGGTCACCGCGAATCTCGCCGTCGCCCTCGCCGCGCGTGGACTGCGCGTGGGGCTCGTCGACGCCGACGTGCACGGGTTCTCGATCCCGGGCCTGCTCGGTCTCGTCGACGCGGACGGGCTGCCGCCGGCGCCCACGCGCCTGGACGACCTGATCCTTCCGCCCGTCGCGTACGGGGTGAAGGTGATTTCGATCGGCATGTTCCTCCGCCGCCCCGGAGAGGATGCCGCCGGCGCGGTCGCCTGGCGCGGTCCGATGCTCCACCGCACGGTGCAGCAGTTCCTCACCGACGTGTTCTTCGGCGACCTCGACCTGCTGCTGCTCGACATGCCCCCCGGAACGGGCGACGTGGCGATCTCGGTGGGCCAGCTGCTCCCCCACGCCGATGTGCTCGTCGTGACGACGCCGCAGGCCGCGGCCGCCGAGGTGGCCGTGCGCTCGGGGCTCGTGGCGCGGCAGACCGGCCAGCGTCCGATCGGCGTGATCGAGAACATGGCGGCCATGACGCTGGCCGACGGCACGGTGCTCGACCTGTTCGGCGCCGGGGGTGGCGACGAGGTGGCCCGCGCGCTGTCGACCGACGAGACGACGGTGCCGCTGCTGGCATCCGTGCCCCTCAGCCCGGCCCTGCGCTCCGGCGGCGACGACGGCCGCCCGGTCGTGCTGTCGCAGCCCGACGACCCCGCCGCACGCGCGATCGACGCGGCCGCGGCGGCACTCGCGATCCGCCCCCGCGGCCTCGCCGGCAAGCCCCTGCGCCTGAGCGTCTGACCGTCGCGATCAGGGGGCAGAGCGGTCGAAGCCACCGGATGACGCGCCACGACAGGTGGTCGAGCCCGTCGACCCCACCGCGCCCCCGCACCCCCGCCACGTGGCCGAGCCCGTCGGAGCCTCCGAACCCCGCCCTAACACCGGTCCCTTCGACACGCTCAGGGACCACCCGCGCGATCCGCCGCTCAGGTCGCTTCGTCGTCGAACGGCGGACGCTCGCCGGGCGCAAACGGGGGCACCGTCGGCTTCGGCTTGGCCGCGAGGGCCGCGGCACCGGCGGCCCGCATCGTCGCGGTCGGGGTGTCGTCGAGAAGCGCTTCGCGGATGATGCGCCGCGGGTCGTACTGACGCGGGTCGAGCTTCTTCCAGTCCACCTCGTCGAACTCGGGGCCCATCTCATCGCGCATGCGGGTGCGGGCCCCCTGCAGCGTCTCTTTCGCGCGCTTCGTGAACTTCGCGAGCGCCTCCGCGTATCGCGGCAGCCGCTCGGGACCCACCAGCAGGGCGGCGATCACGCCGATCAGCAGCAGCTTCTCGATCGTGAGGCCGAAGAACATGGCTCCAGATTACCGGCCGCGCCTGGCGATGGAGCACCGTCCGGCCGTCTAGCCTGAGTCGAGGAGGTCCACGTGAGCGGTCAGCAGGCGAACGAACGGTTCGTGCAGGAGACGACGGTCGAGCCCGAGCACATCGCTCGCGCCCGGGCGCACGCCCTCGAACTCGGTGCCGCACCCGTGAGCCCCGCCGTCGGCGCGCAGGCGGCCGTGATCTCCGCGGCATCCCGTGCCCTCAACATCGTCGAGGTCGGCACCGGCGGCGGTGTGTCCGGGCTCTGGCTGCTGCACGGGTCGCCGCGGGCGACGATCACGACGATCGACAGCGAGCCCGAGCACCTCGGCGCCGCCCGTCAGGCCTTCGTCGACGCGCGCATCCCGGCCGCCCGCGCCCGCTTCATCACCGGTCGAGCCTCCGACGTGCTGCCGCGCATGAACGAGGCGTCCTACGACATCGTCTTCATCGATGCAGACCCCGAGGGCGTCATCGAATACGTCGAGCACGGCCTGCGCCTCGTGCGCGCCGGCGGCACAGTGCTCATCCCGCGCGTGCTCGCAGGCGGTGCGGTGGCCGATCCCGTGCGCCGAGACGCGGTCACGACCGCCTACCGCTCGCTCATCCAGGAGGTCCAGGCCTCCCCCGCGGTCATCGGCGCCCTCTCCACCACGGGCGAAGGGCTCCTGCAGCTCACGACGCGCCCGACCGGCGCCTGAGCCTGCTGCCCGATCCGGCTCCGGATGCCGTGCTCCGCGGCATCCTGTCGTGACGAGCACGCAGCGGCGCCCCGCCGCCCCGCGCCGCGAAGCGCCCCGAAACGAGGACCTCGCCGCCCCGAGGAACGACGAAGGCCGACCCCCGAGGGGATCGGCCTTCGTGCGCAATGATCGTCAAGCGGCGCCGACGACACCACCGAGCACGTCGTAGAGTTCCTTCGCCTCGGCGTCGTTCACCGAGACGACGAGACGCCCGCCGCCCTCGAGCGGCACGCGCACGATGATCAAGCGGCCCTCCTTCACGGCCTCCATCGGTCCGTCGCCGGTACGCGGCTTCATGGCTGCCATCGCGGCCCCCTTTTCCTCGTTGGTCTGACGACTAGTTTAGTGTGTCGGCGCGCGCACCCGTCGTACCGCGCCTCGGACCCCGCCGCGCCGTCTGAGCCGGTGCCGCCCGGGTCGCCGGAGAGACGGCCTCAGGGGATCTGCCAGAACGTGTTCCCCAGCGCGTACATGTTGTAGATCCACCACCACTGGCCGAGCAGCGCGACGGCGAGCACACCGAGCCGCCACGCGCGGGAGGGCGGCACCGCCAACGCCCCCCAGAGCGGCGACACGGGCACGAGCAACCGGAAGATGCTCGACTGCGGGAAGAACACCAGCAGCAGGTAGATCAGATAGCTCGCCGTCCACAGACGCGCCTCGACACCGAGCTTCCGAACCTGCGGCAGCACCACGAGAGCCACGGTCACCCCGCCGACGAGCAGCACCAGGGCGATCACGCCCGCCACCGGCCCCGGTCCCCACTGGGTGAACCAGAACTGCGCCCCCTGCACCCACCCCTCGACGGGAACGAAGCCACCGCCGGCATCCGCGATCCAGTTGCGGCGCCACGCGAGCTCGGTCGCCAGGTACGCACCGGCATCGCCCGTGACCACCGCCGCGATCGCCTGCCACGCGAACCCCACCGCGCTCGACAGCACGCCCAGCGCCACGATGTGCACGACCTCTGCCGTCCGCAGCGCCTCCGCGCGTCGGCGCACGAAGCGGTGGATGCCGTAGAGCCCGAGGAAGAGCGCGAAGGCCAGGATGCCGGGACGCGTGAACCCCATCACGGGCACCAGCAAGTACAGCCACCCCCACCGGCGCCGCTGGACGCACCACAGGGCGACGAAGAGCAGGAAGAGGAACAGCGACTCGGCGTAGCCGATCTGGAACAGGGCCGCGAGCGGCCCGCTCGCGAAGAACACGACGGCCCACATCGCCGCCGACCCGCCGATCCGCTCCCGCAGGAGGGCGTGAAGCATGACGCTCGCACCGTATCCCGACGCGAGCGAGATGGCGACAGCGCCCGCTCCCCACGAGCCGAGGAGGAACCCGAGGCCCGCCGCGAGGAAAGCGTAAAGGGGCATGAACGCCCACGCGTTCTCGGCCACGTGCCCCGTCGTGGTGATCGGCAGGTGCTCCGGGTAGCCCGACACCGCCGCGAACCAGTACCACTGCGCGTCCCACCCGAGGGCGAGGTCGCCGAGCGACGGGGCGATGCCGTAGCGCGACCCCGGCCCCGACAAGGCCGAGGCGAGCAGGAAGAACCCGGTCGTCACCATGCGCGCGGCGACGTAGACGACCGCGATGCGCGCCGCCACGGGCAGCCGCTCCCATGCGCGCACGGGAGCGGGGATCGTGGCCGCTGCGGTCACGACCCGCTCAGCCAGGCCCGCAGACCCCGCTCGACGGCGTCGATCTGCGCGACGGGTACGCGCTCCTCGTCGTGGTGGGCCAGGTGCGGGTCGCCGGGGCCGTAGTTGACGGCCGGGATGCCGAGGGCCGAGAAGCGCGCCACGTCGGTCCAGCCGTACTTGGGCTTGGGCGTCGCGCCCACCGCATCCACGAACTCCTTCGCGAGCTCGGCGTCGAGACCGGGACGCGCGCCCTCGGCGATGTCGACGATCTCGACCTCGAACCCGGTGAACACGTCGTGCACCACGCGAGCGGCGGCGGCCGCGTCACGGCTGGGGGCGAAGCGGTAGTTGACCTCGACCTCGCACGCGTCGGGGATGACGTTGCCGGCGACGCCTCCCGTGATGCTCACGGCGTTGAGACCCTCGCGGTACACCAGGCCCTCGACCTCGATCTCGCGGGCGCGGTATTCGGCGAGGCGGGCGAGGATGGGCGCCGCCTTGTGGATGGCGTTCTCGCCGATCCACGAGCGCGCACTGTGCGCGCGGACGCCGGTCGTGCGGACGAGCGCGCGAAGCGTGCCGTTGCATCCGCCCTCGACCTCGCCGTTGCTGGGCTCGCCGAGGATCGCGAAGTCGCCCTCGAAGAGGTCGGGACGGTTGCGCGAAAGACGGCCGAGACCGTTGAGCGCGGAGTCCACCTCCTCGTGGTCGTACCACATCCAGGTGATGTCGACCCCGGGCGCGGTGAGCTCGGCGGCGAGCTTGAGCTGCACGGCGACGCCGGCCTTCATGTCCACCGTGCCGCGACCCCAGAGGAACGCCTCGCCGTCGATCTCGCGATCCTCGGTGGGGAGGTTGCCGTTGATGGGGACGGTGTCGATGTGGCCCGCGATCACGACGCGGCGCTCCCGGCCCAGGGTGGTCCGCGCGACGATGGTGTCGCCGTCGCGGATGACCTCGAGGTGGTCGTACGCCGAGACCGCGGACTCGATCGCGTCGGCCAGCGTCGTCTCGTCGCCGGAGACGCTGTGGATGTCGCAGATGACCCGGGTGAGGTCGACGGAGGACGAGGTCAGGTCGAGCGCGGTCATGCCCCGATCCTTTCACACGCGATCCCGCCGGTAGCCTGGGTCGGTGAGCAATGAACGACGCATCAGCGCTGCCGGCCTCTCCACCCGCACCACCGACGGAACGGTGCTCGACGCCTGGTTCCCGCAGCCCGTCCTGGGCCTCCCCGACGACTTGGATGCCGCCGCCGCGGCGCTGCAGACCTCAGCCGGCGCCGACGAGCGCCGCGACGCAGTGATCGAAACGGTGATGCTCACGATCGACGCCGACGCAGCCCCCGCCTCGACCGTCGACGCCTACCTCCGCCTGCACGCGCTGTCGCACCTTCTCGTGCGCCCCAACGAGATCAACCTCGACGGGATCTTCGGCCACCTGCCCAACGTCGCGTGGACCACCGCCGGTCCGATGCGCCCCGAAACCGCGGCGCGCACCCTCCCGCAGCTGAAGCGCCACGGCATCCAGGTGCAGGGGCTCGACAAATTCCCGCGTCTCACCGACTACGTCCTGCCCGCGGGCGTGCGCATCGCCGACGCCTCGCGCGTGCGGCTCGGCGCGCACCTCTCCCCCGGCACGACCGTGATGCACGAGGGCTTCGTCAACTTCAACGCCGGCACGCTCGGCTCCTCGATGATCGAGGGGCGCGTGTCGCAGGGCGTCGTGATCGGCGACGGCACCGACATCGGCGGTGGCGCTTCGATCATGGGCACGCTCTCGGGCGGCGGGACGCACCGCGTCTCGATCGGCGCGCGCACCCTCCTCGGCGCCAACGCCGGCATCGGCATCTCGCTCGGCGACGACTGCGTCGTCGAGGCCGGGCTGTACGTCACGGCAGGCACGAAGGTGCGTGTCGGCGACGACACGGTCAAGGCCGGCGCGCTGTCGGGCCGCGACGGCATCCTGTTCCGCCGCAACTCCCTCACCGGCGCCGTCGAGGCCTCGGCTCGCGCCGGCGTCGGCGTGACCCTGAACGAGGCCCTGCACGCCTGACGCCCCGCCCCCGCACCGATAAACGCCGTTCCTGTCGAGACTCTCGCCCTCGCCGCGTGTCTCGACATGCACGGCGTTTTTCGCGCCCCGCAGCCGGGCGCCCCGCACCCGGGCGCCCCGCACCCGGCTCCGCGCGCCGCGCGCCGCGCCGCGCGGTCGCAGGTCACGGCCCCTCCCCCGCACCGATAAACGCCGTCCATGTCGAGACACGGCGCATCACCGCGTGTCTCGGCACAGACGGCGTTTATCGCGGGTCCGCACGCCACCGCGCGCACTGTCCCCCACACAGCGCAACGCCCCGCCCCTCGCGAGAGGGACGGGGCGTCGCGCGTGGTGCCGGAGTCAGACGCCGGGGTAGTTCCGCTCCGCGGCGCCCGTGTACAGCTGCTGCGGGCGGCCGATCTTGGTCTGCGGGTCGGTGATGGCCTCGCGCCACTGCGCCAGCCAGCCGGGAAGACGCCCGATGGCGAACAGCACGGTGAACATGCGCGTGGGGAACCCCATCGCCTTGTAGATGACGCCGGTGTAGAAATCGACGTTGGGGTACAGGCGACGCTCCTTGAAGTAGTCGTCCTGCAGGGCGATCTGCTCGAGCTCCTTGGCCAGGTCGAGCAGCGGGTCGCTGACGCCCAGGGCCTCGAGCACCTCGTCGGCGGCCTCCTTGACGAGCTTGGCGCGCGGGTCGTAGTTCTTGTAGACCCGGTGGCCGAAGCCCATGAGCTTGACGCCCTCTTCCTTGTTCTTCACCCGCTCGACGAAGCGCTCGACGCTCTCGCCGGAGTCCCGGATGCGGCCCAGCATCTGCAGCACGGCCTCGTTCGCGCCGCCGTGCAGCGGGCCGGAAAGGGCCTGGATGCCGGCGGAGATCGACGCGAACTGGTTCGCCCCGGTGGAGCCGACCAGGCGCACCGTCGACGTCGAGGCGTTCTGCTCGTGGTCGGCGTGCAGCATGAGCAGCAGGTCGAGCGCCTTCGTCATGACCGGGTTGACCTGGTAGATCTCGCTCAGCACGCCGAAGTTCAGTTTGAGGAAGTTGTCGACGAAGCTCAGGGAGTTGTCGGGATACAGGAACGCCTGCCCGATGCTCTTCTTGTGCGCATAGGCCGCGATGACGGGGAGCTTCGCGAGCATGCGCACCGTGTTGAGCTCGACGTGCTCGGGGTTGTGCGGGTCGGACTCGGCCTCGTAGTACGTCGACAGCGCGGCGGTCGCGGCCGACAGCACCGACATGGGGTGCGCGGTCGGCGGGAGCGACGAGAAGAAGCGCTTCAGGTCCTCATGCAGGAGCGTGTGACGGCGGATGCGCTCGTCGAACGACGCCAGCTCGGATGCCGAGGGCAGCTCGCCGTAGATGAGCAGCCAGGCGACCTCGAGATAGGTGCTGTTCTTCGCCAGCTGCTCGATCGGGTAGCCGCGGTAGCGGAGGATCCCCTGGTCGCCGTCGATGAAGGTGATGTCCGACTTCGTCGACGCCGTGTTGACGAAGCCGTAGTCGAGGGTGGTGTGCCCCGTCTGCTTCGTCAACGACGCGATGTCGATGCTCGGGACGCCGTCGGTGCCTCGCAGGACCGGGAATTCGGCGGTGGAGCCCCCTACCGTCAGAGTGGCCTTGTCCTGCTGCGTGCCCGCGTCGCTCACCGCGCCTCCTTGCGATTTCTGGTCGCCCATGTGGTCGATCGCGGGAGCTGCGGCACCCGCGGTCTTCTCGACCGATGGATGCCACGGGTATGGCATCCGGGTCGGCACGCGCGCGAAGGATGCCCCGAACGCTGTGCCTCTACAGCCTAGTAGGCACGCCGTCGTACAGATGACACCGCCAAAGGATGCCCCCATCGAATGGAGGGATCCTCCTGATCAGCGCGCCGGATGGGCGGCGATGCCCCTCGACGGCCCGGGGGTCGCTCTGCGAGCGGGCGCGCCTTCGCGGGCGGCAGGCGCAGCGGACGGGCGCCTTCGCGGGCCGTCGGCTCAGCGGACGCGCGCCGCCGCGGGCGGGCGCAGCGGACGAGCGACTCAACGGGCGAGGCGCTCCGCGGCTGCGGCGATGCGCTCGTCGGTCGCCGTCAGCGAGAAGCGGATGTGATTCGGGAAGTGCGCGCCGTAGAAGTGCCCGGGACCCACGAGGATGCCGAGCTCGGCCAGACGCCCCACGCTCTCCCAGGCGTCGCGACCCTCCGTCGCCCAGAGGTACAGCCCGCCCTCGCTGTGATCGATCGTGAAACCGGCGGCCTCGACCGCGGGCTTGAGCGCCGCGCGTCGTCGGGCGTACAGCGCGCGCTGCGCCTCGACGTGCGCGTCGTCGCCGAGGGCGACGGTCATGGCGCGCTGCACGGGAGCGGGCGGCATGAGACCGAGGTGCTTGCGGCCGGTCAGCAGGCGCGCGACGAGGGCCGGATCGCCGGCGAGGAACGCCGCCCGATACCCCGCGAGGTTCGACTGCTTGCTGAGCGAGTACACCGACAGCACGTCGGAGAGGTCGTCACCCACGACGGCGGGATCGAGAACGCTCGGCACGGGCCGGCTGTTCCACGGCGCGTCCCAGCCGAGCTCGGCGTAGCACTCGTCGGAGGCGAGGACGGCTCCGAGCTCGCGCGCCCGGTCGACGGCATCCCGCAGCTCGGCGGTGGTGAGCACGCGACCGTCGGGGTTGCCCGGCGAGTTGATCCAGATCAGCTTCGTGTGCGTCGGCCAAGCGGCGGGGTCGTCGGATGCCACGGCATCCGCGCCGACGAGCCGGGCGCCGACCTCGTACGTGGGGTAGGCGGCGCGCGGGTGCACGACCGCGTCGCCCGGACCGAGGTCGAGCAGCAACGGGAGCAGAGCGACCAGCTCCTTCGACCCGACCGTCGGAAGCGCGTGGGCCGCGGTGAGCCCCGGCACTCCGCGTCGACGGTGGTACCACTCGGCGATGGCTTCGCGCAGGGCGGGCGTCCCCGCGGTCTGCGGGTAGGCGTGCGCGTCGGTCGCGTCGGCGAGGGCGGCCGCGATAACGGCGGGCGTGGGGTCAACGGGCGAGCCGATCGAAAGGTCGACGATCCCGTCAGGATGCCGTCGTGCGCGCTCCGCGTAGGGGGCGACCGCGTCCCAGGGGTAGTCGGCGAGGTCGGCGACGCCCACGGCTCAGTGGCTCTGCGGGGGGAGCGATGACACGACCGGGTGATCCTTGGCGATCACGCCGACCTTGGCCGCTCCACCGGGGGATCCGATGTCGTCGAAGAACTCGACGTTCGCCTTGTAGTAGTCGGACCACTCCTCGGGCAGGTCGTCTTCGTAGTAGATGGCCTCGACGGGGCAGACCGGCTCGCACGCACCGCAATCGACGCATTCGTCGGGGTGGATGTAGAGCGACCGCTCGCCTTCGTAGATGCAGTCGACCGGACACTCGTCGATGCAGGCGCGGTCTTTCACATCGACGCACGGGAGGGCGATCACGTAAGTCACGGCATCAGTCTAATCGCGCTCCGGCGCCCGGCCCCGCCGCCGAGCCGCGGGCCTACGATCCGCTGGGGCGGGCCGGGGCCGGCAGCTTCGAGAAGTCGGGCCACAGCGCCACGAGCACCATGAGCGCCGGACCCACGACCGTCCAGACGAGCGGGATCCACTCGGTCCCCGCTGTCGGGGCGGCGACGATCGCCGATCCGCCGGGGCCCACCTGCGAGAACACGTAGGTCGCGAGCGTGATGCCGATGCCGCCGGCCAGCGCGTTCACGCGATCTCCCGTGAGAGCGCGCAGCGCGACGAGCAGGGCGGCGCTGCCGATCGTCGCCAGCAGCAGCCCGACCGGGACGGGCCCGACCAGGAACGCCTGCGCCACCGTGCCGGCCGCGCCGTAGAAGGCGCCGACGAGCAGCGCCACGACCCAACCGACGACGCGCAGGATGCCAGAACTCACCGCGCCAGTGTAGGCGGCGGCGCTATGGGACAGCAGGGAGCAGCCGGAGGGCGGCGTCTCATGCAGCCCACCCCCACAGCCGCAGCAGAGCGGCGGTCAGAGCCGCCGCGGCGACCACCACGAGGAACGGCGCACGCGCCCACAGCAGAAGAGCCGCGACGCCCACGGCCGGCAGCCTCGCATCGAGGACGATCGCCGGACCCGACGCCACCGTCTGCACGGCGACGAGCGCGGCGAGCAGGGCGACGGTGAGCAGGTCGGCGATGCGAGCCGGCCGCGGCGCCTCCAGCCATCGGGCGGGCAGGAGGTAACCCACGCCCTTCAGCGCGACGCACAGAACGGATGCCAGGAGCACGGCAGTCCAGAGGGTCACGGCATCCCGCTCTCTTCGGCGACACCCGAGACGGCGGGTGCCGGGCGACGCGGATCGAAGAGACCCACGGCCACGGCCACCCCCGCGGCGGCGATGACCGGGATGCCGGGCATGAGCACCGGGGTGAGCAGCGCCGCGACGACAGCCGCAGCGGCCGCGACAGCGAGAGGCTGTCGACCACGCAGCCGCGGCCACAGGAGCGCGAGGAAGGCCGCCGCGGCGGCCGCGTCGAGGCCGTAGGCGCGGGGGTCGCCCAGCACGTCGCCGAGGAGGGCGCCGAGGAGGGTGGAGACGTTCCAGCCGACCCAGATGCCCGCGCCGGTCACCCAGAAGCCCACCTGCCGCGCACGCGCGTCGGTCTGCGCGAGCCCGACGGCGACCGATTCGTCGATCGTGAACTGCGTCGCCCCGGCCTTGCGCCAGAAGCCCCCCGCCACCACCGGGGCCATCCGCATCGCGTACGCGGCGTTGCGCACCCCGAGCAGCACCGCCGAGGCGATCGCCGCGGGAGCGGCAGCGAGACCGCCGGCGGCGATCACGCCGACGAAAGCGAACTGCGACCCACCGGTGAACATCAGCAGGCTCAACACGCAGGTCTGCCAGACATCGAGGCCGGATGCGACCGAGAGGGCTCCGAACGAGATGCCGTACGCACTCGTGGCGAGGGTCACCGCGAGGCCCTGCCGGGCCGCGACACCCTCGGGTGTTCGGGGAAGCGAACGCATGATCATCATCGTGAACGATCCTCGTATCGTTCGTCAAGTCGAACGATCGCCGAGCATAATGAACGCATGACCGAACTCGGCGATCGCATCGCCATGACGCTCCGCCGTGAGCGCGAGAGACGCGACCTCAGCGTCTCGGAGCTCGGCCGGCGCGCCGGGGTCGCGAAAGCCACGATCTCCCACCTCGAGAACGGCGGCGGCAACCCGAGCGTCGAGACGTTGTGGGCGCTCGCCACCGCACTCGATGTCCCCTTCGCCGTCTTCGTCGACGAGGGGGTCCGCTCCCCCACCCTCATCCGCGCCGGGGAGGCACCCGCAGCGGTGCCGTCCTCGGCATCCGACTACCTGGCCGTCCTGCTGTCGGCGAGCCCGCCGCGCGCCCGACGCGACATCTATCTGCTGAGCGCCGAGCCGGGCTCGCCGCGCGTATCCGACCCGCATCCGCGCGGCACCGTCGAGCACCTCGTGATGGTGAGCGGTCGCGGGCGAGTGGGTCCCGCCGACGCACCCTTCGAGCTCTCGCCCGGCGACTATCTGTCATACCCCGGTGACGCCGCGCACGTGTTCGAAGCCCTTACCCCGGGGATGAGCGCGGTGTGCGTGGTCGAGTCGCACTGACCACCCGAAACCGTCGCCCCGGATACCGCTCGGACGCCCTACGGTGGTGCCATGTCCCGCGTCTTCGACATGGCGTTCTCCTCGGTGTACCCGCTCTACCTGGCGAAGGTCGAGCGAAAGGGGCGCACGAAGGAGGAGCTGGACGCCGTCATCCGGTGGCTGACCGGGTTCGACGACTCCGCCCTCTTGCGACACATCGAGGGCACGACGAGCTTCCGGGCGTTCTTCGACGAGGCGACACTCAGCCCGCACGCGAGCCAGGTCACGGGCGTGGTCTGCGGCATCCGGGTCGAGGAGATCGACGACCCGCTGATGTACCGCATCCGCGTGCTCGACAAGCTCGTCGACGAGCTGGCGAAGGGGCGCCCCCTCGCGAAGATCCTCCGTGGCGGAGAGGGCGTGTCGTCACCCGCGGGGTGAGCCCCTATTCGCGAAGCGAACCCGCCACCAGCCGACCGCGCGCCACGACGGCGACGACCGACTCGGCGCGGAGCGCCTCCGTGTCCTCCCAGGGCCGACCGCGGACCACCACCAGGTCGGCGGCGAAACCGTCGGCGATACGGCCGAGGTCGCGGGCACGGCCGATCGCCGCGGCCGCGCGCGACGTCGCCGCCTGAAGCGCGCGAGCGGCATCCCAGTCGAAGACCCGAGCCATCGCACGCAGTTCCTCCCATTGGTCGTCGAAGCCCACGTGGAAACCGTTCGCGTCGGTGCCGAGGACGAACTCCACCCCGGCCGCGGCGGCGGCCCGGAAGACGGGGTCGCGCCCCGAGACGAGCTCCTGCGCGATTTCGCGCTGACCGGGGGCCACCGCGACCGAACCGTCTGCGATGCGGTCGTTGATGAGCAGCGTCGGCGCGACCGTCGTACCGTACGCGACCATCTGCGCGGCCAGGACGTCGGTGAGCTTGGTCGCGTGCTCGACGGAGTCGACGCGGTGGGCGAGGGCGCGCCGGATCCCGTCCTCGGTGTGGGCGTGCGCGGCGACGCGCATCCCCAGCGCGTGCGCCTCGTCGACGACCGCCGCGATCTCGGCATCCGTGTAATTGCGCCACGATGCCTTATCGCCGACGGAGAGCACACCGCCGCTGACGGGGACCTTGATGCCGTCCGCACCCGAGCGCGCCCAGCGCCGCACGAGGGCGCGACACGCGTCGGGGCCGTCGGCCACCGGCTTGCGGTCGACCACCGCGGGCGGGGTGAAGAGGTCGCCGTGGCCGCCGGTCATGTTGACCAGGCCGTGCGCGAGCACGCGGGGGCCCTCGACCACTCCCGCCTCGAGAGCGCGGGCGAGCGAGAACTGGATGTCGTCGGCGGCCAGGTCCCGCACCGTGGTGACTCCGACCGTCAGCGCCCGTCGCGCGTGAGCGAGGCCGTGCAGCACCTGCTCCTCGGGGCGCGTCGTCAACGGCCACGAGAGGAAGTCGGCCGGGGTGTCGGAGGCGTTGCCGATCAGGTGGACGTGCGTGTCGATCAGCCCGGGGATGACCGTCAGCTCCGCGTCGCCGCCGGGGTCTGCCACGTCGACGGAGGAGATGCGGCCCGCGCTCCAGCTCACCGTTCCGACGCCGCGATGCGCGCTCCCATCCCAGATGTGGACACGGGACACTTCATTGACGCTCATGCGATCACCTCGAGGAGTTCTGACGGGGGAAGAATCTCCCGAGGGCGCGCGGCGGACGCATGCGCGTCCCCGCCACCACAAGCACCGCGAGGGTGACGAGGTACGGGGCGGCCGTCGCGAGCGCGCTCGGGAGGGGAAGGACGAGGGCGGCGACCAGCAGGACCGCCCCGAGGATCAGCGACGGGACGGCCGCGCGGGCCCCGAGACGGCGACGCAGACGCACCCCGCCGAGGACCACGAACACGGCCCCGAGGACGAAGAGCATCCCGCGGAAGGTCTCCGGGCGGCCGAGCCCGACCGCGTCGCTGAAGCCGAACAGGGCCGATCCCGCGAAGACACCTCCCGGCATCCAGTTGCCGAAGATGAGGGTCGCGAGGCCGATGAAGCCGCGACCGGCGACCTGGTTCTCGACGTAGCCCTGCGAGATGAGGACGAGATAGCCACCGGCGAAGCCGGCCATACCGCTGCCCACGAGCACGGCGGAGTAGCGCGTGCGGTGCACGTGTCCGCCGAGCGCCTGCAGGGCCGCCGGCTCCTCCCCCGACGCCCGCATGCGCAGACCGAAGCGTGTGCGCCACAGCACGAACGCGGTGAGAGGGATCAGGGCGAGGCCGATGATCGCGGCCAGGGACACGTCACGGGTGAGGCCGCCGACGATGCCCGCGAGGGGCGAGAGGACCGGGATGCCGGTGGCCTCCAGGTCGCGCAGAGGGTCGGGCGTGCCGAAGCCGCCGGAGAGGAACGGCAGGCTGACCCGCGGGACGTTGCCCTCGATGCGTGGCGAGCGCGCGACGCTGCCGCCGTCGAGCCCACTGAAGACGATGTCGGACAGGAAGCGGGCGAGGGCCGCGGCGAGCACGTTGATCGCGACGCCGACGACGAGCTGGTTCAGGCCGAGTTCGAGGCAGAGAACCGCCATGAGCAGCCCGAAGACCAGCCCGCCGACGACACCGCCGATGAGGGCGACCCACGGGCCGCCGAACCAGCCGAAGAGGCCCGCCCCCCACGTGCCGCCGATCATCATGCCCTCCAGGCCCACGTTGATGACGCCCGCACGCTCGGAGTACAGCGCACCGACGGCGACGACGGCGATGGGGACGGTCAGCCGCAGGGCCGAACCCCACGTCGACGAGGACGACAGGCCGGGCGCATCGCACACCCACTGTGCGATGAGGAGGAGCCCGAAGCCGAGGAGCACTGAGGACAGGATGCTGCGCGCGCGCCGGCGCTCCGAGGAGGGGGCGGCGGACGCCGCGGGGGCAGTGGTCGCTGCGGTCATCTCGTCGACGCCTCCTTCGCACGACCGGCGCGGGTACGCCGGATCGCCGCCATGAGCGCCAGGCGACGCTCGCCGTTCTCCACGACCCAGTAGCCGAGCGCCGAGCTCAGCAGCACGACCGCGAGGAAGAGCGTTCCGACCTCGGTGGGGAGTTTCACGATGCCGAGCACCTGGGCGCTGCGCTCCACGAACGCCAGCACCAGGGCGCCCAGCGCCGTGCCGATCGGATGGGAGCGGCCGAGCAGGGCGGCGGCCAAGCCGGTGAACATCAGATCGGTGGGGAGCGTGCCGTCCAGCCGGTGCGCGGTTCCGAGCACGTGCGGCAGGCCCACGAGGCCCGCGATGGCGCCGGAGGCCAGGAGCGAGGTGACGATGCGGCGCCGGACCGAGATGCCGGCGGACTCGGCGGCATCCGGAGACAGGTTCGCCACCGTCACGGTGTACCCCCACACGGTGCGCTCGTGCAGGAGGAAGAACCCGATGCCGAGCAGCACGGCGAGCGGGAGGAAGCCGGAGATCTGCACGCGCCCGCCGAGGTCGATGAGCGCGGGCATCGAGCCGTTCTCGCCGATCGGCGCCGAGCCGGTGTTCTGTCCCCCGCCGGAGCGGAAGACGTCGGCCAGCAGCACCGCGACGACCGTGGTGGCGATCGCGTTCATGAGGATCGAGGTGATGACCTCGTTGACCCCGCGGTACACCTTCAGCAGGGCGGGGACGAGGGCCCACGCCGCGCCGGCCGCAGCACTGGCGAGCAGCGTCAGCGGGAGGGTGACCCACAACGGGAACGGCAGCGAGGCGGCGACGACGGCGCCCACGAGCGCCGCGACGCGGTACTGGCCGTCGACGCCGATGTTGAACAGCCCCATGCGCAGCGAGAAGGCCGCCGCGATTCCGGCAAAGTACAGCGGGATGGCGTTGTTGACGGTGGATGCCAGGGACTCCGGCGTCGTGCCGTAGGTCCACATGACCTCGAAGGCGGATGCCGCGGAGTATCCGGACACGGTGAGGAACAGAGCCGTGACGACCAGCGCGAGCACGATCGCGATGACCGGGCCGGCGGCGGTGCGGAGGATGCGGGCGATCATGCGGCCTCCTCCCCGCCGCGCGCACCGGTCATGTACTCGCCGACGGTGCCGGCGTCGACGCCGCGGGCGTCGAGCTCGGCCACGATGCGTCCCCGGTGCAGCACCAGGATGCGGTCGGACAGAGCGAGGATCTCGTCGAGGTCGGCCGAGACGAGCAATGTCGCGAGGCCGCGGTCGCGAGCGGAGGTGAGCTCGCTCCAGATCGCGGCCTGCGCGCCGATGTCGACGCCGCGCGTGGGGTGGGCGGCCAGGAGCAGGCGAGGGGAGCGCAGGAGTTCGCGGCCCACGATGAATTTCTGCTGATTCCCGCCCGACAGGGTCGCCGCTCTCGTGGCGGGCCCCCCGCCGCGCACGTCGAAGGCCGCGATGATCTCGGCCGCCGCCTTCGCGGCCGCGGCGCGGGAGAACCAGGGCCCGCGCCGCACGGGGGCGAGCTGCTGGTAGCCGAGCACGGCGTTGTCGCGAAGGGACAACGGCAGCACGATCCCGTCGCGGTGGCGATCCTCAGAGATGTAGCCCATGCCGCGGGCGCGCCGCTGCACGGTCGTCGCCGCGCTGACGTCGTCACCGTCGAGGAGCACCGTGCCGGTGGCATCCGCTCGTCCGATGAGGGCGGCGAGGAGTTCGGACTGTCCGTTGCCCTCGACGCCGGCCACGCCGACGATCTCCCCCGCGTGCACGCGGAAGGCGACGTCGGAGAGAAGCGGGACGGCTTCGGTTCCCGCGACCGTCAGCCCGCGCGTCTCGAGCACCACCCGCTCCGAGACCGGCGATTCGCGCGGGGTCACGACGGGCATCTCGGATGCCACCATCAGCCGCGCCAGCTGCGACGCGGTCGTTTCGGCGGGCACGGCGGTGCCGACCACCCGACCGGCGCGGATCACCGTGATGTCGTCGGCGAAGGAGAGCACCTCGTCGAGCTTGTGGGAGATGAAGATGACCGCCGCGCCGGCGCTCGTGAAGTCGCGCATCGCCGCGAAGAGGGCCTCGGCCTCGGCGGGGACGAGCACCGCCGTCGGCTCGTCGAGGATGATGATGCGCGCGTCGCGGTACAGGACCTTGAGGATCTCGACGCGCTGGCGCGTACCGACGCCGAGATCCTCGGTCTCGGCGTCGACGGGGACCGGGAAGCCGGTGCGCTCGGCGAGCTCGCCTACCTCTCGGCGTGCGCGGGCGGCGTCGATGAGCACCGGCGGGCCGGGCTCATCGGCCAGGACGACGTTCTCCCAGACCCGCAGGGCGGGAGCGAGCAGGAAGTGCTGGTGCACGATGCCGATGCCGGCCGCCTGCGCATCGCGCGGGGAGCGGAACGTCACGGCAGCGCCGTCGATCTCGATCGTCCCCTCGTCGGGGCTCTCCTCACCGGAGAGGATCTTCATGAGCGTCGACTTGCCCGCGCCGTTCTCACCCACCACGGCGTGCACGCTTCCCGCGCGGACCGTCAGGTCGATCCGGTCGTTCGCGGTGAACGTCCCGAACCGCTTCACGATGCCGCTCAGGCGCACCAGCACCTCCTGCCCGTCGGTCATCACAGGGCCGTCGGAACCGTGATCTTGCCGTCGACGATGTCCTTCTCGATCGCGGCGAGCTGGTCGGCGTACGCGTCGAGGAAGCCACCCGAGGTCGAGTAGCCGACGCCGTCATTCGACAGGTCGTACCGCACTTCGCCCGGCTCCAGCGAGCCGTCCAGGAACTCCGCGATCGAGGTCTTCACCGCGACGTCGACGTTCTTGATCGCCGAGGTCAGGATGAACGGCTTGATGGTGTCGGAGACCGTCTGGTAGACGTCGGCGTCGACACCGATGGCCCAGTTCTTCTTGGCATCCGTCGAGCTGGCGGCCGCCTCCTCGTAGACGCCCTGGCCGGATCCACCGGCAGCCGCGTAGACGACGTCGGCGCCGCCGGCGTACATGGATGCCGCGGCCTCCTTGCCCTTGGTCGGGTCGGAGAAGCCGGTGAAGTCGCCGAGGGGCGCGAGGTAGGTCTTGTCGACGACGATCGACGGGTCGACCGACTTCGCGCCGGCCTCGAAGCCGGTGTAGAAGTTCTGGATGCTGGGCTGGTCCACTCCGCCGACGAAGCCGACGTGCTGCGAGGTTGAGGCCAGGGCCGCCGCGACCCCCACGAGGTACGACGACTGCTCGGCGGCGAAGGAGATCGTGGTGACGTCGTCGATGACCGTGCCGGTGTCGGCGTCGACCTGCACGAACGCGGTGTCGGGGTGGGCGGTCTCGGACATCGGCTGCTGCCACTGGAAGCCGATGCCGATCGCGAGGGCGGCGTTCTGCGACAGCGCGAGGTCGACGCGGTCCTGGTAGTCGTCGGTGTTGGGGCTGGAGAGCTCCAGCGGCGCGAAGGACTCTTCCTGCTGGGCCTCGGTGAACCCCTTGTAGGCGCTGTCCATGAACGAGAAGTCGCCGGTAGTGCCGTACAGCAGCGCGATCGTCGGACCGTCGGACGCGGCCGAGGCCGAGCCGGTGTCGGCGGTCTTCCCCCCGCAGCCGGTGAGCGCCAGAGCGGCGACGGTGAGGACGCCGCCCATCGTGAGCAGGGATCGGGTGAGGGGGCGAGGCATGGGGACTCCTTCGGTTCGGGTGGGGCGCAGGTCATGTAATCGATTGCACACTGGTCGGACGAATGAGGGGGATGCGACCGAGAGCCACCCTACTCACAGGCGACGCTGCCGCCGATTTCCGTCATGTTGCCGTTCGATTTCGTGACCGCTGACCCGGTAATCGATTGCGTACGATGAGCGGGTGATCGACTCTGCGCCGCCCGATGAGCTCGCCACCCTCGCCGACGTGGCCTCCGAGGCAGGGGTCTCCACGGCGACCGTGTCGCGCGCGCTCTCGGGATCACGCCCCGTCTCCCCCGACACCCTCAAGCGCGTGCGCGCCGCCGCCGCGCGCCTCGGCTATCGCCATAACGCCGTCGCCAGCGCGCTCCGCTCGAACCGCACGCAGAGCGTGGGGATCGTCCTCCCCCGTTACGCCACGGTGTTCCTGTCCGCCCTCATCGAATCGGTGACCGAAAGTCTCGACGCCCAGGGCATCGGGGCCCTGCTCCGTTACGTCGCCCCCGACGGCGCCGACCACGACGAGCGCGTCGCCGACCTGCTCGACCGCCGGGTCGACGGGCTCATCGTGTGTCCTCCCACGATCGAAGCCTCGGGCCACGCCCAGCGCCTGTCGCACGGTCTGCCCATGGTGCAGGTGGGTCGTTTCCTCGACCCCGACACCCCCAGCGCCGTGAGCCTCGACGAGACGACCTCGGCGGCACTTCTCGCGACCCACCTCGCCCGCACCGGCACCCAGCGCATCATCACGATCGGTCTGGATCCCGATGCCCCCGCCGACGCGACGCGCATCCGCTCGGTCGAGGACGCCTGTGCCGCGCGGGGCATCGCGCGAGGCGCCGTGGTGCACCGCGGCAGCGA
The DNA here is from genome assembly GCF_900156435.1 of Microbacterium sp. RU1D. Lineage (GTDB taxonomy): Bacteria > Actinomycetota > Actinomycetes > Actinomycetales > Microbacteriaceae > Microbacterium. The sequence continues at coordinate 632,362 of NZ_FTPQ01000002.1, forward strand.
CCTGCTCGCCGGCGTGACCGCGGCGGAGGAGCTGTGGGACACCGTCGCCCGGGGCGAGACGCTCGTGTGCGCCAACGACGATGTGGCCACCGGCGTGCTCACCGTCCTGCGGGCGCGCGGCATCCGGGTTCCGGACGATGTGCAGATCGCCAGCCTGCTGCAGCTGTATCCCGATGCCCAGGGCACGCCTCTGACCTCGCTCCGGCACCCCTGGCGTCAGATGGGCGCCGAGGCCGTCGAGATGCTCGAGCACGCGCAGCGCTCCCGCGTCGCCGCGCGGCGACGCACCGCACTGAGCGCCGACCTCGTCGTGGGCGCCAGCACCCGACCCCCCGAGGAGGAGACATGACCGCACCCGTGGACCTCGTCATCCGTCACGCCCGCGTCGCCGCTGAGACCCACCGCCCTGCTCCGGGGTACCCCGACCTGCCGCGCGCCGACACCGCCTCGAGGGGCGGTCTGCGGGATCTTCCCGGCCACAGCATCGGCGTGAGCGCGGGACGGATCGCCTGGATCGTCCCCGACGACGAGGTCGACCCCGCGTCGCACAGCGACGCCGAGGTCATCGACGCGCGCGGCCTCGTCGCCCTCCCGGGCCTGGTGAACAGCCACACCCACACGCCGATGGTCATGTTCCGCGGCGCGGCCTCCGACGTGCCCACCGCCGAGTGGTTCAACGACCACGTGTGGCCCATGGAGGTCAACCTCACCGACCGCGACATCCGCCTCGGCGCGCGCATCGCGATCGGCGAGTTGCTCCTCGGCGGCGTCACCACCTTCGCCGACCACTACTTCGGCATGTCGACCATCGCGGAGGAGGTCGAGGACTCCGGCATCCGGGCCCTGCTCGCCGACACCTTCTTCTCCTCCGAGGGCGCGGCGGGTCGCGAGCGCAGCGCGGCCTTCGCGCGCGACGCCGCGGGCTCGGCGAACGGACGCATCACCACGGCCCTCGGCCCGCACGCGCCGTACACCGTCGACGACGACGACCTGCGGGCGACGGCCCGGGATGCCGAGCGGCTGGGCGTGCGCATCCACATCCACGCCGCCGAGAACCTCACGCAGACCGCGTCCAGCCGCTCGCGCCACGGCCGCACCCCGATCGGCATCCTGCACGAGACCGGCGTGCTCGCCGCCGGCGCGCTCATCGCCCACGGCGCGGGCATCGTCGCCGAGGACGCGAGGCTGCTCGCCCCCTGGGCCGACCGCGTGGGCGTCGCCTCGTGCACGAAGACGTACCTGCTCCACGGGCAGGAGGGCACCACTCCCCTGCGGCTGCTGCACGACGCCGGGATCAGCGTCGGAATCGGCACCGACGGAGCCGCGGGCAGCATAACGCTCGACGTGTGGGAGAACATGCGGCTGCTCGGCATGATCGAGAAGTTCGCATCGGGGGATGCCACCTGGGCGACCTCTGCGCACCTGCTCGACCTTGCGACGCGTCAGAACGCCGAGGTGCTCGGGCTCGCCGGCGAGATCGGCGCCCTGCGGCCGGGGCTCCGCGCCGACATCGTGCTCGTGGACTTCCGCGCCCCGCACCTGCAGCCCGTGCACGACCTCGCGCACTCGCTCGCCCTCAGCGCCCACCAGGGAGACGTGACGACCGTGATCGTCGACGGCCGGGTCGTCGTCCGGGATCGTCGGCTGCTGACGATCGATCTCGAGGAGGCTGTCGAGGAACTCTCGGAGCGTCTGCCAGCGCTGACCGACCGCTCGCACGGACGACGCGTCCAGGATTACGCGCCCTGAGCCTCGGCCTCAGCCCGCGAGGAAGCGCTCGACCTGCGCGACGGCGGCGTCGATCACTGCGGCGAAGAGGCGCTCGCCCTTCTCCGCGGTCGCCGGGCGGGGATCTCCGAAGACCGCGCTCGCGCCGATCTCGTGCAGACGCACGGGCCGTAGTCCGAAGTCGACCGGGAACGCGGGGTACTCGGGCTCCGCGCGCTCCATCCGCACGAGCTCGGGAGCGGATGCCAGCACCATCGAGGTCTCGATCTCCTCGGCGTGGTTCATCCCCGGCGCGGCGGGTTCGCTCTCGCGCACCGCGTCGGCGGCTTCGGCGAGACCGGGGTGATCGAGCACGAGGACCCGCAGGCCCTCCGCGGCGAGGTCGCGCGCGGCCGCCGCGAGCGGCAGGCGGTTGCCGAAATCGCCGTTGACGATGACGACGCGATCCAGGCCGGATGCCGCCGCCCCCCGGACGATGTCGAGAGCGAGCGCCCGCACCGTCTCGGGCGACAGCGAGATGGTGCCCGGATAGCCCGACGTCGCCCACGTCTCGCCGTAGGCGATCGCCGGGAGGAGCGCACCGTCGCACCGCTCCGCGACCGCCCGCGCGATGCGCTCGGCGACGATCGTGTCGGTGCTCAGGGGCAGGTGCGGGCCGTGGGCCTCGAGGGCGCCCACGGCCAGCACGGCCAGGCACCCGCCCGCCGCGACGTGTTCACGCACATCGGCGGACGAGGCACCGGCCAGTTCGAGCATCAGGCGTTGGCATCCTGACGCTTCAGACGGGATGCCGCGCGGCCGCGCTCGGTCGCATCCAGCACGACCTTGCGGATGCGCACCTTCTCGGGCGTGACCTCGACGCATTCGTCGTCGCGGGCGAACTCCAGCGACTCCTCGAGCGTGAGCACGCGCGGGGGCGTCATCGACTCGAAGGAGTCGGAGGTCGACGAACGCATGTTCGTGAGCTTCTTCTCCTTGGTGATGTTGACGTCCATGTCGTCGGCGCGCGAATTCTCGCCGATGACCATGCCCTCGTAGACCTCTTCGGTCGGCTGCACGAAGAAGCTCATGCGCTCCTGCAGGGCGATCATGGCGAAGGGGGTGACGACGCCCATGCGGTCGGCGACGATCGAGCCGTTCTGGCGGGTCGTGATGGAGCCCGCCCAGTCGTCGTAGCCATGCGAGATGGCGTTGGCGATGCCGGTGCCGCGCGTGATCGTGAGGAACTCGCTGCGGAAGCCGATGAGACCGCGCGAGGGAACGACGAACTCCATGCGCACCCAGCCCGTGCCGTGGTTGGTCATGTTGTCCATGCGGCCCTTGCGGGCGGCCATGAGCTGCGTGATCGCGCCGAGGTGCTCCTCGGGGGCGTCGATGGTGAGGTGCTCGAAGGGCTCCTTGAGCTTGCCGTCCTCGCCGCGCTTGGTCACGACCTGCGGCTTGCCGACGGTGAGCTCGAAGCCTTCGCGCCGCATGTTCTCGACGAGGATCGCGAGGGCGAGCTCACCACGGCCCTGGACCTCCCAGGCGTCGGGACGTCCGATGTCGACGACCTTGAGCGAGACGTTGCCGATGAGCTCGCGGTCGAGGCGGTCCTTCACCATGCGCGCCGTGAGCTTGTGGCCCTTGACCTTGCCCATCAGGGGCGAGGTGTTGGTGCCGATCGTCATCGAGATGGCGGGGTCGTCGACCGTGATCGCCTTGAGCGGGCGCACGTCTTCCGGATCGGCGATGGTCTCGCCGATCGTGATGTCGGGGAAACCGGCGATCGCGACGATGTCGCCGGGACCGGCGTCTTCGGCGGGGAAGCGCTCAAGGGCGCGCGTCTTGAGCAGCTCGGTGACGCGGGCGTTGCTGGTGGTGCCGTCGGAGCGCACCCAGGCGACCGTCTGGCCCTTCTTGAGGGTGCCGTTGAACACACGCAGCAGCGCGAGGCGGCCGAGGAAGGGGCTCGAGTCGAGGTTGGTGACCCAGGCCTGCAGCGGCGCCTCGTCGTCGTACGACGGAGCCGGGACGTGCTCGAGGATCGCGGCGAACAGCGGCTCGAGGTCGTCGTTGTCGGGCAGCGCACCGTTGTCGGGACGGTTCAGCGACGCGGCACCGGCGCGGCCGGAGGCGTAGACGACCGGCACGTCCAGCAGGGCGTCGACGTCGAGGTCGGGCACGTCGTCGACGAGGTCGGACGCGAGGCCCAGCAGCAGGTCGTGGGCCTCCTCCTCGACCTCGGCGATGCGCGCATCGGGACGGTCGGTCTTGTTGACCAGGAGGATGACGGGGAGCTTGGCCTCGAGGGCCTTGCGCAGCACGAAGCGGGTCTGAGGCAGCGGGCCCTCGGACGCGTCGACGAGCAGAACGACGCCGTCGACCATCGACAGACCGCGCTCGACCTCGCCGCCGAAGTCGGCGTGACCGGGGGTGTCGATGACGTTGATCGTCACGGGCACCTCGGAGTGGATGCCGTTGTAGGTGATCGCCGTGTTCTTGGCGAGGATCGTGATGCCCTTCTCGCGCTCGAGGTCGTTCGAGTCCATCGCGCGCTCCTCGACGTGCGCGTGGTCGCCGAACGAGCCGGTCTGGCGGAGCATGGCGTCGACGAGGGTCGTCTTGCCGTGGTCGACGTGCGCGACGATCGCGACGTTGCGGAGGTCAGGACGGAGGGCGTGCGCCATGGAGGGTCTCCAGGAAAATTCGGGGTGGCGCCCGGAATCGGGCCCGCCTAGTCTACCGGGCCGCGCCGACACTCCCGGCAGCGCACGTTCAGGAACCGTGCGGACACGCGAAAGGGGCGGGATCCCGCAGGACCCCGCCCCCTCTCATCGAGTGCGTCAGCTGTTCTGGAAGCCGACGATCGTCCAGTCGACGGTCTCGAACTGGGTGGCGCCCCAGTTCACGAGACCCTCCTTGACGGCCCAGACGTTGGGCAGCGGGGCGATCGGGATGATCGGCACCGACTCCCACAGCACCTTGTCGATCTCCTGAGCGGTCTCCAGACGCGCCTCGGGGTCGAGCTCGTTGTTCGCCTGCTCCCACAGGGGGCCGAGGCGGTCATCGGCGATGCCGGTGAAGTTCTGCTCCGAGTCCACGGGGGTGAACAGCGAACGCGTCGACGAGATCGGGTAGGCCGTGCCGACCCACGAGAAGGTGACCATCTCGAAATCGCCGGGGATGATGTAGTCGCTGAAGTAGCCGCCCACGGGCACCGAGTTCAGCTCCACGGGGATGCCGAACTCGCTGAGGTCGGCCTGGATCTGCTCGGCGCGCTGGATGTTCGTCGCCGTGTCGGCGGGAACCGTGACCGAGAACGACAGCGGCGTGCCGTCCTTCACCCAGGAGTCGCCGTCCTTGGTGTAGCCGGCGTCTTCGAGGTACTGCGCTCCGGCGTCGGTGTCGTAGGGCAGGGCCTCGTCGGTGTAGCCGTCCTGACCGGGCATGAAGATGTAGCTGCCCTGCGTGATGGCGGGAACGCCCACGGGCGAGTTCGCCGTGTTGGCGATCTGCTCGCGGTTGACGATGGATGCCACGGCCTTGCGGACGTTGACGTCGGCGAGCGGGCCGTCCGAGGCGCGCATGGTGATGTGCGTCCACGTCAGACCGTTCGAGGCCTCGATCTGCGCGCCCTGCACGTTCTGGGCGGTCTGGTAGAGGTCGGCGTTGGCCGAGATCTCGACGGCGTCGATCTCACCGTTGCTGAAGGACGAGCCCTGCTGGTCCTGGCTGACGGCGCGGAAGACGATGGTCTCGAGCTTCGGGGTCTCGCCCCACCAGTTGGGGTTGCGCTCGAGCGTCGCGACGCCACCGGTGGCGTCGATCGAGCTCACCTTGAAGGGGCCCGACGACGGCACGGCCTGCGTCGTGTATCCGGTGTTGAAGGTCGTCGGGTCGGCGGTGACGCTGGCCTTCAGCACGGGGCTGAGCAACGACTGCCAGTCGGCGAAGACCGACGAGAAGGTGATCTTGAGGTCGAACTCGTCCTCGCCCTGCTCGACGGAGGAGACCTGGTCCCACCCGGTGGTCGAGGTGACGATGTAGTCGGGGTTGGAGCCGTTGTTGGCCTTCCACATCCCCTGGTAGTCGGCGACGGTGATGGGCGTGCCGTCCTCCCAGACGGCATCCGGGTTGAGCTTGACCTCGACGACCTGCGGGTCTTCGCTCACGAGCTCCGCCGAGGAGGCGTAGTTCTCGTCGACGACGGGCTCGCCTGACTCGTTGATCTTGATCGGACCGCCGCTCATCGTGGCGTAGATGTCGTTGGTGTCGCGCTCGTTGCCGTCGATCTGGTAGATGTTCCAGTTCACCGGCAGCGACGAGACGGCCAGCGTCAGAGTGCCGCCGTCCTGCACGTCGGCCGCATCGGCACGCACCCACGCGGTCGACGGCAGCGAGTTCTGGTCGTCGGGGTTCGCCGAGGGTGCAGCGGTGTTGCCCGGCGCGCACCCGGCGACGGCCAGGGCGGCGGCGCTCAGCAGCGCGAGTGCGCCGAGAGCCTTCGCTTTGCGGATCATGTGATCAGTCCTCTCGTTGGTGATCGGGGAGGGTCTGCGACGACGTGGTGCCGTCGAGCGCAGACGTTCGGGGGGACGCGGCCGACGCCGTCTCGAGGACGAGGTCGGAGCGTTCGGCGTAGTGGCACGCCACCTCGGACCGCGCCGAGGGGCGCAGACCGGGGTCGTCGGAGTCGCACCGGCGCCGGTCGGCGTCGGGCAGCAGGCGGTACAACGGGCACCGCGTGCGGAAGCGGCATCCCGAGATCTCCTGCGTGGGGCTCGGCAGGTCGCCGTCGAGCAGGATGCGGGTGCGCGCGCGCTCGATGCGGGGGTCCGGGATCGGTGCCGCCGAGATGAGGGCCTTCGTGTAAGGATGCCGCGGGTCGTCGAACACGGCGTCGACGGGGCCCTGCTCGACGATGCGTCCGAGGTACATCACCGAGACGTCGTCGGCGATCTGCCGGACGACGGCGAGGTCGTGGGCGACGAAGAGGAAGGACAGCCCCAACCGCTCCTTCAGGTCTTCGAGCAGATTGATGACGCCGGCCTGGATCGACACGTCGAGGGCCGAGACCGGCTCGTCGAGAACGACGACGGCGGGGTCGGTCGCGAGCGCGCGGGCGATGCCGATGCGCTGGCGCTGACCGCCCGAGAACTCGTGCGGGTAGCGGTCCGACATGGTCGGGTCGAGCCCCACGAGGTCGAGCAGCTCGCGCATCTTGCGGTCGCGCTCGGCGCGCGGCACGCCCTGCACCAGCAGCGGCTCGGTGATGACCTCGCCGACCGGCAGGCGCGGGTCGATGGCCCCCATCGGGTCCTGGAAGACGATCTGGATGCCCTTGCGCAGCGTCGCCTTGTCCTTGCGGCTGACCGTGGCGACATCCGTTCCGTTGATCCGGATGCTACCGCTCTGGGGCGCCACCATCTCCATGATCTCGAGGATCGTCGTGGTCTTGCCGCACCCGGACTCCCCCACCAACCCCATGGTGCGGCCGGGCTGGATCGAGAACGAGATGCCGTCGACCGCGCGGACGGTCCCCACGCGCCGCGGGAAGACGGCGCCCTTCATCAGCGGGAAGTGCTTCGTGAGATCGGTGACCTCCACGGCCGGGGTGACGTCCGGTCGCAGCGGGGGGATCTCGCCCAGCGCCTCGGGGCGCGGGAAGATGTCGGGCCGCGACAGCGCACCCGAGGAGATCTCGTCGGCGCGGATGCAGGCCGCGACGTGGTCGGGGTCGGACCCGTGCATCACGAGCTCCGGCTCCACCTCGAGGCACGCGTCGATCGCGATCGGGCAGCGCGCAGCGAACGGGCAGCCCTTCGGCAGCTTCGCCAGGGACGGCGGCCGCCCCTCGAGGGGCACGAGCCGGTGCGACCCCGCGGTCTGCATGTTGGGGACGGAGCGCAGCAGGCCCACGGTGTACGGCATGTGCGGGTCGTGGAAGATCTCGTCGACCGAGCCGCGCTCGACGAGCGTGCCCGCGTACATCACCGCGACGCGGTCCGCGTGACCGGCGACGACGCCGAGGTCGTGGGTGATGAGCACGACGGCAGCTCCCGTCACCTCGCGCGCCTTCTGCAGCACCTCGAGGATCTGCGCCTGGATGGTGACGTCCAGGGCCGTGGTCGGCTCGTCGGCGATGATCACGCGCGGGTCGTTGGCGATCGCCATGGCGATCATCGCGCGCTGGCGCATGCCGCCCGAGAACTCGTGCGGGTACGCGCGCGCCCGGCGCTCGGCATCCGGGATGCCGACGAGCTTCAGCAGCTCCACCGAACGCGCGTGCGCGGCCTGGGCCGACAGCGCGCGGTCGTGCAGGCGCAGACCCTCGGAGATCTGCTCGCCCACGGTGTACACCGGGGTCAGCGCGGAGAGGGGGTCCTGGAAGACCATCGCGAGCTCGGCGCCGCGAATTTTCGACAGCTGGGCGTCGTTCATCGACAGCAGCGAGCGTCCGTCGTAGAGGATGTCGCCCTCGACGCGCGCGTTCGAGGGCAGCAGCCCCATGACCGCGAGCGACGAGACGCTCTTGCCGGAGCCCGACTCGCCGACGATCCCGAGGAACTCGCCCTCGTGCACGTCGTACGAGATGCCGCGCACGGCGCGCACATCGCCGCCCTCGCGCTGCGGGAAGGTGACGCTGAGGTCGCGGACCGACAGCAGCGGGGTGCGCCCGGTGGACGACAGCAGGGTGGCGGAACGGGTGTCAGTCACGGTTCGCTCCCGAGGTGGGGTCGATGGCGTCGCGCAGAGCGTCGCCGATGAGGCTGATGGCCAGGAGCAGCACGATCAGCACGCCGGCGGGGTACACGAACAGCCACGGACGGGTCACCGCGGCCGACGTGCCGGCCGCCAGCAGCGTGCCGAGCGAGACGTCGGGGGCCTGGACGCCGAAACCGAAGTAGCTGAGCGAGGTCTCGGCCATGATGGCCGCGACGATGCCGAGCGTCGCGTCGATGATGAGCAGCGACGCGATGTTGGGGATGATGTGGCGGCCGAGGATCTGGCGCGTCGGCATGCCCATGTAGCGCGCAGCGCGCACGAAGTCGCGGTTGCGCAGCGACCGGGTCTGGTTGCGGACGACCTGCGCGAGGATCATCCAGCTGAACGCGGCGAGGAAGAACGTCAGCGCCAGCCAGGAGAGACCGCGCGTCAGCGGGCTCAGCAGCACGAGGATGAAGAACGACGGGATGACGAGCAGCAGGTGGATCAGCCACCCGATGACCGCGTCGATCTTGCCGCCGAGGTAACCCGCGACCGATCCCACCGCGGCGGCGATGAGCGTCGCGCCGATGCCGGCGAGGGCGCCGATGATCAGCGACTTCTGCAGCCCGACGAGGGTCTGGGCGTAGATGTCCTGGCCGATGCCGTTCGTGCCGAACCAGTGCAGCTGCGTCGGCCCGAGGCCGACGTTGAGGAAGTCGCGCTCGCTCGGCCCGTAGGGGTACAGCAGCGGTCCGACGAAGGCCCACAGCACGATGAACACGAGGATGCTCGCGCCCACCCAGAACCGGGGCATCTTGCGCAGTCGGGCGCGGACGAGGGCGCCGCGCGAGAGCGGCTTGCGCTCGCGGGTGACCGGGCTGGTGGCGACGAGCGTGCCGTCGAGGGCCTCTTCCTGCATCGTCATGTCAGCTCCTCACTCTCGGGTCGAGGGCTGCGTAGAGCACTTCGGACAGGGTGGATGACAGCAGCACGAGCACCGCGACGAACAGGGTGGAGCCTGCCACCGCGTTGATGTCCTGCTGGGTGACGGCGTTGAGCTGGAACTGCCCCATGCCGCGCCAGGAGAAGACGATCTCGAGCATGGTGGACCCGGCGATCAGGGTGCCGAAGCTGTACGCGAAGAACGTCGACATCGGGATGAGCGCGATGCGCACACCGTGGCGGAACAGCGCCTGCGTCCGCGGCAGTCCCTTGGCGCGGGCGGTGCGGATGTAGTCCGCGCCGAGCACGTCGAGCATCATGCTGCGCTGATAGCGCGAGTACGAGGCGGCGCTGATGAGGACGAGGGCGATCGTGGGCAGCAGCAGGTGCACGGCGCGGTCGGCGACGACCGGCCAGAACCCGTCGATCCCGGCGGTGTACTCGCCGGTGAAGCGGATGACCTGCGTGCCGAGGACGTTGTTGAAACCGGTCGCCGCGATCATCAGCAGGACGCCGATGACGAACGTCGGGGTCGCGAACACCAGGTACGAGGCGTAGGTGGTCACCTGGTCGCTCGCGCGGTACTGGCGCACGGCGCCCCACACGCCGATGAGCACGCCGACGACGGCGCCGATGAGCGAACCGATGAGCAGCAGGCGCAGGCTCGTGCCGGCGCGGGCCGAGATCTCGGCGACGACGTCCTGACCGCCGATGGTCGAGCCCAGCGAGAACTTCGTGAACAGGTTGACCAGCCAGTTCCACAGCCGGACCAGGATCGGCACGTCGGGGTTGGCGCCCAGCGCGTTCAGGCTCGCGATGATCGAGTCCTCCGGCGGACGCGGGTTCATGCCGTAGAAGCGGTCCTGGGGACGCAGCAGGGCACTGCCGAGAACGTACGCGAGGCAGGTGGCCAGCAGGCTCAGAACGGCGTAGTTCAGGAACCTCCGCAGAACGTACAGCGTCATGACGCGCGCGAGCCCGTCCGGAACGTGTCGGTGGTCTGCATGGTGGTGGTCCTCTCGCCGTCGAGATCCCCGCCGATTCTTTCGCCTGGCTAAGGATCTTCACAGACCCTACGTCGGCTTCTCGCGGAACGTGTGCCGGGGGAACACACTTTTCACGACCGTAACAAAGCCCTTACATGGCGCTTTGTCACGAGCGGTGGGAGCTGGCGCAGCACTGCGCTCAGCGGGCACCGCCGGAAATGAACAAAGCGATAATAACCCAGACGATGAGAACCGCCAGGGAAATCAGCGCGGGAATGTCCCAGAAACGACGAACGGCCCCGTCGGCCGGAGCGGTCGCCCGCGCGGATTCCCACGCGTCCTGGATGAGTTGCAGATCGCGGATGGCGGGCGGCTCGCGGCGCCCGCGTTCGTCGTCGTGCCGCAGCGCGGGACGCCCGGGCCGGCCCGCCACCGGGCCGCCGAACGCCTTCGCGACACGCGGTTCGTCGGTGCGCACCTCGAGCTGCCAGCGCATGTCGATGTCGGTCACCCGCGCCCAGGCGATGTCGGTGATGCGCAGCGGATTGTGGATCCGGATGCCGCTCGCGTCGACGCGCACGTGAGGCGCGAACAGCAGGGCGTACACGGCCCAGACCGCCAACAGCACCCACGGCGCGAGGAGCAGCATCTCGCCGACGCCGGCGCGGAGCGCGGCATCCCCCAGCAGGACGACCCCGAGCGCGGCGCCGAGCACGAGCCCGACGACCGACGACGGGGCGCGGAACACCCGTGGGTGCTCCGCGCCCCGGAAGCGCTCGTCGCGCGTCACGCGCCGCCCAGCTGCAGCGAAGCGCCGGGGATCGCGTCGAGCAGACGCCGCGTGTACTCCTGCGACGGCTGCGCGAAGATCTCGTCGACGGTGCCCTGCTCGACGAGCTTGCCGCGCTCCATGACGCACACCAGGTCGGCGGCGACGCGGACGACGGCGAGGTCGTGCGTGATGAACAGGTACGTCAGGCCGAGCTCGGACTGCAGTTCCGCCAGAAGCTGGAGGATCTGCGCCTGCACCAGCACGTCGAGGGCCGAGACGGCCTCGTCGAGCACGAGGATGTCGGGCTTCAGCGCGAGAGCGCGCGCGATCGCGACGCGCTGACGCTGACCGCCGGACAGCTCGTTCGGGTAGCGCGAGGCGAGCTCCTGCGGGAGGGCGACCTGCTCGAGGAGCTCCTCCACACGCTCGCGCCGCGACGCGCCGTCGCCCACCTTGTGGATGTTGAGCGGCTCGGCGATGAGGTTGCCGATGCTGCGCAGCGGGTCGAGCGAACCGTACGGGTCCTGGAACACCGGCTGCATGCGCCGGCGGAGGTTGAAGGTGTCCTTCGCGTTCAGCTTGCCCGTGTTGACGCCGTCGACCTCGATCGAGCCCGAGGTGGGCTCCTCGAGCTTGAGCACCATCTTGGCGATCGTCGATTTGCCCGAGCCCGACTCGCCCACGAGGGCGAGCGTCTTGCCGCGAGGGATCTCGAACGAGACCCCGTCGACCGCGCGGAACTGCTCGCTGCGGAACCCGCCCTGGCGGATCTTGTACTCCTTGACCAGGTCGGTCACCTTCACGGTTGCCGGTGCGTCGAGGTCGGCTTCGCGCAGGATGCCGCGGTCCTCCGCCTTCGCCTGGATGCGCTGCGAGGCGATGCTCGGCGCCGCGGCGACAAGCCGCTGGGTGTACGGGTGCTGCGGGTTCTCGAGGATCTCGCGGCTCGGACCCGACTCGACGATCTCGCCCTGGTTCATCACCACGATGGTGTCGGCGCGCTCGGCGGCCAGACCCAGGTCGTGCGTGATGAGCAGCACCGAGGTGCCGCGCTCCCGGGTGAGGGATGCCATGTGGTCGAGGATCACGCGCTGCACCGTGACGTCGAGGGCCGAGGTCGGCTCGTCGGCGATCAGCAGCTTCGGGTCGGCTGCGAGGCCGATGCCGATGAGCGCGCGCTGGCGCATGCCGCCGGAGAACTGGTGCGGGTACTGGTGCAGACGGCGCTCGGCGTCGGCGAGACCCGCCTGCTTGAGCACCTCGATCGCGCGCTTCTCGACCTCCTTGCGACCGGTGGCGATGCCGTTGGCCCGGATCGCCTCCTTGACCTGGAAGCCGATGCTCCACACCGGGTTGAGGTTGGACATCGGGTCCTGCGGGACGTATCCGATGTCCTTGCCGCGCACCGACTCGAACTGCGACGAGGTGAGGTCGGTCAGCTCACGCCCGTCGAGCGTGATGCTGCCTCCGGTCACGTGGCCGGTGCCGGGCAGCAGTCCGATCACCGCGGAGGCGGTGGTCGACTTGCCGGAACCCGACTCGCCCACGATGGCCACGGTCTGTCCGGGGTAGACGTCGAGGCTCACGCCGTGCAGGACCTGGCGGGAGCCGCCCTGACCCTCGAAGGCGACCTTGAGGTCGCGCACGGACAGCAGAGGCGTCATGGTGGCGTCGCTCATCGGCGGGCCCTCGCTCTCGGGTCGATGGCGTCTCGGATGAGCTCGCCCAGCATGATGAACGCCAGCACCGTCACGGTCAGCGCCAGCGACGGCCAGATCAGCGCGGCCGGCGCGACGCGAAGCGACTGCTGCGCCTGGCTGATGTCGTTACCCCACGACATGGTGTCGCCGCCGAGGCCGACACCGAGGAACGACAGGGTCGCCTCGGCCACGATGGCCGCCGCGAGGCTGATGGTCGTCACGACCAGCAGAGGGGCGATGGCGTTGGGGATGACGTGGGTGAGCAGCGTCTTGAAGCGCGACTGCCCGAGGGCCTGCGACGCTGCGACGTAGTCGGCCTGACGCACGCGCAGGACCTCGGCGCGCACGACACGCGCCGTGGACGCCCACGCGAACCCGCCGATCGCGAACGCCAGGGTGAGCACGTTGCGGTACTGCGAGAAGACGCTCATGACGACGATCGCCGCGAGGATGTAGGGGATCGAGAAGAAGATGTCGCCGACGCGGGAGATCACCGCGTCGAGCCATCCGCCGTAGAAGCCCGACAGCGAGCCCATGATGAGGCCGATGATCGTGCCGATCGCCGTGGCGAGCAGACCCACCGACAGCGAGGTGCGGGCTCCCCACACGATGCGCGAGAAGGTGTCGCAGCCCTGGAACGTGAATCCGAGGATGTGACCCGCCTGCGGGCCGCCGTTGCTGTTCGACAGCTGGCAGTCGTTGTTCGGCGGCACCTGCGTGAACAGGGTCGGGAACACGGCCATGAGGATCACGACGGCCATGACGGCCAGGGCGATCCAGAACGTGGGACGACGACGCAGGTCGCGCCAGGCGTCGAGCCAGAGGTTGCTCTTGCGGGCGGCGACGCGAACGGCGTCCACCGAGATGGTCTCGGTCTTGATGGGGGCGACGTAGTGCGGCGCCGGGAATCGATTACTTGACATAGCGGATCCTCGGGTCAAGGAGACCGTACAGAAGGTCGACGACGAGGTTGACCAGCACGTAGATGATGACGAAGACGGTCACGAACGAGACGACCGTGGGGCCTTCGCCGCGGATGGTCGCCTGGTAGAGCGTGTTGCCGACGCCGGGGATGTTGAAGATGCCCTCGGTCACGGTGGCACCGACCAGCAGCACACCGAAGTTGGTGGCGGAGTTGGTGATGACCGGGATGAGCGAGTTGCGCAGCACGTGCACGGGGATGACGCGACGACGCGAGAGGCCCTTGGAGTAGGCCGTGCGGACCCAGTCCTGGTTGAGCGTGTCGATGACCGAACCGCGCATGAGGCGCATGCTCGTGGCGAACAGGCTGAATCCGAGCACGAGGGCCGGCAGGATCAGATCGCCCCAGTCGTTCTGCGCGCCCACGGTCGGTCGGAACCACCCCAGCTGGACGGCGAGGAAGTACTGCGCGAGGAAGCAGGCCACGAAGATGGGCAGGGCGACGAACAGCAGCGCGACGACGAGCGCGACATTGTCGAACAGCTTGCCCTTGCGGACCGCCGAGATGGTGCCGATGACGATCGCGAGGATGAACTCGATGGCGAGGGCCATCACGGCCAGGCGCCCGGTGACGGGCAGCGTGCGCGCGAGCACCTCGTTGACGGACTGACCCGAGAAGGTCGTACCCAGGTCGCCCTGGAAGATGCCGCCGAGGTACAGGAAGTACTGGACGATGAAGGGCTGGTCGAGGTGGTACTGCGCCCGCAGGGCTTCGACGACCTGCGGAGCGGGGGTCTTGTCGCCGAAGAGACCGAGGATCGGGTCTCCGGGCATGGCGAAGACCATGAAGTAGATCAGCAGCGTGGCCCCGAAGAACACGGGAAGCACCTGCAGCAGACGTCTGAGGATGTAGCCGAGCATCCGCTCTCTTTTCGAACGTGGGAAACGCCTCATCGGACGTCTCGTGGGGGGCAGGGCTCAGAAGAGCCCGTGCCGTTCTACCACACGTCGTGATGAGGCCTGGCTGGCAGACCGCGAGGCGGTGACGAATCCGTCACCGCCTCGCGGCCAGAGATCGGAAGGGTTACTTCGTGATCTCGTAGTACAGCGGAACCGAGTTCCACCCGAACTGGACGTTGTTCACGCCGTCGGCGAATCCACCGGTGACGTTGGAGTACCACAGCGGGATGGCGGGCAGGTCCTGGAGCAGGATCTCCTGCGCCTTCTGGAAGTCGGCGTTCTGCGCGTCGACCTCGGTCTCGGCGATGCCGGCGGCGAGCAGGCTGTCGAACTCGGGGTTCGAGTAGTCACCGTCGTTCGACGAGGCGTCGGTCGCGTAGAGCGGTCCGAGGAAGTTGTACAGACCGGGGTAGTCGGCCTGCCAACCGGTGCGGAAGGCGGTCTGGATGCTGCGGTCGGTGATGGCCGAACGGGCTTCCTTGAACGTCGGGTAGGGAGCGCCCGACGCGTCGATGCCGAGGGTGTTCTTGATCGAGTTGGTCACCGCGTCGACCCAGGTCTGGTGTCCACCGTCGGCGTTGTACGCGATCTGGAAGGTGCCGGTCCACGGCGAGATGGCGTCGGCCTGGGCCCACAGCTCCTTCGCCTTGGTCTCGTCGTACTCCAGCACGTCAGCACCGGCGAGCGAGTCGGACCAGCCGTCGATGACCGGCGAGGTGAAGTCGCTGGCCGGGGTACGAGTGTTCTGGAAGATCGTCTGGGTGATCTCGTCGCGGTTGATGGCCATCGACAGCGCCTGGCGACGCAGCTTGCCCTCTTCGCCGCCGAAGTGCGCGAGGCGCTCCGGGATGGTGAAGGACTGGAACACCGCGGCCGGCTGGTTGACCGCACGGTCGCCCAGGTCGGACTCGAAAGTGGCCTGCGATGCCGGCGGGATCGCGTCGATCACGTCGACGTTGCCGCCGAGGAGGTCGGCGTACGCGGCATCCTGGGATGCGTAGAAGACGACCGTGAGGCCGCCGTTCTCGACCGTGCGACCACCCTGGTAGTCGTCGTTCTTGACGAGGTCGATCTGCACGTTGTGCTGCCACGCGCCGTCGCTGGCGAGCTTGTACGGGCCGTTGCCGACCGGGTTCTCACCGAACGCGGCCATGTCGTCGAACGCCGAGTCGGGCAGCGGGAAGAAGGCCGAGTAACCCAGGCGCAGCGCGAAGTCGGCGGCGGGCTTGGACAGGGCGATCGTGAAGGTGTAGTCGTCGACCTTCTGCAGACCCGTGAGTTCCGAGTCCTCGTCGTAGCTGAAGCCGACGATGTCCTCGAAGAAGTAGCTGTTGAGCTGGTTGTTCGACAGCAGCGCGCCGTAGTTCCACGCCTTGATGAAGTTGTCGGCCTTGACCTCGGTGCCGTCGGTGAACTTCTGGCCCTGCTTCAGGGTCACGGTGAGGTTCTGCGCGTCGTTGGTGACGATGGACTCGGCCATGTCGTTCACCGGGGCGCCGTCGGCGTCGTAGTAGACCAGACCGGCGAAGATCGAGTCGAGGATCTTTCCGCCGCCGACCTCGTTGGTGTTGGTCGGGATGAGCGGGTTCTGCGGCTCGGAGCCGTTCGTGCGGATGATGGCCGAGGCGTCGCCGCCCGATGCCGAGCCGCTGCCGCCGTTGTCTCCGCCCGAGCAGCCGGCGAGCATGAGCCCGACAGCTCCCAGCAGGGCGAGACTGGACAGGGCAATCTTGTTGCGCTTCACAGTTCCTCCAGGGAAGGGATGATCATCGCCCGTGCAGGGTTTTCACGCAGCACAAGGCGCGGGGAAATCCGTTCGGGCAGGATGAGAACACATTAGGCACGTTTACCCAGGTGCCCCAAACTTCTTGGATAAACGTTACAGAGGATTTACTCGAGAGGCTCCAGATGTGGCAATCTGACAAGTCGTCGCGGCCCGGGGGTCTCGCGGACTGGACATATCCTCCGATTCTCGGGCCGTCCGAACGGTATCCGCGGACGCGCCTGGTCTGGGAGATCGTCCTCGTCCTGCTGGTCAGCGTGGGCCAGTCGGCGATCTACTCGATCGTCTCGTTCATCCGCGCAGCGACCCGTGCTCCGATCTCCCAGCAGCAAACGCAGCTGAACCCCTCGCGCAGCGCCGAGCCGCTGTGGGACGCGATCTACCAGTTCCTCGACATCTTCTTCTCGCTCGCCCTGGTCGCCCTGGCGTTGTACCTGCTGTGGGAGCCGGCGAAGAACGCGCTGCGGCGCATCGGGCTCGACTTCCGGCGCTTCGGCTCCGACCTCGCCCGCGGGCTGTTGCTGGTCGTGCTCATCGGTGCACCCGGCATCGGCGTCTACGCGATCGGGCGCGCGATCGGGCAGAGCATCACGGTCGTGCCGGCACCGCTGGATTCCTCGTGGTGGGTCGTCGCCCTGCTCGTGCTGGCCGCGCTGCGCGCGGGGCTCACCGAGGAGGTCATCTTCCTCGGATACCTCTTCGACCGCCTCCGCCGGCTCGGATGGTCGTGGACGGGGATCATCGTCTCGACCGCGCTCCTCCGCGGCAGCTATCACCTGTACCAGGGCTGGCCGTCGGCGCTGGGCAACGTCGTGATGGGCCTCGTGTTCGGGTGGTGCTACAAGCGCTGGGGGCGGGTCATGCCGCTGGTCGTGGCCCACACCGTGATCGACATCGTCGCTTTCGTCGGCTATCCGCTGGCGGCGGCGTGGTGGCCGGGGATCTTCGCCCCGCCCGCGTCCACCCCGACCCCGAGCGCGACCCCCACTCCCGCCGGCTGAGGCGTCGTCGGAGCGGACGGCTCGCCGCCTCGGCGGCATCCGGGTCCTGTGATCAGCGCTGGGGCGGCGACCAGGTCCAGAACGCCGGCGGCACGCCGTCGGGCTCGGAGGTGTATGCCACTCCCCCGACGCCCTCGGCGGTCACCACCGCACCGGTGCGCTCGAGCAGGGGCACGCCCGCGAAAGCCGCGAACAGGGAGCGGTCGATCTCCTTGGCCTCCGAGAGGACGTCGACCGGGTCGGTGTGCACGGTCAACTGCTCGAACAGCTCGTCGGTGTTCGGCCCGTCGACGCCCTCGGCCAGTCGGTCCCGCGCCGAGCGGTAGAGGCTCTCGTCCTCGCCGACCCAGGCCAGCGTGGCATCCGCCTCTTCCGGCGTGGTCGCGAGACGGACGGCGATGCCGGCCCGGGCGCCCATCGACACCAGCCGCGGGAACACCTGCGCTGAGACGTCGTCGGTGGTGTCGTAGGCCACGCGCAGCACCGCAGCCCGGTCGCCCAGGGCGTTCCGCGCGCCGTCGACGTCGCTTCCGGTGCCGGGGGCGCCGTTGCCGGAGACGAGGTCGGCGTAGAGCGAACCGGCGGCGGGCGACGACAGGAACGACTGCAACGGCTGCGCGTCGGGGCGCACGGCCCCCAGCACGTCCTGCACGAGGGAGGACCGGTCGATGGCCAGCGTCATCGCCTGACGCACATCGGATGCCGTGCCGTCGGCGAAACGCAAGTGCAGCGTCTGCGTGGTCGGACCGACCTGCACCTGGTACCCGGCTTCGGCCAGGGTCTTGCTCTCGGCGACGTCGATGTCGCCGACGTTCGCGACGTCGACCACACCGGCCTCGACGGCGGACAGCTGCGCCGCGCGGTCGGGGAAGAACCGCACGGTCAGTTCCTCGAGGCCCGGGAAGTGGGTGCCCTGGTAGGAGTCGCGGCGCACGAGCTGCACGGTGTCGGCTGTGATCTCGCTCACCGTCCACGGTCCGGCCGAGACGACGCTCGCGGGGTCGGGGGTGGACCCGGCCGCGACATCGAAGCCGGTGTTCCACGTCTGCGCCGCGGCGAGCAGGACGGGGTTCGGCGTCCGCGGCTCCTCGGGGTCGCCGGCCGGAGTGGTGAGGATGGCGGTGAGGAGGTCCTTCTCGCTGACGCCCGCGCGCTGCGCGACGACGTGCACCGGTCGATCGAGCAGCCACTGCCGGTTCCAGTCCGCGAACGGCTGGTCGTAGGTGAGGGTCAGCGTGTCGTCGGCCCGGTCGATGCGGGGCCGGGCGGTGCGCGCGTTCGGGTCGGCCGGCATGGCCGTGTCGAAGTACCGGGTCCCCGAGACGACCTGGCCGGTCGCGTCGTAGGTCGCGTCGTCGAAGTAATGCGAGGTGACGGCCCATCCGAAGAGCAGGTCGTCGAGGGTGACCGGGGTGCCGTCCGACCACACGCGGTCGGGGAAGAGCTCGTAGCTCACCGTGAGCGGGTCGCCCTGCACGCGGGTGATCCGCCCCAGACCGTCGTTGGGCACGACCTGGAGGTCGCCGTCGAGCGAGCCGAGACGTTCGTCGAGAAGCGCGGACAACGCCCGGTTGGCGGGGGTGTTCCCCGTGGCGCTGGCCGCATTGAAACTGGTGAGCGAGCCGACGACACCGAGGGTGAGACTCGTGGGCGCCTCTTCCACGGGTGCCGGGGCGGGCTCCGGCGCCGAACAGCCGGCCAGCACGACACCGGCGGCCGCGAGCAGCGCCAGCATCCGTCCTGCACCGCGTCGTCGAGTCGGTCGAGGAACGTCGTTCAGCCCAGCGTGGTGCACAGGGGGCACTTTACTAAACGGCACCTGTGGGATCCCCGGTGGAACCGTGGGGCGCGGAGACGACGCGACGGCGGACCCGGATGCCGGGGTCCGCCGTCGCGGCGGTACTCAGGCGAACGCCTCCGGAGGAGGGCACGAGCACACGAGGTTGCGGTCGCCGTAGGCCTGGTCGATGCGGCGCACCGGCGGCCAGTACTTGCCGCGGATGAGCGAGCGCACGGGGTACACGGCAGTCTCGCGCGAGTAGGGGTGCTCCCACTCGCCCATCACCACGGTCTCCGCGGTGTGCGGGGCGTTCACGAGGGGGTTGTCGTCGGCGGGCCACTCCCCCGCCGCCACCGCGAGGGCTTCCTGCTTGATCGCGATCATGGCATCCACGAACCGGTCGAGCTCGGCGAGGTCCTCGCTCTCGGTCGGCTCGACCATGAGGGTGCCGGCGACCGGGAACGACATCGTCGGGGCGTGGAAGCCGTAGTCGATGAGGCGCTTGGCCACGTCGTCGACGGTCACGCCGGTCTGCTCCTTGAGGGGGCGCAGGTCGAGGATGCACTCGTGCGCCACGAGGCCGCCCTCGCCGGCGTAGAGCACCGGGTAGTGCTCGCGAAGGCGCGCCGCGATGTAGTTCGCCGACAGCACCGCGGCGGCCGTGGCCTGACGCAGCCCCTCGGCGCCCATCATGCGCACGTACGCCCACGAGATCGGCAGGATGCCGGCGGAGCCGTGCGGGGCGGCCGACACGGGGCCGCCGTCGAACACGCCGCCCGCGTGCTCGGCGCGCTGCGAGAACGGATGCGAGGGAAGGAACGGCGCGAGGTGCGCCTTCGCCGCGACCGGACCGACGCCCGGTCCGCCACCGCCGTGCGGGATGGCGAAGGTCTTGTGGAGGTTCAGGTGCGAGACGTCGCCGCCGAGGTCGCCGAAGCGGGCGAAGCCCAGGAGCGCGTTGAGGTTGGCGCCGTCGACGTACACCTGACCGCCGGCGTCGTGCACGGCCTGCGTGATCTCGAGCACGTCGTGCTCGTACACCCCGTGCGTCGAGGGGTACGTGATCATCAGGGCCGACAGCTCGGCCGCGTGCTGGGCGATCTTCGCGCGCAGGTCGCCGAGGTCGACGTTGCCGGCCTCGTCGCACGTGACGACCACGACCTTCATCCCGGCGAGGATCGCCGATGCGGCGTTCGTGCCGTGCGCCGACGACGGGATGAGGCACACCGTGCGCTCGGCGTCACCGTTGGCGAGGTGGTACCCGCGGATCGCGAGGAGTCCGGCAAGCTCGCCCTGGGATCCCGCGTTCGGCTGCAGCGACACCGCGTCGTACCCGGTGACCTCGGCCAGCCAGCGCTCGAGCTGCTCGATCATCTCGAGGTAGCCGCGCACGTCGGCCTCGGGCGCGAAGGGGTGCACGCGCGAGAACTCGGGCCACGACACGGCCGCCATCTCGGTCGCCGCGTTCAGCTTCATCGTGCACGAGCCCAGCGGGATCATGCCGCGGTCGAGGGCGTAGTCGCGGTCGGCGAGCGACTTCAGGTACCGCATCATCGCCGTCTCGCTGCGGTGCGCGTGGAAGACGGGGTGCGTGAGGTACTCGTCGTCGCGGTGCAGGGTGTCGTCGACATCGCGCAGCGCCTCTCCCTCCGGCAGGTCTCCGGCGGCGAGGCCGAACGCGTCCAGGACGGCCGAGAGGTCGGCATCCGTCGTCGTCTCATCCACCGAGACGCCCACGGTCGCGTCATCGACCCAGAGCAGCTGGTAGCCGCGCTCGCGGGCGCGGTCGACCACGTCCTGCGCGCGCCCCGGCACGTGCACGCGCACGGTGTCGAAGAACGCGTCGCTCACGAGGGTGAGGTCGTACGAGCGGAGGGCGGATGCCAGGACATCGGCCTTCTGCGCCACCCGCGTCGCGATCGCGCGAAGCCCGTCGGGCCCGTGGTACACCGCGTACATCGCGGCCATGACGGCCAGCAGCACCTGCGCGGTGCAGATGTTCGACGTGGCCTTCTCGCGGCGGATGTGCTGCTCGCGTGTCTGTAGCGACAGGCGGTAGGCGGGGGCGCCGACGGCATCCTGTGACACGCCGACGAGGCGACCCGGGAGCTGACGCTCCAAACCCGCGCGCACGGCCATGTAGCCCGCGTGGGGTCCACCGAAGCCGAGCGGAACGCCGAAGCGCTGCGTGGTGCCCACCGCGACGTCGGCGCCGAGGGCGCCGGGCGAACGCAGCAGCGTGAGGGCCAGGAGATCGGCGGCGGCGATGACGAGCCCGCCGACGGCGTGCACGGCCTCGGCGACGGCGGAGAAGTCCCAGATACGCCCGGTGGCGCCGGGGTACTGCACGAACGCGCCGAACGCCTCGGGCAGCTCGCCCTCGAATGACGTCTCGACGATCCGGATCCCGACGGCCGCTGCACGGTGGCGGAGAAGGGCCGTGGTCTGCGGGAGGGCGTCGGCGTCGACGAGGAAGACGTCGGTCTTCGCCTTCGACGCGCGGCGGGCCACGAGCATGCCCTCGACGACAGCGGTGGACTCGTCGAGCATCGACGCGTTCGCCGTGGCAAGGCCCGTCAGGTCGGTGACCATCGTCTGGAAGTTGATGAGCGCCTCGAGCCGGCCCTGGGAGATCTCGGGCTGGTACGGCGTGTAGGCGGTGTACCAGGACGGGTTCTCGAGGACGTTCCGCGCGATCACCGACGGCGTGAGCGTGTCGTAGTAGCCCAGGCCGATCATGGGACGGGCCGAGCGGTTGGCCGTCGCCAGTTCGCGCAGCTCCGCCAGAGCCTCCGCCTCGGTCGCGGCGACGGGGATCTCGCTCGTCTCGCGCGGGGCGACATGGATGGATGCCGGCACCGCGGTCTCCACGAGCGCCTCGACGCTGTCGTAGCCGACGACCTCGAGCATGCGGGCCTGCGCGTCGGCGTCGATGCCGATGTGGCGGTCGGTGAAAGCGGCGGGTGCGCCGACGGCGCTGCGAAGAGGAAGGACGGAGGTCATGCGGTGAGGTCCTCGTAGGCGGCGCGGTCGAGGAGGTCGGCCGGAAGCTCGCCCTCGACGCGGATCTTGATGAGCCATCCGCCGGCGAAGGGCTCGGCGTTGACCAGCGAGGGATCGTCGACGACGGCGTCGTTGATCTCGACGACCGTGCCGGTGAGCGGGGCGTAGAGCTCGCCGACGGACTTGGTCGACTCGATCTCGCCGCAGACGTCGCCCGCGGTCACCGCGGAGTCGGCGCCGGGGAGCTCGACGAAGACGACGTCGCCGAGCTTGTCGGCGGCGAAGTCGGTGATGCCCACGGTGGCGACGTCACCGTCGATCGAGATCCACTCGTGCTCGGACGTGTAGCTGAGGGCGGTGAGGTCGGTCATGCGTTTCTCCGATAGAAGGGAAGGGCGGTGACGGTCGCGGGGATGCGCGTTCCGCGGACGTCGATGGTCAGTTCGGTTCCGAGTTCGGATGCCACGGGCGCGACGAACGCCATCGCGACGGGGTGGCCGAGGGTGGGGCTGAGGGCGCCGCTGGTGATCTCGCCCACGACGTCGTCACCGTGCAGCACGGCGTAGCCCGCGCGGCCGGCGCGTCGTCCCTCCGACACGAGGCCCACGAGCACGGGGGCGTCGGCGGGGCCCGACGACAGGCCGTTCTTTCCGACGAAGGCCTCCTTGTCGACCGCGACGACGCGGCCGAGGCCGGCTTGAGCGGGGACGATGTCGCGCGAGAGCTCGTGGCCGTACAACGGCATCCCGGCTTCGAGACGCAGGGTGTCGCGCGACGCGAGTCCGCACGGGACGAGACCGCTGTCGGCACCCGCGGCGAGCGCGGCATCCCAGAGGGCGGCCGCCCGCGCGGTCGGGATCATGAGCTCGTACCCGTCTTCGCCGGTGTACCCGGTGCGCGCGATGAACAGCGGGGCGCCGTCGAACGTGCCCTCGGTCCAGGCGTAGTAGCCGAGGTCGTCGAGGGCGGTTCCGGTGACCTCGACGCCCGGGGTGGAGTTCAGGATGCCACGAGCCGCGGGGCCCTGGAGGGCGATGAGGGCGTAGTCGTCGGTGACGTCGGCGACGGTGAGGCCGGTGGAGCCGGCGACGAAGGCGACGGGGCGGGCGCCGGTCCCTTCGCCGAGCTCAGGGACCTCGGTTGCGGCGACGGCAGCCGCCGCGGAGCCCGCACGGGTGGCGGCGCCAGCCTCGGCCCCTGAGTCAGCCTCGGCGGAGCCCGTCGAAGCGTCCGAGGCGGGGCGCCAGGTCGCCTGCGCGGTCTCGAACGCCGCCGCCACGGCATCCCGGTTGCCGGCGTTCGAGATGACGAGGAAGCTCTGCTCCCCCGTGCGGTAGACGATGACGTCGTCGACGATCCCGCCGCTCGCGGCGAGGACCAGCGAGTACTTGGCCTTGCCGATCTTCATGGTCGACAGGCGCCCGGCGAGCGCGTAGTCGAGGAACGCCGCAGCGCGGGCACCGTCGACGCGGAACTCGGCCATGTGCGAGATGTCGAACAGCCCCGCGGCGGTACGCACCGCGTGATGCTCGGCCAGGTCGGAGGTGTAGCGCACGGGCATGTTCCAGCCGCCGAAGTCGGTGAACGAGGCGCCGAGGGCCTCGTGCCGATCATGCAGCGGCGAGGTGCGCGGTGGAGCGGGGGTTTCGGTCATGAGTTCTGCCGTTCGCGATGACGGACAGACGCCGGTCGGCGCCTGGAGAACTCCCCCTCTGTCATGGGCCTGAGAGTTTCACTGCCGCGTCATGGACGCGCAGCTTTCACCGTCGGCGGATCCGGCGCGGTGCACCCGGATCACTTTCCAGAGTGGCCCGATCGACGCGGTACGCGTACCTGAGAGATTGGCGGGGAGGCTTGCTCCTTCGGTGCCCGGCTGCGTTCGCCGGAGCTCTCCCGCATCGATCATGGGGCCGGTGTGGACTTGTGGGGTCAGCCTAGCGGAGCTCGGCTCGGCGTCGTGAGATGTTCAGCCGTTGTCCTGTTTGCGGATTGCGTCGGCGTCGCCCGGGACGCAGAGGGATTCGCCGGCGATGTAGTAGTTGCCGGGGGCCGTGGAAAAGCTGAGACCCTCGACCGGCCCACCACATCCGCCGATCCGGATTTCGCGCCGGCCCCTCGCCGTCGTCGCGGATCAGCCCCGCGTGCAGCTTCCGGATGCCACGGGCGTCGACAGGGCGTCGATCTGCGCCATGACCGGGAGGAGCTCGGCGGGCGTCATCGCGTAGCCGACGTTGTCGTCGGTGTCGGAGCGGGCGAAGACGATGCCGGCGACCTCTCCGGCCGTGGAGAGCAGGGGACCGCCGGAGTTGCCGGGGCGCACGATCCCGGCGATCGCGTAGATGTCGCGCGGAGCGGAGGACCCGTTGTAGATGTCGGGAACGGGCACCGTGCCCTCCGAGAGGATCTGCGCGCTGCCGGAGGTGAAGGGACCACCGCCCGGGTAGCCCTGCACCACGGCGGAATCTCCGACGGCGAGCGCCGACACGATGGGCAGGGGCGTGGCATCCAGTTGGTCCACCGAAATCACGGCGATGTCGTCGATCGGGTCGAAGTAGGTGACGCGGCCCTCGCGCGCGGGCTGGCCGGGGAGCTCGACCACAGGAGTGTCGACGCCCGCCACGACATGGGCGTTGGTGAGGATGCGGTCGTCGGCGACGACGAAGCCCGAGCCGCTCGAGGTGATGCCGCACGCGTAGGCGGTGCCGGAAATGCGGGCGACGGACTGCGCCGCCTGGGTGAGGGCGGGGTCGTCGAGCGCGATCTCGGGCGTGCGGGGCACGGGGCCGATCTGGATGAGCGAGCCGAAGCTGGGAATGCCGCCCGCGAAGACCGTTCCGCGCAGGTCGGCGAGCGCGGTGCGCACCGGGGCGGGAGTGAGGTCGTCGATCGTGCGGACCACCGTCGACGAGCCGAGAGCCGCAGAGACCACGGGCAGGCCCACGGGGGTGAGGGATCCGGCGAGGAACGAGATCGTGAGGGCCGCGGCGGCGACGTTGACCACCCCGCCGAGCAGGCGCTCGGGCACGCGCAGTCTGATGCGGTCGGCTCCGCGGCGGAAGAACCCGCCGATGGCGCTGCCGAGGCCCGAGCCGATCATCAGCAGGAGGATGCCGGCGAGGATCATCGCGGGACCACGCCACGCGGGGTCCGTGACCCACTGTCCGACGAAGGGCGTCACCCAGTACGCGGCGACGGCGCCGGCGGCGAGGCCGGCAAAGAAGCCGATCGTGGCGAGGAAACCGCGTGACAGGCCCACGATGAGAGCGATCGCCAGAAGGGCGATCAGAACGATGTCGATGATCGCCATCCGACCTCCTGAGTCCGCTTCGAGGCTAGGCGGCGCATCTGGGAGAACCCTTTCGACGCGCGGCGACCCAGGCCGTCTCTCGGCCGCCTCGCTCGAGGAACGGCGTTCCGCGCGACACACGCGGTGTCTCGCCGTGTTTCGCCAGAAGCAGCGTTTGTCACGGAATCATGAGCGGATTCGCCCTTCGGGTCGAGACGACACTAAGATCGGTCGCGGAGATATGGTCACCATGACAAGAACCCCCCAGCCCGAGTCCCGCGACGCCGACGTGCGCGTCGCGGTGTCGACCGTGATCTTCAGCGTGCGCCGCGACGCCGACGACGAGCCCGTGCTCTCGCTCCCCCTCGTCCGCCGCACCCGCGACCCGTTCGACGGCCGGTGGGCGCTGCCCGGCGGATGGCTGGATGCCACCGAGGGCCTGGACGCGGCGGCATCCCGGACCCTCGCAGAAACCACCGGCCTCACGCCCAGCTATCTCGAGCAGCTGTACGCGTTCGGAGCGGTGGACCGCTCCCCCACGCGCGTCGTGTCGATCGTCTACTGGGCGCTGCTGCGCTCGGACGAGGTCGACGCGCAGGTCGCCGCCCACGCGAGAGAGGGCGACGCCCCCGAGAACGTCGAGTGGTTCGACGCGACCGACCTGCCGACGCTCGCGTTCGACCACAACGACATCGTCGAGTACACGCTCTGGCGCCTGCGCAACAAGGTCGGCTATAGCCGCATCGCGCACGGGCTGCTCCCCGACGAGTTCACCCTCGCCGACCTGCGCGAGGTCACCGAGACGATCCTCGGCAGACGCCTCGACCCGGCCAACTTCCGTCGGCAGGTCGACACCAGCGACACCCTCATCCCCACCGAGCGCTTCCGCACCGGAAGCCACCGCCCCGCCCGCCTCTACCG
Source organism: Microbacterium sp. RU1D (assembly GCF_900156435.1). Lineage (GTDB taxonomy): Bacteria > Actinomycetota > Actinomycetes > Actinomycetales > Microbacteriaceae > Microbacterium. The sequence goes on from NZ_FTPQ01000002.1 coordinate 658,835, forward strand.
CTACAACCGCGACGTGGAGCTCGCCGATCGCGGCCCGCTCCCGTCCCGTCACTGATCGGAAACGCCCATGTCCGCCACCCCCCTCACCCTGCAGCCCCGTCCCGCCATCGACCCCAGCGTCGACCACGCCATCCAGGCGATCGTCGCGGGTGCGTCGACCGATGCCACCTGCACGACGGATCTCGCCGTGGGCCCCTGGGACTTCGACACGCGCCCCGGCTACGGCCCGGGCTCATCGATGGGCGACGTCATCCCCACCGGCGCCCCGCGCCAGGGCGAGCTGCCGCAGGAGTACCGCGACGCCCCCGACGACGAGCTGGACGCGCGAATCCGGGCGGCCAAGACGACGCTCGGCGAGCGCGTCGTCGTGCTCGGGCACTTCTACCAGCGCGAAGAGGTGGTGCGTCACGCCGACTACGTGGGCGACTCGTTCCAGCTCGCGAACGCCGCGAAGGATCGCCCCGAAGCCGAGGCGATCGTGTTCTGCGGTGTGCACTTCATGGCCGAGACCGCCGACCTGCTCTCGCGTCCCGAGCAGGCGGTCATCCTGCCGAATCTCGCCGCCGGCTGCTCGATGGCCGACATGGCCGACATCGACCAGGTCGAGGAGTGCTGGGAGCAGCTCGAAGACGTGCTGGGCGGTCTGGAGACCCCGGATGCCGAGGGCCTCGTCCCCGTCGTCCCGGTGACGTACATGAACTCCAGCGCCGCCATCAAGGGCTTCGTCGGCCGTCACGGCGGCATCGTCTGCACCTCCTCCAACGCACGGACGGTGCTCGAGTGGGCGTTCTCGCGCGGACGGCGCGTGCTGTTCTTCCCCGACCAGCACCTCGGCCGCAACACCGCGAAGGCCATGGGCGTGCCGCTCGAGAAGATGCCGATGTGGAACCCGCGCAAGCCGCTCGGCGGCTCGTCCGACGCGCAGCTGATCGACAGCCGCGTCATCCTGTGGCACGGCTTCTGCTCGGTGCACCGCCGTTTCACCGTCGACCAGATCGACAAGGCCCGCGCCGAGCACCCCGGGGTGCGCGTGATCGTGCACCCCGAGTGCCCGATGGACGTGGTGGATGCCGCCGACGAGGCGGGTTCCACCGACATCATCCGCAAGGCGATCGCCGCGGCCACCGAGCCCACGACCTTCGCCGTCGGCACCGAGATCAACCTCGTGCAGCGCCTGGCCGCGCAGTACCCGCAGCACGAGATCTTCTGCCTCGACCCGGTCGTGTGCCCCTGCTCGACCATGTACCGCATCCACCCCGGCTACCTCGCGTGGGTGCTCGAGTCGCTCGTCGCGGGCGAGGTCGTGAACCGCATCACGGTCCCGGCCGAGGTCGCCGAACCCGCGACCGTGGCGCTGGAGCGCATGCTCGCGGCGAAGCCGAACGGCGCGGTGAAGTGACCACCGTCGTCGTGGTGGGCAGCGGCATCGCCGGTCTCACGGCGGCGTTGCACGCGCACGAGGCCGGATGCCGGGTCACGGTCGTCACCAAAGGCGCCCTCGTCGACACGAACACGCGCTGGGCGCAGGGCGGGATCGCCGCCGTCACCGACCCCGACGACACCGTCGCCTCGCACGCCGCCGACACGATCACCGCGGGCGCGGGTCTGAACGACCCCGACGCCGTCGACGTGCTCGTCGGCGAGGGCCCGGCGCGCATCGCCGAGCTCGTCGCGCGCGGCGTGGGCTTCGACCGGACGGCGGACGGCGACTTCTCCCGCGGCCTCGAGGCGGCGCACGCCGTCGCCCGCGTCCTGCACGCCGGCGGAGATGCGACGGGTGCCGCGATCCAAGCGGCGCTCGGCGACGCCGTCCGCGCGGCGGGGATCCCGGTGCGCGAGCACGCGCTCCTCCGCGACCTCGTCATCGAGGACGGCCGAGTCACGGGCATCGAGCTCGCCGACGGCGAGCGGCTCACCGCCGACGCCGTGGTGCTCGCCACGGGCGGGGCGGGTCAGCTCTACGCCCACACCACCAACCCCCTCGGCGCCACCGGCGACGGCATCGCCGCGGCGATCCGAGCGGGTGCCGCCGTCGCCGACCTCGAATTCGTGCAGTTCCACCCGACAGCGCTCGCCGCGGGGGCGCCGTTCCTCGTATCGGAGGCCGTCCGCGGCGAGGGCGCCGTCCTGATCGACGACGCCGGGCGCCGCTTCGCGTTCGACGCCCACCCCGATGGGGAGCTGGCCCCCCGCGACGTCGTGGCCCGCGCGAACGCACGCGCCATGGCCGCTCAGGACGGCCACCCGGTGCGCCTGGATGCGACCGCCCTCGGCCCCGAGCGCCTCGCTCGGCGCTTCCCCACGATCGACGCCGCCGTGCGCGAGCGGGGGCTCGACTGGGCGCACGTGCCCATCCCCGTCACCCCCGCGGCGCACTACCTCATGGGCGGTGTGGTGACCGACCTCGACGGGCGCACCACGGTGCCGGGACTGTACGCGGTGGGTGAGACGGCGCGGACGGGTGTGCACGGCGCGAACCGGCTGGCATCCAACTCCCTGCTCGAGGGTGCGGTCTTCGGCGCGCGCGCCGGGGATGCCGCCGCCCGCGACCGGGACTGGCCCGTCGCCCCGGCCGTCCCCGCGCGGCCCGCGCCCGTGGCGGTCGACACCGACGCCCCGGCGTTCTCCCGTTCGGCTCTGCAGCGGCTCATGTGGGACGACGCGGGACTCGTTCGCGATGCGGCCGGGCTCGACCGTGCGGCGGCGACGCTCGCGGCCTGGCGCTCCCCGGGCCGCCTCTCCGCCGTGGAGGACGACAACCTCCTCCTCGTCGCGACCCACGTGGTGGATGCCGCGCGGGCGCGCACCGGGTCGGTCGGCGCCCACTATCGCTCCGATGCCGTCCAACCGGCATCCATCCCCGCACCTTCGGAGGTCCTCGCATGCTGACCCGCGCCACCATCGACCGCGTCGTCTCCGCCGCTCTCGAGGAGGACGCCCCCTGGGGCGACCTCACGAGCGAGACCCTCATCCCCGAGGACGCCACCGCGCGCGCCGAGCTCGTCGCGCGCGTCGACGGCGTCTTCAGCGGGGCCGCGGTGTTCGCCGCGGCCTTCACCCTCACCGATCCCTCGGTCACCGTCGAGCAGCGCGTCGCCGACGGCGCGCGCTTCTCCCCCGGTGACACCCTCGCTGTCGTCACGGGCCCCGCCCGGGCGGTGCTGACCGCCGAGCGCATCGGGTTGAACTTCGTGCAGCGCATGTCGGGCATCGCGACCCTCACCAGCCGCTACGTCGCCGAGGTCGCGCACACCGGCGCCCGCATCGTCGACACCCGCAAGACCACGCCCGGGCTCCGCGCGATCGAACGGCAGGCGGTGCGCGACGGCGGCGGACACAATCACCGCTTCTCGCTCTCGGATGCCGTGATGGCCAAGGACAACCACCTCGCCGTTCTCACCGCGAACGGTCTGTCGGTCACCCAAGCCCTCGAGAGCGCGATCGCGCGGCTGCCGCACACCACCCACGTCGAGGTCGAGGTCGACCGACTGGAGCAGATCGACGCCGTGCTGGCCGCGGGCGTGGGGACGATCATGCTCGACAACTTCTCGCTCGACGACCTGCGCACCGGCGTCGCCCGCATCGCCGGAGTGGCACAGGTCGAGGCCTCCGGCGGGGTCACCCTCGACACCGTGCGCGCCATCGCCGAGACCGGCGTCGACGTCATCTCGGTCGGCGCGCTCACGCACTCGGCATCCGCCCTCGACCTCGGCCTCGACATCCGCATCGAGACGGCGTGAGCCTCTACCTCGACAACGCCGCGACCACGCCCGTGCGCCCCGAGGTGCTCGAGGCGATGGCCCCGTACCTCACGCGGTACTTCGGCAACCCGTCGAGCCGTCACGAGGTCGGCGAGGCGGCGGCATCCGCCCTCGACGACGCCCGCGCGCGGGTCGCCGCCGTCCTCGGCATGCGCACCGGGGACGTGACCTTCACTTCCGGCGGCACGGAATCCAACAACGCGGCGATCAAGGGCATCACGTTGGGGTCGGGAAGGAAGCACCTCGTCACGACGGCGATCGAGCACGAGTCGGTGCTCGCCTCCGCCGAGTACCTCACCCGCCTGCACGGGGTCGCGGTGACGCACGCGCCGATCGACGACACCGGAACGCTCGCCCCCGACGCCCTCGCCGCGAGCCTGCGCGACGACACCGCGCTCGTGAGCGTCGGATACGCCAACAACGAGATCGGCACGGTCCAGGATGCCGCCGCCCTCGCCGCCGTCGCACACGGACGCGGGGTGCCCCTGCACCTGGATGCCGTGCAGGCCGCCGGGTGGCTCCCCCTGTCGGGGCTCGGAGCGGATGCCGTGACCATCGCCGGACACAAGATCGGCGCCCCCAAGGGCACCGGCATCCTGGCCGTGCGCGGGCGACTGCCCTTCGAGCCCCTGCTGCACGGCGGCGGGCAGGAGCGCGGGCGGCGTTCGGGGACGCCGGACGTCGCGGGAGCGGTCGCCCTCGCCACCGCCCTCACCCTCGCCGAGGCGGAGCGAGCGGAAGAGGCCGCCCGGGTGACGGCGCTGCGCGAGGCGTTCATCGCCCGCGTCCTCGCGCTGGTTCCCGACGGGCGCGTCACCGGTCACCCGACGCGGCGCCTGCCGGGCACCGCGAGCTTCGTCTTCCCCGGCACGAACGGCGAGACCGTCCTGCTCGAGCTCGAGCGCCGCGGGGTGGTCTCCTCGAGCGGTTCGGCCTGCGCCGCCGGCAGCGACGAAGCATCGCACGTACTGCTCGCGATCGGCCTCGACCACGATCTGGCCCGCACCGCCGTGCGCTTCACCCTGCCGCACGGGATCACGGCATCCCTCGATCCCGTCGCCGATGCGGTCGCCGCGGCCGTGACGGCCGTAGGATCGCGCGGGTGAGCTCCACCCCGGTCACCGTCATCGTCCCGGGCTTCGACGTCGCCGAGTACGCGGCCGAAGCCCTCGATTCGCTCCGTGCGCAGACGCACGCGCACTGGACGGCGGTGCTCGTCGACGACGCCTCGAACGACGACACGGCCCGGATCTTCGCCGATGCGGAAGCCGACGATGCCCGGTTCCACCTCGTGCGGCACGCGGAGCAGCGCGGCCTCGGCGCCGCGCGCAACAGCGGTCTCGCGCGAGTCGAGACGCCGTACACCGCGTTCCTCGACGCCGACGACATCCTCCGCCCGGACGCCCTCACCCGCCTCGCCGACACCCTCGACCACACCGGCAGCGACTTCGTCGTGGGCGCGTACGTGCGTCTGCGACCGGATGCCGAGGGCTCCGGGTACACCGCGGGCGACGTGCAGCCGTGGGTGGCAGCCGCCACCGACCCGGCGCGGTCCCGGACCACGCTCGCGCAGCACCCCGCGGCATCCGGGAACATCGTCGCGTGGTCCAAACTCAGCCGCACCGCCTTTTGGCGCGAGCACGGGCTGCGTTTCCCCGAGGGGCGCTATTACGAGGACCAGGTGCTCGCGCAGCGCATGTACACCTCTGCGGCGGCGTTCGATGCGATCCCCGACGTCATCGTCGAGTGGCGTCAGCGCCGCGACGGCGGGTCGATCACCCAGCGCCTGGGCGAGGTCGACGTGCTACGCGACTACCTCGAGGCCCTCGGCGAAGGGATCGCCGTGCTGCGGGCCGCGGGCGCCGACGCCGCGGTCGAGGAACGGGGGCGACTGATCCGCACGCTCGACCTGCCGCCGCTCCTGCGCATCGCCGAGACGCATCCGGACGCGACGTACCGCATCGCGCTCGAGGCGTTCGTGGAGTCGCTGCCCGGCTGAGGACGGGGGCGACCGCCCACGGGCCGGCCCGTGCACAACGGCGGAGCGCTGGCTCGACACGTCGGCACCGGATGCCGGAACGCGGCGAGTCGAGACGAAACGCCACCCTTGTTCCCGGGGCGCGGCCGGGTCGACCTACGCCGGCGCCTCGTCGGCGCGACGGGCGGGGAGGGCCGCACGCGCCAGGCCCGCCTCGTCGAGCTGCTCCTCGGCGAGTACGAACGACGCCGCCAGCTGTTCGGCGGCCAGGCTCGCGTACAGGCCGCCGCGGGCGAGCAGCTCGCTGTGCGTGCCGGATTCGACGATGCGCCCGGCATCCACCACGTGAATTTGGTCGGCGCCGATCACGGTCGACAGCCGGTGGGCGATCGAGAGGGTGGTGCGGCCGTGCGAGGCGGTCTCGAGCGCTTCCTGCACGATGCGCTCGGAGACGGTGTCGAGGGCGCTCGTCGCCTCGTCGAGCAGCAGCACGGGCGGGTCTTTCAACAGCACGCGCGCGATCGCGATGCGTTGCTTCTCGCCGCCGGAGAGACGGTATCCGCGTTCACCGACCACCGTGTCGTATCCGGCCTCGAAGCCGGCGATCACGTGGTGGATGTTCGCGGCCCGACACGCGGCCTCGATCTCGTCGTCGGTGGCGTCGGGGCGCGCGTACCGGAGGTTCTCACGGACGGTGGCGTGGAAGAGGTAGGTCTCCTGCGACACGATGCCGATCTCGTCGATGATCGAGGCGCGCTCGAGCGAGCGCACATCGGCCCCCGAGAACATCACCGCTCCCCCCGTCGCCTCGTACATGCGCGGCGTGAGGTAGAGGATCGTCGTCTTCCCCGCCCCCGACGGACCCACGAACGCGACGTGCTGACCGGGCTCGACCGTGAACGACACGCCGTCGAGCGTCGGCCGCGCCTGCGCGGACGCGTCAGGGTAGCGGAACTCCACGTCGCGGAACTCGATGCGGCCGAGCGGCCCGGGCGCGGCCGCGACGGGCAGGGCGCCGGGCGCGTCGACGATGGCGGGGCGCAGGTCGAGGTACTCGAAGATGCGGGCGAACAGCGCCGACGACGTCTGTACGTCGAGCGCGACGCGCATGAGCCCCATCAGCGGCATGAGCAGACGCGCCTGCACGGTGGTGAAGGCGACGATGGTGCCCGCCGTGATCGCGCCCGCTCCCCCGCCGATGAGGAAGCCCGACACCAGGTAGATGACCGCGGGGACGCTCGACATGATCACCTGCACGACGGCGAAGAATCCCTGACCGCTCATCGCCCGACGCACCTGGAGCCGCACCTGGTTGTCGTTCTCGGCGTCGAAGCGCGCCGATTCGGTGCGCTGACGGTTGAACGACTTCGACAGCAGGATGCCGGAGACGCTCAAGGTCTCCTGCGTGATCGCCGACAGCTCCGACAGGGACTCCTGCGTCTCGCCGGCGATGCGCGCGCGCACCTGGCCGACGCGCCGCTGGACGAAAAGGAGGAACGGCATCAGCGCAACGGCGATGAGGGTGAGACGCCAATCGATGAGGATCATCGCCACCAGGGACGCGATGACGGTGACCGCGTTGCCGAGGATGCTGGTGACGGTATTCGTGAGCACGCCCGAGACGCCGCCCACGTCGTTCTGGAGTCGCGATTGGATGACGCCCGTCTTCGTGCGCGTGAAGAACCCGAGCTCCATGTTCTGGAGGTGGTCGAACAGACGGGTGCGCAGGTCGCCGGTGACCCGGTTGCCCACGGTGGCGGTGAGCCAGGTCTGGCCGACGTTGAGCGCGGCGGAGACGAGGAACAGGCCGATCATGACGCTCACGAGGATCGCGAGGAGGCGCAGATCGGGGTTCGAGCCGTCGACGGGGAACAGTGCGTCGTCGAAGATGCGCTGCACGAGAAGCGGGGGGACGACGGCGACCGCCGCGCCGACGACCACCAGCAGGGCCGTGAAGGCGATGCGCCCACGGTAGGGACGGAAGAGCTCGACCACCCGGCGGCCCAGGTTCGCCACCCGCGGCGCCTGAGCGTTGCGTTTGCGCTGCATGTCGGCATCCACGCCGCGGAACATGCTCCCGCCCCCACCGCCCATGCTCATGCCGGCCAGCCTACGTCCGCCCACCGACATCGAGCCGCGGACCGGCGATGTCGGAACCGCCCGATAGGGTCACTTCCGGGTCGCCTGCCATCCGATCGTCTCGGTGTCGGAATATCCCGGGCCGCGCGCCCGTTGTGACCCTCGCAGTCGCCCTCCGTGGCGCCACGAAGCCCCCCGCACGTAAAGGACCTCGTCATGGCCGCCACCGGCACCATCCCCGTCTCCCGACCTGAGACCGCGTCGGCACCGTCGCACCGCCCCGGTCCGGTCATCGCCCTTCTCGTGGTCGCCGCGTTCGTCGTCATCCTGAACGAGACGACCATGTCGGTCGCGCTCCCGGCGATCATGTCCGACTTCGGCGTGAGCGCCGCCACCGGTCAGTGGCTCACCTCGGCGTTCCTGCTGACGATGGCCGTCGTGATCCCCCTGACCGGCTTCCTCCTCGAGCGTTTCCCGATCCGCCTCGTGTTCTTCGGCGCGATGGGCGTCTTCGCCCTCGGAACCCTCGTCGCCGCGATCGCGCCGGCGTTCGGGGTGCTCCTCGTAGGCCGCATCGTGCAGGCCATGGGGACCGGCGTCATGATGCCCCTGCTCTTCACCACCGTGCTGAACCTCGTCCCGGCCAACAAGCGCGGCCGCGTCATGGGCGTCGTCACCATCGTCATCGCCGTCGCGCCCGCCGTCGGCCCGACCGTCTCCGGTCTCATCCTCTCGGCCCTCACCTGGCACGCGATCTTCTGGCTCATCCTGCCCATCGCGCTGGTCTCCATCGCGCTCGGCGCCCGGTGGGTCCGAAACGTCACCGAGACCCGCCCCGACGCACGCTTTGACGTGCTGTCCGTCGTCCTGTCGGCCCTGGGCTTCGGCGGCCTGGTCTACGGCCTGAGCGCGATCGGCGAATCGGCGTCCGGCCACGCCTCCGTTCCGGTCTGGATCCCCCTCGCCGTGGGCGCGGTGTTCGTCACCGCGTTCGTCCTGCGCCAGCTCCGCCTGCAGCGCGCGAACTCCGCCCTGCTCGACCTGCGGGTCTTCCAGAGCGGCTCATTCCGGCTCGCCGTTCCGCTCGTTGCAATCGTCATGGCCGCGCTGTTCGGCTCGCTCATCCTGCTGCCGATCTTCCTGCAGCAGGCGCTCGGCCTCAGCAGCCTCACCGTGGGTCTCATGCTGCTGCCCGGCGGTGTGCTCATGGGCGTCATGGCGCCCATCGTCGGCCGCCTCTTCGATCGCTTCGGGCCGACTCCGCTCGTCATCCCCGGGATGCTGATCGCGGCCGCGGTGCTGTGGACCATGGCGCTCACTTTCGGCCAGAGCACGCCCGTGTGGTGGATCGTCACGGTCTACCTGGCCCTGAACCTCGGGCTCGGCCTCGTCTTCACGCCGCTGATGACCTCCGCGCTCGGCTCGCTCCCCCGTCGGCTCTACTCGCACGGCAGTGCCGTGGTGGGCACCGCTCAGCAGGTCGCCGGCGCGGCCGGCACGGCCGGTTTCGTGGCCATCATGACCGTCTTCTCCAGCGCCGCCCTCGCCGATGGCGCGGACCAGGCCGCTGCGGTGGCGTCGGGCGTCCACGCGTCGTTCCTCGTCGGCGCGGTGATCGCGTCCGCCGCCGTCATCCTGGCGTGCTTCGTGCGCAAGCCGGCCGAGTCGGAGGAGACCGAGGTTCCCGTCGCCGCGCACTGACGGCCGCGGCCCGCGGCGAGAGCAGCCCGCGCGAGCGGAGGCTCGGATCAGAGTGAGCAGGAACCGCCGCCGCAGCACTGCGAGGCGGCGGGGGTGTCGTCGTCGGTCTCGACCGCCGGGGCGTTCAGCAGCGTGAGCAGCGGCGTTGACGCGGGCTTCGTGTCGGACGTGGTGTCACCGGACATGCGCTCCATGCTACGCCTGCGCGCGAGGGCGCGGGCCGCCGCGTCCCTCGCTCCGAACGCGCGACGTCTACGTCTCCCGCGCCCGTGTGAACCCCTACCGATTCGGCGTACCCCGGCTAACCCCTGTGCACGGCATCCGCAACCCCCGCCCCCGGTCGACGCCGCGTTCCTAGCGTGGGAGCACCCCATCGACAACGAAGAGAGGCGTATCCATGACCGATCTCAGCGGTAAGCGCATCGCATTCCTGGCCACCGACGGTTACGAAGACAGCGAACTCACGAGCCCGTGGGAGGCCGTGACCTCCGCCGGCGCCGAGGCGGTGCTCGTCTCTCCGAGTGAGGGCAGCATCAGCGGCGAGAAGGGCCACGAGCAGAAGGTCGACCTCGCCGTCTCGGGCGCCTCCGCGGGCGACTTCGACGCCCTCGTGCTTCCGGGGGGCGTGCAGAACGCCGACGACATCCGCATCGTGAAGGATGCCGTGTCCTTCGCCCGCGACTTCTTCGACCAGAAGAAGCCCGTTGCCGTCATCTGCCACGGCGGGTGGATCCTGACCGAGGCCGACGTGCTGAAGGGCCGCACGCTGACCAGCTACCCGACGCTGCAGACCGACCTCCGCAACGCCGGCGCCACCTGGGTCGACGAAGAGGTGCACGTCGACCAGGGCCTCGTCTCGAGCCGCAATCCCGACGACCTCCCCGCGTTCAACGCGAAGCTCCTCGAAGAGGTCGCCGAGGGAAAGCACTCCGGCCAGACCGCCTGAGCGCGTTTCTCGAAGGGTCCCGGACTCTGGTTCGGGGCCCTTTCGCGTGCCCGAATCGCGATCAGCCGCCCTGGCACGACGGGCACCACTGGCCGCCGCCCTTGGTCCCCGGGACGTCCTCGATCACGCCGCCGCAGCCGGGACACGGCTCGCCGGTGCGTCCGTGCACCTGCATCGCGGCGACCTTCGCGGCCTTCTGCTCGGCGATCGGCACGCCCCGCCGCGCGGCCACGGCCGCCGAGAGAGTGTCGTGCAGCGCCGCGAACAGCCGCGACACCTCGTCCGAGCTCAGCGACGACGCGTGAGCGACCGGTGCGAGTCGCGCCGCGAAGAGGATCTCGTCGGAGTACGCATTGCCGATCCCGGCCAGCGTCTCCTGCTCCTGCAGCAGGGCCTTGAGCTGCTTGCGTCGCCCGCCGAGCGCCTTCTGCAACATCTCGCGCGAGAAGGCGGGGTCGATGGCATCCGGGCCCAGCTTGGCGACCGCCGGGACCTCGGCCGGGTCGTCGACGAGGTGCAGCTGCGCCGAGAGCCAGTCGCCGGCGTCGGTGATGCCCAGCACGCCGTTGTCGAAGACCACGCGCGCGATCACGGCGGCGACCGGGGATGCCGCGGGTTCGGCGGCCTGCTCCCCCGGGTCTGCGTCGTCGTCGGTCCACGTCGCCCACCCCGCCCGGCCGAAGCCGAGCGAGAGATGCACGCCGTCCAGGTCGAGGTCGATGTGCTTGCCGTAGCGGACCACCGCGGTCACCCGGCGACCCACCAGCTGGTCGAGGGGGCGGGCGCGTGTCTTCCACGCCCGCCCCTCGACGAGCTCGGTGCCGACGACCTCGTGACCGATCAGGCGCTCGCGCAGGAACAGCGCAAGCGCCTCGACCTCCGGGGCTTCGGGCATCGGCGGATACCGCTCAGGCCCCGGGCTCCGACGCCGTGGGCGTCGCGGCGGAACCGGCGGGTGCCGGGGATGACGACGTGTCGGCGTCCGGACGACGCACCGACTCGGCGAACGCGTCGGCCACGGCGCGTCCCTGGATGATCTGCGTCAGGTCGATGCCGGTCGCCGCCTTCACCGCCTCGAACGACGAGCGCAGGCCCGTCGCCGACTCGGTCGCGAGGTGTCCGCTCGCGCCCTCCCCGCCGAGCACCGTGACGTTGCCGACGCGGTCGTAGCCCTTGGCGAACTCGGCCATCATCGGCACGAGAGCCTCGAGCGCACGCTGGGCGAGCAGAGCTTCCTGGTTGTGCGACAGCGCCTCGGCCTCGGCGCGGATGGCCTCGGCGCGGGCCTCACCGGCCAGGCGCACGGCCTGTGCGTCGGCTTCGGCGCGCACGCGCACGGCGGAGGCCTCCTGCTCGGCGATCTGGGCGCGCGCCTCGGCCGCCTTGATCTGCGCGTACGCCTCGGCGTCCGCATCCTTCTGGCGCTGGTACAGGTCGGCGTCAGCGACGCGCGAGACCTCGGACTCCAGGCGGGCCTGCGTGTTCTGCGCCTCCTGCTGCAGAACGGCCTGACGACGCTCGGCGCGGGTCAGGGCCTCGGCCTGCTCGGCTTCGGCGTTGGCACGGCCGACCTCGGCCTTGGCCGCGGCGCTGTTCTTGTCGAGCTTCGTCTGCTCGATGAGGTTCGCCTCGTCGGTGGCGATCTGGCGCGCGCGGATCTCGCGCACCGCGTTGATGCGGGCGACCTCCGCCTCGCGCTTGACGCGCTCGACCTCGGTCGCGCCCAAGGCCGCGATGTAGCCGTTGCCGTCGGTGACGCCCTGGATCTGGAACGAGTCGAGGATGAGACCCTGCGACGACAGGTCGCCCTTGATCCCCTCGGCGATCTGATCGGACAAGCGCTGCCGGTCGCGCATGAGCTCTTCGACGGTCAGCGTCGCGACCACGCCGCGCAACGCACCCTCGAGCTGCTCGGTCGTGAACTGCTCGATGGCCTTATCCTGCGAGGCGAAGCGCTCGGCCGCGCGGCGCACCGACTCGGGGTCGGACCCGATCTTCACCAGGGCCACACCGCTGACGTTCACGGTGACGCCGTTGGACGACTGGGCGGTCGGCTCCATCTTGATCTGACGGGCGCGCAGCGAGATCATCTCGCCGCGCTGGGTGAGCGGGTTGACGATCGCGCCGCCACCGGTGATGACGGTGATGCGGGAAGACCCGCCGTCCGCGCCCTTCTGACGCTTACCGACGATCACCAGAGCTTCGTCGGCCTTGGCGACCCGGTACCAGCCGCGGATCAGCCCCGCGATGATAAGGAAGACGACGATGACGACGACGAGTGCGATGACCACGACGATGCCGATCGCCCCCAGAGCAGCAAATTCCATGGTTCTCCTTCGACAGGCACCGCCGAGGACGGCGGCGCGGGGGAATTCCCTCCAACCTATCCGGGGTCCCGCGGGCGCTGTCCAGCCCCGCAGCGCACGATCGGCGTCCCCGACGGGCTGGGGAGGAGCGTACCGTTGAGGGTGAGGCGGCCCGAACCGCCGAAGAAGGGTCCCCCATGAAGATCGTTTCGTCGCAGGACTGGCGGGATGCCATCCGCTTCGACGCCCCCGTCCTCGTCGCCGACGTCGTACCGGGCGAAGCCACCCGTTGCGTCGCGTGCGGCACCGACGGCCCGCTGTACGAGCGCACCGAGCTGTGGGCGGTCAAGCACCGCCACCCGAAGCACCACGGCGGATTCGTCCGCTTCTACTGCGAGGCCCACAAGCCGGCCGCCCCGCCCCCGCCGCCCGCCCCGACCATCGAGATGCGTCGCGCGCGCGCCGCGGCTCCCAAGGCCGAGCGGCGCAGCACGACCCCGAAGCCCACGCCGATCACGGACCGGCCGACGCGGGCGATGTGCCCCGACTGCTTCGTCGAGGTCTCGGCCGGCGGCGACTGCGGCATGTGCGGAGCGCAGGTCGTCTGACCCACCGTCCCCACGAAGAACCGCCCCGGATCACTCCGGGGCGGTTCTTCCGTTGCCGGAGTCTCAGCGGGCCGAGATCGTCCAGCCGGCCTCGTGCGAGGCCCCGGGGTCGAGCGAGACGACACCCGTGGCGAAGTCGTAGGCGTCGTCGTTGAAGGCGTCGGGCGCGCAGGTCATGGGTTCGACCGCGAGTCCGGCCCGATGTCCGGGCGTCCCGGGCCCGGCGGGCAGGTCGGCGGTGTGGATCTGCACCCACGAGCAGTCCGCAGCCCAGCTCATCGCGACCCCCGTACCCGAGGGATCGGTGACCGTCACGGTGGCGCGGCCGTCGGCATCCCGGATCAATCCGGTGTAGGCGTGGTCGATCTCGACCGCACCGAGCACGCGCTCCTGGCGGTAGTCGAAGCGTTCGGCGTCGACCTCGACGGATGCCAGGGCGACAGGTGCGAGCCGGTCGGGCGTGACCTCCAGCACGGTGTCGGCCGGAAGCGAGAGCGTCCACTCGTCGAGCGACGCCGGACCCGCGACGAGGTACGGGTGCGGGCCGGTCCCCCACGGCGCCGGGGTGTCGGAGAGGTTGGTCGCCCGGACGGTCTGCGTCAGACCGTCCGCGCCTAGGCGGAACGTGGTCGACACCACGAGCCACCACGGGTATCCGGCCTGAGCGTTCACCGTCGCGGTGAGGGTGACGGCGTCGTCGGAGGCGTCGAGCACGTTCCAGTCGACCCACGACAGCAGCCCGTGCAGGGCGTGGCCGCGGTTCGGCTCGGTGAGCGGCAGCTGGTGCTCCTCGCCGTCGAAACGATGGATGCCGTCCACCACGCGGTTCGGCCACGGCGCGAGCGTCGTGCCGCGGTAGGCGGGACGCAGTTCGTCGGCCTCGAAGGGGACGACGAGGTCGCGGCCGTGGAAGGTGAGCGAGCGGAGGGACGCGCCGACACTGGCGATCGCGGCTTCGTAGCCGTGGGCGCGCAGGACGACGGGGGTGCCCGAGACCAGCGTGGGGGTCTCGGTGGGAACGGCAGCGGTCATTCCGCCATTATCGCGAACGCGGGCGCCCGCCCCCGGCATCCGTGTCGCAAACGACGAATGCCCCGACCGCGAGGATCGGGGCATTCGGGGAGGGCGACTTACTTGAAGGCGTCCTTGACGTTCTCGCCGGCCTGCTTGGCGTGGGCCTTGGTCTGGTCCGCGTGGCCCTCGGCTTCGAGGCGCTCGTTGTCGGTGGCCTTGCCCGTGGCTTCCTTCGCCTTGCCCGCGATGTTCTCAGCGGCGTTCTTGATCTTGTCGTCGAGTCCCATGTCGGCACCTCCCGTATAGGTTTCCGGGTATCTCCCGATGTGCATCAACGCTAGATCCGCCGTCGCAGCAGGCCGGGGGGCTTGAAATTCATGTGCGCGTGAGGCATGTCGACGGGTTAGGTTCGAAGAATGCGCCGGGGGGAAGCATCATTCGCGACGGTCGGTCACACCTCGTGACCGCGCCCGACACGCTCGCCGATTTCTCGAGCCTGCTGGAAGACGCGCCGCGCGAGCCGGCGCCCCCGGGCCGCGGCGGGCGCATCGCGCTGATCGTCTTCCTGGTGATTCTGCTGGCCACCCTCGGCGGCGGCGGCGGGTACGTCTGGTGGGCCTCGGCGGCGGCCCTCCCCGCCCCGACCGTCACCTCGAAGGCGCCCTCCGTGAGCCCCGGGGCCGTGGCATCCCTCGTCCTGCCCTCCTCGGGCTCCGCGCGTCTCGCCGTCGAGGGCGGTGAGCAGTTCCTGGGGCCGGACGCGGCCGGGGTGTTCGCCTCGTCGGGCGGCGACGACGCACGGCCCATCGCCAGCATCGCCAAGCTCGTGACGGCGTTGGTTGTGCTCGATGCGCACCCCCTGAGTGATGCCTCCGATCCCGGGCCCACCATCGCCTTCACCGAGGCAGACACCGACCTGTACGACCGCTTCTACGTGCAGGGCGTCACGATCGCGGCGATGCCCGACGGTACGCGCATGCCGCTGCACGACGCCCTGGCCACGATGTTGCTGCCTTCGGCCAGCAACTACGCGGTCGCGATCGCCCGCTGGGGGTTCGGGTCGGAGGGCGCCTACGTCGACGCGGCCCGGTCGTGGTTGAGCCGCAACGGCCTGAACGACACGCGCATCGTGGATGCCACCGGCATCGACGCGCGCAACACCTCCACACCCGACGACCTCGTCGCCCTCGGCCGCATCGCGGCGGCGAACCCGGCGATCGCCGCGATCACGGCGACGCGCTCGATCAGCGTGACCGGCGCGGGGACCGTGACCAACACGAACGACCTCCTCGGCACGCTCGGCGTGAACGGGCTGAAGACCGGGAATCTCGGCGACGGCACTTTCAACCTACTGTTCACGGCGTCCCTCGACGTCGGCATCGGCAGCCCGCTGAAGATCACGGGTGTGCGCCTCGGAGGCGCCACCCACGACAGCACCGACGCCGATGTGGCGCGTCTGCTGCAGAGCGTCAGCGACGGTTTCCACGATGTGACGGTCGGCTCGCTGGGCGCCACCATCGGCACGATCACGACACCGTGGGGGTCGAACGCCTCCCTCGTGCTCGCCAGGAACGCCGAGCTGCGGACATGGTCGGACACCCCGGTGACCGTGACCCTCGACACCGTCTCCCCGCGCACCTACGCCGACGGCGAGAGGGTCGGGACGGTCACCTGGACGGCCGGACCGCAATCGACCTCGGCCGACGTGAAGATCTCCGGCGCCATCGAAGAGCCCACGCTGCTGTGGCGCCTGACCCATCCGGGCGAGCTGGGCTGACGTCGGGGGCGCCGCGACTTCGGCCGTGGAGCTTCAGACCGCAGGCAGGTCCGCGTGCGCGATCACGGCCTCGCCGGTGTCGCGCAGCTCCATGCGCACGGCATCCCCCCGGAGAACGGCCGCGTTCAGACGGCAGACGATCGGCACCTCGGAGCCCAGCACCTCGCCCGCCGAGAACTCCGCACCGTTGACCCCGACGAAGACCAGCTCGTAGGTCGCTCCCGCATCGAGCCCCGTCGCTTGGAGGTAGGCCTCCGTGCCCCACGTGTGCGCGACGACCTCGGCCGAGACGTCCACGCCGTCGCGATCGTCGCTCACCGCGACGCGCTCGAGGGCGCCGAGGGTGCCAGGCGGGCCCGACGGCGCCGAGGAGTCGGAGAGTCCCGCGCCGTTGGCGCCGAGCACGACGCCCCCTACCAGGCATGCGGCCGCGGCCACCGGTGTCACCCATCGGCGCTCTCGCTTCCGCGGCGACACAGGAGGCACCGGAACCGGGGCCCCCAGGGAGGACTCGATCCGAGCGAACAGGTCTCCGTCATCGCGCGGCACGACCCACCCGACGTCGCCCTGACGCAGCCGCCCGGCGATGCCGTCGAGTGCGGCGTACTCCTCGGCACGGGCCGGATCGGAGCGACGCAGGTCGTCGAACTCCGCCTTTTCCGCCGCGGTCAGCTCTCCCGCCAGCGCGGCGGCGGCCAGTTCGGCCCAGCGATCATCAGGAGTGCGCATCGGTCTCCTCCATCTCCTCGAGGTGCGTGCGAAGGGCGCGGAGCCCGTGGAACGTGCGTGTGCGCCACGTCGTGACGGGGACGCCCGTGGCATCCGCGAGCTCCTGATACGACCGACCGTGCAGGTGAATTGCCACGACCGCGGTGCGATGCGCCTCGCTGAGCACCGACAGCGCCTCGAGCATGCGCAGGCGATCGAGCGGGTCGATCGCCTCCGCTGCCCGGCTCTCAAGCTCTCCCTGGTCACCGATCACCGGCAGGCGCGCCCGAGCGCGGAGGGCGTCGACGATCACGTTGCGCGCGATCGAGAACAGCCACGTTCGCTCGGATGCGGCCCGCGCGTCGAAACGGTCGCGCGCCCGCCACGCGCGCAGGAACGTCTCCTGCACGCAGTCCTCGGCCAACGGCCGGTCGCGTAAGGCGTTCACCGCGAACCCCAGCAGGGCATGGCCGTTGTCGTCGAACGCGCGGCGCAGGTCGAATGCCGGGCGTGTGCTCGATCGTCGAGAAGCGCGCATCCGCAACTCCCCCTCGCGTCCCGTGTAGTCGGACTCCGTCACCCGTGTCGTCCTCTCCGAGGGTAACCGTCGCCCGCCGACGTCCTCGTGAGGGAGTACGCCCGTGGCGGTCCCGGCGTTCACGTGCGGGAAGAAATTTCCGGATGCCGTGAACGCGCGGCCCCCGGTGGTCGTACTCCCCCGCAACCGGACACTCCGCGTCCCGATCGAAAGGCACGACGATGACGAAGAAGACGTACGCCCGCCCACTCACGATCGGCGCCCTGGCCGGCGTCGCCCTCCTGGCCGTCGGCGTCCCGGCGCACGCCGAGACCGAGGTCGCCGAACCCGCCGAGTTCACGAGCGCGTTCACGGTCATGGCCACCCCCGACCAGGTGATCAACAACGACGGCGTCGCCGCCCCCGGCGAGGAGGGCGCCACCGGCACATTCACGTTCCGCATCAATTCCGACCTCGACATCATCTGCTACGACATCCGCCTCGAGGGCGTCACCGGCGACTACCAGAGCCCCGCAAAGACCGCCACGCACATCCACGAAGCGGCCGTGGGCGAGCCCGGACCGCCTCGGATCGCCTTCCCGAACCCGACCCCCGTGGGCGACGGACCCCGCACCTCCTCGGGGTGCCTGCAGGGCCCCTTCACCACGGGCGTGGTCGCCAACGGCGCCGACACCGGCGAGGGCTTCACCCTGAAGCAGATCGAGGCCGACCCCGCCGGCTTCACCGGCGACTCGCACACCGTCGACTTCGCGGCCGGCGTCGTCCGCGGGCAGCTGTCCGCAATCCCCGTCGGTGGCGTCGACACCGGCGCCGGTGGTTCCGCCACGGCGGATGCCGGCGGGTGGGGTCTCGCCGCGGCTGCGGGCGGTCTCGGAGTCGTGGCCGCGGGTGCACTCGCGCTACGCCGCCGTCACGCGTCGTCGGCGAAGTGACCGACGCACGGCGCGGTGCGCGGCGCTCGTCCTTTTCGGGACGGCCGCGGCGCACCGCGTGCGTGCTCGTCGTGGGCGCGCTGATGACCATCACCGGTTGCAGCTCCCCGCTCGCGGCCGATGAGCCGCCGCCCCAGATGACGACCGCGTCTCCCCCGGTGCCGTCACCCCCTCGGGCCGCGACGGCTCCCTCTGCCGCTGCATCCCCTCCCGTGCGCGTCTCGATCCCGGCGATCGACCTGGACGAGTCGCTGATCAACCTGGGCATCGACGGCGACGGCGCCATGGAGGTTCCCGCCGATTATGACGAGGTCGGTTGGTTCAGCGGCGGAGGACTTCCCGGGGGCACGGGCCCGACGGTGATCGCCGCGCACGTCGACTCCCCCACCGGGCCCGCGATCTTCCAGAATCTGGAGGATCTCGTCGTCGGGGACCTCGTCGAGGTGCAGGATGCCGATGGCCGGATCCACGCCTACCGCGTCACCGAGGCGGCCGACTACCCCAAGGCGGCGTTCCCCACCGCGCGCGTCTTCGGGGCGACCGCGCGAGATGAACTCCGACTGATCACGTGCGGCGGTGTCTTCGACCGCGATTCGGGGCACTATGTCGACAACCGCGTGGTCTATGCGGAGCGGGTTTGAAGCCCGGCACGTACCGAGATGGTCGCGCCCACAGGGCTGCGCTCGTCCGGTCGGCGACGCCGATCTGCCGGAACACACTGCCCAGATGCGCTCGGCGCCCGCGTCCGTGGCGAGATCGCGGAGCACGCGCAGACCGAGGTGCCCCTCAGCCGGGGCGTCGAGCACCGCCCGCGCATCGAAACCGGGGCCGTCGTCGGCGAGGAGCGGATCGACGCGGTCGACGACGACCCCGTCGACGGCGTCGGAGGTGTCGGCCACGACCGCGGCGTGACTCCACACGTGTTCCAGTACGCGACCCGCCGGAGCGATCCGCACCCTGACACGCCGATGCATCTACGACCAGGTCGGGCCGAGTAATGCAACGCCCCCGCAGAACACGTGCTACGTGGGCTGCGGCCCCCCGAGCGCATCGACGAGGTTCCGCGGGTCGATGTCGAGGTTCTCGGCGGAGACCGTGCGACGACGTCGCTTGCGTCCGTCCTGCCGCGTGAAGACGACGAGAGCGGTCTGAAGCAGGCCGGATGCCGGGCGGATCTCGGCGAGCGTGCCCTCGCGGGGCCATTCCTCGGCGCGCACCGCCGGAGCGAAAGCGGACGGTCTTTCGAGGGCGGGAAACTGGACGGTCGTGGGAGTGATCGCGACCGCGACCTCGGGCATGCGCGGCCGTCGCCGGAGCTGGCGCACACCCAGCGCGCCGATGGCGAGGGGGACCGCAAGCGTCAGAGCGAGCAGAAGTGCGGCGGCCCCCTGTCCGTCCGCGGCCACGGCCACGATCGGCAGCAGCGTGACGAATCCCCAGAGCACCGCGAGAGCCAATGCCGCGACGCCCTGCCCGCGCACGACCTTTCGCAGGGTCTGCTCAACGGCAGCCCGCTTGACCGCGTCGTAACGCGCCACCACCGTCGCCGCAGGGGTCATCGCGTGCCCATCGCTGACTCGTCCGGGTCGTCGCCCGTGTGGTGGACGACATCCCAACCGCCGCGCGCGTCATCACGAATCGCGTCCGCGGTGGCGGCAGCACGGCGCATGAGATCCGCGAAATCGGAAGCCACCTCGTCCCGTGTCGGTGTCCGCAGGCGCCGACGGGCTTGTTCGACAGCCTCGTCGAGCGCGCGACGCTGGTCCGGATCGACGGCGGGCAGCTCCGCGGGGTCGGGGAGGCGAGGGTCGATCGACTCTCTCCATCGGGGATCGTGCAACAGCGTCCGCAGCGGTCGCTTGCCACTGGCGATGAGTCGGAGTCGACTGGCGTACGCCTCGTCGTCGGTCGCGTCCGCCAGCGCGATCAACCGCTTCTGGAGGGCTCGGGCGAAGTCGTCGCCGGCGGTGCGCAGCAGCGCAGCCGATACGTCGGGAAGTTCCACGTCAGGCCTCCGGGAGAGGAACGAACTCGATGGCAGTGGTGGCGGAGCCGATGGTCGCTCCGGCCGCGATCGTCACCGAGAGCGTGGTCATCATGACGCCCCACGCGCTCGAGAACGCCTGCACGACCGCGACGATTGCCGAGACGACTGCGGGCACGGCCGTTGCACCCCCGCTGAAGAGCGCGGCGATGGCCTCGCCGATCGACGCGAATCCCATCAGGAAGACGATGAGCGCATCGACGGCCGCGTCGAGCGCCGAGAGCAAGGCCTGACACGCCCCGAAGGCCGCCCATGCCGCGCTGGAGTACTTCGACGCGAGGTCGCCGTAGACCTCCGGCTGGGCGGCGAACGCTGCCGTCAGTTCCGCGAAGTATTCACCCGCGCGATCGGCGCTCTCTCCACTCGTCCAGCCGGCGAATACGTCGACGGCGAGGTTGTGGACCGTGGCGCCGAGCCCCTCGAAGAACTCCCCCAGGTGACCGAAGGCGCTCCCCGCCAGGGCCACCTTGTCCCAGTCGCCGCTGAGCTTCTGGGCGAGGAACTCGAACAGGTCCTGACCCCCGGTCAGCGACGGCGCGACGAGTTGGACCAGCGCGTTGAGAACCTGCCGGCCCCAGTAGGAGAGCGAGATGTAATCCGGCCAGTTCAGGATGTCCCACACGACGGTGAACGCCGGGTCCGATACGGACGACTCGGGAGCCGCGAGCGCTGCCGCCGGCGAATCGAGGAGGAAGGCCTGGCGATTTGTGCTCCCGTCGATGGGCGTCGTCGCCACGTCGGGGTCGAGGTCATGGAACAGGTCTCCCACGCTGAGCTGGGCGTCGTTCTCGTTCTCGTCGAAGCGTCGAGCGACATCGTCCAGCGCCCCACCGGAAGCGACCATCAGCGCCTTGGATCGCACGAGCCCGGAATCCACCCTCGATGCAAAAGAGCTGTGCTCCGACAGCAGCCATTGGATCAACGTGCCGCCCGCCCACGACTGGGCCTTGTCGATATGGGTGTCGAAGTACTGCAGCGCACGACTCACGTCGTCGGCGAGCTGCACGCACGCTTCGCTCCCCCTCGAACCACCGATGTGTCGACCTGGATCGTCATGAGCATCTCCCCCCGAAGCGTGTCGTCAGCCTACACATGACGTCAGCTTCGGCCTCCGGCGCTCCCGAGCTCGTCGCCGGCGTTGCCGATCCGTTCCTTCAGTTGTTGAACCGGAACTCCACCACGTCGCCGTCCTGCATGACGTAGTCCTTGCCCTCGAGGCGTGCCTTGCCCTTGGCGCGGGCCTCGGCGACCGAGCCGAGCTCGACGAGATCGGCGAACGAGATGACCTCGGCCTTGATGAAGCCCTTTTCGAAGTCGGTGTGGATGACACCGGCCGCCTGCGGCGCCTTCGCGCCCTGCGGGATCGTCCAGGCGCGCGCCTCCTTGGGCCCGGCCGTGAGGTAGGTCTGCAGGCCGAGGGTGTCGAAGCCGATGCGCGCGAGCTGGTCGAGGCCCGACTCGTCCTGACCGGTGGATGCCAGCAGCTCGGCGGCATCCTCGGGGTCGAGGTCGATCAGCTCGGACTCGATCTTGGCATCCAGGAAGACGGCCTTCGCCGGAGCGACCAGCGCCGACAGCTCGTCCTTACGAGCATGGTCGGTGAGCACCGCTTCGTCGACGTTGAAGACGAAGATGAACGGCTTCGCGGTCAGCAGACCCAGCTCGCGGATCGGCGAGAGGTCGAGACCGGATGCCGAGAGCAGCACGCCGCGCTGCAGCGCGTCCTGGGCGGCCTTCGCGGCGTCGAGCACCGAGGGGTCGAGCTTCTTGCCCTTGACCTCCTTCTCGTAGCGGGTAATCGCCTTCTCGAGGGTCTGGAGGTCGGCGAGCTGCAGCTCGGCGTTGATGGTCTCCATGTCGCTCGCGGGGTTGACCGCGCCGTCGACGTGGACCACGTCGTCGTCGGCGAATCCGCGGACGACCTGGGCGATGGCATCCGCTTCACGGATGTTCGCGAGGAACTGATTGCCGAGACCCTCGCCCTCGCTCGCTCCGCGCACGATGCCGGCGATGTCGACGAACGACACCGCGGCGGGCACGAGCCGCTCGCTCTGGAACACGCCGGCCAGCTGCTGCAGGCGCGCATCGGGAAGGTTCACGACCCCGACGTTGGGCTCGATCGTGGCGAACGGGTAGTTCGCGGCGAGCACCGAGTTCTTGGTCAGGGCGTTGAAGAGGGTCGACTTTCCGACGTTGGGAAGGCCGACGATTCCGATGGTAAGAGCCACGGGAGTCCAGGTTACCCGGCCCGGGCGGTGCGCACCCGCGTCACGGCCGCCGTGCGCGGAACGCGTGGGTGACGTACGGCAGCGCGACCGAGCCCCCGTCGGCCAACTCCGGGACGGATGCCACCACCCCGTCGACCGCGGCGTCGATGCGCGCGCGCGTCGCCGCGTCGGCCGTGATGATGTCACTGCGCGAGGCCACGAGCTCCCGCAGCACGGGAAGGGTGATCGGCCGTTCCCACCGCCACTCGCGATGCTCCAGCTCGGCGAAGGGCTCGGTGACGCGCGGACCGGTGGTGGCGAGCAGCACCTCCGCGTTCGAGCCGCCCATCGCCGCGGTGAGGCGTCGCACCCAGTCGACGGCGTCATCGCGGATGTTCCAGATCAACCCGAGAGCCCCGCCGCTGCGCAGCACTCGGCCGACCTCCCGCGAGGCCGCGTCCACGTCGACCCAGTGCCACGCCTGCCCCATCACGACGGCGTCGAGACCGGCGTCGGGCAGCGGAAGGCGCTCCGCCGTGCCGGCGAACGTCGGCACGCCCCGCACCGATTCGCGCAGGGCGGCGAGCATGTCGGCATCCGGGTCGACCGCCACCACGTCGGCACCGAGCTCGACGACCGCGCGGGTGAGCTTGCCCGTGCCCGCTCCGACGTCGGCGACGCGCAGGGCCCGCCCCTCTTCGCGGACCGGCGCCAGCAGCCACGCCACCGCCTCGGCCGGATACCCGGGGCGGCCCGATTCGTAGGCGGATGCCGCCTGCCCGAACGACGTCGACTTCTCACTCCCCGTCATGCCCCCGACCCTACGCCGCCCCTCCGACACGGCACGTCGGGGCACCGCCGGCACAGCTTCCGCGAACGAATCCTCGTGCCGATGCGTTGCGGAACCCGGCGCGCCTCCCCTCGGACGCGGGGCGCGCGGCGCAGGGTGGATCCGTGGCTCTGGATTTCACCGCGATCGACTTCGAGACGGCGAACTCCAGCGGCGCCTCCGCCTGCGCCGTCGGCCTGGCCCGTGTCCGCGGCGGTCGGGTCGTCGCCACCGCGGCGTGGCTCATCAAGCCGCCGCCCGGGCACGACCACTTCGCCCCGATCAACGTCGGCATCCACGGCATCCAGCCGGCCCACGTCGTCGACGCCCCGTCATGGAGCGCCCAGCTCGCACGTCTCACGGCCTTCGCCGGTTCCGACGTGCTCGTGGCCCACAACGCCGGGTTCGACATGTCGGTGCTGCGTCGCGCGTGCGCGGCGACCGGAGACGAGTGCCCGCCGTACCGCTACCTGTGCAGCGTGCAGATGTCGCGCAAGACCTACACGCTCGATTCATATCGGCTCCCCCTCGTCGCCGCGGAGGCGGGCTGCTCCCCCTTCGCCCACCACGACGCCCTCGCCGACGCCGTCGCGTGCGCCGAGATCACGATCGACTGCGCACGGCGGGCGGGGGTCGACGACGTGCAGGGCCTCGCGGCCCACCTCGGCGTGCGCATCTCGCAGATCTCCGTCGAACCGGTCGAGCGCGCCGTCGCCTGAGCCCTTAAAGTCGTCGCGTCGACCTCGGGCGGCCCGCACCGGACCGCGGACGTGAGTGCCGCTGAGCCCGACGTGCAGCCCTGCCTGTGCCCGCCCGGCCCGGCTTTCCGGCGATGTCGGAGGTGTGGTGCATGCTGACCCCATGGATGCCATCACCCTCGTCCTCGTGATCCTCGCCCTGGCGCTCGGCGTCGTCGGCGGGTGGTTCGTCGGGGGCGCGCGCGTGACCGCGCGGGGTGCGATCGCGCAGCGCGACCTCGAGGCGCGCGCGGTCGCCGCCGAGACCTCCCGAGCCGGGCTGCAACAGCAGCTCGAGCATCAGGCGGCGATGTACCGCGAACTCGTCGGCCAATCGCGCGCCGATCAGGCCGCGCGCGAAGAACGCGAGCGCCGCGAGCAGACCGTGCTGCGTGCCCTCGATCCGGTCCGCGAGACCCTCGATGCGATGCAGCGTAAGGTCGACGGGCTCGAGCGCGACCGGGTCGAGCAGTACTCCGCCCTGGGCGAGCAGTTGCGGCTGTCCCGCGAGGCCGATGAGGCGCTGCGCGCCACCACCGAGTCGCTCGCGTCGGCCATGCGCTCGGGCACCACGCGCGGAGTGTGGGGCGAGACGCAGCTGCGGCGCGTCGTGGAGGCCGCCGGACTCACCCGCTACGTCGACTTCGACCTGCAGGCGTCGATCTCGAGCGACGCCGGGGCGGGTCGTCCCGACATGGTGGTGCGCCTCCCCGGCGGCAAAGCCCTGGCGGTGGATGCCAAGGTCCCGCTCGAGGCCTACCTGCAGGCCAGCGCGATCGCGGTCACCGCGCACGGCGACGAGGGCGTCCGTCGTGCCGCGCTGCTGTCCAAGCACGCGCGTGCGGTGCGCGCGCACGTCGACGCGCTCGCGAAGAAGGCGTACTGGGCGGGCCTGGCCACGAGCCCGGAGTTCGTCGTGTGCTTCCTGCCGAGCGAGTCCCTCCTGGCCTCCGCGCTGGATGAGGACCCGACCCTCCTCGAATACGCCTTCACCCGCCGCGTCGCTCTCGCCTCCCCCGTCAACCTGTGGGCGGTGTTGAAGACGGTGGCCTTCACGTGGACGCAGCAGGACGTGTCCGACGAGGCCCGCACGCTGTTCCAGCTCGGCACCGAGTTGTACGAGCGCGTCGGCGTCCTCGCGGGCCACGCCAACGACCTGCGACGCGCGATCGAGAAGACGGTCGACAGCTACAACCGGTTCGCGGGCTCGCTCGAATCGCGGGTGCTCGTCACCGCGCGCAAGTTCCCCGGCATCGACGAGACCAAGCTCGACGCCGTCACCGCTCCCGCGGCGCTCGACGCCACGCCCCGCCGATGGACGGCACCGGAGATGCTCGACATCGATGCCGCCGCCGGCGGCGGCCCCGCCGAGGGCATCGCCGCGAGCGACCTCGAGTCACCGTCGACCCTCGCCGATCTCGGTGGCGTTCGCGAACGCGCAGGACTCACCGACGAGCCGCGCCCGTGAGCACAATCGTGAGCGATCAGCGCGTCGTCGCACCCACCGCTCGGACACCGCGGCATCCACCGGTCGGGTGCCGTACGATGCGTGTCCGCACACACGAAACCGGGCCGACCCAGACGGATCGACCCGGTTCGGAAGACGTGAGGTTCAGGCCCCGCCCGGAACCCAGCTGAGCAGGCTCACCACCGCGGCGGAGACGGCGACGAAAGCACCGACCATCCACCAGGCGCTGACTTCGTGCCCCTCGTCACGGCGGACACGGAGAAGGACATCGGGACGTCGAGCGGGGTCGACCGCGCTGGCGATGACGGCCTGAGCACCTGTCTGAGGTGCGGTCTGATTCGTCGGAGCTGTTGCCATGACGATCCCCCTTCGGGTCTCGGAAGAACACAGCGTCGCCGTTGACACTTCAAGAGATTCTGCCAGACCGCCCCGGACATACCGGTCACGCTTGCGTCACGACACGCCCGGCTGTATCTGCACGCCCGCCACCCGCGTGACAGCCGCCCCGCATGCCCCTCCCCGCGTCGCGAACCGCTTCCAGCTGACGAACCGCTGTCAGCCTGCAACCGAGATGTCAGCGGAGTGCAGTCTCGCGGCCCCAGCGAGCGCCGCGACGGGTCTCAGCCAGCGCTACGACCGACGTCCCGCCCGGCGCCGCGACCGGCCCCAGCGAGCGCCGCGACCGACGCCTCGCCCACTGCCGCGACTGGCGCTTCCGCATCCGCGACGACCCGCCTCTCACCGACGTCCGCCTCAGCGGCCGTGCGTCACAGCCACTTCGACGTGAGGTGCTCCGACGAGATGCGGCGGAGCGTACCCGACGCCCCGCGGAGCACGACGCTCTCGGTGTAGATGAAGTCGCCGTCGCGACGGACGCCCTGCACCAGCTGACCGTCGGTCACGCCGGTGGCGACGAAGATCGTGTTCTTACCCGTGACCAGATCATCGGCCTCGTACACGGTGCCGTCGACCTTGAGGCCGGCATCCTGGCCCTTCTGCTTCTCGTCGTCGGTGCGGGGAGCGAGTACGCCCTGGATGTGACCACCGAGCGCCTTGATGGCGCACGCGGTGACGATGCCCTCGGGGCTGCCGCCGATGCCGACGCACATGTCGGTGCGGGCGTTGTGCCGGGCGGCGTTGATGCCGCCGGCGACGTCGCCGTCGCTCATCAGGCGGGTCCCGGCGCCCGCCTCACGGATGTCGGCGATGAGCTGCTCGTGCCGGGGACGGTTCAGCACCGAGACGACGATTTCGTCGACCGGCTTGCCGAGCGCTTTGGCCAGCAAGCGGATGTTCTCACCGATCGGCAGGCGGATGTCGACGACGCCGACACCGGCGGGCCCGGTGACGAGCTTGTCCATGTAGAACACGCTCGATGCGTCGAGCATCGTGCCCTGGTCGGACACGGCGATGACCGACAGCGCGTTCTGACGACCGGCGGCGGTCAGCGACGTGCCGTCGATCGGATCCACGGCGACGTCGCAGCGAGGGCCACGGCCGCTGCCGACGCGCTCCCCGTTGTAGAGCATGGGAGCGTTGTCCTTCTCACCCTCGCCGATGACGATCGTCCCGTCGAAGTTGACGGTGCTGAAGAACGCGCGCATCGCGTCGACGGCCGCTCCGTCGGCGGCCTCCTTGTCGCCTCGGCCGATGAAGGGGACGGCACGGATGGATGCCGCTTCCGTCGCCCTCACCAACTCCAGAGCCAGGTTGCGGTCGGGGTGCAGAGGGCTCATGTCGGCAGTCAGGCTCACCATGGGCCCACTGTATCCAGCGGGTGGGACACAATCGCCGGTTTTCCGCCGCTCAAGCGCGAAGGAATCGGCATTCTTAACGGTTCGACAGAAGTGCTCGGTTCCTGTCGCGCGGGAACCGTCACGATCCGGCGGCTTCGCTAGAGTGACGGTGTCCCGACAACGACCAAGGAGCACCTCCATGCCCGTCGCCACCCCTGAGCAGTACGCCGAGATGCTGGACCGCGCCAAGGCCGGCAGCTTCGCGTACCCCGCGATCAACGTCTCGAGCTCGCAGACCATCAACTCGGTGCTCCAGGGCCTGACCGAGGCCGGCTCCGACGGCATCCTCCAGGTCACCACCGGCGGCGCCGACTACTTCGCCGGCCACACCGTGAAGGCCCGCGCCACCGGCGCGCTCGCCTTCGCGAAGTACGTCACCGAGGTCGCCAAGAACTACCCGATCACCGTCGCGCTCCACACCGACCACTGCCCCAAGGACGCCCTGCCCGGCTTCGTCCTCCCGCTGCTCGAAGCCTCCGAAGAAGAGGTCAAGGCCGGTCGCAACCCGATCTTCCAGTCGCACATGTGGGACGGTTCGGCTGTTCCCCTCGACGAGAACATCGACATCGCCGCCGAGCTCCTCCCCCGCCTGAACAACATTCACGCCATCCTCGAGATCGAGGTCGGCGTCGTGGGCGGAGAGGAAGACGGCGTCCAGCACGAGGGCTCCAACGAGGCGCTTTACACCACCGTCGCCGACGTCACCAAGGCCGTCGAGCGTCTCGGTCTCGGAGAGAACGGCCGCTACATCTCGGCCCTCACCTTCGGCAACGTGCACGGCGTGTACAAGCCCGGCGGCGTCAAGCTGCGCCCCGAGCTGCTCGGCGAGATCCAGGAGGGCATCGCCGCGAAGTTCGGCACCGGCCCCAAGCCCCTCGACCTGGTCTTCCACGGCGGCAGCGGCTCGACCGACGAAGAGATCGCCCTGGCCGTGCGCAACGGCGTCGTGAAGATGAACATCGACACCGACACCCAGTACGCCTTCACGCGATCCATCGCGGGCTACATGTTCTCGAACTACGAGGGCGTGCTGAAGCTCGACGGCGAGGTCGGCAACAAGAAGCAGTACGACCCGCGCGCCTGGGGCAAGGTGGCCGAGTCGGCCATGGCCGTCCGCGTGGTCGAGGCGACCAAGCAGCTCGGCTCCTACGGCCAGTCCCAGAGCTGACGCCCCGTCGTCCCGCGAACGCCCCGGCCCCCGTGCCGGGGCGTTCGCCGTTTCCGGATGCCACGCCCCACCGCCCCGCCGAGCACGACGGCGCAGCCGCACGGCGACACGCCGCTCCCGCTCGTCGGACGACGGCGCGTCGTCGATCCGTCCCGCCGCCGCGCACCGGCCGCCCCGGACGGACCGCTGGCGCACCTCAGCTCCGGTACATCTCCAGCACGGTCGGCGCCCCCTCGGGCGACGACACGACCTTGATCTCATCGCCCGCGCGCACCTCGCCCGCGCGGCGCACCCGCAGGTAGGCGCCGAGCCGGCCCTCGTCGGAGAACCGCTTGACCCAACCGCGCGCCGCCGCACCACCGACCCAGCGCGCGAAGGTCGCGCAGGGCGTGCGGGGCATCGTCACCTCGACCTCGACGGTGTCGCCGATGCGCCACACCTCGCCGATGCGGGCGCTGTTGACGTCGAGACCCTCGACGCGCAGGTTCTCGCCGAACCACCCCGCGTGCAGCTCGCGATCGAGCTCCCGCTCCCAGAACGCGGCGTCCTCCGCCGCGTAGGCGTACACCGCTTTTTCGGGGCCGCCGTGGTGCTTGCGGCTCGCCTGCACGTCGGCGCGGACGCCGAGCTTACCGACCCGCACGGCGCCGTCGAGCGGGCGCTTGTCGATCGCGGTCACGCCGACGGAACCGGCATCCGGGTGCAATTCGTGGACGGCGCAGACGGCGACGAGACGGGGCATGGATCGATGCTAGAGCGTCGGCGCCGTGCGCCCGCGCGCGTCAGGGCGAGAGGAATTCGCGTCGCATGACGACCGTGTCGCCATCGAGCGTGCGGATCTCGACCGACCCGATGTCGGCGGCCGCGAGGTCGGTGCCCGCGCTGAGCTCCGTCGTCGATCCGGGGCCCGCGCGCCACGTCGACAGCACGCTCGTCGTGCCCGAGTCGTCGGTGATCGCGAGGGCGTAGGGCCACCCGCCGGGGGGAGCGTCGAGCACCTCGCCGGTGTACTGGCACACGAGGTCGATGCGCGTGCCCCACGGCGCCGACGTCAGCTTGACCGAGGCCTCCAGCGGCGCTCCGGCGACGTCGTCGAGCGCGTACACCGTGCCCGAGGACTGCACGGCGCTGGTCACCGCGACGGCGGAGGGCACGGCGATCGCGACGAGGGCGATGGATGCCGCGAGCACCCAGCCGACGCGCCGACGCCTCCCGCGACGCCGTGCGGTGTCGAGCACGCGGGACCGCAGCGCCGGGCCCGGGGCCGGGAGCGGCACGGAACCGGTCGTCGAGCCGATCGCGCGGGCACGCTCCGCCGACAGCCGCGACAGCAGTCCCGCCGTCGGGGCGAGCTCGGCGACGGCGGTGCGGCACTGCGCGCATTCAGCCAGGTGGGCCTCGAACTCCGCGCGGTCCGGTCCCGACAACGCTCCGAGGACATAAGCGCCGTCCCCGCTCGACAGACGCTCGTGGTCGACGTTCACCGGGTCACCCCTCTCTCCTGCAGGGCGAGCCGCAGCGCTCGCACCGCGTAATGCAGTCGCGACTTGACGGTCCCCGCGGGGATGCCGAGCTCCTCGGCCGTCTGGGCGACGCTGCGCCCTCCGTAGTAGGCGCTGACGATCACCGCCCGGTGGTCGGGCGTGAGGGTCGAGAGCGCCTCCTCGACGAGGAGCGCGTCGAACATGGCATCCGTGTCGTCGTCGCGTACCGACTCGGGCAGTTCGTCGACGGGCTGCTCGTGCCGCCGCCGTGCGCTGCGCGCCTCGTCGATGACGAGGTTGCGGGCGACCGTGTACATCCACGACCGCAGGGACGCCGGGTCGTCGCTCATCACGCGCGGCGTGCGCCACGCGCGCAGCAGGGTCTCCTGCACGACGTCGTCGGCCCCGGCGTGATCGCCGGTCAGGCTCACGACGTAGCGCCAGACAGGGGTCGCGTGCGCGTCGTACAACGCCGTCAGCTGCGCGTGATCGTCTCTCACCGCGGCACCCCCTCTCCCTCGCTCACAGGGGACACGGGACGCCGGGCCTCGTGGTTCAGTTCGGGACGCTGTCGATGATCGCGGTCATGAACTGCGGGTCACCGACGAGGGCCATGGTCACGCAGATGCCGGCGATCAGCGCCGTTGCGACGAACCCGACGAGCGGGACCCAGAACGCGATGCGTCCGCGCCGGAGCCGTCGCCAGGTGACGACCGCCGTCAGGAGCCAGCCGATGCCGTAGACGAGGGCAGCGGCGGCTCCCCACACGTATCCGGCCGAGAGGTTGGTGAAGGTCGCCGTCACGCCGAGCATCTGGGCGCCGCGCTCGGCGTACTCGGGGAAGTCCAGCAGTTGCACGATCGTCGTGACCACCGAGAACAGGCCGTAGAACAGCAGTCCGAAGGTCACGATGCGGTCGACGCGCGCGCCACGCGTCGCGGGTGCGGCCAAGCGCGCGGGTGCGTCCGCGGCGGGGGCGGCCTGCGGCTGCGCCGTCGGCTGCGGGGCGACCCCCGCCTCGAGAGCCTCGGTCACCTCCGGCCGCTGGATGCGGGCGCGCTGCTCCTCGGCCGTGGCGTACTCGCCGAACTGCGGGCGAGGGCGCTCCGCCCCACCCTCGGCCGCATGACGGGAGTCGTCGCTCACGCGCGACCCCGGCCGCCGAGCGCTCGGCTGTCGCGCTTGCCGCTGGCATCCTGACGCAGCTCCTTGGGGAGCGAGAAGATCAGGTCCTCCTCGGCGGTGCGCACCTCTTCGACGTCGCGGTATCCCGCGCCGGCGAGCTCTTCGAGCACCTCGGTCACGAGCACCTCGGGCACCGAGGCGCCGCTGGTGACGCCGACGGTCTGCACGCCCTCGAGCCATTCCTGCTTGACCTCGTCGACGTAGTCGACGCGGTAGGCGGCCTTGGCGCCGTGCTCGAGGGCGACCTCGACCAGGCGCACGCTGTTGGAGGAGTTGGCCGAGCCCACGACGATCACGAGATCGGCGCCGACGGCGACCTTCTTGATCGCGACCTGCCGGTTCTGCGTGGCGTAGCAGATGTCGTCGGAGGGCGGGTCCTGCAGCTCGGGGAAGCGCTCGCGCAGGCGACGGACCGTCTCCATCGTCTCGTCGACCGAGAGGGTGGTCTGCGACAGCCATACGACCTTCGAGGGGTCGCGCACCTCGATGGTGTCGGCGTGGTCGGGCGAGTTGACGACCGTCACGTGCTCGGGAGCCTCGCCGGCGGTGCCCTCGACCTCTTCGTGGCCCTCGTGGCCGATCAGCAGGATCTCGAAGTCGTCGCGCGCGAAGCGGACGGCCTCGCGGTGCACCTTCGTGACCAGGGGGCACGTCGCATCGATCGCCTGGAGTCCTCGATCGGATGCCGCTGAGACGACGGCCGGAGATACGCCGTGCGCACTGAAGACGACGTGGGCGCCGGAGGGGACCTCGTCGACCTCTTCGACGAAGATCGCGCCCTTCTTCTCGAGCTCGGTGACGACGTGGATGTTGTGCACGATCTGCTTGCGCACGTACACCGGGGCGCCGTAGCGCTCGAGGGCCTTCTCGACGGCGATCACCGCGCGGTCGACGCCGGCGCAGTAACCGCGGGGTGCGGCCAGCAGCACCTTCTTCTGTCCGTTGACGGGGATATCCTGGAGCCGCCCGCGTCGACCCGGGATACGGGGAACGGGCAGGTGGACGGCAGGTGAGCTCACCCCTCGATTCTACCGGGGCGCCCCTGGACGCCGGCCGAACCTCCCCCACTGCGACCCGCACGGATACCATGACCCTTCCCCCGCCCCGCCCCACCCGCCGCCGGCGCGCAACCGAGGGAGCGACATGACCTCCTTCCAGCCCGAGACCGTCCCCGGCGAGGCCCCGCCGGCCGACAGCGTCCATCCCCGCGATTCGCGCACCGACGCGCCCACCTCCGTCTCGCGCCTGAACGACACCATCCGCGGCTTCATCGAGCGCTGGGGCTCCGTCTGGGTCGAGGGCGAGATCACCTCCTTCAACCGCCGCGGCGGCAACGTCTTCGGACGCCTGAAAGACCTCGGCACCGAGTCGACGGTGTCGTTCCGCATCTGGTCCAGCACGCTCGCGCGACTGCCGAAGGACCTGCAGGTCGGCGACCACGTCGTGGCGTGCGTCAAGGCCGACTATTTCCCCCGAACCGGGGACTTCTCGTTCGCGATCTCGGCGATGCGCCACGTAGGACTGGGCGAGCAGCTCGAACGTCTCGAGCGGCTCCGGGTGCAGCTGCGGTCGGAGGGCCTCTTCGACCCCGCGCGCAAGAAGCGCCTCCCCTTCCTCCCCCAGTGCATCGGCCTCATCACCGGCGAGAACTCGGACGCCGAGAAAGACGTGCACCGCAATGCCGAACTGCGCTGGCCGCGCGTGCACTTCCGCACGAAGCACGCGGCGGTGCAGGGAGATCGATGCGTGCCCGAGACCATCGCCGCGCTCAAGGCGCTGGATGCCGACCCCGACGTCGACGTGATCGTCATCGCCCGCGGCGGCGGCGACCCGCAGACGCTGCTCGGCTTCAGCGACGAACGCCTTCTGCGCGCGGTGGCCGCGGCATCCACCCCGATCGTCAGCGCCATCGGCCACGAGAACGACCGTCCGCTGCTCGACGAGGTCGCCGATGTGCGCGCCTCGACGCCCACCGACGCCGCCAAGCGCGTCGTGCCCGACGTGAGCGAGCAGCGCGCGCTCGTGGCCCAACTGCGCGCGCGCCTGACCGGGCGCCTCACCCAGCGCGTCGTGCACGACATCGCCCAACTGGAGCAGATCCGCTCGCGCCCGGCTCTGCGCACCCCGCACGCCATGCTCACCTCGCGCGCGCAGGAGCTGTGGATGCTGTCCAACCGCGGCCGCGACATCGTCGACCGCCGCCTCGAGAGCGAGCGGCGCCGCACGCGCGAGCTCAGCGCGGGCCTGCGGGCCCTGTCGCCACTCGCGACCCTCGCCCGCGGATACGCGATCGCGCAGCTGCCCGACGGCGCGGTGCTGCGCGACGCGGCCGACGCGCCGGCGGGCATCGTCCTGCGTCTGACGCTCGAGCAGGGCACGGTCGCCGCCACCTCGGAGGGCGTCGTCGCGGATGCCGTCCCGCACGGCTCCTCCCCCGCCCCCGCTCCCCTCGACGACGAGGCAACCGGAACCGGCTCTCCCGACGGGGCCGCCTAGAATGGATGCCATGACCGCGACGACCCCCGGCTCCGCCGCCGACGTCGCCTCCCTGTCGTTCGAGCAGGCCCGCGACGAACTCGTCCGCGTGGTCGCCGAACTGGAGCAGGGCGCCCCCACACTCGAGGAGTCGCTGGCCCTCTGGGAGCGCGGCGAGAAGCTTTACGCCCGCTGCGAGGAATGGCTTCTGGGCGCCAAGCGCCGCCTCGACGCCGCGCGCGGCGAAGGGGACGACTGATGGCCCGCGTCGTCGCCCACCTCGGCCGGCCAGAGACCCCGCAAGAGACCGCCGACCGCAAGGCGGAGGCCTCCCGGCGCTACCGCTCCAGCAAGACCTTCCGCAACCTCGTCGCCGCCCTCCTCGTCACGGTGGCCGTCGTGTTCGTCGTCGTCGCCGGTGTCCCCCGTGGCGAGCCGACTCCCCCGCCGGCCCCCGACGTCCCCGCCCTCGCGGCCGACATCGAGGCGGACCTCGGGCGCCCTGTGCTCTCGCCGTCGCTCGGCGACGGGTGGCGGGTCAACCAGGCCACCACCGAGGGCGTCGGCGGCACCGAAGCGTGGACCATGGTCTACGTGCGCTCCGGCGAGTCCGGCTTCCTGCGCGTCGCGCAGGGATTCGACGCCGGTGAGGCCTGGGTCGGGCAGGTGCTCGACGGCACCCGCAGCACCGAGACCGTCGACATCGACGGCATC
The DNA here is from genome assembly GCF_900156435.1 of Microbacterium sp. RU1D. Taxonomy (GTDB): domain Bacteria; phylum Actinomycetota; class Actinomycetes; order Actinomycetales; family Microbacteriaceae; genus Microbacterium. The sequence continues at coordinate 693,290 of NZ_FTPQ01000002.1, forward strand.
ACCTGGAACGTCTACCGCCCGTCCAACCCCGCCGGAACAGGCAACATCGACTACGCCCTGGCCACCCCGGCCGGCCCCGACTACGTGCTCGTCTACGGCGACGCAGCCCCCGAGACCGCGGCCCTGGCGGCCGCCTCCGTCACATCCCAGATCGAGCAGTTGAGAGAGGTCCCGTGAGCGAGCGCATGACCCCCCGTCAGGTGTGGCAGCAGATGGTAGAGGGCAACCGGCGCTTCGTCGCCGGCGAGCCCGCCCACCCCCGTCAGGACGTCGAGCGCCGCGCCGAGCTCGCGAGCTCTCAGCATCCGACCGCCGCGCTGTTCGGCTGCTCCGACTCGCGCCTGGCCGCCGAGATCATCTTCGACGAGGGCCTCGGCGACCTGTTCGTCGTTCGCAACGCTGGCCAGGTCATCTCCGACTCCGTGATCGGCAGCCTGGAATACGCCGTGGGCGTTCTCGAGGTGCCCCTCATCGTGGTCCTCGCCCACGACGCCTGCGGTGCGGTCGGCGCGGCCATCGACAGCACGGGCGTCGACGCCCCGACCCTCCCCGCCTACATCTGGCGTCAGATCGCGCCGATCGTGCCGGCCGTCCGCCGCGTGCAGCGCGAGAACGCGGTCGACGGGCACCTCCCCGACCACGTCGACCCCGAGCTCGTCGGCCGGGAGCACCTGCGCCACACCGTGGCCGACCTGCTGCGCGCCTCGGAGCTGATCAGCGAGGCCGTGGCCGAGGGCCGCACCGCCGTCGTGGGTGCCAACTACCGTCTCGACGAGGGGGAAGCCTTCCCCGTCGTCATCGTGGGCGACGTCGACGACCCGCGCATCTGAGAAGCGCGCGCCGCGAATCGCGCGCGTGCGAGCCTTGCACCGAGAACCGAACGAACGACCTGGAGGAACGACGACGTGACCGACACCGAGTACCGCATCGAACACGACACCATGGGTGAGGTGCGGGTGCCCAAGGACGCCCTCTACGCCGCGCAGACCCAGCGCGCGGTCGAGAACTTCCCGATCTCCGGCAAGGGCCTCGAGTCGACGCAGATCGCGGCGCTGGCGCGCATCAAGAAGGCCGCCGCGCTGGCCAACAAGGATCTCGGCACCCTCGACGGCGCCATCGCCGACGCGATCGCCCAGGCCGCCGACGAGGTCGTCACGGGCCGCCACGACGCGCACTTCCCGGTCGACACATACCAGACCGGCAGCGGCACGTCGTCGAACATGAACATGAACGAGGTGCTGGCGACGCTGGCGACCGGCATCCTGGGGTCGACCGTGCACCCCAACGATCACGTCAACGCCTCGCAGTCGTCGAACGACGTCTTCCCCACCTCGGTGCACATCGCCGTGACCCAGGCGCTCATCACCGACCTCGTTCCCGCGCTCGAGCACCTCTCGGTCGCTCTCGAGGCCAAGGCCGAGGCGTGGAAGGGCATCGTGAAGTCCGGCCGCACCCACCTCATGGATGCCACCCCCGTCACGCTCGGGCAGGAATTCGGCGGCTACGCCCGTCAGATGCGTCTGGGCATCGAGCGCGTGCAGGCCGTGCTCCCCCGCGTCGGCGAGGTCCCGCTCGGCGGCACCGCGGTCGGCACGGGCATCAACACCCCCCTCGGCTTCCCGCAGAAGGTCATCGAGCTGCTCGCGGCCGAGACCGAACTGCCCATCACCGAGGCGAAGGACCACTTCGAGGCGCAGGCCAACCGCGACGGCCTCGTCGAGGCATCCGGAGCCCTCCGCACCATCGCGGTGTCGCTCACGAAGATCAACAACGACATCCGCTGGATGGGTTCGGGCCCCAACACCGGTCTCGGCGAGCTCCACATCCCCGACCTGCAGCCCGGGTCCTCGATCATGCCCGGCAAGGTCAACCCGGTCGTCCCCGAGGCGACGCTCATGGTGTGCGCGCGGGTCATCGGCAACGACGCGACCGTCGCCTGGGCCGGCGCTTCGGGCTCGTTCGAACTGAACGTGGCCATCCCGGTCATGGGCACCGCCCTGCTGGAGTCGATCCGCCTGCTGTCCAACGCGATGCGCGTGCTGGCCGACAAGACCATCGACGGCCTCGAGGCCAACGTCGCCCGCGCCGAGGCGTTCGCCGGCATGTCGCCGTCGATCGTCACGCCGCTGAACAAGGTCATCGGCTACGAGGCTGCAGCCAAGATCGCCAAGCACTCGGTGGCAAAGGGCATCACCGTCCGCGAGGCTGTCATCGACCTCGGCTACGTCGAGCGCGGCGAGATCACCGAAGAGGTGCTCGACGCCAAGCTCGATCTGCTGTCGATGACGCACGCGGGCTGAGCCCTCCCGCACCGACCCCGACGCCGAGGCGCGCCATAATCGAAGGATGAGCCCCGCGACGAGACCTGTCTCGACGCGCGTGCGACTCCTCGCGGCGCTCCTCGGCGTCGTGTTTCTCGGCATGAGCGTCGCCGGCGGGGTCACCTTCCTGGTGCAACGAGACCGCGTACTCGCCAACGCCCAGCGGCAGCTCGACGGTTTCGTCTCCACCGTCGCCACGAGCAGCCAATCGGCAGCCGTCCTCGTCGCCGCGGCGATCCCCGGCCGCACCGACGGCACGCTCGCCATCGACGGCACCCGCATCCTCGCCGCCACCCCGTCGCCGCCCGGACTCGCCGTGGCGGACGATGCCGAGCTCGTGGCCGCTCTCGATCGGGCGATCTCCGCCGGTCTGCTCACGGGGCGTCTCGACAGCGCCCGCGGCCCCGTCCTGTACGCCGCCGCTCCGGCGCCCGGGGGCTATGCCGTGCAGGTCATCTCCGTCGACCAGCGCATGGAACTGGTCGCCCTCTCCTCGGCCACCTATGCCACGGCCGCGCTCCTCGTGCTGCTCGTCGTCGGTGTGATCGGGTGGTTCGTCACCGGGCGGTTGTTCTCGCCGCTGAGACGACTCCGGGACACGGCGGACTCGATCACGATCGACGACCTGGGCAGGCGTCTGCGCGCGCACGGCAACGACGAGATCTCCGACCTGACGACCTCGGTCAACTCGATGCTCGACCGCCTGTCCATGTCGGTCGACGCGCAGCGACAGCTGCTCGATGACGTGCGCCACGAGCTGAAGACCCCCATCACCATCGTGCGCGGCCATCTCGAGATGATGAATCCGGCCGACCCGCACGACGTCCGGGAGACACGAGAGCTCGGCATCGCCGAACTCGACCGCCTCACCCGCCTCGTCGACGACATCGACACCCTCGCCGATGTCGAGGCGAACGCCCTGTCGGCCGAGGTCATCGACGTCGCCGCCCTCACCGACCGGGTGGCGGAGCTCGCCGGCGCCCTCCCCGGTCACCCGTGGAGCGTGGCCCAGCGTGCGCGGGTGCGCATCGAAGGCGACGCCGACCGGCTGGTGCAGGCGTGGCTGCAGCTGGCCGACAACGCCGCGAAGTACACCCCCGAGGCATCGCCGATCGAGATCGGCAGCACCGCGGACGACACCGCCGCGCACCTGTGGGTCCGCGATCACGGTCCCGGCATCCCTCCCGCCGCGCGGCACCGGGTCTTCCGCCGATTCGACCGGTTGTCGACGCGGCGAGGGGTGGACGGATCGGGCCTCGGCCTGTCGATCGTGGATGCCATCGCCAAGGCGCACGACGGTCACTGCTCCGTCGGCGACACGCCCGGCGGCGGCGCGACGTTCACGCTCCACATCCCGCTCGACGGAGCGCAGTCGCCGCCCGCACTGCCGACGCCCGTCCGCGCCGGCGACGTGGTCATGCAGAGAGAGGCCGCCGAATGACCCGCATCCTCATCGCCGAGGACGAAGAGCGCATCTCGGCGTTCGTCGCGAAGGGCCTGGAGGCCGCCGGCTACCAGACGCTCATCGTGGACGACGGTGCCGAGGCGCTCGACACGGCCCTGTCCGGAGAGGTCGACCTCGTGCTGCTCGATGTCGGCCTGCCGTCCCTCGACGGCTTCGAGGTGCTACGGAGCCTCCGTGGGCAGGGATCCTCCCTGCCCGTGATCATGCTGACCGCGCGCACGAGCACGCGCGACACCGTCGACGGCTTGGACGCGGGCGCCAACGACTACGTGGCGAAACCGTTCAAGTTCGACGAGCTGCTGGCACGCGTACGCTCACGGCTGCGCGAGCCCGTCCCGCTCGGCACCATCACGGTGGCGCACGGCGAGGTGTCGCTCGACGTCCTCGCACGCCGCGCGACGGTGGGCGGGCGGGAGGTCGACCTGAGCGCGCGGGAGTTCGCCCTCGCCGAGGAGTTCATCCGCCACGCCGGCCAGGTGCTCTCCCGCGAGCAGCTGCTCAGCCGCGTTTGGGGCCTGGACTTCGACCCCACCTCGAACGTGGTCGACGTGTACGTGCGTTATCTGCGGTCCAAGGTCGGCCCCGCCCACATCGTCACCGTCCGTGGAGCGGGATACCGCTGGGAGTGACGCCGAAACCCCCGAAACCCCCGGCGGGGGATCGACCGGGGGTTGGGGGGAGATCGCGTCGGTGGTCTTCCGACTCACCCGAAGAGCGGTGACCTGCGCGAACGGACCTCGTATTTTCCTGGGGGAACCGCCGGGGCGGTGACGAGGTCTCCCTCGCCGATGACTCCACTCTGGCGGCCGTTCGTGAGAGTGCGGCGAGCCGCGGATGAGAAGCCTCTCATCTTCCGACGCGCGCGCCCGCGGCGGCTCACGACCCCCGAGATGAGGAAGGGCCGGGATGCCATGGCATCCCGGCCCTGAGAAATCAGGCCCTACGACAGTTCGCCGGCCTCCAGCAGCTCGGTCACCAGCGCCGCGATGGCCGACCGCTCCGAGCGCGTGAGGGTGACGTGTCCGAAGAGACCGTGCCCCTTCAGCGTCTCGATCACCGAGGCGACGCCGTCGTGCCGACCGACGCGCAGGTTGTCGCGCTGCCCGACATCGTGGGTGAGCACCACGCGCGAGTTCTGGCCGATGCGGCTGAGCACCGTGAGCAGCACGTTGCGCTCGAGCGACTGCGCCTCGTCGACGATCACGAACGCGTCGTGCAGCGAGCGGCCGCGGATGTGCGTCAACGGCAGCACCTCGAGGAGCCCTCGCGCCAGCACCTCCTCGAGGACGTTGCCCGACACCACCGAACCGAGCGTGTCGAACACCGCCTGACCCCAGGGGCCCATCTTCTCGGCCTGATCGCCGGGGAGGTAGCCGAGCTCCTGCCCGCCGACCGCGAACAGCGGCCGGAACACGATGATCTTCTTCTGCTGCTGGCGCTCGAGCACGGCTTCCAGGGCGGCACAGAGGGCGAGCGCCGACTTGCCGGTGCCGGCGCGCCCGCCGAGCGACACGATGCCGACCTCGGGGTCGAGGAGAAGGTCGAGGGCGATCCGCTGCTCGGCCGAACGCCCGTGCAGGCCGAAGGCATCGCGGTCGCCGCGCACGAGACGGTACTGCCCCTTGCCGGTCACGCGTCCGAGGGCCGACCCGCGCTCCGAGTGGATGATGAGACCGGTGTTGACCGGCATTCCCCTCACGGCGTCGCTGACGGCGACCTCGCTCTCGTAGAGATCGGTGATCTCGTCGCCCGAGACGTCGATCGAGGCGATTCCGGTCCAGCCCGAGTCCATCGCCTGCTCGGCGAGGTACTCCTCCGTCGCCAAGCCCAGGGATGCCGCCTTCACACGCATCGGCAGGTCCTTGGAGACCACGGTGACCTCGGCGCCGTCCTTGGCGATGTTCATCGCCACCGCGAGAATCCGACTGTCGTTGCCGCCCGTGCGCATGCCGGAGGGGAGGACGCCGGGGTCGGTGTTGTTGAGCTCGACACGGAGGGTGCCGTCGTCGCCGACGGGGACGGGGAAGTCGAGGCGGCCGTGCTCGATGCGCAGCTCGTCGAGGTGGCGCAGGGCCTGCCGGGCGAAGTAACCGATCTCGGGGTCGTGACGTTTGCCCTCGAGCTCCATGATCACCACGACGGGGATCACGACGGAGTTCTCCGCGAAACGGAAGAACGCCCGCGGGTCGCTCAGAAGGACGGAGGTGTCCAAGACGTATGTGCGCAGCGCCTGATCGACGGCCGTTCCGGACTCGGTGCTCTCGACGACGTGACGCTGGTCGTACGGTGCTCGTGCAGTCACAACCCACTCCCGACCCGGGTGTAGCACCCGGTTGTCACGAGTCGACCTGTGGGTCACGAGTCGCGATCCGAAGGTCGACTCGACCGGACTCCGTGTCCGATGTGATCACCGTACGTCCCCCCGACACCGCCCGGGGTCGTTAACACGCCGCGAATATGACGAGTTCGTGAACACCGCGAACACGGTGATCCGCGTCCGAAGATAGTTCGGACCCGGATGCCGTGACCCGCCGCCGCGCACGGCACGGGGTCACTGCCCGAAGCGGCGATCGCGCGCCGCGAAGTCGCGGATCGCGCGCAGGAAGTCGACCTCGCGCAGGTCCGGACCGAGCGCCTCGACGAAGTAGAACTCCGAGTGCGCCGACTGCCAGAGTAGGAAGTCGCTCAACCGCTGCTCCCCCGAGGTGCGGATCACGAGGTCGGGGTCGGCCTGCCCGCCGGTGTACAGATGCTCGCCGATCTGCTCGGGGGTGAGGCTGTCGGCCAGCTCCTCGAGCGACCCGCCCGACTCGTCGTGCTTGACGATGATCGAGCGGACGGCATCCACGATCTCGCTCCGCCCGCCGTAACCGACCGCGAGGTTGACGTGCAGACCTTTGTGGCCGCGCGTACGCTCGGTGGCCTCGTGCAGCACCTCGGCGAGCTCGGGCGGCAGCCCCTCGGCGCGCCCGACGTGCTTGACCCGCCAGTCCGGCTCGCGCGAGAGCTCTCCGGCGAGCTCGGCGATGATCTCGAGCAGGTCCTGCAGCTCTTTGCTGTCGCGCTTGACGAGGTTGTCGTTCGAGAGCAGGTAGAGCGAGACCACCTCGATGCCGAGGTCGTCGCACCAGCGGAGGAACTCGTGCATCTTCGCCGCTCCGGCCCGATGACCGTGCGCAGCACTGTCGTATCCGAGCTGCCGGGCCCACCGCCGATTGCCGTCGATCATCATGGCCACGTGATGCGGCACCGTAGCCGGCATGCGGCGGCGCAGGCGCGAGATGTAGAGACGGTAGAGCGGACCCCGCCCCTCGTTCCTCCACACGTGCGCCACCCGCCTACGCTACCGCGTCGGGCGCCTCCGGCCGCATCGGATCCAGGTGGTGCTTCCTGGGGGAAGGGTGAGCACTGTCCCCATGTTCCTCCCGGGGCATGGGAGCGGACGTACTGTCGAAGAGTGACCTCCCGAACCCCGGCCGACGGCCCCGAGATGCCCCAGCTCCCCCTGCTCGAAGCGGGAGCCGTGGGCGCACAGGCGGAGCTCAAACCGACGTGGCGCGGGTGGATCCACGCCGGGACGTTCCCGGTCGCCATCGCCGCCGGCATCGTGCTCATCGCCCTCGCGCAGGGCGCCCCGGGCAAGTGGGCGGCGGCGGTGTTCATGGCGACGTCGATGATGTTGTTCGGCAACTCCGCGCTGTACCACCGCTTCCACTGGAAGCCCACGACGCTCGCGGTGCTCAAGCGCATCGACCACGCGAACATCCTGCTGCTCATCGCGGGCACCTACACACCGCTCGCGGTACTGGCCCTGCCCACGCCCAAGACCGTGCTGCTGCTGTCGATCGTCTGGGGCGGTGCGCTGCTCGGCATCCTGTTCCGCGTGTTCTGGATCAACGCCCCGCGGTGGCTCTACGTCGCGCTGTACCTCGCCCTGGGGTGGGCGGCGGTGATGTACCTCGGCGACCTGCTCGCGGCGAACGTCGCCATGATGGTCCTCGTCGTGGTGGGCGGGCTGCTCTACACCGCGGGCGCCATCATCTACGCCCTCAAGAAGCCGAACCCCTGGCCCGGCCACTTCGGCTTCCACGAGATCTTCCATGTCTGCACGGTTCTGGCGTTCCTCTGCCACTGGACCGCGTGCCTGCTCATCGCCCTCGCTCCGGCGTACCACGGCGGCTGACCGCACGAGTCGCCGAAATTCGTCGCTTCCGACCCTCGCGAAGCGACGAGTCGGCGACTCACGCGAAGGGAGCTCCGGATGCCGCGGCGCGGCGCCGTCGGTCAGCGACGTGGAGCGGCGGGGTCGATGTCCTCGTCGTCGATGTCGCTGGCGCGCTGCGCTGCGCGCGCCTGCTCCTCGGCATCCAGTTCCGCGTTGACCTCTTCGCGGTAGCGGCCCCGGCGGATGCGGCGCAGCATGTCCCACACCAGGAAGAACACGGCGATGCCGATGAAGGCGATCGCAGCGAATCCGAGCGGCCCGGGCGTGACGATCGACTCGTCGGGGGTGACGGCCGGAGTTGGCGTTGTCGCGAGAGCGACGATCACGGGGTGCATGGGGTCGAGTCCTTCGGTCCGGGCGGAAGCGCGTAGCCTGGAGGTCCAGCCTAAAGCCCGGAGAGAGCATGACGACGCAGGCCGAACTCGATGAACGCTACGGGCGCACGCGCTCCCCGCGGCGACGCATCGTAGGCTGGTCCGTTGTCGGCGTCCTGGCCCTCGGTGCCATCGGATTCCTGGGCTGGACGACGGTGTCGAGCAGCCTGAACTCCGTGACGGCGACAGACACGGGCTACACGGTGGTGGACGAGCGCACCGTCACCTCCACCTTCCAGATCACCGCGCCCATCGGCCGGCCCGTCGCCTGCGCCCTCGAGGCCCGCGACGAGGAGCACGGCACGGTGGGCTGGCGCGTGGTCGAATACCCGGCATCCGAGGAGCACACGCGCGCGTTCACGGAGGAGATTCCGACGCTGTCGCTGGCCACCACGGGTTTTGTCAACGCTTGCTGGGTGCCGTAAACTCGCGGAATCACGACGCGCCCCGGCTCGATGCCGGGGCGTTCGACATATCCCCCGCCGACGGCCCGACACCGCACGCCGTCAGCGCCTCGACGAAGGAGTAACCGTGTCCAACGACGCTCAGGTGACGTTCCTCACGCAAGACGCCTACGACCGCCTGGCCAACGAGCTCGAGCAGCTCTCGACCACCGGTCGCGAAGAGATCGCCAAGCGCATCGAGGCCGCGCGTGAAGAGGGCGACCTCAAGGAGAACGGCGGTTACCACGCCGCCAAAGACGAGCAGGGCAAGCAGGAGGCGCGCATCCGCACGCTCCAGCAGCTGCTGAAGGATGCCAAGGTCGGCGAGGCCCCCGAGAGCCACGGCGTCGTGGAGTCCGGCACGGTCGTGACCGCCGTCGTCGCGGGGGGCGAGGAGAAGTTCCTGCTCGGCAACCGCGAGATCGCCGCCAACTCCGAGCTCGACGTCTACAGCGAGGCCTCGCCGCTCGGTGCCGCCATCATCGGCCTCAAGGAGGGCGACAAGGGCTCGTACACCGCACCGAACGGCAAGGAGATCTCGGTCGAGATCGTCAAGGTCGAGACCTACTCGGGCCAGTAGCCCCGTCCGTTCGCGAGCCGCTCCCCCGCTGCCGGGGTGGCGGCTCGCGGCGTTTCGGTCCAGCGGATCCGCACGGTCGATCCGCACGACCTCAGCAGTCCGCGGAGCCTCAGCCGCCTGCTGCTTCCTGACCGAGGATGCGCGGATCACGGAGGATACGAGACCTCGAGGCCGCCACGCTCGCGAAGCTCAACGAGCCGCAAGCTCAGCGATCAGCACAACCTCACCCGGAGCCACGGTCCGCCGACTGCGGCTTATGCAGATCTCCGAGGATGCGACCCCGAGCGGCCACGCCCGCCACGCTCAGCGCGCCGCACAACCTCAGCAATCAGCACAACCTCACCCGGAGCCACGGTCCGCCGACTGAGCTTATGCAGATCCCCGAGCATGCGACCGACGCCTCCGCCCGGAGCGCCCTCCTGCGCACGGGCGCGGCCCCGCCGCGTCGGCGTCAGTCGCTGACGACGGTCGCGACGAAGCCGGCGTCCTCCAGGGTCTCGATGACCAGCGCCCGGTGCTCCGCACCGCGGGTCTCGACGCTCAGCTGCAGGATGACCTCGCTGATCTGCAGCCCCTGCCCGTGGCGGGTGTGCAGCACCTCGATGACGTTGGCGCCGACCTGCGCGAGCAGCTCCGACACGCGGGCGAGCTGGCCGGGACGGTCGGGCAGCGGGATGCGCAACGACATGTAGCGTCCGGATGCCGAGAGACCGTGCGCCACGACCCTCTGCAGCAGCAGGGGGTCGATGTTCCCGCCCGAGAGGATCGTGACGGTCGGACCGCTGGCTTTCACCTTGCCCGCGAGGATCGCCGCGACGCCGACGGCGCCCGCCGGTTCCACGACCTGCTTGGCGCGCTCGAGGAGCACGAGCAGGGCGCGGGCGATGTCGTCCTCGGTGACCGTGACGACCTCGTCGACGTACTGCCGGATCAGCTCGAACGGCAGGTCACCGGGCCGCGCGACGGCGATGCCGTCGGCGATGGTCGGCGTGGTCTCGACCTGCATCGGGTAGCCGGCCGCGAGGGAGGAGGGGTAGGCGGCCGAATTGTGCGCCTGCACACCGATGATCCGAACCTGGCGCCCCTCGGCGGCCGCGCGGGCCTTGACCGCCGCTGCGACACCCGCGGCCAGTCCGCCGCCGCCGATGCCGACGATCACGGTCTCGAGGTCGGGGAGGTCCTCCACGAGCTCCAGTCCGAGCGTGCCCTGCCCCACGACGATGTCGCGGTGGTCGAAGGGGTGGATCAGCACCGCCCCCGTGCGCTCGGCGAACTCCGCGGCCAGCCGCAGGGGCGTTTCGACCGTCGCGCCTTCGAGGATGACCTCGGCACCGTATCCGCGCGTCGCCAGCAGCTTCGGCACGGGCACACCGAGCGGCATGAAGATGGTCGCGGCGATACCGAGCTGCTGCGCGGCCAGGGCGACGCCCTGCGCGTGATTGCCGGCGGAGGCGGCGACGACACCGCGCGCCCGTTCTTCGGCGGTGAGGCGCGAGAGCCGGTAGGTGGCGCCGCGGATCTTGAACGAGCCCGTGCGCTGCAGGTTCTCGAGCTTGAGGCTGACGGGCACGCCGAGCAGGTCGGTCAGGTGCAGCGACTCGTCGATGGGCGTCCGCGTGATGATGCCGCGCAGAGCCTGCGCGGCATCCTCGAACTCGGCCAGGGTGGGAGTGTCGTTCATGATCCCCTTCCGCGCTCTCGCGGGACGGTCTGCCAGATGAGATCTCGGGATGCCAGGACTTGGCCGTCGTGCTGCCAGGCCTTCGAGCTGAGGTACACGGCGACGACGTTGACGAACGCCGCGAGCGGCACGGCGAACAGCGCCCCGGCGATGCCGCCGATCATCGCGCCGCCGGCGACGACGAGCACGACGGCGAGCGGGTGCACCTTGACCGCGGAGCCCATCAGGATCGGCTGCAGCACGTGGCTCTCGATCTGCTGCACGCCGAGCACGACGATCAGCATGAAGAGTGCCACGAGCGGCCCGTTGTAGACCAGGGCGATGAACACCGCCAGGGCGCCGGTGGCCACGGCCCCGACGAAGGGGATGAAGGCGCCGAGGAAGACGAGGACCCCGATCGGGATCGACAGCGGCACACCGAGCAGGAACGCGCCGAGACCGATACCGATGGCATCGATCGTGGCCACCAGGAGCTGCGTGCGGGCGTAGCTCTTCACGGTCCGCCAGCCGGCTCGACCGGCGCCGTCGACCGCGGGGCGGGCGACACGGGGGAACAGGCGGGTGGTCCAGCGCCAGATCCCTCCTCCGTCGGCGAGCAGGCACAGCAGGATGAAGAGGGTCAGCAGCACGCCCGTGCCGACATGGCCGAGCGTCGTTCCAATGGCGAGGGCACCCGTCCACAGCACTTCGGCCTGCTGCTGCAGGAAGGTGCCGGCCTGGCGCAGACCGTCGTCGATCTGCTGCGCGCTCAGGTGCAGCGGGCCGTCGATCAGGTACTGCCGGAACTGCGAGACGGCGTCGACGGTGCGCTCGCGCACGGACCCGAATTCGCGCGTGATCTGCCAGACGGCCAGCCACACGAGTCCGGAGATGATGGCGATGGTGCCGAGCACCGTGACGACGATCGCGAGCCACTTCGGCCACCGGTGGCGCAGGAGGAACGAGAACCCGGGCCAGACCAGGGCGGTCACCAGGATCGCCACCAGCAGGGGCACCACCAGCAGCTTCAACTGGATGACGAGGAAGATCACGACGCCGAGCGCGGCGGCGATCACGAGCAGCCGCCACGCGTAGGCGGTGGCCTGTCGCAGCGCCGGCGGGACCGGGGGCTGCAGGTCGCTCGAGACGGTCCGACGCTTGAGGGCGTCGAGGAAGGATCCGCGAGGTTCGGGATCGGTTCCGCTCATCCCGTCAGCCTACCGCCGCACTCCCCCGGCGAACGCTGCATGTCGGAGGCGGTGGATACGGTGAGGGGCATGACCACGACGCTCCGTCGCGCCGACGCGCGCCGCATCGCCCTCGCCGCCCAGGGATTCGCCCGCCCGCGACCCGAGACGGTCGGCACGCGCCAGATCACGGCGGCGCTGCGCCGCATGCGCATCCTGCAGATCGACTCGGTCAACGTCTTCGCCCGATCGCACTACATGCCGTTGTTCGCTCGTCTGGGCGCCTACGACACGACCCACCTCGACGCGCTCGCTTTCTCACGCCGACCGCGCTGGGTCGAGTCGTGGGCGCATGTGGCATCCCTCGTCTCCGTCGACGACTGGCCCCTGCTCCACTTCCGCCGCGAGGACCTGCGCCGCAAATACGGAAACGATGCCTGGGCGCAGGCGAACCAGCCCCTGCTGCAGTGGCTGCGCGACGAACTGGCCGACCGTGGGCCGCTGCGCCCCGCCCAGATCGACCATGACGCCCGCAGCAGCTCCCGCGGGTCATGGTGGGGCTGGGACGACGTCAAGAACGGCCTCGAACGCCTCTGGCTGTTCGGCGAGGTCGCGATCGCGGGGCGCCGCGGGTTCGAGCGCCGTTACGCACTGGCATCCGATGTGCTGCCCGCCTCGGCGCTCGAGACCACCGTTCCCCGGGCCGAGGCGATCGCGGAGCTCGTGCGCCGGGCGGCGGTGGCCTACGGCGTCGCGACGGCGTCCGACCTCGCCGACTATTGGCGCATCCGCGACCGGCCGGCGGTCATGACCGCGATCCACGACCTCGTCGACGCGGGCGAACTCCTGCCGGTTCAGGTCGAGGGGTGGACCATCGCCGGGCGCCCCGCGAAGGCCTGGCTCCATCGCGACGCCGCACGCCCTCGCCGGGTCGACGCCTCCGCATTGCTGACACCGTTCGATCCCGTCGTGTGGTTCCGCGACCGCGCGGAACGGCTGTTCGACTTCGACTACCGCATCGAGATCTACACTCCGGCGCCGCAGCGCCGATTCGGCTATTACTCGCTTCCCGTCCTCATCGGCGACGACGTCGTGGGCCGCCTCGACCTCAAGGCCGATCGCGCCGCAAGCGCGTTGCGGGTGCAGTCGGCGTGGTGGGAGCACGGTGTCCCGTCGGATGCCGCCGAGCGCGTCGCCACCGAGCTGCGGACCGCCGCGCAGTGGCAGGGCCTCGAGCGGGTGACGGTGGCGCGGTGGGGAGACGCCGCCGACGAGATCGCCGGAGCGCTCGCGGCGGAACGGCACGACCACCCCGACGGGCGCTCCACCTGAGAATGCGCCCCCTCCGACGAACGAAGGGAGCGCATTCCGCGGTCAGAACTGCACGCGGGGTGGCTCGGAGATCGCGGCTCCGTCGATGACCTCGAAGAACTCGCGCTCGTGGAATCCGAGCTGGCGGGCGAACAGGTTGTTCGGGAAGACCTTGATCTTGGTGTTGAGCTCGCGGACGCCGCCGTTGTAGAACCGGCGCGACGCCTGGATCTTGTCTTCCGTGTCGACGATCGCCTGCTGCAGCTTGAGGAAGTTCTGGCTCGCCTGCAGCTGCGGGTAGGCCTCGGCGACGGCGAACAGCGATTTCAGCGCCTGCTGCATGTGCCCCTCGGCGATGCCCGCTTCGGCGGGGCTCTCGACGTTCAGCGTCTCGGCACGGGCGCGGGTGACGTTCTCGAACACGGCCTTCTCGTGCGCCGCGTACCCCTTCACGGTCTCGATGAGGTTGGGCAGCAGATCGGCGCGACGCTTGAGCTGCACCGTGATGTCGCTCCATGCCTCATCGACGCGCACGTTGAGGGCGACGAGGGCGTTGTAGGTGGCCCACAGGTAGATGCCGGCGATGACCAGGATGCCGACGATCACGATGACCGGTACGAGCCACTCCCACATAAGTCCCCACACTCCGTTCGAGAGATTGCCCTTCAGTGTAACTGCGGGCCGGGCGGGGTTACGGAGGCGGGCGGCGACTCTCAGCGGATGCGATGGATGCCGTACCCCCGGTGGGACTCGAACCCACACTGAAGCGATTTTAAGTCGCCTGCCTCTGCCATTGGGCTACGGGGGCCCGGCATCCACCGTAGCGCGGGCCGGCTCCCCCGCCGCGACGCCCGCGGGGTGGAGCGACGCCGCGCGGATGCCCGCCCCGCCAGCGTGGTGGAACGACGCCGCGCGGAAGCCCCGCCCTGACGTGGCCGTCCCGCACCCGGCGCGACCGCACCACACCGCACGAGCGGCTCGCCGCCGAGAACGACGAGACCCCCGCGCCCTCACGGGGCACGGGGGTCTCGAAACCGAAGAGGTTACTTCGCCGCGACGGGCTCGGCCTTCTTCTCGGCCGGGGCCTCAGCGGCGGGGGCTGCCGGGCGCGGGCGCGCGGCGAACTCTTCGAACGCCGCACGCGGCTTCTGCACGGCCTCGAGCGACACGACCTCGCGCCCGTGGACGACGTTCTGCATCCAGTCGCCGATCACGCGGAACTTGCGCTCCCACGTGGGCATGGCCAGACCGTGGTAGCCGCGGTGGGCGAACCAGGCGATGAGGCCGGTCAGGGCGATGTTGCCCGACTGGAAGGCACCGTTGTACAGGCCGAGGCCCGCGACGGCACCGAGGTTCTTGTGGTTGTACTGCTTGGGCTCCTCGCCACGCAGCACGGCCACGAGGTTCTTCGCCATGAGCTTGCCCTGACGCACCGCGTGCTGGGCGTTGGGCACGCAGAAGCCGCCCACGCCACCGCCCGACAGGTCGGGAACGGCCGAGACGTCACCGGCGGCCCAGGCGCCCTCGACGATCTCCTCGTCGGTACCGACGCGCAGGTCGGGACGGGTGCGGATGCGACCGCGCTCCTCGACGGGAAGGTCGCTGCCGCGCACCACCGTGGGGTTCGCCATGACGCCGGCGGTCCAGATGATGAGGTCGGTGGGCAGCTGCTCACCGGTGGACAGCTCGACGACACCGTCGACGGCGCCCTTGACCTGGGTGTCGAGGTGCACGAACGCACCCTTCTTCGCGAGGTCGGCGAGGACCCACTCGCTCGTCTTCTGCGACACCTCGGGCATGATGCGGCCCATGGCCTCGATGAGGTGGAAGTGCGTGTCGTCGAACGTGAGGGTGGGGTACTGCTTGAGCAGCGACGACGCGTAGGCGCGCAGTTCGGCGAAGACCTCGATGCCGGCGAAGCCGCCACCGACCACGACGACGGTCAGGAGGCGGTCGCGCTCTGCACCGGCGGGCAGCACCGACGCCTTGTCGAAGTTCGACGTGAGGCGATCGCGGATGGCGACGGCCTCTTCGATCGTCTTCAGACCGATGGCGTTGTCGGCGATGCCGGGTATCGGGAACGTGCGCGAGACGGCGCCGGCGGTCACGACGATCTGGTCGTAGCCCTGCTCGAAGGTCTCGTCGCCGGCGATGGGCGTGATCGTGGCGGTCTTGGTCGCGTGCGAGATGCCCGTGACCTTGCCCGCGATGACGGTGGTGCGCTTGAGGTGACGGCGCAGGCCCACGACGACGTGGCGCGGCTCGATCTCGCCGGCGGCCACCTCGGGGAGGAACGGCTGATACGTCATGTACGGCAGCGGGTCGACGAGCGTGACTTCGGCCTCGCCACGGCCGAGGAGCTTCTCGAGCTTCCAGGCGGTGTAGAAACCTGCGTAGCCCCCACCGACGATGAGGATTCTGGGCACGGTAGTGGTCACGATGGGAGGGACTCCTCGTTTGTGGTGCGGCTCGGCTCGCGGGAGGTGCGCGCCTGTCGGATTCGCCGGGCAGCAGCACTGACGCCGAGCGCAATCATTATAGCGGCCAGCGTGGCACCCCCGAGCGGCAGCGATCCGTAGAGCACGCTATCGCGTGACGGCAGAAGAGGCGAACCGGCTTCGGGCGCGGAGGCGACCGGCGGCAGGGGCGGGATGACGACCGGGGTCGCGGTCGGTTCCGGTGCCGGCTCGGCATCGGCGCGCCGGTACAGGCGGATCCACTCCTTCAGGCTGCCCAGAGGGTTCTCGCTGACCGTGTCGACCCTCGCCGACACCGCGCCGGCGGCATCCACCAGTCCGTACCCGTAGAGCTTGTCGGGAACGCTCGTCGCCCCGGCCGCGGGCTTCGCGGTCTCGATGAGCCGGTTGAGGACGTTGTTCGCGTCGAGATCGGGGTGGGCGGAGCGGACCAGCGCGGCGATACCCGCGACGATCGGGGCCGCGCCGCTGGTGCCGTTCCAGCCCACCAGGGTGCCGTCGGCGGAGACGCCGATGAGCCGCTCGCTGGGGGCCGAGAGCCCGATGGTGATGCCCTGGGTGGAGGCGCTGTTGCTGGCGGTGCCGTTCGGGTCGACACCGCCCACGGCGAGCACTCCCGGGATGGTGGCCGGAGCACCCACGCGATCGGTGCCGCTCCCCCGGTTGCCCGCAGCGACGACGACGACCACGTCGTGGTCGAACGCGTACTCGAACGCGGTGTCCCAGCTGGTGTCCCAGTCGAGGGTGTTCGTCGTCAACGAGAGGTTGATGATGGTCGCGCCGTTGTCGACGGCCCAGGTCATCGCCTCGGCGATCTGCTCGGTGAAGGGCTTCGTGCTGGAGGCGCCGAAGCCGACCGAGATCGACAGCAGCTCGGCCTCGGGCGCCACCCCGATCATGCCGCGACCGTTGCCCGTCCCCCGCGCCGCGGCGAGCGAGGCGACCCAACTGCCGTGGTTGGCATCCACTGCCCCCACCGGCGTGCGTCCGTCCGAGGCGCCCACGCCCGAGACGTCGGTACCGCCGGCGACGGCGCCGGTGAACTCCGCGGGTCCGCGCCCGATGCCGGTATCGATGATGGCGATCTTCTGCCCGGCGCCGCGCGTCGTCTTCCACGCCTCGCGCACGCCGTACTGATCGAGCCAGTACTCCGATGCCCGCACCGAGTCGGTGGGGTCTTCCGGCACCGGTCCCGGCGTCGCTTGCGGAGCAGCCGTCGCGCCGGTCAGCACCGCCATCAGGATGACGGATGCCACGGCAACGACGACGCGCTTCATCCGTCGGTCCCGGGGCTCTCGCACGCGCAGCGCTCGGGCGACCACGTGCCGCGCTCGAGGGCGCGGTCGCCGATCGGGTTCACGCCGGGGCCGGCGGCCAGGGAATGACCGGCGAGGGCGTGGAGGCACTTCACGCGCGTCGGCATGCCGCCGGCGGAGATACCGGCGATCTCTTCGGGCTCGCCGTAGGCGGCACGGTCGCGCAGATACGCCTCGTGCGCGCGGCGGTACTCCTGCTGCAGGTCCTCGTCGGCGGCGAGTTCGTCGGAGAACTCCTTCATGACGTGCCCGGCCTCGAGCACCGACATCGCGGCGGTCGCCGCGGGGTGGGTCAGGTAGTAGAACGTGGGGAACGGACTGCCGTCGTCGAGCCGCGGCGACGTGGCCACCACGGTGGGGTTGCCGCACACGCACCGCGCGGCGATGCCGATGACCCCGCGCGGGACACGGCCGAGCTGCGCCTGCAGAACGGCGAGATCGGCGTCGGAAGCGGGGGGAAGCGGTGCGGTAGTCATCCCTGCCAGGGTACCCGGCACGTCTGACACCGCGCCCGGTGGAGACGGCAGGCGTCAGGAGACGCCGCGCGCGCGGCACCCGGAGCTCGTCCGACTCCGCCTCAGCCGGCGGGCGTGTCCGAGGGGGCGGGATCGGGCACGCCGATCTCGAGAGAGGGAACGGCCACCTGCGCGGCCCCGGAGGCGGCGACCGAGCGCACGAGCTGCGCCATCCAGTCGGTGCGGGTCTGCCCGACATCCTCGCTGACGTCGGCCTGCTCCTGCGGCGTGGCCGAGGCGGGCAGGTCGTTGTCGATGAGGTACACGACCTCGCCCGGGAAGGTGTACCCCAGACGCTCCCGCGCCTGCGTGCGGATGTAGGCGGGGTCCGACCACCGCTCGCGCTGCGTCTGAAGGTCGGCGACCTCCGACTGACTGAGGGCGACGGCACTGCGCAGCGCCTGGATCTGCTGACGCTGGTCCATGTAGGTGCCGACGGTCGGCACGAGCACGAAGGTGCCCAGCACGACCAGGCCCAGCATGATCACGACGAAGCCCGAGATGCGCACCTTGCCGAGCCACTCGCGGACGTCGACGCGGGGTCGGGTGGCGGTGCGAGAGTCGGCGGGCGAGCGCCGCGCGGGGCTCGCCGCGGGCTGACGGCGAGGCGCTTTCGCGGTCGCGGGCGGGCGGGGGGCGGGCGTCTTGCGGGGCGGCAGTGTCGGTCGGTCCACGTCCATCCCCTCTCGTGCGTCCGGTGCACGCGTGCCCGGACCGGAGGCGAGTCTACGTCGCGCGTCTCGGCGTTCCGGGCGGGCCACGCCGCGTCCGCCATCGAGCGGATGCCGGGGGCAGACCGCGCGAAGACGCGCCGCCGGCGCCGCACGCGACCGCATGCCCGGAGACGACGAAGGAGGGCGAGCCCGTAGGCTCCCCCTCCTCGTGTGTCGGACGCTCAGCCCTTGAAACGGGGGAACGCCGAGCGGCCCGCGAAGACCGCGGCGTCGCCGAGGTCCTCCTCGATGCGCAGCAGCTGGTTGTACTTCGCGACGCGCTCGCTGCGGGCGGGCGCACCGGTCTTGATCTGACCCGCGTTCACGGCGACGGCGAGGTCGGCGATCGTGGTGTCCTCGGTCTCGCCCGAACGGTGCGACAGCATCGAGGTGTAGCCCGAGCGGGTGGCCAGCGAGATCGCGTCGAGCGTCTCGCTCAGCGTGCCGATCTGGTTCACCTTCACCAGCAGCGAGTTGGCGACACCGAGGTCGATGCCCTGCTGCAGGCGCTTCGGGTTGGTGACGAACAGGTCGTCGCCGACGAGCTGGACCTTGGAGCCGATGGCATCCGTCAGCTTCTTCCAGCCGTCCCAGTCGTCCTCGGCGAGCGCGTCCTCGATCGTGACAATCGGGAAGTTGGCGACGAGGTCGGCGAAGTAGTCGACGAGCGTGTCGACGCTCCACTCCTTGCCCTCGACGGTGTAGACGCCGTCCTTGTAGAACTCGGTCGCGGCGACGTCGAGGCCGACGGCGATGTCCTTGCCGGGGGTGAAACCGGCCTTCTCGATGGCGCGGATGAGGAAGTCCAGGCCCTCGCGGTTGCTGGGCAGGTCGGGGGCGAAGCCGCCCTCGTCGCCGAGACCGGTGTTGTAGCCGGCCGACTTCAGCTCGCCCTTGAGGACGTGGTAAACCTCGGTGCCCCAGCGGAGCGACTCTCCGTAGGTCTCGGCGCCGATGGGGGCGAGGAAGAACTCCTGGAAGTCGATGCCGTTGTCGGCGTGCTCGCCGCCGTTGATGACGTTGAACAGGGGAACGGGCAGCAGGTGCGCGTTGGGCCCGCCCAGGTAGCGGAACAGCGGCAGGTCGGCGCTGTCGGCGGCGGCCTTGGCCACGGCGAGCGAGACGCCGAGGATGGCGTTGGCGCCGGTGCGCGACTTGTTGTCGGTGCCGTCGGTCTCGATGAGGATCTCGTCGATGATGCGCTGCTCGCTGGCCTCGACGCCCTCGATGGCGGGGCCGAGCTCGTCGACGACCGCGGCGACGGCCTTCAGCACGCCCTTGCCGCCGTAGCGGCCCTTGTCGCCGTCGCGCAGCTCGTAGGCCTCGAACGCGCCGGTGGACGCGCCGGAGGGGACGGCGGCCCGCTGCACGATTCCGTCGTCGAGGAGCACCTCCACCTCGACGGTCGGGTTACCGCGCGAATCCAGGATCTCGCGCGCGTTGACAGCCTCGATAAGTGCCACGAAGGACTCCTCGTTGGTTCTTGGGTGGAAGAGGGCGGAACGTCGTCGGTCCGTGATCGAGTCTAGTGATCTCGTCCAGCGGGCGTGGGGCCGGGTCTGCGCGGGCCGGCCGCGAGGCGGCTGAGCCTGTCGGAGCGACCGGAGCGAGCATCGGCGCCCGGTCCCTTCGACACGCTCAGCGACCTGGGGATGAGTCCACCACGATCGCCACCGCGACCCCGTCCCATCCCTTGCGGTCGAGGGTCTGGAGGGCGGTGGCGTCGAAGCGGGGGTCGGAGCCGAGCATCAGGATGCCGCGGCGAGCGCCCTGCACCTTGCTGTCGGATGTGCCGGCGTCGGCGACCTCTCCCCCGCGCACGACGTTGTCGAGCACGACGACCGTGCCGGGTCGGCCGAGGCGCGCGGCCCAGTCGAGGTAGGTCTCGTTCGATTCCTTGTCGGCGTCGATGAAGACCAGGTCGAACGGCTCCTCGTCGACGAGGGTGGGCAGCACGTCCGCTCCGCGCCCGACGCGCACCTCGACCCGGCCCGCCACCCCCGCGCGCTCGAGGTTCGCCCGAGCGATGTCGGCGTTGGCGGGCTCGGCCTCGATCGTGACGACCCGCCCGCCGGTGCCCACGGCGCGGGCGAACCAGATCGTGGAGTACCCGCCGAGCGTGCCGACCTCGAGCACGCGGCGAGCGCCCGCGATGCGCGTGAGGAGGTGGAGGAACTTGGCGTTGACGGGGGCGACCTCGATGGCCGGCAGCCCCGCGTCGTGCTGCGCGCGCAGCGCGGCGTCGAGCGTGGGGTCGGAGCCGACGAGGGTCTCGGTCAGGAACGCATCGACGTCATCGTGGGAGGGCACCCTCCCAGCCTGACGCGGCGTCGGGTGCGGGTCAACGCTCGCCACGGAGGTGGGCGCGCGTCATCGCGTCGTACTCCTCGTCGGTGAGGTCGTCGAACCCCTTCGCCTCGACGCGATCCGCGCGCATCCACCGGATCATGAGGATGACGAGGATCGGCACGTCGGCGAACTCGGCGATGAACCAGATCATGTCGCCCGCGAGGTGCTGGTCGTGCAGCAGCGACGGCCACCAGGGCGCCGCCTGCGCGGCATCCGGGACGAGATCCAGCACGGAGTCGTTCAGGCGCATCAGCAGCCCGGGGACGGAGTCGATGAGCAGTTCGACGAACGCGAGCAGGAATTCGATCGCGATGAAGGTGCCCGTGTGCACCGCGCCGAGCGCCATCATCGGCAGCACCATCGCGAGCCCCACGAGCGGTACGACGATGCCGAGCGACGCCTCGACGACAGGGTTCACGCGCAGGATGCCGGCCACTGGCGTGAGGAAGAGGCAGAACACGGCGGCGATCACGACGGTGGCCACCATCGCGTTGCCGAACACGCGGGCCGGGCGAGACGCCAGGAAGCGGTCGCGCATTGCGCGAGGGACGAGGTCGAGCGGGCGCCCCGCCGCAACCCCGGCGGGCACGGCGAAGATCAGCAGGGCGATGCGGGTCGAGAACGCCCAGCGCAACTGTCCCGCGTACACGCCCAGGAAGCCGAGTTCGATGACGGCGTACGGCAGCAGCCCGAGGGCGAAGAACCCGATCGTGCGGCGCAGCGGCCACGACTGCCCGCGGCCGCGCACCCGGCGGACGGCGAGGAGATACGCCACGGATGCCACGAGCAGCACGCCGAGCGTGAGGGGGTCGGCGCGCCAGGTGCGGAGGAAGACATCGATGGGAGGCGTGGCGACACCGTACGGCGGGGAGCTATGGGTCAGCCGGGCGTGGCCCCCGTCCGTGTCGCCGCGACGTGCAGCGGGCGGTGGGATCGGTCACGCGTGCGTCGTCACGGGTTCGGCACGGGCGGAGACGTGCTCCGCTCTGTCTCGAGCGCCGCGAGCACCGCCGGCAGCAACGCCTCCGCCGTGCGGCGGTAGCCGAGGGCGCTCGGGTGGAAGCGGTCCACGCTGAACATCTCATCCGGGCGCTCGGCGAAAACGGGTCCCACCGCACGCGCCAGAGCGACCACCCGCCCGCCGGCCCGGTGGACGGCGACGGCTTGGGCCGCCGCGAGCTGCCGCGACGACCGGGCGGCCAGCGCGCGAAGCGGCTGCGGGATCGCTCGCAGCGAGCCGAGGTCGGGGCAGGTTCCCACCACGACGGGCACGCCACGTCCCCGCAGCTCCCGGACGACGTCTGCGAGCTGCTGCGCGGCGCGGGATGCCGGGATGCGGTGGGTCACGTCGTTGCCGCCGACGACGATGACCGCGGCATCCGGGACGTACCCCTCCGGCATCGCGGCGAGCTGGGC
The DNA here is from genome assembly GCF_900156435.1 of Microbacterium sp. RU1D. GTDB lineage: Bacteria > Actinomycetota > Actinomycetes > Actinomycetales > Microbacteriaceae > Microbacterium. The sequence goes on from NZ_FTPQ01000002.1 coordinate 715,642, forward strand.
CGCGAGGGCCGAGGTCTCCGACCCCACGACCGCCGCGGTGCGCAGCCGCACCGGTCGCTGCGCGGCACGGGCGATGCCCTTCGCGAGCCGGGCCCCCAGCGTGTCGCGCCGGTGCCCGGCGCCGAGGCCGGCGGCGATCGAGTCCCCGAGCAGCAGCAGGTCGACCGGTCGACCGGGGTGCTTCTTCCGGCGCCAGACCCGATCGGCGTCGAGCGCCTGCTCGCCGAGAGGCTTGCCGATGCGGCGCCGCGCGATCGCCGCCTGACGCGTGACGAGGGTGCGCGCCCCCACCGCTGCGGCACCCAGCAGCGCGAGGGCGGAGGCGGCGGTCACGGTCACCGGACGACGCATCCTCCGATGAGACCGGCCCGCGGTGAACGCCGGGTGGACGCACCGTGACGGCGTGGCGACGCCGGGCTCCCGGCATCCTGGGTCTTCTCCGGATGCCGGAGCCCGAGCCGACGGCTCAGCCGGCGGCGCGCGCGCTCCGTGCCCGCAGCACGAGGGCCAGCGCCAACACGGCCACGGCGAGGCCGATGTCGAGCGCGAGACCGGCGATCAGTTCGTCGCGGCCGGCGGCGCCGGTGAAGGTCACCACACCCCCGATGACGATCACGCCGAACGACAGCGCGAGCTGTTGGGCGGTGCTGAACATCCCGCCCGACAGCCCCGCCGCCTCGACCGGGACCTCGCGCACGACGAGCTGCGTAAGCGGCGAGAAGATCAAGGCCTGGCCGGCGCCGAGCAGCACCAGGGCCGGCTGCAGCCAGAGTCCGATCCCGCTGCCCCAGGCGACGCCGAGCGTGGCCGCCATCGCGATGAGGGCGACGATCTGCAGGCTGACTCCCAGCACGAGGGTCGCGTCGCCGAGTCGGCTCTGCACCCGCGCGACGGCGAGCGACATGACCGCGAACACCACCGCGAAGGGCAGGAGAGCGAGCCCCGCCTGCAGCGAGGTCAGGCCCCCGGCCTCGACGGCGCGCGGGAAGACGTACAGCAGGGCCGAGTAGCCGGCGAAGAACAGCGCGGCCGCCAGCAGGCCCAGCTGCAGGGGACGCAGGCGCAGCACGCTCGGCGGCAGCAACGGCACGCGTCCCGACCGTTCGATGCCGTTCTGGTGCCGCCACATCGCCGCGAGCGCGACGGCGGCGACGACGAGGGCGACAACGACGGGCCACGACCAGTTCCACACCGGCCCGAAGGTCAGGGCGACCGAGGCGGCGAGGATGCCGATGGCCAGGGCCGCGGTCCCGATGAGGTCGATCGCGACCACCTCGTGCGAGCGGGAGCGCGGTGCGAGAGGGGCGAAGGAGATCGCCGCGACCGCGATGAGGGCGACGACGACGAAGACCGCACGCCACCCCTCGACGGGACCGAACGACAGCGCCGCGAGGGCGCCGCCGGCCACCTGCCCCACGGCCGCGCCGATTCCCCCGCTCGCCCCGAACGCAGCGATGGCGCGGGTGCGTGCCGCCCCGCGCGAGGTCGCCTGGATCGTGCCGAGCACCTGCGGCGTGCACAGCGCCGCACCCACGCCTTGGACCACCCGGGCGGCGATGAGCGTCTCGATCGAGGGCGCGAGGGCGCACGCGATCGCCGACACGAGGAACAACCCCATGCCGAGCGCGTACAGGCGGTGGCGCCCGAAGCGGTCCCCCAGCCGCCCGCCGAGGATCAGAAGGACTGCGAACGGGATGCCGTATGCCGCGATGACGAGTTCGAGGGCGACGTCTCCCGCCCCGAACTGTTCCCGCAGCGTGGGGAGGATCACCGTGACGGCGTTGAAGGCGAATGTGCCGGCGCCCGGCCCGAGCAGGAAGCCGAGGTAGCGCCAGGTCGGCACGTCGTCGACCTGGGGACGGATCGGCACCGGGGCGCTGCCGGTCGCGGGGTGTGCGGAGGTGGTCATGGTGCCAGCATGGAGACGCGCGCATCCTGGTACCAGGAGCCGTTTCATCCTGGTACCGACAGCACTCCCCAGAGAACCGGCGGACGATGTGCGCAGCTCTAGGATCGCCGGAGGAGGATGCCATGACCCGGTCCGACGACGCCCGCGCCGAATTCGCGGGGTTCCTACGCAGCCGCCGCGCGCGCCTTCGCCCCGCCGACGTCGGTCTGCCCGAGGGGACGCGCCGACGGGTTGCGGGCCTGCGGCGCGAAGAGGTCGCCCAGCTCGCCGGAGTGGGCCTCACCTGGTACACCTGGCTCGAGCAGGGGCGCCCGATCGCGGCATCCGCTCAGGTGGTCACGGCCATCGCCCGGGCCCTCCTGCTCAGCGACGACGAGCGCGACCACCTGTTCGCCCTGGCCGACCTGCCCCTCCCCGACCGCGCGGCCCGCATGTGCGTCGGTCAGACCCACCTCGACCTGCTCGAGAAGCTCCTGCCCTACCCGGCGGCGGTGCAGACGTCGCGGTTCGACATCCGCGCCTACAACCGTTCCTACCGCTTCCTGTTCGACGACCTCGACGACATGCCCGCCGAGCGCCGCAACTGCGCCGTGCTCCTCTTCACCGACTCGGCGTGGCAGCGGGCCCACGTCGACCTCGACCACGCGCAGAGACGCATCGCCGCACGCCTTCGCGCCGCCTACGGCCGGCACCACGAGGAACCGTCGTGGCAGCGTTTCGTCGCCGAGCTCGAGGCGATGTCGCCGCGCTTCGGCGAGCTCTGGCGGCTGGGAGACGTGGGCGGCGAACGCAACGCCCCCAAGCACCTCGTGCACGCCCGTGTGGACGAGCTGCACCTCGAGATGTCGAGCCTCTGGATCGACGAGGGGCTCGGCTCGCGCATGGTGTGGTTCTCGCCCCGCGACGCCGCGACCGCCGAGCGTCTCGAGCGGCTCGCCGCCGAGAGCCCGCGCGAAGCCCTGGTCAGCGCCGCGGCCTGAACAGCGACCCCGGCGGGCACCTCGGCTCCGCCTCAGGACAGGGGCTTGAGTTCCAGGGTGTCGACGGTCGTGTCGGACCCGACGGGCGCGAAGGCCGTGTAGCCGTCGGCGGCCGAGCGCTCGAGCAGCGCCTTCATGTTCTTCACCCGCTGCTCCACGCGCACGCGCGCGCCATCGGCGACGAGACGGCTCTTGAGCGCGAGCAGCCGGTCCAACGGGACGTCCTTGTCGTGCACCAGCACGACGGACCGCTCGCCGTCGGCTGCGTCGTCGGGCAGCAGATCGACGATCCGCTCGAAGCCGATCGAGAAACCGACCGCCGGCACCTGCTGGCCGAGGAAGCGCCCGATCATGCCGTCGTAGCGACCACCGCCGCCGAGGGAGTAGTCGACGCTCGGGTGGGCGAGCTCGAAGATCGTGCCGGTGTAATACCCCATGCCGCGCACGAGGAACGGATCGAAGACGAGGGGCGCGTCCGCACCGCGCGCGGCGGCCACCGTCTCGCCGAGCGACACGAGGTGGGCGATCACCTCGTCCGGGATGCCGTCCGGCAGCGCCGCGCGGATGCCGGCGTCGTCGAAAGACGGGGTGGTCGCCGGTCGTTCCAGGTAGGCCGCGAGGGCGTCCACGGCGGCCGGACTCGCCTCGCGCTCACGCAGTTCCGCGACCACGCCCGAGGCGCCGACCTTGTCGAGCTTGTCGATCGTGATGAGCACGCCCGGTCGCTCCTCGGGTGCGAAGCCGAACGCGTCGAGCATGGCGTCGAGGGCGCGCCGGTCGTTCACCCGGATCGTTCCGCCCTCGAGGCCGAGGGCGTCGAGCACGTCGAGGCTGGCGGTCATGAGCTCGGCCTCGGCGCGGGCGCTGCCGTCGCCGATGATGTCGATGTCGCACTGCATGAACTGGCGGTACCGCCCCTTCTGCGGCCGCTCGGCCCGCCACACGGGGGCGATCTGGATCGCACGGAACACCGACGGCAGCTGCGCCCGGTGGGTGGCGTAGAAACGCGCGAGCGGGACGGTCAGGTCGTAGCGCAGCCCCAGGTCGGCCAGCGACGCCGGATCGTCGGCGGCCGCGCGGATGCCCTCGGCATCCATCCCCCGCTTCAGGATGCTGAACGACAGCTTCTCGTTGTCGCCGCCGAGGCCGGCGTGGAGGCGGTCGTAGTCCTCCATGACCGGGGTCTCGATCTCGTCGAAGCCGTGGGCGCGGTAACGCTCGCGGATGACGGCGAGCACACGCTCGCGACGGGCCTTGTCGGCGGGGAGGAAGTCGCGCATTCCGCGCGGCGGGTTCACGGATGCCACGCTCCCATTGTTCCAGGCTCGCGCGGCTCCCCGAGCGCGCGGTCTCGAGCGACCGCGCTTCGCGCCGAGATCGTACGGGATCGATGAAACCGTAGGCGATGGGCGGAAACAGCGTGCGCTTTCGTCAACCGGATGCGGTTTCGGCGCTCGCCTCGGCCGCGCGCACCTCCGCGCGGACGGTGCGCAGGCGCTCGCGCAGGGCGCGCTCGGCATCCCACCCGCGCTCGCGTCCGAGCTGCACCAGCGCCAGCAGGGCGTCGCCGAGCTCCGCCTCGGACGCGGGATCCGCGAGCCGGTGGTGCGGGGCGGACACGCCGACCTGCGCTGCCTTGCCGACCAGCTTCTGCGCGAGCGCGAGCGAGGGCATGTGCTCGCTGACGCCGTCGAGCACGCTCGTACGCTCGCGCTTCTCGGCCGCCTTCGCCGCGTTCCAGTGCACGAGGACTTCTTCGGGGGTGGATGCCACGGCACCCGCGAACACGTGCGGATGCCGGCGCACCATCTTGTCGGTGAGTCCGCGGGCCACGTCGTCGATGTCGAACGGGTCGTCCGGGTCGCCTGCCGCGATCTCCGCGTGGAAGAGCACCTGCCAGAGCAGGTCGCCGAGCTCCTCGCGCAGATCGGCGCGCGTCCCGGCCTCCACCGCGTCGATGACTTCGGCGCTCTCCTCGACGAGGTAGGGCACGAGGTCGCGGTGGTCGATCCGCTGCGTCCACACGCACCGTTCGCGCACGGCGCGCATGGTCTCGGCGGCTTCTCGCAGGGCGTCGTCGCTCACGGTGTCTCCCTTCGCAGCGCGGTTCGCGCCGCTCGCCTCGAGTATCCCCCGGCAGCCGCGTGCGCGGCGGGCCCGTGCCGGACTTCGGCGGTTCGCCTCCCGAGACGCCGCACCTAAGATCGGACGCCGCGGAACGTGCGCGCCGGTCCCCCGCTCGGAAGCGGGCGCCTCCCCCGTCGGAGATATCGGGATGCCGGTCGCCTGCACCACGAATTCCTGCGGCTGTTCCGGCGGGAGGCCGGAGAATATCCGGGGTAGGACCGGCGAGGCGGGCAGTCGGCGTCACACGTGATCTCCGCGTCACAGGACGCCGATAATCTTGGGCGTGTGCGTGAACTGACCCCGACCGAGGCCATCGACCTCGTGGGCCGCTTCGAAGCAGGCCAGGAGCTCCCCGAGCAGATGCGCGCCGACGTGCGCCTGCTCGGATCCCTCCTGGGACGCGTGCTTCAGGAGAGCGGCTCCCCCGGACTGTACGACGACGTCGAGCGTCTGCGCTCGGCGACGATCCAGGCCTACACCGACGAGACGCCCGAGGCGTTCGAGCGTGCGGCGGCCATCGCCGACGGCTTCTCGATCGAGCGTGCCGACGAGGTGGCCCGTGCCTTCACGGCCTACTTCCACCTCGTGAACCTGGTCGAGGAGCACCAGCGGGTGCGCGTCCTGCGCGAGCGCGGCGAGCGGGCCTCGCGCTCGGGCACGCCCGACACGATCGCCGCGGCCTTTGAGCGCCTCGCCGGCGAGGTCGGCGAGGAGACCGCGCTGGCTCGCCTGCAGGCCCTGCGGTTCCACCCGGTATTCACCGCCCACCCCACCGAGGCTCGCCGACGGGCGATCTCGACCAGCATCCGCCGTCTGTCCGAGCTGCTCGCCGAGCACGACGACGCCACCGGCAACGACAGCGAGAGCCGCCGCGCCGAGCGACGCATGCTGGAGGAGATCGACACGCTGTGGCGCACCGCCCCGCTCCGACGCGAGAAGCCCTCGCCCGTCGACGAGGTGCGCTCGGTCATGGCGGTGTTCGACGAGACGCTCTACACGGCCGTCCCGCGCGTGTACCGCCGCATCGACGACATCCTGCAGGGCGAGAACGCCGGCGCACGCGCCCCCATCGTGAAGCCGTTCGTGCGCGTGGGCTCCTGGGTCGGCGGCGACCGTGACGGCAACCCCTTCGTCACCGCATCCGTCACGCGCAAGGCCGCCGCCATCGCGAGTGAGCACGTCCTCCTGGGCCTCGAGCGCACCACGCAGCGCGTAGGCCGGGGACTGACCCTGGATGCCGAGACCACCCCGCCCAGCGACGCCCTCGTCGCGCTGTGGCACCGCCTGCGCGCAGCCGACGAGGACGCCGCCGCCGAGATCGCCGAGCGCTCCCCCGACGAGCCGCACCGTCGCATCCTGCTGCTGCTCGCCCGCAAGATCGCCGCGACCCGCACGCGCAACGCCGACCTGGCGTACCGCGACCCCGAGCACCTGCTCGTGGACCTGCGCACCGTGCAGGACTCCCTCGTCGCCGCGGGCGCCGCGCGCCAGGCCTACGGCGCGCTGCAGCGTCTGGTGTGGCAGGTCGAGACGTACGGCTTCCATCTCACCGAACTCGAGGTGCGCCAGCACTCGGCCGTGCACCGCAAGGTGCTCGACGAACTGCGCGCAGGCGGCGCCCGCAGCGAGCTGACCGAGGAGGTGCTCGAGGTCTTCCGCTCGATCGCCTACGTACAGGAGCGCTTCGGACCGCGCGCGGCCGGCCGATACATCGTGTCGTTCACGCAGTCCGCGCAGGACCTCGCCAATGTCCACGAGCTCGCCGCCTACGCGATGGGCCCCGGCGAGCAGCCGCCCGTGCTCGACGTCATTCCTCTCTTCGAGACGTTCGCCGACCTGCAGGCCGCTCCCGGGATCCTCGACGAGATCGTGTCGCACCCGGCCTTCGTCAACCGACTGAATGCCACCGGCCGTCGCCTCGAAGTCATGCTCGGCTACTCCGACTCCTCGAAGGACGTCGGCCCCGTCGCCGCCAACCTGGCCCTCTACGAGGCGCAGGCCAAGATCTCGACGTGGGCGCAGGCCGAGGGCATCGAGCTCACGCTCTTCCACGGTCGCGGCGGTGCGCTGGGTCGCGGCGGCGGTCCGGCCAACTCCGCGATCCTCGCTCAGCCCCCGCACTCGGTCGATGGCCGCTTCAAGCTCACGGAGCAGGGCGAGGTCATCTTCGCCCGGTACGGCGACCCCGATATCGCGATGCGCCACATCGATCAGGTGGCCGCGGCGGTGCTCACGGCATCCTCGCCCTCCATCGAGCGACGCAACCGCGGGGCGGCGGAGGCATTCGCCGACGTCGCGCAGACGATGGATGTCGCCTCCCGCGAGCGGTTCTTCGCGCTCGTGAAGGCCCCGGGCTTCGCGCCGTGGTTCGCCACGGTCACGCCCATGGAGGAGCTCGGGCATCTCGCCCTGGGCTCCCGCCCCGCCCGTCGCGGACTCTCGGTGGAATCGCTCGAAGACCTCCGTGCGATCCCGTGGGTGTTCTCGTGGACACAGGCGCGCATCAACCTCGCCGGATGGTTCGGGCTGGGCACCGCCCTCGACGCCGTCGGCGACGAGTTGCGTCTCCGTGAGGCGTACGAGCAGTGGCCGCTGTTCCGCACGATGATCGACAACGTCGCCATGAGCCTCGCGAAGGCCGACGAACGCATCGCCCGGCGCTACCTCGCTCTCGGGGATCGGGACGACCTCGCGCAGCTCGTCATGGACGAGATGCTCCTCACGCGCTCCTGGGTCGAGCGCATCACCGGCGGCGACCTGCTCGGGAACAAGCCGATCCTGCAGCGCGCCGTCAAGATGCGCAGCCCCTACGTCGACGCGTTGTCGCTCCTGCAGCTGCGGGCGCTGCGCGCCCTGCGCGACGCCGACGCCGAGAACCCGACCCCGGATGCCGAGCACCAGCGACTTCTGCTGCTCTCGGTGAGCGGTGTCGCCGCCGGTCTGCAGAACACCGGCTGAGCCGACCTCACCACGACGATGCGCCGACTCTCTCGAGGGTCGGCGCATCGTCGTCCCCGGCCACGGCGGACGCGACGCCGGCTACTGATCGCCTGATCAGGAGATCTGTTCCGTGGACGCGGTGACCGGTATGCCGAGAGAGGCTGCGCCGCACCGCTCGGCGAGCTGCACCATGAGGTCGGGCGTCTCGCGGTCGAGCCCGACGACGTACCCGGGGAGAATCGAGTTCCCGCGGTGCTACCCGTGACCGTCGCGAGGAATACCGATTCGCCGACGTCTGCACCGGCAATGCTCGCCATGGGGCCGACCAGAATGTGTACGCCGCCCCGCCTGTACCGCGTGCGCCGAACTAGACCGGATGAGCGCGTTCTCCACGCACCACGGTGAAGTATCCGCGCGCAAACGAAAAAGCGCCGGCACGCACTCCCGGCAGCGGGGAGACGTACCGGCACCGTAAGGCGGGCGTTCAGCCCGGGGAATTGTGCCCGTAAATGCGAAATGGCCACCCAGCGTTGGGTGGCCATTTCGTTAAAGGAAGTCCGGCGGTGTCCTACTCTCCCACAGGGTCCCCCCT
>NZ_FTPQ01000007.1 GCF_900156435.1 Microbacterium sp. RU1D
TAGGTAGTGAACTGCCTCACGGGTAGGTCGAGATGACTGTTTCTGTGGGTGCGTCCGTTCCTTGAGAACTCAACAGCGTGCACTTGTCAAATGCCAATTTATTCCTCGTCGATCTTCGGATTGCGAGAAATTCCTTTGGATCAAAGACCAGCCTCTTCGGGGGTTGGCATATGGATACGTCAGTAATGATGTTTCTCTTTGGTCAGTTTCAAACTCGCTGCAGCATCGTTTTCCCGGTGTTGTGTGCATTTCTTTTTTACGGAGAGTTTGATCCTGGCTCAGGATGAACGCTGGCGGCGTGCTTAACACATGCAAGTCGAACGGTGAAGCCAAGCTTGCTTGGTGGATCAGTGGCGAACGGGTGAGTAACACGTGAGCAACCTGCCCTGGACTCTGGGATAAGCGCTGGAAACGGCGTCTAATACTGGATATGAGCCTCTTCCGCATGGTGGGGGTTGGAAAGATTTTTTGGTCTGGGATGGGCTCGCGGCCTATCAGCTTGTTGGTGAGGTAATGGCTCACCAAGGCGTCGACGGGTAGCCGGCCTGAGAGGGTGACCGGCCACACTGGGACTGAGACACGGCCCAGACTCCTACGGGAGGCAGCAGTGGGGAATATTGCACAATGGGCGAAAGCCTGATGCAGCAACGCCGCGTGAGGGATGACGGCCTTCGGGTTGTAAACCTCTTTTAGCAGGGAAGAAGCGAAAGTGACGGTACCTGCAGAAAAAGCGCCGGCTAACTACGTGCCAGCAGCCGCGGTAATACGTAGGGCGCAAGCGTTATCCGGAATTATTGGGCGTAAAGAGCTCGTAGGCGGTTTGTCGCGTCTGCTGTGAAATCCCGAGGCTCAACCTCGGGCCTGCAGTGGGTACGGGCAGACTAGAGTGCGGTAGGGGAGATTGGAATTCCTGGTGTAGCGGTGGAATGCGCAGATATCAGGAGGAACACCGATGGCGAAGGCAGATCTCTGGGCCGTAACTGACGCTGAGGAGCGAAAGGGTGGGGAGCAAACAGGCTTAGATACCCTGGTAGTCCACCCCGTAAACGTTGGGAACTAGTTGTGGGGACCATTCCACGGTTTCCGTGACGCAGCTAACGCATTAAGTTCCCCGCCTGGGGAGTACGGCCGCAAGGCTAAAACTCAAAGGAATTGACGGGGACCCGCACAAGCGGCGGAGCATGCGGATTAATTCGATGCAACGCGAAGAACCTTACCAAGGCTTGACATACACCAGAACGGGCCAGAAATGGTCAACTCTTTGGACACTGGTGAACAGGTGGTGCATGGTTGTCGTCAGCTCGTGTCGTGAGATGTTGGGTTAAGTCCCGCAACGAGCGCAACCCTCGTTCTATGTTGCCAGCACGTAATGGTGGGAACTCATGGGATACTGCCGGGGTCAACTCGGAGGAAGGTGGGGATGACGTCAAATCATCATGCCCCTTATGTCTTGGGCTTCACGCATGCTACAATGGCCGGTACAAAGGGCTGCAATACCGTGAGGTGGAGCGAATCCCAAAAAGCCGGTCCCAGTTCGGATTGAGGTCTGCAACTCGACCTCATGAAGTCGGAGTCGCTAGTAATCGCAGATCAGCAACGCTGCGGTGAATACGTTCCCGGGTCTTGTACACACCGCCCGTCAAGTCATGAAAGTCGGTAACACCTGAAGCCGGTGGCCCAACCCTTGTGGAGGGAGCCGTCGAAGGTGGGATCGGTAATTAGGACTAAGTCGTAACAAGGTAGCCGTACCGGAAGGTGCGGCTGGATCACCTCCTTTCTAAGGAGCATCTGGCATGGGGGTCTTCGGGCTTTCGTGTCCAGGCGCCAGATCGGGACCGTTCGTGTCTCGCTGGTAGCTCATGGGTGGAACATTTGATGAGGTGTCGGGGATGATGTCTTCGGGTCTAGTACGTGGCTTGCCACTGGAACGGTTCGGGTCGGAGTTGCTGGCACATGCACGCTGTTGGGTCCTGAGGGGCCGGGCGCTGATCGCGCTGGTTTTCGAACTGGTGGTGGTTGGTGGCTGTTCCTCGAGGGCCTTTTCCGCTCTTGCCGGTTGGTGGGTGTGGGAGGGGTACCGCCCGTACTTTGAGAACTACACAGTGGACGCGAGCATCTTCGAGTCAGTCTTTTGGCTGGCTCGTGAAGATGATCTTAAAGATCATTAGTCAATTTTTTGACGATTCAACTCATGTGATTTCAAGTCTTTAAGAGCAAACGGTGGATGCCTTGGCATCTGGAGCCGAAGAAGGACGTAGCAATCTGCGATAAGCCTCGGGGAACTGATAAGCGAGTTTTGATCCGAGGGTGTCCGAATGGGGAAACCCCGCCAGGGCGCGTGCGTACCTGGTGACTCCCGCCTGAATATATAGGGCGGGTAGAGGGAACGTGGGGAAGTGAAACATCTCAGTACCCACAGGAAGAGAAAGCAACAGCGATTCCGTGAGTAGTGGCGAGCGAAATCGGAAGAGGCTAAACCTAGCGTGTGTGATAGCCGGCAGGCGTTGCATGTTGGGGGTTGTGGGACTTTTCGGATTGTTCTGCCGAGCAGTCGACGTGACAAGAGGGTATAGACGAACGGTTTTGAATGGCCGGTCATAGAGGGTGCGAACCCCGTAGTCGAAATGCTTGTTCTTGGCGTGAAGAGTATCCCAAGTAGCACGGGGCCCGAGAAATCCCGTGTGAATCTGTCAGGACCACCTGATAAGCCTAAATACTCCCAGATGACCGATAGCGGACAAGTACCGTGAGGGAAAGGTGAAAAGTACCCCGGGAGGGGAGTGAAATAGTACCTGAAACCGTTTGCTTACAAACCGTTGGAGCCTCCTTAGTAGGGGTGACAGCGTGCCTTTTGAAGAATGAGCCTGCGAGTTAGCGATACGTGGCGAGGTTAACCCGTGTGGGGTAGCCGTAGCGAAAGCGAGTCTGAATAGGGCGATTCAGTCGCGTGTCCTAGACCCGAAGCGAAGTGATCTATCCATGGCCAGGTTGAAGCGACGGTAAGACGTCGTGGAGGACCGAACCCACTTAGGTTGAAAACTGAGGGGATGAGCTGTGGATAGGGGTGAAAGGCCAATCAAACTTCGTGATAGCTGGTTCTCTCCGAAATGCATTTAGGTGCAGCGTTGCGTGTTTCTTGCCGGAGGTAGAGCTACTGGATGGCCGATGGGCCCTACAAGGTTACTGACGTCAGCCAAACTCCGAATGCCGGTAAGTGAGAGCGCAGCAGTGAGACTGTGGGGGATAAGCTTCATAGTCGAGAGGGAAACAACCCAGACCACCAACTAAGGTCCCTAAGCGCGTGCTAAGTGGGAAAGGATGTGGAGTTGCTTTGACAACCAGGAGGTTGGCTTAGAAGCAGCCACCCTTGAAAGAGTGCGTAATAGCTCACTGGTCAAGTGATTCCGCGCCGACAATGTAACGGGGCTCAAGCACGCCACCGAAGTTGTGGCATTGACATTTTTGGTAGGCCTTCGTGGTCCAGCCGTGTTGATGGGTAGGAGAGCGTCGTGTGGCGAGTGAAGCGGCGGGGTGACCCAGCCGTGGACGCTACACGAGTGAGAATGCAGGCATGAGTAGCGAAAGACGTGTGAGAAACACGTCCTCCGAAAGACCAAGGGTTCCAGGGTCAAGCTAATCTTCCCTGGGTAAGTCGGGACCTAAGGCGAGGCCGACAGGCGTAGTCGATGGACAACGGGTTGATATTCCCGTACCGGCGAAGAACCGCCCAAGCTAATCCAGTGGTGCTAAGAGTCCTAGCTCGGAATGTTCCGGATCCCTTCGGGGTGATGGTCGTCCGTGTGAACGCTCGACCCCATGCTGGTGCGGCTAGCGTATTAACAGGTGTGACGCAGGAAGGTAGCCCAAGCCAGGCGATGGTAGTCCTGGTGCAAGTGCGTAGGCCGACTCTTAGGCAAATCCGGGAGTCATACAGGCTGAGACACGATGCGGATAAAAAGTGGGTGATCCTATGCTGCCGAGAAAAGCATCGACGCGAGGTTCTAGCCGCCCGTACCCCAAACCGACTCAGGTGGTCAGGTAGAGAATACCAAGGAGATCGAGAGAATCGTGGTTAAGGAACTCGGCAAAATGCCCCCGTAACTTCGGGAGAAGGGGGGCCATCCACTTATTAGGACTTGCTCCGAAAGGGTGTGGTGGCCGCAGAGACTAGTGGGTAGCGACTGTTTACTAAAAACACAGGTCCGTGCCAAGTCGCAAGACGATGTATACGGACTGACGCCTGCCCGGTGCTGGAAGGTTAAGAGGACCGGTTAGCCGCAAGGCGAAGCTGAGAATTTAAGCCCCAGTAAACGGCGGTGGTAACTATAACCATCCTAAGGTAGCGAAATTCCTTGTCGGGTAAGTTCCGACCTGCACGAATGGCGTAACGACTTCCCAACTGTCTCAACCGCGAACTCGGCGAAATTGCATTACGAGTAAAGATGCTCGTTACGCGCAGCAGGACGGAAAGACCCCGTGACCTTTACTACAGCTTGGTATTGGTGTTCGGTGTGGCTTGTGTAGGATAGGTGGGAGACGGTGAAGCATTCACGCCAGTGAGTGTGGAGTCATTGTTGAAATACCACTCTGGTCACTCTGGATATCTAACTTAGGACCGTGATCCGGTTCAGGGACAGTGCCTGGTGGGTAGTTTAACTGGGGCGGTTGCCTCCCAAAATGTAACGGAGGCGCCCAAAGGTTCCCTCAACCTGGTTGGCAATCAGGTGGCGAGTGTAAGTGCACAAGGGAGCTTGACTGTGAGACTGACAGGTCGAGCAGGGACGAAAGTCGGGACTAGTGATCCGGCAGTGGCTTGTGGAAGCGCTGTCGCTCAACGGATAAAAGGTACCTCGGGGATAACAGGCTGATCTTGCCCAAGAGTCCATATCGACGGCATGGTTTGGCACCTCGATGTCGGCTCGTCGCATCCTGGGGCTGGAGTAGGTCCCAAGGGTTGGGCTGTTCGCCCATTAAAGCGGTACGCGAGCTGGGTTTAGAACGTCGTGAGACAGTTCGGTCCCTATCCGCTGCGCGCGTAGGAAGTTTGAGAGGATCTGACCCTAGTACGAGAGGACCGGGTTGGACGAACCTCTGGTGTGTCAGTTGTTCCGCCAGGAGCACCGCTGATTAGCTACGTTCGGGATGGATAACCGCTGAAAGCATCTAAGCGGGAAGCCGGCCTCAAGATGAGACTTCCATACCCTTCGGGGTGAGAGGCTCCCAGCCAGACTACTGGGTTGATAGGCCGGATGTGGAAGCGTAGTAATACGTGAAGCTGACCGGTACTAATAAGCCGATGACTTGATAACACACCGTTTTTGGTGCTTGCGTCCACTGAGTGGTTCTCGATGTACGGTCGGGAACACAACAATGAAATATCGTTGTTGGTTTTTGAAACATCAATAGTGTTTCGGCGGCCATAGCGAGAGGGAAACGCCCGGTCACATTCCGAACCCGGAAGCTAAGCCTCTCAGCGCCGATGGTACTGCAGGGGGGACCCTGTGGGAGAGTAGGACACCGCCGGACTTCCTTTAACGAAATGGCCACCCAACGCTGGGTGGCCATTTCGCATTTACGGGCACAA
>NZ_FTPQ01000001.1 GCF_900156435.1 Microbacterium sp. RU1D
GGCATTTGACAAGTGCACGCTGTTGAGTTCTCAAGGAACGGACGCACCCACAGAAACAGTCATCTCGACCTACCCGTGAGGCAGTTCACTACCTACGCCACCCGCACACGACAAAACCACTCCGAAGAAGCAGATTTGGATGTGTGCCGAACGGCAGAACCCCAACTGTAGACCAGAGACTGAAAAGTCTCAAGCACTGATGTTGGGGGCGGTTCGTCACTTGAGGGGCTGCGGGGCCTTCCGGCCGCTCCGCTCTCCCCTGTGGGGCGAACAAGTAATAAGTTACGCCCGAACCACGCCACCGTCGAATCGACGGCACCGCCCGGGCGTGTCGCCGAGTCCAGCCCCGCCCGGTGAAGGAGGGACGGGCGTCGTCAGACGAACCGTTCCGGCGCTCCCCACCCTCCGACCCATGCCTCAACGTGCGGCTCGGGGCGGAGCACGTGCACGCCCTCCACCGCGACGGTTCGGGTGGCGAGACCGCCCTCGTCGGACCACCGACGTGCGCGTCGACGCGCACGTCGGTTCTGTGCCCGGCCGATCCGCACGCCCTCGCTCGTCGTCACCTGCACGGTGCCGACGTCGCCCTCGCCCAGTAGCGCCAAGGCCGCCGGAAGGGAGGAGTCCTGCATGACGACGACGGGAACATCGAGCTCCAGCGTCACGCGCGCATCATGCGAGGACCCGCCTTCGCGGACACGCGGGTCGGTCCCGAGCGCCGTGCCCGGGGGGATGGCATCCAGGGTCACCGTCGCCCGCGGGAAGGCGGCGAGGATCGAGTCGACGCAGACGAAGGCGGCGGCGAGGGTCAGCTCCCCCGGGATGCGCACCTCGAGGTCGGGCGTGCGCGGGAGCAGGCCGCGGCCGGCGGACCCGTCGACCGGGATGAGCTGCGCGAGCTGCAGGCTCTGGCGGTTGCCCTCCGCGGCCCGGTCGCGGTCGTCGCGACCGGCCCAGTCCGGTCCGTCGTGCCAGGCGACGGCATCCGGGACGTGAGCGAGGACGGCGCCGGCCTGCCACGCGCGGTGCGCCCACTCCCAGTCCTCTCCCCCGTAGGCGGAGAAGGTCTCGTCGAAGCCGCCGACCTCGTCGAAGAACGCGCGGGAGCAGGCGAGCACCGCGCTGATGACATAACGGTAGGAGCGGTCGTCGGCGTGGAGCAGGTCGCCACTGTCCGCGTAGGTGTCTTGCAGCCAGGCGGGCTCGGGCAGCTCGAGGGACGGGGCGACCTCGGCGATCGGCGCATCGACCGGTACGCCGGCGAGATCCGCGTGACGACGGCGCCCGACCGTCACGGCCTCCCGCAGGAGTGCCGGCAGTCGTGTGATCGAGCGGACGTAGCCCGGTTCGGGTGTCGTGTCGGCGTCGAGGAAGCAGAGCACGTCGCCGGTGGCGACCGAGGCCCCCAGATTGCGCGCGGCGGCCGCGCGGAAGCCGCGGTCCTCCTGGCGGACGAGGCGGACACCGTCGGGCACCACGGGCGATTCAGGCGATCCGTCGTCGGCGACGACGATCTGGAGCCGGTCGGCTGGATGGTCCTGGCGCGAGAGAGCGGCGAGCGTGCGGGCGAGCTCGCGCGGCTGCGCGAAGTGGGTCACGATGACGGAGACCCTCGGCGGCTCCGGGTCGAGGTGCGACACCAGATCCCACCGGTTGCCCGGAACCCATGGCATCCGGTCGTTCCAGCCGTCCGGGACGTCGGCGCTCACGACGCGACCTCGCGCCACCAGCGCAGGTAGGCGCGAGCGGCCTCGGCGCGGCCGAACGGGAGGGGGGCGACGCCGTGCCACGTCGTGGTCGCGTCGGCGCGGGCGACGGAGATCGCGTCGGCGAGCGCGTCGGGCTCGACCACGCTGAGGGTGCCGGGCCGCAGCCGCGCCATTTCGTCGACGTAGCGGTTGCGCACGGCGACCGGACGGCGGCCCCAGCCGATCCACGAGGTGAGGGATCCCGACGCCGACACGTGGCGATGGGCGATGACGGGCACCGCGACGCGGGCGACGCGCGCGGCCATGTCGGCGTCGTCGAGCCAACCGGTGACCTCGACGGCGACGCCGGCGGCATCCGCTCGGTGGACGAAGGTCTCGAGGTCGGCCGCGTGCCCCTCCGACGCGCGCCCGAGCACCGTCAGTCGCGGAACGCCCGCGGCGACGGCGGCGGCGAGCGCCTCGTCGTGGCCCTTGCCGGGGTAGAAGTAGCCGAGCACGCCGACGGCGTCGTCGGAGGAGGCGCGGGACGCCGGACGTTCGTCGACCGGCAGGGGGACGACGGCCACGGGCCCGCCCCAGACGTCCTCCTCGCGGAGCAGGTCGCTCTCGTGGGCGCTGTTGACCGCGACGGCGCGCGCCGCCTCGCTGACCGCACGGTAGAACGCCCGACGACGGGGCCGGTTGCGCTCTCCGTCGGACGCCTGCGGCACGTCGTGCAGGGTCACGGTGAGCGGATGCCGAGCGGCCAGCGCCACGACGGTACGCGTCGCCTCCTCGGGCGAGGCGCCCCACAGACGGTCGGTCACGTGAGCGTGCACGGGCGTTCCGGGAGCGAGCGCGGCGAGCGCATCGGGGGTGGCGATGCGGGTGCCGGGCTGCAGGCGGACCACCTCGGCGGCGATGTCACGCGCGTACACCGCGACCCCGTGCGGCCCGGGGTGGACGAGGAGCACCGGGGGTGCGGCATCCGGGGTCGGAAGGTTCATGCGGTGGCCGCCCAGGTCGCGATCAGCGGCGCCATGCGGTCGACGACGGCGGCCAGCAGTGCGGGACGCTCCCGGTAGTACGCGAGGTGGGCCTCGCGGACGGTCTCGGCCGCAAGCGGTTCCCCGGCGACGATCCAGTCGGGTCGGGGCGCGGCATCCATGTTCCAGGCGTCGACCACCCAGTCCTCGAGCGGCGCGCGTACCGAAGCGAGGATCGGACGCCCCGGATCGACGGCACCGCCCGGTGCGCCGAGAGCGGAGACGATGCGCTCGCCGAGCGGGAGGAACAGCGCGTTGCCGGGGTGATTGACCGTTCGCGCGAGGTCTTCAACGACGGGATCGAACAGGTCGGATGCCACGATGTCGAGCCCGCGCGCCTCGCGGCGGCGCAGTTCGGCACGGGAGCCCTCGGCGATCTCGTGCACCGCGGTGGGCGGGAGGGCGCCGGGGATGTCGATGTGCGCGGCTTCGGCGACCGTCCGCACGTCGTGATAGGCCACCAGCGGCGGATCCTCGGGGAAGTCGGGCAGGCGCAGCACCGCCTGGAACGGGTGCAGACCCGCGAAGCGGACGGCCGGGACCGTGACGACGCGGGCCGTCGGCGCGAGAGACGCCCGAAGCTGCGCCGTGCCCAGCGGAAGGCCCCGGTAGTCGTCGCGAATCGGCTGGCTGACGAGGAACGACGCTTCGCGGAGGAGGTCGTGCAGCCGCGCGGCGTCGTCGGCCGACAGCTCATGAACCGCGGGCATGCGCACCGTCGGGAGGGCGTCGGAGGAGACCACGAGGCGCAGGGATGCCGCCTGGCAGTTGCCCACGACGAGGCCGTAGCCGGTGGGCGGCGGCGCGTCTCCGAAGAACTCGGCGTAGTGGGCCCGGCGCGCTATCACCGCTTCGCCGTGGTCCGCAAGGCTTCCCAGCCGCGCCATCTCGCCACCCATGATGTGAACGTATCCGTCGGTGTCATCGTCGTCCCAACCGCCCCGTTGCATTGCGATGTGCCTGGCGATGCGGTACACGCACCGTCACGCACGCCTGCACGAGGAGGAAGAGAAGATCGTCACCAGCACCGTCCCCCCGGTCCGGGTCGCTGCCGTCCCCGCGGCGCACCCCTACGTCACCGCCGTCGCGGATCCCGCGCACGTGCTCCTGCTCGCCGATCCGCCTCCCCCGGGGGCCCCGGCTGGGCAGTGGTGGCCGCCGCAAATCCTCCTCCCGGAGTGGCTGCGGGAGAACGCGGCGGACTTCGACCTGGTCCACGTGCATTTCGGCATCGAGTCGTACACGCCCGAGGAGCTCTCCTCGACGGTCGCGACGCTGCGATCGCTGGGCCGGCCGCTGGTCTACACGGTGCACGATCTCGAGAACCCGCAGGTGCTCTCGCAGGACACCCACCGCGCCTCGCTCGCGGTGCTGGCCGAGGCGGCCGACGAGCTGGTCACCCTGACCGGGACGGCCGGGGACGAGGTCTTCGCGCTCACCGGGCGTCGACCGACGGTGATCGCCCATCCGACCCTGCTCGCCGAGGCTCCCCGCCCCACGGGCACCGCCCACGACGTGACGCGCATCGGCGTGCACCTGCGCGATCTTCGCCCCAACATCGACGGGGTGGGAACCACCGCGACGCTCGTGCGCGCCGTGGCCGACCTGCGGGCCCAGGGAGCGCGCATCGAAGCCGTCGTGCGGATGAACGAGAACGTCCGCGACGCGGAGGCGGCGGCATCCATCGATCTGCTCGCGCGCGACGCCGAGGGCGTCACCGTCGAGCGTGGCGGACGGCTCGACGACGAGGCGCTCTCGCGCTGGCTCGCCGACCTCGACGCGTGCCTGCTGCCCTACCGCCACGGCACGCAGTCGGGCTGGGCGGAGCTCTGCTACGACCTCGCCGTGCCCGTCATCGGCACGCGCGTCGGGCACATCGCGGCCCAGCACCCGGCCGATTTCCACAGCTTCGACCTCGGCGAGCCCGTGTCCCTCGCGCGGGCGATCGTTGCTGCCACCGACGCGGCGTGGTCGGCACCCGGCTCGCCGCGGCGGGCGGCCGAGATCGAACGCCGACGCACCGCGCGCCTCGAGGAACGGGATGCCGTGCGCGCCGCGCATCTCGCGCTCTACCGACGCGCCATGACCACGGAGGAGGCGGCGTGATGCGGGACCGGAAGACACTGCGGGTGCTGGTGGTGGCGCCCTCGCGGTACGCCCTGCGCCAGCCGCACGCCGGTGGCCTCGAAGCCTGCGTGTGGGATCGCGTGAGATGGCTGCGGGCGCGCGGGCACGAGGTGACGCTGTGCGCGGCCGACGGATCGGATTTCCTGGGCGACGTGCCCGAGTTCCGCCTCCCGACCCCCGAGTGGACGCGCCCGGAGGAGTCGTCCGACACCGACTACCCCGCGGGGTACGCCGAGGCGGTCGACGCCGCCTACGACGCGGCCCTGGAACGCCTCATCGCGGACCGCCACCTCTACGACGTGGTGGACAACCACAGCCTGCATCCTGCCCCCATCAGATGGAGCCGGGAAGCCGGCATCCCGGTCGTGACGACGCTGCACACCCCTCCCCTGGAGCCGATGCTCGAGGCCGCCGCGGACGTACGCGACAGCCCGCACCGCTTCGTTGCGGTGAGCCAGGCGACCGCGCGCGCGTGGTCGGTCGAGGGCGTGGACGCGTTCGTGTTCCCGAACGGCATCGACACCGATCAGTGGACCCGTGGGACGGGCGGATCGTCATGGGTGTGGTCGGGCCGCGTGGTCCCCGAGAAAGCCCCTCATCTCGCGATCGAGGCGGCACGCGAGGCCGGGGCGCACATCCGGCTGGCCGGCCGTATCGGTGACGTCGACTACTTCGAGCAGGAGATCGTGCCGCGCCTGGGCGCCCACGCCCGCTACGTCGGCCCCCTGCGACAGCCCGACCTGTGCCGGCTCGTGGGATCGTCGGCCGTCGCGCTCGTGACGCCCATGTGGGAGGAGCCGTTCGGGCTCGTCATCGCCGAGGCGCTCGCCACGGGCACTCCCGTCGCCGCGTTCGACATCGGCGGCGTGGCGGAAGTGCTCAGCGGGATGCCGGGATCGGCGACGGTCATGCCGGGTGACGTCATCGCGCTCGCCAGGGCCGCCGCCCGGCTGGCGTCCGAGGGGGCGCAGGAGCCGCTCACCCGCGTGTGGACCCGCCGCGCCGCGGTGCGGCAGCACTCCCTCGCCCAGCGCTATCGCGAGGTGGAGCGCGTACTCGCCTACACCGCGCAGCCGGTCCTGGCGCGGCGCGCGCCGGCGGTGGCGTGGTGATCGGCTGGTACGTCCACCACCACGGCTACGGCCACGTCGCTCGGTTTCTGGCGGTGCAGCCGCACCTGCGCTCGCCCGTCGTGGCGTTCTCGTCGATGCCGCGGCCCACGACCCTGCCGGCCGACATCGAGTGGGTGGAACTGCCCCCCGACGCCGACGAGTTCGAGGGCGCCGACGGGTCGCTGCACGATCCGCGCGACGGCGATCCGACCGTACGCGGGCACCTGCACTGGGCCCCGCACGGGCACCCCGGCCACCGTGCGCGTCTCGCGACGATCGCCGCGACATCCGTCACGCGGGATCTCCAGGCCTTCGTCGTCGACGTGAGCGCCGAGGTGGTCGCCTTCGCGCGTCTGCTGGGCCTGCGCACCGTCGCGGTGACCCAACCGGGCGCCCGCACCGATGCCCCGCACGCCCTCGCGTACGCCCTGGCGGACCGCATCGTCGCGCCCTGGGCGCACGGGGCCGTGCCGACCGCGGGGCTGTCGGCGCACGGGGACCGCGTCGTGTGGACGGGCGGGATCTCGCGGCACGACGGTCGCGCCCCCGAGGGCGTGCGCGCCGAGCGCTCGGTTCTCGTGCTCGGGCGCGTGCTCGACGACACCGTGCGCGAGCAGGCCTCGGCACGCCTGCGCGACCGCGGATGGGACGTGACGGCCGTCGGTCACGACGCGGCCTCGCGCGTGGACGATCCCTGGCCGCTGATCTCGCGCAGCACCGTGGTGGTCAGCGCCGCCGGGCAGAACAGCGTCGCCGATCTCGCGACCGCGCACGCGCGCGCGGTGGTCATCGCGCAGGAGCGACCCTTCGACGAGCAGGCGCACACCGCCGACGCCCTCGAGCGGTGGGGACTGGCACGCCGGGCCGACACAATGGTCACGGCGGACGGGCTCGTCGCCCTCGTCGAGGCCGCGGCCGACGACGAGCCGGACTGGTCCCGCTGGCAGGTCGCCGGAGGCGCCGAGCGCATGGCCGCCGCCGTCGAAGCGGTGCTGCCGTGAAGACGGCGGTGATCACCGTCGCGTCCCGCGCGCGCGCCGAGCACCTCGCGCGTCAGCGCCGCGTACTCGCCGAGGTCGCGGCCGACATCGTGCGGGTGGAGGCCTGGCTCGATGAGACGCCGCCGGACGGCATCCCGGATGCCGGCACCCTCACGCTGCACGTCCCCCCGGGGCCGCACGGGATGCGCGTGGGCGAGGGGCGCAATCGAGCCGCCGCCGCGGCCATCGAGGCCGGGGCCGAGCTGCTCGTGTTCCTCGACGTCGACTGCCTCCC
The DNA here is from genome assembly GCF_900156435.1 of Microbacterium sp. RU1D. GTDB lineage: Bacteria > Actinomycetota > Actinomycetes > Actinomycetales > Microbacteriaceae > Microbacterium. The sequence goes on from NZ_FTPQ01000001.1 coordinate 7,249, forward strand.
GGGCGCGGAGCTGCTGCCGGCCTACCGCGCCGCGGCTCGCGCCCACCCCGACGCGATCCTCGCCGGAGCGGTCACGTACCTCGCGAGCGTCCAGCGCCCTGAAACCGCCGCTGACCTGCCCTTCCTCGCGCGCCCGCACCGCGCGCGGCCCGCTCTCGCGCCGGGCGCGACGCGAGCGGCGTCGCGCGAGGAGTACGACCTGTTCTGGTCGTTGTCGTTCGCCGTCACCCCCGCGACGTGGGATCGGATCGGCGGCTTCCACGCCGGCTACCAGGGCTACGGCGCCGAGGACACCGACCTCGCGTGGACGGCGCGCGCCGCCGACGTCGAGATGCGGTGGGTGGGTGGGGCGGATGCCTTCCACCAGTGGCATCCGGTGTCCTCTCCGCCGTGGCAGCACCTCGACGACATCCTCCGCAACGGCGCGACCTTCCACGCGCGGTGGGGGTCATGGCCGATGGGCGGATGGCTCGAGGCCTTCGCCGCGGCCGGGGCGATCGAGCAGCGCGACGGCGTCTGGGCGCGCACCCGCGCGTGAGGTGCCAGGAGTCGTCGCTTCCCGACGTCTGAAGGCGACGGTTCCTGGCGCCTCGCGCGGGGGTCAGACCAGCGCGCGGAGGGCGTCGACGATGCGCGTGGCGCGGGGGTCGTCGGCCTCCATCCAGTTCGTGACGAACGCGAACCCGACCCGGGCCGCGGGGTCGGCGAAGGCGACCTGACCGCCCGCCCCGTCGTGGCCGAAGCTCGTCGGTCCGAGGTAGCGGCGCGCGTCGGAGTCGAGCTGGAACCCGGCCGCCCACCGCGGCCATGGCGCCGGCGCGGCGAAGACCGGAGCACCCGCCGTCCGCTCGCGCGTCACCGCGTCGAGCGTGTCGTCGTGGAGCAGACGGAGGCCGTCGGTCTCGACGACCGTGGCCGACCACATCGCCGCGACGGCCCGCGCCGTGGCCACGGCTCCCGCGCCGGGGATGACGGCGGCGCGCACGTCGTCGGCGTTGAATCCGTCGTCGGCGGTGACCAGGGTGGTCGGCAGGGCACCGCCGAGCGTCATCGCCCGGTCCAGCCAGTCGATCGCGCCGGGCTCTCGCTCGGCCGCCTGCCGCGCGACGAGGGCGGCGAGCGTCGGCCCCACGCGCAGGTGCGCCACGGATGCCGCGACCTCGCTCGGCATCCCGAGCCACGCGCCGCCGCCCACGGCCTCGGCCATGGCGGCGAAGGCCGCACCGGGGGCGACGCCGCCCGCCCGCCGCACGATCTCGCCCGACAGCCAGCCGTGCGTGAGCGCGTGGTACGCCCAGCCGGCGCCGGGTTCCCAGAGCGGTTCCTGCGCGGCGACGATCCGCGTCATCGCGTCGAAGTCGAGCAGCTGCGCGCGCGAAACGTCGACCCGCGGGGCCGAGACGCCCGCCCGGTGGGCGAGGGCGTCGCCGACACTCACCCGGTCCTTGCCGTGCGCCCCGAATTCCGGCCAGAGCTCGGCCAGCGGACGATCCGGATCGAGCCGCCCCTCTTCGACGAGGCGCGCGGCGAGGATCGACATGAGCCCCTTCGTGCACGAGAACACCACCGAGGGCGTGTCGCGCTCCCAGGGTCGGCCGTCACGGCTGTCGGCCGTACCGCCCCAGACGTCGATGACGGGGCGCCCGTCGACGCGGACGGCGAGGGCCGCACCCATCTCGGGCAGTCCCTCGAACGCGGCGGCGAAGGCCTCGCCCACCGACTCCAAACCGGGGGCGACGACGCCCTGCACCGCGGTCATCGGACGACCTCCGCGACGACGAGGCGGTCGCCGTCCCACCGCAGCGGCAGGGGGTCGGACAGGGTGCCGACGAACGCGCCGTCGGTCGTGACGTTTTCGAACGCCAGCATCACGGCCCGCCCGTCGGCGTCGTCGGCGACGACCCGGCCGCTGTAGAGGCGCTCGTCGGCGACGAGCGACGCCTGCTCCACCGGATAGGGACCGCGCGGGTCGTTCAGGGCGACGGCCCAGATCCCTCCCGCCTGACCGGCGCGGTCGCCCGCGAGGTGGGTCGCGTCGCATGAGAACACGAGCGCCCACCGGCCTTCGATCTGCACGACCTGCGGGACCTCGAGGTGCGCGAAACCGGCGCCCGGCGTGCTGCGCGGCGGGCGCACCTCCCACTGGTGCAGGTCGCGCGACCACGCGTGGCCGATGACCCCGCGGTCGCGCTCGACACCCTCGCGCGCGCGGGCGGTCACGAGCATGTGCCACCCGTCGCCGTCGGGGTCGGCGAACACCCACGGGTCGCGCCACGCCTCCTCGTGCCACGTGCCCGCGTCGAGCGTCTCGTACCACCGCGCGTCGGCGGCCACGACGACCTCGCGATCCTTCACCCACGTCGCCAGGTCGGTGGAGGATGCCGCGAGCACCGTCTCGACGTTCGTGATCTCGCCGTCGCGCAGGAATCGCGAGCCGGTGTAGAACATGCGCCAGTCGGCATCCGCCCCGACGATGCTGCCCGTCCACGTCGCCGTGGCATCCGGAGCATCACCGCCGGAGGGCTCCAGCACCGTGCCGTGCACGGTCCACGAGCGCAGGTCGTCGCTCGTGGCGTAGCCGACGCTGGCGTTGCGGTGGCGCAGGTCGGGGTCGCCCAGGCTCGTCGGCGCCTGGAGGAACATCATGTGGTGGGTGTCGCCGTGACGGGCGAGCCAGAAATCCCAGACCCAGTGGTCGGGCAGCGTGAACGTCATGAGATCCGTTTCGAGGGATGCGGGCGATCAGCCCTTGACCGCGCCCTGCACGAGGGCGCGGATGAATTGGCGCTGGAACACGAGGAACAGCAGCACGGCGGGCGTGATGATGATGAGCGCTCCGGCGTTGAGCAGCGGGATGCTGAGCGAGTACTGCCCCTGGAAGAAGGTCAGGGCGCCGGCGACGGTGCGCTGCAGCGGGTCGGCGATGAGCACGACCGGGAGCAGGAACTGGTTCCACGTCCAGATGAACAGCAGGATCGCCAGGGCCGAGAGAGCCGGCGCCGCCAGCGGCAGCTGGATGCTGCGGAACTCGCGCCAGAGCGACGCCCCGTCCACGCGCGCGGCCTCCGACAGCTCGCGGGGCACGTTGACGAAGTGCGCGCGCATCCAGAACACCCCGAACGGCATGTAGAGCCCGATGAGCGGGAAGATCACCGCCCAGGGGGTGTTCACGGTGCCCATCGATTGCGCTTGGTAGTACAGCGGGATGATGAGCGCCTCGAAGGGGATCGTCAGACCGAGGACGAAGAACACCAGGATGCCGCGCCCGAAGCGCACCTGGAGCGAACCCAGCGCGAAGCCCGCCAGGGTGGCGGCGACCAGGCTCAACGGCACGACCCCGAGGACGATGACCAGGCTCGAGCCCATGAGCTGCCACACGTGACCGGTCTCGAAGGCGGTGGCGAAGTTGCCCCACTGCGGGTCGGTCGGCCACGTCAGGCCGGTCGGGTTCTGGTCGGCGGGCTGCAGCGCCGCCGAGAACATGCTGATCAGGGGCAGAAGCGTCACGATCGCGGCGACGCTGAGCAGGAGGATGCCGAGGACGCGCTCGGTGCGGCTGGCGATCACGAGTCGCTCGCTCTCGAAAGACGTTGGATGGGGAGCACCACGATCAGCACCAGCACCATGAGCACGATGCCGAAGGCCGAGGCCAGGCCCACGTCGCTCTGGGTGAAGCCGATGCGGAAGATCGACAGGCCCGGCACGAGGGTCGCGCGGCCCGGGCCGCCCTGGGTCGAGGTGTAGATGATGTCGAAGCTCGACAGGGCGGCGATCACGGTCACGGTGACGAGCACCGCGATCTCCTGACGCAGACCGGGCAGCGTGATGGTGAAGAACTCGCGCCACCACCCGGCACCGTCGAGACGGATCGCCTCGTACAGCGAGACGTCGATCTTGCCGAGACCGGTGAGCAGCAGCACGGTGCACAGGCCCGTGAGCACCCACGACCCGATCAGCCCCACGGCGGGCAGCGCCGTGCCGTAGTCGGCGAGCCAGGGGCGGGTGATCCACCCGAGCCCGACCCAGCCGAGGATCTGATTGACCGCCCCGGTCTGGGCGTACATCCACGACCACGCGATACCGGCCGCCGCGAGCGGGATGATCTGCGGCAGGAACAGCACCGTCTGCGCGGTGGCGGCGAACGCCTTGTACCGGATGCCGCGGATCAGCGTGGCCAGCACCAGGCCGAGGCCGACGGGGATGAACGTGAAGAACGCGATGAGGACGAAGGCGTTGCGGATCGCGCCGAGCAGGTCGGGGTCGGTGAACACCGTGAAGTAGTTCTCGACGCCCACCCAGCGGGCGACGCCGATGCCGTTCCAGTCGTAGAACGAGTACTGCACGCCCTGCACCAGGGGCCAGACGACGAACCCGACGTAGAACGCGAGGGCGGGGACGAGGAGCAGCCAGCCCGCGAGGGTCGCCCGCCGGGCCACTGCGCGTGCAGCGGCCCGGCGAACGGGTGCGGTCGCCGTCGCCGAGGAGGCGTCGTCGCCTTGTCGAGGGGCCGCCGCAACGGCGACCGCACGGTCGGTCATTACTCCCCGACCTCGCTCTCGTAGAACTTCTGCACGCGGTCGACGAACTCCTGGCCGGTGATCTGGCTGGTCACCAGCAGCTGCGACTCGGGGATGATCGAACCCGCGTAGATACCCGCCGTGGTGTTGGCCATGAAGTCGACCTGGCCGTTCTCGGCGCCGATCTGCGCCGACATCTTCAGCGCGTTCTCGATGAGGGATCCGGCCTCCACCGTCGGCAGCTCCTGCGCCGGGTCGCCGCCGGGCGACGCACCGGTGACGTCGACGATGATCTGGCGCGCGGTGGGATCGGTGTGCACCCAGTTGAGGAAGTAGACGATCTCGTTGAGGTGCGGGGACTTCGCCGCGACGGAGAACGAGTTCGCCGCGCCCATCGCCACGTGGTCGGCCCCGGCCTCGGCCGGCGGCACGAGGAAGAACTCGACGTTGGAGCCGAGCGCCTTCTGGTAATTCGCCGCCTCCCAGTTGCCGTTGAAGGTGAACAGGCCCTCGCCCGCCGAGAAGCGGCTGGTGAAGGTGAAGTAGTCGATCGCGTTGATGTCGGACGGGAAGTACCCGGCATCCGCCCATTTGCGGACGAGCTCGGCGCCCTCGACGTTGCCGGACTCGTCGTAGCGCGCACCCGGCTCGTTGAACATCCACGACAGGAACTGATCCTTGTCGACGTACTGGTTCATCGCGGCTTGGACCACGAAGTTGACGACGCCGTCCTTGTCGCCCGCCATGATCGGCAGGATGCCGGCGGCCTTCGCCTTCGCCATGTCCTCCTCGAGCTCGGCGAGCGTCTGCGGCGGGGCGTCGATGCCGAGCTGGTCGGCGAGCGTGGTGTTCATGTAGATACCGGTGATGCTGTACCCGAGACCGAGCTGGTACAGCGACCCCGATCCGCGAACGCCTTCGTCGGTCATGCGCAGCGGGGCGAGCTGCGACGCCGGCCAGGCATCCCAGCCGTAGGCGTCGAAGTAGGGGTCGAGGTTGGCCACGAGTCCGTCGCGCACCGTGTCGCCGAGGGTGGGGAGGCGGATGAGGTCGGGCGGGGTGGAGCTGGCGAGGAGCTTGGGGGCGTTCGCGGTGAGGTTCTGGAACGTGTCGCGGTTGATCGTGAAGGTGACGTTCGGGTGCTGCTTGGTGAACTCCTCGGTCAGCTTGTCGGTGACCGGGAAGCCCGTCTCGTCGGCGATCGTGAGCTGGACGGGGTCGCTGGTGAGCTCGGTGTTGACCTCGACGTCGTTCTGCGCGGTGGGGGCCGCGCTTCCGGGTGCGCACCCGGTGAGTGCGGCGCCGGCGAGCCCCGCGATCGTGAGCAGGGCGAGGGATGCCCCTCGACGACGGCGGGGGATACGGGTGTTCATGTCGACTCCTTCGTCTGTGCTGCGTGCCGGCGCTCGGGCTGTTCCGGCGGCGGACTTCTGGTGCGCTAACCTGTGCTGAAAGGATTTAGCACGATCATTTACGCAGACGCGCGGGGTGCTGTCAAGATCGCTGCGAAGATCGTGACCGCGGCGCCGACGCCGCAGAACGGGGGCACCGATGGGCAAGAGGGTCACGCTGGCCGACGTCGCCCGACGCGCGGGGCTGTCGCCCGCAGCGGCCTCGATGATCTTGAACGGACGCCCCGACACGCGCTTGTCGCAGGACGCGCATGAGCGCGTGCACGCCGCCGCGGCGGAGCTCGGTTACCGGCCCAACATGTCGGCGCGGGCGTTGCGCACCGACACCTCGCACACCGTGGGCTTCGTGTCCGACCTCGTCGCCACCACCCGTTTCGCGAGCGGGCTCATCAAGGGCGCGCTCGGGGCGGCGGAGGCCGCGGGTCAGGTCGTGCTCGTGGCCGAGACCGGCGGCGAGCCCGAGCGCGAGGCCGAGGCCGTCTCCGCCCTGCTCGACCGCCAGGTCGACGGCATCATCTTCGCCTCGATGCGCGCGCGGGAGACCTTCGTCCCGCGCCTGCCCGCGGGGCTGCGCACCGTCATGCTCAACGCCACGAACGACCTGCACCGCTGCAGCGTTTTGCCCGACGAGGAGACGGGTGGCCGCCGGGCGATCGAGCTGCTCCTCGAGGCGGGGATCCGCGACGGCATCCTGCTCCTCGGCTACGACGCGGAGGCCGAACGCGACCTGTTCCGCTCGGCCACGGTGGCGGCGCGCGTGCGCGGGATCTCCGCCGCGATGGCCGACGCGGAAGCGACCTTTCTGCACGAGGAGTCGATCTGGCTGTGGGAGCCCGCCCCCGGCTACGAGTTCACCGCCCGGTTGCTCGCGCAGGGGATGCGTCCGCGGGCGATCGTCTGCCTGAACGACCGACTCGCGTTCGGCGCCCTCCAGGCTCTGGGGGATGCCGGCCTGCGCGTCCCCGAGGACGTGTCGCTCGTGTCGTTCGACAACGACGAGCTCGCCGCGTACCTCCGCCCCGGGCTGACGACGATCGGCCTCCCCCACGAGGACATGGGACGCCGCGCCGTCGAGCTCCTGCTCGCACCGGACGGACCGCCCGAGGGGCAGCACCTCGTCGAGATGCCGGTGGTGATCCGCGACTCGATCCGTCGCCCGTGAGCGCACGGGGGCGGGGTCGAGTGTCCACAACACCCGGAACGTTTCAAAATCCGTCCGGGTGTTCTGGACAGTCGGTGCGTGGGGCGGGCGGAGCGGGCAGAGTGCGCGGGGCAGGGAGATCGCGCGGAGCGTGCACGGCGCCAGGTGGCGTCGAGTGTCCAGAACACCCGGGACGTTTTGAAATCCGTCCGGGTGTTTCGGACAGTCGGTGAGTGAAGCGGGCGGATGCCGGGGGCCAGGGCGTCAACGACGGACGCGGGGAAGCCCCCGCGCTCGAGGGCGCCGGGGCTTCCGCGGGGGTCAGGCGCGTCGCATCCAGACCGTCGTCTCGCTCGGCAGCGTGTCGCCGGCGAGCGGGCCGCTCGACAGCAGCACCTCGCCCGCGGGCAGCGCTGCGGGCTCGGTGCCGAAGTTGGTCACGACAGCCCAGCCGTTCGGGCGTTCGAACGCCACGACGGCCGGCGCCGTCCCTTCGATCCACTCCAGCTGCTCGTCGGTCTGCAGCTCGTGCCGCAGGTCGAGTGCGCGACGGTACAGCGACAGCGTCGAGGCGGGGTCGTCGTCCTGCACGTCGACGGCCGCGGGCCCGAACCACTCCGGCTGCGGCAGGTGCGCCCCGCCCTCGCCGAAACCGAATGCCGCGCCCGACGCCGTCCACGGCAGGGGGACCCGGCATCCGTCGCGCCCGAGATCGACACCGGGGCTGCGGAAGAAGGTGGGGTCCTGGCGCTGGTCGTCGGGGATGTCGGCGACCTCGTGCAGGCCCAGCTCCTCGCCCTGGTACAGGTATGCCGATCCCGGTAGACCGAGCACGAACAGCGCCGCGGCGCGCGCGCGTCGCTCGCCGCGCGCGGCGTCGAGGGTCGGCGTCCGTCCGCCCGAGAGCAGCCACTCGTTGCCGTGCTTGAGCGTCGGGCGTCCGTCGGCGCCGCGCTCGGCGTCGGGCAGGCCGTACCGCGTGGCGTGGCGCACGACGTCGTGGTTCGACAGCACCCAGGTGGTCGACGAGCCCGAGCGGGCGGCGAGCGCGAGGTTGTCGGCGACGATGCGGCGGAACTGCCCCGCGTCGAAGTCGGCCTCGAGCAGGTCGAAGTTGAACGCCTGCCCGAGGCTGTCGGCGCTCGCGTACAGCGGCACGCGCGAGGGGTGCACCCAGGCCTCGGCCACCGCGGTGCGGGGCGGGTCGTACGAGTTGAACACGGCGCGCCACTCGGCGTACACCTCGTGCACGTCGTCGCGGTCGAGCAGGGGGTGCGAACCGTCGATCGGGCGCGCCTCGAGCTCGGCGCGCGAGGGCAACGGCTCACTGAGGTCCTTGGTCAGCATGTGCGCGACGTCGATGCGGAACCCGTCGACCCCGCGGTCGCTCCAGAAGCGCAGGGTCTCGACGAAGTCGGCGCGCACCTCGGGGTTCGACCAGTTCAGGTCGGGCTGCGAGACGTCGAAGTTGTGGAAGTACCACTGGCCGTCGGCGACGCGCTCCCATCCCGGGCCGCCGAACACCGAGACCCAGTCGGTGGGCGGCTCCGAGCCGTCGGGACCGGTGCCCTCGCGGAAGATGTACCGCTCGCGCGCGGCCGAGCCGCGGCCGGCGGCCAGCGCCTCCTGGAACCACGCGTGCTTGTCGGAGGTGTGATTGGGCACGATGTCGACCACGACCCGGATGCCGTGGGCGTGCAGCTGCGCGATCAACTCGTCCATGTCGGCCAGGGTCCCCAGCCGCGGGTCGACGTCGCGGTAGTCGGCGACGTCATAGCCGCCATCGGCGAGGTCGGACGGGTAGAAGGGACTGAGCCAGATGGCATCCACCCCCAGCTCGGCCAGGTACGGAACGCGCGAGGTGATGCCGGGGATGTCGCCGAGGCCGTCGGCGTTCGTGTCGGCGAAGCTGCGGGGATAGACCTGGTACACCACGGCCTGGCGCCACCAGTCGGGGGCGTCGGAGAGCTCGCGGGCGTGCACGGACGGTGCGGCGGTTGTCACGGAGGGTCCTTTCGGGGAGGGGATGGTCTGCTCAGCCCTTGACGGCGCCCTGCGTGACGCCGGCCATCACCCAGCGCTGGGTGAAGAGGTAAGCGACGATCGCGGGGGCCATGGCCATGAGGTACGAGGCGAAGGCGACGTTGTAGTTGTTGCTGAACTGCGTCTGGAACAGGTTCTGGCGCACCGGCAGCGTCTGCAGGGCCGGGTCGCTGATGATGAGCGAGGGCATCATGAAGTCGTTCCAGGCGTACAGGAACGCGAAGATGCCGACCGTGGCGCTCATGGGAGCGAGCAGCGGGAAGATCAGGCGCCAGAACGTCTGCCAGGTGGTCGCGCCGTCGATCCGCGCGCTCTCCTCCAGCTCGAGGGGGATCGAACGCAGGAACGCCGTGAACAGCAGCACGCTGAAGCTCAACTGGAACATTGTCGCGAGGATGATCACGCCGAGCGGGTTGTCGAGGCCGAGGCGCCCGGTGAGCTGGATCTGCGGGAGAGCGATCACCGGGAACGGGATGAACATCGCCGCGAGCAGGTAGAAGAACGAGTACCTGAAGAGCTTGCGGTCCCAGTTGCGGGCGATGGCGTAGGAGGCGAAGGCGGCGAGGATGATCGTCGCGACGACCGTGCCCGCGGTGACCAGCAGCGAGATTGCGAGGCCCACCGGGAACTTCGTGAGCGTCCACGCCTGCACGAAGCCGTCGAAGCTGATCGGCGAGGGGATCGAGAACGCGTTGCCGTCGACCACCTGCGTGCCGCTCTTGAGCGCCATCGAGACGGTGACGTACAGGGGCAGCAGCACCGTCAGCGAGCACAGCACGAGGATGGTCGTCGTCGACCAGCTGATGCGCTCGGCGCCGACGCGGCGGAAGCGGGAGCGCCGGGGGCCGGAGCCCGCGGGGCCCTGACGCTCGGGGACGGCGAGCTCGGCCTGTTCGAAGGCGAGAGCGGGCTGGTTGAGAGCGGTCATGACAGGGTGTTCCTTCCCCGGGTCAGCGAGAGCTGCAGGAGCGAGATGACGACGGCGACGACGAAGAAGAGCGCGGCGTTGGCCATCTGGTAGGCGTAGTCGCCGCCGTTGAAGCCCAGGATGATCGACATCGCGACGCTGCGCGTCGCGGTGCCGGGGCCGCCGCCGGTGAGCCCGACGATGATGTCGTAGGCGTTCAGGAAGCCCTTGAAGCCGAGGATGACGTTGATGACGACGTACCCGGCCACCAGCGGCAGCGTGATGCGCAGCAGCTGCTGGGTCTTACTGGCGCCGTCGAGCCCGGCCGCCTCGTACACGTCGCCCGGGACCGAGAGCAGCCCGGCGATGTAGATGAGCAGCGTTCCGGGGATGGCCTGCCACGCGGTGACGATCACGATCGCGACCCACGCGAGATCGGGGTTGGCGAGAAGGCTCGTCTGCAGCCAGGAGATGCCGAGCGCTTCGCCCGCCGACGGTACGGAGTTGCTGAAGAGGAAGTTGAAGACGTAGGCGATGATGATGCCCGAGATCACCATCGGGATGACGAAGACCGTGCGCAGCGCCTTCGTGAAGCGGATCCGCGCGGTCAGGCCCACCGCGAGCAGGAAGGCCGCGACGTTGACGACGATCACGGTGGCGATCGAGAACCCGAAGGTGAACAGGTAGGCCTGCAGGATCGCGGGGTCGCTGAAGATCGCGATGTAGTTCGTCAGCCCCGTGAAGTTCCACTCCCCGAGACCGATCGAGTCGGTGAAGCTGAAGAAGATGCCGATCAGACCCGGGATCGTGATCGCGAGCGTGAAGAGCACGAGGGTCGGCAGCAGGAACAGGTAGTAGATGGGCTCGATCCGGCGCGAGCTGCGGCGAGCCGTCGCCTTCCCTCCCGTGACGATCGTGGTGGTGGTGGTCATCGCGCGGCCTCCTCGCCAGCGGCATCCGTCGTCGAGGCGGGCGGCTGGCGGAACGCGAGCCGCGACCAGTCCTCGTCCATGGTGCGCAGGGTGGTCTCGGGCGAGGCGCCGAAGATCATCGCCTGCGCGTAGTTGAAGGTGGGGATCGTCTTGGGCACGAGCACCGAGGCGCCCTGGTAGATCCGCCCCTCCTCGTAGTAGGGGACCATGCCGGCGACACGCGGGTCGCTGGGCGAGGGGGCGTCCTTCGTCGGTGCGAATCCGAGCTGGGACTCGTTGTAGGCCTCGATGATCTCGGGCTGGTACAGATACTCCAGGAAGTCGCGGGCGGCATCCTGATGGCGGGAGGCCTCGGGGATGATCGCGGCGAGGTCCATGTTGACCCGCACCTTGAGGTCGTCGGGGTCGTCGGTCATCGGCAGCGGGAAGGTGCCGACGGGGAGGTCGGGCGAGGTCTTGGCGATCTCGCCGAGCGCCCACGGGCCCTGCAGGTACATCGCGGCCTGACCCTGGGCGAACGCGAGGTTGCCGTCACCGTAGGCGCGGCTCTCGGCATCCTCGTTCGTGTAGTCCTGGGCGAGCTGCAGCATGCGGTCCATCGGCTCGGTGAAGTCCTTCGCGAACGACACCGACGAACCGGACCCCACCTGGTCGCCCTCGGCGGCGAGGCCGTCGAAGAAGTCGATCACGTCGAGCGAGCCGCCGACCGAATAGTCGTACCACCCCTGCGCGACGGTCCAGTCGTCTTTGAACGTGCCGTAGAACGGGGTGATGCCGTTCTGCTTCAACGTGTCGGACACCTGCAGCAGCTCGTCCCACGTGGTGGGGACCGCGAGCCCGTACTGCTCGAAGATCTGCGTGTTGTAGATGACGGATGCCGCCATCACGGAGTACGGCAGGGCGCTCGTGCGCCCCTCGCACGAGCCGTACTGATCCATGAGCGGCTGGAGGTCCTCGCGGACGCTCGCGGCGGCGGCGGTGCCGCTGAGGTCGCTGAGCGCGCAGCGCTGCACGAACCGGGCGACCTCGTAGTTGTAGTTGGCGAGCATGATGTCGGGCGGGTTGCCGCGGACGAAGCTCGCCGACACCACGTCGACGCCCGAGCTGTCCATCTCGACGCGCACCTCGTCCTGCGAGGCGTTGTACTGCGCGACCACGTCGTTCATGAACGTCAGCGCCTCGCGCTTGCTGAAGGTGAAGCGGATGGTCTCGCGCCCGTCGGCCGAGCACCCGGCGAGCAGACTCGCCCCGAGCACCCCGACCGCGGTCGCGGCGAGCCATCGTCGCCCCGCTCTCGTCTTCGTCGACACCTGCGTCCTCCTCGCTGCACTGCGAATTTGTTGTGTCGCCGAGTAAATTTACTCGCCAAATCAACTTCGTGAGGGCAGTATTGCACCGGACGCGAAGGGGGTCAAGATCTGATGACGGATGCCACGACATCGGCGCCCTCGCTGCGCCGACGCAGTCTCGACACGGTGCTCGCGCACGCCTGGGACGCCGAGGCGTTCACCGCGAGCGACGTGATCGCCGCCGTCGGCCTGACGCGATCGACGACCATCGACGTCCTCGACGAACTGGTCGCGCGAGGCCTCCTCGCCGAGATGCCGAACGCCCGCACCGTCGGTGAGTACTCGAAAGGTCGCCCGGCGCGCCGCTTCGCCTTCCGCCCGGAGGCGGCTGTGGTGGTCGGCGTCGACGCCGGGCGCGGGCACGTCACGGCCACCGTCGCCGATCTGCGCGGACGGACGCTCGCGACCTCGCGTCTCGCGATCGATCCCGAGCGCGACTCCCCGGAGCGCCGTCGACGCGCCGCGGAGACGACGGTCGATGCCACTCTCACGCGTGCGCACCGCGATCGGTCCGACATCGCCGCCCTCTGCGTCGGCGTGCCCGCGCCGGTCGACCGGTCGGGTCGATCCCCCCTTCACCACGACGGATTCTGGGAGCGTATGAACCCGGGCTTCGTCGACACGTTCGCCGACTGGGCGCCGGTGGTCCGGGTCGAGAACGACGCCTCTCTCGCGGCCGTGGCCGAGCGGGCCCGCGGCGCCGCGGTCGGCGTCGACGACTTCATCGCCCTGCTCGCCGGCGAGCGGTTCGGCGCCGGCATCTGGGTCGACGGTCGCCTTCTGCGCGGTGCCCACGGCGGCGCCGGGGAGACCGTCGCGTTCGATCGGGTGGAGGGCGTCGGCAGCGCCGAGGGCCTGGCGCCACGGTGCGTCGAGGCGGCCCGCGCCGCCATCGCCTCCGGGCGCCTCCCCACCGGATCCGCGCTGGCGACGATCGACCCCGCCGCGCTCGACGCGAAGACCGTCCTCGATCTGGCCGGCGCGGGCGACGCCGGGGCGCTGGCCATCGCGCACGAGGTGGGCGGCGCCCTGTCCATCGTCGCGGCGACCCTCGGCAGTCTTTTCGACGTGCGGAGGGTGGTCGTCTCGGGCGCGATCGCCGCGGGCGCCGAACCCATCATCACCGCGGCACGGGCCGCCCTCCCCCGCGCGCTGGACCTTCCGGCGCCCGAGATCGTGGCATCCCCCCTCGGCGCGGACATCGTCTCGATCGGCGCGGTCGCGGCGGCCGTCGACGCGGCGCGGTCGCACGCGCTCGACCTTCTCGCCTTCTCCGCGCCCGACGCTCGCGCGCGCGCCTGACCACGCACCTCCGCGGCGGCCGCCGCGCAACCCCGCCCGACGATCCGCGAGACCTCGATAGCGTCGAGTCATGCCCGAATGGCCCGAACACGTCATGTGGTGGCACGTCTACCCGCTGGGATTCGTCGGCGCGCCGATCCGCGACGGCGTCGACCCGGATGCCGAGCCCTCGCACCGCCTCGACCGCCTGCACCCCTGGCTCGACCACGTCATCGAGCTCGGGCTGAACGGTCTGCTGCTCGGACCGGTCTTCGCGGCCGAGACCCACGGATACGACACCGTCGATCACTTCCGCATCGACCCAAGACTGGGGGACGACGCCGATTTCGACCGTCTCGTGGGGGCGGCGCGGGAGCGCGGCATCCGGATCCTGCTCGACGGCGTCTTCAATCACGTGGGGCGCGCGCACCCGGCGTTCCGCGCGCAGACCGAGGACGGGCCGCAGTTGTTCCGCGGGCGGTGGGTCGACGGCCGCTTCGAGGCGGACGTGTTCGAGGGGCACGACGCGCTCGTCGCGCTCGATCACTCCTCCCCCGCCGTCGTCGACCTCGTCGTCGACGTCATGTGCCACTGGCTCGAACGCGGGATCGACGGGTGGAGATTGGATGCCGCGTACGCGGTGCCGTCGGCCTTCTGGGCCGAGGTGCTGCCGCGGGTGCGCGAGCGCTTCCCGGACGCGTGGTTCCTCGGCGAGGTCATCCACGGCGAGGCGGCGCGGATCGTGCGGGAGTCGACCATCGATTCCCTGACGCAGTACGAGCTGTGGCAGGGGATCTGGCACGGCATCGCCGACGGCAACCTGTTCGAGCTCGGCCACGCCATCGAGCGGCACGACGAGCTGCTGCGCGTCTTCGTCCCCCAGACCTTCGTCGGCAATCACGACGTCACGCGCATCGCATCCGCGGTGGGGGCCGACCTCGTGCCGCACGCGCTCGCCGTGCTGTTCACCGTGGCCGGGACGCCCTCGGTGTACGCGGGCGACGAGTTCGGGTGGACCGCCGTGAAGGAGGATCGCCTCGGCGGCGACGACGCGGTGCGACCGGAGTTCCCCGCCGGCCCCGATGAGGCGCAGGCCGACGCCCGCGTCCTCGAGGCGCATCGCTCGCTCATCGCCCTCCGGCGCCGCAAACCGTGGCTCTGGCGCGCGCACACCGACGTGATCGAGCTCGCCAACGCTGCCGTGGCGCTGCGGACGGCGACCGGCGACGACGCCGTCGTGGTGACGCTGAACATCGGCGACGAGCCGGTGTCGCTGCCGGCCGCCGATGCGCGCACGATCGTCGCGGGTGACGGCACGCTCGCCGCCGGACGCGTCGAGCTGGGCGCGCGCGGCTGGGCGGTGCTGGAGGCCTGAGCTCCCCCTCGTCCCACCTATGGCCGGTGCGAGACGCCGACACCCACCACAGGTGGGACGAGGGCGCGTCGCGCCGGCACCGATCAGAGGGGAGCGAGCGGTGCGATGCCGGGACGCTCAGCCGCCCGCGCGGAAGCGATGCTCGGGCCGACCCGTCGACCCGTACCGCAGGCTCACCTGCACGAGACCGCGCTCGGCGAGCGCCGTGAGGTGACGCTGCGCCGTCGCGCGCGAGACGCCGATGCGCTCGGCCACCTCCGTCGCCGACGCCTCGTCATCGCCCAGCGCCGCCAGCACCGTCTGCTCGGTGGCCGAGCGGGCGAGCGAGGATCCCTCGCGCTCCCCCCGCATGAGGGATGCCGCGCGGTCGATGTCGTCCTGCGAGAGGGGCCGGACGCTGGTCAGCAGGTTGCGATAGCGGGCGTAGCGCTCGAGACGTTCGGCCAGCACGCGCGTGTCGAACGGCTTGACGAGGTAGGCGAGCGCCCCGGCCGAGAACGCGCGCCGGACGGTTGCGGCATCCGTCGCCGCCGACAGGACGAAGGCGTCGACGTCGAGGGAGCGCACGAGGTCGATGCCGTCGCCGTCGGGCAGGTAGACGTCGGCGAGCACCAGGTCGGGGGCGTGCGCGGCGATCGCGGTGCGCGCCTCTCCGATGGTGCGCGCGGGCTCGAGGGCCACGAAACCCGCGCGCGCGGCGACCGCCTCGCGATGCAACCCCGCCACGCGGAAATCGTCGTCGACCACCAGAACCCGGATGCCGCTCACGCGCCGCCCCTTTCCCGCACCACATCGTCGCCGGCTCGGCGGACGCCGGGTAGGCGCGCCGCGACCACGGCGCCGTGCCCGTCGCCTCCGGCATCCACCACCCACACCTCGCCGCCCCGGCGCCGCGCGAACTCGCGCGACAGGGGCAGGCCGATCCCGAGACCGTGCACGGTGTCGGAGTCGGCATCCCGATCGCGCGGCGCGAAGATCTCGTCGACGTCGACGATCCCGCCCCCGCTGTCGGCCACCGTCATCACCACCGCGTCGCGGTCGTCGAGCACGCTGACCTCGACCGCGCGGGGGGCCGGAGCCGCCGCCGCGGCCGTGACGGCGTTGTCGATGAGGTTCCCCAGCACCGCAACCACGTCTTCCACGTCGTCGATCGGCTCGCGCGAGAAGGTGTCGTCGGCCAGGCGCAGGGCCACGCCGCGCTCGCGGGCCGCGAGGGCCTTCGCGCCGAGGAACGACTGCAGCATCGCATCGCCCACGAGCTCGATGCCCGGCACGGCCCAGTCGACCGAGCCCCTGTCGACGAGGTCGGCGAGGAAGGCCCGCGCCTCCTCGACCCGGCCCGCGTCGAGCAGCCCCACGGCCGCATGCAGGCGGTTGGCGTTCTCGTGCCGCTGCACGCGCAGCGCGTCGCCCATTGCGCGCACGCTGTCGAGCCGGCCCGACAGCGCCATGACGTCGGTGCGATCGCGCAGCACGGCCACTCGGCCCAGGGCGCGCGCCCCGCGGCGCACGGGTCGCACGTCGATGAAGACGACCCGGTCGCCCAGGGGCAGTCCCGTCGACGCCCCCGGCCCCGAAAGCGCCGCCGTGACAGCGGGGGCGAGGCCCAGGTCGGCGATCGGCCGCCCCACAGCACCCGTCACACCCAGTAGGCGTTCGGCGGTCGCCGTGCACACGCGCACCACTCCGGCTTCGTCGAGGGCCAGGACCCCCTCGTCCGCCCCCTCGAGCACGGCCGTCTGGGTCTGCACGAGTGCGACGAGCTCCTCGGGCTGCACGCCCAGGGTCAACCGCTCGAGTCGCCGTCGCATCAGCAGGGCCACGATCGCGCCGATCGCCACGGCGAGCGCGACCGCCACCGCGATGCCCCCGATGAGGGCCGGCAGGTCGTCGAACACGCTGGCCCGTTCGAAGCCCACGCTGACCTCGCCGACCGGCGCTCCTCCGGCGGGCGGGTAGATCGGTACCTTGGCCCGCGCCGACTCCCCCAGGGTCCCGGTCTCCCACGTCACCACCTCGCGGCCCGCGAGGGCGTCGGCGAAGCTCGTGCTGACCACCTGCCCCAGGCGATCGGGGTCGGGGTGGGCCAGACGGATGCCGTGATCGTCGGTGATGACGACGAAGAGCCCCTGCGTGCGGTCAGTGACGTCGGCGGCGTAGTGCTGCAGCTCCCCGTCGCGCAGCTGCGCGGCATCCGGGGTTCCGGGGTCGGCCGAGAACGCCGTCACGAGCGCGCGCACGTCGGGGGCTTCCGCGACGGAGCGCGCGATGTTGAGGGCGGACGAATCGGCCTCGGCCTTCAGCTGCTGCACCCCGAGGAACGCGAAGACGGCGGTGCACACGGCGACGACCACGAGCTGGGTGGCGACCTGCACCACGAGCATCCGGGTGGCGAACCGCATGCGCACCTCCCGGTCGGCGACGTCGTCGTGCGCGAAATGCGCAGAAGACACGGTACGCGCATAACGGCGCTCAATGCGAGCAAGCGCGCGCGGAAGTCAGCGGCATCCGTACGGTCGGCAGATCGATGGCGCACCGGGCGCCCACATCCACGACGAAGGAGTCGCGATGACCCCCCTGATCCTTGCGGCTGAGGCCGAAGAGTACGCGGTGGCCTACACGCCCGCCGATGGTGTGCTCGTCGCCCTCGGCTTCCTCATGGTGCTGTCGTTCATGGCGCTGATCATGACGCGGCGCATGACCCCGATGGTCGCCCTCATCATCGTGCCGACCGTTTTCGGCCTCATCGCCGGCGCGGGTTTCGGCCTCGGCGACATGGTGATCGACGCGATCGGCAAGATGGCGCCGACCGCCGCCCTGCTGCTGTTCGCCATCATGTACTTCGGCATCATGATCGACGTGGGGCTCTTCGATCCCCTGATCCGCGTGATCACGCGTTTCCTGGGCGATGACCCGGCCAAGATCGTGCTCGGTACGGCGATCCTCGCCGGCGCGGTGTCGCTCGACGGCGACGGCTCGACCACCTTCATCATCACGACCTCGGCGATGCTCCCCCTCTACCTGCGCTTGGGTATGAGCCCCGTCGTGCTGACGTGCGTCGCGGGTCTGATGAACGGCACGCTCAACATCGTCCCGTGGGGCGGCCCCACCGTGCGCGCCGCGACGGCGCTGGGCCTTCAGCCCACCGACGTCTTCGTGCCGATGGTGCCCTCGCTCCTCGCGGGCCTGGTCGTCGCCCTCGCCTTCGCGTGGTTCCTCGGTCTGTCCGAGCGCAAGCGTCTCGCCGGTTCCGTCGACACCTCCAAGATCGACGGACCCGGGGGCTTCGGTCGCCTCGGCGCTCCGAAGATCTTCCGCGGCGCGGAGCACAAGCCCGGCGCCCTCGCCTCGCTGCGCACCGGCAACATCGTCACCGTCCGCGGCGGCCAGGGTGCCGTCGCCGCCCCGCAGCTGGTCGAGGCCGCCGACACCGCGATGGCCGACACCATGCTCGACCCGAACCGCGCGACGCTCCGACCCAAGCTCATCTGGTTCAACCTCGCCCTCACCGTCGCCGTGATGGTGCTGCTGGTGATGGACATCTTCCCGCTCGCCTTCGTCTTCATGGTCGGTGCCGCCCTGGCCCTCATCGTGAACTTCCCGAAGCTCCGCTCGCAGGCCGACGAGATCGTCGCCCACGCGCCCAGCATCGTCGGCGTCGTCTCGATGGTGCTCGCCGCGGGTGTGCTCGTCGGCGTGCTCAACGGCACGGGCATGGTCACCGCCATGGCGTCGTGGATCACCGAGGTCATCCCCTCATCGATGGGGCCGTTCCTGGCCGTCATCACGGGTGTGCTGTCGATCCCGTTCACGTTCTTCATGTCGAACGACGCGTTCTACTTCGGCATCCTCCCGGTTCTCGCCGAGAGCGCGGCGAACTACGGCATCGCCCCGGTCGAGATGGCCCGCGCCTCGATCACCGGCCAGCCCGTGCACCTGCAGAGCCCGCTGGTGCCGGCCATCCTGCTGCTCGTCTCGCTCGCCGGCGTCAACCTCGGCGACCACCACAAGAAGGTGCTGTGGCGCGCGACGATCGTCTCGCTCGTGATGCTCGCCGTCGGCGTGCTCGTCGGCGCGGTGCCGCTGCTCGGCTGATCCGCGGGCGAAGAAGGGCCCGGATGCCACGGCATTCGGGCCTTTCCGCGTGCGGCGATCGCCCCACGAGACCTTGCGGGTCTCGGGCGTCAGGGACGCTTCGGCGCGGAATCCCGCACGACGAGGCGGGTGGGCAGCGGCGTGCTCTCGCTGACGGTGTCGGGTTCCTCGACCATCAACAGCACCTTCTGCATGAGGATCTCGCCGAGGGCGGCGAAGTCCTGCCGCACCGTCGACAGTGAGGGGTACACGAACGACGCCTCCGGGATGTCGTCGAATCCGACGATGCCGATGTCCTCCGGAACCCTCAGCCCCCGCTCGCGCAGAGCCGACAGGACGCCGATCGACATCTGATCGTTCGCGACGAAGATGCCCTCGCCGGGGGCGAGATCGGTCTCCGTCGCGATCCGGTAGCCGCTCGCCGCCGTCCAGTCGCCGTACAGGGGCGGAGTCGACTGGGCACGCGCCGTGGCGATCTCCTCACGCCATCCCCGCAGACGTTCCACCGCGTCCGGGTTGCGGGCCGGGCCGGCGATGTGGCGTACGGTCTCGTACCCCGACTCCAGCAGGTGGCGCACGGCCGCTCGCGCACCGCGGTACTGATCGATGGCGACGAGCCGCGGGTGGGGCCGCGGGGTCGCCGCGGCAGCGACCACGGGCACGTCGAGCTCGAGCGCCTGGACGGCGGCGAGCACCTCCGCGTCGACGATGATGAGCACGATCGCATCCACCCGCTGTTTGAGCAGACCGTCGATCGCCACTCGCACCTCGCCCACGTCTGTCTGGGCCGAGCTGATGGCATCCACGTTGTAGCGGGCCGCGCGGGCGGCGAAGTTGAAGTTCATCGCGATCGACGAGGGCCCGTAATCGACCGTGCCCGGGGTGACCAGCCCGATCGTGCGGGTGCGCCGCGTGACGAGGGCGCGTGCGGCGGGCGACGGGCTGTAGCGCAGCTGGGCGATGGCCTGCTCGACGCGCGCCCGGGTCGCCGGGCGGACGTTCGGCATGTTGTTGAGCACCCGCGACACCGTCTGATGGGACACCCCGGCCAAGCGGGCGACGTCGAAGATGTTGGCGGTGCGGGAGGAGGCCTTGTCGTCAGCCACCGCCGCCGCCTTCCGGGGTGGTGTGGCCCGCGACCAGCGCGAGGAGGGCGTCGGAGGTCAGACCCACGGCCGGGACGATCTGGGCGAGCACTCCGTCACGCATGACGGCGACGAGATGGGCCACCCGCAGCACTTCGTCGAGTTCGGCCGAGATGTAGACGATCGACAGGCCGTTGTCGCTGAGCTCGCCCACCAGCCGTTGGATCTCGGCCTTCGCGCCCACGTCGATGCCGCGGGTGGGTTCGTCGAGCACGATCAGGCGCGGCGAGAGCGCGAGCAGACGCGCGAGGAGCACCTTCTGCTGGTTGCCGCCCGACAGCGTCGCGACGGGACGATCGATGTCGGCGGGCCGGATGTGCAGCGCCTCGACCCAGCTCGTCGCGAGCTCCCGGCGACGCGCCGTGCTCAGGCGGTGGAAGATCCCCCGCTGCGCCTGCAGAGCCAGCGTGATGTTGTCGAGCACGCTGAGATCGCCGATGATGCCCTCGGTCCGCCGGTTCTCCGACGAGTAGGCCACACGGCGGCGGATCGCCTCGCGGGGGCTGGCCAGGCGCGCGACCTCGCCGTCGATCGCCACGTCGCCGGTGTCGGGACGATCGACGCCGGTGAGCGAGCGGGCCAGTTCGCTGCGACCGGAGCCGAGGAGTCCCGCGACGCCGATCACCTCACCCTCGGCGATGTCGAGATCGGCCTCGCGCAGTCGCGGCCCGGATGCCAGTCCCCGCGCGCTCAGGACGCTCGGTCCCTCCGCGGGCTCGACGAGTCGCTGCCCGAGCGGGGCGAGGGCGTCGGCGGCGGCACCGAGCATCTTCTCCACGAGGTCGATGCGCAGCAACTCCTTGGTGCCGTACTCGCCGACCAGGCGTCCCCCGCGGAGCACGGTCACGCGATCGCAGATCTCGTAGACCTGGTCGAGGAAGTGCGAGACGAAGACGATCGCGATGCCCTGCGCCTTGAGGTCTCGGATGACGCGGAACAGCTCGGCCACCTCGTCGGCATCCAAGCTCGAGGTCGGTTCGTCGAGCACGAGGACCTTGACCTCGGTCGAGACGGCGCGCGCGATCGCGACGAGCTGCTGCACCGCCAACGGATGCGACGACAGCACCGACGCGGGGTCGACGTCGACGCCGAGGGCCGCGAGCGCCGTGTCGGCGCGCACGCGCATCTCGCGGTGGTCGATGACGCCGAAGTGCCGGGGTTCGCGCCCGAGCGAGATGTTCTCGGCCACGGTGAGATTGGGCAGGAGGTCGATCTCCTGGTACACCGTCGAAATGCCCCGCGCCTGCGCGTCGGCGGGTGAGGAGAAGCGCACCGGTCGACCGTCGAGAAGGATGTCGCCGTCATCGAGGCGCAGCGCGCCGGTGATCGCCTTGATGAGCGTCGACTTGCCCGCGCCGTTCTCGCCCATGAGCGAGTGCACCTCACCCGGCCGCAGCCGGAAATCGACGTCGGCGAGCGCTGTCTCGACGCCGAAACGCACCGTCGCTCCGCGCACCTCGAGGAGGGGCGGAGCGACGGCGGACATGGGCTCCATCATGCCCGCGCCCGAGCGGGAGTGCGAACGCGGCGAGAGCGTGTCACCGCCGCAGGGCCGAGCGCGAGACGATCACGCGCTGGACCACGACGAACAGCAGCAGCAGCGCGCCGACGGTGATGCGCGTCCACGACTGCTCGGCGCCCGAGAAGGAGATGATCGTGCGGATCAGGCCGTACACGAACACCCCGATCATCGAGCCGATCACGAATCCGCTGCCGCCCGTCAGAAGCGTCCCGCCGATGACCACCGCGGCGATCGTGTCGAGCTCGGTACCGACGCCGTTCAAGGGGTAGCCCGCACCCGAATAAGCGGTCAGCACGATGCCCGCGAGACCGGCGCACACCCCGCTGATGACGTAGACCGACAGCTTCGCGCGCACGACCGGGAGCCCCATCAGACGGGCCGAATGCTCGTTGCCTCCGACGGCGTACACGGTGCGTCCGAACCGGGTGTAGCGCAGCACGAAGGCCGCGAGCGCGACGGTGAGCAGCGCGATCACCCCCGTCGGCGTGATGTACCAGCCCGCGAACGAGAAGCGAGTGGACTGCAGCCACAGCAGCCCCTCGTTGTCGACCTTGATCGACTCCAGGCTCACCACGAAGGCGAGACCGCGGGCGAGGAACATGCCGATGAGGGAGGCGATGAAGGGTTGGACGTCGAAGAACTGCACGAGGACCCCGATGAGCAGCCCGATGGCGGCGCCGATGAGGATCATCGCAGGCAGGGTGACCGCGACCGGGACGCCGTCGGACAGCATCTTCGCGCACAGGATGCCGGTGAAGGCCATGACCGCCCCGACGGAGAGGTCGATGCCGCCGGTCAGGATGACGAAGGTCATGCCGACCGCCAGCACCAGCAGATAGGCGTTGTCGAGGAGGATCGACGACAGGATGCGGGGCAGCTGGAAGTTCGGGAACCACCACATCGCGCCCGCGATCATGACGACGAGGATGACGACCGCCGCGAACACCGGGACCCACGAGACGTGGCGGCTGAGGAAGCGGCGGTACGGGCTCGCGGGCACGGTGGCCACGCGGCGCTCTTCGGTGAGAGTGGCCATCAGGACAGCACCTTCGCATCGGCACGACGGGACAGGGGGCGGACGGCGCTGCGGCCGGCCGTGTGGAAGAACGCCCGGAAGCGTCGCGATTGCAGCAGGACGACCACGAGAACGGCCGCGGCCATGAACACCGGGCTGACCGCGGGCGGGACACCGAGGAAGGTGATGGTGCTCTTGAGCGTCTGGATGGTGAAGACGCCGACGACCGTGCCCGCGATGCTGAACTTCCCACCCGCGAGCGAGGTGCCTCCGAGGACCACCGCGAGGATGGCATCCAGCTCGATGTAGAGGCCGGCCGCGTTCGCATCGGCGGCCATGATGTTCGAGCTGTACAGGATGCCGGCCATCCCGGCGAGCGCGCCGCTGGCGATGTAGGCGCCCCAGATGATCCCGCGCGAGCGGACCCCCGCGAGACGGCTGGCCTCGGGGTTGATGCCCACCGCCTCGGTGAGCATGCCCAGGGCGGTGCGCCGTTCCAGGACGCCGACCACGATCACGGCCGCGAGGGCCACGAAGAACGCGAAGGGCAGTCCCAGCACGTACCCGCCGGCGATGAACTTGTAGGGGTCGCTGTTGATCGTGGTGATGAACCCGCCCGTGATGAGCAGAGCGACGCCGCGGCCGGCGAGCATCAGCACGAGCGTGGCGATGATGGGTTGGATGCCGAGCACCGACACCAGGAAGCCGTTCCACACGCCGAGCAGCAGCGCGACGCCGACGGCGGCGGCGATCGCGGTGAAGACGACCCCGAGGTTGCCCGAGTCGGGGGCGGCCTCGATGATCGTCAGCGCGACCGCTCCGGAGACGGCCATGATCGCGCCCACCGAGAGGTCGATGCCC
The DNA here is from genome assembly GCF_900156435.1 of Microbacterium sp. RU1D. Lineage (GTDB taxonomy): Bacteria > Actinomycetota > Actinomycetes > Actinomycetales > Microbacteriaceae > Microbacterium. The sequence goes on from NZ_FTPQ01000001.1 coordinate 30,844, forward strand.
CGGGTGGCGATCACGAGCGTCATGCCGAGGGCGACCAGCATCAGCGGCGCACTGTTGCGCAGGATGTCGATGAGCGAACCGTAGAACTGCCCGTTCTGCACGGTGATGCTGAGGAAGGACGGCCGCGAGATCGTGTTGATCGCGATGAGGGCGATGAGCGCCGCGATCGGCCACACGAGGCGGTGAGTGAGGAATCTCTTCATGCGATCTTCTCCCGGTCGGACGACGATGTCTCGGGGACGGTGACGGGCAGCCCATCGGGCTGTCCGTCGGCGATGTAGGCCACCAGGCCGTCGAGGTCGACGTCGCGGGTGGCGAGCTCGCCGATCTTACGACGGTCGCGCAGGACGGCCACGCGCTGCGCGATGCGCAGCACCTCCTCGAGCTCCGAGGAGATGAAGACGACGGCGAGCCCCTTCTCGGCCAGCTCGGCGACCTTGCGCTGGATGTCGGCCTTCGCGCCGACGTCGATGCCGCGGGTCGGTTCGTCGAGCACCAGCAGTTCGGGCGCGGTGGCCAGCCAGCGAGCGAGCAGCACCTTCTGCTGATTGCCGCCGGAGAGGTTGCGGATGAGCGCGTCGGGATTCGCCGGGCGCACCCCGAGGGCGGTGATGTACTCGTCGACGATGGCCTGCTTCTCGGCCGCCCCCATCCGGCGCAGCGGCCCGCGCCGCGCTTGGACGCCGAGGATGATGTTCTCGGCCACGGTGAGGTCGCCCACGATCCCCTCGGCGCGGCGGTCCTCCGATGAGAACGCGATGCCCCGATCGAGGGCATGACGGGGCGAGCCGGTCCGCGCGGGCGTCCCGTCGACCTCGATCGCGCCCTCGTCGGCGCGGTCGGCGCCGGAGAGCAGGCGCGCCAATTCCGTCCGCCCGGAGCCCAGGAGTCCCGCGAGCCCGACGATCTCGCCCCCGAACACCTCGAGGTCGACGGGCTCGAGGGCGTTCTTGCGGCCGAGGCCGCTCGCCCGGAGCACGGGGGTTCCCGAGCGGTCGATCGGGCGATCGGCGCTCGCCGAGATGGCATCCAGTTCGCCGAGTTCGCGGCCGATCATCTTCGCCACGAGCTGCTCGCGCCCGAGCTCGGCGACGGGGTACTCCCCCACGAGCGTGCCGTTGCGCAGCACGGTCAGCCGGTCGGAGATCTCGTAGATCTGGTCGAGGAAATGCGACACGAAAAGGATCGCGACGCCGCGGTCGCGCAGGTCGCGGATCACCCCGAAGAGCTGCTCCACCTCGCCGCGGTCGAGACTCGAGGTCGGTTCGTCCAGCACGAGCACCTTGGTGTCGACCACCATGGCCCTGCTGATCGCGACGAGCTGCTGCACGGCGATGGAGTGACTGGCCAGGATCGACCGGGTGTCGATGTACACCCCGAGTCCGGCCAGGTGGGTCGCGGCGGCGGCGTGGGTCGCCCGCCAGTCGACGACGCCCGCGCGTCGCACCTCCTCGCCGAGCATCACGTTCTCGCCGACGGTGAGGTTCTGGCAGAGGTTCACCTCTTGATAGACGGTCGCGATCCCCGCGGCCTGCGCGTCGGCGGTCGAGCGAAAGAGCCGCTCGTCGCCGTCGACGCGGATGCTTCCCTCGTCGATGCCGTAGACACCGGTGAGGGCCTTGATGAGGGTGGATTTGCCGGCGCCGTTCTCTCCCATGAGGGAGTGCACCTCGCCCGGGTAGAGGGTGAAATCGACGCCGTCGAGCGCCTTCACACCGGGGAACTGGATGCTGATGCCGCGCATGGCCACGACGGCGGCACGTTCGCTTGTCATGCTGGATCGCTTTCTGAGGATCGGTGGGCGTGCGGGGCCGTTGGAGCGGCCCCGCACGCGGGGAGGGTTCTGCACCGAGTGGCCCGGCCGACGAGGGGAGTCGACGGCGCCGGGGCCGGCGATCAGTAGGGGCGGCTGTCGAGGACCTTCTTGGCCTGCTCCTGGTCGAAGGCCTGGTCTTCGACGATGTAGCTCTTGTCGACGGACTCACCGGCGACGACCTTCTTGACGACCTCGGCCGTCTTCTCGCCCAGCAGCGGGTTGCACTCGACGATGTAGTTGAATTCGCCCTTGGACAGAGCGGTCATGCCGTCTTTGACCGCGTCGATGGTGACGATCTTGATGTCGGTGCCGGGCGTGAGACCCGCCGCCTTGATCGCCTCGAGCGCGCCGAGACCCATGTCGTCGTTGTGGGCGAAGAGCAGGTTGATCTGCGAGCCGTACTTCTGCAGGAAGCCCTCCATGACGGTCTTGCCCTCAGCCCGAGTGAAGTTGCCCGTCTGCGAGTCGAGGACCTTAATGTCGGTGCCCTCGATCGCCGAGTCGAAGCCGGAGGCGCGGTCCGTCGCGGCGGAGGACCCGGTCGTCCCCTCGAGCACGACCATGTTGGTCGGCGTCGAACCGAAGTTCTCGGCGACCCACGTGCCCGCGGTCTCTCCCTCCTTCGTGAAGTCGAGGCCGATCCAGCTCGCGTAGAGGTCTTCGGATGCCGACACCGTGCGGTCTTCGAGGATCACGGGGATGTTGGCATCCTTCGCCTCCTTCAGCACGTCGTCCCAGCCGTCGGTGACGATGGGAGCGAGCACGATCGCGTCGACGCCCTGGTTGATGAAGCTGCGGACCGCGGCGATCTGCGCCTCGGGCTTGTTGTCGGCGGCGTTGAAGATGAGGTTGAAACCGTTGGCCTCGCTGAACGCCTCCTTCATCGACTCGGTGTTGGCGCTGCGCCACCCGCTCTCCGACCCGGTCTGTGCGAAGCCGACCGTGATGACTCCGTCGCCACCGCCGCCGGCTGCCCCGCCGCCACCGCCGGCGCAGCCGGTCGCCGTGAATGCGATCGCTCCGACGAGCGCGAGCCCGGTGATGATCTTGTTCGCCTTCATGATGAAACCTCCTCGTTTCGCCGGCTCCGATGCCGGTTCATGTGATGCAGCCCCTCGGGTGAGCCGTGTGGGAATGTTAGCGCTCACACAACCGTCGTTGTCAAGCAATCCGGACCGCTCGGAGATCACGGATCGGTAAATGTGAAGCCTCACACTCATGGCTCACGGTTCCGGTTGGTCGGATCGAGCGTTTCCTCGTATTGCACCCGACGGCGCCGGCGCCCCCGCGAACGCCTACCGTCGTAGGTATGACTTCGCTTCCGCACGGCACCCCGGAGAGCACGCCCGCCATCGGTACCTCGGTCTCGGCGGACGACTTCAAGCGCGCGTTCCGCGGCCACCCCGGCGGCATCGCGGTGATCACCGCCTACGGCGAGAACGGTCCCGTCGCCCTCACGGCGTCGAGCGTGTCATCGGTGAGCGCCGACCCGCCGCTGCTGATCTTCTCGGTCTCGGCCCTGTCGTCGGCGACGCCCACCATCATCGCGGCCGACACGATCGTGGTCCACCTGCTCGACGCCGAGGACATCGGCTTGGCCCGCACGGCCGCCACCAGCGGCCTCGATCGCTTCGCCGACACCTCGACCTGGTCACGCCTCGCGACCGGCGAGCCGGTCTACCACGGCGTGCGCGCATGGCTGCGCTGCAAGATCGTCAGTCGCATGGATGCCGGCGGTTCCACCGTCATCGCCGCGCAGGCCCTGCAGGTCGACGTCGAGCGCGACCTCGAGCCGGGCGAGCCCGGAGCCGCTCTGGTGTACCACAACCGCACGTGGCACCGCCTGGGCGAGCACTCGCGGCTGGACTGACGCGCGATCCGGGGCCCGCCGTCGGTCGCGAGCCCCGCATCGACCACATCACGTCATACCGCCGACGCCGCCCGGCTCGAGGGGGGCGCTCGACCGTATGCGGTGACCTGGCACGCCGCCGTCGGCCCACGGGGTCGTCAGGCGAAGGTGATCTCGGCCGTCGCCAGGATGGCGTCACCCGGGCCCACGGCCACCACGCGCGTCGCATCGGCACTGCCGCACAGGCGGATCTGCCGGTCGACGAACCCCGGCGAGGTCACGCGTACCCGCAGCGCGGCGATGCGGCGGCCGGGGGCGTGCCGACGCGCGGCATCCACGAGCAGGATGCGCAGCAACGGCCCGTGCACCAGCAGGTCGGGCAGCCCCTCGACCTCGCGTGCCCACCGGCGGTCGTAGTGCACAAGGTGCGTGTTGAACGTCAGGGCCGAAAAGCGGAAGAGGCGACGCGCGTCGAGGGTCACGGTCTCGATCCAGGCGGCCTCTGCGGCGGCGGCCGGGTCGGTGCGCGGCGCACGGGCGGGGGTCGAAGGCGCGCCGAGGAACACGTCGTGCCACGCGCTGTGCACCACGACCACGCCGTCGACGGCGAAGGTGCGCTCGATGTCGGCGAAGACGAGCGGCCCGCTCGCACCGGCCTTCTCCACGACGGATCCCGCCGTGGCCGTCTGCGTCACCTCGTCGCCGAGGCGGAGCGCCCCCTCGAACACCGTGTCTTCGCCCGCGTACATGCGACGCGGCAGGTCGATCTTGGGCAGGATCCCGTCGCGCGCGGGCGTGCCGTCGGCGCGCAGGTCGTCGAATGACACGGTGAACGGGAAGTACGCACCCTCCCAGCCCGGCGGGAGCTCGTCGCCGACGGACCGTACCGGTTCGGCCGCGGCGAAGGTCCCGCGATATGCCTCGGCGGGCGCGGCATCCAGGATCTCCGTGCGGATGATGCTCACGACAGGGCCCCCGATGCCCGCAGGGCGGCGAGGCGTTCGGCGTCGTAACCGGCGAGCGCGGTGAGGACGACGTCGGAGTGCTCCGCGAAGCGGTTGGCGACCCGTCCCGGCGTCGCCGGCGTCGCGCTGAGCTTGATGGGCTGACCGAACATGCGAAGGGTTCCCAGCGAGCCGTAGTCGGCCTCGACGATCATGTCGCGCTCGGCGGTTCCGGGGTCGTCGACCACCTCGCCGATCGTCTTGACGGCGGTGAGCGGGATGACGTCGCCCGCCATCTCCTCGAGCTCCGCCTTGGTGTGCGGGGCCAGCCACGCCGAGACGAGCGGTTTGACGCGCCGCGCGTAGACCTCGGGGTCGAACCTCTTCCGCATCGTGTCGATCTCGGGGTCGTCGGCGATCTCGGTCGCCCCGAAGAGCACGCAGCTCGCGCGCCACAGCTTGTCGGTGTACGCACCGAAGAACACCTGGCCGTCGGCGCAGTCGAACAGCTCGTACGGACGCACCCAGGCGTGCTCGTTGCCCGCAGGCGCAGCCTCGACGCCGCGCACCGTGTACTCGACGACCGCGGTCTCGGTGAGCGCCAGCACGCTGTCGACCTGCGCGACGTCGACGAGCTGCCCCTCCCCCGTGCGCTCCGCGTGCCGGAGGGCGGCGAGCGTCCCCACGACGGCGAACATCGTCGCCGACAGATCGCCGATCGTGACCCCCACGCGCACCGGCGGCCGGTCGGGGTACCCGTTCATCGACCACAGACCGCCCGCCGCCTGCGCGGTGTTGTCGAACGCGGGCCGACGGCTTCGCGACCCCGTCTGCCCGTACCCCGAGACGGCGACGTACACGAGCCGGGGGTTCACCGCGCGCAGCACCTCATAGCCGACGCCGAGCTTGTCCATCGTGCCGGGGCGGAAGTTCTCGACGAGAATGTCGGCGCTGCGCACGAGATCGATGAGCGCCTCGACGCCGCCCGGAGCCGCGAGGTCGAGCCCCACGCCGAGCTTTCCGCGGTTGTACTGGGCGTAGTACCCGCTGAACTCCTCGTCGCCGTCGGAGAGATACGGGGGGAAGCCGCGCGAGACGTCGGGGTCGCGCGGGTTCTCGATCTTGACGACCGTCGCCCCCAGATCAGCGAGCATCTGCGCGGCGTAGGGACCCGCGAGCACGCGGGACAGGTCGAGCACGACGACACCGCCGAGCGCGCCGGTGCCGGGGACGAGGTGGGCGGTCATGCGGGGTGCTCCTCCGGGGTGGTGGTCAGGGCGTGGGCGACGCGCGACGCGTGCGGGCGACCCCGCACGCCGGCCAGCCAGGCGCTCGTGCGCGCGAGCGCAGGGATGTCGAGGCCGGTGCGGATGCCGAGACCCTCGAGCATCCAGGCGAGGTCTTCGGTCGCGAGATTGCCCGTCGCTCCGGGGGCGTACGGGCATCGGCCGAGCCCGCCCACGGACGCGTCGAACTCGGTCACCCCGGCCCGGAGGCCGGCGAGCACGTTGGCGAGCGCCTGACCGTACGTGTCGTGCAGGTGCAGGGCGAGCGCGGAGCGGGGGATACCGGCATCCGTCACCGCCTCGACGACCTGCTCGACGTGTCCCGCGGTCGCCACCCCGATGGTGTCGCCGAGGGCGATCGTGCGGCATCCGGCGGAGTGCAGCGCCACGGCGGCGTCGACGACGGCAGCGATGTCGACATCCCCCTCCCACGGGTCGCCGAAGGCCATCGAGACGTATCCGCGCACGGGGATCCCGGCGGAGCGCGCGTCGTCGACGACGGCGACCGCCCGGGCGACCGCCCCCGCCCGGTCGGTGTTCAGGTTCGCGCGAGCGAAGGACTCGGTCGCGCTCACCACGACCGCCACCTCGCGCATCCCGGCGGCGAGAGCGTCATCGAGACCGCGGCGATTGGGCACGAGGGCGACCGCGCGGGCCCCCTCGGGAGGCCGGACCGACGCGGAGACCCGGCGCGCGTCGGCGAGCTGCGGGATCCACGCCGGCGGCACGAAGCTGGTGACCTCGAGCGCCCGTGACCCGGCGGCGTACAGGCGGGCGCACAGCTCGGATTTGACGGCGGTGGGGATGACGTCGGTCTCGGCCTGGAGTCCGTCGCGCGGACCCACCTCGTACACGGTGACCTCGGCGGGCAGCCCTTCCGCCGCGACACGGCGCGGGGCCTGCCGTGGAGCCGGCCCGCTCACGAGGACCGCCCGCGCAGCTCGGCGAGCACCTCGGCGGCGTACTCGACCCGGATGCGGCCATCGGCGACGATCCGCGCAGCGACGGAGGCGATCTCGCCCACCTCCGCACCCGCGCTCGCCGCGATCGTGCGGGCGTGCAGGGTCATGTGCCCGCGCTGGATCCCTTCCGCGGCCAGCGCTCGGCACGCCGCGAGGTTCTGCGCGAGGCCCACCGCGGCGATCGTCGCGCCGAGCTCGCGCGCCGTCGTGATCCCCAGCAGCTCCACCGCGGCACGTGCCGCGGGGTGGGCGCGGGTGGCCCCACCGACCAGTCCCACCGCGAGCGGCACCTCGAGCGTTCCGACGAGATCGCCCGCGGCGTTGCGCTCGAAGCGCGAGAGCGCGCGATACGCCCCCTCCCTCGCGGCGTGCGAGTGGCATCCGGCCTCCACGGCCCGGGTGTCGTTGCCGGTGGCCAGGACGACGGCGGTGATGCCGTTCATGATGCCCTTGTTGTGGGTGGCGGCGCGGTACGCGTCGGCCTCGGCGAACGCGCTCGCCGCCTCGATGTCGGCGACGACCTGCGGGCCGCCGAGCAGGTCGGCGGGGAACACGGCGCGGGCGCGGGTGAGGCGCCGGTCGGCCTTGTTCGTCAGGATGCGCAGGAGGGTGCGGGCGCCCGCGATCTCGGCGATGCGCGGTGCCACCGCCTCGGCCATCGTGTTCACGGCGTTCGCGCCCATGGCATCCCGCACGTCGACGTGCAGGTGCAGGATGACCTGCGTTCCGACGCGAGTGGGCAGGGTGCGTACCGAGACGTCGATCGCGCCGCCGCCGAGCGACACGAGCAGCGGGTCCTGCGCATCGGCGAGGGCGAGAAGCTCGTCGCGGGCCTCGAGAAGGCGGAGGCGGGTGCCCTCGGGGTCGGCCGCGTCGAGCACCTGCACCTGGGCGATCATCACGTCGCCGGTCGACGAGGTGGCGAAACCTCCCGTCGCCCGGGCCATGCGCGCGGCGTTCGACGCGGCGGCGACGACCGAGGGTTCCTCGGTCGCCATCGGGACGAGTCGATCGACCCCGTCGATACGGAAGTTCGTGGCGACGCCCACGGGGATGCCGAGGAGTCCGACGACGTTCTCCACCAGGTGGTCCGCCTGCGACAGCGACAGCCCCTCGGCGGGGTCGAAGGCAGCGAGATGCGCGGGGTCGAGCCCCGCGGCCTCCGCGACGAGGCGACGTCGCTCGAGCGGGGTGTGGTCGCGCAGACCGGGAAGTCGGCTGGAGGGTGTCACGCGGGCTCCTTCGCGGGCGGGCGGGTGCCGCGTCGACCGCGGCGTCCCCTCGACGCTAGGTCGGCGTCGACCCGCGGAATACGGACCCACGACACATCGGACGACCGCGGAAGTGGGCGTCTCACCCATCACCGTCGCGCTCCAGACGCTCACGCAGGTCGTCGAGGCGCACCGCGATCGACAGACGGAAGAAGCGTTCGCCGTCGCGCCAGCCCTCCCCGAGCAGAGCGTCGAGCTTCTCGAGTCGCTGCAGGATCGTGTTGGTGTGGAACGTCAATGCCCGGGCCGTGCGGGTGGGGCTCGCGCCGTGGTGCACGAACGCACGCAGGGTCGCGAGGAGCTCGCTGCCCCGCGCGCCGTCGTGACGCCGCACGGCCCCGAGAGCGGAGTCGAGGAACGCGTCGAGGGCGCGTCGGTCGGCGCCGATCGCGGCCGCGTAGGGGAGCAGGTCGTCCACTCCGACCAGGGCGTTGCGCAGACCGAGGGCGCGGGCCAGGGCGACCGCCGCCCGCACGTCGCGCGCGGCGGCGGCGATGCCGTCGGGTGCGGCGACGGTCGTCACGGCGAGCACGTCGAGATCCATGGCGTCGCGCAGCTGCCGGAACGACGCCGCGTCGACCGGCGCGGCATGCGCCGCGACCACGAGTCCGTCGAGTTCGCCGACCAGCGCCGTCTGTCCGAGGTGGTGCGCGAGGGCACGAGCAGCCGCCGCGCGGCGCTCCCCGGTCACGGCCAACGCCGTCACGGCGCCCAGCGCCTGCGCGTCGACGCCCGAACGGCGCAAGGCCGCGGCGACGTCGGCCCGGCGCTGCGCGGAAGCGGTGACGAGGTCGATCAGCAGGTCGGAACGCTGGCGGTGATCGGCCTCCGCCACTGCCTCCTCGGAGAGGGCGAGGAGGGCGGCGACCTGACCCGCCCGCTCGATCGTGCGCCGGTCGACGTCGTCGAGCTCGCGTGCAGAAGGGCCCACCACGACCACCCCGAGGCCGCGTCCGCCGGCGGCGATCGGGCTGACCACCGAGACACCGGCATCCGTGTCGTCGCCGCTGCGGGCCGCGTCGACGAGGGCGTCGGAGGTGGCGCCATGCATCGCCCGCACCGCGCCGGAGGCGTCCAGGATCGCCACCGGCGCCCGCAGTGCCGCCGAGAGCGCGGTCGCCACCGGCGCGAGCCCGCCCCCCGCCAGCACCGCGTCGACGAGCTCGCGATGCACGCGGTTCGCGCGGTCGCGCGCGGCGACGTGCGCCGTCAGTTCGGCGGCCGCCGCGCGGGCGCGCTCGGCCTGCCGGCGGGCATCGGCGAGGGCGGCGGCGGTCTGCAGGACGACCGAGGCGTGGTCGGCCAAGGCGGCCAGCAGGGCGGTGTCGTCGGGTCCGAATTCGCGCTCGCGGCGCTCGGCGACGAAGAGCACGCCGAGCACGCGGTCCTCGGAGAGCAGCGGCACCCCGAGCATCGAGACGATCCCCTCCCCCGCGACCGCCGCATCGACGCCCGTCGTATGCCGGTCGGCGTCGACCGCGTCGTAGCGGCGCACCGCGTGCGGCATCCGCGACTCGGCGATGGCGCCGACGAGCCCACGCCCGGGCGGGACGACGAGGCCGCGCAACGCAGCGGTCACCGTCCCGCGCGTGGCACGGACCCTCAAGGTCTCGTCGGTCTCATCGAACTCCGAGAGGTAGGCGACGTCGGCTGCGAGCAGCTCGTGCGCCCGGTCGACGAGGCGTTCGAGTACCGCATCCGCGTCGCGCATCGCCGCGAGCTCCCGCGCGCTGGCGTACAGCGCCGCCAGCTCCCCGGTGCGACGGCGCAGCGCCGCGACGTCGGCGACGGTGGGCGGCGGCGGGTGGTCCGACCCGGCATGCGCCGTGGGCGCGGTGCCGGATGCAGGAGTGTCGGAGTCAGGCCCTGCAGCGGGGTGGGGCATGCCGGCCTCAGCGCCCGGGCCGGTGGGCTCGATTCCACGCCAGATCGGCGAGCGTCGCCGCGTGCAACCCCAGCTGCGCGTCGTCGAACACCGCGCGATCGGAGTGCAGAGGCGCGCGCCCCGAGGCCGGCGCGACGCCGAGGAAGACGAGCACGCCCGGCACGCGTTCGAGCACGTACGCGAAGTCCTCGGATGCCGGCGACGGCGCCTCGAGCACCCGCACCCGCGCCGGACCGTGAGCGGCGCGCAGCCCGTCGAGCACGACCGCGGTTTCATCGGGGTCGTTCACCGTCACCGGGTACGAATCGACCCAGTCGGTCTCCAGGGTGCACCCGTGGGCGGTCGCGATCCCCGCGAGGAGCGCCGGCAGCTCATCGCGCACGCGGGCGCGGGTACCGTCCGAGAACGTTCGCACGTTGAGCACCAGCGTCACCGTCTCGCTGAGCACGTTGCCCGCCGCCGAGTCGCTGCGGATGCCCGTCACCGACAGCACCGCGGGGTCTGTCGCGGGCAGACGCCGCGCGCCGAACGTCTGCACCGCCAGCACCAGCTCCGCGGCGACGGGCACCGGGTCGATGCCCTGGTGCGGCAGCGCCGCGTGCCCGCCCGTGCCGCGCAGGGTCAGGGTCGCTGCGCTCACGCTGGCCATCATCGGGCCGGGGCGGGTGACGAACGTCCCCGCATCGGTCATCGTGTCGACGTGCAGCGCGTAGGCGGCCACGGGCGTGTCGCCCGCGGCATCCAGCACGCCCTCCTCGATCATCAGGCGCGCGCCGGCGTACCCCTCCTCGCCCGGTTGGAACATGAAGACCACCGCGCCAGCGAGCTCGCTGCGGCGGGCGGCGAGCAGGCGCGCGGCACCGAGCAGTCCCGCCATGTGCAGGTCATGACCGCACGCGTGCATGGTCGCGAGCGGCGAGGAGAATGGCAGCCCCGTCGCCTCGGCCACGGGAAGGGCGTCCATGTCGGCCCTCAGCAGGACAACGGGCCCGGGTCGTGCTCCGCGCAGCACCGCGGTGACCGACGACAGCCCCACGCCGGTGGAGACGTCGAGACCGAGTGCGGCGAGCTCGCGTTGCAGCACCGCCTGCGTCCGTGGCAGGTGCAGGCCGACCTCAGCGACGGCGTGGAGCTCGCGGCGGACGGCGACCAGCTCGGGGACGAGCGCCGCCGCCGCGTCGGCGAAGCCGCTCATCCGGCCGCCATCCGCACCCCGAGCACGGGCACGGCGTCGAGCAGATCGAGCGTGTACCGCTCGCTGGGCGCGGCCAACAACTGCTCGGTCGGCCCCGATTCGACGATGCGGCCGTGACGCATGACGGCGATCTCGTCGCTGATGTAGCGGACGACGGCGAGGTTGTGCGAGATGAAGAGCATCGACAGTCCGAGGTTGTCCTGCAGCTCCCGCAGGAGGTTGAGGATCGCGCCCTGCACCGACACGTCGAGGGCGCTCGTGACCTCGTCGGCGATGAGCACGCGGGGCTCGCCGGCGAGCGCGCGGGCGATCGTCACCCGCTGGCGTTGACCTCCCGAGAACGCGTCCGGGGTGTCACCAGCGCGGTCGGGGTCGAGGTGCACGAGCGTCAGCAGCTCCCGAACGCGCTCCACGCGGGCGTCGCGCGAGAACGTCCGGCCGCTTGCACGCAGGGCCTCGGCGATGGAGTCGCCGATGCTCATGCGGGGGTCGAGGGCGGAGAACGGATCCTGGAAGACGAGCTGAAGACGCCGGCGCGCGGCGCGCGCTGCCGCGCCTCGACCGGATGCCACGACTCCGTCGGCGCGCACTTCGCCGGCCGCGAGGGGCACGAGGCCCACCGCGGCAGCAGCGATCGTGCTCTTGCCCGACCCGGACTCCCCGACGAGCCCGAGCGTCCGGCCGGAGGGCACGACGAGGGACACGTCGTCGACGACGGTGGCGCGGCCGTACCGCACGGACAGGTGATCGATCTCGAGGGCGTTCACACCCCCACCTCCTCGGCGAGCGCGGATGCCGCGACCTCCGGCGGGATCACCGGGAGCGGTCGGGAGCGGTCGGATGTCATGTCGGGCAGGCACGCGATGAGCGCGCGGGAGTAGGGGTGAGTCGCCTCCTCGCGGATGCGTTGTGCGTCGAGCTCCTCGACGACCGCGCCGTCCTTCATCACGAGCACCCGGTCGCAGAAGGCGGAGACCAAGGCGATGTCGTGCGAGATGAACACGATCGCCGCTCCCGTGTCTCTCTGCGCGCGCCGCAGCACGCCCATCACCTGGCGCTGCACCGTGACGTCGAGCGCCGTCGTCGGCTCGTCGGCGATGATGAGCTTCGGTCGGCCGGTGAGGGCCTGCCCGATCATGGCCCGCTGGCGCATGCCGCCGCTGAACTGGTGCGGGTACTGCGACAGTCGCCGCGCGGCATCCGCGATGCCCACCGCCTCGAGTGCGGCGGCGGCCTGCTCGCGTGCCTTCGTGCGCGACATCTTCAGGTGGACCTCGGGGACCTCGGTGAGCTGGCGGCCGATGGTCAGGGCCGGGTTGAGCGAGGTGAGCGGGTCTTGGAACACCATCCCCAGCTCCACGCCCAGCGTCGAACGGTCGGCCGCGCTCAGCGGCCGGGTCATGTCGATGCCGTCGAAGGTGTGCGCGGTCGTGGCGACACGCGCGTCAGGCCCGAGCAGTCCCGCGAGCGCCATCGCCGTGAGCGACTTGCCCGATCCTGACTCGCCGACGATGCCGACGACCTCGCCGGGAAGGACCCGCAGGCTCACTCCCTTCACGCGCTCCACCTCGCCCCCGTCGGCCGAGGCGAAGGCCACGCGGAGGTCGGCGATCTCGGCGACCGGTTCGCCGGATGCAAGAGGCCGACGCGGTGTCGCGGCCACTCCTGCGCGGCGGGTGGGAGCGACTGCGCCCAGTGCCCGCCGGGCAACGGCACCCCGGCCGCCTCCGCGGGTGTCCGACAGCGCCTCGCTCACGAAGGTGAAGACCAGGCCCGCGAGAACCACCGCGATACCCGGGCCGATGGCGGCGAGCGGGTTGACGTAAATGCGCGTGATGCCGTCCTGCAGCAGACGCCCCCAGTCGTACTCGGGCGCTTGCACACCGAGCCCGAGGAACGACAGGCCCGCGAACGACAGCAGGGTGACGCTCGCGGTGGCCGCGGCGTTCACGAAGAGCGGGTTGGCGATGTTGGGCAGGATGTGCCGGACCAGGATGCCGATCGGCCCGACGCCCACGACCCGCGCCGCGCGCACGTAGTCGCGGCCCGACACCGAGGAGGCGAGGTTGTAGACGAGTCGGGCCATGAAGGGGATGCCGGAGATGCCGATCGCGAACATCGCGCTCATCGCGCTCGCCCCCCAGATCACGGTGAAGAACAGCACCATGAGCAGCCACGGGAACGCCAGCAGGATGTCGAGCAGTCCGGTGGCCAGCCGCCGCACGTGGCGGGGCAGGATCACGGCGATGAGCCCGTAGGCGATGCCGCCGATGGTCGACACCACGGTCGCCCCGAGGGTGAGCAGGATCGACACGCGCGCCGCGACGAGGACGCGCGAGAAGATGTCCCGGCCCAGGTCGTCGGTGCCGAACGGGTGCGCGAAGCTGGGCGCGAGCAGGCGATCGGGCACGTTCGACGTCTCGGCCGCGGCGAGGAAGAGCACCGGCCCCGCGATCGTGAGGAAGAGGAAGAGCAGTACGCCGACGGCGGCGGTGATGCCCGCGGGGGACAGCAGACGGGAGCGCCAGGTCACGGGTCAGCCCTCCGTGATCGAGGACCGCGGGTCGACGGTCACGAGGATGAGATCGACGAGGAGGTTCACGCCGAGGATGATGAGGGCGTACACGATCACGAGCCCCTGCACGATCGGGTAGTCCTTGGCCCCGACCGCGGGCACCATGACCCCGCCCATGCCGGGGATCGCGAACACCGTTTCGATGAGCACCGTGCCGGCGATCATCCCGCTCAACAGCAGACCGCTCACCGTGAGCGAGGCGGTGATGATGTTCGGCAACGCGTGACGCAGGTAGACGAGGCGACCGGGGAGGCGCTTCGCACGGGCGGTGGTCATGTACGTGGCACCGAGCACGCCCGACATCTCCACCTGCACGATGCGGGCCAGGTAGGCCATGGGGCCGAGAGCGAGCGCCAGCACGGGGAGAACGGCATCCTGGGGCGTGCCCCATCCGGCCGCGGGCAGCCATCTCAGCTGCACCGCGAAGAGGGCGATGAGCCCGACGGCCAGCAGGAAGCCGGGGACCGCGATGAGCATGCCGAGGACTCCCGAGATGGCGGCGTCGGCCACCCTCCGGCCGGGACGCTGGAGGGCGACGGCCGCGCCGATGCCGAGCGGCACCGCGGCGAACAGGGCGACGAGGAAGCTCAGCACGCCGAGGGTGACGGTCGCCGGGAAGCGCTGCCCGATCGTCTCGGCGACCGAGCGACCGGTGCGGATGGATTCGCCGAAGTCGCCCCGCAGGAGATTCGCGACGTAATCCAGGAACTGCACCGGGATCGGCTTGTCGAGACCGAGCTCCGCGCGGGTCGCGGCGACGAGCTCGGGTGAGGCCTGAATGCCCAGGGCCGCTCGCACGGGGTCGCCCGGCACGAGGTGCACGAGGAAGAACGAGGCCACGACCACCACCACGAGCGAGACGAGGAGCCGACCGAGGCGGCGCAGGAGGAAGGTCGCTCGGGGGGACAGCCGGGGGGCGGGCGCGCGCCCCTCCGCCCGCACCGCGAGGGCCGCGGTGGGGGCGCCGGCCAGGTCGGCGACGGCGGGCGGAGGGGTCGCGGTCATGTCAGCCCTGCATCCGGATCGAGGTCGGGTTGAGGAAGTTGGGCTGCTCGAAGGTCGCGCCGCTCATGTAGTTCGGCAGGATGTTGTCGATCACCGGGAAGGTGTCGAACCGATCGATCAGCTCCTTCTCGGCCTGCTGCCAGAGCCCGCAGGCGGCGTCCGGTGTGGCGGTCTTCGCCTGCGCGGCGAGGGCGTTGTACTCCGGGTTGTCGACGAACATGAAGTTCAGCCCGCCCTGGTCGGGGGTCGCGCCGCCGAAGAACAGGTCGAGCACGACGGGGCTGCCGGGGGCGATCTGCACCCAGCCGGTGTCCCAGTCGAAGCTCGTGTAGAGCTGATCCGACCAGGCGGCGGCATCGTTGGCCGACAGTTCGGTGACGACGCCGAGCTTGTCCCAGGTCTCCTTGACGAGCTCGGCAGCGGGGGCGTGCGAAGCGGTCGGCGCGTCGTAGATGAACTTCACCGTCAACGGCTGGCCGTTCTTCTGACGGATGCCGTCGGAGCCGAGGGTCCAGCCGGCCTCGTCGAGCAGTTCCCCGGCGCGGTCGAGATCGGTGGCCGGCAGCGACCAGCTGGGCGGGTCCTGCACGCACAGCAGGGGCGTCTTCATGACGAGGCCGCTGGAGGGCAGGCCCGTCGCCCCGGCGATGACCGGCCCGACCTCGTCGCGGTTGATCGCGGTCGACAGCGCCTCGCGCACGAGCGGGTCGGAGAACGGCCGGCCCTCGCGCTCGTTGAAGAGGATCTGACCGACGGGGTTGCGCACGCCCGTGTACTCGATGCCCGCGCCCTCGAGACGGTCCTGGTCGGGGCCTGTGACCACGCCGGTGTTCAGCTCGCCCGAGAGCAGCAGGTTGGTCACCGTGCTCTGGTCTGAGACGATGCGGGTCTCGATCGTGTCCGGCAGGCCCTCGGTGTCGCCGGTGACGCCGTACGGGCCCCAGGTGTACCCGTCGCGCTTGGTGAAGATGTACGCGTCGCCGGGGCGGGCCTCGCTGAGCTGGAACAGGCCGGTGCCATCGGTGGTGTCGGACAGCGAGGCGATGTCGGCGAGCCCCGCGTCGCAGACCATCATGATCGAGCCGAGGTTGATCGACAGGAACGGGTCGTTGACGGTGCTGGTGACCGTGACGACGTTGCCCTCGGCCGTCGCAGAGACGGCCTCGGTGATGACGGTGCCGTACGAGAAAGTCGCGTTGGCCGGGTCGGCGTTGTAGTTGAGGTTATCGGCCACAGTCTGCCCGGTGAACGGCGAGCCGTCCGCGCAGGTGATGCCGTCTTTCAGGGTGAACGTGGCCGAGGTGCCCTCGTCGGTCCAGCTCTCGGCGAGCCACGGCTCGTAGTCGCCGTCGGGGGTGACGTAGATGAGCGACTCGTAGGCGATCGTGACGACGTCGAAGGTGTCGGGCGAGACCGTCTTCATCGGGTCGAGGTCGCCCGGATCATCGCTGATCGCCTTGACGAACGTGCCGCCCGAGACGACCGAGCCCCCACCTCCCCCGTTGTCGGACGGCGCGGCGCACGACGCCAGTGTCAGTGCGAGGAGGGCGACCCCGGCGGCCGCCGGGACGAGGGTGCTGCGTTTCATGGCCTTGCTCCTAGATTCGGGTGAAGCGTCAGTGGTGCCAGACGTGGTGCTCGAGGGATGGTGCGGGTGGGGTGGTGCGGTGCGTCAGCGCGCGGGGATGGGCGCGGCGAGGTGGCTCAGGGGGCCGGCGGCTTTCACCGACACCTTGAGGGTGGGACGGGCCGTGTAGGACAGAGACGTCTCGAGGACGTCGACGATCTCGACCGCGAGGGGATCGGCCCCCGCCTGGATGGCCTTGGCGATCGCCGCTTCCGAGGCGGCCGCGATCGCGGCATCCCGGTCGTCGGCGTCGGAGATCTGCTCGGCGCGGCCGCCCGCGAGGGAGATGGCCGCACCGACCGCGTTCGCGACGTCGGCCCGATCGGGGCGCAGGACGTCAGCGGCTCCCGGCAGGTCGTCGGGGACGAGGAGGGCGCCGCCGCCCACGACGACGAGGGGGAGGTCGACCCGACCGAGCGACAGGCGCTCGACGGCTTCCTCGATGCGCTCATGGGCGCGGGCGAGGGCTCGACTCAGCAGGTCGCGCTGGCCCGACGACAGCGTCGGCAGTGAACGACCCGGGATGCCGTGACCGGCCGCCGCCGCAGCGTCGGTGAGGGTCGCGGTGGAGCCGCCGAAGAGCAGACCCTCCTCGGCGATGCGGTAGCCGACCGAGCGGGGGCCGACGGCGCCCGTGCGCGGGTCGACGACCGTGCCGCCGCCGATGCCGAGGCTGAGGATGTCGGGCATGCGGAAGTTCGTGCGCACGCCGCCGATATCGCGCGGGAGCGTGGACTCGCGGGGGAATCCGTCGACGAGCACGCCGAGGTCGCTGGTGGTACCGCCGACGTCGACGACGATGGCGTTCTGCGCTCCAGAGAGGAACGCCGCGCCGCGGATGGAGTTCGCCGGCCCCGAGCCGATGGTCAGCACGGGGTAGCGCACGGCGTAGTCGAGCGACATGAGCGTGCCGTCGTTCTGAGCGAAGAACGACGCGACGTCGAGCCCCTCCTCGGCGACGACGTCGACGAGTGCGCGCGTGACATCGCTCGCCACCCCCCGCAGGGCGGCGTTCAGGACCGTGGCGTGCTCGCGCTCGAGGAGCCCGTCGGGGCCGATGTCCTGGCTGAGGAACACCGGGACCGCCTCGCCGAGGTGGTCGTGCACGAGTTGCTCGACCTCGCGCTCCTGCTCGGGGGAGGACGGGCTGAAGATGCCGCAGACGGCGACGCTGTCGAAGCCGCTGCCCAGACCGTCGAGAAAGCGACGGATGCCGTCGCGGTCGAGCGGGGAGATGGGCGTGCCGTCGACCATGTGCCCGCCGCCGAGCATGGCCGCACCGGCCAGGACCTGGTCGCTGAGATCGTCGGGCCATCCTGTGAGCGGGGGCCACTCGGTCGCGGCCGGTGCGCCGAGGCGCACGAGCGCGACCCGGTCGAGCCCGCGGCGCGCGACGATCGCATTGGTGGCGTGCGTCGTGCCGAGCATCACGCGCGACACGCGGTCGCGGTCCTCGCCGAGCTGCGCGAGCACCGCGGCGATTGCCGCCCGGATGCCTCCGATGACGTCGGCCGTCGTGGGCTGCTTCGTCCAGGCGATGACCGAGCCGGTGGCATCCACCACGACAGCGTCGGTGTTGGTGCCACCGACGTCGACGCCGATGGACAGGTCGCGAACGGCGCTCATCGCGCGTCCTTCCGTTCGAAGGGGACGTAGGGCAGGTCGTAGCCGAAGGCGCGGGGGCCGGCGAGTTCGAGGCCGCGCTCGGTGCGCCACAGCGGGTCGCACGCCCACGCGAGCACGGACACGCGCTGGCCGTACCGGAGCATTTCGGTGGAGATCGCGTGGCCCGTCTCGAGGTCGACGACCGTGATGAGATCGGGCACCGTGGCCAGGACTTCGCCGTCTTCCAGGACGACGAGGTTCTCGTTGCGCAGCTCGACGCGCTGCAGACGCCCGCGGTCGTCGCCGATGCCGGCGATCGTGATGGAGCCGCGGACGAAACCGCCCTCGGTACGCCGCGAGACGTCGACGATCTTGCCGGTGATGAGCACGTCGGCGTCGAGCTCCGCCGCGACGGCCGTCACCGGGTCGGTGGCCCCGAGGAGCGCGTGACCGACGCGGATCGCGGTGCTGATCGTGCCCGGGATGACGGCCCCCGGGGCCGTCTCGGCGGTGAGCAGGTAGTGCGCGCCGAGGCAGATGCCGCCGGCGGCGACAGTGACCGCGCGGGCATGCCGCTCGAGCCACCCGAGGTCGACGGTGCGCAGGGTGACGACGTTTCCGACGACGTCGCTCAGCACGGCGAAGTCGCACGGCACCCCGGCGACATTCGTGGAGATCATGGTCGCCTCGGGGAACGCGCGGCCCATGCCGTCGGCATCCAGCAGCGCGACGCCGAGGCGGGCGGCCCAGCCGGCCGGCGAGACGCCGTTGCTGCCGCCGATTTCGGCGGGCATGATCGCGGTGATCGTGCGCCCCGCGACACGCTCGGCCTCTTGCAGCAGCGTCTCGATCTGCTGCACCGACGAGAGCATCTCGATGCCGACCGTCGGGGCACCGATACCGCTCATCATGATGACCGCATCGTCGGGCCCGAGGTCGTCGACCGAGAGCAGTCGCACCGGGCCGTGCTCGCGGATGGCGCGCTCGGTGGTGAGCTGCGAGGTGTACACCGCCCCGCCGCCGCCGGTGCCGAAGATCGCGGCTCCCGCGGCGAGGGCGGCGATGTCGTCGGCCGTGACGTGCTCGGGGGCGCGGACCGCGGTCGGCGGGGCGAGGGACGGGGATGCCATGACACGACCCTAGGCAGCACTTCCCCGGCCGACAATGTGGTGAGCGGACAGGGAATCGGCGTACATTGTGCTGGTGGCACAGCTCACCACCGCGGACCTTCTCATACAGGCCGAGCGCCTCGGCGTCGATCACGTCGCCGGTCCTCGAGCGGGCGCCGTGATCGAGCGCGTCGACGTCACCGCCATGGCGGAGCTGCCCGCCCTCCCGGCGGGGACGCTCGCCGTCATCGGCGGAGACGACCCGCCCGCCTCGTACCTCGTCGACGTCGCCCTCCGGCAGGCGAGCGCCCGGGGTCTCGCGGGCCTGGTGATGCCGGTCGGCTTCGCGCCCGCCGAGACCGCGAGAGTGCTCGCCGAACGCGGGGGCGTGCCCGTGCTCGCGTCGCGCGCGGCGCGCGCCCCCGACCTCGCCGTCACGATCGACCGCGTCATCAGCGGCGGTGCCGCGGAGTCGATGACGCGGGCAGCGTTCGCGGTCGAGAAGGCGACGGCTGCGGCGTCGGCCGACGGGTCCGACGCCGTGGCCGCCATCCTCGACGCTGCCGGTACCGCGCTGGGCGTGCGCGTGCGCGTGCAAGACGATCCATCGACGTCGTGGACGGACGCCGACGCCGTCTTCGCCGGGGAGGTGCCCATCGGCCGCCTCATCGCCGAGACCTCCGATCCTGCGGCGATGGTGGCGCTGCCCGTCGTCGCGTCCCTCGTGTCGCGGGCCATGCAGAGGAACCTGCGCGATCGCTTCGCACCGAACCAGTCCCGCGCCGACCTCATCGTCGAGCTGATCCTCGCGGAGGCCGGTCGCGTCGACGGCTTCGTCGCGCCCGCCGCGCGGCTCGGCCTCCCGCTGCAGCTGTCGCACGCGGTGGCCTGGATGCGGCCGCAGCACCGCGTCGACGCGGGGCTGCGCGCACCGCGTTTCGTGGAGGCGGCCCTGGAGCTGTTCACGTTGCAGCTCATCGAGGATCGCGCTGAGCTCTGGCACGTCGCTTTCCTGCAGGACGACGTCATCCTCGTCAGCAGCGAGGACCACGGCGCCGGCGATCACCAACGGCGCCTGCGCGACGTGATCGTGCGCGTTCAGGAGCAGGCGCGTCGGCTGGCGGGCGACGACTGGACGTACACGGTGGGCCTCGGGACGCCTCAGACGGGTGCCGCAGGGCTCCGACAGTCTGCCGCCGAGGCGCGCGTCGCCGCCGATTCGGCGATCGCGGCCGGACGACTGGGTGCCATCGAGCTCACCGATGTGACGGGGCTGCGGCGCCTGCTGCTCGACTTCTACGCCTCGCCGGTCAGCCGCAACCTGCTCGACGACCTCCTGCATCCGCTCGACGCGCTCGGCGCGGAGCGATCGGCCACCGCCGTGCGCACGTTGCTGTCGTACCTCGGCAACCGCAATTCCCTGGCCCAGGCCGGACGCGAGCTGAACCTGCACCCGAACGCCGTGGGATACCGCATCCGCCGCGTGCGCGAACTGCTCGACGTCGACCTCGACGACCCCGACACCCGCTTCGCCGTCGAACTGGCCTGCCGCGTGCGGCTCATCGGGTCGAGACGCTGAGGTCCTCGCGCGCGACGTGTGCCGGTGGCACAGATCGCCCCGTCGATCCTGTGCTCTGAGGACGATGAGCCGCGATCACGCTCCGGGTAGCGTCGAAAGCATGCTCTCCACCGACTTCCGCGCGCTCGGACTCGAGGAGATCCGCGGGACGCTGGGCGAACCCGAAGGGCCCTCGCTGCAGAAGATCACCGATCGCCTCGACGAGAACTGCCTGCGCTTCCTCGCCCACTCCCCCTTCGCCACGCTGGCCACGGCCGACCGCGACGGCCGGTGCGACAGCTCGCCCCGCGGCGACTACCCCGGTTTCGTGCGGGCGATCGACGACCGCACCGTCGCGATCCCGGACCGCCTCGGCAACAAGATCGCGGACTCCATGCGCAACATCGTCGAGAACGGCCACGCCGCTCTGCTGTGCTTCGTGCCCGGCATGAGCGAGACGCTGCGCATCAACGGCACCGCGGTCGTCACCGACGACCCGACGCTGCTGCGCACCCTCGAGCAGGACCACACGGTGCCGGATCTGGCGATCGTGGTGCGCATCGAGCAGGTGTACCTGCACTGCGGTCGCGCCCTGCTGCGCGGCGGTCTGTGGGATGCCGACATGCAGGACCTCGCGACGCAGGTGCCGACATCCGGCCAGATCTGGGCGAGCACGTCCGGGTGGGATGCCGAGGTGGGCGACGTCATCGATGAGGCGATGTCCGGCGCCTACCGGGCGCTGTACTGAATGCGCGGTCGCGAGGGACTGATGCCGCTGGTGGTCAGCGAGATCGTCCACGAGACGCCCGACATCGTCAGCATCCGGATGCGGAAGGCCGACGGCTCCCCCCTGCCGGCGTGGCAGCCGGGAGCGCACGTCGACCTGCAGCTCATCACCCGGCACGAGCGCCAGTACTCGCTGTGCGGCGACCCCCGGGACACGGCGTCGTACCGCATCGCCGTGCGTCGCGAGGAGCTCTCCCGGGGCGGCTCTCACTACATCCACGCATTCCTCCGCGCCGGCAGCACGGTCTGGGTGCGTCCCCCGCGCAACCTCTTCGAGCTCGGCGACGCCTCGGCGTACCTGCTGCTGGCCGCCGGGATCGGGGTGACGCCGATCCTCGCGATGGCGCGGCACCTGGCATCCATCGGTGCGGATTGGCGCATGATCGTCGCCGCGCGCACGCCCGACGGGGTCGCGTTCGCCGACGAGATCGCCGCGCTGGGCGAGCGCGCGAGCGTCCACGTCAGCGGCGAGCGGGGCCGTCTCGACCTCGCCACCGTGGTCGGCGACATCGCCCCCGGCACCGACGTCTACGCGTGCGGCCCCGCGGCCTTCACCGACGCCCTGCTCACCCTCGCCCCGACGCTGCCGGAGGGATCCGGCATCCACCTCGAACGCTTCGAGCCCAGGCGGCGGGAGTTCGGTCCGGACGAGCCCTTCACCGCCACCGCGGCCCGTTCGGGCGTCACGGTCGAGGTGCCCGCGAGCCGGTCGCTGCGCGAAACACTCGAAGGCGCGGGGGTCGCGGTGACCGGGTCGTGCCTGCGCGGGGTGTGCGGCTCGTGCGCGGTCCCGGTGCTGGACGGCGCGGTGGAGCACCGCGACTCCCTCACCGTCGACGACGACGCCCGCGTGATGTATGCATGCGTCTCACGCGCACGGGAGGGCTCGGCGCTCGTGCTGGACATCTGAGGGCGACTCCCCCCGCCCGGCCCGCCGCGCCCCGCGCCCCGCGCTTCCGACGCGCTGTTCGCGCCACCCCTGCCCTCCCCGCCGCGCCCCACCGTCCGCGCCCCAGCCGGTAGCCGGCGGCCGGCCGAGCGCCGATAAACGGTGTTCCTGCCGAGACACGGTGCGACACCGCGTGTCTCAGCAGAGACGGCGTTTCTCGCGCCCTCCCCGCGGCGCCATCGCCGCCCCACGGCTGCCCCCGCTTTAGCGGCCGCGGAGCGGCCGCCCTTAGCCGACAAACGCTGTTCCTACCGAGACTCGCTGCGATACCGCATGTCTCAGCAGCGGAAGCGTTTCTCGCGCCGCCGCCGGCGGCGCCCAGCCTCCTCGCCCCGTGCCGCCGATGCCTCACACCGCGCGGTGCGTGAACCGCCCGCCCAGTAGGGTCGCGGCGACCGGCATGCCGCGCAGCACGTCACGATCGCAGGCGGAGGGATCCGCGTCGACCACGACGAGGTCGGCCGGCTGACCCACCGCCAACGTCGTGCGGCAACTCGCGGCGAGCGCGACGTCGAGCGGCAGCCGCTGCTCGGGATGCCACGCCTCGCGGTCACCGCGACTGCGCGACGTCGCCGCGGCGACCGCGTGCCACGGATCCAGAGGCGCGACGGGGGCATCGGACCCGAGACGAAGCTGCGCCCCGGAACGATGGAGCGACCCGAATGCGAAAGCGCGCGCCGTGCGCCCGGCCCAGTGCAGATCGGCGATGTCGCGGTCGTCCATCGCGTGCTCGGGCTGCACGCTCGCGATGAGCCCGGCCGCGCGGAACCGCGCGAAGTCGTCGTCGCGCACGAGCTGGGCGTGCTCGACGATGCCCGGCATTCCGAGCTCCTCGAACACCTCGATCACCTCGGTGTTCGCGCGGTCGCCGATCGCGTGGACGGCGGGCAGGATGCCGCCTTCGCCGGCCCGCACGAGCAGGCGGCGCAGTTCGGCGACGGAAACGCTCTGCACGCCGCACCCGTGTTCCGCGTGCGGGTCCGCACCGGGGTAAGGGTCCCAGCACCAGGCCGTCCGGGTGTTGAGGGAGCCATCCGAGACGACCTTGAGCCGGCCCATGGTGACCAGCCCCTCGGCGTCGAGCGGATCGCCGGTGCGCAGCCCCGCGACGATCGCCTCCTCCAGCCGGTCGGGCCACACGGAGGCGTCCACGCGCAGCGAATGCACCCCCGCGGCGACGCGCTCGGGCCACTCGCGGAAATTCGGTACGTTCTCGTAGTCGACGATGCCGACGATGCCCCGGCGCGCCGCGGCATCGGCGACCTCGGCGTATGCCGTTATCGGAATGGACGCGGCCTGCTGGAACCGCTGCAACGCCGCGATCCACTCGAACTCGGCCACCACCCCGCTCGCGCCGGGCCGCAGCCCCAGCCGATCCGCGCCGCGGGAGTTCATCCACCCGGCGTGGAGGTCGCCGCTGACGAGCACCACGGGGTCGTCGGGGAACGCCTCGTCGAGGATGCGCAGCGAGGTCGGTTCCGTCCACAGGCCGTCTCGGTAGCCGTAGCCGACGAGCACACCGTCGGTACGCGGTGCGCCCGCGCGCACGGCGCGACGCACGGCGTCCACCACCTCGCCGGGGCTCGCCGTTCCGCCGACGTCGACACGGCGGCTGGAGATGACCCACTGCGTGAAGTGCACGTGGGCGTCCCACAGCCCGGGCCCGACGAAACGCCCGTCGAGGTCGAGGGTCTCGCCCTCGCTGTCGCCGCCGCGGGGGTGGATCGACGCGATGACGCCGTCGCACACGACGACGTCGACCGGCTCGCCGCCGCCGTACGGGCGGACCGACCGCAGAGTGAGCGCGCTCACAGCGCCGGCACCGGGGAGCCGACGAGCCCGAACAGATCCTTGGGATCGTCGGGGGCGGCCACGAGGTCGATCTCGAGCGCCAGCTCGGTACCCGCGACGCTGTCGCGCAGGAACCGCAGCGCCGAGAAGTCCTCGATCGCGAAGCCGACCGAGTCGAAGACGGTCACCTGATCGTCGGCGGTGCGACCGGGTCGCCGGTCGGCGAGCACCTCCCAGAACTCCGTCACCGGGAAGTCCGCGGCGACGCGCTGGATTTCGCCCTCGATGCGCGTCTGCGGCGTGTACTCGACGAACACGGGCCCCCGGGAGAGGATCGCCGGGTCGAGCTCGGTCTTACCGGGGCAGTCGCCGCCGATCGCGTTGATGTGCATCCCGGATGCCACGTCGGCATCGCTGAGAACGGTCGCGGCCGCCTTGTCGGCGGTACAGGTCGTCACGATGTCGGCGCCGCGGGCGGCCTCCGAGGCGGAGTCGCACACCACGATGTCGAAGCCGAGCGGGGTGAGGTTGCGCACGAGCTTCGCCGTGGCTGCGGGATCGACGTCGTAGACCCGCAGGCGGTCGACGCCGAGCACCCCGCGGAAGGCCAGAGCCTGAAACTCGGCCTGGCTCCCCGCGCCGATCATCGCCATCGTCGACGCGTCCGCTCGGGCAAGACGGCGCGCGACCATCGCCGAGGTCGCCGCCGTGCGCAGGGCCGTCAGCAGCGTCATCTCCGACAGGAACACCGGGTAGCCGTTGTGCACATCGGCGAGCACGCCGAACGCGGTCACGGTCTGATACCCGCGGCCGGGGTTGAAGGGGTGCCCGTTCACGTACTTGAACGCATACGTGTCGGGGTCGCTGATGGGCATGAGTTCGATCACACCGAAGGGCGTGTGGCTGGCCATCCGCTCGACCTTGTCGAACGACGTCCACCGACGATAGTCGGCCTCGAGATAGGCGACCATGTCGGTCATGAGCCGCTCGGCCCCGTGCGTGGCGACCCAGCGCACCATGGCGTCCACGCCAACGAATCCGGTCATCGTGTGTGTCGTTCCTCTCGGGGGCGGATGGCATCCATCCGGTCGGCCAGGGCCGGGTTGACGTAGGGGCCGGGGGCGCGCAGCGCCGCGACGACGCGGTCGACGACGGCATCCGGCTTGTCCTGACTGAGTTTCTGCTTCGCGTCGAAGCGGGCCACGGGCAGGCGGAACCCCACCGTGCCGTGCACGATGCGCTCGGCATACTCCGTGTTCTCGAGGCTGCGATGCATCACGAAAGGGTTCGGCAGCGGCGCCTCGAATCGCGTCACGAGCCTGTCGAGCACGGCGAGGTTGTCGTCGTCGCTCAGGATCTCAGGGACTCCGTACAGGTGCGCCACGACGAAGTTCCACGTGGGCACCGCGGGCGACGTGCCGTACCAGCTCGGCGAGACGTACCCGCTGGGCCCCGAGACCACGATCATGACCTCGTGCGCGCCGAGCTCGTGCAGCCTCTCGTCGGGGCGGCCGACGTGGCTCACGAGGGCGAGGCCCTCGGCCCCGTCATCGACGAGCACCGGGTAATGGGATGCCACGAGCCCGCGCCCCGGAACGTGGCTGACGAGGGTCGCCCAGGGGTTCTCGTCCACGAGCGCGCGGACCGCGTCGAGGTCGTCGAGCGCGTAGTCGGCGTTGTGCCTCATGCCGCCGCCTCTCTGCGCGAAGGGCCGAAGACGAGCACGAGCTCTGCCGGCTCGGCGGAGGCGTTGCGCACGCCGTGCCGCATACCGGCCGGCGCGTAGGCCGCGTCGCCCGCCGCGAGCACGCGCTCCTCCCCGTCACCCGAGAAGACGATCTCGCCGCGTGTCACGATGTACATCTCGTCACTGCTCTCGGCAGAGCAGCTGTCCACCGCCCCGCTCAGGTGCCGATGCTCTCCCTCGGACGCGCCGGGGGCCAGCTCATAGAGCATCGCGTGGACGCCGAGGGCGGTGGCATCCCGGAAGTACCACTCGATGCCGACCCGGCTCTGCCCCTCGTAGAGCGTCCAATCGTGGTGGGTGTCGCCACGCCGTTGGATCTGCATGGCGGGCCTCACATCGCGGGAACGGCGGTCGCGTCGAGCGCGAATGCCGTCAGGTCGTCGGTGGTGTCCTCGCCCCGTGCGAGCTCGGCCAGAGCCAGCCCGATCGCGGGCGTGAACTTGAAGGCGTGGCCCGCCCCGAGCGCGACGACGATGTCGGGGTGCTCGGTGAGCGGGCCGATGACGAAGCGACGGCCGGGCGTGAGCGCGTACTGGCACGTGACCGTGCGCAACAGCGGACCGCTGGTGGGGATCGTCGCGGCGAGGAACGCCGTCAGTTCCGCGGCGCGCTCGGGCGAGGGCACGAAGGTGCGCTCGGCGGGCGTCATACGGTTCTCCGAGACGTCGCGCGCGGCCTTGATCGTCGGCTCGCCGTACGTGGGGAACCCGTAGAAGCACTGCTCGTCCTCCCAGATCCACACCGGGAAGCGGTCACGGTCGAACGCCTCGGGGTCCGCGGGTGCGAAGTAGCTGACCTGCTCCTGCATCACCTCCAGCGGGATGCGGATGCCGAGCGGCTCGAGGAGCTCGTTCGTCCACGCGTCCGCGGCGACGACGACGCGGCGCGCACGGACGTCGCCTCCGGAGGTCGAGACGATGACGCCCTCGCCGTCGGGGCGGAGGCGATCCACACGGGTGCGGTCGCGCAGCGTGGCTCCGAGCACGCGCGCGTGCATCTGCAGGGTCGCGACGGTGCGGGCGGCGTGGGCGATCCCCGAATCGGGTGTGTACACGCACGTCACCCCCTCGGGGACCGCGAACTGCGGCCACCGCGCGCGCACCTCGGCGGGGCCGAGCATCTCGAACGGCACGCCGCTGGCCGACAGGCTGCGCGCGAAGTCGGCCGCGTCGTACGGGCCGTCGTCGGGGATGAACACGACCCCGCCTGTGACGGTCAGCAGGCGTTCGCCGGTGGCCGCCTCCAGCGCCGCCCACTCGCGGTACGCCGCCTGCGCGAAACGCACGTACGCGGCCGAGCCGTACGAGGTGCGGACGATGCGCGAGGTGTCGTGCGACGCACCGCGCACGTGGCCCAGCTCGAATTGCTCGAACGCGACGACACGCGAGCCACGACGGGCCAGGTGGTAGGCCGCGGCGCTGCCGAGCGCGCCGAGTCCCACGACGGCGACGTCGAATTGCTCCATAGCGGTTCCTTCCGGATCCCGGGCGGGCGCCCGGCGAATATCGGCAATTATTCGAATCGCTCGTCGCGCTCCTGTTACGGTCGCCAGCAGCAGCAATTCATCGACGATGACTTTGCAGAAACGAGGGATGCCATGACCGCGCGCGTCGAGCAGGCCGTCGCTGTCCTGCGCGCGGTCGCCGGACGCACCGACCCGACCGCCCCGCTCCCTCTCGCCGCGATCGCCCGCCCGGCCGGCATCGGACTCAGTACCGCTTCGCGTCTGTGCGCCGAGCTCGCCGACGCAGGACTCCTCCGGCGGGCCGACGGTTACGGTACGTACGGCGTGGGCGCCCGGGCGGTCGCGCTGTCGGGACGCGCCGCCGCGGCCCTGGGCCCGACCGTGCACTTCGAGCTGCACCGGCTCGCGCAGGACACCGCCGAGACGGTCGTGCTGGCGGCCCCCGAAGCCGGTGGCGCGCGGATCGTCGCGACCGTCGCGTCGGGGTGGACGCTGCATGTGCCCGCGCTGATCGGCGATCGCGTGGACGACACGCGCCGCGCGCTGGTGCGTGCGGCGTCGCCCGATGGCGCCGGCGAGGTGGTCGTGGAGTCGCAGACCGGCCGCGCCGTGGAGATCGCGGTCGCCCTCACCGCCCCCGACGGTCGTCGCGTCGCCGTTCTCGCCGTGTCCCTCCCCGTCTACCGCGCCGCTCGGGCCCGCCCACGTATCCGCCGCCTGCTGACCGACGCCCGTCACGCGTTCGAGCGCGCCCTCGCGCGAATGCACCGTCCGACGCCTGCCCGCGCTGCCCCTGCCGCCCGCGCCGACGGGCCCACCGCCGCGCCGACCCGGGCGATCGAGGCGGCCGTACGGATGGTGGAGGCCATCGCCGACTTCCCCCGCTCCGTCACGGCTGCGGCCTCGGCGGCCGGGCTGCGCCTCGACCGCGCGCGCCGGCTGGCCGACACTCTCGTGCGCACGGGTCTGCTCGCCCGCGACGCGGAGACCGACGTCCTGCACGTCGATCCCGCGATTCACGCGTGGCACCGAGCCGCGTACGCGCCGACTCTGGCGCTCGTCGGCCCCGCACGCGCGGCCGCGACGGCGCAGCAGGCCGGAGCGTGCGTCTTCGTCACGACGCTCACCGGCATGCGCAGCTTCACGATGGTCGAGCACATCGAACCGCTCGGCGAGGGACTGCGCATGGCACCGTGGCTCGGACGCCCGCACCCCCTGGTCGGTTCGGACGGCGGCCCGACATTGGCGATGGACTTCGATGCGGCTCAGCTCGCGCAGCTCTTCCCCCGGCGCCACGGGGCGGCCGAATACGACCAGTTCGTGCGCCGCGTCGAGCGGGTGCGCGCCGACGGCACGCTCACGATGCGCTCGATCGACGAGTTCGGCATCACCTCGATCTCGGCCCCGGTCCGCGATGCGGCGGGTCTCGTCGCCGCCGCCGCGTGCATCGTCGGGGCGACCGAGGACGTCTCGTCGCGTCTACCCGAGCTGCGCGCCGCGGCCCTCGACCTCGCCGCGACGCTGTCGCACGACCTCGGCGCGACGTGCCCGAGATCCACCCCCACGGGCGACGGGGTGGGGCCCGCGACCATACCCCCGCCCCGGTGATGCGGGTTATCGTCGCTCCCACATGACGGAAAGGCCCTGGATGCCGTACACCCCCGATCCGGCGATCTTCTACGACGCCGCGGGCGACTCCTCCGCACCGACGGTCGTCCTCATCGCGGGCGGAGGCGCCCAGCTGATCGCCTGGCACACCGACCTGGTGGCCGCGCTGGTGGACCACGGCCTGCGGGTCGTGCGCCTCGACAACCGCGACGTAGGTCTGTCGGCCCGCTTCGGCGGGCCCGATGAGATCGACGGCGGGTACGGCCTCGAGGAGATGGCCGATGACGTGATCCGCGTCATGGACCACCTCGGGATGGACGCGGCACACCTCGTCGGACATTCGATGGGCGGGATGATGGCGCAGATGGCCGCGATCCGGCATCCCCACCGCGTTCGCAGCCTCGGGCTGCTCTCCACGACGCCCGGGCGCGACCCGCGCTACATCCTGCACGACGAGCGCCCGGAGCTCCTGCGGGCGCCGGTCCGCTACAGCCGTGACGAGGTGCGGGCCGCGGCGATGGCGTTCGCCGCCTCCACCGCGGGCGAGCGCTACCCGCTCGATGCCGAATGGAACGCATGGGCCGCCGTCGAGGCCTTCGATCGCGGTTACGCCCCGGAGGGCTTCTCCCGGCAATGGTCCGCGCTGCTGCGTGCACCGGAGCGGCTCGAGGCGCTGCGTGCGGTCACCGTGCCCGCGCTGGTGTTCCACGGTCGCGATGACGACGTGCTGCACTGGAGCGCGGCCGTCGACATGGCTGAGGCACTCCCCGCCGCGGAGTTGCAGGTGCACCCCGGCATGGGCCACTTCATCGCGCCCGAGCTCTGGCCCGAGCTGGTTGCGGGCATCGCGCGCGTGGTCGCGGCCGGGGAAGCCCGCCCCCGCTGACCCCGGCCCGGGTCCGCCCCTCCGTCGCTACCCGGTGTTCATCGGCGCCGTCGCCTGCGAGGTGACGGGGCATTGCTGCCCGGCGTCCGTGCCGGCGCGCCGGCCGGGCGGGTGTCAATGCCCGGCGTCAGCCGGCGCGTCGCGCTTCACGAGCCGCTGGATGCCGGTGACGACCCCGACGATGATCAGGCCGAGCACCAGGCCGAACACGGCCGACATCGCCGTCTCCACGATCCACACGACGACCGGGCCCACCGCCTCGATCGCGTGGGTGACGACGTGGACGAGCTCGTAGGGGCCGGCCCAGAACGTCTCCTCGAGGTTCTGCAGCACGAGGTGCCCACCGACCCACAGCATGGCGACGGTACCGACCACGCTGATGACGCGGAAGACCGTGGGCATGGATGCCACGACCCGCGCGCCGAAGCGACGCACCCCGCGGGAGGGGCTCTTCATGAACCGCAGCCCGATGTCATCCACCTTCACCAGAAGCGCGACGGCGCCGTAGACGACGAGCGTCATGGCGAGGCCGATCACGAGGAGGGCGGCGAGCGTCATCCAGATGCTCAGCCCGGGGTCGAGACTCGACAGCGCGATCAGCATGATCTCGGTGCTGAGGATGAGGTCGGTGCGCACGGCACCGAGCACGAGCTTCTTCTCGTCGCGGGGCTCGTCGGCGTCGTGCTCGCCGTGGCTGACGCCGAACCACTCGAGCACCTTCTCGGCCCCCTCGAAGCAGAGGAAGCAGCCGCCGATGATGAGCAGGTACGGCAGCACCCACGGCGCGAACGCGGTCAGCAGCAGCGCGATCGGGATGATGATCACGTACTTATTGATGATGCTGCCCAGAGCGATCTTCCACACCACCGGCAGTTCGCGCGCGGGGGTGAGGCCCTGGACGTACTGCGGCGTGACGGCCGCGTCGTCGATGACGACGCCCGCGGTCTTGGCGCTCGCGCGCATCGCGGCGCTGAGGATGTCATCGACGACGGCGAGAAGACCGACCGACATGTGTGCACTCCCGGGGGTGAGGGTGCGACGCACGCACGCCGCGGGACGACACTAGCGGGTGCCCGGCGAGTCCTGCGGAGGGGTGGCGGCCGGGGCCGATGCGGTGCGAGGAGAATCCTCGCGGATGCTTCCCCGCCCGTCGCGATTCCCCTGTCGACGAAGCGCCGCCCTGGCTAGGGTGATGCTCACGGGACCGGCAGGGGGACGCATGTCATTCATCACGCGAGGCTTCGGCGGTCGTCGTCGCGAACGCGATCCGCGGCTGCCGCCGGGGCAGACGCTCGTGTCGGACTGGCCGGTCCTGTCTGCGGGACCCACGCCCGCGGTCGATGCTGCCGACTGGGAGTTCGCCATCGGCACCGAGAACGGCGTGCACCGTTGGAACCTCGAGGAGTTCCAGGCCCTCGGCATGGAGGACGTCACGGTCGACATCCACTGCGTCACGCACTGGACCAAGCTCGACACGCCCTGGCGGGGCGTGTCGCTCGATCGTGTGTTCGCCGAGGTCGAGACGAACCACCGCTACGCGATGGTGCACTCCTTCGGCGGGTACACCACCAACGTCGCCCTCGACGACCTGCTCGGCGGGAAGAGCTGGATCGCCTTCGAGGCGGACGGTGCGCCGCTCACGCCGGAGCACGGCGGACCCGCGCGCCTGCTCGTGCCGCACCTGTATTTCTGGAAGAGCGCCAAGTGGGTGCAGGGCCTCATCACCATGGCATCCGACAAGCCGGGGTTCTGGGAGCAGAACGGATACCACCTGCACGGCGACCCGTGGCGCGAGGAACGATACGGGTGAACCGGCGCCCGGCATCCTGGCACGCGGCGACCGTCGTCGGCACGCGAGCTGAGACCCCCACCGCGCGGCGGATCGAGCTCGACGTGCCCACGTGGCCGGGCAACGACGCCGGTTCGCACCTCGACGTGCGACTCACCGCGCCCGACGGGTACCAGGCGAGCCGGTCGTACTCGATCGCCTCGTCGGGCGAGGGCACGCGCGTCACGCTCGCGGTCGACGAGGTGCCCGACGGCGAAGTGTCGCCCTTCCTCGTCCACGAGCTGCGCGAGGGCGACCGGATCGAGGTGCACGGCCCGCTCGGCGCCTTCTTCGTGTGGATGCCGTCGACCGACCCCGCGCCGGTGCAGCTGATCGCCGGCGGGTCGGGGATCGTCCCGCTGTTCGCGATGGCGTCAGCCCACGCCCGGAGCTCCGACCCCGCTCCGTTCCGGCTGCTTTCCTCGGTGCGTTCGGAGACGGACATGTTCTTCCGCGACGAACTCGCCGACCTCGCGCGGCGTGACGACCGCCTCGACGTCGAGGTCGTCTACACGCGCAGCGCCCCGCCGGGCTCTTCCGTCACTCCCGGTCGCCTCACCGCGGAGCGCCTCCGCGCCGCGGTCGTCCCCGCGGAGCAGAGCCCCCGCGTCTTCGTCTGCGGCCCGACGCCGTTCGTCGAGGCGGTCGCGGGATGGCTGATCGAGCAAGGCCACGCGCCCGCGCGCGTGCGCACCGAGAGGTTCGGAGGTTCGGGATGACGACGTTCGACGGAAACGCCCTCGCCGGTCGTCTCGACGACCTCCTGGGGTGGGATGCCACCGCGTCGGAGGTGCGCTGCACCCACTGCGGCCTCCGCGGCCTGCTCGCGACGGCCGCCGTCTACGCCTCGGCGATGGGAGCCGTCGTCCGCTGCCGCTCCTGCGACGCGGTGCTCCTCACCGTCGTCGACGCCCCCGACGGCCGCTCCTGGCTCGGGATGCCGGGTCTCAGCGCGGTGGAGCTGCGGCGCGGATGAGACCGGCCGTCCAGCGGCGATGGCATCCGGGAACCAGAAAAGCCCCGGCGAACCGGGGCTTCATCTGCGGAGACGGAGGGATTTGAACCCTCGGTCCCCTTACGGGGACTCCACCTTAGCAGGGTGGTGCACTAGGCCTGACTATGCGACGTCTCCAGGTGATCGAGCCTTGCGGCGCGAACACACCGGTCCATACTAACCGGATGCCGCCCGGCATCCGAAACCGAAGTCCGGATGCCGGGCGGCGAGGTCGAGCGTCACTGACGGACGTTGCCGTTCGAGCAGGTCGCCTGCGCGGCGGTCTGCCCCGCGATGCCCTCCGGGAGCACGACCGTGCCGGAGGTCGCGTCGGGCGCCGGGGTCGCGTCTGCGCCCGTGGTCGGCGCGTCGGTCGCGGCGTCGGTCGGAGCGGCGGTGTCGGTCGGCGCGGGGGTGGCGTTGGCGTCGACGATCACGCCGTCGCCGTCGCTGAGGTTGCCCGACAGCTGCAGCGACTGGTTCGCGGCGAGCGCGGCCCACAGGGTGTCGGCATCGTCGTAGTCGGGCACCACGCGATTGGGGTCGGACGGGTCGGTGTAGGTCGGGTATTGGATGAAGACGATCTCGTCGAACGGCACGTCCTTGACCGCCGAGGCGATCTGCACGAGCGTCAGAGGGTTCGTCAGCGACGTCGACGGGTCGACGTTGCGCAGCGCCGTCGACGCGAGCTTGTAGAGCGTGGCGGGGTTCGACAGCACCTCTTGGCTCTTCAGCTTGTTGGCCAGGCGCGACATGTACTGCTGCTGGTTCGAGATGCGCCCGAGGTCGCCCCCGTCGCCCACGCCGTGGCGCGTGCGCAGGAACTGCAGGGCGTCGAGGCCCTTCACCTGGCGCATGCCGGCCGGCCAGTCGATGCCCGTGTACGGGTCTTTGATGCCGTTCGCGATGCAGACGTCGACGCCGCCGATCGCGTCGGTGATGTTGATGACGCCACCGAAGCTGACCTTCGCGGCGAAGGGGATGTCGAGGCCGCTCAGCTCCGACACCGTCTCGACGACGCACGACAGCCCGCCGGAGAGGAAGGCGCTGTTGATCTGCGCCTTGCTCTTCGCCGAGTTCTCCGTGCCGTCCTCGTCGGTGCAGGCGGGCATGGGCGCCATGAGGTCGCGAGGGAATGAGATGACGGTCACGCGCCTCGGGTTGTCGGAGATGTGCACGAGCATGTTGACGTCGTTGAGGTTGCCCTCGGCGTCATCGCCTGTGCACCGGTCGCCGAACAGCTGCGCGAAGTCGGGCTCGCACTCGTCGGTGCCCACCAGCAGCATGTTGACGCCGCCCTTGAGCTCCCCGAGGTCCGGCGGCACGGCCGGCTGGTTCTTCAGTTCGACGGCGTCGGCGGTGAAGCTGCGGGTCAGGTCGACCGCGGCGTAGGCCAGCACCGTTCCGCCCGAGACGAGCAACACGGCGAGGACGATGGCGAGGCCTCGCAGCAGCTGGGCGAGCGGCCCGGGCGAGGTGAGTCGCCCGTGGCGCGCGGCGGTCCTCTGACCGCGCGGGGTGTTCGTCTTGCTCACTCGGGTCCTTTCACGACGGATGCCACCGGCCCGGCAGCACGTCGACCCCGGCGCGGCAGCCGGAGGTCGCAGTAATCCTAGAGATCGACGTCTGTGAATGCCGTGAAGACCTGGCGTTTCACCCGGTCGACCCGCCCCGCGGCGCGGCAGGCGGAGCCTCCGGCGGCGTGGGCCCACCCCGTTCGCATCCCGCTCAGCCGGTCAGAACGACGAAAGCGGACCCCTGCGGGGCCCGCTCTCGTCGTTGCGGAGGGTGTGGGATTCTCCCCACCGCCCCTCCACGCGCCGCTGCGCGGCACGCGGAGCCTCCGGCGGCGTGGGCCCAACTTCGTTCGCATCCCGCTCAGCCGGTCAGAACGACGAAAGCGGACCCCTGCGGGGCCCGCTTTCGTCGTTGCGGAGGGTGTGGGATTCGAACCCACGGGACATCGCTGCCCACTGGTTTTCAAGACCAGGTCCATCGGCCGCTCGGACAACCCTCCCGGACGCCCCGAGTCTACCGACCGCCCGCGACGGCGGCGTCCAGCCCCCGTGCCGTGGCGCCGGGGCTCACTAGCGTCGGAGCATGGCGATGAGATCGCGTGGAGCGCTGGCATCCTTCTTCCTCCGGCTGGGCAGGCAGGTCTGGGTGCGCGCGGCCGCCTTCACGGTGATCGCGATCATCGTCGCCCTCGCGGCCAAGTTCATCGGTCCTCTCCTGCCGTTCTCGTTCAGCTTCTCGCTGGGGGACGGCGCCGTCGACTCCCTCCTGCAGATCATCGCGACGGCCATGCTGACGGTGAGCACGTTCTCGGTGACGGCCATGGTGACCGCCTTCTCCTCGGCGACCACGACCGCGACGCCGCGGTCCACGCAGTTGCTCATCGCCGACCCCACATCGCAGAACGCCGTCTCGACCTTCGTGGGGGCGTTCGCGTTCTCGCTCGTCGGCATCGTCGCGCTGTCGACCGGGTACTACGAGCAGCAGGGGCGCACGATCCTGTTCGTCGCGACGCTGGTCATCATCGCCATCGTCGTCGTGACGTTGCTGCGGTGGATCTCGCACCTGTCGACGTTCGGACGGATGGCCGACGTGATCGACCGCGTCGAGGAAGCAGCCGCGCTGTCACTCGAGCTCCACGCCGAGCACCCGACCCTCGGGGCCCGTCCCGCCGTGCCGATTCCCCCCGACGCCGTCGCCGTCCATGCCGAGAAGGTCGGCTACGTCACTCACATCGACGTGGCGGTGCTGGATCGTCTCGCGCGTCAAGCGGACGTGGAGATCCACGTCAACGCCACCCCCGGACGGACGGCCGATGCGCGCGTTCCCCTCGCCTTCGTCACGGGCGGTCCCGATGACGACGTCGTCTCCGCGGTCATCCGCGCCTTCCGCGTGGAGCATCACCGCACGTACGAGCAGGATCCGCGGTTCGGTGTCATCGCTCTCGCGGAGATCGGCAGCCGCGCACTCTCCCCCGCGGTGAACGACCCCGGGACGGCGATCGACGTCATCGCCGCCCTTCAGCGCGTGTTCTCGCGCGCCCTCACCACAGAGCGGGCCGAGGACATCGATCACGAGCACGTGTTCGTTCCGGCTCCGCCGCTGTCCGACCTCGCCGCCGACGCCTTCCGCCCCCTCGCGCGCGACGGGGCGGAGCACATCGAGGTGCAGATCCGTCTGCAGAAGTGCCTCGCGTCGCTCGCGGCATCCTCTCCCGCGCAGGCCGAAGTGTTCCGGGATGCCGCCCGCGCGGCGTTCGCGCGGAGTCGCCGCGCGCTCGACCGGTCCGACGCGCGGACGCTCCGCACGGCGGTGCGGGAGGCGTGGGGGCGCTGACGGACTCGGGGGCCGTCCGCACGGGTGCCGGTCTCTGTGGCGGGCTCGGGGACCTCGCGTGCGTGACTAGAGCGAGCGCAGGATCGCGGCGACGCCGCCCTCGGTGACCGACAGGCCGACCTCTCCGGCCGCGGCGTGCACCTCGGGCGGGCCCTGGTGCATCGCGATGGCGCGACCGCCGTTGCGGACGGCCCACTGCATCATCTCGATGTCGTTGCGCCCGTCGCCCATCACGAGCACGCGGTCGGGGGCGATGCCCAGCCAGCCGCGCACCAGCTCGAGCGCGGTGGACTTGTCGACGCCCTGCGGGGCGATGTCGAGCCACGCCGTCCAGCCGATCGCGTACGACACCTGGGTGAGGCCGATGCGCTCGACCAGTTCGAGGAAGTCCTGGTCGGTCTGCTCGGGCGCCACGACCACGACGCGGCACACCGGCTGGTCGGACAGCTCGGCGAAGGTCACCTTGTTGGCGCCCTCGAGGTTCCAGTCGTCGAGGTAGTCGGTGAACAGGCGCGTGCCGTCGGCCAGCTCGACGAGGAAGTGCGCCCCGGCGAGGTGCTCGCCCAGCAGCGTCAGTACCTCGGTCGGGTCGAACGTCTCGACGTGGGCGAGCTCGTACTCGTCGGCATCGTCCGCTCCGACGCGGCGCATGATGACCGCGCCGTTCGAGCACACGGCGTACTCGGGCCGGATGCCGAGGCGCCGCATGATCCCGTGCGTGCTGTCCCAGCTGCGTCCGGTCGCGAGCATGACCTCGTGGCCGGCGATGTGGGCGTCGGCCACGGCCTCGACCACGCCCGGGCTGAGGGTGTCGTCTTCGAGGAGGACGGTGCCGTCGATGTCGAGCGCGATGAGCATGCGCTCCGCCGGGACCGCGCCCGCGCGGGTGTCGTCGGCCAGGTCGGCGACGACATCGGCCGCCTCCTGCTTCGGGGTGCTCTCGACGGCGCCGGTGGCGGGGAGCGCGGCCTCGTCGGTCATGCGATCGGCTCCATGACCTCGAGGCCACCCAGGTAGGGCCGGAGAACCTCGGGGACCGTGACCGAGCCGTCCGCGCGCTGGTGCGTCTCGAGGAGCGCCACGATCCACCGCGTGGTCGCCAGCGTGCCGTTGAGGGTGGCGACCGGCTGCGTCTTGCCGCCATCCGCGGGACGGAAGCGCGTGTCGAGGCGACGCGCCTGGTAGGTCGTGCAGTTCGACGTGCTCGTGAGCTCGCGGTAGGCGTCCTGCGTGGGGACCCACGCCTCGATGTCGAACTTGCGCGCGGCGCTGGACCCCAGGTCGCCCGCGGCCACGTCGATCACGCGGTAGGCCAGACCGAGGTCCTGCAGCATGCCCTCCTGCATCGCGACGAGACGGTCGTGCTCGGCCTCGGCATCCGCCGGGTCGGTGTAGACGAACATCTCGAGCTTGTTGAACTGATGCACGCGGATGATGCCGCGGGTGTCCTTGCCGTACGAGCCGGCCTCGCTGCGGTAGCAGGTGGACCAGCCGGCGTAGCGCTTGGCGCCGCGCTCGAGGTCGAGGATCTCGTCCATGTGGTAGCCGGCGAGGGGGACCTCGCTCGTGCCCACCAGGTACAGGTCCTCCTTGGGCAGGTGGTACACCTCGTCAGCGTGCTGGCCGAGGAAGCCGGTGCCGCGCATGACCTCCGGACGCACGAGAGTCGGCGGGATCATGGGCGTGAACCCGGCCTGGAGGGCCCGGTCGAGCGCGAGCGTCATGAGCGCGAGCTCGAGGCGCGCACCGATGCCCGTGAGGAAGTAGAAGCGGCTGCCCGAGACCTTCGTGCCGCGCTCCATGTCGATCGCGCCGAGCAACTCGCCGATCTCGAGGTGGTCGCGCGGCGTGAACTCGTAGGTGGGGACGTCGCCGTGCGTGCGCAGGGTGACGAAGTCCGCCTCCCCTCCGGCCGGGACTCCCTCGAGCACGATGTTCTCGATCTTGGCCAGGGCCGCATCCGCTGCCTCTTCGGCGGCGGTGACCGCGTGCTGAGCCGCCTTGACCTTCTCGCTGAGCTGCTTGGCCTCCGCGACGAGGGCGGCCTTCTCGTCCTTCGGCGCCTGGGCGACGCGTTTGCCGTGCGCGTTCTGCGACGCGCGCAGCTCCTCGAAGGCGGTGATGGCGGCGCGGCGGTCGCGGTCGGCGGCGAGCGCGTCATCCACCGAATCCGGCGACTCCCCGCGGGCGATCTGGGAGCGCTTCACGAGCTCGGGATCTTCACGCAGCAGAGTCAGGTCGATCACGCGTCCATCCTACGGTCGCGCTCGCCCGCTCCCCCCGCGGCGGGCGGCGCACCCCGATCCGCAGACGCCCGGGCGTGTCCTCGCGACGTCCACCGCCCCGGCATCCCGTCCCGAAGCGACCCTCCCGCGCCATGACGCGACGACACGCCCGGCGCATGCGCGCGCGGCATCCCGCCGTCAACCCCCACCTCTCAGGCCGGGTCATGCTCCCCGCGCGGTCCTATGGTGGAGCCATGGCCGCCCCTGACGAGCCGCGTGACGACGCGGAGTCCCCCGAGCACGACCCCGCCGATGCCCCCACCGAGGTGAAGGCCGATGCCGCCGCCGCGGACGGGTCGCAGGAGCACTTCGACGCCGCACGCCTGGGCGACGACGTGGCCGATCATCCGCGGAAGGACGTCCCCCACCCGAAGGACGCCGCGGAGCCCGACGACACCATCCACCAGCCGGAGGACGTCGACCCCGACTCGTCGGCCGAGCTGCCCGGCAAGGCGCAGCGCGTGGACGCCGAGGGCGACGAGGCTCCGATGGATGCCGAGCACACCGGCGAGAAGCGCGCGGCCCTGGTGTACAACCCGACGAAAGTCGACCCCGAGACGCTGCGCGCCCGGGTGGCCGAGCTGTCGGCCGAGGCAGGCTGGGCCGAGCCGCTGTTCTACGAGACGACGGTCGACGACCTAGGCGACGACGCCACGCGCGCGGCCCTCGACGAGAAGGTGGATTCCGTGCTCGTGGCCGGCGGCGACGGTACCGTCCGCGCGGTGGCCGAGGCCCTCACCTCCACCGGCGTCCCCCTCACGATCGTGCCGAGCGGCACGGGCAATCTGCTCGCGCGCAACCTGAACCTGCCGCTGACCGACACCGACGCGATGATCCGAGCGACCTTCGACGGCGACATCCATTCCATCGACACCGGGCTGGCCCGCATCCGCCGCGCCGACGGCGAGATCGAGGAGCACGGGTTCTCGGTCATGGCCGGCATGGGCCTGGACGCCGCGATGATCCAGAACACCCGCGACGACCTGAAGAAGCAGGTCGGCTGGGTCGCCTACGTCGACGGCGCCGCCCGATCGCTCGTCAAGGCGAAGCCGTTCCGCGTGATGTACCAGCTCAACGGTCACCGCCTTCACTCAGCGAGGGTGCAGAGCGTGCTCTTCGCCAACTGCGGGGCGCTGCAGGGCGGCGTGGCGTTGATCCCCGACGCCTCCATCGCCGACGGCCGCCTCGACGTGGCGGTGCTGCAGCCGAGCGGAGTGCTGGGCTGGCTGGGAGTGTGGCGCAGCATCGTCTGGGACAACTCGGTGCTTCGCAGGTTTCGCGCCGGCCGTCGCGTGCTCGAACGGCGCAAGGACACCTCGGTGCGCTACCTGCGAGGCACGGGCATCGAACTCGCGACGGCTCCCGCCCAGCCGATCGAGCTCGACGGAGACGAGTTCGGCGAGGCGACGCGCATCTACACGCGCATCGTCGCGGGCGGACTCGTCGTGGCGCTGCCGAAGGGGCACGACGTCTCTTCGATCTGACGCACGGCGTTCCCGCGGGCCGGGCGTCCGGCGTCCGGCGTCCGGCGTCCGGCGTCCGGCGTCCGGCGAGATCATGCGCGTTGTACGAGATCAGACGTGATCGTGTTCAATCGCGCGTGATCTCGGCGGGAGCGCGTGATCTCGGCGACGGCTCAGCCGACGCGGCCCGCCGGGAGCGACGGACGCCTGTCAAGCCCGCGGGGCCGGATGCGGCGGTGGCTAGCGTCGAGGGATGGCTTCGCCCTCGATCGTGTGGTTCCGTGACGACCTCCGCCTGACCGACAACCCGGCGCTGCGCGCGGCGCTCGACCGCGACGAGCCGATCGTCGCGCTGTACGTGCTCGACGAGGAATCGGACGGCGTGCGCGAGATCGGCGGGGCGGCGCGCTGGTGGTTGCACGGGTCGCTGGCATCCCTCGCCGAGCGGCTCGAGGATCGGGGCGCGACGCTCGTGCTGCGTCGAGGGGCGGCGGCGAAGGTGCTCCCCGCCCTCGTCGACGAGGTCGGTGCGGGCGCGGTGTTCTGGAACCGCCGATACGGCGGTGTCGAGCGCGAGATCGACGCCGGCATCAAGGAGAAGCTGCGCGACGACGAGGTGACCGTGGCGTCGTTCGCGGCGAACCTGATGTACGAGCCGTGGACCGTGCGCACCCAGAGCGACAAGCCGTACGGTGTCTACAGCCCCTTCTCGCGCGCCGTGCAGAAGCTGCCGGCGCCGCGTCCGCCGATGCCCGAGGCGCGGAGGGTGCCCGGGGTGTCGGCATCCGTCGACTCCGACGACCTCGCGTCGTGGGGCCTGCTGCCGACGAAGCCGGATTGGGCCGGAGGGCTGCGCGAGACGTGGGAGCCCGGTGAGCCCGCCGCGAGGGCGCGGCTGAAGGAGTTCCTCGACGAGGATCTCGGCGATTACTCGAAGTACCGCGACGAGTTCGCCGGCGGTGCCACCTCGAACCTCTCGCCCCGCTTGCGGTGGGGCGAGCTGAGCCCGTACCAGGTCTGGCACGACACCCTCGAGCACAAGGGCTCCGGTCAGCATGCGCAGAGCGCGAGCGGGTTCCTGTCCGAGCTGGTGTGGCGGGAGTTCGCGTGGCACGTGACGTACCACTCCCCCGACATCGCCACCGCCAATTGGCGTCGGAATTTCGACGCGTTCCCGTGGCCGGAGCTGGACCGTGCGCACCTCGAGACCTGGCAGCGAGGCGAGACCGGCGTCGCCGTGGTGGACGCCGGGATGCGACAGCTCTGGAAGACCGGCGTGATGCACAACCGCGTGCGCATGGTCACGGCATCCTTCCTCATCAAGAACCTGCTGATCGACTGGCGTCACGGCGAGCAGTGGTTCTGGGACTGCCTGGTCGATGCGGATGCCGCGAGCAACCCCTTCAACTGGCAGTGGGTCGCGGGATCGGGCGCGGACGCTGCTCCCTACTTCCGCGTGTTCAACCCGGAGACCCAGCGCAAGAAATTCGACCCGCATGACGAGTACGTGCGAAAGTGGGCGCCGGAGTTCCTCGGCGAGGACCCACCGGAGCCGATGGTC
Source organism: Microbacterium sp. RU1D (assembly GCF_900156435.1). Lineage (GTDB taxonomy): Bacteria > Actinomycetota > Actinomycetes > Actinomycetales > Microbacteriaceae > Microbacterium. The sequence goes on from NZ_FTPQ01000001.1 coordinate 72,245, forward strand.
GACCTCGGCGAGACCCGCAAACGCGCGCTCGACGCCTACGCGCACGTGCGGCACGGGGGCTGAGGTCGGGACTCACGTCTGCGTGGGCGCCGTTCCCCGGGGGTCGCCGGGGAGGTCGGCATCCGGGTACGCGAAAGGGGCGCCACCTCGCGGTGACGCCCCTTGTCGACGGATGTCAGTTGACGCGCGGCTCGGTGGCGTCGTCTTCGTCGTCGTCGCCCGGGATGAAGACGTCGACCACGGTCACGTTGATCTCGGCGACCTTCATGCCCACGAGCTCGGTGATGGCCTGGTGCACGGCCGAACGGACGTTCGCGGCCACGCGCTGCAGCTGCTCGGGGTAATCGACCTGGATCGCGATGTCGGCGGCGACCTCGGTCTCGCCGACCTCGACGCTCACGCCCTGGGCGTGGTCCTTCGCGCCGACGGCCTGGCGGAGGTTGCCGATGACGCGGGCGGCGCCGCCACCGAGGGCGTGGACGCCGGGGACCTCGGCCGCGGCGATACCGGCGACCTTGGCGACGACGGCGTCGACGATGACGGTCGAGCCGCCGTCCTTCTTGGAGGGGGTGGGGGTGGCGGTGGTGATGGTGTCAGCCATGTTCGCTTCCTTCCGTCGTTCCGGGACCCTGTGTCCCGCGATGTCAGAGGTGAGACGCGCGACGGAGCGGATTCGTCACAGAATCCTTCCTGGGAGAAACCTGTGGGTGGATGCCGAGCCCTCGGCCGGCGAGCCCTCGGCCGGCGCCCTGGGCCACCCCGTCGTGCACCCGCGCGAGGGGAATACCGTCCGTCCCGTGGACGTTCCCCTCGAGGTGAACGACGCGATCCCTTCCCTCTCCGTTCTCGACCTCGTGCCCGTGCGCCACGGGCAGACCAGCGCTCAGGCGGTGAGCGCGGCCCTCGATCTCGTCGAGCGGGCCGACCGCCTCGGCTACCGCCGGTACTGGTTCGCCGAGCACCACAACATGCCCTCGGTGGCATCCACCACTCCCCCGGTGCTGATCGCCGCGGCGGCCGCGCGCACGAGTCGGATCCGGGTGGGGTCGGGCGGCGTCATGCTGCCCAATCACTCCCCCCTCATCGTCGCGGAGCAGTTCGCTGCGCTCGAGGCGCTGGCCCCCGGTCGTATCGACCTCGGCATCGGTCGCGCGCCGGGCAGCGACCCGGTCATCACGCAGCTGCTGAACCGCTCGGGCACGACGAGCGACGTCTCGCGGTTCCCCGACCACGTCACCGACATCATCGCCCTCACCTCCCCCGAGGGGGCCACGGTGCGTTTCACCTCCGGCAGCGAGTACCAGGTGAAGGCGACCCCGTCGGCATCCGGGATGCCGCAGGTGTGGCTGCTCGGATCGAGCGACTACTCCGCGCAGCTCGCCGCGAGCTTCGGACTGCCGTACGTGTTCGCGAACCACTTCGCCGGCGAGGGACTGGACCGAGCGCTGCGCCTATATCGCGATCAGTTCGTGCCGAACGAGACCGGTGACGGCCCGCGCACCTTCGTCACCGCGAACGTCGTCACCGCCCCCACGGCCGAGGAGGCTGAGGACCGCGCTCTGCCGCAGCTGCGGATGATGGCGCGACTGCGCACGAACAAGCCGCTCGTTCCCCTCGAGACGATCGAGCAGGCGAAGGCCGACCCGTTCGATTCGATGGCGGAGTCGATCATGGCGTCGACGCGTCAGAAGTGGTTCATCGGGACGGGCGCCGACGTGCAGGGCCAGCTCGCCGCCTTCGCCGCGCAGCACGGTGTCGACGAGATCATGGTGTCGCCCGTCGCCGGCGCGTACGACGGTGAAGGCTCGGAGGGCCGGGTGCAGACGCTCGAGCTGATCGCGGCGCGGGAGGCCGTGGCGGCCTGACGCGGAGCCCGGTCCCTTCGACACTCAGGGACCTCGCCGGCACCGCGCCGGTCTGCCGGTCAGGCCTCCGGTTCGCCGCTCAGCAGGCCGCGCAGCCAGTCGCGGGCCTCGACGAACACGTCGTCGCTGTAGCGCTGCGGATAACGCACGATGGCGCGGTCCGCCCGCGCGTAGGAGCCCAGGAAGATGACCTTCGGGCTGAAGCGCCGCAGCCCGAGCAGCGCGTCAGCCATGCGCTCGTCGTGCACGTGCCCGTCGGCGTCGATGACGAAACGGTAGCGACCGAGCGCGTCGCCGATGGGGCGGGATGCCAGCAGACTCAGGTTGATGCCACGGGTGGCGAACTGCTCGAGCAGCTCGAGCAGGGCGCCGGGATGGTCCTCGGGCAGCTCGACGATGAGCGAGGTCTTATCGGCACCGGTCGGGGGCGCGGGTGCCACGGTGCGGCTGACGAGCACGAAGCGCGTCACCGCGTTCGGGTTGTCGCCGATGCTCTCGGCGAGGACCGTCAGATCGTGGTGCGCGACGATGCCGGGGGCCGCGATCGCGGCGTCGGCGGCGCTCGTGCCGTCGAGCACTCCCAGGGCGCTGGCGACGTTGCTCTCGGCGGGGAGGTGGGCATGCGCGGGGACGTTCCGGCTCAACCAGCCGAGGCACTGCCCGTAGGCGACGGGGTGGGCGGCGATCAGCGCGACATCGGCGAGGGTCGCCCCGGGCCGGCCCACGAGCACGAAGTTCACGGGCACGAGGTACTCGCCGACGATCCGCAGGCCCGGGACCGTGGCCAGCGCGTCCTGCGCGGTCGACACTCCGCCGTCGACGGAGTTCTCGATCGCGATCATCGCGGCATCCGATCGGCCCTCGACGACGTCGGCCAGCGCCTCGCCGACATTACGCACGGGCCGCCAGATCTGATCGCGCGCCTCGGGGACCTGCGCGAGAGCGGCTTCGGTGAACGTGCCGGCGGGACCCAGGTAGCTGTAAGTACGGCGGGCGGGCACGGTCTCTGTGTCGGGCAGCACGGCGTACAGCCTAGACCGGCGACGCGCGGACCCTCTTCGCTCCCGTCTGGGCGCCGCGCGACGACGGATTCGCCGTGAATGCGCAACCGCGTGTGCGCATGTCGGAGACACCGGGCAGACTGGGCGCATGAGCAGTCGCGCAGGGCAGCCCGCAGAGGCATCCGATCTCATCGACATCGACGAACTGATCGCCGCGTATTACGACCGCAAGCCGGATGCCGCGGTGCCCGAGCAGCGCGTCGCCTTCGGCACGAGCGGCCACCGTGGTTCGTCGTTGAGCACGAGCTTCAACGAGGATCACATCCTCGCCACCACGCAGGCGATCGTCGACTATCGCGCGGCGCAGGGCATCACCGGGCCCCTCTTCCTCGGCCGCGACACGCACGGCCTGTCGCTGCCGGCCGAGCGCAGCGCCATCGAGGTGCTCGTCGCGAACGGCGTCGACGTCCGCGTGGATTCCCGTGACGCGTGGGTGCCGACCCCGGCGCTCAGCCACGCCATTCTCACCTACAACCGCGGCCGTGCGGCCGACGACCCGGGCCGCGCCGACGGCATCGTCGTCACCCCCTCGCACAACCCCCCGCGCGACGGCGGCTTCAAGTACAACCCCCCGCACGGCGGGCCCGCCGACACCGACGCGACCGGCTGGATCGCCGACCGCGCGAACGAGCTCATCGCCGCAGGCCTCGAGGGCGTGCACCGCACCCCGCACGCCGACATCGACCTCGACGCCCTCGGCCAGTACGACTTCCGCGACGCGTACGTGCGCGACCTGGCATCCATCATCGACGTCGACGCCATCAAGAGCGCCGGCGTGCGCATCGGCGCCGACCCGCTCGGCGGGGCCTCGGTGGAGTACTGGGCGCTGATCGCCGAGGTGTACGGCCTCGACCTGACGGTGGTGAACCCCGAGGTCGACCCGACGTGGAAGTTCATGACGCTCGACTGGGACGAGAAGATCCGCATGGACCCCTCGTCGCCCTCGGCCATGGCCTCCCTCGTCGCCGCGCGTGACGAGTACGACATCCTCACGGGCAACGACGCCGACGCCGACCGGCACGGCATCGTCACCCCCGATGCGGGGCTGATGAACCCCAACCACTACCTGGCCGTCGCGATCGACTACCTCTTCTCGCACCGCGAGGGCTGGCCGACGGATGCCGCGGTGGGCAAGACCCTCGTGTCGTCGATGATCATCGACAAGGTCGCCGCCTCGCTCGGCAAGACGCTGCTCGAGGTTCCCGTGGGCTTCAAGTGGTTCGTGCCGGGCCTGCTCGACGGCTCCGTGGCGTTCGGCGGCGAGGAGTCGGCCGGAGCGTCGTTCCTGCGCAAGGACGGCACCGTCTGGACCACGGACAAGGACGGCATCCTGCTCTGCCTGCTCGCGGCCGAGATCCTCGCCGTGACCGGCAAGACGCCCTCGCAGCGCTACGCCGAGCTCGAGTCCGAATTCGGCGCCTCCGCTTACCAGCGCGTCGACGCCCCGGCCTCTCCCGCGCAGAAGTCGTCCCTGTCGAAGCTGTCTCCGGATGCCGTCAGCGCGACCGAGCTCGCGGGAGAGCCGATCGTGGCGAAGCTCTCGCACGCGCCGGGCAACGGCGCCGCGATCGGCGGCCTGAAAGTGCAGACGGAGTCGGCGTGGTTCGCCGCGCGCCCCTCGGGCACCGAAGACGTCTACAAGCTGTACGCCGAGTCGCTCCGCGGCGAGGACCACCTGCGCGAGGTGCAGGAAGAGGCACGCGCGGTCGTCTCGGCGGCGCTCGGCCAGGCCTAACACCGTCATCGAGGCGGCGCCGTCCTGCGGGGCGGCGCCGCTTTCGCGTTGTCCGGCCGGCCGGCACCGATAATCGCCAATCCGTGCGAAACACGCCGCGAGGCGGCGTTTCTGCACAGGAATGGCGTTTATCGGCGACGAAGGCGGCGGGGATGCCGCGGCCCCGACGCTCCGGGGAACGTCGGGGCCGTGGCATCCGGGCCTGAGCGGGATCAGGCGGGGGCCAAGGTCTTCGCGTCGATGACGAAGCGGTAGCGCACGTCGCTCTTGAGCACGCGCTCGTAGGCCTCGTTGATCTGGTCGGCCGAGATGAGCTCGGTCTCGGGCGCGATGCCGTTCTCGGCGCAGAAGTCGAGCATCTCCTGGGTCTCGCGGATGCCGCCGATCGACGAACCCGCGAAGGAACGGCGGTTGGTGAACAGCGTGAAGACCTGGATGGGCAGGGGCTCCGGCGGGGCGCCGACGTTGACCATCGTGCCGTTCAGCGCGAGCAGACCGAGGTACTGCTTGAGGTCGAGCGGCGCGCTGACGGTGTTGATGATGAGGTCGAAGCTCTTCTTCAGCTTGTCGAAGGTCTCTTCGTCCTTCGTCGCGTAGTAGTGGTCGGCGCCCATCTTCAGGCCGTCGTCCTTCTTGCTGAGCGTCTGCGACAGCACGGTGACCTCGGCGCCCATCGCGTGGGCGATCTTGACGGCCATGTGGCCGAGACCGCCGAGGCCGACGACGGCGACCTTCTTGCCGGGGCCGGCGTTCCAGTGGTTCAGCGGCGAGTAGGTCGTGATGCCGGCGCACAGCAGCGGAGCGGCCTTCTCGTAGGGGATCGACTCGGGCACACGCAGCACGAAGTGCTCGTCGACGACGATCTTCTCGCTGTAGCCGCCCTGGGTGATCGTGCCGTCGACGTCCTTCGCGCCGTACGTGCCGATGTTGCCCTTCTCGCAGTACTGCTCCTCGCCGGCGAGGCAGTTCTCGCACTCGCGGCACGAGTTCACCATGCAGCCGACGCCGACGCGGTCGCCGACCTTGTGGCTGGTGACCTCGGAGCCGACCTCGGCGACCGTGCCGACGATCTCGTGGCCCACGGTCAGGGGGTAGGGCACGTCGCCCCACTCGCCGCGGATGGTGTGGATGTCGGAGTGGCAGATGCCGGCGTAGGCGATGTCGATCAGGACGTCCTTCGGGCCGACGTCACGACGCTCGATGGTCGTGGGCTCAAGGGGCGAGGTCGCGGACGACGCCGCGTAGGCGTTGACGTGCATGGGTCTCCTCGGTGGGGGTCGATTCGGACGGTCAATCTTCTCCCGCCGACGCCGCCGCGGGTCGGGCTTGCACGGATGTGCGCGAAGTGCCAGGAATCGTCGCTTGCGGGAAACGGTGCGCGACGATTTCTGGCACTCACGCGGAGACGGGTCAGGGGCGCCCAAGCAGTGCGGCCAGTCGCGGCAGCTGCGAGGAGTCTTCGAGAGCCGAGCCGACCGCGGCGACGCGCACCCCGGCATCCAGGAACTCCGACACGTTGCCGGCGTCGAGACCGCCGGTCGCCACGAATCTCACGTCGGGGAACGGTCCGCGCAGGACGCGGAACCACGCGGGCCCGAGCCACGTCGCCGGGAACGCCTTGAGCCACCGCAGCCCGAGCGCCACCGCGCGCTGCACCTCGCTCGGCGTCGCCACGCCGGGGAGGATCGGGATGCCGTGCGCGCGGGCCGCCGCGATCACGTCGGGGTCGAGCCCCGGCGACACGAGGTAGCGGGCTCCGGCAGCAACGGCGACCGGCACCTGTGCGGGGTCGATGATCGTGCCCGCGCAGACGGACAGGCCGCGCTCCGCCGCCGCGGAGGCCACGGCGCGCAGCGCTTCCTCGTCGGCCGGGGTCTGCAGGGGCACCTCGACCGACCGGATGCCGAGATCCCACGCCGTCGTCGCGAGCTCGAGCGAGCGCTCCCGACCCATGCCGCGAAGGATCGCCATGAGCGGGGCCCCGGCGAAGGTGTCGTCGAAGAAGGCGTCGTCGTCGGCGAGGGCGCCATCGCCCGACGAGGCGCGGTCGGAGACGGAGCCCGAGGAGGTGCGGGCGTCGTGGGGAAGGGTCATGCGAGGGTCCTGTCCGGGAGCGGGGTCGGCGGCGCGACCGTGTCGTCGATCGAGTCGCCGTAGGTGCGGAGGGTGAGGGCGGCGCGCTCGTGTCCGGCCGCGAGGCGGGCGCGGGCGTCGAGTCCGCGGGCGCGCGCGGCGAGGTAGCCCCCGGCGAAGGCGTCCCCCGCCCCGACCGCGTCGAGCACCTCGACCCGCAGCGCGGGCACGAAGGTGCGGCCCGAGGGCTCGAAGACGGTGGCGCCGACGTCGCCGTCTTTCACGACGAGTTCGGCGACCCCGGGGAGCACGGCGCGCACAGCGGTATCGGTCGAGGTCCCCCACAGCGTCTCCGCCTCGTCGCGTCCGACGAAGACGACGTCGGCCCGGCCCGCGAGGGCGGCGAGCACCGAGCCCGCCTCCGCTGCCGGCCACAGGGCCGCGCGGTGGTTCACGTCGAAGCTGACCGACACCCCGACCGCGTGGGCCCGCGTGATCGCCGCATCCACGAACGCGCGCGCCGACGCGGAGAGGGCGGCCGTGATCCCCGAGACGTGCAGCACGTCGACGTCGTCGAGCGCGAGGGAATCGGCATCCATCGGGGCGAGGTGCGAGGCGGCGGACCCGGCCCGGTAGTAGCGCACCCCGTGCCCGGGGTCTTTGACGTACAGACCCGTCGGATGCCGCGCGTCGCGCACCACGCCCGTGGTGTCGACCCCGCGCGCCGAGATCTGCCGCAGCACGCGGTCGCCGAGGGGATCGGCCCCGAGTCGACTGAACCAGCGGGCGGTCATGCCGAGCGCCGCCGCGTGGGCGGCGACGTTGGACTCGGCGCCTCCCGCATCGACGAGGAAGGTCATGGCATCCACCACCCCTCCCCCGTCGGACGGGGCGAGCATCGCCATCGTCTCGCCGACGGCGAGGAGCACGCACGCGGATGCCGGAGGGGCCGCGCCCGCACCGGCACGGGAGACGTCGTCGGGCGTCACGGCGGACATCAGCGCAGGTCGGTGATGGGGGCGGCATCCATGTCGTCGAAGGACTGGTTCTCGCCCGCCATGGCCCACACGAACGAGTACGCGGCCGTACCGACGCCGGAGTGCAGCGACCAGCTCGGCGAGATGACGGCCTCCTCGTCACCCACGATGAGGTGTCGCGTCTCCTCGCGCTCGCCCATGAGGTGCACGACGCGCGCGTCGGCGGGGAGGTCGAAGTAGAGGTAGCACTCGGTGCGGCGGTCGTGGGTGTGGGCGGGCATGGTGTTCCACATCGACCCGGGGTGCAGCTGCGTCACGCCCATCACGATCTGGCAGCTCTTCACGCCGTTCTCGTGGATGTACTGATTGAGGGTGCGGCGGTTGCTGGTCACCTGGTCGCCGAGCTCGCGCACCGTGCCCTCGCCCGGCGAGACGAGCGCCGACGGGTAGGCGGTGTGCGCGGGGGCCGAGAACAGGTAGAACCGCGCCCCGCCCGGCGCGGCGGTGTCGGCACCCTCTCCCACTGCAGCGGCGTCGGCGTCGGCGTCGGCGAACACCACGTCACGCACACCCCGGCCGAGGTACAGGCACGCGCCGGTGACGAGCTCGTACACCTCGCCGTCGGCCGTGACGGTGCCTGCCGCCCCGACGTTGACGATGCCGACCTCGCGGTGCTCGAGGAAGTACTCGCTGCGGATCTCGGGGTAGCCCGTGAGCGCGAGCTCCGAGCCGGCCGGCACGGCACCGCCGAGCACGATGCGGTCGTGGTGCGAGTAGGTCAGCCGCACCTCGCCGGCGACGAAGACGTCGTCGATGAGGAAACGCTCGCGCAACTGCGCGGTGGTCATGCCCGGGATCTGCTCGGGGTGCGTGGCGTAGCGCTGGGGAATGGAGGCGGTCATGCGATTCTCCTGGGGGTCGGTGCGGCAGGGCCGCGGGGCGGAAGGACGGGCGTGTGCCGGCGCGCCTCAGCGCACGAGCCACCCGCCGTCGACGGGGATGACGGCGCCCGTGACGTAGGCGGCGGCATCGGAGGCGAGGAACACGAAGGCCCCCTGCAGGTCGGCGGGCGTGCCCCAGCGGCCGGCCGGGATGCGGCCGAGGATGGAGGCCTCGCGATCGGCGTCCGCTCGGATCGGGGCGGTGTTGTCGGTGGCCATGTAGCCCGGCGCGATCGCGTTGACGGTGACGCCGGAGGCCGCCCACTCGTTGGCGAGCGCCTTCGTCAGGCCCGCGACGGCGTGCTTGCTGGCGGCGTAGCCCGGGACCAGGATGCCGCCCTGGAACGACAGCATCGACGCGACGTTGACGATGCGGCCCCACCCCTGCGCGATCATGTGTCGGCCTGCGGCCTGCGAGAGATGGAAGACGGCGTCGAGGTTGACCGCGAGCACGTCGTCCCAGTCCTGCGCGCCGTGCTCGACGGCGGGGGCGCGGCGAATGGTCCCGGCGTTGTTGACGAGGATGTCGATGCGGCCCATCGTCTGCGCCGCTTCGTCGATCGCGCCGGCGAGCTCGTCACGGGACGCGGAGACGAAATCGCGGTGGATCGTGTGCACGCGACGCCCCAGGCCCCGGGCGAGGTCGGCGGTGTGCGCCGCGTCGCCCCGGTCGATGAGCACGAGGTCGGCGCCGGCCTCGGCGAGGGCGAGGGCGGCGCCCTGCCCGAGACCGCGGCTGGAGCCGGTGACGACGGCGACGCGGCCGTCGAGGCGGAAGGTGTCGAGGATCATGCGGGCTCTCCCGGGGGTGCGATGAAGCGGGTGGTGAGGTCGCCGATGCCGCCCACGCGCACGGTCACCGCGTCCCCGGGGACGAGGGGGCGGTGCGCCGCCTGCGCGGCGGGGAGCTTCTGCGGCGTGCCGGTCGAGATGACGTCGCCCGGCTCGAGGGTCAGCACCTGGCTGAGGTGATGGACGACGAAGGCGACCGAGAAGATCGTCGTCGCCGTGGACTGCGAGACCGTGACCTCGCCGTCGCGCACGCCCTCGACCAGCAGGTCCTGCGGGTCGACCTCATCGGCGGTGACCACCCACGGCCCCAGGGGGGCGAAGCCGTCGAAGCACTTGCCCAGCGCCCACTGGCTCTGCTTGCGCTGCCACGACCGGTCGGACACGTCGTTGAGCAGCGTGTATCCCGCGACGTACGACAGCGCGTCGTCGAGGCTCACCGCGTGCGCGCGACGCCCGATGACGACGGCGATCTCGCCCTCGTAGTCGACATCGTCGGCCACGGCGGGGATCATCACGGGATCGTTCGGTCCGCCGAAGGTGTTCGCCGTCTTGACGAACACGTCGGGGCTGGCCGGATCGTCGGCGGTGGGGTCGACCCCGTCGGGCACGTGCCCCCGGTAGTTGTAGCCGAGGCAGAGCATCGTCCGCGGGACCACCGGCGCCTGCAGCGCCGAGGGGTCCAGGGGCGGCAGGGTCTCGGCATCCGTCCGCTGCACGAGGGAACGGATGCCGTCGAGGTCGGCGAACAGCTCGGGAAGGGGGCGCGGGCCGAGGTCGAGCACGTGGTCGCCCGAGGAGCCCGCCACGACGGCGACCGAGCGGTCCCCCACGCGCGCGAGCCTCACCACACGGGCCGCCAGTCGGGACGGGCCGCGCGGGCGAGCGCCTCGAGGTAGAAGTAGTCGCCCCAGAGGGTGCCCTCGTCGACGCCCACGTTCTTCGGCAGGTCGTACACGCTGTGCAGCAGCACCGTGTCGGCATCCGCGGCGCGCGCGGGGGTGTACCGCGCGATCAGGGATGCCAGGATGCGCTCCGCCGCGGCGCGCCAGCGCTCGGCGCCCTCGGGGTCGACGGCCGCGAGCTCGAAGAGTCCGCACACGGCGATCGCGCCCGAGGAGCTGTCGCGCGGCGCATCGGCGTCGTCGCCGTAGACGAGGTCCCAGTAGGGCACGTCGTCGGAGGGGAGGTGGGCGAGGAAGTACTCGGCGCAGGTGCGCGAGGCCTCGAGGAGCGCGGCGTCGCCGGTCGCACGATGGTTCATCGCGAACCCGTAGATGCCCCACGCCTGTCCACGCGCCCAGCACGAGTCGTCGAAGGCGCCCTGTTCGGTGGCGCCGCGCAAGGGCTCCCCCGTCTCGGCATCCCAGTAGAAGGTGTGGAACGTCGAGCCGTCGGGACGCAGGATGCGCCGGCGCAACTCGGCGGTGTGGCGCGCGACGACGTCGCTGTAGCGCCGGTCGCCGGTCTGTTCGGCCGCCCACGTCAGCAGGGGCATGTTCATGAGGCTGTCGATGATCGTGCGCCCGCGCTGCGCGGGGTCGGCGAGGTCGCCCCAGGCCTGGATGATCCCCGCCGACGGAAGGTAGCGCATCATGAGGTGGTCCGCCGCCGCAAGCGCGCTCGCGCGGGCATCCTCGTCGCCGAGCAGGCGCCACGGCGCCACGCACGAGAGGGTGTAGAGGAAGCCCAGGTCGTGCGTGTCGAGGTCGCGCTCCTCGTGCACCCGGTGCCCGAAGTCGGCGGCGTGCACCAGAGCGGTGTCGCGGAAGGCCTCGTCGCCGGTCAGTTCCCACGCGATCCACTGCATGCCGGGCCAGAAGCTCGTCGTCCAGCCGCGGTTCTCCCCCTCGGCGAAGCCGGGGACGGCCGGACGCAGCGGATAGCGGTTGTCGCGCGTGGTGTCGTCGGGGTAGCGCATGCCGAAGGCGTCGATGTTCGCGCGGACGGTGTCGAACACCTGCGCGATGGCACGGTCGACGGCGGCTCGAGGGGCGTCGACACGCGCGGCGGCCGCAGCGGTCGGAGGGGAGGTGGTCATGCGGGGAGAAGTCCTTCGGTTCAGACGGCGGCGACCGAGGAGTCGGCCGGAAGCGCGGGGCGGAGGCTGAAGCGGGCGTTCGCCCACACGAGGTAGAGGGCGGGCGCGGCGGTCAGGCCGAGCGCCAACGCGGGCGAGGTGGTGAACAGCACGGCCTGGCCCGCGAGCACGAGCACGCTGACGAGGCTCAGGTACCAGCGGCGGACGGCCAGCACCGCGGCCGTCGACAGCACGACCCGCAGCGGCGTCCCGGGGGCCTCCACCAGTGCGGTGAGCGCGACCGGCGCGATGGCCACGACGAGCAGCGCGACCGTGCCGCACAGCGGCACGACGACGACGGCCCAGGATGCCGCCGACACGGCGCGCACGTCGACGAGCACGATCGCGAGGACCGCCGCCAGGAGGGCGCCGATGACGAGCGCCTTGCGCACCGTCCGTCGCCAGCCGGCGAAGAACGCCCGGACGACGCGCGCCTCCCCGACCCCGTGCGCGCGGAAAGCGGTGAGGGCACCGGCCACCGCGGGGGCGCACAGCGGCAGGGCGATGAGCAGGAGCGGCCACGTCCGTGCTGGATCGGTGGTCAGCAACAGGAACACCAGCGGTGCACAGGTGACGAGCAGCAGTACGTTCACCATGAGGCCGAGGTAGACCGTCGAGAACACGCTCGCGTACGTGTCGTGGGAGATGCGACGCACGATCAGCCCTTCATCCCGCTCGTGGCGATGCCCTCGACGAAGTACTTCTGTCCGAAGAGGAACACGATCGCGATCGGCACGACCGACATGGTCAGACCCGCGAACAACAGGGCGTAGTTGGCGTCGTACAGCGTGCTGACGAAGCTTTGCAGCCCGAGCTGGATGGTCCACAGATCCGGGTTCCGCAGGTAGATGAGGGGACCGAGGTAGTCGTTCCAGGTGTTCACGAACGTCAACAGCGTGAGGCTGGCGATCGCGGGGACCGACAGTGGCAGCATGATGCGCGCCCAGATCCCGTATTCGCTGAGCCCGTCGAGGCGGGCGGCCTCGGACAGGTCCTCGGGGATCGTGTCGTAGTACTGCTTCATCAGGAACACCCCGAACGCGCCGAAGGCCTGGATGAGGATGATCGCCCACAGGGTGTTCGACACTTTGAGGTTCGACAGCAGGATGAATTGCGGGATCATGTACGACTGCCACGGGACGGCGATGGTGCCGATGTAGACGAGGAACAGCACGTCGCGCCCCGGGAAGCGCATCCGCGAGAACCCGTACGCGGCGAACGAGCCGGTGAGCACCTGGAGGAAGGTCACGACCACGGCCAGCAGCAGCGTGTTGCGGATCCAGGTGAGCATGCCGGACTGCGTCCAGATGTCGACGTAGTTGCTCCACACCCAGGTCTCGGGGAACCACTTCACGGGGGCACTGAAGACGTCGTTCGGCGTCTTGAGCGAACTCATGATCATCCAGAAGAACGGCAGCAGGAGGGCTGCCGCCGCGACGATCATCACGGCGTAGCCGACGATGCGTCCCGCGCGCCGGGCGGGGTGGGAACCCGCGACCGGTCGCCGGCGCGGCGGCTTGGCCCCCGCGGTGACGAGCGTGCGGGTGGCGTCGGGGACGAGGAGGTCGGTCATCAGGCGTCCCGCTTCTTGTTGATGAAGAACTGCACGAGCGTCACGACGATGCACAGGAGGAACAACACGATGGATGCCGCAGAGGCGTAGCCGAACTGGTTCTCCTGGAAGCCCTTCTGGTAGATGAACTGCGAGAGCACGAGCGTCGACTGCCCGGGGCCGCCCTGCGTCATGACGAGGATGAGGTCGAAGATCTTGAACGAGTTGATCGTGAGCATCACGGTCACGAAGAACGTGGTCGGACGCAGACACGGCAGGGTGACGTTCACGAAGCGCTGCCAGACGCTGGCGCCGTCGACGCGGGCCGCCTCGTGCAGCTCACGCGGCACCGTCTGCAGCCCCGCGAGGAACAGGATCATGTAGTAGCCCATGTCGCGCCACGTGCTGATGATGACGACGGCGGGCATCGCCCACTCCGACGACGTGAGCCATCCCGGCGGGTTGTGCAGGCCGAAGAAGCGCAGGATCTCGTTGATGGGCCCGTACTCCGGGCTGAAGAGCAGGTTCCACACCACCGCGATCGCGACGATCGAGGTGATGTAGGGGAAGAACGCCGCGGTGCGGAAGAACGCCACGCCGCGCAGCTTGTTGTTCAGCAGAAGCGCGAGGCCGAGCGCGACGACCATCGTCAGCGGGATGTGCAGAGCCGCGTAATAGAGCGTGTTCAGCAGCGCGATCCGGAAGCTGCCGTCACCGATGAGTCGCTGGAAGTTGGCGATGCCGACGAAGGCCGACGAACCGAAGACGTTCCAGTTCGTCATCGACATGTAGAACAGCACGACGACGGGGACGAGCGTGAGGGCGGCGAAGCCCAGGAAGTTGGGGAGGATGAAGCTCCACCCGATGAGGGTGCTGCGCAGCGTCAGACGCGAGCGGCGGCGCGGCCGGCCCGGCTCGGTCTTCGACGCCCGGGGGCGCGTATCGGCGATGGTCGCCATGGTGTCTGTCTCCAGATCGTGAGGGGTGACCGGCCCGGAGCGATCCGGGCCGGTCACCGACCTACGGGGTCAGCCGACGCCGACCTCGCTCTTGACGCGGTTCTCGGCGGTGGTGAGGGCGTCGTCGATCGAGGTCGATCCCGACATCACGGCGGTGTGCAGGTCGAGCAGGATGTTCTGGACGGCGGCGGTCTTCGCCGAGGTGGGGTTCTCCGGCTTCGTCTCGTGCGTCGACCAGGCGAACTTCGACAGCTCGTCGGTGGGCGCTCCGGCGACGGCGAAGTACGTGTCGGCGACGCTCGAGCTCGTCAGCGCGGGCGTGATGCCCAGGCCCGCGAGCACCTGTGCGCCGTCCTCGCCGGCGGCGAAGGCGAGGAACTTCTTCGCGGCGGCGAGCTTGGTGGCATCCGCCGCCTTGTTGATCGCGAAACCGGTGGGGTCGCCGAAGGTGACCGGGGTCTCCGACTCGCCCGTGGTGGAGGAGTCGTACTGCGGGATGGGGGCGAAGCCCCACGAGAAGGCGTCGGCCTCGCCCTTCGCCTGCTGGGCGATGAGGGTCGCGACGTACCAGGTGCCCATGGGCATCATCGCCGCCTGCTGCTTGCCGAACTCGGCCTGGTAGGTGAGCTTGTTGGCGGTGACGGTGTTGTACTCCACCTGTGCGCCCGCCGACTGCAGCGACAGCGAACGCTCGTAGTACGGCTTCAGGTAGCCGTAGTCGCCCGCGAGGATGTCGACGTCGGGCGACTGCGCGTTCGCGAAGCCCTGGACGGTCGACTGCCAGCTGTGCTGATAGGTGCCGAGGGCGGCGGAGCCGGCGGCGCCGAGTTTCGAGGTCAGCTGCTCGGCGGCCTTCTCGTAGTCGTCCCACGTCCACGAGCCGTCGGGCTCGGCGACGCCCGCCCGGGTGAAAAGGTCCTTGTTGTAGAACAGCACCCACGAGTCCTGGCGGTAGGGCACGGCCCACGTCGCGCCGTCGACCTCGAACGCCTCCGCACCGCCGATGTCGCCGGGGAGCTCGACGTCGGAGACGTCGGCGAGCTGCCCACCGGACTGGTAGGTGATGAAGGTCTTGAGGTTCTTCTGCGTGACGATGTCGGGACCGGACCCCGCGGCGAGGTCGGCCGTCATCAGGGTGTCGTAGTTCGTCGAGTCGTACTCCTTGACCTCGATCGTGATGTCGGGGTTCTCCTCGTGGAACTTGTCGGCGAGGGCCTGGAACTCCGGCGTCGTGCTCAGGCTCCACCCCGACATCGACAGGGTGACGGGACCGCTCTGGGCGGGGGCATCCGACGATCCGCCGCTGCAGGCGGTCAGCGACAGGGCGGCGACGATGCCCACCCCGGTCGCGACGACGATCTTGCGCTTCATGCGTGCTGCTCCTTTGCGATTGCGTGCCGGGCACCGCTTCGGGCCCGAGAGTGCCGGTGCGCCCCGCGCGGGGCTCCGGAGTCTGTGAGGGGGGTGCGCGTCGAGAGGCCGTCGGGCCAGGTGACGACGGCGACGGGTTCGTCGCCCACGATCTCGAGCAGTGTCTCCGCCGCTTCGGCTGTCGAGGCGCCCGCCAGGGTGACGAGCCCGGCGAAGCGCACGCCGACCACGGCATCCCAGGTCAGGACGGGGATGGCCGCCGTGTCGCCGAGGGGGCTGGCCCCGCGGCGGATCGTCACGCGTGAGGTGGCCTCGGGGGTGAGGGCCCGGATGCCGGACACCCGGCCGTTCGCGTGGGCCTCGGCCGCGCCCGTCGAGGTGGCGTGCACGGGCGCGGCGCCGGCGAGCGCCCACCCGCCCATCCGCACGCGCAGCAGGTCGACGTCGACGCCCGGGGCGACGTGGTCGAGCCGTGCGATGCGCACCTCCCATGCGCCGCGGACGAGGGAGGTCACCGTCATCCGTCCGAGGGACTGCGCCGCACCCGCCAGGCCGGCGCCGTGACGGTGCGTCGTGGGCGCGATGTCCACGAGATGCACATCGGATGCCGAGGCGGCGACGCCGACGCCCTCGTGCACGATCGCACCGAGCGGCTCGAGTGCGGTGCGGTGCGTGACGCGACCTGCGGCGTCGACGAGGACGACGGCCTGCTCGAGCGGGTCGCTCCACGCGAGGTCGTCGAGCAGCGGCGCCGTGGCCGTGGAGTAGCTGATGCGCGCGTACAGGGGCGAGTCGGCCGTGGAGGTACCGGGGCGGGCTTTGTCGGTGCCGTGGTTGATGACGCGCACGATCCCGTCGGCGCGGGTGCCCGAGACGATCCATCCGGCGGCCGGGATGGCTCGGAGATCGTCGGCCTCGGCGATCGGCAGCGGTTCGTCGACCGCGCTCCAGACGGGGTGATCGGCGGGGAGCGCGATCCCCATCAGTCCCTTGACGGCCCAGTAGGGCGAACCGGGGCCGGAATACGACTGGGCGAGCGAGCGCCACTCACCGTGCCACCCGAGGGTGAGGATGCCGTCGGCATTCGGGGCACCGCGGGTGACGAAGTGATCGACGACGGCGCCGGCGGCGTGGAGCAGGCGCCCCGCCCCCGTGGAGGGGACCTCCGCGATGATTCCGGCCCACAACGGCGCCGCGGCCGCGAACCGGTAGATGAGGCTCCGACCCTGCAGGAGCGGCGAGCCGTCCGCACCGATGAGCCGCACGGCATCCTGGAGGAAACGGTCGAGACGGGCGACGTCGCCCGCGGTGCGGTCGCCGACGAGATCGGTGGCGCCCGTCATACGGGGCCAGAGCACGGGGTAGACGTGGAGGGCCCAGCCCACGTAGTGGTCGAAGGCGCGCTCGTCCCCGTCGGAGAGCCAGCCGTCCGCGCGGACGAACGAGTCGTGCCGCGCGAGGTCGGCGGCGATGTCGTCGGCCGACCACGGACCGCCGACGGAGCGCAGGAAGGTCTGCACGACGATGCGGAACCACACCCAATTCGTCTGCGGGTAGGTCGCGTCTCCCACGACGGGCGCGAGGTAGGCGACGAGCCGCTCCTGCGTCTGCGCGTCGAGCGAGTCCCAGATCCACTCGCGGGTGAGATCGAGGGCGAGGGCAAGGGATGCCGCTTCGACCTTGGCCTGCGCGTGCTCGTCCATGCGCACCCACCGGTCGGCGGCATCCGGGTCGACCCCGGTGCGCACTCCCTCCGCGAAGAACGCGATGAGATCGTCCACGCCCTCGCCCCGTGCACCGGCGATGCGGAAGCCGGCGAGGAGGAACACCCGCGCGAAGCCCTCGAGTCCGTCGACGGCTGCACCGTACCCGCCCTCGGCTCCCGGGAAGACGATGCGCCCGTGGCCCGGGGTGGCGTGGCGCCGCGCCGCGTCCAGCAGTGCGTCGGCGACGGCGAGCCAGTCGCTGCGCTGACCGCCGGCGAGGCGGGGAAGGGCGGGAATCGCCACGGGTTCTCCTTCGAAGACCGTCGTTCCCCCGAACGGGAAGGGGTGAACGATGGCGAGCGTACCAATCAGAAACGCACACCACAACATCTTTTCTGAATCGTAATGATCGTTTATGATCGAATCAGGCGGGAGGAGCCCGCTCGAAGGAGACCGATGTCGTTCCCCACCGCGCCCTTCCGGGGGCCGCTCGCCGCGCATCTCGGAAACGTCGTCGTGCGCCGCTTCGGCGACGACGCGCTGCCCGTCCCCCCGGCATCCGACCGCGCCGTGTGGGACCCGCTGACCGGGTCCGCCGACCGGGTCGGACTTCGCACCATCACGGCCCGGGCCGAGGCCGAGCGGTCGACGCCCTGGCCGCACCCCCGCGCGAGCGACGCCGCGCGCGTGCACCGCGACGGCGACCGCAGCGCGTGGGAGAACGCGGCCTTCGAAAGGCAGCGCCGGCTGAGCCGCGCGGCGATCGCCGCGGCGGCCACCCTCGACGACGCGTGGATCGACGAGGTCGTGGACGGCATCGTCCTGCTGTGCGAGCAGAGCTCGTGGTGCTGGCCCGCCCACGACGACACGTACCGCGTGCACGACGCGATCCTCGCGACCGTGACGGATCCCTTCGTGGATCTGGGGGCGGGCGAGGTCGTCGCGCAGCTCGCCTGGATCGACCACCTGCTCGGTGCGCAGCTCGACACGCGCGCTCCGGGCGTCCGCGAGCGCATCCGGCACGAGGCCCGGGTGCGGGTGTTCGAGCCATTCCAGCGCCGACGCGACTGGCACTGGATCGGTCTCGACGGCGACGTGCACAACTGGAACCCCTGGATCCACGGCAACGTCATCGTCGCCGCGCTGCGCCTGCTCGACACCGCCGGCGAGGCGGCCGAACGCGACCGCGTCATCGCCCTCGCCGTCGAAGGTCTCGACCGCTACGTCGCCGCCCTTCCCCCCGACGGCGCGATCGACGAGGGCTACGCCTACTGGTGGAACGGGGCCGCGCGCGCCCTCGAGGTGCTGGACGTGCTCGCCCACGCGTCGGAGGGGACCGCCGACGCCACCACGGTGACCGCTCTGCGCGAGACGGTCGCGTTCCCCCATCGCTCGCACCTGGGCGGCGACTGGTTCGTCAACCACGCCGACGGCCAGGCGAGGCCGCCCGTCGACCAGCCCTGGCATGCGCTGCACCGCGCCGCCCGCCGCCACGGCGACGCCGCCGCCGCCGCCTTCGCCGCGTCGCACCGCCACCCGGGCGCGCCCGCGGCCACCGAGCGCGAAGGCCTCGGCCGGTTGCTGCGCGCGCTCACCGATCAGGCCTGGATCATGGCATCCCCCGCTCCCCCTCCGCTGCCGCGCGACGTCTGGCTGGCCTCGACCGAGGTCTTCCTCGCGCGTGAGAGCGCCGGGTCCCGCGACGGCCTCACCCTCGTGGCCAAGGGCGGCCACAACGGCGAGCATCACAACCACAACGACGTCGGGTCGTTCCTCGTCGCGGTCGACGGCGTCCCGGTCCTCGTCGACGCCGGGCGCCCGACCTACACCGCGGCCACCTTCGGCCCCGACCGCTACGACATCTGGACCATGCAGAGCGCGTGGCACAACGTCCCCGTGGTGCGCGGCACCGTGCAGCCGGCGGGAGCGGATGCCACCGCGCGCGGCGCCGCCGTCGACCTCGCCGACCAGGCCTCGGCGTTCACCGTCGAGCTCGCGGGCGCCTACCCCGACGCGGGCCTCCGCACCTGGCGTCGGCGAGCACGGCTCGATCGGGCGGCCGGGCGCGTGGAGATCGACGACTCCTGGGCCTTCGCGGACGGCGCCCCGGCCGGAGACGACACCCGACTGCACCTGCTCGTCGCGGGCGAGGTGCGCCTCGAGGACGACGGTGCGCGGGTGATCCCGCCGGGCGGCGCGCGAGCGGCGCGCGTGCGCTGGCCGAGCGACGTCACCGCGACGGCCGAGGTGCGCGTTCTGGACGATCCGATGCTCACCGAGGTGTGGGGGGACCGCTTGACGCGCCTCGCCCTGCCCCTGGCATCCCGCACTCAGCTCCAGGTCACGGTAGAACTGGACACACCGATCGAGGATCACCAATGACCGACACCACGCCGCACCAGCCACTGGCCGCGGAACGCCGCGCGCACATCCTGAGCGCGCTGCACAACGACGGCGCCGTGCGCATCTCGCAGCTCACCGAAGACCTGGGCGTCGCGACGGTGACACTGCGCCGCGATCTCGCGCAGCTCGAGAAGGAGGGGGTGCTGCGGCGCGTCCACGGCGGGGCCGTCGCGGGGGAGAACGCCCCGCCGAGCCCGGAACCGCGCGCCGAGGAGACATCGGCGGGCTCGATCGCCGTCCTGGTCCCCTCCCTCGCCTATTACTGGCCGGGGGTCGTGCGGGGCATGGAGACGGCCGGCCGTCGCCTCGGCTACAAGATGCTCCTGCGCGGCGCCTCCTACGAGCTGCAGGACGAGCGCCCCGTGCTCGATCGTCTGGTCGCGACCGGAGATGTGCGGGGCCTCATCGTCGCCCCCAACACGGACACCGCGCATGCCGCCGACGTGATGAGCTGGCTGGCGGACTGCCCGGTGCCGAGCGTGCTCGTCGAGCGCGATGCCGTGCCGGAGGCGGGCGGCATCCCGATGGAGTCGGTGACCACCGATCATGCGCTGGGAGCACTGCTGGCGGCCCGGCACCTCGCGACCCTGGGCCACCGCAAGGTGGGGCTGATCCTCTCGCGCCACTCCCCCACCTCGCGCAAGATCGCGGCGGGGTGGCAGACGGCGTGCGAGGAGCTCGCCCTGACGCCCGCCGATCACTTCGAGCAGACCCTGCCCGATCGCACGAGCCCCGATTTCTCCGACGTGGTCAACGCGACCCTCGACTCGGCGCTCGCCACCGGCGTCACCGCCCTGCTCGTGCACTCCGACCCCGAGGCGATGGCCTTCGTCGACCTCGCCTTGACCCGCGGGATCTCCGTTCCCGACGACCTGTCGATCATCGCGTACGACGACGAGGTCGCCCAGCTCTTCACGCCCGCCCTCACCGCGGTCAGCCCGCCGCGCGCGAGCGTGGGCGAGGCAGCCGTGGAGCTGCTCGCCCGGCGTATCGCGGAGCCGGACCGGCCGGTGCACCGGGTCCAGCTGAGCCCGCGCCTGAACGTGCGCGCGTCGACGGCCGCCCCGCGGTCATGAGCACCCCCTCGGCGCGCGACTTCTCGCCGTGGACGTTCGCGACCGAGGCCCCGCCCGAGGAGCGTCGACGCGCCCGCGCGTACCTCGCCGCGCTGGCGGTCGCGCATCCCGACTGGCGGATCGGCGACGACGTCTTCCTCTCGGAGCACGCCGGCATCGATCCCGAAGCATTCGCGATCGGCGATCGCTCGTACGTCGCGACCGGCGCCTACCTCACCGGCACGGTGCGCATCGGTGCCGACTGCTCGATCAACCCGTACACCGTGGTGCGCGGTGACGTGCAGCTCGGCGACGCGGTCAGGGTCGGCGCACACTCCTCGATCATCGGCTTCAACCACTCCTTCGAGCCCGGCACCGAGGTGTTCCGTCAACCGCTGACCTCGCGCGGCGTGCGCATCGGGTCGGATGTCTGGATCGGCTCGCACGTCGTCGTGCTCGACGGCGTCACGGTCGGCGATCACGCGGTGCTGGCGGCCGGAGCGGTGGTGACGAAGGACGTCGCCGCCGGAGCGATCGTGGGCGGCAACCCGGCCCGCGTCCTGCGCTGGCGCGTTCCTCCTGAGCGGGGCGGCGACCCTCGGCGCGACGCCCTGGCCCGGTTCGCCGATCGCGCGCGCGACGAGCTGCCGGCGGTGCTCGCCGGGGTCGCGGTCGACGGCGGATTCCGCGACCGCTCCGACGCCACCTCGACGTTGCGCGGTCTGTGCGACGCCGTCGAACTGTCGGCCCTGCTGCACGACGCTCCCCCGCCCGGCGACGATCGCGCGGGATGGATCGACCGCATCGCGGTGCACCAGCGCCCGACCACCGGCCTCACGACCGACGCCGCCACGCTCTGGGACGACCCCGATGCGTCCTACGGCGTCCTGAGCGCCGGGTACGCGCTCGACCTGCTGGGCGGCCGCTTCCCGCACGCCCTCGCCGACGTCGTCGACGCGGACGCCGCCGGGCTGATCGCCCGCCTCGACGCCCTGCCGTGGGGCACCGATCCCTGGCGCGCGGGACATCATGTCGATGCGATCGGCACCGCCCTGCACTGGAGCGACCGTCGGCAGGATGCCATCCCCCCGGGATTCGCAGAAGCCCTGTTCGGCTGGTTGAGCCTCCGCGCCGATCCGGGCACGGGCATGTGGGGGCACCCCGGCGTCGACGGCGACCTGCGGCTCCTGGTCAACGGCTTCTACCGCGCCGCCCGCGGGACGCTCGCACAGATCGGCCTCGACGTCTCGCATCCCGAGGCCGTCATCGACACGGTGCTCCGGCACGCGCGCGACGACCGCTGGATGCGCCCCGACCGCCGCGACGCCTGCACCGTGCTCGACATCGCGCATCCGCTGTGGCTGACGCGCGCCACCGGATACCGCCGCGACGAGGTGCGCACCCTCGCCGCCGAGCTCCTCCGGCATGCCCTCACCGGCTGGCACGCCGACGCGGGGATCTCCTTCCGTCTGGATGCCGGAGAGCCGGGCCTGCAGGGCACGGAGATGTGGCTCGCGATCATCTGGTATCTCGCCGACCTGCTCGAGTGCTCCGATGCGCTCGGCTACCGTCCGCGAGGCGTGCACCGCCCCGAGCCCGCTCCGCGCTGATCGCGCCGACGTCTTGCTCTCGGGCGACCGGAGCGGCCCCGCAGGAACGACACGGCCGCGCCGCTCGCTTCGAGGCGAACGACGCGGCCGCGTGATCTCGATGTCAGCTCCGGGTGGAGCCTGCTCCGCGACGGCGGCGCCACAGCAACGCCCCGCCGAGCAGGAGCAGCACGGCCGCACCCGCACCCGTCACGGCGAGGCCTTCGCCGTGCATGCCGGTGTTCGCGAGGCCGCCCGCGGTTCCGCCCCACGCGGATCCGGGCGCCGTGGACGATCCGGAGCCGGGCGACGACCCCGCTCCGGCGCCCCCGGCGTTCGAGCCACCGCCGGCGCCGGAGCCGCCGCCGTTGCCCGAACCGTTCCCGTTGCCGTTGCCGTTCCCGTTGCCGTTGCCCGACCCGTTGCCGCCGGCACCCGGATCGACCGGGGCGGCTGCGGGGACGATGGCCGCGGAGCGTGCCGATCCGACCGCGAAGCCGTCCGCGGCCGCGGTGACCTCCACCGAGATCTCCCGCCCCTCGTCGGCAGCGGTGAGAGCGTAGGCGTCGGCCGTGGCATCCGGAATGGGCGCTCCGTCGCGCAACCAGGCGAACGAGAGCGCGGCATCCGCCGGGTCGGTGACGGCCGTGGCCCGGACGATCGAACCGACACGCGCTTCGCCGGTCACGACGGGGGTGTCGATGCCGACGATGCGGTTCACGGTCACCGTGTACGTGCGCGTGCTCCCATCGGGTGCGGTCACCCCCACGGAGCCCACGCCCGCGGCGTCACCCGGCTGGGTCACCACGACCGACGCGTCCTGGTCGACCGCCAGCGCGTGCAGGGTCGGCCACGCCGCTCCGGTGGACGAGACGGTGTAGGCGAGAGTGCCGGCGTCGAAGCCCTCCACCGGCTGGTCGCCGACGGTGAGGCGCGCGAGGTCGGCGATGCCGGCGAGCGACGCCGAGGCCGCGGAGATCTCGACCTCCGAGACGATCATGTGCGTCTGCGGGCGGGCGTTCAGGATCACACGGACCTCGTCGGCCGCACCCGTCACGGGGACGTCGACCTTCGGCGCACCGTTCGCGGGCGTCGGAACGGCGACCTCGTCTCCCCTCACCCAGCCGCCCCCGCTCACCCGGTGGTCCACACGCACGGTCGTGGGCCAGCTGAGCGTGCTGCCGTCCTTGTAGAACTGCACCGACACATGACTGAGGGTCTCGCGCTTGGCGAGGACGTAGCTCAGGGTGTCCTGCGTGTTCTTCGTGCCGCCGCGCCAGTTCGACCAGCCCTTGTCGGTGGTGACACCGTTGATGGTGTTCGCGACGGGGTACCCCGACTCCGTGTACGTCGCCGACGGCGTGCTCTGCGGGGCGACGTTGTTCGCGGCCGCGTCCGTGACGATGACGGTCAGTTTCGCGTCGAGACGCTCACCGGCGGGGCCCGTCGCGACACCGGTCACCGAGACCGTCCCCGGCTGCGCGAAGGCGGAGTCCACCACACCGTCCCAGTTCCACTCAACGGGAAGGGAGAAACCCGCACCCGACGGGGTGAGCTCGGCCTGCACCGTGGTGTCCGCCTGGCTCTCGACGGCAGAGAGGGCGCTCCCGGCGGCCACGGTGACCGAGGCGGGACGCGTGGCGGTGTAGGCACCGACCTCGACCGTCGCCGTCGCCTCGAACGCTCCGCCGAACAGATCGGTGCCGGCACCGCGGACCGTGACGGTTCCGGGCGTGGAGAAGTCGACACCGTCGAGCTGCCAGATCACGGGCGCACTGCGCCGGATGCCACCGGCGTAGCGGACCGTCACGGTCGCGGGGAGGGACGGCGTCGCGCCGACGGCCGTCGCGGCCGAAACCGGGTCGGTGCCCACGACCGTGGTGCCGGCGATCTTCCACTGCTGGTTCCCGCCGCCGTTGGAGGTCCACAGGCCCACGGTCGCGCCGGGCGTGGTGCTGGCCTGGTTCACGTCGAGCACGCGCTCGCCCGCCACGTTCAGCACCGAGTAGTACTCGCCGTCCGTGGTCGACGCCATCCACTGCGTCGCGGGGTCGCCCGCGGCCGCGGCCGGATCGGCATCCACGAGGGCCGTGCCGCCGTTGCGGGATGCCAGGAACTTCCCCGTTCCGTTCTGCAGGGTGAAACGGTGCCGGTTCGTGCCGGCGCCGTCGATCGTGCGAACGGTCCACGACTGAGCACGGGCGGCCTCGGCGGTCGTCGCGGTCGCGCGGATGGCGACGCCCGAGGACGCATCCAGGGCCAGGCCGCTCTGCAGGCCGGTGAGCTGCACCGTCTGACCGTCGCGGAAGGCCGCGGCGTCGTCGGAGACGCCCGAGACGCCGTCGATCACGAACGTGGTGACCGACTTCGCGGGCACCGTCAGGGTGGCGGTGCGCGTCGCCGGGTCGACCGCGACCTTCTGACCCTCCTGGAGGGCGTTGACCGTCGGCTGCGCGACCGTCGACTCGGTGGTCACGATCGGAGTGACGGTGGCACCGGGGGCGATGCTCGCGAAGTCGCGCAGGTCGATCTGCACCGTCTTGGCGGAGTCGTCGCCGTTCACGTGCACGATCGTCGCGCCCTGGCCGTCGGCGTCGACCGCCGCGGTGGACCGCGCGTCGTCGGTGGACATCAGACGGTCGCCGGGGTGGATGTAGTGCGTGAAGTTGCGGACGGTGTTGTACTTCTCGTTCGTCAGCACCTTGCACGACGGGTCGGCCTCGCCGTCGGCGATGCGGCGGAGCGACTTGCCCTCGGCGTTGCAGTCGAAATCGATGTAGACGCTGCCCCAGTTGAGGTTCTCGACCTTCTGCATGTTGTAGAGGTCTTCGACCGGCTGCCAGAACACCCAGGCGGTCGGTTCGAGCTCGCGGAGGTCGCCGACGATGTGCTCGGCCATGCCGATGCCGTTGTCGATGTCGTCGGTCCGGAAACCCCCGGCCGTCCAGTTGCCCTCGACCTCGCTCATCCACAGCGGCTTGTCGGCGGCCTTGGCGATGTCGCGCACGACCTGGCGACCACTCGTGCCGTAGGTGTGCACGTTGAGCTGGTCGACGAGGCTTTTCGACTGCGCCGACCAGGTGTTCCAGTTCGACGCGAAGATCCCCGGGTTGGTCTCGTCCATCGCCGAGATGACGGCATCCGTGGTCGTGCTCGGCTGGGCGAGGCGGGCGGAGAGGGCTTTGACCATCGCGTCCTGCGCCTGCGGGCCGATGTGCGCGCCCTCCTGGCGCCCGCCCGTGGGCCACGTCGCCCCGTTCGGGATCTGCGTCTGCCAGTAGTTCGTGTTCGGCTCGTTGAACGGGTCGATCGTGTCGAACCGGATGCCATGGGCCTTCTCGAGCTCGTCGACGACGGTGACGAGGTACCCGGCGAATTTCTCCATGTCCGCCGGGGCGAGCTGCTCGCTGGTGGCGTTGTTGATGCCGCCGGAGACGTATCCGCTCTGCGTGAGGAAGTAGGGCGGGGAGTTGCTGAACGCCTCCCAGTGGGTGACCTTGTCCTTCAACGCGTCGATCCACCACCGCTGCGCCGAGTCGGCGTCGAAGTCGTACGCATCCGGGTCGTCGGGGTTCCAGGCGGCCTTGTACCGGGCTCGGTCGGCGTAGGTCGAGGTGATCGCGCCCTGCGCGTCGGTGGCGCCGAGGTCGGGATTCCAGAAGCCGGGCACCGCTCCACCGGGGCGCAGGTACGCCGGCACGTCGGAGGCGTTGCCGCCGCCGATGTTGTACCGGGCGATGTTGAGGTTCAGACCTTCGTCGCCGAACACCGCGTCGAAGAGCTTCTGGCGCACGTCGGCGGGGTAGTTGCCGGTGGCGTTGGCGAACCACACCAGGCTCGTGCCCCACCCCTCGAAGGGGTCCGCTGCCGTCGCGGGGTTGGGGGTGATGCGCACCGTCGCGGTGGTCGGTTCCGCTGCGGCTGCGGGCGCTGCCGTCGCGGTGGTCGTCGCCGCGATCCCTCCGGCGGCCAAGGCGACAGCACAGGTCATCGACAACAGTCGAGCTGACTTCATCGTCGTTCCGATCCGGCCGCATCGTCGCGGCCCTCGTGGGTGGGGATGTTGACGTCAACATGTTGACGTCAACATCGAACCTAGCGGAGGGTCGCGCCGAGACGCAATGCCCCGGAGCCGTCCTCAGCGGCGCGGGCCGGAGCTCTCCCGCACGACCAGCGAGGTCGGCACGAGAGTGCGCGCGTGCTCGCCGCCGCTGCCCTCGATGTCGGCGATCAGCGCCGTCATCGCCTCCTCGCCCACGCGCTCGAAGCGCTGGCGGACCGTCGTCAGCGGGGGCCAGAAGTTCGCCGACTCCGGCATGTCGTCGAAGCCGACGACACTGACATCCGCGGGGACGGCGCGCCCCGTCTCGTGCAGCGCGCGGATGACGCCGAGCGCCATCTGATCGTTGGCCGCGAATACGGCCGTGACCTCCGGCATCGTCGCGAGCGCGAGGCCGATGCGGTGCCCCGACTCGGCCGTCCAGTCGCCGATCTGCACCTCCGGCACGCGGCATCCGCGTTGCTCGAGGGCGGCGCGCCAGGCGTCGCGGCGACGCTCCGCAGCGAACGACTCGGGCGGCCCCGAGACGTGCCACACCGTCTCGTGACCGAGGTCGAGGAGATGCTCCGTCGCGAGCCGAGCGCCCTGCGCCTGGTCGTTGTCGACCACCGCGTAGGGATAGTCGGCGCTGGAGTCGACGACCACGACCGGCAGTCCCGACGGGATCGACAGCTCGTTCTCACCCAGGCGGTGGGTCTCGATCAGGATGACGATGCCGTCGACGGCGTGCTCGCGCAGGCGGAGGAAGGCGCCCGAGACGTCGGACTGCGACGCCGAGTGCACGGTGATGAGGGTGATGGAGTATCCGGATGCCGCTGCCATCGACGCGAGCGCGTCGAGGGTACGGGTGTTGCCGTAGGAGCTCAGCGAGAACATGATGACGCCGATGCTGCGGAACCGTCCCGAGCGGAGGGCGCGCGCCGCACTGTTCGGGCGGTAACCCAGGGTGGACATGGCATCGAGCACCCGCTGCCGCGTCTCGGGGTCGACGTTCGCACGGCCGTTGGCCACGCGCGAGACGGTCTGGCCGGAGACACCCGCCGCCGCGGCAACGTCGGCCATCGACACCTCCCGCCGACGCTCGCGCGTCGGGATCGCGGTCGACGTCGTCGTCGTTTCGCTCATGCCTGCCCCCTGAAGATGTTGACGTTGACACCCTAGCGGGGGCGGGTTATGTTTACGTCAACATCCCGACGACCCGGCCGGGATGCGCACCAACGAAGAGGCACCGGACGATGACGACCACCGCGGCACCCCCGCCCGCCCTGCGCACCCCGCGGCGCAAGCGGCGCGCACGAATCGACGATCGAGGCTGGCTGTTCGTCGCCCCCTTCGCTCTCGTCTTCGCGCTCGTGTTCCTGGCACCGCTGGCGTACAGCGTCTACCTCAGCCTCTTCCGCGATCAGCTCATCGGCGGCAACGCGTTCGTGGGTCTCGAGAACTACGTCACCGCGTTCGGCGACCCCAAGTTCTGGGACGGATTCGGACGCGTCGCGGTGTTCCTCGTCGTGCAGGTGCCGGTCATGCTGCTGCTGGCCCTGGCCGCGGCCCTCGCGATCGACAGTGCCCGACTGCACGCGGCGGGTTTCTACCGCATCGTGATCTTCCTGCCCTACGCCGTACCCGCGGTCGTCGCCGTGCTCATGTGGGGCTACATCTACGGCGACCAGTTCGGCCTGACACGCAACCTCAACGACCTGCTCGGCGGGCAGTTCGTCCAGCCCTTCGTGCCGGAATGGATGCTGCTGTCGATCGGCAACATCGTGACGTGGCAGTTCGTGGGCTACAACATGCTCATCTTCTACTCATCGCTGAAGACCATTCCCGGCGAGCTGTACGAAGCGGCATCCATCGACGGGGCGGGCGCCTGGCGCACGATCTTCTCGATCAAGATCCCGGCCGTGCGCGGCGCGATCGTCATCGCCACGATCTTCTCCATCATCGGCAGCTTCCAGCTCTTCAACGAGCCCAACATCCTCAAGCCGCTGGCCCCGAACACCATCTCGACGTTCTTCACGCCGAACATGTACGCCTACAACCTCTCGTTCGCCGGCCAGCAGTACAACTACGCCGCCACGATCGCCATCATCATGGGCGTCATCACCGCGGTGATCGCCTACGTCGTGCAGCTGCGCGGCTCACGTCAGGAGGCGCGATGACCACCGCGACCGCACCCCGCACCGACACGGTCGCCGTGACCACGCCCCGCACCGGCCGCGCCGGCACGCGCTTCGCGCGCACCTCGCCCACGCGCAGCAAGAAGTCGATCGTGCTGAGCATCGTCATGGGCCTGTACCTGCTGTACACGCTCGTGCCGCTGTTCTGGCTCGTCATCAACGCCACCAAGACGCAGCCCGACCTGTTCACGACCTTCGGTCTCGGACCGGGCAACAGCTTCGCCCTGTTCGACAACATCGCGCAGACACTGACCTACCGCGACGGCATCTTCGTGCGCTGGCTCGGCAACACGCTGCTCTACGTCGTCGTCGGCGCGGGCGGCGCGACCCTGCTCGCGACCCTCGCCGGGTACGGGCTCGCGAAGTACAACTTCCGCGGTCGCAAGGCGGTCTTCGCCGTGGTGCTCGGCGCGATCGCCGTCCCCGGAACCGCCCTCGCCGTCCCGACGTTCCTGCTGTTCAGCCAGCTCGGCATCACCAACACCCCGTGGGCGATCATCATCCCCTCGCTCATCAGCCCTTTCGGGCTGTACCTCATCTGGGTGTACGCGAGCGACGCCATCCCCACCGAGCTGCTCGAGGCCGCGCGCATGGACGGCGCGGGCGAGTTCCGCACGTTCTTCACCATCTCGATCCGCCTGCTCACGCCGGGCATCGTGACCGTGCTGCTGTTCGCCGTCGTGGCGACCTGGAACAACTACTTCCTGCCGTTGATCATGCTCAGCGACCCCTCGTGGTACCCGCTCACCGTCGGGCTCAACCAGTGGAACGCGCAGGCCATCGGCGTGGGCGCCCAGCCCATCTACAACCTCGTGATCACCGGGGCGCTGCTGTCGATCCTCCCGATCGTCGCCGCGTTCCTCGTGCTGCAGCGCTTCTGGCAGTCGGGCCTGAGCGCCGGCAGCGTCAAGCAGTGATCCGCTGACCCCCCACACCGCCTCGTCCCGGCACGGGCACGTCGCACCTGCATCCGCAACACCATCCACAACAACGAAGTAGAGGAAACCGATGACATTCATGCGCAAGGGCTCCGCCGTGCGGCGGACCGTCTTCGCCGTCGCCGCGACCGCCCTGTCGGTCGGCGCGCTCACCGCGTGCTCGGGCGGCAACGCCGGCGGCGCTGCCGCGGGCTCGGCCGACGACATCGAGAAGGCCCTCGAGGCCGGCGGCGAGATCACGTACTGGTCGTGGACGCCCTCGGCCGAGGCGCAGGTCGCGGCGTTCGAGAAGAAGTACCCCAACGTGAAGGTGAACTACGTCAACGCGGGCACCAACACCGAGGAGTACACGAAGCTCCAGAACGCGATCAAGGCCGGCTCGGGCGCCCCCGACGTCGTGCAGATCGAGTACTACGCCTTCCCGCAGTTCGCGCTCTCGGACTCGCTGCTCGACCTGTCGTCGTACGGCTTCGGCGACCTCGAGGACGACTACGCCACGGGCCCGTGGGGTTCGGTCGACTTCGACGGCAAGATCTACGGCCTTCCGCAGGACTCGGGCCCCATGGCCCTCTTCTACAACAAGAGCGTCTTCGACCAGTACGGCATCGCCGTGCCCACCACGTGGGACGAGTACTACGCCGCCGCCCAGAAGCTGCACGCGGCCGACCCGACCAAGTACATCACCGCCGACACCGGCGACTCCGGCTTCACGACCAGCATGATCTGGCAGGCCGGCGGCACCCCCTTCACGACCACGGGCGACGCGGGCACCGATGTCACCATCGACCTGCAGGACGACGGCTCGAAGAAGTTCGCCGAGAACTGGAACCGTCTGATCGAGGGCGATCTGCTCGCGACCACGCCCAGCTGGAGCGACGAGTGGTTCAAGGGCCTCGGCGACGGCTCGATCGCCTCGCTCGTCATCGGCGCCTGGATGCCCGGTGTGCTGGAGTCCTCCGTGGAGGACGGCGCCGGCAAGTGGGCCGTGGCCCCCATCCCCACCTACGACGGCACGCCGGCGACCGCTGAGAACGGCGGCGGCGGCCAGGCCGTGACCAAGCAGAGCAAGAACCCCGCCCTCGCGGCCGGCTTCCTGAAGTGGCTGAACAACGACGAGGAGAGCCTGCAGATCTTCGCGGAGTCGGGCGGCTTCCCCTCGACCACGGCGCAGCTGAGCGACCCCTCGTTCGTCGACCAGAAGTCGGAGTACTTCGGCGGTCAGCAGATCAACCAGGTGCTGACCCAGGCGTCCAGCGACGTCGTGAAGGGCTGGAGCTACCTGCCGTTCCAGGTCTACGCGAACAGCATCTACAGCGACACCGTCGGCCAGGCGTACGCCAACAAGACCGACCTGAACGAGGGTCTGACCACCTGGCAGGACCAGCTCGTCCAGTACGGCAACGACCAGGGCTTCTCGGTCAACAAGTAACGAGAGTCACCGGGGCGGGCCGCAGCGAACGCATGCGGCCCGCCCCTCCCTTTCCCTCCCGAGGAGAGCCATGAGCACCCCCACCCGCATCCGCATCGACCGTTCCGCGGTCGGCTCCGTCGTCCCCCGCCGTCTGTTCGGTTCGTTCGTGGAACACATGGGCCGCTGCGTGTACGACGGCATCCATTCGCCCGGGCACGACAGCGCCGACGCCGCCGGCTTCCGCGCCGACGTGCTCGACCTCGTGCGCGAGCTCGGCGCCACGGTCGTGCGCTACCCGGGCGGCAACTTCGTCTCGGGCTACCGGTGGGAGGACGGCGTGGGCCCCCGCGAGGAGCGGCCGGTCCGCCTCGACGCCGCGTGGCACAGCACCGAGACCAATCAGGTGGGTCTACACGAGTTCGCCGAGTGGGCGGATGCCGCGGGCCTCGAGGTCATGGAGGCCGTGAACCTCGGCACGCGCGGCGTCGCCGAAGCCGCCGACCTGCTCGAGTACGTCAACCACCCCTCCGGCACGGCGCTGAGCGACCGCCGCCGCGCCAATGGCCGCGACGAACCGTTCGGCATCCGGCTGTGGTGCCTCGGCAACGAGATGGACGGGCCGTGGCAGATCGGGCACAAGACGGCCGACGAGTACGGACGCCTCGCCGCGGAGACCGCGCGCATGATGCGCTTCATCGACCCGGCCGTCGAGCTCGTCGCCGCCGGCAGTTCGAACCACGAGATGCCCACCTTCGGAGAGTGGGAGCGCACCGTGCTCCGGCACACCGCCGGTCTCATCGACCACATCTCGGTGCACGCCTACTACGAGGAGGACCCGGCTGACCCGGCGAGCTTCCTCGCCAGCGGTGCGGCCCTGGACCGCTACATCTCGGACGTCGTCGAGATCATCGACGAGGTCGGTGCGACCGCCCCCGACGGCGGCACGATCGGCATCAGCGTCGACGAGTGGAACGTCTGGAACCAGACGCGCTGGAACGAGGTCGACAAGCCGCGGGTCTTCACCGGCGACTGGCCGATCGCCCCGCGCCTGATCGAGGACGACTACACCGTCACCGACGCCGTGGTCGTCGGATCGCTCCTCATCACGCTCATCCGCCGCTCCGACCGCGTCTCGATGGCCAATCTCGCGCAGCTGGTGAACGTCATCGCCCCGATCCGCACCGAGCCGGACGGGGGCGGCGCCTGGCGGCAGAGCACCTTCCATCCCTTCGCCCTGACCGCGCGCGCGGCGTCCGGACGCGTGGTGGACCCCGTCGTCGAGGGCGCCACGATCGACACCGCCCGGCACGGCGCGGTCGCAGCCGTCGACGCCGTCGCGACCGTCGACGGCGACAACGTGGCGGTCTTCCTCGCCCACCGCGACCTGGACGCCGCCACCCCGGTCGAGCTCGATCTGGGGCCGGTCGCCGACGTCGACGCCGTCGTGATCACGATCCCCGAGGGCGGCGATCGCCACACCACCAACTCGGTCGACGCCGAGCCCGTCGCCCCCACTCCCCTGCCCGTCGACGTCGGCGCCGACGGCATCCTGCGCTTCACCCTCCCCGCCCTCGCCTGGGTGCGCCTGACCGCGCGCCTCACCGCCTGACCCCGAAAGACACCGTGACGACCTTCACCATCGGCGAGACCGACTTCCTGCTCGACGGGCGACCGCACCAGGTCATCTCGGGCACGCTCCATTACTTCCGCATCCACCCCGAGCACTGGGCCGACCGCATCCGCACCGCCAAGGCGATGGGCCTCAACACCATCGAGACCTACGTGGCGTGGAACGCCCATGAGCCGGTGAAGGGCGAGTGGGATGCCACCGGCTGGAACGATCTGGGCCGTTTCCTCGACCTCATCGCCGCCGAGGGCCTGCACGCGATCGTGCGCCCGGGTCCGTACATCTGCGCGGAGTGGCACAACGGCGGCCTGCCCGTGTGGCTCACCTCGACGCCGGGGATCGGCATCCGTCGCTCCGAGCCGCAGTTCGTCGCGGCGGTGTCGGAGTACCTGCGTCGCGTGTACGAGATCGTCGCCCCGCGCCAAATCGACCGCGGCGGCAACGTCGTGCTCGTGCAGATCGAGAACGAGTACGGCGCCTACGGCTCCGACAAGGACTACCTGCGCGAGCTGGTGCGCGTCACGAAGGACGCCGGCATCACGGTCCCGCTGACCACCGTCGACCAGCCGATGCCGTGGATGCTCGAGGCGGGGAGCCTGCCCGAGCTGCACCTCACCGGCTCGTTCGGCTCGCGGTCGGAGGAGCGCCTGGCGACCCTGCGCGAGCACCAGGCCACGGGGCCGCTGATGTGCTCCGAGTTCTGGGACGGCTGGTTCGACTGGTGGGGCAGCATCCACCACACGACCGACCCCGCGGCATCCGCCCACGACCTCGACGTACTGCTCGCGGCCGGCGCCTCGGTGAACATCTACATGGTGCACGGCGGCACGAACTTCGGGACCACGAATGGCGCCAACGACAAGGGCCGCTTCGACCCGATCGTCACCTCGTACGACTACGACGCGCCGATCGACGAATCGGGCCACCCGACGGCGAAGTTCCACGCGTTCCGCGAGGTCATCGCGAAGTACGCGCCTGTGCCGACCGAGGCGCCCGGGCCCCGGCCCGCGGCCCCCGTCTTCGACGTCCCGCTCTCGGGCGAGGGCGAATGGATGCCGGCATCCGGCGCCACGACTCCGACGGACGCCCCCGCGACCTTCGAGCAGCTGGGGCACCTCGGCCCCCTGGTGCGGTACGACGTCGAGCTGCCGTCGTTCACCGGTACCGCGGCGCTCGTGTTCGACGAGGTGCGCGACCTCGCCTGGGTGCACGTCGACGGCGTGCCGGTGGGACGCCTGTCGCGGTCCCTGAAGGAGCGCGCGCTGATGATCCCCGCCGGCGCCCACCTGACGGTGCTCGTGGAGGACCAGGGGCGGGTGAACTACGCCGACCGGCTCGGCGAGGCGAAGGGCCTGGTCGGGCCCGTCACTTTGAACGGCGCCGCGGTGACCGGATGGACCGCCACACCGATCGACCTCGACACCGTCGAGGGCTCCGGCACGGGCACGGCCGGTCGGGCGTTCCTGCGCGGGACGTTCGACCTCGAGACGCCCGGTGATCTGTTCCTCGACACGACGTCGTGGGGCAAGGGCTTCGCGTTCGTCAACGGCTTCTTCCTCGGCCGGTACTGGAACAACGTCCCGCAGGACACCCTGTACGTGCCGGGACCGGCGACCCGCGCCGGCGCGAACGAGATCGTCGTGCTCGAGCTCGAGCACGCGATCCAGCCGGTCGCCCGCTTCGTGGCGGAGCCGTCGCTCGGGCAGCTGGAGGAGTAGGCCGGCGACCGGGCGGTCCGGCGGCGCGGCGGCGCGCCGACCCGCCGACCCGGCGACCCGGCATCCCGGCGACGCGGCATCCCGGCGACGCGCCGAAACAGGCGATCCGTTCGAGAACAGGACGACCCGCGAGATCGCGGTCCTGCTCTTGGCGGATCGCCTGTTCCGCGTCGGCCGGGCGTGCGCCGTCGCGCGGGAGGGGCAGGATGGGGTCATGACGATGGCCGCTTGGCTCCGCTCGCTCCCCTCCCTCACCGGCGTGGCTCCCGAACCGGATGCCGGTCCCCTGCCCGACGCGCCGGAGCCGCTCTTCGAGCGATGGATCCGGCAGGCGGTGGAGGCGGACGTCGCCGAGGCGCACGGCGCCACCCTCTCTACGGTGGATGCCGACGGCATCCCGGATGCTCGTGTGCTCATCCTCAAGGACGTCGGACCTCGCGGTTGGGCGTTCGCGGGCCCGCGGGACTCCGCGAAGGCCGAGCAGCTGGCCGCGCGGTCCGCTGCGGCCCTGACCTTCTGGTGGCCGGCCGTGCTGCGGTCCGTGCGCGTGCGCGGGAGCGTGCGGGAGGCGTCGGAGGAGGAATCCGCCGCAGATCTCGCGGCGCGATCCGCGGCCGCCCGCGACGGGATTCCTCCGGGCGGGTGGGTGCTGTGGCGAATCGTGCCCGACCGGGTCGAGTTCTGGCACGGCTCCCCCGACCGCCGCCATCGGCGCACGATCTACCGTCGCACCGGCGATGGCTGGCAGGTTTCCGCCCCGGCGACAGAGAGCGAGACGACGTGAGCGACTACGAGATCACCGACATCGGAGCGATGGCCGACTGGCGCGACCACTTCGGCGGCTTCGTACCGGAGCGCTCGCGCGACGGACGACGCGTGGTCGATCACGAGCTGACGATGCAATTCATCGGCATGACGGCGAACGCCCTCCTGCCCGGCGAGGACGCGGGCTACTGGCACACGCACAGCCGGGTGGAGGAGCTCTACGTGTTCCTCGAGGGGCGCGGACAAATGGGCCTCGACGACGACGTCGTGGACGTCGGCCCCGGTAGCGTCATCCGCGTCGGGCAGGGCGTGTGGCGCGTCTGGCGCGCGGTCCCGGACAGCCCCGGCGAATTGCGGTGGTTGTGCATCCGCGCGGGTGGCGAGCCCCTTCCGCACATCCCCGACGACAGTGCGCGCGACGCCGACCGTCCGATGCCGTGGGGCGACGGGGCCTGACGGCGGTTCGACCTCAGGCACGCGTCCTCGCGTGGTGCCGCGTGACGCGGGTGCGATTGCCGCAGCCGTCTTCGCGCCGAACGGGGCGAGCACCTCGCTCTCGAGCGTCGTGACGCTCACCCTGCGGCAGGTGCGCCTGCCCGACCGCCCGATGCACTGACCCGCGTCGCCGCCTCACGTCGTGGTGATCACGGACCCCGCGGCATCCGGAACCGTCGTTTTCATCGACGGGCTCGTGAAGCGCGCCCGTCCGATGACCACGGCCGCGGCGACCATGAGCGCCGCCCCCAGTACGTACGGCGCCGCGTGGGCGACGTGGGCGTACAGCAGACCGGCGACCAGCGGCGCGACGGTACCGACGGCGGCGTTGAGGGACTGCGCGGCTCCGGCGATCCAGCCCTGCTCGTCGTCGCCGACGGCGTTGGAGAGCAGACCGTCCATCGTGGCCTGCGCCGCCCCCTGGCCCGCCGCGAGCGTCAGCGCGCCCACGACGAACAGCCACGGCTGGGCGAACAGCGACGTGACCCCGGCGAGGGCGACGAGACCGATCGCCTGCGTGACGATGCCGCTGACCACGACACCCCGCTCGCCGATCCGCGGCAGCAGGAACCCGAGCAGCACGCCCTGGATGGCGATGTCGATGATGCCGACGCACGCGGTCAGCAGGCCGATCGCGGTGGGAGTCCATGCGATGGCGTCGAGGGCGAGCACGCTGAAGTTGTTGACGAAGAAGCCGAACGGCAGGCCCACCAGGAGCAGCCCGATCATGAGCCCGCGCAGCTCCGGACGGCGGAAGACGCCGCGGAACACCGCGAACGGGTGCACCGCCCGCAGATCGAGAGCGGCGATCCGCTTGTCGGGGGCGAGACTCTCGGGCAGCAGGAAGATGCTGAGGATCGCGACCGTCAGCGCGAGGCCCGCGGTGACGAACACCGGCAGGTCGACGTCGATCGCGGCGAGCGTGCCGCCGAGGGCGGGGCCGACCATCGTGCCGATGCCGGCCGTCGCCCCGAGGACACCGAAGCGCCGAGCCCGCTTGTGGGGCGGGGTGATGTCGGCGAGGTAGGCGAAGAGGGCGGGGAGGTCGCCCGCGGTCACGCCCTGCACGATGCGTCCGAGCAGCAGCACCCAGATGGCGCCCCCGATGCCGAAGAGGAGGAAGCCGAGGGCGCCCCCGAAGCCGGCGACGATGATGACGGGCCGCCGGCCGAAGCGATCGGAGATGCGGCCGAGGAACGGGGCGACGAGGAACGCGCAGAGAGCGTTGACGGTCTCGAGGATGCCGACCCACACGGCGAGGTCGGCCGGGTTCGACACGTACCGCAGCACCACGAAGGGCAGGACCGGGAGCACAACGGTCATGCCGGCGGTCGTCAGCGTCGTCAGGACGACGAGCATGACCCAGGCGCGACGGCCGTCGCGGACGTTGAGCGAGGAAGAGGAAGATTCTGAAGTCACGCCGTAACTGTACTCGTACCAGTTTCGGTGTCAATACATGTTTGAAGCGAAGTCGGTAGAGTGTGTCCATGAGCGCAGACGTCGGACGCCGCGAACGCAAGAAGGCCGCGACGCGGAAGGCCATCTCCGACGCCGCGACGCAGCTCTTCGTCGAGCGCGGCTTCGACGACGTCAGCATCCGCGAGGTCGCCGATGCCGCCGACGTGTCGCCCACGACCGTCTTCGCGCACTTCCCCCAGAAGGAGGCGCTCGTCTTCGACGAGGACGACGCCCAGCGCGACATGCTCGTCGCGGCCGTGCGCGACCGCCCGGACGGCACGTCGGTGTCCGACGCCCTTCGCGACCTCTACCGGCGCGAGCTCATCGGCCTCGCCTTCGACCCCACGGGCGCGCATCGTCGCCAGTTCATGCAGCTCATCACCGACACACCTGCCCTCCGCGACTACGCCTCACGCATGTGGCTGCGCCACGAGGACGCCCTGGCCGCGGCCATCGCCGAGACGACCGGACAGAGCGAGCCGGATGCCGAGACCCGCGTCTACGCGCGAATGGTGCTGCAGCTGCAGATCCTCGCCTTCGAGCACGACGATGCCGCCGCGACCATCGAGGCGGGCTTCCGTCTCTTCGAGCGAGGGTGGCGCGAGCCGCGCTGACGGCGGCCGTCTCGCGCGCGGCGCGCCGAGGCTGCCGGCGTGCATCAGGCTCCGGCGGTGCTCCGTCGCTCGATCAACGACGCGGGAACGGTCTCCGCAACCGTGTCGCCGCCCTCGATCGCCGCGACCAGTGCCGCGACCGCGCGGCGGCCGAGGGCGTCGAAGTCCTGACGCACCGTCGTCAGGGGCGGGCGGAACTCCGCGGCATCCGCGATGTCGTCGAAGCCCATCACGGAGACGTCCTCGGGGACGCGCCGACCGGCGTCGGCGAGAGCACGCAGGGCACCGAGCGCCATCTGGTCGTTGGCGACGAAGATCGCCGTGGCCTCGATCAGCTCCGAGGCCACGAGATGGCCGGATGCCGACGTCCAATCGCCGCGGACCGGTTCAGGCGCGGTGAGACCCGCGTCGACGAGCGCCTCGCGCCAGCCGCGCTCCCGCTCGGCGGCGGCGAACGACCCGCGCGGTCCCGCGAGGTGGTGCACCGTGGGATGACCGAGCTCGAGCAGGTATCGCGTCGCAGCGCGCGCCCCGCCGGCGTGATCGGTCTGCACGATCGAGAAGCGCGCATCGGGCGGGGAGTCGACCACGACGACGTGCAGGTCGGCGGGGGGATCGACGTCGCGGGCGAGCTCGGTCGCCTCGTTCAGCACCACCGCCCCGTCGACGCCCTGCGACCGCAGCCGCGCGAACGCGTCGCGGATGCCGCGCTCGCCCACGGTCACGACCGCGAGCGCGTAGTCACGGGCCGCGGCGGCCTCGGAGATCGCCTGCAGCATGCGGGAGTTGCCGACGGATGCCAGCGTCGACACGACGAGGCCGATGGTGGAGGTCTGACCGGTGCGCAGCGCGCGGGCGGCGCGGTGCATGCGGTAGCCGAGGTCGGCCATGGCCCTCTCGACCCGTGCGCGGGTGGCGGGATCGACGCGGGGGCTGCCGTTGGCCACGCGCGACACCGTCTGCGCCGAGACTCCGGCCCTCTCGGCCACATCGGCCATGGATACGCGCATCACGCCCCCTCATGTTGACGATATCACGCCCCGGTTGTAGCGTGTTATCGTGAACACGGACACTCCCTCGGCGGAAACTCTGGGCGCCGGCGTCGTCAAGCGGACGACCCGTCTCGCCGACGGCCGCGAGCTGATGTACTTCGACGACCCCGGAACGACGCTCGGTGCCGAGCGCGCGGTCGATTCCCGCACCCTCGACCCGCGTCCAGCGACGGCGACCATGCGCCAGGACGTGCTCACGGGCGACTGGATCACCGTGGCGTCCAACCGCCAGAACCGCGCGTTTCTGCCCCCCGCGCACCTCGACCCGCTGTCGCCGCAGACGCCGACCAACCCGTCGGAGATCCCGTCGCTGTACGACGTCGCCGTGTTCGAGAACAAGTCGCCCTCGTTCGGTCCGGCGCTCGATGTGGCCACCGGCGACGCTCCGGCCGCCGTCGACCCGCCCCGCGGCGACGACGACCTCGAGCACCTCGGCCTCGGCCGCACGCGCACCTCGGTCGGTCGCTGCGAGGTGGTGTGCTTCAGCCCCGCGCACGAGGGGTCGTTCGGCTCGCTCTCGCGCACCCGCGCCCGCACCGTCATCGAAGCGTGGGCCGACCGCACCGCGGCGCTGTCGGCTCTGCCCGGCATCCGTCAGGTGTTCCCGTTCGAGAACCGCGGGCAGGAGATCGGCGTCACCCTCCCCCACCCGCACGGGCAGATCTACGCCTACCCCTACGTCACCCCGCGCACGCACCGTCTGCTCGACACGATCTCGCGGACCTCCGACGACCTGTTCGCGCGCATCCTGGAGTTCGAGCAGGGCGGCGAGCGCGTCGTTCTGCGGGGCGAGCACTGGACCGCCTTCGTCCCGTTCGCCGCGCGCTGGCCCATCGAGGTGCACGTGCTCCCGCACCGCCACGTCGCCGACCTCGCGGAGACGACGGATGCCGAGCGTGACGAGCTGGCGCCGTTCTACCTGCGATTGCTGCGCGGCATCGATGCGCTGTACGACACCCCCACCCCCTACATCGCCGCCTGGCATCAGGCACCGGTCGGACGCGGGCGGGAGGCTGTCCGCCTCAACCTGCAGATCACCTCGCCGCGTCGCGCCGCCGACAAGCTCAAGTACCTCGCCGGATCCGAGGCCGCCATGGGCGCCTGGATCGGCGACGTGACCCCCGAATCGCAGGCCGAGCGCCTGCGCGCCGCCCTCGACACCGTTCCGGAGGTGACGGCATGACCGCCGTCGACGACGCCCGCACCCTTCTCGCCACGCTCACCGACGCCCCGGTCGAGGGGGTGTGGTCGGCGCCCGGTCGCGCCAACCTCATCGGCGAGCACACCGACTACAACGAGGGCTTCGTGTTCCCGTTCGCGATCGCCCAGCGCACCGCCGCGGCCGTCGCCCTGCGCGACGACGACGTCATCCGGGTGAGCTCGACCTTCTCGCCC
Organism: Microbacterium sp. RU1D; assembly: GCF_900156435.1. Taxonomy (GTDB): domain Bacteria; phylum Actinomycetota; class Actinomycetes; order Actinomycetales; family Microbacteriaceae; genus Microbacterium. The sequence goes on from NZ_FTPQ01000001.1 coordinate 112,111, forward strand.
GAGCCGGTCGAGGTCTCGCTCGCCGACCTCGACGCGACGATCGCCGCCGGCGGCCTCGATTGGGCGGGCTATCCGTTGGGCGTGGCGTGGACGCTGCGTCGGGAGGCTCCGGATGCCGCGCCCCACGGCGTCGACATCGCCCTGGCCTCCGACGTGCCGGTGGGTGCCGGGCTGTCGTCCTCCGCCGCGATCGAGGGAGCCGTGGCATCCGCCCTCAACGACGTGTGGGACGCCGGCCTCGACAAGGTCGCGCTCGCCCGCGTCGGCCGCATCGCCGAGAACGACGCCGTGGGCGCCCCCACCGGGATCATGGACCAGATGGCCTCGATGCTCGGCGTCGCCGACGCGGCCACCTTCCTCGACTGCCGCACGCTCGAGACGCGTCCCGTCGCGCTCGGCTTCTCCGACGCGGGCCTGGCGATCCTCGTGGTCGACACACTCGTCGAGCACGCGCACTCCACCGGGGGCTACCGCGAGCGCCGCGAGGCGTGCGAGCGCGGGGCAGCGGCGTTCGACGTCGCCTCGCTGCGCGATCTCACGGTCGACGACCTGCCGCGCGCCGCGGAGATCCTCGACGATGTCACCTTCCGCCGCGTCCGTCACGTCGTGACCGAGAACCAGCGCGTGCTCGACACCGTCGCCGCCCTCGACGCCGACGGCCCCGCCGCGATCGGCGACCTCCTCATCGCCTCGCACGCCTCGATGCGCGACGACTTCGAGATCTCGGTACCCGAGCTCGACCTCGCCGTCGAGACGACGCTGGCGTCGGGCGCGCTCGGCGCGCGCATGACCGGCGGCGGGTTCGGCGGGGCGGCCATCGCGCTGATCCCTGTCGAGTCGATCCGGGCGGCGACGGATGCCGTGCGGGCCGCGTTCTCGGCATCCGGATTCCGCGCTCCGAACGTGTTCACGGTGACCCCGTCGGAGGGCGCGCGGCGCGACGCGTGAGGCACCGCCCCCTCGATGAACGCCCGCTGCCCCGAGACACGCTCCTCGCGAGCGTTTCCCGGTGCAGCGGGCGTTTTCCCCGTGCGTTCGACCCACCCACCGAGAGACGCGCGAGTCGCCAGGGATCGTCGCCTCCCGGTCGGATGAGGCGACACGATCCGGCGACTCGCGCGCTCTGCGGCCGGCGTCAGAGGTTCGGGATCACCTCGCGCTCGAAGAGCGAGATGCCCGAGGTGTCGTACGCGGCCTCGGGGAAGTAGTGGATCGCGTAGCCGAGCCCGTGCTCGGCGCGCTCGCGCAGCCTCTCGACGATCTGCTCGGGCGTGCCGAAACCGACGGAGGAGCGGTAGTCGGCCTCGATGGCATCCGCCCGGTCGTCGCCCACGTGCGGGCGCAGTCGGGCCACGACTGCGGCCAGACGATCGTCGGCCTCGGCCTCGGTCGCCGCGACAATCGTGTTGAAGTTCGTGGAGCGCGTGATCTCGCCGAAGTCGCGGCCGAGGGCGTCGCAGTGCCCGCGCAGCACCTCGGACTTGTGGTCGAACTCCTCGACCGAGTTGCCGAAATTCGTGTACGAGGCGTACTTCGCCGCGATCTTGAGCGTGACCTTCTCGCCCCCGCCGGCGATCCACAGCGGAATGCCGCCGGGCTGCAGCGGCTTCGGCTGCACGATCGCGCCGTCGACCTCGTAGTACTTCCCCGACAGGGTCGCCTCACCGGTGGTCCAGGCCTGGTGCATGATCTCGACGCCCTCGCGCAGGCGACCGAGACGCTCGGCGATGGGCGGGAAGCCGTAGCCGTACGCCTTCCACTCGTGCTCGTACCACCCGCCGCCGATGCCCATCTCGGCGCGGCCGCCCGAGATCGCATCGACGGTGGCGGCGACCTTCGCGAGATAGGCCGGGTTGCGATAGCCCATGCACGTGCACATCTGGCCGAGCCGCACGCGGTCGGTCGCCGCGGCGAAGGCGGCCATGAGGGTCCACGCCTCGTGCGTCGCTTCGGCGCTGGGCACGGGGGTGGTGTGGAAGTGGTCGTAAACCCACAGCGAGGCCCAGGGGCCGTCGTCGGCGCTCTGGGCGAGGGCGTTCATGACACGCCAGTGTTCGGAGGGGTCGATGCCGACGAGGTCGAAGCGCCAGCCCTGGGGGACGAAGATTCCGAATTCCATGCGCTCACCCTAGGCGCGGCCGCCGACGTCGGGGGCCGTCGAGCCGGAACCCGCGGCGGCGGGCCGCAACGCGCGGCGCCGTCACCGCCGGCCCCACCCGACTCCGCCGCGCGATATCCGGCCGCCGCGCTCGCTCGTCGAGAGGGAGCCTCGGGCACGACCGGGGTTCGGGGCGCGATCGTACGTTCGGGGCGCGGAAAATCGTGCCCCGAACGCCGAAATGCGCCTCAAACGCGCTCATGCCGGCAGCGCCCGGGGCCGCGCTCAGCCCGCGAACGGCTCCAGGCGCTTGCGCATCACCGCGACGGCGTCGGCGTTGTCGTCGATCAGCACGCTGTGCCGGCCGAGGGGGGCGGCGACGGCGCCGAGCGTGCCGCTGCCGGCGAACATGTCGAGCACGCGATCGCCGGGGCGGCTGGACGCCTGCACCATGCGCCGCAGCACGCCCTCGGGCTTCTGCGTCGGGTAGCCCGTCTTCTCCCGACCCGTGGTCGGCACGATGGTGTGCCACCAGACGTCGGTCGGCATCTTCCCGCGCGCGGCCTTCTCGGCGGTCACGAGACCGGGAGCCATGTAGGGCTCGCGGTCGACGGCATCCGAATCGAAGAAGTACCGGGCCGGGTTCTTGACGTAGACGAGGATCGTTTCGTGCTTCGTGGGCCAGCGGCGCTTGGTCTTCGCACCGTAGTCGTAGGCCCAGATCAGTTCGTTGAGGAAGTGGTCGCGACCGAACAGCGCGTCGCACATCACCTTCGCGTAGTGCACCTCGCGGTAGTCGAGGTGCAGGTAGAGCGTCCCGTCGTCGGCGAGCAGACGCCACGCTTCGATCAGCCGCGGCTCGAGGAACCCCCAGTAGTCGTCGAAGCGGTCGTCGTAGGTGCGCAGGTCGCCGCGCAGGCGCGCGTACTCGCGTCCGTGGAAGCCGCGCTGCACCACGGGAGGCGGAGGCGGCTCCTCCTCGGGGAACGTCAGCATGTTCGGATCGTCGCCGGATGCCGCGACCTCGGGCTCGGCGGCATCCGGGGTCTCCGCGTCCTCGGCCGGGGGCGTCCACGTCGCCGACTCGACGGCCTTCGAGCGGGTGCGCCCGGTGTTGAACGGCGGGTCGAGGTAGACGAGGGCGAACGACCCGTCGGCGTAGGCCGGGGTGACGTCGAGGTTGTCGGCGTGGTGGATCTCGACGCGGCCGGTCTCGGGGGCGTCGGGGAGGACCTCGACGCTCACGGGACGCGCTGCAGCCACGCGTCGGTGGCGAACTTCGTCTCGACGAGCGCTTCGGCCTCGGCGTACTCCTCGTCGGAGATGTGCCCCTCGGTCGCGCCGTACAGGGTGGTGAAGGTCTGGATGAAGCGGTCGATGACCTGATCGCGCGGGAGTCCGGTCTGGCTGCGCAGGGGGTCGACACGCTTGGCGGCGGAGACCGTGCCCTTGTCGCTGAGCTTCTCACGGCCGATGCGCAGCACCTCCGTGAGCACCTGGCCGTCCATGTCGTAGCTGAGCGTCGCGTGGTGCAGCACCCCGCCGTTCGCCAGACGCTTCTGCGCGGCGCCGCCGATCTTGCCGTGGGGTCCCGCGATGTCGTTGAGCGGCTGGTACACCGCGTCGATGCCGAGCGAGCGCAGCGCCTGGAGCACCCAGTCGTCGAGGAAGGCGTACGAGTCGGCGAAGGTCATCCCGGCGACAAGGGATGCCGGGACGTACAGCGAGTACGTGACGATCGAGTTCGCCGCCATGAGCATTGCGCCGCCGCCCGAGATGCGGCGGACCACGTCGAACCCGTGGTTCGCGGCGCCTTCGGGGTCGACCTCGTTGCGCAGCGACTGGAACGAGCCGATCACGACGGCGTTCTCGTTCCACTCCCACAGGCGCAGAGTGGGCTTGCGGAGTCCGGCGCCCACGCGGGCGGTGAGCACCTCGTCGAGCGCGAGGTTCATGCGCGGCGACACGGGAGCGTCGTGCACGACCTCCCACTCGAAGTCCGCCCAGCCGGGAGCCGTCACCAGCGCGCGGCGGATCGCGGTCGCCACCGACTCGGGGGTGAAGCCGAGCAGCTGCGCCCCCTCGGGGAGGGCGGCGCGGATGGCTGCGGCGATCGTGGGCACGTCGGACTCGACGGGCAGGCCGTTCACGGCCGCATCGATGTCGTCGAGGGCGTCGTCGGGCTCGAGGAAGAAGTCGCCCGCAAGGTGGAAGCCGTGGATGCGGCCCTCGCGCTCCTCGAGGTCGACGACGACCAGCTTGCCCCCCGGGACCTTGTACTCGCCGTGCATGCATCCAGCCTACGGCGGCGGCGCCGCGGCCGGGACGGGAGGGGCGACGCCGGGGGCGACGAGCCCACGGCGGTGACGGCGCTCGATCGCCTGACCGACGTACGACGCGGCGATGATGAGGGCCGCGCCCACGAGTGCGGGCAGCCCCAGCGCCTCACCGCCGACCGCCACGCCCACCGCGAGAGCCCATACCGGTTCGGTGCCCATGAGGATGCTCGCCCGCGTCGCCGAGGTGCGCCGCACGGCCCACAGCTGCACGACGAACGCGAAGACCGAGCACAGCAGGCCGAGGAACAGCACGCTCCCCCACCCGGATGCCGAGAGCCGGCCCACCGCGCGTGGGAGGTCGGCGCCGGCCACCGCCGACGACGCCCCCGCGCACACGAGAAGCTGCACGAACACCACGGCGAGGGTGCTGTCGTCGCGGCCGCGCGTGAGGCGCGCGCTGGCCGTGACGTGCACGGCGCGCACGACCGCCGCGACGATGACCAGCGCGTCGCCGGGATTCGGCATCCGCAAGCCCCCGCCCGAGACGAGCAGCGCCACCCCGACCACGGCCGCGACGGCGGCGACGAAGTACGACCTCGGCAACCACGATCGCGCCGCGATGCTCTCGAGCACGGGGGTGACTACGAGAGCGAGGCTGATGAGCAGTCCCGCGTTCGTGGCGGAGGTGAGGTGGACCCCCCATGTCTCGAGGCCGATCACGGCCGCCTGAGAGCAGCCGAGCACGACGGCGATCGCGAGGCCGCGGCCGCGTGGCATCCGCTCTCGGCGCACCGCGCAGATCACCCCGAGCGCGCCCGCCGCGACGAGGAAGCGCAGGGCGACGGCCGGGGCGACGCCGGCCTCGGCGGCAAGGCCCTTCGCGGCGAGGAAGCTTGCGCCCCACACCGCCGCGACGGCCACGAGGAGCACGTCGACGACGATTTCGGGTGCACGGCGGGTCATACGTCCAGCCTCGACCGGCCGACACGGAAGAACAACGCCACGTTTCTTCAGCGTCCCGTAAGTTCTGGCTTATGGATCCTGCCCACCTCCGCCTCCTGCGTGAACTGGGCGACCGCGGGAGCGTGGCCGCAGTCGCCGCGGCGCTGCACGTCTCCGCGTCGGCGGTGTCGCAGCAACTCGCGCATCTGCAGGCGCGCGTACCGGTGCCGCTCACCGTGCGCCGCGGACGTGTGCTGACCCTCACCGCGGCGGGTGAGGCGCTCGCCGCCGCCGGCACGCGCGTGGAGGAGGCGCTCACCGCCGCGCGCGAGGCGGTCGGCGACTTCCTCGACGGGGATGAGCGACCGGTGCGGGTGTCGGCTTTCCACAGCGCGGGACTCGCGCTGTTCGGTCCCCTGCTGCGCGAGCTCGACGGCATCCCTCCCCTTCATCTCGCCGACGCCGATGTGGCGCACCGGGACTTCCCGGGCCTCACCGCCGACCACGACCTGGTGATCGCGCACCGCCTCGCGCACGACCCGCCCTGGCCCCAAGACCGGGTCGTCACGACGCCGCTGCTGACCGAGGCCCTCGACATCGCCCTCCCGGCGGCGCACCCGCTGGCCGCGCGCGAGCGGCTCGCCGCCGCCGACCTCGTCGAGCAACCGTGGGTCTCGGTGCACGAGGGGTTCCCCCTGGCCGGGGTGCTCGACCACCTCGCCGCGCACGTGGGCCGACCACTGCGGATCGCGCACCGCATCAACGAGTTCTCGGTGACCGCCGAAGTCGTCCGCGCCGGGGCGGCGATCGCCGTAATGCCCCGCACGACCGCGCTTGCGCTCGCCGTCGACGGTGTCGTGCTGCGCCCTCTCGACGACCTCCCCCTCGTGCGTCACGTCGATGCCCTCGCCCGGCCCGATGCGCTGGCGTACGCGGCCGCGCGCCTGGTGCTCGACGCGTTGCGCACCGTCGCCTCTCGTGCCACGGATGCCGCCGGTTGATCCGGTCGACGCCGGAGGGCGGCGCCGGCGATCGACCCGGAGCCTCCCGCGACGGTGACCGCGCGACGACGGCCCTGCGCATACGCGGCGACGCGGCCTCCGATCCCGCGGGAACCGGCGACCGTCAGGCGGGCAGGAACGCCGTGTTCAGCGACTCCGGAGACAAGGCGTGCTCGATCGCGAGGATGCTCGCCCCGCGCACGCCGGCGTTCTCGGCCGCCACCGACTGCACAATCGAGAGGTACTCCGTCGCCAGCGGCGTCGAGCGCGAGTAGACGACCTCGCGCACCCCGGCGATCAGGTGTTCGCCCACACGGGCCATCGAGCCGCCCACGGCGATCACCGAGGGGTTCATCAGGCTCACGCAGGTGGTCAGCACCTCGCCGATGTCGCGGCCGGCCTGCCGTACCGCCTGGATCGCGTCGATGTTGCCGCGCTTGACCAGATCGACCACATCGGAACCGCTGTGCGCATCGATGCCCTGCGTTCGCAGGGCCCGCGCGATGGCAGGACCGGATGCCAGGGCCTCGAGGCACCCGCGATTGCCGCACTGGCACGGGATGTCGGCGCCGCGCGCCACCTGCACGTGACCGATGTCGCCGGCGATGCCCTGCGCACCGCGCTGGAGCCGACCGTCGGAGATGATGCCGGTGCCGATGCCCGTGGCCACCTTGACGAACATCAGGTGCTCGACGCCCGGCCACGACGACACCTGCTCCCCGAGCGCCATGATGTTCACGTCGTTGTCGACGAGCACGGGCACGGGCAGGTGGTCGAAGATCCACCCCGGGATGTCGAAGCGGTCCCAGCCGGGCATGATGGGCGGGTTCACGGGTTGTCCGGTCGAGTGCTCGACCGGACCCGGGACGCCGATGCCCATCGCCACCACGTCCGAGACCGAGCGCTGGACCGACGCCAGCAGGTCGCGCGCGCCGTCGACCAGCCACGTCAGCACGGGAACCGGGCCCAGTGTCACGTCCAGTGCCGCGCTGGTCTCGGCCAGGACCGTGCCGGCGAGATCGACGATCGCCACCGTGGCGTGCGAGGCGCCGATGTCGGCCGCCACGACGACCTTCGCGGCCGGATTGATCGCGAACTGCGACGGGGGCCGTCCACCCGTGCTGACCGCGTCCGCCACCGGCGTGATCAAGCCCATGCGCATGAGCTCGTCGACGCGGACGGCCACCGTGGAGCGGGCGAGCCCCGTCGACTTGGCGAGCTCGGCGCGCGTGCGGGGGATCCCGTCGCGCAGCAGCTGGAAGAGCTGCCCCGCGCCGTTCCCGGTCTGCACGGAATCTGTGCTCATCCTCTTCACGCCCTCAGTACACCATCAGTTGCTATCGACACGATCCACAAGCCGACGGCGACTGCGCGGAAAGCGCAGTCACCGTCGGCGGAAGTCGCGCCTCAGCCCCGCCCCGGCGGGCGGGAGAAGCGCTGCTGCAGAAGCACTGCGACGACGATGATGACACCTTTCGCGACGGCCTGGACCGACGACGACAGGTTGTTCTGGATGAACACGTTCGTGAGCGTCGCGAAGATGAGGACACCGAACACCGTGCCGGTGATGGTCCCGCGGCCACCCACGAGCAGCGTGCCGCCCACGACGACGGCGGCGATCACGTCCAGTTCGAGCAGCAGGCCATTCGTCGAGCTGCCGGCCGTCGTGCGGCCCAGGAACATGACACCGGCGATTCCCGAGGCGAAGCCCACGAGGACGTAGAGCCACATGACGTGACGACGCACGTCGATGCCGGCCAGGCGCGCGGCCTCGCGATTGCCGCCGATCGCCACCGTGCGACGCCCGAACGTCGTGCGGTTCAGCAGCACCCATCCGAGCACGGCGACGATGAGGAAGATCCAGATGAGCATGTTGACGCCGAGGATGTCGGCATTCATGAACGTGATGAATCCGCGGTCCTGCACCACCAGGGTGCGTCGCTCGGCGAGGATCTCGGCGAGGCCCCGCGCCCCGACGAGCATCGCGAGGGTCGCCATGAAGGCGACGACGTTGCCGTACGCGATGACGATGCCGTTGATGAGCCCGGCCACCGCGCCCACCGCGAGGGCGAGGAGCACGAAGACGACCCAGTGCATCGAGTCGGCGAGGTCCTGCACGACGGCGAGCGTGCCCACCACGGAGGCAAGGCCCGTCACCGAACCGACGGAGAGGTCGATACCCCCGGCGATGATGACCAGGGTCATGGCCACGGCGATCACGCCCACGATCGAGGCCTGTCGGAGGATGACGAAGACGTTGTCGACGGTGAGGAAGGTGCCGGGCGCAGTGATGGCCCCGACGATGAACATCACCAGCAGCGCGATGACGAGACCGACGTTGCGCCCGGCGGAGCCGGAGAAGAACGCCCGCAACGGCGACGCCGCGGTCGGGGGAGCCGGTGTCGCACCGGCGGAGGCGGGAACCGTGCGCGCACGGGTCGGGGTGGTCGGCTCGCTCACGCGGCAGTTCCTTTCATGACGAGGTCGAGCACGCCGTGCTCGTCGATCTGATGCGAGGGGAGGGTGCGCAGGATGCGGCCGTCGGCGACCACGAGCACCGTGTCGGCGAGACCGAGCACCTCTTCGATCTCGCTCGAGACCACGACGACGGCGTTGCCGGCGGCGGCCAGGTCGCGGATGAGGGCGTAGATCTCGGCACGGGCACCGACGTCGACGCCGCGCGTGGGCTCGTCCAGAAGCAGGACGCTCGTGCCGTGCACGATCCAGCGGGCGAGGAGGATCTTCTGCTGATTGCCGCCCGACAGGGTGCGGGCGGGTCGGTCGGGGTCGGCGGGGCGCAGCTCGAACGCGTCGATCTGCTGGCGCGCGACCGCACGGGCGGCACGATCGTCGAGGAACCCACTCTTGGCGAAGCGGGCCATCGATGCCAGCGCGATGTTGACGAAGATCGGCTCGTCGAGCACGAGTCCCTGACTCTTGCGCTCCTCGGGAGACAGACCCATCCCCGCACCGACCGCGGCGTGCACCGAGCCGCGAGGCAGCACCCGGTCGCGTACCGACACGCGTCCGGCCGACGACTTGCGGGCTCCGTACACGGTCTCGAGGATCTCCGAGCGTCCCGATCCGACCAGACCCGCGAGTCCGACCACCTCGCCGGCGCGCACCGAGAACGACACGTCCGAGAAGACGCCGTTCAGCGCCAGCCCGTGAACGTCGAGCACGACGGGGGCGTCGGGCTCGATCGGCTTGCGCTCGGGGAAGACGTTGGCGATCTCGCGGCCGGTCATGAGGCGGATGAGTTCGGCCGTGGGGGTGTCCGCCACGGGGAGGCCGACCGCCGTCGTCCTGCCGTCTTTGAGCACGGTGATGCGGTCGCCGATCTCGCGGATCTCCTCGAGCCGGTGGGTGATGTAGACCACCGCGATCCCGGATGCCGTCAGTTCGCGCACCACCGCGAAGAGGTTCTTGACCTCCTCGGTGTCGAGCACCGCGGAGGGCTCGTCCATGATGATGAGCTTGATGTCGTGCGACAGCGCGCGGGCCATGCTGACGATCTGCTTGTTGGCCGCGCTGAGAGTGCCGACCTCGGTGTGCGGCGGGAATGAGGCATGCCCCAGTCGGCGCAACAGTTCGGTGGTCCGGCGGGCGGCCTCGCGTCGCTGCGTGAAGCCGCCCCGCGACAGCTCGTGGCCCAGGAAGATGTTCTCGGCCACGGTCAGGCCGTCGACGACGTCGAGCTCCTGATACATCGTGGCGATCCCCATCTCGATGGCCGCGTCGGGGTCGGCGATCTCCACCGCGTCCCCGAGCCAGACGATCTCGCCGCCGTCGGGGCGGTGGACGCCGGCGAGCGTTTTGATGAGCGTCGACTTGCCGGCGCCGTTCTGCCCGAGCACGCAGTGCACCTCGCCGGCGACGATGTCGAGGTCGACGCCGCGGAGGGCCTGCACCCCGGCGAACGACTTGGTCACTCCTCGGACGGTGAGTAATGACTTCTCATGGTCAACTTTGATCACGCCGCGAACATAACACGCGCCTCCGCGCAGCGCGACACCCGGACGGGGATCGTGCGGAAGCCGCATAAACCCGGTCTATGACCCGCATGGTCGCGTCATTGCGGCTTTCTCCCCCCTTTTCGGCTTTTGACGATCAGCAAACAAAAGTTGACAGTTGCTTTGTTTGTTCTGCTAGCGTGAGCCGCGTCATCGTGGACTCCTCCTCGGATCAGGGGCCGCGACGGCGCCTGCCGCATCACATTCAAGGAGGAAAGACATGCGCTCACAGCTGACCACGCGCTCCCGCCTGATCCTGACGGGAACCGCCTTCGTGGCCGCCGTCGGCCTGCTCGCCGGGTGCACCGGCTCGAGCAACGACGGCGAGGACATCGTCGACCAGGGCACCACCACCGAGGAGAACGCCGCGACCGGCGACACCGTGACCATCGGCTTCTCCGGTCCCGCGGCGGACCACGGCTGGCTCGGCGCCATCAACTCCGGCGCCCAGGCCGCGGGCGACAGCTTCTCCGACGTGGACCTGCAGGTGGCCGAGGGGACCAACGACGTCAACGCGCAGATCGCGGCGGTCGAGACCTTCATCAACAACAAGGTGGATGCCATCGTGCTGCTGCCGAGCGACGGCGCCGCCCTGACCGAGGTCGCCATCAAGGCGATGAACGCCGGCATCCCCGTCATCAACGTCGACCGCGAGTTCTCGAGCCCCTTCGCCGCCCGCTCGACCGTCCTCGGCGACAACTACGGCATGGGCGTCAGCGCCGGCACGTACATCTGCGAGCAACTCAGCGGCCAGAGCGACGCGGTGGTCGCCGAGATCGCCGGCATCGATTCGCTCCCCCTCACGCAGGACCGCTCCGCAGGCTTCGCCGACGCTCTGTCGGACTGCGGCCTCGAAGTGGGTCCGCGCGTCGCCGCAGACTTCACGGTGCAGGGCGGCGAGTCGGCCACCTCGCAGCTGCTGTCGGCCAACCCGAAGATCGACGCCATCTGGAACCACGACGACGACCAGGGCATCGGCGTGCTGGCCGCCATCACCGCCGCCGGCCGCGACGAGTTCTTCATGGTGGGCGGTGCGGGCAGCCGCAACGCCATGGAGGCCATCCAGGCCGGCGACACCCCGCTGCAGGCCACGGTCATCTACCCCTCGACCCAGGCCGCCGACGGCATCGCCCTTGCGCGCCTCATCGCCCAGGGCAAGACCGCGGGAGACCTCATCACCCCGAGCGTGCCGAACCGCATCGTGCTGGACGCACCGGTGGTGACGAAGGACAACGTCGACTCGTACATCGACCTGGCGTTCGAGTCCTGATGCGCCCGGGGCGTCCACGGTCACCGCGGGCGCCCCTCTCCCCTCCCGCCGACGAAAGGCTCCGATCATGACCCGTCCCCTCCGCATCGCCATGGTCGGCGCCGGTTTCATGGGGGCCGCGCATTCGCAGGGATGGCGCGTGGCCCCCCGCTTCTTCGACCTCCCCCTCTCCCCCGTGATGAGCGTGCTCGTGGGTCGCGACGCCGGCCGCACCGCCGCGGCCGCCGCCACCTGGGGCTGGGACGACAGCGCCACCGACTGGCGCGAGGTCGTCACCCGCGACGACATCGACGTCGTCGACATCGTCACCCCGGGCGACTCCCATGCCGAGATCGCGCTGGCCGCCCTGGCAGCCGGGAAGCACGTGCTGTGCGAGAAGCCGCTGGCCAACACCGTCGACGAGGCCCGTCGCATGAGCGATGCCGCCGCCGACGCCGCGGCGAACGGCATCCGGTCGATGGTCGGGTTCACCTATCGCCGTCTGCCGGCGACCGCCTTCGCCCGCGACCTCGTCGCCGCCGGCCGTCTCGGCGAGATCCGCCAAGTCCGCGCCGAGTATCTGCAGGACTGGCTGAGCGACGCCGAGGCCCCCCTCACCTGGCGCCTGCAGAAGGACCGTGCGGGCTCCGGTGCCCTCGGCGACATCGGCGCCCACGCCGTCGACCTCACCGAATACATCACCGGCCGGCGCCTCACCCGCGTGGCGGGGGTGCTCGAGACGATCGTCGCCGAGCGGCCGGTGCTCGCTGCGTCATCGGGGCTGTCGGGCACGGCGGGGGCCGACCGCGGACCCGTCACCGTGGACGACCTCGCGCTGTTCACGGGGCGACTGGAGGGGGGCGCACTCGCCTCGTTCGAGGCGTCGCGTTTCCGCCTCGGCCGCAAGAACGCTCTGCGCGTCGAGGTCGCAGGATCCCTCGGCGCCCTGTCGTTCGATCTGGAGAGCCCCAACGAGCTGCAGTTCCACGATGCGACGCTGCCGAGCGCCGAGCAGGGGTTCCGTCGCATCCTCGTGACCGAACCGGAGCACCCCTACATGGCCGCGTGGTGGCCGACGGGCCACATGCTCGGGTACGAGCACGGCTTCTCGCACCAGGCGAAGGATTTCGTCGACGCCGTCGCCGCGGGGACCGACCCCCGCCCCTCCTTCGCCGACGGCCTTCACGTGCAGGAGGTGCTGGACGCGGTCGCTCGCAGCTCCGAAGCGGACGGCAGCTGGACGGGCGTGGGCGCCGCGCTCACCTCTCCCTCCCCCGACCGTGCGTTCGCGGCATCCTGAACCGTCTCTGCGGACCACCACCCACGAAAGGACGGCGCGATGACGCGACCGATCACCCTCTTCACCGGCCAGTGGGCCGACCTGCCCTTCGACGAAGTCGCCCGCCTCGCCGGGGAGTGGGGCTACGACGGCCTCGAGATCGCCTGCTGGGGCGACCATCTCGACCCGTGGCGCTGGGACGACGACGACTACGTCCAGGGCAAGCTCGACGTGCTCGAGCGCAACGGCCTGAAGGCGTGGACGATCTCGAACCACCTCAAGGGCCAGGTCGTGTGCGACGACCCGATCGACCAGCGTCACCGCGACATCGTCTCGGACCGCGTGTGGGGCGACGGCGACCCCGAGGGCGTGCGCCGACGCGCCGCCGAGGAACTGAAGAACACCGCGCGGCTGGCATCCAAGCTGGGGGTGAAGACCGTCACGGGCTTCACCGGGTCGAGCATCTGGAAGTACGTCGCGATGTTCCCGCCCGCCACAGAGGAGATGGTGGATGCCGGCTACCGCGATTTCGCCGATCGGTGGAACCCCATTCTCGACGTCTTCGACGAGGTCGGCGTGCGCTTCGCGCACGAGGTGCACCCCTCGGAGATCGCGTACGACTACTGGACGACGAAGCGGGCGCTGGACGCCATCGGGCATCGCGAGGCGTTCGGGCTCAACTGGGACCCCTCGCACATGGTGTGGCAGGACATCGATCCGGTCGCATTCTTGTGGGACTTCCAGGACAAGATCTTCCACGTGCACTGCAAGGACACGAAGAAACGGCTGACGAACGGACGCAACGGCCGGCTCTCGTCGCACCTGCCGTGGGCGGATCCCCGCCGTGGCTGGGACTTCATCTCCACCGGTCACGGTGACGTGCCGTGGGAGGACGCCTTCCGCATGCTCAACGCCATCGGGTACGAGGGGCCGCTGTCGGTGGAGTGGGAGGACGCCGGGATGGACCGGCTCGTGGGGGCACCGGAGGCGCTCGCCTTCGTGCAGCGGATGTCGTCGTACGAGCCGTCGGGGGCGGCGTTCGACGCGGCGTTCAGTCGGCGCTGATCGGGGGGATCAGCCGGAAGCGAAAAGGAGGGCCGAGTGCGCACGCACTCGGCCCTCCGCCGTACAGGGGTTCGGGGATCGGACCCTTCGACAGGCTCAGCGTCGTGCGCCGCACGCGGAGCCGGGACTGTTCGACGAGCACAGGGCCCTGGGGGCGGGACGGTCAGTCCCGCGCCGGCATCCGCCGGTCGAGCCAGGCGAGCAGATCCGCGCGCACGGCGGCCTGCTCCCGCTCCGCGAAGATCTCGTGCCGCGCGCCCGGGTACACCAGCGTCGTGACGTCGGTGAGGCCCGACCGCTCGCGGTAGGCGTCGGCCAGTCGGTGCACGCTCCGCGGGCCGCCCACGGTGTCGTCGCGCCCGACCATCAGCAGCATCGGCACGTCACGGCCGAGGTCGCGACGGGGACGACCGAAGAGCTTGGCCGCCTCGATGGGCCCGAACAGCTTCATCAACGGCTCCGAGGTCGTCAGCGGGTCGGCGACGAAATCGCGCCCCACCTGCTCGTCGCTCGAGAGCCACTCCATCCCCGATCCGCGCAGGTGCTTCCAGGGGGCGTTGAGGTCGCCGGCGTTCAGCGCTCCCGGCCAGCGCAGGGCCGATCCGCTCAACACGACGGCGTCGTAGGCGTCCGGATGCCGGTCCAGCAGCATCTGCGCGAGGAACGACCCCCACGAGTGCCCGAGGAGGACGAGCGGCAGATCGGGGTGCGCCTCGCGAATGCGCTGCGTGAGGGTCCACACCGCGTCGCGTGCGGCGCCGAGCCCACCCGGTCCGAGCCGCCCGAGGCGCCGGTGATCGCCGCCCCATTGCCGCAGTCCGGTGCGCCCGTGACCGCGGTGATCGTCGGCGTAGACCGTGTAGCCGTCGGCGACGAGAGCCTCGATGAGGGCGCCGTAGCGGCCTGCGTGCTCCCCGACCCCGTGGAGCAGTTGCACCACGGCCCGCGGCTCCGCCGCCTCGTGGACGTCGTAGACGATCGGGATGCCGTAGGCGTCGACGAACTCGGGCATGCGCCGAGTTTAGGGGCCGACGCGTCCTCGGCGGGCGGCCGGAACGCGCGACCGGGCGGCCGCGAAGCGCGGCATCCATTCCGTTAGCAAGACTAATGAGCTACCCTCATGGTCAGGAACATGAATGATCGCGTCGACGAATCCCCCCTTCCCGACCGGAGTCATGACTTCAGCGCCGCGGCCTCCGAGCTGCGCATGGCCACGTTCCGTCTGGCCCGCCGCCTTCGGGCGCAGCGGGCCGTGGACACCATGAGCGACGGGCAGTTCGCCGTCCTCGCGGCTCTCACAGTTCACGGCGCGCACACGCTCGGCCAGCTGGCCGACCGCGAGCGCGTCACCGCACCGTCGATGAACCGCACGGTGTCCCTGCTCGAGGAAGCGGGCTATGTCAGCCGCATCCCCGACGAGGTCGATCGTCGCCGCGTGACGATCGACCTCACCGACTTCGGGCGCACGATCGTCGACGAGACCGTCCGACGCCGTGACGCCTTCGTGGAGGAGGCTCTCGCCGAGCTCACCCCCGAGGAACGCGACACGCTGGCCCGTGCCGCGGTGGTCATGAGGAAGGTGGCCGACAGATGAGCACGTCGATGTTCCGGTCGCTGTCGATCTTCAACTACCGCGTCTGGTTCATCGGGGCTCTGGTCTCCAACATCGGTGCGTGGATGCAGGCGACCGCCCAGAACTGGGTCGTGCTCACCCAGCTCACCGACAACGACGCGGCCGCCATGGGCGTGACCATGGCCCTGCAGTTCGCCCCGCCGCTCCTGCTCGTGAGCGTGACGGGGTGGGTCGCCGACCGCTTCGATCGGCGCAAGCTCATCATGTGTACGCAGTCGGCTCTGCTGCTGCTGGCCGTGACCCTCGGCATCCTGCTGCTGACCGGGGTGATGACCCTGCCGATGATGTTCGGCTTCGCCCTGGCTCTCGGCATCGTCACCGCGTTCGACAACCCCGCCCGTCAGGCGTTCGTGTCCGATGTGGTCGCCCAGGAGAACGCCTCGAACGCCGTCGCCCTGAACGCCGCGTCGTTCAACACCGCGCGCCTGATCGGACCGGCGGTGGCCGGCGTCATGATCGTCGCGATCGGGACCGGGTGGGTGTTCCTCGTCAACGCGTTCACGTTCCTCGCCATGATCACCGCCCTGCTGATCATGCGTCCGCACGAGCTGGTGGCGCACCACCGCCGGGGCGGGCCCGCGCGTCTGGCAGACGGCTTCCGCTACGTCGCCCATCGACCGGACCTCGTCGTGATCTTCGTCATGGTCTTCCTGCTCGGCGCGTTCGGCATGAACTTCCCGATCTTCGCGTCGACCATGGCGCTCGCCTTCGGACGCGGCGCCGACGGCTTCGGTCTGCTGAGCTCGTTCGTGGCGATCGGGTCCCTCACCGGCGCCCTCCTGGCCGCACGCCGCGAGCGCGCCCGCATGCGCGTGGTGATCCTGGGCGCGGGCGGCTTCGCCGTGGCATCCGCCCTCTCGGTCTTCGCCCCCTCGTACGAGGCGTACGCAGCGACGCTCGTGTTCACCGGCTTCTGCGTCGTGACCACCCTGACCACGGCGAACGGCTACGTGCAGACGACCACCGACCCCGCCCTGCGCGGGCGCGTGCTCGCGCTGTACATGGCGATCCTCCTGGGCGGCACCCCCGTCGGCGCGCCCATCGTCGGCGCCGTGGCCGCCGAGTTCGGCCCGCGGGTTGCGATCGCCCTGGCGGCCGGCGTCGCGCTCGTCGCGTGCGGCATCGGCATCACGTGGACCCTCGCCTCGGGCCGCGTGCACCGTCACGACACGAAGCGGTTCCGCCTCACCATCGACGAGACGCGGCCGATCGCGACCGTGACGCCCGAGCCCGAGGACTTCAGCGACGAGATCGCCGGAACGACGCCCATCCCGCTTCCGCCGGGCGAGAGGCCGACGCCGGCGACGCCCCGTCCGCGCCACGGCCACTGAGGTCCCGTTCGCGGTCGACTGCGAGCAGCACCGACGGCGCAAGCCCTTTCCCTCGATAATCTAGCTAGATAATCTAGCGAGATGTCCGGAATCATGGCAGGGCGCCGCTGGGCGGGCCTCGTCTTCATCAGCATCGCCGTGTCGCTGATCATCGTCGATTCGACGATCGTCAACGTCGCCGTGCCCTCGATCGTCGAAGAGCTGAAGATCTCCTCGACCGAGGTGCAGTGGGTCCAGGAGGCCTACACCCTCGTCTTCGCCTCGCTGCTGCTGGTCTTCGGCAGCCTCGCCGACCGCTTCGGCCGACGCCGCCTCATGCTCGTGGGCGTCGTCGTCTTCGCCGCGGCCTCGATCGCGGCCGCTCTCGTCCCGAGCGGGGGCCTGCTCATCCTCGCCCGCCTCGCGCAGGGCGTGGGCGGGTCGATGATCCTGCCGACCACGTTGTCGATCATCAACGCCACCTTCCGCGGTCGCGAGCGCGGCATCGCCTTCGCGGTGTGGGGCTCCACGATCGGCGGCATGGCGGCCGTCGGCCCCCTGCTCGGAGGGTGGCTCACGACCGCCTTCTCGTGGCGGTGGGCGTTCGGCATCAACATCCCGCTCGGCGTCATCATCGTGGTCGGCGTGCTCCTCACCGTCGCCGAGTCGCGCAGCGACCGCGTGGAGCGCATCGACGGCGTCGGCGCCCTGCTATCGGTGCTGACCATGGCGCCTCTCGTGTTCGGCCTCATCGAAGGACGCACCTACGGCTGGTGGACGCTCGACACCGCGCCCCGCATCGGCGACTGGACCTGGCCACTGGGCCTGTCTCCGGTCCCCCTCGCCTTCGCCGTCGCGCTCGTCGCCCTGGTCGCCTTCATCGCGTGGGGTCTGCGCCGCCAGCGTCGCGGCGAGTCCACCCTGCTCGCCTTCGGACTGTTCCGCATCGCCTCCTTCCGCAATGGCAACCTCGCCGCCGCAGTGGTCTCGCTGGGAGAATTCGGCATCATCCTCGCCCTGCCGCTCTGGCTGCAGTTCGTCGTCGGCTTCGACGCGCTGCAGACCGGTCTGCTGCTGCTCTCGCTGGCCGTCGGCTCGTTCGTGGCGAGCGGCATCGCCGGGGCGTTGAGCGGCCGCGTCGCCCCGGTCTGGATCGTGCGCGGCGGCTTGCTCGCGGAGATCGTCGGCGTTGCGGGTGTCGCCCTCACGATCGGCCCGGATGCCACCTGGGGGCCGCTCGTCCCCTTCCTCTTCGTCTACGGGGTCGGTGTCGGACTCGCCACCGCGCAGCTCACGGGCGTGGTGCTCGCGGAGGTCCCCCCGGCGGCCAGCGGGCAGGCCTCGGGCACCCAGTCGACCTCGCGGCAGTTGGGTGCCGCCCTCGGCGTCGCGGTCCTCGGCACCGTACTCTTCTCGACCACGGCGGGGGTGCTGGCCGCCACGCTCGACGACCGCGGCATCCCGGCCGCCGAGCGCGATCAGGTGGTGTCGCAGGTCGTCGACAGCGCGGGAGCGGCGATCGCGGGCCTGGCCGCCTCGCCCGAGACGCAGGACCTGGCGATCAACGCGCGGGCCGCGTTCAGTGACGGAACCCGCGCGGCCGCGTTCACGGCGGCGGGATTCCTCGTGCTCGGGCTCGCCTCGACGGCGACCCTCGGCGCGGGCGCCCGACGTCGATCACCGGCCGAGGAGAGCGTCGACGCGGGGGCGTGAGCGGGGCCGGGGCGCCGGCGGGCGGGGACGGGAGCGTCCCTGCCCGCCTCGCGCCTCGGCCGACCCCGCGCGCGGGCGGTGCGTCGCCGCACGACCCGCTCAGTCGGGAATGCCGGCGATCTCGCGCAGCGCCGCGAGGTGGCTCCGCCAGGCCGAGCGCCCCTCCGTGGTCATCGTCAGCGAGGTGCGCGGCATCTTGCCCGCGAAGGACTTGCCCACCGAGAGGTACCCGGCGGCCTCGAGCGCGGAGACCTGCTTGCTCAGCGCCGAATCCGTGATCTCGACGGCATCGCGCACCTCCCGGAAGCCGAGGGTCGTGGCCCGGTCGAGTGCGGCCATGATCGAGAAGCGCACGGCGTTCTGCAGCAGGTCGTCGAGCCGATGACGGGGGTGCTGCGGCGCCAGGGTCACGAGCGGGCCTCGCGGGCCGCGCAGACCAGGGCCACGGCGAGCACGAGCCCCGAGGCCACGCCCGCAAGCAGCACCGAGCCGTGCGCCCAGATGACCACCGACAACGCGATCGCGTACGAGACGAACCAGCTCGCGATGTAGGCGGTCCACCGCCGGCTGCGGGCGAAGGCGGAGCGGCCCTGGATGCTGATGACGAAGAAGAGCAGCAGGGCGAAGGTCACGGCCAGGGTGCCGACGTAGGCGAGACCGAACGCGTCACCGGTGGCGAGGGCCATCGCGAACGTGCCCATCGAGGTCGCCACGCCCAGGGCGACGATGAAGGTGATGTACGGCCAGCGGGTCGCGTCGTGGGCGGACCGGCTGAGCCGAGCGGCCAGATCGAGGAGGAGGCGCGCTTCGGGGGCGGTGACGGCGGAGGGGGTGTCCATGGGGACTCCTTTCGATGCTCCCATCCTCGCAACCACTTTCCATTTGTGCAAGTACTTTCCCACTTGCGGATTGACGGACGGCAGGTCGCACCCCGCAGCCGATCACCCGCACCCCGTCCCACCCCGCGGGCGGGGCGCACCGCCGACGGGAGCTCCGCGCTCAGAGCGTGCGGGCGAACGGGTCCATGTCGCGTGGTACGACCGGCACCGGAGCCGCCAGGGTGCTCTCGACCGCCACGAAGCCCGCCCCCGCGGCCGATTCCTCGGCCGACAGCAGCACGTCGAGCACGTGGTACCCGAGTTCGCCGGTCGCCACGTGCGGACGGTCTTCGGCGATCGCGCGCACCATGTCGAGAAGCCCGAGACCGCGGCCGACCACGACCCCCTCCTGCGCGACGGGGATGCGCTCCTGCTCCGGACGCACGTCGTCGAGAAGCACCCCGAGGGGCTCGATCCGGCTGATCTCGCCCCGGAAGTGGTTGGGATCGGGCAGGAAAAGCGAGCCCCGCGTCCCGTGCACCTCGAGCACCCCGGCGCGCTCGAGCGCGGAGTCGAAGCTGAACAGCGCCTGCGCCTGCTGCCCGCTCTCGAACGACAGGACGAGTTGCACCGTCGTGTCGACCTCGACGTCGAAGAGGTCGCCCGCGGCCGGCCCGGTGTGGATGCGGCGCTGCGCGCGCGGACGCGAGCCGATCGCGGCGACCCCATCGACCGGACCGAAAAGGCTGACCAGAGCCGACACGTAGTACGGCCCCATGTCGAGCAGGGGTCCCGCCCCGCGGGCGAAGAGGAACTGCGGTCCCGGGTGCCAGAGGTCGGGACCCTGCGTCTGGAACGCCGCCTGCGCGAACAGCGTCTCGCCGATCGCGCCCTCGAGGATCGCCCGCTTGGCCGACTGGAAGCCGGGGCCGAGGAGGGTGTCGGGCGCCGATCCGATGCGCAGCCCCGCCGCCTCGGCATCCCGCAGCAGGTGCGCGGTGCTCTCGCGATCGAGGCCGAGCGGCTTCTCGGTCCACACGTGCTTGCCTGCGGCGATCGCTGCGGCCGAGACCTCGACGTGCACCGCGGGGATCGTCAGGTTGACGACGATCTGCACGTCGGGGTGCGCGAGCACGTCGTCGGCGGTCCCCCAGGCGGGCACGCCGTACTGCTCGGCCTGAGCGCGGGCCCGCTCGGCGACCAGGTCGCCGACGATCAGGACGGCGACATCCGGGAACGAGGTCAGGTTCGCGAGGTAGGTGTCGCTGATGACGCCCGCACCGATGATGCCCACGCCCACGGGGGCGCTCACGCGGCCAGCCCCTTCTCGAGCAGGAACGCGTAGCTCGCGGCGATGTCGTCGAACACGTCGCCAGGCGACCGGTCGTACTCGATGACGGCCCAGCGGACGGCATCCGTCGCCTGCATCGCCTCGACGAGTGGAACCTCCCCCTCGCCCGGTCGACGCTGGTCGAGGTGACGGGTGACGGTGCGATCGGCGTCGACGCCGAACGGGTTCTCGGCGGGCACGAAACCGTCCTTCACGTGGACGGCCAGCAGCCGCGATCCGAGGCGCTGCGCGAGGGCGGGGACGTCCTGTCCGCCGGTGAGCGCCCAGAACAGGTCGAGCTCGACCGCGACACGCTCGTCGGTGTGCGCCACGACGTGCTCGAGGGCGCTCCGCCCGTCGATGTCGATCAGGAACTCCTGCGCGTGATTGTGGTACCCCACGTTCAGTCCGTACGTGGCGGCGAGGTCGGCGACGGCGTTGAGACGGTCGGCGATCTCGGTCACCCCGTCGAGCGTCGACCAGCGCACGGGCTCGACGAAGGGGTCGATCACCGTCGACAGACCGAGGATGGCCGCCGCCTCCAGCACAGCCTCGGGCTCGGGCGTCGGGATGGAGCCGTCGGGCGTCCACAGCTCGTCGGAGAGGAGCGGCGCGTGACCGGTCGGGGCCGTGAGCCCGCTGGCATCCAGGGCCGCGCGGATCTCGGTCGGCCGGCCGACGAAGTCGAAGGCCTCGACATGACGCAGGCCGATGGCGGCGAGCCGGTCGAGCGACCGGGCCGCATCGGCGCGGAACTCCTCGACCAGGGTGTAGAGCTGCACGGAGGGGATGGGGAGCGACATCGGGCCTTCCTCGTTCGTCGTCGAACGGCGCCCTGGCGGCGCCTCGTGGGAACGCTACCAGAAAACCAACCAGTGGTTGTTTTCCACCGTTCTACACTGGCGGGATGCGGCGCGATGACGACACCCCCGCGGCCGACGGCCCGCCTCCCCCGCTCGACGACGCCGCGGACGAGCGCCTCGGCCGCTCGGGCGCGTACTCGAAAGGCGTGGCGCGGCGGCAGGAGATCCTCGATCGCGCCATCGGCGTCTTCGCCGAACGCGGGGCCGAAGGAGCGTCGCTGCGCAGCATCGCGCGGGCGTTGGGCGTGTCGCACGCCGCCCTCCTGCACTACTTCGACTCCCGCGAGCAGCTGCTGGTCGCCGTCTACGACCACGCGAACCGACAGCGCCCCCCGGCCCCCGATGCGACCGCCCTGTCGTCACTGACCGACGCCGCGGCGCACAACACCTCGGTCCCGGGTCTGGTCGAGCTGTACACGACGCTCGTCGCCGCCTCCCTGAAGGACGACAGCGCGAGCGCGCGTCAGTACTTCTCCGAGCGGTTCGCCCGTCTCCGCGCCGAACTCGCCGAACGACTGCGCCTCGAGCAGGCCGACGGGCGCGTGCGCACCGACGTCGACCCCGACCAGGTCGCCGCTCTACTCATCGCCGCCTCGGACGGGCTGCAGGTGCAGTGGCTCCTCGAGCCGTCGATGCCGCTCGCCGATGTGCTCGGGGCGCTCGGCGGGCTGCTCGCCCCGCCGCGCTGACCCGCGAGGCCGCGCCCGCGGGCGTCGGGCAGACTCCGCGATCCGCACAACCTCCGCTGGATTCCCCCATTCGCGGCCGAGGGTGTGCGAATCACTGAGGGTGAGCCGCCGTTCGCGCCCGTCGCGTCCCGGCCTCGGACGCGCGCGTCGACCGCCCGGTCGAGTGCCGCCACCCCGCGCGTCGCATGTCATACGCGGGCGATAACCCCCGGTCGATCGACCCAGCGCGCCGCCCCGCGCCCGTCGCGACCCGAGGTCAGACGCGGGCGTCGACCGCCTGGTCACCCACCGGCACGAGGCGCGTGAGCTGGGTCACGTGGCGCGGCTCGAGCTCGTCGAGCGAGGAGACGCCGAGCAGGGTCATCGTGCGCTCGATCTCGCTGCGCAGGATCGCGATCGTGCGGTCGACGCCCTGACGCCCGCCCGCCATGAGGCCGTAGAGGTACGCGCGGCCGATCAGTGTGAACTTCGCTCCCAGGGCGATGGATGCCACGATGTCGGCGCCGTTCATGATGCCGGTGTCGACCATGACCGTCGCATCCTTCCCGACCTCGCGCACGACCTTCGGCAGCAGGTGGAACGGGATCGGAGCGCGGTCGAGCTGGCGGCCGCCGTGGTTCGAGAGCACGATGCCGTCGACGCCCAGGTCGACCAGGCGCGCGGCATCCTGCACGTTCTGCACGCCCTTGACGACGATCTTGCCCGGCCACATGCCGCGGATGATGTCGAGGTCGTCGTAGCCGATGGTCGGATCCATCGCCGCGTTCAGCAGCTCGCCGACGGTGCCGCCCGTGGTGCTGAGCGAGGCGAACTCGAGCTTCGGCGTGGTCAGGAAGTCGATCCACCACCACGGACGCGGAATGGCGTTGACGATCGTGCCGACCGTCAGCTGCGGCGGAATCGAGAAGCCGTTGCGCTTGTCGCGCAGGCGCGCGCCCGCGATCGGGGTGTCGACGGTGAACTGCAGGGTGTCGAAGCCGGCCTTGGCCGCGCGCTCGACGAGGCCGTACGAGATGTCGCGCTGCTTCATGACGTACAGCTGGAACCAGTTGCGCCCCACGGGGTTCGCCGCCTTCACGCCCTCGATCGAGGTGGTCCCGAGGGTCGAGAGGGTGAACGGGATGCCGGCGGCCGCGGCCGCGGAGGCCCCCGCGGTCTCCCCCTCCGTCTGCATCAGACGCGTGAAGCCGGTGGGCGCGATGCCGAAGGGCAGCGCCGAGGGCCCGCCGAGAATCTGGCACGAGGTGTCGACGTTCGCCGCGGGGCGCAGGATGTCGGGGTGGAACTCCACGTCCTCGAACGCGCGGCGGGCGCGGTCGAGCGAGAGCTCGCCTTCGGCGGCACCGTCGGTGTAGTCGAAGGCCGCCTTGGGGGTGCGCCGCTTCGCGATGGTGCGCAGGTCGGCGATCGTGAGCGCCGCGTCGAGGCGGCGCTTGCGCGCATCGAGTTCGGGCTTCTTGAACTGCATGAGCTCGAGGAGCTCGCCGACCTTGGGCAGCTGCCGCTGAACCATGGAGATCTCGCTTTCGTGTGGTCTGACCACATAGTACGCCCGCCGAGGTCGGGCAGGAAGGGGTTACGCGCGGGGCTCGAACCGCCGCGGGGGGAACGCGTCGGCCACGCGCCGACGGAGGTCTTCGAGGGTGGGCTCGTCGCCGAAGCAACCGAGGGCACGCGCCTGCACGAGCACGTTGCCCAGCGCCGTCGCCTCGACGGGACCGGCCAGCACCGGGAGTCCGGAACGGTCGGCCGTGGCCTGACAGAGCAGGGCGTTCAGCGCCCCGCCCCCCACCAGGTGCACCACGTCGATCTCGCGACCGGCGAGCCCCGCCGCCGTCCGCAGCGTCTCGGCGAAGGCGCGGGCGATGCTCTCGACGATGATGCGGGCGAACATCGGCCGCTCGGAGGGTCCGGGCACGTCGCGCCCCAACAGCGACGCGATCCGTGCCGGCATGTCACCCGGCGCGGCGAGAGAGGGGTCATTGGCGTCGAACAACCGCCCCGGCGCGGTCACCGCGGCGGCCGCCGCCAGCAGGCGACCCAGATCGACCGGCTTCCCATCCGCCTCCGACCACGACCGCACCGTCTCGCTCAGCAGCCACAGTCCGGTGACGTTGTGCAGGAAGCGCACGCGCCCGTCGACGCCGCCCTCGTTCGTGAAGTTGGCCGCGCGCGCGGCATCCGTCACGATCGGCGCGGGGAGCTCCAGGCCGACCAATCCCCAGGTGCCGCACGAGATGTAGGCGGCATCGGGCGACGACAGCGGCACGGCGACGACGGCCGAGGCCGTGTCGTGCGAGCCGACCGCGATCACGGGCAGCTCCCCGTGCTCGGCGGTCGCGGGTCCGATCGTCCCGCCCGGGTCGACGAGCGGGGGGAGCACGGACGACGGGATGCCGAGCGCCTCGGCGAGCGCCGTATCCCACTCCCCCGTCCGCACGTCGAGCAGGCCCGTCGTGGAGGCGTTCGTCCGCTCGGCGACACGGCGGCCGGTGAGACGCTCGGCGAGGAGGTCGGGGATGAGCAAGCTCGCCTCGGCGGCGGCCAGCTGCGCGTCGGCCGCGTACTGGTACACCGTGTTGAACGGGAGGAACTGCAGGCCGTTGCGGCGGTACAGCTCCTCGAACGGGACGACCGCATGCACGGCATCCACCCCGCGCTCCGTCCGCCCGTCGCGGTAGTGGAACGGCTCGGCCAGCAGTCCGTCCGCGCCCAGCAGCCCGTAGTCGACGGCCCACGAGTCGATGCCGACGCTCTCGATCGACGGTTCCCGCCTCCGCGCCTCGGCCAGCCCCTCGCGCACGTGAGCCCACAAGGCCTCGACGTCCCAGTGCCAGCCGTCGGGCCGCTCGACGGGCCCGTTCGGGAACCGGGCGACCTGCTCGAGCTCGAGCACGTCGTCGCCGACCCGCCCGATCATCACGCGACCGCTGGTCGCGCCGAGGTCGACGGCCGCCACGGCGCGCACACCGGGGCGCACCGTGGACGCGGTCCCGGCTCCGCCTGCGTCCGGCGACGCGCCGCTCATCGCAGGAACGCCGCGGCGACGCCCGAGTCGACGGGGATGTGCAGGCCCGTCGTGCGCGAGAGTTCGGGACCGGTGAGCACGTAGACCGCGTCGGCGACGTTCTCGGGGACGACCTCGCGCTTGAGGATCGTGCGGTTCGCGTAGAACTGGCCGAGGTCCTTCTCGTCGACGCCGTAGGTCGCGGCCCGGTTGGCGCCCCAGCCTGCGGCGAAGATGCCCGATCCGCGCACGACGCCGTCGGGGTTGATGCCGTTCACGCGCACGCCGTGCTCGCCCAGCTCGACCGCGAGCAGGCGCACCTGGTGGGCCTGGTCGGCCTTGGTCGCGGAGTAGGCGATGTTGTTGGGGCCGGCGAAGACGCTGTTCTTGGACGAGATGTAGATGACGTCGCCGCCCATCTTCTGCGCGATGAGCGCCTTCGCCGCGGCCTTGGACACCAGGAACGAGCCCTTCGCCATGACGTCGTGCTGCAGGTCCCAGTCCTTCTCGGTGGTCTCCAGCAGCGGCTTCGACAGCGAGAGCCCTGCGTTGTTCACCACGAGGTCGACGCCGCCGAACGCGAGCACGGTGGCGTCGATCGCCGCCTGCACGCCCTCGGCGTCCGCCACGTTCGCGGCCACGCCGATCGCGACGTCCGTGCCGCCCAACTCGGCCGCCGCCGCCTGCGCCTTCTCGAGGTCGAGGTCGGCGACGACGACGCATGCGCCCTCGGCGGCGAGGCGGGTCGCGATGGCCTTCCCGATCCCGGATGCCGCGCCCGTGACGAACGCGATCCGGCCCTGGTGGGTCTTCGGCTTCGGCATGCGCTGGAGCTTGGCCTCCTCGAGCGTCCAGTACTCGATGCGGAACTTCTCGGCATCCGAGATCGGGGCGTAGGTCGAGAGGGCTTCGGCGCCGCGCATGACGTTGATCGCGTTGACGTAGAACTCCCCCGCCACCCGCGCGGTCTGCTTGTTCGCCCCGTACGAGAACATGCCCACGCCGGGGATCAGCACGATGAGCGGGTCGGCGCCGCGGATGGCCGGGCTGTCGGCGCTGGCGTGCGCGTCGTAGTACGCCTGGTAGTCGGCGCGGTATTCCGCGTGCAGCTCGTGCAGCCGGGCGATCGCGTCCTCGACCGCGGCGTCGGCGGGCAGGTCGAGGATCAGCGGCTTCACCTTGGTGCGCAGGAAGTGGTCGGGGCAGCTCGTGCCGAGCGCGGCGAGGGCGGGAGCCTTCTCGGATGCCAGGAAGTCGAGCACCACGTCGGAGTCGGTGAAGTGGCCGACCATCGGCTTGTCGGTCGAGGCGAGCCCGCGGATCGTCGGGGCGAGCGCCGCCGCCTTCGCGCGGCGTTCGGCCTCGGGCAGGGCTGCGAATCCGTCGCGGACGCCGCCGAACGGCTCGGCGGCACCGTGCTCGTCGATGTAGGCCTGCGCGGTGTCGATGATCCACAGGCTGTTGGTCTCGGCCTCCTCGGAGGTCTCGCCCCACGCCGTGATGCCGTGACCGCCGAGGATCGTGCCGATGGCCTGCGGGTTCCGCTCCTTGATGGCGGCGATGTCCAGGCCCAGCTGGAACCCGGGGCGGCGCCACGGCACCCACACGACCTTGTCGCCGAAGATCTTCGCCGTCAGTTCCTCCCCGTCGGCGGCGGTCGCGATTGCGATGCCCGCGTCGGGGTGCAGGTGGTCGACGTGCGCGGCATCCACGAGCCCGTGCATGGCGGTGTCGATCGACGGGGCCGCACCTCCCTTGCCGTGCAGGCAGTAGTCGAACGCGGCGACCATCTCGTCTTCGCGCTCGATGCCGGGGTAGACGTCGACGAGCGCGCGCATGCGGTCGAGCCGCAGCACCGCGAGGCCCTTCTCGGTGAGCGTGCCGAGGTCGCCGCCCGAGCCCTTGACCCACAGCAGCTCGACGGGCTCGCCGGTGACGGGGTCGATGTCGGTGCCCTTGGCGGACGTGTTGCCGCCGGCGTAGTTGGTGACCTTGGGGTCGGAGCCGAGGCGGTTGCTGCGCGCGACGAGGTCGGCGGCGGTGGAGCTGGTCATGACGTTCCTCACGGGTGAGAGCGACGGGAAAGGAACCGGGGCGGCGGTGATTCAGGGGCCACCGCCCCGGTGGTCGGGAGATCGTCGGCGCGCCGACGGTGAGAGGGAGTCGAGGCGGGGGTGGCGCCGCCCGGTGGATCAGACCCCGGAGCGGCAGGTGACGCGCCGCCCCGGGGAGTCGGTCAGGCGCCCCAGCCCGCCTGGGTGCCGCCGACGCGCTCCTCGGCGATACGGGGCAGGTATCCGGATGCCGCGAACGCGGCCATGGGGTCGGCCGGGAGGCCGCGGGACTCGCGCCACTCGGCGAGCGCGGGGCGCACGTCGGTGTAGAACGCGTCCATCAGCACCGCGTTGGCGCCGAGCACGTCGTTCGCACGCTGCGCGGCATCCAGGGCATCACGGTCGACGAGCAGCGCCCGCGCCGTCATCTCCTGAACGTTGAGCACCGAGCGGATCTGGCCGGGGATCTTGTCCTCGATGTTGTGGCACTGGTCGAGCATGAAGGCCACGTCGGGGTTGTTCAGGCCCCCGCCGCGCACGACCTCGGTGAGGATGCGGAACAGCTGGAACGGGTCGGCCGCGCCCACGATGAGATCGTCGTCGGCGTAGAAGCGCGAGTTGAAGTCGAACGAGCCGAGCTTGCCGAGCCGCAGCAGCTGCATGACGATGAACTCGATGTTCGTGCCCGGCGCGTGGTGGCCGGTGTCGAGGCACACCATCGCCTTGTCGCCGAGGGCGGCGACCTGGGCGTAGGACGTCCCCCAGTCGGGAACATCGGTGTGGTAGAACGACGGCTCGAAGAACTTGTACTCCAGCACGAGCCGCTGGTCGTCGCCGAGGCGCGCGTAGATCTCCTGCAGCGAGTCCTGCAGGCGGTCCTGGCGGCCGCGCATGTCGTTCTGACCCGGGTAGTTCGAGCCCTCGGCGAGCCAGATCTTCAGATCGCGCGAGCCCGTGGCATCCATCACGTCGATGCAGTCGAGGTGGTGGTCGATGGCCTTGCGACGGATGCGCTCGTCGTGGTGGGTGAGGGCGCCGAACTTGTAGTCCTCGTCCTGGAAGGTGTTCGAGTTCACGGTGCCGAGCTTCACGCCGAGGTCTTCCGCGTGGCGGCGCAGGGCCGTGTAGTCGTCGACGAGGTCCCACGGGATGTGCAGCGCCACCGTGGGCGCGAGGGCCGTCAGGCGGTTGACCTCGGCGGCATCCGCGATCTTCTCGAACGGGTCGCGCGGGGTGCCGGCGGTCGGGAACACGCGGAAGCGCGTGCCGGAGTTGCCGAACGCCCAGGAGGGCAGCTCGATGGCCTGGGCTTCGAGGGTCGAGAGGATCTCGGGGGACAGCGTCGTCATGAACGGGTGCTTTCGGTCGGAGCGGATGCCGTGGTCTCGGCGGTGACGGAAGGGGCGGATGCCGCGGGCGAGGCCGCCGCGAGCTGGTCGGCGAGGTGGAAGACCTCGGCGAGGGGGGTCGCGGCCTGGTCGGGTCGACCTTCGAGGCCGACGAAGTACGGGGCCATCTCGGCCTCCCAGGCGGCGGCGACGGGCGAGGCCGCCAGGTACGCCTGGGCGGCGGCGTCGTCGTCGGTCTCGTAGTAACCGATGAGGTGCCCGCCCTCGCCGAGGAACAGCGAGTAGTTGCGGCGTCCGGCGGCGGCGATCTCTTCGAGCATCTCCGCGCGCACCGGCGTGTGACGCGCGACGTACTCATCGATCAGGTCGGGCCGGATGCGGAGTTCGAAGCAGACGCGCGTGGTCTGTGCGGACATGGAGGGTGACTTCTCTTCCTCGAGAATGAATCGTTTCATTGCACGATATCACAGCGTACGAAGTGGTGCGATATCGTCGTCGGATCATGGCGGTCAAGATCAAGGACGTCGCGGCGCACGCCGGGGTCTCCGTGGGGACCGTCTCGAACGTCCTCAACGGCCGGGCCACCGTGTCTCCGGGCGCTGTCGAACGCGTCCGTGCCGCCATCGACGCCCTCGGCTACGTGCGCAACGACGCGGCGCGTCAGCTGCGCGCGGGACGCAGCCGCTCGCTCGCGCTCATCGTGCTCGACGTCGGCAACCCGTTCTTCGCCGCCGTGGCGCGCGGAGCCGAAGCCCGGGCCGCCGCCGACGGCTACATCGTGCTGCTCGGCTCGAGCGGGGCCGACGGCGATCACGAGCGCCTCTACCTCGACCAGTTCCGCGAGCAGCGGGTCGCCGGCGTGCTTCTCACCCCGGCCGACGCCGACAGCGACGCCGTCGAGCATCTGGCCTCCGCCGGCATCCCGGTCGTGCTCGTCGACGAACAGAACACCTCGGGCGAGGTGTGCGCGGTCTCGGTCGACGACGTCGAGGGCGGCCACCTCGCCGTCGCCCACCTCCTCGCGAAGGGTCGGCGGCGCATCGCCTTCGTCGCCGGTCCCCTCACCACCCGACAGGTCGCCGATCGCCTCGCCGGAGCGCGACGCGCCGTCGCCGAGGTCGAGGGCGCGTCGCTGGAGGTCATCGGGGTGGAAGCGATGACCGTCCTCGCGGGCCGGGCCGCGGGCGAACGTCTGCGCGAACGGGCCGATCGCCCCGACGCCGTCTTCGCCGCCAACGACCTGCTCGCCGTCGGCGTGCTGCAGGCGCTCACGATGCTCGGCGACATCCGCGTGCCCGACGACATCGCCCTCGTCGGCTACGACGACATCGATTTCGCCGCGGCCACCGTCGTCCCGCTGACCTCGGTGCGTCAGCCCGCCGAGGCCCTCGGCTCGACCGCCGTCGACCTGCTGCTGCGCCAACTCGACGGCGAGCTCGATCCCGCCGAACGCCAGGTGCGTTTCCGCCCCGAGCTCGTCGTGCGGGCCTCGAGCGGGTAGAGGCCGCCGCGCGGGCGGGTCCGCTTTCTCCGTCGAGCCGCCCCGCGGTCGAGTGCCCGAGACACCCGGAGACCGCGTCCGTGGCATCCGGTATTCGTGGACATTCGTGAGACGAACCGTTCGGAGCGATCGCACCCGTGGAAAGGCCGAAGCGGGGTACGCACGAAACCCGAAGACGCACGAAGCCCCGACCGCCACGAGGGCGGCCGGGGCCGATGCGCCGGCGTCGACTCAGAAGTCGAAGTCCGCGATGTTCGAGGAGTCGAACACGTAGGGGTCGCCGAGCAGCACCGTGGCGTCGGCGCCGACGGTGAACTCGCCGAGCTTGCCGGCTTCGAACGTGTCGCCCTCCTTGCCGGTGATGGTGCCGTCGATGAGCGCCTTCGTCGCGTACGCCGACAGGTAGCCGAGGTCGGCCGGGTTCCACAGCGCGAACGCGGTGATGGTGCCGTCCTGTACGTACTCGCGCAGCTGGTTGGGCGTGCCCAAGCCCGTCAGCGCGACCTTGCCCTTGTACTCCGAGGTCGACAGGTAGCGACCCGCGGCGGCGATGCCGACCGTCGTCGGCGAGACGATGCCCTTGAGGTTCGGGTAGGTCTGCAGGAGCGCCGCGGTGCGGTCGAACGAGGTCTGGTCATCGTCGTCGCCGTACACGACGTCGACGAGCTCGATGTTCGGGTGGTCAGCGGCGAAGTCCTTCTTCATGAGCTCGATCCAGGCGTTCTGGTTCGTCGCGTTGGCCGCGGCCGAGAGGATCGCCACCTGACCGGCGTCGCCGATCTGCTTCGCGACGAGGTCGACCTGCACCTTGGCGATGCCTTCGGCGGTCGCCTGGTTGATGAAGAGGTCGCGGCACTTCGCGTCCGTGTCGGAGTCGAAGGTGACGACCTTGACGCCGGCGCTGCGTGCCTCATCCAGCGCGTCGCAGATGGCCGAGGGGTCGTTCGCCGAGATGACGAGACCGCCCACGCCCTGCTGGGCCGCGGTCTGGATGTACTGCACCTGCGACGTGGGGGTGGCCTCGCTCGGGCCGACCTGCTCGAAGGTGCCGCCGAACTCGCCGATGGCCTCCTCTCCGCCCTTGTTCGAGGTCTCGAAGTAGGGGTTGCCGAGGTTCTTCGGCAGGAAGGTGATCGACAGGTTGCCTCCGTCACCCCCTGATCCCGAGCCTCCTCCGGAGCCGCCGGAGCAGCCGGTGGCGACGAGGGTGACCGCCAGGGCGAGAGCGGCGGCAGCGGTGCCGACGCGGGTCTTGCGCGTGAATGCGAACATCGTTGTTTCCTTTCGTGATGCGGGTGATGAGCAGGTCAGACGGAGGCCGCGGGGGCGGAGGAACGCGGGCTCTTGCGTCGGCCGAGGGCGGCCGCGCGGCGGGACTGCAGCCAGGCGAGCAGACTGGCCGACACCACCGAGAGCACGAGGAGCACGCCGGTGATGACGTTGATGATGTCGCTCGTCACCCCGGCCAGGCGCAACGCGCTGCCGAGAGTGCCGATGAGCAGCACGCCCGCGATCACGCCGTGCAGCGCGCCCCGGCCGCCGAAGATCGACACGCCGCCCAGCAGCACGGCGGCGATGATCTGCAGCTCCATGCCCATGGCGTTCTCGCCGCGGGCGTTGCTGTAGAGCAGGGTGAAGTAGACCCCGGCGAAGCCCGAGACGGCACCGCTGAGGACGAACAGCACGAACTTCGTGCGGGCCACGTCGATGCCGGAGAACTGCGCGGCCTCCTTGTTGAGGCCGATCGCGTAGAGCGACCGCCCGAAGGGGGTGAGGTGCAGGAGAACCGCGAAGACGACCGCGAGAACCGCGAACGGGATCATGATCAGCGGCAGCGGGGTGCCGGGGATGTTCGCCTTGGCCAGATCGGTCCAGGTCTCGGGGAACTCCGTGACAGCCTCGGTGCCGAGCAGACCCACGGCGATGCCGCGGAACAGCGCGAGCGTCCCGATCGTCACGGCGAGCGACGGCAGCCCGACGACGGTCACGAGGAAGCCGTTGATCGCCCCGGCCACCAGGCCCACGACGATCGCCGCGAGAGCGGCGACCTCGAACGGCCACCCGGCCTGGGTGAGCACCCCGACGGTGACGCTGGAGAGCCCGACGATGCTGGCGACGGAGAGGTCGATCTCCTCGGTGATGATGATGAGCGTCATCGGCAGCGCGATCAGCAGGATCGGTGCGATGTCGCGCAGCAGGTAGGTGACGGTGAGCGGGCTGTCGAAGTTGCGCACGGTCGCCAGCGACACGACGATCACGAGCAGCAGGATGCCGATGATGGCGGCTTCGCGCGTGAGCAGGGCGCGACGCCAGAACGGGCGGCCGTGCGCGCGGTACGTCCGGGCGCGTTCGTCGACGGTGGTGGAGGTCATCGACCCGTCTCCCTCTCTGCGGTGAGCTTGCGGGACTGCCGGACGGCGAGCACGCGGTCGAGCACGATGGCGCCGAGGATGAGCGCGCCGACCACGGCGCGCTGCCAGAAGTCGTCGATGCCGAGGATCGGCAGCGCGCGGTTGATGGTGAGCAGCAGGTACGCGCCGATGGCCGCGCCCCACACGGTACCGACGCCGCCGGAGATCGCGACGCCGCCGATGACGGCCGCGCCGATCGCCTGCAGCTCCCAGCCGAAACCGGCGTTGGAGGCGACGGTGCCGTAGCGGGCCGCGTAGAGCACGCCGGCGAGGCCCGCGAGGGCACCGCTCGTGACGAACGCCCCGATGATGCGGCGGTTCACCTTCAGGCCGTAGAGGTGGGCGGCTGCCGGGTCGGAGCCGATCGCGTACAGCTCGCGCCCGCTGCGGAGGTTGCGCAGGTACCAGGCCGCGACGATGAGCACGACGACGGCGAGGATCGTCAGGACCGGGATGCCGAGGATCTGGCCCGTCCCCAGACCGCGGAAATCGGCGGGCAGGTCGGAGGCGTTGACGCGGTTGCTCCCCGCCCACGCGACGTTGATGCCGCGGTAGATGTACATCGTGCCGAGCGTGATGACGAGCGCGGGCACCTTCGCGTAGGCCACGAGCGCGCCGTTGACGAATCCCAGGATGCCGCCGACCACGATGCCGGCGAAGAACACCACGACGAGGGGCAGCCCGGGCACGTCGATGAAGAGGCGTCCGGTGAGGTAGGCGGTCAGCCCGACGACGGATCCGACCGACAGGTCGACGTTGCGGGTGATGATGACGATGGCCTGACCCACCGCGACGAGCAGCAGCAGCGACGGCGTCAGCAGCAGATCGCGGAACCCGTCGGGGGAGAAGAGGAACGTCGGGTTGTTGACCGTCGCGACGACGACGATCAGCACGAGGGCGAGGACGATGCCGCTCTCACGCGCCGTGGCGACGTGCGAGACGAGCTTCGCCGCGGGGCTCGTGCCCGGGCGGACGGGGGTGGCGATGCTCATCGCAGGCTCTCCGCTTCAGGGGTGGTCGGGAAGGTGAGGGGAAGGGCCGTGTTCACAATGCCGCCCCCGCTTCGGCGGTCGCGGCGAACATGACGGCTTCGGGAGTGGCATCCGTTCGGGCGAACTCCCCCGTCAGCCGTCCTTCGCGCATGACGAGGACGCGGTCGGCCATGCCGAGGACCTCGGGCAGTTCGCTCGAGATCATGAGGATCGCGAGGCCCTGCTGCGCGAGCTCGGAGAGCAGGCGGTGCACCTCGCTCTTGGTCCCGACGTCGATGCCGCGGGTGGGCTCGTCGACGATGAGCACCTTCGGCTGGGTGGCCAGCCACTTGCCGATGACGACCTTCTGCTGGTTGCCGCCGCTGAGCGTTCCCGTCGTGGCATCCAGAGCCGCGGTCTTGACCTCGAGGCGGCTCGCCCACTCGCGGGCGGCGCGGTTCTCGTCGGAGCTGCGCAGGAGCCCCCACCGCGAGAGCTTCTGCCGGATGGCGAGGGTGATGTTGCGGGAGACGCCCTCGTCGAGCACGAGGCCCTGCTTCCTTCGGTCCTCGGGGACGAGGGCGAGACCGCGCGCCGTCGCCTGGCGGACGGTGCCCTTCGGCAGGACACTGCCGCCGAGGCGCACCGTGCCCGACTCGTACGAGTCGACGCCGAAGATCGCGCGAGCCACCTCGCTGCGTCCCGCTCCGACGAGCCCGGCGAGACCGACGATCTCGCCGGCGCGGAGGGAGAACGAGACGTCGCGGAACACGCCCTTGCGGGTGAGGCCCTCGACCTCGAGCACGACCTCGCCCGGGGTGGACGGCAGCTTCGGGAACAGCTCGGTCACGTCGCGGCCCACCATCTGCCGCACGAGGTCGTCGACCGTCGTGTCGGCCAGCGGCGTCGTGTGCACGTAGGCCCCGTCGCGCATGACGGTCACGGTGTCGCACAGCGCGAACACCTCGTCGAAGCGGTGGGAGATGAACAGCAGGGCGCGGCCCTCGTCGCGGAGGCTGCGCGCCACCGCGAACAGTCGCTCGACCTCGACGCCGCTGAGGGCGGCGGTCGGCTCGTCCATGATCAGCACGCGGGCGTCGAGCGAGATGGCCTTGGCGATCTCGATGATCTGCTGGTCGGCGATCGACAGACCCTCCGTCACCCGGTCGGGGTCGAGAGCCACGCCGAGGCGGGCGAAGATCCGCGTCGCCTCGTCGCGCATCGCGGCGCGGTCGATGCGTCCGAGGCGACCGGTGGGCTGGCGGCCCATGAAGATGTTCTCGGTGACCGACAGGTCGGGGAACAGCGTCGGCTCCTGGTAGATCACCGCGATCCCGGCGGCCTTCGACTGGGCCGTGCTGGCGAAATCGACGCTCTCTCCGTCGAGCAGGAAGTCGCCGTCGTCGCGACGGTAGAGCCCGGCGATGATCTTCACGAGCGTCGACTTGCCCGCGCCGTTCTCGCCGATCAGCGCGTGGATCGAACCGCGGTCGAGCACGAGGCTCCCGGACCGCAGCGCCACGACGGGGCCGAAGGACTTCATCACGCGGCGCAGCTCGAGGGCGTGGTCGGACGGGGCGGGTGTCGCGTCCATCGCGTCAGCCATGCGGCCTCCTCATTGAGGGTCGATCCGGTTTCCCGGCGGAATCTGAAACGTTTCAGATCGGATGCCAGTCACTGTAGGGTGAGCCCGACGACGTGGTCAAGTCGGGATCGCGTCGAGACCGGATCGTGACGTGAGGAGGCGCCGTGTCGATCAGCATCCGCGATGTCGCGACCCTCGCGGGCGTCTCTGTGGGAACCGTCTCGAACGTCCTCAATCGCCCCGACGCCGTCTCCGCCTCCTCGGTCCGACGCGTCAACGATGCGATCGAGCAGCTCGGCTACGTGCGCAACGATGCGGCCCGACAACTGCGGGCGGGAGTGAGCACGACGGTGGGCTTCGTCGCCCTCGACGGGCGCAATCCCTTCTTCGCCGACGTCGTCGGAGGCGCCGAGAACGAGGCCACGGCACGCGGTCTCGCGGTCCTGCACGGCAACAGCGACGAGGATGCCGCTCGCGAGATGCAGTACATCGATCTGTTCGAGCAGCAGATGGTGCGGGGGCTCCTCATCACGCCGTTCGGCGACGTCACCGCGCGCCTCGAACGGCTGCGAGCCCGCGGCATTCCGTCGGTGTTGGTCGACCGCTTCTCGGGCGACGGACGCTTCTCGTCGGTCTCGGTCGACAGCGTGGCGGGCGGGCGTCTGGCGGCCGAGCACCTGCTCGCCCGCGGCCGCCGGCGTATCGCCTTCGTGGGCGGAGCCTTCGACATCCGGCAGGTCACCGACCGTCTCGCGGGGGCCCGCAGCGCCGTCGAGAACAGCGCCCACCGCGCCACGCTCGAGGTCGTCCCCACCCACGCGCTCACCGTCGACGAGGGGGTGGCCGCCGGGCGGAGGCTCCTGGCCCGCGACCGCGCCGACCGCCCCGACGCGGTCTTCGCCGCCAACGACCTGCTTGCCCTCGGGCTGCTGCAGGGCCTCGTCGTCGACGGCCGCATGCTCGTGCCCGACGAGATCGCCGTGGTCGGCTTCGACGACATCCCCTTCGCGGCGGCCGCGGCCGTGCCGCTGACCTCCGTCCGGCAGCCGAGCGCACTCATCGGAGGCACGGCGATGCGCATCCTGCTCGACGAGGCCGACGACCCGGGGCGACCGACCCGGCAGACGGTCTTCGCGCCCGAGTTGGTGGCGCGGGCGTCGACGGGGGCACCGTAGGCCGACGCCCCGCGCGACCGGGCAGCGCGCGCGGTCACCGCGCCGGGGATGCGGCGCTCACGTCTCGCGCGTGATCGTCACCTTCACCTTGAGGTTGC
The DNA here is from genome assembly GCF_900156435.1 of Microbacterium sp. RU1D. Taxonomy (GTDB): domain Bacteria; phylum Actinomycetota; class Actinomycetes; order Actinomycetales; family Microbacteriaceae; genus Microbacterium. Next base: position 148,544 of record NZ_FTPQ01000001.1, read on the forward strand.
TCTTGCCGGGGCCGGCGTACACACCGCGCAGCGGGGGCACGTCGTTGTAGTCACGGCCGCGGCCGACGAGCACGTGCCGGTCGCCGATCTCGATGTTGTTCGTGGGGTCGAAGCCCTGCCAGTCGCCGGCGAACCACTCGACCCACGCGTGCGACTCGCCCGTGACCGCCTCGCCGACCTCGGCCGAGGGCTTCGGGTGGAGGTAGCCCGAGACGTATCGGGCGGGGATGCCGACTTCGCGCAGCGCCCCGATGGCGACGTGCGCGATGTCCTGGCAGACGCCCTTGCGGGCCTCCCAGGCGTCGATGGCCGTGGAGGTGACGCCCGTGACACCCTGCATGTACTCGATCGCGTTCCCGATCGCCTCGGCGATGGCGTGCGCGGCGGGACCGGGGCTGTCGTGCTGCGCGGCGATGGAGCGCGCCAGCTCGGCCACCTCGGCGTGCGGTGTGGTGCGGCGGGTCTGGGTCAGCTGCTCGACCGTCGAGATCGACCGGTCGGCCTCGGCGGCGAGCTGCTCCCACGTGATGTCGGCGTGCTCGATCGGTCGCGGGCGCACCTCGACGAGCGAGCGGGCCGTGATGGTGAGCGCCGCGTGCGGCGAGAGCACGTCGAACGCCGCCACCCGCGTCCCGAAGTAGTCGACGTACTGGTTCACCGACGTCGAGGGCTCGATGTCGAGCGAGGAGCTCAGCACGAACTGGCTGTCGGTGGAGTGCGGCAGCATCCGCGCCTCGTTGTACGAGGCGACGACGTCGCCCGGGTACACGAAACCGGTCTGGTGCTCGATGCGCAGGCGCTTCATCGCAGATCCCCCGGGGTCGACGTGGTGGCCGTGGTCATGGCATCCGTCATGAGATCTCCCCGATCCAGCTCGGTTCGGCCTGCGTGGGGAAGAACCGCGAGCGGATCGCCTCCGACGCCTCGCGCGTGACCGTCTGCACGCGCTGCATGTGCTCGGGCAGCTCCGAGAGGATCTCGCTGACCGGTCGGTATTCGAGGTCGTTGCGGATCTGGCCGAGGGCCCGCAGCACGGTGTTGGAATGACCGACGCGGTCGGCGCGCGGGTCGATCGCGCTCATGCAGTCCTCCGCTCGCTGGATCGAGTAGATGATCGAGCGCGGGAAGAGCCGGTCGAGCAGGAGGAACTCCGCCGCGTTGCGGGCGCTCGGCATCCCCCGGTAGGTGCGCAGATAGGCCTCGTACGCGCCGCAGGAGCGGAGAATGGTCGTCCACGACGGCCCTGACACCTCGGTGAGCGAACGGGTCGCGAGCAAACGCGCCGTCATGTCGGTGCGCTCGATGCTGCGGCCGAGGGTGAAGAACTGCCACGCCTCGTCGCGGTTGGTCGACGAGTCGACGATGCCGATCGCCAGCGCTGCGCGCTCGCGCACCCATTGGAAGAACTCGTGCACCTTGTCGGTCTGCAGTCGCCGCGGCATCCGCGAGTTCGTGGTGTTGAGGATCTCCCACAGCTCGGTGGACACGATCTCTCGCGCGCGGCGGGCGTTCTCGCGCGCCGCGGTGAGCGAGTAGGCGATGCTCGACGGGTTCATGCGATCGACCGCCAGGCGCGCCAGAACGTCGTCGCGGCGGACCGTGTCGACGTTCTCCGGCCAGGTCGAGCCCATCACGCTGAGCAGGGATCGGCAGGCGGTGTCCTCGTCGATCCAGGGGTCTTCGAGCAGGAGCTGCAGGTGCACGTCGAGGATGCGCGCGGTGCCGTCGCTGCGCTCGATGTACCGCCCGATCCAGAACAGGCTCTCTGCGATGCGACTCAACATGAGTCGACCTCCCTGGTCCCTGAGCCCGTCGAAGGGTCCGCGATCACCTGCGACGCCTGCTGCTGCTGCTCGGCCTGCGGGCCGTGCTGCACGGTGGCATCCTGCTGCTGCTGTTCCTGCTGGTCGCGGCCGGCGCGGAGGTCGCGCGGTGCGGTGGCGGGAGCCGGCTGGCCGTCGTAGATGATCGGGATCGCCTCGGTCACCGCCGCCTGATCGGCGACGAGGCCCGAGACGCCGTTGCCCTGGCCGTACTCGACGTGAGAGGGCGCGGAGCCGCCGACGACCCACGTGTCCTTCGACCCGCCGCCCTGGCTCGAATTGACCACGAGCTGCCCCTCGGGGAGCGCGACGCGGGTGAGACCACCAGGGAGCACCCAGATGTCGTCGCCGTCGTTGACGGCGAAGGGGCGCAGGTCGGCGTGCCGCGGTCGCATCCCGTCCTCGACGAGCGTCGGGATGGTCGAGAGCATGACGACCGGCTGCGCGATCCAGCCGCGCGGGTCGGCGAGCAGTCGCTTGCGGAGGGCGTCGAGCTCGGCGGGCGAGGCGTCGGGGCCCACGACGAGCCCCTTGCCGCCGGAGCCGTCGACCGGCTTCACGACGAGTTCGGGCAGGCGGTCGAGAACCTCCTCGAGTGCGCCCGGGTCTTCCAGACGCCAGGTGTCGACGTTCTTGAGGATCGGCTCCTCGGCGAGGTAGTACCGGATGAGGTCGGGTACGTACGTGTAGAGCAACTTGTCGTCGGCGACGCCGTTGCCCACGGCGTTGGCGATCGTGACGTTGCCCAGGCGCGCGGCGAGCATGAGGCCGGGGGCTCCGAGCATCGAGTCGGCGCGGAACTGCAGCGGGTCGAGGAAGTCGTCGTCGACGCGGCGGTAGATGACGTCGACGCGCTGCGGTCCGCGCGTCGTACGCATGAACACCTTGCCGCCCACGCACAGCAGGTCACGGCCCTCGACGAGCTCCACGCCCATGAGCCGCGCGAGAAGCGTGTGCTCGAAGTACGCGGAGTTGTACACACCGGGGGTGAGCACCACGATGTTCGGATCGTCGATGCCGGGCGGGGCCGAGGCGCGCAGTGCCGCGAGCAGCTTGTTCGGGTAGTCGCCGACGGGACGCACCCGCATCGAGACGAACAGTTCGGGCAGCGTCTGCGCCATGACGCGGCGGTTCGAGATGACGTACGAGACGCCCGAGGGCACGCGCACGTTGTCTTCGAGCACGCGCATCTCGCCGTGCTCGTCGCGGATGAGGTCGATACCCGAGACCTGGATGCGCACGCCGTTGGCGCTCCGGATGCCGGCCGCCTGGCGGTAGAAGTACTGCGACGACGAGATGAGACCCGCGGGCAGAATTCCGTCGCGCACGCAGTGCTGGTTGCCATAGGCGTCGTCGAGGAAGGCCTCGAGAGCGCGCACGCGCTGCTTCACGCCCGCCTCGATGCGCGACCATTCGTCGTAGGCGATGACGCGGGGCACGGCATCCAGGGGGAACGGCCGCTCCTCGCCCGCGAAGTCGAACGTCACACCCTGGGCCAGGTACGAGCTCGCCAGCGACTCGGTGCGACCGCGCAGCTCTTCCTGGGTCATCTGCGCGAGCGTCTGGTACAGCTCCCGGTACGCCTCGCGAGAGGGGGCGGCGTCTCCGGGTCTGGCCGGGACGCCGAACATCTCGTCGTACGCCGGGATGCCGGATGCGGTCTTGCGCGGCGCCAGCGTGGAGCCGTAACCGTCGAACAGGTCACCCATGCTGAGACTCTATCCAGCGCCGTGTTGCGAAGAGGTTTCCCCCACGCGCGCACAGCCGATGGATAGAGTGACGCCCAACGTCAGCCGTAACGACCAGGGGTCCCTTCATGCGCGTGCTCGTCACCAGTTCTCGGAACACCTTCGCCCTCGACCTGATCCGCAAGCTCGGCAGCGTCGGGCACACCGTCTTCGCGAGCGACACCTACGACGGCGCGGTGGGCAATCACTCGCGCTTCCTCGCCGGGCACCTCGCCACCCCGTCACCACGGTTCGAGACCGACGCCTTCATCGCCGCGGTGAGCGACTACGTCGAGAAGCACGACATCGACGTCATCATCCCCACGTTCGAGGAGGTCTTCTACCTCGCCGCGCGCGTGGCCGACCTGCCCGCGCGGGTGCGCCTGTACGCCGGCAGCTTCGCCGACCTCGCGCGTCTGCACGACAAGGCGAGCTTCCAGCGCCTCGCCCAGGATGCCGGGGTGCCCATCCCCGAGACGGTGGTCGTCACCTCGCCCGACGAGCTGCGCGAGGCGATCGCCTCGTTCCCGCGTTACTTCGCCCGCGCGGCGTTCTCGCGCGGCGGCGTGGGCCTGCTGACCAACACGGGTCCGCTGGCCGGGAAGATCCCGGTCGAGGAGTGCGTCCCCACCCCCGAGCAGCCGTGGCTCGTGCAGCCGTTCGTGGACGGTCCGATGGTGTGCACCTACAGCGTCGTGGTCGACGGCCGCGTGCAGGCGCACACCACCTACAAGGCCGCGGAGCAGTGGGCGCACTCGACGGCGATCGCCTTCATCGCCGTCGACAGCACCGACACGCTCCGCTACACGCAGCAGCTCGTCGACACCCTCGACCCGGGCTTCACGGGCCAGATCTCGTTCGACTTCGTCGATCACGGGAGCGAAGCCGCGCCCGACTACAAGATCATCGAGTGCAACCCACGGCCCACCAACGGCGTCATCCTGCTCGAGGCGGAGGACGTCTCGCGAGCGATCCAGGGCGAGCTCGCCGAGCCGGTCGTGGCGGTGCCGGGCACCGAGCGTCAGATCACACTCGCCGTGCTCGCCGACGCCTTCACCGAGCCGCTGAAGCACCTGCCGAAGACGCTGCACGACCTGCTGCACGTGCGCGACGTGGGTGCGGGATGGTGGGACGACGCCGCGATGCTGTGGAGCCCCGCGACCATCGTTCATGGCGCCAAGATCTCGCACGGCGATCGCAAGGAGATCCTCGCCGCCCTGGGCGACGACATCGTCTGGAACGGCGAGCCGATCGAGGGGATGAGCCCCGCCGACGCCGACGCCCTCGAGGCCGTTCACGCCGGTCGCGTGTGAGCGCCGCCTGACGGCATCCCTCCCCCTCATTCCTTGCACGAGCCACCGCCTGAGGGGTCAAGAAGTGTCGCCTGGCGCGAATCCCGGCGACAGGAAATGACCCCTCACGCGCCGTCACGTTCCTAGGCCGGCGGTCGACGCGGGAGCGGAGCGGGGTGGCGGGACGGAGCGGGGCGTCAGGAACCCGGGCGCAGAACAACCTTGATGCAGCCGTCCTCCTTCTTCTGGAACGTCTCGTAGAGGCCGGGGGCGTCCTCCAGCGGGGCGTGGTGGGTCACGAGGTCCATGACGCCGAGGGGATCGGCGGGGTCCTCGACCAGCGGCAGCAGGTCGTCGATCCAGCGCTTGACGTTGCACTGCCCCATGCGCAGGTTCAGCTGCTTGTCGAACATCGTCTTCATGGGCAGGATGTCGGCCTCGCCGGCGTACACGCCGCTCAGCGACACGGTTCCGCCGCGGCGCACGAGATCGATCGAGGCGTAGACCGCGGCGAGGCGGTCGAGGCCCGCCTTGTCCATCAGCTTCTGCGCGAGGGCGTCGGGGAGCAGCCCGACGGCGTTCTGCGCGAGCTTGATGCCGCCGTTGCCGTGAGCCTCCATGCCCACGGCATCCACCACCCCGTCCGCCCCGCGTCCCTCGGTGAGGTCGACGAGCTCGTCGACCACGGTATCGGTGAGGTCGTACGTCAGGATGCCGTGCCGCTCGGCCATCGCGCGACGCTCCGGCTCGGGCTCGATCGCGAGCACGCGGTAGCCGAGGTGCACGCCGATGCGGGCGGCGAACTGACCGACCGGGCCGAGGCCCATGACCGCGAGCGTGCCGCCCTCGGGGACGTTCGCGTACTGCACACCCTGCCAGGCCGTGGGCACGATGTCGCTCAGGAAGAGGTAGCGGTCGTCGGGCAGGTCGTCGCCGACGCGGATGTGGTTGTAGTCGGCCAGCGGCACGCGCAGGTACTCGGCCTGGCCCCCGGGCACCTGACCGTAGAGCTTGGTGTAGCCGAAGAGCGCCGCACCGCTGCCGTACTCGCGCACCTGCGTGGTCTCGCACTGCGACTGCAGGCCGCGACGGCACATGAAGCAGTGCCCGCAGGAGATGTTGAAGGGGACGACGATGCGGTCGCCGACGGCGAGGTTCGTCACGGCCGAGCCGACCTCGACGACGACGCCCATCGGCTCGTGGCCGAGTACGTCGCCCTTGTCGATGAAGGGACCGAAGAGCTCGTAGAGGTGCAGGTCGGAGCCGCAGATCGCGGTGGAGGTGATCTTGACGATCGCGTCGGTGGGTTCCAGGATCTCGGGGTCGGGGACCTCCTCGACGCTCACGTTGCGGATGCCCTGCCAGGTCAATGCCTTCATGGTGATGCCTCTCATTCCGGGGGATGGCCAGTCTGCTGCGCGACGGCCCCGCCGCCGAGGTGGTTGACGAGCCCCCGGCACATGGGTCAGGCGCCGGTCTCGGCGAGCGGCGGCGCGTCGACCCACGCGTGCACACGGCGCAGGAACGCGGCGTACCCGGCCGGGGTCCGCCCCACGAACCTCCCCGATGTCTCGACCTCGTGCACGTCGCTCGCGCGGACCGTCGCCCCGATCGCCCGCACCGCGCGGGCCAGGGCGACGTCCTCGTGCTCAGCGAGGTCCGGGATGCCGCCCGCACGGGCGTAGATGCTCGCGCGCACGCCGAGGTTGGCCCCGTGCACGTTCCCGGCGGGCTCTCCGCGCCGATGCGTTGCACGCCAGTAGTCCGCATGGCGGGCGCTGAGGTCGGCGAAGTCGGGGCGCACCGTGCCGAGGATCATGTCGACGCCGGCGTCCATCAGATCGAGCTGATGCGCGAGCCAGTCGCGCGGCACGGTGGTGTCGGCATCCGTCATCGCGATCCAGGTGTCGGCCGCGTCCGCCTCGATCAGGCTCAGTGCGCGCTCGACGCCGACGCGGCGCGCGGTACCGACCCGCCGCGCCGTGAGCTCGACCGCCTCGACTCGACGGCGTCGCACCTGCGTCGCCGTGGAGTCGCTGCAGGCGTCCAGGGCGACCACGACCACCGCGGACAGCCCGTGCTCCCGCTCCCGCGCGTGCGTCACGGCCCGCTCGACGGAGGCGAGGCAGCGACCGATGAGCGCCTCCTCGTCGTGGGCCGGGATGACCACCGCGACCGCCCTCACCGGATCAGACCCGCGTCACCGGCGACCGATCGGGCGCCCGGGCGGCCGAACACCTCGAGCAGGAAGTCCTCCTCCTCGTGCCGCACGAGACGCACGAGATCGGTCCGGGCGCCGATCCCGGCGTGCACCTCGTCGCCGTCGCGAGGGTATTCGGCGACCGGATGCCGCCAGTGGCAGGCGACGAGACATCCGTCGGCGGCGAGAGAGGAGACGGCTGCCGCGAGACCCCGGTGGAGGTCGTCACCCGCCCAGTAATAGGCCACCTCCGACAGCACGATGAGGTCGAACTCCCCCTCCGGCCACTCGAAGGGCAGCGTCGCCCGGCGCAACTCGACGCCGCGGCGGCCGGTAAGGCGGGTCCGTGCGCGCTCGAGGGCCGCGGAGGCGAGGTCGACCGCGAGCACGTGCTCGGCACGGTCGGCGAGCGCAGCGGTCAGCGCGCCGGTCGCGCATCCGGCCTCGAACACCGCGCGGTAGTGCCGACGCGGGAGCGCCGCCAGCAGCACCGCGCGCTTGCGCTCCTCGTACCAGCGCGAGTCGAAGCCCCACGGGTCGTCGTGGCGCGCGTACATGCCGTCGAAGTAGCCCTGGTCGACGGTGGGCGGGGCGGGAGACGCCACCGCCTCCCGCGCGGTCGGTTCCGCTGAAGCCGCCGAAGCGGGTTCAGGCGCGAAGAACACCTCACCATCGCGCTCGAAGTGCGCGCGCATGCCCGCGTGCACCATCGGCTCGTCGCCGAGAGCGGGCGACAGCGCGCGGAGCTGGCTCGCGTGCGCGTCGAGGGCGCGGGTCTTGGCATCCCGGGCCGCCGCGTCGAGGGTCAGGCGCTCGGCGCGCTCCCACGGCACGTCGTCGGAGCCGCCCCAGTGCCAGAGCCAGATGGGGAAGGACCGCGAGCGCACGCCCCGCGCGGCGCACTCCTCCTCCACGATCTCGCCGACCACCCGGTGGTCGCGGTGACCGTCGCCGCGCCACGGCGAGAGGACGAGGAGGCGATCGGCGGACGCGCGATCGATCACGTCATGCAGCGCCGCGGCGATGGCATCCCGGTGGTCGTCGGTGCCGCCGTCCGGCAGGCCGAGGAACACCGGTTCGCTCCCGACCCCCACGATCGACGCCGCCTCGCGGAGTTCGCGGCGGCGGGCCAGGGCGAGGGTGGCGGGGCTGTGCGTGGGGGAATCCGGATGCGAACCCTCGCCGTCGGTCACGACGAGAAGGTCGACCGGGATGCCGCGGGCGGCGGCCGTGGCGATCAGCCCGGCGGCCCCGAGGGTCTCGTCGTCGGGATGCGCCGCCACGACCACGACACGGTCCACGTCGAGGACGAGCGGCGGGAGGTGGCGCTTCAGCGCCGCTGACCACACGCTCTCGGCGGTCCCGGGGTCGCGGTGGTCGAAGCTCACCATGCCCCGTCCCCCGCGGCGACGTCGGCGCCGATGCGGGCGAGATCGCGCTCGGCATGGTGCTGACGCACGTACACCTGCAGGTCGGCCACCCGTCGGGCGTGCGCCGCGTCGGCGACGAGCGGCGCCGGCCCGAGGGCGTGAGCGGCCGCGGCGAGCGTCTGCTCGACGGCGTCGACGACGACCGTGCGCGCGCGGGTGGCGCGCAGGCCCGCGGATGCCGACACCCCGGCGCCGAACACCGCTGCCGTCTCCACGAGGACGGCGCGGGCCGCCCACAAGGCGACGTCGGCGCGTCCGAGGTGCACGCGAGAGACCTGATCGGCCCACTCCCCCGCGGCGACCTCGGCGAGCGCGTCGCGCAGCGGCACCGCTCCGCCCCACCAGCAGGCCGCCACTCCGACCCCGCCGTGGGCGAATCCGGGGCGCCGCAGGTACCAGCCCGGCTCACCGACCGGCACGGCGGCGGCGCCGTCGACGTCGATCGGGGCGCTCACGACCCGGTCGAGGCCGCGGGCGTGCCAGGGTCCCGAGCGCGGCGACACGGCCGGATCGCGCAGGTCGAGGGCGAAGAGCTGCCGGTGGTCGTCGTCGACCCAGGCGGTGACGAGCGCGTGGTCGAGGTGGGCGGCGAGGGAGCACCACGGCTTCGTGCCGTGCAGGGTCCAGGTGCCGGCATCCTCGCGCGCCTCGAGGCGCACGCCGGGGCCTTCCGCCGCGAAGACCCCCCACGAGCCGGCCGTGTCGATCGCGGGGTGCACTCCGGCCTCGGCCGCCTCGTCGAGGATGGCGAGGGCGTCGAGGTGGGGCTCCAGCATGCGGGCGGCGGCGACGTCGCGCGCGGCTACCTGCGCGAGCAGCTCCCAGGTGGCGGCGAGCGACCGGGGCCGGGGAAGATCCGTCGCCCAGGCGAGAGTGGCGGCGACGTCGGTACCGAGCGCGTCCACGGCATCCGCCCCCTCGAGACATGCACGGACGCCGTCGAGATCGATCAGGTCGGGCGGAAGGAGAAGGGGGAAGCGGGGATGGTCGACTTCTGTCACCGTCCACTCTCATCACGGTGGTCCTCTCGCGACAAAGCCTTGACACCGACCGGCCGGCGGACAGTGGATGCCGCTCGTCGGCGCCGCGGCTCAGCGGCGGCGGAGCACGCGGCGGCGGACCACGGCCTCCAGCCGCGCGATCTGCACGAGAAGCGACGGGAACGACGCCGACAGACCGGTGCGCGGCAGCCGGTCGAGCGCCGGCTCGTCGCCGGGCAGGGCCGCCTGCTGCCCGCGCACGAGCCGTCGGATCGCGTTCAGCAACGCCATCGGGTGGGTGTCGAGGGCGCTGTGTCCGTTGTGGAGGCGCACGAGCGTGGCATCCGGAGCCGCGGCGACCACCCGCTCGGCGATCGTCGGCGGCGTGCGCAGGTCGCGGTCGCCCGAGAGCACGACGAGGGGCCAGTCGAATGCGCGCACGGCCGCGCGCAGGTCGTACGGCTCGCCCGCGAACGCCGGGTAGCGCGGGGCGAGGGGCAGGTAGGTGCGCACCGGGTCGAGCGGGTGACCGTCGAGGGCGCCGCCGTATCCCAGCTCGCGGAAGGCGATCGTGCCCACGAGGTCGAACTCGTAGATGTGCGGGATGTCGGCGATCTCGGCATCGCGGGTGGCGTAGGCGGTCAGCGCCCGCCAGGCGAGACCGGGCTCGTGCCGCACGAGCGGGTGGACGAGGTCGGTCCCGCCGAGTTCGTACGCGGCGCGGACGACGTCGAGCACGATCCGCTCCGAGACCCCCGCGGCAACGAGACGCCGGACCCCGCGCGCCATGTCGTCGTCGGCATCCCAGAACAACGTCCGCACGGCTGCGCGCTCGACATCGACGTCGTGGGCCGTCTGCAGGGCCGAGTCGAGCAGCATCGACGCGACCCGTTCCGGATGCCGGGCTCCGAACGCCATCGCGAGATAGCTGCCGTACGAGGAGCCGACGATGACCGCGCGGTCGACGCCTTCCGCGTCGAGCACCGCCGCGATGTCGTCGAGCACCGCCGTGATGCGCATCGCCGCGGGCGGGAGCGGGCGGCCGTCGAGGTCGCGGCGGGAGCGTCCGACCCCGCGGTGCTCGACCATGATCAGGTCGAGCCCGCCGCGGGCCGCTCGCCGCCGCAGGCCGCGGTAGGGCAGAACCGACGCCAGCCCCGGACCCCCGGGGATGACCACGACGGGGGTCGCCCCGCGCGGGCCCGACCGCACATACGCCAGGTCGAAGGCGGGCGCCGCGTCGGAGGCCGGACGCCGGAGGGACCGCAGGCTCTCGCGCATGCGTGAACGCTACCGGTGGGTGTCGCGGTCGTGGCCGGTGGCATCCGGATTCTCTGCCGCGTCATGCAAAGTCCGAATGAGCGGTCCGGTGACGGATGCCGGTTGGCTGTGAGTTCCGCCGCGGTCGGCGCCCGCGCGCCCGGTGCTGCCTAGGCTCCGAATCGTGGCTCCCGCTTCTTCCCGCACCCGCGATCTCCCGGCCGTCGTCGCGGGGATCGCCGCCACCGTGCTCGGGGCCGGGCTCGGCGAGCTTGCCGCAGCGATCGTCGCACCCTCGGCGAGCCCCTTCGCGGTGATCGGGGGCGCGATGATCGACCTCGCCCCGGCGTGGGCGAAGGACCTGGCCATCGACCTCTTCGGCACCGGCGACAAGGCCGCGCTGCTCGTGGGGATCGCCGTCCTGCTGCTCGTGGTCGCCGGGTCGGCCGGGGCGCTCGAAAACCGTCGTCCGCCGTGGGGACGCGTGGTGCTCGCGGGCCTCGGCGCGCTCGGCGCCGTCGTCTCGATGACGCGCGCCGACGCCGGGCTGCTGTCGCCAGTGCCCTCACTGATCGCGGGAGCGGGAGCGGCGGTCGTCGGCGCCCTGCTGATCGGCCGCCTGCGGCGTCCGCCCCGGCGCGCAGTAGCCGACGGTGCGCCCGCCGAGGAGGGCATCACCCGCCGCGGCGTGCTCGCGCTCTCGGGCGTCGCCGTCATGGCCGGCGCCCTCGCCGCCTTCGGATCGGTGGCGCTCAGCGGCGGCGCCCGCGCGATCAGCGCCGTGCGCTCGGCCCTGCGCCTGCCGCAGCCCGTCTCCACGACGACGGTTCCGGATGCCGCCGACCTCGGCATCGAGGGGCTCTCCCCCGTCATCACCCCGTCGGCCGACTTCTACCGCATCGACACGGCCCTCGTCGTGCCCCAGGTCGACCCCGCGACCTGGACGCTGCGCGTGCACGGCCTGGTCGAGCAGGAGGTGGTGCTGCGCTGGGATGACCTCGTCGCCCTGCCGCAGCAGGAGACGGTGGCCACGCTCGTGTGCGTCTCGAACGAGGTCGGCGGTTCGCTCATCGGCACCGCCCGGTGGCTCGGCGTGCCGATCCGCGACATCCTCGCCCGGGCGAAACCGACCGCCGAGGCCGACATGGTGCTCTCGCGCTCGGTCGACGGGTTCACGGCATCAAGTCCCCTGGAGGCGCTCACCGACGAGCGCGACGCCCTCCTCGCGATCGGCATGAACGGCGAACCTCTGCCGATCGAGCACGGATTCCCCGCGCGTCTGGTCGTGCCGGGGCTCTACGGATACGTCTCGGCGACGAAGTGGGTGAGCGAGCTCGAGGTCACGCGCTTCGACCGCGCCCAGGGGTACTGGACCCCGCGCGGGTGGTCGGAACGCGGACCGGTGAAGCTGCAGTCGCGCATCGACGTCCCGCGCGCGGGTGCCCGCGTGGAGGCCGGCTCGACCATGATCGCCGGGGTGGCGTGGCACAACCACGTCGGCGTGGCAGGGGTCGAGGTGCAGATCGACGACGGCCCGTGGCAGCCGGCCACGCTCGCGAGCGCGATCTCGGCCGACACGTGGGTGCAGTGGAGCCTGCCGTGGGAGGCGACCAGCGGCCTGCACACGGCACGCTGCCGCGCGATCTCGGCCGACGGCAGCACGCAGACGTCCGACGTCGCCCCTCCCGCCCCCGACGGCGCGACGGGTTGGGACGAGGCGACGATCTCGGTCGCCTGACCCACGCTCCGAACACGGATGACCGCCCCGGCGCAGCCGGGTGCGAAGGCGATGGCAGCCGGCGCGTCCGCGGTCAGGCGTCCGACAAAAGGGTCGGAGTCCGCCGAAAAACGCTCACTGCACCGGGAAACGCCCGCAGCAGACGTTTCCCGGTGCAGCGCGCGTTCATCGCCCAGGGATTGGCCGAGTCAGGACCCCAGCACGTGCTTGAGCTGCTCGACCGCCCAGTCCAGCTCGGTCGCGCGGATCGTCAGCGGCGGCGCGATGCGGATCGTCTGACCGTGCGTGTCCTTCACGAGCACGCCGCGCGCGAGGAGCTTCTCCGCGATCTCGCGGCCGGTCCCCACGGCGGGGTCGATGTCGACCCCGGCCCACAGCCCCGCGATGCGCACCGCGGTGACCCCGTGGCCGACGAGCGTCCGCAGGTTCTGCTCGAGGTGCGCGCCCAACGCCTTCGCGCGGGTCTGGAACTCTCCGGATGCCAGCATCTCGACGACCCGCAGCCCCACGGCCGCGGCCAGCGGGTTGCCGCCGAAGGTCGACCCGTGCTCGCCGGGACGGATGACGCCCAGCACGTCCTCGTTCGCGACGACCGCCGACAGCGGCAGGATGCCACCGCCCAGCGCCTTGCCGAGCAGGTACACGTCGGGGACGACGCCCTCGCGATCGCACGCGAACGTCTCGCCCACCCGCCCGAGACCCGACTGGATCTCATCCGCGATGAACAGCACGTCGTTCGCGGTGCAGATCTCGCGCACCCGCTGCAGGAAGCCCTCGGGCGGCAGCACGACCCCGGCCTCGCCCTGGATGGGCTCGAGGAGCACCGCGGCCGTGTTCTCGTCGATCGCGGCGGCGATGGCATCCGCGTCCCCGTAGGGCACGTGCACGAAGCCCGGCGCGTACGGACCGAAGTCGTCGTGCGCGGTGGGGTCGTCGCTGAAGCCGACGATCGTGGTGGTGCGGCCGTGGAAGTTGCCGTTGGCGACGATGATCGTCGCGGCATCCGGGGCGATGCCCTTCGTGCGGTAGCCCCAGGCGCGGGCGACCTTGATGCCGGTCTCGACGGCCTCGGCCCCCGTGTTCATCGGCAGGACCAGGTCTTTGCCGCACAGCTGCGACAGCGCCGAAGCGAACGGGCCCAGCTTGTCGTTGTGGAACGCACGGCTGGTGAGCGTCAGGCGGTCGAGCTGCTCGCGGGCGGCGGCGAGGATCGCCGGGTGCCCGTGACCGAAGTTCAACGCCGAGTAGGCCGACAGCAGGTCGAGGTAGCGCCTGCCCTCGACGTCGGTGACCCAGACGCCCTCGGCGCGCGCGGCGACGACCGGCAGCGGGTGGTAGTTGTGCGCGACGTGCGCTCCCTCGGCGGCGATGAGCTGCGCGCCGAGGTCGTCGACGGCGGTGCTCATCGGGTGCCGCCGCGCAGCTCCAGCGTGCAGCACTTGATCCCGCCGCCGCCGAGCAGCAGCTCGGACAGGTCCACCATGACGGGGGTGTAGCCGCGCTCGCGCAGCTGCGCCTCGAAGCCCACCGCGCGCGGGGAGATGATGACGTTCTTGCCGTCGCTGGCAGAGTTCAGGCCGAACACCGAGCCGTCGGCATCGGAGACCCGGATGGCATCCGGGAAGCGCTCGCGCAGGATCGCCTGGCTGCGCTCGTCGAACGCGTTCGGCAAGTAGGCGATGTTGGCCTTGTCGACGCCGCCGGGCCCCTCGACCGGGTCGAGCACGGCGAGCGCGGTGTCGAGGTGGTAGAAGCGCGGGTCGGTGAGCGTCAGCGACACGACCTCGCGCGAGAACACCTCGCCGACCTCGCGGTGGCTGTCACCCGTCGAGCGGAAGCCCGTGCCCGCGAGGATCGTGTCGCCGACGAGCAAGAAGTCACCCTCGCCCTCGTTGACCTCGACGGGCTCGGCGACCTCGAAGCCGTTGGCCGCGAACCAGTCGATGAACGCGGGGGCCTCGGCGGCCCGCTCGCGGAAGCGGAACTTCGGGCCGTAGGCGATGCCGTCGATCACGAAGCCGCCGTTGGCGGTGTAGACCATGTCGGGCAGGCCCTCGAGCGGGTCGATCAGCTCGATCTCGTGGCCGAGCGACACGTAGGTGTCGTAGAGCGCCTGCCACTGCTGCACGGCGAGGTCGGTGTCGGTGGGGCGCGAGGGCTCCATCCACGGGTTGATGCTGTAGCTCACCGTGAAGTGCGAGGGCTTGCACATGAGGTACCGGCGGTGCTGCTGGACGCGCTCGGTCGTCGCCTCGGTGGCGGTGGCGGGGGTAGCGGACATCTCTGCTCCTCGGAGGAAAGGTGCGGCGGACGCTGTCCTGGGGCTCGGTGGCCCTTCGACCCGGAGGCGCCATTCCCATGGCACCGTGCGGGGAAAGGTCGGTCCGAGCACGCCGCGGCCATTGTCTCACGGGCGCGCGCGGGGACGCGCGGGCGCGCGAGCGGCCGGCGTCCGGCGATGCGCACGGACTCCGCGACATCCGGGCGGACCGGGCCCGAGGGTGCGCGAATCGGCGATCGTACGCGACCGCGCGATGTCTCACGGCGTCATGCGCCCCACTGCGATACCGGCGACATGGGAGGATGGCGGCGATGTCCGCCACGCTCGAGAATTCCGTCGTCCTCGACGAGGCCGCGGGCGTCGTCCGCATCCTCGACCGCCGCGTCTTCCCCTCCCGCGTGGAATGGGTGGATGCCACGACTCCCGACGAGGTCGCGACGGCGATTCGCGACATGGTGACGCAGAGCTCCGGCCCGCTCTACGCCGCCACGGCCGGCATGGCCCTGGCCGCCCTCCAGGCGCGGGGGCTTCCCCTCGCCGACGCGCGGACCGCCCTCGGCCGCGCCGGTCGGGCCCTCGCCACCGCGCGTCCCACGAACGCGCACCCCCGCGACGCGGTCGCCCGCATCCTCGCCGCCGGTCGCGACGCCGACGACACCGCGGCGCTGGTCGACGCCACGCTCGAGACCGCCGCCGCCGTCGACCGCGACTACCGCGAGGCCAGCCTGCGCCTGGGCCGGGCGACGCTGTCGCTCCTGCCGGAGGCGCCGCGCATCCTCACCCACTGCTGGGCCGATGCCTATCTGTTCGGGCTCGTCGCCGCCGCTCGCGAAGCCGGCCGCGAGATCGAGTGGATCGCGACCGAGACCCGCCCCTACCTGCAGGGAGCGCGCCTGACCGCGCACTCGCTGCGCGAGCTCGACCAGAAGGTCACCCTCATCACCGACGGCATGGCCGCGGCCGCCCTCGCCTCTCCGCGCGGGGTTGGTTCGGGCCGGATCGACGCCGTCGTGACCGCCGCCGACCGCGTCGCCCTCGACGGCTCCGTCGTCAACAAGGTCGGCACGCTCGCCCACGCAGCCGCCGCGGCGGCGTTCGGCATCCCGTACATCGCGATGGTCGAGGCCCCGGATCCTGCAGCGCCGACCGGCGACGACGTCGTGATCGAGGACCGCGACCCACACGAGGTGCTCGAGGTGTTGGGGCAGCGCACCGCGAGCCCGCTCGTGACCGACGCCTGGTACCCCGCGTTCGATGTGACACCGCCGCGCCTCGTGACCCGCATCGCGACGAGCCGGGGAACGTTCGAACCCGCGCGCGTCGGCGAGCACTTCGCCGCCGACGCCCATGCGCCGGTGCCCGCGTCCGCCGTCCTGCGTCGTCGCTCGCCCGAGCAGCCGGCGCCCGTGTCCGCCACCGTGCAGCCCGACACGATCTCCTTCCGTCCCGTCTCCCCCACTTCCGAGGAACCGTCATGACCCGCATCTCCGCCGACGTCGTCGTGCTCGACATCGAGGGCACCACCAGCGCCGCAGGGTTCATCCTCGGCGACCTCTACGACTACGCCCGCCCGCGCCTGGACGAGGTCCTCGGCCGCGACGACGACACCGTGCGCGCCGCCCGCGCCGACGCGATCGCCGAGACGGGGCTGGATGCCGACGCCACCGACGCCGAGGTCGCCGAGGCGCTGCGCGGGCTCATGGCATCCGACGTGAAGTCGACGCCGTTGAAGACCCTGCAGGGCATCATCTGGGCGGAGGGCTTCGCCGCCGGCGAGATCCACTCGCAGTTCTTCGACGACGTCCCGCCGCGCCTGCGCGCCTGGCACAAGGACGGCATCCGCCTCGCCGTCTACTCCTCGGGCTCGATCGCCTCGCAGGTGCCGTGGTTCCGTCACGCGCCGCAGGGCGATCTGACCGTGCTCGTCGAGGACTTCTTCGACACCGTCAGCGCCGGACCGAAGAAGGAGTCGGGGTCGTACGACCGCATCGCCGCGGCCCTCGGCGTCGAACCCGGCCGCGCGCTGTTCCTCACCGACCACCCCGACGAGGTCGCCGCCGCCCTCGCGGCCGGTTGGCAGGCCGTCGCGCTGGACCGCGCCGGGGAGCCGTGGGCCGGCTCCGACTTCGCAGCGGATGCCGTGGCTTCCTTCGACGAGATCGAGATCACCCGATGAAGCTCCCCCTCGCTACCCGCGTGCAGGAGGCCGGTGCCGCCCTCGCCGCCGAGGCCTCGCGGTTCTCGGGCTACGGCTGGATGCGCGGCACCTCCGGCAACCTCTCCGTCGTGCTCGACCGCGACCCGCTCGTGCTGGCGGTGACCGCGTCGGGCCTCGACAAGTCGGAGCTCACCGACCGCGATGTCGTGCTGATCGGCGCCGACGGGGAGGCCCTCGACGCCGACGACCCGCGCCCGCCGTCGGCCGAGGCGGGGCTGCACGCCCACATCGCCGCGCGCACGGGCGCCGCAGCGGTGTTCCACGTCCACGCCTTCGACGCGGTCGTCGCCGGGCATCGGTGGCCGCAGGGCGTCGAGATCCGCGACATGGAGATGCTCAAGGGCATCGGCCACCGCGCCCACGACGAGACGGTGACGATCCCGGTGATCGCCAACGACCAGGACATGCGCGTCGAGGCCGCCCGCTTCGACGACATTTACGTCGAAGCCACCGCCGAGGTGCCCGAGGTGCCCGCGCTCATCGTCGCGAACCACGGCATGTACGCCTGGGGTGTCGACGTCGCCGCGGCCCGCCGCCACCTCGAGATCACCGAGTGGCTGCTGCGCTTCACCGTCGCGACGCGCTGACCCGACGGCATCCGGCGCGCGACGCCCCGGCGTCCCGGTGCGCATCGCTCCGGCGTCCCGGTGCGCGCCGCACGAGCGCAGCTCGCCGCCGAGCGACGCTGCGCAGCTGAGAAACGCCGATCCTGACGAGACACGCGGCGAGACGCCGTGTCTCGCGACAGACAGCGTTTATCGGCGACGGCCCCGAGCCGATGCCGCGCCCGGCGCGCCGCGCCGCGCACCGGCAGGCCGCGCGCGCACCGGCACGCCGCGCGCCACGTTGCGCCCGTCCTACTGACGCCGCGCAGCTGATAAACGCCGCGCGTTGCGAGACACGCGGAGAGACGCCGTGTCTCGCAAGGAACAGCGTTTATCGGCGCGGTGCGCGCCGAGCTGCTCGAGGCGCTGCGCGCCGCACAGCGCAGCGCATGAGGGCACCGGCACGCCGCGACTGACTGGATGCGTCAGCCCAACAGCTCCACCGTCCGCGCCGTGAGCACGCGGGGGTCGGCGTCGTCGAGCCGCGCGGTGCCCAGGGTGCGCGCGATGCGCAGGACGAGCCGGGCGGCCGCGGCCTGCTCCGGCTCGGGCAGCGTCAGGATGTCGGCGACCTTGGAATACCCGACGATTCGGCGCACCGCCTTGGCGGCGGCGTAGACGGCGGCATCCGAACGCACCTGCGCGAGCGTGCGCTCGAGCACCTCGTCGTCGTACACGCGCGGGTCGACCCGCTCGGGCCAGCGGCGGCGGAAGGCCGCCTCGAACGCGTCGACGAGCTCGACCGGTAGGCGCAGCAGCGTCTCGGCGTCCTCTGTTCGTCCGAGCACGTGCGCGCGAGCCGCGGCGATCACGAGGTTCGCCCACACGGCACCGAGGTCGAAGCCGGTGGGACCGTACGTGCCGAACTCCGAGTCGAACGCGCGCACCGACTCGCCCTCGGCCCGCACGAACACCGACCCCGTGTGCAGGTCGCCGTGCATGAGGCTCTGGGTGCTCTCCTGGAACCGCTGCTTGGCGAGGCCGATCTCGCGCACGAAGACGCGGTCGGCGCGGAGGTCGCGCACGTCGTCGGCGTTGGCGTCGAGCCATCCGTTGTGCTCGTGCTCGACATACGGCTCGCTGAAGACGAGGTCCTCGGTGATCTCGCTCAGCTCGGGATTGGTGGCCTCGGCGATGCGGCGGCGACGCTCGGGCCCCGGCGTGCCGAACACGCTCGTGGCGAAGCCCACCTCGCCGACGTACTCGCCGAGGCGGGCCGCGGCGTAGGGGTGCACGCGCCCGGCGTTGAGCTCGCCCCGCCACACGGCGTGGTCGCTGAGGTCTTCGATCGACAGCGCCAGGTTCTCGGCGTCGAAGCCGTAGAAGGCGGGCACGTGAGCGGGGGCGATGCGCTCGTGCGCCCCGAGCACCACGGCCTCGCGCGCCGCC
Organism: Microbacterium sp. RU1D; assembly: GCF_900156435.1. Classification (GTDB taxonomy): domain Bacteria; phylum Actinomycetota; class Actinomycetes; order Actinomycetales; family Microbacteriaceae; genus Microbacterium. Next base: position 167,487 of record NZ_FTPQ01000001.1, read on the forward strand.
CGCTCCCGAGTCAGGGGCCAGGAGGGGTCGACGCGCACGTGGGGCAGCGACTGCTTCACGACCACGCCACGGCCGGCGGCATCCTTCACGATGAAGACGAGATTGAGGTTGCCGTCGCCGACCTCGTCGACCGAGACGATGGATGCCGGGTCCACCGGGCCTGCGAGGTGCGGGCGCGCCGCGAGGTAGGCGGGGACCGTGGCGACGGTCAGCTGATCGGTGAGGACGGTCATGATGCGGTGGTGCTCCCGGCGACGATGGTGGTCTTGCGACGACGGAACGTGAAGCTGAACAGCAGCGCCACCAGCAGCACGACGCCCTTCCCGAAGTCCTGGATGTAGTACGGCAGGCCCATCATCGAGAAGCCCGTCACCATGACGGCGATGAGCACGGCACCCAGCGCGGTCCCCCACGCGTTCGGGCGGCCGATGCCGAGCACCGAGACCCCCACGAGCGAAACGGCCACGGCGTCCAGCAGCAGGCTGTTGCCGGCCGAGACGTCGCCTTGGCCGATGCGGGCGGCCAGCACGAGACCGGCGATGGATGCCAGGATGCCGCAGCCGATGTACGCGGCGGCGCGGTAGGCCCGCACGCGGATGCCGGCGAGACGGGCGGCCTCGGGATTCGAGCCGACGGCGGCGAGCGCGCGGCCCCAGCGCGTGCGGTCGAGGACGAACCACAGCAGCACCGTGAGTCCGAGGAACAGCAGCACGGGCACCGACACCGGGCCGATGGACCCGCGATCGAACCACAGGAAGTCGGGAGTGAAACGACCGGGCGCGGTGGTCCCGTCGTCAAGGGTCATCTGCGACGAGATCGATTTGCCGTCGACGATGATGAGCTTGAGCCCCACGACGGTGAACATCGTGGCGAGGGTCGCCAGCAGGTCGGGGATGCGCGCGAAGACGATCAGCGCTGCGTTGACGGCGCCGATGAGGGCGCCGGAGATCAGCACCACGCCCACGGCGATCCCGCCCACCTGATTGCCGATCACCATCGTCCAGGCCGCGATCGACACCGCGAAGCCGGCGTTGGCGCCGACGGAGAGGTCGAGGCCGCCGACGGTCATGGCGAGGGTCACGCCGAGACCGGCGATGCCGATCGGGGCGATGTACTTCAGCATCCCGAAGACGTTGTCGGTCGTCGCGAAGGCGGATTCGGTCAGCGCGAAGAACACGATGAGCAGCACCGTCACGGCGACGAAGCCCCATTTCGCGACGGCATCGACGGCGCGGGATTCGACGCTCGATCGCGCGGGGGCGACGCCGGTGCTCCGGGCGGAGACGGAGGTCATGCGATTTCCTTCCGGTGGCCGGGGTCGTCGAGAAGAGCGGCGACGATGCGCGCCCGGTCGAGCGCGCCGGCGGGGATGTCGAGCACGATGCGGCCCGAGACGAGGACGACGATCCGATCGGCGACGTCGAGAACCTCGTCGACGTCGCTGGAGAGCACCACGACGGCGGCACCCGCGGCCGCGCGGGCGCGGGTGGCATCGCCGATGCGGCGCCTGGCGCCGATGTCGACGCCGCGGAAGGGTTCGTCGAGCACGGCGAGACGCGGATCGGTGCGCAGCCAGCGCCCGACGACGACCTTCTGCTGGTTGCCGCCGGAGAGGTCGTCGACGCGCGCGTCGGAGGACGGGGCGACGACCCCGTAGGCGTCGATCACCTCGTCGGCGGCGGCGTGCTCGCGGCGGGTCGCCACGACACCCGCGCGCGAGAGGGCGCGCAGGACGGGCAGGCCGACCGTGCGCGCGATCGACCACCCGGGCTGGATGCCCTGCCGCTGCCGGTCCTCGGGTACGAGCACCACGCCCGCGGCGATCGCGGCGGCCGGCGACGTCGGGCGGTACGGCTCCCCGTCGAGCGAGAGGCGAGCGTCGCCGGCAGAGCGCACCCCGGCGACGAGTTCGGCGAGCTCGGTCTTGCCCGCGCCGAGCAGACCCAGGATGCCGGTCACCTGGCCGCCCGCGACCCGCAGGCTCAGCGGCTCTGCACCGGGCAGCAGCACGGCGTCGGCGACGGCGAGCACGTCGCGGCCGGCCGGGAGGGGCTCGGTGATGTGCTGCTGCAATTCGGTGGGCACGCCCAGCATCGCCTCGAGCGCGGCGTGCCAGTCGAAGGGTCGTCGGGCGTCGAGTTCGAGCCGGCCGTCGCGCAGCACCACGATGCGATCGGCGAGGCGTTCGATCTCTCCGAATCGGTGGCTGACGAACAGGATCGACAGCCCTTCGTCGCGCAGCACGCGCAGCACGGCGAACAGGCGGTCGGCCTCGGCGGCGGTGAGCGCCGAGGTCGGCTCGTCGAGGATGAGCAGCCGCGGGGTGGAGCGCAGGGCGCGCGCGAGCACGAGCAGCTGCGCGTCGGAGGTGCCGAGGCGATCGGCGTCGGCCCGCAGCACCTCGTCGCTCCACGCGAGTCCGAGCCTCTCGAGGGCCGATCGTGCGATGCGCTCGGCCTCCGCGCGCCGCACGAGCCGGTGACCGGCAGTGGCGAGGTCGGTGAGCGCGAGGTTGTCGGCGACGCTCAGGCCGGGCACGATGCCGTCGGCGATGCGCTGGTGCACGGTCTCGATACCGGCCCGCCGGGCGCGGGCGGGAGAGGTGAGGCGCAGCACCTCGCCCCCGACCGCGATGTCGCCCGTATACCCGGCGTTGGCGCCGGAGACGGCGCCGATCAGCGTCGACTTCCCCGCACCGTTGGTGCCGAGCAGCGCGGTGATGCTGCCCGGTTCGAGGGCCAGCGACACCTCGCGCAGCACCTGATTGCTGCCGAAGCGTACGCCGACGCCGCTCAGGCGGACGACGGAGGTGTCGTCGACCGGAGCGGCGTCGGCGGGGAGAGGTGCGGTCATCCCGAGATCGCGGGGAGCCAGTCGGCCACCACGGTGTCGCTGAGCAGGAGCGAGGGCTCGGCCTCGCGCAGCTGGGCGACGTTGGTGATGCCCTTTTCGAGGAGGAAGTCGCGCGTGATGGTGATCGCGGGGAACTGGACGTTCGTCTCGTCGAGCTGCCCGGCGAGCGAGAGGGCGAGGGCGCGCACGACGCCGGCACCCACGGCGGACGGGTCGGTCGCGCTCGTGGCCACCCACGGGCTGCCTTCGGCGATCATGACCTCGATGTCGGCGTTGGAGATGTCGATGCCGTAGACCTTGACCTTGTCCTGCAGGTTGTTCTGCTGCACGGCCTGCACGACGCCCTTCGTGATCTCGTCGTAGGGCGCGAAGATCGCCTGGATGCCGGGGTTCGCCTTCAGGGCGGCGTCGATGAGCGGGATGTTGTCGGTCGCGGTCGACTCGGTCACCTTGCCGGTGAAGAACAGCTGGTCGAGGCCGTGCTCGGCGACGACCTCGTCCCACACCTTCTTGCGGCGCTCGAGGGGCGCGAAGCCGTCGGTGCTGGCGAGACCCACCTTGGCCCCGTCGCCGTTGTCGGCGACGAGCTGGTCGAGCACGCCCTGCGCCATCGACGCGTCGGACTGCGAGGTCACGATGACGCCGGTTGTGTCGGCGAGAGCGAGGTCGTACACGATGACCGGGATGCCGGCATCCACCGCGTCGTGCACGTGCGACTCGATCGTGTCGGTCTGACCGTGGTCGACGATGATCGCGTCGGGCTTGGAGGCGATGGCCTGCTCGAGGTCGGACGCCTGCTTGGCGTTGTCGTTGCGGGCGTCGAAGACGGTCAGGTCGATGTTGATCGCGGCGGCCTGGGCCTTCGCGCCCGCGGTCCAGGCGGTGAAGAAGTCGCCGGCTCCGGACTGCTGCACGAGCGCGACCTTGATCGGCGCGCCGTCGAAGGGAGCCGGAAGGTTCTCGACCTTCTGCACGGGGGCCGCCGAGGCGGCCGGGGCCGCGGTGTTCTGCTGCGCGCAGCCGGTGAGGGCGAGGGCGGCGATGCCGGCGGTCGCGAGGAGCGTGGCCCAGCGGTGGGATCGAACGGACACGGGGTCCCCTTCGTCGAGGAGTCGGGTGCGAGGGCTCGTCCGGGTGCTATGCCGGTCGACCGTCGAGCAGTCAAGCAGCACCGTCCACCCGCTCGTTAGTCGAGGTTGCACTTTGTTACACCTCGACCCGCGATCCGGTCGCGGAAGTGGGCACTCGGAAGGATTCGGCGAGAGAATCGGATCATTCCGCTCATATCGCGCCGAGAGGAGGAGCCGTGACGCTCCTGACCGTCTGGAAAGAGACCGACCCGAGCACGCCCGTGCTCGAGACCACCGAGGAGAGCGAGATCCGCGAGGCCCTGGCCGAGCTCGGTGCCCGCTTCTCGCGCTGGGAGATCCGCGACGTGCCCGCCGGGGCCTCGCAGGACGAGGTGCTCGCGCTGTACGCCGACGAGATCAGCGAGGTGAAGGAGCGCGAGGGCTACACCCTCGTCGACGTGGTCGCCCTCGACCCCGCCCAGGAGAACTACGACGAGGTGAAGACGCCCTCGCGGCAGAAGTTCCTCTCCGAGCACCAGCACGACGACGACGAGGACCGCTACTTCGCCAAGGGCGCGGGCGTGTTCTACCTGCACGCGAACGAGAAGGTGCACGCCGTGTACTGCGAGGCGGGCGACCTCATCTCGGTGCCGGCCAACACGACGCACTGGTTCGACATGGGCACCGCGCCCCACTACGTCAGCGTGCGCTTCTTCCACGACGACGACGGCTGGGTCGGCCACTTCACCGGCAGCCCGATTGCGGAGTCGTTCGCGACCTTCGACGAGCTGTCTGCTCGCCGCGCGCAGCTGGTCTGACCCCCGCGCAAACGCCCGTTCCCCGCAGCCCCCGTCGGAGTCTGCGGGGAACGGGCGCTTCTGCGTGCGGGGATGGCTGGCGCGGCTCCAGGGCCCCGTTTGGGGCGTGATTCTCCGTTTGGGGCGTGGATTCTCCGCCCCGAGCGACGAATCGCGCCCCGAACCGCCGGTGGCGAGGTGTCAGCCGAGGCGGTGCAGCGCCAGCGCGGCCCACGAGATGGGCGGCAGGGTCACGTGCAGGATGCCGCCATCCACGCGCGCCTCGACGGTTCCGGGCCGCACGCGCTCGGGCTCGTCGAGCGTGTTGCGAGCGTACGGGTCGTCGTCGTGCAGCTTGTGCGTCTCGACGATCTCGACGTCGCCCAGTCCGCTGATGTCGATCGCGAGGTCGACGGCCTCTTCGCGGCCGCGGTGCACGAGGAAGATCGCGGTCGCACCGGTCTCTGCGTCGTGGGTCGCGACGGCGTCCACCGCCGGAACCGCGCCGAATTTCGCGGTCTCGATGAGCGGCGCCTCGACCTGCAGACGCACCGCGTCGCCCTGCGCGAGACGCGAGGTGATCGCGAAGGGGAAGAACGTCGTCTGCCGCCAGGACGGACCGCCGGGCTCCGTCATGATCGGGGCGATCACATTGACGAGCTGAGCGAGGGACGCGGATGCCACGCGGTCGGCGTGCTTGAGCAGCGAGATCATGAGGCTGCCGAACACCACGGCATCCAGAGCCGAGTACACGTCCTCGAGCAGGCGCGGGGCGACGGGCCAGTTCTCGACGCCGGTGATCTGGTCGACGTCGTGGAAGCGCGTCTGGTACCAGATGTTCCACTCGTCGAACGAGATGTCGATCTTCTTCGCGCTGCCGCGGACGGCACCGACGTGGTCGGCGGTCGCGACGACGGCCTCGATGAAGCGGTCGGTGTCGACCGACGAGGCGAGGAACGAGTCGATGTCGCCGTCGTGCTCCTGGTAATACGCGTGGCACGAGATCATGTCGACGTCGTCGTACGTGTGCTCCAGCACGACGCGCTCCCACTCGCCGAAGGTCGGCATCGACGCTCCCGACGAGCCGCACACCACGAGCTCGATCGACGGATCGAGTTGACGCATTCCCTTCGCGGTCTGCGAGGCGATCTTGCCGTAGTCGTCGGCGGAGCGATGGCCGAGCTGCCACGGACCGTCCATCTCGTTGCCGAGGCACCACACCTGCACGCCGAACGGCTCGACCCGGCCGTTGTCGATGCGCTGCTGCGACAGGGTCGTCCCCCCGGGCACGTTGCTGTACTCGAGCAGGTCGAGGGCCTCGAGGACGCCCCGGGTGCCGAGGTTGACGGCGAGCATGAGGTCGCTGCCGGCCTTGTCGAGCCAGTCCGCGAACTCGTGGAGGCCGATCTCGTTCGTCTCGGTCGAGTGCCACGCGAGGTCGAGGCGGCGCGGGCGCTGCTCGCGCGGTCCCACGCTGTCCTCCCAGCGGAAGCCCGAGACGAAGTTGCCGCCGGGATAGCGGATCGTCGAGACGCCGAGCTCGCGCACGAGCTCCAGCACGTCGCGCCGGAAGCCCTGGTCGTCGGCCTCGGGGTGGCCGGGCTCGTAGATGCCGTCGTAGACGTGGCGGCCGAGGTGCTCGACGAACCCGCCGAACAGGCGGCGACGGACGGCCCCGATCGGGAAGCGGGGGTCGAGAGTCAGGCGGGCGGTGGTCATCGTGCTCCTCGGGATGCGTACTCGGCGAATCGGTCGGCGACGGGGTTGCGGCGGCGCGCGAGCCCGGTCTCGGTCTCCACGAGGTCGTGGAGTCCCATGGTCAGAAGGTGGGCGGACCGCGGCTCGTCGCTGTGCCGGTAGGTCCACTCGTACATGTCGAACAGCGGCCACCACGTGTAGCCCACGACGTCGATCCCGTCTGCGCGGAGCCCCTGGACGGTGGCCACGGAATCGTCGAGCCAGCGCAGGCGGGTGGCGACGTCGTCGGTCACGCACGTCTCGGCGAGCATCACCGGCGCGCCGTAGCGCGCGGCGTAGGTGCGCAGCATCTCCGCGAGCCCTCCCACGCCGTCGTCGCGCGTGGGACGCGGATCGGCGAAGCCTCCGGAGTGATGGATGCCGCTCTCGAACAGCTCCGTCGAGTGCCGGGGGTAGTAGTTGACGCCCATCACGTCGGGGTGCACGGCATTCTCGGCGAACCACGCGAGCGTCTCGTCGGAGGTGCCGTGCGCGCGCAGCAGAGGGAGGAGCGGATGCTCCGCCCCCACGCTGCCGGTCACGAGATCCTCGACCAGGAACGCCTGGTGACGGTAGCGCTCAGCCGTCTCGCGGTGCTCGGGCGCATCGATGTCGCCGGCGTACCGCATCGAGGCGTCGACGTGCACGAAGGTGGCGCGCTGCCCGAGCACCGCGGCCACCGCCCGCTGGGTCTCGACGAAGCCGCGGGCGATCGCGGTCGAGATCTCCACGAGCCCCGCCGGCCCCTGGCGGTACGGCGGCCAGTAGGCGTACTCGCCACTGAACAGGGAGTGCAGCATCGGCTCGTTGACCGGCGTGTAGTCGGTGGCGACGTCGCGGTACCGCTCCGCGGCGCGCGCCGCGTACTCGGCGACGAAGGACGCGTAGTCGGGGTGCGCGAACTCCCCCTCGATCCACGTCGGAGTGCCGTAGTGCAGCAGATCGACGATCGGACGGATGCCGCGAGCGGCGAAGCCGTCGAGCACCCGGTCGGTCCACGACCAGTCCCACACCCCCCGCTCTGGGGACACGACATGCCAGGGGATCCCCCAGCGGAGGAACTCGGCATCCACCGACACCGCCAGATCGAGGTCGTCGCTCCAGCGGTCGTAGTGCTCGGTGAGGGCGTACTCGTCGATCGCGCGCTCCCCCGGGCGCTCCTGCGGGATGAAGGTGTTCTCGACACCGGCGCCGAAGTGCAGCCGACCGTCGCGGTACCAGGGGGTCGTCGACATGGGATTCTCTCTCATTTCAGTCCCGACGTTCCGACGCTCTCGACGAACCGACGCTGGATCAGCAGGAACAGGATCGCCAGCGGCAGCACCGCGATGAGCGAGCCCGCCATCATGACCCCCTGCGGGATGATGCCGCCCGGACCGGTCAGCAGCGTCAGCCCCGAGGTCACGGTGCCCATCTCGGAGTCGGTCGTGAACACGAGCGGCCAGAGCAGGTCGTTCCAGTTGTTGACGAAGGTGAAGATGCCGAGCGTCAGCAGCGCGGGCACCGCGTTGGGCAGGACGATGCTGCGGAAGATTCGCAGCTCGCTCGCCCCGTCGATGCGTGCGGCGTTGTCGAGGTCTCGGGGCAGCGATAGGAAGAACTGGCGCAGGAAGAAGATGCCGAACGCATCGGCGGCGCGCGGGGCGATGAGCCCCGCGTAGGAGTTGACCCATCCGAGGTCGGACACGAGCTGGTAGATCGGGATCAGGGTCGCCTGGAACGGGATCATGAGGCTCGCGATGATCGCGATCAGCAGGATCTTGTTCCCCCGGAAGTCCAGGCGCGCCAGGGCGTATGCGGCGAGCGAGTCGAACACCAACGCGAAGAGCGTCACCCCGCCCGCGAAGACGAAGCTGTTCGCGATCAGGCGCGCGAAGGGCAGCTCGGTGAAGATCCGCGCGAAATTGTCGAGCGTCCATTGACCGGGCAGGAGGGTCGGCGGGTAGGCGTTCACCTCGGCGACGGGCTTGAAGGCCGTGAACACGATGATGAGGATCGGCAGCATCAGCACGAGGGTCGCCGCGGCGACCAGGATGAGCAGCGCCGCCGAGACGAGGCGTCGACGACGCGCCTGCGGCGAGCGCCGCGGGGCGGAGACCCCGGATGCCGAGGCGACCGGGGCGGGGGCGAGGGCGGTCATGCGGCATCCTTCTCTCGTCGTGAGAAGAAGAGGAACTGGGTCAGGCTCAGCACGAGGGTGATGAGCAGCAGGACGTACGACAGGGCCGAGGCGAACCCGAGCTCGAGCTTGCGGAAGCCGGACTGGTAGATCTCCATGACGATCGTCTGCGTGGTGCCGTAGGGGCCGCCGCCGGTCATGACGTAGATCTGGTCGAAGGCCTGCAGGGCGGCGATGAGGGCGACGATCACGACGAAGCCCATGGTGTTGCCGAGCATCGGGAAGGTGATGCTGCGGAAGCGCTGCCAGGCGCTCGCCCCGTCGACGCGCGCGGCCTCGTACAGGCTCGTCGGGATGTCCTGGAGCCCGGCGAGGAAGATCACCATGTAGAAGCCGAAGCTCTTCCAGACCGCGACGAGGACGACGGCCGGCATGGCGAGAGTCGGGTCTTGGAGGACGTTCCCGAGTTGGATGCCGAGACCCCGGAGCCAGTAGTTCAGCAGACCGATCTGCGGGTCGAGCAGGTACGACCACGCGAAGGCGGCCACGGCGAGCGACACGATGAACGGGGTGAACAGCGCGGTGCGGAACAGACCGCGCAGCGGCAGCAGCGGGTTGTTCAGCAGGAGCGCGAACGCGAGCGCCAGAGCGATCGCGATCGGGGTGAACAGCACGGCGTACAGGGCCGTGTTCCCCATCGCGCTCACGATGTCGGGGTCGGTGAACACGCGCGCGTAGTTCTCGAGGCCCACGAACTTCTCACGGCCGAAGCCACTGGCATCCGTGAACGACAGGCGCAGGGCCGAAACCATCGGCCACGCGACGAAGACCGTGAGGATCACGATGGCCGGGGTGAGGAAGGCGACCACGGTGAGGCGGTGGCGGGGGCTGTGCCGCAGGGGCCCGCGTCCGCCGATCGGTGCCGGCGGCCGGTAGGCCCCGCGCCGACGGGGCGGCGCGCTCGGGGCGTGAGTGGTCATTGTCGTCCTGTTCGGGAGGCGGGAAGGAAAGCACGGGAGGGGTGACGCGGGCACCCCTCCCGTGCGGTCGTCAGTTGATGGCCTGCTGGATCTTGTCCTGGGCCGTCGAGAGGAGTTCGTCGACGTCGCCGCCCGCGACCGCCTTCTGCGTGAGCTCGTCGATGTCGGTGATGACGTCGACGCTGTTCACGACACCGGGCAGGAGCGCCCGACCGGTCGGCGCGATCTCGCTGAGGGCGGCCACGACGGGGTTCGACTCCACCGCGCTGAGGGGGATGTCGGTGCGCAGGGGAGGCCATCCCGAGCCGAGCGACCACTGGGTCGCGACGTCCTTCTGGAAGAAGTAGGTGAAGAAGGCCTCGGCACCGGCGCGCTGCTGGTCGTCGGCCGACTCCGTGATGCCCATCGCGACGCCAATGGCCGAGGCGGCCTGCTCTGCGGGGCCGGCGGGAAGAGCGGCGATGCCGTAGTCGATGTTGTTCTCTTTCGCGATGGATGCCATCCACGGACCGCCGACGTGCATGGCGGCCTTGCCCGAGCTGAACAGCTGGTCGGCGGCGATGCCGTCGAGGCCGGTGGGCGAGATCTTGTCCTTCGTGATCGCGTCGGTCCAGTACTGGATGGTCGCGGCGTTCTCGGACGAGTCGATGACCGCCTTGTCGCCGCCGTCGACGATCTGGCCGCCACCACTGAGGAGCAGGCTCGGCCACAGGCCGTTCGCGACGGTGGCGTGGTCGGGGATCGCGACGCCGTACTCCTCGGGGGTGCCGTCTCCGTTCTCGTCGACGGTGAGCTTCTTGGCATCCGCGACCCAGGCGTCCCACGTGGCGGGCGGCTCGGTGATGCCGGCGGCCGTGAACAGCGCCTTGTTGTAGAACATCGCGAGGGGGACGAACCCGGTGGGGACGCCGTACGGGGTGCCGCCCACGGTCACCATGTCGACGGCCTGGGAGACGAGGTCGGCCGTGTTGCTGTCGGCGGAGCCGTAGAAGTCGGTCAGATCGGCGAAAGCGCCGCGGTCGGCATAGACGGGCATGCGCTCGGCCGGCATCGCGACGATCTGCGGTCCCTCCTTCGAGCTGAGCGCGGGCAGCAGGGTGTCGTCGATGACGGCCCAGGTCTTGGTCTCGGTCGTGATCTTGTACTGCTGCTGCGAGGCGTTGAAGTCGGCGACGATCTGGTCGAGGACCTTGCCGTCGGCCTCGGTGTAGCCGTGCCAGAACGTGATCTCGGCGGGGCCGTCCGACGCGGGGGTGGACGAACCGGAGCAACCTGCGAGAAGCAGGGCCGCGGCGCCGACCGTCGCGAGGACGGAGGTGGTGCGCTTCATCATCTTCGATGCCTTTCGTGTGACTGCGTCGTCTTTTCGGCTCGGGTGCCGACCGTGGTGCAAGAGGAATTTACAACGATGGAGGTAAACGTTGTAAATGGATGATCGCCCGCCCGTGACGGGTTGTCAAGCGCCGATCGTCAGCGCGCCGTGGATTCGCGCTCGACCAGGCGGAAATCGACGAGCACCTCACGAGGCTCCTCATCGGCGGCATCGCCGGTGATGCGACGGACGAGTTGATCCACGGCCACGCGCGCGATCTCCGAGCGTCCGGGGTCGATCGTCGTGAGGGCGGGTAGCGAGTACCGCGTCTCGTCGAGATCGTCGAACCCGACGAGAGAAACCTCGTCCGGGATGCGGATGCCGCGCTCGAGCATCACGCGCATGGCACCGAGCGCGATCGAGTCGTTGAACGCGACGACTCCGTCGAACTCGACACCCGAGTCGAGCACCGCGCGCATCGCATCCGCCCCGTCGACACGATGCCAGCGGTCGACCGGCACCACGAGAGCGGGGTCGACGGCGACCCCCGCCTCGTCGAGAGCGGCCTCGTAGCCGCGGAGGCGAAGCCCCGCGGAGCCGACGATCTCGCCCGGGTGAGACCCGAGCGCGATCACGCGGCGACGACCGGAGGCGAGCAGGTGGGCGGTGGCCTCGCGCGCCGCCTCGGTGTTGCGCATGGTCACGTGGTCGTGGGCGGAATGGAAGATCCGCTCCCCCAACAGCACCATGGGCATGCCCACCTCGTCGAGCAGAGGTGCGTCGTCTTCACCGAGCGAGAGCACCGAGTAGAGCACTCCGTCGAGCCCCCGTCGGCGCGCTCCCCGCAGCGCCGCCAGCTCGCTGTCGCGATTGGCGTCGAACTGCTCGATGAGCACGGAGAACCCGTGCGCGCGGGCCGCCCGCATGACGTCGTCGGCGAGCTCGGCGAAGTAGGGATTGCGCAGATCCGGGACGATGAGCCCGATCATGTCGGCGCGTCCCGAGCGCAGACTCCGCGCCGCCTGATTCGGGCGGTACTGCAGCTCGTCGATGGCGGCCTCGACGCGTTCCCTTGTCTCGAGCCGCACGTGCGGGTAGTTGTTGATCACGTTCGAGACCGTCTTGATCGACACCCCCGCCGCGCGGGCCACGTCGTGCAGCGTCGCCGTCATGGCATCCCCCCTCGTTCTGGTCGAGACTCTACAACGTTGCATACCGCGGCCTGGGCGGCGAGCGATGGTGACTGTCAAAACACCCGGACGTCGCAAAAAATCGTCCGGGTTTCTCGGACACTCGGGAGAGATTCGAGCGGGTGCGGGTGCGGGGGGCAGGGCGCCCGCGGCGTCAGATCACCTCGGCGCTCCAGGCGTCGACGCGCCCGAAGCGGAACGCCCCGATCGACACCGCCTGCTCGCGCAGGAACGGGAGCAGCTCGAGGCGCCCGGCGGTGGTGACCTCGTCGGCGTAGAGGGTGAGCGACACGTCGGCCCCCACCGTCTCGGCGACCGCCGCGCGCACCGCGGCGACCGACGCGGCCGGACCCACCACACGCACCCGCGCCGGCCGCGGAGCGAGAACCGGATCGTCGGCGCCGGGCTCGGCATCCGGGATGCCACCCGCCAGGCGCTGCAGCCACTCCTGGTCGCTCTCGACCGAGACCGCGATCTCGCTCTCGCCGAGCAGGTGCCGCACCGCGGCGGGGAGCCCCACGGGGGTGCTGAGCGAGAACGTCGAGCCCGAACGCACCGCCGCCACGAGCACGCGCAGCACCGCCTGCCACGAGGCGTCGGCGGTCGCCCGCACGGCCACGTCGGCCGGACGGTAGCGGCGGAGGTTGCGCTCGACGCCGAGACGCGAGACGTCGCGCACGCGGCCGTACTCGCGATCCCACGCCACCGCGTCCGAGAGGGCACCGCGGCGGAGCCAGTCGAACGCCTCGTACGACAGGGTCGGCTGCGCGGCCTCGATGAGGGCGGTGATGCGGCTGTCGAGTCCGCGCAGGTGCAGCGTCGACGACGACGCCCCGCCAGTGGAGGGCCGCCACGAGCCGAGCGTGACGAGCCGGTTCGGCCCGCCCGACATCGCGCCGTCGCCGACCGCGGCCTCACCCCACCCGCCGAGCGGCTCGCGTTGCACCACCGCGCCCGTCAACGGACGGTTCACCCGCAGCACGGCGGCCTCGACGGTGTCGAGCCACAGGTCGAGGTCGGCGGTGTCGCGCGTGTGCAGGCCCGCGACGAAGCCGGAGCCGATCGCGTTCTGCAGCTCGATCGCCCGCGTCACGGTGGGGGCGTGCAGGATGCCGAGCACCGGCGCCGCCACGGCGGCCCTGGTCAGGTGCGACCCGGCGGTCACGCCCGTGCGCACGCCCGGCGACCAGAACCGACCGGCCGTGTCGGGCCCGAGGTCGAGTTCGCGCGGCTCGATCAGCCATCGTTCGCCGTCGCCGAGCACCGTCAGGGCCCGCCGCACCTCGCCCGCCGGCTCCTCCACCAGCGGCCCGACGTCGGACAGCGGATCATCGGCCGGGCCGACGCGCAGCGACGACACGGCATCCTTCAGCTGCTCCGCGAAACGCGCGGAGCGCGCGACCGCGCCGACGAGGATCACCAGCGACACCGCGGTGGCCGCCTGGCCCGCGCGGGCGAAGGCTCCGGCCACGATGTCGGCGACGGCCTCGTCGAGGTCGGCGGACGGCGCCACGATCACGGCGTTGCGCCCTGCGGTGAACGCCTGCAGGCGCAACGAGGGGCGCCAGCCGGCGAAGCGCTCGGCGGTGGTCCGGGCCCCGGCGAGCAGCACGCGGTCGACGCCGGGGTGGGCGATCAGGGCCCGACCCGAGGCGTCCTCGTTCAGGTCGACGTAGGCGAGCACGTCGCGGGGGACACCCGCCGCCCACAGGGCCTCGGCGACGACCGCCCCGGCGCGACGCGCGCGCGGCGACGGCGTGAGCAGCACGCCCGACCCGGCGGCCAGCGCGGCGAGCGTCTCGGCGGCGCAGAGCCCCACCGACGCGTTCCACCGCGGTGCGACGACCGTGAGGCGATCGGGGACGAACACCGCCCCCGGCACCCGATCGAGCTCCTTGGCCGTGGAGGCGTAGTACGCGGCGGCGTCGACCGCCTGGCTCACCTCCGCGTCGGCTTCGGCGAGCAGCGAGCCGCCCTCCGACGCGAGCACCTCGATGAGCTCCGCGCGGCGATGGGCGAGGGTCCGCGACGCGGCCTGCAGCACCGCGGACCGATCGGCGGCGGCCAACGCGCCCCACGCTTCGGCGCCCTCGCGCACCCGCGCGACGACCTCGTCGAGACCGGACTCGTCGTCGATGCGTCCGGCGGCCGCCGTCGCGTCGCCCGCGGTCGAGCCGCCCACGCGGTCGAGCACGGCGAGCGCCCAGGCGCGGTCGGCGGCGACGGTCGGGTCGGTGTCGGCGGCGTTGCGGAAACCCGCCGCGCCCCCGGCGAGCTCCGCGCTCTCGCGCGACGAGAACACGGCGGTGTCGACGAACGCCTGCCCGCCGAACAGCATCTGCTGCACGTCGGGGCCGAGGGCGGAGGTGTCCTCGGATGCCGCGGCATGGCGCGCGATGCCGAGCACGGCCTGCGTCAGACCGGGGTCGTCGGCGTCGGCGTCCGCGGGATCGCGCAGGATCGCCGGGTCGTGCTCGACGTCGCGCTGCGGCGCGCGCACCGCGGGCGGCGGCGCGTCGGCTCCGGCGAGGGCGCGGCGGGCGCGGGCGACGACGGCGGCGGTCTCGGGTACCGCCGTGGCGGGGTCGTCCTCGACGCTCGACGCGTCGTCGAGGGCGCTGGTCGGCGCGTCGAGCGGGAGGGCGGGAGCGGCGGCGACCGTCGCGGCTGCGGCGGCGGCCAGGGGAGCTGCGACCGCGTCGAGGTCGTCGGGGTGCACGACGGCGACGGCGCGCACGTGAGCGGCGTCGGGGGTCCACGTCGTCACTCGCGGCAGCACGAGGGCGACGTCGGCGCCCGCCTCCTCGCCGAGCGCCAGGGCGAGGGCGGCGCGCTCCGGGTCGGCCGTGGCGACCTCGACACGCACGCCGTCGAGGGCGCGCGCACTGAGCGCCTCGCGCAGCACCCGCACGAGAGCGGCATCGACGTCGTCGCGCGTGGCGACCGCGGGCGCCTGCCATCCGTGACGGGCGGCGGTCACGGCATCCGGGGTCTCGATCGGGGCGTCGTCGAGGCGCAGGGTGAGGCGCTCGCCGCCGTCCTGCGCGCGCCGGCGCGCCCACGCCGCGAGCTCCCGCACCGCGTCGACTGTCTCGGTCACGCCCACGGGGAGGGCGATGCCCGCGCGCATGCCGGTCAGGCGCGGTTCCTCGAGCACGCGCGTGAGCACGGCGACGGTCGCGTCGAGCTCGGCGCGGTCACGGACGACGAGCGTGAGGTGGGTGTGCGCGGCGAGCGCGTCGAGGAACAGCGGCAGTACGCGCTCGGCCGCGTGCTCGACCTCGGCGTCGAAGGCCCAGGGCGACCGGCTGGCGACCGCGTCGGCCAGTGAGAGCGAGACACGATCGACGTCGTCGCGGGTGACGAGGGCACGGATGCCGTCGAGCCGGCGTCGTGCGGTCGTGTCGCCGAGCACGGCGGGTCCGACCAGGCGCAGGTCGGGGGTCACACCCTCGTCGGCGACCGCGCCGAGGTCGACGGCGAGGCGTTCGGGACGCGCGTCGACGACGAGGGCTCCGACGAGGTCCCGCAGCGCGCGCTTGGCGAGGGGGACGGCGGGCGTGGGCATGACGGGCGCGACCGCGCCGCCGAGCTGCAGCGCACCGCGGACGAACCACGGGAGCGTGGAGGGCACGACCTCGGCCAGGCGGTGCAGGGCCGCGGCCGACGCGGTCAGGCTCTCGGGCCGGAGCACCCCGTCGACGGCGGCCGCGGTGAACTCCGCGGCCTCGGCATCGCCGGCGAGGTCGCCGCCGCGGGTCGGGGCGACGGTCCGCGGCGAGAACGCGGAGATGCGCGTCGCGGCACGCGCGGCGACGTCGGAGGAGAGCGCAGGACCGGTGGCGCGAGGGTCGTTCGTGCTCATGAGCGTCAGCCTAAACACCGCGCGCGTGGCATCCCGGCGGCCCGCCGCGCAAGCTGCGGATCGGGGCGGCGCACCGCACGGGTGACGCTCCGCGCCGCCGGCCTCCCGGCGCCGAGGCGCGAGCGGCCCGCCGGCCCCGGCATCCGTCCGCCCCACCGGCGCGGGGCGTCACAGAGGCGCGGGCCGGGCACCGCTTTTCGCTACTGTCGGTGCAGCCCCCACATCGACGGAGATCCGCATGGCCCAGACGTTCACCGACCTTCCCCTCGAACTCCTCACCGAGTACCGACCGGCGCTCACCGCGCCCGACGACCTCGACGTGTTCTGGGACGAGACGCTCGCCGAGGCCCGCGCGGCCGCCGGCCCCCTCCGGCTCGCCGACGTCGCGTCGCCGGTGCGGACGCTGCGCGTGCAGGACCTCACCTTCACGGGGTTCGGCGGCGACGAGATCCGGGGCTGGGTGGTGCGTCCGCACGGCGACGAAGAGCTGCCGGCGGTCGTCGAGTTCATCGGCTACGGCGGAGGACGGGGCCTCCCCGGCGAGAAGACCGCGTGGGCGACGGCCGGCTACGTCCACGTCATCATGGACACGCGGGGGCAGGGGTCGTCGTGGAGCGTGGGCGACACCCCCGATCCGCACGGTTCGTCCGCCGCCTACCCGGGCGTCATGACCCGTGGCATCCTCGATCCCCGCGACTACTACTACCGCCGGTTGTACACGGACGCCGCGCGGCTGGTCGACGAGGTCTCGCGACTCGAGGGCGTCGACGCCTCGCGCATCGCCGTGACCGGCGGCAGCCAGGGCGGCGGACTCGCGATCGCGGCTGCCGCGCTGGCGGGCGACGCGGTGGCCGCACTCCTGCCCGACGTGCCGTTCCTCGCCGACTTCCCGAACGCGATCGTGCGCACCCCGCTCGCCCCGTTCACCGAGATCACCCGGTTCCTCTCGATCCACCGGGATGCCGAAGAGGCGGTGCTGCGCACGCTCTCGTACGTCGACGGAGCCATCCTCGCCCGCCGCATCACCGCGCCCGCGCTCTTCTCGGTCGCCCTGATGGACGACGTCGTGCTGCCCTCGGGCGTCTTCGCGTCGTTCCACGCCCTGGCATCCACCGATGCCGCGATCGAGGTGTACCGCTACAACGGCCATGAGGGCGGCGGCTACCGGCACTTCATGAAGCAGGTGGCCTGGCTCGACGCCCGCTTCGGGCGCTGAGCCGCGCGGCTTCCGCCGGTTCAGCTCCAGACGCTCGGCGCGGGGCGCTTCGTCGACGGCAGTGACGAGCCCGCGGCCCAGTCGTGCACCCACGACTCGATGTCGGGCAGTCCCTCGGGGCGGCCCACCGCGGCGAAGAGCTCGTCGTGCGGGACGGTCCCGCCGGTGCGGCGGAGGATGCGCGCCCGGATGATCGCGCGGGCGTAGATCTCGCCCTTCACCAGGGCGCGGTGCTCGAGGTACACCGCGCGGTCGTCGTGTCCGATCAGGCGGGTTTCGAGCTCGAAACGCTGCCACAGCTCCAACGACCGGCGGAACGTGATCGTCTCGGCCGCCACGACGGCGTACCAGCCCTGCTTCGTCATCGCCGACATCAGTCCGGCGCGGGTCAGCAGGTCCCACCGGCCGAGGTCGAAGAGCGACAGGTAGCGACCGTTGTTCAGGTGGCGCAACAGGTCGATGTCGGTCGGCAGCACCCGGATGCGCAGACGCGCCACCGAGTTCGGGTCGATGGGCCCTTCGCGGCGCAGACGGCGGCGGGCACGGACGAGCACGAGAAGCGTGCGCCAGAGGACGTTCACGAGGGGCGAGCGTAGCGAGTCCACGACGGATCGGCGATCTCGTTGTCAGCCATCGACAAACAGCGCGGCCGGCGCTCAGAACCGGCCCGCGGGCGATGGGGGACCCCTCGCTAACGCATCCGAGCCCGTCATGGCACCGATTTCACCTGCGCCGCACCCGCGCGTAGAGTCACGCCATGACTGCGGAGACCCGAACCGACATCGTCGTCCGTCCGGTGCGCGATGTGGATGCCGAAGCCCTGGGCCGCGTGCACGCCACCTGCTGGCACGAGACCTACGACCACCTCATCAGCAAGGCGGCCCTCGAGGCCGTCTCCCCCCGCCGCATGGCCGAGCTCTGGACTCACTGGGCCGCGCAGGGCGACGGATACCGCATGCACGCCGCCCTCGTGAACGGCGAGATCGTCGGCTTCGTCGGTTCGGGCCCCGCGCGCGACGACGACGCCCCGCGCGAGCGCGAGCTGTACTTCATCTACCTGCTCGACGCGTTCCACGGCACCGGCATCGGACAGCAGCTGTTCGACGCCGCGGTCGAGGAGGGCGAGGGCCTGTACCTCTGGGTCGCCGACGACAACCCGCGCGCGCACCGCTTCTACACGCGCAACGGCTTCGAACTCGACGGCGCCTCGCACACCGAGCCCTTCCTCGGCGAGGAGCTCACCGAGGTGCGCTTCGTCCGCTGACCGTGCTGCAGATCTGGGCCCTCGACGGCATCCGTGAGATCACCCCGGGCGACGACCTCGTCGGGGTGATCCTGGATGCCATCGGCGAACCGCTGCGCGACGGTGCCGATCGGTCGCTGCGCGACGGGGACATCGTCGTCGTCACGAGCAAGATCGTGTCGAAGGCCGAGGGGCGCATCATCGAGGCCGCCGACCGCGAAGAGGCCATCACGCGCGAAACCGTGCGCCTGGTGGCATCCCGCACCTCGCCCACCGGGCACGTGACGCGCATCGTCGAGAATCCGCTCGGCATCGTCTCGGCCGCCGCCGGCGTCGACGCGAGCAACACCCCCGAGGGGACCGTGCTGCTGCTCCCCGTCGACCCCGACGCCTCGGCGCGGGCCCTGGCGACGGGCCTGCGCACGGCGACGGGGGCGCACGTGGGCGTGATCATCACCGATACGCTCGGCCGCGCCTGGCGCGAGGGCCAGACCGATCACGCGATCGGGGCCGGCGGCATCCACGTGTTCGAAGACCTCCGCGGAACGGTGGATGCCGAGGGCCGCCCCCTCGTGGTGACCCTGCCGTGCGTGGCCGACGAGATCGCCGCCGCGACCGATCTGGTCAAGGGCAAGGCCTCGCGCCGCCCGGTCGCGATCGTGCGCGGACGCGCCGACCTCGTCGGCGACCTCGACCTGCCCGGCGCCCGCTCGATCGTTCGCGACCCCGCGCGCGACATGTTCCGCCAGGGCGCCGACGAGGCCTACGCCGAGGGCTTGGCCGCCGGACGCGCGGCGGGGGCGTAGCGGGGCTGCGGCCGCCGGGCGAGGTGGCGGCGTCCGCGCGCGGGTCGGCGCGCGGGGCCGAGCGCCGCCTCGTCCCACTTCTGGCGGTGCATGTCCCGCAAAGGGTGCGCTGATCTTCGTCCGCACCGGGCGCAAGAGCACCGAATCAGGCGCGTCGGCGTCCGGTGCGTCGCTCATCGCTCGGGTGTTGGCCGATCTGCTGGCCGTGGTGCAGGAAGGTCCGAATGAGCTGCGTCAGGTCGCCGTCGACCGCGGCGATTTCAAGAAGTACCAGGAGATTACGCGCGGTCTTGAGGCGTCGTTGCTGGCGCTGGCGACCGGTAGCGGCGCCTAGGCGGCGTGTTCTCCCATCACACGACGAACCCCATGGCGCTTGATCGTCCGGTGGTCCACAACATTTCCGCGATCGGTGAGGCTGAGGGCGATCTGCGTGCGGCCACGCTGCTCGCGTGCTGGTCGAACGGCTTCGCGACGGTGAACATCGCCAACGTCCTCGCGGACGCTGGCTTGGAACCGCGCCGGCACTACTTCGTCATCATGGATGAGCTGTGACGTGCCCTGCGCGCCGGTAACGGCATCGTCGACCGCGTGGACTTCCTCACCCGACTCAACCGCCAGGTGGGTGTCGGCACGGCGATGATTTCGCACGCCATGGCCGACCTGAGCGCCCTTCCGGAGGAGGACCGCCTGAAGGCGAAGGGCTTCGTCGAGCGCGCCGGCATGGTCATGTGCGGCGGTCTGCCGTACACCGAAATGCCGGAGCTCACGACGGTCTTCCCGTTCTCGGAGGCCGAGCAAGAGCTGTTGACCGGGTGGCGAGATCCGCCCGCGTGGGATGCCGCGACGGGCCGCGAGGTCGACCCTCCTGGCCGCGGCAAGTTCCTCGTGAAGGTCGGCACCCGACCGGGCATCCCGGTACAGGTGCAGCTCATGGAGGCTGAGCGCTCCATCCGCGATACGAATCAGTGTTGGTACGAGCAGTCCCGCACCGCCCGCCGTGCCGTGCGCGCGGTGGAGGAGCTGGCGGAGGAGCACGAGGAGCGCGAAAAGGAGCCGGCGCTGTGAGCACTCCGAACAACCGTCGCCGCGATCCCGGCGGCTTCGGCGGCGAGACGCTGATGCTGCTCGTCCTGGTCGTCGTTGTCGTTGGCGGCTTGGTCGTGACCAACGTCGCGGTGCGCTTGGGCGCGCAGCTCGACGGCACCGCGGCCGAGCCGCCGTCCGACCCGTTCGGGCTCACCCTCGGAGTCATCCTCGCGCGCGTGGCGTGGCCGGCATCCGCGATATGGATCGTCGCCGTGCTCGGCGCGATCCTGCTCGTGCTGACGGTCCTCGTGATCGTCGGCGTCGTGCGTCACCGGAAGGGTCGGACCCGCGTCGACCGCGCCAGCTCATACATGGGCCGCGGCAAGGACGTCGCCGGCCTAAGCCGACAGAACGCGGTCGAGTCGGCCGAGCGTCTCGGCGCGAAGGACGTCGACGGCAAGTCGGTGCTGCGTGCGAGAGGGCATCTAAGACGCACCAAGTTGTGTCTGGGTCATGGCTCTCCTGCCATGCTGGGCGGCATGGAGATGCCGCTCACTACCCGCCGGCCCATGCCCGACTGGATCGCGCTCATACTCCTCAGCTGCGCCGGTTTCGCCGTCGCGACCTCGCTGCTTCTCGTCGGCGCCGGCATAGACAGGGTCTTCTTCAACGGATGAACGCCCGAGCGTGGGTGCCGTAGGCCGCGGCGACGTCAGATGTAATCGTACGGGGTGTCACCCTCGCCGAACATGTCGGGTGGCTGCGCATGACGTGTTGACGCGTCCCCGTCAGCCTCTGCCCCCTCGAGCATGACTGTGTTCGAGGCGATCACTATCGACGTCGTGGGCGTGACGAAGATGCTGAGCCGCTGACCGCCGTCCGTCGTTACTCGCAGGAAGCCGCCTCCGGCGCGTGTTGCGCCGAGAACCTGCGCCTCAATCTCTTTGACGGCTTCCAGGGGAGCGAGGGGGTAGGTCGCGTCTCCTACGGTCAGTTGTACTCTCTCGATGCTTTCCCCCATGCGGCCGACCGTAAAACCCACTCGAAGATCCCACAACCCCCGTTGCCGTAGGCGAGGAGCACGTTGCACACTGCGCGACACTCGACCTTGTCGCGCCCCTCATAGAATCTCCTCAGACGCCGCCAATCCAGTCGCGATCAGGAGAAACCATGGGCAAGTTCACCTATGAGTCGAACACCTCGATCACCTTCGAAGACCGCCTACTCGCGCACCTTCAAGCCGTGATCATGGCCAAGACGCGGCGAGGCGAAAGCTTCACGTTCACCTGGAAGGACGACATGAGCACGGGCGGCGGGCGCACCACCGTCTACATCCACCCCCAGGTATCCCTCATATTCAAGTACAGCGGCGGCCGCACCCCGAGCCTCAACCCCGCATGGCTGCACGCACTCAACTACACAGCCAACTCGGGACGAGGGCTCTACATCGTTCCCGAACCCCAGGGCGAACACACCCCCGAGACGCCCGGCGAACCGATGACGTTCAAGGAAGTCCCCACCAACGCTCCCCCCACAGCCACCGACTGAACCGACCGTCCACGCGATGACCTGACCGCCAGCTCACCGAAACCGGCGTTGTGAGGGCGCGGTCGCTAGACGCTCACCTTTGGACGCGCCTGCCGCTGCGGGAACCGCGCATGTGCCGGCTCGCATACGCGCGCGTGGAAGGTTCGATGCTTCTCCCACATTGCATTCTGCGCGTCCGCCAACCCGTCGAACGACCCAAGGGGTTGTGACTGATCATCGAACGCCGCCCAAATCTGACCGTCTCCTCGCGAGGCGAAGCCGAAGATGCGCCGTGAACACGCGCCCATAACGAAGTCGTCTTCCACTCGCTTCCACGTGGGGCGAGGCGCGCTGCTGAAAAGTCCGAACATATGCAGCTCCTTTGCTTGGTTCGAAATCTCGCACGGCGGCAATCAGCGGTTCAGCATCATTCCGCAGCCGTTCAGATTCGGTGTATCTGCTTGGCGGACCCGTTCCGATCCGTTCAAGAGTCGGCTCCTTGGGACGCCTGATCTACACCGAGGATTCAAGCTTCGACATCGATGACCGCCTGCTCGCACATCTCCGGGTAGTCGTGATGAACAAGCTCCGCCGCAGCGAAGGGTTCATGCTGCAGACACCCACCAAGGGCGGCGGTGAAGCGTCCATTTGGATCGGGGCCTCCACCGCACAGATGATGCAGTTTCATGGCGGCAGACCCCCTCAGCTCGACGCTGAACTGATCGACAGGATGATGCGCGACGCGAGCGGGGCAGACGGCCTCACCCTCAGAAATCGGACGTGACTCCTCGTGCGCGTAGCTCTGACACGGGGATAGAGGGGCGCTGAAAGAACCATCCCCTCGCCGTGACGCGGGAGCGACAGCACTGGCTGCGCCGAATGGAACGGCGAGCCGGTCACACTCAACTGGCAACTCGACGGCCTTCATACGGACAGCAGCGTCTGACGTCCAAGTAACGGCATGGGGATGTTCTGATGCGGTCAACCAGCCGCTGCTCGAGCTCGCGCTCGGTGACGTTGCTGTCGATCGCGAGGAACGGCAGCGCGCAGGGGTTTTGGTGGTGTGCACGACCGCTCGAATCGGTCTCCGACACCGTCGAGCGGGTGGGCGTCGCTGACATCAGCCTTTGCCCGTTTTGTGAGGTGCAGCACGGTGGGCGGGACTGATCAACCCCCGTTCCCATGCGGCTCTGTTCCCGGACACTGCATGCGCGTCGCGACTGCAGCGCAGGGAGAAGGAGGACGACATGGCAGATCTGGGAGCACTTGGCGATAAGGCCAAGGACGCCGTCAACGGCGAGCAAGGCGAGCAGACGTCTGACGCCGCGATCGAGAAAGCCGGGGATGCCGCCGATTCGGTCAGCGGCGGCAAGTTCGACGACAAGATCGACGCCGGCGAAGAAGCCGTGGACAGCAAGGTCGGCGAGTAAGACCACGGCACAACGGGCACGGCTGGTGCGCCTCATCTGACGGCGCATCAGCCGTGCCCTTCCCACCGCTTCCGCAGAGTGTCTCTGGGTGGTGCTGCCGGACGCCCTCACACTGTGCATCTCCGCTCCGGCTGGTCCGACAATGCTCGTCAACCGAGGGGGGTTCTACCGCTACGTCAGCCGCGCCGGCGGTGTTGAACA
The DNA here is from genome assembly GCF_900156435.1 of Microbacterium sp. RU1D. GTDB lineage: Bacteria > Actinomycetota > Actinomycetes > Actinomycetales > Microbacteriaceae > Microbacterium. The sequence goes on from NZ_FTPQ01000001.1 coordinate 190,859, forward strand.
ACTCGCCTCCAGAGGACGTCGCGACGGGTTGTGGAGCGGCGGCGTGGACTTGGAGCTATCGGCGCTGCGGGTGTGGGGAGGCTCATCGGCGGCCAAATGAGCGGAGAAGTCCCGCTGCGGGACGCTGCTGTTCTCCTTGCTGCGCGCCGAGGACAATGAGCAATCCGGTCAGAGCGGGGGTCACCCGCTGAAGGATGCGCTCCTGGTTCTGCGCAAAAGCGAGCGTGGAAGACGCTGCTGCGGACGGCTCGGTGACCCCCTTCCCACCCTCGTCGGCATGGCTCGCGATCTTCGCACCCAGAAGCCCGGACTGCACGCTCGCGGCGAGAGCGAGACCGGTGGCGACCAGCTTCAGCGCAGTGTTACGTCGCGCTTCGGGTTGCCCGGCGAGCCGCGTCTTGTTGCCCACAAAGAGACCGACTCCCCCGATGCCGTGCACCACGATTGCCGCAACCTGCACGGGCGCCCACCGGGCCCAACCTGCAGAGGAGAGTCGGAGTCTTTCTTCAGGGTCAGAGGCGAGAGCGGCTCCACCGGTTTGGGCCATCGGGTTGCGGAGCACCCGTAACTCTGCCGGTCAGGTTGTGGCACCGCGAGTCCAGCGGCGACCCGACAGACATTGAATTACAGGCAGCCGCCATTCCGGCCTAAGAACCGTCAAATGTGGCGCGATGAGGGTGAAGATGACCACCCCCGCCCACGGACGCGGGACGCGGGAGTGTACGCGCGGCATACGCCGTGATCAACTATGTCGCCGGCTGCCCGTAGCGCTCGTAGCGTCCGCGGCATGAGCTCCGACAACACCCCAGACGCAGTCAGGTCGACACATCACGAGCCCCGCCCCACGCACGACGCTTCCTCGCCCGGCAGCGCCGTTCCCATCGACGCCGACCACCCCCGTCGAGACGATGTACTGGCCCGGGAAAGGGAGACGTTCGGAGGCTTCAAGTTCGGCTCAGCCTTTTTCGGGTGGCTCACCGCGACCGGCACCGCCGTCCTGCTCACCGCCTTCGCTGCCGCAGTGGGAGCGGCCATCGGGCTGAGCCAAACGGAGACCGCGGACAATGCGGACAACGCCGCTACGGACAACGCTGGCACGCTGGGCGTTGTCAGCGCGATCGTGGTCGGAGTCATCCTCCTCGTCGCCTACTTCGCCGGCGGCTACGTCGCTGGACGTATGGCGCGGTTCAGTGGCGCTAAGCAGGGACTCGCCGTTTGGGTTTGGGCCATCGCGATCGCCGTCGTGGTTGCGGTAGTCACCGTCATCGCGGGCAGCCAGTGGGACATCCTCGGGAACCTAAACAGCTTCCCGCGCATTCCGGTCACCCCTGAATCTGCCACAACTGCGGGCATCCTGACCGCACTCGGTGCCGCGGTGATCACCTTGCTAGGCGCCATCCTCGGCGGCCTCGCCGGAATGCGCTACCACCGTAAGGTCGACCGCGTTGGCCTTGGGGGGTGAACGCTCCTCCCCCGCCACGTTCCACCTTGATGCGCCTCTGACAGCTATCCGCAGTGGTGCACGACCGGTCTCGCCTGACTCATTCCGGTCAGGTTCCGTTGAGTTCGTGCGCTAGTCGGGCAGCGACATCGCGGAAGGGGCCGCGGGGAGCGATGCGTGCGCTGGGGACGGACTGGCGCCCGTCGCGCGGGCCGGTAGTTTCAGGGTGACCGTCGTACTCGCGCCAGGAGTGCTATGGATGCGAACGGAACCTCCATGCGCGATTGCGATTGCGCGCACATTCGTGAGGCCCAGGCCAAAGCCCTGGATCTCTCGAGCTCGGGCATACGGAGTTCGGTAGAACCGGTCGAAGATCCTCCGCTGCTCCGCCGAGGTGATTCCAGGCCCGTCATTGCGTACAGAGATGATCGCACCAGCACCTGTGACGCCGTACTGAAGGCTGACGCGCGAGCGCGCGTCCCCGAACTTCACTGCATTGGTCAACAGCTCCGCCGTCGCGATCGTCAGTTGCTCGGGGTCAGCGTGGAGAAGGCTGGCTCCCAAGCGCTCCGTTTTGATCTGGATCTGCCGTGGGCCAGCCCCGGGCGCAACCTGACGCACCGCCTCGTCGGCGACCTCGCCGAGGTCGACGTCGACGATGTGCAAGTTCTTCTGGGTGTCGCTGGCGGCGAGGAGGTTGCCCACTCGGTCGAAGAGATCATTGGTGCGGCGGGTGATGACCTCGATGTAGCGTCGCACGGTCGCGTTGTCCTCGGGCACGGCGTCCTCGAGAAGGTCCAGGAACCCGGTGATGCTGGTCATCGGGGTGCGCAACTCGTGAGAAACGGTGCGAAGGAAGTGTTCGCGTACCTCGATCGCTTCCGCAAGCTCGGTGATGTCGTAGATGACGATGACTGTTCCCAGCACGTGCCCATCGGGCCGGCGAACTTGACTGGAAGACGCGAGGAGGGCCGCCTGCGTGTCAATCGGGCCCCACCATTCGAGGTGGTCGGTGATGGTCTCCCCCGCCAGGGCGCGAGGGATCAGCTGCGCACTGTAGGGAACGGCAGTCGAGCGGTCAGCGGCGAGAACGTCGTTTCCCACATGCGGGCGGTCGTGGAGTGAGAACCCGGCGCGCTCTGCATACCCGTGTGCGAGCGCGTTCGCGACGTCGAGGCGCCCATCCGCGTCATAGAAAGCAACCCCGGCGTTAACTGTGCTGAGGATGCCGAGAGCGACTGTCTCCGCATCCTGAGCCTCGATCAGCGCTGCGGCTTGGTCTCGGTATGCCTGTGCGAGACGCTCCGACTTCCGTCGTAGGTGTCGAGCCGCCACGAAGACGATGACCGCCACACCGACGATGAAAGTGGGCAAGGTGATGACATTCGCCCACTCAAGCGCGGCCCCGGGCCACGCACCGACATAAGCGAAGCGAAACGACGTCACAAATCCTGCCCCAACGACCGCGACGACGATTCCGTACCAGCGGAACCCGTACGCCAGCCACAACACGGGGAAGATTGCAAGGATGGAGACGGCGGGAACAAAGGGCAGCAGTTCAGCGCGCAGAAAGGCCACGGCCGTGATGTCCATCACGGCGACGATCATCATCCATGATGGAGCGAACTTTTCCCACGGCACGAACAAGGCCGCCAACGTCGCAGCACCACTTACTCCAGCGCCCATCATGACGACGGGAGTGCCCAGCGAAGACGGCAGGGCGATACCCGCAACACCCGCGAGGAAAACCACCCCCAGCACGAACGGCAGCTGCGCACGAAGAAAAACGCGCAGGCGCCCTCGGCTGGTCGATTCCATTTCAAACAGCGGCATTCGGCCACGTCCCCGCTCAGATCACGTCGGTCGCGTGGAGGTACTGAGCCACACGCTCATAGTTGACGACACCAAGGGGGGTGCCGTCAGCGCGGCTGACGTCACCGAGCAGGACTAGTTTCTCACCGGTCATACCAAACACATGCTCGTGCAACTCAACGACGACGCGCCCGACGCCGGGCACGGTGTAGGTAAGCATGACTCGACGCTAGGTGGCCGCGGCATCGCCAGCATCCACGGTGCGCAATGTGTCCCGCTTTGAATCAAAGCTATGGGATCCGGGTTGCCGCCCCCGATGAAGGCCGCGCGCGTCGAAGTCTCCGCGCTAGTCGCCTGCCCTAGGAGCCCGTTGTTCCGGTGACCTCCCCCTCCCGGGCATGCCTGGCGTCCAGCTGACGGCAGACGTCAATCTCTATGCATGGACCGGCGGCGCTGCGTCGTTCGAGTTCGACATTGACGCCGTCTCTCACTCCGTCGTGATCCTTTTGGCGCCTGACGCCCAGTCGATGCCCGAGGACAGCGCGGGTGCCATGACGGTGCGGTCAAAAGCGGTCAGGGGACCGGGGCGGGCGGCGGTGGCTCAGCACTGGGCGAGAGCTCGGTCACCTCGGGCTGCGCCTCAAAAGCGACCCGCCAATCCGGTGCACCGACCCCGATCGGCGCCAGGTACACGGAGGTCGTTGCGTTGCGCAGCGGGAAGATCACCAGACCGCTGTCGACGCCGTCGACGGGCTTCTGATCGGCCACGTAAGCGATTCCGCCGCCGCCTGCACCGCTCGCGGCCAATTCCTCGAGCCACGCCTCCAGCGTGTCCCTACTGCACGACTCAACCGACCTGTTCAAAGGCCTTCCAAGTAGCGAGGACGTGCTCGTAATAATGGGTGTGGCGAAGTTCCGCCGCGATGGCCACTCCAGCGGGCTCGGACCAGCCATAAGTGGGACAAGGGCGCCCCACCCGGCGCACGCGCAAGGTCTGGACCGCTCGTCCCACAGAGGGCGGCGCATGTCCCGCATATGGTCACTCCAGCGGGCTCAGACGGGCCCCAAGGGGGACGAGGTCCGACGCCGAACGGGGCGGGATGAGCTCCGGCGCGGACGCGAACGGCGCGCTCAGCGGATGCCGCGGGCCGCGAGGCCCTCACCGAGGGCATCGGCATGGCGCAGGGCCGCGATGAGCAGCGACAGGGCTCCGCGAAGGAGGGACGGCCGCACTCCGCGGGCGCGCTGCGCCTCGCGTACCTCGGCGGCCAGCCGCGCCAGCACGGGGACCGTCGTGATGGTCACCGCGAGCAGGAGCGCCGCGCGCTCGGCATCCATCCCGACCCTCCGCAACGGGCGCAGCGCGCGTTCGAGGGCGTCGAGCACGTCGTCGACGCGCGTGGTGAGCGGCAGGAGCGTCGCGACGAGCAGGGCGGCCGCGACGCGCGCGGTGTTGGCCAGGGCGGGCTCGGGGCCGAGGAAGACGAGCTGGCCGATCGCGGTGATCGCCAGGATCCAGCGCAGGCCCCGGAGCTGACGCCCCAGCTCGCGCATTTGCAGACCGGAAGCGGCGTAGGCGACCGTCACGACGCCCGCGCAGACGGCCGCCGTCCACGCCACGCTCGGCAGGGCCGCCACGCCGAGCGCGATGATCGCGACCAGCAGCATGCTGGGGCCCGCCGGCATCCGGTGCAGCGGTCCGTCGCCGGGTCGGTACAGGCTCAGCACGCCAGGGCCCGCTCGTAGGCGTCGACGACCCCGGATGCCGCGCCCGCGGCGCTGACGGAACCCTCGGCGAACAGCACGGCGGCGTCGCACCGCCGCGCGAGGGCGAGATCGTGGGTCACGAGGACGAGCGCGTGACCGGTATCGGCGAGGAGGTGGTCGGCGACGCGGCGCGCATTGCGAGCGTCGAGGGATGCCGTGGGTTCATCGGCGACGACGAGGGCGGGATCGCGGACGAACGCTCCGCACAGCGCGAGCAGCTGCTTCTGTCCGCCGGACAGGTCGTGCGCGGGCCGATCGGCGAGGTCGGCGAGTCCGAACCGCGCGAGGGCGCGGGCCACCCGCTCGGCGCGCTCCGCCTTCGCCAGGCGTTCCGCGCGCAGCGAGAACCCGACGTCGTCCGCGACCATGGGCATCACGATCTGTGCGTCGGGATTGCTCAGCACGAGGGCGACGCGGCGGCGGAGGTCGGCGGCATCCCGGTCGGGATCGAGGCCGAGGACGGTGAGGCCGCCCGCCGAGCGTGTCGCGAGGCCCGCGATGAGCCGCGCGAACGTCGACTTGCCCGAGCCGTTGTCGCCGATGACGGCGATCGTGCGGGCGTCGAGATCGAGGGTGACGTCGCGCAGCACCTCCCGCCCGCCGAGACGGGCCGACAGCCCGTCGCAGCGGAGCGTGCTCACGCGGCGGTTCCGACCGTGACCTGCGCGGGGGCCGTCTCGCGCCACTCGCGACGGAACCCACGCGGGTACGCACGCGCGAGCGCGGTCACCACGACCGTCGCCACCGCCGCCTTGAGCAGGTCGCCCGGCACGAACACGAGGCTGGTGAGGGCGGTCTCGCCGAGCGGGAGCCGGGTCACCAGGCTCTGCACGGGGATGCCGACGGCGTAGATGGCCACGACGCCGCCCGCGAGCATCGCGAGGACGGTGCGCCAGAGGACCGGACGCCGCCCGCCCGCGTGGACGATGAGTCCGATGACGATCGCGCCCAGGATCCAGCCGAGCGCGTACCCGGCGGTGGGGCCGAGGAAGACGCCGAAGCCGCCGCGGCCTCCGGCCAGCAGGGGCAGTCCCGCCGCGACGAGCGTGAGGAGCACCGTCACCGACAGCGCCCCGAACCACGGTCCGAGGACGGCGCCGGCGAGCATGACGCCCAGCGTCTGCGCGGTGATCGGCACGCCGCCGAAGACCGGGAAGCTGCCGGGCAGACCCAGCACGGCGATGAGCGCGGCGAAGACGGCGACGCGCGAGAGGTCGGTGGCATCAGGGGTACGGGTCATGGCGGGCCTTCCTGAACGGTGTTCACCTGAACGGCGTTCACTATACTCATCGCATGGCCCCCCGAGGACACTCCGCCGACGACGTCGCCCTCACCGCACTGCGCATCCTCGACGACCACGGCCTGCCCGACCTGACGATGCGCCGGCTCGCGGCGGCGCTCGAGGTGCAGCCGAGCGCGCTGTACTGGCACTTCCCGAACAAGCAGGCGCTGCTCGCGGAGTTGTCGGATCGGATCGTGGGGCGCATGGCATCCGGCCCCGCCACCGACCTCTCCCGCGAGGCGCACGCCCTCCGCGACGCCCTGCTCGCCTACCGCGACGGCGCGGAGGTGGTCTCGAGCACGCTCGCCATGGGCCTGGGGTCGTCCGTCGCGCTGGATCGCCTGTCCGCGCCCGCCGCCGCCGCCGGGTCCGACGCCGGGACCGCCCGCCGAGTCGCCACGACCGTGCTGCACTACGTGCTGGGATTCGTCTGGCACGAGCAGCAGCGCCTGCAGTACGACAGCGCCGGCGCCCGCCCCGACGCCGCCGCCCGCTCCGACGCCGGGTCCGCCGCCGACGATCCGGCCGAGGTCGACGGCGGCGCTGCCGGTCTCGCGAGCGACGACTTCGCCTTCGGCCTGGACCTCATCGTCGCCGGCCTCCGCGCACGGGTCTGAACCCCGCCCCCGCGCCCGGCCCACCCGCCGAGACCGCGCGTGGTCGCCGAGAGCGCACGCGTGCGCCGAGACCACGCGCGTTCGCCGAGATCACACGAGATCGCCGAGACCACACGCGTTGGGGCGCAAAGGCGTATGAGGTCGGCGAAGGGATGCGATCTCGCGTCCACCGCGCCGAACCGCGCAACCCAGGCGACCCGCGCGACCCACGACCATCCTGCCGAGACCACCCGCGCGTGCCGAGAGCAGCCGCCCGCACCGACACCACCCGCGCGTGCCCGAACCACCCCCGTCCGCCGAGACCGCAGGCATTTGCCGAGACCGCGGGCCTTCGCGCGCATGAGGGCGCGAGCTCGGCGAACGGATGCGGCTTCGGCATCCGCCCGGCGCCGGACGCCGTCAGCGCTGCTTGACCTCGCCGAACAGGCGGGCGATCGGCACGAGCACCGCGGGACGCGCGGCGATCCATGCCGCGGCCATGACGACGAGGGATGCCGCGAAGATCAGCAGTCCGGTCGGATCGCCCGTGAACGCCTCGGGGTCGACGGACCCGCGGGCGGCGTACATGTGGTTCAGGTTGCGCAGCGCACCCGTTGCGAGCACGAGGGCGACGTGCACGACGATGAACGCCACGAAGAAGAGCATGGTCGGGAAGTGGACCTTCCGCGCCCACTCCGCCGGATACAGCCGGTTCAGCTTCTCGGCATCCTTCGGCCACACCCCCGACAGGCGCACACCGCTGACGATCGCGAGGGGCGCGGCGACGAAGGTGATCGTGAAGTACGACAGCTGCTGCAGGCTGTTGTAGTTCACCCACCCGTTCTCGGTGGGCCAGTCGAGCGAGGCGTACTGGAGCGCCGCCGAGAGGGCGTTCGGGAAGACCTCCCACGACGTCGGCACGATTCGCATCCACTGCCCCGTGACGAACAGCAGCACGACGAAGATCAGGCCATTGGCGATCCACAGGATGTCGAGCGCCTGGTGGAACCACAGGGCGAGGCTGATGCGCCGCCTCTTGTTGGTGCGGGGCGACCAGAAGGCGGAGGGCCGCTTCTCGCGACGCACCTGCCAGCCGGTGCGGATGATCAGCAGCAGGAAGAAGCTGTTGAGGAAGTGCGACCAGTTCAGCCACGCGGGCAGCCCGACGGGCGCGGACGCGGGCAGCGCATACTCCCCAGGGAACGCCGCAAGGAACTCGCGCCCGGGGCCGATCGCGAGCACGAAGCGAGCGAGGAGCACCGCGATGCCGACGAGGGCGAGGGCGAAGACCCCGAGCACGGCCGTCGAGCCGAGCAGCTGGAGCGGCGAGTAGTCGCGGAGCGCGGCCGTGGCAGCGGTCGGGCGGGGCGAGGCGGCGGTCCTGGCACCGGGTGCCGCGCGCCGCCCCGCGGCGCCGGGCCACACCGTGCGGCGAACGGTGAGAGGCGGGCGCGGGGCCGTGGGCGCGAGGGCCGCCGGGGCCGCGGGCGCGGCGGGCGCGGAGGCGGGCGCGGGGGGCGCGGGTGCGGAGGCGGACTCCGGGGTCGGGGAGGCGGGCGCGGGGGGCGCGGGGGGCGCGGAGTCGGGCTCGGGCGTCGGCACCGACGCCGGGTGCGCGGACGCCCCCGATCGGACGCCGGTGTGTTCGTCCGGTCCCGCACCCCCTCGCGGCGCGGCAGCTCCGGATGCCGGGGGCCAGGGCTCCCCGCCCGGCTCACGTGGGAGTCCGCGACGCGAAGCAGCGGTCGCGGCATCCGTTTCGGACGGCGCGGCGGCGGGGTGCGAGGTGCCCTCGCCGGTCGCGGCATCCGCCGCGAAAGGCGCGGCCGCCGGGTGCGAGGCACCGCCAGCGCTCGCGGGCTCGACGGGATCGGAGCCGTGCTCCCGCGTCGGACGCGGGGGCGCCTTCGGTCCGACGCCCGTGTTCCGGTCGGGTTCCGGCGCGGCTGTTGCGCCGTTGCCGACGGACGGGACGAGGGATGCCGGCGGCCAGGGCTCACCGCCCGGCTCGCGCGGCAGGCCCCGGCGCGCCGTCGGCCTGCCGGCCGGAGCGTTCGCGTCGGCCGAGGTCGGCGCGTCTGCGAACGCGGGCGCGGCGGCCGGGACGGCTCGGTCGGCCGAAGCGGCTCGGTCGGCCGGGGCTGGCACGTCGGTCCGGGCGCCTCCGTCGGTCGGGGCGGCTCCGCCGGTCGGGGCGGCTCCGCCGGTCGAAGCGGCTCCGTCGGCCGAGGCGGCAACCTCGGCCGGGGCGGGCGCGGGCGCGTAGGTCGAGGCGGGCGCGTCGGCCGACGCGGCTCCCTCAATCGGGGCGGGCGGGGCGACGCCGCCCCCCGCGTCGCCGGAGCCGGACCCGAGAGTGGAGTCCGCGGCATCCGTCGACAACACCGCGAGGTTCGTCGCGCTGGGGCAATCCCCCGGGGCGGAATCTGCGAGACCGGTGCCGTCCTGCGCGCGCCCCTCCGCGTCGAGACCGGGCGCGTCGGAGGCCGCGGGCGGCCAGGGCTCCCCGCCGGGGACGCGCGGCAGCCCGCGACGCGGGGTGCGGGGTGTGGACGCCATCTACTTCTTGTGGGCCTCGAGCGCGCTGATGAGTTGCGGGACGACGGTGAACAGGTCTCCGACGATACCGAAGTCGGCGATGTCGAAGATGGGAGCATCGGGGTTCTTGTCGACCGCTACGATCACGCCCGCCGTCTGCATGCCCGCCCGGTGCTGGATCGCCCCCGAGATGCCCAGCGCGACGTACAGCCGCGGCGATACCGTCACCCCGGTCTGTCCGACCTGGGCGCTCGAGGGCACGTACCCCGCGTCGACCGCGGCGCGCGAGGCGCCCACGGCGGCGCCGAGCACGTCGGCGAGGCGTTCGACGAGCGCGAAGTCCTCGCGCGAGCCCACCCCACGACCCCCGGCGACGACCGCCGCCGCTCCGCGCAGCTCGGGGCGCGACGACGGCGCCGCGGTCTCGGCGAAGCTCTCGATGCGCCCCGCCCGGGCCCCGGATGCCGTGATCTCGAGCTCCGTGCGGACGAGGGGCTGCGCCGGCAGGCGCCCCTCGACGGCGCCGGGGCGGAGGGTGGCGAGCAGCGGCCCGAAGGTCGGCGCCCCGGTGACGGCGAAGGCCCCGCCGAGCGCCGAATGGCGGGCGACGACACCGAGGTCGTCGCGCTCGACGCCGACGACATCGGTGGCCAACGGCATCCGCAGCCGCGCGGCCAGACGGGCCAACGCGTCACGCGACTCGACGGCGTGCGAGGCCAACACGAGTTCGGGCTGCTCGCGCGCGACCGCGGCCGCCAGCGCGTCGACTACGGGAACGGTCAGCGCGTCGCCGGGGGTCGGGGCCGTCAGCACTCGCACCGCACCGAGGTCGGCGGCCGCCGCCGATGCCGCCTCCGCGGCGTCGGCCGAGCAGGCGATCAGCGCGACCGGCTCCCCCACGGCCGCGGCCGCGGCGAGCAGGCCGGCCGATGACGCGGCGAGCGCTCCCCCGGGCAGCACTTCCGGCACGACCAGCACGCTCATCAGGCCACCCCCTCGGCGAGGAGGAACGCGGCGAGTCTCTCCCCGGCGTCGCCCTCGTCGACGATCTTCGTGCCGGCCTGGCGCGGAGGTCGTTCCGCGACCGACAGCATGATGTACCGCGCGGTCGCGGCGTCTTCGGGCGCGACGCCGAGGTCGCCGGCATCCACCGTCTCGAAGGGCTTCTTCTTCGCCGCCATGATGCCCTTGAAGGTCGTGAAGCGCCCCTCGGGCATCGCCTCGGTGATCGAGACGACGGCGGGGAGCGGCGCCGACACGCGCATCGTGCCCGCGTCGCTCACGCGGTCGCCCGAGACCGCGTCGTCCGTGATCTCGAGCGTCGACAGCCCGGTCAGCTGAGGCGCGTCGAGCATCTCGGCCACCATCGCGGGGACCACGCCGCCCCCACCGTCGGTGGAGAGGTTGCCGGCGAGCACGAGGTCGAAGCCGACGCGCCGGATCGCTGCGGCCAGCACTTCGGCCGTGAGCAGCAGGTCGGCCCCGCGCAGGGCGTCGTCGACGACGTGCAGCGCGGAGGTGGCGCCCATCGCGAGGGCCTTGCGGATGGTCGCCACGGCCGACGCCGGCGCCATCGCGACCACGGCGACCTCGGTGCCGGGGTGCGCGTCGGCGAAGGCGAGCGCGGCCTCGACCGCGCGCTCGTCGATCTCGTCGAGCACCGGCGCGGACGCTGCCCGCTCGACCAGCCCGGTCTCGAGCGAGAGCCGACGCTCGCCCCACGTGTCGGGGACTTCTTTGATCAGCACCACGATCTTCATCGACCATGCTCCTTCGAAGAGGGGACGGATGCCGCGACCCCGCGGCGGTAGCGTGAAGCACGAGGAGGACCCATGACGCGACGACTGCCGGTCGACCCGATCGCCGAGGCCAAGCGCCAATGGCTGGCGCACGGGTGGGACGATGCCGCCGACGGCATGACGGTCGTGACCTCGGTGATCCGCGCGCACCAGTTGCTCATGGCATCCATCGACCGGGCGTTGAAGCCCTTCGATCTATCGTTCTCTCGCTTCGAGATGCTGCGGCTGCTCGCGTTCACGCGGGAGGGGCGGATGCCGATGGCGAGCGCCATCGCACGCCTGCAGGTGCACCCGACGAGCGTGACGAACACGGTCGAGCGGCTGGCCCGCGACGGGTACGTCACGCGGGAGCCGCACCCCACCGACGGGCGCGCCGCGTTGCTCGCGCTGACGGATGCCGGACGACGGCGGGTCGACGAGGCGACGGCGGCGTTGAACGAGGTGTTCGCCGACCTCGGCCTCGCCGACGACGACGCGACGGCGCTCGTGCGCATCATCGCGCGCTTCCGCAAGGGCGCCGGCGACTTCGCCGATCCCGCCCCGGTGCCCGACCCGCTTTGAGCCCCACCGGGCAGCACGGACCCGCGGACCGCCGCGCCCGCCGGATGGCGTCGTCTCCCGTTGCTCATCGGTGCGTGAACGACGGCGACCGCTTCTCGCGGAACGCCGCCATCCCCTCCTTCTGATCGGCGGTGTCGAAGAGCGCCGCGAACGCCTGGCGCTCGAAGCGCACGCCCTCGGCGAGGGTGGACTCCAGGGCCACGTCGAGCGCGGCCTTCGCGGCGTACAGCGCCGGCAACGGCTTCTCGGCGATCGTGCGCGCGACGCTCTCGGCCTCGTCGAGCAGCTCGGCGGCGGGCACGACGCGCGAGACCAGGCCGGCCCGCTCCGCCTCGGCGGCGTCGATCATGCGTCCGGTCAGAACGAGCTCCGCGGCCTTGTAATAGCCGAGGGCGCGCACGAGCCGCTGCGTGCCGCCCATCCCGGGAATCACGCCCAGCTGCACCTCGGGCTGACCGAACTTCGCGCGATCGGATGCCAGGATCACGTCGCACATGAGGGCGAGTTCGCAGCCGCCGCCGAGCGCGTAGCCCGACACCGCGGCGATCACGGGCGTGCGCACCGCGGCGAATCGCGCCCAGGCGCCGAAGTGGTCGGTCAGCATCATGTCGAGCCCCGACTTCTGCTCCATCTCTTTGATGTCGGCTCCGGCCGCGAATGCCTTCTCGCTGCCGGTCACGACGATCGCTCCGACGCCCTCGTCGGTGTCGAACGCCTCCGCCGCCGCGACCACGTCGCGCATGGTCTGCGTGTTCAGGGCGTTGAGCGCCTCGGGACGGTCGAGGGTGATCCACCCGACGCGGCCCCGCTGCTCGACGCGGATCGTTTCGTATTCGGCATCCTGATCGGTCATGTCACTCCCGTCGTGTCGGCGCGGTCGGCCCCGCTTCTGGCATGCTCGCACGCTCCCCCGACATCCGCCGAGGGGGTTCCGCCGCTCCGCCGGACGATCCCGTTGCCCCGGGATGCCGCGAGACGCCGAGAGGACCTCCGTTCGCCGACCTGACCCGTGTGTGCCGCGAACAGTTGGTTTTCTCGGCACGCGCGTGTCATCTCGCGCCCCGGGACCGCAACGGGCGGAGTCACGCCGCCAGAACGTTTCGGCCGACGATGAGACGCATGATCTCGTTGGTGCCCTCGAGTATCTGGTGCACGCGCAGATCGCGGACGACCTTCTCGATGCCGTAGTCCTGGAGGTAGCCGTAGCCGCCGTGCAGCTGCAGCGCCTCGTTGGCGACGCGGAAGCCCACATCGGTGGCGAAACGCTTGGCCATCGCGCAGCGGGTAGCGGCGTCCGGCACTCTGGCATCCAGGGCCTGAGCGGCGTCGCGCACCAGCAGGCGCGCGGCGTCGAGCTCGGTCGCCATGTCGGCCACCGCGAAGATGACGGACTGCTTCTCGCTGAGGGCCTCGCCGAACGTGAAACGCTCGCGCACGTACGCGATCGCGCGATCCAGTGCCCAGCGCGCCCCGCCGATCGAGCACGTCGCGATGTTCAGCCGGCCGCCGTTGAGCGCGCTCATCGCGATCGAGAAACCGCGTCCCTCGCCGCCGAGCAGGTTCTCAGCCGGCAGCCGCACCTCGTCGAGGATGACCGGGCGCGTCGGCTGCGCGTTCCAACCCATCTTCTTCTCGTTCGGCCCGAACGACAGCCCGGCGGCGTCGGCCGGCACGAGGAACGCGCTGATGCCGCGGGGTCCCGGCTCGCCCGTGCGCGCCATCACCACGTACACCGAGGCCTCACCCGCCCCGGAGATGAACTGCTTCACGCCCGTGAGCACGTATGTGTCGCCGTGGCGGATCGCCGAGGTGGTGATCGCGGCGGCGTCCGATCCCGCCCCCGGTTCGGTGAGGCAGTAGGCGCCGAGGTCGCCCATCGCCACCAACGAGGGCAGCCACCGCTCGCGCTGGGCCGTCGTGCCGTAGGTGTCGATCATCCACGCGACCATGTTGTGGATCGTGATGTACGCGGTGACCGTGGGGTCGCCGTAGGCGAGCTCCTCGAAGATCGCCACCGCATCCGCGCGCGACAGCCCGGCGCCGCCCACGTCGTCGTTGACGTAGACGCCGCCGAGACCCAGTTCGCCGGCGCGACGCAGGGCGTCGCGCGGGAAGTGCTTCTCGGCATCCCATTCGAGGGTGTGCGGCGCGAACTCGGTCGCGGCGAAATCGCGGACGGCGTCGAGGATCGCGGCGCGCTCGTCGGGTGAGAGGGCACCACCGGTCGCGGCGTCGAGGGCTGGGGCAGGGGTGGTGTCCATGCGGCTCTCCTTCGAGGATGCGACGGCGTCGTCGCTCCCGCCAGATTACCTGGACGTCCTAGTAATTGGTAGAGGGACCGATTACCCGGCGGTCACCCCGAACAGCGCTCCCACGGCGTAGGTCGCGGCGAGTGCGAGCGCGCCGCCGATCACGGTGCGCAGGATCGCCCGCCCGCGCCGCGCCCCACCGATCCACGCCGCGAGGTAACCCGTGATCGCCAGCGCCACCAGCACCGCCACGAAGGTGAGCGCCACCCGCACCTCGACGGGTGCGAGCAGGATCGTCGCGAGCGGCAGCAGGGCGCCGATGGTGAACGCCACCGCCGAGGCGAACGCCGCCGCCCACGGGCTCACCACGTCGTCGGCGTCGATGTTGAGCTCGACCGCGAGATGGGCTTTGAGGGCGTCGGATGCCGTGAGCTCGGTCGCCACGCGCGTCGCCGTGTCTCGCGACAGACCCTGCGCCTCGTACATGCCCACCAGCTCGGTGAGCTCGGCGTCGGGGTCTTCGGCGAGCTCGCGCTTCTCCTTCTGGATGAGCGCGTGCTCGCTGTCGCGCTGGCTCGACACCGAGACGTACTCGCCCAGAGCCATCGAGATCGCACCGCCGACGAGCGCCGCGAGACCGGCGATCAGCACGGGACCGGTTTGGCTCGTGGCGCCCGCGACGCCGACCACGACAGCCGCCGTCGAGACGATGCCGTCGTTCGCGCCGAGGACGCCGGCGCGCAGCCAGTTCAGGCGCTGCGAGAGTCCCTGGCGGTGCGGTTCGTCGGTGTGCGCGCCGTTCGCGGTGGTCATGGCGTCAGGGTAATCCCGCTCGCTCCCGCCTCGGGTGTCGTGCGCGCCGCGACCGCCGGCCCCTCGGGCGGGACGTTCCCCCCTGTTCACCCGCGAGTCACCGCCGCGCGACATGATCGCGGCGGCGCCGCCCCCGCGGCGACCTCGTGCGCCGCCCGCGACGCACGAGTCCCCCCACTGCATCCGAGGACACAGCCATGCCTTCGCCTCTTCTCCGCCGTGCGGTCGCGTTCAGCGCGACCACCGCGACGGTCTGCGCTCTCGCACTGTCGAGTGCCACCGCGGCATCCGCCGCTCTCGTCGCCGATCCCGTGCGCGACGTCGCCGCCGACAGCCCGGTGGCCCTGCGCCCGCTCGGCACCTACGAGACCGGGGTGTTCGACCAGTCGGCCGCCGAGATCGTGCACGCGTACAAGAACCGCCTGTTCGTCGTGAACGCACAGGCCGGCGCCGTCGACGTGCTCGACAACAGCAACCCCGTCGCTCCCGCCAAGCTGTACGCCATCGCCGGCACGGGCGTCGCCAATTCGCTCGCCGTGCGCGCCGACGGCCTCGGCGTGATCGCGCTCGAGAGCACCGACAAGACCGCGCCCGGTCGCCTGGTGTTCTTCGACGCGGATGCCGCAGAGCCCACGGTCCTCGGAGAGGTCGCCGTCGGCGCCCTGCCCGACATGGTCGCGATCAGCGACGATGGCGCGTTCGCCGTCGTTGCGAACGAGGGCGAACCGGCCGACGACTTCACGACCGACCCCGAGGGAACGGTCGGCGTCGTCGCGCTGCCGAGCACGAAGACGGCCCCGACGCAGGATGCCGTGCGCACCGCGGGCTTCGGAGCCTTCGAGCAGGGCAGGTCGAAGACCCTCGACCCCGACGTGCGCGTCTTCGGCCCCGACGTCGCCGCCCCCGACCAGGGGTCCACGCCCCTCGCCGCGAACCGCGTCAGCCGCAACCTCGAGCCCGAGTACGTCGCGATCGCCGGCTCCACCGCCTACGTCGCCCTGCAGGAGGCCAACGCGGTCGCCACCGTGGATCTCGCGTCGGCGGAGGTGACCGGCATCCGCTCCCTCGGGTTCAAGGACTACGGCGTCGAGACGCTCGACGCGAGCGACCGCGATCCGGAGGACGCCCCCACCTACAGCCAGAAGAGCTACTCCGGCCTGTTCGGCATGTACATGCCCGACGGCATCCAGGCCTACCAGGCGGGCGGGGAGACCTACCTCGTGACCGCCAACGAGGGCGACGGCCGCGAGTGGGGCGATTACAACGACACCGCTCGCGTGAAGGACCTCGGTGACGACGGCCTCGCACCGGTCTGCGACGACAGCCCCCTGGCCGGCTCGCTCGGTGACGCCGACCTCGGCCGCCTGAACATCGCGACCGACATGGGCCTGAACGCCGACGGCACCTGCTACTCCGAGCTCTACACCTTCGGCGGACGCGGCTTCTCGGTGTGGAACACCGCGGGCGAGCAGGTCTTCGACTCGGGCTCCGACTTCGAGCACATCACGCACCACGCCAACCCCGACTTCTTCAACTCCAATCACTCGGAGTCGAACCTCGAGGGACGCAGCGACGACAAGGGCCCCGAGCCCGAGAATCTCGCGATCGGCGAGGTCGACGGGCGCACCTACGCTTTCATCGGCCTCGAGCGCGTCGGCGGCGTGATGACGTACGACATCACCGACCCGGCGAACGCGACCTACGCCGGGTACGTCAACAACCGCGACTTCTCGATCTCGGTGGAAGACCAGCTGACCGGCGATCAGGCCGCCGACCGCGAGCTGCTGGCGACGGCCGGCGACCTCGGTCCCGAGGGCGTGGAGTTCATCTCCGCGGCGGACTCGCCCACCGGCCGCCCGCTGGTCGCCGTCGGCAACGAGGTCTCGGGAACCACCACCGTGTTCGCGGTGGAGAACCCGAACGTGAAGAACATCGACATCCTCACGATCAACGACTTCCACGGCCGCCTCGAAGCGGGCACGCAGGGCGAGGCCGGCGCGGCCGTGCTCGCCGGGGCCGTGAAGGCGAAAGAAGCGCACAACCCGAACACCCTGTTCGTCTCGGCCGGCGACAACATCGGCGCCTCCACCTTCACCTCGCTCATCCAGAACGACTCCCCGACGATCGACACACTGAAGGCCACCGGTCTCGACGTGTCGGCGGTCGGCAACCACGAGTTCGACCGCGGCTTCGCCGATCTCACGGAACGCGTGCTCGGCGAGTACGGCGGGGGCGAGTTCGGCCTGGGCGCGAACGTCTACAAGAAGGGCACGAAAGAGCCCGCTCTGCAGGAGTACGCGGTCAAGGATGTCGACGGTGTGCGCGTCGCCTTCATCGGCACCGTCACCCCCGACACCGCGACCATGGTCGACCCGGCGGGTATCGCCGGTCTCGACTTCGGCGACCAGCTCGAAGCCGCGAACCGCGTGGCCGACGAGATCACCGCGGGCGACCTCGCCGACGTCATCGTGCTGCTCACGCACTCGGGCGCGGCGACGTCGAACGACTGCGCGGCCATCGCGGCCGACCAGGCCGGCTTCGGTGCCCTCGCGGTCAACGCCTCGCCCGAGATCGACGCGATCGTCTCGGCGCACACGCACCAGACGTACGCGTGCGACCTGCCCGTGGCCGGCACCGACCGCACCCGCCCCGTGATCCAGGCGTCGGAGTACGGCAAGGCCATGGGTCAGCTGTCGCTCGCGTGGGACACGCGCACCGACTCGTTGGCATCCGTCTCGGGCACCACCTTCCCGCTCACGGGGGCGTTCGCACCGGATGCCGACATCGCGGCCAAGGTGGCCGAGTACGTCGCACAGTCCGACGTCATCGGTGCCGAGCCCATCGGCAGGATCAGCGGTGACATCCTGCGGGGCGGCTCGCCCTCGGGCGCCGACCGCGGCGTCGAGTCGTCGATGGGCAACTGGGTCGCCGACGTGTACCTCTGGGCGACCTCGGAGAACCCCGCCTACGCCGGCACGACCGCGCAGATCGCCCTGATGAACCCGGGCGGCCTTCGCGCCGACCTGTTGAAGGGCGACGACGGCGTGGTCACCTACAAGGAGGCGGCGCTCGTGCAGTCCTTCGCCAACACCCTCGTGACGGTGAAGCTGACGGGTGCGCAGATCCGCGGCATTTTGAACGAGCAGTGGAAGGCGACCGGCGATCGGCCGAAGCTGCACCTGGGCGTGTCCGACGGCTTCACGTACGACTACACGCAGGATGCGACGAACCCGCGCGTCGGTTCGGTCGTCTCGATGGCCTACCAGGGCCGCGCGATCGCCGAAACCGACACCTTCACGGTGGTGACGAACTCGTTCCTGGGCAACGGGGGCGACGGCTTCGCGACCTTCGCGGCCGGCACCGATCGCACGGACACCGGACAGATCGACCTCGACGCGACGCTCGCGTACTTCCGGGCGACCGGCGTGGTCGACCCCGCGCCGCTCGGTCGCGCCGTGCTCACGACGGATGCCGAGCCGGCGCCGGGCGAGCCGAGCACGGAGCCGACGCCGGCCCCCGCTCCGGGTCAGCCCGGGGAGCAGCCCGGCCGACCCTCGGGCGAGCGTCCCGGCGGCGGGCTCGCGAACACCGGCGCTGAGGCACCGTGGGGCCTCGCCCTCGCGGGCGGATTCCTCGTCGTCGCGGGCGGCCTCGCCTTCGCCCTGCGCAAGCGCCGCGCCGTCTGACGGCCGACACCGGAACGGCCCTCACCCTCGCGGGTGGGGGCCGTTCCCGTTCACGCGAGGGGTCAGAAACTGTCGCCTAGGAGCGCGCCAGGCGACACTTTCCGACCCCTCACGCCGATGGCGCCTCAGGCGCGAAGAACCTGGACGTGGACACCGGATGCCGAGGGCTCGACGCGCCAGACCTGTCCGCTCCCCCGCACGGCCGGGGCCGCCCGCTCCGAGACCACCAGGGCCGTGTGCTCGTCGATCGCGACCCCATCGGTGACGAGCCCCGCATCGACCGCGGCGACCAGGCGCGAGAGCGTCCCCCACTGGGCGGCGTGGACATCGACGGCGAAGCCGAGGAGTCCGAGGCCCGGGCGCACCTCGAGCTCGCCGAGCTCTTCACCCGCGTCCTCGGAGCAGACCTCGACGCCGCCGCGCTGCCAGCCCCCGACGAGCGCACGCTCGGCCGCGATCGCCGCTCCCGCCGAGAAGCCGGCGTACGGCATCCCCCGGGCCACCCGTTCGCGCAGCGCCTCGCGGACCGCACCGAACGCATCGTGGTACGCCGGGGTCAGGCCGCCGCCGACGAACACACCGTCGGCCTCGATCGCGGCATCCGTGAAACTCTCGCCCTCGACGATGGCGTGCACGCGGATCTCATCGGATGCCGCTCCGGCGGCCTCGAGAACGCCGCGGAAGAGGGCGACCGAGGTGCTGTCGTCGGCCTCGAGCACGAGGAGGACGGCGATCACCGGCGCGCGATCGCCGGCGCGCGTCCGCGCTTCGGCCACGAAGGATGTCAGCAGGGCGCCGCACCGCGCCGTGTCGCGGCCTCCGCCGAGAAGATGAACGCTCATCGGCTCAGTATCGCGGGTCCGCAGCTAGCCTGAGCGCCATGGCCTCCTCCCCCCGCACCCGTCGCGCGCCCGCCCGCGGCGGATCGCCCGGACCGACGTTCTGGGTGCTCGCTGCCGCCGGCGTGATCGCGATGTCGGCCGCCTGGGTGTGGTTCGGCATGGCGTTCGAGGAGGAGATGAGCGATCAGCCCAAAGCCGTCTCGGCCGGCACGACCATGGCCGGCTTCGGGGCGAGCGTCGGCATCTTCCCGCTCGTGCTGGCGCACATCATCGGTGTGGTCCTCCTGGGGCTGACGGCGTTCCCGGGGAGTCGGCGCTCCGGTCGCGTCTGGTTCTGGGCTCTGGCGAGCGTCGCGGTGACGTCGGTCACCGGCCTGCTCGTGGCGGAGGGGCTTTTCGGCGGCAGGCTTTTCCTCATGGGCGTCGACGGCGACTCGGGCTACGTGCCCTGACCGCGGCCCGGCGCGGGCGCGCCCACGGCCCCTCAGCCGCGCGCACGCCCGCGCCGGGGCGGGACTCGCGTGAGGGGTCGCTTTCCGTCGCCGACAGGGCGGCTGGGCGACAGTTCCTGACCCCCACGCGAGAAGGGGGCGGGGTCAGTACCGCCGCAGCAGCGCGGCGAGCGCCTGGCCGCCGCCGATGCACATCGTCACGACGGCGTACTCGAGGTCGTGGCGCTGCAGGTCGAGGGCCGCGCGCACGGTGAGGATCGCCCCGGTCGCGCCGACCGGGTGACCCAGCGCGATCGCGCCGCCGTACGGGTTGACCTTCTCGGGGTCGAGACCCGCGTCTCGGATCACCGCGACGGCCTGGGCCGCGAACGCCTCGTTCAGTTCGATCACGTCGACGTCGGCAGGGGTCAGCCCCGTCCGCTCCCACAGCCGCTGCAGCGCGATCACGGGCGCGTAGCCCATGATCTCGGGGTCGACGCCGGCCGTGGTCACGGCCTCCAGCGTCGCGAGTCCCATCAGCCCGCGATCGCGCACGTCGGCTTCGCGCATCAGCACCGTCGCCGCCGCACCGTCGTTGATGCCCGAGGAGTTGCCGGCGGTGACCGAGCCGTCCTTCTCGAACGCCGGGCGCAGACCCGCGAGGGCCTCCATCGTGGTACCGGGTCGCGGGTGCTCGTCGATCGACACCTCGACCGGCTTCCGACCACCCGTCGTCACGGGCACGATCTCCTCCGCGAACGCCACGCGAGCGGCATCCGTCGCCGCCCGACGCTGACTCTCGACGGCGAAGGCGTCCTGCTCCTCGCGCGAGACGGAGTACCGGGATGCCACGACCTCGGCCGTCGTGCCCATGTGCCGGCCGCTGAACGGGTCGGTGAGGATCGCGAGCGTGCCGTCGAGGAGCGTACGGTCGCCGAGCCGGCTGTTGCCGCGGGCGCCGTAGTCGAGGAAGGGCGTGCGCGACATGCTCTCATCTCCCCCGGCGACCGCGACGTCGATGCCGCCCCAGCGCAGTTCCTGCGCCGCCGACCAGATCGCCTGCAGGCCCGAGCCGCACAGGCGGTTGACCGTGAAGGCGGGTACGCGCGTGGGCAGCCCCGCAGCGAGCGCGACCCGGCGGGCGTTGTACGCGTCGGGGCCGTTCTGAGCGATGCAGCCCATGACCACCTCGTCGACGGCGTCCTTCTCGACCCCGGCCCGAGTCAGCGCCTCGGTCACGGCGACGGCGCCGAGCTCGTAGGCGTCGACGCTCGAGAGCGCGCCGCCGAACGAACCGATGGGCGTGCGGGCGCCCGAGACGATGACGATCCGCGGCTCGGACATCAGCCCGCCGCCTCCTCGGGGCGCTCCTGCGCCTCGACGTCCGCGGCATCTGGGACGTATCCCTCGACGTGCCTCTCGTCGGGTCCGACGTAGGCCGACAGCGGGCGGATCAGCGCGTTCGCGGCCTGCTGCTCGCGGATGTGCGCGGTCCAGCCGGTCACGCGCGCCGCGACGAACAGCGGGGTGAAGGTGAGCGTGTCGAAGCCCATGAGGTCGTACGCCGGGCCGGACGGGTAGTCGAGGTTGGGGTAGATGCCCTTGCGCTCGACGAACTGCGACTCGAGCGCGTCGTACAGCGCCGCGACGTCGGGGCGGTCGTAATGCTCCACCAGCGTGTCGAGGGCGGCCTTCATCGTGGGCACGCGCGAGTCGCCGCGCTTGTACACGCGGTGGCCGAAGCCCATGATCTTGCGCTTCTCGGCGAGCGCCGCGTCGAGCCAGGGGCCGACGTTCTCGGCCGAGCCGATCTCGGTGAACACGTGCAGCACGGCTTCGTTCGCCCCGCCGTGAAGGGGCCCCTTGAGCGCGCCGATCGCCCCGACGACCGCGGAGAACAGGTCGCTGAGGGTCGACGCGATCACGCGCGCCGTGAAGGTCGAGGCGTTGAAGGAGTGCTCGGCGTACAGGATCATCGAGCGGGTGAACGCGTCGACGACGACGACGTCCGCATCCTCGCCGAAGGTCATCCACAGGAAGTTCGCCGCGTAGTCGAGGTCGTCGCGCGGCGGGATCAGCTCCTCGCCGCGGCGGCGGCGCTGACCGTACGCGACCACGGCGGGCAGCTGCGCCCACAGTCGGATCGAGCGCTCGAGGTTCTCTGCGGGAGTGCCCACGGCATCCATCACGTTCGAGATGCCCGCGGTCTCCCGCGCGCAGATGACGCTTACGGCCGTGCGCACCTCGTCCATGGGGTGGGCCGAGGTCGGCAGCAGGTCGATCGCGGTGCGGACGTCGTCGGCCAGCCCCCGGTGCGCGCGCTCGGTGCGGCGTAGGGCGGCGAGCTGGTCGGCATCCGGGAGCTCGCCGTTCCACAGCAGGTACGCGACCGCCTCGAAGGGCTGGGTCGCGGCCAGCTCCTGCACCGGATAGCCGCGGTAGAGCAGGCTGTTGGTGTCGGGGTTCACCTTGCTGATCGCGGTCTCGTCGACCGTGACGCCGGCGAGGCCCTTCTTGATGTCGGTCATCGTCTCTCCCTCGAGTCGTGCACAGTGTTCATGCTGCCGGATGCGCTGCGGCGGCGGGGCGGACCTCAGCGTTCGACGGTGAAGTCGAACACGTCGGCGTCGAAGCGGGTGTAGCCCTCGTAGTCGATGAGGTCGTAGAGGTCGGCGCGGTGCTGCATCTCGCCGAGCTGCTCGCGCAGGTGGCCCTCGGATGCCAGGGCGTCCAGGCCCCGGCCCGCTGCGCCCATCGCGAGTCGCAACAGCGACACCGGCCAGATGACGAGGTTCACGCCGGCATCCTGCAGCTGGGCCGCCGAGAACAGCTCGGACTTCCCGAACTCGGTCATGTTCGCGAGGATCGGCACATCCAGCGCCGCGCGCATCGCCTCGAACTCGCCGAGGTCGCGCATCGCCTCGGGGAAGATCGCATCGGCGCCCGCATCGACCAGGGCCTTCGCGCGGTCGATCGCGGCATCCAGTCCCTCCACGGCGCGCACGTCGGTGCGGGCCATGATGAGGAAGTCGGGATCGCGCCGAGCGTCGACCGCGGCGCGGATGCGCTTGATCGCGGTGTCGGCATCCACGACGCTCTTGCCGTCGAGGTGGCCGCAGCGCTTCGGGTTGACCTGGTCCTCGATGTGCGTGCCCGCGAGCCCGGCGTCTTCGAGGGTCTGGATCGTGCGGGCGACGTTCATCGGCTCGCCGAACCCGGTGTCGGCGTCGATGATCGCGGGCAGCTCCGTCATCCGCGCGATCTGCTGCCCGCGCCCGGCGACCTCGGTGAGCGTCGTCAGCCCGATGTCGGGCAGGCCCAGGTCGGCCGAGATGACCGCACCCGAGATGTAGACGCCGTCGAAGCCCTTGCGCTCGATGAGCCGGGCCGACAGCGGGTTGAAGGCGCCCGGCATCCGGACGAGCTTTCCGGATGCCAGCTTCTCGCGCAGCGCGCGACGCTTCTGCGCAGCGGTGGTCTGGGCGTACAGCATCAGTGCGTTCCTCTCCCGCGGGCGACCTCGCGCACCGGCGGCTCGGGCTTCTCGGGTGCGCACCCGCCGCCGCGCATCAGAACAGCCCCTTCGGCGCCGGCGCCAGGGCCAGCACGCCGGGCTTGGCGACGATCGTGAGCTGCATGACCTCGGCGGGGGTCAGCTCGGGCAGGCGCTGGACGAGCTCGAGGAAGCGCTCGATCTCCTCGGGCAGCAGCACGGGCTCGGCCAGCGTCCGGAACTTGCGGATGTAGTCCTCCCGCGCGAACGGACGGGCGCCGAGCGGGTGGGCGTCGGCGACGGCGATCTCGTCCTCGACGACCGTGCCGTCCGCGAGGGTGATGACCACGCGGCCTCCGAAAGCCTTCTCGTTCGGATCCTCGGAGTGGTAGCGGCGCGTCCACTCGGCATCCTCCGCCGTCGTCACCTTGTGCCACAGGGCGACGGTGTCGGAGCGGCCCGCGCGCTCGGGGGCGTAGGAGTCGACGTGGTGCCAGGCACCGTCCTGGAGGGCGACGGCGAAGATGTACGGGATCGAGTGGTCGAGCGTCTCGCGCGAGGCGGTGGGGTCGTACTTCTGCGGGTCGTTCGCGCCGGAACCGATCACGTAGTGCGTGTGGTGGCTGGTGTGCAGCACGATGGATGCCACGTTCGCGGGGTCGCGCAGATCGGGGCGGGCCGTGCCGAGGCGACGGGCGAGGTCGATCCATGCCTGCGCCTGGTACTCGGCCGAGTGCTCCTTCGTGTACGAGTCGAGGATGCCGCGCTTGCTCTCGCCCTCGCCGGGCAGCGGGACGTCGTACGAGGCGTCGGGACCGTCGAGCATCCAGGCGATGACGCCGTCCTCCCCCTCGTAGATGGGCGAGGGGCTGGTCTCGCCACGCATCGCACGGTCGACCGCCTCGATCGCCATCTTGCCCGCGAAGGCGGGGGCGTGCGCCTTCCACGTCGAGATCTCGCCCTTGCGCGACTGACGCGTGGCGGTGGTGACGTGCAGTGCCTGGCCGATGGCCTGGTAGATCGTCTCCTGGTCGAGGTCGAGCAGTGTGCCGATGCCGGCCGCCGCAGCGGGGCCGAGGTGGGCGACGTGGTCGATCTTGTGCTTGTGCAGCGAGATCGCGCGGACGAGGTCGATCTGGATCTCGTACGCCGTCGCGAGCGCGCGCACGAGGGCGGCACCGTCGCGTCCGGTGTGCTGCGCCACCGCGAGCACGGGCGGGATGTTGTCGCCCGGGTGCGAGTAGTCGGCGGCGAGGAAGGTGTCGTGGTAGTCAAGCTCGCGCACGGCAACGCCGTTCGCCCATGCGGCCCACTCGGGGCTCGTGCGCCGCTCGAGCAGGCAGCCGAAGACGGTGGCGCCGGACCCGCCGATCGACACCGCGTGATCGAGCGCCTGCTGGCGCGCCGCGCTCACCGGCTGACGGGTGAGGGATGCCGCGGCGACGGCCGCGTTGTCGATGAGGCGGTTGACGATCATGTCGACCACGTCGTCGTCGACGGCGACCGGGTCGACCGCGACGCGCGCGAGCGCCCAGGCGAGCTGGCCCTCGCGGGCGAGGTTCTCGTCGCTGCGGTGCACGCGCACGTGATGGGTGATCGTCATGAGGGGTCCTCCGTGAGGGCTTCGAGGATGGTCGTGAAGGCGTTGTGCAGGTGCACGTGGGTGGCGTGGGCGGCGAGTTCGGGGTCGCCGCCGCCGATCGCTCGGGCGATCAGTTCATGCTCTCGCGCCGAGGCGGTAAGGCGCAGGGGGTTGTCGCGGGCCATGCGGCGCACCCGGACGAGGTGGGTGCGGACGCTGCGGAGGGCCGCCGAGAGGTAGGCGTTGTCCACGGCGGCGTCGATCGCCGCGTCGAAGCGGGCGATCAGCGCGTAGTAGTCGTCGGCATCCGCGGTGTCGACGCGGTCGAACTCCGCGGCCAGCGCGTGGAACACCCGTCGATCGCCCCGCTGCGCGGCCAGCCGCGCGGCCTCGGTCTCGAGCGCGCGACGCAGGTCGAACAGCGCCCGGATGTCGTCGGCGTCGATCCCCGCGACCACCGTCACGCGAGCGGATGCCTGGGCCACGAGACCGTCGGATGCCAAGCGGCGCAGGGCTTCGCGCAGGGGGGTGCGGCTCACGCCTAGGCGCGTGGACTGCTCCACCTCGCCGAGCACGGTCCCCGGCGCGAGAGTGCCGGTCTGAATCTCGTCGAGGAGGATCGCGTACGCGCGTTCGCTCGCTCGCATGCGGCACCCCCTTCGTGTCTCCTCTTAGTGTATGCAGTAGGGGGTCGAAGTCGCATCAATCAGGCTCTCGAACGCCTCTTGCGTATACAACCGCGCGCCTGAACCTCCCCGCGCGAGTCGCAGGAATTGTCGCTTCGATGCCGTGCGAGGCGACGAATTCTGGCGACTCACGCGATCAGGCGGGGCCGCCCCACGACTCCAGCGTCGTCCGGATGGATGCCAGGGTGCCCAGCGCCGCGTCGCGATCGGCGCGGGCGAGGGTGAGGCCGGCCACCACGAGCGAGGCGCAGACCGCGGCGAGCGCGTCGACGGCATCCGGGGTCAGATCGGGACGCCGGTCGGCGACGGCGGCGCGGATCGCGGCGCGCATCTCGGCGGCGTACGCGGAGACGAGCGTGCGCACCTCGGCGTCGTCGCTCGCCAGGGGAGACGAACCGGCGTTCAGCAGCAGGCAGCCCAGACGGGCGCGCGGGGCGTCGGCGTCGATGGCGGCGCGCATGTCGTCGACGTACGCCTCGAGGGCGCCGGGGTCTCCCCCGCCCAGCGGCCGCAGACGCGTGCGCACGACGTCGTCGAGGTAGGCGGAGAGCACGGCGTCGAAGAGCCCGCGCTTGCTGCCGAAGGCGTTGTAGAGGCTCGAGCGCGTCAGCCCGGTCGCTTCCTCGAGCTCGGCGATGCCGGTCTCGGCGTAGCCGCGGCGCCAGAAGACGTCGCGCGCGGCGTCGACGACGGCGGAGCGCTCGAAGCTCGGCGTCCTGCCCATGTTCTCTCCCCTGTAACCCCTCGTGCCACCCGGACCCGTCGACGGACTCAGGGCCTTCTCGGTTGCATCCTCGGGCTCGAGGTCTATATTAGACCGGTCGTTACAAAATAACCATCGGAGGCATTCCATGCGCGCAGTCATCCACGACGAGTTCGGCGAGCCCGCCGACGTCCTCGGGGTCGAAGAGGTCGAGACTCCGACCCCCGGCCCCGGCGAGGTGCGCCTGCGCGTGCTGCTCTCGCCCATCCACAATCACGACCTGTGGACCGTCCGCGGCACCTATGGCTTCAAGCCTGAGCTGCCAGCACGCGCCGGCACCGAGGCCGTCGGCGTCGTCGAGGAGCTCGGCGAGGGCGTCGAGGGACTGACCGTCGGCCAGCGCGTCGCCACCGGCGGCACCTTCGGCGTCTGGGCCGAGCAGGTCGTCGCGAAGGCCGCGGGCCTCATCCCCGTCGCCGACGGTCTGAGCGACGAGGTCGCCTCGCAGCTCGTCTCGATGCCCTTCAGCGCCATCAGCCTGCTGCACTCGGTCGACCTGAAGGCGGGCGACTGGATCGTGCAGAACACCGCCAACGGCGCCGTCGGCCGCATGGTCGCGCAGATCGCGAAGGCCCGCGGCATCCACGTGATCGGCCTCGTGCGCCGCCGGAGCGCCGTCGCCGAACTCGCCGAGCAGGGCATCGACAACGTCGTGTCGACCGACGCCGAGGGCTGGCGCGACGCCGCCCTCGCGCTCGCCGATGGTGCGCGCATCGTCGCCGGCGTCGACTCGGTCGGCGGCTCGGCGAGCAACGACGTGCTGTCGCTGCTGAGCGAGAACGGCACGCTCGTCATCTTCGGGTCCATGGGCGCCGGCACGCTCGAGCTCTCGGTCGGCGACATCATCTTCCGCCAGGCCACCGTGAAGGGCTTCTGGGGCAGCGTCGTCAGCAAGACGATGGATGCCGAGACCCGCGGCGCCCTGTTCGGCGAGCTGTCGCGCTACCTCGCCGACGGCACCCTGACCCTCCCCGTCGCCGCGACCTTCGGCCTCGACGACGCCCGCGAGGCCGCTCGCGCGAGCGACTCGCCCCGCGTCGGGAAGGTTCTGCTGCGCCCGTGAGCTGACGCGTCCCGCGTGCGAGCCGAGCGCGGCCGCGTGCGCCGTGAGGCGCCCTGTCATCGCGCGCCGTCGCCGGGCCCACTCCCCATCGAGTGTCCAAGACACCCGGACGACTTTAGGAAACGTCCGGGTGTTTTGGACACTCGCGTTTGAGCGGGCGCGCGCGAGCGGGCGCGCTCGAGGGTCGCGCAGCGCGGCCGCGTCAGGCGCCGGGCACCTCGCGCAGCGCCGCCTCGAGCGCGTCGATCGCGGGTCGCTGGCCCTTCACGAGCGCCCCGCGGGCGGCATCCAGGTCCATCCACTCCGCGCGGTCGACCTCGGGGAACGACGCCGTGCGCCCCGACCGCGGCGGCCACTCCATCTCGAACGTGCCGAACACGAACCCGGATGCCGAGAACCCGGCGCCGTCGCCGCAGAACACGACGACCTTCTTGCCGCTGCTGTACGCGAACGTGCCGAGCTCCGCCCACTGCGTCTCGGGCGGCTCGACGCCGAGCTCCTCGCGGAACTCGCGGTGGGCGGCATCCAGCGCTCCCTCGGTCGCGGGGTCGAACTCGCCCTTCGGGATCGACCACGCGCCGGCGTCCTTCTTCGCCCAGAACGGGCCGCCCATGTGGGCGATGAGCACCTGGGGCGCGGGGCTCAGGCGGTATAGCAGCAGCCCCGCGCTCCACTCGACCATCAGGCCGTGGCCGCTGGGACGCGGTGTGCCTCGTCGGCGATGATGTCGGCACGCTTGCGGAAGGTGCGGGCCGACACCCGGTCGAGGGCGATCTGCCCGCGCATCTTCTCGGCCTTCTCGTACAGCGAGGGACCGCCGAAGCCCGTGAGCACCTTCACCAGCACGGGCAGCAGCTCGATCATGAAGAACAGCGCGGCGATGAGGTAGTGCGCCCAGCGCAGCACCGGCTCACGATCCGACAGGCGTTCGAGCGCCGTGATCTGGCTCAGCAGACCCACGGCCCCGGCGTTGCCGTCGGCGACCGACGAGGCCCGGGCGTTGTAGGCCTGCAGCGCCGACTCGTACTGCGCGCGCGCCGCGGGCAGCTGGTCTTCGGCTTGCCGCTTGTTCTGGTCGGCGGAGGATGCCGCGGCCTCGGCGCCCGCGGTGTTGGCGGCGGCCAGCGTCGACTGCGCCTGCTGCAGCTGCGTCGACAGGGCGTCGTACGACGACTGCGCCTGCTGCAGCTGCGCCTGCGCGGCGTCGGAACTCGCGCCGTCGCCCGCGACCCCGGTGCAGCCGGGGACCGTGCCGGCGCCCTGGCCGGTCAGCTCGCACTGGTACACGGCGCGCGCCTGGTCGATCACGGCCTGCTGCGCCGCGAGCTGCTGGGTGAGCTGGTCGACGGTCTGCTGAGCGGCCGCCGACTCGGCCGACGTCGACGAGGTGCCTGTCACGATGCCGGTCGCGGCCTGGTTCTCGAGCGCCGAGACCTGGGCCGACGCGGCGTCGAGGGCCTGCTTCTCGGGGCCGTTGGTCACGGCATCCTGATCCGTGAGCGCCTGGGTGACGTTCGTCGCATTCACTTCGCGGGCGATGTCGTTCTGGAACACCTGCAGTACGAGAGGCTCCGCGACGACGATGCCGATGAGCGCGGCCATGATCACGCGGGGGAAGGCCAGGCCCAGCAGCCGGAAGACGTTCTTGGTCGAGCGCATCGTGGAGGTCAGGAAGCGGTCGAGGTTGAAGATGATGAGACCCCACACGATCGCCAGGGGGATCGCGAGCAGGATGCTCACGCGCACACCGGTGAGCAGGGCGAACATCATCGACAGCGCCGAGACGAGCGCGGTCCCCGCGAGCACGAGGAACATCTGCACGAAGCGCGGCACCTCCTCGGGCACCTCGTCGAGCACGTCGTTGTCGGCGCCGCCGAGCACGGCCATGCGCCGGATGAGCGAGAGCTTGGGTCGGCGCGGGTCGGAGCGGCGCAGACGCGGCGGCCGCGGCTCGGAGGTCACCGGAATGGATGCCACGGCGGGAGCCGCGAGCACCCGCTCGGGGACGGCCTCGGTCTCTGCGTCAGCGTCGCCGTCGGCGTGCGCGCGGTCGATCACGACGGTGTCGTGCGCGGCGGCCGGGTCGTCGTCGCGCGGGTGGGCGTCGCGGAGTTCACCCTCCGCGTCGTCGAGGAAGGGGTCGCGCGGCTCGTCGTCGGCGGGCGGCGCGCCCCACGGCTCGGAGGCGTGCTCCTGCGCGTCGGAAGGGCGCGTGTCGTTCGGGAGCGCGTCGGCCGGGCGCGTGTCGTTCGGGAGCGCGTCGGCCGGGCGCGCGGCGGCGTTCTGGGCGGCGAGGATGTCGTCGAGGTACTGCACGCGTTCCTCGTCCGTCGTGAACTCGATGCGACCGTCGGAGCCGAAACGGCCGGGTCGGTGAGCGGAAAAGGACATTCGCAGAGGGTACGACGCCGACCCTGCCCTCTCCTGTGCGCAGGCTGAGGCACGGCCCGGTGCGGCCGGTCGCGGTCCGGTGGGCCACTCGGCACACGCCGACCCGGGTCCTGCGCGAAACGGCGAAACCGCTCCGTTTTTCGAGACCGCACCCGTCGCTTCGCCATCGCATGCGGTGTGGACAACGCAGTGCGGTCTCGATACTCCCCCGCGCGGGGAGCATCGGGGGCTTCGACAGCCTCAGCCATCTGCGCCACGGCGGGCCGAGCACGAACGCCCGACCCGCCGCCCTACCCGCGTCAGACCAGGCGCTCCTTCGGCGACACCTCGTAGGTGTTCTCGGGGTCGGAGAACACGGCGTCGCCCAGGGCCGCGTCGATCGCGGCGAGCGTGTCGGCGTCGAGGGTGACGCCGGAGGCCTTGACCGTGTCGGCGAGCTGCTCGGGCCGCGAGGCGCCGACGAGGGCCGCAGCGATGTTGGGGTTCTGCAGCACCCACGCGATCGCGAGCTGCGGCATGGCGAGCCCGGCCTCGTCGGCGATGGGCTTGAGGCGCTGCACGGCCTCGAGCGTGTCGTCATTCAGGAAGCGCTTGATGAAGTTCGCGCCGCTCTTCTCGTCGGTCGCGCGGGACCCCTCGGGCAGGGGCTTGCCGGGCAGGTACTTGCCGCTGAGCACACCTTGCGCCATGGGCGACCAGACGATCTGCGAGATGCCGAGCTCTTCGCTCGCCGGCACCACCTTGCCCTCGATCACGCGCCAGAGCATGGAGTACTGCGGCTG
Organism: Microbacterium sp. RU1D; assembly: GCF_900156435.1. Classification (GTDB taxonomy): domain Bacteria; phylum Actinomycetota; class Actinomycetes; order Actinomycetales; family Microbacteriaceae; genus Microbacterium. Next base: position 221,436 of record NZ_FTPQ01000001.1, read on the forward strand.
GTTCGAGATGAGCTGGATGCCGAGCTGCTTCGCGAGCGCGTGACCCTCGCGCAGCTGCTCCGCGGTCCACTCCGAGACGCCGATGTACAGCGCCTTGCCCTGGCGGACGACGTCGGCGAACGCCTGGAACGTCTCCTCCAGGGGCGTCTCGTAGTCGAAACGGTGCGCCTGGTACAGGTCGACGTAGTCGGTTCCGAGGCGCGTGAGCGACCCGTTGATCGAGTCCATGATGTGCTTGCGGCTCAGGCCGGTGTCGTTCGGGCCCATGGGCCCGGTGGGGAAGTAGACCTTGGTGAAGATCTCGAGCGACTCGCGCCGCTGCCCCTCGAGCGCCTTGCCGAGCACGGTCTCCGCGGCGGTGTTGGCGTAGGTGTCGGCGGTGTCGAACGTCGTGATCCCCGCGTCGAGTGCGGCGTGCACGGTCTTGATCGCGGCGTCGTCTCCGACCTGCGACCCGTGGGTCACCCAGTTGCCGAGGGTGATCTCCGAGATCTTGAATCCACTGTTACCGAGATAGCGATAAGCGACCATCCCTCCACGCTAGACCCGGCCTCGGACATCGGGGCCGTGGCATCTCCCTTCCCGCGCGAGGAGCCGGAATGCGTGGCCGAGAGGCGACACAAGCGACATATCTCGACCCCTCACGCGGTAGGCCAGAGCGCTTACGCGTCCTTGCGGATCCACCGGAACGTCACCCGCACCACGGCGAGACCGATCACCAGCCACAGCGCCGTCACGAGCAGGATCAGCGGGTGGTCCCACGATCCCGACGGCTCGGCGGCGGCGAAGCCCTCCGGGAGGAACACCGACCGGAAACCCTGCGCGAGCCACTTCAGGGGGAACACGCTCGCGACGTTCTGCAGCCACTCCGGCAGGGCGGCGAAGTTGATGTACACGCCCGAGATGAACTGCAGCAGCAGCACGATCGGGATGACGACGCCGGTGGCGCTGCGTCCGGTGCGCGGCAGCGCGGACAGGCCGATGCCGAGGATCGCGCAGGTCGTCACACCCAGCAGGAACACCCACGCGAAGGTCAGCCAGCGCCCGGGCTCCGTCGGCACGGGCACGCCGAAGAACACCGCCGCCACGACGATGAGCAGCACCGACTGCAGGAATCCCGTCACGAGCACCTGCCCGAGCTTGCCGATGAAGTACGACACGGGGCTCAGCGGCGTTCCGCCGAGGCGCTTGAGGGTGCCGTCGCTGCGTTCCATCGCGATGTCGATCGACATGTTCTGCAGTCCCGACAGCAGCACGCCCGCGGCGAGCATCGCCGGCAGGTAGAACTGCGCGGCATCCACCTCGTCGCCGGGAGGACCGAAGGTCTGCGCGTCGAACGCGACGGCGAAGATCAGCAGGATCATCACGGGGAACAGGAACGTGAAGAACACCGAGTCGCCCTGACGGAAATAGGAGCGCACCTCGAACGCGATGCGCGATGCCCCCAGGCGCAGGATGCGGCTCATGCCACGCCTCCCGCGGCGGTCGTGCGCCGCGCCTCGTCGCCGAGGAACGACAGGTAGACGTCCTCGAGGCTCGGGCGCACCACCTCGAGCCGGTCGGGCTCGCCGAGACGCGCATGCAGCGCGGCGACCACACCCCCGGGATCCTGCGTGCGCTGCTCGCGGACCTCGCCGCCCTCGCGCCAGCGCACGAGAGGAACGCGCGCGTCGGGGCCGCCCAGCTCGTCGATCGGGCCGACGGATGCCACCTGACCCCCGACGAGGATGGCGGCGCGCTCGGCGAGCTCGGCGGCCTCGTCGAGATAGTGGGTCGTGAGCAGGATCGAGGTCCCGTCGCGCTGCAGGTCGCGGATGAGATCCCAGAACTGCCGCCGCACCTCGGGGTCGAAGCCCGTGGTCGGCTCGTCGAGGAACAGCAGCTCGGGTCGGCCGATGATCCCGAGGGCCACGTCGACGCGGCGACGCTGCCCTCCGGAGAGCTTGCGGACGCTGACCTTCGCCTTCTCGGTGAGACCGACCGCCGCGATGGTCTCTTCGACGTCGCGTGATCGCGGGTAGAACGAGGCGAAGTGGGCCAGCAGCTCCCGCACGGTGGCGGTGGGCGCTTCGCCGGTGTTCTGCAGCACGATCCCGAGCCGCGCCTTCCACGCGAGGCCACCGCGGTGCGGGTCGACGCCGAGCACCTCGGCCTCGCCGCTCGTGCGGTCCCGGTAGCCCTCGAGGATCTCGATGACCGTGCTCTTGCCCGCCCCGTTGGGGCCGAGCAGCGCGAACGTCTCGCCCCGGCCGATGTCGAAGGACACCCCGCGGAGCGCTTCGAAGCCCCCGCGGTAGGTCTTCCGCAGGCCGTCGACGCGTACGACGTGATCGCTCATGAGCCCAGTCTGGGGCAGCGCGAGGCCGGCCGTCGTGCGGGTCCCCTCACGGACCGGGACGCCGTCGGCATCGCATGGGAGGTTCCGCAAAGGCGACTGGGAGAACCCTGACCGGTCCAAACCGTCCTCCCCGCCCGCCCCGGATGACCACCCGTGCGGGGAGATTCGCCCCCGGTCACCGCACGTCCCCTTACCGCCCTCGAACCGTCCACGTGGACGCTGGAGGTTGACTTTTGTCGTTCCCGCACGTGCACCCGATCACCGCCGTCCTCCCCGATCCCACACCCGAGCCGCTCCTCACGCCCGTCGTTCCCGCCCCCGGGCAGGGGTCGACGGGAACCACCGACGTCCCCCTTCCCGCTCAGCCGGGGACCAGCGTGACGGGCGGGTTCCTGCCCGATTGGTCGATCGGCGAGTGGCTCGGCTACAGCGGGATCATCGTCCTCGCTCTCGCCCTGACGGTCGTCGCCACGACGACCCTGTGGTGGATGCTGCACGCCTGGCGTTCCGCCGACGACCTGCGAGCCACGCAGTTCAGCTCGACGCCGCGCCCCGCGCGGCACCGCTTCACCCTCCTGGTCCCGGGTCGACACGAGGAGGAGGTCATGGGTCAGACGCTCGACCGGCTCGCCCAGCAGGACCACCCCGACTTCGAGATCATCGCGATCGTCGGTCAGGACGACCCGGGGACGGAGCTGGTCGTGCGACAGGCCGCCGCACGGCATCCCGAGCTCATCAAGGTCGTCGTCGACGACAGCGTGCCCAAGAACAAGCCCAAGGCGCTCAACCGCGCCCTCCAGATCGCCACGGGCGACGTCGTGGGCGTGTTCGACGCCGAGGACGAGGTGCACCCCGGGCTCCTGACCGTCGTCGACTCGAAGTTCCAGGAGACCGGTGCCGACGTCGTGCAGGGCGGCGTGCAGTTGATGAACTTCGAGACGAGCTGGTGGTCGCTGCGCAACGTGCTCGAGTACTACTTCTGGTTCCGCTCGCGCCTGCACTTCCACGCGCGCTCGAAGTTCATCCCCCTCGGCGGCAACACGGTGTTCGTCACGCGCGACCGGCTCGAATGGTCGCACGGCTGGGACGACCAGTGCCTCGCCGAGGACTGCGAGCTGGGCGTGCGCCTGTCGAGCGACGGCGCGAAGGTCGTCGTCGCCTACAACCCCGAGTACGTCACCCGTGAGGAGACCCCGCCGACGCTGAAGTCGCTGTACAAGCAGCGCACGCGATGGAACCAGGGCTTCCTGCAGGTGCTCGGTAAGGGCGAGTGGAAGGCGCTGCCGACCCTGCGGCAGCGGATGTACGCCCGCTACCTGTTGAACATGCCGTTCCTGCAGGCGGCGACGGGACTGCTCATCCCGATCTCCGTGGCGTTCATCCTGCTGGTCAAGGTCCCCACGCCCGTGGCGCTCATCACCTTCCTCCCGCTGGTGCCCACCGTCATCACCCTCGTGGCGGAGGCCGCGGGACTGACCGAGTTCGGTCGCGTGTACGGCAAGAAGGTGCGCGTGCGCGACTACGTGCGCCTCGTCCTCGGACTCGTGCCCTACCAGGTGTTCCTCGCCGCGGCCGCCGTCCGCTCCGTCGTACGGCAGCTGCGCGGCGACGGCAGCTGGGAGAAGACGGAGCACACCGGCGCCCACCGCGACGGCGCCGCAACCCCCGACCCCGGCGAGCGCGTGCTCGTCGCAGCCACGAGGGAGGCGACGCGATGACCTCGACACTCGACCGTTCCCCGGCGGCCCCGCTCCGCGGCGACCGCCCCGCCCCGGACGGGCGCCGACGCGTCTCGTCCTGGCGGTCGCGCCTCGGCGACGCCCTGTGGCTGCTGCCGCCCCTGCTGCTCGGCCTCCTCGTCAACGCCGCGAACCTCGGCGGCTCGCCCCAGCGCATCGACGACGAAGGAACCTACGCCGCTCAGGCGTGGAGCATCGGCAACCTCGGCGAACTCACGCACTACACGTACTGGTACGACCATCCCCCGCTCGGCTGGATCCAGATCGCGGCGTGGGCCGGCCTCACCGACGCGTGGAACCGCTACGACGTGGCCGTCATCGCCGCGCGCGAGGCGATGCTCGTCGCCAGTGCCATCGCGGCGGTGCTCCTGTGGTTCCTCGTCCGCCGCATCGGATTCGCGCGCCTCACGGCGTCAGTGTCGGTCGCGCTCTTCCTGCTGTCTCCACTGGCCGTGCAGTTCCACCACCAGGTGTACCTCGACAACATCGCGACGGCGTGGCTGCTCGCCGCCCTCCTCCTCGCCCTGAGCCGACGCGCGCAGCTCGCCGGTTACATCGGCGCGGCCGCGGCGTTCGGCGTCGCGGTGCTGACCAAGGAGACCTACCTCCTCGCGCTGCCACTCGTCGCCTGGTTCATCTGGCGTGGAGCGGACCGCACGACGCGGCGCTACACCCTGTCGGTCGCCGCCGCCGTGCTGGGGCTGATCGGGCTCACGTATGTCGCCCTCGCCGCCGTCAAGGGCGAGGTCATGCCCGCGGCCGGTCGCGTAAGCCTGTGGGACGGCCTCGCCTTCCAGCTCGCCTCGCGGGAGGGCAGCGGCTCGCTGTTCGACCCCGAGAGCCTCATGTCGCGCACGGTGGGTCTGTGGTGGCAGCTCGACGCCGTTCTCATCGTGACCGCCCTGTCGGCCGCGGTCACCGGCCTGTTCGTCCGGCGCCTGCGCCCGTGGGCCGTCGCGCTGCTGGCCCTGACCGCGTTCATGTTCCGCGGCGGGTACCTCCCCGTCCCGTACGTGATCATGCTGCTGCCGTTCGCCGCGATCGTCGTGGCGGGTATGGGACAGGTCGCGGTGGAGGCGCTGCGCGCGCACGGCGTCCCCCGACGTCTCGGAGGCGTCGCCGTGGCATCCGGGCTCGTCGTCGCCGTGATAGCCGCGGGGCCGCTGTGGGCGGCGCAATTGCGCGGCTTCCTGCTCGCCGACCTCGACCGACCGCTGCGGGATGCCGAGGCCTGGATGACGCAGAACGCCCCCGCCGATTCGCGCATGCTCGTCGACGACGCGATGTGGGTCGACCTCGTGCGCGCGGGCTTCGAGCGCGAGAACGTCGTCTGGTATTACAAGGCCGACACCGATTCCGACGTGCAAGAGCTCGCCCCCGACGGGTGGCGCGACTACGACTACGTCATCACGACCGACTCGATGCGCACCTTCCCCACCGAGTTCCCGACCGTGCGCCAGGCGATCGAGAACAGCGCCGTGGTCGCCTCGTTCGGCGACGGTGCCCAGAAGGTCGACGTGCGTCTGGTCGACACCGACCAGGCCGCGTTGGCCCAGGCGGCGGACGACGGCCTCTACGCCGCACGGTCGGTCGCCGGCCAGCAGGTGCTGCGGAACCCCGACATCGGAGTGCCCGCCGAGGAGCAGGACCTGCTCACCTCGGGTGTCGTGGACGGTCGCATCCTGCTCACCCTCGGTCAGCTCTCGGCCGCGGGACGCGTCGACGTGGCCGACATCGCACAGCTGGACGGCGACCCCTCCGGCGTGCACCGGCAGCTGGTCATCAGCTCCTACGCCGGTCAGGACGCCCGGGCGGACGCCGCCGGCGCCGACGCCCTGCTGAGCTTCTACGAATCGCTCACCGGGTCCCTGCGGCCGGTGTCTGTCGAGCGCAGCGATGCGGGCGTCGTGATCACCTTCTCGCCCGACGAGCCCGTCGATCTCCTCCCCCGCCCCGCCGGCTGATCCCCTTCTCCCCCCACGAAAGGACCATCATGTTCCGCTTCGCTCAGACGATCTCCCCCCGCCGCCGCGTCACGCGCATCGCCGCGGGAGCCACCGCCGCCCTCGTCGCCTGCGGCCTCGCCGCGACGATGGCTCCCGCCGCCCACGCGGCCGACCCCGCGCCGGGCGGATGGGCGCGAGTCGCCCACCTGTCGCCCGATACCAAGTCCGTCGACGTCCAGCTGACGGCGCTCGCCGGTGGCGCCGTCGTGTACGAGCTCGACGACGTGGCCTATGGCGCGGTGAGTCCCTACATCCCCCTCGCCGACGGCACGTACGTCGTGTCGATGGTGCCCTCCGATGCGGCCGACGGCACGCAGCCGGTCGTGCAGCAGTCGATCGACATCGCCGAGGGCGAGCCCCTCACCGTGGCCGCGTACGGCCGCAACGCCGACCTCGAGACCACCGTCTTCGAGGACGACCTCTCCGCGCCCGCGGAGGGCCAGGCACGCGTCCGCGTGGTGCAGGCCTCCACGGTCGAGTCGAGCGTCGACGTCGACACCACCGAGGGACGCGTCATCGCGCGCGACGTGCCCAGCGGCTCCGCGACCGACTACGCCGCGGTCCCCGCGGGATCGTGGGACCTGGCCCTGACCGGTGCCGACGAGGCCGCCACCTCGGCCGTCGACCTGCCCGCGGGTTCCGTCTCGACGGTGTTCGTGCTCGACGACGCGAACGGTTCGCTCACGGCGCAGGCCATCACCGACTCCGCCACTCTCGCCGACATGCCCGTCGGCGGAATCCACACCGGCGGTGGCGGCACCGCGGCCGCATCGGCCGCGCCCCTCGGCACGGCGGCGGGCGTGATCGGCGCCCTCGGCCTCGTCGCCGCGGGCGGCATCCTCATCCGTCGCCGGGTGCGGGCGGACGCGTGAGCATCGCGCACCGCGCACCGGCCGGTGCCGCAATCGCGGCCGCCGTCGTCGTGACGGTGGCCGCGTGCAGCCCCGCGCCCGAGCCCGATACGTCGGCGGAAGATGCCACCGTCGCCTCGGCGACGGCGTTCCTCGACGCCTACGTCGACGACGGGCGGGTCGTCCGCACCGATCAGGGCGGCGACACCGTGAGCGAGGGGCAGGCGTACGGCATGCTCCTGGCCGTGGCCGCCGACGACCCCTCGCGTTTCGACAGCATCTGGGACTGGACCACCGCGAATCTCCAGCGCGACGACCTCCTTCTGTCGTGGCAGTGGAAGGACGACGGCGTCGTCGACGAGCAACCCGCCTCGGATGCCGATCTGGATGCCGCGCGGGCCCTCGTCCTGGCCGGCGACGCCTTCGACCGCGACGACCTGCGTGAACAGGGGGTGGCGCTCGGCGCCGCGGTGCTCGACGAGATGACGGCCGAGACCTCGCTCGGGCGCATCCTGCTTCCGGGCCCGTGGGCCACGGCATCCCCCCACGCCTACAACCCGTCGTACGCCTCACCGGCCGCGTACGACATCCTCGAGCGGGCGTCGGGCGACTCCCGCTGGGCAGAGCTCGCCGAGGGCAGTCGCGCCGCGACCGCCGCGCTGCTAGATGCCAACGCCCTGCCCACTGACTGGGCCACCGTCGCCGCGGACGGATCCGTGGCGATCGCCGGCTCCGCCGGAGGCGGAGGGGAACCGGGGTACGGCTACGACGCGGCGCGGACGGCGATCCGTTTCGCGGAGTCCTGCGACCCCGCCGACCGCGCCCTGGCCGCGCGCATCTCCTCCGCGCTGCCGGAGGACGAGATCCTCGCCGCGGAACTCGACTCCGGAGCGGGGCCGCGCACCACCGACCAGCACCCCGTCGCCTACGCCGCTCGAGCAGCCGCGGACGCCGCGGACGGCCGGTCGGACGACGCCCGCGCCGACGTGGGGCGCATGGGCGACACCGCGGCATCCACGCCCACCTACTACGGGTCCGCGTGGAACGCCCTGACCACGGCCATCCTCTCGAGCGACGTGCTGGGCGGCTGCCCGGCTCTCGCCGACGACGCCGACGCGGCGGCCGCGCGGAGCACGACCGCACCGGGAGTCGGCGCCGCGGCGGGGTTGCAGGACCCCGTCGCTCCCGCGTCCGCCAACACGGCGCCGCCGGTGCACATCTCCATCCCCGCCATCGGGGTGGACTCCGACCTCGTGGGCCTCGACCGGGGAGAGGACGGATGGATCCAGGCGCCCGCCGACTACGACGCCGTCGGCTGGTACGAGAAGGGCGTCCTGCCGGGCGAGGTGGGTCCGGCGGTGATCGCGGGCCACGTCGACTCCCCCACCGGGCCGGCGGCGTTCATCGACCTCCCCCGTCTCACCCCGGGGGACACCGTGTCGATCGAGCGCGCCGACGGCTCGACGGCGGACTTCGTCGTCACCGGCCTGCAGACGGTGGAAAAGGACAGCTTCCCGACCGAGTCGATCTACGCCCCCGCACCGACGCCGCAGTTGCGGCTCGTCACGTGCGCCGGCGCTTGGGATCCGGCGAGCGGCCACTACGTCGACAACCTCGTGGTGACGGCGGTCGCGGCCTGACGAGCGCGCCCCGCAGCGGGCGGTGTCAGCCGACCGGCGTCGCCTCGGCGGCCGCCTCGTCCTCTTCGGTCGCGACGAGCTGCCCGCACGCCCCGTCGATCTCCTTGCCGCGGGTGTCGCGCAGGGTCGTCGGGATTCCGGCGTCGTTGAGGCGCCGCACGAACTCGTTCTGCACGGGGATCTCGGATGCCGTCCAGATCGACCCCGGGGTCGGGTTCAGCGGGATCGGGTTCACGTGGACCCAGCCGCGACCGCGGGCGTTGAGCTTGTCGGCCAGCAGATCGGCGCGCCAGGCATGGTCGTTCATGTCCTTGATGAGTGCGTACTCGATCGAGACGCGGCGACCGGTCTTGTCGAAGTAGGCGCGGGCGGCATCCAGGGCCTCGTCGACCTTCCAGCGGGAGTTCACCGGGATGAGCTCGTCGCGGAGGCCGTCGTCGGGCGCGTGCAGCGACAGGGCGAAGGTGACGGGGATGTCCTCGTCGGCGAGCTTCTTGATCGCCGGGACCAGACCGACGGTCGACACCGTGATGCCGCGGGCGCTCATGCCCAGCCCGTGCTCCTTGTCGACCATCACGCGCACGGCCTGCATGACGCGGGCGTAGTTGGCGAGCGGCTCGCCCATGCCCATGAACACGATGTTCGAGACGCGGTCGAGGGAGTGGTCGGAGCTCTTCTTGCCGCCGAGTCCGCCGGCGGCGATGAGGGCGTTGGCGCGCACGATCTGCTCGATGATCTCGGCCGCCGACATGTTGCGCGTGAGTCCCGCCTGACCGGTGGCGCAGAACGGGCAGTTCATGCCGCAGCCGGCCTGGCTCGACACGCACAGCGTGATGCGGCCGGGGTAGCGCATGAGCACGGACTCCACGAGGGCGCCGTCGTGCAGCTTCCACAGGAACTTGATGGTGTCGCCGCGGTCGGTCTCCAGGCGCCGCACCTCGGTGAGCAGCGGAGGCAGCATGCCGGCGACGAGCTCTTCGCGACCGGATGCCGGCAGGTCGGTCATCGCGGCCGGGTCGGACGTGTAGTGCGTGAAGTAGTGCTTCTCGAGCTGCTTCGCGCGGAAGCCGGGCAGGCCGAGCTCCTTCACCTTGGCCACGCGCTCGTCGACGGTCAGGTCGGCGAGGTGCACCGGTGGCTTGCCGCGCTTGGGGCTCGCGAACTGCAGCAGCGGACGACCCGTGTCGTCTTTGGCCTGCTGCCATCCTTCGGTCGCGGGGCGCACCTGGCGTGCCGGAGCGGTCCGCGGCTTCGTCTCGCGTATGCCGGTGTTCTTCGGCGCCGTTTCGCGGATGCCGGTGTCGGCCGGCGCCCCCGCGGGGCGCACCGGCGGCGTGGTCGTGCGCACGGGGGGCTGGTCGGTCATGGTTTCCAGGGTACCGGGGCGCGCCTGCGTCGCGGCTGGACGGCCTCCGCCGCGTGAGGGGTCAGGAACTGTCGCCTGGCGAGGCCGTAGGCGACAGTTTGTGACCCCTCACACGAGCGAGAGACGCGATCGGAGTCAGGCGGCGTCGAGGTCCTGCTCGAGCAGGGCCTGGAGCTCGTCGGCGACGCGGTCGGCCTCGGGTCCGTCGACCTCGAGGGCGACCTCGTCGCCCGTCTTCACGCCCAGCTGCAGGAGGGCCAGCACGCTGCGGGCGTCGACGGAGGCGTCGCCCGCCGACAGGGTGACCGCGTGCTTCGACGCGGCCGCGGCCTTGGCGAGGGTGGCGGCGGGGCGGGAGTGCAGGCCGGAGGAGGAGCCGAAGACGGCGGTGCGCTGTGCCATGGGGGACCTTTCGGGGTTCAGCTCGACTGTGCGCGAGCGATGTGGAGGGCGAGGTAGCCGACCTCCTCGTCGGAGATCGCGACCTGGTGCTCGCGGAGCACGAACGCGCGGACGCGCTCGGCCGTGGCGACCGCGCGCGGGTGCTTGGCCGTCATGGTCGCGAACAGCAGGTCGTCGTCCTGCGCCGCGAGCCGGTCGGAGAACAGGCGCTCGGCGAAGAACTGCAGGTGCGTGAGGAATCGGCGGGTGTGCAGGTCGTCGGCATCCAGGGCCACTCCCCCGGAGTGCGTCACGATCGTGGTGATGTCGGAGATGAGCCCGACCACCCGCATGGAATCGACGGCGGGCCGCCCCACCTCGGAGTTGACGAGGTGGAACGCGATGTTGGCCGCCTCCTCGTCGGGCAGCGCCGCGCCCGTGCGCTCGCGCAGCAGCGCGAGGGCGCGCAGACCCACCTCGTGCTCCATCGGGTAGACCGTGCGCACCTCCCAGGCGAGGCGGTTCGTCACCCGCAGCCCCCGACGCAACCGTTCCACCGCGAAGTGCAGGTGATCGGTGAGCGTCAGGTAGATGTGCGGATCGAGCTGGATGCCGCTGGCCTCGGCATCCATCACGATCGCCCTCGTGACCTCGACGAATTCCCCCGGGATCTGCGCGAGCAGCTCGACGAGGTTGCGCTGGTCGGCGTCGTCGAGCGCGACGAACACCCGGTCGGTGTCCTCGGGCGCGACGGTGGCGCCCGGCTTGGCACCGAATCCGATGCCCTTGCCGAGCAGGACGCGCTCCACGCCGCGCTCGTCCTCGACGAGCACGACGCTGGAGTTCAGCACCTTCTTGATGATCTGCATGGGTGTCTCCGTCGACCCCGGGGGATGCGCCGAGGTGGCGATCACGCCAGGTCGGCCCCGTTCGAGGCGATGACCTTCTGGTACCAGAAGAACGAGTCCTTGCGACGTCGCTCACCGGTACCGTTGCCGAGGTCGTCCTGGTCGACGTGGATGAAACCGTACCTCTTCGAGATCTGCGACGACGACGCGCTGATGATGTCGATCGGCGCCCAGCTCGCGTACCCGCGCAGATCGACGCCCTCGTCCACGGCGCGGATCATCTCCGCGAAGTGCGACCGGAAGTAGTCGATGCGGTACGGGTCGTGGATCAGGCCCTCGTCGGTCAGCTCGTCCCGCATGCCGAGACCGTTCTCGACGATGAACAGCGGTTTGCCGTACCGGTCGTAGAGATCGATGAGCGAGATGCGCAGGCCCACGGGGTCGATCTGCCAGCCCCACTCGCTGGATGCCAGGAACGGGTTCTTCACACCCAGCACCGTGTTACCGGGGGTGCGCTCGGCATCCGGTCTCACCGACTCGGTGAGGGTCATGTAATAGGAGAACGAGATGTAGTCGACGGGGTGATCGCGCAGCAGCTCGACATCGCCGTCCTCGAACGGGATGACGATGCCCTTCGCCTCCAGGGCCTTCAGCGCCAGGCGGGGGTAGGCGCCGCCGGCCTGCACGTCGGTGCAGAGGTACAGCATCCGCTCCTTGGCCTGGGTGGCCGCGACGTCGTCGGGGTGACACGTGTTCGGGTAGGTGGTGAGCATGGTGAGCATGCACCCCATCTCCGAGGCGGGCCACAGCTCGTGCAGCATCTTGGTCACCGACGCCGACGCGACGAACTGGTGGTGCAGCGCCGTGTAGCAGGCCTGCTCCAGCGATCCCTCGACGGTCTCGTCGATGATGCCGCCCGAAGTGAAGGGGTGGCGGATGATCCCGTCGATCTCGTTGAACGACAGCCAGAGGTCGACGAGGTGCCCGAATCGCTCGAAGCAGGTGCGTGAGAACCGCTCGAACAGGGCAACGGTCCCGCGGTCCACCCACGCGTTGTTCTTCAGCGCGAGCGCGAGCGGCGGGTCGTAGTGCGACAGCGTCACCAGCGGACGGATGCCGAGACGGCGCATCTCCGTGAAGAGGTCGAGGTAGAAGGCCACCCCCTCCTCGTTGGGCTCGAGCTCCTCGCCGGTGGGGTACAGGCGCGACCACGCGATCGAGACGCGCAGCACCGTGAAGCCCATCTCGGCGAACAGCGCGAGGTCCTCGCGGTAGCGGTGGTAGAAGTCGATGCCGCGACGCTTCGGGTAGAGCGCGATGTCGTCGTCGGCCATGGCCGCGGCGATGCTCTCGAGCGTGTGCTGGTGGTGCACCGCGTACTCGCGCGGGTCGACGTTCGGACGGTACTTCGCCACGTCCGACACGGCGGGGCCGCGGCCCCCTTCGTTCCAGGCGCCCTCGGCCTGGTTGGCGGCGAGGGCGCCGCCCCAGAGGAATCCGTCAGGCAATCCCATTCGCGGTCTCCTTCGCGTCGGTGGCCAGCAGGGCGTCGCCGGCGGCGATGCGTCCCGTGGCGAGGGGGGCGACGTCGTATGCGTCGCCGTTGAGCACGACGACGGGCGTCGTGATGTCGAGACCCGCCGCTTCGATCGCCGCGAGGTCGGCGGTCAGCACGCGCTGGCCCGCCTCGACCCGGTCGCCCTGGGTCACGTGCGCGGTGAACGGGGCGCCCTCCAGGCGGACGGTGTCCAGTCCCACGTGCACCAGCACCTCGAGACCGTCGTCGCCCAGGATGCCGAGGGCGTGACGCGAGGGCAGGAGGCTCGACACGATGCCGCTGATGGGGGCGTGCACCTCGCCGTCCGTGGGACGGATGGCCACGCCGGGTCCGAGGATGCCACCCGAGAACACCGGGTCGTCGACCGCGTCCAGGGCGATGACCTCACCGGTCATCGGAGCCAGGACCCCACCGGCGGCGGTCTCGACCGGAGCCGCCGCACCCGACTGCTGCTCGAGCAGACGCACGGTCGCGGAGTCGGAGTCCTTCCAGATCACGAGCGAGACGACGAAGGAGACGGCCATGGCCACGAGCGCGCCGATGACGGCGTGCAGCAGGTTCCACGGGTTCGCCATGTCGATGAACATCGAGATGGACGCCGCCCCCGGGCTGACCAGCGCGAACGCCGAGATCGCCGCGATGCCGAGGTAGGCGCCGCCGACGAACGAGCCGATGACCACCGACACGATCGCGCGACGGTTCTGCAGGGTCACGCCGTACAGCGCCGGCTCGGTGATGCCGAAGAAGGCCGAGATGCCCGACGAGATCGCGGTCCCGCGGAGGGTCTTGTTCTTGGTGCGCACGGCGATGGCGAGGCTCGAGCCCGCCTCGGCGAGGTTGTGGGCGAGCGAAGCGACCAGGTAGAAGCTCTCCTTGCCTGCGGATGCCATCGTGGCCACCGTCGGCGGGATGAAGGCCTTGTGCATGCCGACCGAGACGATGAACGGCAGGGCGGCGGCCATCAGGGCGACGGCGATCCAGCCGAGGGTGCCGTACAGCCACAGCATCGCTCCGGTCAGCAGGGTGCCGAGGAAGAAGCCGAGCGGACCGAGCAGGAAGATCGTCGCGGGCGCCACGACGACGAAGCAGATCAGCGGCACGAGGAAGGTGCTGATCACGCTGGGGCTGATGCGACGGGCGAAGCGCTCGACGACGGCGAGCAGCAGCACGGCGAGGATCGGGGGGAACACCTGCGCGTTGTAGGCGATCGCGGGCACGGTCAACCCGAACAGGGCGATGCCGCCCTCCTGCGTCAGCAGACCCGCGAAGGTCGGGAACACCAGCAGGCCGACGATGCCGAGCGCGAGCGGGATGTTCACGTCGAGCTTCTTCGCGGCGGTGTAGGTCACCAGCAGCGGCAGGAAGAAGAAGACCGCGTCGGGGATCGCGGTGAGAACCTGGTAGGTCTGGTCGGTCGTCTGCAGCCAGCCGAGCGCGACGGCGAGGATGAGGAACGACTTGAAGATCCCGGCGCCGGCGACGGCGGGGATGATCGGGGTGAAGACGCCGACGACGAAGTCCATGAACACCGACCCGGCGCGCTTCACCGTCAGCCTGGGCTTGGCGGCGTCGACGCGCGCTTCGGCACGGGTGCCGGTCCCGGTGCGGATCTTCTCGATCTCGCGGAAGTAGTCGTTGACGCCCGAGCCCACGATCACCTGGGTCTGCGCGCCCAGCACCACGCCGATGACGCCGGGCGTGGCCTTGAGGGCGGCCTCATCGGCCTGCGAGTCGTCGGCGAGCGTGAAGCGGAGGCGGGTCGAGCAGTGGTGGAGCGAGGCCACGTTGGCCGCTCCGCCGACGTGCTCGAGGATCGCGCGGGCGCTGTCCTGAGTGGTCATCGAAGTCCTTCCTTGGTTCGAAGGACACGTGCCGCGACGTCGACTCCGAGGCCGCCCGGGCAACAAAAAAGGACCCGAAGGCGGTGCTCGCGCACTGCGTTCGGATCCTGCCTGCATGACCAGTCACATGTCCACCGGTGACTGTACACGACGTTCGGCGGATGCCGAACCGCCCGGCGCCCCGCCTCCGCGGAACGCGATACGGTGACGAAGGCGGCGCCCCCGCGCGGGCGCACCCCTGACGCATCTCTTCCCTCGATCGGATCGGCCCCGCCCGCACGAGACGCGGCCGGTCCCCCTCTGGAGCGCACATGACCCGCATCGCCTTCCTCGACGTCGACGGCACGATCCTGGAGCACGGCTCCGTCATCGCCCCCTCGACCGTGAGCGCCGTGCGCCGGGCGCGCGAGAACGGGCACCTCGTGTGGCTCTGCACGGGTCGATCGGCGGGCGACATCCACCCCGACGTCCTCGCCATCGGCTTCGACGGGGCCATCACGAACGGCGGCGCCTACGCCACCCTGGACGACGACCTCGTCGTCGACCGCCCCCTGCCCCGCGCCGACGTCGAGACGCTCGAGGCGTACTTCGAGGCCCACGGCATCCACTACTTCCTTCAGACCCACGGCGGCGTATATGCCAGCGAGGGCATGGGCCCCGTCATGACGGAGTACCGGCGGGAACGGCACGAGCGCCGGACCGCCGAGCTGGCGGCTCAGGGCCTGCCGCCCGAGCAGCCGCTGTGGCGCGAGCCGCGTCCGGTGTCGGAGGTCGACCGCGACGCGGTCGCCAAGGCCGTCTTCGTCAGCCCCTCGACCGACACCATCGTCCACGCGTCCGCCGCCCTCGGCGACGGGTTCCACGTCATCCCGGGGTCCATCCCGCTGCCCGGGGGCTCGAACGGCGAGATCGGTCAGTCCGGCGTGACGAAGGGCTCGGCGATCAGCGAGGTGCTCGCGCACCTCGACCTCTCCGCCGCGGATGCCATCGGCATCGGCGACAGCTGGAACGACGTCGAGATGTTCGAGGTCGTCGGCACCCCCGTCGCGATGGGAAACGCCGTCCCCGAGCTGCAGCACCTCGCCGGCCGGGTCACCACGTCCGTGCTCGACGACGGCGTGCACAACGCCTTCGCGGAGCTGGGCCTGATCTGAACCCCCGGCCCCCGGACCCCCGGCACCCGGCACCCGGCACCCGGCACCGATAAACTCTGATCCTTCCGAGACACGCGGCTGCATGACGTGTCTCGGCAGGATCGGCGTTTATCGAGGCGCGAGGGCACGTCACCGCCGGCCGGCCCGTCCGTTCCGCGAGGCGCGAGGGCGCGTCACCGCCGGCCGGCCCGCCCGTTCCGCGAGGCGCGAGGCGGGCGTCAGGGCGGCGCGGCGCCCGCGTCAGTCCAGGAAGATGTCCGGGTACATCGCCTCGTCCGGCGTGCCCGGCACGGCGGCGTACCCGGAGAAGTCCGTCACCCCGGCGGCCTCGAGCACGTCCTCGACGATCAACGTCCGCCCGGTCAGCTCGCCCGCCGGCGCGCACAGCACCTCGTACGCGGCATCCGCGTAGATCTCGGGCGTGCGCGAGACGGCCATGAGCCGATCGCCGCCGATGACGTTCTGCACCGCTGCGGTCGCGATCGTCGTGCGCGGCCAGAGGGTGTTCGCCGCGATCCCCTCGCCGCGGAACTCCTCGGCCAGCCCCAGCGTCGCCATCGTCATGCCGAACTTGGCGAGGCTGTACCCGGTGTGCGCGCCCAGCCACTTCGGCGTGACGTTCAGCGGCGGCGAGAGCGAGAGGATGTGCGGGTTCTCGGCATCCTTCAGTTGCGGCACCGCCGCGCGCGAGAGCAGGAACGTGCCGCGCACGTTGACGTCTTGCATGAGGTCGTACTTCTTCGTCGACAGCTCGAGCGACCCGGACAGGTCGATGACACTGGCGTTGTTGACGACGATGTCGACGCCGCCGAACTCACCGACCGTGCGCATGACGGCCTCGGTGATGGATGCCTCGTCGCGCACATCGCCGACGATGGGCAGCGCCCGACCGCCCGCCGCGCGGATTGCCTCGGCCGCGGTGTGGACCGTTCCCTCGAGCTTGGGATGCGGGGTGTCGGTCTTGGCGAGCATCGCGATGTTCGCGCCGTCGCGCGCCGCGCGCAGCGCGATGGCGAGGCCGATGCCGCGGCTGCCGCCCGACATGAGGACGGTCTTTCCCTGAAGCGTCATGAGCGCGGTCCTTTCGCGGAGGCGGCGGCGAACGCCTGGACGCGCGCCCTCGCCTCGGGGGTGTCGAACGCGGCGCCGATGGTGGCGGCCTCGTCGTCGAGGTTCTCGGCGAACGCACGCCCCGCGCCGACGCGCACGAGACGCGTGGCCTGTCCGAAGGCGGCTGTCGCGCCGTCGAGCCAGAAACGGGCGATCTCGTCGACCCGCGCCGAGAGCTCGGCGGATGCCACGACCTCGGCGACGAGGCCCCAGTCCCGGGCTTCGGCCGCGGACAGCATCCGGTCCTGCAGCAGCAGCTGCAGCGCGCGCCGCTGCCCGATCGCCGCGGGCAGCAGCGTCGAGACGCCGAGGTCGGGGGTCAGGCCGATGTCGGCGTAGCGGCTGACGAAGCGCGCGTTCTCGCTCGCCACGACGTAGTCGGCGGTGAGCATGAGGCCGAGGCCCCCGCCCGCAACGGCGCCTTGCACGGCCGCGACCATCGGCAGCGGCGCCTCGGCGAAGGTGCGGATGCCGTCGTGGATCGCGCGGGCCGTCTCCGTCACCTCGGCGCCGGTGGATCCGCTCGTCGACATCGCGACCACGTCGCCGCCGGCGCAGAACGCGGGGCCGTTGGCATCCAGGATCACCGCTCCCACCGAGGAGTCGGAAGTGACCTCGTGCGCCACATCGCGCCAGCGGCGGGCCATGGGGAAGTCCATCGCGTTCAGCGACGCGGGGCGGTCGAAGGTGACGCGCGCGAGCCCGCCCTCGACGTGCAGCAGGATGCCGTCGGTCATTTCGGCGCCATCCGGATCGCTCCGTCGAGACGGATGGTCTCGCCGTTCAGGTAGCCGTTGTCGACGATCGCGAGCACGAGGCGCGCGTACTCGTCGGGGGCGCCCAGGCGCGAGGGGTAGGGCACCTGCTGGCCGAGCGAGTCCTGCGCCGCCTGCGGCAGGCCCTTCAGCATCGGCGTCTCCATGATGCCCGGCGCGATGGTGCACACCCGGATGCCGTGGCGCGCGAGCTCGCGCGCGATCGGCAGTGTCATCGCGTGCACGCCGCCCTTGCTCGCGGAGTAGGCGGGCTGGCCGATCTGCCCGTCGAACGCGGCGACGCTCGCGGTGTTGACGATGACGCCGCGGTCGCCGCCGTCGGTCGCATCGGTCTTCGCCATCACGGCGGAAGCCTGGGCGATGACGTTGTAGGTGCCGAGGAGGTTGACGCGGATGACGCGCTCGAAGTCGGCGAGCGGCGAGGGCGCACCGTCGCGGTCGAGCACCTTCGCGGGCGGTGCGATCCCGGCGCAGTTCACCACCACGCGGAGCGGGCCGGCCTCGGCGGCGCGGGCGGCTGCGGCGGCGACCTGGTCCGCGTCGGTCACGTCGGCGGCGGCGAACGATCCGCCGAGGTCCGCTGCGACTGCCTCACCCGGGGACGAGGGCAGATCCACGACGGTGACGTGCGCGCCGGCCTCCGCGAGGCGGCGGGCGGTGGCCAGACCCAAGCCCGAGGCACCACCCGTGATCAGGGCGGAGGCTCCTGCGATATCCATGCGTTCTCCTTCGAAAGCTGAAACCCGGTCCCACCCTAGCCGAGACTCAGGACCGCCCGAGGTGCCACCACCGCTGTCGCCGGACGGGTCCGGTCTGCGTGCGGATCGCCGCCGTCGAGCTCCCGTCGACGAGCAGGATCACGTCTTCCGCCTCCCACCCGTACTCGGCCCGCAACCGCGCGCCCATCGCCTCGAGCGGATCGGGGGTCGTCAGCTCCGCTCCCCGGGGCACGTCGAGGGCGCGGGGGTCGAGATCGCGGGCCGCCTGTCGCAGCTGGGCGACGAGCTCGTGCACGCGGTCGGACCCGTAGGCGGCGACCGCCAGATCCCAGTCGCCGACGACGACGGCCGCACCGTTGGGGCAAACGATCTCTTCGACGGGCTCACGGCGACCGAAGCGCAGACGGACGGCGGCGGCCCCGACGAGGACCACGGCCACACCGCCCAGCACCGTCGCCGGCGCGTACGAGAACCCGACGAGGTACAGCGCCGAGGTCCAGCCCGCGGTGACCCCGACGATCACCCGCGCGACGCAGTACAGCGCGAACACCGCGGTGGTCAGGGCGATGAGCCGCACGGGGGCGAAGGGGTCGATGTCGGCACGGAATGCCACCACGGCGCACGCCGCGCAGGCGAGGGCGAGGGCGAGGGCCTTGACGACGAGCGATCCGGGCAGGGGCACCGTGGCGGTCACGACCGCGACGATCAGAGCCAGCGCCACGACCGCCAGCGAGGTGCGCAGGGCAGCGCGACCCTCGAGGACGCTCACCGCGACGAGCAGGAGCGAGGGGGCGAGCACCATCGCGACGTCCCCCAGCACCAGACTCAGGATGCCGCCGCCCGCCGTGTAGATGAAGTACATGGAGCTCGAGCCGACCGCGCTGACACCCGCCACGGCGGCGAAGCGCAGGAACAGGGTGGTGCGGCCGGGCATGCCGATGCGGGGCAGCGCGACGAGGAGCACGACCGTCGCGACGGCGGCACTCACCGCCAACAACCCCACCGCGAGCTCCATCGACCAGCACCTCCCCCTCCTCATTCTGCCGGGTGGGTCCGAGCCCGGCGGCGACGCGCCGGACGCACCCGTAGAGCGGCGATCCGACATCGGCGCGATGGCCGCCGCCTAGGCTCGACGGGTGAACCTGCCCACCTTCCGCCTCGAATCCGTCGACGTCGACGATCCCCGCGCCGTCCGTCTGCGCGGCATCCTGGACGAGGATCTCGACGAGCGCTACCGCGACGCCGACGCCGACGACACCCCCGAGTTCGCCGCGAAGCGCACCGCCGCCTTGGCCGTGCACCCGGAGCAGATCGTGGCGACCCTGCTCGCGATCGACCACGACGACACACCCATCGGTCATGTCATGCTGCGCCGCCTCGGCGACGAGTGGGAACTGAAGCGCTTGATCGTGCGCGACACCGCGCGCAGGCGCGGCGTCGGGCGCGCGCTGACCGCACAGGTCGTCGACCTCGCCCGTCGTGGCGGGGCGACTCGCGTCATCCTGCAGAGCGGCCGCATGCAGCCGGAATCGCTGTCCATGTA
Source organism: Microbacterium sp. RU1D (assembly GCF_900156435.1). Lineage (GTDB taxonomy): Bacteria > Actinomycetota > Actinomycetes > Actinomycetales > Microbacteriaceae > Microbacterium. The sequence goes on from NZ_FTPQ01000001.1 coordinate 241,306, forward strand.
CGCCGCCTCGGGCTTCACACCCATCCCGGTGTACGAGCCGTATATCGAGACGATGCCGCGCTCGCTCTGCTTCGAGTACGTGTTCTGAGCCGCACAGCCCGCCCCTTCCCGTCGAGTGTCCACGACGCGCCGCTTCACCTCGGCTGGACGCGGCGTTTCCTGGACACTCGACGGGCGGGAGGGTCAGGTCCCCACGACCCGGAACGCCCCCGTCGCCACCGCCGCGCCGAGCGCCACGGCCACGAGCAGAACAGCTCCGCCGACGGCGACGGCATCCCGAGCCGACAGCGTCGAGGGGCGCGCCCACGTGCGCTCGACGTCGGCGCCGAAGCCGCGGGCCTCCATCGCCGTCGCGAGCTTCGTGCCACGGCGCACCGCGAAGACGAGCAGCACGAACGCCATCGAGAAGAACCGCCGCAGCGCGCCGCGGTCCCCCAGGCCGCGCGCGCGACGCGCGAGCGCCATCGTCCGCCAGTCGTCGACGAAGAGACCCACGGTGCGGGCTCCCGCCAGCACTCCCAGCACGAAGCGGCTGGGCAGCTTCGCCACCTGCGCGAGCGCGTCGGCGAGTTCGGTGGGGTCGGTGCGGGCGAACAGCAGGATCATCGGCAGCGCCAGCACGATGACGCGAAGCAGCACCGCGAGACTCAGGACGATCGAGCCGTCGCTGACGGTGGCGAAGAGGAAGGCGCCGTACACAGTTCCTTCTGGGCGGGCGTAGAGCAGCATGCTGATCGCCGCGACGGGGGCGAACACCAGCACGGGCACGAGCCGCCGGAGCACGACCGCGTACGACAGCCCGGTCAGCGGCACGCACAGCAGCTCGAGCACGAGGGCGGTGCTCGCGCTCACCGCGTCGAGCGTCGCGAGAAGCGGCACGGCCAGCACGAGCGCGACCAGCACCTTGGCGACCGGGTTGACCGCGTCGAGCCAGACCGCACGCGGATGCGTCGGCATCCCGGCCTCGACCCGGCCCGCCGGGGCGCTCCCGCCGCTCACGCGGCGTCACCCATGACCACGCGGTGCTGGCCGAGATGACGCACCACGTCGGCGTCGTGCGTGACGGCGACGATCGTGCGTCCGCGCGCGATCTCGCGCTGCAGCAGCGCGACGAGCTCGCTCCAGCCCCGGCGGTCCTGGCCGAACGTCGGCTCGTCGAGCACGATGACCTCGGGAGAGGCCGCGAGCACCGTCGCCACCGACAGGCGGCGCTTCTGCCCGCCCGACAGCGTGAAGGGGTTGGCGAGCGCGAGGGATGCCAGATCCAACCGCTCCAGCAGCTCGTCGACGATCGCGTCGACCTCCGCGGCCGACCGCTTGAGCGCGCGCGGAGCAACGGCGAGTTCGTCGCGCAGGGTCGGTGCGAGGAACTGGTGCTCGGGCTCCTGGAAGACCGTGCCGATGCGCGTCAGCAGCTCCCTCGACCGCCACCGCGACGGGCGCGTGATCCCGCGCGCGGCGAGGGGTGCCGCGGCCGTCACCTCGCCGGCGAGTTCGGGCAGCAGGCCCGCGAGCGTCAGCGCGAGTGTCGACTTCCCGGCACCGTTGGGTCCAGTGACCACCGTGCCCGCTCCGGTGGGGATCGCGACCTCGAGCCCGGATGCCACGACCGTGCGCTTCTCGCGCCCGATCGACAGCGCACGCGTCGAGAGCGCGGCATCCACCCCTCCCGCCGCGGGGAGCACGGGCAGGTCGACCGGACGTCCCGGTACCCACACCCCCGCTGCGGCGAGCGCATCGCCGTGCTCGGCGAAGACGCGGTCGGGCGGGCCGTCGGCCAGCACACCACCGCCCGGGGCGAGCACCACCACGCGCGTCATGAGGTCGGCCCACACGGCGGTGCGATGCTCGATGAGCACGAGGGTCGTCCCCTCCTGCGTCACCACCCGCTCGACGGCGGTGCGCACCTCGGCGACGCCCACCGGGTCGAGGTTGGCCGTGGGCTCGTCGAGCAGCAGCAGTCCGGGGCGCATCGCGAGCACGCCGGCGAGCGCCAGGCGCTGCTTCTGGCCACCCGAGAGCGCCTTCGTCGGCCGGTCGGGGGGCACGGCGAGCCCCACGGATGCCACCGCTTCGGCCACCCGTGACGGGATCTCGGCCGCGGGCACGCCCAGGTTCTCGCAGCCGAAGGCGACGTCGTCGCCGACCTTCGACAGGACGATCCCCGCCTCGGGGTCCTGCAGCACGAGCCCGATGCGGCCGCGCTGGGCCTCGGGCTGCTGCCCGTCGACGAGGATGCGCCCGGTCGCCTCGCCCTCGTCACTGCCGCCGAGGAGTCCGGCGAGGCCCGCGAGCAACGTCGACTTGCCGGCGCCCGAGGCTCCGAGCAGGAGCACCCGCTCTCCCGGCTCGATGCGCAGCTCGACCTCGCGCGTCGCGGGCAGCCGGCGACCGGCGTAGCGCCAGCCCCATCCCTCGACGTCGACGCGTGCGGGATGCGCCATCAGACGTCGCGGCGTGCTTCCCGCCCGGCGGCGAATCGGCTCAGGGCGCCCGTGGCGGCGAGCGCGCGCACGAGGAACCAGCCCACCACTCCCGCGAGCAGGGCGCCCGAGACCACGAGCGTGCCGAGGTAGATGAGGTTGAACTCGAGCGACTTGACGATGTTCGGCGTCAGGAACAGCTCCAGCAGCCACGCGCCGATGCCCGCACCGGCGCCGGCGAGCATCGCGACGGGGAGCGTGAAGCGCAGGTACAGGAAGGCGAGGAAGATCAGCTCCGCGCCGAGGCCCTGCGCCAGGCCGGAGAAGATGGTCGTGATACCCCAGACGTTGCCGATGAGGGCCGAGACGACGGCCGCGATGAGCTCGACGAGCAGCGCGGCACCCGGCTTGCGGATGATGAGTCCGCCGACGACGCCGCCGAGGAGCCAGATGCCCACCGCGATGCCGCCGAGGCCGGGGGTCACGGCATCCATGGCTCCGAACCAGATGCCGCCGACGGTGTTCCAGCCCCAGAAGATGAGGCCGATGGCGACGCCGAGGACGGCGGCGACGACGATGTCGACGACCCGCCAGCGGAAACGGTCGGCGGTGAGCGCGGCCGAAGCGGGGGCCGTGCGGGCAGACGTGGACGTGTGCATGTGATCTCCTCCCTGCGCCGGCATGATCCGGATCAGGTTCGACGGTCGAAGCGTGGATTCGCTTCCTCTCAGCCCGGCTCACCGGACTCCCGTGGTTGTGCTGAAGAGTATAGACAGGCGACCGGGGTAGCGTGGGCGGGTGCACGAGCAGATCCCGGCCACGAGGCGCGCGCCGCGCGATCCGGCCGAGGCCTCGCTCGAGAACACGACGGATGCCGAGATGTCGGCGCCCGACGAAGACGGTGCGGGCGCGGGTGCGGGCGGAGCCGTGACGGCTCCCGCCGGAACCGCCTCCGGCACCGGCGCACCGTCATCCGCGCCGGCACCCGGCAGCGGGGATGCGCCGTCCGCGCCCCGCCCCGGCGCCGACGCTCCGGCATCTACCCCCGCGCCCACCGGCGCGCTCGCGTGGGTCGATCCGGGCGAGGCGTCGGCTCCGCGGCCGTCACCGACCTTCATCGTGTCGGGAACGACGAGCAGGCAGGCCGATCTGCTCTCCGGCGCGCGCCGCCGTCGACTCCGGCCCGCGACCGTCATCCCTCCGGTGCTGCTGGTGCTCATCCTCGCCGCGTACGTCGCGACGACCCTGCTGTGGCCGCTGAACGCCGTGCGGCCCACCACCCGCGCGGTCGCCCTGCAACCCGCGTCGGCGCCCGCGGCCCAACCGGCGTGGCCCGCCGAGGGCGAGGCGGCGATCGCGATCGACGGTGTTCCCGGAACCCTGTCGTCGTCGGCCAGCGCACCCGAGTCGATCGCGAGCATCACGAAAGTGGTCACCGCGCTCGTCGTGCTCGACCGGCTGCCGCTCGCGCCCGGCGAGCAGGGCAAGAGCTACGCCTTCACCCAGGCCGACAGCGCCGACTACTGGCAGTACCGCGCGCGTGGCGAGTCCTCGCTCGACGTGCCCGTCGACGGCAGTCTCACCCAGCTGCAGATGCTCCAGGGCATGCTCATCGCCTCCGCCAACAACTACGCCCAGCGGTTGGCATCCGACCTCTTCGGCACGGATGCCGCATTCTCGGCCGCCGCGAACGCGTACCTGGCCGAGCGCGGCATCGAGGGCATCACGATCGTCAATCCCACGGGGATCGAAGCGGGCAACACCGCCACACCGGCGGCGCTCATCGCCCTCGCCGAGCGGGCCTTGGCCAATCCCGTGATCGCCGAGATCGTGCGCACCCCCGAGCTGACTCTCCCCGGGGCGGGCACGTTCCGCAACGGCAACGCGCTCCTCGGCGACCCGGGGGTGGTGGGCGTGAAGACCGGCACCCTCGACGCCTGGAACCTGCTGACCGCCAAGGACATCACCGTGGGCGGCGCGACCGTGCGGGCCTACGCGGCGGTGCTCGGCCAGCCCGGCCCCGACACCCGGAATGAGGCGACGCGAGACCTCTTCACACAGCTCGAGGAGGAGCTGCAGCCGAGTCCGTCGGTCACCGCGGGGACCGTGGTCGGCAAGGTCGAGACGCTCTGGAGCGACGACATCGACCTCGTCAGCGCATCGGACGCCACCGTCGTGCTGTGGAACGGCGCCACCGCGCAGACGTCCACCCGCTTCGACCTCGGCGACGCGCGCGAACCGGGCGAGACGGTCGGCACCCTGACCGCCACCGGTCCGGTCGACGCGGCCACCGTCGACGTGCAGCTCGCGGACGAGATCGAGCCACCGAGCCCCTGGTGGCGGCTGACGCATCCGCTCGACCTGTTCGGGGTGAACAACTGACCCATGAAGTTCTCCCTGGATGCCGCTTCGCCCACCCCGCCGTACGAGCAGGTACGCGCGCAGGTGATCGCCGCTATCGACGACGGCTCTCTCGTCGCGGGGACGCGTCTGCCCCCGGTCCGCACCCTGGCCGCTGAGCTGAACCTCGCCGCCAACACGGTCGCCCGGGCCTACAAGGAGCTCGAGGAGGCCGGCTACGTCGAGACGCGCGGCCGGGCCGGCACGATCGTGCGGGGCGGCGATGCGGCGGCGTCGCGCGCTGCCCAGGCGGCGAAGACGTATGTCGACACGGTGCGGAGCCTCGGGGTTTCCTCGGCGGACGCGGTGGCGCTGGTGCGCGCGGCGTTCGGGGAGGGCTGAGCGCGAGGAGTGCGGGACGGGCCGAGCGCGCGGCGTAGGGCGCGTACGAGCGCGCGGCGTGCGGAGCGTACGAGCGCGCGGCGGCCGGGGCGGGCCGAGTGCGGGGCGGGACGGGCCGAGCGCGCTGCGTAGGGCGCGTACGAGCGCGCGACGTGCGGAGCGTACGAGCGCGCGGCGGCCGGGGCGGGCCGAGTGCGGGGCTGGACGGGCCGAGCGCGCTGCGTGGGGCGCGTACGGGCGCGCGACGTGCGGAGCGTACGAGCGCGCGGCGGCCGGGGCGGGCCGAGTGCGGGGCGGGACGTCCACACGACGCGACGGGTGGTTCACCCGGAGGCGTCACGCAACGCCGGTCTCGGCGCGTCGCGAGAAAGTCGACCGAGGCCCGGCGGAGCCGAGCGATCCACCCCTCCTCCCCAGACTCCGGATGCGAGGATCTATCCACAGAAGGCGCCTCTGACCGGGGGTAATGTCGGAGGTCGGCGATAGCATGCACACATGCACGATGCGACTTCCCCCTCGACCCCGGACAGCCCGACGCGGCCCCTGTCCGCGGTGCGAGACGAGGTCGTGCGCACGGGAAGGGTCCTGGCCGCCGCAGAGGTCGCCCGCGCCCGTGCTCTCGCCGAGGCCGGACACCTCGCCCTCGACGTGATGGCCGGCCAGCGCACTTCTGCGCGCACGGCCGAGTTGGCATTGCGCGAGGTGGCGTCCGAACTCGCGGCGGCCGAGAATCTCTCCGATCGGTCGCTGCAACGCCAGATCACCCGCGCGATGTCCCTGGTCGACGACTACCCCTCTACGCTCGCCGCGTGGGAGGCGGGCACGATCAGCCGCACGCACGCGCACGTCATCGCCGACGTCGGGCAGGCACTCCCGGGCGCCGTGCGCGCCGATCTCGACCAGCTCGCCGTGACTCACGCGCCCGGGCTCAGCCCCGGCCGCCTGCGCTCCCGCCTCGCTGTTCTGGCGGAACGTCTCCACCCCACGACCCTCACCGAACGCCACCAGCGCGGCCGCGACACCCGCTGCGTGCGCATCGTCACCGGCGTCGACGGCATGTCCGACCTCGTCGCAACGCTCCCCACCGTCCTGGCCGTGGGCATCTACGACCGGCTGACCCAGCAAGCCCGCGCCGTCATCGACCACCGGGCGGGATCGGCTCTCGGTCTCGCCGATCCGGCTGACGACGACCGCGCTCACGTGCATCCGTGCGGTGGTGGCGCAGGCATCGCCGCTCTCGACGGGGCTCCTCGGGCGGCCGCGGTGGGCGGCGGGGCGGGCTCAGCCGCCGGCGCCGCGACCCCGGTCGGCGGCGCCACACGAAGCGGCGCCATCGCGCCCGCGCCGACGGTCGTCACGGACGAGCGCACCACGGCGCAGCTGCGCGCCGACATCTTCGCCGACCTCCTCCTCACCGCGGCCCCCGGCGCCGACCCCACCCGCACGGATGATGGACCGGGAACCCTCGGCGCCATCCGCGCGCGCGTGCAGGTCGTGGTGCCCGCGCTCAGCATCCTCGACCCGCACAGCGAGAACTTCGACCCCGCCGACCTGGTCGGGCACGGTCCCATCGATGCGCGCACGGCCCGCGATCTCGCGGAGTCCACCACCACCCCGTGGGACCGCGTCGTCACGCACCCCGTCACCGGTGCCGTGCTCCACACCGATACTTACCACCGCACATCCGCGATCGATCGCCACCTCCGCGCGCGCGACCGGCACTGCCGCTGGCCGGGTTGCGTCGTGCCCGCCGTCCGCTGCGAAGTCGACCACACCGTCGATCACGCTCAAGGCGGCCCTACCACCGTCACCAACCTCGCCCATCTGTGCCAGCGTCACCACACGCAGAAGCAATTCACGCGCTGGAAGGTGCGACAACTCCCCGGCGGAGTCCTCGAGTGGACCTCGCCGACCGGCCGCACCTACACCGACGAACCGCTGCCCTACTCCCCCGCGGTCCGTTTCCTGCCCGACGATCCCGCGCCACCCGATCCGCAGGAAGGTCTCGCGCCGTTCTGACCTCCGCATTCGTCGCCCGGCGACAACGCCGCCCGGTCGTGGAGCGCAGCAGCGCGCCCGATGACCGGACCCGCGTCATCGCTGCCGCGGTCGCCGTGATATCGATCCGACCACCCTCGTGAGACCACGGGCTCCTTTCGCGCCGGCCGAAATGCGCGCGTCGCCGACACCGCAAGAGCACGAGTCTTCGCGCGCGCCATCTCTCGCCCCGTGTCGGATGCCACCCCCTTGTGCCTCGCTCACGGCGTGAATCCGCCGCATTCTGACCGGCCCGACCCGACACGTTCCCACCCGACTCCCCGCCGACCCAACCCGACCCGACCCAACCCTGCCCACCCCAACCCGACCCGACCCAACCCTGCCCAACCCAACCGGAACCGACCCAACCCTGCCCAACCCAACCCGACCCGACCCAACCCTGCCCAACCCAACCCGACCCGACCCAACCCGACCCGACCCAACCCAACCCAACCCAACCCAACCCAACCCAACCCGACTCAACCCAACCCGACCCGACCCAACCCGACCCGACCCGACCCGACCCGACCCGACTCACCCCGACCCGGCCCGGCCCGGCCCCGCGGCATCCGGCGCGGGAACGCGCGAGCGGATGGCCGACCCCGCCGCATCCCGCTCGAGAACGCACGAGCGGATGCCCGGCCCCGTCCCACAGCCCGTTGTCCGTGCATCGGCGGCGTAGCCTCCTTCCATGCCCCTCGCCCTCGTCACCGGTGCCGCACGCGCGAACAGCATCGCCGCCGGGATCATCCCCCGCCTGCGAGCCGACGGGTGGGACGTCGTCACCAGCGAGATCGACTCCGGCGACTACCCGTGCGACCTCGCCGACCCCACGGCACCCACGCAGCTCATCGAGCACGTGTCGAACGATCGCGGGCCGATCCACGCGCTCGTCCTGAGCCACGCGCACGGGGTGGAATCCGGCATCCTCGACACCACGGCGGAGAGCTTCGACCTCCACGTCGCCGTCAACGCGCGCGCGACCCTCCTGATGATCGCCGCCTTCGCCCGACAGGCCGACGAGACGGGAGGGGCGATCGTCGCATTCACCAGCGATCACACCACCGGCAACCTCCCTTACGGCGCCTCGAAGGGCGCTCTCGACCGCATCGTCATCTCAGCCGCCCGCGAGCTCGGCCCCCGGGGCATCTCCGCCAACGTCGTGAACCCCGGGCCTATCGACACCGGATGGATGGATGACGAGACCCGCGACGGCCTCGCCGGGCACCACCCGCTCGGCCGCTTCGGCACGCCCCGCGACATCGCCGGAGTGACGGCGTTCCTGCTGTCCGACGCCGGCCGGTGGGTCAGCGGGCAGCTCCTTCACACCGACGGCGGGTTCTCGGCACGGTTCTGAACCGACCCGCGCACCGTACCGCGCCGCAACACCCGCGCACGGACCGCGCTGCACGACCCGCGCAGCACGAGCAGTGAAGCGACCCGCGGCGCCGACGGCGTCGCCGCGCGTGAGCAGCCCGGCATCGAGCTCCACCGCGACCGACCGGCACTTCCGCGCGTGCAACGCCCCCCTCGACCCCGTCGCGCCCTGTGCTAGCGTCACCCCCAGTGACACGGGGTGCCCGTCAGGGCTGAGAACACACCCGTCGAACCTGATCTAGTTCGTACTAGCGAAGGGATGTCGCGAATGGTCGTTCGCACGTCGTCGTCTCCGTCCATCCCCGCCGAGAGCCTTGAGGCCCTGCGTCGGGCCGCGCCGCTCACGCAGTGCATCACCAACGCGGTGGTGACCAACTTCACCGCCAACGCGCTGCTCGCCCTCGGGGCCGCTCCCGCGATGTGCGACATCCCCGGCGAGGCGGGCATGTTCGCGGGCATCGCGGGCGGGGTGCTGGTGAACCTCGGCACCCCCACCGCCGAGCAGCGGGATGCCGCCCGCGAGGCCGTGACAGCCGGCACGCCGTGGGTGCTCGATCCCGTCGCCGTCGGCGCCCTGCCGGTGCGCACCGCCCTCGCCCACGAGCTGCTCGCCGCACGGCCGGCGATCATCCGCGGAAACGCCTCCGAGATCCTCGCCCTCGCCGGCGCGGGAGCGGGCGGCCGCGGCGTCGACGCGACCGACTCGCCCGACGACGCCGTCGAGGCGGCCCGCGCCCTCGCGCGGGGGACGGGAGCGACCGTCGCGGTGTCCGGCGAGGTCGACCTCATCGTGGACGCCGACCGCACGGCGCGCGTGACCGGCGGCAGCGTCCTGCTCACCCGGGTCACCGGCGGCGGCTGCGCCCTCGGCGCGGCGATGGCGGCCTTCGCGGCGGTCACCAGGGCGTTCGATGCGGCGGTCGCCGCGAGCGCGGTCTGGGCGATCGCGTCGGAGCGGGCGGCATCCGTCTCTCGGGGTCCCGGTTCGTTCGCTGTCGCCTTCCTCGACGAGCTGGCCGCGCTCGAGCCGTCCGGCCTGCGAGCGGTCGACATCGAGATCGACCGACCCGACACCGTCGTGGCGGGGATCGCGCGATGAGTCGCGACCTCTCGCTGCACCTCGTCACCGACCACCGCGTCCCCTTCGCCCGGCTCCGCGAGATCGTCGATGCCGCCGTCAGTGCGGGGGTTACCGTCGTGCAGCTGCGCGACAAGGTGGCCACGGGCGCCGAACTCTTCGCCCGCGCCCTCGACCTGGCCGACGTCGTCGCCGGACGGTGTGCGTTCGTGATCGACGACCGCGTCGACGTCGCGCTCGCCGCCCGCGAGCGCGGGGCGCGGGTGGACGGCATCCATCTCGGACAGAGCGACCTCCCGGTCGACGCCGCCCGCGCCCTCCTGGGCACCGACGCCCTGATCGGCTGGACGGCGAACACTCCCGCCCACCTCTCGGCCGCCGCCGCGCTGCCTCCCGGCACCGTCGACTACCTCGGTGTCGGCGTCATCCGCGCCACCGCCACCAAGCCCGACCACCCGCACCCGCTCGGCGTCGATGGCTTCGCCGCGCTCGCGGCATCCACCCCCCTGCCGTGCGTCGCGATCGGGGGGATCGACGTCGACGACGTCGCCGCTCTGCGCCGGGCGGGGGCGGCCGGCATCGCCGTCGTGTCGGTCGTGTGCGGCGCCGACGACCCCGGCGCCGTCGTGCGCGAGCTCCGCGCCGGATGGGAGGCGGGAGCGTGAGCCCGCGCGTGCTGAGCATCGCCGGAACCGACCCGACGGGAGGCGCCGGCGTGCAAGCCGACCTCAAGTCGATCGCCGCGTTCGGGGGATACGGCATGGCCGCCGTCACCGCCCTCGTCGCTCAGAACACGCTCGGCGTGCGCGAGGTGCATGTGCCGCCCACCGCGTTCCTCGCCGCGCAGCTGCGCGCCGTCAGCGATGACGTCGAGATCGACGCCGTGAAGATCGGCATGCTCGGCTCGGTCGAGGTCGCGGCGACCGTGGAGACCTGGCTCACCGAGGTGCAGCCGCCGATCGTCGTGCTCGACCCGGTCATGGTCGCCACCAGCGGCGACCGCCTGCTCGCCCCCGACGCCGAGGAAGCCGTGCGCGCCCTCTGCCGGCGCGCCCACCTCGTCACCCCGAACCTCCCGGAGCTCGCCGTGCTTGTGGGGCAGCCGCGCGCCACGACCTGGCAGGCCGCCGTCGCCCAGGCGCAGCTCCTCGCCGAGGGCGCTCGCACGACCGTCCTGCTCAAGGGCGGCCACCTCGACGGGGAGCAGAGCCCGGATGCCATCGTCGACGGCTCCGGCGTGACCCCGGTCGCGGGACGCCGCGTCGACACCCCGCACACCCACGGCACGGGATGCTCGCTGTCGTCGGCCATGGCCACCCTCGCCGGGCACGGGCTGTCGTGGCCCGAAGCCCTCACGCGCGCGAAGCGCTGGCTCACCGGCGCGCTCGAGCACGCCGGGGCGCTGCACGTCGGCCGGGGCAACGGCCCGATCGACCACCTGCACGAGCTGCGCCCGCACATCGACCTCGGCCGGTCGTGGAGCGCCGAGCGGTGGGATGCCACGGCCCCGACCCGCGCCGAGGTCGATGCCTGCGCGTTCGTTCGGGGCCTGGCATCCGGGACCCTCGACCGCGCGGCGTTCGCCTGGTACCTCGGCCAGGACCTGCTCTACCTGCGCGAGTACGCGCGCGTGCTGGCCCGGGCCGCAGCGCTCGCCCCCACGGTCGAGGAGCAGCGCTTCTGGTCCGCGGCGTCGGTGTCGTGCCTGGCCGAGGAGGCGGAACTGCACCGCTCGCACGTCGATCCCGAGGGTCTGGAACCGGCGGCATCCACCCTCGACTACACCGACCACCTGCACGCGGCGTCGACCGCCGGGTCGTACGCGGTACTGGTGGCGGCGATCCTCCCCTGCTTCGTGCTGTACGCCGACATCGGCGCACGCTGGCGCGGCACGTTCGACCCCGACCACGCCTACGCCGACTGGCTCACCGCTTATGGCGACGAAGCGTTCGCGGCGTCGTCCGCCGAGGCGGCGACGATCGTGGACGCCGCCGCGCGAGCGGCACCCCCCGCCGTCCGGGAGCAGATGGCCGCGACGTACGACCGCTCGATGCGCCTGGAGTTGGCGTTCTTCGAGGCGCCCCTGCGCTGACCTCACGCCGCGCGAGTCGCCGGATTCTGTCGCTTTCGAGGGATCGGAGGCGACGATTCCTGGCGACTCGCGCGGCGCCGCGGAGGGTCAGCCGCTCTTGCGACGGAACTCGCGCTTGGTGACGGCCGCGTGGGTGCCCTGCACCGCGGAGTGGCCGTCGAGATGCGCCTGGCCCGACCGCTGCTGACCGTTCTTCTTGGCGAGGGCTTCCTTGAACTTGCGCTTCATTTCGTCGGATGCCGTGGCATCCGAGCTCTCGTCGGTACTCATGCCCCCACCCTAGGCAGGCTCTCCCGCCCGGGCCAGGGATCAGACGTGCCGCACCCGCTGCTGCAGACGCGTACGGATGTCGAACAGTTCGGTACCCCCTACCTCGCGCGCGCCCGTGATACCGCGGCGCAGCAGCGTCGTGAGGGCACTGCGTGTGACCAGCGCGACGGGGGTGCCGCGCACCTTGCCCAGCTCGGTGATCGCGTCGAACACGTCGTCGTCGGGCAGCACGACCATCGCGCCGCTGAAGCGCACGCCCGCGGCCCGCGCGATGACCCGCGCCCGCGAGACGAGCTCCGTCACCGGCGCCCCGATGACGTTCGGTCCGGTGATCTCGCCGCGGCGCACGCCGACCGGGCCGCCGAAGTCCTCGCTGAGCAGGGCGTACAGGCCGCTCGGGCCGAGCACGAGGTGGTCGATCTTCTGCTCGGGATCCACGCCGTCGCGGTCGGCGAAGACGTCGTGCCACACGGTGTAGCCCATGCCGAGCTCCGAGACCAGGCGCGCGGTCTCCTCCTCGGCGAGCGCGTCGGCCAGAATGTGGCGGATCTCGGGCGGCGCCGAGCGGACGAGCGCCGGGTCGTAGGGGTCGGCGATGTCGACCCCGCGCCCCACCCACTCGCGGATCAGGTCGAGGTAGCGCTCGCGGCGCCATCCGCCGGGCTGGCCGTGCGATCGCGCGCGCGGGCGCGTGTCGGCGGGGCGGGAGGGGGCGGATGCCGACGGCGCGCCGCCCCAGTCCCGGGTCGCCGTCGTCCCCTGACCCCGGTCGTAGGCGCTGCGCGCCTCGGGCGTTCCGACGAGCTCCCAGGCGCGCTGCACCTGCACGAACAGGGCGGCGTCGCCACCGGTGTCGGGATGCGTCTCGCGGAGGCGCACGCGGTAGGCGCGGCGCAGGCCCTCGTCGTCGATGTCGGCCGCGACGCGGAGCACCTCGTATGCCGAGGACGACATGGGGCTGTCGAACACGTGCGTCATCCGTTCCGCCGCACGGGCGCGGCGCTTCTCAGGCTAACGCGCCGCGGCTGTACGGGATCCGTGCGTCCGGCGTGGGCGCGGGCGGCGCGCGTACGCCGCCGCATCGCGGCTCGACAGGGCCAGCAGCACCAGGATGTCCAGGCTCAGCGTCAGCAGCGTGGTGCGCACGGTGATCTCGAGCCCCAGCTCCCACCAGCCCACGAAACTCGCACTGATCGAGCCGACCGAGATGAGCATGACGAGCACGCGCGACAGGTTGCCGCCGAACAGGATCCGGATGCCGAGCGCCACCTGCACCACGAACAGAAGGCCCATGACGCTCAGGAAGATCGCCGTGCCGAGCCCGAGGTCGGCGAACGCAGCGAGCTCCGGGTCGGTCGAGGCGCTCGCGTCTCCGCTGGCGGCGCCGGCGATCTGCTGCAGCCACGGCGGGAGGGAGAACGCCACGCTCACCGCCCAGAGCGCTCCCGCGATCGCGCGCAGCAGCACGAGCACCGCGCCGGCGACGGTCGCCGCGGGCCGCCGCATCGCGGCATCCGCCGTGGTGGGGTCGAGGGGCGGCTCGAACGCCGCGCGCTTGCGCGGGTGCCGCTGCTCGCTCACGGCGTCTTCTCCCGACCGGCGGGAAGGTCCGGACCGGCGGGAAGGTCCGGACCGGCGGGAAGGTCCCGACCCGCGGACACGTCCCGACCGGCGGACAGCTCGTGACCGCCGGGCGACACCGCCCGCACATCGACGATGGGCAGATCGCCGTCGGTCGAGATGCTGTCTCCGCCGCCGTTGCGCGAGTGGTACCCGGTCGAGAAGTCCCGGATGACGTCGACCTCCACCCCCGGCACCGCGATCACGCTTCCCACGATGTGATCGCGCTCGATGTCGGTGTCGGCGTCGATGCGGTGCGTCACCTGGAGCGTGAACAGCGACAGGCCCACCGCACGGTCGAAGGTGCCGGCGGCGAGCCAGTCCACGCGGCGCCCGCCCGGGAGCAGCCACCCGTCGGGACACCGCCACAGGCGCACGTGGTGCCGTTGGGCGGGAGACCCCGCGACCTCCTGCTGGTACGCGAGGTCTTGCATCCGCCCGAAGAGGAACAGCGGGCTCACCGGCGCCCGCGGGTAGCTCCGTCGTCGGAGGGTCGAGGCGATGATGCGCCACGACGAGCGCAGGTCGACCGGGTCGGCCGCGATCCACCCGGCCCGCGCCATCGCCGCCTGAATCTGCGCGCGCTCGCCGAGGAAGGCGAGGTTGACGGGGTCGCCGAGCAGCCCGTCGGACGTGCGGGTGCGCCCCATGAAGTAGTCGGGCACGTAGATCGCGGTCAGGATGCGATGCAGCCGCGGCAGCACGAGATACGCGAGCAGCACCCAGAAGGCGATCGCCATGGCCACCCCGCCCCAGCCGAGCGAGAAAGACTCGGTGAAGCCGAGGTAGGCGAGCCAGATCGCGGCGAGACCGGCGAAGACGAAGAAGAACCCGTCGAGGGCTCGACCGAACGACCAGCGGCGCCGCGGCGGGGTCATGGCCCGATCGACCCCGTCGTCGGAGCGGGGGCTGTCACCACAGTTCCGGCTCCGGCTCGTACGCGAAGGCCTCCGCCACCCGGTCGCCGGGCAATTCGTCGAGCCGCGGGGGCGTCCAGCGCGGAGACCGGTCCTTGTCGACGACCTGCGCGCGGATCCCCTCGACGAGATCGGGCTGGGTGAACGCGAACCACAGCACGAGGCCGTACTCCTGCGCGAGGGTGGCGCGCAGGGAGGGCAGGGCGCGGGCGCGACGGACCGCCTCGAGGGTCACCGCCACCGCCGTCGGCGCCGAGGAGGCGAGCAGGTCGGCGGTCTCGCGGGCCTCGGGCTCGGACCGCGCCCGCAGACGGTCGATGATCGCCGGCACGTCGTCGGCGGCGAAGGCGTCGTCGATCCACTCCCGCGCCGTCTCGAGGCGCGAGGGTTCGGGGCTCTCGTCGAACAGCAGCACGAGCTCGGTCGGGCTCGAGGGGTCGGCGCGGTTCTCCAGCGCCTCGTACAGCGCCTCGAGGTGGGCCGTGGGCACCATGTGGTCGGCGAATCCCGCATACAGCGCGTCGGCGGCATCCATCGTCCCGCCCGTCAGGGCCAGATATTCGCCGAGGCGGCCCGGGGCGCGGGCGAGCAGCCACGACCCGCCGACATCGGGCGTGAACCCGATGCGCGTCTCGGGCATCGCCAGGCGCGAGCGCTCGGTCACGATGCGGATCGCGGCGTGGCCGGCCAACCCGATGCCGCCGCCCATGCAGACGCCGTCGGCGATGGCGATGATCGGCTTGCGCGACGTGGCGATGCGGTGGTCGAGGGCGTACTCCTCGCGGAAGAACGCGTGCACCTCCTCGACGCGACCGGCGGTGACCATCTCGTGCAGGGCCCGCACGTCGCCACCCGCGCAGAATCCGCGGTCGCCGGCCCCGTCGAGCAGGATGACGTCGACATCGGTGTCGCGCTCCCAGCGGTCGAGGGTGACATTGAGAGCCCGGATCATGTCGAGGTCGAGGGCGTTGATCGCGCGGGGCCGATTGAGGGTCAGGTGGCCGAGGCCGCGACGACCCCCGACGAGGACGCTGTCGTCTGCGGATCGCTGTGCGTGCACGGTGCCACGTTACACACGCCCCGAGATGGGTTTTCGGCCCCGGATCGGGGAAGATGGACAGAACGCCCACCGAACGAGAGGTGCCGAATGCCCGACGGACAGGTGCTGGAGCTCGCCGGCCTCACCAAACGCTTCGGAGCGGTGTCGGCGGTCGACGATCTCTCCGCGCGCATCGAACCGGGACAGGTCACCGGATTCCTCGGCCCGAACGGTGCCGGCAAGACCACGTCGCTGCGCATGCTGCTCGGCCTCGTGCGTCCCTCGTCGGGGACCGCGACGATCGGCGGCAAGGCGTTCGCCGACCTCGCCTCGCCGCTGCAGACGGTGGGCGCAGCCCTGGAGGCCTCGAGCTTCCACCCCGGCCGGTCGGCCGCGAACCACCTCAAGGTCTACGCCCGCGCGGCGAACCTGCCCACCGCCCGCATCGATCACGTGCTGGGGCTGGTCGGCCTCGCCGACGTCGCCGGACGCCGCGTCGGCGGCTTCTCGCTCGGCATGCGCCAGCGCCTGGGTCTGGCCACGGCGCTGCTGGGCGACCCGGGCGTGCTGGTGCTCGACGAGCCGTCGAACGGCCTCGACCCCGAGGGCATCCGGTGGATGCGCTCCCTGCTGCGCCACCTCGCCGAAGAGGGACGCACGGTGCTCATCTCCTCGCACCTGCTCGCCGAGGTGCAGCAGACCGTCGACGCGCTGCTGATCATCTCGCGCGGCCGGCTCGTGTTCCAGGGCGGCATCGAAGACCTCGCCGACCCCGACGAGTACGCCACCGTCGTCGACTCCCCCGATCGCGCCGCGCTGTCGCGCCTGCTCGACGAGCGCGGCATCGAGTACCAGCTGCTGCGCAACGGCTTCACGATCCGCCACCACGAGCCGGTCGAGGTCGGCGCTCTGGCCGCCGGCGCGGGCATCGCGCTGTCGAACCTGCAGAGCAAGGGAGCGAGCCTGGAGGACATCTTCCTCGAGCTCGTGAGCGGCGTCCGCGTGCACGCGAGCGCCGGGGGGACCACGCTCCAGACGACGGATGCCACGGCCCCCGCGTCCGAGGACGCCCCGGCCGCCAATGAGGTCGCTGCGGCCGTCGTGGCGGCAGACGCCCCCGCGGCTGCGGCCGAGCACGCCCCGCCGGTCGAGGACGCCCCGCCCTCGGTCGAGGACCGCGTCGCCGACGAACCCCGCCCGTCCACGGCGCTGGTCGCGGTCATCGCCCCCGCCGCGGGTGCTCCCGCCGCCTCGGCCCCCGCCGCCCCGGCCCGCGCCGAGGTCGCCGACGGGCCCCGTCCGTCCTACGCGGTGGCGTCGACCGGGGTCATCGACATCGTGCCCGTGGGCAGCGCGCCCGCCGCCGATGCCTCCGACGGCGCCACGCCCGACGGCGCCGCGCCCGACGACCACCGCACCCGTCGCGAGCAGGAGGTGTCGCGATGACGCTCCTGTCCGCCACGCGGTCCGAGTACACGAAGCAATTCACCACCGCCGGCTGGTGGGTGCTCGGCATCGTCCTCATCGTCTACGTCGCCTTCACCGCGGGCCTTCTCGCGTTCGTGTTCGGCGGGGTGGCCTCGGGCCGACTCACCGGGTCGTCGGGTCCGGCGATGTCGGCCGACGGCGTCCCGCCGCTCGTCTACAGCACGGCCTCGGCGGTCGGCTACGTCTTCCCCCTGCTCATCGGCACCCTCATGGTGACCACGGAGTTCCGCCACAAGACGCTGACCCCGACTTTCCTGTCGACGCCGCGGCGCGGCGTCGTGCTCGCGGGCAAATTCGTCGTCGGCATCCTGGTCGGGCTGTTGTACGGCATCCTGGGCTCCCTCGCGGCGATCGCGACGGGGGCGGGCGTTCTGAGCATCTTCGGCATCGACGCGGAGCTGACCTCCGCCGACACGTGGGTGCTCGTGGGCCGCATGCTGCTGGCCTTCGCGCTGTGGGCCGTGGTCGGCATCGGCGTCGGCACGGTCGTGCGCAATCAGGTCGCCGCCATCGTGATCGTGCTCGCGGTCACGCTGTTCGTCGAGCCGATCATCCGCACCCTGGGCGGGGTCGTCGAGGGCTTCGGCGACGTGGTGAAGTGGTTCCCCAGCGCCGCGAGCGACGCGCTCGTGGGGCAGACCATCTTCGGCGCGATGGGCACGGCGGGCGGCGGCACCCTCGAGTGGTGGGCGGGCGGTCTCGTGCTGCTCGGCTATGCCGTCGTGCTGCTCGTCATCGGCCTGTTCACGACCTGGCGCCGCGACATCGACTGACCCGCCCGGCGCTGCGCTTTTTGTCGGCGCCGTCCGCAGCGGCGAGAATCAACCGTGCTCGATGGACCGGTGATCGCCGAGTGGCTCCCCGTCTCGGTGGCCGCGCTCGTCCTGCTGCTCGTCGCCGCGGGCGTCGCCGGCTGGGTCGATGCCGTGGTGGGCGGGGGCGGACTCATCCAGCTCCCCGCGCTCGTGATCGGCGTGCCCAAAGACGTCGCGACGCCCTTCATCCTCGGCACCAACAAGCTGTCGTCGTTCTTCGGAACGCTCTCGGCGAGCTGGGTGTACCTGCGACGCATCCGGGTGCAGCTCGTGCTCCTCGTGCCGCTCGTCGCGGGCGCGTACGCCGGATCGACGGTCGGTGCCGCCCTGTCGCGTTTCGTCCCGCGCGAGGTGCTGACGCCGATCGTGCTCGTGGCCGTCGTGGCCGTCGCGCTGTACACCCTGTTCAAGCCGAAGATGGGCCTCGAGCACGCACCGCGCCACGACTCCCGCGCGGCCGTCGCCTGGAGGGCGGGGGCGATCGGTCTGCTGGTCGGCTTCTACGACGGCATCCTGGGTCCGGGGACGGGCTCGTTCTTCGTCATCCTCATCGTGGGCGTGCTGGGCTACGGCTTCCTTCAGGCCAGCGTCAACGCCAAGATCGCCAACCTCACCACCAACCTCGCGGCCCTCGCGGTGTACGGCGTCCACGGCGAGATCATCCTCGCGCTGGGCCTCGCCATGGCCGTGATGAACATCACCGGGGGCTTCATCGGCGCCCACATGGCCACGCGCCGGGGCAGCGGCTTCGTGCGGATCGTGTTCCTGGTGACCCTGTCGATCCTGATCGTCAAGCTCGCGTGGGACACCGTGGTGCAGTTCACGAGCTGAGCGCAGCGCCGCTCGCGCCGGTCGAGTGTCCGAGAAACCCGGACGGCGCGAAAGTTCGTCCGCGTGTCGTGGACACTCGATCGCCGCGGGCGTGCGGAGGGCGAGCCGGGGCGGGCGCGGGGGCGCGACCAAGGGCGGGCGCGAGCGCGGGCCGGCGCGGGAGGGCGCGAGCACGGGCCGGCGGGCGCGAGCACGGGCCGGCGCTCTGGCGCTGCCGGCGCCGCTCAGGCGACGATGTCGGCCACGTCCTCCGGCTCGGATGCCACGTCGAGGCGCAGCGCCTTCACCAGGGCCACGCCGTGCTTGGTGGTGAGCACCAGGCGCTCGAACTCGTCGTGACCGACGAGGTCGACGACCACGCTCGGCTTTCGCCCGCGGATGATGACGAAGTCGTTGCCGCCGGCGGACTTCCACGTGCCGGCGCCGACCGCGACGGGCAAGTTGATTCCGGGGTTCGGCACCCCGCGGATCCAGGTCCACGCGTCGTCGGTCAGCTGCACCCGGTCGATGTGCTCGCGGGGGACGACGATGTTGGTCTTGCGGAACGACAGAGCCCGCTCGGTCGGCGAGAGCACGACCTCGAGCTGCGTCGAATCGAGCAGCAGGGTCACCATGCCTTCCATCCTGCCAGCGTCGCCGCACGCGGATCGGCCGGGCACCTCACAGGACGGCAACGATCGAACGCAACGGATGCCACGACGTCCGGCCCGCATACCCTCCGGCCCTGATGTCGGAGCGGGGGGATAGCCTGGAGCGATGAGCACGGGCAGCGCTGCGCCGCGAGTCGCACCGGCCCGGGGCACGTCGATCGACGACCTCCTCGCGCGCGTGGCCGCCGGACACCGGCCCGACGTCGACGAGACCGAGACGCTGCTGGAGGTCGACCTCGACGCCCTCCTCCCGGTGGCCGCGGCCCTCCGCGACGAGGGCCTCGAACGGGCGGGCCGTCCCGGTGTCATCACGTACTCGCGCAAGGTCTTCGTCCCGCTGACGACGCTCTGCCGCGACCGCTGCCACTACTGCATCTTCGTCGACACACCCGGCCAGCTCGCGCTGCTGCGCAAGCCCGCGTACATGACGCCCGAGCAGGTGCTCACGGTCGTGCGGCAGGGGCAGGCCCTCGGCTGCAAAGAGGCACTGCTCACCCTGGGCGACCGTCCGGAGGAGCGCTGGCCCGAGGCCCGCGCGTGGCTCGACGAGCACGGGTTCACCTCCACCATCGACTACGTCGCCCACATCTCCCGCCTCATCACCGCCGAGACGGGCATGCTCGTGCACGCCAACCCGGGCGTCATGCACCCCGACGAGCTGGCGACGCTCCGCCCGGTATCGCCCTCCATGGGCATGATGCTCGAGACCACCTCGCGGCGCCTGTACGAAGAGCCCGGTCAGGTGCACTTCGGCTCCCCCGACAAAGACCCGGCGCTGCGGTTGAAGGTCATCGACGACGCGGGGGCCGCCGGCATCCCGTTCACCACCGGCATCCTGGTCGGCATCGGCGAGACCGTCCGCGACCGCGCGGAGTCGCTGGTCGCCCTTCGCGACAGCGCGGAGAGGCACGGCCATGTGCAAGAGGTCATCGTGCAGAACTTCCGCGCGAAGCCCCGCACCGCCATGCAGGGCGCACCCGACGCCGACATGCGCGAGTACCTCGCGGCGGTCGCCGTGGCGCGTCTCGTGCTCGGTCCCGACATGCGGGTGCAGGTGCCGCCGAACCTCTCCGACCCGCGCGAGCTCGGGCTGCTCGTCGCCGCCGGCATCGACGACTGGGGCGGGGTGTCTCCGCTGACGGCCGACCACGTCAACCCCGAGCGACCCTGGCCGCAGATCGACGACCTGGCCGCCCACACCGCCGCGCACGGGTACGAGCTGCGCGAGCGGCTGACAGCGCATCCCGAGTTCGTTCAGGATGCCGAGACCTGGATCGATCCGGCCCTGCACGCGCCCCTGCGTGCCCTGGCGGATGCCGACGGCCTCGCCGCTGCGGTCGCGCCGGTCGGCGCGGGGGCCGCCGTGGGGGTTCGCGTCGACCGTTTCGTCACGGCCTCCGACCCCGGCGTGCGCCGGCTCGCCGAGCGGGCGGCATCCGCTCCCCTCTCGCTCGACGACGCCGACTGGACGCGACTGCTGCACGCGACCGGCGTCGAGCTCGACGACCTCACCGCCGTCGCCGACGACGCCCGCCGCTACACGGTCGGCGAGCCGGTCACGCTCGTGCAGAACCGCAACCTCACCTCGACCGGGCTGCGCCGCGGCGGGCGCACGGCACCGGGCGAGTTCGACCTCGACGACGCCGCGGCCATCGCCGTGGATGCCGCGGACCTCGGCGCGACCGAGATCTGCATCCAGGGCGCGCTGCCCGGCAGCGAAGACCCCGCCGGGTATCTCGACCTCGTGCGGGCCGTGAAGGGTGCCGCTCCCGGCATCCACGTGCACGCCTACCGTCCCCTCGACGTGCGCGATCTCGCCGAACGTGGCGGCCTCGGCCTGGGCGGCGCGCTCGCCGCGATGCACGCCGCCGGGGTCGACACCGTGCCCGGAACGGGCGTCAAGGTGCTCAGCGAGCGGGTTCGCGCCCTCGTCGCTCCGGCCGATCTCGAGACCGACGCGTGGATCGAGACCATCACCGCCGCGCACCTCACGGGCCTCCGCTCGACCTCGGTGCTCTTCTACGGGCACGTCGAGACCGCCGAAGAGCGCATCGCCCACCTGCGGCGTCTGCGCGCGATCCAGGACCAGACACACGGCTTCGCCGAGTTCGTCCCGATCCCCCTGCCCGGCGGCGACGTGCCGCTGGTGGCCGGACGCGCACCGGTCGACGAGCACCGGTCGATGGTCGCGGTGTCGCGGCTGCTGCTGTCGGGCAGCATCTCGCACGTGCAGATCCCGTGGACCCGCGTCGGCCGTGAGACCGCGGCGGTGCTGCTGCGCTCCGGCGGCGACGATCTGGGCGGCACGCTGTACGACGGGCGAGTGCTCCCCGACACCGGGATCGAGCAGGGCCTCGAGCTGCCCGTGCCGGCCGCCGAGCGGCTCGCGCGCAGCCTCATGCGGCCGTTCCGGCTGCGCACGACCGACTACCGGGTCACCGACGCAGCGACGCCGTACATCGTGACGAGCGGTGGCACGCGCTTCCCCCTGCCCGTCGACGGGGCCCGCACGCCCGACGGAGCCCACGCGTGAGAGTCGTCGACGTCGCGATCGTCGGCGCCGGTTTCGCCGGCCTCGCGATGGCCGGCGCCCTGCGCCGGGCCGGCCGCGACGACATCGTCGTGCTCGAACGCGCCGACGACGTGGGCGGCACGTGGCGCGACAACACCTACCCCGGCGTCGCGTGCGACGTGCCCGCCCACCTTTACAGCCTCGCCGCGCACCCCAACCCGCACTGGACGCGCACCTTCGCCGCGGGCGGCGAGATCCAGCGATACCTGCGCGACGTCGCCGTTCGCGAGAACCTCGGCGAGCGCCTGCGCCTGCGCACCCCGCTCCTCGGCGCGCGGTGGGATGCTGATCGCGCCGTCTGGCACCTCGACACGGGTGCGGAACCCGTCACGGCCCGCTCCCTCGTCCTGGCCTGCGGGCGCCTGACCGAGCCGCACGTGCCCGCGATCGAGGGGCTCGAGTCGTTCGACGGCGCCCTGTTCCACTCCGCTCGGTGGGATCACGACGTCGACCTCGCCGGGAAACGCGTCGCCGTGGTGGGCACCGGCGCGAGCGCCGTGCAGCTCGTCCCGGAACTGGCCGGCCGCGCCGCCCACGTCACGCTCTTCCAGCGCACGCCCGCGTGGATCGTCCCGCGCGGGGGCGGGGACATCCCCGTCGACGAGCGCGAACGCCTCGCCGATCACCCCGGCGACCTCGCACGCTTGCGGGCGGAGCTCTACGCCGAGGGCGAGCAGCGCTTCGCCTCCCGCTCGGGTGAGCCCGCGGCATCCGCCGCCGCCCGCGAGATCGCGCTCGACCACCTGCACGCCCAGGTCGCCGACCCCGCCCTGCGCGACGCGCTGACCCCCGACTACGCCTTCGGATGCAAGCGCGTGCTGCTCTCCGACGCGTTCTACCCCGCGGTGGCCTCGGATGCCGTGACCCTGGAGCCCACGGCGCTCGTCTCGGTCGAGGGCTCGACGCTTGTGGCCGCGAGCGGGGCGCGTCACGACGCCGACGTTCTCGTGCTGGCGACCGGCTTCGCCTCGGCGCAGCAGCCCTACGCCGACCTCGTGCACGGCGAGGAGGGAACGCTCGCGGCGCACTGGTCCGACGGTATGACCTCGTTCGGGTCCACGGTGGTCGTCGGCTTCCCCAACCTCTTCGTGCTGAACGGCCCCAACGCGAGCCTCGGACACAACTCCGCCGTGCTCATGGCCGAGGAGCAGGCCGCCTACGTCGTGCGCGCGCTGTGCGAGCGCGACCGGCGCCCGGATCTCGTGCTGCGGGTGCGCCCGGATGCCGAGACCGCGTACACCGACGAGATCGCCGCGGCCGCGGCATCCACCCCCTGGCTCACCGGCGGCTGCCGCAACTGGTACGTCGACCACCGCTCGGGCCGCCTCACGCTGCTGTGGCCCGGCACGGTGCAGGCGTTTCACGAGAGACTGGCCGGCGCCGACGGGTCGGAGTTCGAGCCCGCCCGCACGCCCGTCACCGGTTCCATCCCCACCCACCCGCACGGCTAGGAGACAGCGATGACCATTCCCCTGCGTTTCGGTTACAAGGCGTCGAGCGAGCAGTTCGGCCCGAACGAACTGCTCGAGTTCGGCGTGCTCGCCGAGGAGATGGGCTTCGACTCCGTCTTCCTTTCCGACCACCTGCAGCCCTGGATGCACGACGGCGGCCACGCCCCCAACGCCCTGCCGTGGTTGGGCGCCCTCGGTGCGCGCACCGAGCGGGTGATGATCGGCACGAGCGTGCTCACCCCGACCTTCCGCTACCACCCGGGCGTGATCGCCCAGGTGTTCGCCACGCTCGGCGTCATGTACCCCGGCCGCGTGGTCCTGGGCGTGGGCACGGGAGAGGCGCTGAACGAGGTCACCCTCGGCCTGGATTGGCCCGAGCCGCCCGAGCGCTTCCAGCGGCTCAAAGAGGCCATCACGATCATCAACGAGCTCTGGGCCGGCGAACGGGTCACCTACGAGGGCACCTATTACTCGGTGAAGGAGGCCACCATCTACGACCGCCCCGAGCAGAAGGTGCCCATCTACATCGGCGCCTCCGGGCCCGCCGCCACGCGTCTGGCCGGCCGCATCGCCGAGGGCTACATCACCACGAGCGGCAAAGACCCCGAGCTCTACACCGACAAGCTCCTCCCCGCCCTCGACGACGGCCTGTCCAAGGCCAGTCGCACCCGCGACGACGTCGACACGCTCATGGAGGTCAAGGTCTCGTACCACCCCGACCACGACACCGCCCTCGAGAAGACGCGCTTCTGGGCACCGCTGGCCCTCACCCCCGACGAGAAGATGAGCGTGCACGACCCGCTCGAGATGCAGCGCCTCGCGAACGAGCTGCCCATCGAGCGCGTCGCCTCCCGCTTCATCGTGTCGACCGACCCCGACGAGCACGTCGAGCGCATCGCGCGTTACGTCGACCTCGGCTTCCGCCACCTCGTGTTCCACGACCCCGGACACGACCAGAAGGAGTTCCTGCACATGTACGGCGAGGAGATCCTCCCCCGCCTGCGCAAGCGCTTCGGCTGAGGCGCGGCGGCTCCCGCCGGGCTCGGGCCGGTCGCGGCGGACGCCGTCGCAGCACGAAACCTCGGCCCACCGCTACCCCCGCCCACGGATGTCCATGGTTCGACGCACAATGGAGCCGATGAGCACCCCAGAGATCCGCGACGGATGGTCGATCATCGTCCCGGTCAAACCCGCGGCGATCGGCAAATCGCGCCTGACCGGCGTCTCCGACCGCGAGGCGCTCGCCCGCGCCCTCGCGCTCGACACGATCGCAGCCGCCGCCGCGACGCCCCGAGTCGCGCGCGTCGTCGTCGTCACCGACGATGCGGAGATCTCCCGACTGGTGGACCAGTGGCCCGCGGTCGACGTGGTCAGCGAGGGAGACGTCCGCGGCCTCGACGCGGCGATCGCCCTCGGCGCGGAGGCTGCGGGCCAGGGCACGCCCCGAGCCGCCCTCCTCGGCGACGTCCCGGCGCTCACCCCGCACGACCTCGACGCCGCCCTGGAACTGGCCGGTCGTGTGGAGCGGGGCCTGGTCCCGGATGCCGAGGGCACCGGCTCCACCCTCGTCACGGCCCGACCGGGCGCGGTGTGGGTGTCGGCGTTCGGCGCCGACTCCGCCGCGCGTCACCGCCTGCTCGGGTGCGCCGACCTCGCCGTACCCCGCGATTCGACGCTGCGCCGCGACGTCGACACCGCCGTGCAGCTCGCCGAGGCCGTCGCCCTGGGCGTCGGCCCGCGCACGGCCGCGGTGCTCGCGGCGGCGGCCTGACCAGGGGCGCACGCCTCGACGCGGATCCGGAGATCCGTAACGTTCTCGGATGGGATACCCCGCGACGCCCGCATCCGCCGCTCTGCTTCCGCGCGCCGGCGGAACCCCGCTGGGCGCCTCAGGCCCCCAGCGCCGCCTCGGCGATCGCGGCCGACGCGTCGTCGTCGCTCATCCACAGCGGCCGCACGACCGCGCGGATCCCCGCCGCCTCGACGTCCGCCGCCGACGCGGCATCCTCCTCCGCCAGCAGCCACGCATCCAGCACCCCATCGGCCGAGCGGGCGCCGTAGTGCCGCGCGACGGCTGCCGCCGAGGTCTTCACTCCGATCGCCGTCAGGCACACGTCGGCCATCCCGCGCACGACCCGGCCGCCGATGATCGGCGAGACCCCGACGACACGCGCCGAGCTCGCGCGCAGCGCCTCCCGGATGCCGGGGACGGAGAGGATCGGACCGATCGAGACGACCGGATTCGACGGCGCCAGCAGCACCACGTCGGCCGCCGCGATGGCATCCGTCACTCCGGGTGCGGGCACGGCATCCGAGATTCCGGGGTTCTCGAACGCGCGCGGAGTCAGCTGAGCGCGGTGGCGCGTCCACCACTCCTGGAAGTGCAGTCGGCGCCCGTCCTCGAGCAGCACGTGCGTGTCGACCTCGCTGTCGGTCATGGGCAGCATCCGGATGCCGAGCGGCCAGCGCTCGGCCATCCGACCGAGCACCTCGGTCGGCGTGTGGCCCTCGCGCAGCCAGCCGGTGCGCGCGAGGTGGGTGCCGAGGTCGAGGTCGCCGAGGGTGAACCACGGCCACCCGGCGCCCCACGCCTGCAGTTCTTCATTCACGCGCTCGGTGTCACCCGCGCGACCCCAGCCGCGGACGGTGTCGTTGACCCCGGCGAGAGCGTAGGTGATCGAGTCGATGTCGGGCTGGAGCCGGACGCCCGAGAGCCAGAGGTCGTCGCCGGTGTTGACCACCACCGTGGCCTCGCGAGCGCCGAGCCGACGCAGGGCGGCACGGACTCCGAGGGTGAACTTCGACCCCCCGACTCCACCGGCGAGGACGACGACACGGGGCTGGGGAGAGAGCATCGCTCCAGTCTTCCATCCCGCGATCACCTGCGACCGGGTCGGCGTTATTCGCAGCGCAGACTCGCCGTCACCGTCGCGGGGTCGCGTGTCGCGTCGTCGGGCGACTCGAGACGCCGTCCCCGAGGTTCCATCCCTCGACGACCCCCGCCGCACCGTCGCCGGCCGTGACCGACCCGGAGTCCGATGCGGTTGTCGATCTCCAGGGCAAGGCCGTCGAGTCGGCCCCGATCACTGCGCGAGCAGCGTCGGATCCAGCGCCTCCGCGGCCGCCTTCGCCGCCACCGGCAGCGCGTCGAGCACGCGCTCCAGGGCGACGTCGTCGTGGGCGGCGGTGAGGAACCAGGCCTCGAACACGCTCGGGGGCAGCGAGACGCCGGCATCCAGCATCGCGTGGAAGAACGGGGCGTAGCGGTACGACTGCTGCGTGAGCGCGGTGGCGTAGTCGCGCGGCACCTCGGGCAGGAACGCGACGCCGAACAGAGACCCGGCGCGCGGCACGGCGTGCACCACGCCCTCGGCGGTCAGGGCGGCATCGAGGGCCTCCGACACCCGCGCGGCTGCGGCATCGACGGCGGCGTACACCTCGGGCGTCGCCAGGCGCAGCGTCGCGAGGCCCGCGGCGACCGACAGCGGGTTCCCCGACAGCGTGCCGGCCTGGTACACCGGGCCCAGGGGCGCGAGGTGGTCCATGACCTCGGCGCGGCCGGCGAGGGCGGCCAGCGGCATCCCTCCGCCGATGACCTTGCCGTAGGTGAGGATGTCGGGCAGGTAGCGCTCGCCCTGCGAGGCCTGCAGGCCCCAGAAGCCGGCGGGGTGCACGCGGAAGCCGGTGAGCACCTCGTCCATGATCAGCAGCGCGCCGTGGCTGTGCGCGATGTCGGCGAGAGCGGCGTTGAAGCCGGGCAGCGGCGGCACGACGCCCATGTTGGCCGAAGCCGCCTCGACGATGATCGCCGCGATGTTCTCACCGTGCACCTCGAACACCTCGCGCACCGCGTCGAGGTCGTTGTAGGGCAGCACGAGGGTCTGCGCGGCGATCGGCGCGGGGACGCCCGCCGACCCGGGGAGCGCGAGGGTCGCGACACCGGAGCCCGCCGCGGCCAGCAGCCCATCGGAGTGCCCGTGGTAGTGCCCGGCGAACTTGATGAGCAGGTCGCGACCGGTGACGCCGCGGGCGAGGCGGATCGCCGTCATCGTGGCCTCGGTACCGGTCGAGACCAGGCGCACCTTCTCGATGGGCTTCAGATCGCCGACCTGTACGCGCTGTGCGACGAGGTCGGCCAGCTCCACCTCCGCGCCCGTGGGCGCGCCGAACGACAGACCCCGGGATGCCGCGGCCTGCACCGCGCCGACCACCTCGGGGTGCGCGTGACCGAGGAGTGCCGGACCCCACGACGCGACGAGGTCGACGTACTCGCGACCCGCGGCATCCGTGATCCGGGGTCCCGAGGCGGACTGCACGAATCGCGGCGTGCCGCCGACGGACCCGTACGCGCGCACGGGCGAGTTGACCCCGCCCGGGATGACGTCCTTGGCACGGGCGAACCACTGGTCGTTGAGATCGGTCATGGCATCCATTCTTCCGGGCGCGCGCGGGTATCGGCTCCGCCCAGGTCGGCTTCCCGGCAACTCAACCGCGTGAGTCGCCAGAATTCGTCGCCTCAGAGGCGGTCGAAGCGACGATTTGTGGCGACTCGCGCCACCGCGCGGGCGCGCGAGGCGCGCCAACGCGCGAGGGCGCGTCAGCGGGCGGGGCTCAGAGCTCTTCGCGCAGCCAGCGGGCGGCCTCGAGCGCCCAGTACGTGAGGATCGCGTCGGCACCGGCGCGACGGATGCCGAGCAGGCTCTCCATGATCGCGCCACGGCGGTCGATCCAGCCGTGGGCGGCGGCGGCCTCGACCATCGCGTACTCGCCCGACACCTGGTACGCCCACACGGGCACATCGACCGACGCCTTCACGTCGGCGAGCACGTCGAGGTACGGCAGCGCCGGCTTGACCATGACCACGTCGGCGCCCTCTTCGACGTCGAGCAGCGCTTCGCGCACGCCCTCCCGGCCGTTGCCGGGGTCGAGCTGGTACGAGCGACGGTCGCCCTTCAGCTGCGAGTCGACGGCCTCCCGGAACGGACCGTAGAAGGCTCCGGCGTACTTCGCGGAGTACGCCAGGATCAGCGTGTCGGTGAAGCCCTCGGCATCCAGGGCTTCGCGCACCGCGCCGACCTGGCCGTCCATCATCCCCGACAGACCCAGCATGGCCGAGCCCGCGCGCGCCTGCGCCAGGCCCATCGCCGTGTAGCGCTCGAGCGTCGCGTCGTTGTCGACCGCGCCGTCGGGCCGCAGGACGCCGCAGTGGCCGTGATCGGTGAACTCGTCGAGGCAGAGGTCGGTCTGCACGACCACCGCGTCACCGACCTCGGCCACGACGGCCTCGGTCGCGCGGTTCAGGATGCCGTTCGGGTCGTCGGCTCCGGAACCGACCGCGTCGCGCACCTCGGGCACCCCGAAGAGCATGACCCCGCCGATGCGCTGCTCGGCCGCCTCGGCGACCGCGCGGCGGAGCGAATCCATCGAGTGCTGCACGATGCCGGGCATCGAGCCGATCGGGCTCGGTTCGGTGATGCCCTCGCGCACGAACATCGGCAGCACGAGCTGCGACGGCACGAGGTGCGTCTCGCGGGCGAGGCGACGGACGGCGGGGGTGCGGCGCAGACGCCGCGGGCGGTGCTCGGGGAAGCTCATGGGGTCGATTCGTCGGTGGTCAGGGGGAAGCGGGCGACCGCCTCGATGAGGGAGTCGACGGTCTGGCGCTCGGCGACGACGTCGACGCTGAGTCCGGCGCGCTTGGCATCCTTGGCGGTGCGCGGGCCGATCGCGGCGATGACGGTGGATGCCGGGATGTCGGGGAACTGCTCGACGACCTGCTCCGCCACCGAACCACTCGTGACGAGGATGGCGTTGATGCGGCCCGAGTGAACGTCGGTCGCGATCTTCTCGGTCACCGGCACGCCGACCGTGCGGTACGCCACGACGCTGCGCACGTCGTGGCCGGCCTCGATCAGCAGGCGCGTGAGGACGGGCTTGGCGATCTCGCTGCGGAGGGTCAGGACCTTGCGCGGCTCGGTCTCGATCTCGATCATCTGCTCGGCCATGCCCTGCGCCGAATTGTCGCGCTCGGGGACGAGGTCGACGCGGTAGCCGACGGCCTGCATCGCCGCGGCGGTGGTCTCACCGACGACCGCGACCTTCGTCTCGGCCGGGATGACGGCCTTGTACGCGTAGAGCACGTCGACGGTGGTCGCGCTGGTGAGCGTGAGCCAGTCGAAGGCGCCGGCCGCGAGATCGGCGAGCGCCTCGTCGAGGGTCGCCTGATCGTTGGTGGGCGCGAAGTTGATCAGCGGGGCGATGACCGGGACGGCGCCCAGCTGCCGCAGGCTCGCCGCCACACCGTCGCCCCAGGGCCCGCCGCGCGGCACGAGGACGCGCCGGCCGGCGAGCGGCTTGGGCACGCTGCCCGTGGTCGGGTTCGGCGTGTGCCAGTGGCCTTCATTCATGTGGTCGACTCTCGTGGTACCAGGTCGGCCGCCCCACGTTCGAGCAACCGACGCGCGGCTTCTCGGCCCGCTCGCGCCGCTCGCGCGATCGGTCCCCCGTCGTCGGCAGCATCCGCTCCATTGCCACTGCCCGTTTCCCCACCATACCCCGCGGCGAGGCGCACGGTCCGGTCGATACCGATCCGTTGCGTCCCGTCGAGGGCGTAGACCACGGCCCGCAGCCGCAGGTCGCCCCCGGCCAGCGACGCGTGCGTGCCGACCGGTGCGCTGCACCCGGCATCCAGGGCATTCAGCACCACGCGCTCCGCCGTGATCGCTACGCGGGTGTCCTCGTCGTCGAGCCGGGCGAGGGCGGCGTGGATCTCGGGATCGATGTCGCTGCGGGTCTCGACCGCGAGCGAGCCCTGCCCGGGCGCGGTGGGCCATTCGGCCAGGCCCAGGGCCTCGGCGTGCAGGCCGCCCAGGTCTCCGCCGAGGCGCGAGATGCCCGCGGCGGCCAGGATCACGGCATCCAGCTCTCCGTCCCGCACCCGCGCCAGACGCGAGTCGACGTTGCCGCGGATGTCGCGGATGTCGAGGCGCGGGTTGTGACGCAGCGCCTGCGCGATGCGGCGGGGCGAGCCGGTTCCGACGCGCGATCCCGGAGCGAGGGAGCCCAGGGGGGTGCCGTCGCGCGTCACCACGACGTCGCGGGCGTCCTCGCGCGGCGGGGTCGCGGCGATCACGAGCCCGTCGGGCTGCACGGTCGGCAGGTCTTTGAGCGAATGCACGAGGAAATCGCACCGGTCGGCGGCGAGCGCTTCACGCAGGCCGTTCGCGAACACGCCGCGCCCGCCGAGCTGCGAGAGCGAGGCGCGGTTGACGTCGCCCTCCGACACGATCGGCACGAGCTCGACCGGGCGTCCGGATGCCGCGGCCACGGCGTCGGCGACCATCTGCGACTGCGCCATCGCCAGGGTGCTGCGACGCGTTCCGAGCCGCAGAGGCGCGCTCACTGGAGGATCTCGGGGATCTCGTCGAGCGTGACGAGACGGCCGGTGTAGAACGGCACTTCCTCGCGCACGTGCCGACGGGCCTCGGTGTAGCGCAGGTGGCGCATCATGTCGACGAGGTCGGTGAGCACGTCGGCCTCCATCGGCAGGAGCCACTCATAGTCCCCGAGGGCGAAGGATGCCACCGTGTTGGCGATGACGCCCTTGTAGGCGCTGCCCTTCTTGCCGTGCTCGATGAGCATCTCGCGGCGCTCCTCCTCGGGCAGCAGGTACCACTCGTAGCTGCGCACGAAGGGGTACAGGCACAGCCACTGCTGCGCCTCAATACCGCGGAGGAAGCCGGGGACGTGCGAGCGGTTGAACTCCGCGTCCCGGTGCACGCCCATCGCGTTCCAGGTGGGCAGGAGGTTCTTCAGCAGATCGGTGCGACGCAGGCGCCGCAGGTCGCGCTGGAGCGCCTGCGGGTCTTCGCCGTGGAGCCAGACCATGAGGTCGGCGTCGGCGCGCAGACCGCTGACGTCGTAGAAGCCGCGGACGGTGACGCCGTCGGCCTCGATCAGCGACACGAGGTCGGCGAGCTCGGTGGACTCCGCGGCGGTCACCGGGTTCTCGGGGTCGCGGCGGAAGACCGCCCACAGCGTGTACACGGAAGAAGAGCTGTCGTGGGACATGACTCCTAGTCTCGTCTCGCCCGGGCGGCGGGCCAAACCCGTTGACTCGCCGATGAAGCACCTTCACCCGCAGCGACGCGTTGGTATCGTGCGCTGACGGCGTCGGGGGACGCCTTTCGAAGGGGTGCCGCATGTGGCTGTACGACCTGCCCATGTCCGTGGGTCTGCCGCTGTTCATCGTGCTGGTGGTGGGCGGGTCGTGCGTGATCCTGCTCATCCTGCGCAAATGGGTGTTCCGCGTCGCCCCGCAGGGCGAGGAGTGGGATCGCGTGCTCAGCTACGCGGTGGGCGCGTACGGCGTCTTCTACGGCGTGACGCTCGCCCTCATCGCGGCGGCCGCTTACGGGAACTTCACCGAGGTCGACGGCGTCGTGCTCCAGGAGTCGTCGTCGCTGGCATCCCTCTATCGAACGGCCGCACTGCTCCCCGATCCGCAGGGCGACGAGCTGCAGAACCAGATCGTGCAGTACACGCGCAACGTGATCGACCTCGACTGGCCGATGCAGCGGCGCCTGGAGATCCCGGCTGAGACGGATGCCAACATCTCGGCCATGCAGCAGGCCATCGGGCAGGTGCAGCCGTCGACGGCGGCCGAGACCCTGTACGTGCAGCAGTCGCTGGATCAGTTCCAGCTGCTCGTCGAGAACCGCCGCGATCGCATCGCGCTGACCCACCTGGCCCTGCCCAGTGTGCTGTGGATCGTGCTGAGCGTCGGCGCCGTGCTGAACGCGATCCTCATCGCGCTCATCGAGGTGCGGAACCTGCGCGTGCACCTGCTCATGTCGAGCCTGCTCGCCCTCTTCGTGGCGCTGCTGCTGTACGCGATCGCCGGCTTCGACCACGCCTACGCGGGACCGATCGCCGTGACGCCGGAGTACTTCGAAGACCTGCTGAGCGGTCTTTTCCTGAACGAGCCGTGAGCCGGGCGGCCGGCCCCTGAGCCTGGCGAAGGGTCCGGCGGCGGCGAACCCCCGCTGGCCTCGACAGGCTCAGCCACCTCGGCCGTACCGAGGGCGCGCCGGCCCCTGAGCTCGTCGAAAGGATCCGGCGCCGACGAGCCACCGGTGGCTTCGACGGGCTCAGCCACCTCAGCTGTAAGGCGAGAGGGAACGTCGAAGCGGCCCGCCCCGCGAGGGAACGGGCCGCTTCGACGGGAATCAGCGCGTGTAGGCGCGCACGAGGCCCCACACGGCGAAGCCGACGAGGGCGGCCACGCCCGCCACCGCCGCGGCGGCGGCACCGGGGTTGCGCTGCGCCTTCTCGCGCATGTCGTGGACCGTACGGTCGACGGCGTCGCTCGCGCGGCGGGGCACATTGGCCTTGACCTCGATGGCCGCGAGGGCGGCCTTCAGTTCGGCGCGGGCCGACTCGACCGGGTCGGTGATGCCCAACGGAACCGCGGTGCGGGGCACGGGGACGGGACGCTCAATACTCATCGCGGGCCTCCTTGACGATGCGGACGTCTTCGGCGATGGCCTTGCCCGGGTTCTCGCGGTTCGACAGCTTCTTGAACCGCAGGTAGCCGAGCAGCGCCAGGATCGCCGTGATCACGACCATCACGCCGAAGACGACGAGGGCCGACAGCCAGACCGGCCACCACGACGACAGCCCGGCGATGACGAACGCGAAGAACACCGGGATCGCCCAGAACAGCACGATGAGGGCGCCGACGAACCAGCCGGCGCCGATCCCGGCATCCTTCGCCGTGCGCTGGGCCCACGCCTTCGCGCCGTTGATCTCGGCGACGACGAGGTTGCGCACCAGCTCGGGGATGTCGCCGAGCAGGGTGAACAGGCTGTCGTCGGAACGATCGCGGAATCCGCGCGGAGTGGTCATGCGGTCAGCTCCCGGACGAGGTGGAGCCGCTCTTGGCCGCGCGAGCGCGGGTCGTCGCCGACTTCTCCGCCTGCGCGGCGTCGTCGACGGCGTCCTCGACGACATCGGCCACCTCACCGGCGGACTGCTTGGCGGCGCGGCCCGCGCGCTCGGCGCGCTCCTGCACGGTGCCCGATCCGGACGCTGCGCTGGTGACGGACTTCGCGCCCTTCCACACCACACCGGGGACGGACTTGAGGGCGGAGACGCCGAGCGCCTTCACCTTCTCGACCTGTCCCTGGACGACGGGCTGGCTCCAGACCTTGTCGGCCTGCTCCTTGATCTGCTCGTACCGCTGGCGGCCGGCGCGTGCTCCGAGCACGTAGCCCGCCACGAGTCCGACGACGAGTGCTGCTTTGCCCCGCATGGGGTCTCCTCACGCTCGATCTGGTGCTGGTCGATTCTCACAGTAGTCACGTATGCCGCGTCCGGCATCCGCCCTTGACAGGCGGCGTCGCATGGCCGACGGTGACAGCGGTCAGCTCTGCCAGAGCGCGGCGCTGCGCAGGCGGTCGGCCTCGTCCCGCGCGTCGGGGATCACCTGCGCCAGTCCCGTCCCCGACAGCCACGCTCCCGTCGCACCGAGCCCCGACACGGCGCGGATCGCCCCGCGCGCGGCCTGCGTGACGGCGGCCCGGCCGATCGTGGCGGCGGGCTGCGATTGCACGTAGCGCACCCGGTGCGCGGCGCGCAGGGCGGATGCCGGCAGCTCGACGCCGAGCAGGAGGGCCGCCTCCGACCGGGCGAGGTCCGCCGCGGCGGCGTCGTCGAGCGCCGCGGTCGCGGGCTCCTCCCCCTGCGCACCGAACGACACGCGCACGACGTGGACGCCGGGCTCTGCGGCATCCCGGACCCAGTCCCACTTGGCGCTCGAGTGGGTGAGGGCCTTGGCCACGTGGCTGCCGGGAACGGTGAGCACGCCGGTCCCCCGCGGGGCGCTGTCGAGCACGGGCGCCTCGAGCACGAGCGTCACAACCTCGACCACGGGCGCGATCGGATCGCCCAGATCGAGACCCGGCACGACGGGCGCGAGCAGCTGCCGCGCCGGCCCCTCGGGCAGGGCCACGATCACGGCGTGCGTGCGCAGCGGCTCGTCGTCGGCGGACGTCGACACCGCCCACTCGCCGTCGACGCGGCTGAGCTCTCCGGCTCGCACCCCGGTGCGCACCTCGACGTCGGCGTCGCGCAGCCCCGCGACGAGAGCATCGACCAGCCGCGACATGCCCCCGACGATCCCCTGCACGGCCCCGCCCGGCGCCGGAGCCTTCGCGGCGCCGGGCACGACCGGGACATCGGATGCCGGGGCGTCGGCCGGACGCGTCTGCGGGCGACGGGCGCGCAGCTCGGCGACGGCGCCCGTGAGCGAACCGGTGCGGGTGAGGGCGGCGTTGAGTCCGGGGGCGGCCAGGTCGACGTCGATGTCGTCGGGCCGCGCGGAGTACACCCCGCTCGTGACGGGGGCGACCAGGCGATCGAGCACGCGCGCACCCAGGCGCGAGCGCACGAGCTTGCCGAGGCTGTGGGCGTGACCGATCGTGAGCGGCGGCCGCACGCGGTCGACGTAGGCCCGCCAGGCCCCCGACCAGCCGATGACGCGACGCACGTCGGGGGCGAAGGGGTTGTCGGGGATGCCGAGCACGCCCCCCTTCGGCAGGGGTGCGGCGCCCACGCCGGGAACGCCCGCGACCCACGCTCCCGCCGGGTTCGGCGACACCACGTCGGCACCGAGCCCGAGCTCGTCGAGCAGGTCGCGCACGACCCCGCCGCGGGTGGCGAAACTCTCGGCGCCCACGTCGAGCGTCATCCCGCCCACCTCGGCCGAGCGCACCACGCCGCCGAGCACATCGGCGGCCTCGAGCACCGTGACCCGTAGGCCCACCTTCGCGCACTCGCGCGCGGCGACCAGACCCGAGACGCCCCCGCCGATCACGATCACGCGCGTCTCGTGCGCGTGCTGCACGAGACGGTCGAGGGGCTCGCTCACGCCTGATCTCCCGCGACGGACACCTCGTGTGCGGGGGCGGCGTGCGCGTGGGCGACGATGCGGGTCAGCACGTCGGGGTCGGTGTCGGGCGGCACGCCGTGGCCGAGGTTGAGCACGTGCGCGCGCGCCGTGCGGCCCCGGGCGAGCACGTCGTCGACATGCGCGGCCAGCACGGGCCAGGGCGCTCCGAGCAGGGCCGGGTCGATGTTGCCCTGCAGGGTCACGTCGGGGCCGACGACCGCGGCGGCCTCGTCGAGCGGCATCCGCCAGTCGACCCCCACCGCGTCGGCGAGCCCGCCCAGGCGCATGTCGTCGAGGAAGGCGCCGGTTCCGACGCCGAAGTGGATGCGCGGCACCTCGATCCCCTCGAGCGCCTCGGTGGAGTGCGGAGCGATGAATTCTCGGAAGGTCGCCGGCGACAGCGAACCCGCCCACGAGTCGAACAACTGCACAGCCTGCGCGCCGCCCTCGATCTGCGCGTCGAGGAAGGCGCGGGACACCTTCGCCAGCCATCCGGCCAGCCGGTGCCACGAGGCCGGGTCGGCATGCATCATGCCGCGGGCTCGCAGGTGCTCCTTGGAGGGTCCCCCCTCGACGAGGTACGCGGCGAGGGTGAACGGCGCGCCGGCGAAGCCGATGAGCGGCACCTGATCGCTGAGCTCGGCGGTGACGCGGCGGGCGGCCTCGCGCACCGGCTCCGCGGCGGCGGCCACGTCGGCCGGGTCGATCGCGGTGACCCGCGCGACGTCGTCGGCGGTGCGCACGGGATCGGCGAAGACCGGGCCCCGGCCCGGCTCGATCACGACGTCGACACCGGCCAGTCGCAACGGCACGACGATGTCGCTGAAGAAGATGGCGGCATCCACGTCGTGACGACGGATGGGCTGCAGCGTGATCTCCGCCGCGAGATCGGGCGTCAGGCACGCGTCGAGCATGCGCGTGCCCACGCGCAGCTCGCGGTATTCGGGCAGCGAGCGCCCCGCCTGCCGCATGAACCAGACCGGCTGACGCTCGGGACGGTCGCCTCGGAGGGCGCGGAGGAGGGGAGCGTCGAGGGAGGCCATGGCATCCATCCTCCCATTCAGCCCCTGCGCGCGCGGGGGATGCCTTGACGTCGAGAGGCCGTCCGGAATACCCCGAGGCGCCCGGGCGTAGAATATGAGCGTGTTGCTGTGCGTCAGCGCGAGTCACAAGACCGCGTCCTTCGAGCTCCTCGAGCGGCTCAGCGTACCCCGCACCCCCGTCGCCCCCCTGATCGCCGAGCACGCCGAGCTCGTGCAGGGCGCGGTCGTCGTCGCCACCTGCAACCGCTTCGAGGCGTACGTCGACATGGACGAACCCGTCACCGCCGCCGTCGCCCTGGGCGTCGACGCGACCCTGAGCGCCATCGAGGCCGCCACCGGCGTGCCCGCTCGCGAACTCGAGGGCTCGTACACCGTGCTCGGCGGCGACGACGTCGCGGAGCACCTCTTCTCCGTCGCCTCGGGCCTCGAATCCGTCGTCGTGGGCGAGGGCGAGATCGCCGGCCAGGTGCGTCGCGCGCTCACCGAGTCGAGGCAGCTCGGCACCACCTCCGCCGAGCTCGAGCGACTGTTCCAGCGTGCGTCGGAGGCGCAGCGCGGCGTGAAGAACTCCACCGCCATCGGCCGCGCGGGCCGCTCGCTCGTGCGCCTCGGCCTCGAACTCGCCGACAGCCGCATCGCCGACTGGTCGACGCAGCGCGTGCTGCTGGTCGGCACCGGCGCGTACGCCGCCGCCACCGTCGCCGCCCTCCGCGATCAGGGCGCCGAAGACATCTCGGTGCACTCGCCCTCGGGCCGCGCCGCGAAGTTCGCCGCGAAGCACGGACTGCGGGCGATCTCAGCCGAGACCTTCCCCTCCGCCGTCGCGCACGCCGACCTCGTCATCACGTGCACCACGAGCGAGCACCACGTCGTCAGCGCCGCCACCTTCGCCGCCGGACGCACCGGCGCCGAGACGACCGCGGCCGCCGGCTGCCCGGTCGACCACGCGGGCCGCCGTCTCGTGATCGACCTCGGCCTCCCCCGCAACGTCGACCCCGACGTCGCAACGGTGCCGGGCGTCGACCTGCTCGACCTCGAGACCATCCGCCTGCACGCCCCGCTCGAGGAGCTGCAGGCCACCGACGCCGCGCGCGACCTCGTGCGCGACGCCGCTCGCCGCTTCGCGTCCGTGGGCGAGCGCAAGAACATCACCCCCGCGGTCGTCGCGCTGCGCGCCCACGTCTTCGGCGTGCTCGACGCCGAGGTGGCCCGGGTGCGCGCCCGCGGCGACGAGGGCGGTCAGACCGAGCAGGCCCTGCGCCACCTGGTCGGCGTGCTGCTGCACACCCCCACCACGCGTGCGCACGAGCTGGCCGAGACGGGCCGCGCCGACGAGTACATCGACGCCCTGTCGGCGCTGTTCGGCATCGAGGTCGAAGGCCCCGCGGACTCCGCCGCCCCGCGTCGCGACATCGCCGACGCGGGCTGACCCTCCGACGGGCGCGACGGCGCCCGTCCGGCGCGCGTGGGCCGGTGATCGCCGACGCCACGAGCTCGGGCAGGATGGATGCCGTGAGCACACCGGCATCCGAGGTCTACGTCGTCGCGGGCGAAGACCGCGCCCGCAACGGACTGCGGTGGGCTGCGACCGTGGTGCTCGGGTTGCTCGACGCGGGCGGTGGCGCCCCGGCGGTGAGCGAGGTCGTCATCCGGCGCGTGGACGGGTCGCTGGTGAAGCGCCTTCCTCCTGGCGACGTCGATGACTTCCGGTCACAGCTGAACGAGATCACGCTCGACCTCGTGGCGATGGATGCCGTGCCCTTCGCGCGGAAGTGGATCGCCGCGCCGGAGTGACCGCGTTGGAGCGGCGCCTGCCGAGGGCCGGACGGTGAGGCGGCATCCGACTCATCGCGATCCAAGACGCGGTATCGAGCCGGACAGCAACCCCTCCCCGAGAGGGCGCGCGAGAATGAACGCATGAGCCTGCGCATCACCGACGACCCCGCCGCCGACGAACTGCTGTCGACGAACCCCCTCGCGTTGCTGGTCGGGATGCTGCTCGACCAGCAGGTCGCCATGGAGACCGCCTTCGCCGGCCCGCTGAAGATCCAGGAGCGGACCGGGTCGATGGATGCCGCGACCATCGCGCACGACGACCCCGAGGCCTTCGCGGCGGCGTTCTCGCAGTCGCCGGCGGTGCACCGCTTCCCCGGGTCGATGGCCAAGCGCGTGCAGTCGCTGTGCGCCGCTGTCGAAGAGGATTGGGACGGCGACGCCGCGAACATCTGGACTCGCGACACCCCCGACGGCGCGACGGTGCTGAAGCGGCTCAAGGCCCTGCCGGGGTTCGGCGAGCAGAAGGCGAAGATCTTCCTCGCCCTCTTGGGCAAGCAGCGCGGCTTCGACGGCGCCGGATGGCGCGAGGCCTCGGCACCGTACGGCGAGGACGGGTCGTTCCGCTCGGTCGCCGACATCGTCAGCCCCGAGTCGCTGACGAAGGTGCGGGAGCACAAGCGCGCGGCGAAGGCGGCGGCGAAGGAGTCGAAGGGCTGAAGCGCCGCCGCGCGGGCTGCTCCCGCCCAGGGCTGAAACGCCGCCTCCCCGGCTGACTCAGCCAGCGCGACGGATCGCACATCACCGGAGGGCGCGGATCGCCAGCCCCACTGCCTTCACTTCCCGCAGCCGACGCTCGTAGGTCGCCGCGACCGTGACGAGAAGAGCGCCGGCGACACCGATCCACAGCCACCACAGGCCCGAGACGCTCTCGTAGATCGACGCGATCCACGGCCACAGCTGCGCCACGGCGTGCACGATCAGCACGACTCCACCGAGCAGCACCGGCGCCTGCAGGCGGAAGCGGACGCCGAGCAGCAGGGCGGCCAGCGCGACGACGCCGAGGGCGACGATCCGCCACAGGGCGTTGCCGCCGCCGAAGTCGAAGAGCAGCGAAGGCACCAGCAGCAGGGCGAGCGGCGCGCCCAGTGCAGGCCAGCTGCGGAGCGTCTCGCGCCGGCGCAGCGCTCGCCCGCCGACGACCAGCGCGCCGACCGCCAGGGGCACGGTGACCGATTCGATCGGGTCGACGACGCCGAAGGCCGCGCCGCTCACGGCGACGACGAACCCGAGGCCGAGGCCGACCGCCGCCAGCGTCCGTTCCCCGACCCCGCGCCACGCGGCACCGACGCCCGCCACCACCGCGACCGTGATCGCCGCGCGGATCGTGCCCTCATCTGGTGTCACGACGATGCGCGCGATCGTGGTGAGCGCGAACACGGCAAGAGCGACGGATGCCGAGACGGCGGCGAGCCACACCGGTGGCGTCTTCGCGTGACGGCGCAGCACCGCGGCGACCGACAGCGGCAGCATGACGAGCGGCACCCACAGGTCGAAGATCGGGCGGTCGAGATCGGCGAAGGAACGGATGACACCCGCGAGCACGAGCGCAGCGGCGGAGACGCCGAAGACCGTGGGGACGAGCGGCGCGAGGCGCGACGGCGAACGCAGCGCCGACACGGCCGTGAGCACGCCCGAGATGATGAGCACGACGATCGTGCGCCCCAGATCGTCGGACACCAGTACGGCGGAGGGAAGCAGCCCGACGGCCAATCCCGCCGCCACGAGGACTCCGCCCTGAGCGGTCACGGGCCGGGCGCGGCCGGGAACGGCGGCCGCTAGGAGGGCGAGCGCCAGCGGCACCGTCAGGGCCTCGAGGGGACGCACGCCCGCTCCGATGCCGACCACGGCGAGCAGAGCCGTGCCCCCCAGCGCCGCGAACCCGGTCACGGCGGGGTCGGCGCCCGGCACGACGCGCGTCAGAGCACCACTGCGAAGGACCGCCGCTCCCGCCGCGCCGAGCAGCAGCGTCGCCATCGTCGCGCGTGCGACGGGGCCTTCGGCGATGCCGATCAGTACCGCCTCGCCGAGGGTGAACACCACGACGCCCGCGGCCACGACACCACCGGCGACCGTTCGCGACCACGCGGGCTCGCGTCGGGCGATCCCGGCAGCCGTCGCGAGGAGGGCCGCGGTCACGACGACCACCGTCGCGTCGAGCACGCCCCCGGTGGCGACGCCGCGCGCGGACGCCTCGATCAGGCAGGCGCCGAGCGCGACGACGAGCCCCAGCGCCCCGGCCGTCGCGACGGCGAGCGGCAGCGGCTCGGGCGTGCGAGGCGGTCTGACCCAGGCGCCGGCGACCGCCAGCGCCGCGCCGACGGCGATCGACACGACCGCCCGCACCGGTTCGTCGCCGGCAGATGCCGCTGTCGGCAGCACCGCCAGTGCGACTCCCGCGAATGCGATGACGGCGGGCGCCGATGCCGGACGCGTCGCGACCCGACGGCGCGCCCGCTCCTCGGCGGTGGCGATCGCGAGCAGCGCCGCCGCGACGGGGAGGGTGAAGGCCTCCACCGCCTCGACCCGCCCTGCGGTCAGCTGCGTCCACAGCGCGACGGCCGCGAGCGCGAGCGCGAGCCAGACGAGGTGGCGCCGTGAACCCCGCGACGCGAAGAGCCCGTCCGCATCGACCGCCTGGATGAGCACGACGACGGCCAGCAGGAGCAACGGCATCGCGACGCCCGCGGTGAAGATCGCGGAGACGACGGCCGCCAGGCCCACGACGACGGCTCCCGCGTCGAAGAGGCCGCGTGTGAGGCGATCGGCACGCAGCCGCCAGAGAGCAACGGCCGCGCACACCACCCCGACGGATGCCAGGAGCACGCTCCGCGCGAACGGGGTCGGCTCGGCCTCGCGCACCCCGGTCAGCACGGTCGCGGCGGCGATGATCGGCACGAGGAGCGCGGCGACCGGACGGACGACGGTCGCGTCGACCAAGGCCCGTCGCATCACGATCGCGGCCGCCGAGACGACGGTCATGATACCGACGGCCACGAGCCACACCGTCGCGGCGAGACCGCCGCGCGCCCAGACGAGAGCAGGGAGGCCCAGGGCGACGACGAGGAGGAGACCCGTCAGCACCATGGCCTCGCGTTGCGCGACGGTGAGCCGGGTCGCGGAGCGCGAGGGCAGCACCGCGAGGGCGAGCAGCACCGCCGCCACCGCCGCCCCCGCCGTGAGGGGGTGCGGTTCGTCGAGCCGCACGTTGAGACCGCTCTGCACCACAGAGGGGACGAGCACCGCACTGAGCGGGACGAAGAGCGTGAACGCCACGACCGCGGGGACGCGGGTCGCACGCGCCGCGGGGGCCACCGTCCACAGCAGCGCCGCGACGACCACCGTCGCCACCGCCCAGGTCAGGGGCGAACTGAACGACAGCACCCACCCGGCTACCGCGGCAACGAGACCACCAGTCGCTGCGACGGCAACGGGTCCGCGGCGGCGGAGAAGCAGCCAAGTGGCGACGACCGCGAGCGCCAGATTCCACAGCACGACCGCGCCGATCATGCGCAGCTGCGGTCCCGCCAGCAGAGCCACGACGGCACCAGCCCAGAGCAGAGCGGGCCGCCGCGCCGCGCCAGGACTACCCCATCGCCACGCGATCGCCGCGAGAACGACCACGGCCGCGAGCGAGAGGACGGAGGCGGAGCTGGTGGCATCCGGGACGTCGACCTCGGACGCCGACCTCGCGAACACGCGCCCGATACCGACGATCGGCGCGACCCAGGCGAACAACGCCCATCCGAGCGGGGGAAGAGCCGCGAGCCCGGCCGCGACGCCCGCCGCGAGGGCGGCAGCCGAGAGCGCGGTGCGCCCGGACCCCGCTCGTGCCCGGGAACGCGAGAGATCGAGGCCCAGCGCGACCACCGTCGCCACGAGCAGCGGAACGGTGACAGCGGCGGCGGGATCGGTCGATCGGATCGCGGTCGCGGCGACCCCCGCACCCAGCAGGACCACCGCGAGGGGAGCGGCCACGCGCGCCGTCGCGCTCTCGTCCCGGCGTGCGGCGATCGCGGCATGGGCGGCGACGAGCAGCGCGAGGGGAAGCGTCGCCGCGACGGGCGCCCACGTCGCGCCCGGGTCGCGGACGAGGGCGGCCGCGAGCCCGACGACGGCGCCGATCGCGGCGAGTCCGCGGATGACCGCCGTCTCGACGCGCAGGGAGCCTGCATCGGGACGGGCGAGCCGCGGCAGGAGCGGGGCGGCGAGGGCCACGGCGAGAGTCGTCACCGCCGCGGCGTACCAGGCGACCGCCGCGTCGTCGCCGGCGATCCCGGCAGCCACCGACGCCGGACCGAGCACGAGCGCGATCGCCCCGACCGACAGCGGTGAGCGCAGCCGCGACTGACGGGCCCACCCCACGAAGGCGACCCCGGCGATCAGCGCCGCCACGCCCCAGTACACGCGCGCGCCCACCGCAGCGGCTCCCGCGAGGTCGTTGGCGCGGACGGCCCAGACGTCGAGCGCGATCAGGGCGATGCCTAGGAGGGCGATGCCCTCGGCCGTGGCGGTGAGTCCGCGACGACGCAGGAGGGATGCCGTGACGACGACCCCCGCCGTGGCCACGGCGACGACGACCGAGCGGAGCACGAGCCCGCCGGCCACCCACGCCACGGTCAGGAAGAAGGCCGCGGCGACGGCGAGCAGCACAACGCCCGCCGACAGCAGGAACACCTGCACGCCCGACCGTCGCGGCTTCGCCGGATCCGTCGCGACGCCCTCGGGCG
Source organism: Microbacterium sp. RU1D (assembly GCF_900156435.1). GTDB lineage: Bacteria > Actinomycetota > Actinomycetes > Actinomycetales > Microbacteriaceae > Microbacterium. The sequence goes on from NZ_FTPQ01000001.1 coordinate 284,264, forward strand.
CTGCCGTGCCGCTCGGGGGCACGGACCCGCCCGACGGAACCGGGCCGGCCGAGGAGATGGGAACGACCGGAGCGGGCGGATCGACCGACGGGGAAGGATCGGCCGGCGGCGCGGCGGGATTCAGCGTCCCGGGTCCCACCGGCGCGGTCGCCTTCGTCGGCGGAGCGGCGGCGCCCGGAGGGACAGCGTCCTGAACAACCGCGGCCGGAGCGACAGCGTCCTGAACAACCGCGCCTGGAGCGAGAGCGTCCTGAGCGGCGGGGCCCGGAGCGCCAGCGCCCGGCTCGACGGCATCCTTCGACGAGGACGCACCGGTCGAGGCCGGCGTCGCAGCGCCTGACGCAGGAGGAGCAAGTACACCCGGGCCCTCCGCGACCGCGAGCGGAGCCCCGTCCGTGACCCGCGCCGGACTCGGCGCCGCCCACGCGGGTGTCGCGGCCGGAACGGTCGCGGGGGAAGACGCGGGGGCCACCACGTCACCGTGCGACCCGGCGGCCGCCGCCGCGGCATCCTGACGTATCCGCAACAGCACGTCGGCGCGCTGGTCGCTCAGCTCGACGATGCGCCTCGACAGCTCGAGCACGCGCGCGGTGCGCACGTCGGTGAGGTCGAGCCCGCATGCCGTGCACGGCGTCGTGGAGATCGTCGTGAAGCACGACGGACACCGGGTGGTGTCGGTCAGCACGCCCGGCTGCGCCGGCCACGCCATGCCCGCGCGGGGTGTCCCGCTCGTCACGTCCGTCATCGTGCCCCCTCGGCGTCGGTCGTCGCCCCAGGCTAGCGAACCCGCCGACAGCCCCCGGGTTGTGCCCACAGACCCGCACCGACGCCTCCTCCCCACCCCGGGCGCCGTGCGCTTGCGGCGCGGCCATGAGCAGTCCGCGGCGTGAGAGGGCGCTGCGCCGCGGACGAGCGCCGGACCACGAATCGTCAGCCGGGCGCCGTCTCGAGACGAGACGGGCGACGCCCCGAAAACGACGGAGACCGGATGCCATGACCCCGCGGGATCGTGGCATCCGCTAGTGGCATATGCGGGCCAAAATGTGGGCCGAGAGTATCTCGACCTCTATCCCATAATTGAGCGCTCCGCCATTTACTCCACGCCGATGGTCACCCGCCGCGGCCCAACACGCACGTCCCAAAAATCTTTGGACGATCTGATTCACGGGCGCGGGGGGCTCGCCTGGAAGACGATCTGAACTAGCACCGTCTACGGACCGAACGTCTACATCGCCTTCCAGGCCCAACATGACTCGGCCAGCGCCGACGCCTCCGACGCGCATCGTTCTAGAGATGCAGCACCGCTCTACATGTCCAACGGCGCATTGGACGTTTCCTCTCAAGTGAGGCCGGAAGGTTCGCCGGAGAAGTAGAACGGTTCCCCTCGGCGTAGCTTGTTGCCGATCACGATTTAAAGGTGCGCGAGGAGGCGGTCTTCGAAGTCTGCGCGCACCTGCTCGCGATAGATAAATTTGCCCATGTAGTCAGTTTCTCCATGACGCCGCCCGCGACAAGACCGGCTTTGCGCTTGATGGTGCGGCCCATGCGGTGGACGAAGTAGCTCAGCTGGTAGCGCACGTCCAAGGGTGGTAGGTGGTGCCGTTTAGCAGCAAGGAAGCGTTGCAGGATTGGTTGCGTGAGTTCGCCGCGGTGCGTGACAATGCTGTCGCCGCACCCTATGTCGCGGATCAGGAACCTACCGATGGGCGCGACAGCGGCCTCGTAATTTTCCCGCTGCGCAACGCGACGACCTCCGTTTTCATTCGACCTGTCACGACCGGCGCACCAGAGTGGCGCGTCACCATCGAGGCGCAGCCTGAGATCACTGAGCTCACTCCTCAAGAGCTTCATGACTTGTGTCGCGAGCTGGACGGCGTGGCCGACCTGTGCACGTTCCTCCAGCAGAAGACGAACGAATGCGCTGGTCAGCACTCCGCCGCGCGGTGACCAATCCGTCTCGGAGTTGACGCAGCTTGTCCACGCGGCTTGTGAGTGACGTTGAAGCTGCGCTCTACTGGGCAAGCCGATCTGCTTCGCACCACCGTTAGACGGCCACCCGAATCTTGCTCACACTGGGGAAGCCAAGCACGGCTACACCGTCGCCCAAGGATGAAAGCTCGGCCGCGCTGGACACATCACCATCACCGCTGACTGGACGGCACCGTATGGGTCGGCGGCGCCACCACCACTCTCTTCCGGCACCGCAACCGCCGAACAACCCTCGCCTTCCGAGGCCCTCAGCGACTGATAGGTGGGTGTCCGCCCCGCGGCGGGGACTCACCTCCACCTGTTGGGGGAGGTGCACACGAGCCCGCTCTCGTACCGTCAAGGGATGGAGAACTTGCCGCTGTTCCTGTTGCTGCTCGCACCCGGCCTCATCGGCGCTATTACCGTCGCGCTCCTTGCTCCCAAGCTGAACCGACAGCGGCGCGAACGCCTCGCGGAGGATGCAAAAGCCGCCGCGGGTTCAACCCCCTGACATTGCACCGCGGCGGTCGGCGGATTTCCGGCATCTCGTGGACGGGCTCGAGCGTGGTGCGAAACAGATCGGCTTTGCCTCACCCGGAGCCCCGTACCGAGTTGACTGGTGGGATCGTCGTGGCAAGTTGTTCGGTGGACGCTGAACCCCGTTATGTCGGGGTGGTGAGGGCTACTGCCGCAGCGCGGCCTGCCCGATTCGCACCGATGGTCGACTGTGAGGGTCCGTAGCCGATGAGGTGAATGCGAGGGTCGCGGGCTGCTTGTGTGCCCACGACGGGGATCCCCCCGAGTGGGCCGTACAGGTCGAGGTGGGCGAGATGAGCCAACGATGGCCGAAACCCCGTCGCCCAAACGATGGCGTCGACAGCGGTGGAGGTCCCGTCTGCTTCGCTTAGGTGGTGTGCACTGACGGCCGTGAACATGGGGCGGGGGTCGAGTACACCGCGCTCACGGGCCGCTACCGCGTAGCTCGTCCAACCGAGCCCCGTGTAGGAGACCACGCTTCGCGGAGGTATCCCCTTCGCGGCGTCGCTACCGACTCGCCGTTCGACATCGACGCCTTCTCTCTCATGAGCAAATTCGTGTTCGAGGAACACAGGCCGACGTCGGGTGTACCAAAAGGTCTCGGCGGTGCGGCTTATCTCTTCGAGGATCTGGACCGCCGAGATACCGCCGCCCACCACCGCCACCCGTTGACCGGCGAACTCCGAAGCTTGCGCATAGTCCCGGGTGTGCAGCTGACGGCCCAGGAACGAGGCGCGGCCGGGAAAATCGGGGGTGACGGGGTTGTCCCAGGTGCCAGTGGCGTTGATGATCGCCTCGACCTGCCAGGTCTCCTTATCTGTCGTCACGCGCAACGGGGCCCCCGGGCTATCGCTTAGCGAAACAACGTCTTGAACGGTGCGTGGCCGGAGGATGGGGAGTCGTTGCTCTGCTTCGTACGAGCCGAAGTAGCGAGGCACGGCCGTGTTGCTGGACTCGTCGGGATCGATCGTCGGTACCGGCATGCCGGGGAGGGCAAAGATTCCGTTCACGGTCGACATTCGGAGTGTGTCCCACCGATGCACCCACGCACCTCCTGGGCGATCGCCCGCGTCGAGGACAGCGAACGTCCGCCCTCGCGCCGAGTCGTCCAGAGCAGATGACATACCGCGCCGTTGCAGGTGGTAAGCGGCCGAGAGCCCGGCTTGCCCCCCACCGATGACGAGAACAGATGCCGGGCGCACGTCCATCGTTACGCCGGAGACTGACGAAGAACCCCGTAAGTAGTTGATACATCAATTATCGCGAGGTCAGATGCACGTGTCAACGTCGCGCCCTGCGACTGAAGGTGAAGCCTTGGCGCAGATCACGCGTCTCAGCGCGCATCAGTGGACGTGGCCCTGACGCCCCGCTCTCGACTAGACGGGGAGCCAGGAGAGGTCTCCATAGCCTTTACAAGACCGACAAATAGCATGTGGTTGACACATCAACAGTTGACGCGTACATTACTAACCGACAGGAAGAGGAAACCGTGACAGACCGCGCCGGGGCTGCCCGCAAACGCCGTTCGCCCAACCAGGACGAGCTCACCGTGTGGCGCGATTACGTCGAGACGTCAGAGGCCGTGAAGCGTTCTTTGGCGGCGGATTTCCAGGCCACGTCGGGCATCACGCCCGGCGACTATGGGGTCCTCCTCGCGCTCAGCGAAGCACCCGATCGACGACTGCGGTCATCCGAACTGGCTGACGTCGTCGGTTGGGAACGCAGCCGGCTCTCGCACCATCTTCGGCGCATGGAAGAGCGCGGGCTCCTTGCCCGTCAGCGCGTTGACGGCGACGCTCGGGGCGCCGCCGTCGAGTTGACCGCGGACGGCGCGGCACTGTTCCGCAAGAGTTCCGCCTCGCACCTTCGCGTTGTGCGTGAGGTGTTCATCGACGCCTTCACGCCGGAACAACTCGAGGCAATGCACACAGCGACCACAGCCCTGCGTCAGCACCTGCAGGGCCGGTCTGGCTCCGGTTGCCCCTGAACGCCCGCCCTCTCTCGCAACTACTCGTCATCTCGGAACAGGAACACGCCCGTGCTCATCGCACTCTGGATCATTACCATCCTCCTCACCGTCGCCTACCTCGGCGCCGGGGTCATGAAGCTCACCAAGCCCCGTAGTGCCCTCATCGACAGTGGGATGCCGTGGGCGGCGGACTTCACCTCCCCTTCGATCAAGACCATCGCCCTCCTCGAGGTCATCGGCGCGCTGGGCCTAATCCTTCCGCTGACGACGGGAATCGCTCCGATCCTGACCCCCATCGCCGCGGTCGCTCTCGCTGCCCTCATGCTCGGTGCCGTCGTCGTGCACGCCCGCCGCAAGGAATCCGTCGTGGCCCCAGCGATCCTCACCCTCCTGTCGATCGTCGTCGCCGTCCTCGGCTTCGTGGCCTTCGTGTGACGCCCCGAACCTCGTCGGTCCCGTAACAGACGCAACCCATCAGACCCCACCTCACTCCCACAGAAAGAAGCACTTCATGTCCCGTATCGTCATCTTCGGCGCCACCGGTTACGCCGGCGGTCATATCGCCACCGAGCTCACCTCCCGCGGTCACTCCGTCGCTGGCATTGCCCGCCACCAGCCCGCGCACGCACCGGCAGACATCTCGTTCGCTACCGGTTCGCTTCACGATGCCGACTTCGTCCGTGAAGCGGTGACCGGTGCCGACGTCGTCGTCGTGGCCCTGCCCGCGCAGACTGCCGAGCAGGGTGGCCCGGCCCTGATCGACTCGATCCCCGCAGTTGTTGACGCGGTCGTGTCGGCCGGCGCCCGACTCGCCGTCGTGGGCGGAGCAGGATCTCTGTTTGCTTACGAGGGCGGCCCGCAGGTCATGGACCTCGACCAGTTCCCCGAGGCATACCGCCCCGAGGCGCGCCAGCACGCAGCCGTTCTCGACGCGCTGCGCTCCTCGACGGGAGACCTCGACTGGTTTTACCTCAGCCCCGCGGGTGGATTCGGCGCGTGGGCACCGGGTGAGCGGACCGGGCATTTCCGCCTTGGCGGCGACGTTCTCCTCGCCGACGACGAGGGCCAGTCGGACATCTCCGGAGCCGACTACGCCATCGCGTTCGTCGATGAAATCGAGCAGCCCCAGCACTCCCGCCAGCGGTTCTCCGTCGCCTACTAACTCGCCACCAAGAGGAAGCATCATGGACCACCCGCTCGAGCTCGGTCTCGACACGTTCGGCGACGTGACGGCCACGGCTGACGGCACCCTCGTCTCCCACGCCCAGTCCATCCGCGACGTCGTCGAAGAGGCGGTCCTCGCCGACCAGCTCGGCCTCGACTTCTTCGGCATCGGCGAGCACCACCGCGTCGAATTCGGCGTCAGCGCCCCGGAAGTCGTCATCGCGGCCATTGCGGCCCGGACCCAGCACATCAAGCTGGGTTCGGCCGTGACCGTCCTCAGCAGCGACGACCCCGTCCGCGTCTACGAGCGCTTCGCCACCCTCGACGCCCTCAGCAATGGCCGGGCTGAAGTCGTCCTCGGGCGAGGATCATTCACCGAGTCCTTCCCCCTCTTCGGCTACAGCCTCTCCGACTACGAAATCCTCTTCGAGGAAAAAATCCAGCTCTTCGCAGAACTGCTCAAAGACGCCCCCGTCACGTGGAGCGGCACAAAGCGCAGTCCCCTGGAGAACCAGTGGGTGTACCCGCGCCCCGAAAGTGGCACCCTGAAAACCTGGGTCGGCGTCGGCGGCTCACCCGAATCGGTCGTCCGCGCCGCCCACTACGGGCTGCCCCTCATGATCGCCATCATCGGCGGCAAGCCGGCGAACTTCGCCGGCCACGCCGATCTCTACCGGCGAGCACTCGACCAGTTCGGCAAGGCGCCGCAGCCGATCGCCATCCACTCCTCGGGGTACATCGCCGAAACGGACGAGGAGGCGATCGAGACCATCTACCCGCATCACATGGCCTTCATGGAGAAAGCCGGGAAGGAACGAGGCTGGCCGCCCGCCACCCGCGCGCAATACTTGCACGGCGTCGGCCCCGAAGGCGCGCTCTACATCGGCTCACCCGAGACGGTCGCCCGCAAGATCGTCCACAACCTGCGCGCGCTCGGCGCGACCCGTTTCGACCTGCGCTACAGCAACGGACCGGTACGCCACGACCAACTCATGAGCAGCATTGAGCTCTACGGCACCAAGGTCGCACCACTCGTACGCGAACTAATGGCCGAAGCCGACGCCGCCTAGACGGAGGCCACCGAGACTGCGCGGGGGACGGGAAACGAACAAGTGCGAGTCGACTTCGAGGACCGACTCCTGGCACATCTCCAGATCGTCATCGGCAACAAGCTCCGCCGCGGTGAGCCCTTCTACCTGACGTGGAAGGAGGACCAGTCCGTCGGCGGTGGCCGCACCGCGGTATGGGTACACCGCGGGGCATCGTGCAGGTTCAAGTTCAGTGGCGGCCGGGCGCCCGCCGTCAATCGCGCGTGGCTCGAATCCCTCATGCACACCGCAAACAGCCCACAGGCCTGCACGTCGTCCCCGAACCTTCGGAGTCCAGCACCGAGCAGAGCTCACTCCTGGGCTGAGCGCGTCATCTCGCGCTCAGATGGTGCGAAACCCATCGGTTTTGCATCACGTATCGCGTGACAGAGAGCCAAGTTCGGGTGATGGTTGAATTTCTGGATGACGCCTTCTGTCCGGCCCTCAAGACGGGAGGACGCTGAGACCATCACGGCTCTCCATGCGGCCTCACGAGCCTTCTACTACGGTGAGTCGCTTCGGAATAGCGACGCCGAGCGGAGTCGCTTGAATATGTGGACACGGTTCCTAGCGGAACCGTACCGACAGACTTTCGTGGTCGACACGCCTACAGGTATGGCCGGCTTCATCCATTTCCGCGTCCCGCCGGAAGAAACGGAACCCGTCGAGCTCGTCGGGCTATATGTGGACCCCGAGCGGATCGGACAGGGAATAGGCTCCACGCTCTACATCCAGTTCGGTCGATCGCTGGGTGGGCGAGAAGCCGAACTCGAGGTATGGCAAGGCAACGAACGTGCACAGCGCTTCTACCAGGCACGCGGTTGGGTCCCCACGGGCCGGTTGCGCGTCGGACCGGACGAACAGCCGTTCGTGACGTGGAGACTGTCGCCCGACCCCGTCGGGCTCTAGGCCCAGGCACGAAGTCAATCGCCCGAAGGTACTCGGTGCGAGATTGACTGCAGAATGTAGCGTCGCTGCTGCTGGGCCCCCGGTTGGTGCGAAACCGATGGGTTTCGCACCAACCGTGAGGTCTCAGATGAGGTGCCGGAGTTCGGGCGGTTGATGTGATGCAAAAGTCCAATGCGATAGGTGTCCGAATGGGGATCGCTATCCGGTACGACAGGGGCCGGCGGGCTGGCGATACGGATTCCGCGAAATCTGTGGAGTTGGCAGCTTCGCGGCGCTGTTCTGTGACCGCTTTGTGTCGGAGGTGCCGACGACGAGCGCGCTTGCCCGCCACATCGCTGCGCTTTCGCGGGGACGCGTTGAACTGCTGGTGACGGTAGAGGTTTGCGCGGCTTTCTCGGCCGAGGTGATTGTGGTGCCGCTCAGGCGCTCTCGAGGCGCCAGGCGTCCATCAGGGACGCGCAGAGCGCGGTGGCAGTAGCGTGATGCATTCGCCGCGCAGCGGGGTGAGGATCGTTTCGGCCAGGTCTTCGAGCTGGTTCCTCTGATCAGCATCGAGCAGGCCGAAGACACGAGCGCGCACCTCGGCCACATAGCCGGGCTCCACCTTGTTCAGAAGCTCCGCTCCCGGCCCCGTCAGCCGCGCGAGCGTCCGCCGGGCATCTTCCGGGTCCGTACTCCTGCTCAAGAGCCCCCGACGTTCGAGTCGCCCGACGATGCGCGAGAGATGCGACGGGGTGACACTCGCGGTCGCTGCAAGCCGGCTCATGTGGATCTCGCGATCCTCACTCGTGGAGAGACAGCGCAGGACGCCGAACTCTGCGTGGCTGAGATCAGCAGCCCCCTCGAGCCAGATGTCGAGTTCGGCGGGGAGCCACATCATTACCCCGACCAGTAGAGCCCAGGTGCGGTCTTCTTGCGGGGACAGGCGGTCGTCGGGCACGTCCTCAGTCTAATTCCCTTGCCGCGGAAACTAGACAGCGCTATGGTTCCTTTCCGTGGCAAGCATTAGCTGCTGCGATCCTAGAAGAGAGATCCCCGTCATGCGAGCTGCCCGATTCCACTCCTACGGAGCCCCCGACGTCCTCAACGTCGAGGATGCTCCTGAACCTCACGCCGGTGACGGCGCGATCCGCATCGCAGTCCGGGCCGCCAGCGTCAATCCGATCGACGTTCTCCTCCGCGCCGGACAACTCGCCGAGTTCTTGCCGCTTGACCTCCCTGCCGTCCCCGGCCGGGATGCCGTTGGCGTGGTCGACGAGGTCGGACCAGGAGTGACCGGCACCGAGGTTGGTGACCTCGTCTTCGGGCTCGGCGGCGTGAGTGACACGACCGCTGAGTTCGCAGTCCTGACCGCATGGAGTGCCGTGCCGGAGAAGTGGTCGATCGCCCAGGCGGCTGCAGCAGGCCTTGCCGGCGCGACCGCGGCCGCCGCGATCGAGGCACTGGGCGACCTGACGGGCGCGACGCTCCTGATCGAAGGCGCTTCCGGCGCTGTCGGCACCGCCGTAGCGGCCTTCGCCAGAGCCGCCGGCGCCACCGTCATCGGGACCGGACGCGAGAGCAGCCATCCCGCCCTTCACGAAATCGGCGTCATCCCGACGACGTACGGCGCCGGCCTCGCGGAGCGGGTCGCCGCACTCGCGCCGAACGGCGTCGACGCCGCGGTGCACTCCGCTCCGTCGAACTCTTTAGAGGACCTCGTCGCGATCGTTGGTGACGCCTCTCGCGTCGTCACCGTTGTCGACAGTCAGGGCGCGGCGCGACTGGGCGCCGTGCAGGCCAACGCCCGCAACGATTCCGAGCTCCTGCGCCGTGCAGCCGCCCTCGGAGCGGCCGGTTCTTGGGTGCCCCGCGTAGATCACGAGTTCAACCTGACGGCAATCGTTGACGCTCACACCACTGCCGAAAGCGAGAGCGGCAAGGTCGTCGTCACCTTCCTGTGACAAATGAGTTCGCAGCCCGCCCGGGCACGGCTCGTAGCGCAAGGGGACGACATCTCGCCAATCCGCGGCTCCCGCAGCATCACCCGAGTCGCGGAGAACACCGCGGCCGCGGATCTCGTCCTCACCAGCGATGAGCTTGCCCGCATCCAGGCAATCGTTCCGAACGGTGGAGTCTGCGGACGACTCGCCATCTGAGCCGGTGCCGGCTGAATACGCAGGGGGTGGCGACAACCCGCCGCCACCCCCGAAGGCGCACGGCATCCGCTCTTCCGCACTGCGTCGCCGACGGCCCCGGCCAGTCGGGATGACACGGACTTCACGCGGCATCTCAAAAAGCAGCAGCTTTTTGAGACGTGCCTTCCGCGGTCTCACCACACTTAACGGATCCGGATTCTCGGGGCGTCGGCTGTCTCGGAAAGACGTCTTGACGTGCTTCGTCTCAGGAGGGGACGCGGAGGGTGTTTCCGAGTCCGGACGACGGCGTCAGGCGCCGCGCAGGCGCTCCGCGAGGTAGCCGTGCAGGGCGTCGAGGCCGATGCGCTCCTGGCCCATCGTGTCGCGGTCGCGCACGGTCACGGCGTTGTCGTCGAGCGAGTCGAAGTCGACCGTCACGCAGAACGGGGTGCCGATCTCGTCCTGCCGGCGATAACGGCGACCGATCGCGCCGGCGTCGTCGAAGTCGATGTTCCAGCCGGCCGCGCGGAGCGTGTCGGCCGTCTCGCGGGCCAGCGGCGACAGGCGCTCGTTGCGCGAGAGCGGCAGCACGGCGACCTTGACGGGCGCGAGGCGCGGGTCGAGCTTGAGCACGGTGCGGGTGTCGGTGCCGCCCTTGGCGTTGGGCACCTCTTCTTCGCGGTACGCGTCGACGAGGAACGCCATCATCGCGCGCGTCAGACCGAACGAGGGCTCGATCACGTACGGGGTGTACTTCTCGCCCGACGCCTGGTCGAAGAAGGTGAGCGACTGGCCCGATGCCTCGGAGTGGCTCTTCAGGTCGTAGTCGGTGCGGTTGGCGACGCCCATGAGCTCGCCCCACTCCTTGCCCGGGAAGCCGAAGCGGTACTCGACGTCGATCGTGCCGGCGGAGTAGTGCGCGCGGTCGTCTTCGGGAACGTCGAAGCGCTTCATGTTCTCGGGGTCGATGCCGAGCTCGATGAACCAGTTCCAGCACGCCTCGACCCAGTGCTCGAACCACTCGTTCGCCTCGGCGGGCGGGGTGAAGTACTCGATCTCCATCTGCTCGAACTCGCGCGTGCGGAAGATGAAGTTGCCCGGCGTGATCTCGTTGCGGAACGCCTTGCCCACCTGGCCGACGCCGAACGGGGGCTTCCGACGGGATGCCGTGAGCACGTTCGAGAAGTTCACGAAGATGCCCTGCGCGGTCTCGGGGCGCAGGAAGTACAGGCCCGACTCGTCGTCGACGACGCCGAGGTAGGTCTTGACCAGGCCCGAGAACGACTTCGGTTCGGTGTACTGGCCCTTGGTGCCGCAGTTCGGGCACGGGATGTCGGCCAGACCGTTCTCGGCCTTGCGGTTCTTGCGGGCCTCGAAATCCTCGATGAGGGTGTCGGCGCGGAAGCGCTTGTGGCAGCTCAGGCACTCCACGAGCGGGTCGGTGAAGGTGGCGACGTGGCCCGACGCCTCCCACACGCGCTTGGGGAGGATGATGCTCGAGTCCAGGCCCACCATGTCGCCGCGACCGCGCACGAACGTCTGCCACCACTGACGACGGATGTTCTCCTTCAGCTCCGTGCCGAGGGGGCCGTAGTCCCATGCGGAGCGCGAACCGCCGTAGATCTCACCGGCCTGGAAGACGAACCCGCGGTGGCGGGCGAGGGCGATGACCTTGTCGAGGCGGGACTGTTCGGCCACGGTGGCTCCAATGGTCGGCAAAAGTGTGGGGATCGAGCGCGAGGGCGCGGCATCCAGTTTATCGAAGCGATCCCGCCCCGCCCGGCCCGCCGTCGCGGCCACGGTCCCGCTCGCGCACCCAGTTCTGCAGGTACGGCATCGCGACGTTCGTCGCGTGGGCGGCGAGGGTCGCCTCCGCGGCGGCGGTGAGCGCGTCCGGCGTGGGCACGGAGGGCACGGGCGTGTGCGCGATCGGGTAGGGGAAGCGGTTGCGGAACATGTCCATCCACAGCAGCACGAGGTCGCCCTCGTGCGGCAGGGTCGCGTGCGAGCGGGATCCGCGTTCGTGCCTCTCGATCTCCCAGCCCTGCCGGGTGAGCCGCGCGGCGTAATCGGGGTCACTTCCCCAGACCCAGCCGATCCGACCGCGGGAGGGAACGCCGTACCCGAAGCCGTCGAGGGCGAGGGCGAGCGCCTCGGGCGTCCAGGGCGCCGGGAAGAACGTCGACAGGCTCACGCGAAGTGCGAGCGGCGACAGGCGCTCCGGCACCTCGCGCGCGGTTCGTGGAAGCTCCGCCTCGAGGGCCGCGGCCAGCGCGATCGTCGCGGCCGACGGCTCCTCCCGATCGAGCATCAGAAGGAACGTCTGCAGAGCGCGCACGTAGGCGCCGTGCTCCGCGGCGTCGGCGAACGGCGGGAGCGGAATGCCGTCGACGGGCGCCCGCCCCCAGGGCACGTCGTCGCTCTCGGTTTCCGAAAGTCCTGACCGTCCGCCGCTCATCGGGTGATCCGCTCGCGACGCACGGTGAAGCGCTCGAGCGCCGCGGCATCGATCTCGACGCCGAGGCCCGGGCCGGTCGGTACGCGCACGTGCCCGTCCTCGATCACGGCCGGCTCGGTCACGATGTCCTGCGTGTAGAACCGGGCGGATGCCGAGATGTCGCCGGGCAGCGAGAACCCCGGGAGCGCGGCGAGAACGGCGTTGGCGGCGCGGCCGATTCCGGTCTCGAGCATGCCGCCGCACCACACGGGAATGCCCGCGGCGCGCGCCCGGTCGTGGATCGCCACGGCCTCGAGGTAGCCGCCGACGCGGCCGGCCTTGATGTTGATGATCGCCGCCGAGCCGAGCGCGAGCGCGTCGGCGGCGGCCTTGTCGGAGACGATCGACTCGTCGAGGCACACGGGTGTGCGCAGACGCTTCGCGAGGGTCGCGTGGTCGACGAGGTCGTCCTCCTGCAGGGGCTGCTCGATGAGCAGCAGGTCGAAGGCGTCGAGCTCCGCCAGCGTGTCCGCATCGGCGAGGGTGTAGGCGGAGTTGGCATCCACCTGCAGGGGGATGCCGCCGAACGCCTCGCGGACGGCCGCGGTGTCGTCCAGGTCGCGGCCGGGCTTGATCTTGATCTTGATGCGCACGTAGCCCTCGTCGAGGTAGCCGCCGACGGCCTCGACCAGCGCCGCCGGATCGCGCTGGATGCCGACGGAGACGCCCGAGGGCACCCGGTCCTTCTCGGCGCCGAGGTACTGTCCGAAGCTGCGCCCCTCGGCGCGGAGCGCCGCGTCGATCACCGCGAGCTCGAGACCGGCCTTGGCCATGCGGTGCCCGACGACGGGTCGCAGGACGCCGGCGACCTCTTCCGGCGCGAACGTGCGGCGCTCGAGCAGCGCCGGCACGAGGAAGCGGGAGAGCACGTCCCACGCGCCCTGCGTGTACTCGCTCGAGTACGACGGTTCGGACTGCGTCACCACTTCTCCCCAGCCGCGTCCGTCGGACGTCTCGGCCGACACGATGATCACCTCGCGCACCGTCTCAGTGCCGAACGACGTGGTGAAGGGCGACACGAGCGGAATGTGGAGGACACGCAGTTCGACGGCATCCAGGGTCACGGGGGCGGCGGGGGCGCGGGGCGGCATGAGGGCAGGGTATCCGGCGGGCGCGCGGGGCGGGCGCGCGGCAGCGGCGTGCCAAACTCCGGAGAATTCGACGTTCGAGCAGCCGCTCCGGCCTCCCGCGCTCCGAGGACACCGATTTCTCCGGAGTGCGGCACGGGGCGCCGCGGCGAAGCGCGACCGTAACGCCCGCGCGCGACCCTGGCAAGGCCGCCGACCCCGCGGCGACCCGCGCGTAGCGTCGCCCGCATGAGCGACGACTTCACCCCCCGCCACGCGATCGTCACCGGCTCCGACTCGGGCATCGGCGCGGCCACCGCCCTCGCCCTCGCCGACGCCGGGATCGACGTCGCGGTCACCTACCACTCCGACAAGGACGGCGCGGAGGAGACCGCCGCAGCCGTGCGCGAGCGCGGCGTGCGCGCGATCGTCGCGCAGTTCGACGCGACCGACTTCGACGCGGTCTCGGATGCCGTGAACGCCATGGCCGACGAGCTCGGCGGCCTCGACGTGTTCGTCAACAACGCCGGCGGCGGGATCGGGGGCTCGTTCCTCGACCTCGACTTCGACACGTGGCGCACCGACATCTCCCTGAACCTCGACGGCGCGTTCCTCGCCCTCCACACCGCGGCGAAGCGGATGGTGGCGGCCGGCAACGGCGGCCGCCTCATCGTCGTCTCGAGCGTGCACGAGCATCAGCCCCGCGTCGGGTCGGCCCCCTACGTCGCCGCGAAGCACGGCGTCGGCGGGCTCATCAAGACGATGGCCCTCGAGCTCGGTCAGTACGGAATCACCGCGAACGCCGTCGCCCCGGGCGAGATCGCCACGCCCATCAACGACATGTCCGCCGAGGATGCCGATCGCACCCACCGCCCCGGCATCCCCCTCGGTCGCCCCGGCAAGCCGGAGGAGATCGCCGACGTCATCCGCTTCCTCGCCTCGCCCTCGGGTTCGTACGTCACGGGCGCGAGCTGGGTGGTCGACGGCGGGATGCTGCAGATGGGCCCGCAGGCGGGCTCACACATGGAGTCCGACGCGTGGCGTTCGGCCGGCGAGAAGGAGTGACGACCGTGAGCGACGAGAAGAGCTTCGAAGAGAACCGCCACGACCAGCTCATGAGCGCCCCGAAGGCCACCGAGGCGGACGCCGCGCCCCGCTTCGACGTGACCGAGCACGACGGCGTGACGCGCATCGACGTGCGCGACGACGCCGCCGTTCGTCCGGGTCCGGGTCAGGGCGACCCCGCGGCCGAGAAGGACGAACCGATCACCGAGCAGTGAGGTGACGTGGTCATCCCCGCGGTCCGCGCGGGGATGCGATCACTCCACGATCAGGTATCCGCGGCGGTCGAACCCGCCGATCCGGCGACCGGATGCCACGTGCCCGCGGATCTCGTCCCGCACGCGCACGCGCCAGGCGGCGGCGGCCGCCGGATCGCTGCGGCGCAGCCCCTCGACGTCGTCGGGCACGGCCACGACGGCCGAGATCTCGGCATCCGTCGGGGTGGGAACGGGCGGCTCGGCGAGCGCCCACGACACCAGGAGCCGGTCGGATTCGTCGCCGCGGTTGACGTCGTCGTCCATCTCGCCGTACTGGTTCACGAGGTAGTCGGTGACGCGCGCGCCCAGCACCGCGAGGTTGAAGTGGGCGTTGCGCGGGATGAGCGGATCGAACGTCCACGTGATGTGCCCTACCCCGCGGGCGAGCGCCCACTCGCGCTGATGGTCCTTGAGCCGTCGGCCGAGGCCCCGACCCTGGTGGCCGTCGATGATCCCGGTGATGTGCGAGTGCATCGAGCGCGCGGCGGGCGGGCCGAAGAACGCCGCCGACGCCCCGATCATCGCGTCGCCGTCGTAGATCCCGACGACGTAGTTCCCGGCGTGCTCAAGGGCGCGCAGGATGTTGGCCGGCATCGTGCCGCGGTCGCCCCAGACCCGGTCCAGCACGCGGGAGGCCTCGTGCACGGCCTCGACGGTGTCGAGCGTGCGGATGTCGATGGAGCTCATGCCCTCGATCCTCGCACCGCGGGCCGTCACCGTCAGCGCGGCAGCACGCCGCCGACGTGGCGGATGGTGCGCCCGCGTTCGACGACGATCGCGATGCCGCCGATGAGCCACAGCGGCACCTGCGTGAGGAACGCGATGCGGAACGCGTCGAGCGAATACGTCTCAGGACTCCCGGCGCCCTGCACGTCCATCGCGATGCCGATGAAGAGGATCGCCAGCAGCGCGGCGAGGAATCCCCCGCCATTCACGATGCCCGTCGCTGTGCTGAGGCGGTGGCTCGGCGTGAAGGTGCGCGCGTGGTCGAACGCGATCATCGACGCCGGTCCCCCGGTGGCCAGGGCGAACATCAGCACGATGAGCAGCCACAGGGGGGCGGGCCCCGGCCAGGCGGCGACGGCGATCCACACGAGCGCCTGGAAGACGACCGTCGGCAGCACGAGCCAGCGCGACCGGCGCCGCGGGTGGCGGCTCGACAGCGCGCCGATCACGGGACCGCTGACGATGCCGAACAGCACGAACAGCGTCATGATGCCCGACGCCGCCGCCGGTTCGAGTCCCTCGCCCGCCGTCAGGAAGGGGAAGCCCCACAGCAGCATGAACGCCGTGCCCGCGAAGGGGGTGGCGAAGTGCGACCAGAAGCCGAGCCGCGTGCCGGGGTGCGCCCACGACTCGCGGAACCCCTGCCGCAGATCCGGCGCCGAACGCACCACCCGGATGGCGCCCGTCTGCGTGTCGACGGAGGTGTCGACCGGATCCGCTCGACGTTCGGGCGGACGGTTGCGGATGACCGCGAAGGTCAGGATCGCGAAGAGCACGCCGAGCCCTGCGACGCTGCCGAAGGCGACGCTCCAGCTCGTCGCGTGCAAGAGGGCCGCGAGCGGCACCACGGCGACGATCTGGCCCATCTGGCCGATGATGCCCGTGAGCTGCACCAGCAGCGGCGCCCGCTGCGCGGGGAACCACGTCGCGATCACGCGCAGGACGCTCGGGAAGATGGCGGCATCGCCCGCCCCGATCAGAACCCGGGCCAGGATGCCGATCCCCACGGCATCCGCGAAGGCCATCACGAGCTGCCCCACCGCCATCAGCACCATGCCGATCGCGATCATCGGGCGCGCGCCGAACCGGTCGAGCAGCAGGCCGACGGGGATCTGCATCGCGCCGTAGACGAAGAGCTGGATGACGGCGAACATCGACAGCGCCGACGCGTCGGCGCCGAAGCGCACAGCGGCGTCGACCCCCACCGCGGACAGCGAGGTGCGGTTGACGATCGATACCACGTAGGCGAGCACGCCGACCGCCCACAGCGTCCAGGTGCGCCAGCCCGGCCGGTCGAGGCGCAGGGTGCTGGTCACATCGTCCAGGCTAGTCCCGCCCACCGACACCGGCGGGGGGTGGCATTCGCCCGCGGGGGTTCCCCGCGGGCAGGTCGGTGTCGAAGACGGCCGACATCTCCGCGCGGACCCGCTCGAGGTGGTCGATGAGCGGCGTGCCCGTGTCGTCGTCGGCCCACCGCTCGAGCGCCGTCTGCAGCAGGTCGACGGCCAGCCCGGCGACGACCCGTGCCCGGAGCGCCTCGACGCCCCGGGCGCGGAACCCCGCCGTCAGGACCTCGCGCAGGTCGGCCTGCTTCTGCAGATCCCGCTCGCGGAGCGCGGGTTCCGCGGCGATGATGCGGCGGGCGGCGGCGATCTCGGCGCGGCGGGGCTCGAACCGCTCGCCGGCGAGCGCCTGGAAGCCGCCCCAGGCGAGGGCGAACGGCGCCACCCCGGCGGGGGCGGCGGCGAGCATGTCGGCGGCGAGGCGCGGGATCTCGTCGCCGGAGAAGAACACCTCCCGCTTGTCGCCGAAGTGCCGGAAGAACGTGCGCCGCGTCACTCCGGCGCGCTGGACGATGTCGGGGATCGTCGTCGCCTCGAACCCGCGCTCGGCGAAGAGCTCGAGCGCGGCCGCGCGCAACCGTTCGCGCGTATCGGGGGCCCATCTCGCCATGCGGCGATCCTACGTGACGACACTCAGTGTCATCACGTCTATAGTGAAGACACTCCGTGTCATCACGTCGAAGGGCCGCCCATGACCACGCACACCGCCGCGACGCTCGCCGCCCCCCGCGCTCCGCTGACCGTCACCGAGATCGCGACGCCGACCCCGGCCGCCGACGAGGTCCTCGTGCGGGTGCACGCCGTCGCCGTCAACCCTGTCGATTGGGTCATCCAGGGCACGGGTCGCATCACCTACCGGTGGCTGCGTACGCCCGCGGTCCTCGGCTCCGACATCGCGGGCGACGTCATCGCCGTCGGCGCCGACGTCACGCGCTTCCGCGTCGGCCAACGCGTCTTCGGCCTCGCCACGGGCACCGATCGTGGGCGCGACCCCCTGCGCGAAGGGGCGTTCCAGCAGTGCTCGGTCCTGCTCGAGCGCCTCGCCGCCCCGATACCCGAGGCCCTCTCCGACGAGGAGGCCGCCGTCTTCCCCCTCGGCCTCTCCACGGCCGCCTGCGCGCTTTTCCAGCCGCACCACCTCGGACTCCGGATGCCGGGAACCCCGGCATCCGTCACCGCTCCGGAGGTCGTGGTGATCTGGGGCGGGTCGACGAGCGTCGGGATGAACGCGATCCAGCTCGCGCGCGCCGCGGGGTACGACGTGGTGAGCACGGCATCCGCGAAGAACGCCGAGACGGTGCGCGCCCTCGGCGCCGAGGCCGTGGTCGATCACCGGTCGCCGTCGGCGGTGGCCGACCTGGTCGCCGCGATCGGCGGACGGCCCGTCGCGGGCGCCGTCGCCCTCGGCGCCGGATCGACCGAAGCGTGCCTCGAGGTGCTGTCGCGGGTCGGTGGAACCCGCCTGGCGATGGCGAGCACGCCGGTGTCGCTCGACTCCCTCGTGGGGCGCCGCCGCCTGTTCCCCGCGATGCTGCCGGTGTTCATGCGCATCGGCCTCGCCACGGTGCGCTCGAGCCTGCGCGCCCGCCGCCTCGGCATCCGCGCGGGGTTCGTCTGGGGCAGCAGCCTGCGTGACGACGAGATGGGTCCGCGGCTGTGGGGCGAGGTCGTGCCGCGGATGCTGGCCGACGGCTCGCTGCGTCCGGCACCGGCGCCGCTCGTGGTCGGCGAGGGCCTGGGAGCCATTCAGGGCGCCCTCGATCGGCAGCGGAGTGGCGTCTCGGCGGAGAAGGTGGTCGTGCGCCTCTGATCGCGACGGGAACGGCGCCTGGCACATGACGACCCTGGTCAGCGGGCGCCACTTCCGCACGGCAGAATGGTCCGATGGTCTCCGCGAGCCCCCACCTGCAGCCCGATCACGCCTGCCTCATCGTGCACGGCAGCGACACCCCCGGCATCATCGCCGCGGTCTCGGCCCTGATCGCGCGCCAGGGTGGCAACATCGTCGCCTTCGACCAGTACTCCGACGACCCGCGCGGGGGCGCGTACTTCCAGCGGGTGGTGTTCCACCGCCCGAACCTGGCCGTCGCGCTGCCCGATATCGAGGCCGACATCGCCACGACCCTCGGCGAGGGCTTCGACCTGGAGTGGACGCTCACCGACCTCTCCACCCCGAAGCGCATGGCGATCCTCGCCTCGAAGCAGGACCACTGCCTGCTCGATCTGCTCTGGCGTCACCGTCGCGGAGACCTGCCCGTGAGCATCCCGATGGTCGTGTCGAACCACACCACCGCCGCGGAGGACGTGCGCTCGTTCGGCGTGCCCTTCTTCCACGTGCCCTCGACGCCCGGGCCCGACAAGTCGGCATCCGAGGCCCGCATCCTCGAGCTGCTCGTCGGCAACGTCGACTTCGTCGTGCTCGCGCGCTACATGCAGATTCTCTCCCCCGACTTCCTCGAGAAGATCGGCGTACCGGTCATCAACATCCACCACTCGTTCCTGCCGGCCTTCATCGGCGCCGAGCCCTACAAGAAGGCGAAGCAGCGCGGAGTGAAGCTCATCGGCGCGACCTCGCACTACGTCACGAGCGATCTCGACGAGGGCCCGATCATCGAGCAGGACACCGTCCGCGTCACGCACGCGGACTCCGCCGCCGAGCTCGCGCGCCGGGGCGCCGACGTGGAGCGCCAGGTGCTCTCGCGCGCCGTGCTGTGGCACGCCGAGGACCGCATCATCCGCCACGGCAACCACACGATCGTCTTCTGATCGCCCGCGGCCGCGTCGCGCGGCATCCGCGCCGCAACCGCATCCGTTCGCCGAGGTCGCACGCCGCCGACGACGAACACATGCGGGCTCGACGAACGTCTGCGTCCTCGGCGATGTCACCCGTCCTCGGCCCCGGCGCCGCCGCACCGGGCCACCCCGCAGAGGGGCGGACCCGGCGGAGCACCGTCAGTCCGGGTCGCTCGCGCGACTGAGCGGGCCCGAACCGCCGCGCGGGGGCTGCTTGCGCTGACGCGCGAACTCGCCGCCCTGCCGGCCGCCGTACGGACGGCCGTGATCGGCGAATTCCGCGCGGAAGTACGCCAGCCGCCAGTCGCCGAGCTCGATGCGGGCACCGGTGCGGAGGATGCGTCCCCCGCCGCCTCGCCCGGGACCCTGGTCGCGCGCGCCGCCGCCGCCGACGGCCTCGAACCCGTACAGCACGTACTCGTCATCGCCCTCGTGCCGGATCTCGGCGTGCACGGGGGCGAGTCCGGGAAGGCGCAGATCGGCTTCCTCGCCGGACCCGATCACGGTCGTGGTGGGCAGCAGGTCGAACTCGCGTGGTCGCGAGCCGTCCCACGACGAATCCCCCACCGCGAAGATGAGCCGCGGCCGGCCCGACCCCGGGGTGTAGTGCGTGGTCGTGATCCGGCGGCGCACCGTGCGGTTGATGGTCGGCACCAGCGGCAGCGGTGTCTCCGGCGGGACCGGGAACGTCAGCGTGCGATCGCCGTTGCGGCGCACGAGCAGCGGAGCGACGGCCGCCACGGAACCGAGCCGGATGTGCTTCGACCCGGTGATGACGCGTTGCAGCGCGCCGCTCTTGACGTCGCCGAGCTGAAGGATCGGCCCGTCCGGCCCCTCGAGCTTCACCGAGATGCCTCGGGATGCCAGGGCGTCGGCGACCGTGGACAGCTCGGCGAGCGTCCGCCGGCCGTTCCCCGGCAGGCGCGAGGGGTCGCTCACGACGATGCGCACCTCGGTGCCGGAGGCCGTGATGGTCCCCTCGAACGGCGGGGTGTCGGCATCCCCCGCCTCCTGCTCCGAGAAGGCGAGGTCGATGTCGAGGCGCACCATGACGGCGCCGCCCCTCAGTTGCCGCGGTACGGGTCGGACCCGGCCGCGGTGTCGTCGCTCGTGGTGACGCGCAGGGTGCCGTTGAGCTTCCACGTCGCGCGGGGCGCGTCGGGGCCGATGTCGCGCGGCACCTCGACGGTCATGTCGACGAACGAGTAGTTCACGGCGGCGCCGCGGCCGGTGAGGTACGACCACATCTCGCGGCCGAGATCGGTCCAGTCGGTGATCGAGTGGCCCTCGGGGCCGGATGAGTCGGCGAACGGGTCGGTGGTGGCAGGAGTGTCGGACATGGCTTCGGTCCTTCCTTTCGTTTCGAGGCCACCAGGGTCCCAGCGCCGTGAACCCGGTGAGGAGGGATTGCGTCGAAGCCCGGGTTGGGGCACCATTCGACCGACCCCCAAAGAGTCATTTGACGGTGGTGGGTGCGGGCAGGACGATGGGGGGATGTCGCGCCTCGACGAACTCCGCGCCACCGCTCATCCGCTACGCCTGCGCCTGCTGTCCCTCCTCACCGGCGCGGCGATGAGCGCGGCCGAGGCGGGGCGCGAACTGGGGGTGTCGCAGGCGTCCGCGAGCTACCACCTGCGCGTGCTCGAGCGGGCGCACCTCGTGCGCGTGGTCGAGGTCGTCCGGCTCCGCGGCGGCGAGGCCAAACGGTACCGTCACGAGTCGTCGTCGCAGCGTTTCGATCCCGACGCGCACCTCGGCGCCCGCTCGCGCGAGGGGGAAGGCGAGTACGTCGAGGCGATCGTCGACGAACTGCGCCGCCGCGCAGCTCTTCGCGCGGACGGTCCCGCGATCTCCACCGACGCGGAATTGTGGGTGGACCCCGCCGTCTGGCGCCGGATCGTGCAGCACATCGGCGAGGCCTCGGCCCTGCTGCACGCCGCGGCCCGGCCACCGCGCACCCCGGGCACCCTCCCGGTGTCGATGACCGCCGCGCTGTTCCCCGTGCGCGCCACGCCGCCGCGCCCGGCATCCGTTCCCGGGAACCCCGCGTGACGGGTCCCCTCGCCCTCGCGCCGTTCCGCTGGCTGCTCGCCGCACGCACGACGGCGATCGTGGGCAACGCTGTCGCCCCGCTCGCGCTGGCCTTCGCGGTGCTCGACCTCACCGGGTCGGCCGCGGATCTGGGACTCGTGGTCGCCGCGCGCTCGGTCGCCAATGTCGCGATGCTGCTCTTCGGCGGAGTGATCGCGGACCGTCTGCCCCGCGGGGCCGTGCTCGTGGGCTCGTCGGTGGCCGCGGCACTGACGCAGGGGGCGATCGCCGCCCTCGTGCTCACGGGGACCGCCGGCATCCCGGTGCTCGTGATCCTCAGCGTCGTCAACGGCGCCGTCGCCGCCGTGAGCCTCCCCGCGGCCGCCGCGCTCGTGCCCGACACGGTCCCCGCCCCGCTCCTGCGACCCGCCAACGCGCTGCTGCGGCTCGGGCTGAACGGCGGCAGCATCGTGGGCGCCTCGGTCGGGGCGGTGGTCGTCGCCGCCGTCGGCCCGGGGTGGGGCCTGGCGATCGACGCGGCCGCCTTCGCCACCGCCGCCCTGCTCTTCTCACGCCTACGGCTTCCCGCGACGGGGGATGCCGCGCCCGGCGACGGCGCCTCGGTCTGGGACGACCTGCGCGAGGGCTGGCGCGAATTCGCGACCCGGCGTTGGGTCTGGATCGTGGTGCTGCAGTTCGCCGTGCTGAACGCCGCCTTCGTCGGCGCGACCACCGTCCTCGGCCCGCTCGTGGCCGACGAGAGCTTCGGCCGCGGCGCGTGGGGCGTGGTGATCGCCGCGCAGACGGCGGGGCTCGCCCTCGGGGCGGTGATCGCGCTGCGCTGGCGACCGCGTCGGGCCCTCGGCATCGGTGTCGCGGCGATGGCCTTCGCGGCCCTTCCGGCCGCCGCCCTCGGGGTGGCGCCGGTCGTGCCTGTGCTGATCGCGGCCTTCGCGATCGGCGGCGTCGCGATCGAGCTCTTCGCGATCGCGTGGGACCAATCCCTGCAGACGCACATCCCTCGTGCGGCGCTGTCGCGGGTGTACTCCTACGACATGGTCGGGTCGTTCGTCGCGGTGCCGGTGGGCGAGATCGTCGTCGGCCCGCTCGCCGAGCGCTCGGGCGCTTCCCCGGTGCTGCTGGGGTGCGCGGCGATCATCGTCGTCGCCACGCTCGCCGCGACGTGCTCGCGGAGCGTGTGGGGCATCCGCGCCGACTGAGCGTCAGTACACGTACTCCATCAGCTCGACGCCCAGGACACGGAAGGCGTCGTGAGCGCGCAGCCGGTGCGCGATCGAGAGGTCGTCGAAGTTCACGATCAGCGCGTACGAGACGCCGGCGCGCGGACCGCCGAGCACGCCCGCTTCCGCGCGCACGCCCGGCGCGCGACCGGTCTTGTTCACGAACAGCAGTCCGTGCTGATCGTTCTCGTGCGCGAACGGATCGAGGCCGGTGGCGGATGCCACGAGCGAGAGGTCGTGGTTCAGGCTCAGCCACTCCGCCACCTGGGCGCTGACGCCGGGCGAGACGATCGTCGAGTTCACCAGCCCCGCGAACACCTGAGCCATCTCGCGCGCGGTCGACAACGCCACGTGCGGGGCGTCGTCGGGTCCGCGATCGTCGCGGAAGCGGTCGAGCAACGCGGTGCGCCGCAGGCCCAGCTGCTCGATGCGCGCGCGGACCGACTGCAGCCCGACGCGGTGCAGCAGGGCGTTCGCGGCGAGGGCGTCGCCCGTCGACGCCGCGAGGAGGGCCAGGTCGGTCAGCGGCAGCGCGGGAGCCTTGAGGTGCTGCCACGTCCCGCCGTGCGCGGCGCCCGCCACCACAGCCCGGTCGACGATCTCCAGCGCATCGAGCCGACCCGACTCGAACGACGCCGCCGTCTCGACGAGCAGCGGCACGACGCCGAGGCCGCCGACGGGCAGGGTCACGAAATCGTCGCCCGAGAGCACCGCCGTGCCGCCGTCGAGGTCGTCGATGCGCACCGAGACCTTCGCTCCCGAGGCGGCGAGTTCGTCGAGCGAGCGCAGCGTCGCGGTGAAGGAGCGGCGGCCGGCCGCCGCCCGCCGGGGCAGTCGCTTCGGACCCTTGCGTCCCGCTCCGCGGAGGGCCGGAGCGTCGCGTCTCGACGACTCCACCGGCCCTCCGGCGGGCTCGGGCAGGGCGGGCTCGGGAAGCGGGGGCATGCCCACGAGCGTGGCTCCTTCCGGGTCAGCAGGACAACAAACGCCGTCTCACCAGATGGTGACGCGCTGGTCGGCGTCGAGCCAGAGGGCGTCGCCCTCGGTGACCTCGAACGCGTCGTAGAACGCGTCGATGTTACGCACGATCTGGTTGCAGCGGAACTCGTTCGGCGAGTGCGGATCGATCGTGAGAAGGCGGATGGTCTCGGCATCCCGGCCCTTCTGCTGCCAGATCTGCGCCCAGCTCAGCAGCAGGCGCTGGATACCGGTGAACCCGTCGACGACGGGACCCTCGCCCTCGGCCTCACCCTGCTCCTCGAGGAACAGACGGTACGCGGCGATCGCGATGCCGAGCCCGCCCAGGTCACCGATGTTCTCGCCGATGGTGAGGGCGCCGTTGACGTGGTGCTCGGCGCTCAGACCCTGGGGGACGAGTTCCTCGTACTGGGCGATGAGGGCCTTGGTGCGCTCTTCGAAGGCCGCCCGATCGGCATCCGTCCACCAGTCGCGCAGCGACCCGTCGCCGTCGAAGCGGCTGCCCTGGTCGTCGAAGCCGTGGCCGATCTCGTGCCCGATGACCGCGCCGATGCCGCCGTAGTTCGCGGCCGCGTCGCGCTCGGCGTCGAAGAAGGGGTACTGCAGGATCGCCGCGGGGAACACGATCTCGTTCATGAGCGGGTTGTAGTACGCGTTGACCGTCTGCGGGGTCATGTACCACTCGTCGCGGTCGATCGGCTGACCCACCTTGGCGAGCTGGCGGTCGTGCTCCCACACGTGCGCGCGGCGCACGTTGCCGACGAGGTCGTCGGCCTCGATCTCGAGGTCGGAGTAGTCCTTCCACCGGACGGGGTAGCCGATCTTGGGCGTGAAGGCGTCGAGCTTCGCGAGAGCGCGCTCTCGGGTCTCCTCGGTCATCCACTCGAGCGTGCGGATCGATCGGCGGTAGGCCTCGATGAGATGGGCGACGAGGCCGTCCATCGCGTCCTTGGCCGCCGGCGGGAAGTGCCGCTCGACGTACACCTTGCCGACCGCCTCGCCCAGCGCCGCCTCGACGAGGCTCACACCGCGCTTCCAGCGTTCGCGGTTGACGGGCACGCCGGTCAGCTGCGTGCCGTAGAACGCGAAGTTCTCCGCCACGAACTCGTCGGACAGGAACGCCGCCGCCGCGTGCACGATCTTGAAGCGCAGCCAGGCCTTCCAGTCGTCGAGACGGTCGGCCACGAGCAGGCCGCCGAGCGACTCGACGAAGCTCGGCTGGTAGACGACGACCTCGGCGAGTGCGTCCTCGTGACCCGGGGCGACCCCCGCACGCCACGGCTCGAGGTCGACTCCGGCCAGGGCGAGCGTGTCGTCCCAGGTCTTCAGGTTGTAGGTCTTCACCGCGTCGCGGCTGTCTTCGCGCGACCAGTGGTGCGCGGCGAGGTCGGTCTCGAGCGCGAACACGCGATCGGCGGATGCCGCGGCCTCGGCGACACCGGCGAGCTCGAGCACGCGCGCGATGTGCGCGCGGTAGGCGGTGCGCGTCTCGTCGAAGTTCTCGAGCCGGTAGTAGCTCTCGTCCGGCAGCGAGATGCCGCCCTGGTAGACCACCGGCACGTAGCGGGTGGGGTCGCCCGGGTCGGGCTCGACGAAGAGCGTCAGCAGGCCGCTGATGCCGTCGCGCTCGAGCTCGCCGATGAGCCGGAGCAGGGAGGGGATGTCGGTCGCGGTGTCGACGGCCGCGAGCTGCGGGGCCAGCGGCTCGCCGCCGAGGGCGTCGATGCGGTCGGTGTCCATGAAGCTCGCGAACAGGTCGCCGATCTTGCGGGCTTCGCTGCCCGGCTCGGCGTCCTGCGACTCCTGGACGATGGTGCGCACGTCCGCCTCGGCCTGCTCGGCGATGAGGTGGAACGAGCCCCAGCGGGCCTTGTCGTCGGGGATCTCGGTGCGCTCCAACCAGCGGCCGTTCACGTAGCGGAACAGGTCGTCCTGCGGGCGGATCTCGTCGCTGAGCTCGTCGAGCGCGAGACCGGAGCGGGGGGTGTCGGTCATGCAGACAGGATAAGTGCCCCACATCCGTGCGGGCTCGGAACGCGGGGCGCGCCACGCCCTGTCCGCGGAACGCACACCCTCCCCGTTCCGCGCATCGCCCGTGCGCCGGCCTGCGCCGGGCGACGTCGGAGGCCCGGCCTAGGCTCGAACCGTGACGACCCCGCCCGCGACGCTGAACCGCTCCATCCTGCGGCTCGCGGTGCCGGCCCTGGGGGCGTTGATCGCCGAACCGCTCTTCCTCATCGTGGATGCCGCGATGGTGGGGCATCTCGGTGTCGCTCCCCTGGCGGGTCTGGGCATCGCGGGGGCTGTGCTGCAGACCATCGTCGGGCTCATGGTGTTCCTCGCGTATTCGACGACCCCGGCGGTCGCGCGCCGGTTCGGCGCGGGCGAAACCGGGCGCGCGGTGTCGGTGGGCATCGACGGCATGTGGCTCGCGCTCGCGCTGGGGGCGGTGCTCGCCGCGGTCGGGTCGATCTTCACCCCCCTCGTGATCGATCTCTTCGGCGCCGCCCCCGACGTCGCCGAGAACGTGCGCGTCTACCTCTCGATCTCGATGTGGGGCCTGCCCGCGATGCTGGTGGTGTTCGCGGCCACCGGCCTCCTGCGCGGCCTGCAAGACACGGTCACCCCGCTCTGGATCGCCGGCGTCGGCTTCGGGGCGAACGCCGCGCTCAACGCCCTGTTCATCTACGGCTTCGGGTGGGGCATCGCGGGATCCGCAGTCGGCACCGTCGCGGCGCAATGGGGCATGGTCGGCGCGTACGTGCTCGTCGTGCGCGCCCTGGCCCGTCGCCATGACGCGTCGATCCGGCCGCAGCGCGAGGGGTGGGGTGGCACGGCGCGATCCGGAGGGTGGCTGTTCCTGCGCACCCTCAGCCTGCGGGCAGCCTTCCTCGCCACGGTCGCCGTCGCCACCGGGCTCGGTTCGGCCGAACTGGCGGGGTGGCAGATCGCGTTCACGATCTTCTCCACGGCGGCGTTCGCCCTCGACGCCCTGGCGATCGCCGCCCAGGCGCTCATCGGTCACGCCCTGGGCGCGAACGAGACCGAAACGGTGCGGAGGGTCCTCCGACGCACGAGCGCCTGGGGCATCTGGTTCGGCGTGGGCGTCGGCGCCGCGCTCGCGGCATCCTCGGGCGTGATCGGGCTCGCCTTCACCGGCGACGCCACGGTCGCCGCACTGGTCCAGCCCGCTCTGATGGTGCTGGCCGTGGCGCAGCCGCTCGCCGGCTTCGTCTTCGTGCTCGACGGAGTGCTGATCGGCGCAGGAGACGCCCGCTACCTGGCCCTCGCCGGAGTGCTCAACCTCGTCCCCTACGCGCCGGCGCTCGCGCTCGTCGCCCTGTTCGCAGGCGGCGGCCCGGCTGGGCTCGCGTGGCTCGCCGCCGCGTTCTTCGGCGTCTACATGCTCGCTCGGGCGTTCACGCTCGGCCTCCGCGTACGCGGCCGGGCATGGATGACCGCGGGCGGCTGACCCGCGACCCCGGCGCGCCCTCGTCGGCACCGGGTGCACCCCGACCAGACCCGCGCCCTCGGCGGCACCGGGTGATCCCCATCGGGCGCGCGACCGCGCTCGCGTCAGTCGTCGAGGACCGCGGCGACCGCCTCGAGCTCGACGAGTTGATCGTCGTAGCCCAGCACGGTGACGCCCATCAGCGTGCTCGGCACGTCGTGCGAACCGAACGCGTCGCGGACGACCTCCCACGCCGCCACGAGGTCGGCCTGTCGAGCGGATGTCACGAGCACGCGCGTGCTGATCACGTCGGTGAGCTGCGCCCCGGCGTCGGCGAGCGCCGTCCTCAGGTTCGCGACGCATCGCGCCGCCTGCGCGCGGACATCGCCGACACCGACCGTCGCCCCTTCCGCATCGAGCGGGCAGGAACCGGCCAGGAAGATGAGACGGGCCTCGGCGGGAGCGGTCGCCGCGTACGCGTATTCGGCGACGCCCGACAGGGACGCCGAACGGATGAGGGTGACGGCCTTCGGCATCCCCCCACCCTCGCACGCCGTCAGGCCCAGCGGCGGCACCACTCGTACATGATCACGGCGGCGGCGGAGGCCGCGTTGATGGAGCGGGTCGAGCCGTACTGCGTGATCTCGACGACACCGGCCGCCGCCTCGATCGCCTCGGGCGAGAGCCCCGGACCCTCCTGACCGAACAGCAGCACGCACGCCTCCGGCAGGTCGGCGCGGTCGATCCGGACCGAGCCGTCGACGTTGTCGACCGCGATCACCGGCAGGCCGGCCGCGCGCGCCCAGGCGGCGAACGCGGCGACGTCCTCGTGGCGGCGGACGTGCTGGTACCGGTCGGTCACCATGGCGCCGCGGCGGTTCCACCGGCGCTTGCCGATGATGTGCACCTCGGCGGCGAGGAATGCGTTCGCGCTCCGCACGATCGTGCCGATGTTGAGGTCGTGCTGCCAGTTCTCGATCGCCACATGGAACGGATGCCGCTTCGCATCCAGATCCGCGACGATCGCGTCCATGCTCCAATACCGGTAGGCGTCGACGACGTTGCGGCGGTCTCCCTCCGCGAGCAGCTCGCGGTCGTACCGCGGGTCGTCGGGCCACTCGTCGGGGCCCCCGGGCCATGGCCCGACCCCGTGCGTCGGAGCTTGCGCGTCGTCGGCCGGGGACGGCGCGTCGTGACTCGAGGCCTGTGCGCTGAGCGCCGGGGTCTGGGCGCCGGGGGCCGGCAGCTTCTCGCCGAGCACCGGGGGCTGCGCGTCGGGCGCCGAGGCCTGACCGCCGCGCGCCGTCGTCGGGTCGTCGGCATCCGTCACCGATCCAGGCTATCCGGCGCGCCACTCGACGACCGCCGACAGGGCGGGGAGGCCCCGAGCACAGGGTCGGCGTGAGATCACCCGCTGCACCCCGCCCGGCGTGCACGGAGCGACGGATCGTGCACACCGTTTTCGGTTACCCGAAAAATTAGTATGGTTTCGGCATGCCGAAAACTCAGGATGCCGTGGCCCGCCGCTATGCGCCCGGCCGTGCCCTGTGGCTCCTGGGCCCGGCGATGGTCGCGGGCGTCGCGTACCTCGACCCCGGCAACGTCGCCAGCAACATGACCGCGGGCGCGGCCTTCGGCTACCTGCTCGTGTGGGTGGTGGTGCTCGGCAACGTCATGGCGTGGCTGATCCAGTACCTGTCCGCGAAACTCGGCATCGTCACCGGCGAGAGCCTCCCGCAGATCCTCGGCCGCCGGATGCACCGCCCCTGGGCGCGGCGGCTGTACTGGCTGCAGGCCGAGGCGGTGGCGATGGCCACCGACGTCGCCGAGGTCATCGGCGGCGCGGTGGCGCTGCACCTGCTCTTCGGCATCCCCCTGGTGTGGGGAGGAGCGCTCACCGGCCTCGTGTCGATGGGCCTGCTGCTGGTGCAGACCCGGCGCGGCGCGCGGGCCTTCGAGACGGTCCTCATCGGGATGCTGGTCATCATCGCCGTGGGCTTCTCGTTCGGCCTGCTCATCGCTCCCCCCGACCCGGCGGGCGTCGCCGGTGGCCTCGTGCCGCGCTTCGAGGGCACGAACTCGGTGCTGCTGGCCGCCTCCATCCTCGGCGCGACGATCATGCCCCATGCGATCTACGCGCACTCCGCCCTGGCGCGCGATCGCTTCGCCCCGGATGCCACGACCCCCGCGGCCGTCGAGCACACGGCATCGGCCCGCTCGGCGGGAGCTCTCCCCGCCGCGGTGGGGACGCCGGCCTCACGCGCGGCGCTGGAGCGCGCGCGCGGCATCTCGACGCCGCGGCTGCTCCGGGCGACCCGCTGGGACGTCACGATCGCCCTCGCGGTGGCGGGCACTGTCAACCTCGCGATCCTGCTGCTGGCCGCGGCCAACCTCGCCGGCGTCGACGGCACGGACAGCCTCGAAGGCGCCTACGCGGCGCTGCGCGACGGACTCGGCCCGCTCGTGGCGACGCTGTTCGCCGTGGGGTTGCTCGCGAGCGGCCTCGCCTCGACCTCGGTCGGCGCCTACGCCGGCGCTGAGATCATGCACGGGCTGCTGCGGGCGCGGATCCCGCTCGTCGTGCGGCGCCTCGTCACGCTCGTGCCGGCACTGGCGATCCTGGGAGTCGGCGTCGACCCCACCCTCGCCCTCGTGCTCAGCCAGGTGGTGCTGTCGTTCGGCATCCCGTTCGCCCTGGTGCCGCTGGTCGCGCTGACCGCGCGCGCCGACGTGCTCGGCGACCACCGCAACCGCCGCGCCACCACGATCGCCGGCGTGCTGGCATCCGCGTTCCTCATCGCGCTCAACGTCGTGCTCCTGTGGCTGGTGTTCACCGGCGGATAGGCTGACGGCGTGGAATCGCCCGTGGCAGACGACTATCTCAAAGCGATCTACCACCACACCGAGTGGCAGGACACCCCGATCACGCCCTCGCAGCTCGCCGGCGTCCTCAGCCTCGCCCCCTCGAGCGTGACCGAGATGGTCAAGAAGCTCGCCGCGCAGGGGCTCGTCACCCACCGGCCGTACGGACCGGTGTCGCTCACGCCCGCGGGGCAGCGACGTGCCGCCGGGGTGATCCG
Organism: Microbacterium sp. RU1D; assembly: GCF_900156435.1. Taxonomy (GTDB): domain Bacteria; phylum Actinomycetota; class Actinomycetes; order Actinomycetales; family Microbacteriaceae; genus Microbacterium. The sequence continues at coordinate 314,542 of NZ_FTPQ01000001.1, forward strand.
CCGTCACCGCCTCATCGAGACCTGGCTCGTGCGCGAGTTCGCCTACACGTGGGACGAGGTGCACGACGAGGCCGAGGTGCTCGAGCACGCGCTCAGCGACCGGCTGCTCGAGGGGATCGACGAGCGGCTGGGCCGCCCCCGGTTCGACCCCCACGGAGACGCCATCCCGGATGCTGAGGGAGCGGTGCACCGCGAAGCCTTCGTCCTGCTGGCGGAAGCGCCGGTCGGGCACGCCGGGCGCGTGCTGCGGGTGAGCGATCGCGACCCCGAGCTGCTGCGCGCGCTCGTCGAGCGCGGAATCGACGTCGGCCACGAGCTCGAGGTGGTCTCCGACGAGGTCGTGCGGGCCGACGGCGTGGAGATGTCGTTGCCCGCTGGCGCCGGTGGCTCAGTCTGGCTCACGCGCTGACGCGCAGCGCCGCATCCACGGTCAGGATGCCGCGCGCCGGGCCCGCTCGAAGGGCCACTTCACGTGCGTCGCGGTCTCGCACGCGCGCCACAGGTCGGTGCCGAGGCCGCCGCGCCGCGTTGCACGCGCCGGGGTGGCCCGCCGGGGCGCACCGCGGGCGACCAGCGCGGGACCGTACATCGAACCGCCCTCGGCATGCGGGTCGACGAGAGCGCGGACGAGAGCCCACGCGCCCTGCTCCTTGGACTGGGTGATGGGCGCCTGCAGGTTGTCGACGAAGCGCGTGAGGCGGCTGGGTTCGTTCACGCCCCGCACACCCCGCGTGCGGCCGCTCGTGGAGTAGCCCGGATGCGCGACGAGACTCTCGACCGGTACGCCGTGGGCACGCAGCATCTTGTCGGCCTCGAGGGCCAGAGCGGTGGTCGCGGCCTTGGACTGCACGTACGCCTTCCAGGGTGTGTAGCCCTCGCGCAACTCCGGGTCGGTCGGCAGATGTCGCCAGAGCGACGTCGACATGCTGCCCACCCACACCATGCGTCCGCGTGCGGCGGCGAGCGGCTTGAGCAGTTCACCGGCGAGGGCGAAGTGACCCAGCACGTTGGTCGCGAACACGAGCTCGTGACCTCCCACGGTCTCGCGCTGCTTCGGCGGGTGGACCACGCCCGCGTTGAGCAGCAGTCCGTCGAGGCGCCCTCGCGCCCGCGCCGTCGCCGCGGCGGCCCGCACCGAGCCCATGTTGCTGGTGTCGAGCAGGAGCGTCTCGACCGCGGCATCCGGGATCGACCGCTTCACGGCGGCCTTGGCGGCGGAAAGACTATGCGGGTTGCGTCCGGTGAGCAGGACATGAGCGCCCGCCGCGGCGAGCTGCTCGCACGCGAAATAGCCGAGTCCGCGGGTGGCGCCGGTCACGAGGTAGGAGCGTCCGGAGAGGTCGGGAAGGTTCTCGGGGTCCCACTCGCTGCGCGTCACCCTTCGACCCTAACGAGATGAGGCGTCGCCGTCACGGGTTCATTCCGTTCCGGGCATATCGGCATCCGCAAAGTTTCGTGCGGAACGGCGTGACGAATCTCGCGCGGGATGCGTCACACCTGTGAGCACCCCGCTCCGTCGCGACGAGACATCCGCCGCCGACGTCGTCGAAACGAGAAGGAGTCCGATCATGGGTCTGGACGACAAGATCAAGAACGCCGCTCAGGACATCGTGGGCAAGCGAAGGAAGCCATCGGCAACGCCACCGACAACGACCGTCTGGCCGCCGAGGGCAAGGCCGACCAGGTCGAGGCGGATGCCAAGAAGGCCGGCGAGAACGTGAAGGACACCTTCAAGTAAGTCGCCGCCACCGCGGACGGGCGGGTCGCGATCACCGGATCGCGCCCGCCCTCCTGTGTTTCCGGGGGCGTGTCAGAGGCCGGGTCTAGGCTGGGCGGCATGAGGACCCGCGGCGACATCGAGTGCTGGCTCACCGACATGGACGGCGTGCTCGTCCACGAGAACACGCCCATCGCGGGCGCGTCCGAACTGCTCGCGCAGTGGCGGTCCGAGGGCACGCCGTTCCTCGTCCTCACGAACAACTCGATCTTCACCCCGCGCGATCTCAGCGCCCGTCTGCGAGCGTCGGGGCTCGAGGTCCCGGAATCGTCGATCTGGACGTCGGCGCTGGCCACGGCCGACTTCCTCAGGTCGCAAATGCCGGGCGGTTCCGCCTTCGTCATCGGCGAAGCGGGACTGACCACCGCGCTGCACGAGGCCGGGTTCATCATGACCGAGACCACCCCCGACTACGTCGTGGTCGGCGAGACGCGCAACTATTCGTTCGAAGCCATCACCAAGGCGATCCGCTTCATCCGCGGCGGCGCGCGCTTCATCGCGACCAACCCGGATGCCACCGGCCCCTCGACCGAGGGCGTGCTCCCCGCGACCGGCGCGATCGCCGCCCTCATCACCAAGGCCACCGGCAAGGAGCCCTACATCGTCGGCAAGCCGAACCCGATGATGTTCCGCTCCGCCCTCAACCGCATCGGCGCCCACAGCGAGAACACCGGCATGATCGGCGACCGCATGGACACCGACATCGTCGCCGGCATCGAGGCGGGCCTGCACACCGTGCTCGTGATGACCGGCATCAGCGACCAGCGCGAGATCGAGCGCTATCCCTTCCGTCCCGACGAGATCCTCGGCTCGGTGGCCGAGCTCGTGCGCGACGAGCCGCTCGAGACCGAGCTGGCAGACGGCGAAGAGGGGCTCGAAGCCGGGCTCTGATCATGGGCGCGCTCGACGACGGCGAGAAAGTGGCGGCGGTCGACGTTGCCGCGTGGAGCGCGTGGCTCGAGCGGAACCACAAATCCTCGAGGGGGGCGTGGCTCCTGCGGGGCCGCGGGGCTGACGCGGGCCGCTACGTCGACTACGAGGATGCCGTGTGCGAAGCGCTCTGCTTCGGCTGGATCGACGGTCCGGTGCGCGTGTTCGACGACGTGAGTTCGGGCCTCTGGTTCGCGCCGCGTCGCGCGACCAGCGGTTGGGCGGCGACGAACAAGGCCCGGGTCGCCCGTCTCGAAGCCGAGGGGCGTCTGCGACCGGCGGGACGCCGGGTCATCGACGTCGCGCGGGCGAACGGCGCCTGGGAGGTGCTCGACGGACCCGAGGCCGGCATCGAGCCCGCCGACCTCACCGTCGCGCTCGACGCGGTGCCGGTCGCGCGGGCACGGTGGGACGCGTTCCCTCCCTCCGCACGCAAGTTCGGCCTCACGCAGATCGCCATGGCGGTCCGCCCGCAGACACGGGCGGCGCGGATTGCGAAGATCGTCGCTGATGCCGCGGAGAATCGTCGACCCTGACCGAGACGGCCACGCCCACCCGCCTGCCCGGACAGCGAGCCACTCGAAGAACGGTCCGCTTGGACGACGGGCCGCGGTGACAGCGACCGGGCCGCCAGGGGTTGACGCCGCCCGTCGCCGGTCGGGGAGGATGGATGCCATGGACGACCGCACCCTGTGGCTGATCACGGCCTTCTTCATCACCGCCGGGACGCTCGTCGCGTTCATCGTGCAGTGGAGACGTTCGCGCCGCGGAGGCGGCGGCCGCGACCCCTTCGACGGGCCCGGACCGGGCGACGACGCGCGCTGACGCACCGGGCGGGCACCCCGGGCGCGGCCGGCCGGATCTCAACGAACGGCATCCGGGCGCATCGCCGCGCGCGGTCGCCCGCGGCCTCACGAGAACAGGAGATCGCGCGATAACAGGGTCGCCGAGCGGCAGAACGCCCTGTTCTCGAACGATGCCCTGTTCTCGAGGAACGGCCCCGCGTTCGGCAGGACCGCGGCGACCTTACTGCGGCGCGAGCCCCAGGTCGTCGAGATCGATGGATGCCAGCCACTGCAGGCCCTCGGCCTCGATCGCGGCCTGCGCGCCGGTCTTGCGGTCGACGATGACCGCGACGGCGACGACCTCGGCGCCCTCGCGGCGCAGGGCCTCGACAGCCTTGAGCGCGGACTGGCCGGTCGTGGAGGTGTCCTCGACGACGACGACACGCTTGCCGGCGACGTCAGCGCCCTCGATCTGGCGTCCGCGGCCGTGGTCCTTGGGCTCCTTGCGCACGACGAAGGCGTCGAGCGGGCGACCCGCGTTCACGGACTCGTGCATGACGGCGTTCGCGATCGGGTCGGCGCCCAGCGTCAGACCGCCCACGGCCACGACGCCGTCGAGGTCTTTCACGAGGTCGAGCACGAGGCGCCCGATCGCGGGGGCGGCGCGGTGGTCGAGGGTGAGCTTGCGCATGTCGACGTAGTACGTCGCCTTCCTGCCGCTCGAGAGGGTGAAGTCGCCGTGGAACACCGCCTCGGCGTTGATGAGGCCGATGAGGGCCTGACGGTCGGCTTCGAGCTCGGGAGTGGAGGCGGTGGTCACGGCGTCGAGTCTATTCGGGCTTCCCGTCGCGGCCTCGCGCGTGCCGAGCACAACGGCGGGCCGCCGACACGGCACGCCGCGGGCGGCGACGGGCGGCGTGTCGCGCACGACTCCCGCCGTTGTACGCGGTGGGGAGCCGGGGACGCCGGACGCACGGCGATGTCGTCCGCCGAAAGTAGGCTGGATGCCATGCGCCTGGCCACCTGGAACGTCAACTCCATCCGCGCCCGCGTCACCCGCACCGTCGAGTTCTGCGTGCGCGAGCACATCGACGTGCTGGCGATGCAGGAGATCAAGTGCAAGACGGAGCAGTTCCCGTACGCGGCCTTCGAAGAGGCCGGGTACCACGTCGCCGCCCACGGCCTGAATCAGTGGAACGGCGTCGCGATCGCGAGCCGCGAGCCGCTCGAAGACGTCGAGATCGGCTTCCCCGGCATGCCGGGCTTCGAGAAGGGCAAGGAGGGGCCCGACCTGCCCCAGGAGGCGCGGGCGATCGGCGCGACCGTGAACGGCGTGCGGGTGTGGAGCCTGTACGTGCCGAACGGCCGCGGGCTCGACGACCCCCACTACGTCTACAAGCTCGACTGGCTCGACACGCTGCGCCAGTACACCGCCGACACGCTCGCGGCGCGCCCCGACCTGCCGCTCGCCCTCACCGGTGACTTCAACATCGCCCCCACCGACGACGACAACGGCGACCCCACCGTCGTCGAGGGCGCGACCACCCACGTCTCCCCTGCCGAGCGCGAGGCGTTCCGTGCCTTCGAGACCGCGGGCCTGAGCGACGTCGTGCGTCCGCTGATCCCCACCGGCTACACGTACTGGGACTACAAGCAGCTGCGCTTCCCCCGCAACGAGGGCCTGCGCATCGACTTCATCCTCGGCTCGCCGGCGTTCGCCGACGCCGTGCAGGGCGCCGAGATCCACCGCAACGAGCGCAAGGGCGAGGTCCCCAGCGATCACGTCCCCGTCGTCGCCGACCTCGACCTGTCGGGCGCCGACGACGACGACGATCTGCCGATGATCTTCGGCTGAGCGCCGCGGCAGTGGCATCCGGGATTTTTCCCGCGCCCTGTCGATTCCGCTCGTCGCCGTTCGACGCGATAGTAGGGGCAGGCATTCGCTCCCCTCAGATCGCTCGCGAGAGCACCGACGAGAAGAGTCCACGATGAAGTTCATGCTGATCATGCGCGGTACCGACGAGGCGTACGCGGCGTACAAGCAGATCCCGTTCGAGCAGATCATCAACGACATGGGCGCCTACAACGAGTCCATGATGACCGCGGGAGTGCTCGTCGCGGGCGACGGCCTCGCCGAGGACATGAGTCAGAACTTCGTGGTCGAGTTCGGCGGCGAGACCCCGGTCGTCACCGACGGCCCCTACGGCGAGACGCACGAACTGTTCAACGGCTTCTGGATCATCGAGGTGTCCACGCGCGACGAGGCGATCGAGTGGGCGCGACGTGCGCCGTTGATCGCCGGCAACACGCTCGAGGTGCGCCGGGTGACCGACGAGACCGACTTCGCGGCCTTCGCCGACAACGAGTACATCCAGAAGGAGGAGGGCTGGCGCGAGGAGCAGTCCTCGCGGTGAGCCCCGCCCCCGGTCCTGACGCCGACGGCGACCCCGACGTCGCGCGGCGCGTCGCGGCGATCTGGCGCATCGAAGGCGCCCGGATCGTCGCGACGCTCGCGCGCGTCGTCGGTGACCTCCCCACCGCCGAGGACCTGGCCCAGGACGCCGTCGCCGAAGCACTCGCGCAGTGGCCGCGCGACGACGTCCCCGCGAACCCCGGCGCCTGGCTGACGGCTGTCGCGAAGCGGCGCGCCATCGACGGCTGGCGTCGGGCGCAGAACCTCGGGGAGAAGTATCGGCTGATCGGTGCGGACATCGACGTGACGGCGGATGCCGAATGGCAGCCGATCGACGACGACGTGCTGCGCTTGATGTTCGCGGCGTGCCACCCCGCGCTCTCCCGGGAGGCGCAGGTGGCCCTCACCCTGAAGGTCGTCGGCGGCCTCGACACCGAGGCGATCGCGCGGCTGTTCCTCGTCCCGGTGACGACGATGCAGCAGCGGATCGTCCGCGCGAAGAAGACGCTGGGCGCCGCGCGCGTGCCGTTCGAGGTGCCGGATCCGGCGGAGTGGCCGACGCGACTCGGCGGCGTGCTCAGCGTGATCTACCTCGTCTTCACCGAGGGCTACGCCGCCACCTCCGGCGACGCAGTGCTGCGCACCGAGCTGGCGCACGAGGCGATCCGCCTGGGGCGCGTGCTCGCGGGCCTCCTCCCCCGCGAAGCAGAGGTCCTCGGCCTCGGCGCCCTCATGGAGCTGCAGGCCTCGCGGTTCGCCACCCGGGTCGATGCGGACGGGGATGCCGTGCTCCTGGCCGACCAGGACCGGCGGCGCTGGGACCACTCGGCGATCGCCCGCGGGGCGGCGCTGCTGACACGCGCCGACGCCCTCGCGCGCGGGCGCGGGCCGTATCACCTGCAGGCCGCCATCGCGCGGTGTCACGCGGAGGCGTCGAGCGTCGAGGCCACCGACTGGGAGCGCATCGCGCTGCTGTACGAGGTGCTCGGCCGGGTCGCACCGAGTCCCGTCGTCGAGCTCAATCGCGCGGTGGCCGTATCGATGGCATCCGGTCCTCTGGAAGGGCTCGCGGTCGTCGACGGACTCGCCGCGGACGGGGTTCTGCGGGGCTCGCACCTGATCCCCTCGGTGCGCGGCGAGCTGCTGTCGCGGTTGGGGCGCACCCGCGAGGCGCGCGAGGAGCTGCTCGCGGCGGCGGGCCTCACCCGCAACGAGCGCGAGGCCGCCCTGCTGCGGCGAAAGGCCGAGGCGCTGGCGCCGTGACGCGCGCACGGGTCCCGGGCCCTTCGACCGGCTCAGGGACCTGGGCCACGACACAGGTGGCTGAGCCCGTCGACGCCACCGGGAACGACGGCGGGGCCGAGGCGCGCCCCGACCCCGCCGTCGCACGCGGAGATCAGGCCGCGGGGACCTCGGCGGGCGCCGTGCGCGAGATGAGCGTCACGAGGGCCTCGATGATCGAGCGCAGGAACTCGGCCGTGCCCTCGTTCGTGACGGTGCCGTCCTCTTCGAACAGGCCGGGGGTGGACTGGATGTAGCCCTCGGGCTGCCCCAAAACGAGGGCGTTGTAGTGCAGGAGCACCGAGCGCAGGTGCTGCTGGCCGGCCGCCGTCGCGATACCGCTCTGCGAGGTGCCGATGACGGCGGTGGGCTTGTCGTTGAACGACGCCTCGCCGTAGGGGCGGGCCGACCAGTCGAGGGCGTTCTTGAGCACGCCGGGGATCGACCGGCTGTACTCGGGTGTCACGATGAAGACGCCGTCGGCATCCTGGATCGCGCTCTTGAGGTCCTTCGCGACCTGGGGGAAGTCGCCGTCGTAGTCGGGCGAGTAGAAGGGGAGGTCCTTGATCGGGATCTCCTTCAGCGTCACGCCCTCGGGCGCGACCTTCTCGAGCGCCTTGGCCAGGCGGCGGTTGATGGAGGTGCTGGAGATGCTGCCGACGATGTAGCCGATCGTGTAGTCGGTCACGGTGATCCTCTCTGTGCTGACGGGGGCGCGGGGCGCCCGAGTGCATTCAGGTGCAAGCTTTTCCGCCGACCCCGTATTCCACCGCGGGGTTGACTCCGTCTCGCGGGGGATGCGGGGGCCCACCACCCGCCCTAGCGTGGAGGGATGCCACGGCTCACCCGCACACAGCAGCGCGGCGACGTCATCCTCGCGCTCGTGCTGTTCCTCGGCGGCATGCTCAGCGCGGTGCTGTCGTCCATCTCGGGCATCTATGGCGACGAGCAGGGCTCCCTCGCGATCGCCCTGGTGTACGTCGCCGTGCTCGCCGTGCCGATCGCGGTGCGCCGGCGTTGGCCGTCGGTCACGGCGGTGGTCGTGTCGGTCGCCTACTTCTTCGCCGTCACCTTCCGCATCCCCGAACTGTACGCGGGCAACATCGCCATGTTCATCGCGTTGTACACGGTCGGCGCGTGGGAGCCGAATCGCCGGCGCGCGACGATCGTGCGCGTGGCGATCATCGTCGGGATGTTCGCGTGGCTCTTCGTGGTCATGTTCCAAGACGCGACGCAGCCGGTGGACCCCGCGGTCGAGGGGGCGTTCTCGCGCGTCGGCGCCTTCTCGCCCTTCGTCGCGTACCAGCTGCTGATGATCGGGGTGAACGCGCTGTTCTTCGGCGGCGCCTACTACTTCGGCGACCGGTCGCACCAGCAGATGCGCGAGCGCGCCGCCCTCGAGGAGCGCACCGCCGAGCTGGAGTCGGAGCGCGAGGTGACCGCGGCCCAGGCGGTGGCGCTCGACCGCGTGCGCATCGCCCGCGAACTGCACGACGTCGTCGCCCACCACGTCTCCCTCATGGGCGTGCAGGCGGGGGTGGCCCGGTCGCTGCTCTCCCGCGATCCGGATGCCGCCCGCGACACGCTCGCGAGCATCGAAGGGTCGGCGCGGGAGTCGTTGCACGAGCTGCGCCAGCTGCTCGAGACGCTGCGCTCGCCCGGGTCGGAGGCGGCGCCCGACACCGCTCCCACCACGCACGGTCTCACCTCGATGCGCGCGCTCGTCGACGAGGCGGATGCCGCGGGGCTCCCCACGACGTTCACGGTCGTCGGCGAACCCGTCGTCGACCCGCCCCCGCTCGTGCAGGTCAACCTGTACCGCATCGCGCAGGAGGCCCTCACGAACGCCCGTCGACACGCGGGTCCCGGCGCGACGGCCGACGTGCGCCTGCGCTTCGCCGCGGACGCCGTCGAGCTCGAGGTCGCGAACACGGGACGCCCCGGTTCGTCGACCCCCGGCCTCGGTCAGCTCGGCATGCGCGAACGGGCGGCCGTGTCGGGCGGCAGCATCGAGATCGGTCCCCGCGCGCGTGGCGGGTGGCTCGTGCGGGTAAGGGTGCCGCTGGCCCCGGCGGAGGTGGCCCATGCGTGAGTTACGCGTGCTCCTCGTCGACGATCACGCCATGATGCGCGCGGGCTTCCGCACGATCCTGTCGCTCGAGCCCGACATCGCGGTGGTGGGCGAGGCCGCGACCGGTGCCGAGGCGGTGTCCGCGGCGGAACGGCTGCGCCCCGACGTGATCTGCATGGACGTCCAGATGCCCGACATGGATGGTCTGGAAGCGACCCGCCTGCTGACCGCGGACCCCGACTCGGATGCCGCGATCCTCATCGTCACCACGTTCGACCGCGACGACTACCTCTTCGCCGCGCTGTCGGCGGGGGCCAGCGGCTTCCTGCTCAAGAACGCCGGCCCCGAGGAGCTCGTGTCGGCGGTGCGCATCGTCGGCGCCGGCGACGCGCTGCTTGCCCCTGAGGTCACCCGTCGGGTCATCGAACGCTTCGCCGCGGGGGACGCCTCCGCCGCGGCATCCCCCGCCCCCGCGGGTCCATCGCCACTGCCGCTGCCGCTGCTCGAACCGCTGACCGAACGCGAGGCCGAGGTGCTGCGCCGGATGGCCGAGGCGCTGAGCAACGCCGAGATCGCCGCGCGACTGTTCATCGGCGAGGCGACGGTGAAGACGCACGTGTCGAACGTGCTCCAGAAGCTCGGCGCGCGGGACCGCGTGCAGGCCGTGGTACTCGCGCACCGGCACGGCTTGACCTGACACCGCACGGAGCCGGCGCGGCCGGTTGCGGTCCCTCCGACAGGCTCAGGGACCTGATGCCCAGCGAACCGAGGGATCTGAGCCTGCCTCCGCCACCCGCCGGTCCCGGCCCCTTCGACGAGCTCAGGGACCTCGCGAACGAGGACCGCGGGACCCCCTCCCCCGCGAGGCGGAGCGGCATCACCGTCCCGGGACGGAGGCGCGGCGGCATCCCGATCCCTAGCGTGGAAGACAACGAGAAGAAGGGATGCACCGTGCTCGAACTGGACGGCATCACCAAGAGCTACGGCGGTCGCCGCGTGCTCGACGACGTGGGCTTCACCGTCGCCCCCGGGCGGCTGACGGGCTTCGTCGGCGGCAACGGCGCCGGCAAGACCACCACCATGCGCATCGCCCTCGGCGTGCTCGGCAAGGATGCGGGGTCGGTCACCCTCGCCGGCGCGCCGGTCACGGCCGCCGACCGCCGGCGCTTCGGGTACATGCCGGAAGAGCGCGGGCTCTACCCCAAGATGAAGGTCGCCGAGCACATCGCCTACCTGGCCCGCCTGCACGGCTTCTCGAAAGCCGACGCGACGACGAAGGCGACGGCGCTGCTCGAACGCCTCGGACTCGGCGAGCGCCTCGGCGACCTCGTCGAGACCCTGTCGCTGGGCAACCAGCAGCGCGCGCAGATCGCGGCATCCCTCGTCCACGAGCCCGAGGTGCTCATCCTCGACGAGCCGTTCTCGGGCCTCGACCCGCTCGCCGTCGACGTGGTGGCCGGCGTATTGCAGGAGAAAGCCGCGGCCGGAACGGCCGTGCTGTTCTCCTCGCACCAGCTCGACGTCGTCGAGCGCCTGTGCGACGACCTCGTGATCATCGCCGGCGGCACGATCCGCGCCGCGGGGACCCGCGACGACCTCCGCGCCCAGCACGCCACGCACCGCTACGAGCTCGTGTCGCGCAGCGACGCCGGGTGGCTGCGCGAAGAGCCCGGGGTGACGGTCATCGACTTCGACGGCGGCTACGCCCTGTTCGACGCCGACGACGACACCACGGCGCAGCGCGTGCTGCAGGGCGCCGTCTCGCGCGGCGACGTCGCGAGCTTCGCGCCCCAGCGACCGACCCTGGCCGAGATCTTCAAGGAGGTCATCCAGTGAGCACCACCACCCCCACCCGCCGCGCGCCCGGTGAGGCGCTGAGCATCTGGCTCGTCGCCGAGCGAGAGATCGGCTCCAAGCTGCGGAGCAAGGCCTTCGTCATCTCGACCGCGGTGCTCATCCTCGCCGCCCTCGCCTCGGTGCTGTGGGGCGGGTTCACGGCCGGCAACGCCGCGTCCAGCGGCATCCCGGTCGCCGTCACCTCGCAGACCCAGAGCGCCGTCTCGGGCCTCGACGGCCTGGAGGTGACGGTCGCCGACAGCGACGACGCGGCCCGCGCCCTCGTCGCCGACGGCACGGTGGATGCCGCCCTGGTCTCGGGATCGTCGGAGGCGTCGTTCGACTTCACCGTCGTGGTGAAGGACAGCGTGCCCTCGACACTGCTGCAGATGCTGAGCGAGACCCCGCCGGTCGATCGCATCGAGCCCGGGTCGAATGCCGCCGACATCCTGCGGTACTTCATCGCCCTCGCCTTCGGCATCGTGTTCCTCATCGCCGCGACGACCTTCGGCGGCACGATCGCGCAGAGCGTCGTCGAGGAGAAGCAGACGCGCGTGGTCGAGATCCTCATCTCGGCCATCCCCGTGCGGGCCCTGCTGGCGGGTAAGGTGCTGGGCAACACGATCCTCGCGATGGCGCAGATCGTGCTGCTCGCTGCGGTCGCGGTCATCGGGCTCGCGGTGACCGATCAGGCGGGAGTGCTCGACGCCCTCGGCGCCCCCATCGCCTGGTTCGCGATCTTCTTCTTGTTCGGCTTCGTGCTGCTGGCGGCGCTATTCGCCGCGGCCGCCGCGATGGTGTCGCGACAGGAGGACATCGGAGCGACCACCACGCCGATCACGATGCTGATCATGGCCCCGTACTTCCTGGTGATCTTCTTCAACGACAACCCCGTCGTCCTCACCGTGATGTCGTACGTGCCGTTCTCGGCTCCCGTGGGCATGCCGCTGCGCATGTACCTCGGCGACGCGCAGTGGTGGGAGCCGGTGCTGTCGCTGCTCGTCCTGCTCGCCTCGTGCGTCGCGGCCATCGCCGTCGCCGCGCGGATCTACCAGAACTCCCTGCTGCGCATGGGGGCCCGCGTCAAGCTGGCGGACGCGCTGCGGGGCTGACCGGTTCGGGCCCGGTCACGGGGCGGATGGATGCCGTGGCTTCCGGCATCCATCCGCCCTTCTGCGTGCGCGGGTGGGGAGCTCACTCCTCCAGGACGGCGAGCACGTTGCCCGCCGGGTCGCGGAACCACGCGATGAGCGGACCGCCCTCGTGCATGATGCCGCGCGAGTCGGTGGGGATATCGGCGTCGTCGTAGATCTTCGTCTCGACGCCCCGGGCCCGCAGGTCGTCGACGGCCGCGGCGACGTCGGCGACCGGGAAGTTGAGCACCGTGAACGACGCCGGCTCGTGGTGGGGCTTTCCGTAGACGAGGATGCTGCCCCCGGATGCCAGGTGCAGGCGGAGGAAGCCGGATCCCTCGAACACCTCCACGCGGAGACCGAGGGTGTCGGCGTAGAAGCGATGAGCGGCGTCGAGGTCGTCGACCGCGAAGCCGGAGAAGGCGCCGTCGGGCTGGAACATGATGGTTCTCCTTGCATCAGCGCGCCACGTACGCCGTGACGCTGTCGGACAGGCGGATGGGGATGCCGTCGACGGACGACGGGTCGGTGTCGCCGACCGCGACGGTCAGATCGCCGTCGATCCCGAACGCGGCCGACGGACCGGCGCTCCCGGAGGCGCAGCCGACCGACCACGGTCGATTGTCGGATGACGTGAACGTCGCGATGCAGATGCCGTCGCCGTCATCGGGCTGGGCGAGGTAGACGCGGAAGTCGCTGACCGTCGCGACGTACCGGGTGCTGGAGGGGTCGATCCCACTGTCGCGCAGGATGTCGGCGGAGATCACGTCCTCCACCGTCTGCGGGAACGTCAGCTCGGGATAGGCGGCCGACGCGGGGTCGGCGGAAGCCGCGGGCGGGGCGAAGTTGGCGCCGATCGCGATGCCGAGTCCGACGAGCGCCGCGGCCCCGGCGCCGGCCAGAACCCATCGCAGCGCGCGGGGCCGGCGCCCGCTCGCGGCGGTTCCGGGGTGCTCCTGCGGCGCACCCGCGTCCGGACGCTCGGACTCCGAGACGTCGGCCTCCGGTGACGCGGCATCCTTTCCGGGCGGCTCCGGCGCGCCGGCGGCGATCGACGCCGGCTCGGCGCGACGCCGCTCCTCGAGCTCGGCGAGCCGGGAGATCATCTCGGGCGTCGCACTCGCGCCGTCGGCGCCGTAGATCCGCTCGCGCAGACCCCGCAGCTCGACGTCGTCGTCCATGCGATGACTCTATGACCGCGCGGGCCGGTCGGGGCGGGCTCCGCGTTCCCGGTACGCGGCGCAGGGTCTCCGAGCTCGTCGAAGACACCGGAGGCTTCGACGACCTCAGCCACCTCGCCCGCGGACCCGGGGCGGGCTCAGCGCGGGGCCGTGGCCTCCAGGGCGTCGGCGGCACCCACCAGGGCGAGGTGCGACAGCGCCTGGGGGGTGTTGCCTGCCTGGCGACCCGTCATGGGGTCGTACTCCTCCGACAGCAGGCCCAGGTCGTTCGCGGCCCCGGTGAGACGCCGCATGAGCGCCTCGGCGTCGTCTCGACGACCGCTGTGGGCGTACTGACCGACGAGCCAGAACGAGCACGCGAGGAAGGGATGCTCGTCGCCGCTCAGCCCGTCGACCCCGGTCGTGCGGTAGCGCAGCAGCCATCCGTCGGGCATGAGCGTCTGCTCCATGCGCGCGACGGTGGCGAGCATGCGCGGATCGTCGTAGGCGCAGAAGCCCACCTGCGGCAGCACGAGCAGCGAGGCGTCGACCTCGTCGGTGTCGAAGTGCTGCGTGAACCACCCGTCCGCGTGCACCCCGTGCGCGTCGATGTCGGCGCGGACCCGGTCGCGCAGCGTGCGCCAGGTCTCGACGTCGCCGTCGACGCCGTTCTCCTCGACGGCCCGGATGCCACGATCGAACGCCGCCCACACCATCGCGCGGGAGTGGGTGAAGAAGTGCGGGTCGCCGCGCATCTCCCAGATGCTGTTGTCGGGACGGTCGAACCACTGCACCGATTGCGCGAGGAGGGCTCGCTGCAGGCCCCACGAGAACGACGTCTCCGCGACGCCCGCGCGCCGAGCGGCGTCGAGCGCCACCATCACCTCGCCGATCACGTCGGCCTGGTACTGGTCGACCGCGCCGTTGCCGATGCGCACCGGGCTCGCCCCGCCGTAGCCGGGCAGGCTGGTCAGCTCCCGCTCGGGCAGATCGCGCTCCCCCGCGATGCCGTACATGATCTGCACGTCGGCGGGGTCGCCCGCGATGGCCCGCAGCAGCCAGTTGCGCCAGCGGTGCGCGGCGTCGAGGTAGCCGTGCTCGATGTAGGCGCTGAGGGTGAGGGCGGCATCCCGCAGCCAGACGTAGCGGTAGTCCCAGTTGCGCGAGCCCCCGAAGGCCTCGGGCAGTGACGTCGTCGCGGCGGCGACGATCCCGCCGGTCTCGGAATGTGTGAGCGCCCGCAGCACCATCAGCGAGCGGGTCACGAGGGCTGCGTGGCTTCCCGCCGCCTGCACGCGGTCGGCCCATGCCGCCCACCACTCGCGCGTGCGCTCGAGCGCGGCTTCCACGTCGAACGTCGCCGGCGGCTCCTGCCACGACGGGCCCCAGGCCAGCACGGAGTCGACGCTCTCCCCCGCGGCGGTGGTCCACAGCCCCCGGTGGGCGGTGTCGACCGCGATGTGTCGCGGACCGCGCAGGATGACGGCATCCGGACCCGCGACGGCGAGGATGGCGTGGGAGCCGCCCGTGCCCACCTGCCGCACCCACGGCACGGCGCGGGCGTAGTCGAAGCGCAGGCGCACCTCGCTGACGAAGTCGACGGCGCCCGAGACGCCGACGACGCGGCGGACGAGCGCCTCGACGCCCTCGTCGACCGGCATCGCGTCGTACACGTCGGCGATCCCCGTCGCCGTCTCCCAGCGCGTGACGAGAACGAAGGTGTCGCCGTCGTAGCGACGCGTGGCCCGCGCCTCGGGATCGGCCGGCCGCAGCGACCACGAGCCGTGCGACTCGTCGCCGAGCAGCGCGCCGAACATCGACCCGCTGTCGTACCGCGGCAGGCAGAGCCAGTCGACGCTCCCCGCGGCGCAGACGAGGGCGGCGGAGCGGCAGTTGCTGAGGACGGCGTAATCCTCGATCGGAGTCGTCACCCTCGGATCATGACAGGTGGCGCCGACATCGCGGCCGTGGATCCCGATAGTGGCATCCCTGCGCCGGCTGCAAGCACCTCCGGCATGTCGGTGGCGGACGTTACGGTGGCCGCATGGCGGCGGACACCACTCTGATCATCCTGGGCGCTTCGGGCGACCTCACCTCGCGACTGCTCCTGCCGGCCCTCGGCCAGCTGCTGACGCGCGAACCGGGCCGCTCAGTGCGCCTGCACGGCGCGGGCATGGACGACTGGACCGACGAGCACTGGCGCGAAGTGGTGCGCAAGGCCTTCCAGACGATGGATGCCGAGGACGCCTTCCCCATCGTCGAGGAGACGACGTACTCGCAGGCCGACATCACGAAGGCCGACGATCTGCAGAAGCTGCTCGACGACGCCGAGGGCCGCCCCGCGCTCTACTTCGCCGTGCCACCGGCGGTGACCGAGAAGTCGTGTCTCGCGCTCAGCGACGTGAAGATCCCCGACGGCACGGTCCTCGCCCTCGAGAAGCCGTTCGGAACCGACGAGGCCAGCGCGCGCACCCTCAACCGGCAGCTGGCGACGCTCGTACCCGAAGACCAGGTCTTCCGCATCGACCACTTCCTCGGGCGCTCGACCGTCCTCAACCTCCTCGGCGTGCGCTTCGCCAACCGCCTCATGGAGAGCGTCTGGTCTGCCGACGACATCGCCTCGATCCTCATCGACTTCCCCGAGGCGCTCGGCCTCGAGGGTCGCGCCGGCTACTACGACGCCGCGGGCGCCCTGGTCGACATGATCCAGAGCCACCTGCTGCAGGTGATGGCGTTCGTCACCATGGAGCCGCCGTCCGCCCTCGACCAGCTCGATCTGCGCGACGCGACCTCCGCGGTGCTGCGCGCGACCCACGTCTGGGACGACGACCCGGTGAAGAACTCGCGCCGCGCCCGCTACACCGCCGGCGACGTGGGCGAGCGTCACTTCCCCTCCTATGTCGACGAGCCCGGGGTCGACGCCGCGCGCGGCACCGAGACGCTCGCCGAGATGACCGTCGAGGTGCGCACGGCGCGCTGGCAGGGCGTGCCGATCGTCCTGCGTTCAGGCAAGGCGCTCGGCGCCGGAGAACGCGCGGTCACCGTCACGTTCAAGCCCGTCCGACGCCTGCCGGCGGGATTCATCGGCGAGAGCGAGCCGTCGCAGCTCGTCTTCTCCCTCGGCCCCGACACGATGAGCCTCGCCCTGAACGTCAACGGTGCCGACGACCCCCTCGAACTGGAGCGCGTGACGCTCGCCGCCGACCTCGGCGAGGGCGCCCTCAAGGCCTACGGCGAGGTGCTCTCGGGCATCCTCGACGGAGACGCCATGCTCGCCGTGCGCGGCGACGCGGCCGAGCAGTGCTGGCGGATCGTGCAGCCGGTGATCGACGCGTGGCGCAAGGACGAGGTGCCGCTCGACGAGTACCCGGCCGGAACGGCCGGGCCGGCGTCCTGGCGCGCCTGAGCCCACCGAGGCGCGGTGCCGCATGACCGGCACCGCCGCACGTCCCCGGCGACCCGTCCGCACGCTCCTCGCGTGACCGGCGGCACCTGCGCCGCGCGTGCGCCGACACCCCACGGCATCCGTCGAAGCCCGCTCTGCGCAGACGCATGAGGTCACACGGGAACACCCGGCTTGGCATCGGCGTTGGATGGTGCGGGTCAACGGCGTCCCGACATCGTTCTCACCCTCAGGAGTATTTCCATGTCCCACGTTCTCGACCGCACCGCGCAGACCGACGTCCCGATCCTCGACGTCCTGGCCGAGCGCTGGAGCACCCGTGTCTTCGACGCGGAGGCCCCGATCGACGAGGAGGCCCTGCGCGCGGCCCTCGAGGCTGCACGCTGGACCCCGTCGGCGAACAACACGCAGCCGTGGCGCTTCCTGCTCGCCCGTCGTGGAACCGACGCCCACGAGAAGGTCGTTTCTTCGCTCGTCGGCTTCAACCAGGGTTGGGCGCCCGCGGCCGGTGCCCTGCTGGTCATCCTCGCCGAGAACAGCGACGAGGAGGGTAACGCCCGCCCGTGGGCGACGTACGACGCCGGCCAGGCGGCCGCGTTCTTCACGATCGAGGCCCACGCCCGCGGCCTCGCCACGCACACGATGGGCGGCTTCTCCCCCGACGACCTGCGCACCGCCTTCGGCATCGACGACCGCTTCACGCCCGTGACCGTGATCGCGGTGGGCGCGTTCGGCGACGTGGATGCCGCCGACGAGGCCGTCCGCTCGCGCGAGTCCGCACCCCGCGTGCGTCGTCCGCTCGCCGAGTCGCTGCTGCTCGACGCCTGACGCGTCGCTCGGCCGCGGCATCCGTCGCCGGAGTCACCGCGGCCCGGAGGCCGCCCCGCCGCATCCGTCCGCCCTCGTTCCGCATCCGCGGGGCGGGGGCGGACCTGCGTGCCGACGCGTCCCTCACCCGTCGCCCCGTGCGCCGCCGACCGGAGGGGGCACCGCACGGCCGCCTAGCCTCGCGGAGTGACGACCTCCTCCCCCCGTGGCCGAACGGCGCGAGCGCGTCGGCGAGCCGTCGGCAGTCACAGCCCGGGGTCCCGCCTGCTCCACCTCGCCCTGTCCCCGGCGATCGCGATCTTCGCGGCCGCCGCTGCGGGCCTGCCGGTGTACGTGTTCCCCCCGCAGGGCGACCCGACGGATGCCGACCTCGTCTACGTCATCGGTCCGCCCGAGCAGCAGCGGCTCGCCCTCGCCGCGGCGATCCGCGCCGTCGACTCTCACGCGCCCCTGTTGATCTCGGTCTCCGACTCCCGCGCCGGCCGCGGCGAGCAGCGCTTCGATGCGTCCACGCTCGAGGTGTGCCGTCGACGCGGGGTGACCTGCGCGACCCCGGACCCGTTCACCACCGCCGGTGAGACCCGACTCCTCCGCCACTACGCGACGGAGCACGACACGGGCAGGACCGTGGTCGTCACCTTCACGCCGCACGTGGCCCGGACCCGCTTCATCTTCGCGAAGTGCTACGCCGGTGACGTCACCGTGGTGGGCGTCGACACCGACCTGACGCTCCTCGACTGGGTGTACGAGTACGCGTACCAGAGCGCGGCCTTCGTCAAGGCCTGGTTCTCGCCCTGCCCCTGACCGGGCGCGGAAACGCGGAAGGGGATGCCGCGCCTCCCGCGCGGCACCCCCTCCCGTTCGCACTACTCGACGATCTCGGCCTCGATCACGTCGTCGTCGGGCTCCTCGGTCGCGGGTCCGGTGCTCACCAGCATCAGCGAATCCCCGTCGCTGGCCACGTCGACCTTGACCAGGTCGCCGTCGCGCACCGTGCCGGCGAGGATCGCCATCGCCAGGCGGTCCTGGATCTCGGACTGGATCAACCGGCGCAGCGGCCGGGCGCCGTACACCGGGTCGTAGCCGCGTTCGGCGAGCCACGACCGCGCGTCGGGGGTGACCGCCAGGGTCAGCCGACGCTCGCGCAGGCGCTTGTGCAGGGCGTCGACGGCGAGCTCCACGATCTGCGCGAGGTCGTCCTGGCTCAGGGCCTGGAAGATCACGATGTCGTCGAGGCGGTTCACGAACTCGGGCTTGAACGCCTGGCGCACCAGCGCCTGCACCTGCTCCCGCTTCGCATCCATCGACATCGTCGGATCGATGAGGATCGGCGAGCCGAGGTTGCTGGTGAGGATCAGGATGACATTCGTGAAATCGACCGTGCGGCCCTGGCCGTCGGTCAGGCGACCGTCGTCCATGACCTGCAGCAGCACGTCGAACACCTCGGGGTGGGCCTTCTCGACCTCGTCCAGCAGCACGACGCTGTAGGGGCGCCGGCGCACGGCCTCCGTCAGCTGACCGCCGGCCTCGTACCCGACGTACCCCGGAGGGGCACCGACCAGGCGCGAGACGGAGTGCTTCTCGCCGTACTCCGACATGTCGATGCGCACCATGGCGTGCTCGTCGTCGAAGAGGAAGTCGGCGAGCGACTTCGCGAGCTCCGTCTTGCCGACGCCCGTGGGGCCGAGGAACAGGAAGGAGCCGACCGGGCGGTTCGGGTCGCTGATGCCCGCGCGCGAGCGGCGCACCGCGTCGGACACCGCCTTCACGGCATCCTTCTGCCCGATCAGGCGCTTGCCGAGCTCGCGCTCGAGGTGCAGCAGCTTCTCGGTCTCGCCCTGCAGCAGGCGGCCGACCGGGATGCCGGTCCACGCGGCGATGACCGCCGCGATGTCCTCATCGGTGACCTGATCGTTGACCATGCGGTCGCCGGCGGGCTCCTCGCGCTCGGCCACCATGAGCTCGCGCTCGAGGGCCGGGATCTCGGCGTAGAGCAGCCGCGAGGCTCGCTCGAGGTTGCCCTCGCGCTGCGCGCGCTCGGCATCCACGCGGGCGGCGTCGAGGCGGGTCTTCAGCTCACCCACGCGGTTCAGCGAGGCGCGCTCGCGCTCCCACCGGGCCTGCAGCTCGTCGAGCTTGGACTGCTCGGCGGCGAGGGTCTCGCGCAGCGCGGCGAGGCGTTCCTTCGACGCGTCGTCCTTCTCCTTCTTCAGCGCGAGCTCTTCGAGCTTGAGGCGGTCGACGTGCCGACGCAGTTCGTCGATCTCCAGCGGGGCGGAATCGATCTCCATGCGCAGCCGGGATGCCGCTTCGTCGATCAGGTCGATGGCCTTGTCGGGCAGCTGGCGCGAGGGGATGTACCGGTTCGACAGCGCCGCGGCGGCGACCAGCGCGGCATCCGCGATGGCGACCTTGTGGTGCGCCTCGTAGCGCTCCTTGAGGCCGCGGAGGATCGCGACGGTGTCCTCGACGGTGGGCTCGCCGACGTACACCTGCTGAAAGCGGCGCTCGAGGGCGGCATCCTTCTCGATGAACTCGCGGTACTCGTCGAGCGTGGTCGCGCCGATCAGGCGCAGCTCACCGCGGGCGAGCATGGGCTTGAGCATGTTGCTGGCCGCGACCGAGCCCTCGCCGCCGCCCGCACCCATGAGCACGTGCAGCTCGTCGATGAAGGTGATGATGCGCCCGTCGGACTCCGTGATCTCCTTGAGGACGCTCTTGAGGCGCTCCTCGAACTGTCCGCGGTACATCGCGCCGGCGACGAGCGCCGAGATGTCGAGCGAGACGAGCTCTTTGTTCTTGAGGCTCTCGGCGACGTCGCCCGCGACGATGCGCTGGGCGAGCCCTTCGACGACGGCGGTCTTGCCGACGCCGGGTTCGCCGATGAGCACGGGATTGTTCTTCGTGCGTCGGGTGAGCACCTGGCTGACGCGGCGGATCTCGCCGTCGCGTCCGATCACGGGGTCGAGCTTGCCCTGGCGGGCCCGGTCGGTGAGGTTGATGCCGAATTGCTCGAGGGCGCTGCGCGCGTCCTCCTGCCCCGGCTGTTGTGTGGCGTTCATGTGTTCTCCTGGAAGTGTGTCCGCTTCGCTCAAACTTGAGCGGCGTTGACTCAAGTTTAGCAGCGCAGCGACTCGAGGGCAATGGATGCCGCAACCCCGCGCGCTGCGGCGGCACGCGCGAGTGCGTCAGCACGAGCGAGTGCGTCGGCACGAGCTTGGGCAGGTGTTCGCAATCGTCCGGCGCCCCACCGCCCGCCACGCGCGTCACCGGCCCGCCCGGAGCCTGCATTCGCGGCCCACCCGGAGCGCACGCCGACGGCCCCCGCGACGCCTGCGATGCCGACGCACCTGGCGCACATGCCGCCGGTCCGCCCGAAGCGCCGAGATCACGCGATGCGCACGAAATCACCCGCTTTTCTCGCCGACATCGTGTCATCTCGGCAGATAGGGCCGATCTCGGCATGCACCCGCCCCGGCGCAACCCCCGCCGGCATCCGACCGCGCCGACTCAACCCGCGCCGGCAGGGACCGCGCCGACTTAACCCGCGCCGGCAGGGACCCATGCTGGCACGACCCGCGCGGATACGACCCGCGCCGACGGGCGCCGCACCGAGCGAGACCGACAGGCACCGCGACGGCGACCTGGCGCCGAGAGGCCGCCATCGCTCAGACCGGAACCGCCTCCGGCGCGGGAACGGATGCCGGCACCCCGGCCCGCACGTCGGCCTCCGCGCACGAGAAGCGGGCGCGGTACGCCGTGGGCGTCAGCCCCATCGTGCGGGCGAAGTTCTGTCGCAGCACCGCCGCCGACCCGAAGCCGCACTCCGCGGCGATGCGGTCGAGGCCGAGGTCGGTCTCCTCCAGCAGGCGCTGCGCGTGGAGCAGTCGCTGCCGCGCGAGCCACGCGGCCGGAGTGGCGCCAAGGTCGGCCTTGAACCGCCGGGCGAAGGTGCGCGGCGACATGTGGGCGCGGGCGGCGAGGCGGTCGACCGAGAGTTCGGCATCCAGGTTCTGCAGCATCCACTCGGTCACCGGGGCGAGCGAGAGCGAGGTGTCGACCGGAATGGGCGAGGCGATGAACTGCGCCTGACCGCCGTCGCGCTGCGGGGCGACGACCATGCGCCGCGCGATGCGGTTCGCCAGCTCGGAGCCGAGCTCCTGCCGGAGCAGGTGGAGGCAGGCATCGAGGCCCGCGGCCGTGCCGGCGCTGGTGATGATGGTGCCCGACTGCACGTAGAGCACGTCGGGATCGACGTCGATCTGCGGATACATGCGCGCCATCGTGTCGGCGTAGCGCCAGTGCGTGGTCGCGCGCTTGCCGTCGAGAACCCCGGATGCCGCGATCACGAACGATCCGCTGCACACGCTGAGCAACCACGCGCCGCGGGCGTGCGCTGCGCGGACCACCTCGAGGACCCGCTCATCGACCCTGTCCCACTGCGCGCGCGGGATGGGCGCGAGCACGAGGATGTCGACGTCGGCGGCGGCATCGAGACCGTGGTCGACGTTGATCGAGAAGCCGATGTTCGACGGCACGACCCCCGGATCGGGGGCCACGATGCGGAAGTCGAAGTTCGGGATGCCGTCGTCGCTGCGGTCGAGACCGAACGCCTCGCACGCGAGACCGAACTCGAACGGGGCGAACCCGGGTTGGACGACGACGGCGACCGAGCGCATGCACACCTCCGGTGTGGCAGAAATCTTGCGGTGTGCGTCCATCATGCCACTCGTGGGCATGATTCCTCTACCCGTAGCTTTCCTGCCATGGCTTACTTCATCGCTCTCGGCATCCTGTCCCTCGTCGGTATCGTCGGCACCGCCTGGCTCGTGCGCACCGACGGCTACGGCCGCATCCCCACCGACCCGTCCCGCGTGCCGCCGCGCGAGAGGGACGACGCCGCACCCGCCGCGTCGGTCGCGCAGCCGGCGAAGCCCACGACCACGACGGCGACGATCTCCCTCGCGCAGACCGGCAGCCGCCTGGCCTGACGGCCGACCGGCCCGTCGCCCCGGACACGACGGCGGGCCGCACCCGCGACACACCGGCCCCCGGTCGCCGCACCGCGGCGTGTCGCACGAGGCACCCGCCGTCGTGCACCACGGCCGCCGCCCCGCACCGTCGCCGCGGTCGCAAGCGCGCGCGCCGGGGACGGCGATCCGTCAGCGACCCGCGGCGACCGCCCGCTCGTACACGGCGACCATCGCCGCGGTGCGCGATGACTGGCGGAACCGCTCGGCGATCGACGACTCGGGGCGCACGGGCGAGCCCGCGGCGATGTCGGCGGCCGCGCGACGCAGGGTCTCCGCGAGCGCGGCGACCGTGGCATCCGCCACCGTCCACGTCCCTCCCCCGAGCTCGGCGGCGATGTCCGGATCGGTGACCACGGCGGGTGTGCCGAGGGAGGCGGCTTCGAAGACCGTCATGCCCTGCGTTTCGAACCCGATCGAGGTCTGCACCACCGCGTCGGCGTCGGCGAGGCGCGCGAGCGTCTCGGCGTAGGGCAGCCGCCCCGCGAAGGTCACGCGGGCCCCAGGTCGCCTGCGTTCGACGAGGCGCTGCGCGGCCTTGAGCTGCGCGCCCCCTCCGATGATCTCGACGTCGGCGTCGATCCCGGATGCCACGACGGCCTCGAGGAAGGGGAGCAGACGCTTCTCGGGGCTCATCCGGCCGAGCCACACGAAACGCGGGCGTCCGGGGCGGCGCGTGGACGCACCGAACGCCAGGGCGGCGTCGAGCACGTCGTCGTCGATGCCGTTCCAGATGACGTCCACCGACGGCGCCACCCCGTGCCGCTCCAGGCGGCGGGCGAAGTGACCGGACGGTGCCGTCACGGCGCGCGAGAGGCGCGCGAGCCGGTGCAGGAAGGCCCACCCGTCGACGCGCGATGCCGGAACGTTCGGCGAGGATCCGCCAGGGTCCGTAGAACCGCGCGGATCGGCGCCGACCCCGTGCGAGGAGCCGCCGCCCTGACGAACGGCGGGCAGCGCCCGGCGAGCCCAGGCGTTGAGGGCGCGGAGCACCAGCCCCGGGAAGGGCGCGGTCGCCTCGATCCCGACGTCGACGCGGTTGTGCATCGTGTGCACGACCGGCAGCCCGTGTCGCGCGGCGAAGCGGTGGCCGATGAAGGCCCCCCAGAAGTCGGCCTGCACGTGCACGACGTCGACCGGCAGACGCGCGCCCATCTCGGCATCCAGGAATCGATCCGTCCGCGAGCCGGGCCAGGTCAACGCGTATTCGCGGTCGGGCGTGATCGCGATCGACGGCAGGTCGAGGTACGCCGGATCATCGGATGCCGGACGATGCAGGCGCGGGGCGACGACGGTGACGACGTGACCGGCGCGTTCGAGGAAGCGCTTCTGCAGCCGCATCGACACCTGCGCGCCACCCAGCGACTCGAGGTGCTGGTCGGCGAACATCACCACGTGCACGCGGTCACTCCGGCAGCGGGCGACCGCGATACAACGCTTCGAAGGTGTCGAGGGTGCGGGTGATGTCGTGCACGGCGACCTCGTCGAGCGACGCCTGCTGCATGCGCCGGCGCTCGTCGGGCGACGCGGTGAGCACGTCCGTCAGGCGCGCGGCGAGTTCGTCGGCGTCGCCCGGGGTGAAGAGGTACCCGTTCTCCCCCTCGTGCACGAGGTGCGGCAGAGCGACGGCGTTGGCGGCGACGATGGGCAGACCGGATGCCATCGCCTCCATCGTCGCGATCGACTGCAGCTCGGCGATCGAGGCGATCGCGAAGACGCTGGCGCGCGAGTACAGGTCGCGGAGGTCGTCGTCGGACGCATGGCCGTGGAACGTGACGCGCTTCGCGACGCCGAGCTGCTCGGCGAGCGCCTCGAGCTTGGCGCGCTGGTCGCCGCCGCCGACGATGTCGAAGGTGACGTCGAGCGCGGGATCGAGTTTGGCGAGCGCCGCCAGCACCACGTCGATGTGCTTCTCGGTGGTCAGTCGACCGACGAAGAGAATGCGGTTCGCGTCGCGCGGGGTGAGATCGGGGCGGTAGTTCGACCGGTCGATGCCGCAGGAGATCGGGATGACGCCGTCGATGTCGATGGTCGATTCCAGGAAGTCGGCCGCCTTGCGCGTGGGCGTGGTGACGGCGCGCGTCATCTTGAACGTGCGCTCGGCGTCGGCCCATGCGAGCTTGACGAAGATGCGGTCGAGCCAGTCGGGGAGGGTCGTGAAGTCGAGGATGTTCTCGGCCATCACGTGGTTGGTCGCCACGACCGGGATGCCGCGCTTGCGTGCCTCGCGGGCGAGGCCGCGGCCGATCACGATGTGCGACTGGATGTGCACGACGTCGGGCTTGACCTCGTCGAGGACGATGCGGGCGTAGTGCTTCGACCGCCACGGCAGGACGTAGGTGATCCAGTCGTGCGGCAGGAATCGGAAGGCCGGGAGCCGGTGCATCATCATCGGCTGCCCCTCGATCGTCTCGATCGCGGTGCCGGCGTTGCGGTGGCCGACGCTCGGAGCGGCGACGTGCACGTCGTGGCCGCGTGCGACCAGACCCGCCGCGAGACGCTCGGCGAACCGGGCCGCCCCGTTCACGTGCGGCAGGAAGGTGTCGGCGCCGATGAGGATCTTCAGCGGGCGGTCGGCGGACGCGGACGAGCCGGAAGACTCAGCGGCGGGCGCGGGGTTGTCGGCGGGCGTCGCAGGAGTGGTCACGTGTGGTGAGGCCTATCTGTGCGGCGGGCGGTTCGCACGGTTCCGTGCGGTGCGTGCGTCCGTCCACTGTACCCGGGCGGGTTTTCCCCACCCGGGAGGCGCTCGCAGGCAGGGCGGGTGAACCGGCGGGGCACGGGTGCGCCGGCGGAGGTCAGGGCGCCGGCACCGGCAGAGACGGGGCGAGCCGGAGGGGGCGCGGTGGGCCGCGGGGCGACAGCGGGGACGGTCTGCGAGCTGGGCGACCGCCTCTGTAGCGGTCGACGCGCGACGCTCGACGAAGGGGGCCGGGGACAGCGCCCCCTCAGCGACCGTCCGGTGACGGGGAACCATTCGCCGGACGCGGCGGTCCATCGACTCCGGCCGGGACCACGACCTCGGATGCCGCCGCCGCCATCGCCGAGACCACCTCGCTGTCGCCGGTGACCGGCGTGTGCTGCGATGCGCCGGAGTGCTCCGGCTCCGCCCCCGAGACGTCGAGGTCGGCTGCGGCTTGCTCGAACTGCGACCGGTAGAGCCGGTAATACGCCCCCTGCGCGGCGATGAGCTCGTCGTGCGTGCCCTTCTCGACGATGTCGCCGTGCTCCATCACGAGGATGAGGTCGGCGTCGCGGATCGTGGAGAGGCGGTGCGCGATGACGAATGACGTGCGGCCTTCGCGCAGCGCCGCCATCGCCTGCTGCAACAGCAGTTCGGTGCGCGTGTCGACGGAGGAGGTCGCCTCGTCGAGGATCAGCACCGACGGCCGCGCCACGAATGCTCGCGCGATGGTGATGAGCTGCTTCTCGCCCGCCGAGACGTTGGCCGCGTCTTCGTCGAGGACGGTGTCGTAGCCCTCGGGGAGGGAGTGGACGAACTGGTCGACGCGCGTGGCCACCGCGGCCTCGACGATCTCGTCGTCGGTCGCGCTCTCGCGGCCGTAGCGGATGTTGTCGCGGATGGAGCCCGCGAACAGCCACGGGTCCTGCAGCACCATGCCCGTGCGTGAACGCACGTCGTCGCGGCGCAGCTCGGCGATGTTTTGACCGTCGAGGAGGATCCGCCCGCCGTCGAGCTCGTAGAACCGCATGATGAGGTTCACCAGCGTGGTCTTGCCCGCGCCGGTGGGGCCGACGATGGCCACGGTCTGGCCCGGCTCGACGCGGAACGACAGGTCGGTGATGAGCGGCCGCTCCGGCGTGTACGAGAACCGCACGTTCTGGAACTCGATGACGCCTCGACCCTCGGGGGCGTCGGGGGCGTCGACCGCGTCGGCCTCCTGCTCGTGGGCGTCGAGGAGCGCGAAGACGCGTTCCGCCGAAGCCGTGCCCGACTGGACGACGGCCGCCATGCCGCCCAGCTGCGACAGCGGCTGCGTGAACTGCTGCGAGTACTGGATGAAGGCCTGCACGTCACCGAGCCGGATCTGTCCACCCGCCACCATGAGGCCGCCGAGGACGGCGATGCCGACGTAGGTGAGGTTTCCGATGAACATCATGCCGGGCATGATCATGCCGGAGAGGAACTGCGCCTTGAAGCTCGCCTGGAAGAGCTCTTCGTTCTCGAGCTCGAACTTCTCGCGCGCGTCCTTCTCGCGTCCGTAGACCTTGACCAGCGCGTGGCCGGAGAACGACTCCTCGACGCGGGCGTTGAGGCGGCCGACCTTCTTCCACTGCTCGCCGAAGGCCTTCTGCGACTTGGGGCCGATGACGCCGAAGATGACGGCCATGAGCGGCAGCGACACCAGAGCCACGAGCGCGAGCTGCCACGAGATCGTGAACATCATGATGAGCACGCCGACGACCGTCAGCACCGACGTCAGCGCGCTCGAGAGCGACTGCTGCATGGTCTGGGTGATGTTGTCGATGTCGTTCGTCACGCGCGAGATCAACTCGCCGCGCTGCACCTTGTCGAAGTACGACAGGGGCAGACGGTTGATCTTCGCCTCGACGTCTTCGCGGAGCCGCCACATCGTGCGCACCATGATCACGTTGATGACGTAGCCCTGGATCCACGACAGCAGCGACGATCCCACGTAGATCGCGAGCACGGTGACGATCACGACGCGCAGCGCGTCGAAGTCGACGCCCGCGCCGACCTGGAAGGAGTTCATCGCCGAGACGATGTTCGCGACGTCGGTCTGCCCCGACGCGCGCAGCGCCTCGACGACGGCTTCCTTGGACGTGCCGGCGGGGAAGGCCTCGCCCAAGCCGCGCGACACGACGCCCTCGAAGATGATGTTGGTCGCGTCTCCCAGCACGCGCGGCGCGAGAACGGCGAGCACCACTCCGAGAGCACCGAGCGCGGAGACCAGACCGAAGGCCCACGCGTAGGGACGGAGGAGTCCGATCAGACGCCGGAAGCTGGGCCCGAACGCCGCGGCCTTGCCGGGGGCGACGCTGTTCCAGTCGCCGGAGTTCTGCCGCGCCTGCTCGGCGAGCTCGAGCTCGGCGCGGTCTTCGTCGGTGAGGGCGTCGGGCGCGCTCATGCTTCCACTCCCAGCTGCGATTCAACGATCTCCCGATACGTGGGACTCGTGCGCAAGAGCTCGTCGTGCGTGCCGAGTCCGGCCATGCGTCCGTCTTCGAGGACGACGATGCGGTCGGCCCCGGTGATGGTGGACACGCGCTGAGCGACCACGATCTTCGTCACCTCGGGCAGCTCCTGCCACAGGGCGGCCCGCAGGCGCGCATCGGTGGTCAGGTCGAGCGCGGAGAACGAGTCGTCGAAGACCAGCACGCGGGGCCGATGCACGATCGCCCGCGCGATCGCGAGGCGCTGCCGCTGACCGCCCGAGACATTGGTGCCGCCCTGGGCGATGCGCCCCTCGAGCTTGCCGTCCATGGCCTCGACGAAGTCGCGCCCCTGCGCGATCTCGAGGGCGCGCCACAACTCGTCGTCGGTGGCGTCCTCCCGTCCGAACCGCAGATTGGATGCCACGGTGCCGCTGAAGAGGAACGGCCGCTGCGGCACGAGGCCGATGCCCTTCCACAACTCGTCGAGATCGGCTTGGCGCACGTCGACACCGCCGACGCGCACCGCGCCACCCGTGACGTCGAACAGGCGCGGGATGAGGGAGACGAGCGTGGTCTTGCCCGACCCCGTCGACCCGACGATCGCGACGGTCTCGCCCGGATCGGCGCGGAAGGTGACGCCCGCCACGACCGGCGCCTCCGCGCCCGGATAGGCGAACGACACGTCGTCGAACTCGACGGCGCCGGCCTCGGGGAACGACCGCACGGGATCGTCGGGACGGTGCAGCGTCGACCTGCTGTCGAGCACCTCGCCGATGCGCTCGGCCGACACCGCGGCGCGCGGGATCATCACGGTCATGAAGCTCGCCATGAGCACGCCGCCGAGGATCTGCGCGACGTACTGGATGAAGGCGAAGAGGGTGCCGATCTCGACCCCGCCGGCGTCCACCTGGATGCCGCCGAACCAGATCACCCCGACGACGGTGACGTTGAGCACGAGCATCGCCAGCGGGAACAGCAGCACGAAGAGGGAGCCGACCTTGCGGCCCACCACGAGGATGTCGGTGTTGGCCCGCCGGAAGCGCTCCTCTTCGATGCGCTCGCGCACGAACGCCCGGACGACGCGCACACCCGTGAGCTGCTCGCGCATGACCCGGTTCACGCCGTCGAGCTTCGACTGGTAGCTGCGGAACAGGGGCACCATGCGCGCGATGATGAGACCGGCCGCGACCAGCAGCACGGGGACGGCGACGGCGATCAGCCAGCTGAGCCCGACGTCTTGCTGGAGCGCCATGATGACGCCGCCGACGGCGAGGAGCGGCGCGCTGACGAGCATGGTGGCGCCCATCATCGCGAGCATCTGCACCTGCTGCACGTCGTTGGTGTTGCGGGTGATGAGGGATCCGGCGCCGAACTGCGACAGCTCGCGCTCGGAGAATCCGCTCACGCGCTCGAAGACGTCGCGGCGTATGTCGCGGCCGGCGGCCATGGCCGCGCGCGCCGCGAAGTAGGTGGCGATGACGGATGCCACGATCTGACCCAGCGAGATGGCGAGCATGAATCCGCCGCGCGACCAGATGAAGCCCGTGTCGCCCCGTGCGACGCCGAGGTTGATGATGTCGGCGTTCAAGCGCGGCAGGTAGAGCGTCGCCAGGGCGGACGCGGCCTGGAAGATCAGGATGGCGACCAGCAGCCAGCGGTACCGCGACAGATAGCGCATGAGGAGTTTGCCGAGCACGGGACCTCCGGGTGTTCGAGTGCGGTCGCGATGACCGCAGATCCCAGCCTGGCACCGACCTCCGACATCGGCGACCCTTTCGCGCGTGGGAGCGTTCTCTGCTCGCGAACGCCGACATCCGGCATCCCTCTCCCAGGGGGCGGATCGTAGGCTGTGGAGCATGTCCCGACTGCAGGCCGACGCCCCCGCCGACCTCTGGGTGCCGATGACCGGTTCCCTCGGATTCCGTGGCCGACGCCACCGCAAGGCGGCCATCGGCATGCTGCTGAGCCAGGCGAACCAGGCGACGGGCGCGGCACCGCGCCCCGGCGGCGGCGCCTTCGCGTGGATCCTGAGTCAGGCGGCTCCACTGCTCATGCGGCGCGCGGCCGGACGCGTGCTCGTGTGGGTGTGGAAGAGCGACCCCGAATTGCTGGTCGTGATGGCGCAGCTGCAGGAGGCGACGCCCCAGCTGCGCACGGCCCGCGCCATGATGCCCATGGAGTACGACGACACCGAGTCGTTCCGGAACCCCTACCTGGGCGTGGGCGAGAAGCTGGCGATGCCGCTGCCGAGTGACGCGAAGACCCCGCCGTTCGCCACCTACACCTGGGACACCGGCTCGCACTTCGTCACCGTCACCGCGGTCTGCGCGGATCGTGAGCGCTTCGGCACGGTGATCGGCGCGGTGGATGACGTCGCCCGCACGCTCCGCGTGGTCGACGATCTGCAGGTCGGCGAGTCGCCGACCGTGCTGCGAATCGATCCGGCCTGACCCGCGACCGGCCCGCCTCAGTCGTCGTGCTCGAACGGGCCCAGCGGACGCCACAGCACCACGTCGGTCGCGCGACGCACGCGCGCGCCGTGGCGCAGGGTCACGACCGAACCGGTCGCGCCCGCCGCGAAGACACGCGCACCGGGTCGCGACTGCCGCTCGACCGAGAGCTGACGCTCGAGGTCGTTCACCCGACGGGCGAGTTCGTGCACGCGTTCCTCGAGGGCGAGCAGGCGGGCGATGGCGGGCAGGCTCATGCCCTCGGCCGAGAGGCGCGCGACCTCCCGCAGCTGCTGCACGTGGCGGCTGGAGTACCGCCGCGAACCGCCCTGGGTGCGCGCGGGCACCACGAGACCGAGGCGGTCGTACTGCCGCAGCGTCTGCGGGTGCATGTTCGACAGTTCCGCCGCGGCGGCGATGGCGAAGATCGGGGCGTCCTCGTCGATCTCTCTATCTGCCACGTCTCACCTTCTTCCGTCGTGGCGGGTGCGGCGCCGGGTTCTCGGCATCCTGACTCATCGGATGCCGAGAACCGCGGCGACGCGCGAGTGTCTACCGCGCCTTGGCCATGAGGTCGGCGCGGGGGTTCTCTTTCGGTTCGAGCGCCTGGAAACGCTCGAGGGCTTCACGGGCCGCGTCGTCGAGGTGCGCGGGTACGACCACCTGCACCTCGGCGAGCAGGTCGCCGGTGCCCTTGGCGGTCGAGATGCCGCGACCCTTGACGCGCAGCACGCGTCCCGAGGGGGTGCCGGGGGCCACGCGCAGGCGCACCGTGTCGCCACCCAGCGTGGGCACCTCGATCGTGGCGCCCAGGGCGGCCTCGGTGAAGGTGACCGGGACCGCCACCCGCAGATTGAGACCGTCGCGCGTGAACACGGGGTGCGGGCGCACCGCCACGGTCACGACGATGTCGCCGCTCTCCCCGCCGTCGGGGGACTTGCGACCCCGACCGCGCAGGCGGATCTTCTGCCCGTCCGAGACGCCGGCCGGGATCTTCACCTTGAACGGGACGTTGTCCTCGCCCTGCAGGGTGATGGTCTCGCCCTTCGCCGCGGTGACGAAATCGATCGTCGTCCGCGCCGTGACGTCGGCCCCGCGCTGGGGACCGCCGAAACCGCGGAATCCGCCCGTCGTCTGCCCGAAGCGCCCGGAGCCGAAGCCCCCGCCGCCCTGCTGGTCGAACATCGTGAAGAAGTCGTCGAAGCCGCCCTGGGGCTGGCCGCGACCCTGACCGAACCGGCTGAAGACGTCGTCGAAACCGCCGCCGCCGCCCGCCCCCGGAGCCGAGAAGCGCGCCCCCGAGCCCATGGCCCGGATCTGGTCGTACTCCTCGCGCTGCTCGGGGTCGTTGAGCACCGAGTAGGCCTCGCTGATCTCCTTGAACTTCGCTTCGGCTTTCGCGTCACCCGGGTTCGAGTCGGGGTGGTACTGGCGCGCGAGCTTGCGATACGTCTTCTTCAGATCGGCAGCGCTGACGCTCTTGTCGACACCGAGGACCTTGTAGAAGTCCTTGTCGAACCAGTCCTGACTCGCCATGCGTCCTCCTATTCGGCCGGCACAGCCACGACGACCTTGGCCGGTCGCAGCTCCACCGATCCGAGGCGGTACCCGACCTCGACGACCTCGAGGATCGTCGTCTCGGTCACGCCCGGAGTCGGGGCCTGGAAGATCGCCTCGTGCTGCTGCGGGTCGAACGCGTCGCCGACGGCGCCGTACGACACCACGCCGAGGCGCTCGGCCACGGCGCGCACCTTGTCGCCGATCGCGGCGAGGGGGCTGCCCTCGACGAGGTCGCCGTGCTTGGCCGCGCGGTCGAGGTCGTCCATGACGGGGAGGAGACCCTTCACGGCCTCGCCCTTCGCACGCTCGATCTCGCGCTCGCGCTGCTCCTCCGTACGCCGACGGTAATTGGCGTACTCGGCCTGCAGACGCTTGAGGTCGATCAGCAGCGAGGCCTCCTTGTCGGAGGAGGCTCCCTCTGCGGCCGCCTCGGGCGTCTGCTCGGCGCCGAGGATGTCGTCGATGGTCAGGCCCTCGGCATCCGGGGCCTGCGTCTCGGACTGCTCGCCCGACGGCGCGGGGCCGGAGGTGTTCTCCTCCGGCCCCGTCTCGTCAGGACCGGCGCCCGAGCCCGTGGGCTGTTCGTCGTCCTTGTGTGCCATGTTCTCTGCTTACTTCTTCTCGTCGGGGTTCTCGTCGTCGACGACCTCGGCGTCGATGACGTCTTCCTCGGGGTTCGGCGTCTCGCCGTTGCCCGGCTGACCCACGTTCGGGTCGGCGGGCTCGCCCGCGGCCTGCGAGGAGGCGTAGATCGCCTCGCCGAGCTTGCCCTGGCTGGCGTTCAGCTTGTCGAACGCGGTCTTGACCGCGTCGTCGTCGTCACCGGCGAGAGCCGTCTTGAGCGCGTCGACGTCGCCCTGCACCTCGGTCTTGACCTCGGCGGGGAGCTTGTCCTCGTTCTCCTTGATCAGCTTCTCGATCGAGTACGACAGGGTCTCGGCCTGGTTGCGGGTCTCGGCGGACTCGCGGCGCTTCTTGTCCTCGGCCGCGTTCTCCTCGGCCTCGCGCACCATGCGCTCGATGTCCTCCTTGGGCAGCGACGAGCCGCCCGTGATGGTCATCGACTGCTCCTTGCCGGTGCCCTTGTCCTTCGCCGACACGTGGACGATGCCGTTGGCGTCGATGTCGAAGGTGACCTCGACCTGCGGGATGCCCCGGGGAGCCGGGGCGATGCCGGTGAGCTCGAAGGTGCCGAGCGGCTTGTTGTCGCGGGTGAACTCGCGCTCGCCCTGGAAGACCTGGATCGCGACCGACGGCTGGTTGTCGTCGGCGGTGGTGAAGGTCTCGCTGCGCTTGGTGGGGATGGCCGTGTTGCGCTCGATGAGCTTGGTCATGATGCCGCCCTTGGTCTCGATGCCGAGGCTCAGGGGGGTGACGTCGATGAGGAGGACGTCCTTGCGCTCGCCCTTGAGGACACCGGCCTGCAGGGCAGCGCCCACGGCCACGACCTCGTCGGGGTTGACGCCCTTGTTGGCATCCTTCCCGGTCTCCTTCTTCACCAGCTCGGCGACCGCGGGCATGCGGGTCGAGCCACCGACGAGCACCACGTGGGCGATGTCGTCGACCTTCACGCCGGCCTCGCGGATGACGTCGGAGAAGGGCTTGCGGGTGCGGTCGAGGAGGTCCTTGGTGAGGTCCTCGAACTTGGCGCGCGACAGCGTCTCGGACAGCGACACGGGGCCCGAGTCGGTGAGCGACAGGTAGGGCAGGTTGATGGAGGTCGAAGTCGAGCTCGACAGCTCCTTCTTGGCCTGCTCGGCCGCTTCCTTCAGACGCTGCAGGGCGATCTTGTCACCCGAGACGTCGACACCGGTGGTGTCCTTGAACTGCTTGATCAGGTAGTCGACGACGCGCTGGTCCCAGTCGTCTCCACCGAGACGGTTGTCACCGGAGGTGGCGCGCACCTGGATGGTCGAGAAGTCGTCGTCCTTGCCCACCTCGAGCAGCGAGACGTCGAACGTTCCGCCACCGAGGTCGAAGACCAGGATGAGCTCGTCTTCCTTGCCCTTGTCGAGGCCGTACGCAAGGGCCGCGGCGGTGGGCTCGTTGATGATGCGCAGCACGTTGAGGCCCGCGATCTCACCGGCCTCCTTGGTGGCCTGGCGCTCGGCGTCGTTGAAGTACGCGGGCACCGTGATGACGGCATCCGTCACGCTGTCGCCCAGGTACTCCTCGGCGTCGCGCTTGAGCTTCTGCAGGATGCGGGCCGAGATCTCCTGCGGCGTCCACTTCTTGCCGTCGACGTCGAAGCTCCACGTGGTGCCCATGTGGCGCTTGACGCTGGAGATGGTGCGGTCGACGTTGGTCACGGCCTGGCGCTTCGCGGTCTCGCCGACGAGCACCTCGCCGTCCTTCGTGTACGCGACGACCGAGGGGGTCGTACGGAAACCCTCGGCGTTGGCGATGACCTTGGGCTCGCCGCCCTCGAGCACGCTCACGACGGAGTTGGTCGTACCGAGGTCGATTCCCACTGCACGGGGCATATGTGTCTCCTTGCTTGTGAGCACGGCCGGTGCCGCACTCGGGGTTCTAGTGAAAGTCTTTGCGCGGGTTGAGCCGCGATGACTCAAGGTTATCGAACCCCCGTCGGGAGGTCAAGGTGACTTGATATGAATTGGCTCAACTTCCGGATGCCGCGGTCCATGGACAGCGAAGGATTGCGGTTTCGGCGTCCCTCCTCCGGTTTCGAGGCGCGCAATGCCGTTCGGGGCGCGATATCTCCCGCCCCGAACCGAAGGGAAGGATCCTCACGACGACGCCCCCGCCCCCAGAGGGGAACGGGGGCGTCGAACGGATGCCGCGAGCCCGGCGCGGTGGCCGGGCCCGGGCTCAGTCGCGGTCGCGATCGCGGCGCTGCGGCCGGTCGCTGCGCTTCGCGGAGCGGCCGCCCTGGTCGAGGCGCAGGTCGATGAGCTGGCCCGAGATGCGGGTGTCGGCGAGACGGTTGATCGTGTCGTTCGACAGATCGGCGGGGAGCTCGACGAGCGAGAAGTCCTGACGGATCTGGATCGCCCCGAAGTCGTTGCGACGCAGGCCGCCCTCGTTGGCGAGGGCGCCGACGATCTGGC
This sequence comes from Microbacterium sp. RU1D, assembly GCF_900156435.1. Lineage (GTDB taxonomy): Bacteria > Actinomycetota > Actinomycetes > Actinomycetales > Microbacteriaceae > Microbacterium. The sequence continues at coordinate 349,406 of NZ_FTPQ01000001.1, forward strand.
GGGGCTCGACGCGCTGGCGACGGCCGACCGCGATGCGGTACGTCGCGAAGCGCCCGCCGCCACCACGACGGTCGCCGCGGTCACCACCGTCGCGCGCCTCACGGCCCGGCCGGTCGCGGTCGCGGTCGAAGCGCGGCTGCTGGATCGTCTCCTCCTCGAGCAGCAGCGGGGTGTCGCCCTGGGCGACCACGGCGAGAGCTGCGGCCACGTCGGCCTCGGGCACGTCGTGGTGCGCGACGTAGTGGGCGACGACGTCGCGGAAGGTCGCGATCGCGGCGGTGTCCTCGAGGGCGGTGGTGATCGCGTCGTCGAACCGGGTGAGGCGCGTGGCGTTGACGTCGTCGACGCTCGGCAGCGACATCTCGGTCAGCGGCTGGCGCGTGGCCTTCTCGATCGCGGTGAGCATGCGGCGCTCGCGCGGAGTGACGAAGCTGATCGCGTCTCCCGTGCGGCCCGCGCGACCGGTGCGGCCGATGCGGTGCACGTACGACTCGGTGTCGATGGGCAGGTCGTAGTTGACGACGTGGCTGATGCGCTCGACGTCGAGACCGCGCGCTGCCACGTCGGTGGCGACGAGGATGTCGAGCTTGCCCGACTTCAGCTGGTTGACCGTGCGCTCGCGCTGCACCTGGGCGATGTCGCCGTTGATCGCGGCGGCGGTGTACCCGCGGGCGCGCAGCTTCTCGGCGACCGTCTCGGTCTCGTTCTTCGTGCGGGTGAAGACGATCATGCCCTCGAAGTTCTCGACCTCGAGGATGCGCGTGAGCGCGTCGATCTTCTGCTGGTACGACACCACGAGGTAACGCTGCGTGATGTTGGCCGAGGTCGTGGTCTTGGTCTTGACCGTGATCTCTTCGGGGTCGTTGAGGTACTGCGCCGAGATGCGGCGGATCTGCGCCGGCATGGTGGCCGAGAACAGCGCGACCTGCTTGGTCGAGGGGGTGTCGGCGAGGATCGTCTCGACATCCTCGGCGAAGCCCATCTTGAGCATCTCGTCAGCCTCGTCGAGCACGAGGAACTTCAGCTCGCTGAGGTCGAGCGTGCCCTTGTCGAGGTGGTCCATGATGCGGCCGGGGGTTCCGACGATCACGTCGACGCCGCGGCGCAGGGCCGACAGCTGCTGGCCGTAGCCCTGTCCTCCGTACACGGGGAGCACCGAGACGCCCTTGATGTGCGCGGCGTACTTCTCGAACGCCTCGCAGACCTGCAGCGCGAGCTCGCGCGTGGGGGCGAGCACGAGGGCCTGCGGGTTCTTGTGGCCGGTCTCCATCTGGGACAGCACCGGCAGCGCGAACGCGGCGGTCTTGCCGGTTCCGGTCTGGGCCAGGCCCACGACGTCGCGGCCCTGCAGCAGCACGGGGATGGTGGCCGCCTGGATAGCGGAGGGAGTCTCGTACCCCACGTCTTTGAGGGCCTTGAGCACGGCGGCATCCAGTCCCAGGTCGGCGAAGGTGAGCTTTTCGGGGGTGGTCTCAGCCTCAGCGGAGTCGACGGGGGTTTCGGATGCCATGACTCCACGGTAGTCTCCTGCGCGCTCTGCCGTGGGCCCGGGTCTAGCCTGATCCCGCGCGACGTCGCCGTCGCCGTGTCGTGCCGGGGCACCCGGCGTTCACCGAGAGGCCCTACCGTGACCGACATGTCGTCCGCCCCCGGCACCGCTCCCGCTCCCGCCGCCGGCCGGCGTCCCGTCCTGGCATGGGCTCTCTGGGACTGGGGGTCGGCCGCGTTCAACGCCGTCGTCACGACGTTCGTGTTCAGCACCTATCTCGCCAGCTCGCTGTTCGTCGACCCGGCCGTGGTCTCCGCCGCCGGAGGCGACGAGTCGAATCCCGCACTCGTGCGCGCCCTCGCCGAGAACGCCAGCCTCGTCGGCGTCGCGCTCATGATCGCGGGCATCGTGGTCGCGCTCGTGGCGCCCGTGCTCGGCCAACGCTCCGACGGCACGGGTCGCCGGAAGCTCTGGCTCGGCATCAACACCGGGGTCGTGGTGCTCGCCATGGCCGCGATGTTCTTCGTCGAGGGGACTCCCGCCTACCTCATCCTCGGCGCGACCCTGCTGGCCGTCGGCAACGTGTTCTTCGAGTTCGCGAGCGTCAACTACTACGCGATGCTCACCCATGTCTCCACGCGCGAGAACATCGGCCGCGTCTCGGGCTTCGGCTGGGGCATGGGATACGTCGGCGGGATCGTTCTCCTGCTCCTCCTCCTGGTGCTGTTCATCCAGGGCTTCGGGAATCCGGATGCCGGGGGCGTCCTCGCCGTGAGCAAGGACGGCGGCCTGAACATCCGGCTCGCGATCCTGGCATCCGCTCTCTGGTTCGCGGTGTTCGCGATCCCGGTGCTGGTGCGCGTGCCCGAGATCCCGGCCCAGCGACGCCAGGTGCGCGTGGGCTTCTTCCGCTCGTACGTCGTGCTGTGGGGGACGCTCCGCTCGCTCTGGCGCGACAGTCGGCAGGTGCTGCTGTTCCTCATCGCCAGCGCCGTCTTCCGCGACGGCCTCACGGGTGTGTTCACCTTCGGCGCGATCATCGCGGCACAGGTGTTCGGGTTCAGCTCGACCGAGGTGCTCTACTTCGCCGTCGCGGCGAACGTCGTCGCAGGCATCAGCACGTTCGTCGCCGGGCGCTTCGACGACCTGTTCGGCCCGAAGCGCGTGATCCTGGCATCCCTCGCCTGCCTCATCGTGCTCGGGACGGTCATGCTCTTCATCGGGACGTCGCAGACGGCCTTCTGGATCGTCGGCCTGGGCCTGTGCGCCTTCGTCGGGCCGGTGCAGTCGGCGAGTCGGTCGTTCCTCGCGCGCGTGGCGCCGGAGGGACGCGAGGGCGAGATCTTCGGGCTCTACGCGACGACCGGTCGCGCGGTGTCGTTCCTGGCCCCTGGTCTGTTCGCGCTGTTCGTCGGCATCACGGGCGACACGCGTCTGGGGATCCTCGGGATCGTGCTGATCCTGGGCGCCGGGCTGCTGCTGCTGCTGCCGGTGAAGACGAGGGCGGCTGTCATCCGCTGACCCGGACGCCGCCGGCTCAGTCGCGCGGCCAGGCGTCGGCGAACTTCGCCAGCAGGCGCGCGAGCTCGGCGCGCTCGGCGTCGGTGAATCCCTCGAGTGCGGAGCGCACGGCGTCCCGCCGCCGACCGCGGAAGCCGGAGACCAGGCCCTCCCCCTCGGGCGTGAGCCTCACGCGCGTTCGGCGCGCGTCGTCGGGGTCGGGCTCGCGCGCGACCAGGCCCATCTGCTCGGCCTGCTGGACGAGTCGCGACGCGCGGGGCTGATCGACGCCGATCGACTCGGCGATCTGACTGACCGAAAGCGGACCGGATGCCGCGACGAGCGCGTCGAGCAGCCTCACGCGTGCGGGGCCGCCGAACCGCCCCTGTGCGGGATCGGCCCACGGCGGAGCGCCGCGGCCCCACGGCCCGCCGTGTCCACCGTGTCCGCCATGCGGGTGGTGGTGCCGGTCCGGGGGGAACGGTGGGCGCGGGCGTCGACCGCGCAATCGCGCGAGCGCCGCGGCGATGTCGTCGGCGGGGTCGGATGCCATGCCCCGACTTTACATGTGTCTTGACAAGCATCGGGAATGCATGTCACAGTACATTCATTGTCACATGACATGCAAAGGCGGATCGCCCGCCGACGAAAGGACTTCTCATGACCACCTCCACACCTCTGGATGCTCGCAGCCTCGCCCACCGCCTCACCACGGTCGGGCACGCGCTGCACCACCGCCTCTTCGCCCAGCTGCGCGACAGCGGCATCCATCCCAAGACCGTTCTCCTGCTCAGCGCCGTCGACGGCCGCGTCGACGCACCGTGGGTCAGCGCGCGCCTCGCCCGCGGCGGCAAGCGCATCGACTCGCTCGTCACCCGGGGCTGGATCGGCCGCGGCGACGAGGGCTGGGCGCTCACCGACGAGGGCCGTGCGGTCCTCGATCGCGTGGATGCCGCCCGCGCGGCGCTGCTCGCCGACGTTCCGGCCGACGAGCTGGAGCGCTTGACCACCGCACTCGACGCGGTGTCGGCAGCCATCGGCGTCGACGAGACCGACGACGAGGGCTCGCGCACCGACAGCCCCGAGGGGCTCGGCGCCGGCCGGGATTTCGGCCCGTTCGGGCGCGGATTCGGACCGGGGATGCGCGGCTTCGGCCCGCGCGCGCACGGCTTCGGGCCGCGGAAGCACGGCTTTGGACCGCAGAAGCACGGCGTCGCGCGCGGCGAGCACGGCGAGCACGGCTTCGGCCCTGGCGGGCGCGATGGGCACGACTCCGCGCGCGGCGCGCACGGTGAGCGCGGCGGGCACGGTCTCGCCCGCGGCGAACGCGGCCTGCACGGCTCCTCCCGCGGCGAGGCGGGCCACGGCGCCCATGGCCACGACGAGCACGACCGCGCCGGCCACGGACGCGGGTGCGACCCGCGCCGTGACGGCTCCGCGCACGGGCGCGAACACCACCACGGACACCGCCGTGACGACGGCCGGTGGGCGCAGCGCGCCTACGAGCGCGGCTTCGACGCCGGTTTCAGCCGCGGCCGCGAGGCATCGGCATCCGGTGACGCGCCGGCATCCGCGTGATCACCGATAAACGCTCTGCGTGGCGAGAAACGCGCGCTCAACGTGTTTCTGAGGAGGAACGGCGTTTATCGCCGAGCCCGCGTCGCACCCGGAGCGCACAACGGAACAGCCCCGTCGAGGTCGACTCGGCGGGGCTGCTCTGTTGCGGGCGGGGTCAGCGGCCGGCCGACCCCGCGTCGGTCGTGCCGACGTCGGTGCGGTGGAAGTTGAGGGCCGAGCGCGATGCCGTCGGGCCGCGCTGGCCCTGGTAGCGGTTGCCGTAGGGGCCGGAGCCGTACGGGTTCTCGGCGGGAGACGTCAGGCGGAAATAGCAGACCTGGCCGATCTTCATGCCCGGCCACAGTTTGATGGGCAAGGTCGCGACGTTCGAGAGCTCGAGGGTCACGTGGCCCGAGAAGCCCGGGTCGATGAAGCCGGCGGTCGAGTGGGTGAGCAGGCCCAGGCGCCCGAGCGACGACTTGCCCTCGAGGCGCGCGGCGACGTCGTCGGGCAGGGTGACCCGCTCGAAGGTCGACCCGAGCGCGAATTCACCCGGGTGAAGGATGAACGGCTCGTCGGGCTGAACCTCGATGAGGCGCGTGAGCTCGGGCTGGTCCTCGGCGGGGTCGATGAACGGGTACTTGTGGTTGTCGAACAGCCGGAAGTACCGGTCGAGACGCACATCGACGCTGGACGGCTGCACCATCGCCGGGTCGTAGGGGTCGAGCCCGAGGCGCTTCGCGTCGAGTTCGGCCCGGATGTCGCGATCGGAGAGCAGCACGGGTTCAGCCTAGGGCGTGGGATCGCTCCGGTCCGGCCGTCGCGGATCCATTCGCCCGGACAGCGCGCGACCGCCCCGACCGCATGCGATTCGCGAGGACGCACGCGATCGCGTACAGAACGATGCGTTCTCGGCGATGGGATGCGGCCTCACCGGTGCCGCCCGCGAATTCACGTGAGATCGCATGATCCGGGCCCGCGCACCCGTCACAGCAGGTCACTCGGGCACGAGCGCGTGACCTCGGCGCGTGGGTGGGCGGGAACGGGACGCGGATGCCACGGGAGACGCTGTTATGCTGGCCGGGTCGCCGCGAGGCGCACGGGGCTGTAGTTCAATGGCAGAACTTCTGCTTCCCAAGCAGACAGCGCGGGTTCGATTCCCGTCAGCCCCTCCAAAGCCCTCCCGGGTGGCCATCGGCCGCCCGGGAGGGCTTTCGTGTTGCCGTGAAGCGAACCCTTGGGTGGGCCCTTGCCGCGGAGGCTCCGCGGGCCGACGCAGTCGGGCCGTGGAGGGGCGGTAGGGACGATTCCCCTCAGCCTTCCAATGCCCTCACGGGCGGCCACCCGCCGCGCGGGAGGGCATTCGTGTTGCCGAGAAACGAACCCTCCGGGGGCCTACGCGGCCCCGGTCACGCCCGACTCACGCGTCCGCGGGCAGCTCCGCGCTCTCCACCACCCGCGCTCCTGCTCCCCCGAGCGCCGCGAGGAACGCCGCGTGCACCGCCTCGCCGGGCACCTCGACCCCGCCGTGGGCGAGACCGGGGGCGGCGCACGCGTCGCCGACGACCGTCGCGGCGTAGCCGAGGTCGAGGGCGGCGCGGACGGTGGCATCCACGCACATGCTCGTCATCATGCCGACCACCAGCAGCTCCCGCGCGCCGAGGTCGCGCAGGCGTTCGTCCAGGTCCGTGCCGATGAAGGAGTTCGGCGCGTGCTTCACGATCACCGTCTCGTCGGCGTCGGGCGCGACGCGGAGGTCGATCTCCGCCCCGTCGGTACCCACCTCGAGGAAACCCCCGCCGACCGGGCTCTCGTGGCGCACGTGGATGACGGGCGCGGCCAGCGCCCGGTGACGCGCGAGCACCCGCGCGGCGACGTCGGCCGCGGCATCCGGGGCCACCAGGGGGTGGCGTCCGCCGGCGAAGTAGTCGCGCTGGATGTCGATGATCACGAGGACGGGCTGCATGCTCCCCACCCTCTCACCGCCGCGGTGCCTGGGTGCCGGTTCAGCTGCGCAGGTGCGAGGCCCCGTTCAGGTCGAGGATGGCGCCCGACGCCCACTGCGAGCGCGGCGAGCTGAGGTAGACCACGGCATCCGCCACCTCCTCGGGCGTCGCGACACGGCCGAACGGACTCTGGTCCCGGATGCCGTCGCCCTGCGGGCCGGCCAGTTTCTGCTGCTGCCGGTCGGTGCCCACGAAGCCGGGTGCGACGCTCGTCACGGCGATGCCGTGCGGGGCGAGGGCGACCGCGAGAGATTGCCCCATCGCGTGCAGCCCCGCCTTCGCGGCGCCGTACGCGGGGAACTCCGGCTCGCCGCGGAATGCTCCGCGCGAGCCGACGTTCACGATCGCGCCGGGCAGGCCGCGGTCCATCAGCGACCGTGCGACGAGGAAGGTCATGTTCGCGGGGGCGCGCAGGTCGATGTCGAGCATGCGCTCCCACACGTGGTTCCACGTGGCGTAGTCGGCAGCGTCGATCGCGTGCGAGGTCTCGGGACTCGGCGCGATCGCGGCGTTGTTGACGAGCACGTCGATGCGCCCGAACGACGCGAGCACCTCGTCCACCGCCCGCTGCGCGATCGCGGGGTCGGACAGGTCGCCGTCGACGAGCATGTGGCCCTCGCCGTGAAGGAGGTCGAGGGTCTGGCGGGCGGCATCCTGATCGGAGCCGTAGTGCACCGCGACGCGGTCGCCCCTCTCACTGAGCGCCACGGCGATGGCCCGGCCGATTCCGCGCGATGCGCCGGTGACGAGGGAATGCTGCATGCATCCATCCTGCGGGATTCCGAGCGTCCGGGCGGCACGCGCGAAACGGCGGCACCACCCGGACTGTCCGGGGCTCGCACACCGGGACGATGACCGGTCGCATCCGGTGTGGAGGGCCCACGCTACGTCCGTGGTGAGGGGCGGAGGTGGGGTTGACGAGCTCACCCCGGAGATGCGGGGGTCGGCTCGCCGCTGCGGGCGAGGATCACGGCGCCGAGGGCGACGGCGATGATCGCCGCAGCGACGGCGTACCGGCGGCCCGCCCGATAACGGAAGGACTGCCGCCGTCAGGCGCGGGTGAAGCCGTCGAGGTCGGGGTCCCAGAACGCATCGGGGTTGTCGGTGTCGATGGTCTGCTCGTGCGCAATGGCCGGGGCTTGAGGGAAGCGCTTGTGCTGTCGCAGCTCCTCGGCGGCCCATGAGAAGTCGGGCTCCTCACCGGTGAAGTCGTGGGCCGGGGCGCTCAAGACGTCGTTGCCGACGCCGATGACCAGCTCGGCCTCTTCGGCGTCGCCCGCCTCGGTGACGATCGGGATGCTGACCGCCTCGGCCTGCCCGTCGGCGGCGATCGACGCGGTGAGCTGCACGAGCGCCTCCGCCACGTCATCGGTCGTGGTCACGGTCTCGCCGGCGTACGTCACACATCGCATCCCCTCATGCTGGGGGCAGCGTCGCTCGCGAGGGGGTCGCTTGCCCCCGCGGGGCCCATCCGATAGAGGCGCGGTGTCGGAGGCTCGCGCTAAGGTCCGAAGCATCGTGGATCGACGCATCGCGAAGGAGCAGAGACCATGGCCGACGCACCCGAGCTGACCGTCGCCGACGTCACCGCCTGGCGCGCCTGGCTCGACGCCCACGAGAGCGAGAGCGACGGGGTGTGGCTCGTGCTCGCGAAGAAGGGCACGACGTCGCCGACCACCCTTACCTACGCCCAGGCCCTCGACGAAGCGCTGTGCAGCGGGTGGATCGACGGGCGCAAGCAGTCGAAGGATGCCGCCACCTTCCGGCAGCACTTCACCCCGCGCCGCGCCCGGTCGATGTGGTCGGCGCGCAACGTCGACATCGTCGCGCGCCTCGCCGAGGAGGGCCGCATGCGCCCGCGCGGCGCCGACGAGATCGCCCGCGCGCGGGCCGACGGACGCTGGGACCGCGCGTACGCCGGATCGGCCACGATCGAGGTGCCCGCCGACCTGCGGGCGGCTCTGGACGCCGTGCCGGCCGCCGCGCGCGCGTTCGCGGCGCTCACCAAGGCCGAGCGCTACTCGGTGCTGCACCCGATCGTGACGGCGACCACCGACCCCGTGCGCGCGGCGCGGATCTCCCGCCACGTCGCGGCTCTGGCGACTGAGCGGGCTGAACCGCTCCCGCCGTCCGACACCGGGGGACAATGACCTCATGCGCGTGCGACGGTCCCTCGGTGTCGTGCTCGCGGCATCCGTGCTCTTCGGGCTCGTCGCGTGCGCGGATCCCGGTCCGGCGCCGACCTCGCCGTCCGCCGCCCCTGCGGACACCACCGCACCGGCGGATGGGCCGGTCGTGTCGTTCTACGGCCATTCGTACACGCGCGGCACGGGCGCGAGCTCGTCGGAGCGGCGATGGTCGACGATCGTGTCGGCCGAGCGGGGCTGGCAGGAGATCAACCGCAGCGAGAACGGCCTGGGCTTCGTGAACCGCCGCGATTCCATGCTCGGCGGGCTCGACGACATCCCCGCTCTCGTGATCGCCGACGACCCCGACATCGTGTTCGTCACGATGGGCCTCAACGACAACTTCAGCTACGACACGCGCGCCGACGACATCCACACTCGGATCGACAGCGACCTCGAACGCCTGCGCGACGGGCTGCCCGAGGCGCGGATCGTCGTCGTCGAGCCGTTCTGGTACACCGACGACAGGCCCGCCTCGGTCGACGTCATCGCCGGGTGGGTCGACGACGCCGCGGCCCGCATCGGCGCCGACCACATCAGCGGCGCGAGCCACTGGCTCGACGGGCACTATGCCACCGCGCAGGTCAGCTGGATGGCGGCCGACGGGCTCCACCCGAACGACATCGGCTACGCCGTCATGGCGGAGCGGATGGATGCCGCGCTGCGCGCCCTCGATCCGCCGCTCTGACCGTCGGGAATCGGGGCGTGTTCTTCCGTTCGGGCACGCGATTCACGCCCCGAACGCCGGAATGCGACCCGAACGGCGCTTACCGGCCTCGGAACCCCGCGCGGATGCTCAGGCGGCGGCGGTGCGGGCGCGGAACCAGACCGTCAGTTCGCGCACCGCGCGGATGCTCGCATCGTCGTCGTCGGACTCCAGGTCGTCGAATGTGTCTCGGAAGCCCTCGGGCACCGGTGTCGAGGTCACGCCGATGGGCTCGTACCCCATCGTCCACTCGTTGAAGCGGCGCTCCTCGATCTGCTCGGTCAGCAGCACCCGGACCTCGTCGTGGCGCGAATCGCGGCGGATCTTCGTCATGAGCTCGTCCACGGCATCCTTCGGGCCCTCCAACACCTGAAAGAACCTCCCACGGCGGTGGAGCAGCATGCCCGACAGGTCGTGCTCGTGGTTGGAGCGGCGGCTCTGGGCGAGGAGGTCGGCGAGACGAGCGTCGTCGAACTCCTCGACGGCACGACTGACGTACGACACGGCGGTCAGCGGGGCGCTCATGCGGTGCCCTCCTCGACGGTGCGCGGAGCCGGAACGCGGACCTGCTCGAGGGTGATGACCTCGTCCTGCGGGGGCTGGCCGTTCGTGACCGCGGCCATCGCCGCCGTGAGAGTGCGGAAACGGCCGACGACGCGCGACGAGCCGTCGAACGCGAGGTAGCCTCCGTCGGTCTGACGGTCGATGTAGCCGAGGAACATGCCCTTTCGGCTGCCGACGTGGAAACCCTCTTCGACGCGGGCCCAGATCACTCCGGCACCGGGGCGGTCGGGAGACATCATGCTCACCGCTCCTTCCGCCCGAGACGCAGAACGGGCACGAGCGACCGTATCGGGGCCCTCCGACACCCGTCCGCCCTTGACAGATCGCGCGACGCGGGCATGCTCGTCCCGAGCCGCGGGCCATGGGCGCCCGCAGCGACCAAGCCGCGGGGAGCGGCGTGCCGGCGAAAACGCCGCCCACCGGGGGAAAACCCTTACAGCGTAAGCCTTCTCCTCCCGATCGCGATCCTCGTGCGCGGCGGATCGTCGGCCGGCGAGGAGTGTCAGACTGGAGCGTCCGGAGGTGGATGCGATGTCCCAGGAAACGCGAAACACGCACCGATCGAGCGCGCGGAAACTCAGTCGTGACCTCATCGTCGCCACCGCGCTCGCGCAGGTCGACAGTCGGGGCGCCTCGGGGTTGTCGATGCGCACCCTGGCACAGGAACTCGACGTCGAGGCGATGTCGCTGTACCGCTACGTCAACGGCAAGGAGGACCTGCTCGAGGCGATCGTCCGGCTCCTGATGCACGACCTGCTGACGGCTCTCCAGGACGCGTCGACGGAGCACTGGCAGAGCTTCCTGCAGATCACCGCGCATGAAGTGCGACGCATCGCCGTGGAGCACCCCCGGGCCTTCCCGCTCGTCGCGACGCGGCATCCGGCCGCTCCGTGGCTACGACCCCCGCTGCGCAGTGTCGAGGTCGTCGAGATCTTCCTGTCCACGCTTCTGGCTCAGGGCTTCAGCGACGTCCAGGCCGCGAGCGCCTATCGCGCGTTCAGCAGCTTCCTGCTCGGGCAACTGCTGCTGGAGTCCGCGGTCCGGGGCGCGCAGACGGGACCGGCGGAGGAGCCGCTCGACGAGGGCGAGGCCGACATCCCCGCGCGCGACGGCGACAGCACGCTCGATGACGCCCCCACGGTGCGACACCTGCGGGCTCTGCTGAGCGAGGACCATGCCGAGGAGGAGTTCGAGGTCTCCCTCGAATCGCTCCTCGACCGTCTCGACCGGGAGCTGTCGCAGTAAGCCCCGCCACCGAACACTCCGACTGCACGCAGCATCGGGAGCCCGCGCATCGGCCCGCTCAGGCGATCGCGGCGCGGATCTGCGCCGCATCGTCGGTGCCGCTGGCCTCGACGATGACCCCGCGCTGCACCCGGTACATGGCGAACGACGCGATGCTCACGCGCGTGCGAGTCGGCGCGACGAACGCGAAAGCGCCGGTGTGACTTCCGCCGCCCCGGAGATGGACGGCGAGGCGGTCGTCTTCGACGAGGAGTTGGATGCGCTTCCACTGCCAGTCGGGGAAGCCGTGCAGCAGATTGACGTAGTCGGCGATCCACGCGTCGGCACCCGCGGGCAGGTGCGCCCGGCGCACGGACGGGTGCAGGAACTCCCGGACCCGCTCGACGTCATGACGGTTCAGCGCCTCGAGGAAGTCGGCGAACCACTCCCGCATCTCCCACGGCTCCATCGGACCATTATCGCCAGCGGATGCCACTCACCGGCCCGTGCGTGAGTCGCCGGATATCGTCGCTTCGGCGGGCGGAGAGGCGACGAATCCTGGCGAATCACGCCGACTAACACACGGGCCGGGCGCGCGCCGCCCCCTCCACCATTTCTGGCACCCGTGGAACCGTGGGGGCATGGCATCCCCTCTCGCCCTTCTCCGTGACGACTCGCTCTCGCTCCTGATCCGCGGTTACGGCTTCGGTGCGCACCTGTGGCGCCGCGCCGACCGTGGTGCACGCGCCGTACCGTTCCGCCTGCTCGGGCGCGAGGCGCTCTTCGTGCGGGGCGAGGAGGGCGTGGCGCTCTTCTACGACGAGTCCCGCACGCGCCGGCACGGTGCCATGCCCGCGTTCATCCAGGAGTCGCTGTTCGGCCACGGCTCGGTGCACAGCCTCGACGGCGACGAGCACCGCCACCGCAAGGCGACGTTCGTCGACGTGCTGTACGACGATGCCGAGGTCGTGCGCCTGCTGCCCGAGCTCGACCGGCAGTGGCAGGGCGAGCTCGACGCGTGGGTCGCCGGCGGTGACCGATCGGCGTACGACGCCGCCGTGGGCGCACTCGGCCGCGCGATCATGCGCTGGGCCGGCATCCCGGGCACGGCCGCCGCCCAGACGCGGTGGGCGAAGCGCCAGGCGCAGATCGTCGACGGCTTCGGCGTGCCGTACTCGCCCGAGTTCCTGCTGGCCCTGGCCAACCGCCGCTGGTCGGACCGCCATGCCGCCGAGCTGATCGACGCCGTGCGCGAGGGCACGCTCGACCCGGCCGAGGGCACGGCCCTGCACGCCTGGGCATGGCACCGCGACCGCTCCGGCGAGCTGCTGCCCGCGAAGCGCGCCGGGGTCGAGCTGCAGAACAGCTTCCGCCCGATGATCGCCGTCTCGCGTTTCGTCGCCTTCGCCGCGAAGGAGCTGCACGACCGGCCCGAGTGGCGCGAGCGCATCGCCGCCGAGACCGCCTCGCGTGGATCGCTCGTCGGCGGGGAGCTGGCGACGGCGTTCGCGCAGGAGATCCGCCGCACCGCCCCCTTCGTGCCGATGCTGCCGGCCTGGGCCGAGACCGACGTCGAGCTCGACGGCGAGCGGGTGGCGAAGGGCGGCCGCGTCGTGCTCGACATCCTCGGCACCGACACCGACACGCGCGAGTGGGAGCGCCCCTCCGCCTTCGACCCCGAACGCTTCATCGGCGTCGACGACTACGAGGCGATCCGCGCCTTCGTCCCGCACGGCGGTGCCGACGTGCGCACCGGGCACCGCTGCCCGGGCGAGAAGCTCGCGATCGCCGGGCTCGCGGCATCCATCGCCGTGCTCAGCGACCCGCGCCTGCGCATCTCCACCCATGGCCTCGACGTGAACCGGCGACGGATGCCGACGAAGCCGCGCTCCGGCGGTCGCGTGCGCCGCGCGGACGCACCGTCGGGCTGCCCGTTCCACCGGCGTTGACCCGCCGCGCGGACGGGTCGCGGGTGCGCCTGCGGCTCCTCCGCTTCCGAAGCCCTCTCGCGACGCTGCACTGTCAACCCGCTTCGGAGATCGCCCGCGGGGACCATACGGTCCTGCGGTGACCACTGAGACCTCCGAACCGTCCACCCTCCGACGCGGGATCAGCGGTCCGCTGCTCTTCGCCTTCATTCTCGGCGACGTCCTCGGCGCCGGGATCTATGCCCTGATGGGGGTCCTGTCCGAGCGGGTGGGCGGGATGCTGTGGGCCCCGCTGGTCGCGGCGCTCCTCCTGGCGCTGCTCACCGCCGGATCGTATGCCGAATTGGTCACCAAGTATCCGCGCGCCGGCGGCGCCGCCGTTTTCGCCGAGCGCGCGTTCAAGAACCGGTTGGTGTCGTTCCTCGTCGGGTTCTGCATGCTCGCGGCGGGAGTCACGAGCGCCGCGGGGCTGTCGCTCGCGTTCGCCGGCGAATACCTGCAGACGTTCCTCAGCGCTCCCGCCGTCCCCGCGGCGATCGTGTTCCTCGCCGTCGTGGCCGCGCTCAACGCCCGGGGGATCCGGGAGTCGATGAGCGCGAACTTCGTCATGACGGCGATCGAGGTGAGCGGACTCGTCATCGTCGTCGTCGTGGTGGGCGTGCTCGTGTCCGGCGGCGGCGGAGACATCTCCCGCGTCACGCAGCTCCCCGAGGGCACCGGCCCGGCGACGGCGGTGCTGGCCGGTGCGATCATCGCCTACTACTCGTTCGTGGGCTTCGAGACCTCCGCGAACATGGTCGAAGAGGTCAAGAACCCGTCGCGTGTCTACCCGCGCGCCCTGTTCGCGGCGCTGCTCACGGCCGGTGTGGTCTACGTCCTGGTGGGCCTCGCCAGCAGCATCGCGGTGCCGAGCGAAGAGCTGTCGAGTTCGAGCGGGCCCCTGCTGGCCGTGGTGGATGCCAGCGGTGTCGGCATCCCCTCCTGGGTCTTCAGCCTCATCGCTCTCATCGCGGTCGCGAACGGCGCGTTGCTGACGATGATCATGGCCAGCCGCCTCGCCTACGGCATGTCCGAGCAGGGTCTGCTGCCGCGAGTCCTGTCGCGCGTGCTGCCACGGCGCCGTACCCCCTGGGTGGCGATCCTTGCCACGACGCTCGTGGCCATGCTGCTGACCCTCGTCGGCGACCTCACCCTCCTCGCCGAGACGGTCGTGCTGCTCCTGCTCTTCGTGTTCCTCAGCGCGAACGTGTCCGTGCTGGTGCTGCGTCGCGACGAGGTCGAGCACGATCACTTCCGCGTGTGGACCTTCGTTCCCGTCCTCGGCATCGCCTCGTGCCTCCTGCTGCTGAGCCAGCAGAGCGCCACGGTGTGGATCTTCGGCGCGGTGCTGCTCGCGGTGGGCGTGGGCCTGTACTTCCTGGCCCGGCACGCACGCTCGCGCGCGTGAGGCAGCGCGGCCGCGCCGGAGCACGAGCGTCGAATGGCAAGAGACCGGGACTCAGTCCTTCCCGTCGCGCGGCTGCGGGAACGGGCTGGGCACGACCGGCACCGTGCCGGTGTAGCCCTCGCGCTCGGCGGCGAGCTCGGCGATGCGCTTGCGGCACGCGAACCAGCCCGCGGTGATGAGCAGGCCCGCCACGACGGCCACCACGAGCGTCGCCGGCGAGTCGATGAACACCAGCACGAGCACCACGGCCAGGAACACCAGCGTCAGGTACCCCGTGTAGGGCGCCCAGAACAACCGGAACGACGGGCGCACGAGCTCACCCCGGTCGGCGAGCTGCTTCAGGCGCATCTGGCACACGATGATGGTCGCCCACGTGACCAGGATGCCGACCGCGGCCACGTTCAGCACGGTCTCGAACGCGTCGCTGGGATTGACGTAGTTGATCACCACGCCGAAGAGGGCGACGAACGCCGTGATCGCGATGCCGCCGTAGGGCACGCCCGCCTTGTTCATGCGGGCGGCGAACGCCGGCGCGGAACCCGCCACCGCCATCGAGCGCAGGATGCGGCCGGTGGAGTACAAGCCGGCGTTCAGCGACGACAGCGCCGCGGTCAGCACGACGAGGTTCATGATGACATCGACGCCGGGCACGCCGATCGAGGCGAAGAACGTCACGAACGGGCTCTCGTCCTTCGAGTACGCGGTGAAGGGCAGCAGCAGCGACAGCAGCAGGACGGATCCCACGTAGAACACGGCCACGCGGATGATCACCGAGTTGATCGCGCGCGGCATGACCTTCTCGGGGTTCTTCGTCTCGCCCGCGGCGGTGCCGATGAGCTCGATCGACGCGTACGCGAAGACGACGCCCTGCATGAGGATGATCGCGGGCAGGATGCCGTTGGGGAAGAAGCCGCCGTTGTCGGCGATGAGCGAGAAGCCGACGGGTGCGCCCGTGGGGGTGCCGAACACGACGAAGTAGATGCCCACGAGCAGGAACGCCACGAGAGCCGCGACCTTGATGAGCGCGAACCAGAACTCGAGCTCCCCGAACACCTTCACCGACACCAGGTTCACGGCGAGCACGGTGACGAGCGCGGCCAGGGCCCACACCCACTGCGGAACCGCGGCGATCCACGGCACGTACTTCCCGAAGAAGTTCATGTAGAGCGCGGCCGCGGTGATGTCGACCATCGTGGTCGTGGCCCAGTTGATCCAGTAGAACCAGCCCGAGACGAACGCGGCCTTCTCGCCGAAGAACTCGCGCGCGTACGACACGAAGGAGCCCGAGGTCGGCCGGTGCAGCACCAGCTCGCCGAGCGCGCGCAGGATGAAGAACGCGAACAGGCCGCACACCGCGTACGAGAGCACGATCGCGGGACCGGCCTGCGCGAGGCGTCCGCCCGCGCCGAGGAAGAGCCCGGTGCCGATCGCGCCGCCGATGGCGATCATCTGCACCTGACGCGCGGTCAGCCGCTTGTGGTAGCCGCTGTCCTCGAGCTGCACGGTCGAGGTGTGGATGGGCGCTGCCGCGTCGCCGGAGCCCGGGGTGGTGTCGTTCACCTCCCCATCGTGCGATTCGCGCAGCGGCTGTCCAGGAAGCGCGCCGCGAAGCGCGGCATCCGCAGCCGTGAACGGAGAACGAACCGGGTCAGAGCCAGTGCTTGAGCTTGAACGTGAGCCAGAGGCCGAACGAGGTCGCGGCCATCAGGCCGAGCGCCATCGGATAGCCGAAGGTCCAATCGAGCTCGGGCATGTTGCGGAAGTTCATGCCGTAGATCGCACCCACCAGCGACGGACCGAAGAGGATCGCCGCCCATCCCGAGATCTTCTTGACCTGCTCGTTCTGCTCGAGCGAGGTCTCGGTCTGCCGCTGCGTCACGAGCGTCGCGTTGACGGTGAGGGCGTTGTCGAGGATGGCCCGCAGCGCGGTGAGCTTCTCGCCCTGGCGCAGCACGTGGTCGAGAACGTCGCGCAGCGAGCGCTGCAGCTCGAGGTCGACGCCGTACTTGTCGGCGCCGCGCAGCAGCGCCTCCAGCATGTCGCGCAGGGGTTCGACCGCCCGCTGGAAGTGGATGACCTCGCGCGCGAGCTGGTAGATGCGCTGGGTGAGGTCGGTGCCGCCGTCGCCGAACAGACCGTCCTCGATCTCGTCGACGTCGTTCTGCAGGCCGCGGGCGACGGGGTCGTACTGGTCGACGACCTCGTCGAGGATCGCGTACAGCACCGCCTCCGGGCCGCGCGCGAGCAGGTCGGGGTTGTCCTCGAGCCGCCGGCGCACCCGCGCCAGATCCGGCACCTCGGCGTGACGCACCGTGACGACGTAGTCCGCGCCGATGAAGACGTGCAGCTCGCCGAACTCGACGGTCTCGGTCTCGTCGATGTAGCGCGCGGGGCGCAGCACCGTGAACAGGTTCTGCCCGTACCGCTCGAGCTTGGCGCGCTGATGGCCCGTCAGCGCATCCTCGACGGCGAGGGGGTGGAGCGAGAACTCCGCCGCGACGCGCTCGAGTTCGTGCGGAGACGGACGCAGCAGCCCGATCCAGGCCATCCCGCCGTGCGCCTCCATGTACTCGAAGGTCTGGTCGAGGCTCGAGGGGTTCTCGATGCGGCGACCGTCGACGTAGACCGCGCTGTCGATGATGGGCATGTCTACCGTTCTACCCCTCCCGGACGGACCAGGGATGACGCGGCCCCCGGCGCCGCGGTCACTTCTTCGGGTCGTGGCCCCAGTTCATCAGCGAGTAGCGCCAGTCGGTGTCGGTGATGTCGCCCTTCGGCTTCTGCGCGCTGTGCCGCTTCACGTACCCGACGACCTTGCGCATGTGGCCCAGGTCGTCCTCGGTGAGGTCGGCCTTCTTCTTCTCGAGGATGCCCACGATGTGCCGGCCGCTCTCGTGACCGGTCGACTCGCCGCCGTCCTTCTTCTGCCCGACGGACTTCGACTCGTCGGTGGCCAGCCATTTCTTCAGCTCGCTCGCGGTCATGTTGACCGCATCGTCGAAGTCCTTGCGGGTCTGGTCGTCGTCGCTCATGCCGTCATCCTGTCCAGCGTGCGTCAGCACGAAGGCCCCCTTGCGTCGACGGCGACGCCGTGGCATCCGCCCGTCAGCCGACGGGCTCGCTGAGCGGTTCGTCCGCGTCCGGCCCCGGATGCCGTGCGCCCGCGCTGCGGCGCGCGGCGGCGAGCACCGCGCCGATGCTGGCGGCGATGACCAGGGCGATGCCGACCACCTCGAGCCACGACAGCCTCTGTCCCAGCAGCAGGAATCCGGCGATCGACGCCGTCGCGGGGCCGAGGCTCATCATGATCGCGAACGCCGAGGCCGGCAGGCGGCGCAGCGCCACGAGTTCGAGCGCGTAGGGGATGGTCGACGACAGCAGCGCGACCGCCGCCCCCAGCGCGAGGATGTCCACCCGCAGCAGCACCGACCCCGCCTGCCACAGGCCCAAGGGCAGGGCCAGACACGCACCGACCGCCATCGCCAGGGCGAGACCGTCCAGGCGCGGGAACTGCCGCCCCACGCGCGCCGACGACGCGATGTACAGCGCCCAGCTGACCGCCGCGCCGAGGGCGAAGATCACCCCGAGCGCGTCGAGACGGTCCCAGCCGCCGGCGCCGAGCACGACCACTCCGGCGAGCGCGAGACCCGCCCACAGCCACCGAGCCGCCCCCGTCGCGGTCAGGATCGACAGCGTCAACGGTCCGAGCACCTCGATCGTCACGGTGACCCCGAGCGGGAGCCTTTCGAGCGCCAGGTAGAAGAGCCCGTTCATGGATGCCAGCACCACGCCGAACACGACCACCGACCGCCAGGCGACACCGGTGTGTCCCCGCAGGCTCGGGCGCGCGATGACGAGGAGCAGCAGCGCCGAGAAGACCAGGCGCAGCATGACGATGCCGAGCGGCCCCGTCTCGGGGAAGAGCATCACCGCGAACGACGCGCCCACCTCCTGGCAGGCCAGGCCGACGAACACGAGAGCGGCGGCCGAGCCCTGCCCGCCGCGCGCGGTCATCGCTCGGTCACGAGGCGGGCGGCGCGCAGATCGCGTTCTGGGCGATGCTGTCGCGCATCTGCTCGGCCGTCCACGGCAGGCCCGCCTCGGGCAGCGTCTGCCCCTCGGCGGCGGGGGACTTCGAGGCGATCGCCGCGAGCTCCCACGCCAGCCACGCGCCCGTGAACTTGTTGCCGCCCGAGTTGTTCAGCACCACCGCGACGGACATGCCCGTCTGGGGGTCGGCGAAAGCGGCGGTCATGTACCCCGGCGTCCAGCCGAACTGTCCGATGAGCGAGCCCGCCTGGAAGGTTCCTCCGGTGGCGGTGAACCACGTCGGCTGGTCGGGACCGACCGGCACGGGGTTGGCGAAGCGGTCGCTGTCGGCGGGCAGGAGGGCCTTCGTGGCGAGTGCCTGGGCGTAGCGGCCGAGATCGGTGATCGAGGTGACGGCCCCGGCGGCGGCGCCGCCGTAGCTGGACGACATCTCGGTGAAATCGGCCGGGTCGGTGCAGTTCCACACGCCCTCGGCGTTCGGCTGCGACCAGTACCCCGACAGCGGGGTGGGGCCGGGCGTCGCCGACTCGGGGGCCGGCAGCGACGTCGCCGACAGACCGAGCGGCTGTGCGACGCGTTCCGCGATCACCGCGGAGAGGGTCTCGTTCGTCGCCCGCTCGACGGCGAGTCCGGCGATGAGGTAGTTCGTCGCCGACGTCCCGTAGGCGTCGCCGGGCGCGTTCAGGCGCGGGCGCGCGATGCCGTAGGCCATCAGCTCGCGGGCGTTCCACACGCGGTCGGGGTTGGCGAGCACCGCACCCTCGAGCGTCGAGGTGTAGGAGGCGATCCCCGACGTCCCGTCGCACAGCTGACGCAGCGTGATGTCGTCGTAGCCGGGGAGGTTGCTGACCCACTTGTCGATGGGGTCACTCATCGAGAGGGTTCCGTCGGCGTCGAGGACGTACAGGGCGTCGCACGTCATGGCGCCCGTCACCTCCGCCGCCCGGAAGGTGAGGTCGCTGGCGACCTCGCCGCCCCCGGGGCCCTGGGTCCCGAGGCCCGCGACCCAACTGCCGCTCCACGGAGCCCACACGCCGACGATGGCACCCGACGAACCGGTCGCGACCATCGCCGCGTTCACGGCATCCTGCAGTTCCGCGACCGTGGCCTCGGGCAGTGGCGCGTCGACCTGCGCCGGGACGTCGATCGACACCGACCCCTGCGGCGTGCAACCGCTCAACGCGAGGGCCAGTGCTCCCGCGGTCGCGATCGCGATCGCCGCGGAACGACGCCATCTCGCCATGTGGTGACCCCCAGCAGTTCCACGCGCGGACACGCGCGCTCTCCCACGATTCAAACACACGGCACCTGAGCGGAATCGCCCCTTGCACCGCTCGCCCGTCACGTCTGCATCACGACTCGGCTTTTCCTCGCGACTCGGAGCGAATCAGGGGTTAGGTCAACCTAAGTCAGTGCGTATGATGGCCGCATGAACGCCGTGGTCCCGTTCTCCCTCGCCCTGCGCGAGCGGTCCAGCAGCGCGCACTCCTCGAGCGAGTGCGACGGGTTCATGACCGACCTGCTGACCGGCGCCGGCACGCGCGACGATTACATCGCCCTCCTCGCGCAGCACTGGTTCATCTACGCCGCCCTCGAGGACGCCGCCGTCCGCATGCGCCTCGACCCGGTGGCATCCGTCTTCCTGCGCGATCGGCACTCGCGTCTGCCCGCGCTCGAATCCGATCTGGCGTTCCTCATCGGGCCCGGATGGCGCGAGAGCATCCGCCCCCTGCCCACGACGCAGGCCTACGTGTCGCGCATCCGCCGGGTCGCGGCGACGTGGCCGGGTGGGTTCGTCGCCCACCACTACACGCGTCTGCTCGGCGACCTGTCCGGCGGCCCGTCCATCGGGCGGCTCATGCAGCGGCGCTTCGGCTTCGAGACGAACGGTATCGGGTTCCTGCTGTTCGGCGACATCGCCGACCCCCGGGCGTTCAAGACCGTCTACCGCGAGCAGCTCGACGCGGCCCCCTGGGACGACGACGAGAAGGAGCGCGTCATCGCCGAGGTGCTCGTCGCCTACCGCTTCACGACGGAGCTGTTCGCCGACCTCACTCGCGCCAAGGCCCACCAGGTCGCCTGAGGCGTCGCCTTCTGCGCGGCCGCGTCCGCGCGGGCGCTCCGGCGTGCGACCCCGCCCTACAACGCGACGCCGTCATGCCTTCTGCGCGGCCGCGTCCTGGCGCGCGAGCCAGGCCTGCTTCATGAAGCGGCGCACGTCCTCGTCGACGCGGATGTCGCTCGGGCGCAGCGGCCGCGACAGGTACAGCCCGTCGAGCGAGGTGAGGCGACTGAGGGCGACGTACGTCTGGCCGGGGGCGAAGGCGCCGGCGCCCAGATCGACGACCGCGCGGTCGTAGGTCTTGCCCTGCGACTTGTGGATCGTGACGGCCCAGGCCAGACGCAGCGGGAACTGCGTGAACTCCGCGACGATCTCCCGGGAGAGGTTCTTCGTGCCCGGGTCGTAGGCGTAGCGGTACCTCTCCCACACCGCGGGCTCGACGTCGTGCTCGACCCCGTCGACCTCGACGCGCACGCTGTCTCCCGCGATGCGCGTGACGGTACCGATCGTGCCGTTGACCCACCGCGGGGCCTCGCCGAACGGGGCACCGTCGTTGCGCAGGAACATCACCTGGGCCCCGACCTTCAGCGTGAGCTCCATCTCCGCCGGGTAGTTGGCCTCGCCCCGACCGAAGTCGCCCGAGATCTCGGCGTTCGCGGTCTGCGTGCGCCCGATGAGCTCGTCGAGGTGGCGACGGTTGATGGTGTTGACGCGGTCGTTGCGGGTGGCGAGCGTGATGATCGGGTGCTCGCCGTCGGCCGGATGCGGGGGCGTGCGCGCACCCGCGGTGTTCAGGATGCCGGCCATCTCGGCCGTGACGCGCCCGTAGCGCACCGCGTTCAACAGCTGTTTGAATCCCGGGTCGGACTGCCGGTGGATCTCGACGAGTTCGTTGACGTGCAGGTCGGCCCCGTGTCGGCCGATGTCGATCAGCCCGTCGGTCGCGGCCTCGCCCGACCACACCTTCGCGTCGAAGAACCAGAACGAACGGTAGTGGTCGCTGATGTAGCGCGCCTCGTCTCCGCGCGGGGGCACCGGCGCCAGCTGGTACGGATCGCCGAACATCACGATCTGCGTGCCGCCGAAAGGCTCCGAACGACGACCGCGGGCCTGCCGGAGCGAACGGTCGATGGCATCCATCAGGTCGGCGTTGACCATCGAGATCTCGTCGATCACGAGCGTGTCGATCGCGTTGAGGATCTTGCGGGTCGCGTCGTTCTGGTCGATGTCGCCGTTCGCGATCAGACCGATGGGCAGGCGGAAGAGCGAGTGGATCGTCTGGCCCTCGACGTTGAGCGCCGCCACGCCCGTGGGTGCGCACACCGCGATCTGCTTCTTGGTGTTCCACGCCAGGTGCTGCAGCAGCGTCGACTTGCCGGTGCCCGCGCGGCCGGTGACGAAGACGTGCTCGCGCGTGTCCTCGATCAGCCGGAACAGCGCCTGCTGCTCGGCGGAGAGGGGCGGCGTGGTCACCGGTTCATGCTAGTTCGCGCCGCGCGCGGCGGGCGGCCCTGTGGACCGTCGCCCGATCTCCTCCGGGCGCCGACGGCGCGGCGGGCGTCGGGATGCGGACCGGCACCCGATCTCCTCGGGTGCCGGTCGATCTCACGCGGGCAGCGGGCCGCCCCGCGGTTCCGTGCGGTCCAGCAGCCACCGCGCCTGGCCCGACAGCACGTCGGCGACGTGGCTGCGGAAACGTGGGCACTGCGTGATGTCGTGCGACCGGCACCGCAGCGCGTGCTCGGTCATCGCGCGCGCCTCGGCGATGTCGGCAGCGCGTCGATCGAGCTCGGCGATGTGCCCCTCGAGCACGCGGTGCCGGTCGGGCGCCCCCTCGTCGAGCAGGACGCGGATCTGCTCGAGCGACAGACCCGCCGCCTTGTTGCGCAGGATCACCGCGATGCGCACGATGTCGTCCTCGCCGAAGCGGCGTCGCCCCGCCGCGTCGCGCGCGGGATCGAGCAGGCGTTCGTCCTCCCAGTGCCGCAGCACGTGGGTGTCGAGGCCGAACCGCGCGGCCGCATCGCCGATGGATTCGCCATTTGACTTCATGTCGACATGAAGTCACACGATGGAGCGGAACGCAACCGGAAGGAGCTCATCGTGTACGACGCGATCATCATCGGAGGCGGCCCCGCGGGACTGCAGGCGGCCCTGACCCTCGGACGCATGCACCGGCGCACGCTGCTGCTGGACTCGGGCGAATACCGCAACGCGACCGTGCGCCACGCGCACAACCTGCTCACTAACGACGGCCGCGACCCGGCGGAGCTGCGCCGCATCGCGCGCGCCGAGATCGCCGCCTACGACACGGTCGAGACGAGGGATGCCGTCGCCGCCGACGTCGTGCCGGGCGACGGCCACCTGCGGGTCGTCGTCGACGGCGAGGAGCACCGCACCCACGCCGTCATCCTCGCCACGGGGGTGGCCGACGAGCTCCCGCCGATCCCGGGCCTCGCCGCGCACTGGGGCGACACGGTGGCCAATTGCCCCTTCTGCCACGGCCACGAATTCGCCGGACGCCCGGTCGCCGTCGTCAACGGGTCCGATCACGCGTCGGTCCTGGCGCGCATGCTCGAGCCCGTGGCATCCGAGGTGCACATCGTCGATCCCGCCGGTGTGCGCGAGGTCGTCGGCGAACCGGAGGGTCTGCGGCTCGTCCTCGACGACGGTTCCGCGCTCGAGGTCGCGGGGGCGTTCGTCGCTCCGACCTCGCGACCCCGCGGCGATCTGCTCGAGCGGCTGGGCGTGCAGCGGCAGGACTCCGGGGCAGTGCGGACGGACGCGTTCGGCCGCACGAGCGTCGAGGGCGTCTACGCCGTGGGCGACATCGCGCAGCCCGACCACCTCCCGGGCCCGCTGTTCTCCCTCGCCGCCGCCATCGCGGGCGGCCAGCTCGCGGCCGTCGCCGTGGTGCAATCGCGCGTCTCGCGGTGACGCGCGCGGCACCTCCCCAGCCGCACTTCCTACACTGGGGGCGTGGACAACGCAGGCGGGGGGCCCGCGACGCCCAGGAGCGTCGTCGGTGCGCGCTCGCGCCTGCGACGCGAGATCCCCGTGATGATCCTCATCGCAGCCCTGCTCGTCGCCGCTCTCGGCGCGGGAGCCGCCTCGTTGTACCGCGAGTTCTACAGCCCGCGCGCCTTCGTGCTGCACTACCTCGAACTGCTGCAGGACCGCCGCACCGCTGAGGCCCTGGCGGTGCCGGGCGTGGCCGTGGACTCCGCCGAGCTGGAGGCGTTGGGGCTTCCGGCCACCGCCTCCGAGGCGCTCCTACGCCCCGAGGCCCTCATGCCCCTGACGGATGCCACCGTGACCGATGAGACGGTGGCGGGAGACGAGACGCGGGTCACGGTGACCTACACCGCCGGCGGATACGCCGGCACCACGACCTTCGCGATCGAGCACGATCCGGGCGAGGGCGTGCTCCCCCGGTGGCGGTTCGCCCGCAGTCCCCTGTCCGTCATGGAGCTGACCGTCCTGGGCTCGATGCGCTTCTCGGTAAACGGCTTCGAGGTCGACAAACGGCAGGTGTCGATCGATCAGGCCGACGCCGACCCCTCGGCCGCGGTGCCCCTGCTCGTGTTCTCCCCCGGTCTCTACTCGGTCGCCGTCGACACGGCGATCTCCGCGACCCCGGGAGTCGCGGTGCTCGCCGATGCGCCGCTGGCCGGCATCCCGATCGACGTCCAGGCCGAACCCACCGAGGAGTTCATCGAGGTCGTGCAGGACCGCGTCGAGGACTTCCTCACCGCCTGCGCCGAGCAGAAGGTGCTGCAGCCCACCGGGTGCCCCTTCGGCTACACCGTGCGCAACCGGATCGACGGGGCGCCGACGTGGTCGATCGTCGAGCAGCCGGTCGTGACCGTGGTCCCCGACGGCGCCGGATGGCGCATCCCCTCGGCGAAGGCCGTCGCGCACATCGACGTCGACATCCGTTCGATCTTCGACGGCAGCGTCCGCACCGTCGAGGAGGACGTGCCATTCCGCGTCGACGGCCAGATCAGCGTGCTCCCCGACGGAACCGCGTCGATCCTCGTGGGCGGCGCGTCCGACTGAGCGGGCTCAGGTGCCGCCGTGCGCAGCTACCCGCGCATCGCGCTCGGCGAGACGGGCGAGCTCCTCGTTGTAGGCGTCGAGCTCGAGATCGCCGACGCGATCGACGTGGCGGTCGCGACGCCGCTGCTGACGCTCGTCGCTGCGGCTCCACTGGATGGCCACCGCGATCGCGAGGATGAGCGTCGGGATCTCGCCCACCGACCACGCGACGCCGCCGCCGACGTACTGGTCCTGCAACGGGGTCGCTCCCCAGGTGCGTCCCATTGCGCCGAACCACTCGGCGACCATCAACCCCGAGTTCATCATGATCGCGATGCCGAAGAAGGCGTGCATCGCCATGACGGCGATCAGCATGAGCAGGCGCATCGGGTAGGGCAGCCGGTAGGGGACGGGGTCGATGCCGATGAGGCTGAGCACGAACAGGTACCCCACGACGAGGAAGTGCGCGACCATCCAGATGTGTCCCACGTGGTCGTAGAGCGACCAGCGGAAGAGGTCGGTGTAGTAGAACGCCCACAGCGAGCCGATGAACAGACCCGCCGTGACATAGGGGTTGGTCAGCACCTTCGCGACCGGATTGTGCACGGCCCACAGGATCCACTCCCGGCCGCCGCGGGTGCCGTCGTCGCGTTTGCGGATCGCGCGGGCCGCGAGCGACACCGGCGCCCCGGCGACCAGCATGAGCGGGATCGCCATCGACAGCAGCATGTGCCCGATCATGTGCATGCTGAACAGGTAGTCCTGGTAGACGTTGACCGGCCCGGACGTCACCCAGAACACGCCGAGCATGCCGAGGCACCACAGCACGGTGCGGTAGACCGGCCACGAGTCGCCGCGGCGCAGCAGCCGCCACACTCCCGCGAGGTAGAAGAACAGCCCGCCCACCACGACGAGCGTCCACAGCAGGTCGACGTTGTACGCGGTGAACCAGCGCTCCAAGGTGAGATCGGGCGGCAGCGGGCTCCCGGTCAGCACCTCGGCGGGCGAGGTGCCCACCAGCGACGCCTCGCCGGGAGGAGGGGTGCGCGCCAGAGCGGCGGCGACACCGCTGGCGATCCCCATGAACACCAGTTCGAGCGACACGACGCCCCAGAAGCGGCGCGACCCGTTCTCTCCGCCCATGCGGGAGATGAGACGGCGGCGGTACCAGGCGCCGAGCACGCCCATCGCGAGGAGCGCCCCGACCTTGACCAGGACGAGCACACCGTAGGCGGACCACAGGTTCTGCAGCCCCTGGAGGCCGATCGAGGCGCGGACGGTCCCCGAGATCGCCACCACGATGAACGCGACGAGGGCGAGCGAGGAGTAGCGAAGCAGGACCGTCTGCAGCTGCGGCCGCGTCATCGCGGGCCGCAGGACGACGAGGAGCACGAGGCCGCCCAGCCAGACGGCCGCGGCGATGATGTGCAGCACGAGCGAGGTGACCGCGGCGTCGTGGCTGGTCTCGGCGCCGGTGTGCCCCTGCGTGCCCATCGGAACGAGCGCGGCGAGCGCGAGGATCGCCACGAGCATCGTCGGGATCCAGGAGCGGACGGCGAAGGTCAGCACGGTGAGCACCGCGCCCGCGATGGTGGTGACCAGCCATGCCTGGCCGACGGAACTCTCGACGAGGAACCGCCCGAGCTGCTGGCCGAAGACCGCATCGAGCGTGGGCTTGGCGTTCAGGACGTTCAGGAACGTCAGATAGCCCGTCACCGCTGCGGCGACGGTGAAAACCGCCGCACCGATCGAGGCCGTGTCGAGGGCGATCTCGAACGGGCGCTCCCCGGCTTTCAAAGCGAACAGCGCCAGCACGAGAGAGCCGACCATGGTTGCCGCCGCGAGGTTGACCCCCACCGTGGCGATCGGGAGCCCCCATCGCACCACCGGTCCGGGGTCGGCGAGCTGGGGCGCCACCGCTCCCCCGCCATAGGCGAGGCCCGCGACGACGGCGATCAGCGAGACCACGATCAGGATGCCGGGTCCCGCCACGCGCAGCAGTCGGGGATTCACCCTGCCAGCCTACGTCGCGCGGGGACGACGAAGGGGGGATGCCACTGAGCATCCCCCCTCGATGATTCGGTGTCGTCTTACTTGACGGCGGCCTTCAGCTTCGAACCCGCGGTGACCTTGACGCGCTTGCCGGCGGGGATGGAGATCTCCTCACCCGTCTGCGGGTTGCGGCCCGTGCGAGCCGACGTGGCGACCTGCTCGAAGGCGATCCAGCCGGGGATCGAGACCTTGCTGCCCTTGGCGACCGCCTCGGAGACGGTGGAGAAGAGGGAGTCGAGCACGCCCGACACGGCGGACTGGCTCTGCCCGGTCGCGCTGGCGATGCTCGCGACGAGCTCGGTCTTGGTGATGGACTTGTCGGCCATGTGGTTTGTCCTCCAGGCGACGACGGGCGTCGCCTCTCGTTACGCGGACGAGGAGGAATTCTCCTCGGTGGTCGGGAGACCGCCTCGACAGTATCAACCGAACCGCGGAATCACGCGGATCTTGAGCGATCTCCGACTTTTTCTCTTCGGCGTGTCACGGCACGACAGAGGTGGAACACCGCCGCGGGGGTCTCCGGCGGCCCTTGCGATGACGCTCACCGACTCGACTCGGGGGACTCCTGCGCCTTACCGGGTGATTTGCGCGGCATCCCTGGGCGAGGTTCGGGCAGGCTCCACCCACTGTTCCGCCCGCCGCCCGCATCGAGGTCACGAGCAGCCGAGGGGCGACGCTAGTATGTCGCCACCACGTCGAGGCCCTTGGAATTCGACAGCAGACCCCATCCGAAAGGTACGGATGCCCGGATCCCCGTCGTCCATGGACGCGCGCCGCGTACTGCACGCAGCGATCGCCTCAACGGCCGCACGCGTCCCGCCCGGAAACGGCGTGCCCTCCGTCCGCCACCTCGCCCTCATCGCCGAGTCGGAGCCGATCCCCACGCCCGCCGTCTGGACGGACTCGGCGGCGTTGACCCTCGCCACCCAATTCGTGGCGCGATCGCGTCAGGATGCGCTCGGCGAAAGCTCACACCTGGTCTCCCGATACTTCGACGGCGTGCGTCTGCGCCAGCCCGCCTCCTTGTCAGCCGGCGTACGTTGTGACCTCTACGCCTGCGTCGCGGAATACAGCGGCGCCCTGGGGTGGACCCTCATGGGCGCTCGTTTCGCCGCGGAAGCCCGGCTGTTCGCCGACACTCCCGCCCTCCTCTACCGCACGACGACCCTCATCGCCCTTCATCAGGCGATGAACGGGGAATTCGCCGCCGCCGACACGGAGATCCGTCACGCGCAGCAGATCTTCGAATCCCAGGGGTGGCCGGCGCTGGAGCAGAACTACGGACATTTCGCGGCGGAGATCGCCGTGGCCACGTCTCGTGCCGACGTCACGCGATTGCGGGAGGCCAGTAGTCAGATGACCTCCACCCACCCCGATGACCCCTACTGGATCTTCACGGCCGGGATGGCCGACGTCACCGCTCATCTGTTCGCACGCGAATTCGCCGAGGCTTTCGCGTTGAGCTCGGCGCTGCTCCACAGCAGTCGGCGCCTCAGCAGCCACAGTTTCCCCCGGCAGAACCTCCTGTGTCTCCACAGCGACATCCTCGTCGCGCGAGGGGAGTTCGCGCAGGCCCTCTCCCTGCTCGAGCAGCACGAGAGCATGCCGGTGCACGGCATCTGCTTGCCCTCGCAACGCGCGGCGAGCCTGCTGGGTCTGGGACGAGAACGCGAGGTGCTGGCCGTGACGGAGGCGTGCGCGACCGACGAGGACGACCACAACCTGCGAATATTCGTCCCTCTCCTCGTCCGCCGCGCCGTGGCCTTCCATCGCCTGGGAGACACGCGACGCGCGACGCAGAGCTTCGAATCAGCACTGCTGCTCCTCGGACGGGCGGGTGTCTCGCTCCTGCCGTTCGTCATGCTGCCCCACGACGAGGTGCGAACGCTCCTCGACGCGGTCGCCGTTTCCCGCCCCGCCTTGCAGGACGAGATCACCGAGATCCGCCGTGCCCTGCACAGGGTCGCCGCACCGCCCCGGGCAGCACCCGCGACCCGGGCGGATGCAGGGCTCACGGCCGCCGAGCGCGAACTGGCCGCGATGTTGCCGACGCCGATGAGCCTGCCCGACATCGCTCACGCGCGCGGGGTGTCGGTGAACACGATCAAGAGCCAGGCGAGGTCGATCTATACGAAGCTGGGAGTCGGCGGGCGTCGCGCAGCGGTCGAGGTCCTCTCCCGCTCACTCGAGAGATGACGCCCACTTACCGACGTGGCCGCCGCGCCGGCCGGGCAACCGCGGGACGTACCGCGACCCGCCGGGTTCTCCGCGGTCGGTCCGGCAGTCGGCCCGACGGCCGCATAGCGGGGCGCGTCGGAGGCTCTGTGACGGGATGCGCGCTCGACATCGACGCGGCGCGAAGGAGTTCGCATGGCCGGTGAACGGGCGCCGGGGGAGCCGGGAGCCGGCCTCGAAGCGGCGTCGATCGCGACCGTCGCCCGTCTCGCCCCGGGTCACGGCGTCCCCCTCCTTCGCGATCTGGCGCTGCTCGCTGAGACGCAACCGCCGGCCCCGCCGGTGTCGTGGACGGACGCCAACGCGATCGATCTCGCCGCGTGCCTCGCTGCACGTGCCCGTCGTGACGCACTCGATGGAGGGATGAATCTCATCACCCGCCACTTCGAGGGCGGGCGACTCACCCGCCCCGGTACCTTGAGCTCGGGTGTGCGATCTCAGCTGTACGCGAGCGCGGGCGAGTATTGCAGCGCGATCGGGTGGCCGCAGATGGGGGCGCGCTTCAGCGTCCAGGCCCTTCTCTTCGCCGATACGCTCTCGCTGCGCTATCGGGCGCTGTCCCTCGCTGCACTCGCACACGCCCTGAACGGCGAGTATCAGTCGGCGGAATCCGACATCGCCACGGCGGAGGAACTCTTCGGGAACGAGGGCTGGCCGCACGAAGAGACCGACTACCTGCTGCTGCTCGCGCACGCATACGTCGCCGCCGCACGAATCGACGTCCCCCGACTGCGGAGCGCGTCGACGAGGATGGCGAAGGCGCGGTCCGACGATCCGCACACAGCGTTCTCGGCAGACGCGATGGACGCCGTCGCCGAGATGCTCAGCGGCGACTTCGCCGCGGGACGCGCGGGGAGTCGACGCCTCCTCGGTGGCACTCTCCGGCACAGCAGCCACCGCATGGTGCGTCACTCCCTGGTGTGCGCGACGTCCGACCTGCTGGTCGCCCAGGGCGAGCATCGCCAGGCACTCGCCATGCTCGAGCCGTACGAGAGTCCCGAGGGACACAGCATCTGCTTCTCGATGCAGCGAGCGGCGGCTCTCCTGCACCTCGGACGCGAGCGCGACCTGCTGAACGAGACCGAAGCCTGCGCAGCGTCGGGCACCGACCACTGCTTGCGCACGCTGATTCCCGTCCTCACGAGACGCGCGCTGGCCCTGAATCGTCTCGGTCATCCTCGCCGCGCCAGGGACACGATGGAAGCAGCACTTCTCCTCATCGCACGCACCGGTCTGCCGGCGGCGCCGTTTCTGATGCTTCCCCGTCACGAGACACAAGTCCTCGTCGACATTGCGATGGACGGGCACGACGAGCTCCTGGCCGTCGCACCGGCACTCCGCGCCGCGCTCGCCCACGCAGCCCTACCCGACTCGGAACGCGTCGCCACGGCGGCCTCCGCGTCGCTTACTCCAAGCGAGCGCGCCCTCGCCTCACTTCTGGCGACCCCGGTCAGTCTCGCCGAGATCGCACGGGAGCGCCGCGTCTCGCTGAACACGGTGAAGAGCCATGTGCGCTCCATCTACCACAAACTCGATGTCCGAACTCGCGCGGAGGCGGTCGAGCGGCTGACCCGCCTCGAGAGGTGAGACCCGCCCGCGGCCGAGCCCCGTCGAGACGCCGAAGGGCGGGGGCCCTTTCGGAACCCCCGCCCTTCGAACGGATCGCTGGTGCTTACCAGCTGGACTTGGTCACACCGGGCAGCTCGCCACGGTGGGCCATGTCACGGAAGCGGACGCGCGAGACGCCGAACTTCGTGAGGACACCACGGGGGCGGCCGTCGATGACGTCGCGGCTGCGCACGCGCGCGGGCGACGCGTTGCGGGGCAGCTTCTGCAGACCCACGCGGGCGGCCTCGCGGGCCTCGTCGGTCGCGGTGGGGTCGACCAGGGTCTTCTTCAGCTCGGCGCGCTTCGCGGCGTAGCGCTCCACGACGACCTTGCGCTGCTCGTTGCGCGCGATCTTGCTCTTCTTAGCCATGTGCTTAGCGCTCCTCTCGGAAGTCGACGTGCTTGCGGACCACGGGGTCGTACTTCTTGAGCACGATGCGGTCGGGGTTGTTGCGGCGGTTCTTGCGCGTCACGTAGGTGTATCCCGTGCCGGCGGTCGAACGCAGCTTGATGATCGGACGGACGTCCTGAGCCTTCTTCGCCATTACAGCTTCACGCCCTTCGCCTGCAGGTCACGGACGACGGACTCGATGCCGCGAGCGTCGATGACCTTGATGCCCTTCGCCGAAACGTTGAGCTTGATGTTGCGACCCAGCGACGGAACGAAGTAGGTCTTCTTCTGCACGTTCGGGTCGAAGCGGCGCTTCGTCCGGCGGTGCGAGTGCGAGATGTTGTGACCGAAGCCGGGAACCGCTCCAGTCACCTGGCACACTGCTGCCATGGTGATGTCTCCTTCTGTACCGTGACACCGGACGGTGCCACCCAAGATCCCTTGTCTGCACCCCGTCTGCGCACGGACGAACACCGCGATCAGAAGGTGGGATGCGAACTGCGTGCTGGAGTGCGCGCAGACAAGGGGTCAGTCTAGCACGGCGTGTCGGCTTGACCTGATCAGGCCATCGAACCGGGGTCCTACGCCCGCCGAAGGGACCGGACCCCACGACCACCGATGGCTTCGGCGCGCTCAGCCCCCTCCTTCGGCTGCTTCGGCGGCTCCGCGCCCCCAACGGAACGCCGAGACCGTGGCATCCCCCTCGATCCAGAAGCGCCACGGGAACGCATGGGTGCCGGCGATGCCCGCCACGCCCACACGGGGTCCGGTCGCCACGACCGCCGGCGGTGCGTCGGGCAGCAGCAGTCGCGCTCGCGCCCCCGCCCGCTCTGCACCGGTGACCGCGTCGATGCCGTCGTGCACCGGATGCCGCAGGCCCACCGCGTCGCCGAGGCGTCCGGGGCCGCGGGCGAGATCACGCGCCGCCCGCACGGCGCCGCGGCGTTCGAGACGGCGCCGCTCGGCGATCTCCGCGCCCTCGACGATCTCGCCGCCGCGCAGCAGCACTCCGCCGGCCACCCCGTCGGGCCCGCAGACCACGTTGACGCAGGAGTGGATGCCATGGCTCAGGTACACGTACAGGTGGCCGGGTTCCCCCCACATCGTGGCGTTGCGCGCGGTGGGGCCCATGCGCGCGTGGGAGCCCGGATCGGGCCGGTCGCCCGTTCCGCGCCCGTGGTAAGCCTCGACCTCGGTGAGGCGCACGACGACGCGCTCCCCCTCGATGACGGTCTCGAGGAGGGCGCCGAGCAACCGCGGCGCGACCTCGACGGGGAGGTCGGCGAGCTCGGCGCGGGTCGCGGGGTGCGTCACTGCGGCGGGACCTGGCACCACGAGAGGTCGAAGCCCTGCAGCGCCACGACCTCCTGGCCGGTGTCGACCTCGACGAGGTGGGTGAGAAGACGCTGCGGAAGCGGCAGCTGGTAACGGTCGAAGGGGTTGTCCACGGCGCGCGGCGCCACCAGCACGGCGGCATAGCGTCCGCTGGGCGAGACGCAGGTCTGCAGCACCGTGTCGGAGCCCGGCACGTTCAGCAGCGGGCGGACCGTTCCGTCGGTGTCGACGTGCGCCACGATCGTCGAGCGCGACACCCCGTCGGAGCTGATGTCGGCGAACGGACGGATGGTGCCCGCTCCCGCGCCCGGCACGGGGGTGGCCCGGCCCGCGAGGCCCGGCGGATCGACCGGCTCGACGAGTCCCTGCTCGGAGCCGTCGGTGAGGTCGATCTCGCGGATGCCTTCCAGCCGCTCCACGACCGCGACCGACGACCCGCGGGCGATGCCGTCGATCGACACGGCACTGCCCAGTGGGGCCGCATTCCCACCCTGGGCGTCGGTGAGCAGGAGGCGCGAGTCGAAGGTCAGCACGAGCATGCTGTCGGTGTCGGGCACGAAGCGGTAGTCGGCGATGCGCACGTCGCCGCCGTTCAGGCCGACCTCGGTGGGCGGGGCGTCGTCGGCGGCCGACGCCGTGAACAGACGGCTCTCGCGTCCGCCCGCCGTGCCCAGGTCGGCGTCCGAGAAGGTGAAACCGATGCGCTCGCCACGGTCGGCGGACTGCAGGTTCGTGACGAATCCGGGCCCCGGGAGGGTGATGTCGCGCTCGTTCTTCCCGTCGGGGTCGGTCACGATGACCCGGGCGGTGTCGCCGTCGCGCACCGAGATCACGAGGTGGTTCGCTGTCGCGCGGAAGTCCTCGATGTGCGGGTGCACGAAGACGGGAAGACCGGCCTCGCCCTTCAGGTCGGTACGGAAGATCGTGTCACCCTCGGGGGTGCCGCGCTGCATCAGATAAGCCTGCAGCGGCGGCGTGCGGAAGGTCTCGGTGAGGGTGGACGCGGGGCCCGCCCCGAGGCCGTTCACGCCGGTGACGGTGATGCGGTAGTCGGTGTCGTCGCGCAGGGGCAGGGTGAAGCGCACGCCCACGCTGCGACCCGAGGTATCGACGGTGAAGGGGGTCGCCGGCTCGACCTCGACCTGCGAGGGGTCGACCGTCTCGAGCGACTGGGTCGTGGTCAGGATGACACGGGAGCCCGAAGCCGCCACCCCGGCCGCCGGGTCGACCTGGACGTCGGTGACGCGCGGCCCCTGGGCGACGGCGACGACTCCGCCTACTCCGCCGACGACGATCAGTCCGACCAGCACCGCCGCGAAGGCGACCGCGAAGCCGCGGCCGCGCCTCTTGCGCGCGCGCGAGCGGCGGGACTCCCCCGCCCGGCGGTCAGTACTCATACGGATCCGCCGGCTCGTCGATCGCGGCGACCTCGTCGGCACGCACCTCGAGTGCGCCGTCGGCGCTCGAGCGCACGGTCCCGGTCACCGTGACCCACTGCCCCGTCGAGGGCGCGTCGACGGAGGCCGCGATCGGCAGACGGGCGGTCTGCGCGTCGATCACGCAGTGCGTGATCACCAGGCGCGTCAGGTCGAAGGTGGCGCCGTCACCGCCCGGGGTGATGAAGCCGGTGAGGGTGACGGGCTTGCCGTCGAAGGTCTCGGGATTCGTCGCGTGCGCGAAGACGGCCGACCAGTCGCCGATGCCGAATTTCGAGGTGTCCCCGGACGCCGCGAGGGTCACGACGTCGGAACCGGCGAACAGCGGCGGCGCGCCGATGTCGCGCGAGACGGCGAGCTCGGCCGACAGCGAGGCCGCGGGGGTCAGGAGCACAGCGATCACCGCGCCCGAGGCCAGCACCCCTCCCGTGAACGCGGCGATCCCACCCGGCGTCAGGCGGGGACGAGCGGCAAGGTGGTCGTGCGCGGCGTGATCGTGGTCGTCGAGGGGATCGCTGTGCTCGTGGTCGGCGTGGGCGAAGGCCTCCCGGCGCGCCGAAGCGCCGGCCGGCGCATGACCGTGCTCGTGGTCGTGGCCGTGATCGGCCTCCGCGCCGAGCGGCAGGGCGAACGACGCGATCGCCCCCACGAGCGCCACGACCGACATGCCCACCGCGAACCACGCCGAATCCGGATTGATGTACAGCGACATGCGGCCCGTCGCCCACAGCGTGATGGTGGTGATCGACAGGCAGACCGTCAGCCCCACGCCGAGCCAGCGGGTCGCGAGCGCACTGGTTCTAGACAAGGAGGTTCACCACCGTTCCGAGTGCGAAGGCGAAGAGCACCACGACGACGGTCATCCCCGCCAGTACGCGGGTCGTGAAGGTCGTGCGCAGCAGCGCCATCATCTTCAGGTCGATGATCGGACCGACCACCAGGAAGGCCACGATCGAACCGGGCGTGAAGGTCGAGGCGAACGACAGCGCGAAGAACGCGTCGACGTTCGAGCACAGCGACACCACGAGGGCGAGCACCATCATCGCCGCGATCGACAGGGCGGGGTCCGAGCCGATCGCCAGCAGGGCGCTGCGGGGCACGAGCACCTGCACCGCCCCCGCGAGGAGCGAACCGATGATGAGCGCCGGCATGACCGACCGCAGCTCGACGACGAACTGGGCGAGGGAGCGGCGGCCGCGGTCGCCGCGCTCCTGCACGACGATCTCGCACGTCTCGAGGAAGCGCTCGGTCAGCAGCTTGTCGGGATCCGGATGCCGGCTGTACAGCCACCCGATGAGGTTGGCGACGAGGTACCCACCGATCAGACGTGCGACGAGGATGCCGTCGCTGAAGCCGAACGCGGCGTGCGTGGAGATGATGACGATCGGATTCACGATCGGCGCCGCCACGAGGAAGGTGAGCGTGTCGCTCACGCCGAACCCGCGCATGAGCAGGCCGCGGGCGAAGGGCACGTTGCCGCACTCGCAGACCGGGATGAACATGCCCAGCAGCGACAGCACCGCGCGGCGCGCCCACGGCGCGCGCGGCATCCATCTCTCGATCGCGCCCGGCGGCACCCACACCTGCACGATGATCGAGAGCACGACGCCGAGGATGACGAACGGCAGCGACTCGATGAGCACGCTGAGCGCGAGCGTCAGGCCGTCCTGCGCGCGGGTCGGCAGCGGCTGCGAGAAGAAGGTGGGAGCCAACGCGTCGACGAGGAACAGTGCGGTGACCACGACGACACCCAGGCCGAGGGCGACGAGGGTGCGGGAGCCGCCGGAGCGGGGGGCGGCGGAGCGCCGACGCGTGGGCGGCGCGGTGCGACTACTCGTCGCCACGCTCGCGAGCCCGAGCACGGGCGCAGTCGGTGCAGATGCCGAAGATGTCGACGACGTGCTCGGCTTCGCTGAAGCCGTGCTGGGCCGCGGTGCGCTGCGCCCACTCCTCGACGTCGGTCGCCGCGATCTCGACCGCCTTGCCGCACGAGCGGCAGATGAGGTGGTGGTGGTGGCCGCGGGTCTCGCACGCGCGGAAGAGGTTCTCGCCGTCGGGGCTCTGGAGGGAGTCCGCGTCGCCGCGCGCGGCGAGGCCGGCGAGCGTGCGGTAGACGGTGGCCAGGCCGATGCCGGTGTTCTCGTCGCGCAGCGTCGCGTGCAGCGACTGCGCGCTGACGAAGCCGCCGGCGCCGGAAAGGGCTTCGCGCACGCGTTCGCGCTGCCACGTGTTGCGCTGGACCATGGCGGCGAGTCTATCGAGCGGTTCGGTGAATCGCCTGGGTGCGGGACGCGTTCCGTCGCACGGGAGGGCCCGCCGTCGTGCGCGCGTTCAGAGCGCCCGCGTGGTGCGGTCGCGGCGCGCGCCGATCACGCGGCAGACGAGGTAGATCGCGAACGAGATGGTGGTGATGTACGGGCTCACCGGCAGGGTGCCCGCGACGGCCAGCAGCACACCGCCGACCGCCGAGACGAACCCGAACAGCGCCGCCAGCAGCGGCACCGACAGGGGCCCGGATGCCACCCGCATGGCCGCCGCGGCGGGGGTGACCAGCAGCGCCATCACGAGCAGGGCGCCGATGATGTGCACCGCGACGGCGACGATGAGCCCGAGCAGCAGCATGAATCCCAGCGACACCGCCGTCGTGGGCACGCCGCGCGCGGCGGCGGACTGCGGGTCGAGCGAGTCAAAGCGCAGCGGGCGCCAGATGAGCAGCAGCGCCACGAGCACGGCCACACCGATCACGACGAGCCACCCGAGCTGTCCGCTCTGCACCGACACGATCTGGCCCGTCAGCAGGCTGAACCGCGTCGCGCTGCGTCCGTTGTAGAGCGACAGGCACAGGATGCCGACACCCAGGCCGAACGGCATGAGCACGCCGATGATCGAGTTGCGGTCGCGCGCGCGGGCGCCGAGCAGCCCGATGAGGGCGGCGGCGATGAGCGAGCCGACGATCGAGCCCGAGACGACGTCGACGCCGATGAGCAGCGCGACAGCCGCCCCCGCGAACGACAGCTCGCTGATGCCGTGCACGGCGAACGCCATGTCGCGCTGCATCACGAAGACGCCGATGAGTCCGCCCACGAGGCCCAGGATGGCGCCGGCGTAAACGGAGTTCTGCACGAGCTCGAGGATCGCGCCGTACTGGCTCACCCCGCCGAACAGGGCGTCGCCGACGTCGGACCAGTTCATGCGTCGTCCTCGTCGTGGTGATGGTGGTGGGCCTCGTCGGCATCCGGGGCTCCGACGACGATGAGCTGCCCGCCCGCCCGCACGACGTAGACCGGCGCCCCGTAGAGCGCCGAGAGGGTCTCGGTGGTGAGCACCTCGTCGGGGGTGCCGAGCGTGAAGCGGCCGTGGGCGATGTACAGGATGCGATCCACCCGCGACAGGACCGGGTTGATGTCGTGGGTGACCAGCAGGACCGCGGCGTCGCGCTCGCGACGGTGGCGGTCGATCAATCGCACGACGGCCTGCTGATTGGCGAGGTCGAGGCTCGTCAGCGGCTCGTCGCACAGCAGCAGGGCGGGGTCGTCGGCGAGGGCCTGGCCGACGCGCAGCCGCTGCTGCTCGCCGCCCGAGAGCAGCCCGACCGGGCGGTCGGCGAAGTCCGTCGCACCGACGGCCTCGAGCAGCTCGTCGATGCGGGCGCGGTCCTTCTTCCGCGACAGCGGCAGGCCGAGCCGGTGCCCGTCGACGCCGAGACCGACGATGTCGCGCCCGCGCAGCGGCGTCTCGCGAGGGAGGGGACGCTGTTGGGGGATGTAGCCGATACGGCGATTGCCGGCCCGACGCACCGGCGCACCGAGCGCCTCGATCGAGCCGGCGCTCAGGCGCTCGAGGCCGAGGATCGCGCGCAACAGGGTGGTCTTCCCGGAACCGCTGGGTCCGAGGACGGCGACGAGCTCGCCGGGCTCGACCTCGAGGTCGAGCCCGGCCCAGAGTTCGCGACCGCCGCGTTCGAGGGCGGCACCGCGGATGCGCAGGGGCGCGGCCGCGCTCACGCCGCCAGCGCGTCGGACAGCGCCGAGATGTTGCTCTGCATCCACGAGATGTAAGTCTGACCCTCGGGGAGCGTTTCCGTGAATTCGATCACGGGGATGTTCGCGGCCTTCGCCGCGTCCTCGACCTGCGTGGTCTCGGCGCCGCCGGTCTGCGGGTTGACGATCATCAGGCGGATCTCACCCGAGTCGATGAGCTGCAGCGACTCCAGCAGGGTCGCCGGCGGCACGTCCTGGCCTTCCTCGACCGACTCGCTGAACTCGTTCGGGGTCGCGTTGTCGAGACCGGCCGCCTCGATGAGGTACACGGGCACCGGCTCGGTCACGAACACCTTCGCCCCGGCATCCGTCGCCTCGATCTGGCCGAGGGAGTCCTCGAGGCCGGCAATCTGCTGCGTGAACGCGTCGGCGTTGGACGTGAAGTCGGCCGCGTGGTCGGGGGCGAGCTCGCCGAGCTGCTCCGCGATCGCCGCGCTGAGGTCTTCGATGGTGTGCGGGTCGTACCAGACGTGCTCGTTGAAGCCCTCGATGTGATCGTGCCCGTCGCCCTCGTCGTGCGCGTGGTCGTGGTCGTCGGCGCTCTCGGCGGGTTCGGGGGTCCCGCTGTCGTCGTGCCCCTCGGCGCCGGGGTAGTCATGGTTGTACTCCACCGCGGTGAGCACGGGGGCGGTGGTGCCGCTGGCCTCGATGAGCGACTCCATGAAGGAGTCGTAGCCCGCGCCGTTCTCGATCACGAGGCCGGCGTTCTTCAGCGTGAGCTGATCCTGCGCGCTCGCCTCGTACTCGTGCGGGTCCTGCGAGGGCGAGGTGATGATCGACTGCACATCGACGAAGTCGCCGCCGACCGCCTCCGCGATCGAGCCGTAGACGTCGGTGGATGCCACGACGGTGACCTTTCCGGCGGCGTCGGCGGTGGAGCCGCTCGAGGCCGTGGTGCCGGCGCATCCGGCGAGGGCGAGGACGGAGGCCGCCCCGAGGACGACGGGGGCGAGAAGGCGACGGGTCATGGGGACAACCGTATCGCTGCTGATAATCGTTCTCAAAATCAGCACGACGTTCATCGCGAGCTCCCAGACTGGCCTCTGCCGTTCTGTCCTCTCTCACGGCGACCCTGCGCCGTATTGGCAGCCACGTCGCGCGGACGACGGCCGTTTACTGGGGGCATGACCG
Source organism: Microbacterium sp. RU1D (assembly GCF_900156435.1). GTDB lineage: Bacteria > Actinomycetota > Actinomycetes > Actinomycetales > Microbacteriaceae > Microbacterium. The sequence goes on from NZ_FTPQ01000001.1 coordinate 388,391, forward strand.
ACCACGACCTCCCCGTCATCGCGCACTGGATCGACGGCGCCGAGAGCGCCCCCACGGGCGGACGCACCGCCCCCGTGTACAACCCCGCCACCGGTGCGGTGCAGGCGCACGTCGCCCTGGCCGACGAGGCCGACATCCGGGCGGCGATCGCCTCGGCCACCCGCGGCTTCGCCGAGTGGAGCGGTTACTCGATCGCCAAGCGCCAGAGCGTGCTCTTCGCCTTCCGCGAGCTGCTGAACGCGCGCAAGAGCGAGCTGGCCGAGATCCTCACCGCCGAGCACGGCAAGGTGCTCTCCGACGCGATGGGCGAGATCGCCCGCGGCCAGGAAGTCGTCGAGCTCGCGACCGGCTTCCCGCACCTGATCAAGGGCGCGTACAGCGAGAACGCCTCGAGCGGTGTCGACGTCTACTCGCTCAAGCAGCCACTCGGCGTCGTCGGCATCATCAGCCCCTTCAATTTTCCGGCGATGGTGCCGATGTGGTTCTTCCCCATCGCCCTCGCCGCGGGCAACGCCGTCGTGCTGAAGCCGAGCGAGAAGGACCCGTCCGCCTCGCTCTGGCTCGCACGCCTGTGGAAAGAGGCGGGTCTCCCCGCCGGCGCCTTCACGGTGCTGCAGGGCGACAAGGTCGCCGTCGACGGACTGCTCGAAGCCCCCGAGGTGCAGTCGATCTCGTTCGTCGGCTCCACCCCGATCGCGCAGTACATCTACGAGACGGCGTCGAAGAACGGCAAGCGCGTACAGGCCCTCGGCGGGGCGAAGAACCACATGCTGGTGCTCCCCGACGCCGACCTCGACCTCGTCGCCGACTCCGCGGTCAACGCCGGCTTCGGCGCGGCGGGCGAGCGCTGCATGGCGGTCTCGGTGGTGCTCGCCGTCGACCCCGTCGCCGACGAGCTGATCTCGAAGGTGACCGAGCGCATCGCGAAACTGCGCATCGGCAACGGCGCGGATGCCGATGAGCCCGACATGGGGCCCCTCATCTCGGGCGCGCACCGCGACAAGGTGTCCTCGTACGTCGACATCGCCGAGGCCGACGGTGCGACGGTCGTCGTCGACGGTCGTGGCTTCTCGGTCGACGGGCATGAGGAGGGCTTCTTCTTCGGCCCCACGCTGCTCGACGAGGTGCCGACCACCTCGCGCGCCTACACCGAGGAGATCTTCGGCCCGGTGCTCTCGGTCGTGCGCGTGAAGACGTACGAGGAGGGCCTCGCGCTCATCAACAGCGGGGAGTTCGGCAACGGCACCGCGATCTTCACCAACGACGGCGGAGCCGCCCGCCGCTTCCAGCACGAGGTGCAGGTCGGCATGATCGGCATCAACGTGCCCATCCCCGTCCCCGTCGCGTACCACTCGTTCGGCGGCTGGAAGAAGAGCCTGTTCGGGGATGCCAAGGCCTACGGCGTGCACGGCTTCGACTTCTTCACCCGCGAGAAGGCCGTCACCAGCCGCTGGCTCGACCCGGCCACCCACGGCGGCATCAATCTCGGCTTCCCCCAGAACAGCTGAGGCGCCCGCTCCGGATGCCGCGGCCCCGCCCCCTCGACGGCGCGGGGTCGCGGCATCCGTCGTTCTCGCGCGTGAGGGGCTGAGAAGTGTCGCCGGGAACGCGCCCAAGCGACAAGAAACACCCCTCACGCGCGAGCGGGACCCGGCCCTCGCGTGAGGGGTCACGAAGTGCCGCCCGAAGCGCGCCGGGGCGACAGAAAACGACCCCTCACGCGCGGATTCCGAGGGCGCAGAGCGATCGGTCCGGATGCCGTGGCTGGTCCGTGAGGAGTCGAGAACTGTCGCCGAGAGCGCGACGGGGCGACGGACAGCGACCCCTCACGCGCGCGAGGGCGTCCGCTCAGCCCTCGGCGAGCTCCAGCGCCGCCCAGAGCTCGGCTCGCGCGGCGAAGCTCGACAGGTCGAGCTCGAGCACCTGCTCGAGGTGGGCCACGCGCGCCCTCAGGGTGTGGCGGTGGATGCCGAGACTCCGCGCCGCGGGATCCCAGGCGCCGTTGGCGTCGAGCCAGACCCGCGCCGACGCGAGCAGGCGCTCCCGCTCGGGAGCCGGAACCACCTCGAGCGGCTGCAGGAGGGAGCGCGCCAGCACCTCGCCGCCGCGTTCGCGCAGCGCCCCCACCAGACCGCGTCCCGCGAGCTCGTCGTAGGCGCGGAGGGTGCCGGTTTCGGCGTTGCGAGCCGCGTGCGCGGCGCGGCGCAGGTTCGCGGCGAGGTCGTCGCCCGCGTCGTGACGCGCGGTTCCGGCGCGGAGGCCGCGCCGCTCGACGAGCGCCGCGAGCGCCGACGTCGCCCCGTCGGCCGCGAGCACGATGACGTCGTCGCCGCGCTCGGCCGAGAACAGGCGCGCGGGATCGCTCGAGACGAGGTCGAGCTCGTCGAGCAGCCCCGGCAGCGCTCCGGCCCCGCGCACCACACCGACCAGGTAGGGCTCGACGGGCAGCCCGCCGAGCGCGAACCCGGCCACCCGCCGCGCCGTGTCGCCGTGCCCGTCGACGAGCAGGTCGATGACGCCCGCGCGCACCCCGCGCAGCGCGGACTGCAGTCCGCGCTGCTGCTCGAGCGCGATGCTCGCCAGCGCCACCACCGAGGCGACGAGATCCCGCCCCGCAGGGTCGAGCGGCTCGGGCCCGCCCACCGCGAGCACGCCGCGCAGCCGCCCGCTCTGCCCGATCGTCTGCACCAGCGCGTGGCCGGCCGACGGCACGACGAGACTCGCCGCGGTGCGCCGCTCGAGCAGGCGCCGCACGTCGCGGCCGACCTCCGCCTCGACGTCGGGGGGCGCCGCGCGCAGACCCGGCGACGACAGGCGCCCGCCGACGGCGTCGTACAGCTCGACCCACGCGTCGAGCAGACGCGAGAGCGTGGCGAGGATCTCGCGCAGCCCGTCGTCGCGCACCGCGGCGCGCGCCACTGCGCGTTGCGCGTCGAGCAGCCACGACAGGCGCGCGGCGCCTTCGGCCGCGATGATGTCGGCGACGAAGCGGATGATCCGGATGAACGGCGCACGGTCCGCGATCTCCACGACCGGCAGGTCGGCGGCCTCCCCCGCACGCACCACGGCCTCGGGCACGCGATGGTGGATGATGTCGGTCGCGAAGCCGAGACCCGCGACCCCGAGCGCGCGCAGACGTCGGCAGTAGGCCAGGGCGTCTGCGGCATCCGGATGGGCGGAGAACTGGGCCCCGTTGGTCAGCAACAGGTTCCCCGCCTCGAGGTAGGGAGTGGGATCGAGCAGGTCGGAGCTGTGCACCCACGACAGTGGGCGATCGAGGGCCTCGTCGTCGTGCCGGGTCAAGACGCGCAGGGGGAACGACTGGTCGTCGAGAAGGGTGCGGAGGGTCGCGGGCATGGCGGGCCAAACTGTCGATCGTTCTGCGAGATTACCGACAGATCGGCGCTCCCCGACACGGTGCGGCGCGCCCACACTGGTGGCATGACGACTGCCGACACGACCACCCGCAACGCCGAGATCAGCGAGCGCGACCGCCGCAGCGTCTTCCACTCGTGGTCGGCGCAGCGCACGCTCGCTCCGCTCCCCCTCGCCGGGGGTTCGGGTGTGGAGGTCTGGGATGCCGACGGCCGACGTTACCTCGACTTCTCGAGCATGCTCGTCAACGTCAACATCGGGCACCAGCACCCGCGCGTCGTCGCGGCCATCCAGGAGCAGGCCGCGCAGCTGACCACGGTCGCCCCCGCCCACGCGAACGAGACCCGCGCGCACGCCGCCGAGCTCGTGCTGAAGCGCGCGCCCGAGGGGTTCTCGAAGGTCTTCTTCACCAACGGCGGCGCCGACGCGAACGAGAACGCGATCCGCATGGCGCGCCTGGCCACGGGCCGCGACAAGATCGTGTCGCACTACCGCTCGTACCACGGCAACACGGGAGCGGCCATCGTCGCCACCGGCGACTGGCGACGGATGCCGAACGAGTACTCCCGCGGACACGTCCACGTCTTCGGCCCCTACCTCTACCGCACCGAGTTCTGGGCCGAGACGCCCGAGCAGGAGACCGAGCGCGCGCTACGCCACCTCGAGCGCACCGTCCAGGCGGAGGGCCCCGACACGATCGCCGCATTCCTGTTCGAGACGATCCCCGGCACCGCCGGCGTCCTGGTGCCCCCGCCCGGCTACCTCGCCGGCGTGCGCGCGATCGCCGACCGCTACGGCATCCTGCTGATCCTCGATGAGGTCATGGCCGGGTTCGCGCGGGCGGGCGAGTGGTTCGCCTTCGACGCGTTCGACGTGCGCCCCGACCTGATCACCTTCGCGAAGGGCGTCAACTCGGGCTACGTGCCCGTGGGTGGCGTGGTGATCTCGGATGCCGTGGCCCACGTGTTCGACGACCGGGTCTTCCCGGGCGGCCTGACGTATTCCGGGCACCCGCTCGCCGCGGCGTCCATCATCGCCGCGCAGGAGGCGATGGCCGAGGAGGGCGTGATCGAGAACGCGCGTCGCGTCGGCGCCGACGTCATCGGACCGCGTCTGCGGCAGGTGGCCGCGGAGTCGCCGCTGATCGGCGAGGTGCGCGGGCGCGGCGTGTTCTGGGCGGTCGAGCTGGTCGCCGACCAGGCCACGCGCGAGCCCCTCGCGACCGCTCGGATCGGGGCCATCAAGGCCGCGATGCTCGAGCGCGGCGTGCTCGGTTTCTTCGCCGACAACCGGGTGCACGTCGTGCCGCCCGCCGTGATCGGCGACGCCGACGCCCACCGGGGGCTCGACGTGCTCGCCGAGGTGCTGCACGCGGAGTCGGGCCGGAGCTGACGCCGGCGCCCGCGGCGACCAGCCCCGCGGGATCACTCGCAGGCGATACCGTCTCCGTCACGGTCGAGTTTGCGACTGTAGCCGGGCTGACCGGCGTAGATCGGCGCCGCTCCCGCAGCACGCACCTCGGTGCAGTTCGCGTAGTACACGTCGGGAGCCGGGGCGGGTGCCTCCACGACCGGGGCCGGGGCGGGTTCCGCGGGCGCCGGAGCCGGCTCGACGACCACCGGTTCGGGCGCGACGACCGGCTCGGGCTCGACGACGGGAGCGGGGGCGGGGGCGGGCGCCGCGAAGCTCGAGGTCGGCAGGCTCTGGTCGGGGCACGCCTCGAGCACCCGCTTCATCGCATCGCGCTCCGCTTCAGTCACCCACAGTCCGTACGTGGCCTTGACCGCGATCTGCGTGGCGACGTAGGTGCAGCGGAAGGACTTCTGCGCGGGGAGCCACGTGGCGGCATCCCCGTCGCCCTTCTGCGCGTTGGCTGATCCGTCGACGGCGAGCAGGTTCAGGGGATCGTTGGCGAAGCTGGCGCGCTGGTCTGTGGTGAGCTGCTGCGCCCCCTTCTGCCAGGCGTCCGAGAGCGACACGACGTGGTCGATCTGCACGAGCTCGGAGGTCCCCTGACCGCGGACGAAGGCGATGCTCGCACCCGTGTACGGGTCGGTGAGCGTTCCCGCGGTCACGCGGCAGGTGCCCGCGCGCACGGCATCCGTCAGATCCCGACCGAGCATGTCGTTGCGGGTGTCGCATCCGTTGCGGTCGACATCGAGCCAGCGCTGGCCGAACTCGTCGCGGTCGTAGCCCGTCTTGGGTGCGCGGCCCTTCACGGCCAGGGTGTCGAGCGCCGCGAGCGCGATCTTGTCGGTGGTGACCGAGGCGTCGGCGACGGTACCCGCCTGCCCCGCGAACGCGGCGAGGGCGGCCTGGTCGTCGGCGAAGGGGGTGGCGGATGCCGTGGGCGTGGCTGTGGGCGACGGCGTCGCCGACGCGGTGGCGACGGGCGCCGGCTGGGCGACCGGGGTCGTCTTCGCGGGCGAGGTGACCGTGGTGATGCTTCCTGCGATCGCGAAAGCGACGACGGCGACGACCGTCCAGATCGCCGCGCTCGAGCGCGAACGGAACCGCAGCCAGGTCGGAGCGTTGCGCGCGAGCGCGACGATTCCGGTGATGAGCACCACGAGGGCGACCATCGCGACGAAGGGGGCGAGCAGCCAGAGGGCGACGAGCAGCACGAGCCCCGCCACGATCCAGCCCCAGGTCGGCACGCGCGAGAGCCGGCTGCGTGCCTCACGGCGGGTCGCCGGCGGCGGCGGGGTGGTCACGGTGGGAGCGGGCGGCAACGGCGCGACGTCGTTCGTCCACTGCCGGCCGTCCCACCAGCGCAGGCGACCGGGAATCTCGGTGTCGGGGTACCACCCCGGCGTCACATTCGTCACGCGGCCACCGCCGTGTTCATTGGCAGCGCTGCATTCCGGAATCGCATGGATTCCCCTTCCCCCCGGCCGACAACCTCGCGAGTCTATTCAGGGGAATGTAGGCAACCCGACCGTGTCGAAAGGAAATGGGACGGATTGCGAACGCGCGATGCGCCAACGGGAAATGTGGAGACGGAATCGAGACCGAGCCTGCATCCGGTCACCCCATCGCAACGAACGTCCGATCGCTCCGGTGTCCGCCCGTCGGACGACCGCCGGTGGAGCGCCGATTGGGCGCCGATCGAGCGCCGGCGGAGGCCGTGTCAGCCTCGGACCGATGCGCGTCGCCGGGTTCGCCAGGCCTTCCACGCCCCCGTCGACCAGAGCGCCCAGAGCACCAGCAGGGGCTGGAAGAGCAGACGGACGCCGCGCGCGAGGTCGGTGTCGAGGCCGAAGGCGTCGGTGCCCCGGACGAACTGCTCGATGTTGCCCGGGAAGATCGCGACGAAGAAGGCCGCGACGATCCAGCCGACGGCGACGCGGTAGCGGCGGAGGGCGAGGAGGGCGAGTCCGAGCGCGATCTCGACGACCCCGGATGCCACGACTGTGACGTCGACCGGAATCGGGAGCCACGACGGCACCTGGGCGACGAAGGCGTCGCGAGCGAAGGTGAGGTGCGCGGTGCCGGTGAACACGAGCGCGGCACCGAGCAGCCAGCGGGCGAGGGTGCGGGGAAGGCTCATCCCCCGAGGGTAGGCGGGGATGGCCGAGTTCGGCCGCTCGCGCCCGCTCCCGGGTCGGGTGAGCGCCGTCCCCTACGCCCGAGTGTCCAAAACACCCGGACGCTCTCAGAATTCATTCGGGAGTTTTGGACACTCATCAGGAGACGGGTGCGGCACGGGAGCCGCGCCGCGAAGGACCGAGCTTGGAGCGGGGGATGCCGCAGCCGTGCGCGAAGACGGCGCGGCGCCCGCGACGCGTCAGCGCCGCAGGATGCGCTGGGCGAGGGCGTTGCCCAGCAGCTGACCGGCCTGCACGATCACGACGATGATCGCGACCGTCACCCACGTGGCCTGCTGGTTGAACTGCTGATAGCCGTAGATGATCGCGAAGTTGCCCAGGCCGCCGCCGCCGATGTACCCGGCCATCGCCGACATGTCGACGACCGCGATGAACATGAACGTGTAGCCCAGGATGAGGGGGGCGAGCGCCTCGGGGATCACGACGCCGAACAGGACGCCGATGCGCCGCGCACCCACCGCGCGCGCAGCCTCCACGGTTCCGGGGTCGACCGCGACGAGGTTCTGCTCGACGACGCGGGCGATCACGACCGTGGCCATGATCGTGATCGGCACGATCGCGGCATCCGTCCCCAGGGTCGTCCCCGTCACCGCGCGCGTGACCGGAGCGACGGCGGTGAGGAAGATGATGAACGGGATCGGGCGGATGACGTTGATCACGAGGTTGGCGACGAAGAAGACGACGCGGTTCTCGAAGAGGTTGCCGGGGCGGGTGGCGTACAGCAGGGCGCCGATGACGAGCCCCGCGACGCCCGCGATGAGCAGCGACACCGCGACCATGTAGACGGTCTCGCCGATCGACTGCAGCAGCACCGGGGTGAGGGTGTCCCACTTGTTCACGCGGACACCTCCGTCACGGGGAGGACGACGTCGGTGTGCGCGCGCAGCTCGGCGACGATCGGGGCGAGGTCCTCGGCGTGCACGCGGTAGGTGAGGGTGCCGAGCTGTCTGCCGAGCACGTCGGTCACGCCGCCGTAGACGACGGAGTGCCGCGCCCCGTGGCGGTGGAACACGGCCGAGACGTCTTCGCTCGAGAACTCGTTGACCTCGACGCTGACGAGGTCGCCCCCGCCCGCGGCGAGCGCCTCGAGCGCCTCGCCCGCCGGCACGCCCTGCGTCACCGCGGCCACGAACCGCTTGGTGAGGTCGGCCCGCGGGTGCGCGAAGACCCGGTAGGTGTCGCCGCTGTCGACGACGCGTCCGCCGTCCATCACGATCACCTGGTCGCACAGCTCGTGCACGATCGAGATCTGGTGCGTGATCACGACGATCGTGATGCCCAGGCGCCGGTTGATCTCGCGCAGCAGCCCGAGCACCTCGGCCGTAGTCTGCGGGTCGAGGGCGCTGGTGGCCTCGTCGGCGAGCAGGATCTGCGGGTTCGTCGCGATCGCGCGCGCGATGCCGACCCGTTGCTTCTGACCCCCCGACAGGCGCCGCGGGTACTGCTTCGCCTTGTCGCCGATGCCGACGAAGTCGAGCAGCTCGGCGACGCGCTCGGCGCGGTCCGCCTTGCTCCAGCCCGCCACCTTGAGCGGGTAGGCGACGTTGGCCGCGACCGTGCGCGAGGTGAAGAGGTTGAACTGCTGGAAGATCATGCCCACGCGGCGCCGCAGGTCGCGCAGCTTCGCCTCGGTGGCATCCCCGACGTTCACGCCCAGCACCTCGACGGTGCCGGAGGTCGGCTTCTCGAGACCGTTCAGCAGACGCACGAGCGTCGATTTGCCCGCGCCGGAGTAACCGATGACCCCGACGATCGACCCCTCCTCCACGCTCACCGTGACGTCGTCGACGGCGTTCGTGGAGGAGCGACGATCGGTACGGAAGCTCTTCGTGACGCCCCGCAGCTCGATGACCGCGGTCATCCCTTCTGGGCCTTGAGGGCGTCTTCCAGGCTGGTGAGCTCGTCCTGCAGCTGCGCGCCTGTCCACTCGGTCTTGAACTGCAGGTTGCCCTGATTGAGCTCGGTGACAGCGGCCTCGACCTCGGGCGAGTGGTACGCCTCGACCAGCTTCTCCCAGCGCGGGTCGTCCTTCTTGTCGTCGCGCGTGACGAAGGCGTTGATGTACGGCGCGAGCTGCGGGTTGTCCAGGTCTTCCTTGAAGATGATGAGCTCGTCTCCGAGCCCGCCCTTCTGCGCCTGCGTGTTGTTGACGATGGCGGCCTGGGCGCTGCCGTCCTTCAGCGCGGTGACGGTCTGGTTCGTGTCGACCGGGAGCAGCTCGACCTTGGAGGTCACGATGTCGGCGGGGGTCGAGAGGGCCGTGCCGCCGTCCTTGAGCGTGAGGAGCCCCGCGGTCTGCAGGTTGAGCAGGCCGCGGGCGAGGTTGGTGGGGTTGTTCGGGATCGCGATCTTCGCGCCCTCGGGCAGGTCCTTCACGTCGGTGTACTGCTCGGAGTACAGCGCGAGCGGGTAGACCGCGGTGGCACCGACGGGCACGAGCGAGCCGTTGTTCTCGACGTTGAACTGCGACAGGTAGATGAGGTGCTGGAAGAGGTTCACGTCGAGTTCGCCGTCCTGCACACCCTGGTTGAGCTGCACGCCGTCGTTGATCGTGCGCACCTCGAGGTCGATGCCCTCGTCGGCGAGCTTCTGCTTCAGCACCGTCCAGTGCGCCTCGTTGCCGTCGTCGGCGCCCAGCACGATGCGGGAGGAGTCGTCGGAGGATGCCGCTCCCCCGGCGCACCCGGTGAGGGCGAGGAGGAGGGCTGCGGTGGAGGCGCCGAGGATCGTGGCCAGGCGCGGGGTGCGGTGCGAAGTCATGACACCACGTCAACATGCGCGCGCGCGAGGCTCAAACCGGACCGTTACGGCCGGTAACCGGTCGTCACACGGCGTCATCGATTCGACAGATCGCGGGCTCGATGGCATCCGGGAGTCGGCGTGGATGCGCGTCGGCCCCTCCGCCCTCTGTCGGGAGCGGAGGGGCCGACGCGACCGATCACGGGCCGGTGATGACCGCCCCGTCGACCCAGGCCTGCGCCGAACCGCTGTTCTTGTAGAAGTACAGCAGCGCCGACGTCGCCGAAGGGCCGGTGGTGAAAGTGACCGACGCCTGCTTCCAGCGGCTGGTCGTCACCGGGGTCGAGACTTCGGTGCCCCCGAAGTTCTTCGCCCCCACGTAGACGGGCTCACCGCCCGCCGACTTGGCGAAGCCGCTGAACGTGTAGGTCGTGTTCGGTGTCAGTCCCGACACGACCTGGTACACGCCCTTGCCCGCACCGGTGAAGGTCGCGGCGTAACGGCCGTCGTAGGCGTTGGTGGAGACGACGGATGCCGCACCCTCGACCGACCACGAGCTCAGGTCGCCGCTCTCGAACCCGGGGTTCAGGACGCCCGCGTTGGTGAGCTCCAGCTCCGCGAGCTGGAGACGGTAGACCTGCGACGCCCCCTCGGTCACCGGCTGCCCCTGCTTCGTCGCCGTGAGGCGGACGTACCGGTAGGACGCCTTCCCGGTCGAGAACACCTGGGGTCCCACCACCTTCTGCCCCGCCTTGTAGCCGGTCTTGCTCACCAGCGATGTCCACGTCGAGCCGTCGTTCGAGCCGGCCAGCGTGAAGTCGACCGGGAAGCTCGAGCCGTCGGCATCCTGATCGTCGCGCGGCCAGAGGGTCGCCGTGTCGAAGGACTTGGCGCCGCCGAGGTCGAGCTGCACCCACTGCGTCGCCTGCGCCGTCGACGTGGCATCCGAGGTGAAGCCCTGCGAGATCCCGCCGGTGTCGGACGCGTTGTACGTGTGACGCCGGCCGTCGACGAGCTTCGCTCCACCCCACCCGCCACCGGTGTAACTGCTCGAGCTCGTCACGGTGCTCGCCCGCGCCACGTTCGTCGACGAGGTCGGCGTGCTCAGCGCAACGGCACCCGCGGCCTGCGTCGACGGGCTCAGCACGAACAGCGACACCGACTTGGCGGGCATGGTCACCTGCGACGACCACGTGGATGCCGGCGCGGAGACGTTCACGCTGGACGGGCGCAGCAGTTCGTTGGGGCCCGTCGTGCGGTTGCGGGTTCCGGCGGACCAGTCGGCGTAGTAATTGCCCGACGTGGCGTTGACGTCGTACCGGGTGACCGAGAAGTTCGACGACGCGAACGGGAGCGCGCTCGCCGACAGCGAGACGGTGGAGGCGTCGCTGCCGTCGTTCCAGGCGAGGAACGCGGTCGTCTTGCTGCCGGTGTCGCCGGTGGCGATGGCGCCGACCGACCGGTCGGTGGGCGCTCCGGACGTGGTGGACGTCAGCACGGTGGACGGCATGAGGTCGACCATCTCGAACACGTTGCCGACGGCCTTGCGGTGCCCTTCCACGGTCAGTAGACCGAGGTCGGTGGAGAAGTCCGCGGTGGGGTTCCATCCCTCGACCGGGCTGAAGAAGAACACCCCGTTGAGGGTGGGCTGCAGCAACGCCGAGGTCAGGCGGCGGGCCGCGTAGGAGGCGAGCACGTTCGTGTCCGCGTCCCCGCCGGGGGTGGAGCCGAACGCGGCCGTGGTGTGCCACTCGGTGATGTACTGCTTCTTCGCCGGGATCTTGCGCGACGACAGCATCCCCGCCACGGTCGCCGACTCCGAGAAGTCGTTGCCGCCGTAGTCGTGCCAGCTGACGAAGTCGAAGGCCACCGACGGGTTGGCCGCGATGTAGTCCAGGAACGAGCCCATGATGGGCGCCTGGATGTTGTATACCGCCGGCCCGCCGATCTGAGCCGTCGGATCGGCGCTCTTCACGGCGCTCGCCGACGCGGCGTAGAGGTCGTTGAACGCCGAGGCCCCGGACTTCCAGAAGTCGAAGTCGGGCTCGTTCCAGACCTCCCAGTTGAGTCCGGTGTGCCCCAGATCGGCATAGTGCTTCACGGTGGTCGAGACCACCGTCGACCAGTCCGCGTAACTGGAGGGAGCGGTGAACTTGTCCTTCGCCAGCGCCCCGGGCATGTAGCTGAGGGTGAACCACGGGACCATGCCCTGATCGAACAGTGGCAGCACCACCGCGTCGAGCTTGGTGAAGTCGAACGTCAGCGCTCCCGACGCGTTGCGGGAGACGAGCCCGTAGAAGTCGTCGTCGAAGATGTGGTCGATGCGCACCGACCGCACCCCGGTCGAGTTGACCTGACCGAGCGTCTCGGGCAGCAGGTGGAGGTTCTTCGTGACGGCGTAGCCGCCCTGAGAACCGTTGAGCAGCCGGGCGTCGTCGAGCTGCTGGCCCGCATCGGTGCCGTACGTCGCGCTGAACGTGACGGAACTGGCCGCCACCGCGGGCGGCGCGGACGCCCCCGCCAGCACCAGGGCACCGATCAGGGCGCCGACGGCTGCGTTTCTTCTGATGGACACGTCTCTTCTCCTCTTCATCGAGAATCCGACGGCGGCATCGCCATCGGGGTGTGGCAGGCCGCCCGCCGTCACGGGCGACCTGCCACGGCGATCACACCGCGACGGTCGGTGCGAACTCCACGGAGAACCGGTGCACACCGGCTCCGACTTCTGCGTCGACCTCACCCAGCCGCACCTCGGCGACGACACCCTCGGGCACGGTCGCCTCGAGATGCACGAGGGGACCCTCGCGACGCCAGGCCACGGCGATCGGGCCGTGCACGCTGTCGTACGACGTCGATGCGTCATCGATCCCGTCGATCGGCTGCGGCGCGATGCGCACGCGGGAGTACCCGGGCTCCACCGGGGCGAGCCCCGCCAATTCGCGGTGCATCCAGTCGGCGACCGCACCCAGGGCGTAGTGGTTGAACGACGTCATCTCGCCGGGGTTGATCGTGCCGTCCGGCAGCATCGAGTCCCAGCGCTCCCAGATGGTGGTCGCCCCCATGGTCACCGGGTACAGCCACGACGGGCATTCGCGCTGCAGGAGCAGGCGCCCGGCCGTGACGAGGTGACCGGTGCCGCTCAGCGCGTCGAGGATGTAGGGGGTACCGGCGAACCCGGTCGAGATGCGATGGCCGGAGGCGTCGACGAGCTCCGCGAGACGGTCCCCCGCCCACGATCGCTCCTCGTCGTCGAGCAGACCGAAGACGATCGCGAGCGCGTACGACGTTTCGCAGTGGTTGCGAAGCCGCTGCGCATCGAGGTCGACGTAGGCGTCACGGAAAGCGCGTCGCGTCGCGTCGCGAAGGCGTTCGAGTTCGTCGCGCACATCCCAGCGGTCGAGGACATCGGCGACGCGCACGGCGAGGTCGGCCGACCGGTACAGGCACGCGCTGGCCACGAGCCCGCGGTCCGCCTTGGCCGCGGCGGGATCCTCCGGCGGGGCATCCGGGTCGAGCCAATCGCCGAACTGGAACCCACGGTCCCACAAGCCGCTCTGCGACACCAGCGACGAGACATGGCGGAGGTGCGCCAGCATCCCCTCGAAATTCTCCGAGAGCACGCGCGCGTCACCGGATGCCATCCACACGGCCCACGGGACCCAGACGATCGCGTCGCTCCACACCGCTGTCGAATCGACGGGGGTGATGTCCTCGGGCACGCCGACGTACTTGAGCACGTCGGGTACGACGTACGGCACCACTCCCCCCTGGTGCTCCTGTTCGACCACGACATCACGCAACCAGTCCCGCAGGAAATCGCCGACGTCGAAGAGGTAGGCGCTGGTCGGCGCGAAGACGGCGATGTCACCGGTCCATCCGAGACGTTCGTCGCGCTGCGGGCAGTCGGTGGGCAGGTCGACGAAGTTGCCGAGGGTGCTGTTCACGACGTTCTCGTGCAGGCGGTTCAGCAGTGGTTCCGAGCTCGAGAACGTGCCGGTGCGCCGCAGCCGCGAGCTGATCCGCACCGCTTCGAGTCCGCCCCGGCGCACGGCATCCACCCCTCCGGGCCACCCGTCGACCTCGACGTAGCGGAAGCCGTGGAAGGTGAACCGGGGTTCGAAGACGTCCGGGCCCCCGGAGAGGATGAACCGGTCGGTGGCGCGGGCCGAACGCAGCGGACGGATGCCGATCTCGTCCTCCTCGAGAACCTCGGCGTGCCGCAGCGTCACCACGCGACCGGGCTCGCCGCTGACCTCGGCGCGCACCCAGCCGACGAGGTTCTCACCGAAGTCGACGATGAGGCGGCCGGTGGGCGACAGCCAGGCGTCTCGCACCGGAAGCGTCTCGACCGGGGCGACGGGAGGCCCGACGTAGGGCTCGAACCGCGCGGAGGGAGCGTCGAGCACCTCGACCGCGGCCTCGACAGCGGGGGCCTGTCGACGACGGGCGTCGATGGTCTGCCCGTGGTAGAGGTCGTCCGTCACCGTGTCGGTCGGGCGAACCGTCCACGACGTGTCGGTCGCCCAGACCTGGGTGTGACCGTCGGCGAAGACGAGCTTTATCTCCGCGATCGCGGCGAGACGGTCGCCGTAGACACCGGTCGCCCCCATCCAGGTCAGGCTCCCGCGGTACCAGCCGTTGCCGAGCGTGAGCTCGAGCACCGAGTCGGCGGAGACGAGAGCGGTGACGTCGGTCTCGGCGACACGCACCCGCCATTCGTAGCTCGACCAGCCGGGGGTGAGCAGGTCGTCGGAGACCCGGGCGCCGTTGATGCTCGCCTCGACGACGCCGAGCGCCGAGTATCGCAGGGTGGCGTGGACGAGGGCGCCGTGGTCGGAGTCGAGGGTGAAGCGGCCGACGAGCGTGGGAGCGCCGTCCACGGGCGCGGCCGGGGAGATGAGTCGAGCGGTGGTGAACATGATCAGCCCTTGATCGCCCCGCTGGTCATGCCCGCCACGATCTGACGGTTGAAGAAGATGTACATGACGAGCGGGGGAATGGTGATGAGGAGGATGTCGGCGAAGAGCAGGTTGAGCTGCCCGGCGCTCGTCGAGCTCGACGCGTAGGCGTAGAGCGTCAGCTGCACCGTCGCGTTCGCGTCCCCGGGCAGGAAGTAGAGCGGGTTGGCGAAGTCGTTGAAGACCGCGACCGACTGCACCACGATGACCGTGACGATCACCGGCTTCAGCAGCGGCAGCACGACCTGGAAGAACAGGCGGATCGGCCCCGCGCCGTCGATGAGGGCGGCCTCGTCGAGCTCCCGGGGGATCGTCGACAGGAAGGCCCGGAACAGCAGGATGCAGAACGACAGACCGAAGGTCGCCTCGATGAGGATGAGCCCACCGAGGGTCTTGAACAGCCCGAGTCCCTGGAGCACCCAGATCGTCGGCACGACCGCCGGGGGGACGATGAGGCCCGCGAGGACGAAGAAGTTGATGACCGCGTTCCAGCGCGACTTCTTGCGCTGGAGCACGTAGCCGACCATCGCCGCGAGGACGACCATGATCACCACGCTCGCGACCGTGAGCACGATGCTGTTGAGGAAAGCACGGACCAGGATGCCGTTGCGATCGGCGAGGACCGCGGCGACGTTGTCCCACAGCTTCCACTCGGTGGGCCAGCTGAAGGCGAGCATCGACGCTTCGGGCGCGGTCTTGGCCGCGGTGACGAGGATGAAAGCGAACGGCACGAGGAAGACGACGACCGACACGACGATCGCGATCGTCCCGACGGTCCACCGCCGCACGGCGAGGCGGGTCATGACTCCACGCTCCTTTTGTTGATGAACATCGAGATGGGGATCATGACTGCCGTCACGACGAGGAAGAGCACCACGTTGCCGGCGGTCGACAGGCCGTAGAAGCCCGCCTGGTACTGCTTGTAGATCACCGACGCGATGACGTCGGAGCTGAAGCCCGGGCCCCCTTGGTCATGGCCCAGATCAGGTCGAAGGAGCGCAGACCGCCGATGAGCGAAAGGATGACGACCGTCCCCGTCGCCGGCCACGACAGCGGGAAGGTGATGTTGCGGAAGACCTTCCAGGCGCTGGCCCCGTCGACGCGTGCGGCCTCGAAGTACTCCTGCGGGATCGCCACGATGCCGGCGATGTAGATGAGTGTCGCGATACCGAGGCCCTTCCACACGTCGACGAGGGCCACGCTGATCAGGGCGAGGTTGGGGTCGGTGAGCCACCCCGGACCCTCGATGCCGAAGACGGACAGGGCGCCGTTGACGAGACCGTCGAACGGATCGAGCAGCACCTTGAAGGTCAGACCCACCCCGATCGTCGAGACGAGCACGGGGAAGAACGTGACGGCCCGCAGATATCCGCGCCCGATGATCTCCGAGGTCAGGAGCACCGCGAGGGCGAGGCCCAGGACCACCTTCAGGCCGCTCGTGACGACGGCGTAGACCAGGGTGTTCAGGAATGCCTGCGACAGCTGCGGGTCGGAGAAGAACTGGACGAAGTTGTCGAGTCCGATGAACTGGACGTCGAACAACGACCAGCGCGTGAGGCTGAAGTAGAACGACGCGAACGTCGGGACCGCGAAAAGCACGACGTAGAGCGCAGCCGCAGGGATGTAGAACCACGACGGGTACATGCTGCGCATCTTGCGACCCGCTCGCGTGGCGGGGGGCGCGCCTCGACGCCGGTTCCGCACCTGGGGCGGGACCACGTTGACGAACGTCTGGGCCATCGGTCACTCCTTCGTGGGGGAAAGTGCGGGGCCGGAGATTGGGGCTCCGGCCCCGCGATGTGCGGAGGGGTCGAGCGCCGACCGCACGGGGCGCTGGAATCAGCGCGGTTGTTACCAGCCGGCGAGACCGAGCTGCTGAGCCTGCTTCTTCACGTCGTCGTCGTACGCCGCCGCACCGTCCTGGGCGCTGGAGATACCGGACCCGACGCTGATGGCGATGTTCTCCAGGTTCGGTCCCTTGACGGGCGAGAGGAACTCGAGGGCGGGAGCGCTCTTGCCCTCGTCGACGTACTTCTGGATCTCCGCGACCATGGGCGCGGCATCCGCCGGAACCGAGCACGAGCTGATGGAGAACGGGCCTCCCGCGACGTAGTTGGCGTTCTGCACGTCGCAGCCCTCGGACGAGTTGACGAACGCGACGAACTTCTTCGCGGCGTCGAGCTTGGCGCCCTCCGTCGACGTGGGGATGAAGACCGCATTGGGCTCCCACACCGTCAGCGTGGTGTCAGCGGCCTTGTCCGCCGGCATTGCGAAGAAGCCGATGTTGCCGACCGCGTCGGGGTTCGACTGCTTGATGTTGCTGAGGACCGCGCTGGAGAGCATGGGGTACATCGCCGCCTTGCCGGTGGCGAGGGCAGCCGAGCCCTCGGCGGCCGTCGCGGTGGCGAAGTCCGTGTTGAACAAGCCCTTCTGGAAGGCGTCCTGAAGGTGGGTGAAGCCGGCGAGGGCGGGCTCCTCCGCGAACTTGGCCTTGTTGTTCGTGAAGTCGTCGGCCCAGTTCTCGTCCTGCGTGTGCACGTTGCCGAAGTCGGCCAGGAGGAACAGCTGCGACGTCCAGGTGTCGCCGTAGGTCTGCTCGATCGGCGTGATCCCGGCCGCCTTGATCTTCTCGGCGGCCGCGACCAGCGAGGACCAGTCGGTCGGCACGCTGAGGCCCAGGTCGGAGAAGACCTTCGTGTTGTACGCGATGCCACCGGCCATCGAGGTACCCAGGGGTGCACCGTAGGTTCCGTTCTCCGTGGACACGACGGTCTTGAAGTTGTCGGTGACCTCGGACGCCCAGGGCTGGTCGGCGAGGTTGACGAGCGTCTGGTCCGGGTTGATCGCCTGGAAGAGCGAGCCCGTGTTGTAGAAGAACACGTCGTCCATCTCGCCGGTCGACAACTGGGTCTTGACCAGGTTGTCGCCCTCCGTGCCGCCCGGGCGGGTGTTCAGGGTGACGGTGATGTCGGGGTTGGCCTTCTCGAACGCGGAGATGAGCGCGTTACCGGTGGCGATGGAGTCCTCGCCGTTGGTGGTCAGGAAGGTGATCTCGACCTTGCCGTCGGCGGAGTCTCCCCCCGTCGCGCCGGAGCAACCGGCGAGAGCCAGGGCGACGAGGCCGACGCCGACGACGATGGTCGTCGTCCGACGCGGGGTGATGATTGCGGACACTGCTTACCTCCTTGTAAGGGGCCGGGTGCGGGTACTCCGGCCGATGCGACGCCTCGGGACTCAGGTGCGCGATCGAGTGTAAACCGATCTACACGTGGCGACGAAGCGAGAATAAACCGACTGGCGCGATTTCGTCAACCGATCTACATTGGAGGTAACGACCGAAGGAGTTCGATGCTGGACAACGCATCACCCGCGGGCCCGCCGACCCGCGCCGCCACGATCGAAGACGTCGCGCAGCACGCCGGCGTGTCCAAGGCCGCGGTGTCGAAGGTCATCCGCGACGCGTACGGTGTGAGCGATCGGATGCGTGAACGGGTGACGGCGTCCATCGCCGCCCTCGACTACCGCCCGCGCGTGGCGGCACGGGCCATGCGCGGTTCGACGGCGACGATCGGCGTGCAGCTCCCCCAGGTCGACAACGAGTTCTTCACGCGCATCCTCACCGGCATCGTGCAGGAGCTCAACGCCTCGGCTTATCGGCTGATCATCGCTCCGATGGCGGACCCGGTCAGCGGGACGGCCGCACTCGAGAGCCTCTACGACCGACAGGTCGACGGCATCATCGCGGTCGCCCCCGCCGTTCCGCAGGCCTGGCTCGAGGGGCTCGGACGACGCGTCCCGCTCGTCCAGGTCGGCCAGCACGACCACCCGCAGCACTACGACGTCGTGGTCGGCGACGACGACGCCGGAGCACGCCTGGTGATGGAGCATCTCTTCGCGGCCGGCCACACCCGGATCGTCCACGTGACCAACGACGAGCGGATCCTCGTCGAACCCCGCACCGATCCCCACCCTCGGCGGCTTCACGTCTACGAGCGCATGATGCGAGACCGGGGCCTGGATCCCGACGTCATCCGCATCGATCCCTCCGATCACAACGCCCGTCACACCGTCGAAGATCTTCTGGAGCGGGAGGAACCGCCGACGGCGCTGTTCGCGGGCCACGACTCCCTGGCGTTGACGGCGCTCGAGGTGGCCGCCGAACGACGAGTGAGCGCTGCGGACTTCGCGGTCGTCGGCTACGACGACGTCCCCATCGCCAGCCACCCGCTCATCGGGCTCTCCACGGTCGACCAGCACGGCCAGGAGATGGGGGCCACCGCCGCACAGCTGCTGCTCGAACGCATCGGGGGGAGGCAGGACGCGCAGCGTCGCGTCTTCTCCCCCGCCCTGCGGGTGCGCGCGACCAGCGGACTCCCCGTGGCGCGCGACGTCGAGCGAGCCTGAGGCGCCGCGAGCGACCCGGCCCTTCTCGCCGACGGATAGCCTGAGAAGGATGTCACGGGATGAGAACGCGCGAAGAAGACTCTCCCGGAACAGTCCGCAGGGGCTCGTCGTCGTGGTGCTGGCCCTCGCCGGCCTGTGCTCGTCGTTCATGTTCACCCTCGTGGTGCCCATCCAGTCGCAGCTCCCGCAGCTGCTGAACGCCTCCCGTGACGACACGGCGTGGGTGGTGACCTCCACCCTGCTCGCCGCCGCGGTGATCACTCCCATCGCCGGCCGCCTCGGCGACATGTACGGCAAACGGCGCATCGTGCTCGTGCTGCTGGTCGTGATGATCCTCGGGTCGGTGGTCGCCGCCCTGTCGACCGGCATCGTCGGCATGATCGTCGGCCGCACCCTGCAGGGGGCGATCGTCGGCGTCGTGCCTCTGGGCATCTCGATCATGCGCGACGTTCTGCACGAGAACCGCGTCGACAGCGCCATCGCCCTGATGAGCGCCACACTCGGGGTCGGCGGAGCGCTGGGCCTGCCGATCAGCGCGCTGGTGGCCGAGAACACCGACTGGCACTGGCTGTTCTGGATCGCCGGAGCCCTCGGCGCGGTCGTCTTCGCGCTGATCCTCTGGATCGTCCCGGTCAGTGTGCTGCGCACCGCCGGACGCTTCGACTACCTCGGCGCGGTGGGCCTGGCGGTCGGCCTGATCGGCATCCTGCTCGCCGTGTCACGGGGCAACACGTGGGGCTGGACCTCTCCGCTCACGCTGTCGCTCGCGATCGGCGGAGTGGCCGTGCTGCTGCTGTGGGGCTGGTTCGAGCTGCGCGTCGAGAACCCGCTGCTCGACCTGCGAGTCGCCGCGCGTCGTCCCGTGCTGCTGACGAACCTGGCATCCATCGCCATGGGGTTCGCCCTGTTCACCTCGAACGTCGCGTACCCGCAGATGCTCGAACTACCGGTGGCGACGGGCGTCGGACTGGGCCTGTCGCTGCTGGCTGCGAGCCTCGTCGTCATGCCGTCGGGTCTGGTCATGATGGTGCTCTCGCCGATCTCGGGCACGCTCGCGCGCACGATCGGGCCCCGCGTGCTCTTGATCGCGGGGGCGATCTCACTCATCGTCGCCTACGGCTTCAGCCTGATCTTCTCGACCGAGGTGTGGCACTTCGTGGTGGCGAACATCCTGATCGGTTTCGGGATCGGTTTCGGCTACGCGGCCATGCCGATGCTCATCATGCGCGCCGTCCCGCCCAGCGAGACCGGTGCGTCGAACGGCCTCAACGCCCTCGCGCGCTCGCTGGGGACGAGCACCGCCGCCGCCATCGTCGGCGTCGTGCTCGCGACGCTGTCGACGGGAGACGGCGAGAGCCGCGTGCCGACCGCACAGGCGTTCCAGGTGTCGTTCCTGCTGGGCATCGGGGCGGCTGCGGTCGCTCTCGTGCTGGCACTGTTGATCCCGACGCGGCCGTCCGCCGCCGAGAAGCACCCCTCGCTTCCGGGCTAGTCCTCGACGGAGGGCCGCCGGCGGCGACGCAACCACGCCGACAGACGTGCGGTATGCCGATCGGTGAACTCGTTCGACAGAGCGAAGGCTTCGGCGCCGATGTCGGCACCGTCATCGATCGCGCGCAGCGCACGCAGCGCACGATCCTCCGGGCTTTCCGCGTCGCGCTCCATGTCTCCACGGTACGCGCCGACGGTGTCGTCGCGACCCGTCGGCGACGGAAGCGTCAGTCCAGCAGCAGCGCCGGCTCCTCGAGCACGGATGCCACGTCCGCGATGAAGCGTGAGATCCCGTCGCCGTCGACCACGCGGTGATCGAACGAGCCCGACACCGTGGTCACCCAGCGGGGGCGCACCTCGCCGTCGACGACCCACGGCTTCTGCCGGATCGCGCCCAGGGCGATGATGCCGGCCTCGCCGGGGTTGATGATCGGGGTGCCGGCATCCACTCCGAACACGCCGATGTTCGTGATCGTGAAGGTGCCGCCCGTCTGGTCGGCGGGGCTCGTCTTGCCCTCGCGCGCGGTGAGCGTGAGGTTCTCGAGCGCCTTGGCGAGCTCCCGGGTCTTCATCGCCTGCGCGTCCTTGATGTTCGGCACGAGCAGGCCCCGCGGGGTCGCGGCGGCGATGCCGAGGTTGACGTAGTGGCGCACGCGGATCTGCGCGCCGTCCTCGGTGTCGACCCAGGCGGCATTGATCATCGGGGTGCGGCGCAGCGCCCAGATCACCGCGCGCGCCATGATCAGCAGCGGGGAGATCTTCACGTCGGCGAAGTCGGGCGAGGCCTTGAGGCGCTTCACGAGCTCCATCGTGCGCGAGGCGTCGACGTCGACCCACACCGAGACGTGCGGGGCCGAGTAGGCGCTCGAGGTCATCGCGTTGGCAGTGGCCTTGCGCACGCCGCGGACGGGGATCGACTCCTCGCGCGCGTCGTCGACGGGGGCGGATGCCGACGGCGCGGGCGCGGCGGGGGCGGCGACCGGGATCGTCTCCTCGCGCACCTCGCCCCACGCGGGCGTCTCGATGTTGCGGAAGACGCTCGCCTGCTCGGCGTGCTTGACGACGTCGTCGCGGGTCACCTCGCCGGCGGTGCCGCTCGGCGTGACGGCTGAGAGGTCGACGCCGAGGTCGCGCGCGAGCTTGCGGATCGGGGGCTTCGCGACCACCCCGACCGACGCCTTCACGGGCCGCTCGGCGGGCTTGCGACGCCGCGACGACACGGCGCCGCCCGTGCCGTAGCCGACGAGCACTGCTCCGCCGGGGTCGCTGGGCTCGGGAACGGTGGTCGGCTGCGCGGGCGCGGGGGTGCCGGCATCCGCTGCTCCGATCGTGATGATCGGCGCACCGACCTCGACCGTGGAGCCCTCGGATGCCAGGAGCTCGCCGACCGTCCCGGAGTACGGCGAGGGCAGCTCGACGAGCGACTTGGCGGTCTCGATCTCGACGATCACGTCGTTGACGGCGACGGTGTCACCGGGCGCGACGCGCCACTGCACGATCTCGGCCTCGGTGAGGCCTTCCCCGACGTCGGGGAGGACGAAGGTCTGCTCGGTCACGGTGTGTCCTTTGCTCGGGAGCCAGCATTGCACCGGCGTCGCCGCAACGGAATGCGGGAGGGAAGGGTCAGTACGCGAGAGACCGGTCGACGGCCTCGAGGATGCGGTCGGCGTCGGGCAGGTAGGTGCCTTCGAGCTTCGCAGGCGGGAAGGGCACGTCGAAGCCCGACACCCGCAGCACGGGCGCCTCGAGCGCGAAGAACGCCTTCTCCATGACGGTCGCGGCGATCTCGGAACCGAGCGAGGTGAAGCCCGGCGCCTCCTGCGCGTAGACCATACGGCCGGTGCGGCGGACGGAATCCAGCAGCGGGCCATAGTCGACCGGTGACAGGGAGCGCAGGTCGATGACCTCGCAACTCGTGCCCTCACTCTCGGCGAGGGCAGCCGCCTGCAGCAGCGTCGTGACCATCGCGCCGTGGCCGACGAGGGTCACGTCGGTGCCCCGGCGGACGACCCTGCTCGCGTGCAGCGGCAGAGCGGGGGCGTCGAGGTCGACCTCCCCCTTCTGCCAGTACTTCGCCTTGGGCTCGAGGAACACGACCGGATCGGGCGAATCGATCGCCTGCTGGATCATCCAGTAAGCGTCATTCGCGTTCGACGGGCTGACCACGCGCAGACCCGCGGTGTGCGTGAAGTACGCCTCGGGGCTCTCCTGGTGGTGCTCCACCGCGCCGATGTGCCCGCCGTAGGGGATGCGGATGACGACGGGCATGCGCACCGCGCCCTCGTGGCGGTTGGTGATCTTCGCCAGCTGCGAGGTGATCTGGTCGAAGGCGGGGAAGACGAAACCGTCGAACTGGATCTCGAGCACCGGGCGGAACCCGCCCATGGCAAGTCCGATCGCGGTGCCCACGATGCCCGACTCCGCGAGCGGCGAGTCGATCACGCGCCGCGGCCCGAAGTCCTTCTGCAGCCCCTCGGTCACGCGGAAGACGCCGCCGAGCGGGCCGATGTCCTCGCCCATGAGCAGGACGCGGTCGTTCGTCTCGAGGGCGCGGCGCAGGCCCGCGTTCAGCGCGCGGCTGATGGGCAGGTTCTCGGTCACTGCGCGCCCCCTTCCATCGAGGCCTCGTAGTCGTCGAGCCAGCGCTGCTCCTCGGCGACCAGCGCGTGCGCCTCGGAGTAGACGCTGTCGAACATGTGCGCGCGCGGGATCGTGCCGAGCTCGTTCGTGCGCACGCGCACGTCGTCGGCGAGGGCCCGGCCCTCGGCATCCGCGTCGTCGAAGAACTGCTGCGAGGCGCCGCGGCCCTCGAGGAACGCGCGCATGCGGGCGATCGGGTCGCGCCCGGCCCACGCTTTCTCCTCGTCGGACGTGCGGTACTTCGTGGGGTCGTCGCTGGTGGTGTGCGCACCCATGCGGTAGGTCATCGCCTCGATCGCGCGCGGGCCGCCACCGGCACGCGCCTCGTCGAGCGCTGTCTTCGACACGGCGTAGCTGGCGAGCACGTCGTTGCCGTCGACCTGGAGGCTCGGGATGCCGTAGCCCTCGCCGCGCTTGTACAGCGGCGAGCGCGACTGCGTGGCGACGGGAACCGAGATGGCCCACTGGTTGTTCTGCAGGAAGAAGACCTCGGGCGTCTGGAAGCTCGCGGCGAAGACCATCGCCTCGTGCACGTCGCCCTGGCTGGATGCGCCGTCGCCGTAGTAGACGACGACGGCTTCGTCGCGCTCGGGGTCGCCCGTTCCGCTCTTGCCGTCGAACACGAGTCCCATCGCGAGCCCGGTCGCGTGCAGCGTCTGCGCGCCCAGGACGAGCGTGTAGATGTGCGTGTTGCCGTTCTTCGGGTCGGTCGGATCCCACCCGCCGTGCGTGAGCCCGCGCATGAGCCGGATGATGTCGAGCGGGTCGACGCCGCGGATGCGGGTGACCACGTGCTCGCGGTACGAGGGGAAGATGTGGTCCTGGGCGCGGGCGGCACGGGCCGAGCCGACCTGGGCGGCCTCCTGCCCGAAGGACGGCGGCCACAGGGCCAGCTGGCCCTGGCGCTGCAGGTTGGTGGCCTGCACGTCGAACGCGCGGATCGAGACCATGTCGCGGTAGAAGGTCTCGAGTTCTGCGTCGGTGAGGGCGTCGATGAGCGGCAGGTAGCGCTCGGCCGCGGGCGTGGGCGCCAGCGTGCCGTCGGCTGCCAGAACGCGCACGAGAGCGGGGTCGTCGAGCGGGGTCATGCACCCACGCTAACGCGCGGCCCATGCGCGAGACCGCATGAGGTGCACAACGGATGCCGGGAACCGGGGTTGATATGCGACAAAACGCCTCACTCGTCGACGGGGACGTACCGCACCGCGACAACCCGCGCCGGCTCGGCGCCGAGCGCGTGCAGTCCGAGGGTGCGCCCGGTGAACCCGCCGGCGACCTCCGTGGAGAGGTAGCGTCCGTCCTTCTGCGCGCGACTTCGTTCGCCGGCGACGTCGACCACGGCGAACCGGAGGTCGTCGGGGCCGTCGGTGGTGGCATCCACCGCTTCGACGACGAGCGTCACGGTATCGCCGTCGGCGCGGCCGACGGCGTCGGAGACGGTGAGGGGGCCGATCTGCGCAGCCACCGTCAGGGAGCCTGCGTCAAGGCGGACCTCGTACCAGTGGCGCTCGTCGAGGCGCACCCGCAGAGCCACCGGCCCCGCCGTCGCGTCGACCTCGACCTCGAACCGCCAGCGCAGGTCGCGCGCGCGCACCGAGAGCGACGTGGGCGCCCCGTTCGCGGCATCCAAGCGTCGGAGGAGCAGTCCCCCTCGCGGTGCGCGCTCGGTGAAGGTGGCGAGCGCGGCGCCCGGCGAGACCCAGCGGGGGTGCAGCGGGCCCGGGAAGTCGTCGTGGAAGGCGGTGTCGACCGCGCCCGGCAGCGGCTCATCGGTGTGCACGACGGGCCAGCCGTCGACCCACTCCACGCGGGCGAGGAAGGTCTCGCGGCCGTTGACGTGGAACGACGGGCTGACGCCCCGCGGACGCACGCCGAGGTACACCATCGCCCACGTGCCGTCGGGCCGCTCGACGAGGTCGGCGTGGCCGGTGTTCTGCACGGGGGACGAGGTGCTGCGCCGGCTGAGGATCGGGTTGGCGGGCCCCGACTCGAAGGGCCCGTCGATCGCGCGCGAGCGGGCGATCGAGACCGTGTGGCCGCGCTCGGTTCCCCCCTCGGCGATCAGGAGGTACCACCAGCCGTCGCGGCGGAAGAGGTGCGGCCCCTCGGGATGGGCGAGTCCGGTGCCCTCCCACAGGATGCGAGGAGGCTCGAGCACCCCGCCGCGCGCGAGGTCGACGCGCGCCTGCGCGATGACCGGCAGGGCGCCGCCGTCGGGACGCAGGGCGGGATCGAGTCCGCAGTACGTCAGCACGCACGTGCCGTCTTCGTCGTCCCATGCGAGGTCGGGGTCGATGCCGCCGAGGCCGGCCAGCACGATCGGGTCGGACCACGGTCCGGCCGGGTCGGTCGCCGTCACGACGAATTGCTCGCCCGGAGCGTCGACGTTCGTGGCCACCAGGAAGAACGTGCCGTCGCGGTGGCGCAGCGTCGGGGCGTAGATCCCGCGGCTCGCAGCCGACGCCCCGGCCGCGAACTGGCTGTCCCGTTCGAGCGCGTTGCCGAGCTGCGTCCAGGCGCGCAGGTCGCGACTGTGCCAGATCGGGATGCCGGGGGCGTACTCGAACGAGGAGTTCGCGAGGTAGTAGTCCTCACCCACCCGGCACACGGACGGATCGGGGAAGAAGCCCGGGATGACGGGGGTCGTGGCGACGTCGCTCCCGCCGCCACGCGCCACGGTCACGCCCGGGCGGTCGGGGAGGTGGCCGCCGCGACCTCGATGATGCGATCGAGCGACTCCTCCTCGCCGATCGAGACGCGGATGCCGTCGCCGAGGAACGGGCGCACGATGAGCCCGGCCTCCTCGAAGGCAGCCGCGACCTCGGTCGTGCGCTCGCCGGCCGCGAACCACACGAAGTTGCCCTGGGCGTCGGGAACGTCCCACCCGGTCTCACGCAGGCGCTCGACGAGACGGTCGCGCCGTTCGGCGATGACGGCGACGCGGTGAAGCAACTCGCTCTCGGCATCCAGGCTCGCGAGCGCGGCAGCCTCGCCCGCGGCCGTGACCGACAGGGGGATCGCGGTGCTGCGCGCGGCATCGAGAACCCCGGTGTGGCCGACGGCGTAGCCGACCCGGAGGCCCGCGAGGCCATACGCCTTGCTGAACGTGCGGAGGACGACGACGTTCGGTCGGGCCAGGACGGCGCGCACGCGACCACCCTCGACCGACGACGTGTCGGTGACGAATTCGGCGTACGCCTCGTCGAGCACGATGAGCACGTCGCGCGGCACGCGGTCGACGAACGCCGCGAACTCGTCGTACCCGACCGTGGGCCCGGTGGGGTTGTTGGGGCTGCAGACGATGACGAGGCGCGTGCGCTCGGTGACGGCGGCGGCCATCGCGGGCAGGTCGTGGCGGAAGTCGGCGGTCAGCGGCACCTGCACGCTCGTGGCGCCCGCGACCGCGACGAGCGACGGGTAGGCCTCGAACGAGCGCCACGCGTAGACGACCTCGTCGCCCGGGCCCGAGGTGGCCAGCAACAGCTGGGCGAGGATCGAGACGCTGCCGGCGGCGACGTGCACCTCGTCGGGCGAGACGCCGTAACGCGCGGCGAGGCGCTCGCGGAGCCGTGCGGCCGTGGCATCCGGATAGCGGTTGAACGCGCCCGCGGCCCGGACCGCGTCGAGGACGCCCGGGAGCGGTTCGAAGGGGTTCTCGTTGCTCGACAGCTTGAAGGCGTCGGGGCTCGCCTGCTTGCCCTGCCGGTACGCGGGCAACGCGGCGATCTCGGGACGGATACGAGGCAGGACCGGGTCTTCGCTCACATCGCGAGCCTAACCGCGCGACGTCTCCGCGCGTCAGACCCCGCTCCTCCCCAGGTGGACGGATGTCTGCCGCGGGAAGACTTCGCGTGCCACGATGAGGACATGCGCTTCGTCGTCCGCGTCGCCGTCAACGCCTTCGCCATCTGGATCGTCACCCTGCTGCCCGCGCTGCAAGTGCGTCTCGTCCCCTTCGCCCCCGGCGAATGGCTCCAGGTGCTGCTCACCCTGCTGCTGGTCGGCCTCATCTTCGCCATCGTGAACAGCGTGATCGGCACGATCGTGAAGATCGTCGCGATCCCGCTCTACATCCTCACCCTCGGCCTCATCTCCCTGATCATCAACGGATTCCTGCTGTGGCTGACGGCCGTCATCACCAGCGGGTGGGACTGGGGCCTGCGCACCGGCGAGTTCTGGCTGACGGTGGTCGCCGCCCTGCTCATCGGCATCATCAACGCCGTGCTCGGCGGCATCCTGCGTCCCCGGCGCGACGATCGCGCGCGACGGTGACGATCTCAGCGCACACCCGCTGATGCGCTGCGAGCGCTTCCCCGCCATGATGGAGGGATGACCGCGAGTGCCGACGCGCCCTTCCGCGTCGTGTTCGTCTGCAGCGGCAACATCTGCCGGTCGCCGATGGCCGACGTGGTCTTCCGGCGCATCGCCGAGACGTCGGGACTCGGTGCGCACGTGTCGTCCACGTCGGCGGGCACGGGTGATTGGCACGTCGGCGAGCGCGCCGACCACCGCACGATCGCCGCGCTCGACCGCCTCGGGTACGACGGATCCGCGCATCGCGCGCGGCAGTTCCAGTTCGCCGACTTCGACCGCAACGATCTCGTCGTCGCCCTCGACCGCAGCCACGAACGCGTGCTGCGCGGATGGGCGCGTACCGACGACGACGCCGACAAGATCGCCCTGCTGCAGTCGTTCCTTCCCGACGCCGAAACCCTCGACGTGCCCGACCCCTACTACGCGGGCCCGCCGATGTTCGACGAGGTGCTCGGTATGATCGAACGCGCCAGCCGCGCCCTGTTCCGGCAGCTCGAGCCCGCCATCCGTTCCGCGGGCTGACCCTTTCGCGCGACCCCCGGGAGACCCGTGTCCGCTCTGCCTCCGCAGCCCCTCAGCCCGCTCGACGGCCGCTACTTCGGCGCCGTGTCCGAACTCGGCGACTACCTGTCGGAGGCGGGCCTGAACCGGGCCCGCGTCGAGGTCGAGGTGGAGTGGCTGCTCGCCCTGACCGACCGGTCGCTCTTCGGCACCTCGCCGGTGTCGGACGACGACCGCGCGAAGCTCCGCGCGCTGTACGAGGAGTTCGGTGCCGACGAGATCGCCTGGCTCGCCGAAAAGGAGGCCGTGACGCGCCACGACGTCAAGGCCGTCGAGTACCTCGTGCGCGACCGCCTCGACGCCCTCGGGCTCACCGCCCTCGCCGAGCTCACGCACTTCGCGTGCACCAGCGAGGACATCAACTCCACCGCCTACGCCCTCACCGTGCAGCGCGCCGTCGAGCGCGTGTGGCTGCCGAAGCTCCGCTCCGTCACAGCCGCCCTCGCCGAGCTCGCGGTGAAGCACCGCGACGCGGCGATGCTCTCGCGCACGCACGGCCAGCCCGCCACGCCCACCACCATGGGCAAGGAGATCGGCGTGTTCGCCTGGCGCCTGGAGCGCGTCATCCGTCAGCTGGATGCCGGGGAGTACCTCGCGAAGTTCTCGGGTGCCACCGGAACGTGGTCGGCGCACGTGGCCGCCGAGCCCGACGTCGACTGGCCGGAGCTGACGCGCGCCTTCATCGAGTCGCTCGGGCTCGGCTTCAACGCGGTCACGACGCAGATCGAATCGCACGACTGGCAGGTGGAGCTCTACGACCGCGCGCGGCACGCGGGTGGCATCCTGCACAACCTCGCCACCGACATCTGGACGTACATCTCGCTCGGGTACTTCACCCAGATCCCCGTCGCGGGTGCGACCGGCTCGTCGACGATGCCGCACAAGATCAACCCGATCCGGTTCGAGAACGCCGAGGCCAACCTCGAGATCGCCGGTGGGCTGTTCGGCACCCTGGCATCCACGCTGGTCACGAGCCGCATGCAGCGCGATCTCACCGACTCCACGACCCAGCGCAACATCGGCGTCGCCTTCGGCCACTCGCTGCTCGCGCTCGACAACCTGCAGCGCGGTCTCACCGAGATCTCGCTCGCGGAGGACGTGCTGCTCGCCGATCTCGATACGAACTGGGAAGTGCTCGCCGAGGCGATCCAGACCGTCGTGCGCGCCGAGATCGCCGCGGGCCGCTCGCAGATCACCGACCCCTACGCCCTGCTGAAGGACCTCACGCGCGGACGCCGCGTCGGCGGCCCCGAGCTGGCCGAATTCGTGCGCGGCCTCGACATCGGCGACGCCGCGAAGGAGCGCCTGCTCGCACTCACCCCCGCGGCGTACGCGGGCCTGGCCTCGCGGGTGGTCGACTCGCTGTAGCCCTCCGCCGTCGTGCCCGGGTGGCGCCCGGGGCGACCGGGCGCCGCTGCGGCGCCGCCAGATCCCGGGGGTCGAGTGTCCGAAACACCCGGATGTTTTCTCGAGGCGTCCGGGTGTATCGGACACTCGACACGGGGAAGTGGGGCGACGCAGGGCGGGGCGGGCGCGCGCGGCGGAGCGCAAGCGGCCTGGGGCACGAGGGCGACCGCGCGGGCGGGACAATGGGTGACATGCGCGCGATGATCATGGACGCCCTGGCCGAGCCCCTCGAGGTGCGCGAGGTCGCCCCGCCGACGGCTCCGGCCGGGGGCGTGGTGGTCGAGGTGCACGCGACGGGCCTGTGTAAGAGCGACTGGCACGCCTGGGTCGGTCACGACGACGTCGCCCTGCCGCACGTCCCCGGTCACGAGCTGGCCGGCGTGATCGTGGAGGTGGGCGACGGCGTGCAGCGCTGGAACGTCGGCGACCGAGTCACCGTGCCGTTCGTGATGGGCTGCGGCGCGTGCGAGTGGTGCCTCGGCGGGAACGCGCAGGTGTGCCCCGACCAGCAGCAGCCGGGCTTCACGCAGTGGGGCAGCTTCGCCGAACGCGTCGTGCTGCGCGCCGCCGACACGAACGTCGTGCGCATCCCCGACGGCGTCTCGTTCGAGGCCGCGGCAGCCTTGGGATGCCGCTTCGCCACGGCCTACCGCGCGCTGACCGGCCGCGCGCGGGTGCAGGCCGGCGAATGGATCACGGTCGTCGGCGCGGGCGGGGTGGGCCTGAGCGCCGTGATGATCGGCGTCGCTCTCGGCGCACGCGTGATCGTGGTCGACCGCACGCCCGCCGCGCTTGACGCCGCCCGTCGGCTCGGCGCGGAGCACACCCTCGTCGCCGGCGAGACCGACGTCGCCGCCGCGGTGCACGAGATCACCGGCGGCGGCAGTCACGTCTCGGTCGACGCGGTCGGCAGCGCCCGGACCGCGCGCGACGCGGTGCTCAGCCTCCGCCGCCGGGGCCGGCACGTGCAGATCGGCCTGCTTCCCACCGAGGACGGCATGACCGCCATGCCGATGGCGCGCGTGATCGCGTGGGAACTCGACCTGCTCGGCAGTCACGGCATGGCCGCGGTCGACTACCCCGAGATGCTCTCCCTGATCGACAGCGGTGCCCTGCGCCCCCAGGAGCTCATCGAACGCGTGATCGGTCTCGGCGAGGCCGCCGCGCTGCTCCCCCGGATGGATGCCGCCTCCCCGGCCGGCATGACGATGATCGACCCGCGTCGCGCCTGAGCGCGGCGCGCGAGGTCAGGCGCGCGGAGCGTCGCCGTCGTCGTCGGAACGCGGGGGAACCGCACCCTCCGACCGCGTGGCGCTGCCGGGCGCGGAGCCCTCGGCCCGCGGGGCCGGACGCTCGGCGGAGGCGTCGGGGGTGGTGGCATCCGGAGCGTCCTTGGGCAGGAGGAGCGGACGGTCCACCGTCGTCGTGACCTTCGAGGGGTCGACGGCGAGGAGCATGAGCGCGACGCTCACGAGCACGATGATGAACGTCGCCCCGGCCGCCACGAGGGCGACGATGAGGGCCCGCTGGATCTGGTCGGCGGGACGCGTCTGGAAGAACCCCATCGACATGAGCGTCACGAAACCGGCGAACAGGGCGGCGATGAACGCCAGGCCGAGCAGCTGGACGGGCTTCATGAGGTCTTTACGGGTGGTGGGCTTGTCGGTCATGACGCGGCCTCCTCGGAGGGTACGGCCGGAACGGGCTCGGTGCGGCGGGGCGAGAAGCCCGCGATCGCGAGGAACACGGCGACGACCGCCGCGTATCCACCGAAGAGGCCCACGGCGATGGTGATCCCGGTCAGGGTGAAGGACCCCGCACCGGTGATGCTGTAGTCGAGCGCGTACTGCATCGGAGTGAGCAGCAGAACCGCTCCGAGGACGATGCCCAGGATGCCGATCAGCACGCCGTCACGCACGCCGACCGTGCGGCCCGCCTTGCGGTCTCGCAGCGCGCCGACGAGCTCGATGACGCCCGACACGATCGCCCACGTGATGACCACGCCGAAGAACATGCCGGTGGTGCGCCACGCCCCGACGCTCGCGACGAGACCCGCCGCCAACGACACGGCCGCGAGCGTGACGGGGACGGCGCGCTGCCCCGCCGGGAAGACCAGCCACGCCGACAGCGCGAGCGTGAGGCCGGTCGCGAGGGCGAAGCCGCTGAAGACGCTCAGACCGAGCACGGCGGAGTGGTCCGACGAGAACGTGATCATCGCGGCCGCGACGGCGGCGAAGAGGGCGCGCGCGAGCTGCAGATGGCGCAGGTCGAAGGCGCGTTCAGCAGGAGGAGTGGTCACGAAGGGTTCCCGACGGGCGAATGACGTTGGCATCCAGTCTATTCCTCGGGGGCTGAGCGGCCTCCGTGTGCGCCGACGTCGAGATATCGGGGGCGCCACGGCCCGGAGGAATCGTCCGCGCGGACGACGCGCATACCTCCCGGGGCGGACGACGCGGCGAGCGCCCGCCGCTGGGATGGAGGCATGACTTCTTCTGCTGTGCTCACCGCCCGCGGGCTCGTCAAGAGCTACGGAGACCTCCGGGCCCTCGATGACGTCTCGCTGACCATCCGCGCCGGCGAGTCGGTCGCGGTGATGGGACCGTCGGGGTCGGGCAAGACCACGCTGCTGCACTGCCTCGCGGCGGTCATCGCGCCCGATTCCGGCTCCATCGTGCTGTCAGCCCCCGGCGCCGTTGCGCAGGAGCTGGTCGGGCTCTCCGAGAGCGAACGCGCCCGTGTGCGTCGCGAGACCCTGGGCTTCGTGTTCCAGCAGCACCTGCTGCTGCCCGAGCTGACCGCCGTCGAGAACGCGGCCCTGCCCCTGCTGCTGACGGGCTCGAAACGACAGGATGCCGAGCGGCACGCGGCCGTGTGGCTGGCGGCGCTCGGGCTGGCCGGGCTCGAGGAGCGCCGGATCGGGCAGCTGTCGGGCGGCCAGGCGCAGCGCGTGGCGATCGCCCGCGCCCAGGTGACGGGAGCGCCGGTCGTCTTCGCCGACGAACCCACCGGGGCGCTCGACTCGGCGACCTCGGCCGAGGTGCTCGACGCCCTGCTGCACGCCACCACGGGTCAGGGGCGCACGCTCGTCGTCGTCACGCACGACGCCGACGTCGCCCGCCGATGCTCGCGCACCGTGCGGGTGAGCGACGGGCGCGTGGTCAGCGACACCGCCGCGGTCGATTCCGTCGGGGGCGGGCGATGAGCGTCGTCCTCCCCCTCGCCCGGCAGCTCACGCGACCCGCGCGACAGGGCCGCGCCGCCGTCGCGCTGCCGATCGTCGCGTTCGCCGTCACGACCGCGCTGCTGCTCCTCGTCGTCGGCGGGGCGCGGATGTTCCTCGTCGACCCGCGCGCGGCGGACGGCAACGGCCTGTACGGCGTGTTCGCGATGCTCGCTCTGCTGCTGCTCACGATCCCGCTCATCACGCTCGGAGCCGCGGCCGCCCGCCTCACGAGCCGACGACGCAACGACCGCCTCGCCACCCTGCGATTGCTCGGTGCAAGCACGCGCGAGCTGTGGGCGCTGACGGTTCTCGAGGCGACGGCCGTGGCCGCCGTCGGCGCCGTCGCCGGGGTGCCGATCTACGCCGCACTGCTGCCGCTCGTGGGACTCCTTCCGTTCTTCGGAGCTCCCGTCGGTGTCGGGGCCGTGGCCATCGACCCGCTGCTCGGCGTGGGCGTCCTCGTCGGCGTCATCGCGATCGGCGCGGTGAGCGCGGCCGCGAGCCTGCGTCGC
Source organism: Microbacterium sp. RU1D (assembly GCF_900156435.1). Classification (GTDB taxonomy): domain Bacteria; phylum Actinomycetota; class Actinomycetes; order Actinomycetales; family Microbacteriaceae; genus Microbacterium. Next base: position 421,623 of record NZ_FTPQ01000001.1, read on the forward strand.
GTCGCCGTGACCCCGCTCGGAGTACGGACCCGCAGCGCCGCTCCCCCGTCACGCCGGGCTGCCCTGGTGGTCGGCGGGGTGCTGATCGTGGCCGTGGTGCTGGTCGTGGCGAATTTCTCGGTCGTCGCCCAGCTGGTCGGCCCCGCCGTGGGGATTGCTCTGCTGCTCGGCGTCTTCGCCGGTGCGCTCGCCCTTCTCAACCTCATCGGAGCGCCGATCGTCGCCGCACGGGGTCGGGCTCTGGTGCGCCGCGCGCGCACGGCGTCCGAGCTCATCGCGGGCCGCGAGCTCGCGGCGCACGCCGGACCCGCGTGGCGGCGCGTGTCGGGCATGGCCATCGTGGCGTTCATCGCGGTGGTGGCCGGGTGCGGGCTGTCGATCGTCGATGCGGCAGGCGATGCCGGTACCGCGTTCGTGATGAGCGACATCCGCACCGGTGTGCTCGTGACGCTCGGCATCGCGTTCCTCCTGCTCGCCTGCGCGGTGGGCGTGACGCAGGCGGCGTCGGTGCTCGAAGAGCGCGAGCTGCTCATCGGCCTCGACCGTCTCGGCATCCCGGATGCCGAACTGCGGCGCGCGCGTCGCCTCACGGTCATGGTCCCCTTGCGGTGGGCCGCCGGAGGGGGCGCCGTGCTGGGGCTCGTGATGGCGTTCCCGATCGTGGGCATCAGCCTGGTCGTCGCCCCGCTTTCGGTGCTCACCGTCGTCGCGACCTTCGCCGGCGGCTTCGCGCTGGTGCGCGCGGCGCTGGCCTCGACGCGGCCGATCGTCGACGGCATCCGCCGCGAGACGGCCTGAGCCCTGGACCCCCGTCCGCCGCGGGCGCGGCCGGGCGGGGCCGCGGACCGGGAGGGTTATTGGGGGCTCCTCCCGGCCCGCGGGTCTCATCGAACGCCGACGCCCCTACGGCGTTCGGCGCGGGTCGGGGGTGCCTCGCCCTGCTCGGGCGCCTCGGCGGTACGGGTGGCGGCCTCGGCATCCGTCACCTTCGGCCGGCGGGGCCACCAGAACCGGTCGCCGGCGATGAACGCCATCGCGGGGACGATCACCGTGCGCACGAGCAGCGTGTCGATCAGCACGCCGATGCACACGATGATGCCGATCTGCGTGAGTGTGATCAGCGGCAGCACGCCGAGTACCGCGAAGACCGCGGCGAGCAGGATGCCGGCACTCGTGATGACCGCGCCGGTGGCGGCGAGCGCGCGGATCATGCCCTGTGTGGTGCCCAGGGTGCGGCTCTCCTCCTGCGCGCGGGTGACGAGGAAGATGCTGTAGTCCACGCCGAGGGCCACGAGGAACAGGAAGCTGAACAGCAGCACGTTCGTGTCGATCGCGGGGAAGCCGAACAGCGGCGTCTGGAACAGCCACCACGCGGCGCCCACGGCCGAGAAGAAGCTCGCGACCACGGCCAGCAGCAGCAGAGCCGGCGCCAGCAGCGACCGCAGCAGGATCACCAGGACGATGAAGACGAGCACGAGGATGAGCGGGATGATCAGCGCCTGATCGCGCTCCTGCGCACCGGCGACGTCGAGCGCCTGGGCGTCGAGTCCGCCGACGAGCGCCTCCCCGGAGCCCACGGCGTCGAGATCGGCCCGCAGACGTTCGATCGTCGCGAAGGCCTCGGCCGTCTCGGCCGCCGACGACAGCGTGACGTCGACGCGGGCCCAGTCGCCGTTCTCCTCCGCCAGGCGTACGGAGTCGACCCCCTCGATCCCGCCCGCGGCCTCGACGACCGCGTCGGCGTCGGCCACCGGGACGACCACGGTCGCGGGAGAGGTGGCCCCGGCCGAGAAGGCCTCGGCCAGCACCTCCTGCCCCGTCACGGCGTCGGGCTTCTGCAGGAAGCGGTCGTTCTGCGACAGGCCGGTCTGCACGAAGAAGAGACCGCTCGCGAGGGCGCCGAGCACCACTGCGCCGGTCAGCGCGACCACGACCGGGCGCCGCGAGACCCCGCGGCCGAGCTTTCCCCACGGGCTGCGGGCGATGGCATCCGGGGATCCGAAGCGCGGGATGTAGGGCCAGAACAGCCAGCGCCCGAACAGCACGAGGGCGGCCGGCAGCACGATGAGCGCGAACGCCATCGCCACGACGACGCCCACCGCGCAGGCGAGACCGAGCGCGCGGTTGCCCGACAGCTCGCCGAGCAGCAGCGTCGCGAGGGCCAAGGCCACGGTCGAGCCGCTCGCGATGATGGCGGGCCCGGCTCCCCGCACGGCGCGGCGCATGGCCTCGCGACGGTCTTCGGCGAGGCGCAGTTCGTCGCGATAGCGCGCGATGAGCAGCAGGGCGTAGTTGGTGCCGGCACCGAACACGAGCACCGACAGGATGCCGGTGATCGACGCATCGAGCTGCACCCCCACCGCCGCCGCGACCCGGCGCGCGACGATCCCCGCCGACGCGTCGGCGGTGCCGATGACGATGAGCGGCACGAGCCAGAGCCAGGGGCTCCGGTAGGTGATGAGCAGCAGCACGGCGACGACGATGACGGTGGTCAGCAGGAGGGTGAAGTCCGCGCCGTCGAACACCGCGGCGATGTCGACCTCGAAGCCCTCGGGGCCGGTGAGGTAGGTGCGCACCCCGTTGAGGTCGTCGGCGGCGAGGGTGCGGATCTCGTCGGCGCGCTCCGCCTGGGCCGCGACGTCTTCCTCGGGGGCGAGGGGCACGATCAGCAGGGCGACGGTGCCGTCTTCCGACACCTGCGGCGGCGGGATGAAGCCCTCGGGAGTGAGATCGACGAGATCGCCGAAGGCCTTCTGCTGGATCGCGGCCACCGTCTCGGCGGGGAGCGCCGCGCCGTCGTCGGATGCGAAGACCACGAGCGCCGAGGTGGTGTCGGCGTCGGGGAACGTGTCGAGCACCTTCTGCACCTTCACGGACTCGGCCGTGTCAGGCAGCCCGGTGGCGGGCGCGGTCTCGCTCGTGGCCCCCGAGCCGAGCGCGAACAGCGCCGCGACGCCGGCGAAGGCGACGACGAGCACGATCCACGACGTGCGGGCCGAGGTGAGGAAACGCAGGAATCCGGTCATGGGGAGCCTTCGCTAGATTTTGGAGTATCTCGATAATCGAGATACGAGAAAGGTAGCCCAATCTCGCGTAGAGTGCCAGTCATGGAAGAGCCGAACCCTTCCTCCCCACCCCCCGTCGTCGGCGGCGTCGCCGTGCCGCCCACGCGGCGGCCGACCGTGCTCGTGCGCGACCTCTTCACCGCCGGGTCGGTGTTCGAGAAGGCGCTGCAGCGCGAACTCGCCGTCAACCCCACCGGCCTGGATGCCATGGGCCACCTCGTCATGTCGGGCCCCCTGTCGCCGGGCGAGCTCTCGCGACGCCTCGACCTCACGACGGCCGCCACGACCGCCGCGATTGACCGCCTCGTCGACCTCGGCCACGTCACGCGCACCCCGCACCCCACCGACCGCCGCAGTGTGCTCGTGGTGCCGACCGATACGTCGATGGCCCGCGCGATGGGCCACCTCATGCCGATGATCGCGAGCGTCGACGCCGTGCTCGATGACTTCAGCGACGAGGAGCAGGCCGTCATCACCCGCTACCTCGAGCGCGTGATCGCCTCCTACGGCGTCCCCGACGACGACGAGCCGCGCTCGATGGCCGTCCCCCGCTCGACGCACTGACCCGGGGCCGCGCGCCTCTCGCGGGCGCCGCGCGCCAGCGCGGCCGTCGGATCCCGCGCGGCGGCCGGACGCCGCGCGTGCCCCCGCTGCGCGTGTGCCCGCCCCGTCGACGACGGGCGCGGCATCCCATCGAGTGTCCAAGACACCCGGACGAATATTCGTGGCGTCCGGGTTTCTCGGACACTCGATGCGCCCGCGAACCCGCCCGCGCGGCGGCTCGACGCCCAGCGCGGCCGGGGCGCCGGGCCGCGCCTGCTACCGTGCGGGAGTGCTTCCGGATGCCACTCCCCCACGCCGTATCCGCGTCTCGGCCGCGGTCATCACCGACGCTGACGGCCGTCTGCTCGTCGTGCGGAAGGCCGGGACCACGGCATTCATGCAGCCCGGCGGCAAGCCCGAACCGGGCGAGACCGCGGCGCAGACCCTGGCGCGCGAGCTCGCCGAGGAGATCGGCGTCGATGTCGCCCCCGACGCCCTCGAGCCGCTCGGCGAGTTCACCGCATCCGCGGCCAACGAGCCCGGCTTCGAGGTGGTCGCCGACGTGTTCCGCGTCGACATCGGCGCACAGCAGCCGACCCCGGATGCCGAGATCGCCGAGCTCCGTTGGGTCACCGCCGAGACGGCATCCGGGATCGAGATCGCCCCGCTCGCGCGCGAGTACTTCCTGCCCGCCTGACGCGTCCACCCGGCACGCCCACCCGTCGAGTGTCCACAACACGCCGCGGGGCGAGGTCGCGCCCCGGCGTGCCCTGGACACTCAACAGACCGGCGCAACCCCGCCGCTCGCCGCCCCCGTGGGCGTTGAGCGTCCACAACACGCCGCACGGCACGGTCGCCACCCGGCGTGCCCTGGACACTCAACAGGCCGATACCACCCCGCCGCTCGCCGCACCGGCGTCGGGCGGGCGGGCGGGCGGGGCGTCAGCGCCGGCTCACCACGAGCTCTTGCGGTAGTCCTTCAGGAAGATGCCGAACAGGTCCTCGCCGGCCTCGCCACGCACGATCGGGTCGTAGACGCGGGCGGCGCCGTCGACGAGGTCGAGCGGGGCGTGGAAGCCCTCCTCGGCCAGGCGCACCTTGGTGAAGTGCGGGCGCTCGTCGGTGATCCAGCCCGTGTCGACCGCGGTCATCAGGATGCCGTCGGCCTCGAACATCTCGCGGGCGCTCGTGCGGGTGAGCATGTTCAGCGCCGCCTTCGCCATGTTCGTGTGCGGGTGCCCGGGGCCCTTGTATCCGCGGCCGAACACGCCCTCCATCGCGGAAACGTTGACGATGTACTTCCGCTTCGCCGTGGAGGCCGCCATCGCGGGGCGCAGGCGACTGACCAGCAGGAACGGCGCGGTCATGTTGGCCAGCTGCACCTCGAGCATCTCGAGCGGCTCGACCTGGTCGACGTGCTGCGTCCAGCTGTTGACGCGGTCTTCGTCGGGGATGAGGCCGCCCGCGTCGATCGCAGTCCCGGTCATCAGCCGCTCGAGCGACGACGAGCCCGCCGCCATCGCCTCGGCGGTCAGCTCGTCGGCCGTGCGGGCGGCGGAGGCGAGGATCGGGTGCGACGACACCGACTGCGCGAGTGCGAGCGGGTGGGCGTCGTTGGTGTGGCCGAAGGTGACGAGCTCGGGCAGCGGGCCGTCGGGGAGCGGTGCCAGTTCGGCATCCACCAGGGGTTTGTAGGCCCCCGGCGAGCGCCGCACGGTCTGAGCGGCGTTGTTGATGAGGATGTCGAGCGGCCCATTGGATGCCACGGAATCGGCGAGCCCGATCACCTGCGCCGGGTCGCGCAGGTCGATGCCCACCACCTTGAGGCGGTGCAGCCAGTCGGCGCTGTCGGGCAGCGACGAGAAGCGGCGCACCGCGTCACGTGGGAAGCGCGTGGTGATCGTCGTGTGCGCGCCGTCGCGCAGCAGCCGCAGCGCGATGTACATGCCGATCTTGGCGCGGCCGCCGGTGAGCAGGGCGCGCTTACCGGTGAGGTCGGTGCGGGCGTCGCGCTTCTCGTGGCTCATCGACGCGCAGTCGGGGCAGAGCTGGTGGTAGAACGCGTCGACGAGGGTGTAGTCCTCTTTGCAGATGTAGCAGGCGCGCGCCTTGATGAGCTCGCCCGCGAACGGCATGGCCGTGCGGGCCTGCAGCGGGATGCCACGGGTCTCGTCGTCGATGCGATCGGGGGCGCCGGTGGCGGTGGCGGCGACGACCGCGCGGTCGGCGTCGGCGATGCGCTGGCGCTTCTGCTTGCGCGACTGCCGCTTGACGTCCTTGTAGAGCTTGCCGGTCTGGCGGCGCAGGGCGATGTAGGCGGGGTCGTCGTGGTCGAGCGAGGAGGCGGCGTCGATGACGCGCAGCGCGATCTCGAGCTCGTCCGGGTCGATCGCGGTCGACCGCGCGGCGTCGCGGTCGGGGTTCAGCAGTGTTTCGGGCACGGGGCAGTGTATCGGGGCCTTGCTGAACGACCGGTGGGCCGGGCGTGTCGCGGGGGTGGGCGAGGGCCCGGGGCGTCGCGAAAACGGACGGCGGGTCCGCGGAGCCACGGGAACAGGCGATCGTGCGAGAACAGGACGGATCCGGGGCGATCGGTTCTGTGCCGGCGCGATCCCCACCGGCGGGCGCACCCCGAGCCGGAACAACCGGCACGGTCCCTGACCCGCTACTGCTTCCCGCCATCCACCCACCGCGTGTGCGCCTTCAGCGCGTGCAGCACGGCGAGGCGCACCACGACGTACAGGGCCGCTCCGATGACCGCGAGGCCGAGACCCCATACGAGCAGAAGGATGAGGCCGTGCGCACCGTACATCCGGCGAGCCTAGCGAGCGGCCCCCACCCCGGCCATCGCCGCTGCGCGTTCCGTCCGCGCCCGGGCCTGCCGCAGCAGCCACCGCTGCGCGGGCACCTCGACCAGCTTGTGCATCACGAACGCGAGGGCGAGGGCGATGCCGAACGCGGCGAGCGCGAGCAGCACCGCACGACGCCACGGCAGCTGGGGGTGCCCGTCGGGCCACGCCGACGACACCGACGCGATGACCAGCAGGTGCACGAGGTAGAAGGCGAACGACACGCGCCCGAGTTCCTGCCAGAGCGGCCGCGCGAGGAAGGTCGACGCCCGATGCGCGTCGGCGGAGGCGAGCGACGCGACGAGCAGCGCGAACGCGCCGACGGTCACGGCGAGACCGGGGTGGATGTCGGTGCCGGGCAGGGTCGGCGCTTCCGACAGCGCGTAGCCGACGACCGCGAGCGGGAGCACGAGGCGCACGCGCGGCGGCATCCAGGCCCCGCGCTTCACGAGCAGCGCGAGCGTGACGCCCACGACGAACTCCGGCAGTCGCAGCAGCGGAGTGGATGCCGCCGACAGCGGCACCGGCGAGAGGGCAGCGATCTGCGGGGCCAGGGCGACCAGCGCGAGGGCGGCGCCGACGACGATCGTCTGCGACCGGGCCGACAGGCGCACGAGCGGGCGGATGAGGAACGGGAAGCTCAGGTAGAAGAACGCCTCGCACACCAGCGACCAGCTGGCCGGATTGCCCGCCTGCCACCAGTCGGGCACCCAGCCGTTGACGAGCAGGACGTTCGCCGCGAGCGGGGCGGCGCCGTCGGTGCGGATCTCGGGCACGAGGGTCGCGGCGGCCACCAGCGCGAGGCCCACGCCGACGAGGTGCAGGGGGTAGATGCGGGCGAAGCGGTGCCACCAGAACGAGCCCGCGCTCTGCTGCGGCTTGTAGCCCCACGCCAGCACGAAGCCCGACAGGATGAAGAAGAGCGTGACGCCGGTCTTCCCCGCCTCGAACACGAACGCCCACACGTCGCCGGCGGTGCCGCCGAAGTACTCGACCGCCATGAGGTGGTGGCCGAAGATGAGCATCGCGGTCGCCCAGCGGAGCCCCGTCAACGAGGGCAGGTGACGCGCGGCGATCGGGGCAGCGGATGCCACCGGCCGGGCCTCGACGCGGGGTGCCGCCATCGTGGTCATGTCGTCCCCTCTCGTCTCGTCGTTCGTCCGGCACGCGATTAAAGCGCTCGTCGACGACGCCATCGGGGTCGACCTGAGCACGTGGAGTCGCGCAGACCGGGTGAGACGGTACTGGACCGGGTTGAGGAGGAACCTGGGAGGGGTGGGGGCTTGACGGGGCCGCCCGCGCCGGGTTTCCGCGGAATCACGCGGCAGAGGCGGCGGATTCCTGTCGCTCGGGGCGTTCCTCGTGCACCTGTTCTCGAGTGCGGTCGAGGTGCGCCGCGGCTGACCCGGCGTCAGTCCTCGTCGGGAAGCGCCCTCTGGGCCACCACGCGGCGCGCCTCCACCACCGCCTCGGCGAACTCGGTGTCGGGGTCGTCCATGACGATCGCCGTCGCCCGCGCGTGCGCGCTGACCACGTCGTACGGCGAGGCCGCCGCCCGCTCGACGGCTGCCTCGGCGCGGTATCCGATCGCCGCGAACGCCCGGCTCAGGCTCCGCTGGGTGTCGTGGTCGCCGCGGCCGAACTGGGTCGCGAGCTCATCGGCGAGGGCTTCATGCGCGTCGTCGGGAACGAGCCCGGATGCCGTGCGCCACGCCGCCCGCGCCACCTCCGGATGCCGATCGCGCAGCACCGCCGGGGTGATCACGGCGAACGCGGCGGGATCGCCGATCTTCGACAGCGTGTGCAGCGCCTGGCTCCGCGCCTGCGGGACCTCGGACGCCACCTCCGGCAGCAGCTCCGCAACCGCCCGCGCCGCGTCGTGCCGCGTCAGCGCCCACGTGAGCATGTCGCGCACGAAGAAGTCGGGGTCGACCGCGCACCGCGCGACGAGCTCGGCGATGTAGCTGTCGTCGGGCCGCGTCCCCGCGGCGAGCGCGGCCTGCAGCCGCGCGGAGGCGTCGGGGTGCGCGAGCGCCGCGCGCAGGCGGGAGGCGGGGGTGTCGGTCATGGTGGTTCCAGGGTTTCACGCGGGGCGGTGGCGAGGGTCGTTGTGACGGACGCCCCTCACACCGCGACCGGCCGCCGCGCCCCGCGCCGCCCCGCGAACACCGCCGCCGCCGCGCACACCCCCGCCCCGACCGCGAAGGCCGCCCACCCGCCGACCCCCGTGACGAGCAGACCGAGCACCGCCGCGCCCACGCCCTGCCCGAGCACGAGCGTCACGAAGAGCAAGGCCGTCCCCGCGGCCACGCGCTCGGCATCCAGGTCGGTGGTCCACGCGATGAGCGCCCCCGTGGCCGCGGTGTACGCCCAGCCGAAGACGGCGGCCACGACTACGGCCCCGACGATCCCGGATGCCGTGAGCGGTAGCGCCACGGTCGCCCCGGCCGCGAGCACCACCGTGATCGCCCACGCGCGCCGGGGCCCCCACGTCGCGAGAAGCCGCGCCGTCAAGGCGACGGACGCGCCTCCCGCGCCGAGCCCGATCCAGGCCACGACCGACAGCGTTTCATCGAGCCCCGCGTCGACGAGCTGGGTCCGCCCGAACGTCCACACCGCGGCCGACCCCGCCCCGAACAGCAGGGCGGCGGTGAGGGGCCGCACGTGTCGCGCGAACCACGACCGCGGGGGAAGCGGCATCCGGTCGCCCGCCGTCGAGATTCCCCGCGACAGCGCGACGACGGCCACACCCGCGAGCGCGCTGCACACGGCAGCGATCGCCCACGCCACGCGCCACTCGGGCAGCAGGACGAGGGCGAGCGCCCCCGCGAGCACGAGGCCCGGCCCGGTGCCCGAGTTCGCGATGGTCTGCGCGCGCGCATCGCCCCGCGTGGCGGGGTGACTCTTCAGGACCGCGACGACCGCGGGCGAGGCCAGGCCCGCGCCCGCCGAGCCGAGGACCGCCGCCGCCGCGAAGACCACGACGTCAGGGGCCATCGCCATGCCCGCGGCACCCAGAGCCGCGGAGGCGCTGGCGGCGATGACCGCCGCGCGGGGTGCCCGTGCCGCCGCAACGAACCCGACGAGCGCCGCGACGACGTACAGCCCGGAGCCTCCCGACGAGATCGCTCCCCCCAGCGCGTCGTCGAAGCCGAGGTCGCGCTGCGCATCGGGCAGCACGAGCCCGAATGCCAGGCGTACGAGGCCGTAGGTCGCGGCGATGAGGGCCAGGGCCGCGCCCGTGACCCGCACGGACGAAAACGATCGTTTCACTTTTGCAGTCTAGGGTGATCGTGTGACGTCGCGACAGACCACCCTCACGAAGCTTCTCGATGCGGCCGAAGACCTGTTCTTCACGCAGGGGATCGCCGCGACCCCCATCGACGCTGTCCTGGTGCGCGCGGGGGTGTCGTCGGCGACGCTCTACCGGGCCTACCCGAGCAAAGAGGTGCTCGTCGCTGCGGTCCTCGACCGCCGACATGCCGCGTGGCTCGCGGAGTGGGATGCCGCCCTCGCCGCCGCCACGACGCCGGCCCAGGCCCTGATGTCGGTCTTCGACGCGAACGACGCCTTCCGCTCCGGCCCCCGCGGCGCGCGCTGGTGCGCGTTCCTCAACACGGCGGCCGAGTTCGCCGATCCCCCGCCGCAGATCGCCGAGGTGCTCGCGCGCGAGACCGCTACCTACCGCGAGCGCCTCACGCGTCTCGCTCGCGAGGCCGGCGCCGCCGATCCCGGCGCTCTCGCCGACCAGCTGCTGCTCGTCGTGTCGGGCGATCTCGCGATGCACCTCCGACGGGATGCCGAGGCCCCGGCATCCACCGCCCGAACCGTCGCCGCGGCGGTCGTCGCCGCCGCCCTGCCCTGCGACGGCGGGGCGCTATTTCCGCCCCCCGACGGCGCCGGGCGCCCTACTTCCGCCCCACCCGCCGCTCGACGAGCTTCCGCGCCACGTCCATGAAGCTCGGGGCGTATTTCGCCCACTCCTGGTCGAGCTTGCGCACGTCGATCTTGCCGGTGTGCAGCAGCTCGCAGATCTTCAGCCAGCTCTCGCCCGTCGCCGCCGTCAGCGCCGCCGCCACCGCCGCGTTGACGACGATGCCCGCACCGGGGATCAGCTTCAAGAAGCTCGTCGCGAGCGCCCGCCCGGCCACCTGCACGCCGAACTGCGCGAGCGCTCCGGCGGAGAGCATCGTCTTGACCTCGAGGTCGTAGATCGCGGCGATGCGCCCCATCATCGTCAGTTGGATCGGCGCCAGCGTGACAGCATCCGACACAGGAAGCGGAACGGATGCCGCCCCCGCGGCCGCTGCGGACGCCGCGGCGATGATCGGCCGCGCCATCTCCCTCTTCCACGGGAGGTTGAGGCGCTGTGCGATGCGAAAGGCGTCCTTATCGCGGTCGGGCGCGAGCTCGAGCGTTTCCGTGACAAGGTCACCGAGGCCGTGCCCCTTGCCCTTCCCGTTCTTGTCGCGGGTCGAGGTGAGGATGACCTGCCGGTAGGGGATGCGCAGCCGCTCACCGGTGTTCGGATCGATCGGGTCGTTCAACCACTCGACGAACGCCTCGAGGTCTTTCGCGACACCCTGGTGCCCGGTGATCGGGTTCTTGATCCAGTCGACCTTCGTCAGCACGAGGATCACCGGCAGCCCTCGCGCGTCGAGCTCGCGGATCATCGCGATGTCGGCGGGGGTGAGCCGGTCGTCGGCGGCCCGCACGCAGTACCAGACGACCGAGATCTGGTGGTCGCCGGGGTGGGCGGCGATGGCATCCAAGTGGTTCCGCAGCTGCTGATCCGGCGGCACGGGCGAGCCGATCTCGAACCCCTCCACGTCCCAGATGCCGAGCGAGTCGTCGCTGTAGAAGTGCACGCCCCGCGTGACCGGGAGCCCCCGCCCCACCTTCGCCCAGTCGCGCCCGAACACCGCGTTCACGAGCGACGACTTCCCGACGCCCGACGCGCCGACGATCGCGAGGTTGAACCGGCCGTACCGCGACTTCGCCTCCGACGTCGCCTCGATGAAGGCCTTCTCGTCGAGCTGCCGCGCGTCGGTGTTCTTCTTCGCCATGGTCCCGCCTCCCCGAACGTCGGCCTCAGGATGCCGCGACTCGCGCGGCGGATGAGGTTGTGTCGAATCTACGGGGCGGGGCGACGCGGAACGGGTTTCGCCCGCCCCCTTGTGCTGTCGATGCTTGCGACTTTCAGCCTGGCGTCCAGTGGATCGATCACGCTTCGCCGGACTGCATGCGCCGCGGGTCGTAGTGCTGGTGTTCTTCGCGGCTCGGGCAGTTCAGATCGATGATGGTTACCAGAGGAAGCGGCACTTTTCCCTCGGCGGCCATCAGGCATTTGTGAGGGGTCACCCACGCGATGCAGTCGACCCGAGCCTCCTTGAGGATGGCAACGAAATCCCTGTCGGCGAAATGAAAGTGAGGCCGACTCAGCCCATCCTTGCCGAACGCTCCCATTGATTCGAAGTACGCTGTTGACTCGTCAAAAATGACGAATGCCAAATCGAACCCGGGTCGCTCCGCGCGATAGGCGTCGACTTTTTCCGCATGGTTCCTGACGACCTTCGCGAAATGGTGTTTATACGCTCGAAAGCTATGGTCATCCGCAGTCGGAAGCCCCGTGTTCGCGATTACAGTGACAGAGGCGCCGGGCGCCAGGTCGGCAAACCCCGCCGCCTCGATCTCCCGGAGAATGGCAGACTCCCTCGCTCGAGTGGCGTCCTTGCCGCTTCTTCGAGGATGGTCATCTACCCGCATGACCTCAATTAGCAAGCGACCCTCGATGTCTTCGAAATCCGGACGCTCACGTTCTACGAGCGTCTTACCTCTCAGGGACGCGAGCAATCGGTGGCCCATTTCCGTCTCCTGTGGGTAGAAGCAGACGCTCGGATTGTCTTGCTTCGCGACGAAATCAATAATCTCGCGCTCTTTCGTATAACTCAGATCCATGCTTCAGGCCCCCTGTGAGCGATTGATACACCCCGGCTCGACATTCCTCGGGACGAATCGCAACTTCTTGTATCTTTACGGCTGCCGCCGCACCCCGCTCCACTCGCCCGCGGCATCCCGCACGAACACGATCCGGTCGTGCAACCGCGACGGACGCCCCTGCCAGAACTCGATCTCCCGCGGCTCCACCCGATACCCGCCCCAGTGCGGCGGACGCGGCACGGGCTGGTCGTCCGCGAAGCGGGCCGACACCTCCTCCATCTGCTCCTCGAGCGCGGCACGGGATGCCACGGGCTCCGACTGGTGGCTCGCCCAGGCCGACAGCTGCGAGCCGCGCGGCCGCGACGCGAAATAGGCGTCGTCGCGCTCGGCGGGCAGCGGGATGGCCGTGCCGAGCACGATCACCTGCCGCTGCAGCGCGTACCAGGGGAACAGGATCGACACCGCCGGATTCCCCGCCAGCGCCTGCCCCTTCCGCGAGTCCCTGTTCGTGAAGAACCACAGCGCGCCGTCGTCGTCGACTCCGCGCAGCAGCACCGTCCGCGAGGTCGGCCGGTGCTCGGCATCCACCGTCGACACGACCATCGCGTTCGGTTCGGGCAGGTCCGCGGCCTCCGTCAGCCAGCGCTGGAAGAGCGCCAGCGGGGATGCCGTCAGCGCGGCGTCGTCGAGCTCGTCGAGCGTGTAGTCGAGGCGGTGGGCGAGGGGGTTCTCGGTCATCGCGCGGTCCTCCGAAGCGTCGCTGGGGGCACCATCGTATGCGCGGCGCGTCCGACCGCGGCCCGACCGCCGCCCGGGACGAGATCGACTGTCAGAGCCCCGCGATCCCGGCCGACCGCACAACGAAGTACACGAGCGTCGCCGCCACGGCCGCCACGAGCACCACCGCGGTCCAGAACATCGCAATGCGCAGCCGGCGGGTCTGAGCGGATTCGCCCGGCCGGTTCCAGGGCGCGCGCGCCATCACCGTTCGGCTCCGACCCGTGCGACCGTAATCGACATCGGCATGCGTTCCCCCTGCGCTGCTCCATGGACGAAAGCCCACGCTAATTAGCCCCGCGCTCAGACGCCAGCACCCGGCGGCCGCCCCCGTCAACCCAACGCCGCACACATGTGCACCGCGTGGAATAGGTCGGCGCCGCGCTCCGTTGGTGTCGCGTGGCCCTTGTTCCCCACGAAAGGACTCCCGTGAGCCTGTTCAGCCCCACCACCGTCGGCAGAATCGGCGTGCGCAACCGCGTCTCGCTCGCCCCCATGACCCGCCTGCGCGCGAACGCTGACGGCGTTCCCGGACCGATCGTCGCGAAGTACTACGAGCAGCGCGCCGGCATCGGCCTCCTCGTCACCGAGGGCGTGTTCCCGAGCGCCGAGTCGAAGGCGTACCCCGGCCAGCCCGGAATCGTCACCGACGAGCAGGCCGCCGGCTGGGCGAAGGTCGCGGATGCCGTGCACGCCGAAGGCGGAGTGGTGTTCATGCAGCTCATGAACGGCGGACGCGTCACCCACACCGACATCACCGGCACCGACCGCATCGTCGCCCCCTCGGCGATCGCGATCGAGGGCGACACCCGCCTCGCCGACGGCTCGAAGGTCGCCTACCCCGTGCCCCACGCCCTCGAAACCGAGGAGCTCGCCACCGTCCGCGACGAGTTCGTCAAGGCCGCCCGACGGGCCGTGGATGCCGGCATCGACGGCGTCGAGCTCCACTCGGCGAACGGCTACCTGCTGCACGAGTTCCTCTCCCCCGCTTCCAACCAGCGCACCGACGGCTACGGCGGATCGCCCGAAGCCCGCGCCCGCTTCGTGATCGAGGTCGCCCAGGCCGTCGTCGCCGAGATCGGCGCCGACCGCGTCGGCATCCGCATCTCCCCCGCCCACAACATCCAGGACGTCTGGGAGAAGGACGACGCCGAGACCCGCGCCACCTACGAGGCCCTCATTGCCGGCCTCGCCCCGCTCGGCCTGGCCTACCTGAGCGTGCTGCACGCCGACCCCGCGAGCGACCTCATTCAGGACCTCCGCCGCGCCTTCGGCGGCACCTTCATCGTCAACTCCGGCTTCTCGAAGTTGACCACGCGCGACGAGGCCGTCACGGCCGTCGATGAGGGCATCGCCGACCTGGTCGCCGTCGGCCGCCCCGCCATCGCCAACCCCGACCTCGTGACGCGCTGGGAGCAGGGCGCCGACGAGAACGAGGTGAACCAGGCCACGGTGTACGGCGGCGGCGAGGGTGGGTATACGGATTACCCGACCTTGAAGGACTGAAGAATTCGTGCCGAAAGGCCCCGCGCGAAATTTTCGCGCGGGGCCTTCTCTACGACGTGAGGTGCACGATCAAAGGTGAGGGAAGGCCTCAACCTTGCTGTCGAGCGGCACCTTCCACAGGCTGACGTTCCAAGCTGCGGTACCGCCAGCGGGCACCCGGTCGGTGAAGGTGAAGTCGACCCCGACGATCTTTCCGCCGCCGTCGCGCGCGATCAGATCGATGCGCACCAGGTCCTGATCTTCCGAGAAGTTGCTGGTCACTGTGCCGCTGACAGTCATCCAGTCGTACTCGGAGCCCGTCGTGATCTCACCGAGCGTGAAAGATCCTGTCTCAGCTGCCGGAGAGTATGTCGCTGCGGCCGCGGTCGGCCCACGAACCTCAATGTGATCGATTTGCGCCGATCCGATGTCGAAGAACCGACCAACGAACCATGACGTGCCCGTCAAGACGGTTCCGTAGCTGCTATCGGTGTCAATCAGAACGCCGTTTGCGTCGTAGGCCTCTACATCGATGCCTGCGTGGCCGAAGACGTAGTCGGCATTCGGGTTGGTCAACTCCACCGCATACCAACCCATGCCGCTCTCCGCGTCCATACCGAACGCGGTCTCCCCCAGCACCAGTTCTTGTGCCTTGGCGACGGCGGGCTTCTCCTCAGCCGCAGGGGCCTCACCGACCGACGACCCTTCGCCGACTGCGGCGGTCCCCACGTCATCGGTGACCGTGTCGTCGACCGCAGTGCTGACAGCGCCGGCAACGACCGCGATGAACACGATCACACCGACGATCGTGCCAACGATGGAAACGATGATCGCCGCAACGCCCTGCCACTTGGGCTTCCCCTTCTTGAATAGTGCGACGATGCCGAGGACGAAGCCGACCGGTAGAAGGAGCCAACCGACGATCAAGGCGCCGGGAACGCAGGCGAAAATGAACCCGAGGGCGGCAACCGCGAGGGCGATGATGCCCAGCACATTGCGCGGTCTCCTGCCTTGAGCGGGAAATTCAGAGCCGTCGGGATAAGAGCTGACCTCGTTAGACGTCGCGCCGACGGGGCGAACCTGCTCAGTCCATGCGGCGCCGTCCCAATAGCGCTCCTGCCCTTGAACGCCAGCCGGGAACCATCCGGCAGGCGCAGACGCGGATATTGAATCAGTCAAAGTACATCCCCCCTTGTAGGCTGCGTCGGGTGTTGCAGCCGCAAAAAACGCCCGCCAGACGATAGCTGGGCCCTGGAAATTTTACGGATCGGCTACCGGTCGATTCATAACCTTTTAACATCACATCCCCAGCGACGCAGACGAGTGGGGGAGGCGTCGACGCTTGCGCCTCCAGCCAACCCCCGAGCGCAGCGCTCCAAGGAGTCAACCGCTGCCTCGTGGCGCCGCC
The DNA here is from genome assembly GCF_900156435.1 of Microbacterium sp. RU1D. GTDB lineage: Bacteria > Actinomycetota > Actinomycetes > Actinomycetales > Microbacteriaceae > Microbacterium. The sequence goes on from NZ_FTPQ01000001.1 coordinate 437,690, forward strand.
GAGACCACCGCGCCTCCAACCCTCGGCCGCGACGCGAATGAGCGCACTGACGTGGGCTATTCGTCCCTGAGGGATTGACGGCCGGGTGCCGAGCAAGGCGGTGTCGCGACGATGATGCTGCAACACGCCCACATCTCCGCGGTCACCCACTTCAGATCCTGCCCGTTAACACTTGAGCTAGACAAAAACCGGCCGACGCGAGCCAGGCCGAGCTTGCTCGGGTGACCCCGCAAGCCGGGTGCGATTTCGCCAGACTCGAGAGCTGGCGGATTGTGTTACCCAGGCTGACCATGGAACGCAGTTCACCCCTCATCGCGAGACCTCCCTCTCCGAGACGATGGCGTAGGTTTGGGAATTCGTTTCTGCTACCCGGGGGGCATTTTGACGATCGATTTTGTTGCATTGGACTTGGAGACGGCGAATAGGTCGCCGTCTTCGGCATGCGCCATCGGTGCGGTACGCGTTCGGGACGGTGTCATCGTCGAGGAATTTCACACGCTGATCCAACCGCCGGAGGAACATAAAGAGTTCGAGTCCGTGAACGTGCGTATCCACGGCATCACGGCTCGGGATGTCGACGACGCACCTCTGTGGCCCCAGGTCTATTCCGATCTGCGAGCATTCATCGGAGACGACACCGTCGTCGGACACAACGCGGCGTATGACATCTCGGTTCTGCTCAACAGCTGCGGCGCTTACGACATCGGTCTCCCGGCACTCAGCGTCGTTTGCACGCTTCAACTGTCTCGAGCCGCGCTCCACCTGCCCTCGTACTCGCTCCCGTGGGTCGCCGAACATCTGGAACTTCCGAGTTTCGAACACCACAACCCGCTTGCCGACGCTCGGACGTCCGCGCTCGTCTTGATTGCCCTCGCCACTCGAGCCACTGCGTCGTCGCTCGACGAGCTGTTGAAACGACTCACGGTCGCCCCCACCGGCACCTGGACCGAGCGTGACGACGCGCTCTTCCACGGTCTGACGGCGGAGCCCGATGCGATCGTCGGAACAGGCTTTGCCGGCGAAATCGTGTGCTTCACCGGAGCGCTGAAGCAGATGGTGCGAAGCAGGGCTCGCGAGCTCGTCGTTGAGCAGGGCGGCACGTGGCAGGACGGCGTCACACGCACGACGACGATCCTCGTCACCGGAGACTTCGATGACCGGACGTTCCGCCCCGGCGCCGCCTTCACTTCGAAACTCGCCAGGGCCTTCTTGCAGGTGGAGAGGGGGCAGGCGCTCGAGATCCTCACCGAGGACGCTTTCGTCACGCGGATGTCAATCGGCGAGGAGGAGCTGCGCGCGAAGATCTCGGCCGGCGGAGGCCGGTCGAAGGTTCCCGAGTGGGTCATCACGCAGGCCGCCTCCGGAGAGAGCAGCGATGACTTCTGGACGTGGTACCGGGCGGCCCTCGCCCATCCCACTGGCCCGGCAAGGGGTGATGAGCCGTGCGTGTGGTGTGGCTCGTCGGTGCCCGCAAAGGCGCATTGGGTTCATCGCGAGCGGCACGTCTGCGGCGTTCACTGCAACGAACGCCTGAAACGGGGCGCCCGTCGGGCGTGGGAGCGAGAGGGCATCGCCGTTCCGGTCGCTCCGCCCGTCGAGTGGAGCTGACTGCGAGACCGCTCCGCACCCGGGATTGCGCGGCTCCCTGCGTCAGAGCGGCCGGTACCGCTGCACGACCGCGCCGGAAGGGAACTCCCGCCGCTCCACGAGTTCGAGAGCGATGTCCACCCCCTCGAGCAGCCGCGGCCCCCGCCCCGCGATCACGGGATGCACCATGAACGTGTACTCGTCGATGAGCACCTGCGCCGCGAGCGTCGCCGGAAGCTTCACGCCGCCGAGCGAGATCCCCCTCCCCGGCTGCTCTTTGAGCCGCCGAACGGCCTCCACGACGTCGCCCCGCACGAGTTCAGCGTTCCAGTCGACTCCGTCGAGGGTTCCGGATGCCACGACCTTCCGCATCGGATCCATCACCTCCGAGAACGCGACCTCACTGGCATCCATCCAGTCCGGCCACTCCCCCGACTCCGGTCGGCGCCACGCGCCCTCCATCAGCTCGTAGGTGACGCGCCCGTAGAGCAGCGTGTCGGAGCGGCGCAGCTCGTCGGTCCAGAACGCCATGGACTCGGCATCCGGCGGGAGGCCCGCCTCGTGCGAGCAGCAGCCGTCGAGGGTGACGTTGATGGCGTAGCGGAGGGGCTGGGTCATAGCGCTAGCCTCCTCGTCGAGACTCTTCCGTGGAAGAGGCCGCCGCCGCGAAGCGCGCCGCCTGCACCGCGAACGCTTCCGCCAACTCCGAAGGCTCGACGACCTCCATCGCCACCTCGAACCGCCCGAACGACGCGGCGAGCGCCCCCCACGACCACGACCCGACCTCAAGGGTGCATCGCTCGTCGGTGACGGCGGTGACGGTGCCGTCGCCCGCGAAGGGCAGCACGTCGCGGGCGGGCGCGTGCAGCAGCACGGTGCCCCGGCAGGGCCATTCGTTCGTATCCGACCCCTTGAACCGCGCCGAGACGAACGCGTCGACATCCCCACCCGGCACCACTCGCGGCACGAACGGAGCACCGTGTGGAACCCGGGGTCGCACGCGGTCCGCCGAGAAGAGCCGCCAGTCCTCGCGCTCGATATCCCACCCGAGCAGGTACCACCGTCCTTGCGAGGTCACGAGGTGATGCGGCTCGATCCGCCGAGGCCGAGGCTCCCCCTCGCCCCGCGGCAGATGATCGAAGCGCAGCGTGACCCGGTCGCGCACCGCCTGAGCCAGCGTCAGCAGCACGTCGAGCGGAACAGCAGCAACCGGCGCTTCACCGGGGCGGCCCACCGCCGTCACCTCGACGGCATCCAGCCGATGCCGCAGCCTCGACGGCAACACCTGTCGCATCGTCGTGAGGGCGCGCACCGCCGCCTCGCCGATGTCCGCGCCCAACGCGGGAGCCGCACGTAGCGCGATCGCGACCGCGAGCGCCTGATCGTCGTCGAACAACAGGGGCGGCATCTCGGCACCCGCGTCGAGGCGATATCCCCCGTCGGGACCCATCGTCGTCTCGATCCGATAGCCCATCTCACGCAGGCGATCGATATCGCGCCGCACCGTGCGATCGCTGACATCCAGCCGCGAAGCCAGCACCGAGCCCGGCCAGTCCCGTCGGGCCTGCAGGAGCGACAGCAGGGTGAGCAATCGCGACGTCGTGGCCATACATTCGACGGTAGTCGCGGTCTAGGACAGAAACCGACCTATACGGCTGGGAACTTGATCTCAGAAGCCGATCCCGGCCCATTCATCGAGGAGCAGACATGCCCGTGCAGACCACCACCCACCTGAACTTCCGCGGCGATGCCCGTCAGGCGCTCGAGTTCTACCAGTCCGTCTTCGGCGGCCACCTCGTCGTCAACACCTACGCCGACTTCGGCATGCCGGCCGAGATCCCCGGCTCCGACAAGGTCGTCTTCGGCCTGGTCGCCGCCGAGAACGGCTTCCGCATCATGGGCTACGACATCCCCGGCCGCACCGAGGGCGGCATCGCCGGCGGCGGATCGACCCACCGCGCGAACAACACGACGATCACCGATCAGTCGCTGTTCGTCTCGATCAGCACCCCCACCCTCGAGGAATTGCATGGCTACTGGGACATTCTGTTGACGGATGCCACGATCGTCGAGCCGCTCGCGGCTTCGGCGTGGAGCGCGGGGTTCGGGCTGCTGACCGACCGGTTCGGCGTAACGTGGAGTGTCTCGATCGCGGCGGTGTGAGTTGTGCCGTCGCCGTGCGTACGACCCCGGGCGGCGAGTGCGTAGCCGGCACCTTAAGCGCGGCGTGGTGCTGACTCGGGCCTCGCCAGCGTCCACCCGGCTTGCTAGCTTCTGCGCTAAGCGCCACTTCCGCGCCCCTAGAGGGACCCGAACACGTTCTGAGCATTCTGTACAGCGACGTCGAACGACAACTTCCGCGGAATTACGCGGGTTGTGGAGATCGATGCGACATCCAGCGACGTCCGAATACAGCCACCGGCGAATACAATGCGGCCAAAATGCGGGCAAGAGTTACCAGTCCTGGACTGGGCGCCAGGCTCATCCAGAACTGGATGCGGCCAAGCCGGTATTGGCCACAACCTGAAGGGCGCGATTTTGGGCGGTATGAACGCAAGGGCTCGTTTTGCCTAGCAGAGTGCTCAAATGCGGGTTAACGCATCCCAATGATGTCAGCGACCTATCGAAGGCCCCGATGAACCTGGGCGGACGACAGGTCCGGTGAACTGCTCGCGGAGCTGCTGCTCGCGGGCCTGAACGAGGACCTCCCGACCGGTGGCCTCGTCGACAAGACCCGCAACGCGGGCCCGATTCATCATGCGCGTCGCGGTGCTGACGCTGACGCCGAGCTCTTCCGAGACCAGCTTGAGTGGACCGTCGTTGATGACCGAGGCGAGCCGGTACAGCCTGACCGCCTCGCGCAGGTTCTGGTCCTCCGAGCGCGACGCGTCCGCCCGCAGTCGCCTCAAGTACTGTCCGTAGGCCTCGAGCTCGGACAGACCACCGTCGATGCGGACAACGCGAGACGCAGCCCACTTGACGATGGCCTGCACTCGGAGGTCGCGCAGCAGCGTGGTGGTCACCTCATCGCCCTGGCCGCTTCGATCCACTCGGATCCACTCAGCCGCTGCCCGCCGCAGTGCGGGGTCGTACACGACGTGCGCGCGTACGGCACCCGGAATGTCGGGAAGGCCAGTCACGACGGCGACCCACGATCGTGGCAGGTGAATGCCGTCACCGGCGTCGAGGATCTCGTCGTCGATCAGTTCGATCGAGAGTGCAGGCATGCTGCGAGTTTCCCAGTTCCAGGAGGTGCGAGCAAGTGATGACATCGACCACTCACGGGTGTACATTGCGTGAGCAAGTGATGACATCGAACATCCAGCGAAGGAGAAAGTCATGAACGCGTCGCCGAATTCGCTAGCCCTGACGATGAAGGATGCCGCGAAGCTCGTCGGCGTCGACTACCGCACGATCAAGCTCGGCATCGAGAGCGGGACGATCCCCACGATCCAACTCGGCCCGCGCCGGATGATCCCCCGCGCTCCGCTGCTGCGCGCCTTCGGCGTCGACGCCTGACAGTGGTGCGACGAGCCATGCTGCGCAGCGTGTAGGCACCTGCAGGCTCGGCCCCTATTTGCGATCGGGCCTCGGCGGCCAGCGGGCGGCCGCGGACGCGCCCTCGGCTGTTCGATTCGGACCTGTTCAAGAGGGCGATGGTCCGTCATGTCGTGTGACAAGGCAGACCGATCTCCGGGCGCTGTGCCGGCGGATCAGCGTTCGGGCGGGTCAGACTCGTCATTGTCGGTGCGCGTAATGACGGTCGTCGCCACAGACGAGATCATCCACTCCACTGACGAATCCGTTGCCTTAGCGGCGAAGTCAACCAGGAACGACGAGATGTGCGCATTCGCCCGGATGTAGGCATTGAACCGATCTTCTATTTGCTCCGGCTCCCCAAAGACGAAATCGACAATGTTCTGCATGCAGGCCTGCTGCGCTTCCTCGTCATTGAGGGTTTGAGCTGTCATCAACTCCGTCGATAGACGGATAGCCGCACGTACGGTTCGGTCGTGTTCTGCCTCGCTCGCCATGGATTAAGGCTAGCGAGTCTATTCACCCACGCGCGATTCACGTCCGTCGGTGCCCCCGCGTGCCGGGAACAGAAGGGGCACCGCCGACACGCATCCACCTCACTCACGTGCTCGAGGGATCGTGATGCAGCGTGAAGTTGCCGCCGGTGATCGCAATCACCACGCTGCCGACCGCTGCTGCCGTGCTGTCGTCGTCTGCCGGATATCTGCGGGTTCATCGACTGCCCACCGGCGTTGCTGTCGTCAAACGTTCGGCGGGGGGATGCTTCGCTCCGTAGTCACGTCTCCACCTTGGAGCGGGTCCACGCGGGTAAGGAACTCCCGATCATGGTGATTCGTCAGCGGGACGGCCGCTTCTTCACGGTTAGGGAAGAGGCCGAAGGAGGGCCGGGAAGGATCTTGAGGCCAGCCTCACCGCAAGCTGTAACTCCATCTAGGGCGGCAAACGTTGTCCCAACGTCATGCGCTCCTGCTTGACCAAAGAGCGCCCACGCCACAGCACCGGGAGTAAATCTCGGAGTGTATCGAATTCCGTGCAGCCCGTAGGAAGAGAACGCGGCAGCCCATTCATGGGGGACGGTGTAGGGAGTCATGGACGTCAACTCTGATGTCACGCCGAAGTCGGCGGCCCCTTGCGCGGAAACGTCGCCGTAGGAGCCGGTGAGCCCGGCGATCTCCGTTACCGTCATTCCTTCCGCATCTGACTGAGTCACTAGACCGCCCGGCGTGATCGCGCCTCCAAGCCGTTCTCGAATCGCGGCGCCCATCGAATCTGCCAGGTAGCAGGTTCCGCTCGGGGCGGCCAGATCGAACCGCCCCTCCCCGCTTGAGGAGAACCAACCGGGCGTATTTGCTGATCCATGAGCGCGCCAGAGCGTATCGACCACTGAAAGTTCCGCTATGGGGAATCCGTCAAGCGGGATGCTCGGCGGTTTCTGCGCCACTTCCTCTCGACCACCAGTCACGCGGACCGCCGCGCGATCTCGTCGTGCGCGAAGGCGAAGACCCGGTCGGCCTGTTGGGGGTCTCGCATGAGTTCGATGGGGGTACGACCGTCGAGAGTGTGTTGTGGATTGTTCAACCAAAGCGCGACGGTCCAGTCGTCCGTGATTTCGCTCCGGAGCAGGCGGAGGAGCTCCTTGAAGCGTGGGGGAAGTCGCCCCTCCTCATCGAACTGGAACGCCGGGTACAGCAGCGCGTTGTCTGAGGTTCGGAGCCCAAGCAGCGAGCCGGTCCCGGTAAGCTTGCTCACGTTCTGCCGCGTTTCGTTGCGCCACTTCGCAATCGCCGACGCCTTGTAGAACGGCCCAATGAGGTCGTCCCACTGGCTCAGTCCAGAGTCGGATCGCTTCGGGCGCTTCGCGTGCTCCAGCAGTCTTCGTATGGCGTCCGCCTTGCTTTGTCTAAAACTGGCCGCGCGCGCTAGCTCCGCGAGCCCGGTAGGTGCTGCCCAACCGGAGGTGAAGGCCGATTGCAGAGCGGTCTCGAGCCCGCCGGTCACCTGAACCTCGTACACACCAGCTTCCGTGTCGATGAGCAGGCGGATCGTCGTCTTCGCTGCCTCGAAGTTGGTCAGCGCGACCGTCCGCTTGTCGAGCTTCTTGACGCTCACCGGTTGACCGATCACTTCTAGCTCGCCGTCTCCTGACACGACTCCTCCAACCCTCGGTTGACATATATGTCAACTATCGTACGTTGACGGGGGCCATGTCGCCAGGGCCTGCGGGTTATGCCGTAGCTGAGGGGGCGCACACACCTGACCCAAGGTCTGATCATGGCGGCGTGAAAGTGTCTGGAGGCTCCGCGGACGGTCTCGCGGAATACTCACGTGGCGCCGGGACTTACTGCCTGTGGAGGGTCCGACGTGACCAGCGGGCTGCTGGCGTGGATTCAGTCCGAGAACCTTTGATCGTCTTGTCCATTGTTTTGGACGACCGGCTGATCCGCTACCGGACGCGGAACGAAGCGAGACTGTCTGCGTGCACCGGCGCCTCCGCCGAGTGGACCGCGGCAACGCGTCCTTAGACATACGAGGCTTCCTCATCAAGCCGGTACAGCAGGCTGCATGCGAGCATCAACCCCTGGACAGCGTTCCGTCGGCTGAACTGCCGAGGGCTCACAGTATGTGCGGTCGCGTTGCGGCTGAACGTCGACGGCACCTTGTCGCCGTTACTTACGTAGAACTGTTGATACGCCTGCCACATTGGCGCGAACGCGATGAACTCTCGAATCGTAAACTCGTTGTACGCGTCATTCGTGGGCGTCTTCTTGTTCGGCGTGTATTTGTACCGGTCCCTGCCGAAGTAGCCTGTTACGACCGCGTCAATAAGCGAACCGGTCAGCGCCTGCGCACCGGCTGAATGCCCGCTGTCGAGAGCGTCTAGCGCCGCCACGGCGAACGGTACATAGGGCGCTACGGCAGCCGAGGTACAGCTCAGCACTGCTGCACGGCAGTCTGCCGAGATCATTTTCCAGCGGCGACCAAGGATTTCTCGGCGAGCCCGCGCATTCTTGGCTTGGACAAGCGCTTCGGCCGTTGAGCTGCGCGGCAGACCATACAGCGCGATTCCCTCGGCCATGACAACCTGGTTGACCGCCTCGATCTTGAGCTTGGAGATCTCCCTGAGATTGGGCGGGTAGAAGCTTGCCCGCATCGCCTCGAGCGCCGGGCCGAGATTCTGGAGCAGTGCCAACTGCTCCTCGGCGAAGGATTGGGAGACCTTCGCGGCGATACCCGCGAAGTCGATGTTCCGAGTGAGCTGCTCGACCGTACGACCAATCTCGGCTCGCGCCAGGACGATGCTCCTGACGGCATCGCTGCTGATGGCTTTTGCCATCTGCTCTCGAATGTTCGCGTGCGCGATGATGATTGGCTCGATCGAGGTGGCGAGCATCTTCTGCTGCGTTTCAACAATTCTGGCGACATCGACGAGACCTGTCAGGAACGCCTCGGGGATTTTGACCGCCGGCGGATCAAACGTCAGCCCCTGTCGGATGATCGCGAAGGTGCGACGTAGACTCTCCGCCTGCTCCGGTGTTAGCTCGACGCCGCCGTCCTCCTCATCGTCCTCGTCGCGGTCGGCGTTGCCCTCCTCGCGGTCGGCGTCGTCCGCATCGCCGAGAGGCTCCTCTGCTGCCGCATCATCAGTCACCACAGCAGATTAGAACGCGAGCAGATTTGTAGGGTCACCGCAAATCGCATCGGTGAACCGCGCGGGTTACAACTCACCATGGCGCCTCCCGACGCAGCGGGAGTTCTGATCCCAGGAGTCGATGATCCCTGTGCCCTTGCGCGCGGTCGAATGCACAGCGCTCGTCGACAACTCGGCCATTTCCCCTACGCCTACCTCTCAGGCGAAACTTGACACATGACCGATGCCCACGGCGCGCGCGAGCAGGCTGCCCCCGACGAACACGTGGCGGTGGTGAGCCCATATGCCGGCGGCGGCGGGGGCAGCACGCTCGGTCATCGGGTGGCCACGAGTTACCTCGCCGACATGCTTCTCGCGGCTGGCCGTCCCGAGACCGATGAGCTACCCGTGGTCCGGCTTTCCTTTCAGACCAACCCGACAGACCCCATCGATGACTTGCGAGTGGAGGCCGCGCAGGGGGCGTCGCGGGTCGTAGTTCATGTTGCCGCTCGACGCTCCCCGCAGTTCGTCGAAAGCCACAAGAAGACGGCGGCGCTCATCGGGAGTTTGTTGGATCAGGTAGAGCTCTTCGGCAGCGACGAACGCAGGTACGTCGCGGTCGCGGTTACAGGCATGACGCCAGCTTTCAGGGAGGTCCAGGGGCTTGCGTCGCTGGCACGGGATAACGCCTCCGAACACGCGTTTCATGGCCAGGTCCACGAGCAGGGACGTCACGCAGGTTACGCCGGTCGGTACAAACACCTGACCGCTCTGGTTGGGAGAGCGCGACCGACGTCGTCCTCGAGTGAGCTTCGAACATTGGTCTGGTTGCTCCTCAGCCGCCTGTGGCTACTCGACTTCCGCGTCGAGTCCGACGACGAGACCGACTGGGTCGCTATTGGCAATCGACTCACCACTCTCGCGCGGGCCGGATTGAGCGGCGGCGAGGTGCGCGACCATCTCTACTCTCTTGCCGCCCAGTTCGACCAGAAGGGCACGGAAGTGGACCGTGACCTTCTTCGACGCAGGGCTCATTCTGTCCTCGCGCCGAATGCAGGACGGTCATCGGAGGCATGGGCGAAGTTGGAGGTCGAACAGCGTTCGGCACTGGTCGCGGTCCGCCATGCGATTGCTGGAGGACTCGAACTGCCACGCACTGAGGTGCGGACGAGAGTCAAGATTGAGCTCGCCAAGGCGGGACTGACGAAGAGCGCCGTGCTCATCACTGGCGAGTCTGGCACGGGCAAGAGCGCTCTGACGTTATCGACCGCGCAGAAACTCGCCGCAACACCAAGCGAGTTCCAGTGCGTAGCCATGAATTTGCGGCGGGTCTGTGAATCAGTGTCAGGGCTGTCATCCGACCTCGGAATGCCGTTTCACGCTGTACTCAGCGAGATGACGGCACCATCTCGTATCCTGATTGTTGACGCCGCCGACGCCGCCGTCGAGGGGCGGCATGCGCTGTTGCGCGAACTCGCTGTAGCGGCTCGCGCTGCCGATCTCGGACTGGTTCTGGTGACCGCAGATACGGCGGTCGAGGATGTGGCGACTTACGTCAATGACCTGTACCCGGCACTTGATAAGTTCGAGATTGCGGGACTCAATGACGATGAGTTACGTGTCGTGGGCACGGCGGTGCCGGCGATTGCTGGTGCCCTGAAGAACTTGCCGCCCCGGTCGATGTACCGGCGCTTGGCGGTCGTGGATCTTCTTGCCCTCACTGGGGTCAAGGTGACGGAGCCACTGGGGAACTGGGACTGCCTTCAGCTGGTCTGGACGAAACTCATCGGCCGGGCTACCCCTGGGAGCCCGGCTGCGGCGCGCACCGAGACTCTCCTCGCGATCAGCGAGGAAGAGCTCGAACTACCGGAGACGGATCGACGCTCTCGGGTCGAGTATGCCGCGCTCGACGCGCTGCGAACCGACCGTCTGGTGTCGCCCGAGGACCTTAGAAAAGCGGAACCCGCTTTCGCGCACGACGAGGTCCGCCGCTTCGCGACGGCTGTGCGCCTGGTGCGAGCCCCGTCCATCACTGAAACGCTGACGGCATCGGGGCCTAAGCGATGGTCGATGTCAGCAGCCAAGCTCGCATGCGAAGGCCTGCTCGCAGGCGCCAGCGACGCGAACGCGGAACTCGCGGGGCTCGTTACCCAGTTCAACGCGCTCGGCGACATGTCGACGGGGCGTTGGCGAGATGTGCCGCTCGAAGCGGTGCTCGAGATGTCGGACGCCTATAACCTGCTGCGGCACATGCTAGATGCGAGTTCGGGACAGTCCGCCGCCAATCTTGCGAAGTTGGTTAGATTGGTCTCACTTCATCAGCGGCACGACGGCATGGTCGATGTGTCGCGGGGTGAGCCAGTCGTGCGACTCCTTGTTGAGGAGAATGACGAGCTGTGGGACCAAGACGATGACGGGTTCCGGCTGGTCTGCGAGTGGCTCAACTCCGCCCTGCTCGCGAGGCTGCCTGCAGGTCAGTCAACTCGGCAGGCACTACGAGGACGATTGCTCGACCATTGGCGAAAGCACCGTCTTCCCGGGACCGAGAACGGGGTATCTCGCAAGACTGCCGACGATACCGTCTACAGCGTTTTCGACAACTACTCGAGACCTCACCGGCAACCGAGAGTGCTTGGCCGGGAGATAACTCACGAGCGGTACATCCGGTTGCTCGCGCTGCTCGGGCCTGACATCGACGACGACGTGAGCGCCTGCCTGTCCGAGGTCGCCGTACACGCCCCGTCACGTCTGCAACCAGCTGTCGACCTCGACTGGAGCGCTTTAGGTATTAGCCTGCACGACCCGACGCTCTTGCTTCAGTTGACCGAGTCCTATTACATCGACAGTCGAGACGACCGTGGCGGCACCCTTTGGAATGGCATCCGCCACCACCAGACCCGTGGCGCCCGCGCTCTCAACGGCCCCACACACGGGTCGTTCTGGGTCCTGATGGAGTTTTGTCTCGTCGCGGACTGGGCCCCCGTCGTGAACCGGATACTGAACCACGCGGCGAATGTCCAATGCCTCGCAGAAGACGGTTCGGGGTCGGTCGAGTCAGACTACGCTTTCACGCTGGCTATCGACGGCACCGAGCGGACTTATGTCGGCGATGGCAATGTGTGGGGCTGGTACAGAGGCAACACCGGCGGCCCGTACCCCTGCGTCAGCGCGCTCCAGGCTGTCGAACGGTGGGCTGACCGAACGGTTGCCGCTGGAACGTCAATTGAGACGGTTGCCACGGCGCTGCTGAAGGGTTGCGACAACCTAGCGATGCCCGCCCTTGTCGTAGGCGCCGCCATCCGCCACTTCGGCGACGACCCTCGGGCGCTCGACCGCTACCTAGTGGAGCCTCTTGTCTGGCAGTTTGAGCAGTACCGCGCCACGAAGGAAGCCATCGGCTTCATGCGTTCACCCGACGACGGGATCACGAACCCCGACCGCCGCGCCTGGCATCTCCCCAACCTGGTCCCGAGCCTTGCGTTCTACGCGGACGATTCGCGCCGCGACGAGCTAAGAGGCTTGGGCGACCAACTTATCCAGAACAGTGCCCGCTTCGATGTCGAAGAGAGCACCATGCGGCGATGGGCACTGCTATTCGACGCCGATAACTTGATGACAGAGCGAGTTCAGGGTGGCGTACAGGTTTCGGTCAGAGAGCCGGACGATATCGAGCGAGGCCTCGCCCCGGTGCGAGCTGACCTGGCGCGCGGCGACACTCTCCTTGGGCTCCAGAACAAGTACTGGATTCCGCCACGAGAGCAGAAGGCCGGCTGGACGCCACCGACCGCGGCCGAGATTGCGCAGGACCTCGCTCAGATCAAAGAGCTGCACGACAACCCGCCTATGCACTCTGGGACCGAACCGACTCTTGCGCTCGCCCACGTCGCGGCAGAGGCCATCCGCAGCGCTGTCACGGGTCACGCCGAGGCACTCGGCGAGCAAGTCTCCTTCGCAATCACCTCGGTCATCGGGATACTCCAGCAAGCCGCGGACGACGCCGCGGACGACCCCGATGCCCGCATCTATGAATCGGACATCGGAACGCGCCGAGCCGCGGCAGAAGCCATCCCATGGTTGCTCCTTCCTGAGCTGACGGACAGTCTCACCGCGACGAGCGTGACCTCGGACGACGTCGCCGGAGCCGCCAATGCTCTCGGACCGCTCGCCGCGACCGAGACATGCCTGAGCTTCGCTCGAGGCTGTGACCTCGTCTGGAGCCATTTGTGCACAGGTGACCCGTGCATTCACCTGACCGCCTATGAGTGGGCGCTCGACCTCGCGCGCTTCTGCGAGATCGGCGAATTCGATGAGGACCTCCAGGAAGCTGTAGACGTCCCGCTGGTCGGCGACGTCATGCTCCACATTCCCCAAGTGCGGCCGCACCGCCTCGACACCGCTCGCCTGAGCGCAACCATCCGGGCAGTCGGGCGGGCCGCGACATCAAGCGCTTGCGTCGCCAGGACCGCCCACGGAGACTTGGACACACTTCTCCGAGCGCAAGCGAAGGCGATGACAGCGCTCGAATCTTCCGAGCACATCTACTTCGCCGATGACCGTGGCGCCCAAACTCAAACCGCTGCCCGCGCTCTGCTACTCAGGTCCTCGCACACGGGTGCAGCCGACGCGCTTCTGCTCGACTACATCACGACCATCACCCCCACGGCTCACGTCTTCAGTTCCTTTCTGCAGGATCTGGCGGTAGTCGGCTCGGAGACCCAGGAACTCGCCGACGCGGCAAGAACGGTGTGGCCAACCGTGTTCAAGCATGCGCTGGACGAAGTTGAGAAGAACGGGGCCGTGTATGACCAACCTGATGCGTTCGTCGGCTACGCGCTAGGCAACCTTCTTCCGAACCACCCCGAGACAACACAGTCAATGCATGGCGAGATCGGCCTTCAGACATTCGCATGGGTGCGCCCGGAGGATCTCGCAAAGTTCATTCCGCGGTGGCTCCTCCATGCCGCGGGAAGGCGTGCGTGTCTGCTCGAACTCGTCAGATTCTTGCGCCAACTATCCATCGAGAAACAACTAAGTGAGGGATTGGATTGGGTTGGCGACCTGTGCCTGGCCCGGACTGACCGTCAGATTGTCAGCTATGACCCCATGGACGAGTGGCTCGTAGACATCAAAGTGGAGGCCGACACACGCGGGAGCGGGAACGCGTGGCTGGAACTCGTAGACCGCTTGGTCTACGCAGGAAACGCAAGGCTCGCCGCGTACTCTCGCTGATATCGAAGTCCGCCGGCCGGGAGCAGCCGCTTTCGAAACCGTGCCCGAATTGCTTGTTGAAGCGCGGATGACACACGCGATCGCTGCAGCGCTCGACGCCCGCATCGGGGCCGGCGAGGACGGCGTGTCCTCGATGGTGCCGCTCGACGAGGTCGCGGGTTACGGGAGACCATCATCTCCGCATACAGATGGAGGTTCGTGATTGTATGTAGCGATTTTGGAGGACGGCTGCGTCAGGGCTGGCTCTCCGCGACCGCGCAGCGCGATTTTCCCGCTCGTAGAACCGCCGCGGGACGGTTAGGGGAGGACCCAGCTCGGCGCGGTGAGAGAGTTTGTATTAAGCCACGCCCGCTCAGACGAATCGTCGTAAAGCACCACGCGCATCTTCTCCCTGAGGAGCGCGAGCATACCCGCATCCGCCCCATATCCCGCGGCGTCCGAGAACCTTGTTCTGAGCTCGTCGGCCGTCAAGGTCGCGTCGTGCGCTCCGCGTCGCCAATAAAGAATGAGGTCAGCGTCCCCATTGGCGCGCAAGCCATCGATGATCGCCCTCCACCACCACCGATCCGTGGCTCCGAGTGAGCAGCCGAAGATGATGAAGAGGTCACTCTCGGGGAACAGCGCTTCATACTTCACCTTGTTCTGTGCCCAGTACGGCTTGGAGAGCGTGCGTGCGTCACCGTCCGCTTCATCGATGCCAAATAGCAGTGATCGCGGCGTGTACTGAACACCGTGCGGATGGACCACATCGGATATGAGGTTGGCGACCATGTAGAACGATGCTCGCTCGCGTGCGTCCGAGTGTCCTCGAGGATTTGGATGGAAGTTGATGTTGCGGTCTGACCATCGGTGCGGGTGCGGATCGAACTGCTCCTGGTCGAGGTAGACGAAGTCGTCGAGCAGTGTCGTGTAGTTGAAGTTGATGAACTGGAAATTGAAGATATCGCCGATGTCCACCCGCTGGGTCAGCTTCATCTTGTGGTACTCGTCCGCGTCTTCGATGTCCCCCAGAAACTCCATGTAGGAGTTGATGGTCGACTCGCGCGCCACTGCGATGTCACCCAGCCTGGAGAGCACGTCCGGCGTGGCGACTTGGTCGAGGAAGCTCGCGAACTCTCGTTGGATCTTCCTCACGTCGGCAACGATCTGCCCCGCCGGGACACCGCCGTCGCTCCGAAGTGTCTCGATGGCGTTCTCGACATCGCTCCAATTCTCGGCGCCAGCGGCTTGGAGCGACTCCATCTGCTCCAGGATCAGATTGGTGGGCTCAAACTTTCGATATTTCAGGAAGTGATAGAACGACTCGTATCGCGTGTCTGTTGGAGCCCCAAGGCCAGATAGGACCTGAATATCGAACCCATTGCCGACCAACGCCATCACGTTGTACTGCGTTCTCGCCTCGGCAAAGCGACTCGTGAAGTCCTCGTAGCCCATCTGATTCTCGGTCTCCTCATCATGTTGGCGGGCGGGCTCTCAAGCACCCGCCTGTGTGAAATCGGACTCAGCCCGAGCATGGCATGTGGCAAGTTTGCGCCATCCTCTACGGCGGCAGGGTCAAGCTAGTCGCCCACGGATCTGTGAGCAGACTTTCGGATCGATGCTGGACTTGCTTGACGCGTGCGCGATGTGAGACGCGCACCGCGCACGGCCCCTAGCGAAGGGGGACGAGAAGTTGAATGAAGATATGCACCAAGACACCCGCTGTTGCGCGTGTTCCTTCTTCGGCGAGACCGTGCAGGTAGTTGTTACGGATGTTCCACCCAAGCTGATCTACAAGCATGAACTCCCAGTATCGAAACAGGCGACGACAGGACGGGACTGAGTTCATGAGGGACTCAAGAAGCCCTCCTAGAAGCTTCTGCTGATTTGCCATGCTGCCGGAGGATCCGGCCGGATTCACGGTCAGCGCACCCTGTTGTCTGGCCATCTCCCGTATTGCTGCTTCTACGGTCGGCAAGGTGTCGAGGACGACATCCCACTCGCCCACGATGTAGGCCGCGAGCGCTCGACGCACCCGTTCCTTGCCCTTCGCGCTGAACAGATCGCAGCCATCGAGCAGAAGGAATACGAACTCAAGAAAGTCGTCGCGTGTGACGACCTTTTGAAGAGCCGCGTCTAGGAATCCCACGTAGAACTGACTCAAGGTGTCCTCGTCGTGGCGCTCCCAATAGTCCCTAAGTTCATCTGCCGAGGAAGGAGCACGCGTAACGAGCCCCTGTCGGCTGATCTGGACCGGTGAGGCGATCAGTTCAACAATGGACCGCTCACGTGATTCTCCCGCCGGCTCGAACGGGGGAAACAAGCCGACGAGCCTGCGCAGGCTCTCCTCCACTGGCTGTCCCACTTCGAGCGGTGCCATGACGGACCGGTAAACCTCCCCAGGAATCTCGATGTGGATGTCATGCTCGCGGAGATCAAAGTCGGCCACTTCCAGCTGGGCCAGCCGCACCCCAATCGCACGGATGTGATCGGAGAGGCCGCGGGTTCTCGCCAGTTGTTGTGCCTCGCGTAGGAGCTGGTCTTTCACGAGTCCCGCATGTTCGTCAGCCTCGCTGATCAGGCGATCGAGTTCCGCTGACATGACCGCCTTGCGCGTTTCGTTGTCCGGAGCCGTCGATTCCAGCAGCATTGCGAGTTCCGTTCGTCCTCGCGATTGATCGTGGAACTCAACGATCGCGGTTTCGATTAGGGGCACGGCCTGGATTGCCGCGCCACCATTGCTGAGGAACAACCGAAGGAGATCGTGCGCAGTACCGCTTCCACGTCCGACCAGGTTGGACTGCTCAATCACCGAATCCGCGGCCGCGAGCAGTGCGGCCAGCGCTTGAGCACGACGCGCGTCATCGTTCAACTGGCGGGCGAGGTCAAGCGCGGACGCAAGAATTCGATATCGTTCCCAGATCTCGGAGCCAGGATCAGTGCCGAACTCTATCGCGGAGGCCAGAGCGCTTTCCGCTAATGGTCGATTGGCACCGCTGGGTCTAAGCCGCCAAAGTGTATGGCCCAACTGTGCTCGAGCAAGGACACTCGCGTTCGGATGAACTGCAGCTTCGGCTAGTAACTCTTCAACGCCCTCGTCCCATTCCGCGATGGGTGGTGGAAAGTCACCCGCCGCCGTCTCGTACCGAGGTTCGAAGGCAGGTCTAGTTAGTAGCTGTCCGTCCCTCTCGAGCACCAGGATGAAACTGAAACCATAGAGGACGGCCAGAGCTGGCAAGGACTGGTCTTCGCGCAAAAGTCGACGCAGTGCGTCGGCTGCTTCCGAAACGCTCTTTCTATCGCTAATTGCTTCGAGCGCGCCTTCGAGAAGCTCCGCGTGGCTTGGGTCTTCCTGGTTCACTGTTTATCCCCTCGAAGCACCCGGCACGTGGACTTAGCCGGTCCAGCTTGCCAGTTCACCGACCGATCGAAGGCGCTTGCAGCGTCGAAAGTCCGTCGTTCGTGGCAACAGACGAGGAGATCCTATGAGCGAGGCCGAGACCCGCGCTGATCCCGCCCGAATAGCGCGCCCGAGTCTCTCCTCCTTGAACGCCCGACCATCGCCCGACGCACGTCTGTTCCCGCGCGGGGGCCAGCCCTTCACCGCGATTGATGGGCTCTATATCCCGATCGCGCGCCCGGTACTCGGCGGCCCGACCACCGGTCCTGTCGCCATCGCCGCCTCGCGGTTCCTCGCCGCACGCCGCACCTCTGCTTCCGCCGCGCGCACAGCATCCTGCATCGTCAACTCCGGAGTGCCGCGCTGCATCGACTCGGCAAGGCACTCGCGGGCCGCGGCATCGGTCCGTGCTACAACGATCGCGACGTTGCTCAGCCGACCGCGCGTGAGGCCCACGTACAGCCCCGCGGCGTCGACGTCCGGCCCGACCATCGACGCGTCGGCGGTGTCGCCCTGCACGCCGTGCACAGTGGACGCGTAGGCGAGCTGCAGGTGCTCGCGCGCGTACTCGCTGGACACTCGCGCCACCTCGCCGCTGTCGCTCACGGAGACAAGCGACAAGTACTCGTCGCGGATGCCGCGCACGATCCACTGCGCGCGATTCTCTACGCCCGTGAGTCGGTCGTTGCGACGCGTCTGGACGGTGTCGCCGACGAGGATGCGCTGCTGCCCGATTCCCCACGCGGCGACGGAGTCGTCGAGCTCGCCCTGGTCGACTCGCCGCTGCTGGATGGCGTCGTTGATTGCATCCGCCTCGGCATTCGTGCCGGATACCAGCGTCACCCGCTTGGCGCGTGCGTGCCAGTCGGAGTAGGCGCCGATCATCCGCTCACGGGCCGCGTCGTGATGGTTGACCCGGTCGACGTGACCGTGTTCGGCAAGCTCGCCCGCAACCACCAGCGCACGCTCGCGATCACACGCATCCCGGAGCCGCAGTGTGAGCGCCGCGTAGTCGGGATCGCGGAACCGGTGCACCGTGTCGAGCTCGATCGCAGCGTTCGCGTGCCGGATCGCAGAACCCACCGCGCCCGCGTGTCCGACCGGCAACGCCTGATGCGTGTCACCCACGAACGCCAGCCCGACACCCTGCTCGATCGCGAGCTCGACGAGGACGTTCGCCGTCTGCAGGTCGACCATGCCGGCTTCGTCGACGACGATCCGATCGCGAGAACGCAACACGTACTGGGTTGGCCCGCCGAACGCGGTGCCCGTGCTGGAATCGACTTCTCCCACTCGAAGCCTGGTCCACACCTTGGAGCCGGCCTCGTCGGTGGCCCATCGGTAGCCGTGGTCCAAGAGAAGGGCATGAATACTGGATGCCGCGGCCCCGACCTCGCGAGAAGCCACCGATGCCGCCTTTCGCGTGGGAGCAATAACAAGCATCCGCCGCCGTTGCGACGTGAGCGCCGCGAACGCGGCGCGCAGCATCGTGGTCTTGCCCGTGCCGGCGGGGCCGGTCACAGTTACGAGCCCATCCGTGCCGGCGATGGCGCAGGCGGCGGCGCCTTGTGAGGCATCCAGTGCCGACAGATCCGCGTTCGGAGCGAGCCGGTTCAATTCGCCCGACAGCAGGGAGCGCACGGGCCGGGCGAGCACGTCCAAGCGGCCGGCGAGACGCACCTTGGCGCGTACGGTTTCGGTTGCCATGAACGCCTTCACGTGCGCCGGCGGGTCTTCCGCAACGAGCCGGTAGACGGCACGCGTGGCGCGCTCCGTGATCTCGGCGATCACGCCGTCGAGCCTGTCTCGCTCTGCAACGACGCCCGTGCGCGAGAGCGCGCGTATTGCGCCCGCGCGGATGTCGAAGCTGCTGAACCTCCCGCCGCTCGATGTGGACCGTTCGTCCGCGTCGACGACCGCCTGTGCAGCGAGCAGATCCAGGTCAACGGCATGCGGATCGATTGAAGCGACTTGGATGGGTGCGCGCGGGGTGACCAGGCTCGGATCGACTGCTGTGATCTCGTCGCGGACGCGGGCCTCCCAAGCCGCCTCATCGAGATCGGTCGGCTTGTTCAGACGCGACACCGCCCAGGCGCGGCGATCGATCTGCTGCAGCACCTCCACGCTCGGCGCAGATCCTCCGTGCGCCGCCGACCACTCCGCGATCAGGCGCGCGCGGTTGCCTTCGATTTGCGCCGACCGACGCGAGACGGGTCGGACGGCGCCGGCAAGTTCGGCGATCTCGCCAGTCTCGTCGACCGTGTAACCGTGCCGTGCGAGCGCGGCGATCCAGGCGGGATCCGTGCGGGCGGCGAGCTCACCCTCGGCGTTGACGACGGTGTGGAGTTTCATCGCGACGCGCGAGTCGAGATTCGACCACTTGCCGTCCGCGCCGAGCACCTTGATGTTCAGCCAGAGGTGACGGTGGATGTGCGGGTCCAGTGCGCGCGAGCGCCGATGCTGCAGCTCGACGACCTCGATGCTCTTCCCCGGTGACTGGGTCGTGGCCGGTGAGCCAGACACGAAGGCCGCCGGCAGAGAGCTCGTCGGAGGTGATGACGCCGTTCGCCACGATGAACCGCGAGACGGTCGAACGGGAGGCGGCACTGTACGCTTCGAGCGCGTCAAAGCCGGGGGAGTGCTCTAGGTGAGCATCGCAGGTGCCCTTGAGCGCGTAGCCGATCGCCTGTCGAACCCCTCTGGACTCGACACCTCGCTTCCATCGCTCGAGGCCTCCGCGCATGCCCTCAGGATAGGGTGCGTTTTCCCGCTTATCCAGGTATTTTCTTGGTGTGCAGGTGTGGGTAGGCGAGTGCCGCTAAAGGGCGTCGCTCACCCATGGTGCCTGCGTGCATTGCTTCCTGTTCCTCGTGGATTGTCTCGTCTTTCGTCGTCTTCGTCGTCTTCGTCGTCGTCTTCTTCGTCATCTACTTGCGGGCGTGCGGTGACTCGATGGCCCTAGTCGACAACCTGTTTCTGCACTTGCGCCGCTGGGGATCTATGCGAGCTCTCGACACGTCGACGGGGAAAATGTTGGCCCTCGACCGGAGTCTGGATCTGACCGGATAGCGTGCTGTCTAGACTGCCGTTTATTGGGGGTAAGTGGTGACCGACACTGCTCAGGCATGGACGCCTGAACCGATTCTCATCCGCGAAATCGAAGAGCAATTCGAGCGAGCCATCGGTTCGTATCGCGCAGACCCAAAGCTCATCGTCGAGCACGCGAACCTCGAGGAGTCAATCCGAGTTGGGGGCTACGCGAATCGCACCCTGCTGGAGCTGGTTCAAAACGCGGCTGATGCGATGGCTGGCACTACACCCGGTTCGGACGAGCTGGGTCGCGTAGAGATCGTGCTCGACCCAAGCTCGAAGACCCTGTACTGCGCCAACTCTGGGCGAGGGTTTTCGAAGCAAGGGCTTGAAGCGATGGCCCACGCCTACTTGAGTGCGAAGCGGGGCGATGAGATCGGGCGATTTGGTCTGGGATTCAAGTCCGTCCTCGCCCTGACCGACTCCCCGCAGGTGCTGAGCCGGAGTGTGTCTTTCGAGTACAACTCGCCCATTGCGAAGACTGCGATTCGAGAGGTTGGATCGGGCGCTCGGCGCCTGCCGGTGCTGAGAACGGCAACGTTACTTGACGCTGGCGAATCCATCGCGCGCGATGCCACGCTGGGGGAGCTCGCGAGCTGGGCAACCACGGTGATCAGACTTCCCGGCATCCTTCACGTCGACCGCATTCAGGCCGAGATGAGGACCTTCGCTTCGGAGTTCCTACTGTTCGTGGGCGCCGTGAGAGAGATCCACCTCCGTGTCCTTGGCGACCAAGGCTTCGAAACGAGCCATGTCTCTCGTGACATGGGACTCGGGCGCTTCAAGATCGAAAGACCCGATGGCAGCGGCGACGAGTGGATCGTGGGAGACCGGATGCATGCACCGTCGCCTTCGGCACGCCGAGAGGTGGGAGAGGCGGTCTCGAGAGACGAGATCAAGATCAGCGTCGCTGTACCTTTGCGTCCGCGCCGAGCCGGCCTGAGGGAGAAGGACGATCGCGGTACGCAGGTTGGGCAGTTCTGGAGCTATTTCCCGCTGCAGGACAACACCTCAGCCACCGGTTTCTTCAATGCGCCCTGGAGTGTCAATGACGATCGCACGACATTGCTGCGCAATGAGTACAACCGAGAGATTCTCGCCACGATGGCGGAAGTCTTCCTCGAGCTTGTCCCGCAAGTCCGGACTGCCGAGGATCCGGCGGCTCACCTCGACTACCTCCCTGCTCGCGGTCGGGAGGAACGGTCGTACGGTGACTCGATCCTGTGCGCAGACGTGCCGCGCCTCGCTGGCCAAGGCGGATTAGTACCCGACAGTGCGGGGACGCTCCTATCAGCGGCTGAGCTGGTTCCGCTTGACTTCGCCGTCATCGACGATCTGAAAATCGATGAGTCGGTTCACAAAGCATGGATCGAATCGCCCAACACCGGCGGCGATGTCCCTCACTGGAAGTGTTATAGCTCCAGTCAGCGAGTACTCCGTCTTAGCGAGGTCTTCGCTGCGAGCAGCGATCCCGACCTGTTCTTCGAGGACGCCGGGCCGCGGGCGCGCCGTATCGAGATGGCTCTCAGATCTCTACCCAAGCGCGGGATGTTGTCCTGGCTTCGAGAGTGGGCGGAGGGAACGCACCTGATTTCCACCGCCAACGCATTGCGCTTCTGTTTCGACCGGCGGACGAATCCGACCGTCATCGAAGCTAAAGTCATTCCCACATCGAGCGGTGCCAAGGCCCTCAAGGATAAGGATCTGGTGTTCCTGCACCAGGTGGAGGACCTCGAGATCGAGGGTGCCGTCTTCGTCGACCCCGACTTTCTCGCGCATGCCGAGACGGAGAAGCTGCTCCGCGAATGTGGATTCCGTGATCTAGATCCAATCGCGATCCTCAACGCTCGCACCGCGGTGCTCACCCCGAACGCCGATACATCTCTACAGGGCAAGTTCTGGGACGCCGCACTCGGTGTAAACCCGCGCGACGCGATGAAGGTCATCTCAGCTCACCCGCAAGCAGTCATTCTTGTGCCCACGAGGGGCGGCGGGTGGGCATGGCCGCAACAAACATTCGACCTCGATGAGACTCTCCCCGGTGCAGATGGCAACCTGCTGCTCGATCACGAGCGTTGCTTTCCGGCGGTCGCACATGCACTCGGTGTCGTCCGTGCGCCTCAGGCGGACTACCCGTTCGAGGATGAGTTCGCCGCCACCGACTATGAGAAATGGGTGCTGCGGGAGCTGAACTCGCGCCTTACTCCCGACGATCGTCCGATCGAACGCATCACTCTCTACCCGAGGCGTGACTCATCGCCGGGACCGTTCTCCGTCCTCCTCATGCTCGCCGATTCAGATGCGAGCGCGCCTTCTCGCGAGCTCTGGACGCGAGGACTCATGGAGTTTGGCGACAGCGCGTGGGACTGCGAGGACATCGACACCGGAGCCTCGTATGCCGTTCCGTCGCCGGTCAGGTGGGCAGTGGACGCTGTGGGAATCGTGAACTCCAGCCGCGGATATCTCGCGCCCCGACAGACCGTCTCTGCATCTCTGGTGAGGTACGACGGCCTCGTCCCTCTGTTCCGTGGTCCGCGATCAATGGAAGAGTCGCTCGGGCTTCCCGAGGACCTCGAATCCATGTCCTTCGAGGTCGCGAGAACCGCCCTGGGGCAGGATCTGTATCCCGCCACACTGAAGGACGACGTCCTCGCCGAATTCATTCTCATCGCAGCGCGGATCGTCCAGAACGAGGCACCGCTCGCCTCTATACCGTCACGGGTGCACCGCGCGATCGAGTCTCGACCACCTGGGGCGGTGTACCTCGCCACCACAGACGAGCAGGAGTCGTTCCTGCGTGCGAAGCAGCGGCCATACCTACGTGTGTCACCGGATCAGGCAGATCAATTCGTCGCCGACGTCGGTTGCCGACGATTCGAGGAGAGCTTTTCGTTCTCGATGGTTATCGAGGGCCAGCAGGACCTTCAAAGGATCCTCGACGCGTATCCCGGATTACGCACAGAGTTCTCGGTACGACTCGCTGGCGTTCGATTCGCAAGGGCGCTCCACATCGCTAAACGTGTGACAACCGAGGACGGCGTCGAGGACCAGCCGTTGGACTGGCATCTTGATGGTCACGATCTCGTCGTCCGTGCCGATGCGGACGAGCGACGAGTCTTGTCGCTCTTGAGCGAGGCGTTCGAGCTGCGACTGAACAACGCGCAGTTGAGCGCCATTCTTCAGGCCGGCCAGGACCATCGGCTCGAAGTGCTACGCCAGCAAGCACGAACGATCGAGTCGGATGCCGACCGTTTGGATCTCTACATCGGCCCAGATGACTTGAAAGACGCCCTACCCACCGGCCTATGGACCGCGCTCGAAGCGCAGGGTGTTGTTGGCGAACACACGTCCGCGTCCGAGCTCTTTCTGACGGTGTATGGGTCGGACTCCCTGAAAACCCTTGCGGACCGTTTCCGGGAAGAGGGTTACTCAGACGTCCCCGACACCTGGGCGGGTTCACCAGCGGCGATCTCGTGGGTGCGGAAGATGGGATTCGCGTCGTCGTATGCGGGTCAGCGAAACCAGCCCCGCCCCGAAGAATTCGTCGTCGCGGGTGCAGTTCGGCTGAACAAGCTTCATACCTTTCAGAAGAAAATCAGCGAGGACCTGCGTACGGTCCTCACCCAGCCGTCGGCGGCAGGCCCCTCGCAAAAGGGAATGGTCGAACTGCCGACCGGTGCGGGCAAGACGCGCGTCGCAACGGAAACCGTTCTGAGACTGTTCGTCGACGAAGTACTTAGCGGCACTATCCTCTGGATCGCACAGTCTGCCGAGCTTTGCGAGCAGGCCGTTCAGACTTTCCAATCTGTGTGGCGCTACCTAGGCGACGAACGTCCGCTGACTATCGGCCGACTCTGGGACACCAACATGGTCCACGAGCCGGACACCGAGTTCGCCGTGATCGTCGCAACGGACGCCAAGATAGCGACCATCATGGACCGCGACGATTACGCATGGTTGAGCACGCCCGCGGCCGTATTCATCGACGAGGCACATCGCGCCGGAGGATCGGGACGCTACAGGAAGATCCTGAGCTGGCTCGGCGTCGACGGGCGCAGCTGGGAACGCCCTCTCGTCGGTCTGTCGGCAACACCGTTCAAGGGAAGCGCGAACGATTCGAGCGGCACCAGAGAACTCGTCGCCCGTTTCGGATCGAATCGGCTAACGGCCTTCGAGTCGGATGCCTACCGGCAATTGGTCGCTTTGGGGGTGCTTGCCAAGGTCCGGCACGAGGTACTCCCCTCCGGCATCAACGTGGAACTGAGCGAGCCCGAGCAGACCACGTTGCAGACAAATCGTCTGATCGACCGCAATCTCTATGAGCGGATCGGACGCAACGAGCAGCGAATGCGGGTGCTCGTCGATCACATCCTGAGCGTCCTCGGCTCGCACCCCGCTTGGCCGATATTGGTCTTTACACCGAGCGTTCTCTCAGCACAGGTACTCGCGGCCTCCTTGGGCTACCGCGGCATAGAAGCGGCTTCGGTCAGTGGACAGACCGGCCGCCAGGAGCGACGGGATGTGATCCAGAAGTTCCAAGAGGGCAAGATTCGCGTACTCGCCAACTGTGATCTGCTCGTACAGGGTTTCGATGCCCCTGGCGTACGCGCTCTCTACATCGCACGCCCAACATTCAGCCCAAGCGCCTACATCCAGATGGCTGGTCGAGGGTTGCGCGGAAAAGAGAACGGCGGCAAGGAGGAGTGTCTGATTGTTGACGTTGCTGACAACTGGGGTGCGATGAATGACTTCCTCGGCTACAGGGACTACGAAGATCTGTGGGAAGAGCAGAGCGCATGATCCTAGTTCCAGACCTCGCTGACATTGAACGAGTCGCTAACAGCGACGCCGAACGCCGACTCGCGCGGCTCCTCCGACAAGTCGACTCAGATCCAGACGCTGTGGCGTTCTACTCGGTGCGGCTTCGCTCTCACGCATACAAGCAACAAGCGGAGGCCGACTTCGTCATCCTCTTCCACGGTGTCGTCGTCGTCGTCGAAGTCAAGGGCGGCGGCGTGAGGAAGCATGATGGTGTTTGGTACTCAGTCGATCGCCGCGGTGACTGGCACAAACTTGCGACCTCCCCGATGGAGCAGGCGCAGTCCGCGGCATTTGCTCTTCGAGACATCCTGAAGGATGAGGGGCTCGGCTGGCTCGCCCATGAAGCCATTGTCGTGACTCCGGACATCGACTCGCCGCCCCACTCCGTTGAGTGGCGTCCCACACATTGGGTTGCGAAAGACCGGATGAGCGTCGATGGCGTCGCGCACGCGCTGCAAGACGTTGTAAGTGCCGCGCGAAGTGCCCCCGTGAATCAGAAGCTCGCCCGCATCACTGACTTGAGGGCCCGACTTTTTGGCGAGTTCACCCGCATCCCAGTGATCGACGCACAGCGAGGCGCAGTGCTCGAGGAACAGAATCGCGCAACCGAGGGTCAAGCGCGTGTATTAGCATCGCTCGCGCGCAATCCACGAGTACTGGTGCAGGGAGGGGCTGGCACCGGGAAGTCCGTTGTCCTGGCGGAGGGCGCCAAGCAGGAATCAGACCAAGGTCGACGCGTCCTCATCACGTTCGGATCCCCTGGCCTTGTCGACTTCTTTGCGCCCCGAGTCGCGGGCAGAGACGTTGACGTCATCCCGTTCCATTCCCTTGTTCAGGGGACGAGATATGACGTGGTGTTCGTCGATGAAGCACAAGACCTCATGACCGCGGACGGAATGGACGCTATCGACGCGCTCCTCGTGGGTGGTCGCACGAGCGGCCGATGGCGAATGTTCCTCGACCCGAACAACCAGGCTCACATCGACGGTGCGTTTGATGGAGATGTGCTTGAGCTCATCGCGGCCGAGGCGACATCGCTGGATCTGGATCTGAACGTTCGCAACACTCGAGCAATCGTCCACGTGGTGCAGGAGTACCTCGGCGCAGACGTTGGGGACCCCGGCATAGTGCATGGAGAGAAAGTGCGGTGGCACACACCAACCGGGTCAGGGGGCGTTGAGGAGGGCGAGTCCGCGGCATCAGAGCTCGTGTCGGATGGTGCGAGCCGCTCGGGCGTCTGGATCATCAGAGCGGATTCAGTGGATCCTCCCGCGCTCACTGCCGGCGGATTCACTATCCTAAGCCCACGCTTCGCGAAAGGACTGGAGGCAGAGCATGTCGTCGTGTGCTGCCTCCCAGCTGAGTATGACGTACCCGGCTTGGCCGCGTTCTACGTCGCCGTCACGCGTGCTCGGGTTTCGCTGACCATCGTCGCGTCTGCGGCGGACAAGCGACGTCTGCAAGTCCTCCTCAAGAGCCGCCTGGAGGAGAAGTGACATACACGTCAGCGCAGCGTCTTGCCCTTCGTCACCTCCGCGCCGCGTATGTCGGGCCGGAAGCAGGACCGGGCGAACTGATGACCAACCCGCCGAATAGGCAGTATTCGGTCGGAATGCTCTATCCATCCGAGGCCACCGATGCCACTGGGTCGCTCGAAGACAGCTATCCCGTTACAGATGCAGATGTTCAGTCCGGAGACGTCGACGAGGACGGAGCGACCGGGCCCGTCGCGGAGGACTGGCGCCCATCATCCGTTGCGCTGTCGTTCGTTTCGAGCATTCCGCACGTGCACTGCCAGTTGACAGGCGGCACCTACGAACGCGTCGTTGACGATGGACCGCCTAGATGGCAGCGAACGGGCTTCTCGTCGGGAGTCCTCGATCTATCAAGCACGGCCAAAATGCGGCAGCTGAGTGTCGGTGGGATTCCGGTCGAGGTGGGATCAAGGTGGAGGCAGTACGGCTCCGCATTCCTAGTGACGGTGCATGTCCGCGTCCTCGCGAAGAGCACGGGAGACGACCGACTCGACATCCCCCTCACGCTCTTCCAAGCCGGGCTGAGCGTCACGCCGCCGGAGGCCGGGGCGTTCCTCGAATACGACCCAGCACGCTCCTTCGACGTGGATTCGGAGTCGGCTGAAATCCGACTCCGCTATCGCGACCGAAAGGTCTACGCCGTCGGTCATGGGATGGCAGCGGACTGGGAGATCGACGACGGCGCAGTAACTCGAGTATTTCTCGAACCGGTTCCGAGCCTCGTCGTTGTCGGTATAGAAACCACGGGATTCGCCCCGGGCGCGCCGGAGTCGGAGGCTCTGCAGCTAAGCAGGCTCGCTCAGATCGACACAGACACATCTGGCGTAGCTGCGAACCTGAATGCGTTCGTGAACGCCTTCGAGCAGTGGGTTGGTACACAAGAAGGTCGGGTGCTCACCTTCGGCACTGAGTCGCACGTCGCCGCCAGGATAGTCGCCAGGTCGAGGGCCGCCGTCGAGCGAATGCGACAAAGCATCGAGCTTCTCAGTTCTCCGTCGAAGAAGGATCTGCGCGCCGCCTTCTCCCTCGGCATGGCCGCCATGCGCCTACAGATGAGACAGACCGCGGCTCACCAAGTTGCGACTGAGTGGCCACTTCCGGAACCAAAATGGCGACCGTTCCAACTCGGGTTCATTCTTGTCGCTCTCGCCTCGACCGTGGACGAACTTCATGAAGACCGCGACCTGGTCGACCTGATCTGGTTCCCGACGGGTGGCGGCAAGACAGAGGCATACCTCGGCTTGTCAGCGATCGAGATCTTTCGCCGGCGCATAGCCGATGGGCCCGAGGGCGGTGGGACGGCAATTCTCACCCGGTACACCTTGAGGCTTCTCACCACACAACAGTTCCAGCGGACAGCCGCATTGGTTTGCGCCATGGAACTGCTGCGGCGAGGTGGGCCGCACGCCGATCCTCGAGCAAGTCTCATGTCGCCGTTCACGATTGGCCTGTGGGTCGGAAACGAAGTCACCCCCGGCACGAAGAGCGAGGCCAAGGACGCGCTCAGCCGTTTGCATAATGCTGCGCGTCCCGAAGAAGCAAACCAATTTCAGGTCGAGAGCTGTCCGTGGTGTCGCACAGCGCTTCTTCCTGAACGAAAGGACACCAACCGCAGCCGATACGGATTCGAGTTCTCGGGCAACGATCTCAACATCCATTGCACCAACGCCGAATGTGAGTTCTCCAGCTCTCTACCCGTGTTGGTCGTCGACGATGAGATCTACGCGGAACCACCGACCATCTTGCTCGCGACGGTCGACAAATTCGCGCGGATCCAGTTTCGACCCGAGGCTGGAAGGCTACTAGGACTGGGCACGATCTTCCGCCCGCCCTCCATCGTTATTCAGGACGAGCTGCACCTCCTGTCCGGGCCGCTCGGCACAACAGTGGCCGTATTCGATGCCGTGATCCGGCTGCTGCTTCGCCATGCGGGAGGCGTACCCAAGATCATCGCTTCGACTGCCACCATCCGCGCATCCGACGATCAGGTCAGAGGTCTCTACGGTAGGCCGGTGGGGCTCTACCCTCCCGCAGGTCTCGACGACGATCGAACCTTCTTCTCACAACCTGCAAAGTCGGGTATGGGCCGGCTCTTCGTCGGTCTGATGCCGCAATCTTTGTCGCAGGCATCGGGCGTCATCGCAGCGGCCTCGCCGCTCCTAGAGATTCCCGCGATCCTTGAACACGATCCTGCATCGGGCGCGACGCGCGATTCTTATTGGACCGCCGTGATGTACCACAACAGCCTTCGCGAGCTTGGTCGGACGGGCACCCTTGTCGTTGACGACATCAACGGCCGACTGGAGACACGGGCAGAGCGTCTCGGACTCGCGTTGCGCCAAGTGCGTGCGGACAAAGTCCTCGAACTGACTTCCCGAAGAGGACCTGAGGAGCTCCCGAACGACCTTCGCGAGTTGTCTCGTAGCGCGGATACCTCAGATCAGGCCGTGGACGTGGTCCTCTCCTCCAACATGCTGTCGGTTGGAATCGACATCCCGCGACTCGCCCTGATGCTGATGGTGGGGCAGCCGAAAACCACCGCGGAGTACATCCAGGCGACGAGTCGTGTCGGCCGAGGGAGCAATAGCGGCATCGTCACGACGCTGTTCCGATCCAATCGCGCTCGGGACCGATCGCATTTCGAGTCATTCCGCAGTTATCACGAGGCGTTGTACAGAAGCGTCGAGCCTACGAGCGTTACACCGTGGTCGCTTTCGTCGAGGGAGCGCTCTTTGGCCGGTGCTCTTGTCGCGCTAGCGAGGAACACGATCCCCGCTCTCGCGAGCAATGACTCAGCGGGGAACTTGAATCTTGCGGACCTTCAGATGCGGTCCTCCCTTGAGGCGCTCATCGCGGACTTCGTCGATGCGGTCACGCGGTCAGAACCAATGGAAGCCGCGGATACGGAGAGCGCGGTCTGGGCTCTCCTCAGGGAATGGGATCGGCGCGCGTCCGATGCGCGGTCGGCTGGACTCTCTCTCCGCTATGACCGCGCGAAGTCCGAGGATGAGTCACTCCTCAAGCGGTTCGGTCAAGGCGGTGAGGGATTTCTAGTGGCCGACTCCATGAGGTCCGTCGAACCGAATGTGGCGGTCGAAGTCGTTGAGCCCAGAGAAGAGGTGACAAGTGGAACGAATCAAGCATGATCTCCGTCTGTCGGAGATCATTTCACCCTTCGGCGTCGGCGCGATTGTTGATGTGAGAGGGGAGTCGCTGATCGCAGCGGATACGTCGTGGTGGGACAAGAAGCACTCGCCCGAGATTCATTGCGAGCGCCTGCTACAGCGCATTGGCGCAGGCGAGCTTCGCGAGCCACCCACGCATTCGGGGAGAGTTGCGAAAGGCACCCCCAGCCTCCTCTACTGGCGATTCCCCGAGTGGCGGTTTTGCGAACGCTGCACGAAGCTTTCGGACCGATCGGGCAAGGATAAAGGCAAGTGGACCAATAAGTGCGCCTGCGGAGGCATCCTCGTGCCAATGCGCTACATCGCGATCTGCGAAAAGGGAAGCCACACCCAGGACATCCCCTGGTTCACGTGGGCACATCGCGGAAGTGATTCGGGGATAACCGACGCTGTGAGATTCTGTCGCGCGTACAAGGAACTGAGGTTCGTACGATCGGCGAAGTCCGGTGAAGGTCTGAAGTCGTTGCGAGTCGAGTGCGGGAGTTGCAAACGATCTCGATGCCTGTCGGACCTCGTCGCCAAGTCGGCGCTGGGTCGCGACGGTCTTCGTTGCAGCGGTCGACAGCCGTGGCAGGATCCGACTACAGCGGCCGTATGCGATCACGCTCTCGCTGCGGTTCAGCGCGGAGCGACAAGCAACTACATCGCCGAGCGACTCTCTGCGCTCGACATCCCGGAGGAGCGCCCGGCATCCGTCCAGCTCGCGGACAAGATTCGCGGACACGTCTATTTCGACAAACTCGTGGCGGACAACGGCGGCCCGCAGTCCGACATGGTGTCCGAATGGATCGCGGCCGAGCTGAACACCACGAAAGACGTCGTCCTCGCAGTGGCCGGCCAAGACGGGACCGATCTCGATGAACCACTCATGGACTTGAAGGACGGAGAGTGGGCGGCATTCGTCAAGAAGCTCGAGCAAAGCGGGCGAGACGACAGCGGATCGGATTTCGTCGTCGACGGGTGGGATCTCTCACCGCGTCCCGACTGGCCGAGCACGCTGACAGGGCGCATCGACTCCATCGGTCAAGTCCGTCGTGTCAGGGAGGTGCGCGCGCTCCTCGGATTTCGACGCCACGACGGGAATGCGGAGCGCATCATGGCAGACCTCGGACCTGATCAACGACGGAAGCCGGTGTACCCAGCGATCGAGATGTTCGGTGAGGGTATTTTCCTGCGATTCAAAGAAGCTGTCCTGGCTGAGTGGGAGCGGCACCCCGAGGTGCTCGCGCGCGCTGATGTACTAATCGGCCGCCGAAACGCTACCGAATGGGCTCACCGGCTACCAACCCCGGAACCAAGATTCATCGCCCTGCACACGATTGCTCATCTGTTGGTCCGGCGACTCGCATACGCGAGCGGTTACGCTTCGGCCTCCCTGCAGGAGCGGATCTACGCCAGCTCCGAAAGACCAGACAGGACGGCGGGCGTGCTCATCTACACTGCTGCCGGAGACGCGCAAGGCACCCTCGGCGGCCTCGTCCGCCTCGGAGCGCCGGACAAGCTGGTCCCGCTGCTGCTGGCCGCACTCGACGACGCCGACGTCTGCTCTAACGACCCGGTGTGTATTGAAAGCGACAGCCAGGGTTCCTCGAGTCTGAATCTGTCCGCATGCCACGGCTGCTCACTTGTTAGCGAGACCTCCTGCGAGTCAGGGAATAGGCTCCTGGACCGTCAGCTCGTGTTCGGCGGTCGTAGCGTTCCCGGCCTACTCGAAGGGGTTTTGGAGGAAGTCAGAACATCTGCGGCCTAACCATGAACGAGCCTCAATGACGTCTCGAGATGCAGGAACACTTCGTTGGCGGAACAGCCCCTGCGCTCCTTCGAAAGAGGGCACAAACTAAGACCGTAGCCCTGCTAGCGAAACTCGAGGAAGTGGCGGTTGACATTCTCTGATCCTCGCCCTGAATGGAACCCACCCCGTTCCAATCCGTCCTGGGCGAGCAGTCCGGGCGTCGCGAGATCGATGCGCTCCAACCGCGGTCGCGACACCAGCCCTGAGCGTGCACTTCGTAAGGAGTTGCACGCGGCTGGTTACAGATACAGAGTCGACTTTGCCCCCGGCCCCGATCGGCGCCGACGCGCAGACATCGTTTTCACAAGACTGCGCATCGCGATCTTCGTCGACGGGTGCTTCTGGCACTCATGCCCGGTCCACGGAACGGTGCCTAAGACGAACGCCGACTACTGGGTGCCGAAGCTGGAGCGGAACCGGCTTCGCGACGTGGAGACAACCCGGGCGCTGGAAGCCGACGGCTGGGCGGTCATTCGTGTCTGGGAGCACGAATCGGTCGCTGCCGCCTCCGCACGCGTCATCGACGCGGTGAACGAGAAACGAAGGATGTTCGGCGAGGCCGACCTGCGACAGTCGTCCCGCCCGCCGGGGGTGCGATAGCGTCTCGATGATGAGAAAGACGGCCGCGTTGCCAGGCAGTTTGTGCCTACCCGACGAGCGACGCGGGCGCACCTCCGCTCCCCACGTGGTCCATGGGGTGGACGACGATACTGAGCTCCAGAAGGTGTGGTCATGGCTCGTCGCCCGCCCGCTGCCCGTCCAGCTGACGCGAGCGGTCGACGATGCCGTGAAGTACGTTCTCGATGGAGCTCGGACGGGACGGTTCGACCTGCTGAGTCCTGAGGTCGATTCCGACGAGCGAGCCTCGGTGGGCACGAAGCTTCAGTACCGCGTGCTGAATGAGCTGGGTCTCTACAAAGAGCCCCCGCTCGACACTTTGATCCTCGGGATCCCGGTCGAGCTCAAGGCCACGATCCGGTCGAACTGGATGATCCCGACAGAGGGCCAATGTGAGATCAGCGTCCTCATCCAGGTGGATGTCGCGAGGCGACGTCACCGGGCGTTCCTGATGCGGGTCCACCGGGTGTGGCTGAACGACGGTGCCAACAAGGACGGAAAGCGTGGCGTCGCAGCGGATGCGCTCGCGCAGTTCTCACTTCCCCTGATCGATTGGACCTCGCTTCCCGCGGAGCCATTGATCCAGCTCACGGCAGCACAACTCGCTGTCGTCTTCGCGCCAAGAGTCGGTCAGACCTCTCGGCTGGCTTCGCTCTTCGGGTTCCTGCCAGACACGGTGATTCCTCGGTCCTCGATCGAAACGGTGTGTTTCGGAAACAGGGATCCGATGCGCCGGGCACGCCAGGCGAAGGATGCTGTTCTCGCCGCGTCGGGCCTGGAGGTGCTTGTCGGGACCTGGCTCACCGATCGGCTGCGGGCGAAGGAGCTCGGGTTCGATCTAGGTGATGATGCCTGGGTGGCCGTGAGTCCTGCAAAGGCTCACGACCGCGTCGACGTGACGCCTGCTCAGCTTGAGATCGAGTGGGACCCGCAAATACCTGGCGCGGGCAGTTAGGCGACGGCGAGGTCGAGGTCTTGTTCGTCCGCGATCCGTGCGGCGACTAGGTGCGGCTTGATCTGCTGTGCGATGGCTTGCGCCAGACCTGAGGGCACCGCGTTCCCGATCTGTCGTGCGATTTGGATCTTGGTGCCCACCCATCGATAGTCAGCCGGGAAATCCTGGATCAGCGATGCCTCGAAGTGGCTGATGACGCGGTCAACCGAGCGAACCGGGTCGCTGCGATGCTTGCCGTACTCCTCCACCCACTCGCCAGCCTCCCACTGAGGGTGCAGGTACTGCCCCTTCTCCGGCTTGAAGAACTCTGTCCGGATCGTCACCGATGGCATGTCCCAACGGAGCCGGCCCATGACGTCGGTGGTGCCGGTCGGCTTGTTGGCCCAGCAGTTAGGAAGCAGCGCATGCGGAAGGTCGAACCGTCCGCCGCCTGGTGGTATGAAGCTGTATCGGTCGAGGCTCTTGCTCGTCGGTGTGCGCCGGATGTGGAGGTCGAGCCCGCGGAAGACTCCAGGCATCGTCTCTCCGAAGAAAGCGGACCTGGCGTCCGGAAGCTCCGTCGTCAAAGGATGCGGAGGGATCGCGCCGATCACATCCCGCACCGTCCGCCAGGGCTTCAGGCCCGACCCCTCGGCGGGATCCTTCGTGTGAGTAGCGTTGGGTAGATCGATTCGACCGATCCGCGATCCGATCACAATGGTCCGCTTGCGGCGCTGAGCGACGCCGTAGTCTGCAGCATTGAGCACTGCGTGCTGAAGTTCGTACTCGGCCAGAGCGCCATGATCGGCCTCCGCCAGCAGCATCGCGAACTCCGGCGACTTGGCAAAGCGATCGACGTTCTCGATGACGAAGACCTTGGGGCGCGAGTGCTTCACGAACCGCATGAACTCGCGCCAGAGCTGATTCCGAGGGTCGTTGATATCCTTCAGCCCGAGGTTCGAGAATCCCTGGCACGGTGGACCACCGATGATGATGTCGGCCTCAGGGATGGCCTCGTTGGGTACGCCTGCGATGTCGCCCGCGATCACATGCTCTTCGCCGAAGTTCGCCGCATATGTGGCCGCCGCAACTCGATCCCACTCAACCGCCAGCACTGAACGGAACCCCTCGGCCGCGAACCCGACTGTCATGCCTCCGCAACCGGCGAAAAGGTCAATCATGCGGAGGGATTTCGTCATAGACCGATGGTAAGTGCGGCCACCGACGTCGGCGTCATACCCCGCCGTTACCGGTCGAGTCGTAGGTCGAGGCGGCGGCACGCGACGGGAGCTCGCGCCTTCCCCCTCGGCAGCTCGGGAGCCGGCGCTAGCCCCTCTTCGTCCTCTAGCGTCAGGGCCCACCGCTCTCCAGCTATCTCCGAGCTGGCACGAGACTCTGCTCCGTGGACGCGGGCGACTCTGATGCTCATCCACTCGCCGCCGCCCAAACCGTCGACGCGGCTGCGTCGGAGGTCCGCCCTTGCGCATATAGGACGCCGCGACCGGATAGATTCACAAGACTGCACCCTCGCATGTATTTGGCCAGAACGCCACCTTCGATGAGGGTCCAATCGACGGGCTCATCCGGGGAATCATGAGTCTCGGGGCCGATGTCCCGGAGTGGCTCAGAGAAATTCCAGAATGGTTGGCGGAGTCCGCGCACGCGTGGGCTGTCGGACTTCTCACCGTTGTTGCGGCTCTCTGCGCCACATGCTTTGCGAAAGCTCAACGCAGCGCGGGTCTAGTCGTTGTAAGTGTCCTCGCTATGGCCGTGAGTGTGCAGTCCGGGTCCAACTTCGTGCCGGTGTTGTGGACGCTCATTCCAGTGGTCCTCGCCCTCGGGATCAGCGCGTACAGGCACGCTCTCCTGGGACGGAAACGGCTCTACCGAGCCCAGGATTACTTGCCGAGAATCGTGCTCGAAAGATTTGCGCTCGCTGCATTCGCGCCCATGTGGCAGGTGTTCCTCGCTCCAGCGCTTCTCGTTCGGCTCGTCGTCGGCGTGTACGGTGCTTCACCTTTCGCGGAAGAATCGACGCTCAAACTCGTACGAACGCAGATGAAGAGGCTGCGTCGATCCGGAAAGACAATCACCGAGGCTGGGGCGGCCGACGTCCTCGGCGTCCTCGGCGCGGTGCTGTCAGCGCAACCCGACCAACAATCTTGACAGAACCTCGCCGCAGCTGCGCTCTTCGCCCTCGACGAGCCGCTGGGAGCGAGCGGTGTCATTCCCCGGACCCCGAGCACACCCGCAGGTCGCAGCTCGGAATTCCAGCAGGTGCTTCGGTGTCACCACCGCTGTCAGTCACGAGAGGCGAGACTGCGCAATGCTCACCTCCGCGCCTCAAAGAACGCCGCTCCGGGGTCATCGAAACCCGAGCTACATCCCCGGCGCCATATCCGCGAACCGCGAATAGTGACCCTGGAACGCCACCGTGATGGTGTCGGTCGGACCGTTACGGTGCTTCGCCACGATCAAGTCGGCCTCGCCGGCGCGCGGCGAGTCCTTCTCGTAAGCAGCCTCGCGGTGCAGCAGCACCACCATGTCGGCATCCTGCTCGATCGAGCCCGACTCACGCAGGTCGGAGAGGGCCGGCTTCTTGTCGGCGCGTTGCTCGGCGCCACGGTTCAGCTGCGAGAGGGCGATGACGGGAACCTGCAGCTCCTTCGCCATGAGCTTCAGCGCGCGCGAGAACTCACTGACCTCCTGCTGGCGCGACTCGACGCGCTTACCGCTGGTGAGCAGCTGCAAGTAGTCGATGACGACCATCTTCAGACCCTCGCGCTGCTTCAGGCGACGGCACTTCGCGCGGATCTCGACGAGCGTCATGTTGGGGCTGTCGTCGATGTAGAGGGGGGCGTCGTTGATGCGGCCGCGGGTGGCGGCGACGGTCGTCCAGTCGCGGGAGTCCAGGGTTCCCTTGCGCATGCTCTGCAGGGGGATGGCTCCCTCGGCGCTGAGCAGGCGCATGGCGATCTCGCTGCGCCCCATCTCGAGCGAGAAGAAGATGCACGGGGCGTTCGACTTGATCGCGGCAGCGCGGGCGAAGTCGAGCGCGAGCGTCGACTTACCCATGGCGGGACGCGCGGCGAGCACGATCATCTGACCCGGGTGGAGGCCGTTGGTGAGCTGGTCGAGGCCGGCGAAGCCGGTGGGGATGCCCGTCATCGACCCGTCGCGACCGCGAGCGGCCTCGATCTCGTCGACCGCGGCATCCACCGCCACCGTCAGGGGGATGTAGTCCTCGGCGCTGTCGTCGCCCGAGACGTTGTAGATCTCGGCCTGCGCGCTGTTGACGAGCTCGACCGGGTCGCCCTCGCCGGCGTAGCCCATCTGCACGATGCGGGTGCCGGCCTCGACGAGGCGGCGCAGCATGGCGCGCTCCGACACGATCGACGCGTAGTAGCCGGCGTTGGCGGCCGTCGGCACGATCGAGGTGAGCGTGTGGAGGTAGTCCGCTCCCCCGGCGCGCTGCAGCTCACCGGTCTTGATGAGCTCGTCGGTCACGGCGACGACGTCGGTCGGCTCGCCATGCGAGTAGAGCGTGAGGATGGCCTCGAAGATCAGCTCGTGCTTCGGCACGTAGAAGTCGCCGCCGCGCAGGGTCTCGATCACATCGGCGACGGCGTCTTTCGACAGCAGCATGCCGCCCAGCGCGCTCTGCTCGGCCAGCATGTCGTGCGGCGGCGTGCGCTCGGGGCGGGGTGCTTTTCCGAGACGGTCTTCGGCGATGTCGGCGATGGCCACGTGCTCTCCTTCTGTGCTCGGGACGCCCGTCACCGCCTCACGCGCGCGCGTGGGGGGCTCGGAAACACTGCGGGTGGGACGACCTCGCCAGCATGCAATCACCGAGTTCGGACATCGGAGCGCGCGGGTGGTGAAGGGGATGCCCGAGGGGCTGCACCCACGCTAGATACCACGCTCCCCACATGCAAACAGACCTGTGGATAACTCTGTGGAGAGTTTGCGGGAAACGCCGCCATGTCTGTGCACAACCACTGTGGAGAACTCGGTGGATGGATGCCAATTTGCCGCCCAAAAAAGCTTTTGACCGGGCCTATATCTGTCCACAGGTTTCCTGCGTAAAACCTGCGTGAACTTCGCCTTGAAGGTTGTGCGCTAGGGGCTCCACATGTGTACAACTCGGGGGATAACTCGCCGAAGCACTACCGATCCGAGCCCCCCGCTGTCAAATCTTTTTTCCCATCCGGCGTGTCGCCCGTCATCGCGCGGCTACCGGTCGACTACTGGGATTTCACCCGATCTCTTCCGCACCCGCGGTGGCAGGCGTACCGTGGCCCGCGCAGAATCGCCGTCGATTCTTTTGGGGGGTGCATCGAATGGATGCCATGGCAGGGCGAGGGGTGTCGCACACGTTGCGACTGCTCCTTCTCGGCGCCTGCGCGGCATTCGCCCTCGCCTTCCTCTCGCTCATCCTGTCGGTCTCATCGGCTTCGGCCGACGACGGCGGAGGGGGCCTGCTCGGCGGCATCGCCTCGACGGTCG
This sequence comes from Microbacterium sp. RU1D, assembly GCF_900156435.1. Lineage (GTDB taxonomy): Bacteria > Actinomycetota > Actinomycetes > Actinomycetales > Microbacteriaceae > Microbacterium. The sequence continues at coordinate 475,531 of NZ_FTPQ01000001.1, forward strand.
ATGACGCGACCGACACCGTCGCCGACGTCGTGGAGCCGGTCACCGATCACGTCGCCGATTCCGCGGCAGCCGACACCGTCGCCGACGTCGTGGAGCCGGTCACTCACCGCGTGTCCGACACCGCGGCATCCGACACCGACACCGTCGCTGAGGTGCTGCCCGAGCCCGTCGCGGTCCCGGTCGCGGAGGTCGTTGAGACGGTGACAGACACCGTCACCGACACGGCCGGCGACGTCGCCGGGGGCGCGCTCGACGCCGTCGACACCGTGACCGACACTGCGGGTGACGTCACCGGCGGCGCTCTCGACACCGTCGACGCCGTCGTGCACGACACGACGCAGGGCGTGGACGACGTCGTCGACGCGGGCGTCGTCGGCACCATCGTCGAGCCGATCGTCGACACCGTCGAGACGCTGCCCGTCGTCGGCCCCATCGTGGGAGACACGGGCCTCGGCGAGGTCGTCACCGACGTGGGTGACGCCGTCGACGGCACGGTCCCCGTCATCGTCGGCGAGCTGCCCTCAGTCGACCCCGTCTCCCCGATCATCCCGGTCGTTCCGGTTCTGCCCACGACGCCCCTCACCCCGTCGACCCCAGCCGCGCCGATCGCGCCGGTCGACCTGGGCGGCGAGGTCACTCCCCCGGCCGATGTCGCCGCGGCGGAAGCAGTTCCGGCGCTCCCCGAGGCCGCGCCGGTTGCGGTGTCCCCCGTCGATGCGCTCACCGCGCAGACGACCGCGACCGCGCAGTTCTTCACCGCCGCCGCCCACGCGACGCCCACCGTGACCGTCGTCACGGCCCCGGCCTCCCCCGAGACGCCCCGCGATCTGCCCGCGCCTCTCGCCGCGGACGCCGTGTCGGGCGTTCCGGCTTCGTCGTCGGCATCCGGGAACTCCCCGACGGCCGCCACTCCTCTTGCCACGCCCGCCGACGCCGCCTTCGGCGCCGGGCTGCTGCTGCTCGCTCTCCGCCACGACGTCGACGACGATCTGCCGGGGAGCCCCGTCTTCGCCACCGACGTCTCTCCTGACTGAGGACGGTCGCGCCGTGCCCCGCACGGCACACGACCCCGCGCGTTCGCGCACCCTCATTCACACACAGGAGAAACTCTCATGCGCAAGTTCTACTCGCGTGCCCTGCTGGGCGCGTTCGTCGGGGGCGGCCTGGCCGTCCTCGGATGCGGCATCGCCAATGCCGCGGAGACCTCGGGAGCAGACGGTCTGCTCTCGGGCGATCAGGCCGGCATCTCGGTCGACCTGCCCGTGACCGTCGGCGGCAACGCCGTGTCGCTCATCGGCGACAGCCACAGCGAGGATGCCGACACCTCGGCGCCCGCGCCCGATGCGGCCCCGGTGACCATCACCGACGGCAGCGACGGGGTGGGCTCGGGCAACCAGGGCATCATTTCGATCGACGTGCCCGTCACGGTCGGCGGCAACGCCGTCTCGGTGGTCGGCGACAGCCACAGCGAGGATGCCGAGACCTCGGCGTCCGCGCCGGAGGCGACCCCGGAGCCCGCGCCGGCTGAGGAGCCCGCCGCGGAGCCGGAGGCGGCCCCGGAGCAGCCTCCGCTGCACGTCATGCCGGTGTACACCGACGAGGTGCCCGGAGCGGCCACGGACGGCACCGATAGCCTCCTCGGCGGCAACCAGGTCGTCGCGCCGGTCGAGGTTCCGATCACGGTCGGTGGAAACGCCGTCTCGGTGATCGGCGACAGCCACAGCGAAGACGCCACCACCACCGGTGGCACCGGCGGTGACTCGGTCGGCGACGTCGAGACCGACGGCACCGACAGCCTCCTCGGCGGCAACCAAGCGGTCATCCCGATCGAGGTTCCGATCACGGTCGGCGGCAACGCCGTCTCGGTAATCGGCGACAGCCACAGCGAAGACGCCACCACCACCGGTGGCACCGGCGGTGACTCGGTCGGCGACGTCGAGACCGACGGCACCGACAGCCTCCTCGGCGGCAACCAGGCCATCATCCCGATCGAGGCGCCCCTCACCATCGGCGGAAACGCCGTCTCGGTAATCGGCGACAGCCACACCGAGGACGCCACCACAACCGGTAGCAACGGCGGTTCGGTGGGTGACGTCGAGACCGACGGCACCGACAGCCTCCTCGGCGGCAACCAGGCGATCATCCCGACCGCCGTGCCCGTCACCATCGGCGGCAACGCCGTCTCGGTGATCGGCGACAGCCACAGCGAAGGCGCCACCACCACCGGTGGCGTGGGCGATGGCGGTGTGGTCGGAGGCATCATCACCGACGGCACCGGCAGCATCGGCGGCGGGAACCAGCTGATCATCCCGATCCAGCTGCCCGTCACGATCGGCGGCAACGCGGTCTCGGTCATCGGAGACAGCACCACCGAGGAGTCGAACACCGGCGGCACCCCGGGTACCCCCGGAACGCCGGGTGAGCCCGGTACGCCCGGTGAGCCCGGAACGCCCGGCACCCCCGGAACCCCCGGCACCCCCGGAACGCCCGGTGAGCCCGGAACGCCCGGTGAGCCCGGAACGCCCGGAACGCCCGGGACTCCGGGCACCCCCGGAACGCCCGGCACCCCGGGAACCCCCGGCACCCCGGGAACCCCCGGCACCCCGGGAACCCCCGGCACCCCGGAAACCCCCGGCACCCCGGGAACCCCCGGCACCCCGGGAACCAACGGCGGTCACACCGAATCGACCGGCGGCACCACCGTCGTCGGCTCGGTCGCCTCGGTGAGCGCCGCGGCGCCTCTCGCGACGAGCGGGGCCAAGGCCCTGGCCGTCACCGGAACCAAGGGCTCCACCGCCCTCGGCCTCGCCATCGCGGGCCTGCTCGCGATGCTGATGGGCGGGGTGCTGCTGCGCCGCCGCGTCCGCGCCTGAGTGACCGCGGGCCTACGTCACGGGCCCGCTGAACACGACACCGGATGCCGACCCCGACACGGCGGCATCCGGTGTCGTGGTGCGCGAACCGGCATCCGCGCGCCGGCTCGGCCCGCGGATCACGCCGGCGCGGTCACTCCGCCAGGCGCCAGTCCTCGAAGCTGAACCCCGGCGACACCAGGCAGCTCACCACGACCTCCGCGCCGCTCGCGGGCCGCGCCGCCTGCCACACGCCCGCGGGAACCGTGTGCTGCAGCACGTGCCCCGCCGCGAGGTCGGGACCGAGCGTCACCGTCTGCGCCTCTCCGGGAGCTGCGCCGTCGCCGCCGAGTGACAGCTCGAGCGTGCCGGGACCGTGCCAGAGCCACACCTCGTCGCTGGTCACGACGTGCCACGCGCTCTCTTCGCCGGGGGTGAGCAGGTAGTGGATGCACGTCGCCGCCGGACGCGCCCCCGCGGGCGTCTCGACCGCGTACGAGCCGGTCCACATGCGGCGGAACCATCCGCCCTCGGGGTGCGGCTCGAGAGCGAGTAGCCGAGCCGTTTCGGGGAGGTCGGTCATGCGGATACTCCTGTCTCACGGGCGAACGACGCCGACGTCCAGCGCACCTCGCCGTCGATGTACGTGGCCGCCGCGCGTCCGGCTCCGTCGACCACGAGGTGCTCGATGGTGTCATCGACCCCCGACACCGGCACGTCGAAGAACGCGAGATCCGCCACGGCGCCGACCGCGAGGTACCCCGTGCGCGCGGGCCCGGTGTCCAGCCCCATCGCGTGCGCTCCCCCGAGCGTCGCCGCCCGCAGCAGCAGCGCCGACAGGTCGCGATGCACGTACCCCTGCGCCTGCGCCAACCGGTGCAGCGCCGCGACATCGGCCAACAGGTCGAGAGAGGGACTGGATGCCAGGGAGTCGGTGCCCACGGCCAGGGCGTTGCCCTCGACGAGGTAGGCGGCCACGGGCGGCTCGTCGAGGCCGATCACGGCGTTCGAGCGCGGGCACAGCGCCACGCTCGTGCCGCGCGCCCGCAGCGTCGCGCGGTCGCGCGCGGTCATGTAGACGCCGTGGGCGATGTGGCAGTCGGGTCCGAGCACGCCGAGCTCGTCGACGAACTCGGTCGCCCCGGTGCCGAACCCCTCGTCGCGGAGGGCCTGGAAGCTCGACGCGCGCCGCTCCCGCCACGGCTGCGGATCGTCGTGCCCGCGCTCGAACGCCGCCTCTCCGAGGTGGATGTGCAGGCGACTCCCCCGCTCGCGCACGATGTCGGGAATCTCGAGCAGCGGCTCCACGTCGAGCGAGTACGGCGCGTGCGGCGACAGCCCCGTCCCCGGCGGCGACGGCAGCGCGTCGAGGCGCGCCTCCACCTCCGCGCGTCCGCGCTCGGCCCAGGCGGCGTTCGTCCAACTCATCACCTCCCAGTAGGTGATGCCGTGCAGCCGCGCGTCGTGCAGCGCCGAGGCCGCCTCGACGTCGGTGACGATGTCGGCCACCGCCGTGGTCCCGGCGGCGATCATCGCGCGCGCGCCGGCCGTGGCATCCGCTCCCCAGTCGTGCCCGCGTTCGTAGACCGGCTGGAACGCGGCGGCCCAGTCCTCGAACCCCGCGTAGCTCCCCCGGCCCACCGCGGCCATGCCGGTGTACTGCAGGTGCGAGTGGGCGTTGACCAGTCCCGGTGTCAGCACGCCCGGCCAGTGCACCTCGTCGAACGCGAGCCCGCGGGCGTGCAGCTCGTGCAGTACCCACTCGCGGTCGCCCACGTGCCGGATGCGCCCCGCCGCCACGGCGATCGCCCCGTCGCGGATCGGCGGCGCCGTGATCGGCAGCACGAGGGATGCCGAGAACACCACGACACGATCGGCTCGCTCTTGCACGGCGTCAGCCTAGGGAGGCGGTGTGACGGGCGTGTGTCGTGCGGGCGCGAAGGTGGCTGAGCCTGTCGAAGCCACCCCAGGACCGGTTTGGGGCGCATTCCGCACGTCGGGGCGCGAAATACACGCCCCGACATCACGAATCCGCCCCGGATTGGGCGGGCGCGCGCGAAAAGGCCCCGCCCTGCCGAAGCAGGAGCGGGGCCGAATCGTGCGTCGCGAATTACTTCGCGGCGACCACCTGGAGGGTGATCACGGCGGTGACGTCGTCACGCAGGCGAACGGTCGCCTCGTGCTCGCCGACCGACTTGATCGCGGAGGTGATCTGGATCTTGCGCTTGTCGAGCTCACCGAGACCGGCGGCCTTGACGGCGTCGGCGACATCGGCGGGCTTGACCGAACCGAAGAGGCGACCCTCGTTGCCGGCCTTGACGGCGAGCTTGACGGTGTTCGACTCGAGCGAGTTCTTCAGGGCCACGGCGTCTTCGTGCGCGTGGATCGCGCGGGACTCGCGAGCAGCGCGGATCGACGCGACCTGCTTCTCGCCACCGCGGCTCCAGGCCACGGCGAAGCCCTGCGGGATGAGGTAGTTGCGGGCGTACCCGTTCTTGACCTCGACAACGTCACCGGCGCTACCGAGCCCGGTGACCTCATTCGTGAGAATCAGCTTTGCCATCGGGTGCTCCTTAGCGGCCGGCGCCGGCGTAGGGCAGGAGAGCCATCTCGCGCGCGTTCTTGATGGCGCGGGCGATCAGGCGCTGCTCCTGCACGGAGACACCGGTGATACGACGGGCGCGGATCTTCCCGCGCTCCGAGATGAACTTGCGGAGAGTTGCGACGTCCTTGTAGTCGATGACGCCGACGCGGATCGCCTTCGCGGGGGCTGCGTTCTTCGCGCCCTTCCGCGGCTTGCGGCGGTCGCCAGTGGCCTTTCCAGCCATGCTTCCTTCTTTCGTGTGGTTCGGATGCCGAGCCGGTCACGCGGACCGGGTCATGGCATCCGGAATTTCGAGGGGTCTGTCGTCTCGCTCGAGAGCGGGGCGAAGATCAGAACGGGGTGTCGTCGCCGTAGGAACCGGGAGTGCTCCACGCGTCAGCGCCGCTGTTGCCGCCGCCGTTGTTCGAGCCGGGGGTCGACCACGGCTCGTCGTTCGACTGCTGCACCTGCGCGCGCTGGCCGCCTCCGCCACCCCCGCCGCCACCGGCGGCACGGGTGACCTGGGCGGTCGCGTAGCGGAGCGAGGGGCCGATCTCATCGACTTCGAGTTCGATGGAGGTGCGGTTGTTGCCCTCGCGGTCCTGGTAGGAACGCTGCTTCAGACGCCCGGTCGCGATGACGCGGGAGCCCTTGGTCAGCGAGCCGGCGACGTGCTCGGCGAATTCGCGCCACACCGAGGCGCGCAGGAAGAGCGCCTCGCCGTCCTTCCACTCGTTCGCCTGACGGTCGAACGTGCGGGGGGTCGACGCGATGGTGAAGTTCGCCACCGGAAGCCCGTTCTGCGTGTACCGCAGCTCGGGGTCGGCCGTGAGGTTGCCCACGACGGTGATGACGGTTTCGCCGGCCATCGTCGTTACTTCGCAGCCTTCTCGGCGGACTCGACCTTGCGGGGAGCGGCGGCCTTGCGGGCGGCCTTCTCCTCGGAGCGCTTGGCCTCGGCGGCGACCTGGGCGATCGCTTCTTCGGCGCGCAGGACCTTGGTGCGCATGATCTGCTCGTTCAGCTTCAGCTGACGGTCGAGCTCGTTCGTGGCCTCGCTGGTCGCGACGAAGTTGACGACGGCGTAGATGCCCTCGTTCTTCTTGCGGATCTCGTAGGCGAGACGACGGCGGCCCCAGATGTCGATCTTGTCGATGGTTCCTCCATCGGCCGTGATGACCTTGAGGAATCCGTCGAGCTTCGGAGCGACCTGGCGCTCGTCGACCTCGGGATCGAAGATGACCATGAGTTCGTACTGGTGCGTCACTAACCCACCTCCTTCGGACTAGAACGGCTGACGGGCATTTCCCGGCAGCAGGAGGGTGTGTTGCACGTCATCGCGGGCTCACACGCGCATGGGCGTCGCCGGACAACCTTCGTAGTCTAACGGATGCCGACTCTCCCGGGGAATCGAGGGTCGATAGCCTGGAGACACCGACGACGGCAGGGGGCCGCATGACGGGGATCCGACCATTCGACGCGCGAGCGTTGACGATGCCGGGCGATGCGGCCGCGGCCCGCGCGTTCACGGCCCGGCTACGCGCGGAGGGAAGCCTGCCCGCCGCCAACACCGCGGCGGCGGTCGTCGCCTACGTGTTCGCGTTCGGTCTGATCGGAGGCGCCGGCGTCTTCCTCATCGTGCTGCTGACGATCTTCGGCTCGGTGATCGGCGAGGGCGCGGTCATCCTCGGCCTGATCTTCTCGATCCCGATCCTGCTCGGCCTCGGGGCGCTGGTGGCCGCGCTCTTCGCCGTCCGTCACGGGCAGCGGAAGCAGGAGGACCGGCGGTGGCGCCTCGCCGGCTTCGCGCGCGACGTCGGCATGGAGTACGTGCCCGCGCTGCCCGAGCCCGCGCTGCCCGGCGCGATCTTCCAGATCGGCGGCGACCGCACCGCCTACGACCTCGTCCGGTCGTCGCACCCGCGCTTCGTCGAGGTGGGCAACCACTCGTACACGGTGAGCAACGGCAAGAACACCACCACCTCGCGCTGGGGATACATCGCGGTGCGTCTCGACGTCCCCCTGCCGCACATCGTGCTGGATGCCATGGGCAACGGCGTGCGCCTCGGACTGTGGGAGCGGGGTCAGCACCTCAGCCTCGAGGGCGACTTCGACCGCTACTTCCGCCTGTACTGCCCCGCGGGCTACGAGCGCGACGCGCTCTACCTCTTCACCCCCGACGTCATGGCGCGTTTCGTCGACACCGCCACGCCTCTCGAGGTGGAGATCATCGACGACTGGCTGTTCCTCTACTCCCCCACCGAGCTCTCGACGCTCGACCCCGCGCGGTGGGCGTGGCTGTTCTCGGTCATCGCGGCCCTTCTCGAAAAGCTCGAGCAGTGGGGGCGTTGGCGCGACGACCGTCTCCCCCGCGCCGTCGAACCCTCCGCACCGGCCGCCTCCGGCAAATTCGCCGGGAACGCGACCCCGGCGCCGGTCGCCTCCGCGCTCCCCTCTCCCGACGCCGTCGCCGCCGCCCTCGCCCCCGCGCCGGTCGGTGTCGCCCCGCCGGGCCGGCGTCTCCGCCGCAGCAGGGCGTGGATCATCGCCCTCCTCGCCGTGGCGGGCGTGATGGTCGCCGTCGTGGCCGTCTTCCTCGTCGGCATCCTGTTCTTCCTCGCCCGATGACGCGGCCTTTCACCGAAAGGCGGATCATGACCCCTTCGCCCCTCCCCGGCTCGCGGCTCGGCGCGCCGGCGCCCGCCCGGTCGCGCGGCGCGCTCCGTCGTCATGCGCACGCCGTCGCTCCGGCGGGCCGGACCTCCCACCCCGCGGAGGCCGTCCGATGACCGCGTCCGTCGACGTCTCCGCGCTCACCGCACCCGTCGACCGCGCCGCGGCGAGCGCGTTCTCCGCGCAGCTGCGACGCGAGGGGCGGCTCAGCGGTCGTGCCGTGCCGATCGTCCTGTTCGCGATCATCGGCGTCGCGTTCCTGCTGATCGCCCTCTTGTTCTTCGGCGTCGTCGGCTCAGCGTTGTTCACGGGCGACATGGGCTCGGGGCCCGCTCCACTGCTGGTCGTGGTCCTCTTGATCGTGGTCGGCTCCCTGGTGACCGGGGCCGTCGTGCGCGGCTTCGGCGGAGCCGCCGAGCGGCGTTACCGGCTCGATCGCTTCGCTCGCGCGAACGGGATGACCTGGCATCCGGGCTTCGACGACCCCGCCCTGCCGGGCATGATCTTCTCCCTCGGCCACGACCGCGAGACCCACGACATCGTGCGTGCCGAGAACCCGCGGTTCGTCGAGGTGGGCAACTACCGGTACGAGACCGGATCCGGCAAGAACAAGCAGACCCACCGGTGGGGCTACGTCGCGGTGCGGCTGGACACTCCGCTCCCCCACATCGTCCTGGATGCCGTGGGCAACAACGGTCTGTTCGGCGGGTCCAACCTGCCGGTCACGTTCGGCCGCGACCAGCGCCTGAGCCTCGAGGGCGACTTCGACCAGCACTTCGCGCTCTACTGCCCGGAGGGCTACGAGCGAGACGCGCTGTACCTCTTCACGCCCGACGTCATGGCGCGGTTCATCGACAGCGCCGCCGCCCTCGACGTCGAGATCGTCGACGATTGGCTGTTCCTCTACTCCCGCCGCGATCTGTCCACCCTGGACCCTGCCACCTGGCGCTGGCTGCTGACCACGGTGGCGGCGATCGACGACAAGCTCGCGCAGTGGGCACGCTGGCGCGACGAGCGCCTCCCCTCCACGCCGACGGCGGGGGCCGTGGCATCCGGAATCCCGGGGGCGACGACCGGCGCCGCGCCCCTGCTGTCGCCGCCGCCGGCGGGCGTCGCGGCCCCGGGACGTCGGCTCAAGCGCGGATTCCCGCTCGTGACCGTCATCGTGGGGGTCGCCGCGGTGGGCTGGTGGGTGCTGACGCTCGCGTTCGGCCGCTGAACCGACGCCGCTCGAGGTCGGCGGCTCAGTGCGCCGACCACCCGCCGTCCATCGTGTAGCTCGCACCGGTCACCATCGACGCGTCGGGCCCAGCCAGCCACAGCGCGAGCGAGGCCACCTCGGCAGGTTCGACGAGGCGCTTGATCGCGGCATCCTTCAGGAGCACCTTCTCGAGCACCTCGCTCTCGTCGACCCCGTGCGTGCGCGCCTGGTCGGCGAGCTGCTTCTCGACCAGCGGCGAGCGCACGTAGCCGGGGTCGATGCACACGCTCGTCACGCCATGGGGGCCGCCCTCGAGGGCCGTGGTCTTGGACAGCCCCTCGAGGCCGTGCTTGGCGGTGACGTAGGCGGACTTGAACTCCGAAGCCCGGATGCCGTGCACGCTCGACACGTTCAGCACGCGGCCGAAGCCCCGCTCGTACATGCCGGGAAGCGCGGCGCGGATGAGCAGGAACGGCGCCTCGAGCATCAGCCGCAGCATGAACGCGAAGCGTTCGGGAGCGAACTGCTCGATCGGGCTCACGTGCTGGATGCCGGCGTTGTTGACGAGGATGTCGACGTCGAGGGTCAGCTCGTGCAGCGCCGCCGTGTCGGACAGGTCGACCGCCCAGGGGCGGCCGCCGATGTCGGCGGCCACCCTCTCGGCGCCCTCGGCGTTCAGGTCGGCGACCGTCACCTGCGCGCCCGCGGCGGCGAAGGAGCGGGCGATGGCTTCGCCGATCCCGCTCGCGCCGCCGGTGATGAGGGCGCGGCGCCCGGTGAGGTCGATGGTCATCAGGCTCCCTTCGCACCGGCCGTGCGGCGCTCGGCGGTACGTGCCGCGTCGGCGGCGTCGATGTCGCGCAGCGAGATCCCGCGCGTCTCCGTCAACGACAGCACGGCGATCGAGGTGACGATGCACGCCACGACGATGTAGATCGCGATCGGCAGCCACGAGCCGAAGTCGCGCAGCCACTGCGTCGCGAGGATCGGCGCGAGCGAGCCCGCGAGGATCGCGGTGACCTGCGCACCGAGCGAGACGCCCGAGTAGCGCATGCGGGTCGGGAAGAGCTCGGCCATGACGGCGGGCTGCGGTGCGTACATGCCCGCGTGGAACACCAGGCCGATGGTCACCGCGAGCACGATGAGCACGGGGTTGAGCGTGTCAAACAGGGGGAAGGCGAAGAAAGCCCAGGTCGCACTGAGGATCGCTCCGACGAGGTATACCGGCCGACGGCCGACGCGGTCGGCGAGCCTGCCGAGCGGCGGGATCACCAGGAAGTGCACGACGTGCGCGATGAGCAGGGCGAGGAGCAGCTGGCTGGTGTCGTACGAGTGCACGATCTTGAGGTACACGATCGAGAAGCTGACGACGATGTAGTAGACGATGTTCTCCGCGAAGCGCACGCCCATGGCCTGCACGACGCCTTTCGGGTAGCGACGCAGCACCTCGACGACACCGAACGACGTCGCCTTCTCCTTCTCCACCTGCGCCTTGGCCTCGAGGAAGATCGGCGCCTCCTCGACGTGACGGCGGATCCAGAAGCCCACCAGCACGATCACGGCCGACAGCCAGAACGCGATGCGCCATCCCCAGTCGAGGAACGCGGCCGGGCTGAGCACGAACGACGTGATGAGCAGCACCAGAGTGGCCAGCAGGTTGCCGACGGGCACGGCCGCCTGCGGCCAGCTCGACCAGAACGCGCGGCGCTTGTCGGGGCTCTGCTCGGCGACGAGGAGCACCGCCCCGCCCCATTCGCCGCCGACCGCGAAGCCCTGGATGAAGCGGAGGGCGACGAGCATCGCGGGCGCCCAATACCCCACCGACGCGAACCCGGGGAGGCATCCCATGAGGAAGGTCGCGGCTCCGACGATGATGATCGTCGCCTGCAGGGTCGGCTTGCGGCCGAAGCGGTCGCCGATCTGCCCGAAGACGACGCCACCGAGGGGCCGGGCGACGAAGCCCACCGCGTAGGTCACGAAGGCGGCGATGATGCCGTCGAGGGGCGAGCCCGACGACGGGAAGAAGAACGTCCCGAACACGAGACTCGCGGCGGTGGCGTAGAGGAAGAACTCGTACCACTCGACGACGGTGCCGGCCATCGAGGCGGCGACGACCCGGCGGATCCGGGTCGTGGCCGGGGCTTGACCTGCGCCAGAGGTGGGGGCGGGGGCGCCGCCGCTGGCGCGCGACGCGGGGGTGGGGGAATCCATGCTGCTCCTTCGGTGTCGACGGTGACATTCGCGCTCCAGTGTGAGCCGGGCGCCGTCTTGCGACAATGCCCATTCCCGCTTCCCCGGTGTGCACAATTGCACACATGGATGCCACGACCGGCCGATTCGCGAATGTGCGGGCCGACGATCTTCTGATGCTGCTCGCCGTCGCGCGAACCGGGCGCTACACCGCCGCCGCGCAGGTACGCGGGGTCGACCACACCACCGTCGCGCGACGGATCGCCGCACTGGAGGACGCACTGGGCGGCCGAGTGGTCGCACAGTCGGGTCGAGGATGGGAGCTCACGGCTCTCGGCCGACATGCGAGCGAGACCGCAGGGCGCATCGAGGCCGCGATGTCGCACCTGGCCGCCGGGGCAGAGGAGCCCGATCCGGTGTCGGGAGTCGTCCGCATGTCGGCCACCGACGGCTTCAGCGCCTACATCGCCGCCCCCGCCATCTCGGCGCTGCGCGAGCGGCATCCGGATCTCGCCGTGGAGATCGTGGCCGCGCAGCGGCGCGCGGCCTTGCATCGCCCGGGGCTGGACCTCGAAGTGGTGGTGGGCGAACCGCAGACCTCGAGCGGTTCCACCGTCGAACTGGGGTCCTACACGCTGGGCATGTACGCGTCGCGTTCCTACCTCGCCGAGCACGGCTCGCCGCGTGACCTCGACGATCTGCAGCGGCACCGCCTCGTCTATTTCGTCGACGCGATGCTGCAGGTCGAGGCCGTCGACCTTCCCCGCCGGATCGTGCCGCACATGCGTGACGGCGTCACCTCGACCAACGTGCTCGTGCAGGTGGAGGCCACGCGCGCGGGGGCGGGCATCGGGATGCTGCCGTGCTTCGCCGCCGATCGGCACGACGACCTGGTGCGCCTGCTTCCCGGCAGCGTCGCCGAGCGCCTGCCCTACTGGATGATCGTGCGCGCGGACTCGTTGCGCATCCCCGCCGTCGCCGCTCTCGCGGAAGCCCTCCGGGACCAGACCGCACGGTCGGCCGCGATGCTCGACGGGGTGGGTTGAGCCGTCCGCCGACCGCTGCGCCCGGCGGCAGCCCAGCGCGAGGCGACGCGCGCGAGGCGAGGCGCGTGTGTCTCCCGCAGGCGTCGCATGCGCCCGGCGCGGCGTCGCGGGCGGGCCGGCGCTGGCCTCGCGGGCGCGTGCCGCGCCGGCGTCTCCGGGTGTCCGGCGCTGGCCTTCGCGGACTTCCGGCGCTGGCGTTCGTGTGCGTCCTGAACGAGGGCATCGCGGGCGTCCTCCTCGGACGTCAGCGGGAGAGTGGCGGCGCGCCGAGCGCGCGGAGTTCGCCCGCCGCCTCGGCGCCGATGCGGAAGCCGAGGCGCGGAGCAACCTCGGTCGCGAGTAACTCGATCGAGCGGAGGGTCACCTCGTGCGGGGGATCGACTGAATGCACCTGAAACGCGACGTCTGTGGCGAGGGCGAGCGTCCGGTCGGCGGCGAGCGACGTGACGACGTCATCGACCGTGCCCAGGTGAGTGTCCGTGGCCCGCGCGACCTCCCGCACGTCTCCGTCCGCATTCCGTTTGAGGAATGTACGAGTCAGGCGGCGGATTCCCGGTTCGGCGACGGCCCAGGTCTCCCCGAGCCGGTCGGCATCCACGACCACCGCCGTGCGCGACGCGAGGACGCGCGGCTCGACTCCGGCGGGGAGAGCATCGAGGTAGGCCTCGACCATCGGCACCTCCACCTCGTGCAGGTTCTGGTTGACTTCGCGGGGTTGGGTGCGGGAGAGGAGCAGCCCGTCGCCCTGCTCCCCGGCGCGGCGCGCTCCGTCGACGGAGAACGTCGCCTGCCACAGCCGCCCACCGAGACGGGGCGCTGCGGGGTTGAGCCGCAGGTCGGTTCCGCGGATACCGCGGCCGGCGAACGCGTCCCGCAGCACGGCGACGTGGGCGGCGTGGATCTCGCGACGGTCGCCGGAGGAGCGTTCGAACGCCGCGAACGACGCCGGGGTGCCGCCCGTGCCGATTCCGAGCTGCACGCGACCCTCGCTCAGGGCGTCGACGAACGCGGCATCCTCCGCCACCCGCACGGGGTCATCGATCGGGAGGGTCACGATGCCGGTGCCGAGGGCGATCTGCTCGGTCTGCGCCGCCGCAGCAGCCAGGAACGGGAACGGCGACGGCAGTCCGCCCTCGTCGCGGTCGAAGTGATGCTGCGCCACCCACACCGATGCGAAGCCGTGCCGTTCGGCTGCGCGGACCTGCGCGAGGGCCTTTCGGTATCGCTCGCCGTCGGTGCCGGCATCCAGGAGGCGGGTGAAGAAGCCCAGCCGCGCGCCGCTCATCATCGCCCCTCTCCTCGCATTCCCCTTGCGGAATGCCATCCCATCCAGGCTAAGACGGATCTCGAGCGGGGCGGCCCGGGTCGCTCGGAAGTCCCACCGGCCTCTCAGAGTGAAGCCACGTCGATCGGGTCGCCTGTCCGCGCCAGATCCGCCTCCAGCTCGCGCACAATCGGAATGACCGTCTCACCGAATCGCTCGAGCTCCTCCTGGAAGTGCAGGAATCCAAGCAGGAAGAGGTCGACCCCGCGCTTCTTGTATTCGATGATCCGCGTGGCGATCTGCTCCGCATCCCCGAACAGCTGCGTGCGGAATCCGTCGTTGTACTGCACGAGGTCGTCGATCGAAGAGTCGGCCCACATGCCCTTGCCGTCCTTCGTGGACGCCCCGGCCTCCTGCACGCTCTTGCGGAACCCCTCGACGGCGCTGTCGTCGGCGTGGGCGATGATCTCGCGCAGCTGCTCTTCCGCCGCGGCGCGGCTGTCGCGCTGGATGACGAAACCGTTGAGTCCGAACCGGGTGCGCCGTCCGTGTTCCGCGGCGATCCGCGTGACGTCGTCGTACTGCTCGGTGAAGCCCTCGAAGTCCTTGCCGTTGGAGAAGTACCAGTCGGAATGAGCCCCGCCGTTGAAGCGCGCCGCCGTCGAATTGCCGCCCTGGAAGATGTCGGGGTGCGCCCGGCCCGGCACGTCGTACGGGAAGGGCCGCAGCGTGAAGTCGGTGATGTCGTAGTACTTCCCGTGGAACGAGAACCTCTCCTGCGTCCACAGCCCGCGCAGCACCTGGATGAACTCCGCCGCGCGCTCGTACCGCTCGTCGTGCTCGAGCCACTCGAGGCCGAGGTCGGTGTACTCGTCTTTGAACCACCCGCTGACGACGTTCACGGCCGCGCGACCGTGCGAGAACTGATCGGCGGTGTTGATGAACTTCGCCAGGACCGCCGGATGCCAGATCCCCGGGTGGATCGCCGAGATGACCTTGAGCTTCTCGGTGTTCAGCAGCAGCGCGAGGCTGATCGAGGTGGACTCGTGCTGCTGGGCGGCGCCGTAGCTCGAGGCGTACCGCACCTGACTGAGGGCGTATTCGAAGCCGACGCGCTCCGCAGTCTGGGCGAGCTTCACGTTGTAGTCGTAGCTCCAGTCGGTGCGCTGTTCGATCGAGCTGATGACGAGCCCGCCACTGACGTTGGGAACCCAGTAGGCGAACTTCAGCGGCTCGTGGGTGGGGGCGATGTCGGACATGGGTTCTCCTCGCGGGTCGGAACCCGGCCACGTTCGCACCGCGGACGGGAGCGGTCAACGACATGTGACGGCCCGTTTCGTGATGTGACGCCCGATGCCCTGACGCCCCCGAGGATGGAGGCATGACTTCCCCCCAGCGCGTGCGTTTTGGCTACTGGACCCCGATCTTCGGCGGATGGTTGCGCAACGTCGACGATGAGCAGACGCCCGTGTCGTTCGCGCACATCGCGGAGATCGCCCGTGCCGCGGAGGAGGGCGGGTTCGATCTCACGCTGATCCCCGAGCTGAACCTCAACGACATCAAGGGGGTCGAGGCGCCGTCGCTCGATGCCTGGGCCGTGACCGCCGGCCTCGCCGCGGTGACGTCGAAGCTCGAGCTGATGACCGCCGTGCGGCCCGGCTTCCACAACCCGTTCCACACCGCGAAGCAGGCGGCGACGATCGACGAGATCAGCGGCGGTCGGTTCACCCTCAACGTCGTCTCGGCATGGTGGGCCGAGGAGGCGAAGCAGTACGAGGGCCTCTTCAGCGCGCACGATGACCGGTACGCCCGCACGATCGAGTGGGTCGAGGTGCTGCGCGGCCTGTGGACGCAGACGCCCTTCGCTTATGAGGGGGAGTACTACCGCACGGAAGGCACGTACACCGAGCCCAAGCCGCAGGTGCTCCCGCGACTGTACGCCGGCGGCGAGAGCGAGGCCGGTCGCACGGCCATCACGCGCTTCGCCGACGCGTACCTGACGCACGGCGGCACGCTCGACGAGCTCGAGGTGAAGGTGGCTGACATGCGCCGCCGCCGGTCGGAGGCCGGTTCGGCGCCGTTCGAGGCATTCGGTATGGCCGCCTACGCGATCGTCCGCGACACCGAGGACGAGGCGCAGGCAGAGATCGACCGCATCACCGACGTGCGCGGGGGAGCGGCATACGGGTCGTATCAGGACTTCGTGAGCAAGTCGAAGCTCGATACCCAGGTCGACCTCAAGGAGTACTCGGTCTCGAACCGCGGCCTCCGCCCGAACCTGGTCGGCACCCCCGACCAGGTGGCCGAGCGCATCGTCGACTTCGCGAACGTCGGCGTCTCGACGCTGCTGCTGCAGTTCTCCCCGCACCTGCCCGAGATGCAGCGCTTCGCCGCGGAGGTCATCCCGCGCGTGCGTCGCCTGGAGGCGCAGCGCGACGCATGAAGCCGCGTCCGGCCTCGCAATCGTGCGGCGACACCCTTTCTGGGGCGCCTCGGCCGGTCGCTCCACGGACCAGCGCGTAGCCCTGACAGTGCTGGGGCCGCCTTCGGACGGGAGACCGTCGCGCTCCCCCGGCGAGGACGCGCGCGCCCACCCAGCGGCACCGTCGCGGCGGGTGAAAAAGGGTGGCGGAACCCTATTCGTACATGCGTTTTTCTTTATGCTCTCACCGCGGTCCGCATGCTTTCGCCGGCTAAGTGCCGTCGACCGTCGCACTTCGCCCGGGTCGCAGGGAGGTGACGTTGACGACTCTTTCATTCGCTTACCAGTTCGTTCGAGAGCCCCTCGTCATCACACTGCTGGCCCTCTTCGCGGGGATCAGCGTGGGAATCAGCCATGAGCAGAGTCGTTCCGGCGCGCTGTGGGGATCAGCGGGAGCCGTCTTCCTCATGAGCGTCTGTGTGTTCGTGCTGTCACCGGAGGCGACACTCGCGCCGTCCGGCTGCATCGTGGGTTTCGCGGCCACCGCGTTGCTGAGGGATCACTTGGCACGACGGCGGCGCGAGCGCGACCAGGAGTCATGAGCTCGGCCGCCGCAGTGTCAGACCCCGCTCAGGGCCTGCGCGAGATCCGCGACCAGATCGTCGGCATCCTCGAGACCGATCGACAGGCGGATGAGGCCGTCGCCGATGCCGAGGCGGTCCCTCGTCTCCTGCGTGAACCCGAGATGCGTCGTCGTCGCGGGATGCAGCGCCATGGACCGGGTGTCGCCGATGTTCGTCATACGGCTGAAGAGGCGAAGGGCGTCGAAGAACCGCTCCGCTGCGGCGCGACCGCCACGCAGGGTGAAGGAGAAGACCGAGCCCGAGAGGCCGTCGTAGTCGCGCAGGGCGATGGCGTGCTGCGGGTGGGAGGGGAGTCCGGCGTAGTCGACGCTCTCGACCGAATCGTGCTGGTCGAGCCACTCGGCGACGGTGCGAGCGCTCGCGAGGTGCTGGCGCATGCGCACCGACAGCGTCTCCATGCCCTGCTGGAGGAGGAACCCGTTGAGCGGCGACAACGCGGGTCCGGTGTCGTTGGCGATGCCGAACCGCAGTGACAGCTCGAAGGCGCGGGGACCGAAGGCGTCGACGAACGAGGCGTGCGTGGCGACGGGCGTGTCGGTGAGCGCCGGGTAGGACCGGTCGGATGCCGCCCAGTCGAAGGTTCCGCCGTCGACGACCGCGCCGGCGAGGTTGGCGCCGTGCCCCGAGAGGAACTTCGTGGCGGAGTGCACGACGATGTCCGCGCCGTGCTCGATCGGTCGGATGAGGAACGGTGTCGCGATGGTGTTGTCAACGACGAGGGGGATGCCGTGACGTCGCGCCACGCGCGCGACGGCGTCGATGTCGACGACGTCGTTCTTCGGGTTGGGAAGGGTCTCTGTGAAGATCGCCTTCGTCTCGGGACGAATGAGGGCATCCCATTCCGCCTCGTCGAGGGGGTTCCAGACGTATTCGACCGTGACGCCGAGGCGCGCGAAGGTGCGGTCGAAGAGCACACGGGTGCCGCTGTAGATGCTCGCGGTGGAGACGATGTGCTCGCCGCTGCCGGCGAGACCGAGGAGCGCCATCGTGATGGCCGCCTGGCCGGACCCGACGACGATGGCCCCTGCGCCACCCTCGAGCGACGCGAGACGCCGCTCGGCGACCTGGTTGGTGGGGTTGGCGTTGCGGGAATACAGGTGTCCGAGGTCGACCGCACCGAATCGGTCGGTGGCTTCCTGGAACGAGCTGAAGCGGTATGCCGCGGACAGGTGCACGGGGGTGATCCGCGACCCGTGCGTCAGGTCTTCTTCTTCACCCGCGTGCACCTGACGGGTCGCGAACCCGAAGCCCGTCCAGTCGGAGTGGGGAATCGCGGGTTCAGCCACGCAGACCGACCGCTTCCTGCGGGAGCAGCGAGCCCAGCCAGCGGGCGATCTCGCGAGGTCCTGAGCGGGGTGCGGTGGCCTCGACATCGGGGTTGTAATTCGTGTTCGTGTTCACGTCGTAGGTGACGGTCCGGCCGTCGCGCGTTTCGATGAACTCGATGCCGGCGATGCCCACGCCCTCGGCCGCGAGGAAAGCGAGGTAGCGGTCGGTCAGCGCGGGGTCGACGTCGTCGCGGCGGCGGAAGAGCGGCTCCGGCTCCGCTCCGTCGGCACCGGGGACGGCACACGCCTCGGCGGGGCAGAGCTCGAAGCTGCCGGCGCTGGTGTCGACACGCACGGCGTAGACGAACTCCCCGGCCACGAACTCGGCACGGGTGATGAACGGCGACGTGGCGACCAGGAGTTCTTGCAGCAGCGTGATGCCGTCGGGGGAGGGCTCGAAGTCGGGGCTGCCGACCCACGCCGCGAACTCTTGGACCGTCTCCCAGCGGCGCACGCCGAGGCCCTTGCCGCCCTGATTGTGCTTGCTGATGAACGGCGCGCCGAACTGCTCGGCCTGGCTGACGAGGTCGTCGGTGCCGAAAACGGCCACCGTGCGCGGAACATCGATGCCCGCGTGCCGGAGAGCCGCGTGCTGCGCGACCTTGCTGACCTCGAGCTCGAGCACGTCGGCGCCGTTGATGACCGTCCGGCCCCACGAGGCGAGCCACCGCAGAACAGCGCGCCCGAACTCCTTGCTGTGGGCGTGATCGCGCGTGTGAGCGGAGGCACTGAGGCGTGACCAGAAGATGCCCTCGGGCGGTTCGACGGCCAAGTCGATCGAGCCGTCGGTGAGCATCCACTCCTCGAACGGCACTCCCTCAGCCTCGAACGCCGCCGCGAACGGCGGAATCCACTGGGGGTTCTCGTGAATGACATAGACCTTGCCCGACATGTCGCCAGGCTAACCCGGGGCTCCGACATCGCGCCCGCTCGCCGTCACGAGGCGACACCGACGCGGGAAATCCCTAGGCTCGAGGTTCGCCGAAGGGATGCCATGACCTCTGACTTCATCGACGCCAATCGCGCCAATTGGAACGAACGCGCGACTCTGCACGCCGCACGTGACGGTTCCGGTTACGGCGTCCAGCGGTACGTGACCGATTCGGATGCGTTGTCCGACGTCGTGCGCTTCGACGTGCCCCTCCTCGGGGATATCGCCGGCAAGCGCACCGTGCACCTTCAATGCCACATCGGTACGGACACACTTTCCCTGGCTCGTCTGGGCGCCCGGGTAACCGGCCTCGACTTCTCCGAGAACGCCGTCTCGGAGGCCCGCCGACTCGCCGCTGAAGCCGGCGCCGAGATCGAATATGTGCAGTCCGACGTCCGGAACGCGGCCGAGGTGCTTCCTCGAGGGGAATTCGATCTCGTCTACACCGGTATCGGCGCCCTGTGCTGGTTGCCGTCCATCAACGAGTGGGCGGGTGTCGTCGCTGACCTTCTGGCGCCCGGTGGCACTCTGCACATCCGCGAGGGGCACCCCATCCTGTGGTCGCTGAACGAGACGCTGCCCGGTCTGACACTGGCGTTCCCGTACTTCGAGCAGCCGATCCCGCTCGAATGGGACGACGACAGCACGTACGTGGAAGTGGCCGCGCCGCTGCAGTCGACGCGGACGTACGAGTGGAACCGCGGTCTCGGTGAGATCGTCACTGCCCTTCTGTCTCGCGGCCTGCGGATCGACACGCTCATCGAGCACGACAGCGTCCCCTGGGAAGCGCTTCCCGGTCGGATGACTCTGCGAGCCGACGGCGAATACGCGCTGGCGGAACAGCCCTCCGTGATGCCCCTGAGCTACACGATCAGGGCGACGAAGGTGGGGTGACGGGAATTACTCCAGTCCACGTAGCCGCACAAGGTCGCCCTCGATACAAGGACTGACGACCTGCAGGAGAACGGCCGTGTCGCTCAGCGCCAGCTGCGTCAGACTTCCGTCGGAATTCGAACCCGTGAGGTATGCGGGGTCCGAGACCACCAGAGTCCCACTGTCGCCTGATCTGTCATCTAAAGTCACGGTCGGCTGCAAACCTGCCGGCCGCCATACTTCCGCGACCGTCTCGGCGAGCGCCGGGGTCGGCCTCGGCACGTCGGTGAGGCTTTGCGCAACGAGCATCACCTGCACATGGCCATCACGTGCGATCTCACAGGGACCCCACGTGACCTCAGTCCTCCAGCTCGTTGCGGAAACCACCGACGCGGTTCGGGCAAAAATGTCACGAGCGTCGCGCTCTGCCGCATCAGGTGTCAATGTCGATCCTTGTGTCGTCGCGCAGCCGGTGAGCAAGGCCGCCGCGAAGATGGTGGCAACGAGGGCTGCTCTTTTCATCGGTGTAATTTCCTCATCTCGGCCTCCACGCGCCATCTGAACCTGTCTTCGGGCGTTCCGACCTCGGGGAGCTCTGAGCCTCGACCCACGGAAATCATCGCCGTGCTCTTCAACGCAGACGAGTTGAAGTCCAGGTAGCTTGCCTTTCCGTCTCCGACCGCGAATGGCCCGTGCATCCCCACCGCCAGCGTCTTGTCCCCATCAACGACGACCTGTTCAGAACTGAAAGGGCGCGCGCCGAAGTCCGGCGAGGTGGGATCCGCCCGGGAAGATAACCCCTGGCCGACAGGCGCCCAACCGTCCTTCGTCGACTGAGAGGCGTAAACCTCTCCGGCGGGGACGCGAAGATCCGTCACATTGCTCACCTGGTCAGAGACGCCGGCGGAACCGAGCAGCACGAGGTGTTCCACTGGCGCCCTCTCCACGGCGAGAGTTGCTACATCGGTTCCGTACGAGTGCGCGATCACCGACAAGTCGGCCGGTTCGCCATTCGCAGCATGCCCTGCGGTTATTGACTGCAAATCGCCTGCAAGCGAACGAGACCCTACTGCTGCGCGCTCATCGATCATGACCTCGGTGGCATTGAATAATGGCTCAGGCATTGGCGGGTGGTAACCGATCCATGCGATAACGCCCACGTCGCTGAGCGGAAGAGACCCCGTTTGTGCTTCGGCTACCCGCAGCTTTCCAGCTGCGAACACGTACTGCTCCAGGCTGTTCTCGACAGTTGTTCCCATGCCCGGCACGATCACGCTCACATGGCGCGCTCGATCCAAATCGCCCACCGCCACCTGCGCCAACGGCGGATGATCCAGCACCAACGAAACGAGCGTGTTGCCGCTCGACGCCCTCTCCACCGCCTCCAACGCCCGCACCTGATCCGACTCGCCCGATCCGATGTGCCGCGCCACCTCGAGCGCTTCCGCGAGCACGATGCGGTTCGCACGGTCGCGCGCGGCGTATGCCACTCCGCCGAGATTTCCGATGACCCCCGGAGCCTCGGCGATGAGCACGTCCTGCTGCTCAGCGCTCAGTCGCCGCCACCACGGCGCCACTTCCTCCGGCGTCGTCTGATTCAAGCGGGTGATGAGGTCGGGGCGTGCCCGCAGCAATGCCGTGAGAGCACGCGCATCAAGAGACTGCATCACGGCGAGCACGCTCTCCGCGGTGACGGACGTGGCGCCCAGCCCGGCCCCCACGGACGCCCAGACGTCGCCTCGCGCCCGCACCTTCTCGACCGCCGTGCGCACGGCCTGTGCGGCGATCGAGCCGGCGGTCGCCACGTCGGCGCGGGCGTCGGCAAGCATGGCCTCGGCGCGCGCACGCGCCTCCGCCCGCGTCAAGGGGACCGCACCCTGGTGTCGCGGGTCGGTGACGAACACCGGCCATCCGTTCGCGAATGAGGTGAACGTTCCGGCTGCCGCCGTGGCATCCTCGGGGAGGGTCGCCGCGTAGCTCCACGCCTCGATCGCAGCCGCCGCCAGACCCTGTGCCCGTCGGAGCGCGAGAGCGTACGTCCGCATCGGTTCGACGACCGTCGCCGCGCCCTGACCGATCTCGATCCACCGCTGCGCGACGGCTGTCATTCGCGCCGAGTAGGCATCGGCTCCCTCGCCCGTCCAGCCCTCGATCTCGCGCCGTCGACGGAGGTCGTCTCCCACCTCGTCGGCGACTTTCCCTCGCCGCTGCGTGAGGTGTGAGACCTCGTATGCAGCCTCGACGGACCCCGGTACGAGCTGTTCGGCGAACGATGCCGAACCGAGCCCGGTCACGAACGCCGCCCCAGCGCCCTGACGGTCGCGTCGGCGGCATCCTCCGCCCGCTCGTAGAAGCCGGCCGACTCTCGGAGCCCGGATGCGACATCGTCGGTCTGCACGATTGCCTCCGTCCACCCGCCCGTCATCGCCTGCATGAGGTCGGTCACGGCCGTGCCGAGTTCGCGATGACCCAGGTCGTGCGCATCGGCGACGGCCGTCTCGGCCTCAGCACGGTGGACCGTCGCGTCGACGCCGCCCGCCGCGCGACGGAGGTTGTCCGGGGTCACCGTGAAGCTCCGCATTCCGGCAACGTACTGAGATCGACGCGGCGAGCGCGGCGGTTGTCCACAGGCTCACCCGCCTGATGACCCACCTTCGCCTGGCTCGGCGCTGACTCGGGTTGGGCGTGGTCCCGTCGGTATCGCGCGCGGCCGCACCCGACGATCGGTCAGCTACCGCCGCCCACGCGCCCGACATCACGCCACGGAACCATCCGCCCGAGGCAGGGAGCGTCGGGGAGTCCGCACAGCCCGTCTGAGGCGACCGGCCGGATGCCTGGGGACCGTCAGTGGCCGAACACCAACGCCGCGACGCCTCCGACGATCATCACCGCGAACACCACACCGAGGTACAGGGCGACGCGGCGGCCGTTGACGCGGGACCCCCTCGGCTGCATCGGCGCCGGGGAGGACGGGACCGACGCGGCGGACGGCGTCGAGGCCGGAATCGAGGAGACGGGCGCCTCAGCAACCGCGGAGCGGTCGACGGGAGGGGCTGTCGTTGTCGCGGGCATCGGAGAACCGGCCGGATACACCTCGCGGACGCGCGCCACGAAGAGCTCGGTGGTGCGCAGAACGTGCTCCCACGAGGCGGCATCGTCGTTCGCCAGCGAGCGGGGCGCGTAGAGGAACAACCACTGTCCGCTCAGTTCCGCGTCCAGGGGATACGTCGGGTGACCGAGGGCCCCGACGATGGCGGGCGTCAGAAGAGCTGCGACGGCCTGCTCGGAGCCGGGGGCCGCCTCCACGCGCATCCCTTGTCGACTCTCGTCGACGACCGCGCCGGCCGGCGTAGCCGGCAGGGCACTGCGGGCGTGGATGCTCTCCGCTTCGACGGTGACCGACGGCACGATGACGCCGAGGTCGACGGCGACATAGCCCCATTGCTGAGTGAACTGGTTTCCGACGGCGATCTCCGTGTAGAAGCTGTCGCCGATCTCGATCGAAGGGTCGCCGGGAATGCGGACGATGTTCACCGCCCGCTGCGAGAAGCGGGGCTTTCCGTCGGTTTCCCGGAACACCACGCCCGGCAGCTGCTGACCGACGGCGTGAGTGAAGTACTGCCACCCGTTCGCAGACGCCAGAGAGGAGACGGCATGCGCCGTCGGGTTCGTTCGTGCCGGGGGAGCGCTCGGGTGCGTCAGCGCGGAGAAATCGATGTCGGAAAGCACGTGGTCATTCTGCCGGTCGCTTCCGAGGGGAGCCGAGGGCTGACACCTCGCGCCGGAAATCCCTAGGGTGTACGAGCACGACATTCAAGGGAGGGCTGAATGACGGAATCAACGGATGTGCGCGACGCGCTGCGCAAGCTCGACGAGCAGGTGGCCATGAGCCAGCAACGGGCACAGCAGATGCAGACTCTGGCATCGGACATCGAGGCGATCCGCGTCGAGGTCACGTCTCCGGGAGGAGAGATGACGGTCCACGTGGATGCCAACGGGCGCCTGGTCGACATCGATGTGACGACGCGGGCGCTGGCGCTCGACCCTCCGCGGGTGCGCTCGTTGCTCCTCGATGCGCTGGCCGACGGGTACGAGGAGGCGTCTCGCCGCAGTGTCGCCCTCGCCGCGGCCGCCTTCGGACCCGACGCACCGACGGTGGCCGGTCTGCAGGAGAACGCCGAGCGCTACCGCCCCCGCATAACCAAGGAGGATGAGGAGTGAGCAGCGACCGCATCCAGGTCGATCCGGACCTCCTGCGTCAGCACGCGCAGAAGATCACCGCACTCTCCCACGATGTCGGTCAGGCAACCTCCGCCGCCGCGCATGTCGCGCTCGGGGGACGGGCATTCGGCGTCATGTGTTCCTTCGCCGCCGCCCCGACCACGCTCCTGGGTCTCGGCGCCGTCGGGGCCGTCTCCGCCGTCGAGCGAGCGCTGGCTCGCGCAGCATCCGCCGCGATGCAGATGGCCGACGACTTCGAGAATCTCGAGAACAGGTACGTGCAGGAGCTCGAGACGCTCCGCGCCGAGATCGATGGCGGGGTGTACGTATGAGTGACACGAACTCGCTCATCGCGCCGCCGACGGAGGGGAGCCTCGCCGACGGCCTCGGACCGTTCGAAGACGGCTCGTCGCTCGTCACGTCCATCGCGGGTGGCGACTGGATCGGTGCTTCGCTCGCGGGCGGGTCGATCGCCGTGTCGGGAATCGACGCCGTGGTGAACCCGATCGCCACACTCGTCTCGCTGGGCGTCGGCTGGCTGCTGGAGCACATGTGGCCGCTGAACGACTGGCTCGACGAGCTGACCGGTGACCATCACGAGGTGGCCGGATTCGCGCAGACCTGGCAGAACGTCTCGGGTCGACTCGGCGACAGCGCCGGCTCGCTTTCACGGGCGACGGGTGACCTCGCCGACTTCGACGGCGCCGCGGCCGACGCCTATCGCGCGCTGCTGACCACGCTGACCACGTCGCTGCAGCGATGCGCCGAACTGTGCGCCGGCCTGGGTATCGCCGCCGACCTGCTCGCCGGCATCGTCAAAGCGGTGCACGATGTGGTTCGGGATGTCATTGCCGATCTCGTCGGCTTCGTCGTCCAGAGCCTGGCTCTCGCCGCCGGCACGCTCGGTGCGGCGACCCCCGCGATCGCCGCACAGCTCGCCATCAAATCCGCGCGGTGGACGTCGCTCCTGTCCACTTTCGTCCGCGAGCTCGTCACCTCCGCCGGTACGTACGTCGACCTCGCCAAGACCATCAAGGAATTCATCGAAGGCGCTGCGGCCGCCACCGACGACCGTGTGGCGGCCGCCTGACCGAGGCAATTCCCCGATCAGGCGTCCTCACCCTGTCAGACGCGCTCCTGACTCAGTGCGCGCGCGTCTTCGTGACCCCGAACGCCACCGCCTCTTCCTCCGTCAGCATCCGCGACCGGATGAGGAACCGCATCCCCGTCGGCCCCTCGACCGAGAACCCGGCTCCGCGCCCGGGCACGACGTCGATGGTCAGGTGGGTGAACTTCCAGTACTCGAACTGCGACTCCGACATGTAGACCTCGATCGGATCATCGAGACCGACGTCGATGTCACCGAGGTGCACGTCGCTGGGGCCGGTGAGGAACATCCCCACCGGGTAGCACATGGGGGAGCTGCCGTCGCAGCAGCCGCCCGACTGGTGAAACATCAGAGGTCCGTGCTTCGCCGTGAGTTCGCGCAGGAGCGCGGCGGCGGCATCCGTCACGTCCACGCGGGAGAGTTCTGGCATCCGTTCTTCTCCTTCCACAGAAGCGCGTCCCACCTTGCGCAGGAACTCGACGCTCGATCCGCACCGAGCGGGACGCGCCAAGGCCGCTGTCCCGAGGCGTGTCCCACTTTGCCCAGAACAGTCGTGCAACGTGCACGAGTGGGAACATCTCTTGCCGCACTCGCGGGGGTGCAGCACCGACCGAACGGGTGTGACCCCCGGACGAACCCGGGGGTCACGAGAGCCGGGGCCACCCGCCGCGGCCCCGGTTCACCGATCAGAAGAAACCCATGGCCCCTTCGGCGTACGACACCAGCAGGTTCTTCGTCTGCTGGTAGTGGTCGAGCATCTTGAGGTGGTTCTCGCGGCCGATGCCCGACTGCTTGTACCCGCCGAACGCGGCGTGCGCCGGGTACTGGTGGTACGTGTTCGTCCAGACGCGGCCCGCCTCGATGGCCCGGCCCGCGCGGTAGGCGGTGTCGCCGCTGCGGCTCCACACGCCCGCGCCGAGGCCGTAGAGCGTGTCGTTCGCGATCGAGATGGCGTCGTCGAAGTCGTCGAACGACGTGACCGACAGCACCGGGCCGAAGATCTCCTCCTGGAAGATGCGCATGTCGTTCGTTCCCTCGAACACGGTCGGGGCGACGTAGTAACCGTCCGACAGATCGCCGCCCAGGTCGACACGCTCTCCGCCGGTGAGCAGCTTCGCTCCACCCTGCTTGCCGATGTCGATGTACGACAAGATCTTCTCGAGCTGGTCGTTCGAGGCCTGCGCGCCGATCATCGTCTCGGGGTCGAGCGGGTTGCCCTGGCGCACCTTCTTCACGCGTTCGAGACCGTCGCCGAGGAACTGGTCGTAGATCGACCGCTGAATGAGCGAGCGCGACGGACACGTGCACACCTCGCCCTGGTTCAGCGCGAACATCGTGAAGCCCTCGAGCGCCTTGTCGTAGTACGCGTCGTCGCTCGGGAGCGCCACATCCTCGAAGAAGACGTTCGGGCTCTTGCCGCCGAGCTCGAGCGTCACCGGAATGAGGTTCTGCGACGCGTACTGCATGATGAGGCGACCGGTCGTCGTCTCACCCGTGAAGGCGATCTTGCGGATCCGCTTGTGCTGCGCGAGCGGGGCGCCCGCCTCGATACCGAAGCCGTTGACGATGTTCACGACACCGGCCGGCAGCAGGTCGCCGATGATGTCGAAGAGGAACAGCAGGGAGGCCGGAGTCTGCTCGGCGGGCTTGATCACGACGCAGTTGCCCGCGGCGAGCGCCGGGGCGAGCTTCCACGCGGCCATGAGGATGGGGAAGTTCCACGGGATGATCTGCCCCACGACACCGAGCGGCTCGTTGAAGTGATACGCCACGGTGTTCTCGTCGAGCTGACTCAGCGAGCCCTCCTGAGCCCGGAGCACACCAGCGAAGTACCGGAAGTGGTCGACGGTCAGCGGGATGTCGGCGGCGAGCGTCTCGCGCACCGGCTTGCCGTTCTCCCACGTCTCGGCGACGGCGATCTTCTCGAGGTTCTCCTCGATGCGGTCGGCGATCTTGTTCAGGATGACGCTGCGCTCGGCCGGCGTGGTCTTCTTCCAGCTCGCGAACGCCTTCCACGCGGCATCCACGGCTCTGTCGATGTCGTGCGCGTCACCGCGGCCGACCTCGCAGAAGGGTTTGCCGGTGACGGGGGTGATGTTCTCGAAGTACTCGCCGCTGTGCGGCTCGACCCATTCGCCGCCGATGTAGTGCCCGTACCGCGAGCGGTACTCGGCGACGGCCCCGCGGGTTCCCGGGGCGGCGTAGACGCTCGAGACGCCTTCTTCGACGATGGTCATGCGTGTCTCCTTCGACGGTCATGAGTCGCCGCGACGGCTTCGGGCGGCGATGCGCCGACGGTACGCCGGGGGAGGTTGCATCGGGTTGCACGGGGTCGGGCAGGCGCGCGGGGCTGGCGAGCGCCGAGATCACGCGCTTTTCACGAGATGGCCCATCGTTCCGCGCAAAGGAGGTGATCTCGGCAACAGCGCATGATCTCGCCGGCGCAGCGGTCACCCCGCGTCGAGCCACCCGAGCCCACGGCCTCTCGTAGCGCGCGGGCGACGCGACCGAATACGGCCGGCATCCCGCCCGCACAATCGACGGATGCCACGACCCCGAGGCCGTGGCATCCGTCACCGTCCAGGGCCGGACGGGCGCCCCACGCCGTCGGCGAATCGCCCGCTCAGGCGTCGGCGTCGGCCAGCACCGAGCGCAGCGGAGGCACGTTGACCTCGTGCAGGTCGACGTCGTCGAGACGCTCGATGCTCTGCACGCGGGGGGCGATCGCGCGGTCATCGGCGACGATCCAGCTGCCGACGAGCAGGAAGCGGTCGTTGCCCGCCGTGATGGGCCCGGTGAGCGCGAAGGTCTGGTGGGTGGGCGTGAGGAAGGTCACGCGCACGGGAGTGCCGTGGGGGAGCGTGGACGGGTCGACGACGTCGGCCTCGAGCGCGGGCTGCGGTGCCTTGATACCGAGGTCGATGCGTTGGATCTCGGAGCTCGTGGCCAGGATGACGTCGCCCACGAGCGGCTGACCGCCGACGCCGATGCGCACCGTGCCCTCGAGGGCGTAGAGCCCGTACCGCGGCGAACGGACGATGACGCGGGCGACGTCGCCCGCCTTCACCTCGGCGAGCGCTTCGCGGATGCGCCCCACATCGCGACGGGCGCGGGCTGCCGAGAAGATGTCGAGCGCTTTTTCGTCCATATGTTCACTGTAACCACGGCCTCCGACATCGGGCATACGCACGGCGCGTCGCCTGTGGATCAGCGGAACCGCCCGCTTCAGGCGCTCTCGAGCCGCTCTATTCGTGCGACCAGGCCAGCGCGCTTCGGGGAGCGCGGCGGCAGCATCGACAGGCACAGGCGCAGCACCTCGTCGTCGTCGCGGCCGTCGATGGTGTCGGCGTAGGCGAGCAGCACGTCGACGCCCGCCTCGGCGATCAACGCCTCGCGCAGGGCTGAGCGCACTGACTCGCGCACCTCGACGACCCCCGGCGCATCGGACTCGGGCAGCACCGGCCCCGGGTAGGCGGCGAGGGCCACCCGGTGCGCCCCGCGATCGAGCAACGAAAGCACGTGCTGCGCGTCGGTCTCCAGGCCCTCGGGGAGACGGTAAGGACGGGATGCCGGCACTAATCGCGGCGCGACGGGGACAAGCGCCCGGCGCAGGCGCACCATCTCGGGCCGCAGGGTCTCGACGGCCGCGTGGCCGTACACGGCCTCGCTCAACCCCTCGGCCGACAGTCCCTCACGGTGCACCGCCAGGAGGAGCAGGATCTCGGCGTGGCGCGCGCTCAATTCGAGCGTCGCCCCGCCCGCTTCGAGCATCGCCCGGTCGCGGCCGAGGATGCGCAGCAACGCCCGCGACGGAGCGGAGCGTTTCAGGGGAGGAGCCTGCTGAGCGCGCAGCCGGGCGACGAGCAGTTCGCTCTCGATCGCCCGCGCGGTGGCATCCACGAGCAGCTGCGCCTGAGGGGTGACGGCCTCGGGCCCTCCCGTGACGTCGATCACGCCCAATAACCGGCGCGTCTCGGGGTCATGGACGGGCGCCGCGGTGCACGACCACGGCTGAACGAGGCGGTTGAAGTGCTCGGCGCCGCGGATCTGCACCGACCGATCGAGAGTCAGAGCCGTCCCCGGGGCCGAGGTACCGACGGCATCCTCCGCCCAGTTCGCCCCCGCGACGAAACCCATGTCGCCCGTCAGCGACCGGATGTGACGGTCGCCCTCGACCCACAGCAGGCGCCCGGCCGCGTCGCCCACGGCGACGACGACGCCGGACTCCTCGGCGGTGCCGGGCAGCAGCAGCGCACGGACCATATCCATCACTCCCGCGAGCGGGTGAGCGCGGCGGTACGCCTCGAGCTCGTGCGTCGCGAACTCCAGGCTGGGAAGTCCCTCCGGCCCGACGAGGGATGCCAGCGACCGCCGCCAGGATTCCTGCACGAGGGGCCGCACGTCCGCCAGCCTGCGATCCTCGTTGCCGGCGAGGAGTTCGTCGTGGGCGCGCGCGATCAGCAACCCCGACGTCTCGGGGGAGATCGCGAGACGCGACCAGGGTGAAGGCACGGAACTCCCATCGACGGTGACGGCAGGTGCGACCAGTGTAGGTCGGTGCCGGCCCGAGAGGGAGGGTTCGCGGCGGGCTCGCAGGCGAACGGCTACGGCGCGTCGCACCACGACACGACCCGCGCCCGCTCGAGCGGCACCGCAGCGGGTGACAGCACGTGCGGCAGAACGCTCACGGGCAACAGCGATGTCGTACCGCGAGCCAAGCGGACACGGGCGTCGAAGACGGCATCCATCGCACCACTCTGCCCGTGAGAACGGTTCCCGATCAGCGGAAAACGACGTCAACCCCCGCCCGCGACGCGGAAGGGCCGAGGCACCGTGGAGGGACCGAGAGAAAGGGATGCCATGAAGGCAGTGCAGTATCGCGAGATCGGCAAGGGCCCCGAGGTCGTCGACATCGAGGAGCCCCACGCGGGCCCGGGCCAGGTGCGGCTGAAGGTGACGGCTGCGGGCCTGTGCCACTCGGATTGGTTCGTGATGGACCTCCCGGAAGACCAGTACACGTACGGCTTGCCGCTCACCCTCGGGCACGAGGGAGCCGGAATCGTCGACGAACTGGGTGAAGGCGTGGAGGGTGTCGAGATGGGCGGCGCGTACGCGATCTACGGGCCGTGGGGATGCGGTCGGTGTCACGCCTGCGCCCAGGGCGCCGAGAACTACTGTCCCTATGCGGCCGAGATGGGCATCACCCCTCCAGGACTCGGGAGCCCGGGCGCCATGGCCGAGTACGTCATCGTCGACGATCCGCGCCACCTCGCACCGCTCGGCGACCTCGATCCCATCGAGACCGTGTCGCTCACCGACGCGGGACTCACGCCGTACCACGCGATCGTCGCCGCCAAGGAGAAGCTGTATCCCGGGGCGACCGCCGTCGTGATCGGTGTCGGCGGACTGGGTCATGTGGGGGTGCAGATCCTCCGCGCCATCACGCAGGCAACGGTGATCGCCGTCGACCTCGGCGACGACAAGCTCGCCCTCGCCCGCGAGGTGGGAGCACATCACGCGGTGACCTCCGATGAGCACGCCGCCGACCGCATCCGCGAGCTGACCAATGGCCTCGGCGCCACCGCCGTGTTCGACTTCGTCGGCGTTCAGCCGACCATCGATCTCGCGCGCGCGGTCGCCGGGCTCGACAGCTTCATCCACATCGTCGGCATCGGTGGCGGCATCCTGCCCGCCGGTTTCTTCTCGACGCCGATGGGCGCGGCCGTCCGGGCACCGTACTGGGGCACGCGCAGCGAGCTCATCGAGGTCCTCGACCTCGCCCGCAGCGGAGCGGTGGGGGTGCACGTCGAGCGCTACGGCTTCGACGACGCCGTCGAGGCGTACGCGAAGCTGCACAAGGGCACGGTGCGCGGTCGCGCGGTGGTCGTTCCCTGACCCGAGCTTCGAAGGGGCGGCATCCCGCAGACGGATGCCGCCCCGTCGGCGTCGCCAGATCTCAGTCCCGCGCCGCCCACCACGCGCGCAGGCGCTTCTCGGCCTCGTCTTCGCCGAGCACGCCCTCGTCGAGTCGCAGGTCGAGCAAGAAGCGGTAGGCCTCACCGACCTCGCGCCCCGGCGTGAGCCCCAGGACCTCCTGGATGCGGTTGCCGTCGAGTTCGGGGCGGATCGCGTCGATCTCCTCCTGCTCGCGGAGGGAGGCGATGCGCGCCTCGATGTCGTCGTACGCGGATGCCAGGCGCTGCGCCTTGCGCTTGTTGCGCGTGGTCACGTCGGCCCGCGTGAGGATGTGCAGGCGCTCCAGCTCGTCGCCGGCGTCGCGCACGTACCGGCGGACCGCGGCATCCGTCCACGCGCCCTCGGCGTAGCCGAAGAACCGCAGGTGCAGCTCGACGAGGCGCGAGACGACGGTGGTGGTCGCGGCGTCGAACCGCAGGGCCTGCAGGCGCTTGCGCGCCATCCGCGCGCCTTTGACGTCGTGATGGTGGAAGGTGACGCCGCCGCCGGCCTCGAGGCGACGGGTGGCGGGCTTCCCGATGTCGTGCAGCAGGGCCGCCAGTCGCAGGGGCACGTCGGGAGCGGCATCCGGATGCCGCTCCTTCTCGAGCGCGATCGCCTGGCGCAGCACCGTGAGCGAGTGCTCGTAGACGTCTTTGTGGTGGTGGTGCTCGTCCACCTCGAGGCGCAGCGCGGGCACCTCGGGCAGGAATTCTTCGATGAGGCCGGTCTCGACGAGAACGCGGATGCCGCGCACCGGGTCATCGGTCTGCAGCAGCCGCACGAGCTCGGCCTGCACGCGCTCGGGGCTGACGATCGAGAGCGACGCGCGCAGGTCACCGATCGCGTCGAGCGTCGTGGGATCGACCGAGAAGTCGAGCTGCGACGAGAAGCGCGCCGCGCGAAGCATGCGCAGCGGATCGTCGCCGAAGCTGACCGCGGGGTCGATCGGGGTGCGCAGGCGGCCCGCGATGAGGTCTTCGACGCCGCCCGTCGGATCGACCAGCGTGCGGGCGGGGACACGCAGGGCCATGGCGTTGACGGTGAAATCGCGTCGGCTGAGGTCGGCGTCGAGGGTGTCACCGAACTCGACGGTGGGCTTGCGCGTGACGCCGTCGTAGCTGTCGGCGCGGAACGTCGTGATCTCGACCTGCTCGCCCTTGACCCGCGCGCCGATCGTGCCGAAAGCGCGGCCGACGTCCCACTGCACCGAGGAGATGGGCTTGATGAGAGCGAGGATCTCGTCGGGGCGCGCGTCGGTCGTGAAGTCGAAATCGTGGGTGATGCGGCCGAGCAGAGCATCGCGCACCGGGCCGCCGACGATCGCGAGATCGCGGCCCGCGTCGGCGAAAGCACGCGCGACGGCGGCGACGACGGGGTGCGCGGCGAGCTCCTCGAGGCGCACGAGACCCTCGGCCATGTTCAGCATGCCTTCGAGCCTAACCGGGGGCGCTGACAGCGTCCGGCGGCTGTGGACGACCCGCTCGCGACGGCTTCAGTCCTCGAACGACAGGAAGCCGGTCACCAGCAGCTCGCGCACGCGGGGGAGGAGATCGGCGCGCAGGTGCGCGGCATCCACCTCCATGAGGTGCGCGATCGCGTCGACGAGCGTCCCGACCGGCAGGTCGCCGTCGCACGCTCCGACGAGGGCCGCCAGGGCCGGATCCACCTCGATCGTGCGGGCGAACCCACCGCCCTGCCGCAGCTCGATGACCGAGGGATCGCCCTCGCCCGGCCGGTGGTGGCGCGCCTCGGTGACGTCGGGCGCGACCCGCAGCACGCTGTCGGCGAGGTCGTCGTCGTCCAGCAGCGCGGCGCGGTCGTGCGCGGCCAGGCAGTCCGCGAGGTGCGGTCCGAAGCCCGCCTCGCCGCCGCCCGCGACGCGTTCGTAGCGCGCGAGCGTCGGGCCGCCGGCGAGCGGTCGGCGCACGAGGACGTAGCCGAAGCCCACCCCGGTCACACCCCGTCGGGCGAAGTCGTCGAGCCACGCCTCGATGAGCCGGGCGTACGCCGGGGTGCCCGGCACCGTCCCCCCGTCGCGCACCCAGAGCTCCGCGTAGGCCAGGGGGTCGAGCACCTCGCGCTCGATCACCCACGCGTCGAGGGCGTCGCCGACCCACCCGCGCACGCGATCGAGCCCCGACTCGCCGTCGTGGTACTCCCAGTTCCCCAGCGACTGGGCGACGCCGCCCGGAGCGAGGTGCGCGCCGACCTCGCGGATCACGGTCGCCACGAGAGCGTCGCCCTCCATGCCGCCGTCGCGATACTCGTACGCCGGAACCCCCTCGACGCGCGGGGTGATGACGAACGGCGGATTGGATGCCACCCGGTCGAACGTCTCATCGGTCACCGGCTCGAAGAGCGAGCCGAGACGCGTCTCGATGCCGTCCACGGCGTTCAGCAGCGCGTTCAGCCGCGTGAAGCGCAGCGCGCGCTCGGAGATGTCGGTCGCGACGACGCGGTCGACCAGTCGGCGCAGACGCAGGGCCTGGATGCCGCACCCGGTGCCGAGATCGAGAGCGGTCCCCCCGCGACGGGTGAGCTGCAAACGGGCGAGGGTCTGCGACGCCCCGCCGACGCCCAGCACGTGATCCTCGGGGAGGGGTCCACCGAGCGCTGCCTCGTCGAGGTCGCTCGCGATCCACCACTCCACGTCGCCCGCATCGTCTGCGAAGGCCTGCGGACGCACCAGCACCACGGGTCGCACCTCATCGGCGGTCGCGGTGACCAGGCCCAGTGCGAGGGCGCCCTCCACGCCGACCGAGGGCAACGCCGCCGCAGCCGCGGACCGCGGCACCGCCAGGCCCAGGCCCCACAGGCGCCCCAGGACCGCCAGGGCGTCGTCGCGAGCGCCGAGGGCGCGTTCCGCCGGTCCGCGCAGACCACGGGCGACGGCGTCGTCCGCCTGCTCCCCCCACGCCTCCCGGAGAGCGGCGCTGGTGTAACCCGCCGCGCGGAGGTCGGAGGCGAGCGCATCGCAGAGCTGGGCATCGGGTTCGGGGAGCACCGGTCCATTCAACCGTCTGCGCGAGGCTTTCGGCGGGCGTGAAGGGACGCGGCCTAGACTCATCGCGGTAGGAGGCCCCCTCGTGCCGCCGACGTTCGTATGACCGTGACTTCCCCGCCTTCGGGCTCACCCGTGCCGCGGCGCCCTCGCACGCGCCGGCTGCTGGCGACCCTCGCGGCGCTCGCACTGGCCCTCGGCGTCGTGCTGCCGGCCTCCGCGGCGGTCGCGGACGCCACCCCGTCGCCCTCGGCATCCACATCCCCCGCCACGCTCTCCGCCGCGCCCGCGGCGAACGGCATCCTCCGGTCCGGAGACGCTCTCGCGGTCGTCACGACGCTCACGGCCGGGTCCTCGGGCACCACCGCGACCCCCGTCGTCCTCGGCCTCGGCAGCGACCCGCTCGCCGACGACGCGGCGCTGGAGCGCTGGCTCAGCGGCGACGCGACGGGGGTGACCGTGCAGCAGGTCGCGACCGGATCCGTGGATGCCACCTCCGCCGGCGCCCAGAGCACCACCACCCTCTCCGCCGCGGCGACCGACCCTGCACTGGCCGGCCGTGCCGCCGGCGTCTACCCGGTACAGGTGAGCGCGCCGACCGCCGGCCTGTCGGCGTCGAGCGTGGTCGTCGTTCCCGCCGACGCCGGCGCCCAGACACCGATCGCCCTCGTCGTCCCGATCACCGCCGCCCCCCTCACCCGCGGCCTGCTCACCGCGAACGAGCTCGCCGAGCTCACCGCCGTCGACGGCGCACTCTCCGCGCAGCTCGACGCGGTCGACGGCACCGGCGCGACACTGGCCGTCGACCCGGCGATCCCGGCCGCCATCCGGGTGCTGGGGTCGTCGGCACCGCCGACCGCGGTGGCATGGCTGCAGCGTCTGCTCGGACTGCCGAACGACCGGTTCGCCCTGCAGTTCGGCGATTCCGACATCGCCTCGCAACTGCGCGCCGGCCTCGCGAGTCCGCTGACGCCCACATCGCTGCAGTCCTACATGGCGGCCGCCGACTTCACGCAGCCGGCGCCGGCCGTCTCCGCCGTCTCGACCCCCGACCCCTCGCCCGCGACGACGCCGGGCCAGCCGACGTACCCCTCCCTCGCGACGCTGCTCGACATCGGCACCGCGACGCCCGGCGTCTACTGGCCCTCCACCGGCTCCGCGGGCTCCGACACGGTCGCCGCCCTCGGTGCCCTGGGCACCGCGGACGAGCCCGCCCACGTCCTGGTGCCGTCGACGAGTGTCGCCGAGGGCGCGCGTCAGGCCGCCGCCTCGGTCGGGGGAGTGTCGACCCCGGTCTACGACGCCGAGGTGTCGCGCGCTCTCGCCGACGCGGCCGGACAGAACGACGCCACCCGCCGCGGTGCCTCGCTCGCGGCGGCGCAGGGATACCTCGCCATGGCGCGGGCGTCCACCGGCGAGCAGCCGGTCCTCGCGGTCCTCGACCGCGGCACGGATCGCTCCCGGGTGAGCCTCCGCGCCACGCTCGGACTCATCGCCACCGCACCGGGCTTCGCCGGCTCGCGCCTGGAGACGCTCGCGGAGCTGCCGGCATCCGAGATCTCCCTCACCGACCCCGCCGTCGACGACGCACGCGCGGGCGACGTGAGTGACCTGCTCGCGGACGAGCAGGTCGTCGACCGATTCGCCACGATCCTCGATCAGCCCGAGCTGCTCACCGGTCGCGAACGCGCCGAGGTGCTGCAGGTCACGAACGTCTCCTGGACCGGGGATGCCGCCCGCAAGGCCGTCTCCGACCACCGCGCCGCGACGCAGACCACGCTGGACTCCGTCGGCATCCTGTCGTCGGACTTCCGACTCGTCAGCTCGAGTGCTCCGCTGCGCCCGTGGGTGCGCAACGACCTGCCGTGGCCCGTCACCGTGGTGCTCTCTGTGCGCCCCGACGATGCTCGCCTGCGCGTGCAGGACCGCACGACGGTCGACGCCCAGGCCTCGGCCAACACCCGTGTCGAGGTGCCGGTCGAGGCCCGTCTCGCGAACGGCGAGGTCGGCGTCGACCTGCAGCTGTTCAGCCCCAGCGGCGTTCCCATCGGGCAGCCGCAGGCCGTCGACGTCGAGGTGCGCGCCGAGTGGGAGAGCATCGGCCTCATCGTCATCATCGTGCTGGTGGTGGCGTTCCTGAGCCTCGGCGTTGTCCGCACGGTCGGTCGTCGCCGCCGCGCTGCCGCCGACCCTCCGGTGGATGACACCGCCGAGATGGACGGCGTCGGGAACAAAGATCCGGATGCCGACGGGCGTGGCGACGCCGATCCCGAACACGCCGACAGCACCGACACCGACACCGAGCAGGAGACGCGCCCGTGAGCAGTATCGGACGGGCGAGTGTGCTCATCGGGGCGGGCACGATCGTGTCCCGGGTCAGCGGGTTGCTCCGGACCATCGTCCTCGTCGCGGCGATCGGCTCGATCAGCGGGGCGGGCGATGCGTTCGCGGTCGCGAACCAGCTTCCGAACAACATCTACGCGATCATCTCCACAGGGCTCCTGACCGCTGTCGTCGTGCCGCAGATCGTCAAAGCCGCCGCGCATGCCGACGGGGGTCAGGCGTT
Source organism: Microbacterium sp. RU1D (assembly GCF_900156435.1). GTDB lineage: Bacteria > Actinomycetota > Actinomycetes > Actinomycetales > Microbacteriaceae > Microbacterium. The sequence continues at coordinate 512,393 of NZ_FTPQ01000001.1, forward strand.
CATCTCGAAGCTCTTCACCCTCGGAACGGTCGGGCTCCTCGGCGCCACCGCGCTCGCGATGCTCGCCGCCCCCCTGCTCGTGCAGGTCTACGCGAGCAAGTTCGAACCCGATCAGCTCGCTCTGTCGACCGCATTCGCCCACTGGTGCCTGCCGCAGATCTTCTTCTACGGCTTGTACGCCCTGCTCGGAGAGATCCTCAACGCGCGGCGGGTTTTCGGTCCCTATACGTGGGCGCCGATCGTCAACAACGTCGTCTCCATCGTCGGCTTCGGCGCCTTCATCCTGATCTTCGGCGGGCCGCAGACCCGGGTGGATGCCTGGACCCCGGGCATGGTCGCCGTGCTCGCCGGCACCGCGACGGCCGGCATCGTCGTCCAGACGCTCGTGCTGCTGTTCTTCTGGCGCCGCGCAGGCCTCGCTCTGCGTCCCGATTTCCAGTGGAAGGGAGTGGGGCTGCGCCACATCGCCCGCCTCGCGGGCTGGACGTTCCTCATGGTCATCGCGGGCCAGCTCGCCGGCATCGTGCAGTCCAATGTCCTCTCCGGCGCGTCGGGAAAGGACCCGGCGATCTTCGCCTCTCAGAACGCGTGGCTGCTGTTCATGCTGCCCTACTCGATCATCGTGCTGTCGATCGGGACGCCCTACTTCACGCAGCTCAGCGAGCACGCCGCCGCGGGTCGGCACGACGAGGTGCGCGGCGACATCGAGCGCAGCATCCGCACGCTGGGGTTCTTCATCGTCGCCGCGACAGCCGCCCTCGCCGTGGCCGCCGTTCCGGCCAGCCGCATCTTCACGAACGGTGCCGAACAGGCGGAAGCAGCCGCCCCCGTGCTCCTGTGCTTCCTGCTGTGTCTGGTGCCGCTGGCCGTCCTCTTCGTCGTGCAGCGGACGTTCTACGCCTACAACGACACGCGAACGCCCTTCTTCTTCACCCTGTTGCAGTGCGCCCTGGTGGCCGGCGGAGCGGTGGCCGCGGGCGCCACTCTCGGGCGCTCCGACCTCGCGGCCGGGGTGGCGCTCACGCAGTCGGTGGCGAGCATCGTGCAGGTCGTGGTGGCGACGGTCCTCCTGCATCGAAGGCTGGGCGGTATCGGCACCGCCGGCTGGCTGCTTGCCCTGGCGAAATTCTCGCTCGCGGCTTTGCCCGCCGCCGCAGCGGGATACGGCGTCCTGCAGCTGCTGGGCGGACCCGGCGGCTGGACCACCGCGAGTGCCCTTGCCGGCGCGGTCGGTGCCGCCATCGTCGGCTCCGTCGTCCTGGCCGTCTACATCGGCATCCTGGCCGTGTTCAAGACTCCCGAACTGGCGCCGGCGCTCGCGCTCAGCCGGCGGTTCCTCCCCAAGCGCTAGCCCCCCGCCCCCGGAATACCCCGGGGCTAGCATGGGTTTCATCCGGCGGAATCAACGAAGGGAACGCGCTACCGTGCGTCACGTCATCATCATCGGATCCGGCCCGGCCGGCTACACGGCTGCCATCTACGCGGCCCGCGCCAACCTCGAGCCCCTCGTCGTCGCGAGCTCCGTCGAAGCCGGCGGCGACCTCATGAACACGACCGAGGTCGAGAACTTCCCGGGCTTCCCCGACGGCATCCAGGGGCCCGACCTCATGGCCAAGATGCAGGCCCAGGCCGAGCGTTTCGGCGCGACGGTGCTCTACGACGACGTCGTCTCGCTCGAGCTCGACGGCCCGGTCAAGAGGGTCACCCTCGGCAGCGGCAAGGTCGAAGAGGCCGTCTCGGTCATCTACGCCACCGGATCGGCCTACCGCAAGCTCGGCCTCGAGGGCGAGGACCGCCTTTCCGGTCGTGGGGTCTCCTGGTGCGCCACGTGCGACGGCTTCTTCTTCCGCGACCGCACGATCGCCGTGGTCGGCGGCGGCGACTCGGCCATGGAAGAAGCGAACTTCCTCACCAAGTTCGCTTCGAAGGTCTACGTCATCCACCGCAAAGACGCCCTGCGCGCGTCGAAGATCATGCAGGAGCGCGCGTTCGCGAACCCGAAGATCGAGTTCATCTGGAACAGCGCGGTCGACGAGATCCTCGGTGACGACGCGGTGAACGGTGTACGTCTGCGTTCCACCGTCGACGACACCACGCGCGAACTCCCGCTCGACGGCTTGTTCGTCGCGATCGGCAACGACCCGCGCACGCACCTCGTTCACGACAAGCTGCAGCTGACCGACCAGGGCACCATCTGGGTCGACGGCCGCTCCTCGCGCACCTCGGTCGACGGTGTGTTCGCGGCCGGCGACGTCATCGACCCCACCTACCGGCAGGCCATTACCGCCGCGGGCAGTGGCACGGTCGCCGCCCTCGATGTCGAGCACTTCCTCGCGGCGCGCGGGGAGGCCGGCGAGCCCGCGGTCGCCGAGAGCCCGATCGAGGGACTCCCCGACGCGGCCGTGGTCTGAGGAACAAACTCGCCCTCACCGGCGTTTTCACAAGCTGACGCTTCCATCTAAGGAGATATGAAATGACCGCCAAGGCGACGACCTCCGCGACGTTCGAGCAGGACGTCCTGCAGGCCGACGGACCCGTTCTCGTGGACTTCTGGGCCGAGTGGTGTGGACCGTGTCGCATGGTCGCCCCCGTTCTCGACGAGATCCAGAACGAGAACTCGGGCAAGATCACGATCCTCAAGCTCAACGTCGACGAGAACCCCGATCTGGCCATGAAGTACCAGATCACCTCGATCCCGGCAATGAAGGTCTTCCAGGGCGGTGAGGTCAAGACGACCATCATCGGCGCGAAGCCCAAGTACGCGCTCGAGCAGGATCTCGCTGCGTTCATCGGCTGAGTTCCCCTCGCGGACGACAGAGCCCCGACACTCCGGTGTCGGGGCTCTTCTCATTGCGGCGCTTTGTCCTCGGTGACAAGACGGATGCCGTGTCGGCTCGAAGCGCTCCACATCGGCGCGTCTGCGAATGAGGTGGTTCACCCGTCAGAGGCCCTGTGTAGCGCTCAGGAGGCGTCGAGACGTACGCTTGCGTCCCAGCGGCGGTGCGGCTCCTCGTCGCCCAGAATGCGCCACACAGCGCGCGTGAGGGCGGGATAGTCGAGGGCGATCTGACGCAGCACCCGATAATTGCGCGCTTTGTTCGGGCGGACACCGCCGTTCTCGGCGATGTTCTCGGCACGGAGCGTGAGAACGACGAGCTCGTCGACGCTGGGGAGGTCTTCCATGAAGTCCCACGGGTCTTCGCCGCCGCGGAGACGCTCGTGAATCAGCACGCCCAGTTCGTCGGATGCCTCGGCGCGCAGAAGCTCGAGGCTGGCGCGACGGCGCAGGTTGTCATCGTTCGCAGTCACCGTTCCAGCGTACGTCGCACCACCGACACCGGGGCGCCGAGCTGTTCGCTCCCCGCGGATGCAAAGACGCGGTCAGCCCGTGTATCCCTCTTCGCCGAGCGCCGCAAGGATGCGGTTCAGATCCTGAATGCTGGCAAAATCTATGCTGATCTGGCCTTTTTTTGCGTTCAGCGACACGCGGACCTTCGTGTCGAGCCGGTCACCAAGACGGTCGGCCACGTCGTCGAGACCGCTCCGGCGGGAGCCGGCCGTGGGTTTCTGTCGAACGGGGGCCACGCCGGGCATCTTGGCCGCAGCCTCCGCCGCGCGAACCGACAGGTCCTCGTTGACGATCTTGTCGGCGAGCTTCTGCATCTCCTTCGCATCGTCGAGGGAGAGGATCGCGCGGGCGTGACCGGCGCTCAGCACGCCTGCCGCCACCCGCTGCTGGACGGGCACGGGCAGCTTCAGCAGACGGATGGTGTTGCTGATCTGCGGACGGGAGCGTCCGATGCGCGTCGCCAGCTCCTCCTGGGTGATGCCGAAATCCTCCAGCAGCTGCTGGTAGGCCGACGCCTCCTCCAGGGGATTGAGCTGCGAGCGGTGCAGGTTCTCCAGCAGGGCGTCCCGCAGAAGATACTCATCGTCCGTCTCCCGCACGACGGCAGGGATGGTGTCCAAGCCGGCCTCGCGCGAGGCGCGCGTCCGCCGCTCGCCCATGATGAGCTCGAACGTGCCGTCGCCCTTATCGCGCACGACGACCGGCTGCAGCACTCCGAACTCCCGCACGGAGTGGATGAGCTCAGCCAGATCGTCCGGGTCGAAGTGGGTGCGCGGCTGCCGCGGGTTCGGCACGATCGACTTCGGGTCGATGTGGACGAGACGTGCGCCCGGTACGCTCACCAGCGCGTCGGCCGCCGGGACGGATGCCGCGGGGGAGTCACTCTTCGTCCCGTTGTTCCCCTCCGGGAAGAACACGTCGACCGGGCGAGCCTCCGAGGGTTCCGCCGTGGGGATGAGGGCGCCGATACCGCGACCCAGTCCGGTCCTCTTCGCCATCAGGAACCCTTCTTCGTGGTGTCTCGCGCAACGATCTCCACCGCGGCTTCGCGGTAGGCGATGGCGCCCGCTGACTGGCCATCGTACGCGATGACGGTCTGACCGAAGCTCGGCGCTTCGGACACGCGGACGGAACGCGGAATGACCGTGTCCAGCACCTCACTCGTGAAGTGAGAGCGAACCTCTTCGGCCACCTGCTGCGCGAGACGCGTGCGCCCGTCGTACATCGTGAGCAGGATCGTCGACACGTGCAATGTCGGGTTGAGGTGCTTCTGGATCATCTGGACGCTCCCGAGAAGCTGACTGAGCCCCTCGAGCGCGTAGTACTCGCACTGGATCGGGATCATCACTTCGTCAGCCGCCGTGAACGCGTTGATCGTGAGAAGACCCAGCGAGGGCGGGCAGTCGATGATCACGAAGTCCAGGTGGTTGTCGTCGATCGCGAGATAATCACGAAGAGCGCCACGGAGCCGGTGCTCACGCGCCACCTGAGAAACAAGTTCGATCTCAGCGCCGGCCAGGTGGATCGTACTGGGAGCACAGAGAAGGTTCGGCGACTCCGGGCTCGTCTGGATGATATCTGCGAGGGGGAATTCGTCGATCAGCACGTCGTAGATGCTGGGCGTCTCCGCGTTGTGTGCGACACCAAGAGCGGTCGACGCATTCCCCTGGGGGTCGAGGTCGATGACGAGCACTCGCGCGCCGACGGATGCGAGGGCGGCGGCGACGTTCACAGCAGTGGTCGTCTTCCCGACGCCACCCTTCTGATTCGAGACGGTGAACACACGAGTACGACCCGACAGTTCCACCTTCGCGGCTTCCAGCGCGCGACGACGAGCAGACAGGTCAGCAATCTCGCGAGCGATGGGGGAGTCGTCGAGCGAGAATGACGACGCAGATGCCTCACCGGACTGTTTCACGTGAAACACACCTCTCCGTCGCGAACTCGCCCAGTCTACCTGCGCGGTGCGACATCCACGTGGCTATGAACACGATGGTGAGGACGCAGTGGGATCAAGGTTGTGGGTTCTGGTAGTGACGACACGTTTCATCAACGGGCCTGAAAGGCGACAGCCGCGCGGAGCCCTCGACCAGCAGCGGCTACTCGTCGCGGACGCGACTTTGCAGCGGTAATGGCCGAGCCACGGGTCCACGGTCATCGCAATCGCCCGCACCCTCGCCGACAGGGCACGGAGCGGGGCACATAACGGCACGCACTCGTTCTGGGTTCAGTGCGCCCTGTCGCTGCAATCGCATTACTCAAGAGCACTGCCCAAGCGGGCGCCACGTGCTGCATGCCGTGATCGGACAATATGCACCGCTATCAACGGACCGCGCGGAATAGCCGGCGTACGCCGATGAATCTCCGCTCCCGCTTCGGCACATTTCCTCCTTACGCGGGTGGAGAGATCCCCGTCGGATTTCGCGTTCGAGAGAAGTCCGCGCATCGAGATTTCACCGATGCTCCACCGAGTACCACCGCCGCCATTCCGGAATCACCCCGCGGCAGCTCACCCGAACGGTGGCGGTATCAAACCGGCACTGCTCGTGCTTCAGCGCGGCCCGGCCGCCGGAGGCGAGCGGAGGCCGACGTCGCCAGTCCGCGACCTTAACCCGCCGTCCGTCTGGATCCGATCCGCAAAGAGATTAGCCCACCTCCTTCCTGCACCCCGTTCGGTATCGCGCATCTGACGCCGCCCGCTCGTTGTGCGGAGCGATTGAGAAGTCGCTGAGAAGCATCAAGACGCTTTCGTCGGATGCCACGCCGCAACCCCACGGGAACCGATCGCCTTATCAGCGGTCAACAACAAAATCAGGGACCGTCTCGGAACTCAACTCGGTAGTGTGTCTGCCTTCGCGCGCTGGCAAGATGAGGCGTTCGTATGGCCGACGGCGGTGCAGCGACACGGCGGAGCAGTGATTCGAGGACAGGGTGGCATCCGGTGACCAGTCGCAGCAAGACGCCGGAAAAGAGCGATGGGCGCTGATCGAGTCTGAGTCGACAATGTCGGCGGATGCGCGTTGCACCCGGAGACCTTAGGGGATAGGTGACTCTCGCCCAGAGAATCCGTCACCGACGTGACGATCGTCGGTTCTGATGTTTCACGTGAAACGGAAGGGTTGCCAAACGCAGCTCTTACGGTACGCGCTCACACCTCGCCCGTAGACGACCACGCTGAGTCAAGGGCTACGCCCGCGCCGGTTTCGCCTGGGCTTGGCGGGAAGGTTTGGTCGAACGTCGATGGTCCTTTGACCGGCGAGCTCACGCGTCCCGCCGGGCTGCGCCCGTGAGCGGCGGGATGAACGCCCGTCTAGACGTGTCGCATCGAAAATTCCAATCACGACGGTGCGCAGCCATCCACGGTCTTGGATTATGAAACGCCGCGTGAGCCGGTGAGGCGTTTCACGTGAAACATCGCGAGCCGGACCCCACTAATGCGCCGTTAGTGTGCCTTCTAAGAGACACCGCCGCCGCCCGGGAGCAGCTCGTCTTCCCGACGAATGGGCCCGCTTCAACGGGCGCGTTGCGCGCGACGCGTGGGCGGAGCGGGACGTTGCTCACGTCCTGGCCAACCGATGATTCATGGGGTGACGTGCGTGCTGCCGACTGACGGAAGTAGGGCGAGATACGTGCGGTCGGTTCCCGAAATGCGCAGCCTTCATGCTCAACTGCCACTCCGCCGCGGGGAGTTGCACGTGAAACATCGGCACTTCGACCGTATGGATCCGTCCTCATTCCGACCGATCGGTTGGCGGGCTAGCTGGAGCCTGACAGGGGCCCACCTCCCGCGCGGCCGGCCCGGAAGCGACTTCCACGAAACACCTGGGTCCAGCCGATGCGCGCTACCCGACCGCCGTGCGGTTTCGCTGCCGCGCTCGCGCGCGTTCAACCGGAGGTTGCGGAAACGCGGCCCGCGGAACGAACTCTTCAGGTTGTCACAAGATCCGGCAGCAGCTCCATTGCCAGAGAGCGATCGTATCGCGCGGTCTTCTGGCGGGGACCAAGACCACAACGATTCACTTTCACAGCCTGCGGCGGACCGGACATTCCAAACCGCATGAACGGCCGCACTCAGACAACGCACACGATGGATTTGTCGCATCTCCGGGCGATCAAGGAGGCGAAGTCTGCGACACGCCTCAGCGCTGCCACGACGCACCGCAGTCACACAATCGCGCGTCTTCGCGCGGCACGATCGCACTCGCCCAGCCGAACCCGCCTGGCGCCAACTCACCGGCCGTCACCGGGAATGGTGGTCTGTTCGTTGCGTGCCTGACGTGTACCATCGAGCTGTGGCACAGCGCGGATCCGGTCGTGTGCGAAGCGCCCCGCGAAGCATTGCGCGTAAGCGATACGAGCCGGCTCCCTCTCTATTCGCCAGCCGCGCGATGGTGTCACGTGAAACATGTCGTGCCCGAGCACGGCCGCCGAGCCTCCCCGGAGCGAGCGAGGTAAGGCCCGATTCCCGACGTTTCACGTGAAACACATCCCAACCGACGAGTGGGGAACCCGTCAGCGACGGACAGTGCGGCATTCGAGCGATTCCAGCGAATCCCACGCCGTGAGGTCCAGCCGGCCCCGTATGCCCCGAAGCCCTGTAGGAACGGCGCGGGCCTCTGCGGCGACCCTACGCACAACCGCGCCGGATCTCTGATCGGGGTGGCCGACCGCACCTACGCGAAGTCATCGCGGCCGTCGACGCAGCCCCGCGTTATGACCACGGGAGCCACCCACCTGCAACGAGAAATCACAGGCAGTCCGACGAGACCAGGTCGAGGCGCAACTCCGTCGCCTACCCGGGCGCGCACGGCGCAGCCCGCGGGTCCGGGGGAGGGTCTTCGCACCCCAGCGACAACGCTGGCGCCGCATCCTTTCAGGGAGAGGCTGTCGCCGCAAATGAGTGGATGAGAGTCGCCGCCGTACGCTGCGATGTTCCCTGTAGTACGAGGCTCACCCACTTTCTCTCTACCGCCCGCGAACACGGCGGCCCGGGCGACACAGAACGCGGCCCAACCGCCCGGCACCACAGCGCCGGTGCGCGGCTCGCGTAAGAATCCAGAAGCAGGCGCGGGCGTCAGTGCGTGTGCCTGTGTCACTCGCCACGGACACTGCGTCGACAAAGGCGCCGCGTGAAGTCATCGCTCCTGACGAGAATGCTTCACCGACGAGCGGCATCGGCGCCGCAGACATGGCCGTCCAGCGCCTCGAAGACCATCGGCCAACTAGACTTGGCGCAAGGACGACAGAGGACCCCTCAGAACCCCCGGCATCTGCACGCTTGCTCGCCGCCCAACGCGTCGGACCCTCGCCCGGCGTTGGCATTTGGCGGCCCGTGACGTCGTGTCTCTCCTGACCATCACCATCCTCGACGAGCGACCCTCGTTCTCGAGCCCCGTCAGTCGTTCATCAGGCTCCGACCTCAGCGTCGTATCGATCGGCTTGCTCCGAAGTCAACGCACTCGTCGCCCCTGACACTCGGCAGGCGGCTGGCGTTCGCAGAAACGGAGGACTGACGACGCGCAAGACCCCATGACGCAGGCTGCATAAGAACCGAAGGGCCACGGTGAAGGCACGCGAGGAGTTGTCCGCTCGGTGAGATAGACCGGCAGTGGCGCGAGCACCTTCTCTCCATGAGATCCAGAGAGATGTCCTAGGCGACGGCACAGGCGCATGCAGCTCGACCCCTACGGCGTCAGTGATGAACCCCCGCGAGATGATTCAGCGTGAACCCCGACCGCCACCTCCACCTCGATCCCGGCGCCAAAAACGGCTACAGCGCCTCTCATCTCACTCCGCCGCTCACCGCTCACGAGCCATCGAGTTGCGTTTCACGTGAAACATGAAGCAATGCCCGCAGTCGCCGCGCCCCTCATGCGGAGCCGCCGGAATTCACCATGGACGGAGGACGCACCAAGCGCAGGGGGCATCGGAGCGAGCGGCCACCGTGCCCGCATCACCCGTCCACCCATCCGGTGACGTCGTCGATCCGGGAGCGACACATGTATCGGAGCCGAAGATCGAGGAGGCTCCCCACCCGGACGTCCGCGACGCCTCAAACGCCGAACCGTCATCGGCGGGAGCAATGGCCGCGATCTCCGCACCTCGAGCGCTGTCATGCGCGAGCCGTAGACGTCGTCCAGGGGAGCGGGGGAGGGGGTCGCCCATCACCCACCCGCAGACCACCAACGTCTCCGAAGCAGCCACTACGGCCATACCCGACGCACACTGATGGCCGAGACGCCCGCTCGCCGTACCTCGGTTCACTGATCACTCGAAGCCCGGCTGCTCCCGACCGTGCCGCCGTCACCGCCAGCGTCCCGCTCACGCCCGAAGGCACACCATTACGATCCCCGCGTATCTACGCGGAATCGAGACTTCTGCTCCCGATCCTGAGTCGACACGCCTCGACCGTCGGTCTGCCACCGCGGTGGGCGAAGCAACCACAGATCCATTCTGTAACCTCACTGCGGTCCCGGAGCGAGCAGCCATCCCGGCCTCGACACCCCCGCACGCAGATGCGCCTGCTCGGATACGGTGCCTTCTCGCTCCGCTATCGGATGGCGAGGACGCCCCACCCGTTGCACACGTGGCAGACCACGAACCTCCGTCAGACATCCGACAGAGAACGAACGCACGCCAGCATCTCGTCATCCGAGCCGGAACCGGTAGAAAAAGCCTGATCAAGCCAAAAAACGGCAAAGATTACACGTCATCGGGACACCGTTGCGACAAAGACGCGGGTCGGCTCGTCGAGCACACCTTCGCCGACGACCTCGATCGACACGTCGTGCAGACCGAACTTCCGCACCTGCTTCGCGGCCGCGTCGAGCTCGGCTCCCACATTGGCGCCCTTCAGGAACACCAGACGGCCCTGCGGTCGCACCAGCGGCGCCGTGAACGGGAGGAGCGTGCGCAGAGCGCTCACCGCGCGAGCGGTAGCGACATCGAAGACGCGACCTCCTGTCCACTCCTCACCGCGCATCCGCTCCACGGTGACGTTGGAGAGCGACAACTCCTCCACCTGCTCCGAAAGCCAGACCGTGCGACGCTCCATGGGCTCGATGAGCGTCCACTCGACATCCGGACGGGCGATCGCCAGCACGAGGCCGGGCAGACCCGCTCCGGATCCCACGTCGACCGCACGGCCGTGGAAGTAGGGGGCCGCGATCGCACTGTTCAGAATGTGACGAGTCCACAGCCGTGGCACTTCGAGGGGTCCGATCAACCCGCGTTCTTCGCCGTGGCGCGCCAGATTCTCGGTGAAGAGCCGGGCGCGCTCGAGGTTCTCACCGAAAAGCGACTCGGCGACGGCCGGCTCTGCTTCGAGCTGTTCCGGCATCTCGAACCTCAGCCGCGACGAAGCACGGTGTGACGGTCAGCACCTTCGCCGAACGACTCGGAGGAGTATCCCCGGTCAGCCGCGATGTCGTGAACGAGCTTGCGCTCGTAGCTCGACATCGCGGGAAGCGACGCCTGCGAGGCGCCCTCGTCGAGGCGAGCGATGGCCCGGTCGACGAGGTTCTCGAGCTGACGCTGTCGCGCGTCCCGAGAGCCCCCGATGTCGAGGATGAGCCGCGAGAAACGGCCCGTCGAGTTCTGCACGGCAAGCCGCGTGAGCTCCTGCAGCGCCTGCACCGTGTCAGGGTGCGACAGGCTTCCCAGCGCGGCGGCATCTTCGGCTTCGACGGATACGTACGCTCGGCCCGCGCGCACATCCATCGCCAGGTCTCCGTCGATATCGGCGATGTCGAGCAAGCCCTCGAGGTAGTCGGCGGCGATGTCGCCTTCCTGCTCGAGCTGCTCCTCGGTGGCGGCGGTCTGGTCGGGGGCGATCTGATCGGACGTCGTCATCGTGATCTCCGGATGTCAGGAAGCGGGGGAGGAGCCGGGGCGGCCGGCGGTCCCACCCGCGGCACCGGTGTTCTTGGTGGATTGCTGCTTCTTGGCGCGCTGCTTACCCACCGGTTGCTGGCGCTTGGGCGCCGCGGCACGGGCGCGCTCGGCCTCCTCGAGGAGACGCTGCTGTTCGGCCTCGTACTTCTCGATCGGGATGACTTTGCCGGTGGAGTCGATGGCCTTGCCCTTGCGCGAGAGGCGCTCCTCGCGCGCCTTGGCGGCATCCGAACCGGGCGTGGGCATCTCGCGGATGACGACGAACTGCTGCACCATCGTCCACAGGTTGCTGACGAACCAGTAGATGACGACACCGAGCGGGAAGAAGACACCGGAGAAGATGAACGCCAGCGGAAGGATGTAGAGCATGATCTTCTGCATCTGGTACGCCTGACCCGTCTTGGCCTCCGGCGACAGGTTCTTCGAGATGATCTGCAGCTGCGTGAAGAACTGCGAACCGATCATCAGCACCACGAGCGTCAGCAGGATGGCGACGGTCACCTGACCGTCGGGCTGGCTCCACGCGGTCACGAGGTTCACGTGCATGGATGCCACGTCGAACAGGCGCGCGTCGTAGAACTCGGTGGTGAGCTCGGGCGTCAGCAGACCCACACCGCCGACTCCGCTCGCCGCGTGCTTCGACACGTCGTTCAGAACGCTGAAGAGAGCGAAGAAGATCGGCATCTGCACCAGCAGTGGAAGGCAGCTGGACACGGGGGTGGTGCCGTGCTTCTTGTAGAGCGCCATCGTCTCGCGGCTCATCGCTTCTCGCGAGAGCTGATCGCGCTTGCCCCGGTACTTCTCCTGCACCTTGCGGAGCTCGGGGGCGATCTCCATCATCTTGCGCTGGCTCTTGATCTGCTTCACGAAGAGCGGGATCAGCGCTGCGCGGACGATGAGCACCAGGCCGATGATCGACAGCACCCACGTCAGACCTGCTGCCGGAGGCATGCCGAGCGCCGTGAACAGCGCGTGCCAGCCCACCAGCACGAGCTCGACCGCCCATTTCAGCGGCCAGAGGATGGTCCCAATGAGATCGAATTGCACGATCAGTCCTTTCGGGAGGGCACGACGAATCCGTGCGGAGTGAGTTCGTGGCGGAAGGCCCGGTGAGGACGGACGTCGTCGATGCCACCCTGAGCCCAGGGATGACAGCGTGCGAGACGGGCCGCGGTGAACGCGATGCCCTTCACGAGTCCGTGCTGTTGCACGGCGCCCACCGAATAGGCGGAGCAGGACGGATAGTACTTGCACACGTCGCCGTAGACGTGCGAGATCGTGGCGCGATACGCGTGCAGCAGGATCAGCCCCGCATTACGCGGGAGAAGCGGGACGGATGCCAGGACGGCATCCGCTCGAAGTCGACCGGTCCCCGTGGAGGACATCGGGAGTGTCGAAGCGCTCATGCTGACGCTTTTCGTTCGAGGCACCTCACCACGTCGGCGCGAAGGGTCGCGTAGTCGATCGTGGCGGCGGAGGGAAGTGCACGGATGACGATCGAGGCGCCCCCGCGGATGGACGGGAGCGCCTCGGCGCACACCGCCTTGAGGCGGCGGCGGATGGTGTTGCGGGTGACAGCGGAGCCGACCTGCCGGCTCACGATGAAGCCGAAGCGAGGCGAATCAGTCTCGGCCGACGAGCCGACGTACGTGATCGTGTGCGCTCCGGCACAACGAGAACCCCGTCGGACTGTGGCTTTGTAGTCCGATCCGCGGGTGAGTCGGTTCGGCTTCGCGAGCACCGGGTCTGTCAGGCCGAGAGCTCGGTGCGGCCCTTGGCGCGACGCGCCGAGAGGATGCTGCGGCCGGCACGCGTGCGCATGCGGGCGCGGAAGCCGTGCTTCTTGGCGCGGCGGCGGTTGTTGGGCTGGAAGGTGCGCTTGCTCATGGGTCACTCCGGAGGTGGTGTCGCCCGATGCTCTTCTGCCGGGGACGGGGTCGGGACTGCCGTATAGGCATAAGTCAACCGACTAAGGCTACGTCGCGCGCGGCGTTAACTCAAACCGGGGAGCCGACCGCCCATTATCCCCAGGCGTTGTCCACAAGCATGGCAAAGACACGCGGCCGGGTCCTACAGTGGATTTTGCTCCGAGAGAGCCGCGAACTAGCGTGGCCCCGGAAGTTATCCACAGGCTCGACGCGACACGTCGACCACCCGTCGCGTCTAGATCCCGGAGGGGATATGTCTCTGCACGAAGTACCGGATGTCCCCGTCTGGTCGGCCGTGCTGGACCATCTTCTCACCGATGACCGCGTCACTCCGCAGTTGCACGGCTTCCTCAACCTCGCCGTGCCCCAGGGGGTCATGGGCGGGACGCTTTATCTCGACGTGCCCAACGATCTGACGGCGGCGCAGTTCAACAAGCGCATGCGCGCCCCCATCCTCGAAGCCCTTGCACAGGTCCAGGGCGATGACCCCTCCGTCGGCACGTTCCGCGTCGTGGTGAATCCCGATCTCGTGGAGTCACCGCGTCCGTCTTCTTCCCCGACGGCGGCGACCCCGGATCGCTCCGCCGTGCCCGCCGCACACGGCGTCGTGACAGAACAGGCACCCGAACCGATCGTCCCCGCCTCGCGCAACGACACCCGGCTCAATCCGAAGTACACCTTCGACAACTTCGTCATCGGGCAGTCCAACCGGTTCGCCCATGCCGCCGCCGTGGCAGTCGCCGAAGCGCCGGCGAAGGCGTACAACCCGCTCTTCATCTACGGCGACTCCGGTCTTGGCAAGACGCACCTCCTCCACGCCATCGGGGACTACGCCGCGAGCATGTACGCCGGCATCCGTGTCCGCTACGTCTCGAGTGAGGAGTTCACGAACGACTTCATCAACTCGATCGCGAACAACCGCGGCTCGGCGTTCCAGGCGCGCTATCGCGACGTCGACATCCTCCTGATCGACGACATCCAGTTCCTGCAGGGCCGCGCCGAGACGCAGGAAGCGTTCTTCCACACCTTCAACACGCTGCACGACCACGACAAACAGGTCGTCATCACCAGCGACCTCCCGCCGAAACAGCTGACCGGCTTCGAAGACCGGATGCGCAGCCGCTTCGAATGGGGCCTGATCACCGACGTCCAGGCGCCCGACCTCGAAACGCGCATCGCCATCCTCCGCAAGAAAGCGCAGAGCGAGAGGCTGCTCATCCCCGACGATGTGCTCGAGTACATCGCCACCGTCGTCTCGTCCAATATTCGCGAGCTCGAGGGCGCCCTCATCCGCGTCTCCGCCTTCGCGAGTCTGAACAGATCGACGCTCGACATGTCGCTGGCCCAGACGGTCCTCCGCGACATCATCGACCAGGATGACGCGAACGTCATCTCGCCGACGGACATCATCACGGCGACAGCGCAGTACTTCAAGCTCTCGGTCGACGATCTGTACGGCTCGAGCCGCTCGCAAGCCGTGGCGACAGCGCGACAGATCGCGATGTATCTGTGCCGTGAGCGGACGAGTCTGTCTCTGCCGAAGATCGGCCAGCTCTTCGGCAACCGCGATCACACGACCGTCATGTACGCATACAAGAAGATCAGCGACCTCATGAAGGAGCGTCGCTCGATCTTCAACCAGGTCTCCGAGATCACCAGCCAGCTCGGCCGCATGCGCTGAGCGCTCTCCTCGCATGAGGGGTCCGTCCGAGGTTTCGGGTGGACCCCTCATGTCTTTTCCGCCCTCAGCAGCCGGCGAAACGCCGGGGAACGCGATGTTTCAGACAGTTCTGCACAGTGTGGAAAACCTGTGGATAACTCGGATTCTCTGCGGATGAGCTGTGCACGAACGCGTTAACGCTGTGGATGACGGAGGAGGGTCGACGTCCGGCGGCGCTGTTAAGTGCCCAGGGTCTCCGCAACGCGTCCACAGTTAACAAGCGAGCTGATCCCTTGCGTTAACAAGCGTGTCGCGAGTTATCCACACTCTCCACAGCGGTTAACAAGATGAAGATCCTTTCCCGTTGTTAAGAGAGATTCGATGACCTTGCCGTGCAGACCACGCTCGATCGGCGCAGCCGGAGCAGGGCACTAGCATGGGTAAGCCATACCCGCCGTCAAGGGAGCGCCCGTGAAGTTCCACGTCAATCGCGATGTGTTCAGCGAAGCCGTCTCGTTCGTGGTCAAGCTCCTGCCGCAGCGCAATCCGCAGCCGATCCTGGCCGGTGTGCTCATCGAGGCCGGCGACCAGGGACTCACGCTCGCGGCCTTCGACTACGAGGCATCCGCCCGCACCACGATCGAGGCGACCGTCGACGAGCCGGGCACGATCCTCGTTCACGGCCGACTGCTCAGCGACATCGCGAGCCGCCTGCCGAACGCACCCATTCAGATCGCTGTCGACGACGACGGCGGCATCCTTCTCACCTGCGGCTCCGCGCGCTTCACACTGGCATCCATGCCGGTGCAGGAATACCCGGCCATTCCGGAGGTTACGGGTGAGTCGGGTCTCGTCCCCGCCGACGAGTTCGCCACGGCGATCGCTCAGGTCGCCTTCGCCGCCTCCCGCGACGACGTCACGCCGGTCCTGACCGGCGTGCAGCTCGAGGTCACCGGCACCCAGCTCAGCCTGGTGGCCACCGACCGCTATCGCGTCGCTCTTCGCGAAATCCCGTGGGACGGTGGAGCCGCGGCATCCGATGAGCCGACGTCGGCTCTCGTGCCGGCTCGCACCCTGCAGGAAGTCGGGAAGACCTTCGCGCACGGCGGCGACATCTCGATCGCCTTCTCCGGCTCGGGTGACCGCGAGATCATCGCCTTCTCCTCCGGCAACAAGACGGTGACGTCGCTGCTCATCAAGGGCAACTTCCCGCCCGTACGCCGTCTCTTCCCCGCGCAGACCGAGCACCACAGTGTCGTGAACACGGCGGAGCTCGCCGAGGCCGTTCGTCGTGTCGCCCTGGTGCTCGACCGCTCCGCGCCCCTGCGCTTCACCTTCGGCCCGGAAGGCGTCTCGATGGACGCGTCGGGAACCGAGCAGGCGCGCGCGACCGAGTCGGTTGACGCGACCCTCGTCGGCGACGAAGTGACCCTCGGCCTCAACCCCCAGTACTTGCTCGAGTCACTGGGTGCCGTGCGCAGCGAATTCGCGCGCATCACCTTCACGTCGAGCGACAACGCGAACAAGCTCAGCCCCGTGCTCGTCACCCCGCAGACCTCGGTCGACAAGGGCGGCGAAGGGTCGTTCAAGTATCTCTTGCAGCCGAATCTGCTGCTGCGCTGACGGTCCGTGGTCGCTCCCGTCGCGATCGCCGTGTCGGAGGCGACGGGTAGTCTGACCCGGTGATCGTGGAGCAGCTCGGACTGAAGGACTTCCGCAATTACGCGGGTGTCGACGTCTCGCTCTCCGCGGGCGCGAATGTGTTCATCGGTCGCAACGGGCAGGGGAAGACGAACCTCGTCGAAGCCGTCGCCTATCTCGCCACGCTGGGTTCGCACCGTGTCTCGAACGACGCCCCCCTGGTCCGCGACGGGACGGATGCCGCGATCGTGCGCGCTCGGCTCGCCCACGGTGAGCGCAGCGTGCTGCTTGAACTGCAGCTCAACCGACAGGGGGCCAACAAGGCCCGCGTGAACGGCGTCAACGTCCGGACCTCGGAGCTCCCGCGCTACGCCCAGGTCGTGTTGTTCGCCCCCGAAGACCTGCAGATCGTCCGGGGCGACCCTTCGGCCCGACGTCGCTTCGCCGACCAGCTCATCGTGCAGCGCACCCCGCGGATGGCCGCCGTGCTCGCCGACTACGACCGCGTCCTGCGTCAGCGCAGCGCGCTGCTGAAGTCTGCTCGGGCGCGGGGTGTGCGCGGCGACTCCCTCAGCACGCTGGACGTCTGGGACGACAAGCTCGTCTCGCTCGGCACCGAGGTGATCGAAGCCCGGCTCGCGTTGGCATCCGATCTCTCCGAACCGATGGCGCGCTCCTACGCCGCGATCGCGGGCGCGGAGCACGGACCCCGTCTGTCGTGGGCCCTCTCCGTCGGCGGCGCTGACCCCGAGGAGGGCGAATCCACGGACGCCGGCGGCTCTTCGGCTCCGCTCGCCGATCAATTCCGCACGGCGCTCGCCGCCCGACGCAGCGCGGAGCTCGAGCGCGGTCTCACGCTCGTGGGGCCCCACCGCGACGACCTGGTGCTGGAAGTGCGTGGCCTGCCGGTCAAGGGCTACGCGTCGCACGGCGAATCCTGGTCGGTCGCGCTCGCGCTGCGGCTCGCGTCGGCGGAACTGCTGCGCGCCGAATCCCGTCTCGGCGATCCGGTCCTCATCCTCGACGACGTCTTCGCGGAGCTCGACTCCGGCCGCCGCACGCGCCTGGCGGAACTGGCCGGCGGCTACGAGCAGGTCATCGTCACCTCCGCGGTCGAGGAAGACGTCCCCGATGCGCTTCGCGCCCATGTCGTCCGGGTCGAGGCGGGACGCATCCGGGAGACGCTCGATGACTGACGAGTCGGAACTGCCCGAGACCATGGCGACCTATCTGCGGCTGCGCGGGCTCGAACCCTCGCCCTACCGCAAGAAGAAGCGGCGACGCCGCGTCGATGACGGAGAGAACGCGCCGTTCGCGCCCGGCCGTGATCCACGCGGGCTCGGCGACGTCCTGTCGTCGCTCACGCGCTCCGCGGGGTGGGAGCCGCAGCTCTCGCGCGAGGACCTTGTGCGCACCTGGGACGACGTGGCGGGCGCGGACACCGCCGCCCACACCCGTCCCGTGGCGCTGGATGCCGGCATCCTGACCATCCAGGCCGACTCGACGGCGTGGGCGAAGCAGTTGCAGCTGATGCGTGCGCACATCCTGTCGGAGATCATTCGGCGCTTCCCCGAGGCGGGGGTCGAAGCAATCCGCTTCGTCGGACCCGACGTCCCCTCCTGGAAATGGGGGCCCAGAGCCGTTCCAGGCCGCGGTCCGCGCGATACCTACGGTTAGGCCATGGTCGGTCCCGGTTCGACACGATTTATCGCCGCGTAGGGCCTCACACGCCATTCCAGCGAGCCCCGCGCGGTAGGATGGAGATTCCGACGAATCGATCTGGAGCGCGTTCACTCATGACGTCCGAAAACCCCGACACCGTTTCCGAGGAACCCCAAGCGACGCCGGCCGCGAAGGTTCCCAACGAGTACGGGGCAGACGCCATCCAGGTGCTCGAAGGCCTCGAGGCCGTCCGCAAGCGCCCCGGTATGTACATCGGCTCCACGGGCGAGCGCGGCCTTCACCACCTGGTGCAAGAGATCGTCGACAACTCCGTCGACGAGGCCCTCGCTGGCTACTGCGACACCATCGACGTCACGATCCTCAGCGACGGCGCCGTCCGCGTGGTCGACAACGGCCGCGGCATCCCCGTCGACATGCATCGCACCGAGGGTAAGTCGACGGTCGAGGTCGTGCTCACCGTGCTGCACGCCGGTGGCAAGTTCGGCGGCGGCGGCTACGCGGTCTCGGGCGGTCTGCACGGCGTGGGTTCCTCGGTGGTGAACGCCCTCTCGACCCGCCTCGAGGTCGAGGTGCAGCGTCAGGGACACGTGTGGCGTCAGTCGTTCCGCAATGGCGGCGTGCCGCTGGCCCCCCTCGAGCAGGGCGAGGAGAGCGAGGCGACCGGCACCTCGATCACGTTCTGGCCGGATGCCACGATCTTCGACACGATCGACTTCGACTACGACACCCTGCGTACGCGGTTCCAGCAGATGGCGTTCCTGAACAAGGGGCTGCGCATCAGCCTGCGCGACGAGCGTCCGCAGTCGGTCATCACCGAGGGCGAGCCCGGCGAGGAGACCACCGCAGCGCGCCACGACTCGTTCCTCTACGAGCGCGGTCTCGTCGACTACGTCGAGCACCTCAACCGGGTCCGCAAGGCCGACGTGGTGAACGATGAGATCATCGAGGTCGAGTCAGAGGACACCGAGCGCAAGATCGCCCTCGAGCTGGCGATGCAGTGGACGACCGCCTACACCGAGAACGTCTTCACCTACGCGAACACGATCAACACCCACGAGGGCGGCACCCACGAGGAGGGCTTCCGCGCGGCGCTGACCACCCTCGTCAACCGGTACGCCCGGGCGAACAACCTCCTCAAGGAGAAGGACGACAACCTCACCGGCGACGACATCCGCGAGGGTTTGACCGCCGTCATCTCGGTCAAGCTGTCAGAGCCCCAGTTCGAGGGGCAGACGAAGACCAAGCTCGGCAACACCGAGGCGCGCGCGTTCGTGCAGAAGGTCGTCGGCGACAAGCTCGGTGACTGGTTCGACCGTAACCCCGGCCAGGCGAAGAACATCATCCGCAAGGCGATCGATGCGGCCACCGCGCGTCTGGCAGCGCGCAAGGCGCGGGAGACCGCCCGCCGCAAGAGCGTGTTCGAGTCGGCGGCGATGCCCGACAAGCTCAAGGACTGCACCTCGAAAGACCCGTCGATCAGCGAGATCTTCCTGGTCGAGGGTGACTCCGCCGGCGGCTCGGCCGTGCAGGGCCGGGACCCGCACACGCAGGCGATCCTCGCGCTGCGCGGGAAGATCCTGAACGTCGAGCGCGCGCGTCTCGACCGGGCACTGGGCAACAAGGAAGTCCAGGCGATGATCCAGGCCTTCGGCACGGGCATCGGCGAAGACTTTGACATGGCCAAGGCCCGCTACCACAAGATCGTGCTCATGGCCGATGCCGACGTCGACGGCCAGCACATCACGACGCTGCTGCTGACGCTGCTGTTCCGCTACATGCGCGGTCTGATCGAGGCCGGGTACGTCTACCTCGCGCAGCCGCCGCTGTACCGCCTCAAGTGGTCGAACCACCCGCACGAGTACGCCTACAGCGACCGGGAGCGCGACGCCCTGCTCGTCGACGGCCAGGCCTCGGGGCGTCGCATCCCCAAGGACAACGGCATCCAGCGCTACAAGGGTCTCGGCGAGATGAACGACCACGAGCTCTGGGAGACCACGATGGACCCCCAGACCCGCACGCTCAAGCAGGTCACGATCGACGACGCCGCCGCGGCCGACGAGATCTTCTCGGTCCTGATGGGCGAGGACGTCGAGTCCCGCCGCAGCTTCATCCAGCGCAACGCGAAAGACGTCCGCTTCCTCGACATCTGATCTCGCCGGCGCGACACACGGCACGAGACGACGAACGCACTACGGAACTGAGAAGACATGGCTGACGACACCACCCCCGAACCCGACGACGTCCGGGGCGAGCCGGTGCACGACCACGGCAAGATCGACCAGGTCGACCTGCAGCTCGAGATGCAGCGGAGCTACCTCGACTACGCGATGAGCGTCATCGTCGGTCGCGCGCTCCCCGACGTCCGCGACGGCCTCAAGCCCGTGCACCGCCGCGTGATCTACGGCATGTACGACGGCGGATTCCGCCCCGACAAGTCGTTCTCGAAGTGCGCGCGCGTCGTCGGCGAGGTGATGGGTCACTACCACCCGCACGGTGACGCCCCCATCTACGACGCCCTCGTGCGTCTCGTGCAGCCGTGGTCGCTGCGCTACCCCCTGGCACTCGGCCAGGGCAACTTCGGCTCACCCGGCAACCAGGGCGCGGCCGCGCCCCGGTACACCGAGACCAAGATGGCCCCTCTCGCGCTCGAGATGGTGCGCGACATCGAGGAAGAGACCGTCGACTTCCAGGACAACTACGACGGACAGACCCAGGAGCCGACGGTCCTGCCGGCGCGTTTCCCCAACCTGCTGGTCAACGGTTCGGTCGGCATCGCGGTCGGTATGGCCACGAACATCCCGCCGCATAACCTCCGAGAGGTTTCCGCCGGGGCCCTGTGGGCCCTCGAGAACCCGGATGCCACCCGCGAGGAGCTGCTCGAAGCTCTCATGCAGCGCATCCCCGGCCCCGATTTCCCCACGCGGGCGCAGATCCTCGGCACCCGCGGCATCAAGGACGCGTACCGCACCGGCCGCGGCTCGATCACAATGCGCGCCGTCGTGAACATCGAGGAGATCCAGGGCCGGACGTGCCTGGTCATCACCGAACTGCCGTACCAGGTCAACCCCGACAACGTCGCGGTGAAGATCGGCGACCTCGCCCGCGAGGGCAAGATCACCGGCATCGCCGACATCCGGGACGAGACCTCCGGCCGCACGGGCCAGCGCCTGGTCATCGTGCTCAAGCGCGACGCGGTCGCGAAGGTCGTGCTGAACAATCTGTACAAGCACACGCAGCTCCAGGAGAACTTCGGCGCCAACATGCTGGCGATCGTCGACGGCGTGCCGCGCACGCTCTCGCTCGACGGTTTCATCAGCCTCTGGATCGATCACCAGATCGAGGTCATCGTCCGACGGACGCGCTACCGCCTACGCAAGGCGGAGGAGCGCATGCACATCCTGCGCGGCTACCTGAAGGCGCTCGACGCGCTCGACGACGTCATCGCGCTGATCCGCCGGTCGCCCACGGCTCAGGATGCCAACGAGGGCCTGCAGAAGCTCCTCGACATCGACGAGGTCCAGGCCCAGGCCATCCTCGACATGCAGCTGCGCCGACTCGCCGCCCTCGAGCGCCAGAAGATCGTCGACGAGGCGACCGAGCTCGAAGCGCGCATCGCCGACTACAACGACATCCTCGCCACTCCCGGTCGTCAGCGGACGATCATCCGCGACGAACTGACGGCCATCGTCGACCGCTTCGGAGACGACCGTCGCACCGAGATCATGCACGGGTTCGACGGCGACGTGTCGCTCGAAGACCTCATCGCCGAAGAGGAGATGGTGGTCACCGTCACCCGCGACGGCTACATCAAGCGCACCCGCAGCGACAACTACCGGTCGCAGCACCGCGGCGGCAAGGGCGTGAAGGGCGCGCAGCTGCGCGCCGACGACGTGGTGGAGCACTTCTTCGTCACGACGACCCACCACTGGCTGCTGTTCTTCACCAACAAGGGTCGGGTCTACCGTTCGAAGGCCTACGAGGTTCCCGAAGCCGGTCGGGATGCCAAGGGTCAGCACGTCGCCAACCTGCTGGCGCTGCAGCCCGACGAGGAGATCGCGCAGATCCTCGACATCCGCGACTACCAGGTGGCGACCTACCTGGTGCTCGCGACCCGGGGCGGGCTCGTGAAGAAGACGCGTCTCGACGAGTACGACACCAACCGTCAGGGTGGCGTCATCGCCATCAAGCTGCGCGGGCAGACCGCCGACGAGGGCGACGACGAGCAGGCCGGCGCCGACGAGCTCGTCAGCGCGCTCCTGGTCGACGAGGGGGACGACATCCTCCTCATCAGTCGCCTGGGCATGTCGCTGCGCTTCTCCGCCACCGACAGCGCGCTGCGCCCGATGGGTCGCTCGACGTCGGGCGTGAAGGGCATGGACTTCCGCGAGGGCGACAGTCTGCTCTCGGCATCCGTCGCCAAGGACGACGAGTTCGTGTTCGTGGTGACCGAGGGCGGCTATGCCAAACGCACCGCGGTGACCGAGTACCGCATGCAGAACCGCGGCGGATTGGGCATCAAGGTGGCCCGTCTGACCGATGATCGCGGCGTGCTCGCGGGCGGCATGATGGTGTCCGAGAGCGACGAGGTCCTTGTGGTTCTTGCCAGCGGCAAGGTGGTACGCTCCTCCGTGGCCGAGGTGCCCGCCAAGGGCCGCGACACGATGGGTGTCGTTTTCGCCCGCGCAGGAGGCGACGACAGGATCATCGCGATCGCCCGCAACGCCGAGCGCAACCTGGCCGAGACGACGGAGACGACCACGGAGCCCCCCGCAGACGATGCGGACGGGGCCACCGCCTCCACTCCCGAGACCCCCGAGGAAAGTACTGACGCATGAGCACGGTAGCCGACAAGCTCGCCAAGAAGTCGACTCACAAGACCCCTGCCAAGCAGGTGCGACTGCGCCTGGTGTACATCGACTTCTGGTCGGCGGTGAAGCTGTCGTTCCTGGTGGCGGTCGCTCTCGCGATCGTGACGGTCGTGTCGTACTTCCTGATCTACCTGGTGGTCTCGGCGACGCTCCTCACCAAGCTCGACGAGTTCTTCACCAGCTTCACCGACGGCGGGGCGACGCTCTCGCAGTACGTCGGGCTGCCGCAGGTGATGGCGTTCGCGGCGATCGTGGCCATTCTGAACCTCGTGGTGGTCACGGTCCTCGGTGCCGTGATGGCCGGCATCTACAACCTCGCCGTGAAGGTGACCGGCGGCCTGTTGGTCGGTTTCACCTCGAACTGACGCCGATTCGTCAAATCCTCGCAAGTCCGGTAAAGTCTTCGAGGTTGACATCACGTCAGCGAGACGGGGCTATAGCTCAGGCGGTTAGAGCGCTTCACTGATAATGAAGAGGTCCCAGGTTCAAGTCCTGGTAGCCCCACCCCTTTCCCTCGCGGGGCCTTAGCTCAGCTGGTAGAGCGCCTGCTTTGCAAGCAGGATGTCAGGAGTTCGAATCTCCTAGGCTCCACATCCGCGAAACGAGAAGCCGGTCTTCGGACCGGCTTTTCGCGTATCGACGTCGATGACCCGCCACCATACGGCTGCCGCATGACGGAGGCGCGTCGACCACGCGGCGACGGTCGATAGAGTCTGCACATGGACATGCGGGTCGCCGCGTACGCCGTCATCACCGACGCCGACGAACGCGTGCTGCTCGCGCACTGGATCGACGGCCGCCGGGCAGCCTGGACGCTTCCCGGCGGCGGACTCGAGCCCGGGGAGGATCCGGCGCACGCCGTACGTCGCGAGGTCCGGGAGGAGACCGGGTTCCGGGTCGTCGTCGGCGAGCTCCTCGGCATCCACTCGCGGGTCATCCCGGCCGAGTCGCGGCTGGCGGAAGGGGCCGCGGAGCCCCTGCACGCGCTGCGGATCGTCTATCGCGCACGCATCGTCGGGGGGCGCCTGCGTTTCGAGACCGACGGGTCGACGGACCGCGCGGAATGGTTCACGGTGGCCGCGGCGCGGAAGGTGCGGAGGGTGCAGCTGGTGGACATCGCGCTGCGCATGGCGGATCTGCCGCGGCCGTGAACGGGATCAGGCCCGCTCGGTCGTGATGTCGGCCACCACAGCGCCGTACGCGGCGATCAGGTCGTCGGCGTCGACGAAGAGACTGTATCCGTGCGCGCCGGCCCCCATGGCGACGCGCGTCCCCACGATGCGTTCGTCGGCGTAGACCGGCCAGGCGGTGGAGCTGCCGATGGGCACGATCGTGCCGCGTTCGTAGCCCGTCGCGGCGAGAGCCAGGTCGGGTTCGGGCAAGCGGAGCTTGTTCACGCCGACGACGGCGCGGAGCTTCGGCCACGAGATGGCCCGGTCGCCGGGAACGAGAGCGAAGAGGTACGTGTCGTCGGACCGCTTGACGACGAGCGTCTTGACGATGGATGCCGACGGGATACCGAGCAGAGCCGCCGCCTCGTCGAGGCTGGACGCGGCGGGGCGCTCGCGCACATCGACAGAGAGGCCGCGCTCGCGCGCGGCCTCTCTGACTCTGACGGTGGGGTCGCTCACGCGTCCGGTGCGCGCAGCGGGTCGTCGGCCACCCACAGCTCGTCGTCGGCACGCAGCGTCTGCCAGGCGGCGTACGCGACACCGGCTGCGGCGACCACTCCGAGGATGATGGCGATGACGCCACCGGCGCCGATGCCGTCATGCTGCGGCGGAAGCTTCTTGGAGAGTCGCTTCGAGGCTTGCTTGCCGTACTTCTCGGCGCGCTTGGCGTACTTGTGGGCGTCGAGCTCGAAGCCCTTGCCCTTGGCGAGACGGTCACGGGTGTCACCCGCCGCGTCCCACACCGAAAGCGCTCCGCCGACGACAGCACCCGCGGCCGGGACGACCTTGTTGCTGAGGAAGCGGTTGCTGTACTTCACGCTCTTGTCGACGTACGGCGCGGCGTACTTGCTGTAGCCGTCCTGCACGGCGGGGACGAGATCTTCGCGGCTGAAGCGACCGAGCTGGTGGCCGGCTTCACGAGCGACCTTCCCGCTCTCGCCCAGCAGCACCTGCTGCGACTCCCACACCTTCGCGGCGTGCTTCTGGAGCTTGCGCAGTTCCTTCTTGCTCTTGCGGCTGAGGCCCACGGCTCATCCTCCCTGTCGATGGGATGTACGTTGCCCTCATCTTGCCAGAACGGGCCGTCCGCGCCGCCGACCCTTGCAGATAACTCTGAGAGAATGTACCCATGGCCAACCACACCGCCGTCGCGACCCTGCACACCAACCACGGCGACATCGTCGTCAACCTCTTCGGTGACCACGCTCCGCGCACCGTCCGCAACTTCATCGGTCTCTCCGACGGGACGCAGGAATGGACCAACCCGGCCACCGGCGCCAAGGGCGAGGGTCCCCTGTACAAGGACGTCATCTTCCACCGCATCATCCCCAACTTCATGATCCAGGGCGGCGACCCGCTCGGTCAGGGGATCGGCGGACCCGGATACACCTTCAACGACGAGATCCACCCCGAGCTCGACTTCACCGCTCCGTACAAGCTCGCGATGGCCAACGCCGGTCTCCGCCGCAACGCCATCACGGGCCAGGCCGAGGGCACGAACGGCTCGCAGTTCTTCATCACCACCGACCCCACTCCGTGGCTCCAGGGCAAGCACACGATCTTCGGCGAAGTCGCCGACGAGGCGTCGAAGGCGGTCGTCGACGCCATCGCCGCAGTCCCCACCGGTGCCCAGGACCGGCCGAAGGCAGACGTCGTGCTGCAGTCGGTCGACGTCGTCTCGGTCTGACCCGCGGACGGCGGCGGGTGTCCACCACCGAGGAGTTCCGTCGCAACAGCGACAACTTCTGCTACCGGCATCCTGACCGGCAGAGCTTCGTGCTGTGCCAGCGGTGCATGCGCACCGTGTGCTCGGAGTGCCGGACGCCCGCCGCCGTCGGAGTCATCTGTCCCGAATGCATGGCGCAGCAGCGCGCCACGCAGACCCCCGCTCAGAAGAAGGCGGAGCGCCGCTGGGCGTCGCGCCCGATATCGGTCGTCTCCTCCGGGCGCCCGACCATGACGCTCGGCATCATCGCCGTGACCGGACTGGTCTACATCCTCGGACTCGTCCCGGGTCTTGGAAGCGTCTTGTCCGATCTTCTGGCGTTCAACAGCGTTTTCGTGCTTCCGCAGGCGGGGGTGCTGCAGCCGTGGCGCCTCCTGACCGTGGCACTCGTCCACGGCGGTTTCCTGCACGTGGCGCTCAACATGCTCGCGCTGTGGTTCATCGGGCGCAGCCTCGAGCCGCTGCTCGGACGCGCGCGCTTCCTGATCCTCTACCTGATCGGAGCGCTCGGCGGCTCGGTGGCGGTCGCGCTGCTCGCTCCCGGGGTCTGGACGGTCGGCGCATCCGGTGCGATCTTCGCCCTGTTCGGAGCGTTGCTCGTGATCGGTCGGCACCTCGGTGCCGACATCCGTGTCATCGCGATCCTCATCGCGATCAACTTCGCCTGGCCGTTCGTCCTCGCCGGCGTCAACGCCATCGGCTCCGGCGATTTCGCCGCGTCGCTCGCGGCCATCGGCATCTCGTGGCAGGCGCACCTGGGCGGTCTGATGACGGGCGCCGTGGTCGGTTTCGTCTACTCCCGAACGCGCGCACAGCGCCAGCGCGCACTGCAGACCGGATTGCTCATCACCTTCAGCGTGGTGCTCGTCGCGCTGCTGGCGATTCCCGCGGTGGTCTACTTCTGAGGGTTATCCACAGCCTCATCCACAGGTGGGGATGAATTACACGAGTGTAAGTCAGCGCCAGCGGGTGGTCATGAGGAAGCCCACGAAAGCGATTCCGAAGCCGATGACCAGGTTCCAGGGCCCGATGCCCGGGATGGGGAACTGCGAGTTGCTGAGGTAGAACACCAGCACCCAGACGAGGCCGATCAGCATCAGGCCGATCATGATGGGCAGGAACCACACCGGGTTCGGGGCGGATCCACCGTCGTTGCGTTCGGCGATCGGGTCTTCGCCTTTGCCAGTTCGAGCCATGCGGCACAGTCTAATGCTCAGGTCTGCCCGAACCCACGGAACTAGACTCGCCTCGTGCACACGGTCACATCGCCGCAGACCCGCCGGAGCAGGCGGCGTGCACGTGCGCCGCGCCGTGGGCTCTCCGTCGTCGGGGTGATCGGAGATCTCCTCGTGACGGCGGGTGTGCTCGTCCTGCTCTTCGTCGTCTGGCAGCTGTGGATCGGCGACGTGATCATCGGGTCGCAATTCAAGAACGAGGCGCGCGACATCACGGACTCGTGGGCCGCCGACCCCCTGCCGCCGGCCCCCAGCGCCACCGGCGTGCCCGGTCTCCCGCCGACGACCGATCCGCCGGCGATGGCGCAGCCGGACGACGCGCAGATCTTCGGCGTCGTCCGCATCCCGCGCTTGGGATCCGACTACCAGTTCCGCCTCGCCGGGGGTGTGAGCGCGTCGCGCACCCTCGACCCGATCGGCCTCGGACACTACCCCGATACGGCCATGCCCGGTCAGCTCGGCAACTTCGCCATCGCCGGTCATCGAGGCAGCCACGGGGCGCCGTTCGCCGACCTCCCCTCGCTGCATATCGGCGACGCCATCGTGATCGAGACCGAGACCGGCTGGTACACGTACCGCTACCGCAACCTCGAGTACGTGCGCCCCGACGCCGTCGACGTGCTGCTCCCCTTCCCGCAGCAGCCGCAGATTGAGGCGACCGACCGGATCATGACGATGACGACCTGCAGCCCGCGGTACGGCTTCTCGGAGCGTGCGATCGCCTACGGCGTCTTCGAGTCGTACACCCCACGCACGGATGCCGGCCCGCCCACGTCCCTCACCTCTGGAGCTGCCTGATGTACGGAGCCCTCTGGCGCGTCCTCCCCGGCCCGTGGTGGGTGCGACTGCTCATCGTGCTGGTGCTGCTGGCCGCCGTCCTCTACGGGCTGTTCTTCTACGTGTTCCCCTGGGTCAGCGACATCGTCTACCCACAGGAGGTCACGGTCGAGTGAGCCCCTGGCGCGTCGTCGTCGTCGACAACCGCGACAGCTTCGTCCACACCCTCGTCGGGTACCTCCGCGACCTCGGGGCCGACACCGTGCTCACGGCAGCCGACGACCCGGAAACGCCGGCAGTGATCCGCGACGGGGCCGACGCGATCCTCATCTCGCCCGGTCCCGGGCATCCCGACGACGCCGGGTGCTCCGTCTCGGTGGTGCGCGACGCAGCGGAGCTCGGCATCCCTCTGCTCGGCGTGTGTCTCGGCCATCAGGCCATCGCGGCGGCCTTCGGCGCGCGGGTGGGTCACGCCCCCGAGTTGCTGCACGGGATCACGAGCGTCGTCCACCATGAGGGCGGGGGCGTGTTCGCCGACCTGCCCGACGGTTTCGCGGCGACCCGCTACCACTCCCTCGCGGTGGACCCGGCCACCGTGCCGGCTTCGCTCGAGGTGACGGCGCGTACGGACAGCGGGGTCATCATGGGCATCCGCCACCGCTCCTCGCCGATCGAGGGCGTGCAGTTCCACCCCGAGAGCGTTCTGACCGAGGGGGGCCACGCGCTCCTCGGGCGGTGGCTGGAGGAAGCCGGGCTCACGGGAGCCGTGGAGCGTGCGGCGCAGCTGCGTCCGCGCGGGCTCAGGAGCCCGAGCAGACCGTCAGCGTGATCTCGCTGTGCACCGGCACCTCGCCGGGGGCGAGCGACTGACCGCTCACCGTCTGCGGCGTGGTGGCGCGGCATCCGGTGTCTTCCTGGGTCAGGACGGTCAACTGCTTGCTGTCCGACTCGAGCTCGCGCTTGGCGGCATCGAGCGTGTAGCCCGTGTAGTTGACGATGACGACCTGCCCGCTGGCGACGACGAGGTTGACCGCGGTCCCCTTGGCCAGTTGCGACTCGGCATCGGCGCTCGCGGAGATCACGGTGCCGGCGGCGAGGGCGGGGTCGGTGGTGCGGCGGATCGAGCCGACCGAGAGGCCGGCGGCTTGCAGGGCGTTCCGCGCCTCGGTCTCTGAAATCCCCTCCAACGAGGGGACGGTCGCAGTGTCGGGACCGGTCGACACGTAGACGGTGACCTGCTGGCCGGATGCCACGGTGGTACCCGAGTCGGGCGTGGTGCGCGTGACGTTGCCCGCGGCGATGGTCTCGTCGGGTTCGTTCACGCGGCTCGCCGTCAGCTGCTGCGCCTCAAGCGTTTCGACGGCGCGGTCGTAGGACATGTCGACGACGTCGGGCACGGAGAAAGACGTCGTGGGCACGTCGTTGTCGGGCTGGATCTGCATCACCCAGATGAGGACGGCGACGAGGAGGACGGCGAGGACGGTGACCCCGGCCCAGATCCAGGCCACCGGGGGGCCGGGCTGGGTGCGACGCATGGTCGTGTCGGTGCTCAGCTGGCGCAGCGACCGCGCGGTCTCCGCGGCCTGGCGGGGGTTGGGGCCGTACAGCTCGTTCGACAGCGCCGACATCTGCCGCTTGGTCGGCGCCTTGCCGTCGGCGGTCTCGTCGAGCGTCTCGCGGAAGCTCGCGGCATCCTGCGGGCGCTGGAACGGGTCTTTCGCGAGGGCGCGGAGCACGATCGCGTCGAGCGCACGCGGAATGGCCTCGTTGATCTCGCTCGGCGGCAGGGGCGCTTCGCTGACGTGCTGGTAGGCGACCGCTACGGGCGTCTCGCCGCGGAAGGGCGGACGACCGGTGAGCAGCTCGTAGAGCACGACACCGGTGGAGTACAGGTCGGCGCGGGCGTCGACGGACTCGCCCTTGGCCTGTTCGGGCGAGAAGTACGCCGCCGTGCCGACGATCGCGGTCGTCTCGGCGACCGTCGACGACGAGTCGGAGACGGCGCGCGCGATGCCGAAGTCCATGACCTTCACGCGTCCGGCGTCAGTGATCATGACGTTGCCCGGCTTGATGTCGCGGTGCACCACACCCGCACGGTGGGAGTACTCGAGGGCTTCGAGGATGCCGTCGACGTAGCGCAGCGCGTCGTCGACCGGCACGGAACCCTCGGCGATGATCTCCTTCAGCAGGCGGCCGTGCACCAGCTCCATGACGATGTACGGGACGGGGCGTTCCCGACCGTCGATGTCGACCTCGACGTCTTCACCCGCGTCGAAGACCCGGACGATGGTCGGGTGCGCCATCCGCGAGGCCGCCTGCGCCTCGAGACGGAACCGTGTGCGGAACGCGGCGTCCCCGGCCAGATCGGCCTTGAGGATCTTGATGGCAACCGTCCGACCGAGCGTCTGGTCGTAGCCACGGTAGACGCTCGCCATTCCGCCACGACCGATGAGGTCGTCGACACGGTAGCGTCCGGACAGGACGCGCGTCTCAGTGGTCACGAAGGAACTCCCGGTGAGGGTGAATCGAAGCTCAGGGCTTGGTGGTGGCGCCGGCGCCGTTGCCCGTCGGGGTGGGGCTCGGCGTGTTGCCACCGGTGATGGAGGCGGATGCCTCGCCCGAGGGCCCCGCGGTGCGGTCGGTGCCCGAGCAGCTCACGGTGTACGTCACCCGCAGGGTCTGGCCCGCGGAATTGCTCACCTTCAGCTGCGCGTTGCGCTCGTCGGGGGAGAACGACGCCGTGGACTGCCCGTTCGTGTCGAACGTGCCGTTCGTGGCCGTGAAGTCGTACGACGTGACGCTGCCGGTACCGGCGGGGCACGAGTACTGCTGCCACGACACCTGGATGTCGCTGCCGGCCGTGACGGAGCTGCTCGGAAGCGTGGGGGCGCCGGGCTGCTGGAGCGGGGTCTCTTCGCCGTAGACGGTGACGGTGATGTTCGTGCCCTCGGGATTACGGCCCGTGGGGTCGACGATGTAGACGCGACCGATCTGATCGGCGTTCTCCGCTGCCGTACCGGTGGCGCACGTCGCGCCGAGGTTCGCCTGGCGCAGCGTCTCGCGCGCCTCGTCGCAGGTCTGACCGACGAGGTCGAGGGCGTCGACGTCGACGAGCTGTGCCGACTGCGTCGGCGTCGGCGAGGCGGAGGGCGAGGCGGGGGTGCTGGGCGCCGCCGAGCTCGGCGCGGTGCTGGAGGATGCCGCGTCGGGCTCGTCCTGGTTCGAAAGCAGGGTGAAGACCGTTCCGCCCAGGACCAGGGCCAGTAGCACGATGAGGGCGACCAGCGGCCACGTCCAGGGGCTGCGCTTCTTCTTCTGCGGCTCGACGTCTTCCTCGGTGTGCTGCTCCGTCAGAAGGGACGTCGCTCCGGCGGCAGCGCCCGCTGCGGGCAGCAGACGCGTGGTGGCCGAGGTCTGTCCCGACGTCAGCAGCTGCGTGGCGTCGTCGACGGCGGCGGTGCCCGCGGCGACGGCCGGGACGGCCGCGGCGGCGGCCGCGAGATCGCCGCGACGAAGCGCCGCGGCGGCGCGCGACACGGCCGCGGACGAGGCCGGGCGGTCTTCGGGCTTCTTCGCGATCATCGCCATCACGAGGTTCTGCACCGGGACCGCGACCGTGGGCGGAAGCGGCGCGGGCTGCTCGTTGATCTGCGCCATGGCGATGGCGACCTGCGACTCGCCCGTGAAGGGACGCTTGCCCGCCAGGCACTCGTACGCGACGATGCCGAGCGAGTAGGTGTCGGTGGCGGGAGATGCGGGGTGACCCGAGGCCTGCTCGGGTGAGAGGTACTGCACCGTGCCCATGACCTGACCGGTCGCGGTGAGCGGCACCTGGTCGGCGATGCGCGCGATGCCGAAGTCCGTGATCTTGACACGGCCGTCGGGGGTGATGAGGAGGTTGCCGGGCTTGATGTCGCGGTGCACGAGGCCCGCAGCGTGCGCGGCCTGGAGAGCGGCCGCGGTCTGCGCGACGATGTCGAGCGTCTTGTCGGACGACAGCGAGCCTTCGCGCTCGAGGATCGTGGACAGGGCCTCACCGGGGACGAGTTCCATCACGAGGAAGGCGCTGCCGGCTTCCTCGCCGTAGTCGAAGACACTGGCGATGCCCTCGTGGTTGACGAGGGCCGCGTGACGGGCCTCGGCGCGGAAGCGCTCGAGGAAGCCCGGGTCACCCATGTACTCGTCTTTGAGGATCTTGATGGCGACCGTGCGCCCGATGACGTGGTCGGTCGCTTCCCAGACCTCGCCCATGCCGCCGATCGCGATCCGCGAATCGAGTTCGTACCGCCCGCCGAAGGTCACACCCTGTGTCGGTCTCATTTACCCAGCACCGCCTCCATGACCTTCTTCGCTATCGGGGCGGCGATCTCGTTGCCGCTCCCGCTCTGCCCCTGGCCTCCACCGTTTTCGACCACCACGGCGACGGCGACCTGGGGGTCGTCCGCCGGTGCGAAGCCGGTGAACCAGAGAGTGTAGGGACGGGAATCGTTCTCCGCGGTGCCGGTCTTACCCGCCACCTGGACCCCGTCTATTCTTGCATTCGATGCCGCGCCGTCCTGGACGTTCGCCGTCATCATCGAAACCATCTGCGCCGCGATGTCGGACTCCAGAGCCCGGCCGAACTCGCTATTGGAGCCCTCGTCGGTGACCGAGAGGTTGGGCTCGATGACCCGATCGACCATCCGCGGGTTCATCACCACGCCGCCGTTCGCGATGCCGGCGGAGACCATCGCCATCTGCATGGGCGTGGCGCGCACATCGCCCTGACCGAAGCCGCTCAGAGCGGTCTGAGGAGCGTTGGGGCTGTCGGGATAGGTCGACGCGGTCGACTGCAGCGGCATCGTGAACTGCTCGTTGAAGCCGTACTTCTCGGCCTCCGCGCGGATGGCGTCGTCGCCCAGCTCGACCGCGAGTTCGGCGAACGGGATGTTGCAGCTCAGGCGCAGCGCGGTGGCGATCGTCACGGTGTCGCCCCCGCCGCACGTGCCGCCGCCCGCGTTGCTGACCACGTTGGTGGACTGCGGCAGCGTGTAGGCGGCGAGGTTCGGGAACGCCGAGTCGGGCGTGTATTTGCCGGATGCCAGGGCGGCCGAGGCCACGACGAGCTTGAACGTCGAGCCCGGCGGGTTCAGATTGCCCGCGATGGCGCGGTTGTCGAGCGGCTTCGCGCTGTCGGCGACGAGCTGGTCGTACGCCGCGTTCACGGCATCCGTGTCGTGGGAGGCGAGGATGTTCGTGTCGTAGCTCGGCTTGGAGACCATGGCCAGGATGCGTCCGGTCGAGGGCTCGATGGCGACGACGGCGCCCTGCTGATCGCCGAGGGCGTCCCACGCGGCCTTCTGCACGTCGGCGTCGAGCGAGAGCTCGACGTTCGATCCGCGCGGGGCCTGACCCGTGATCGCCCGGTCGATGCGCGAGAAGAACTGGTTGGAGTCGGAGCCGCTGAGCACGCTGTTCTCTGCGGACTCGATGTTCGTCTTCGCGTCGAGGACCGGGTTCATGTACCCGGTCACGGGCGCCCACATGTCGGCATCCGTGTATTGGCGCTGCCAGCTGTAGACGTCGTCGGACGGGACCGACTGAGCGATCGGCGTTCCGCTGACGATGATGGAGCCGCGCTGGATCTCGTAGGAGTCGTAGAGGGCGCGGGTGTTGCCCTGGGTGTTGGTCAGCGCGTTCGCCTGCACCACCTGGATGACGCTCGTCGAGGCGAATAGCGCGAGGAACATGGCGAGCATGACGATGCTGAGGCGTCGGAGTTCTTTGGTCACGGTGCCTCCTCGAATCGGGGGGCGGTGGGGGCGCGGCGCATCAGCCGATCACCACCCGGGGACGGGAACGGACGGCGTCGGAGATGCGCAGCAGGAACGCCACGATGATCCAGTTCGCGATCAGCGAGGATCCGCCGGCGGCGAGGAACGGCGTGGTCAGACCGGTCAGCGGGATGACGCGCGTGACGCCGCCGACCATGATGAACACCTGCAGCGCGATCGTGAACGAGAACCCGGTCGCCAGGAGCTTGCCGAAGTCGTCCTGTCCGGCGAGACCGACGCGGATGCCACGGCTGGTGAACACCATGTAGAGCGCGAGGATCGCGAAGATCCCGACCAGGCCGAGCTCCTCGCCCAGGCTGGGAATGATGTAGTCGCTCTGCGACAGCGGCGTGATGTACGGCCGGCCCTGACCGAGCCCGGTGCCGAAGAGTCCGCCGTGCGACAAGCCGAAGATGCCCTGAACCAGCTGGTAGCTGCCGCCGTCGCGGTCGATGACGTCCTGATCGAACGCATTGAGCCAGTTGGCGAAGCGCCCCTGCACGTAGGGGAGCACGCGGGATGCCAGGAACGCGCCGCTGGCGACCAGGATCAGGCCGATGAAGACCCAGCTGGTCTTGCCGGTCGCGGCGTACAGCATCGCGACGAACATGCCGAAGATGAGCAGGCCGGTTCCGAGGTCGCGCTGCAGAACGATGATGCCGAGCGAGACGAGCCAGATGATCAGTACCGGGCCGAGCTCGCGGGCCCGCGGCCAGGTCATGAAGAGGAACCTCGTGCCGGTCGAGGTGAGGCTCTCGCGGGTGCGCACGAGGTAGCCGGCGAAGAAGATCGCCAGGCAGATCTTGGCCAGCTCGCCCGGCTGGAACGACACGAAGCCGAGCGAGACCCAGACGTCGGCGTTCTGGTCGGTGCCCAGGCCCGGCACGAAGGGCAGAAGGAGCAGCAGGATGCCGACGAGGCCCGAGAGGTACGTGTAGCGGAAGAGCACGCGATAGTTGCGGACGAAGATCAGCACGGCCAGCGCGCAGAGCATCGCGAGGGCGGCCCACGCGATCTGACGGTGGCCCGTGGCATCCCACCCGGTGCTCTGATCGGCGAGGTCGATGCGGTAGATCATCGCGATGCCGAGGCCCGTGAGGACGGTGGCGATGGGGAGCACGAACGGATCGGCGTCGCGCACGCGCAGACGCAGCACGACGTGGATCACGAGGCCGAGCACGGCCGGCACGGCGGCGAGCGTGAGGAAGCCGGTGTCGACCGCGCCCGTGGCTCCGAGCTGCACGAGGGCGATCGCGGAGCCGTAGACGGCGATGGCGAAGACGAGCAGACCCAGCTCGCGATTGCGCTGCGTCGCCGGGACGCGCATCTTCTTGAGCGCGCGCATGACGGCCGTGTCGGTCGACACGGCGTCGGGGGAGCGCGTCTGCTTCTGGTCGGTCATCCGCTTCCCTCCGCCGCCGGTCGCAGGCGGTCGACGATCAGCTCCGCGTCGGAGAGCGAGCGGGCCGAGATCGTGGCCTCGACGGTCTGACGGTCGAAATCCGACAGATCGGCGAGCACGATGTTCGTGTCTTCGTAGACGGTCGACAGCGAGATCGGACCGATGGACTGCTGGATGCCGCGGTAGATGACGACCGAATTCTCGTCGGCGCCGACGTAGTACCGCGTCTGCGTCCAGTTGTAGCCGGCGAACAGGGCGACGCCGATGCCCGCCAGGACGACGAGCAGCGCCGCGAGCCACCCGAAGCGGCGACGGCGCGCGCGGCGACGGTCCTCCTCGATGAGCTCCTCGAGGAATTCGGCGGCGGGCTCGAAGTGAGTCGGCTCATTGGCGACCTGCCGGGCGTGGTGCAGCCAGTTCGGCCGGCTCGGCCGTGCCGCGGGGACCACGACGCCGCTGGGGTTGGAGGCGGAGCCGACGATGGCGGGGGTGCCGATGAACACCGGATGCTGACCGCCCACGTCGACGAGCACGACGGTGACGTTGTCGGGCGCGCCACCGTCGAGCGCCTGCTTGAGAAGGGCGTCGGCCGTGCGGGCCGGGGGCATGCCGAGGGCGAGCGTCCTGGCCGTGTGCGGGTCGTCGACGACGCCCGAGAGCCCGTCGGAGCACAGCAGCCAGCGGTCGCCGTCCTGCGTCGGCATGATGAAGCTGTCGACCTCGGGGTCGGGATCCATGTCGCCGAGCACGCGCATGAGGACGGAACGGCGGGGGTGGTACCGCGCCTCTTCGGGGGTGATGCGGCCCGAGTCGACGAGGCGCTGCACGAAGGTGTGGTCGGCCGTGATCTGCGTGAGCGTGTCGTCGCGGTACAGGTAGATGCGCGAGTCGCCGATGTGTCCGATGACGGCGTAGTCGTCGACCATGACCAGGGCGCTGACGGTGGTGCCCATGCCGGCGAGCTCGGGTCGGCGCGCGACGGTGTCGATCAGCTCGGCGGCGGTGTCGGCGAGGGCGTCGCGGATCGCCTGTTCCGCCTGCGCGGGACTGCCGAAGGGCTGATCGAGCTCGGTCAGGCGGTGGATCGCGAGGCTCGAGGCGACGTCACCTCCGGCGTGTCCGCCCATGCCGTCGGCGACCACGAAGAGATTGGACCCGGCGTAGCCGGAGTCCTGATTGTTGGAGCGCACCTTGCCCGTGTGGGAGATGGCGGCACTCGAGCCCTGGAAGACCATGGGGGTGGCTTACGTCCTCAACTCGAACGTGGTCGCGCCGACCTTGATGGGCGCTCCCACCTTGACCTGCACGGGCGAGGCGACGCGCACACCGTCGTGGGTGGTGCCGTTCGTGGAGTCGAGGTCCTGCAGCATCCACTGATCGCCCCACAGGACGAGTCGGGCGTGGTGGCTGGAGGTGTAGTCGTCGCGGATGACGAGTCCCGACTCGCTCGAGCGCCCGATCGTCAGCGGCTCGGTGCCCAGCGGCAGCTCGAGACCCGCCTTCGGACCGCTCGTGATGACGATGCGCGAGACCGCGGACGTCGTCGCGAGGGCTCCGACCGGGGCGGGAGCGGGCGGCGCCGCCGGTCGCTTGACCTGCGTGGTCACCGCGTCGGGCGACGCCGTCGGCGCGGCGGCTGCGGGAGCGGATGCCGCCGGCTCGGGGAGCTTCCGCACCTTGACGCCGAAGAGGTCGGCGCGCAGCGAGTACACGACGCCGAACACGAAGAACCACAGGAGCACGAGGAACCCGCCCTGCAGGAGAAGAAGAGTCAGCTGACTCATGACAGGGGTCCCCGTTCCCGGACGTCGAAGATGCTCGTGGCGTCGGACGCCTGCGCGCGCCGCGGCGGCTGCGCCTGCGCGACCACACGGAACACGATATTGGTGCGGCCGATCGAGATCGTGGAATCCGGGGGCAGCGCCGCCTCCGAGACCTTGCGACCGTTGAGGGTCGTGCCGTTGGTCGATCCGAGGTCGCGCACCATCGCGCGCTCGCCGTCCCACAGGATCTCGACGTGCTTGCGGCTGGTGCCGGCGTCGGGGATGGTGATGTCGGCATCGCTTCCGCGTCCGATCACCGTGCGGGAGCCGGTGAGGGGGTGACGCGTGCCGTCGATGTCGACGACCCCGCGCCAGGCGATGCGCCCCTCGGTGGTCTGCGAGTCCACGCGGAGCGTGCCCGTGGACAGCGACGCATCCCGCTCGATCGTGATGGCCACGGGACCGGCGAAGGAGTATCCCTGGGTGCGGGCGTGCTTCTTCACGAGGGTGTCGAGCTCGCTGAGCAGGGTCGAGCCCAGGGCGCCCATCTTCTCGTCGTCGGCGGGGGAGAGGCGCACCGAGAACGCGTTGGGCGCGAGGATGCGCTCGCGGGTCACGACGACGGCCTTCTTATCGAGCTCGCTGCGCAGCGCGGAGGCGATCTCCACCGGCTGGATGCCACTGCGGAAGGTCTTCGCGAACGCACCATTGACGGCGCGTTCGAGACCTTTCTCGAAACTGTCGAGTAGTCCCACGAGACTCCTTCGGGCAGGCAGACCAGTAGGCACATCGTAGCCAGGGCGGCTGGGCAGGTCATGGAAGCGGTCCCCGACGGCCGCGTTTCGTCACGTGGTCGCCTCCGTGATATTCTCGGGAAGTTGAGTTCGTGGCATCCGTGCCGCGTCTCGCGCGAGTGGCGGAATAGGTAGACGCGCTGGCTTCAGGTGCCAGTGCCCGCAAGGGCGTGGGGGTTCAAGTCCCCCCTCGCGCACAGACGAAAAGACCCCGGGGTTCATCCCCGGGGTCTTTTTCGTTGTCTGAAGGAGTGGGAGGTCCGTGAACCCGTGCGGGTTGGCCCCCGCCGCCGGGGGCTCCGCGCGCCGCGTACCGGCGTCGAAGGCGGCCGATCGGAGAGGGCTTCGATGAGCCCGTGCCGCCCGAGGTGGCGAACCCCACGGCGGCGCAGTTCGTCGCGAGCGACGCCCACCCGCGGAAAAGTTATCCACAGTTTCACCACCCTGTGCAGGAAGTTCTCCCCAGCTCGTTGGGCGATGCGCAAGAATCGTCGATCCCGCGGAATTACGCGGATGTAATTCTTCTCACGCTCCGGGATCCCGCGGTTCTTCCTCTCGTC
Source organism: Microbacterium sp. RU1D (assembly GCF_900156435.1). Lineage (GTDB taxonomy): Bacteria > Actinomycetota > Actinomycetes > Actinomycetales > Microbacteriaceae > Microbacterium. Next base: position 550,657 of record NZ_FTPQ01000001.1, read on the forward strand.
GCAGTGGCGCGCTCGCCGGGGCGCCAGCGATTTCCCACAGGGTTATCCACATGAGTTTCTCGGCTGTGCACAGAGTTGTCCACAGCCGCGCGAATTGTGACTCAACGGCGCACGCGGTCAAGCCGCGCCTGCATCGCCACGACGATCAGGACCACCCCGGCGCCTGTCGCCGCGATCACGGCGACGAACCCGGCATCCGTTCCGACGGGGGATGCCTGCCCGAACTCGTCCTGCCAGGGCCAGAGCGCGCGGAGTGATCCGAGCATGAGGCCGGTCATCAGCGCCAGCATGACCTCGCGGAAGCGGGCGAGGAGCACGCGCAGCAGGTTCACGAAAAGGCTCAACCCCACCACCGCGCCGAGGGCGAAGGCGAGGATGTACGGGACGTCGCGTTCGTTGAGGGCGACGAGCGTCGTCTCGTACAGGCCGAAGACGAGCAGGAGGAACGCTCCTGACAGACCCGGCATCACGAGGGCGCACACGGCGACCGACGCCGCCAGGGCCACGAGCAACAGCGGCGGGTCCGCCACCGTCGACGACGGCAGCCCCGTCACGAGAAAGGCGGCGACCGCCGCGATCGCGGCGAGAAGCGCGAGGCGCCAGGTCCAGGCGCGGCCGAGCAGCCGCACGGGGATGAGAAGGGAGGCCGCGATCATTCCGCCGAACACGGCACGGGTCTCGGTCGGGTGGGCCTGCACGAGAGGAGCGAGAAGGCGCGCGCCCAGGATGACGGCCAGCAGCATGCCGATGAGCACGGGAGCCACGACGCGCCAGCGCACCGCGGCGAGGTGAGCCCGCGAGCGATTCGTTCCCCGCCCGCGCGCGATGTCGATGAGCGCGACGACGGCCCGCACGAGGTGGCTCGCGGCGTCGATCAGCGTCGTGTAGACGCCGACGATCAGGGCGACCGTGCCGCCGCTCACCCCCGGGACCACCTCGACCGCCCCGATGAGGATTCCGCGGACGAGGTCGAGCGCGGGACGAATCGGGCGGCGGTCGGCGAAGTGGTCGGCCATCCGGCCCACGCTAGGCGATGCGCAACGCGCGCCACGCGATAAACAGACAAAACGCGTCGATGCAACCCACCCTGCGAAAGTCTTGTCTGGGAGGAAGCTGGGTACAACGAGAGCCCCGTTTCTAGCGGGCTTCGGTTCTCACTCGCGAAAGGAACGACAACATGGGATTCTTCGGATTTCTCCTCCTCGGCCTCCTGGCCGGTGCCATCGCCAAGCTGATCCTCCCGGGCAAGCAGGGCGGCGGATGGCTCGTCACGCTGCTGCTCGGTGTCGTGGGCGCACTCCTCGGCGGATTCCTCGGCGGCCTGCTGTTCAACGCCCCGCTCCAGGACTTCTTCTCCATCCAGACGTGGCTGCTGGCCATCGGCGGCTCGATCATCGTGCTGCTGATCTACGGCCTCATCGTGGGTCGGCGCACCGCGCGCTGACGAAGAACGCGAAGGCCCGGGGCGGGGGGAACGCGCCCCGGGCCTTCGCGCGTCTCCGTCGCGTCCGAGGGCGGAGAGCGATCGCCGTCGCCCGGGTGTCGCCATGACCTCGACGGTCACGCTTTACTGATCAGGATGCCGACACGATCCCGCACCTCGTTCGTCATCGCGCTGCTGCTCGGTGCGATCGCGGCGCTCGTCGCGGTGTGGCCGCAGGCGATCGGCATCCATCGTCTTCCGGTCGTCGCCAATGCCATCTCCTTCCGAGCTCTGCTGACGGTGGGCCTGGCTGCGCTCGCCCTGCCGTGTATGGCCGTGGCCGCCCGTCGCCGTCGGTGGGGTGTCGCGGCGGCTCTCGCCCTCGCTTTGACCGCGGCGGCGGTGGGAAACGGCGTCGTCCTCGCGGTGCGCGGCGCGGGACCGTCGTCCTCTGGTGGCGAGCTGACCGTCGCGGCGTGGAACACCTACGGGGGTTCCGTTTCGCCCGAGCAGATCGCCCGCCTGGTGCGGGAGACAGGGGCGGACGTCGTGAGCCTGCCCGAGACCGACGGGTTCGCGGCGGCGGAAGTGGTCGGCATCCTGACTGCTGACGGCATCTCGATGCGCCACGACACCGTGTGGGCGGCCGCGGGCGGTGCGTCCATCCCCACCTCGATCCTCATCTCTCACGCGCTCGGCCCGTACACGCGCGACACCGCCGCGGGATCGACCCCGGGGCTCCCGAGCGGCGTGTGGCGTTCCGTCGACGGCGCGGGTCCGACGCTGGTCGCCGCGCATCCCATGCCGCCCTTTCCCGCCGTCCTGGAGGAGTGGAACGTCGGCCTCGAGTGGATCGCCGACCGCTGCGCCGACGACGACGTCATCGTCGCAGGTGATCTGAACGCGACGCTCGACCACTTCGCGGGAGAGGGCGTCGACGGTGGAGACCTCGGCGGATGCCGCGACGCCGCCGCGATGACCGGTTCTGCCGCGGTGGGAACCTGGCCCGTACGTGCGCCGGCGCTGCTGGGGGCGCCCATCGATCACGTGCTCGCCGGATCGGACTGGAGCGTGGACGGGTTCACCGTGGTCGCGGGGTTCGACGACGCGGGAAGCGATCACCGACCGATCGTCGCGACGCTGTCACGCCGCTGAGAAGCGACGAGCGTCCGCGCGGGGCCGGCGGCCGCGCGGGGCCGCCCCCAAACTCCCGGCCCCGCGCGGACCAGCGGCGAAGCCCTGCCGCTGTGTGCAGCATTCTGGCGCGTTCGCGCCGCGTTCACGTACGAAGTTTCTCCGCGTGCGGCTCGAGCCCGCGCGATGGGCGGGGATCCGCTCGAAGATCAGCTGCTATTTCATCCGTTCGGACGACGCGTCGCGGCGATGCAGCCCGTTGCGCGCGCCCCAGAGGGCGAGCTGCGTCCGGTCGTCGAGATCCAGCTTGCGCAGGGCCGCGGCCGTCTGACTCCGCACGGTGTTGACCGAGACGCAGAGGTGGCGGGCGATGTCTTCGTTGGAGGTCACGCCACTGCTCAACAGACCCACCACCCGTTGCTCGGCCGCGGTGAGGAGAGCGCGCTGCGCGGGGTCGGCGGGGGCGGGACGGGACTCGCGGAGTTCGCGGAGCAGTCGCGGGGCGACGAGGGGCGAGATGGTGGCCGTTCCGGCGGCGGTGCCGCGGATCACGGGAAGAAGCTGATCGCTGTCGTGGCCCTTCAGCAGGTAACCGCTCGCTCCCGCCTCGAGCGCTTCGACGACGAGGCGTCGGACACCTCGCTGGTCAGCAGCACGACGCGGCAGCGATCGCCGCGCTCGGCCGCGATCCGACGCGTCGCCTCGATACCGTCCATTCCGGGCATGTGCAGATCCATCAGCACGACGTCGACGCGCTCGGCTCGCGCGAGCACCACGGCATCCTGTCCGTTCGACGCCTCGCCGGCCACCCGGATGCCGCGGGCGTTCTCGAGCCGCAGACGGATGCCGCGGCGCACCGTCCGGTTGTCGTCGACGATGAGGACGCTCACCTCCCCTTCGGACGCCGTCACGGCGAGACCGCATCCAAGGCGCCGACCGGCGCACGAAGGATCACGGCCCACCCGCCGTCGTCCCGCGGACCGGCGGTGAGGCTCCCGTGGATCAGATCCACTCGCTCGGCCATGCCGGTCAGGCCCCATCCGAGGCCGCCGACGGTCGGGGTGGTGCGAGGGACGAGGGCGGGTTCGTTCTGCACGGAGAGTCGAAGCGTCGTGAGGGAGACGTCGACCTCCACCCGCGTCGGTGCCCCCGGCGCGTGTTTCCCCGCGTTCGTGAGTGCCTCCTGCACGACGCGGTACGCGGTCGTGGAAACCATCGCCGGTAGGTCGGCGACGGGCCCGCGCACGTCGACGTCGATCCGCATGCCGCGGGCCGACCAGAAGTCACGCAGTCCGTCGAGCGATCGGAGGTCGAGGGTCGGCTCGACACGCGAGCCGGTCTGGATGCGGAGGTCTCGGAGGGCGGCGTAGAGGCTCGCTGAGGCGAAGCGTCCCTCGGCCCGCATCTCCGAGATCAACGCGGTCGCCTGCGCGGTGTCGAGCACATCGATGTCGACGGCCGCGTCGGCGAGGGAGAGCAGACCGGCGAGATGCTGCCCGGCGACGTCGTGGAGTTCCTGAGCGATGCGCGCCCGCTCGAGGGTGGTGACCCGCTCCATCTCGGCGGCGTGACGTTCGGCGGCGGCGGCGAGCTCGTCGCGCGTGCGCCGGAAAGCGCGCATGCGTCGCGCCCACCAGATGCCCAGGGCCGCCGCGCCCGCGATCGGGGTGCCGACGGCGAGGACGGTCTCGAGGACGAAGCTCCCGACGATGCCGAAGGGGACGCCCGTCGAAACAGCCCACGCGAAGAGCGAGAGGCTGACGGCGATCACCACCACGACCGACCACGCGCTCGCGACGACCGGGCGTCTGCCCGCGGCGAGGAAGAACACGGCCACGGCGACCACCAGAGGCAGCGCGGAGAGCCAGCGGGGGATCGACAGACCCACGACCAGCGCGACGTAGCACGCCGCGGTGCCGATCACCGCGACGACCGGAGCGCGCGCGCAGAGGAAGAGGAAGGCGCTCTGCGCCGCGCACCCCATCACGACGAGCGCGACGACCATCGGTAGCGGAACGGGCCCCTCCCACGGGAACTCGCCCTCCAGCAGGCCCGCGAGAGGATTGGTCAGCGCCTGCACGGCGGTGACGACGAAGACGATCGCGGCGAAGACGGCCAGCGAACGGGGGCCGCTCAGGACGCGGGTGAAACCCTCGGCGTCCGGGACCGGTCGCTCCGCGGGGTCGTCGTTCGTCGGCACCGCGTCACTCTAGCGTCGGCGGCAGCACGTAGACCACGTCGGCGCCGTCGCGTCCGTGCTCGACGAAACCGATGCGCGCGAGCACATCGTGGGCGGGACGATCGTCGGCCGCCACGCACGCGTAGAGCGGTCGTTCGGCCTCGCGCACCGTCAGCTGACGCAGTGCCTCCGTCGGCACCTCGGCGTCGGCATCCGGGGCGACGGCCAGAAGGATCTCGCGGTCTCCGTCGACGTCCATGGCCGCAGCGACGCCCGTCATCTGCTCGTCCTGCACGATCGCGTGAACCTCCACGTCGGAGCGGTCGACCCACTCGTCGAACGAGCCGCGGTCGTGAAAGACCCCCCGCGGCCACGCGGAGCCACTGGCCCGCACCGCGTCGTACGCGGCATCCCGGTCGTCGTCGGTGAGGGCGCGCAGCTCGATGTGGGGCATGACGTCACGCTAGCGGCGGGTCGAGCCGGGTCGTGCGACCTTGCGCGGTCACGCGAAACCGTGCAGCGTCAGGAACGTCCAGCACGCGCCGTTCGCGTCGCGACGGGCGATCTGCTCTCGCAGATGCCGGAAGAGCGGTTCGCGGGTGTCGTCGTCGACGCTGCTCCAGCCGTCGAGGTTGCGACGGAGCACGAGGTCCGTCTGATCGAGGGCCTTCCGGAAGACGATGTTGCGGGATCCGGCCACCAGGTGCGAATACAACGCCATCATCGCCGCGACGTAGGAGCGAGACGAGGGGGCGTCGTGAAGGGCGTCCACCAGGGCGACGGTCTCGACGATCTCGTCGTCGGACGCGCGAGGGAGGGCGACGTGCATGACCCCCGCGATGGTGTGCGCCGCGTACTCGCGCATGTCGGTCCGGGCGCGGTCGCTGAGCGCCGCGACGCGCGTGTATCTGTTGGCGGCGACCTCGACGAGTCCGATCCGCTCGAGGCGCTGCAGCGCCTCGCGGACCGGAGTGCGCGAGATGCCCATGAGCGAGGCGAGTTCCACGTCGCGCAGGCGGTCTCCCGGCTGCAGGCGGCCGTCGACGATGGCCTCGCCGAGAGAGCGATACGCCTCGTCGACGAGGGCCGATGCGCGCCGCCGTCCATCCATCAGCCGGATTTTACGGCTCATCGTTATCACAGAACATCGTCAGAACTGACTGATTCTTCGTTTTCGTGTCGCGCGCACGCGTCCGCGCCGGTAAAGTGATCGCCGTCGCGCATCGCGTGACATATCCGGGGGGATCCGTCGACGCCCGGGCTTCGAGCTCTGCTCAGCCCGGGCGTCGTATGGGCTCGGGGCCGTTCTCGCCGGCGATACCGCTTTTCTCCGCCGCGCAACGTTTGTGTCACGGAGCCGTGCGTCCGAGGAATCCGGCCGTTACCGTGGGGGCACAGTCCGGCGCGCACGGCGTCGGCTCAAGCGGAAAACGGCATCACGATGAGCACGCAGGGCACGGTCAAGTGGTTCAACTCGGAGAAGGGCTTCGGCTTCATCGCCCCGGATGACGGTGGACAGGACGTCTTCGCGCACTACAGCGCGATCCAGTCCGGCGGGTACCGCTCGCTCGAGGAGAACCAGCGCGTGGAGTTCGAGATCGCCCAGGGCCCGAAGGGCCTGCAGGCCGAGAACATCCGCCCGCTCTGACGCGTCCGGCTGCGGCCGGTTCCGCCCCGGCCGTGCGCAGCCGCGCCGGTCGGGGCGATCAGCGTTCCTGGCGCACGAGGTCGATCCCGGCAGCCGCGAACTGACGCAGCGTCGCATGCGGCAAGAACGCGCGGGTCAGCGCTGCGCCGATCCGCGTGAGGTCCGCCTCGTCGCGGTAGAGCAGATACATCGTCTCGTACCGCGGGTGGAACTTCTGCTTGAAGCGGTGCAGCGACGCGAAGCCGTACACCGGCTCCAGCATCGCGGCCATGCGCGCCTGCAGCTCGGCGATGGCTCCGGCATCCGGGGGATACTCGTGCGCCAGTGGAGCGCCCGACAGTGACAGGACCTGCGCGCCCTCGGCGGAGAACTGCTGCGCCGACGAGCCGATGAGGTACTCCATGACGGGGCCGAAGCCGCCGTCGCGGCGTCGCATGAGATCGAGCGTCCAGCCCCGCACCTCGCCCTCGCCGTAGATCGGGAGCCAGGAGAGGAACCCGTCGACGTCGCCGGCGGGCGAGACGGCGAGGGCCAGGCGCACTTCGGGGTCGGAGGCCTCGTGCAGGGTGCCGAGGGTGAAGCCCATCTCGGGCAGACCCTTCTCGCCCACCCAGCTCTCGGAGATCGCCCGCAGCTGCTGGCGTACCCCCCACGGCTCGTCGGCGAGATGCGTGAGGCGGAACGTCATCCCCTCGCGCTGTGCGCGGTTCAGCGACGTGCGCACCGCACCCCAGGCCTTGCCGGTGAACTGGAGGCCGGGAAGATCCACCACGGTGTCGTCGGCGACGACGATGTGTCGCCACCCGGCCGGGACGGCGGCGCGCGTCGCCTCTCCCGCGCTGAAGAAGCAGGGCGCCAGACCCGCGGCTTCCGAGCGCTCGATGAAGCGCCGCACGGTGGCCGCGCGCTCGCCGACCGGACCGAGGGGGTCGCCGAGAGCGAGGGCCACCCCTGACCGGCGCTGGTAGGCGACGAGCCCACGGCCGAACCGGGCGTACGACATGCCCTCCCACGTCGTCATCCACGACAGCGTCCCCCCACCGGTGGCGCGCAGCTCGGCCTTCACGTCATCGACCGTCGGGGCGGGGGCCTCGCCGAGCGCTGCACGGGGGCGGGCGTGGAACGCGCCGCGCACGAGCACGAAGTACGCGGATGCCACGACCCACAGCACCGAGGAGGCCAGGACGCTCGTGACGTCGGTGTCGATCTCGGCCTCGACACCGGGCAGACCGACGGCGACCAGGATGCCGATGACCGCGAGGACGAGCAGGACGTTGAGCAGGCAGTACACCAGCACCAGGACCCAGGCCCACCGGCGGCCGCGGCGCAGGGAGGTGGCGACGACGAGCACGACCGCGGTGTTGATAGCCACGTCGACCCAGGAGCCGGAGGTCGCGGCCGAGGTGCCGAACGGGCCGGTCATCGGAGCGACGTAGCCGAGGATCTCGATCGCGCCGAGCGCGCACACCACCACGAACGCGATGAGACGCTGCTCGCGCACACTCACCCGCTGCGGCCGGAGCGAGCGGTCGACGACGAGCACGAGACCCACGGCGAACACGTGCTCGAGGTCGGGGAGCGAGCCGTAATACACGAAGGTGACGGCCAGGACCGCGACGAACACGGTCCACGCGCGCAGCCGCCACGGCGAGGGCAGAAGCGCGAGAGCGCCGGCGATGCACGCGAAGACGCCGCCCGACGGCCCCACGTCGAGCGCGGCCGCCTGCTCCTGCGCCCACGACCACGGCAACAGCGACGCGACCGCGAGGAACGCCGCGGCCGCGAGGATGGAGAAGAGCTGGCCGCCGGCGAAGAAGACGGCGGCGACGCGACTGCCCCGCCGGTACTCGAAGAACGCCATCACGGCCACGGCAGGGATTCCCGCGAGGTACACCCACGGGGCGCTCACGAAGAACGTGCCGGTGACAGGGGTCCACCACCGGCCCTCGGCCAGCGCGGGAAGACCGTAGGCCACGTCGGCGAAGACGCGTGAATCGGTGACGGGCGACCACAGGCCGCCCGAGACGATACCGACCACCAGGAGGACGCCGGCGAGCCCGAGCGTGACCGGGATGCGACGGCCGATGGCCGAGACGCGTAGGACGCGGGAGGTGTCCGCCATGCCGCTCACGATATTGCACCGCCCGGCCGGGCCGGGTCAGCCCCGGGTCGGGGGAATCGCGTGCCAGGCCGCTCGCGCGTTGGCGAGCGCCTCCTCGGCGTCCGTGGCAGCGCGGGCGGCGGCCAGTTCCTGGCGCGCACGCTCGAGGCGCAGGCGGTCCTGGATGGCCGGCGCGTCGTCGCGGGCGTCGGCGGCGGCGAGAGCAGCCCGCGCGCACGCGAGCGTTCCGGGCAGCGCCGCCCGGGCGGCCTCGAGTCGCTGGCGCGCGCTGACGGCATCCCCCAGGGCGCGGTCGCGCACCTCCCGCACGCTCGCCACGGTGGCGACCGCCTCGCGGGGACGACGCGCCGCGGCTGCGGCGGCGGTCTCCAACTCGCGCACGGCCTCGCGCACCGTCTCGCCGGCGGACGGCGCGCACTGCGCGGGGCGCGCGGCGATGATCGACAGCGCTGCGTCGAGTTCGTCGCGAACGGCGGCGAGTTCGTCGTCGGCGTTCTGCGCCGCCTGGAACGCGATGCGATGGGCGTCCTCGACGGCGCGCCCGTGCCGCTCGGCGCGGCGCAGGGCCGCGGTCGCGCGACGGAGATTCTCGAGCGACGGGTCGGCATCGGCATCGCGCAGGGCCGCTTCGGCGTCGAAGAGCGCCGTGGCTGCGGCGTCGGCCGCACGTCGGGCGTCGATCCAATCGGGGGCGTCGAAACGCTGTCGCAGCGCGGCGAGGAGCCGTTCGGGGTCGCCCGTCGCGGCGACGATGTCGTCGCGACGTGCTCTCGCTGCGTCGCGCAGGGCGGCGGGGGAACGGCTGGTCGCGGTCCACTCGTCGAGGCGGACCCGGAGGGCGTCGACGCGTGCGCGGCTCGCATCGACGTCGTGCGCCACGCGCCGGGCGTCGTCTCGACGTCGTGCCGGGATGGTCGGTCGAGCGTCGAGGGCGGAGACGTCGGCGAAGCCGCGGTCCCGAGCGCGGTGCGCTGCGGTGCGGGCGCGGCGCAGTTCCGTCGGCGCGTCGGGGGCATCGACGGCATCGACCGCCTCGAAGGCGACGTCGAGGCTTTCGACCGCATCGTCGAGGCGCACGAGCGCCTCGGCCGCGTGGGCCACGGCCTCGTCGGCAGCGGCACGGGCGCGGGGCGAACGGCGGTTCGCCCGCACGGCGATCACGATCGCCGCCGCGACGACCAGCGCTGCGACCAGGGCGACGCCGATCGGCACCGCCGCGCCGAGATCAGGCACCGGCCGGGTCGTCCACGATCAGCAGTGCCCGCAACTGCGCGACGTCGTCGACGGCGGCCTGCGCACCCTCGGCCTCGTGGGGCCAGCTGAAGCCCCAGCGCACGAAGATCACCGGCACACCGGCATCCGCCCCGCCTTCGACGTCGTGGTGCCGATCGCCGATCAGGACGGGGCGCGAGACGTCGACACCGGTGGCGGCGAGACGGCGCAGCGCCTCGCGCACGATGTCGGCCTTGGAGCTGAGGGTGCGCTCGTCGAGGGTCGCGCCGACGATGGCCTCGAGGTCGGGGGCGAGGCCGAAGTGGTCCATGAGCGCCACGACCTGTACCTCGGGCTTGGAGCTCGCCGTGGACTGCGGCATCCCCGCCTCGTGCAGCTCGTGCACCAGATCCGCCACGCCGGGGTAGAGCCGCGCGCTGACGGTGTAGCCCTCGCTCTTGTTGAGAGTGCGGTAGAACGCGACGGCGGTGGTCGCCTCTTCGGGCGTCATGCCGACGTTGGCCTGGAACGACTCGAACATCGGCGGGCCGATCCAGTGCGACAGCTCACCGCGCGTGGGCGCCCGGCGCCCGAAGTGCTCGAGCGTGATGGTCAGGCGGCGGAGGATCCCCTCCGATGCATCGACGAGAGTGCCGTCGACGTCCCACAGGACGCAGGAGAAGGGAGAGCGTACGGGCATGCGTCCACGCTACCGGCGGAGCCGTGCGTCCCGGGCGCTCCACGCACGGGGGCGGTTCGACGGATGCCGGCCCAGACGACCTGCACCGAACGCGAGGCTCTCAGAACAGCCGCGGAGCCCCCGACTGCACGCCCTTCATCTCGTCGTAGTCGAGGGTGAGGCAGCGGATGCCGCGGTCGGTGGCGAGCACGCGGGCCTGCGGCTTGATCTCCTGCGCGGCGAAGACGCCGGTGACCGGAGCCAGGAGGGGGTCGCGGTTGAGCAGTTCGAGGTAGCGCGTGAGCTGCTCGACACCGTCGATGTCGCCGCGGCGCTTGACCTCGATGGCGACCGTGCCGGGACCGTCGTCGTTGCGCAGCAGCAGGTCGACCGGGCCGATCGCCGTCGGGTACTCGCGCCGCACGAGGGTGAGGTTCTCGCCCACGACCGAGACCTGCTCGGCGAGGAGACGCTGCAGGTCGGCCTCGACACCGTCCTTGATGAGTCCGGGGTCGACGCCGAGATCGTGCGCGGTGTCGTGGACGATCTCGTGGATGCGCACGAGCAGCGCGTCACCGGTCTTCGCGTGCGTCACGCGCCACCGCTCGATGACGCCATCTTCGACGTCGACCTCGTCGGGGTCTTCGCGCGTGAGGCTGCACGGCGGGCTCATCCAGTTCAACGGCTTGTAGGAGCCGCCGTCGGAGTGCACCAGCAGACTGCCGTCGTTCTTGTGCACGAGCAGACGTGTGGCGAGGGGCAGATGCGCGTTGAGACGGCCGGTGTAATCGACGGAGCAACGGGCGATGACGAGACGCACCCGACGAGCCTAATCGCGCTCGCCGGATCCGCCTCGTCGCAGGTCAGCGGCGGGCGGGTTCGTCGGTCTGCGCCGCGGCCGGGACCAGCGGCTTCGCCGCGCCGGAGAACAGCCCGGATGCCACGATCAGGCCGACCACGATCAGCAGGGTGTTCAACAGCCCGATGTGGTCGCCGATCCAGCCGAGGATGGGCGGGCCGCACAGGAAGGCGACGTAGCCGATGGTCGCGGCGGCCGCGACGCGGGAGGCGGCCTTGGCGGGGTCGTCGGCGGCGGCCGACATGCCGATGGGGAAACCGAGCGAGGCGCCGAGACCCCAAAGGGCAGCTCCCACGAACACGAGCGGGCCGTACGGAGCGAGGATGAACAACAGCAGCCCCGCGGCGGCGGTCGCCGCGAGCACGCGCAGCACGAGCACGCGGCCGAGGCGGTCGACGACCGGCCCACCCGCGATGCGGCCGACGGTCATGGCGACCGAGAACACCGCGAGCACCGCGGGTCCCGCCTCTTCCGGGGCGCCGTGCCCGTACACCACGGCGGAAGGCAGCCAGTCGTTGGCGCTGCCCTCGGCGAAGGCCATGCCCAGCATGATGACGCCGAGCGTGTAGGTGCGCGGCTCGCGCCAGGCCTGCAGCGAGGTGGCGAGGCGCTCGCGCCAGTGCGCGCGCTCCTCGTCGGCGGGGGCGTCCAGCGCGACCTCCGCCCGCGGCACGTTGGCCACCGAGACGAAGGCGACGACGAGGATCACGACACCCATCGCGACGCAGTGCGCGAGCACGGGGATGCCGGCGCTCACGGCGACGAAGCCCAGGCCGGCGCCGATGACCGTGCCGAAGCTGAAGAACGCGTGCAGCAGCGGCATGATCGTGCGGCCGGTCGCCTTCTCGAGCGCGGCCCCCTCGACGTTCATCATCACGTCGACCGCGCCGTTGCCGAAGCCGAAGAGCGCGAGGCCCACGAGCGCGACGCCGAAGACCTGGAGCGTGTCGGCACCGAAGCCGATGACGGCGAGGCCGATCCCGACCAGGACGAGGGCGACGAGCATCCCGGATCGCGCGCCGAGGCGCGCGATCACCGCGGGCGCGATGGACAGGCCGATGATGGATGCCACGCCCATGCCGAGCAGCAGCAGGCCGACGCCGGAGTTCTCGATGCCGAGCGACTCGCGGATCGCGGGGACGCGGGACGCCCATGTCGAGATGCTCAGTCCGCTCGCCAAGAAGATGGCGCAGATGGCGATGTGCCAACGCACGAGTTGGGAGCGGGTGAGCGAGGGGGCCATGCGGACACTGTACCGAATCGATTCGACATCGATCGAATCGATTCGGCAGCGCCACGCGTCGCGGGTACGATCGGCCCGTGAGCACCCGCCGCGCCACCATCAGCGACGTCGCCCGTGAGGCGGGCGTCTCCCCGTCGACCGCGTCGGTGGTGTTCAGCGGCAAGACGCCCACCTCCGCGGCGACCCGGGCCCGCGTGCTGGCGGCCGCCGGAGCCCTCGGCTACACGGGTCCCGACCCGCGCGCGGCCTCACTGCGTCGAGGTCGCAGCGGGATCGTCGGCGTCGTCTTCGACACCCACCTCGGCACGGCGTTCCTCGACCCGGTCACCACGCACATGATGGACGGCCTCGCCGACGGCGTCTCGCGCCTGGGTGCGGCGCTCCTCCTCCTGCGCGACGACGGCGAGACCGTCAGCGAACCCTCGCTGCACACCGCCCCGATCGACGCCGCCGTGCTGATCGGCTGCAGCCCGCGCATGCGCGACTCCCTCGAGATCGTGCGGGGGCGCGGCATCCCGGTGGTGGTCGTCGAGGGCGACGCGGGCGAGGGCGTCCCCCAGGTGCTGCTCGACAACGCCGAGGCGCAGCGCGCGGCGGCTCAGCATGTCGCCGACCTGGGGCACCGCGACGTCGTGCTCGTGACCCTGCCCATCGACACCTCACGGCGCCGGGGGTGGGTCGCCGCCGACGCTCCCGTCCGCGTCGATGTGACCGCCGATCGCCTCGCCGGCGCGCGCGCGGTCTTCCCCGACGCCCCGGTGCTCGCCGCGGCCACGAGCTCGATCGACGAGGGCGCCATCGCCGGACGCACGATCTTCGGCGACGCGGCGCACCGCCCCACGGCCGTCATCGCGCAGAGCGACCTCCTCGCCGCGGGCGTCATCCGCGCGGCGGAGGAGGCAGGGCTCCGGGTTCCGCAGGATGTCAGCGTCACCGGCTTCGACGGCGTCGTGGTGGACGGGCTCGCCCCCCACGTGCTGACCACCCTGGTCCAGCCCGCGACGGCCAAGGGGCGTGCCGCCGGCGAGGCGGTGGCCGCCATGCTCGAGGATGCCGTTCCCTCCGGTCTCGATCTCCGATGCACGTTCCGCGTGGGAACGACGACGGCTCCTCCGCGTACCACATGAGAATCCGTGGACCGCGGACTCTCATGCGCCGCATAGAATAGGTCCGACACCCCGAGAGCCCGGGCACCTGCCCGTCGACCCCGAGGAGGCCCGATCATGCTGATGTTCCTCGGCGCCTTCGCGGCTCTTCCCCTCCTCCTGCCGTGGCTCGTCTCCCGCATCGGCGCTCGCGCGTTCTACGTCGCCGCCGTGCTGCCGGCACTCGCGTTCGCCCATGCTCTCGTGCTCGCTCCGGCGGTCTTCGCGGGGAACATTCCCTTCGAGGAATATCGCTGGATCCCCGCCATCGACGTCTCGTTGTCGATGCGGATGGACGTGCTCGGGTGGCTTCTCACCCTCGTCGTGACCGGTGTCGGCGCGCTCGTGATGCTGTACTGCCGCTGGTACTTCCGCGACAAGACGCGGGGGGTGGGGCAGTTCTCGGCCGTGCTCCTGGCCTTCGCCGGCGCGATGTACGGCCTCGTCCTGACCGACGACATCGTCGTCCTCGTCATGCTGTGGGAAGCCACGAGCGTGCTGTCGTACCTGCTCATCGGCTACTACCACGCGCGCGCCGCCAGCCGCCGTGCGGCGCTGCAGGCGCTGCTGGTCACGACGCTCGGCGGGCTGGTCATGCTCATCGGCGTCGTGCTGCTGGTGGTGCAGGCGGGGACGTCGAGCCTGTCGGTGATCCTCGCCGACCCGCCCACCGGCACGGTCGTCGACATCGCCGTCCTGCTGCTGCTGATCGGCGCCCTGAGCAAGTCGGCGATCTTCCCGTTCCACTTCTGGCTCCCCGGTGCAATGGCCGCACCCACCCCGGTGAGCGCGTACCTGCACGCGGCCGCCATGGTGAAGGCCGGTATCTACCTCATCGCGCGCCTCGCCCCCGGCTTCGCCGAAACGCCGTTCTGGCGGCCCACCCTCATCGCGCTGGGTGTGTTCACGATGCTCCTCGGCGGGTTCCAGGCCTTGCGCGAGCGCGACCTCAAGCGCATCCTCGCGTTCGGCACGGTCAGCCAGCTCGGGTTCCTCACGGTCATGCTCGGCTACGGAACACGGGATGCCGCCCTCGCGGGTGCCGCGCTCCTGCTCAGCCACGCGCTGTTCAAGTCGTGCCTGTTCCTCGTCGTGGGCGTCATCGACCGTCAGCTCAACACCCGCGACATCGGGCAGCTCTCCGGCCTCGGCCGCCAGGCTCCCGTCATGGCGACCGCGTCGTTCATCGCGATCGCGTCGATGGCGGGCGTCATCCCGACCCTGGGCTTCGTGGCGAAGGAGACGGCGCTGACCGCCCTCCTGCACGAGGCCGAGGCGGGTGCGGGGTGGGGGATCGTCGCACTGGTCGGCATCGTGCTCGGCTCGGCGCTCACGGCGGGGTACGGCATCCGGTTCCTCTGGGGCGCGTACTGGACCAAGCGCGACGTCGAGACGACCGAGTGGCCCGACCCGCCCATCGGTTTCCTCTCGGCCCCCGTGCTGCTGGCCGCGGCCTCGCTCGTGCTCGGCTTCCTGGCGCCGGTCGTCGACCACTGGCTCGCCCCCTACGCTGACGGCCTGCCCGAGGCGACGCCCGGCGTGGCCGCGCCGGAGTACCCGTACCACCTGGCCCTCTGGCACGGTCTCGAGCCGGCGCTGTTCGTGTCGCTCGGCACGCTCGCCCTCGGCGCGGCGATCTTCTGGGCCGTGCGCAAGACGCAGCTGCACAAGCGGCGCCGCGTGCTGCCCTTCACGGCGAACGACGTCTACAACGTCGCGTTGCGCGGCATCGACCACTCGTCGGAGTGGGTGACCGCCCGTTTCCAGCGCGGTTCGTTGCCGTTCTACGTCGGCACGATCTTCATCGTCCTCGTCATCGCCGAGGGCACCGCCCTGTTCGCGTCGGCCGAGTGGCGGGCGCAGCTCGACGCCTGGCACTCCCCGACGCAGCTCATCGCCGCCCCGCTCATGATCGCCGCCGGCATCCTCGCGGTGCGTGCCCGGAAGCGCTACACGGGCGTCGCGCTCGTCTCGGTCACCGGTCTCGGCCTCGTCGTGCTCTTCGCCACGAGCGGTGCCCCCGACCTTGCCCTGACGCAGGTGCTCGTCGAGACCGTGACGCTTGTGGTGTTCGCTCTCGTGCTGCGTCGACTGCCCGCGCGCATGGGCGAGCAGAACGCCTCCGTCGCGCCCCTGGCCCGGGCCGTGCTCGGCGCCGGCGTCGGCCTGACGATGGCCCTGGTCGCCATCGTCGCCACGGGAGCCCGCCAGGAGCTCCCGATCTCGCTCGAGTGGCCGCCGCTGGCGTACGAGATCGGCCACGGTCGCAACGTCGTCAACGTCGCGCTCGTCGACCTGCGCGGGTGGGACACGATGGGCGAGCTGTCGGTGCTCGTGCTCGCGGCGACGGGTGTGGCATCCCTCGTCTTCATCACCGACCGCAGCGACAACCTGTCGCGGCGTTCGGGCACGGCTCGCAGCCGGACGGGCCTCGGCCGTCGCCGTCCGCTCGTCGAGACCGACAGCGGCGTCCGCGCGCAGCGCGTCGGCGAGACCGGCGCCCCGCGGGCCTGGCTGGTGTCGGGCGCCAAGGTGCAGCCCGAGAACCGCTCGATCCTGCTCGAGATCATCATCCGCGTGCTCTTCCACTCGGTCATGGTCATCTCGCTCTATCTGCTCTTCGCCGGCCACAACCTCCCCGGCGGCGGGTTCGCCGGCGGGCTCGTCGCCGGTCTGGGCCTCGTCATGCGCTACATCGCCGGCGGACGCTGGGAGCTCGGCGCCGCCGCCCCGACCGACGCCGGCCGCCTGCTCGGCGCCGGCATGGCGATCGCCGTGTTGTGCGCGATCGTGCCGATGTTCTTCGGCTTCGCCCCCTTGCAGAGCTTCACCTTCGAGGGCGAGCTGCCGCTCATCGGCCACTGGGAGTTCGTCACGAGCACGATCTTCGACATCGGCGTGTACCTCGTCGTCATCGGTCTGGTGCTCGACGTGCTGCGCAGCCTCGGGGCCGAGGTCGACCGGCAGTCGCAGCTGCCCGAGGACGCGGAGGTGGTGAATCCGTGAACATCTCGCTCGTGCTGGTGATCATCATGGCCGTGCTCTTCGCGTGCGGCGTCTACGCGATGCTCGAGCGCAGCCTCACCCGCGTTCTGATCGGCTTCCTGCTGCTCGGCAACGCGGCCAACCTGCTGCTGCTGATCGTCATGGGCCGCCCGGCCATCGCGCCGTTCTACGACGGCGAGACCGACGCCGCCGACATGTCGGATGCGCTCCCACAGGCCCTCATGCTCACCGCGATCGTCATCACTTTCGCGATCTCGGCCTTCCTGCTCGCCCTGATCTACCGGTCGTGGCAGCTCGGTCAGGCCGACACGGTCATCGACGACGTCGACGACGTCGCGCTGCGCACCCGCACGGCCGAAGAGGTCGAGGATGCGATGGACGAGGAGTCGCGCTCCGACGACGACGACGTCACCACCGACTTCGTCGGGGATGCCGCGAACCCGATCCGGGTGCTGCACCAGGGCGACCTGTCGCAGCTCGTCGACGACGCTCCGGTCGACCGCGTCGCCGTCCGCCGGCGTGCGTCGGACGACCGCGCGTCGGACGACCGCACGCCCGCCGACGGCGCGTCCGACGCCCCCCGCGACCCCCAGGACGGTGATCGCTCGTGAGCGCCCTCGTGCCCCTGCTCGTCGGCATCCCGCTCATCGGCGCCGCGATCAACCTCATCTTCGGCCGCCGCAAGAAGACGCAGATCGTCGTGTCGGTCGCCTCGCTCGCGGCGGTGCTCGTCCTCGGCGCGGTCCTGCTCGTCGCGGTCGACACCACCGGGCCCATCGCCGTCGCCATCGCCGCGTGGCAGATCCCCCTCGGGATCGTGCTGTACGTGGACGTGCTGGCCGCGCTCCTCGTGGTCGTCACGAGCATCGTGCTGCTCGCGGTCCTGCTGTTCTCGATCGGACAGGGAGCGGCGGACAACGACGAGGACACGCCCGTCTCGATCTTCTACCCGGCGTATCTCATCCTGGGTGCGGGCATCTTCAACGCCTTCATCGCCGGCGACCTGTTCAACCTCTACGTCGGGTTCGAGATCCTGCTCGTCGCGTCGTACGTGCTCATCACCCTCGGGGGCACCGAGTCCCGCATCCGCACGGGTGTGGTCTACATCGTCGTGTCGCTGGTGTCGTCGATCCTGTTCCTCGCCGCGATCGCCATGGTCTACGGCGCGCTCGGCACGGTCAACATGGTGCAGATCAGCGAGCGCATGGCGATGCTGCCGCAGGACACGCAGACGATCCTGCACCTCATGCTGCTGCTGGCCTTCGCCATCAAGGCGGCGGTCTTCCCGCTGTCGTTCTGGCTGCCCGACTCGTACCCGACGGCCCCGGCCCCCGTCACGGCGGTCTTCGCGGGCCTGCTGACGAAGGTCGGCGTCTACGCCATCATCCGCACCGAGACGCAGCTCTTCGTCGACAACGACATCAACTTCCTGCTGCTCATGGTCGCCCTCGCGACGATGATCGTCGGGGTGCTGGGAGCCGTCGCCCAGGCCGAGCTCAAGCGCATCCTGTCGTTCACGCTCGTGAGCCACATCGGGTACATGATCTTCGGTTTGTCCATCAACACGCCGCTCGCCGTGGGCGCGACGATCTACTACATCGTCCACCACATCATCGTGCAGACGACCCTGTTCCTCGCCGTGGGCCTGATCGAGCGCCGCGCGGGCAGCACGTCGATCCTCAAGGTCAAGGGACTCATGCGTGCGGCCCCCCTGCTCGCGGTGCTCTACTTCATCCCGGCCATCAACCTGGGCGGTCTCCCGCCGTTCTCGGGCTTCATCGGCAAGTACGCCCTCTTCGACGCCGCAGCCCAGGTGGGCACACCGGTCATGATCGTGCTCATCGTCGGTGGCATCGTCACCTCGATCCTCACGCTGTACGCGCTCATGCGCGCGTGGAACCTGTCGTTCTGGCGCGAGGACGACGACTCGGCCGAGACGACCGAGCGCATCGCCTATCTCGGCAACGCGCCCGCGGCGTCGATCTCGACCGAGCGCCGCACGATTCCGCGGATCATGACCGTCGCGACCGTCGGAATGGTCGTCGTCACGATCTCGCTGACGGTGTTCGCCGGCCCCCTGCTCGACGCGTGCCTGCGGGCGGGCGAGCGCATCTACGGCGGGACTACCCTCGTGCAGCTGCAGGATGCGGAGGACCCGCGATGAGTCCGAACCGCCGCGCGCAGGTGTCGCTGTTCCTGCATCAGCTCCCGCTGATGATCTGGCTGATCGCCCTGTGGATGCTGCTGTGGGGCCAGTTCACCTGGCTCGCCCTCGTGACCGGCCTCGTCATGGCGGTCTTCGTCACCCGCGTGTTCCGCCTGCCCCCGGTGGAGCTGTCGGGTCGCATCAACCTCTGGTACGGCCTGATCTTCGTCGTCACCTTCCTCGGTGCCGTCATCAAGGGTTCGCTCATCGTGGCGTGGCAGGTGCTCGACGTGCGACGCCAGCCGGGCGCGGCGATCATCGCGGTGCCGCTCCGGGTCGACGACGACGTGATCATGGCCCACACCGCCGTCACGGCATCCCTCATCCCAGGGTCGCTCATCGTCGACGTCGACCGCGAGAACCGCACGCTCTACCTGCACACCATCGGCGTACGCAGCGACGAGGATGCCGAGCACCAGCGCCGCATCGTGCTCGGCTGGGAGGCGCGCATCACGCGTGCCGTCGGCTCGCGGGAGGAGCTGCAGGAACTGCGCGCCCGCATCGCCGACAGCTCGACGCATCACCACCAGTCCATCGAATCGCCGCGCGAGGGGAGGACCCCGCTGTGAACGCCCTCGTCGTCGTCATCCTGGTCGTCTTCGCCGCCGCCGCGGTGCTCGCCCTCATCCGGCTCGTCATCGGCCCGTCGATCCTCGACCGCGCGGTCGCGGCGGACGTGCTGCTCACCGAGGTGATCTGCATCCTCGGTGCCGACATGGTGATCAACCACCACACGCGGTCGCTGCCCGCGATGCTCATCATCGCGGCGGTCGGCGTCTTCGGGTCGATCGCCGTCGCCCGCTTCGTCGCGCGGAAGGAGAACCCGCGGTGACCCTCGAATCGGTCCTCGACACCGTCGCGCTCGTCCTCGTGCTGATCGGCGCGGTGCTCTGCCTCACCGCGACCATGGGGCTGTTGCGGTGGCGCGACGTGCCCACCCGCCTGCACGCGGCGACCAAGCCGCAGGTGCTGGGCGTGCTGCTCATCGTCATCGCGGTCGCGCTGTCGCTGCGAACGTGGGAGGTGGTGGCCTTCGGCATCCCGATCGTGCTCATCCAGTTCGCCACGGCGCCGCTCGCCGCCCACATGGTCGGGCGCGCGGCCTACCGCAACCGCACGACCGACGAAGAGGGCCTGTACATCGACGAGCTGCAGCACCGGACCGAGCAGCCGGGGTCGACCGGCGCGGAGACGCGGCCCGAGAACTGAGACGGTGAGACGCAGCGGATGCGGCGTCAGACGCCGGCCTCGCGCACGTCTTCCTCCGCCTGCGACGACGGGGTGCCCTCGGCGGGGTCCGGCGTGTCGGTGCGGTGGTCGAGCTCGCGCGCCTCGCGCTCGTCGCGCCGACCCTCGGCGAGGAACGCCAGGCGGTTCAGGCACTCGTGATTGCGCGCCACGAGCATCGGCTTCCACAGCAGCGAGGGCAGGACCGCGGCGGCGCCCGACACGGGTTCCTCGAGGATCGTCACGGCGATCCCGTCGCCGTGCGGGCGCACCTCGATGCGGATCACGCCGCGACCGAGGAGACCGGCTCGCGGCCGAAGGCGCAGTCGACGCGGCGGGTCCCACTCGACGATCTCGGTCTCGTCGTGGATCATCACGGGCCAGACGCCGAGCGAATGGTGGATGCGGCTGCCCTCCCGGGGCCATTCCGCATCGACATCGCGCATGCGGGCGGCGCCCACGACCCACACGGGATACAGCCAGCCGTCCGAGAGCACCGCGAAGAGGTCGTCGGGTGTACACCGCATGAGGCGCGTGTTGCGGGCGGCCATGGCATCCCCTCC
Source organism: Microbacterium sp. RU1D (assembly GCF_900156435.1). Lineage (GTDB taxonomy): Bacteria > Actinomycetota > Actinomycetes > Actinomycetales > Microbacteriaceae > Microbacterium. The sequence goes on from NZ_FTPQ01000001.1 coordinate 571,303, forward strand.
CTCCGGTCGGCGTGGTTCGACTGTAGGGGGTGGATGCCGCACGCGCGGCGGGACTTGACGGCTGGGGTCGGCGGAGGTGGGGGAAAGGGAGGTGGCTGAGCTTGTCGACGCCTCCGGGGTGGGCGTGGGTCCCGCGCCCATCGACGGGCTCAGGGTCCTCGCGTGGACGGCGGCCTCGCGCCGGGAAAGAGGTGGCCCGGCGCCCCGGACCACCCCTGGACCGCCCTCAGCCCCGCGTGATGTCGGTCACCACGCCCTTCGCCAGGCGCAATCGGCGGCGGGCTCGGCGGGCCACGGCCGAATCGTGCGTCACGACCACCAGCGTCAGCCCTTCGGCGTTGAGCGTCTCGAGCACGTCGAGGATCTCGTCGCGCATTCTCTCGTCGAGGTTGCCGGTCGGCTCGTCGGCGAGCAGCACGCGCGGCTGCTTCGCGACCGCCCGCGCAATGGCGACGCGCTGCTGCTGACCGCCGGAGAGCTCTCCCGGACGGTGGTCGGCGCGGTCGGCCAGACCCACGCGCGTGAGGGCCTCGGTCACCCGCCGGTCGCGCTCGCCGCGGTCCAGGCGCAGCGGCTCGAGGCCCATGTCGACGTTCTCCGCTGCGGTGAGGGTGGGGATGAGGTTGAAGCCCTGGAACACGAAGCCGATCTCCTCGGCGCGCAGGCGGCTCAGCTGCGCGTTCGACGCTCTCGCGATGTCGACCTCGCCGAGCGTCACCGACCCGCTCGAGGGGCGGTCGAGGGCGCCGAGCATCTGCAGCAGCGTGGATTTGCCGCCGCCGGTGGGGCCCTGGATGGTCACGAAATCGCCCGCGGCGATGTCGAGGTCGATTCCGGCGAGGGCCTGCACGGTGCGCTCGCGCTGCCGGTACGTGCGCGTGACTTTCGACAGGCGATACGCGGTGGCGGTGGCGGTGGGAACGGTGAGGGTCATGATGTCTCCTTCGAAGGACGGGGGATGCCGCTCACGCGACCGAACGGAGGGCGGCGGCGGGGCTGAGGCGAGCGGCGCGCCATCCGCCGAACGCTCCGGCGAGGACGCCGCCGAGCACGGCGATGCCGACCGCGGCCAGCACGACGACCGGGGTGACGGGAGCGCTCAGGACGATGTCGGTGGCCTGCGCCGCCGCTTGTCCGAAACCGCCGCCGGGGCCACCGGCTCCCGGACCGCCCTGCGCGCCGGGGCCGCCGGAGGTGCTCGCCGCCACAGACACGGTCGGCGAGATCACGTTGACCAGCAGGATGCCGCCGAGCCCGAGGATCAGACCCGCGACACCGCCGAGCAGACCCTGGACGAGCGACTCGCCCGCGACCTGGCGCACGATGCGCGCGTTCGACCACCCGATGGCCTTCAGCGTGCCGAATTCGCGGGTGCGACGGGCGACACCCGAGATCGTGAACAGCACAGCGAGGGCGAGGGCGACCAGCAGGACGACGAGGCTGAGCCAGGTGCCGAGGTTCGAGATCATCGTCGACGCGCTCGAGAGCGAGCCCGAGACGGTGGAGGCCAGCTCCGACTGCGAGCTGACGGTGGCGTCGGGCAGTGCGGCGGTGAGCTCGCTCTGCACCTGGTCGATGGCATCCGCCGAATCGGCCTGCACGTACACGGTCGAGACCACGTCGCCGACGCCGGCGAGCGTCTGGGCCACGTCGAGGGGGAGGTAGACGTTCGCGGCGGTGTCGGCGTCCGCCGAGGCCGAGGCGACGATCCCGACGATCTGCATCGCCGTGCCACCCACGTCGACGGTGCCGCCGACGCTGAGCCCGGCGCTCGCCGCGTACGTGGCGTCGATCACGGCGACGTTCGTTCCGGCATCCGATGCCTCGAGGGCGCGACCGTCGCTGACGGTGACGGAGGAGAGGGGGCCGACGGATGCCGCCGGGTCGACGCCGAGCACGCTGAAGGAGTCCACGCCGAAGGCGCTGCCGCCGTCGCCGCCGGGGCCGCCGGCCGGCGGTTCGCCCGTGCCCTGGCCCTGCTCGGTGCCGGTGCCGGCGTCTGCGCTGCGGTCGGGGATCTCGCCCGAGAACGTCGTGTTGGTCAGGGCGAGGGCGCCGGTCGCGGCGGAGACGCCGTCGAGGCCGGTCACCGTGGTCACGGTGGAGGCGTCGAGCGTGCCGCGCATCATGTCGGTCATGAGGCGCGACTGGCTGAGGGTGGTCGTTCCGTCGCTGGTGGCGCCGTCCTCGGCGCCGAAGTCGAAGCGCGGACCGCCGCCGCCTTCGCCCGGCTCGGTCTGAGCCCCCGTGACGGTGAGGTCGGTGCCGACGCCGTAGACCGACGACAGCGCCTGCGACTGCGCATCGCGCACGCCGGCCGACAGGGCGTTGACCACGATGACGAGAGCGATCGCAATGGCGAGTCCGATGGCGACGATCACGGTCTGTTTGGTGCGGCCGGCGAGTTCGCGCCGCAGGTAGGTGCCGTACATGCTTCTCCTTCCGGACGCGGGATGCGGCCGTCGCAGCGAACGTAGGAACGGCACCCTCACCGCCGCCTCACGCTTTCTATGAAGCGCGTATGTCGCGGTGACACGGCGGCTGTGGGCGGGCATGCTGGCATCCATGACCTCCCGCCCCGCCCCCCTGATGCGTCCCGATGGCACGCCGATCCGCGCGCTCGTCGTCGACGACGAGGCCAATCTGAGCGAACTGCTGCGCATGGCGCTGCAGAACGAGGGGTGGGACACCCGCACCGCCGCCGACGGGCAGGAGGCGCTGGGCGTCATCCGCGACTTCGACCCCGACCTGCTGGTGCTCGACATCATGATGCCCGGGCTCGACGGCATGGGTCTGCTCACCCGCATCCGCGCGACCGGGAACGACGCGCCCGTGCTCTTCCTGACGGCGAAGGATGCCGTGGAGGACCGCATCGCCGGCATCTCGGCCGGCGCCGACGACTACGTCACGAAGCCCTTCAACCTCGAGGAGGTCGTCGTGCGCCTGCGCGGGATGGCCCGCCGGCACGTCGCCGCCGTCGCCGAGGCCGACCCGCGCCTGCGCGTGGGCGATCTGACGCTCGACGAGGAGGCGTACGAGGTCGAGCGCGGCGGCATCCCGATCAAACTCACCGCGCGCGAATTCGAGCTGCTGCGCTACCTCATGCAGAATCCTCGCCGCGTGCTGAGCAAGGCGCAGATCCTCGACCAGGTGTGGAGCTACGACTTCGGCGGCGACGGCAGCGTCGTGGAGATCTACATCTCGTACTTGCGCAAGAAGATCGACACCCTCGGCGAACCGCTCATCCACACGGTGCGCGGCGTCGGCTACACGATCAAGGCGTCATGACCGCGTCCGCCGTGTCGCGGCATCCGTCGTCGCGGCGGCCATCTGATCGGCACCGGACGGGTCGACGGTGGGCGCTGCGCCGCACCCTCGTCGTCGGCACCAGCGTGCTCGTCGCCCTCGCCTTCGTGATCATGAGCCTCGCGACGATCGTCTCGCTGCGCTCCTTCACCCTCGACCGTCTCGATCAGCAGGTCACTGAGGGCCTGTCGTTCGCGGCCGGCCGCGGGTCGTTCGAGAACCGCGGCGGATCGCAGCCGCCGCCGAGCCAGGGTCAGGATCAGGGCCAGGACCAGGACCAGGCCCAGGATGCCGACCGTCCGGCGCCGCGGATCGGCTCGCTGCAGGCGGTGGTCGACGCCGACGGCACCGTGCGGGCCTCCGACTACACGCGCAGCGACGGCACGCAGGTGCAGCTGACCGCGGAACAGGTGACGTCGCTGCAGCAGGACGTGCCCGCCGACCGCACCCCGGTCTCCATCGACCTCGGCGGTGACCTGGGATCGTTCCGGGTGGCCGCGGCCGAGGTCGATGGCACGACGGTGTTCGCGGGCAGCTCGGAGGCCGACGTCTCGGCGACCACCACCGCCCTCACGATCATCCTGCTCGCGGTGAGCGCGGCCACCCTCCTCATCGCCGTCGTCGGGCTCTCGCTCTTCGTGCGCCGGAGCCTGCGGCCGCTCGATCGCGTGGCCGCTGTCGCGCAGCGGGTGTCGACGCTGTCGCTCGACGCCGGGAGCGTCGAGATCCCCGACCGGGTCGCGCCCGCCGACACCGATCCGGTGACCGAGGTGGGCCGGGTGGGCGCGTCGCTCAACGGGCTGCTCGGACACGTGCAGTCCTCCCTCGCGGCCCGCCAGCACAGCGAGGATCAGCTCCGCCGCTTCATCGCCGATGCCAGCCACGAGCTGCGCACGCCCCTGTCGAGCATCCGCGGGTACGCGCAGCTGTCGCTCGGCGAAGACGCGCCGATGACGCCGACACAGGCGCGCTCGTTCGACCGGATCGAGTCGGAGGCCACGCGCATGGCATCCCTCGTCGACGACCTGCTGCTGCTGGCGCGTCTGGATGCCGGTCAGCCCCTGCGCCGTGAGGAGGTGGAGCTGACGCTCCTCGCCGTCGACGCCGTGAGCGACGCGCAGGCGGCGGATGCCACGCATGCCTGGCGCCTCGACGTCACCGACGACCTCATCTCGGTGACCGGCGACGAGAACCGTCTGCGGCAGGTCGTGGCGAACCTGCTGCGCAACGCGCAGGTGCACACCCCGCCCGGCACGACCGTCACGCTCTCGCTCGCGCGCGACGGCGGGGACGCCGTCCTGCGCGTCGCCGACGACGGGCCGGGCATCGACCCGGCGCTCGCCGAGCGACTGTTCGACCGCTTCGCGCGCGGCGACGACTCCCGCAACCGGGATGCCGGCAGCACGGGGCTCGGACTGTCGATCGCGCAGGCGATCACCGAGGCCCACGGCGGCAGCATCGCGGTCGAGAGCGTGCCCGGGCGAACGACGTTCGCGGTGCGCCTGCCGATGTGACCCGCCGCTCCCGACTCGCGCGTGGTGAGGAGGCGCGTCAGCCGATCAGGCTCGGCTGCAGGTCGCGCAGCGTGCGGTGGTGCGTCATGCGGGTCACGCCGATCGCCGCGAGCAGCACCCCGCCGGCCATCCACGCACCGAGCACCAGCAGGTCGGGCCCGACCCGCGAGACGTCGCCGCCGTACATGACCTGACGCATGGCATCCACCACGTATCCCATCGGCAGCACGTGATGCAGCGCCGCCAGGGGAGCGGGCAGGGTCTGCCACGGGAACGTCCCGCCCGCGGTGACGAGCTGCAGCACCATCAGCACGAGGCCGAGGAACTGCCCCACCGAGCCGAGCCACACGTTCAGCGCGAGCACGATCGCCGCGTACGTCGCCGAGGCGAACAGCAGGATGCCGAGGGCGGCCCACGGGTTCGCGAACGAGAACTGCAGGGCGATGGCGAGCACCGTGAACAGCCCCACCATCTGCAGGGCGCCGAGGCCGGCCGGCGTGAGCCAGCCCGCGAGGGTGACGCGCACGGGGGAGCGCAGCGCCGTGATGGCGCGCTTGGAGACGGGCTTCACGATGAGGAAGAGGGCGTAGATGCCGATCCACCCCGCCAGCGCGGCGAAGAAGGGCGCGAGGCCCGCGCCGTAGTTCTGCGCCTTGGTGACGGCGCTCGTGCCGACGGCGACGGGGTCGCTGATGGCCGCCGCTTGCGCTGCCCGCGTGGCGTCGTCGGAGTCGGGGATCTGCGCGACGCCGGCCGCGAGGCCGTCGCGCAGCTGCGTCGCGCCGTCGGAGAGCTGACCGATGCCGCTGTCGAGCTGGGCCGCGCCGTCGCGCAGCTGAGCGGATCCGTCGCGCAGCTGCGCGGCCCCGGATGCCGCCGTGGCGGCGCCGTCGGCGAGGGCGGAGGAGCCGTCAGCGGCGGTCGCGGCGCCCGCGGCCACCGAGGCGCTGCCGTCGGCGACCTGACGTGCGCCGTCGTCGAGCTGGTTGATCTGGTCGACGGTGCTCTGCACGCGGTCGTTCGCGGCGGTGAGTCGTTCGCCCACCGGATCCAGGCGCGCGAGGATCTCGTCGATGCGCGCCTGGTCGAGGCCCGCGTCGGCGAGGGCCGTGGCGATGTCGGATCGGGCCTGCGGCAGCTGCGCCGCAGCCTCCCCGGCGATGCTGCCGACCTGTCGCGCGGCCGCGTCGATGCGGTCGACCCCGTCGGCGACCTGGGCCGCTCCGTCGGCGACGCGCGCCGAGCCGTCGCGCAGCTGCGCGGTGCCGTCGCGGAGCTGGTTCGCCCCCGACGAGAGCTGGGCCGTTCCGTCGGCGAGTTGCGCGGAGCCGTCGGCGAGGGTGACGGACCCGCTGGCGAGCTGGCCGGAACCGTCCTTGGCCGTGGCGAGACCGTCGACGAGCTGGGTCGCACCGTTCGTGGCGTCCACGAGCTTCACACGGATCGTGTGCAGGGCGTCGAGCAGGGTGCCCCCGGCCTCGTCGATCACCTTCTGTGCGACGGAGGTCTGGATCTTCGCCACCGCCTGCGTGCCGATCGTGGAGGCGAGGTAGTTGTTCGCGTCGTTCGTGCGCAGCTCGATGTCGGCCTGGCGCGGGGAGTCGCTCGAGAGCGAGGCCACGGCATCCGTGAAGTCGGCCGGCAAGGTCACGACGAAGTCGAAGTCGCCCGCCTGCAGGCCGGCGTCGGCCTGGTCGGATGAGACGCGGTGCCACTCGAAGGTGTCGCTGTCGAGCAGCTGCTCGGCGGCCTCGTCGCCCAGGTTGCGCTGTTCTCCGTTCACCTCGGCACCCCGGTCGTCGACGACGAGCGCGACGGGCACGCTGGAGAGGTTGCCGTAGGGGTCCTGATTGGCCCAGAGGTAAAGGCCGCCGTAGAGGATCGGCACGGCGAGCAGGGCGATCAGGGCCAGCACCGACATGCGCGTCGAGGTGAGACGGCGCAGTTCGGCCGTGATCATCTGGGGGATCTTCATCGCGTCGCCTCCTCGGCGTCGTCGAACCGGTCGATCGCGGTGCGCGACGCGCTCCCCGCGATCACGAGCACGGCGTAGCCGCGCTCGGCGAACTCGCGCGCGATGCGCCACCAGGCGAGCGGTTCGCCGCCGTGGCGGTCGGGCGCGACGAGCACGAGCCCCTCGACGTCTTTGCGCAGGGCGGCGAGTTCGAGCAGCAGGCGCACGCGCGCGGCGGGGTCGATGTTTCCCACGGGCATCGACGCGATCGCCTCGAGTCCGATCTGTTCGAGCCAGCGCGCGGCCGCGAACGGCGTCGGCGCGCGTCCGGCGAACATGAGTTCCTCGGCGACGACGCCGGTCACGGTGACGTTCGGCTCCGGCTCCGACACGACCGGCGCGTCGACGAGGGCCACGCGGCGACGGATCGCGCCGCGGTCGGCCCGTCCGTCGATCGTGACGGTGCCCGCGTCGACTTTCATGCGGCCGGATGACACGAGGCCCAGCACCGTGGGACGCTGCTCGGTCTCGGCGACCGCGAGCGTGGCCGCGCCGGTCTCGAAGGCCGTCGAGGTCTCCGGCAACGCGCTGCGGCCTTTGGCGACGGCATCGACGACGATCTTCACTGCGCCTCCAGTTCGGGGTGCTGCGCGAGGATCTCGCGCGCTTCGGTCCACGAGAGTCCGGCCATGCCCAGCACAGCGCACACCGCGATGGCGCGCGCGGTGGAGGATTCGGCGTCCACGCGGGAGACGACCATGCGGCCCGTCTCCTCCAGCAAGCGCGCCAGCGTCGGGGCGGGGAGGTCGGTGCGCAGCTCTCCCGCCTCCTGGCCGCGCCGCACGATCGCGTCGATGCGGCGGCGCAGGGGAGCCAATGCGGCCGACGTCTCGGGCAGGTGCGCGTCGTCGAGCGCGAGGGCCGCCGCGGCCTGCACGTGGGCGGCCTCGCGCCAGAGTTCGGATGCCAGGCGGGCGAGCGCGACGCGGGAGTCGGCGTCATCCACTCCGGCGGCGATGGCGTTGAAGCGGGCGGCGCCGGCGGCGATGACCTCGCGCACGATGGCGTTGCGATCGTCGAAGTGACCGTAGAGCGCGCGGCGCGAGAGGCCGGCACGGCGGGCGATCGTGTCGATCGAGGCGCGGGGGTCGTGTCCGATCGCGGCGGTGGCGGCGTCGAGGATGCCAGCGCGGTTCTCGACGGCGTCGCGGCGGGTGGGGGTGCTCACAGAGCGAGTGTACGCCTAACGTGCACACAAGTGTGCAAGTTATTCCTTGGGCGTGAGGTCGAGGGTGGCTGTACCCGTCGAAGCCATGGGGATGCGCCGGGGTCTGGGCCCGACTGGCTCGGGGACCTGTCACGGGCCTGTGTGCGGGGTCTCGCGAGGTGGTCGGGGGCCGCCGACGTCGCCGGAGCCGACCCGGACGCGACAGAGCCCGCGACGCCGGTGCGTCGCGGGCTGTGTCGGGGGTTTCGCGTCAGTCGGTGCCGGAGTCGAACGCGGCGCCCTCGCCCGCGGCGTCCGTCGCCTCGGCGAGGCGCTCGCCGTCGGCGCTCAGGGGAGCGGCGGGCTCGACGATCTCGCGGGCGCCACCGGCGGCGACGTCGCCGACGAGCTCTCCGGTCGGACCGCCGATGAGGCCGAGGCCCGCGTACTGCTCGAGGCGCGCACGCGAGTCCGCGATGTCGAGGTTGCGCATGGTGAGCTGGCCGATGCGGTCGACCGGCCCGAACGCGGCGTCGCCGACGCGCTCCATCGACAGCTTCTCGGGCGAATACGACATGCCGGATGCCACGGTGTCGAGGATCGTGTAGTCCTCACCGCGGCGCAGGCGCACGGTGACCGAGCCGGTGATGGTCGATCCGACCCACTTCTGGATCGACTCGCGCAGCATGAGCGACTGCGGCTCGAGCCAGCGGCCCTCGTACATGAGGCGACCCAGGCGACGACCCTGCTCGTGGTACGTGGCGAGGGTGTCTTCGTTCAGGATGCTGTTGACCAGGCGCTCGTAGGTCAGGAACAGCAGCGCCATGCCCGGGGCCTCGTAGATGCCGCGCGACTTGGCCTCGATGATGCGGTTCTCGATCTGGTCGCTCATGCCGAGGCCGTGGCGTCCGCCGATCGTGTTCGCCTCGCGCACCAGCGCGACCGGGTCGTCGAAGCGCGTGCCGTTGATCGCGACCGGACGACCGGCCTCGAACTCGACGGTGACGTCTTCGGTCTCGATCTCGACCGCCGGGTCCCAGAAGCGCACCCCCATGATGGGCTCGACGATCTCGAGGGAGACGTCGAGGTGCTCGAGCGTCTTCGCCTCGTGCGTGGCGCCCCAGATATTGGCATCCGTCGAGTAGGCCTTCTCGGCGCTGTCGCGGTAGGGGAAGTCGTGGGCGACGAGCCACTCGCTCATCTCTTTGCGGCCGCCCAGCTCGGTGACGAAGTCGGCGTCGAGCCACGGCTTGTAGATGCGCAGTGCGGGGTTGGCGAGCAGGCCGTAACGGTAGAACCGCTCGATGTCGTTGCCCTTGTAGGTGGAGCCGTCGCCCCAGATGTCGACGCCGTCTTCTTTCATCGCGCGCACGAGCAGCGTGCCGGTGACGGCGCGGCCCAGCGGCGTGGTGTTGAAGTACGTGCGACCGCCCGAGCGGATGTGGAACGCACCGCACGCGAGCGCGACGAAGCCCTCTTCGACGAGCGCCGTCTTGCAGTCGACCAGGCGCGAGATCTCGGCGCCGTACTGGGTCGCGCGGCCCGGGATCGACGCGATGTCGTCTTCGTCGTACTGCCCGAGGTCGCCCGTGTACGTGCAGGGCACGGCGCCCTTGTCGCGCATCCACGCGACGGCCACGGAGGTGTCGAGACCACCCGAGAACGCGATGCCGACGCGCTCGCCGACGGGAAGGGACTGCAGGACCTTGGACATGCCCTCGATTCTAGGGCGGAGGGATGCCGTGGCCCGACTCCCGTGGACGAGCGCGGCCGGCGAAAGGCCTGGGGAGGAGCCTCAGCCGACCGTGACGTCGGTGATCGTGACGGGCGTCGCCGGGCGTCCGTCGGCTGCCCCGCCCTCGGCGCCGGTCGCGGCGATGCCCTGCACGACGGCGAGGCCCTCGGGCGACATCCGGCCGAAGACGGTGTAGTCCGGCTGCAGCTGCGTGTCCTCGTAGACGAGGAAGAACTGCGACCCGTTGGTGCCGGGGCCGGCGTTGGCCATCGCGACCGTCCCGGCGGGGTAGGTCTCGCTGCCGTCGAGCTCGTCGGCGAAGCGGTAGCCCGGTCCGCCCCGGCCGGTGCCGGTGGGGTCGCCGCACTGCAGCACGAAGATGCCCGACGTGGTGAGGCGGTGGCATTCGGTGTTCGAGAAGTACTGCTGCTGCGCGAGCGAGACGAAGCTCTCGACGGTGCACGGGGTGCGCTCGCCAGTGAGGGTGATCGGGATGTCGCCCGCCGAGGTCTGCAGCACCGCCTCGACCTCGCCGGTCGGCCGGTCGGTCCCCTCCGTGGGCGGGGTGACGTCCACGGCCGGCTGCCCCGAGGCCGGGTACGCGCACTCGGCGCTGCCGGCGCTCGCCGCCGGGGCGCTCGAGGCGGGGGCGGCGTCGTTCGACATGCCGCCGGAGCAGCCGGCGAGCAGGAGCAGGGCGGAAGCGGCCAGGGCCGCGGACATCAGTCGCGTACGCACGCGTTCCAGGGTAGGGCGCTCAGGTCTTGCGCAGCGTCACCAGGGCGAGCGCGGCCTTCTCGAACCAGCTCCCCGCCGAAGGACCCCCGTTGCAGGTGCCGTCGCTCTCGCCCGGGCGCTTGATCCACAGCAGCGCGTCGAGCCCGCCGCTCCCGCTGACGGCGCGCGGGGTGCTGCCCAGGCCGACGCCGGAGGGGTTGCACCAGTCGCCCGTCCATCCGCGACCGTTGCGCGAGGTGTCGATGACGTATCGCGCCTTCCCGCCGACGAGGGAGCGCACGCGCTCGGCGTACTTCTGCTCGGACGCCGTCGGGGAGAAGTTCGAGACGTTCGTGGCGAATCCCCGGGCGTCGGCGACGCCGGCGTCGCGCAGGCGCTTCGCCATCGTCTCGGCCGGGATCCAGCCGGAGTTGCCGGCGTCGATGTACGAGGCGACGCCCGCCGCGGCGAGGGTGCGGACGGCGTCGCGGATGAGCCCCGTGCGATCGCCTTGCCCGGCGCAGTCGCCGAGCATCGCGAGCGCGTCGGGCTCGACGATGGCGACCGCCCGGGTGCCGCGAAGTGTCTGCGCGATGAGGGCCACCCACTCGCGGTAGCCGGCGGGGTCGAGCCCTCCGCCGGAGTGCAGCCCGCAGTCGCGCGCCGGAATGGAGTAGAGCACGAACACGGCGGTCTTCTTCTGCTGCGCGGCCGCGCGCGTCTCGGCCTGCAGCACGCGCACGAGCGTGGTGCGGTCGTACCATTCGCCCAGCCAGACCGCCGTGGGCTGACGCGCGATGACGCCGATCTGCTCGGCGACCTTCGTGCGCCCGGCGGCGGTCGCCGCCTTCTGCGCCTCCGCGGCGGCCGAGTACGTCGGGAGGGCGGGACCGGATGCCAAGGGGTTCGCCGTCGCGACCTGCGGCACCGTGCGCGGGGTCTCCCCCGATGCGGGGCCGGCGATCGCGAAGGGGGCGATGAGGGCCACGAGGGAGCCCGCGAGGAGGGCGATCGTGCGGGACGTGCGACGCGGCGGCATCCGGCGGGTCCTTCGTGGGGGGAGCGGGGGTCGAGTCATTATGCCCGGTGAAGCCGGGAAAGCGTGCTGTCCGGGTCAGATTGCGCGCGCGCTGCGCCTGCGGCCGATCGCGACGACGCCGACGGCGAGCCCGACGATCGCCACCGCGATGATCACGATGTACACGGCGACGCTGGCCCACCCGCCGCCTTCGTTCGGATTGAGGAACGGGTAGGGGTACCAGTACGGAGCCCCCGTCGTGGGGTTCGTGATGAGCGGAGCGCGCACCAGCGTGTAGACGATCCACGCGATCGGGAAGATCGCGGCGCCGAGGGCCGCCGTCCACGGCAGGCGCCGGCGGCCGGATCCGAGCAGCACGTCGAGGAGGAGGAAGAGCGGACCCCAGACGTGCAGGATCTCGTTGGACCAGCCGACGGTCTCGGGCTGCAGCGGGAGCCCACGCAGCAGCAGGTTGTAGACCACGCCGGTGACGATCATGTAGGTCGACACCCAGGCGAGAGCGGTCGCGAGCGCGGGCGGATCGACCTCGAGGCTCCGTCGACGGGCGAAGCGTCCGGCGAGCAGGAGCAGCACGACGGATGCCGACACGTTCGACAGGATCGTGAAGAAGCTGAAGAAGTTGGCCACGGTCGTCACGACGTCGCGGCCGTTGTCGACGGCCCCCGCGAGGGTTGAGACGAATTGCGCCACGACCGCCGCGATGATCGCCGCGGCCGCGACCGCGCGGGCGATGTTCCAGCCGGTGGCCCATGCCGTCGTCCTCGTCATGGGCTCAGGCTAGTGACGGGACGGCGGCGACGACAGACCGCGGGTCTCGCCTCCCTGCTCGGTAGGATGGGGTGTACCGCCGGACAACATGCGAGGAGCACTCATGCCCGGAATCGTGATCGTCGGAGTCCAGTGGGGCGACGAGGGCAAGGGCAAGGCCACCGACCTGCTCGGTGAGCGCACCGACTGGGTGGTGAAGTTCAACGGCGGCAACAACGCCGGCCACACCGTCGTCATCGGCGACGAGAAGTACGCGCTGCACCTGCTGCCCAGCGGCATCCTGTCTCCGGGCGTCACGCCCGTGATCGGCAACGGCGTCGTCGTCGACCTCGAGGTGCTCTTCAACGAGCTCGAGGCGCTCAATGCACGCGGCCTCGACACCAGCCGCCTGAAGATCAGCGCCAACGCGCACATCATCACGCAGTACCACCGCACGCTCGACAAGGTCACCGAGCGCTTCCTCGGCAAGCGCATGATCGGCACGACCGGTCGCGGCATCGGCCCGGCCTACGCCGACAAGATCAACCGCGTCGGCATCCGCGTGCAGGACCTCTTCGACGAGAACATCCTGCGCCAGAAGGTCGAGGGGGCGCTCGATCAGAAGAACCACCTGCTGGTGAAGATCTTCAACCGCCGCTCGATCACGGCCGACGAGATCGTCGACGATCTGCTCGCCTACGCCGAGCGCGTGCGTCCCATGGTCGCCGACACCTCCCTGCTGCTCAACGACGCCCTCGAGGCCGGCGACGTGGTCGTGTTCGAGGGCGGCCAGGCCACCATGCTCGACGTCGACCACGGCACCTACCCGTTCGTCACCTCGTCGTCGGCCACGGCGGGCGGGGCCTCGACCGGCTCCGGCGTCGGCCCGAACCGCCTCGACCGCATCGTCGGCATCGTGAAGGCCTACACGACGCGGGTGGGCTCGGGTCCGTTCCCGACCGAGCTGTTCGACGAGAGCGGCGACTGGCTGCGCTCGCGCGGCTTCGAGTTCGGCACCACGACCGGCCGTCCGCGCCGCGTGGGCTGGTACGACGCGCCCATCACCCGATACGCCACGCGCATCAACGGCATCACCGACCTCGTGCTGACCAAGCTCGACATCCTCGGGGGCCTCGAGCAGATCCCCGTCTGCGTGGCGTACGACGTCGACGGCGAGCGGTTCGACGACCTTCCGGTCAACCAGACCGACTTCCACCACGCGAAGCCGATCCTGGAGTACCACCCCGGCTGGAGCGAGGACATCTCCACCGCCCGCACCTTCGACGACCTGCCGCAGAACGCGCAGGACTACGTGCTCGCGCTCGAGAAGATGAGCGGCACCCGCATCTCGGTCATCGGCGTGGGCCCCGCCCGCGACCAGGTGATCGTGCGTCACGACCTCATCGACTGATGCGCCTCTGGGTCGGCGCGTACGCCGGGGATGCCGGCTCCGCCGAGGGGATCGGCATCCTGCAGGCCGGCGAAGCCGACGCTCCGGGCGCCGGTGGTCCGCTCGGCATGGTGGGCACCGCTGTTGCCGCTCCCGGCTCGCCGTCGTGGATCGCACCGCACCCCTCGGGTGACCTGCTCTACGCGGCGCTCGAGTCCGACGGGACGGTCCAGGCCTACCGCCGCGTGTCCGACACGCGGCTGGCCCCGCTCGGCCCGCCCGTCGAGGCGGGCGGCGCGGTGTGCCACGTGGCCGTGGCGCCGGACGCGTCGTTCCTCGTCGCCAGCTGCTGGGCCGACGGCCGGGTGGTGCGGATGGATCTGGATGCCGCGGGCCGCCCCTCGCGACCCGTCATCGCCGCCGAGGCCGCCGACCCCCACGGCTCGTCGCCGGAGGAGGGGACGGTGTCCACCGGTGCTCGCGTCTCGGGCGCCGTCGTGCCCGATCTCGCCGCCGCGGCCCGCGCGCTCCGCGACGCGGCCGGTGACGAGTACGCGCACCTCGTGCCCGCGTACGACGAGGTTCCCGAGACCGACGCCGAGTCGGAGGAGGCGGCGGCCGGTGCGCGCGTCTCGCGCGCCCACCAGGCCACGTTCCTCCCCGGCGGCCTGATCGCGACGACCGACATGGGGCTCGATCTCGTGCGCTTCTGGCGCAACGCGCCCTCGGGCCTGCGGCTGGTGCAGGAAGTCGTCCTGCCGAAGGGCAGCGGACCGCGGCACGGCGTGTGGCATCCGTCAGGGCACTACTACGTCGTCACCGAGCTCAGCCGGGAGGTGTTCGCGCTCGCCGCCGACCGCGAGGGCCGCTGGCACGTCCGCTCCGGCGAACCGCTGCTCGGCACCCTCGACACCGACACCGCCGCGGAGCTCAGCGCGAGTCGCGACGGGTCGACGCTGTACGCAGGCGTGCGCGGGAGCGACACGATCGGCGTTCTCTCGGTGCGCGGCGCGGGGGAGACCCTGCAGCTCACCGCCCTCGCCGAGACCGGCACCCACTGGCCGCGGCACCACCTCGTCGTCGACGACACGCTGCTCGTCGCCGGTCAGCTCGCCGACGAGATCGTGTCGCTGCCGCTCGACGCGCGCACGGGCGTCCCGGGCCGCGTGCGGCACCGCACCCTCTCGGCGTCGCCGACGCGTCTGCTCGCGATGCGCTGAGCGGCGCCCTCGTCGTCCGGGCGTCGCTACTTCTTGGCATCCTGTCGGGGGATGACGATCTGCTTGATGATGAGCAGCACCGAGGCCGTGACGGGGATCGCGACCAGCGCGCCGAGCAGTCCGAGCAGCGTGCCGCCGACGAGCGCGCCGATGACGACGAGCGCGCCGGGGATCGAGATCGTGCGGTTCATCACGCGCGGCGTGAGGATGTATGCCTCGATCTGCATGTAGACGAGATAGACGATCGCGAAGATGAGCCCCGCGGTGGGGCTGACGATGAGGGTGAACAGCGTCGCGGTCGCCCAGAACAGC
The DNA here is from genome assembly GCF_900156435.1 of Microbacterium sp. RU1D. GTDB lineage: Bacteria > Actinomycetota > Actinomycetes > Actinomycetales > Microbacteriaceae > Microbacterium. The sequence continues at coordinate 586,444 of NZ_FTPQ01000001.1, forward strand.
ACCGACCCGACCAGCGGGATGAGCGTGATGCCGAAGGCGAGCGCCGCGAGCAGCGCCGCGAATGGCTGCTGCAGGATCGTGAGCACGATGAAGGCGAAGACCGCGTTGCACAACGCCAGCACAACCATGCCGGCGAGGTAACCACCGACGGAGTCGGTGATCTGGCCCGTCATGTCGGCCACGGTCTCGCGGCTGCGCGCCGGGGTGATGCGCACGAGGCTGTTCTTCATCTTCGGCAGGGATGCCAGGAAGTACAGGCTCAGCACGAGCACGATGATGGCGCCCGAAATGAATTCGCCGATGCCGATGCCCACCTGGAGGAGCCCACCCCCGATCGCCGCGATGTTCGTGGGGTTGGTGACGAAGCTCTGCACCTCTTTGAGGACGTCGCCCAGGCTGTCGCCGAAGTTCTGCTCCACCCACCGCACGGCGTCGCTGTCGATCAGATCGTTGACGAACGACGGGATGTCGCCGACGAACTGCTCCACCTGCCGCACGACGGGCGGGATGAGCAGCCAGAGCGCTCCGGCGAGGATGATCGCCAGCCCCCCGAACACGATCACGATTCCCCACGCCCGCGAGAGGCCCCGGCGCACGAGCAGACGCACGAGCGGGTCGAGGGCGAGCGCGACAAAGAGCGCGATCGCGATGTAGATGAGAACCGTGGAGAGCTTGCCCAGCGCGAGCGCGAGAAGAAAGGCGGTGAGCCCGCCGAGGGTCAGGAAGAACCCGGCCGCGTAGGGGCGGGAGATCGCCGACCACATCGGCTTGTCGCGCGACGTGGGCGCCCCGGCGTCGGCGCCTACGGCGGTGGGGTCGGGGCGCGTCGATCGGCTCATGCTCACACTGTAGGACTCGGCCGTCGCGAGCATCGGCGCACAGCGCGGCGCGATAGGGTCGGGAACGATCTGGGAGGACACATGACCGACGCCGATCCCACGACGATCCTGCAGGGGCTGCGCGGCAGCATCGACAACATCGACGCCGCGCTCATCTTCCTGCTCGCCGAGCGCTTCCGCTGCACCAAGCAGGTCGGCGTTCTGAAGGCGAAGCACGGGATGCCGGCATCCGACCCCGATCGCGAGGAGCAGCAGATCGCGCGGTTGATGCGCCTGGCCGAGGACGCCGACCTCGATCCCGCGTTCGCCGAGAAGTGGTTCAACTTCGTCGTGGCCGAGGTCATCCGCCACCACCGCACGGCCGCCGCGCAGCCGCAGGCGGACTGAGCGCACGACTTTGACGCGGCGTCGCAGGGGCGGCGACACGCCCGGGGTGGTATTCAGGCGCATCGATTCCCGGGGCGGTGCGAGCCACCCGCAACCGCGCGCGCGTGCCACACGGCCTCCGGATCCGCAAGGCGCGCGACGATTTGCCAGCCGATCCATCACCGTGAAACGTTGGATGAGGTCCTTATGGGCCGTTCACCCGACCAGTCCGCGGTCGTCGGTGTCTTCTCGGGGGAGGGGATGCCGCGAGCGTACGGTCGGCGGCCAGGACGCCGGACCCGATGTCCGGTGTCGACGTGCTCCACCCCCGGAGAGCGCCGACGGCTGCCACCCGGGCGTGACCGATGCGGCCACCCGAAGGCCGCCGAGGTACACAGTGACCCATCCGCCTGCCCCGACGGCATCTGCGCCGTCATCCGCGAGCGAAACACCCGCCCTCTCCGCCAGGAACCTCTTCAAGGTCTTCGGCCGTGCCCCGCAGGCCGCCGTCGACAAGCTCCGTTCCGGGTCGACGCGCGACGAGATCGCCGACCACGGCACCGCCGCGGTCATCGACGCGAGCTTCGACGTCCGCCCCGGCGAGATCTTCGTCATCATGGGCCTGTCCGGCTCGGGCAAGTCGACCATCATCCGCATGCTCAACGGTCTGCACGAGGCCACCGCTGGGAGCGTCGAGGTGCAGGGCGATGCCCTGACCGGCGTCGGCGCATCCCGCCTGCGCGGCCTTCGGCGCGATCGCCTCGCCATGGTGTTCCAGCACTTCGCGCTGCTGCCGCACCGTACTGTCGCGGCCAACGTCGCGTACCCCCTCGAGCTGCGTGGCGTCGGCAAGACCGAGCGCCTGGCGAAGGCGAACGAGATCCTCGGCCTCGTCGGCCTCGAGGGCTGGGGCGAGAAGCTCCCCTCGGCGCTGTCGGGCGGGATGCAGCAGCGCGTCGGCATCGCCCGCGCTCTCGCCGCCGACACCGACATCCTGCTCATGGACGAGGCCTTCAGCGCGCTCGACCCGCTCATCCGCCGCGAGATGCAGGAGCAGCTCATCGAGCTGCAGCGGACGCTGAAGAAGACGATCGTCTTCATCACCCATGACCTCAACGAGGCGATGTTCCTGGGCGACCGCATCGCCGTCATGCGCGACGGGCGCATCGTGCAGATCGGCACGCCGGAAGACATCCTCACCGACCCCGCGAACGACTACGTCGAGCAGTTCGTGCAGGACGTCGACCGCGCCCGCGTGCTCACCGCCGGCAACGTCATGGAGCGCCCGCGCCCGCGCGTCGACGCCTCCGCCGGACCCCGCACGGCCCTGCGCCAGATGCGCGACGCCTACATGTCGGCCGTCTACGTCACCGACCGCGACCGCAAGCCGCTCGGCATCGTCACCGACCGGGATGCCATGAAGCTCGTGCGGGCGGGGGAGAGCTCCCTGCTCGGCCGGCTGAAGCCCGTTCCGCAGACCGTGCGTGAGGACGACGTCCTCATGAACCTCTTCGTCCCCTCGGTCGAATCGCCCCTGCCGCTCGCCGTGCTCGACGCCGATGGCCGCCTGACCGGTGTCATCCCGCGCGTCACGCTGCTCGCCGCCCTCGGGCCCGGGCCCACCTCCACCGAGGAGATCACCGTGCTGCCCCAGCCCCTGCCCTCCGCCGAGATCGATGCGGTGCTCGACACCCCGGTCGCCGCCACCGAGAACGAGGGGGTGCGCTGATGGATGGATTCCGCATCCCGGTCGGCTCCTGGGTCGACGTCGGCGTGGACTGGCTCCGCGACAACCTCTCGGGCGTCTTCGACGTCATCGCCGTGACGGTCCGATTCCTGGTCGGCGGTCTCAGCGACGTGCTGCTGTCGGCGCCCATCGTCGTGCTGATCGTGATCGCCGCGCTGCTGGCCTGGCTGCTGCGCTCCTGGAAGCTCGCGATCGGCACCGTGGTGGGCTTCGCCCTGATCCTCGCGATGGGGCAGTGGGTCACCGCGATGCAGACGCTCGCGCTGGTGCTCGTGGCGACGATCGTCGCCGTGGCGATCTCGGTGCCGTTGGGCATCTGGTCGGCGCGTAACAGCACCGTACGTGCGGTGCTGAAGCCCATCCTCGACTTCATGCAGACGATGCCCGCCTTCGTCTACCTGATCCCCGCGATCACGTTCTTCAGCATCGGCGTCGTGCCCGGTGTCGTCTCGACCGTCATCTTCGCGTTGCCCCCGGGCGTGCGACTGACCGAGCTCGGCATCCGGGGCGTGGACTCCGAGACGGTCGAGGCCGGACACGCGTTCGGCGCGACCCCGTGGCAGATCCTGCGCGGCATCCAGCTGCCGCTGGCGATGCCCACGATCATGGCGGGCGTCAACCAGGTCATCATGCTCGCGCTGTCGATGGCGGTCGTGGCCGGCATCGTCGGCGCCGACGGCCTCGGCAAGGAGGTCGTGCAGTCGATCTCGACGGTCAATCTGCCCAAGGGCGTCGAGGCCGGCCTGAGCGTCGTCATCCTCGCGGTCTACCTCGATCGCCTCACCGCCGCCCTCGGCAACCGCGCCGACAACACCGGTTCGCTGCTCGGCCTCCTCGCCCGGCGGCGCGCCGCGCGTCCCGCGGCCGCGGTCACGGCCGGCGCGACCGCGGCCCCGCGCGTCGACACGAGTGCGCAGGATGCCGCTCGCGACGCCGATCGCGAAAAGGCTTCCCCGCGCCGCGCCCCGATCTCGACGGGTCGCTGACCCTCGGCATCCCCCTCTCCCGCGCTAAAGGCGAGTGAGGGGTCAGAAATTGTCGACGAGTTCCTTGCCAGGCGACGAGAAATGACCCCTCGCGCGCTCACCGGCGCGAGGGGCCTACGGAAATCACATACGAAAAGGAAGAGAACACAGCAATGAACAAGCGACACCTCACCAGTGCCCTCGCCCTCGGCGCCGTCGGCGCACTCGCGCTCGCCGGCTGCGCCAGCGGCAACCAGGCCGAAGGCGGCTCGGGCGGCGGCGACAGCAAGGGCACGATCACCCTCGGCTTCCTCCCCTCGTGGACGGACGGCCTGAGCACCGCGTACTTGCTCGAGGACCAGCTCGAGAAGCTCGGCTACACCGTCGAGATGCAGACGCTCACCGAGGCGGGACCGCTCTACGCCGGACTCGCGCAGGGCGACGTCGACATCTACCCCTCGGCCTGGCCCGAGCTCACCCACGCCGACTACATGGAGACGTACGGCGACTCGATCGAGGACCTCGGCGCCTACTACGACGGGGCGAAGCTCACGATCGCGGTGCCCAGCTACGTCGACATCGACTCGATCGACCAGCTGCAGGCGAACGCCGCGCGCTTCGACGGGAAGATCTACGGCATCGAGCCGGGTGCGGGTCTGACCAAGCAGACGCAGGAGGTCGCGATGCCGGGTTACGGCCTCGACGGCTACGAGCTCGTCACCTCGTCGACCGCGGCGATGCTGACCGAGCTCGACAACGCCATCTCGGCGCAGAAGGACATCGCCGTCACGCTCTGGCGCCCCTTCTGGGCGAACGATGCCTACGACGTGAAGGACCTTGAAGACCCCCAGGGCCTGATGGGCGACCCCGAGGCGCTGCACTTCCTCGGCACCGCCGGCTTCGCCGAGGAGTACCCGGATGCCGCCGAGCTCATCGCCGGCATCCAGCTCGACGACGCGCAGTACGGCTCGCTCGAAGACCTCGTCGTCAACGAGTACGGCGAGGGCCAGGAAGCCGACGCGGTCGACGCCTGGCTCGAGCAGAACCCCGACGCGTTCTCGACGCAGCGCGACTGACCCCGCGCGCAGCGCAGTGACGGCCCCCTCCCCCTCGGGTGGAGGGGGCCGTCGTTGCGTTCGGGGCCGTGACGTCGTCAGGCGATGGCGTGCGCCGCGGTGAAGCGCGTGATGAAGCCGGGGTGGCCGGCGGGCATCGCGAGAACCGAGTCGGGGGCGCGTCCCGCGAGGTGGGGGAAGCCGGCATCCGCCACGAGCTCGTCGTCGAGCGCCTCGAGCTCGGCCGTGACGAGTGGCCAGGGCTCGTGGCTGTTGGCCGCCCAGATCGTGCGGCCGAGGTGGCGCTCGTGGAAGCCCCAGCGCGCGGTCAGGAAGCGCGAGAGGTCATCGTCGACCGTCTCGGTGCCGAGTCGGGCTCGGATGCGCGTCCCCGGATGCCGACCCCCGTGGCGTCGCGAGCGGTACTCGATGCGGTCGCCCTCGGTGCGCACGCCGGCGCGCGCCCAGCGGTAGGGCAGGCCGAAGAGCGCCTGCGCCGCGAGCACCGGCGCGAGGTGCTCCGCCTCGAGCGTGCGGAAGACGACGCCGCGCCGCCCCGCGTCGTCCACGGCGTAGGTGCGGACGTTGATCTCGGTGAAGGTGCCGACGAACGGGACGGGCGGGAGAGGCAGGAAGCGGAACTCGCTCAGCACGAACGGTACGAGCCCGACCCAGGCCGACCCGTCGTGGACGTCAGGACGGGTGCCCGGGGGGAGCAGAGGGGCGACCTCGGCAGGGTCGATGCGCCAGTGCACGAACACGGCGCGGTTCCAGCGCTGGGCGATGACGGCGCGACCGGGGAGGTCGGGGGCGTGGCGCTCGGTGATCACCGGCTCATTCTGGCCCCGGCGCCCTCGTGCGGAGGGACACTGGACAGATGACCTCGTCGTCTGGTGCGGACCCTCGGCTCGTGGCATCCATCCGGGAGCTGCTCGCCGCACGCGACGCCGGGAAGACCATCTGCCCCTCGGAAGCGGCGCGGGCCGTCGGCGGCGAGGACTGGCGCGACCTCATGCAGCCCGCGCGCGACGCCGCGCACGAGCTGGTCGGTCTCGGAGAGGTCGAGGTCACGCAGAAGGGCGAGGTGGTCGACGTGACCACGGCGCGGGGGCCGGTGCGGATCCGCCGGAAGGGGTGAGCGGCGGTCAGACGGCGGGCTCGGGCGGGGCCGTCGAGGAACGCGGCTGCGCGGCGCCGCGGGGAAGCTCCAGGGCGACCTTCTTCTCGAGTTCGTCGACCGCCTCGTCGCTCAGCCAGATGAGGCCGTCGAGCTCCTCGCGCACGCGCTTGTAGGCGAGCTGACGCTCGTTCGGCGTCGCCGCCTGGTCGGTGGCGACGGTCAGCAGCTGCTTCGCCGTGTCGAGGCGCTTGCGCTCATCGGCCGTGAACGCCGCATCCTTGACGCGGCGTGCCTCGCGCTCGGCGACGTCGAAGGCGACCTCGTAGTCGGTGACGGCCTCGCGGTACTCCGTGAGCCGCTCGGGCGTGAGGGCCTCACCCTCGGCGGGGCGGAGGTTGTCGGCGACCTTCTTGGCGCGCAGGAACGCGGCGGTGAGCGGCTGGCGACCGTCGCTCATCGCTGGGTAGGTGATGAGCGTGGTCGCATCGAGCTCGTACTCGAGCCAGCGGTGCGTGACGGCGTCGTGTGCGGACGTCAAGCGCTCGCGGGCGTCGACCGGGGCGGCGATCGCAGCCGAGGCGGGGGCCGGGGCACCCGACGCGATGCCTTGTGCCTGAAGGAGCTCCAGCTGCTCCTTGTGGCGGCGGCGTGCGGTCACCTCGCGATGCTTCGCACGCGCGTTCACGGCACCCATCGCCATTCCGAAGAGGGGGAAGGCGAGCCACCAGTAGTGACCGGCGAAGTTCAGGAGCTCTTCCACCTGCGCCATGCTACGCCGACCGACTTCGCCCTCGTCAGGATGCCGGGGGTCGCGGCCGATCGCGTGCGGGAGGCGGCCAGACCGGGCCGTTCCGCGGCGGCGGGTCGCCGGCATCCGGGGTCCGCTTCTGCGCGCGTCGGGCGCCGCGCTCCTCCCAGCCGCGGGCGGCGGCGCGGCCCATCGACTCCATCGAGCGGGCGAGGGCGCGCTGGGCCGTCTCGGCGAGGTCCGATGCGACGCGGCTCCAGGCGTCGCCGCCCTCGATGCCGGGCTGCTCACCGCTCTGGCGGGCCGCCCGTTCGGCACGGTCGAAGGCGTGGGCGGTGCGGCGGACGGCGTCGCGGTAGGCGAGGAAGTCGGCGGGCTCGAGGCGCGTCTGCACCGACGCGGGACGCAGCCACTGCGCACGCTCGTGCGCGCGGAGGAACTCGGCCAGCAGGGGCGAGCGGGAGTCGCTCATCTGCGGGTAGTCGATCGCGAGGCCGGGGTCGGTCTCGTAGGCCATCCAGCGCGCCAGGATCGCGTCGTGCTCGGCGAGCAGCCGGGCCACCGGCAGCGGAGCGCTGCCCGCGCGGATCGCCGGGAGCATCGCCTTGGCCGCCCGCACGCCCGCACGCCGGGCGCGCACCTCGGCGATCGCGGCGCGCAGGTCGCGCTGCGCGTCGGTGAGGCGTCCGCGTGCGGCGGAGACGACGTCGGGCGAAACCCGGGATGCCGCCCGCTCGGCCTGAGCGCGCACCACCTCGGCGTCGGCGACCTTGACGTCGGCGCGTCCGCGGGTGACGGCGTGGCGCGCGGTCTGCAGGTCGAGCAGAGCGGCGTCGAGCTCGAGGCGTCGCGCCGCAGCCTTGCCCAGGGGGCGGGACGCCCACGCCCGGGCTGCGCGGTCGCCGGTGGTGTTCACCCCGGAAGGCAGGGCGCGCCGCCGCGTTCGGCGCACGCCGACCCAGCCGACGGTGCCCGCACCGGCCGCCGCGGGGCCGATCCACCACCACTCGACCAGAAGGGCCATCAGCGGTTCCACGTGCCCATGCTATGCCGGGGTCCCGACAGGCGGCTGGGCGGTGGGCCGGAATGCGCACGGGGCGAGCCGCCGGGTGTGAGATCGTAGGCCGGTGACTCGGCGAACCAGCGCGGCCCGCATCCCGGGGTTCGCTCGACGGCGCGTCGTGCTCACGCCCGGGCGGGTCATCGCACTCGCCTTCGGGATCGTGCTCGCCCTGGGGACGGCCTTGCTCTCGCTGCCCGTGGCGACCCAGGGGCGGCCGGCCACTTTCATGGAGGCCCTCTTCACGGCGACCAGCGCCGTGTGCGTGACGGGCCACATCATCGTCGACACACCGACCTTCTGGTCGCCGTTCGGCCAGGTCGTGATCTTGGTGCTGATCCAGATCGGCGGCTTCGGCGTCATGTCGCTCGCGACGCTGCTCGGTCTGCTCGTCGCCCGACGCCTCGGTCTGCGCACGCGCCTGACGGCCGTGAGCGAGACGCACACGGTCGCGGTCGGCGACGTGCGCCGCGTGCTCCTCGGCGTGGCCGTGATCGCACTGGTCACCGAGGCCGTGGTCGCGATGATGCTCACCGGACGCTTCTGGCTCGGCTACGGCGAATCTCTCGGCCACTCCGTCTGGCTCGGCGTCTTCCACGCAGTGTCGTCGTTCAACAACGCGGGCTTCGCGCTCTTCAGCGACAGCCTCATGTCGTTCGCCACCGACCCGCTGATCTGCCTGCCGATCTGCGCGGCGATCATCCTCGGCGGCCTCGGCTTCCCGGTCATCATGGAGCTCTGGCGTCAGTACCGCTTCCCCCGTCGATGGACGCTGAACACCGTCACCGTGCTCGTCGGAAGTGCCGCCCTGCTCATGGGGGGCACGATCGTCCTCACGGCGCTGGAGTGGTCGAATCCGGCCACGCTCGGGGCGATGGACCCCGCCGGCCGCCTGCTCGCCGGGTTCACGATGTCGGTGATGCCCCGCACCGCCGGCTTCAACTCGATCGACGTCTCGCAGATGCTGCCCGAGAGCTGGTTCGTCACCGACATCCTCATGTTCATCGGCGGCGGCCCCGCCGGCACCGCGGGAGGCGTGAAGATCACGACGTTCGCGGTGCTGCTGTTCATCGTGCTGGCCGAGCTGCGCGGCGACACCGCGGTCAACATGTTCGGCAAGCGACTCCCGCGCTCGACCCACCGCGAGGCCCTCACGGTCGCGCTGCTGTCGGTCGCCCTCGTCGTCGGATCGACTCTGGCGATCATGGTGGTGAGCCCGTTCGGCTTCGACCGCGTCTTCTTCGAGGTCATCTCGGCATTCGCCACCGTGGGCCTGTCGACCGGCATCACGGCATCCCTTCCGCCGGTGGCGCAGCTCGTTCTGATCCTGTTGATGTTCATCGGCCGGCTCGGCCCCGTCCTGCTCGGCGCCGCGCTGGCGTTGACGCGCGAGAAGCGCATGTACGAACTCCCGAAGGAGCGTCCGATCATTGGATAACAACACGTTCTTCAGCCGACGCCGAGTGCGCGGAACCGCGGCGACGTCGATCGCGGTGATCGGCCTCGGACGATTCGGCGGGGCGCTCGCCACCGAGCTCGCGCGCAGTGGCAGCGAGGTGCTGGGCGTCGACACCGACGAAGACATCGTCCAGTCGCTCAACGGCGTCCTCACGCACGTCGTCCGTGCCGACTCGACGAAGCAGGCTGCCCTGGAGCAGCTCGGGATCGCCGAATTCGACCGGGTCGTGGTCGGCATCGGTTCCGACATCCAGGCGAGCATCCTGACGACGTCGCTGCTCAAGCGCATGGGCACCCGCTCGATCTGGGCCAAGGCGATCAGCGAACAGCACGGCCTCATCCTCGAGCAGCTCGGCATCGAGCACGTCGTCTATCCCGAAGCCGACATGGGGCGCCGCGTCGCGCACCTCGTTCGCGGCTCGATGCTCGACTACGTCGAATTCGACCGCGACCTCGTCGTCGCGAAGACCGTGGCCCCGCGGGAGCTCGTCGGTCAGACCTTGGAGCAGGCAGCCGTCCGTCGGCGCCACGGTGTGACGATCGTCAAGGTCCGCGGCGCGGACGGCGAGTGGCACGCTGCGGGCGCGGCGACCGTGATCCGAGAGGGTGACCTGCTCATCGTGATCGGCCCGGTCGAGCGGACGGAGCGGTTCGCCGCCCTGGCTTGACGCCGGCCCTCAGGCCGGGGGAGCGCTCGCGATGTGCGCCTGCATCGGGAGCAGGTTGTGCAGCGGTGCCATGTAACCCTGCGCGGGCATGTCGAACACGACGCCCGCGACGCCCTGCTGGGCGAACGCGGCGAGCCACTCGACCGCCCCCGGCAGGGGAACGCTCAGCACGCGGGAGGCTGCCTCTTCGTCGAGCCCGTTCGCGAGCGCTCCGTCGTGCGCGCGCTGCCGCGAGGTGAAGGCGAAGACCATCGGGCCGTTCGGGAGCTGACCGATGAACGGTGACGGGGCGTCATCGGGCCCCCGGGCGATGAACGACCAGTGCGGCAGCGCGTACACGGCCCGCCAGAGGGCGTCCATCGCCGCGAAGCTGTCGGGCTGGGCACGCGCGGCGTCGGACAGCGCGTCGATCGAGGCGACGGTCTCCGGGGCCGGGTCGATGAGGGACATGCGGAACCGCCTTGCGTCGTCGTCAGCCGAGGATGAGCGAGATCACCGTGGCGCCCCCGCCGGTGAGGATGAGCGCCCCGATCACCACCCAGGCCGTGATCTTCACCCGCTTCTGACGCTTGTCGCTGAACACGGTCATGTCGTCGTCGTCATCGGTCATCGCGTGTCTCCTCACGTGGTGCGTTCGGCGGGACCATCCGCGCCGAGCGGCTTATGCCACCGGCTCCGCGACGGTCGGCCCGAAGACCGCGGGCAGGGTCTCGGTCGACAGGCGACGCAGCTCCGACACGGCGACGGTGAAGACGTCCTGGATCTCCAGCGCCGCCTCGGTGCCCGGCTCGACGTCGGTCACGCCGATGCGCAGCACCGGGTAGCCGCGGCCGTCGCAGAGGCCCCGGAACTTCACGTCCTCCTCGCGGGGGACGCTGACCAGCACGCGGCCCGTCGACTCGCTGAACAGGGCGGCGGTGGCATCCACCCCGTCGCGTTCCATGAGCTCGGTCAGCCACACCCGCGCGCCGATGCCGAAGCGCAGGACGCCCTCGGCGAGGGCCTGAGCGAGGCCACCCGACGACAGGTCGTGCGCGCTCGAGACGAGCGACTGCGAGCCCGCGGCCTGCAGCAGCTCGGCGAGCTTGCGCTCCTGCGCGAGGTCGACCTTCGGCGGGCGCCCGCCGAGGTGGTCGTGGATGGTGCCGGCCCACTGCGATCCGTCGAGCTCATCGGCGGTGGTGCCGAGCAGGTAGAGGTTCTCGCCGGCATCCTGCCAGCCGCTCGGGATGCGCGCGGCCACGTCGTCGATGACGCCGAGCACGCCGACCACGGGGGTCGGGTGGATCGGCTGGTCGCCGGTCTGGTTGTAGAACGACACGTTGCCGCCCGTCACCGGGATGCCGAGCTCGAGGCAGCCGTCGCTCAGGCCCTCGACGGCCTGGCTGAACTGCCACATGACCTCGGGGTTCTCGGGGCTGCCGAAGTTGAGGCAGTCGGTGACGGCGGTGGGCACGGCACCCGTGACGGCGACGTTGCGGTACGCCTCGGCGAGGGCGAGCTTCGCGCCGTTGTACGGGTCGAGCTGGTTGTAGCGGCCGTTGCAGTCGGTCGCGATCGCGAAGCCGAGGCCGGTCTCCTCGTCGACGCGGATCATGCCGGCGTCGTCGGGGAAGCTCAGGGCGGTGTTGCCGAGCACGTAGTAGTCGTACTGGTTGGTGATCCACGACGTGTCGGCGAGGTTGGGGCTCGCGACCAGAGTGGTGAACTGCTCGCGGAGGGTGTCGGCATCCGTCGCCCGCGGGAGGGACGCGGCGGAGTCGGCCTGCAGGGCGTCGATCCACGCGGGGTAGGCGACCGGGCGCTCGTAGACGGGGCCGTCGACCGCGACGGTCGAGGGGTCGACGTCGACGATGCGCTCGCCGTACCAATCGATGACGAGGCGGCCGTCGCCGGTGACCTCGCCGAGCACGCTGGTCTCGACGTCCCACTTGCCGACGACCGCGAGGAACGCGTCGAGCTTCTCGGGCGCGACGATCGCCATCATGCGCTCCTGGCTCTCGCTCATGAGGATCTCCTCCGGCGTGAGCGAGGGGTCGCGCAGCAGCACCTTCGACAGCTCGACCTTCATGCCGCTGTCGCCGTTGGCGGCGAGCTCGCTCGTCGCGCACGAGATGCCCGCGGCCCCGAGGTCTTGGATGGCCTCGACGAGGTCGTCGCGGTAGAGCTCGAGGCAGCACTCGATGAGCACCTTCTCGGCGAACGGGTCGCCGACCTGCACCGCGGGGCGCTTGGTGGGGCCGCCGTCGGCGAAGGTGTCGGATGCCAGGATGCTGGCACCGCCGATGCCGTCACCGCCCGTGCGCGCACCGAACAGCACGACCTTGTTGCCCACGCCCGTGGCGTTGGCGAGCTTGATGTCTTCGTGGCGCATGACGCCGACCGCGAGGGCGTTCACGAGCGGGTTGCCCTGGTAGACGGCGTCGAACACCGTCTCGCCGCCGATGTTGGGCAGGCCCAGGCAGTTGCCGTAGAACGAGATGCCGCTCGTGACGCCGTGCACGACGCGCGGGGTGTCGGGGTGGTCGATCGCGCCGAAGCGCAGCTGGTCCATGACCGCGACCGGGCGCGCGCCCATCGAGATGATGTCGCGCACGATGCCGCCGACGCCGGTGGCGGCGCCCTGGAAGGGCTCGATGTAGCTGGGGTGGTTGTGCGACTCGACCTTGAAGGTGACCGCCCAGCCGTCGCCCACGTCGACGACGCCGGCGTTCTGGCCCATGCCGACCATGAGGCGGGTCTTCATCTCGTCGCTGACCTTCTGGCCGAACTGGCGCAGGTAGATCTTGCTCGACTTGTACGAGCAGTGCTCGCTCCACATGACCGAGTACATCGCCAGCTCACCACTGGTGGGCCGGCGGCCCAGGATCTCGCGGATCTTGGCGTACTCGTCGCTCTTGAGGCCGAGGGCGCCGTACGGCTGGTCCTTCTCGGGCGTGGCGATCGCGTTCTCGACGGTATCCGCGAGGGCGGTACGGGCGGCGGGGTTCGGGGTGGTCACGCGGCTGAGCTCCAAGAATCGCAGGGGCCGGACGGGAGTCAGTCTAGTTGGGCGGGCCGACATGCCCGGGCGGCATTCCCCGGCCCGAGGAGGAGCGGCTGGTGGGGAGGAGGGGCGGGCGGTGGCATCCATTCCCCTGTTCGCGCACCCCCGCACCTCCGGCGACCCTCCACGCTCGGCGATCCGCACGTTCTCGGTCGGCGCGCGGTGGAGCGGACCGAGGTTGTGCGGAGGTCGAAGGACGCGACAGGCTGGCCGCACCGGACCGAAAGGCGCGCACCCATGGCCATCCTGAACTTCCACCTCGTCGTCTCCGGCGACCTCGCCGCCGCCCAGCAGGCCACCCGCACCGCCCTCGACGCGGCCGGCTTCACCGTCGCCGAGCAGCGCGACCATTGGAAGGCGACCCACGGCAGCGTCGCCAAGACGATGTTCCTCGGCCTGCGCGCGCACGACGCCGACGTGCGAGAGGTGCTCGACGTGAGCTTCGCCGACCTGGGCGGCACCGTGCGGGTGGATCTGCATCGCCCGATCTTCCAGCCGGCCGGCGGCAGTGACGACGGCCTCGAGCAGCTCAAGCTGCGCGAGGCCTACCAAGAGGTCGTCGGCCGCGTGGAGGCCGACCTGCAGCGGCAGGGCGTGCTCGTCAGCGCCGACGTCTGAGTCGATCGGATGCGCGTGGTCATTGCCCCCGACAAGTTCAAGGGCACGCTGAGCGCCCGCGAGGCGGCGGATGCCATGGCTCACGCGGTGCGGCATCGCTGGCCCGAGGCGCAGGTCGCGGTGATCCCCATGGCCGACGGTGGCGACGGGACGCTCGATGCCCTGGGCGGCGCGAACCGCGACGACGAGGTGACCGGACCGCTCGGTGCGCCCGTCCGCGCCCCGTGGCGCCTCGACGGCGCGCGGGCCGTGATCGAATCCGCCGCGGCATCCGGTCTCGTGCTCGCCGGGGGAGCGGACCGTAACGACCCCTGGGGCGCCACGAGCCGGGGCGCCGGGGAGCTCATCGCGCGCGCCCTCGACGCGGGCGCCTCGTACATCGTCGTCGGCATGGGCGGCTCGGCGACGACCGACGGCGGACGCGGCGCGCTCGAGGCGCTCGACGCCCGCGTCCCCTTCGCACCCGGCCGGGTCGTCGTGCTGACCGACACGACGGTCGCCTTCCGCGACGCCGCGCGGGTGTTCGCACCGCAGAAAGGCGCGGATGCCGCGATGGTGCAGCGCCTCACGGCGCGACTCGAGACGGATGCCGAGGAGTGGACGGTGCGGTTCGGGCGGGACGTGCGTCGCGTTCCCCGCACGGGCGCGGCGGGTGGGCTCTCGGGGGCGCTGTTCGCCGCGGGGGCGGAGCTCGTCGACGGAGCGGACTTCGTCGCCGAGGCGCTGGGACTGGACGGGAAGATCGCGGATGCCGACCTCGTCCTCACCGGCGAGGGCGCCTTCGACGAGACCTCGCTCACGGGGAAGGGCCCAGGTCATGTGCTCGCGCTCGCCGCGGCGCGAGGGGTGCCCGCGGTGGTGATCGCGGGGGTGGTCGACCCGCGCGCGGCCCGGGCGCTGACGATCTCGCTCGTCGACACCGTGGGCGAGGATCGCGCCCGGAGCGCGCCCGTCGCCGCCGTCCGCGCGACGACGCAGGCGGCGCTGTCGCGGTGGGGAGGCGGCATCCGGCCCTGACCGTCGAGCGGATGCCGGGCGTATCGCGGCGCAGGAGGGACGGGGGTGCGCGGGCCGATGGGCGTAGCCTCATCTCGTGACGTCGCGCCCCGCCGAGATCGCCTCGGGCCCGCCCCTGAGGTGGTCGGCTATGAGCGCGACGGGCCGGCGGGTGCTGCTGGACCTGCTGGTGCACGGTCCCCGCTCCCGGATCCGCATCGCCGAGCGCCTCGGGCTCTCCCGAGCGAGCCTCACGCGGGTCGCGCGCGAGCTCGTCGACGGCGGTCTCATCCTGCCGGGCGACATGCTGGCCAGCGCCTCGCGCGGGCGCCCGGCCGAGGAGCTGCACCTGCGCCCGCAGGCGGCGCACTTCGTCGGCGTGAAAGTGACCGCGGAGCGGGTGTACGCGGTGGTCACCGATCTCGCGGCGACCGTCGTCGACGAACTCGAGATCGCCCTCGCCTCACCGGCCGAGAGGGAGGTCGTCGACGCGATCGTCGGAGCCACCCGCACGCTGGGAGACCGGCACGGGACGATGTCGGCGGTGGGCGTCGGGCTCGCGGCCGACGTGCTGCGGCGCGAGGGGGAGCCCCTCGTGGCGAGCTCGCCCCTGCTCGGGTGGAGCGCCCCCGTCCCGCTGGCCGGGCTGTTGGCGGAGCGGGTGGGGGTGCCCGTCACCGTCGCGAACGACGTGCACGCACTGACGGCGGCACATCACTGGTTCGGCAGCGGCGTGGACCACCGGTCGGTCGTGGTCTACGGCGTGGGGGCCGGCATCGGGTGCGGGGTCGTCGTGGACGACGAGCTCGTGCAGGGAGCTCACGGGCGCAGCGGGCGGGTGGGGCACACCCGGATCGCGCGAACGGGGCGTCCGTGCACGAACGGGCATTCCGACTGCGTGCACAGCTTCGTGAGCATGCCCGCGATCGAGGCCAACGCGGGCGTCGCGCCCGGCGAGTACGCATCGGCTCTCGAGCGGGCGCGGGCGGTCGACGGCCGCGAGCGGGCCGCGTTCGCGGCCGCGGCGTACGCGCTCGGCGCGGCGGTGGCCGAGACGGTGAACCTCCTCGACCCGGAACTGGTCTCGCTGATGGGGGAGGGTCTCGACATGCTCGACCTGGACCCCACCGCCTTCGACGAGGGCCTCACCGCGCATCTCGAGCAGGTTCCGCGCGCGAGCGTCCGCATCGATCGGCCGCCCTTCGCCTTCGGCCTGTACGCCCGCGGTGCGGCCGCGACCGCGATCCGCGAGCTGCTATCGGTCTGACCCCCGCAGGCGTCGCCCCGTGCGAGGGGTGTCGTTCGCGAGCGCGCCAAATGTTTTGTTTCATAGGTTGACAAAATAGAGCGGGGCGGCGAGGGTAGGACGCGAGCACCCGGGGGTCGGCCCCGGGGAGCATCGGCCGCACCGTCGCCCGGAGCCGGTCGCACCTACAAAGGAGTAGTTCGTGAAGCGCAGCAATCTCTTCCGCGCCGGCGCCCTCGCCGTCGCGAGTGCCGCCGTCCTGACCACCGCCGGCTGCGCCGGCGATGCGGGCCAGTCATCGGGTCCGGTGACCCTCGAATACTGGGCCTGGGCGCCCGGCATCGGCGACGTCATCGACGTCTGGAACGAGCAGCACCCCGACGTCCAGGTGAAGGTCGTGGAAGCCGCGGGCGCCGACGACATGATCGCGAAGCTGCTCGCGGCGCAGCGGGCGGGGGAGGGCCCCGACCTCGCTCAGGCGGAGTACCAGAAGCTGCCCAACATGGTCGTCAGCGATGTCGCGCTCGACATCAGCGAGTACGCCGACACGTTCGCGGACGGCTTCTCGGACGGGGCCATGAGCCTCGTCACCGTCGGCGACGGCGTCTACGCGGTGCCGCAGGACACGGGCCCCATGATCTTCATGTACCGCAAGGACATCTTCGATCAGAACGGGTGGGCCGCTCCGTCCACCTGGGACGAGTACGCCGCCCTCGCGCAGACGGTGAAGACCACGCTCCCCGGGACCCTGCTCGGGGGCTACCCCGACGACGCGTCGACGATGGCCGCGTACGCGCAGCCCCTCGGCGCGGAGTGGTGGGCCACCGAGGGTGACGCGTGGAAGGTCGGCATCGACGAGGCTCCCACCCAGCGCGTCGTGGACTTCTGGCAGCCGCTGGTCGAGCAGGGCCTCGTCGACACGACGCACTTCTTCACCCCGGAATGGGGCACGAAGATGAACGACGGCAGCATCCTGAGCTGGACCGCCGGAGCGTGGGCGCCCGCCGCCGCCTTCTCGGTGGCCCCCGACACGGCGGGCCTGTGGGCCGCCGCGAAGATGCCCACGTGGGACGGCGAGACCGGCACCGGCTTCATGGGCGGCTCCTCCGTCATGGTGACCAAGAACACCGAGCACCCGAAGGAGGCCGTCGAGTTCCTGCAGTGGCTCAACGCGAGCGACGACGGCACCCGCGGTCTCATCGACATCGGACTGTTCCCGGCCTCCTCCGCCGGCCAGTCGCAGCTCGCCGGTCAGCCCGTCCCCGATCTGGTCAGCACTCAGGCGGACTTCTGGGATCTCGCGGTCGACATCGCCGAGAACAGCGCGCCCTTCACATGGGGCCCGAACGTCCAGGTGGCTTTCGACGCGTGGTCCGACGGGGTGAAGGCCGCCACGCAGAGCGGCGGTTCCTACACCGCCGTTCTGGAGTCGGCTCAGGATGCCGTCGTCGCCGACCTCGAGAAGTCCGGATTCACGGTCCAGTGATCGCCCCGCGGTGGGAGGGCACGCGCCCTCCCTCCGCCCACCCAGGAGAACGACCTGTGACCACCACCGTCTCGCGCGGGGCATCCCGCCGCACCTCCCTCCGGCCCCGCATCGCCCCGTGGGCGTTCCTCGCCCCGGCCCTCGCGCTGTTCACGATGTTCCTCGTCGTGCCCATCGGGTACGCGATCTATCTCAGCGTCATGCAGCTGCGCTCCAGCGGCGGTGCCTTCGGCATCCGTCGGCAGACCTTCGTCGGTCTCGACAACTACGTCGCCTCGCTCACCGACCCCGAGCTCGTGGCATCCCTGGGTCGCCTCGGGATCTTCGCGCTCATCTCGGTGCCGCTGACCCTCGGTCTGGCGCTGACGTTCGCGCTGCTGCTGGATCTGCCCGGCGTGCGCCTCGCCCGCTTCTCGCGCCTGGCGATCTTCCTGCCTTACGCCGTGCCCGGGGTGATCGGCGCCCTGCTGTGGGGCTTCCTCTACCTCCCCCGGACGAGTCCGGCGACCTACCTGCTGCAGGCCGTGGGGCTGCCCTCGGTCGATTTCCTGAACGGCTCGTGGCTCTACCTGTCGCTGTCGAACATCGCGGTGTGGGCGGGCGTCGGCTTCAACATGATCGTCATGTACACCGCGCTGCGGTCGATCCCGACCGAGCTCTACGAGGCGGCCAAGATCGACGGCGCCTCGGAGTGGCAGATCGCGTGGCGGATCAAGGTGCCCCTGCTCACGCCGGCGCTCGTGCTGACGTTCCTGTTCTCGATCATCGCCACGCTCCAGGCGTACGGCGAACCCACGACGCTGCGGTCGATGTCGAACTCGATCTCGTTCAACTTCTTCCCGCTGATGAAGATCTACCGCGACGCCTTCAACCTCGACAACACCTCGGGGGCGGCGGCCGCCTCGGTCGTGCTCGCCCTCGGAACCCTCGTCATCTCGCTCGGGCTCCTCCGCCTCCTGCAGCGCCGCACCTTCGGAGAGAACTGATGGCCACCCTCACCGCCGACGCCCCGACGAAGACCGCGCCGCGTCCGCCCGCGCGACGGCCGCGCCCCGCCGCCCGGGGTCGCGTCATCCCGTCCCTCGTGCTGCTGATGGGCGCGATCTACACGCTCATCCCGATCGTCTGGGTGATCACGGCCTCGACGAAGTCGCGGGGGGAGCTGTTCAGCACCTTCTCGTTCCTGCCCGGGACCGGGTTCTGGCAGAACCTCGTCGATCTGTCCACCTACGGCGGTGGCGTGTACTGGAAGTGGGCGGGCAACAGCCTGCTCTACGCCGGGGGTGGCGCCGTGCTGTCGACCCTCGTGTCGGCCGCGGCCGGGTACGCGCTCGCCCGTTACCGCTTCCGAGGACGCGCGGTGGTGTTCAACGTGCTGCTCGCGGGCGTCATGCTGCCCCAGATCACCCTCGCGATCCCGCAGTACTTCCTCATGGCGGAGATGGGCCTCGCGAACACGTACTGGGCCGTGCTGCTGCCGAGCATCATCAACCCGTTCGGCATCTACCTGGCGACCATCTACGCGCAGTCGTCGGTGCCGGAGGAGACGGTCGAGGCCGCGCGGCTGGACGGGGCGAGCGAGTTCCGCATCTTCCTGTCGATCGCGATGCCCGTCATGGTCCCCGGCTTGATCACGGTGTTCATGCTGCAGTTCGTCGGCATCTGGAACAACTTCCTGCTCCCGTTCATCATGCTCAGCAACGAGCAGCTCTATCCCCTCACGACGGGCCTCTACCTGCTGCTGAACCGCGGGACGGGGACACCGGCGCTGTACTCGCTCGCCATCGTCGGCGCGCTGCTGGCCATCGTGCCGCTGCTGCTCCTGATGATCTTCCTGCAGCGGTTCTGGCGTCTCGACCTCGTCAGCGGCAGCCTCAAGGGCTGACCTCCCCCGACCGCGCCCCCTCCTCACGAAAGAACCATGAACGACTTCTCCTCGCACGCCGCCGACCTGCCCGCCCCCACCCGCTTCGACTGGATCGCCGACGGCCTCGCGTTCGGAGCGGACTACAACCCCGAACAGTGGCCCGAGGAGCTCTGGCCCGAGGACATCGCCCTGATGCAGCGCGCCGGAGTCACCTCGGTGTCGCTCGGCATCTTCTCGTGGGGTCTGCTCGAGACGGCCGACGGGGTCTGGGACTGGGGCTGGCTCGACCGCATCATGGACCTGTTGCACGCCGGCGGCATCGGGGTGAACCTGGCCACCCCGACCGCGGCGCCGCCGATCTGGCTCCTGCGGGCGCACCCCGAGATCGCGACGGTGGATGCCGACGGCCACCGCACCGCGCAGGGCGGGCGCCTCGCCTGGTCGCCGAGCTCGGCGGTGTTCCGGCGCTACGCGCTGCGCCTGGTCCGGGCGATCGCCGAGCGGTACGGCACTCACCCGGCGCTGCGCATGTGGCACGTGAGCAACGAGATTGGCAACGAGAACGGGCGCTGCTACAGCGAGGAGACGGGGGCGGCGTTCCGCGTCTGGCTCGCCGAGCGCTTCGGCGACGTCTCGCGCCTGAACGCTGCGTGGGGCACCGCGTTCTGGGGCCATCACTACACCTCGTTCGACCAGATCGAGCCCCCGCGCGGTGCGCGGACGGGCCACAACCCCGGGCTGCTGCTCGATTTCGAGCGCTTCACCTCCGACGCGTTGATCGCCCACTATCGCGCCGAGCGCGACGAACTGCGGCGGATCACCCCCGGAATCCCGATCACCACGAACTTCATGGTGATGAACACCCCGGGCGCCACCGATCACGAGGTGTGGGCGCGCGAGGTCGACATCGTCGCGAACGACCACTACACGATCGGCGCCGACCCCTTCCGGCACAGCGAGCTGGCCTTCAGCGCCGACCGCGTCCGCGGGCTCGTCGACGGGCGTCCCTGGATGCTCATGGAGCACTCGACGGCGGCCGTGAACTGGCAGGGCGTGAACCGTGCGAAGTCCGCCGGTGAGATGGCGCGCGACTCCCTCGCCCACGTCGCTCGGGGCTCGGACGGCATCCTGTTCTTCCAGTGGCGGGCGTCGACAGCGGGGGCCGAGCAGTACCACTCGGCGATGGTGCCGCATGCCGGAGCGGACTCGACGATCTTCCGCGACGTCGAACGGCTCGGCGCGACGCTGAAGGCCCTCGCGCCCGTGCGGGGAACGCGCGTGGAGAAGGCGCGCGTCGCGCTGCTCTTCGACCACGACACGGTCGCGGCCCTTCGCAGCGGCCGAAAGCCCAGCGACCTCGTCGACCCCATGGACATGCCGATCGCGGTGCATCGCGCCCTCACCCTGCGCGGGATCGCCGTCGACGTGCTACCGTCGTCGGCCGATCTCGACGGGTACGCGGCGGTGATCGTGCCGACCCTCTACCTCGTCGACGACGCGCTGCCCGCGCGCCTCGAACGGCTCGCGCACGGCGGTGCCCACGTGCTCGTGACCTACCTCTCCGGCATCGTCGACCCCGAGAACCGCGTGCGCCCCGGCGGATACCCGGGCGCCTTCCGCGAGCTGCTCGGCATCCGCGTCGACGAGTTCTTCCCGCTGATGGCGGGCGAGAGCGTGTCGCTCGACACCGGCCACTCCGCATCGGTCTGGCTCGAGAACGTCGACGCGCGCGACGCCGAGGTGCGGGCGCGCGTGACGAGCGGCGAACGCTCCGGCATCCCGACCTGGACGCGTCGTGCGCTCGGACGCGGCAGTGCCTCCTACCTCGCGACCCGCCCCGACACCGAGGGTCTCGACGCCGTGCTCTCCGACGTGCTCGATGCCGCCGGGGTGGGTCCGGTGGTCGCGTCCGAGCCGGGGCTCGACGTGATCCGACGGGTGGGCGACGGCTCGTCGTACCTGTTCCTCATCAATCACACGGATGCCGCGCGCTCGGCGTCGGCGTCGGGGCGCGACCTCGTGACGGGCGAGCGGTACGACGGCACCGTGCGGGTGGCATCCGGAGCCGTCGTCGTCGTGGAGGAGGAGCGATGAAGTTCACCGACGGGTTCTGGCAGCTGCGGCCGGGCGTGCGCGCGCTGTACGCGCAGGAGGCGGTCGACGTCCGCGAGGTCGAGACGATCGACGGCCCGGGCCTGCGGGTGCTGGCCCCGACGAAGGTGATCGAGCGTCGCGGCGACACGCTGAACCGGCCCGTGCTCACCACGACCCTGTCGTCGCCGGCCGAGGGGGTCGTGCGCGTACGGATCGAGCACCACACGGGTGGGGGCCGCGGCTGCTCCTTCCCGCTGCCCGGCGCCGGGCGCTCGGCGGGGGCGGTCGATGCGGATGCCGGCATCCTGCGCACCGGGACGCTCGAGGCGCGGGTGACCGCCGGCGCGCCGTGGTCGCTGACGTTCCGGTCGGACGGCCGCCTGCTCACCGCCAGTGCCGCCAAGGCGCAGGCCTACGTCACCCTCGACGAGGGGGCCCAGGTCGACCGGGCGATCGTCGACCCGGCGGGATCGAGCCCTCCGCGCACCTTCGTCCACGAGCAGCTCGACCTCGGCGTCGGCGAGCTCGTCTACGGCCTCGGCGAGCGGTTCGGGCCCCTGGTGAAGAACGGCCAGTCCGTCGACATCTGGAACGCCGACGGCGGCACCTCCAGCGAGCAGGCGTACAAGAACGTGCCGCTGTACGTGTCGAACCGCGGCTACGGCGTGCTCGTCAACGACCCCGGTCATGTGTCGTTCGAGGTGGGGTCCGAGGCGGTCGAGCGCGTGCAGTTCTCCGTCGCCGGCGAGGCCCTGGAGTACTTCGTGTTCGACGGGCCGACGCCCAAGGACGTCCTCTCGCGCTACACCGCCCTCACCGGTCGCCCTCCGGTCGTGCCGGCCTGGTCGTACGGGCTCTGGCTGTCGACGAGCTTCACCACCGACTACGACGAGGCGACCGTCACGTCGTTCATCGACGAGATGGCGCGCCGCGAACTGCCCGTGTCGGTGTTCCACTTCGACTGCTTCTGGATGCGCGAGTTCCAGTGGTGCGACTTCGAGTGGGACCCCCGCGTGTTCCCCGATCCCGACGGCATGCTCCGGCGCCTGCACGAGCGCGACCTCCGCGTCTGCGTCTGGATCAACCCCTACATCGGTCAAGCATCGCCGCTGTTCGCCGAGGCGGCCGAGGCGGGCTACCTCGTGCGCCGCGCCGACGGCTCGGTGTGGCAGTGGGACCTGTGGCAGGCCGGCATGGGCCTGGTCGACTTCACCGATCCGGATGCCACCCGCTGGTTCCAGGAGCACCTCCGCCGCCTCATCCGTCAGGGCGTGGACTGCTTCAAGACCGACTTCGGGGAGCGCATCCCCCTCGACGTCGTCTACGCCGACGGCAGCGCGCCCGACCGCATGCACAACCTCTACACAGAGCTGTACAACCGCGCGGTCTACGACGTGCTGGTGGAGGAGCGGGGCGAGGGCGACGCCGTCCTGTTCGCGCGGTCGGCCACGGCCGGCGGGCAGAGCATGCCCGTGCACTGGGGCGGGGACTCCACGTCGACGTTCGCCTCGATGGCCGAGACCCTGCGCGGAGGGCTGTCGCTCGCGATGAGCGGCTTCGCGCACTGGAGCCACGACATCGGCGGGTTCGAGGGGCTCCCGGATGCCGCGGTGTTCAAGCGCTGGACTGCGTTCGGCCTGCTCGGAACCCACAGCCGCTTCCACGGCTCGGAGTCGTACCGCGTGCCGTGGCAGTTCGACGAGGAGGCGGTGGAGATCACGCGCCTATTCACGAACGTCAAGATGCGGCTGATGCCGTACCTGTTCCAGCTCGGTCTCGAGGCGGCCGCGACCGGGGTGCCCGTCATGCGTCCGATGGCGCTGGAGTTCGCCGACGATCCCGCCGCAGCCCACCTCGACCGGCAGTACATGCTCGGGCCCGACCTGCTCGTCGCCCCCGTGTTCTCGGCCGGGGGCGAGGTGGAGTTCTACCTCCCCGCGGGGCGCTGGACGCACCTGCTGAGCGGCGAGACGGTCGAGGGGGGACGCTGGCTCCGCGAACGCCACGGCTTCGACAGCCTCCCGCTCTACGCCCGGCCGGGCGCCGTCATCCCCTGGGGTGCGCGCGTCGACCGACCCGACTACGACTACCTCGACGGACTCGAACTGCGCGTCTTCCCCGGCGGGTCCGGCACGCGGGACGTCACCGTCACGACCCCCGACGGACACGCCTCCGTCTTCACCGTCGACCTCCAGGAGGCCTCCCGATGACCCTTCTTCCCACGGTCGGCGCCGCCGACTACCGCGACAGCGGACTCGTCTTCCCCGCCGGCTTCACGTTCGGTTCGGCCACGGCGTCGTACCAGGTCGAGGGCGCAGCGGCGGAGGACGGCCGCCTCCCCTCCATCTGGGACACCTTCAGCAAGACCCCGGGCCGCGTCTGGAACGGCGACACCGGCGACGTGGCCTGCGACCACTACCACCGCTGGGAGGCCGACCTCGACCTCATGGCGGAGCTGGGCCTCGGTGCCTACCGCTTCTCGATCGCGTGGCCGCGCATCGTCCCCGAGGGCACCGGTGCGGTGAACCAGGCGGGAATCGACTTCTACTCGCGCCTCGTCGACGGCCTCCTCGATCGCGGCATCCGTCCGGTCGCGACGCTGTATCACTGGGATCTGCCGCAGACCCTGGAGGATGCCGGCGGCTGGCCGGTGCGCGCGACGGCTGACGCGTTCGAGCGATACGCCGAGATCGTGGGCGCGGCGCTGGGCGATCGCATCCACACCTGGACGACGCTGAACGAACCGTGGTGCTCGGCCTACCTCGGCTACGGCCAGGGCGGACACGCGCCGGGGCGTCACGAACCGGCGGCAGCGCTCGCCGCGGTGCACCACCTGAACCTCGCCCACGGCCGTGCCGTGCAGGCGCTGCGGGCCACGTCGACCGGCGACCCCGAATACTCGGTGACGCTGAACTTTCACGTGCCGCGGGGCCGGGGGGAGCAGGCGGCGGAGGCGGTGCGCCGCGTCGACGCTCTGGCAAACCGCGCCTTCACCGGACCGATGCTGCGCGGCGCCTATCCCGACGACCTGCTCGCCGACACGGCATCGGTCACCGACTGGTCGTTCGTGCACGACGGTGACCTGGATGCCATCCACCAGCCGCTCGACGTGCTGGGCGTGAACTACTACTCCACCGTCACCGTGCAGATCTGGGACGGGGTGTCGCCGAAGCAGAACAACGATGGGCACAAGGCCGCCGCCGGTGGCACGGCCTGGCCCGGGAGCGACGACGTGCTGGAGTTCCTGCCCCAGCCGGGTCCGTCCACGGCGATGGGGTGGAACATCGCCCCCGAGGGGCTCGAGGAGCTTCTGCTGTCGCTGCGCGAGCAGTTCCCGCAGCAGCCGCTCATGGTGACCGAGAACGGCGCCGCGTTCGACGACGTCGTGGCCGCCGACGGTTCCGTCCCCGACGCGGAGCGACGCGACTACCTCCGTCGCCACTTCACCGCCGCCCACCGCGCGCTCGAGAAGGGCGTCGACCTGCGCGGGTATTTCGTGTGGTCGCTGCTGGACAACTTCGAGTGGGGCTACGGCTACGCGAAGCGCTTCGGCATCGTGCGCGTCGACTTCGACACCCTCGATCGCACGGTGAAGGACAGCGGGCATTGGTACGCCGAGCTCGCGCGGACGGGGGTGCTGCCGGGCTGAGTCCCGGCGTCAGGCCGTCTTCGCGATCCGCACCCGGATGTCCTTCATCAGCGGCTGGTCGCTCTGGCGGCTGTAGTCGTCGGGGCCGAGCAGCACGTTCATCTCGGGGAAGTAGCCGGCGGCGCTGCCGCGCGGGGTGTCGTACTCGAGGGCGCGGAACGCGGTGACGCTGCGCACCGAGCCGTCGCGCGACGTGGCGACGATGTCGACGAGGTCGCCCTCGGCGATGCCGCGCTCCTTCATGTCGCGCCGGTTCATGAAGACCAGCTCGCGGATGTTGCGCACACCCCGGTAGCGGTCGTCGGCCGAGTAGATCGTGGTGTTCCACTGATCGTGCGAGCGCATGGTCTGCAGCACGAGCACGTCGGCTTCCTCGGGGATGACGTTCGGCAGCTCGGCATCCGAGAACTCCGCCTTGCCGGAGGGTGTCTGGAAGTCACGCTCGCGCGCGGGCTGGGGGATGCGGAAGCCGTACTGCTGGCGCACGAGCTCGTTGAAGCCCTCGAAGCCGGGCAGCGCCTTGGCCATCGTGTCGCGGATGCGGTCGTAATCGCCCACGTACCACTCCCACGGGGTGGCCGAATCGGGCATCGTCGCCCGCGCGATGCGCGCGATGATCTCGGGCTCGCTGAGCAGGTGCGGCGACGCGGGCTTGCGGGATCCGAGCGAGAGCATGACGGAGCTCATGGCATCCTCGGTCGAGATCGACTGGGGGCCCGCCTCCTGCACGTCGCGCTCGGTGCGGCCGAGGCACGGGAGGATGAGCGCCTCTTTGCCGTGGGTGAGGTGGCTGCGGTTGAGCTTGGTGCTCACGTGCACCGTCAGATCGCAGCGGCCCATGCCCTCGGCGGTGAGCGTGGTGTCGGGAGCTGCCCGCACGAAGTTGCCGCCCATGCCGAGGAAGACCTTGAGGTCGCCGCGGTGCAGGGCCGCGACGGTGTGCACGGTGTCGAGTCCGGGCTTGCGCGGCGAGGTGATGCCGCACACCTCGTCGAGCTTCGCGAGCCACTCCTCGGTGGGCTTGTGGTTGATGCCGCACGTGCGGTTGCCCTGCACGTTGCTGTGGCCGCGTACGGGGGAAGGGCCGGTGCCCTTGCG
Organism: Microbacterium sp. RU1D; assembly: GCF_900156435.1. Classification (GTDB taxonomy): domain Bacteria; phylum Actinomycetota; class Actinomycetes; order Actinomycetales; family Microbacteriaceae; genus Microbacterium. Next base: position 612,570 of record NZ_FTPQ01000001.1, read on the forward strand.
CCCGACGTTGCCGCGGAGCAGCAGCAGGTTGACGATCTCGCGCACCGTGTCGACGCCGTGCTGGTGCTGGCTCACGCCGAGGCACCAGCTGATGACGCACGCCTTCGAGGCGAGGTAGATGCCGGCGGCCGCGCGGATCTCGGCCTCGGTGAGCCCCGCCTGCTCGACGAGCTCGGCCCAGGAGGTCGCTTCGACGAGGGCGCGGTAGGAGTCGAGGCCGGTCGTGTACTGGTCGAGGAAGGCCTGATCGAGCGCGGTGGGGTCGGTCTCGGACGCCTCGAACACGACCTTGGCCATGCCGCGGACCAGCGCGAGGTCGCCGCCCGGGCGCACCTGGAGGTTCATCGTGCTGGTGGGGGTCGAGTGGAAGGTCGCCATGTCGACGATCTCGTGCGGCACGATCGTGCGGGTGCCCGCGACCTCGCGCAGCGGGTTGACGTGCACGACCTGCGCGCCGCGGTCGATGGCCTCGGCGAGGCTCGTGAGCATGCGCGGAGCGTTCGAGGCGGCGTTGACGCCGAGCACGAAGAGGGCGTCGCACGCCTCCCAGTCCTCGAGGTCGGCGGTGCCCTTGCCCGTGGCGAGGGATGCCGTGAGCCCACGACCCGAACCTTCGTGGCACATGTTCGAGCAGTCGGGGAGGTTGTTCGTGCCGAGCTCGCGCGCGAAGAGCTGGTAGAGGAACGACGCCTCGTTGCTCAGGCGCCCCGAGGTGTAGAACGCCGCCTGGTCGGGCGAGTCCAGCGCGGTCAGATGCCGTGCGATCGTACGGAACGCGTCGTTCCACGAGATGGGCACGTAGTGGTCGGTCGCGGCGTCGTACGCCATCGGGCCCACCAGGCGCCCGGCATCCTCGAGCTCGAAATCGCTCCACTGCGACAGCTCGCTCACGGAGTGCTCGGCGAAGAACTCCTTGCCCACGCGCTTGTGCGTCATCTCCCACGTGACGTGCTTGATGCCGTTCTCGCAGATGTCGAGGGCGACGCCCTTGTCGTCGGGCCAGGCGCACCCGGGGCAGTCGAAACCGCTCTTCGGGTGGTTCATCGTGAACATCGCCTTGGTGCCCGCGATCGGCTGACGCTGTTCGTACAGCACCTTGCCCACGGTGAGCGCGGCGCCCCATCCGGCGGCGGGGTGCTCGTAGGGGCCGGTGCTCGACCATTCGCCGTCGACCTGCGGGCCGAGGCCTCCCTGGCGCGGTTCCTCGGTCATCAGCCCGAACGACTCACCCATGTTCACCCTCCGTGGTATCCGGCGCCGAGTCGGTGGCATCCACACACCGCGCGCACGACCGTCAGCGTACGCCCGCGACCTCGTCGGCAACGGGGGTTGTGGACGAGGCGACGATGCGATCCGAACGCGTGTAGAGGTTCATGCTCGAGCCGCGCACGAAGGCGGCAAGAGTGAGGCCCGCGCGTTCGGCGAGCTCGACGGCGAGCGACGACGGCGCCGACACGGCCGAGAGCATCGGGATGCCGGCCATCACGGCCTTCTGCACGAGCTCGAAGCTCACGCGGCCCGAAACCTGCAGCACCGTGCCGCGCAGGGGCAGGCGGTCGTTCAGCAGCGCCCACCCGACGACCTTGTCGACGGCGTTGTGCCGACCGACGTCTTCGCGGGCGACGAGCAGCTCGCCGGTGGTGCCGTCGAAGAGGGCGGCCCCGTGCAGGCCACCGGTCTTGTCGAACGTCTTCTGCTGCTCGCGCAGCCGGTCGGGGAAGGCGGCGACGTCGTGCGCCGACACCGACAGCGCGTCGGTCGAGACGTCGTAGGTCGAGACCTTCTCTACCGCCTCGATGGAGGCCGTGCCGCACACCCCGCACGAGCTCGTCGTGTAGAAGGAGCGCGCGATGTCGGGGGAGGGCAGGGCAACGCCCGGCGCGAGGGTGAGGTCGAGCACGTTGTACGTGTTGCCGTCCGCGCCGCCGGTGCCCGGACCGCCGCAGTGGATCGCGCGGGCGAACTGGTCGCCGCGGCTGAGAACGCCCTCCGAGACGAGGAAGCCGGCGGCGAGTTCGACGTCGTGCCCGGGCGTGCGCATCGTGACGGCGAGCGGGGAGCCCGCGACGCGGATCTCGAGCGGCTCCTCGACCGCGATGGCATCCGGTCGTTGTCGGTTCGCCCCCTCGAGGGTGAGGCGCGTCACCCGGCGCGAGGTGGTGAGGCGGCCCATGTCAGGACCGGGCCGACGGCAGCAGGGGGGACATGGGTCGAGCGTACGCCCGGCGGACGTGGTGGCAGGGCGGTCGGGGTCAGGCGGTGACGGCGCGACGACCCGGCACGCGCACCACGGCACCGGCCACGAGGGCTCCGGCGATCGGGGCGATGACGAACACCAACAGCCGCTGCTGCTCCGAGGGGGGAGTCCGCGATGCCGACCGGCTCGTTGCGCTTCTTGTCCTTCTTGCCCATCATGCTCCGTTCTGTCCGTTCCCAGGGGCGTGTCGGGGGGGACGACGTTGCGAGCGGGGCGAGTGTCGCACCCGGACAGTCCCGGATGCCGCCGCCACCACGGAATCATCGCGGCGCGAAACGAACGCGAGTGGGCGCTTGACCGCCCCGCCACCACGGCGATATACGGCGTAAGCGCATTCGTTCACATACACATTGCGAAAGGAATTTCAATCCCGGCGTGACGATTGCGCAAGCCGGTACGTCTTAGTGGTGTAGGCCGAAGCGCCCACCCCGGGACACCGGGTCACGACATCGAAAGGCACGGACATGGCTGAGAACGCCCCCACCACCCCCGCTGCGCAGATCGTCCCCCAGTCGGCGTCGCGCGTGAACCGTCCCCTCGCCGCGCGCGGCCAGGAGACCCACACCGAAGGCAAGACCACGATCGCCGAGGGCGTCGTCGCCAAGGTCGCGGGGATCGCGGCGCGTGAGGTCAACGGCGTGTACGCGCTCGGCGGCGGCGGAGCCCGCGCCCTCGGCGCCATCCGCGACGCCATCAATGCGACCGACCTGACGCAGGGCGTCAAGGTCGAGGTGGGCGAGACCCAGGCCGCCGCCGACGTCACCATCGTCGTCGAGTACGGCGCTCCGATCCAGGAGGTCGCCGACCAGGTCCGCGGCCGCGTCGCCGGTGCGATCAACCGGCTCGTCGGTCTCGAGGTCGTCGAGGTCAACGTCGACGTGAACGACGTCCACATCCCGGGCGACGACAACGACGACGCCGAGACCGAGAAGCGCGTCCAGTGAGCGCCACCACGAAGGGCGCTCTCGCCGGCCTCGTGCTGGCCCTCAGCGCTCTGATCTTCGGCTTCTGGGGATTCATCCTCGTCGCCCTGTTCATGGCGATCGGTGTGGTCGTCGCCCGTATCACCGCGGGCGAGATCGACTTCCGCAACGTCGTCAACGCCTTCAAGGGTCGGAGCACATCGTGACCACCGTCACCGCTTCCCCCGGGGTCGGCAGCCGCAGCGCGGTTGCCGGCCCCGGCCTCCCGGCCGGCCGGGTGACCATCGCCGACCGCGTGCTGCAGAAGACGGCGGAGCGGGCCGCCGCGGACATCATCGGCGTGGATGCCAAGGGCGTCCACGTCGAGATCGTCTCGGCCCGCGACACCGCCGCCGTGCGCGTGAGGTCGCCGTTCCCGGTGCCGCGCCTCGACGACACGGCGGCCGTCCGGTCTGCCACCCCCGTGCTCGAAGCGGCCACCGCCGCCCAGAGCGAACTCCGCACGCGCCTGACGCGGCTGTTCGGCCGCGAGATCTCGCGCGTCGACCTGACCATCTCGGGCGCCACCGCCCCTCAGCGAAAGCGAGTGCTGTGATGACTGACGCCGTGCTCCGCACCGTGGTGCGTCGCGAGACGCACTCCCCGCGCACCGTGGCCATGCTCGTCGTGGTCGCCCTACTGCTCCTGGCCCTGGCGTACGCCGCGGTCGAGATCATCCTCGCCCTCACCGGCGCGCAGCCGCTGCTGGTCTCGCCCGGCGAGGCGCTCAACGCCGTGGTCGCGGCACCCACCGCGCTCATGCCGGTCGCCTTCATCGTCGGCGGCGTCGTGCTCGCGATCCTCGGCCTCGTCGTCCTCGTGATCGCCTTGAAGCCCGGTCGCCTCTCGCGTCACGAGATGGAGTGGGGCGAGCGTGCCGTCGTCGTCGACAACGGCGTCGTGGCATCCGCCCTCGCCCAGCACCTCAGCAACGAGTCCGGCATCGCCCGTGACGACATCGTCGTGGGCGTCGCCCACCGCGCCGTCGACGTGACGGTGCGGCCCCCGGTCGGCATCCCGGTCGACGAGGCGCAGCTGCGTCGGATCGTCGACGAGGAGGTCGCCGCCTACAAGCTCACCCCCGCCGTGCGCACCCACCTGCGCGTGGAGCGTCCCGACACCAAGGAGTCCTGATGAACGCCACGCGCCGCGGTCTCAACCGCTTCATCCTCTTCCTGGTCGCCCTCGTGCTGCTGGGCTTGGGCGCCCTCGCGCTCGCCGTCGGGCTGCTGCCCGGCGGAACCGACACCTGGACCTCCGTCATGGGCGGTTTCCAGGGCTGGCTCGAGTCGCTCGGTCGTGAGTCCGCCGGCTGGGGCGCCGTGGCCGCCTTCGTCGTACTGGCGATCATCCTCATCGTGATCGCGTCGGCCGCCGTGCGCGGACGCCGTCCGGCGCCGCTGCAGTCCACCGGCAGCGCGAGCGACGCCGGTCGCATCACGGTCACCGACGGATTCGCCTCGGAGGCGCTGAAGAACGCCCTCGCCGAGCGCGACGAGATCCTGTCCTCGCGCGTCAGCGCCGGCGAGATCAAGAACGAGTCGGTGCTGCACGTCGCGGTCACCCCGCGCCAGAACACCTCGCCCCGCCAGGTGGCGGAGCACGTCGACACGCTCGTGACGAACCTCGCCGCCCTCACCGGCCAGAACCTGCGCGCGTACATCTCCATCCACTCGGGCCTGCGCGCAAAGCTCGCGCGCGACAACACCCGCGTGCACTGACACTGACATTCCACGAGGAGCCGTCATGACCACCATCGATGCCACCATCGACCCGCCCGACCTCGATGCCGCGGCGAGCCTGGCCGCCACCGCGGCCGGCTCGGTGCCGGGCGTGCACGCCCTGGGCAGCCTGCTGGGCCGCGCGTCGGACGCCGTCCGCGAACGCGTGGGTCTGGCCAGCACCGCCCCCGGCGTGAAGATCGACACCGACCGCGCCGACTCGGTCACGGCCACGATCTCGCTGGTCGTCGACTACCCGCACAAGCTCCACGAGGTGTCGGATGCCGTGCGCACCGCCGTCCGCACGGCCCTCGAGCCGCTCGGGCGCGGACGCATCGACGTCGACGTCGTCGTGACCGGCGTCTTCGGTCCCTTCGACCGCGACATCGTGGACGAGGCGGAAGAGAGGGCGGATGCCGCCGAGGACCGCGCCCGCGAGATCGCCGGGGACGTCAAGGTGAAGACGGATGCCGCGGGCGTCCGCGCTCGCGAGATCGCCGGAGACGTGAAGGAGCGGACGGATGCCGCGTCGGCGGCCGTGCGCGAGAGGACGGCCGACGCCGCCGCCGTCGTGCGCGAGAAGGCCGACGACGCCGCGAAGGCGCTCGGCGACGCGAAGGACGCCGCGTCCGACCTCGCCGCCGGTGCGGCCGCCGCGGCCGGCGAGTTCGCCCGCCAGAACGGCGAGGCCACCCGCCGCGAGCAGGCGCAGGCCGACATCGACGCCGCCGACCGCGTGACGGAGGGCCTCGATCCGACCGACGAGGGTTCGGCCCTCGACACCACCGTGCCTGCCGCGGGCGAGCGCGCCGACGTGCGCGGTGCCGATGAGCGCGCGGATGTGCGCGGCGCCCATGAACGCGCCGATGTGCACGACGTCGTCGCCGAGGCGCTCGAAGACGCCGCGGTCGACATCGCCATCGCGGCAGACGAGGTACGCGCCGACGACGCGACGCCGGCCACCGACGGCGTGCAGTCGGTCGTGGAGGACGAGCGGCCGCAGAGCTGACCTGCAGATGTGAAAGGGCGCCCCGGCGATCGGCCGGGGCGCCCTTTCGTCGTCCTGGGGGTGCTTACTGCGCCGTCGCGTTGTCGTACGCCCGCTGCGCCGCCTGCTGCGCGTCGGCGAGTGCCTGCTCGGTCGTCTTGTCGCCCAGCAGAGCCGCGGTGATCGCGTTGTTGAGCTCGTTCTGGATGTCCTGACCGGCCGGCGACGAACCGAACGACCGGCCGGAGCCAACCACGTCGTAGTACGTGGAGATCACCTGGTCGAAGCCGCTGTCGCCGGTGGGCGTGACGTACTGCGAGCGGATCTTCTCGTCGGCCTCGGGCGACCCGGTGAACAGGCCCGTGTTGAGCCCGCCCTTGCCCTCGATGGTGGCGGCGCGCGCGGCGCCGGCTGCCATCCACGCGTCGGTCGAGGTGAGGTCGGTCATCCACGCGCACGCCGCGGCGGGGTTCTTCGCCCCCGCCGGGATCACGAACGCGGTGCCGGAGGCGAGGGAGAACGGCTGGCCCTCGGCATCCCGGAACGGAACGGCCTGCAGCGAGATCTGGTCGCGGTAGGCGCTCAGCACGTTGGGGTACCACTGGTTGGCGACCTGCGCGCCGACCTGGTTCGACACGAACTGGTTCGCGTCGCCGAAGGTGTCGAACGAGTCGGTGAAGCTCTTCACCGCGGCGTATCCGCCCTGCGCGTCGGTGATCTTCTTCAGTGCATCGATGCCTGCGACATTCGAGGGGTCGTCGAGAGTGGGCTTTCCGGTGTTGTCGGTGAGCTGCCCGCCCATGCCCAGCACCCACAGTCCGCCCTGTCCGGTGGCGACGGGGTCGAACCCGAGGCGGGTCGGGGTGCTGCCCGAGCCCTGGTAGATCTTGTCGATCGCGGCGAGCAGGCCGTCCATGTCGGAGGTGTCGAAGGCGTCGGGACTCACGCCCGCCTCATTCAGCACGTTCATGTTCAGCAGGATCGCGGGCGGCTGGTAGAACTGCGACACCGCGTAGACGGCATCCTCGTACGTGACGTCGTCGACGACGTTCTGGTACCAGCGGTCGGTGGGGGTGACGTCCTTCGCCTCGAAGCAGGAGTCGAGCGGCATCAGCAGTCCCTGCGCGGCGTAGGTCGTGACGTAGCGGCGGTCCATCTGCACGACATCGGGCACGTTGCCCCCGGCGATGCGGGTGGTGAACTTCTGCGCGTCGAAGGCCGTGGCATCCAGGGTCACCTCCACGTCGGGCAGCTGCTCGGCGGCGTAGTCGAGGCGCGACTGGCCGACGTCGTCGGCGTTCTCGAAGCCCCATGCCGACAGGGTGCCGCTCGGCGCGGCCGAGAAGTCGACGTCGGCGGCCTGCTCGGAGGGGTCGCCGCCGCCGCTGCAGGAGGTGAGGACGAGGACGGATGCCGCGATCGCGGCGGCACCGGCGAGGGAATGCGTGCGCATGGTGGGTCCTTTCGAAAACGGGGGGAGGGGATCAGCCTTTGCGACCCTGGGTCGCGACGCCCTCGACGAAGTACCGCTGGCCGAAGGCGAAGATGATGAGCATCGGCAGGGTCACCAGGAGCGAGGCGACCATGACGTACTGGTAGTCGCCCTGCCCGCCCGCGCTGGGGCTGTACTTCGTCATCGCGTAGGCGATGCCGAGCGGGGCGGTGAAGTCCTCGACGCTGCCGGCGTTGAGGTAGATGAGCGCCGCCTGCAGGTTGTTCCAGCTCGCCTGGAACTCGAACAGGAACACGATGATGAACGAGGGGATCGACAGCGGCATCGCGATGCGCCAGAACAGGCCCCAGGCGCTGCAGCCGTCGAGCCGCGCCGCCTCGAACAGTTCGCGCGGAACGCCGAGGAAAAACTGCCTCTGCAGGAAGATGTAGAAGGCGCTGCCGAACAGGTTCATGCCCCACAGCGGCACCCACGTGCCCAGCAGCCCGGTCTCCTTCCAGATGAGGTAGATCGGGATCATCGTCACCGCGCCGGGCAGCATCATGGTGGCCAGCACGAGCCCGAAGAGCAGGCCGCGACCGGGGAAGCGGAAGTAGGCGAAGCCGAACGCGACGATCGAGCTCATCACCGCCACGGTGGTCGCGGCGAGCAGGGCGATCGCGACGCTGTTGAACATCCAGTTCAGCAGCGGCAGCTGACTCCACACGTCGGCGTAGTTGCCGGGGGTGAACGTCTTGGGAATGAGGGCGTTGTCGAAGACCTCGCCGCGCGGCTTGAGACTCGCGGCGAGCAGCCACGCGAACGGGTAGAGGAACAGCAGCGCGAACAGCACCAGCACCGCCGCGAGCACGACGCGGCCGGCGAGGGTCCTCGGCTGCTTCAGCGCGCGGCGCCACCGCGGGGGACGAGCCGCGGATGCCGCGAGCTCGGGGCGGGCCTGGGCGACGCCCGGGGTCTGCAGGGTGTTCGTCATCAGCGGTCCCCCTCGTAGTAGACGAAGCGGTTGCCGAGGCGCACCTGCACGAGCGTGATGAGCAGGATGATCACGAACAGCAGCCACGCCATCGCGGCGGCGAAGCCGAAGTTGAACTGCCGGAACGCCTGCTGGAAGAGGTAGATCGCGTAGAAGAGCGAGGCCTCGGGCGAGGCGTTGCTCTGGTCACGCCAGAACAGCAGGTACGCCTGGTCGAACACCTGGAACGCCGCAATGGTCAGCACGATGACGTTGAAGAACATCGCGCCCGAGATCATCGGCAGGGTGATCGAGAAGAAACGACGGACCGGCCCCGCCCCGTCGATCTGCGCGACCTCGTAGAGGTCGACGGGCACGTTCTTGATCGCCGCGAGGAAGATCACCATCGTGCCGCTGACCGTCCACAGCGCCATGATCACGATGCTCGGCTTGACCCACGCGGGGTCGACGAGCCACTGCGGGCCCGGGATGCCGATGGCCCCGAGCGCCTGGTTGATCGCCCCGGAGTTGCCGTTGAGCAGCAGGAAGAACACCGCCGCCGTCGCCACCGCCGGCGTCATCTTGGGCAGGTAGTAGAGCGTGCGGAAGATGCCGGCACCACGCCCGACGCGGCTCAGCAGCAGCGCGAGGAAGAGTGCGAAGGCGATCTCGAGCGGCACCGCCATGACGGCGTAGAAGAGGGTGTTGCCCAGCGACACGGCCACGCGCGGGTCCTCGAACAGCTGCGCGTAATTGGACGCCCCGACCGGGCGCGCGGCGCCGGTGGCGAGGTTGTAGCTCGAGAACGAGATGACCAGGCTGTAGATCATCGCGCCCGCCGTGAAGACGAGGAACCCGATGATCCACGGCGAGATGAACAGGTAACCCGCGACCGCTTCGCGGCGGTTGTACTTGACCCTCTGACGGGGAGGTCGGCGGTGCTTTCGCGCGGTGTCGCTCTCGGTGGCAGGGGCGGAGGAGACGGTCACCGGCAGGACCGGTCGGCGGCGGAGGACCCGGGGATGATGTCGCGCATTGTCTTCTCCTTTCGCGCGCCGTCTCGGCGTCGAGAAGCGCTTCGCCAGGGTCGAGAAGTGGTCGGAGAAGGTCGAGGGCGTTGCCAAGACGCCCGGGACGTGGCATAAGCAGTTCTCCCCCGCGGGGATGCCGGCATCCCTTCCGCGAGAGCACGCCTCGGCACCACACCGAGGTGGGGGACACGCGCGCTCGCGCGGATGATGCCGTCTCGCGCACCCCGCGCGGACCGCCCCGAGGTCAGAGCGCCCGCAGGTAGCGCCGCGTCATCCACGCCTGCACGAGGCGCCCCAGCGGAGCGCCGACGCGCGTGAACCAGCGGCCGGGGCGCGAGAACGCGGCGATCTCGAACACGACCTCGCCCGACGGCCGCAGGGTGAGCGTGAACCGCTCCTCCCCGCGCTCGGGGTGCCCGGGCAGCGTGCCGTACGCGAACCCCGCCACGGTGTCGGTGCGCTCGGCCCACACCACGAGGCAGGGGATGCGGAAGCTCAGGATGCCGACCCCCAGACGCATCGTCACGCGGGTGCCCTCGCGCATCGGGGTCTCGCTGAGCTCGACCCGCGCTCCCGCCCGGCGCTGCGCCTCGCCCGCGAGCAGCGCATCGGCGGCGCGCGCGAAGACGTCCGGACCGCGGCCGATCACCCGGCGGGCGCGCACATGGTGGTAGCTCGCGGGCATTTCGCCGGCGGTCGCACCGACCTCCGCGTAGGTCAGGTCGTCCATGCGCTCACGGTAGCGGGGCGCGATGCCGCGCCGGTCCGGGTTGCGGGTGGCCGCTCGCGACGCTCGAGGCGCCGGTCTCCGTTGCCGCGTCTCGAGCGCCTGCTCGCCGATGCGCCCGCCCCCTCCCTGTACCCGCGGCACCCTGACCGCGCACTCCCTCCCTGGCGCGCCTGCGCCCCGCCTCGCTCGTACCCGCGGCGCCCGCAATCCCGCGTCCGCCCGCGGCGCCGCGCCTACGCTGGGCACATGCCCCTGTCCCGTCCCCGGTCCGCCGCGTGATCGACGTCGCCGAGCACCTCGCGGCGATCCTCGAGGCGGTACGGCCCCTCGCCCCCGAGCCCCGCGACGTCGCCGCCGCACGCGGCCGGGTGCTCCGGCATCCGGTCTCGGCCGCGGTCGATGTGCCGGGCTTCGACTCGTCCGCGATGGACGGCTTCGCCGTGCGCGACCTCACCGCCCCGGGCACCCTGCGCGTGGTCGCCGACCTCCCCGCCGGCACCGACCTCGACCCGCCGATGGATGCCGGTGACGCCGCCCGCATCATGACCGGGGCGCCCGTCCCCACCGACGCCACCGCCGTGGTCCCGTTCGAGGAGACCGCGCGCGGGCTTTCCGGGGGCCTCGAGCCCGTCGAGGTCGTCGTCGCCCCGCGGGCGCCGGGCGCGCACATCCGCCGCCGCGCCTCGGACGTACGGCAGGGGGACCTCGTCGTCGAGGCCGGCGTGCGCCTGACCGCCGCGCGGATCGGCGCGATCGCGGCATCCGGCGTCGGCGCCGTCGAGGTGTCGCGCGCCGCCCGGGTGGCCGTGGTGTCGACCGGGGCCGAGCTCGTCGCGCCCGGCGTCGCGCTGCGACGTGGCCAGATCCCCGAGTCCAACAGCGTGCTGCTCGCCGGTCTCGCCGAAGAGGCCGGGGCCGACGTCGTGCTGCGCACGAGCGTCGACGACGAGGGCGACGGCCCGCGCCGCGCGATCGCCGCCGCCGAGGCGGCGGAGGCCGACGTCGTCGTCTTCTCCGGCGGCGTGAGCGCCGGAGCGTACGAGGTCGTGAAGAACACCCTCGGCGACCTCATGCGCTTCGACCGCGTGCGCATGCAGCCCGGGAAGCCGCAGGGCTTCGGACGCAGCCCCGCCGGCACCTTGCTGTTCGGGCTCCCGGGCAATCCCGTGAGCGCCGCGGTGTCGTTCGAGTTGTTCGTGCGTCCGGCGCTGCGCGCGCTCGAGGGCGACGTCGACCTGGGGCGCGCGCAGGTGCGGGTGGCGCTCGCCGGGGGGTGGCGGGCGCGCCCGGGCAGGACGCAGTACGTGCCCGTGTCTCTCGACCGCTCCGACCCGGAACGCTGGCGGGCGACCCCGACGCCGCGCGGCACGCGGGGACTCGGCGAGGCCCAGGGACTGGCCGTGATCCCCTCGCGCGAGGACGATCTCGCCCCCGATGCCCTCGTGACGGTCGCCCTGTGGTGAGCGTCGACGCCATCCTGCTCGCCGGCGGCCGCGGGTCGCGCGTGGGCGGCGCCGTGAAGCCGCTGTTCGAGGTCGGCGGATCGACATTGCTCGCCGCGGCGGTCGACGCCGTCCGGACAGGTGGCGCGCAACGCGTCGTCGTGGTCGCACCGGTGCTGGACTCCGCGCTCGACGTCGAGTGGGTCCGTGAGGATCCGCCCTTCGGCGGCCCGGTCGCCGCCGTCGTCGCGGCGCTGCCGACGGTGGATGCCGACGAGGTCTACGTCCTCTCCTGCGACCTCGCCGCACCGGCCGCGGCCGTCCGCCGGCTCACCGACCCGCTCCCGCCCGGGGCCGACGGGGTGTGTCTCGACGATGGCCGACGCCAGTGGCTCATCGGCCGCTATCGCACCGCGGCGCTGCGGGCAGCGGCATCCGGCCTCCCCGAAGAAGGCCGCGACGCGTCGATGCGGGCGCTGCTCGGCGGCCTCACAGTGACGGCGATCCCGGCGCCGCCCACCGACACGCGCGACGTCGACACGTGGGACGATCTCCGGAGAGCCCGAGGAGGAGCCATGACCGAGAACCGCACCCTGCCGCCCGAGGCGCTGAACGACTGGAGTGCCGCGCTGGCCGAGCGATTCGGCCTGGCCGAGGGCGACATCCCCATCTCGCTCGTCCTCGACCTCGCCCGCGACGTCGCGAACGGTGTCGCCCGCCCGGCGGCCCCCCTCAGCGCGTTCGTGGCCGGTCTCGTCGCAGGCCGCGCGGGAGGCTCGCCCGCCGACACCGAGGCCGCCGTCGCCGCCGTCGTCGAGATGGCGCGCGGGTGGGAGCACCGCTGATCCGCGATGCCTGAGTGGCTCGTCATCGTGCTCGGCGTGTTCGCCGGGCTCGTGATCCTGTGGCTCGCCCTCGTGGCGGTGCTGTGGCTGCAGCAGAAGCGGTCGGGCGAGGCGGTCGATTGGCGCGCCGTGCTGCGCCTGGCGCCCGACGTGGTGCGACTGATCCGCCGGCTGGCGGCCGACCCCACCGTGCCGCGGCCCACCCGGTGGTGGCTGGGAGGGCTGCTGGTCTACCTGCTGCTGCCGATCGACCTCGTCCCCGACTTCCTGCCGGTGATCGGTTACGCCGACGACGCGATCGTGGTGGTCATCGCCCTGCGCTTCGCGATCCGTCACGCCGGGATGCCGGCGATCGAGCGGCACTGGCCGGGCACGCCCGAGGGGTTGCGCAGCCTGCTGACGCTGGTCGGTGCCGCTCGCTGAGGTCAGGCCGACGTGAGCGCGTCGACCGCGAACTCCGGCGCGATGGCGGCGAGACGCGAGTCGTTCGTCCAAAAGCGCGAGCACCCCGCACGCTGCGCGATGGCGAGATGGAGGGCGTCCGCCGTCCCCAGTCTCGGGTACTTCGCCCGCAGACGTGCGGCACGGAGGTACGCGTCCGGCTCCGCGGGCAGCATCTCGAACCGGTCGAAGACGCTCCACATGCGCAGTTGCGGCTCGGCGTACCCGTCGCGCATCGGTCCGACCATGGCTTCGAGCATGACGAGAGGACTCGCGGCCAGGGGTGAGTCCGCCTCGGTGAGAACCTGGCGCGCGCGGTCGCCGAGGTCGTCACCGCGCTCGACCGCGTAGATCACCAGGCAGCTGTCGACATAGATCATCCTCCGGCTACCCGGCTCACGGCGATGATCCCCTCGATCTCCTCGACGGGTCGTGTCAGCTCGGGTGTCAACGGGTTCTCCGACAGCCACGTCGCGAAGGCGTTCCGAGACGGTTCCGGCGCATCGAACGGCACGATCCGCGCGACGGGCACGCCCCGTCTCGCGATGGTGACCTCGACGCCCGACTCGACGTCGGCGATCAGCCGCGACAGGTTGTTGCGCGCCTCCAGGACGTTGTACATCATGACGGCATCCTAGCCATATACCTGGCTAGAACGACGCTACCGCCCGACGTATTCACCCCGCGGACGCAGCCGCATCGCCGGCTCCCCATACTCCGCGGCGATGTGCGCGATCCACCCCGCCAGCCGGCCGATGACGAAGATCGTGCTCGCGGCGTCTTCGGGCAGCCGAGCACCGGATGCCAAGGCTGCCAGCGCCAGATCGACGTTGGGCCGCAGGCGCGCGCGAGCGGCGACGACCTCCGAGAGCCGGTGCACGGCATCCATCGTCGCCGTCCCGTCGGGAAGCACTGCGATGAACGGGAACAGGGCGTCGGCGCGGTCGTCGACACCGCGGTAGAGCGGGTGGCCGAAGCCCGGGATGCCGTTGCCGTCCTGCAGCGCCTCGGCCAGGGCCCGCTCGGGGTCGAGGCCCCGTCGCACGCGCGCGAGCAGTCGCGCCGTCCGGGCCGCGGCCGAGATGTGCAGCGGGGAGTCGGCCGCACCGAGGGCGGCGCTGACCGCGGCGTACCCGTCGGCGCGCGCCGATGCGGCCACCCGCGCGGCGAAGGTCGAGACCGCGAGGTCGTGGTCGATCAGCAGGACGAGGGCCGCATTGACGGCGGGACCGACGGATGCCGGGGCGTTCCACGCGCGCGACAGCGACAGCGCGATGTCGGGGCCGGCGTCTCCGCCGAGGGCCACCGGGAGCCCGGTCAGCAGCGTCCACCCGATGCGATGGAGGGTGGCCGGCGCGGTGTCATGGCGGAGGGGATCATCGGCGGCGAAGCCGGTGAGGGCGGCGCGCAGGCGATCCATGGCGTCGGCATGAGGGGGCAGCGCCGCCACCATCTCCCGCGCGCTCCCGATGGCGGGGTCGGGAGCGTCGACGCGCCCGGCGTCCCACAGCCACGCGACGACCTCGGCGAACGGACGGTCGACGAGATCGCGGGCGCGCCGGCCGCGGTACAGCAGCTCGTCGTCCTCGATGTCGGCGATGTCGGTGTGCACCACCCCCAGCGGCATCCCGGTGGTGGGGTGGGCCGGCGTCTGCGCGGCGGCGCGTCGCCGGCCGGCCGCGAACGCCTCGACCTCGAGGGCGTCGAAGGTCGAGCCGCGCGCGTCGCGCTCGCGGCCGAGCAGGCCGCGCGAGACGTAGGCGTAGACCGTCTCGGGCTTCACGCCCAGGCGAGCGGCGGCCTGGGCGGCGGAAAGGCGGGGGAGGGGAGTAGACATCTTGATCCGATCAACGTTGACGCTGTCGGCGTCATGTTCGCACACTGGGCGCATGAGCGACCTGATCGATGTGCCCCGCGGACTCAACGGCGTCGTGGCGGCCGAGACCGCCATCAGCGACGTGAACGGCGAGGCGGGTTTCTACCACTACCGCGGCCACCCGGCGGTCGAGCTCGCCCGTACCCGCACGTTCGAAGACGTGTGGCACTTGCTCGTGGTCGGCGCGTGGCCCGGCGACGCGCGCGCCTTCGCCGACCGGATCGCCGCGGCGCAGGTCGACGACCGGATGCCCTCCCTGATCGCCGCCGTGCGCGCGCGCAGCGACCAACCGCTCGCGGTACTGCGCGCGGTGTGGACGCTCGCGGCATCCATCCGCCGCTCCCCGGCGCTCTACGACCTCGACGAGGCCGGGAGGCTGGAGGAGGCCGTCGCCTTCGCCGCCCTCGCGCCCCTCGCCCTCGCCCCGGCATCGGAGCGGATGCCGGCGGGTCGCGGCGTCGTCTCCGACTACCTCGAGCGCGTGACCGGCGTCGTCCCCGACGACGTGCACGTACGCGCGCTGTCGGCGTACCTCGTCGCGGCGATGGACCACGGCTTCAACGCCTCGACGTTCACCGCCCGGGTCATCGCGTCGACCGGGGCCGACATGGCATCCTGTCTCACCGGAGCGCTCGGAGCCCTCTCGGGGCCGCTGCACGGCGGAGCTCCGGCGCGGGCGCTCGACAGTCTCGACGCCGCGGGCGACGACCCGGCCGCATGGATCGCGGGGGAGCTGTCCGCCGGGCGACGCCTCATGGGATTCGGACATGCCGTCTACCGCACGGCGGATCCGCGGTCGGAACTCCTGCGCGAGGTCGCGCGCGGCCTCGGGGGGCCGCGCGTGGAGCAGGCGCTGGCCTTCCAGGCCGAGGCCGAGCGGCAACTCGCCGCGCGGCATCCGGAGCGGCCCCTGAAGGCCAACGTGGAGTTCTACGCCGCCGTGGTGATGGAGCAGTGCGGCATCCCGCGCGAGATGTTCACGCCCACCTTCGCCCTCGCCCGCACCATCGGCTGGAGCGCGCACGTGCTCGAGCAAGCGCGGGATCCGAAGATCATCCGGCCCGCGGCGCGGTACGTGGGGCCGGCGCTGACCCGGTGAGCCCGGGCGGCCGAGCCACCCCGGACGATCGGTCGGATGCCGCGGACGAACGGCCCGGCGCGAGCCGCGGCCCGGCGCGAGCATCGGAGCATGACCACCACCGCTCCCGTCCCCACGCCCGTCGCCGGGCCGTCCACGATGCGCTACGGCGGGCTCGTCGTCGTGATGCTGCTGAGCTTTCTGCTCGTCACCGCGGAGTTCCTCCCCAACGGCGTGCTCACCGAGATGGCCGCCTCGCTCGGCGTCACCGCGGGCCAGGCCGGCCAGACCGTCACCGTCACCGCGCTCGCCGGGCTCCTCTTCGCCCCCACCGTCGGCCTGCTGCTTCCTCGGCTCGACCGCCGCACGCTGCTGATCGGCGCAGCCGCCTCGGCCACCGTCTCGAGCCTCGTCGTCGCGATCGCCCCGAGCCTCCCGGCGATCCTCGTCGCCCGGTTCCTCCTGGGGGCCGCGATCAGCGCGTTCTGGTCGATGTCGATAACGGTCGCCGCCCGCCTGTCGAGCCCCGACCGCATCGGTCGCGCGATGATGTTCGGCTCCGCCGGACTCTCCCTCGCCACGGTCGCGGGTGTGCCTATCGGCGTGGCGCTGAGCGAGGCGCTCGACTGGCGGCTGGCCTTCCTCCTCGTCGCCGTGGCGACCGCGGCCGTGGGCGTCGCCGTGCGCGTGACGCTGCCCCCGGTGCCGCCGGCCGCAGCGTCGAGCCTCGGCATCCTGTTCGGCACCCTGCGGCGGCCCGGTGTGGGCCTGGGTATGGCGGGTCACGTGCTCGTCGTGCTCGGACACTTCGTCGCCTACACCTACGTGCGTCTGTCGCTCGAGCGCATCCCCGACGTCGACGCCGGCACGATCGTGCTGCTGCTCGCCCTCTTCGGGGTGGGTGGTTTCGTCGGCAACCTCGCGGTGGGCGTCGTCGTCGACCGCGCCTTCGGCCGCCTCGCCGTCGTCGGACCGCTCGCCATCGCGCTCGCGATCGCCGGCGTCATGCTGCTGCCCGGGGCCATCGCGGCCGTCGCGACGGCCGTGGCGGTGTGGGGCTTCTTCTTCTCGTCGTGGCTGATCATCGTCAACACCTGGGTCGGGCACCGCATGCCCGACCGTCTCGAGGCCGGTGGAAGCCTCGTCGTCACCGGCTTCCAGCTCGCCATCACGATCGCGGCGGGCGCGGGCGGCATCCTCGTCGACGCGACGAGCGTGCAGACCGTGGATGCCATCGGCATCGCGCTCCTCGTGATCGGCGCTGTGCTGTTCGGGGTGTCGGTGCGCGAGCGGCGGTCCGTGCGGGGCTGAGCCGCGGTGACGCCGGGGTCGGCCCCGGGTTCGGGGCGCATTCTCGCGTTCGGGGCGTGAGCTTTCGCGCTCCGAACGCAGGATCGCGCCCCGAATCGGCGCGGGACCGGGGGTGTGGAGCGGCGGCGGCGCGCTGCCGCGCCCGCGTCAGACGGTGACGCCGCGTCGACCCGCCCGCCACGCCGACGGCGCGACGCCGACGTGACGCCGGAACGCCCGTCGGAAGCCCTCGTCCGAGGCGTAGCCCAGGGCGCGGGAGGTCTCCGAGACGCCGGTCCCGGCATCCAGCAGCTCCTTCGCCCGCCGCATGCGCACCTCGGTCACGTACGACGCGGGCGAGGTGCCGAACACCTGCCGGAACCGCGCCGCGAACACCGACCGCGACATGGCTCCGAGGGCCGCGAGGTGGTCGATCGTCCACTCGCGACCGGGATCGTCGACGACAGCCGACACCACCCGCGTGAGGAACGGGTCGTCGGTGCGGGGCGGCCAGGTCTGCTCCTGCGCGGTCGCGGCCCAGGCCCGCAGCGCCGACAGCAGAACGGTCGTGACCATGAGCTTGCAGATCGTCTCGTCACCGTCACGGCCGCTCGTCGCCCCCGCGGCCGGGATGCCGAGATGCGCGGCCAGGCCGGCGGCGGCGGGCTCGGCGCGGGAGAACTCGCTCACGAACACGACGGGCGGCAGGGCGCGGGTGTCGCTCGTGGGGGCGACCTCCAGGGGCACGACGGTCACCTCGGCGCCGGACTGTGAGGTCAGGGTGAGGCCGTGGCATCCGAGCGAGACGACGGCGTCTCCGGCGAGAAGCGTCCGTTCGCCGTCGAGCGTCGTCGCCGCACCCGACGGAGCGTCGACCGTGCACGCCGACCGCTGCGACGCGCGGCCGGTGAGCTCGCCGCCGCGAAGGTAGACCAGCGCCGCGACGCCGCGGGCCAGCGGAAGTCGTTCTCCGGCCGCCAGGAGCTGCCGCCATGCCCGTCCGGGCGTCACGTCGATGCTCGACAGGGCGCGTTCGAGGGCATGCGGCGAGGTCATGTCACTGGCGAACCGGTGTCACCGTGCGGCTATTCCGCAGCCCCTCCGACCTCACCCGACTGGCACCCGCGAGCCGCCTGCCGGAGGATGGAGGCATGCGATCCCCCCGCCCGCTGCTCCTCGCCGCGCTCGCCGGCAGCGCCGTCGTGCTCTCCGCCTGCACCGGCCCGACGGCGTCCGAAACCGCCCCTTCCGCTTCCGCTTCCCCGGCCGCGGTCTCGCCGAGCGCCGCCCCCGCCGCCACCACCACCGCGTCTCCCGAACCCGGTCCCGTCGCGCGCTTCGAGTCCTGGTGGACGGCGGTGCGCGCGGCCGACACGGTCGCGGCCTGCGGCGCCCTCACCGAGCCGCTGCAGCAGCGCATGATCCAGGAGTACAACGCCGCGACCGGCGCCGGAATCGCTGACTGCGCGACGTTGATCGCACAGACCTCGGCACTGTATGCCGCGACCGGCATGTCGGCCGACGTCGACGTCGAACTCGCCTCGGAGACCGCGACGGAGGTGGTGCTCAACGTCACCTACGCCGGCGGCGACTGCGGCACGGTGCACCTCGACCGCACGAGCGGGTCGTGGATGCTGACCGATCTCAGCCGGGAGTGCTAGGGCTGACCCTCAGTTCAGCAGCTCGCTGAAGAAGCCGATCGAGATCGACAGCAGACCCGCGGCCACCCCGGCGATGAAGCCCGCAGCGGCGAGCTCCCGCGCCATGCGGGCATTCAGGCTCAGGATGCCGCACACGAACGACACGGCGGCGAGCACCCACATGCCGATCTGGATCCACGGCAGCTGATCGATCTCCGCGATCGTCCGCGCGGTCGCGATGAAGAGGTACCAGGCGACGACGATCACTCCCGTGACGATCGCGATGATCGACACGGCGCGAAGGTCGCCCTTCGGGGTCGGGGGAGCGGGCGGTTCGTCGCGCGGCGGGACGTCGCTCGCCGGTTCGAGCGAATCGGGGAGATCCTCGTCTGCCATGCGTCGATCCTCCCAGGTCATGGCGCGGATCGGCGATGTCTTGTCAGCCGCGGCATCCCGTTTGACGCGCCCCGCCGTAAGAAGCGCCCTGGCACGTGGATCTCGCAGCTCGACCGCGCCCTCGGATTCCCCGCGGCGGGTCCTGCGAGATCGCCGCCGTTCTGCGAGCACAGCGCACCTCGCCATCCCGCCCGCCCGTGCCGCCCCGCCGTGACCTAGGCTCCTCCCGATGAGAACCGTCGGAGTCGACCTCGCCGCGGGAGCGCCCGGTACCGCGCTCGCGGAGATCATCTGGTCCGGCGGCGCCGCCCGACTCGAGCGCCTCGAGATCGGGATGACGGATGCCGACATCGTGGCATCCGTCACTTCCGGCGAGGCATGGCTCGGCGTGGACTGCCCCCTCGGCTGGCCCGACGCGTTCGTCGACTTCGTCGGCGCGCATCACGCCGCCACCGACCCGCTGCTCGGGCCGGTCGAGGGCCACGCCGACTGGCGTCGCCCGCTCGTCTATCGCCACACCGATCACGTCGTGCGCGAGCGGATCGGGCGCTGGCCCCTGAGCGTCTCGACGGATCGGCTCGGCGTCACGGCCCTGCGCGGCGCGGGGCTGCTGCGGCGTCTCGCCGCGGCGGACTTCCCCGTCGATCGCGCGGCCGAGGGGCGCCTGTTCGAGGTCTACCCCGGCGGGTCGTTGCGCGTATGGGGCTTCGACACGACGGGATACCGGGTCGATGCCGCCCGCCGGGCCATCCTGCTCGACGCGTTGCGCGAGCGGGCACCCTGGTTCGACCTCGGCGGCTTCGCCGCGTCGGCGATCCGCAAGGCCGACGCCTTCGACGCGGTCATCGCCGCGCTGGCCACGCGCGCGGGAGCGCTGGGTCTCTTCCCGGCCCCGGCCCCCGACATGCTCGCCGTCGCGCGGCGCGAGGGGTGGGTCGTGCTGCCGGAGGGACCGCTGGAGGCGTTGATCGCGCGCTGAGGAGAGGCTCGGCGCCTCTCCGCTGGGTTCCTGCGCCGTCTGATTCAGCTCGCCCGCACGCGACGCCGGCGGATCACTCCCCGGACAGGCTCGCGATCAGCCCCTCGACCCGCCCCTTGATCTCGTCGCGGATGCGACGTACGGCGTCGAGGTCCTGACCTGCCGGGTCGTCGAGATCCCAGTCCTCGTAGCGCTTGCCCGGGAAGATCGGGCACGCATCGCCGCACCCCATCGTGATGACGGCGTCAGAGGTCTTGACCGCGTCGACGGTGAGGACCTTCGGCTGGTTCGCCGAGATGTCGATGCCCTCCTCGGCCATCGCGGCGATGGCCATCGGGTTGATCGAGTCCTTGGGCGCGGATCCGGCGGACAGCACGTCGATGCGGTCGCCGGCCAACTGCTGCAGATAGCCGGCGGCCATCTGCGAGCGGCCGGCGTTGTGGACGCAGACGAAGAGCACGGTGGGGCGGGTCATGATCTGGTTATCTTTCTCCGTCGAGGTGAACGGCTGGTGACGTGCGGGGTGAGGGGTCACGCGCGACCGTTCATCGCGCTCCGGCGTTCGATGAGGACGGTGTCGCGCCACTGCCCGGCCCACGGGCCGATCGACGACCGCGCGATGCGCTCGCGTCGACCGACCTCGCGGAAGCCGAGGCTCTCGTGCAGTCGGAGGGATGCCGCGTTCTCGGGGAAGATGCTCGACTGGATCGTCCACACCCCGTTCATCTCGGCCGCGGCGATGAACGCGCGCAGCAGGGCGGCGCCGATCCCGCGACCCTGCGCGCGCGGAGCCACGTACACCGAGTGCTCGACGACACCCCGATACGCGGCACGGGCCGATACCGGCGACGCCGCCACCCAGCCGACGACCACGCGGGTGTCATCGACCGCGACCAGACGTCCGAACCGGGCCTTCGCCTGGTCGAACGCGTCCCAGGTCGGTGTCTCGGTCTCGAAGGTCGCGTTACCGCCCTCGATGCCCTCGCGGTAGATGTCCTCCACCGCCGCCCAGTCCGTGCGTTCCAACGCGCGCACGAGCGTCATGTCAGCAGCACCCGCCGGCATCCGTCGAGCACACGCCGGTCGCCGGCAGCGTCAGCTCGACGCGGGATGCCGAGGCCAGATCGCCCGCGAGCCACGCCACGATCGAGCGCACCTGCTCGTAGCCCGTCGCGAGGAGGAACGTGGGCGCCCTGCCGTACGACTTCATCCCGACGAGGAAGAAGCCGTGCTCGGGGTGCGTCAGCTCGCGGAAGCCGTGCGGTTCGACCGTGCCGCACGAGTGCACGTTGGGGTCGATGAGCGGCGCGAGCAGCCGCGGCGCCTCGACGACGGCATCCAGGTCGGTGCGGATCTCGCGCAGCGGCGCGAGGTCGGGGCGGAACCCCGTCGCATTGACGACGACATCGGCTGTGATTTCGGCGGGCTCGCCGCGACGCGTTCCGGACAGACGGATGCCGTCCTCCCGCGCGGTGACATGCCCGATCTCGAACGAGTCGATCTTCTCGACGGCGCCAGTCTCGACGTAACGGTCGACGCGTGCGCCGAGCTGCGCGCGACCGACGAGCTCGTCGTCGACCGACGACGACACGCGCACGGCGCTGGAGTTTCGGATGAGCCACGTGATGCGGGTGCCGGGGGCGTCGCGCTGGAGGCGGACGAGCGAGATGAGGGTGTTCGCGGCGGAGTGACCGGCGCCGACGACGATCGTGTGCTTTCCGGCGAAGCGCTCGCGCTCATGGCCGAGAACGTCGGGCAGGGCGTGCGAGATGCGCGCGTCATGGATGGTGGGCAGGCCCGTCGACAGGAGGGAGTTGGGCGAGTCGTACGTGCCCGAGGCATCGAGCACCGCGCGGGCGAGGAATTCTCCGTCGGCGGTGCGGACGAGGAACGGCGTGGTCTCGCGGTCGAGCGAGCGCGTGCGGTCCATGCCCTGACGGGCGACTCCGATCACGCGGGCGCCGTAACGCACGTGGGCGGAGATCTCGGGCAGCTCGGCGAGCGGGCGCAGGTAGTCGTCGACGAGCTCACGGCCCGACGGGGCTCGCCCTTCGCCCGGCATGGTCCAGCCCGTCGCCTCGAGCAGACGTCGGGCGACGGGGTCGACGACCTCGCGCCAGGCCGAGAAGAGGCGGGTGTGGCCCCACTGCTGCACCGCTGCGGCGGGTCCGGATGCCGCCTCCAGGACCGTGAAGGGGATTCCTCGGTCGGCGAGGTGGGCGGCGGCGGCCAGACCGACGGGTCCCGCGCCGATGACGACGACGGGGAGGGTGGTGAGCCGGTCGGTCACGCGAGGTCGCGGGGTGAGGGTGAGCGTCGACATGGGACTCCTCCTGCATCGATGGTTGTCGATGCCTCATGGTGCCCGCATCTATCGACGGATGTCAATATCGAGTATCGTCGATGCATGACCTCGCTGCCGCTTCTGGAGCCCGCCGCCTGCTGCGTACCCGCGGGTGGCGTTCCGATGTCGGTCGCGGACGCCGACGATCTCGCCCGACGCGTGAAGGCGCTCAGCGATCCGACGCGGCTCCGCCTGCTGTCGATCGTGGCGACCGCCGCCGAGCAGGAAGCGTGCGTGTGCGACCTCACCGAGCCGGTCGGCCTCTCGCAGCCCACCGTCTCGCACCATCTCAAGGTGCTGACCGAGGCGGGTTTCCTCACGCGCTCGAAGCGCGGAACGTGGGCGTACTACCGACTCGTGCCCGGCGCTCTCGACGCTGTCGCCGGCATGCTGTCGGCGCAGTTCGCAGCCGGCACCCTGTCGCGCTGACGCGACGTCCTCATCGACCGCGCCCGGCGGGATCGGCGGAGCCGCTTGGCTCCGGGCGGGCCCCTTCGAGTCGGTCTTGCGATCGAAGAGGGCGTCCGCTATTTTACAACCAAATGGTTGAACAACAAAGCGACGCCGACATCGACCGGGTGTTCCACGCCCTCGCCGATGCCACGCGACGCGACATCGTGCGGCGCACCCTGATCGCCGAGCAGTCGGTGACCCAGCTCGCGGCGGCCTATGCGATGTCGTTCGCGGCGGTGTCGAAGCACATAGCCGTGCTCGCCGAAGCGCGGCTCATCACCAAACGCGCGGAGGGGAGGGTGCGACTCGTGCGTGCCGACCCGACCGCGATCGCCCGGGCGCAGCAGCTGCTCCGCTCGTACGAAGACCTCTGGCGCGGGCGCGTCGACCGTCTCGACGCGCTGCTGGCCGAAGAACCGGATGCCGCGGCATCCACCGCCCCCTCTTCCTCGGCCGCGATGCCGGGAGCGGGCGCCCCGGCCGCACGTCGCGGGACGCCGGCGCCCACGGCATCCACCCCGCCGACCGAGAACCCCACGACCTGAAACCGACGAAGGAGTCCGTCATGCCCGTCACGTCCGTCGAGAGCGACGCCGAAGCGCTCACCATGACCCTGGTCGCCGACTTCGCGGTCGGCCCCGAGCGGGTGTGGGCCGCCTTCTCCGATCCGCGTCAGCTCGAGCGCTTCTGGGGACCTCCCGGGTGGCCGGCGACCTTCACCTCGTTCGCGTTCGAGGCGGGTGGGCGCGCCCGGTACGAGATGCGCAGCACCGGCGGCGAGGTCGCGCGCGGCAGCTGGCGATTCGTCGACATCGAGGCGCCGCGCGGGTTCGAGGTCGTGGACTCCTTCGTCGACGAAGACGGCGAGGCCATCCCCGGGATGCCGTCGATGCGCATGACCTTCGCCTTCGAGGCCACCGATGCCGGCGCCCGCCTCACGAACGTCACGTACTTCGACTCGCTCGAGGCCCTCGAGCAGCTGATCGAGATGGGCGCCGTCGAGGGCTCGACCCTCGCGATGAACCAGCTCGACGCGGTGCTGCTCGGTCTCCGCGAGTTCGCGCAGGGCAAGGGCACGCGCCTGGAGATCCTCGACGATCAGCACGTGCGCATCACCCGGCTGATCGAGGGTCCGCGCGAGCTCGTCTGGCGCGCGCACCTCGACCCCGACCTCATGCGGCAGTGGATGCTCGGTCCCGACGGGTGGCGCATGTTGATCTGCGAGATCGACCGCACCGAGGGCGGCCGCTACCGCATCGCGTGGGAGCCCGAGCCCGGTACCAAGGGCGAGCCCTTCGGCTTCGACGGTGACATCCTGCTGCTCGACGAGCCGCGGCGCATGGTGCAGACCGAGCACATGACCGGTACCGACTACCCCTCGACGCTCAACGACCTGTCGCTCTACGAGGAGGACGGCGCGACGCTGGTCACCCTGTTGATCGAGTATCCGGATGCCGCCACCCGCGACGCCGTGCTCGCCACGGGCATGGTCGACGGCATGGAGGAGAGCTTCCGGCGCATGGAGCGCGTCGTTTTGGCGTGAGGGGAAGCGGGTGCCGCGGCCCGGGGTTCGCGGCACCCGCCTCCCGGGGTGCGTCGATGCGAGGCCCGCAGAGAGTCTCGCTGCTCGCAGCATCCGGAGGGAGCTTCGCGAGCTCCGCGCCGCTCTGCGGGCGGGTGGCGGACCTCAGGCCGCCGGAGCCGCCCGGCGCACCTGCTCGCGGATGCGCTGCTCGACCTCGGGCGTGACCTCGACGACGGCGAACGACACCGGCCACATCGGCCCGTCGTCGAGCTGCGCGGTCTCGTCGAAGCTGACCGTTCCGTAGCGCGTCGTGAACTTCGAGGCCGGCTGGTAGAACACCACGACCTTGCCGTCCTTCGCGTACGCGGGGAAGCCGTAGAACGTCTTGGGGTTCAGATGCGGAGCCTCTTCCAGCACGATGACGTGCAGTCGTTCGGCGACCGCGCGGTCGACGCCCTCGAGCTTCTCGATGGCCTCGAGGCAGGCCTCGCTCTCCTTCTGCAGTTTCGCCAGGCCCTTCAGGCCCTTCATCGCCTTGAGCTCCTCGGCGCGCTGTTTCATCGCCGCGCGTTCTTCGTCGCTGAATCCCGCTCCGCTGGTGGCCATGGCATCCGTCCTCTCGTCGGTCTGGACGCAGGATATCGCCGCGGCGTCGGCGGGGTGAACGGGTCCGGATGTTCAGCCCACGGCCCGTCGAGTGTCCGAGACACCCGGACGGTTTTTCGGAATGTCCGCGTGTTCTGGACACTCGAACGGTGAGGGAGTGGACCGCCGTGCCGGCAGTCTCAGGCCTGCCGCAATCCCTCTTCGAGCGCGACCCACGCGAGCATCGCGCACTTCACGCGCGCGGTGTACTTCGAGACGCCCGACAGGGCGGCGGCATCCGCGAAGGTCTCCTCGTCGAGGGGGATCTTGCCGCGCGAGCGCAGGGCCTCGCGGAACTGCGCTATCAGTGCCTCGACATCGGCGGTCGGCATCCCCTCGACCCCGCCGTCCTCCTGCAGCAGCGCGACGAGCATCGACGCCGACGACTGCGAGATCGAGCAGCCCGCGCCCTCCCAGGTGACGGATGCCACCCGATCGCCCTCGACGTCGACGCGGAGCGTGATCTCGTCGCCGCAGATGGGGTTGCGCTGGTGCACGGTGGCGCTGTGCGCGCCGGGCTCGGCGAGGCCGAAGCCGCGGCGGTTCTTCGCGTGGTCGAGGATGAGCTCCTGGTACAGCGACTCCAGCCCGCTCATGCGCGCGCTCCCGCCGTGCCGGCGCCGACGCCGAAGAACCCGCGGACGCCCGAGACGGCGTCGAGGAAGGTGTCGACCTCGGCCTCGGTCGTGTGGATCGCCGCGCTCGCGCGCACCGACGCCGTCAGCCCGAAGCGGCGGTGCAGCGGCTGGGCGCAGTGGTGTCCGACGCGCACGGCGACCCCGCGCGAGTCGAGGAACTGGCCCACGTCGTGCGCGTGCACCCCCTCGACGGCGAACGCCTGCAGGGCGACGCGATCGGCGGCATCCGTGTCTCCGAGCAGGCGGATGCCCGCGATCGAGCGGAGCCCCTCGCGCATGCGCTGCTCGAGAGCGGCCTCGTGCGCGTGCGCGGCCGCGAGGTCGTGCTCACCGAGCCATCGCACCGCGGCGGCGAAGGCCACGGCCTGCGACACCGGCTGCGTGCCCGCCTCGAAGCGCTGCGGCGCGGGCAGGTACTCGGCCTTGTCCAGGGTGACGGTGGTGATCATCGAGCCGCCGGTGGTGAACGGCGGCAGCGACTCGAGCACCTCGTCGCGGCCCCACAACGCACCGATACCGTACGGTCCGTAGACCTTGTGCCCCGAGAACACGGCGAGGTCGACCCCGGATGCCGACAGGTCGAGCGCCAGATGCGGTGCCGACTGGCACGCGTCGAGAACCGTCAGCGCGCCGACGCCGCGGGCGAGGGTGACGAGCTTGGCGACCGGGTTCACGATGCCGAGCACGTTCGAGACGTGCGGGAAAGCGACAACCCGCGTGCGCTCGCCGATCAGGTCGGCGGCGGCGTGCATGTCGAGCGTGCCGTCGTCGAGCACGGGGATGTGGCGCAGTCGCGCGCCGGTACGGGCGGCGAGCTCCTGCCACGGGATGAGGTTCGCGTGGTGCTCGGCCTCGGTGACGACGATCTCGTCGCCCTCGCGCAGCCGCCCGGCGTAGCCGAGAGAGCCGGCGACGAGATTCAGGCCGGCCGTGGCGCCGCTCGTCCAGACGAGCTGCTCGGGCTCGGCCCCGACGAACTCCGCGACCGTGACTCGGGCGTCTTCGAACAGCTCTGTCGCCTCGGCGGCGAGCGTGTGCGCCCCGCGGTGCACGGCGGAGTTCGCGTGCTCGAGGAAGTCGCGCTCGGCGTCGAGCACGGCGCGCGGCTTCTGGCTCGTCGCGCCGGAATCGAGGTAGACGAGGGGGCGGCCGTCGACCTCGGTCTCGAGGATCGGGAAGTCGGCGCGCACGGCGTCGACGTCGAAGGGGAGTGTCACGATTCCAGGCTACGCGGCGGCGGGTGGGTGAGTGCCGGGAGGGTACGCAGCCAGAACGACGGGGCGGCTTCGAGCGTTTGTCCGAGAGTCGCCCCGCCGGTCAGCACGGGTGCGCCAAGGCGATGCTGCCGGGGAGGGCGGGCGCGGTCTTCCCGCCGAGGGTGGAGACGGTGATGCCGTCGGACTCGAACGCCTGGAGTCCGTCGGTACTGGCGGCGACATAGGCGACGCCGGTCATCGCGGTGGCGCTCCACGCCGACTGCCACACGTTGTAGTCCTGGTAGAAGTCGCAGCCGTATGCGCGATCGTCGCTTCCGATGATGATGGCGCTGTACACGGCGGGCGATTCACTCGCCCGGCGTGCGAAGAGTTGCGTCACCGTGATGCCGGCTGGCAGGGCGGGGGAGTTGGTGCCCTCGATCGTGCTGACGACGGTTCCGTCCGATTGGAATGCCTGGTTTCCGTCGGTGCTGGCGGTCAGGAACGTGGTGTTCGCCATGGCGAGTCGGTTCCAGCTGTCCCATGCGCCGGTGTCTCGGTTGAAGGAGCACGTGTAGGCGTAGCCGTCGGTGGCTATGACCATGGCGGCGTACACCTGTGCAGACGTACTCACCCGTCGAGCGATGAGCGGATAGGACCCGACGCCGGGCGTCCCGGAGCTGCTTGCGGTCCCGACGGCGCCGGAGGATGTGGCGGTGAAGACCGTCGAAGGTGCCCCGCGAGGGACGAAGATGGTCGGAACGAGAACCTTCCCCGAGGCGTCCGTGGTGCCCGCGTAGGAGGTCGCGCCGCCGGCGAAGGTATAGCCGTCCGAGAGGCTGACCGTCACGGCCACGCCCGCTGACGGTGCGGACCCGTTCATCACGGTGACGGTGATTCCACGCTGGCAGGAGCTGACGAGGTCTGACGGCGCCGCCGTGGCCGATTCACCCGAGAAAGGAAAATCATCGCCTCTCCCGCTGCCATGGTCCGGGTCGCGGAGCGACGCTTCGCCGTTTGCGACCGGCGACGCGCGCCCGATGACCGCAGCTGCGGGGTGCGCACGCGGCGACGTCGGCGGCGCCCCCCATAATCGACAGATGACCGCGACGCTCCCCTCTCTCGACGGCCGCCGATTCCGCATGGTGTCCTCCACCACCTCCGTCGTCGACCCCGACGCCCCCAGCGTCTTCGAGTACTTCGAACGCGACGGAGCCATCTGGGGTGGTTACGAGGGCGACACCGTCACTTTCGGCAA
This sequence comes from Microbacterium sp. RU1D, assembly GCF_900156435.1. GTDB lineage: Bacteria > Actinomycetota > Actinomycetes > Actinomycetales > Microbacteriaceae > Microbacterium. The sequence continues at coordinate 640,710 of NZ_FTPQ01000001.1, forward strand.
GTTCGTCGGCACCCGCACGGCCGACAAGATCTGGGTCTCGTTCGTGCACGTGCTGGTGGCCGACGGCACGGTGGTCACGGGAGACGGCGAGAGCGACCTCGAGCTCACCGAAGGCGGCGGCATCCGGCTGGTCGAGCACTACGAGATGCACGGCGCCCCGCAGCTGAGCGTCTGCGAGGAGATCACGGCCTGAGTCAGCGCGGCGGCAGGGTGTCGCGGCCCGGGGTCGCGGGCGTCCAGCGCGTCATGCCCAGCAGGGTGTTGGTCGCCGTGCGGTCGGGCAGGTCGGCCGGCAGCAGGTAGGGCCGGCGGATGACCTCGTCGAGCACCACGACGCTCACGACGGTGCGCACCTCGGGCAGTTGCGCGATGACGCCGGTCGAGAACTCGTGCACGCCGCTGACGTCGACCGCGCGGATCAGCAGCATCGCGTCGTGTTCTCCGGTGGTGATTGCGCACCACTCGACGTCGGGCATCTCGACGACCCGGTCGCGGAACGAGGCCCAGGCCTGCGGCATGACGGTGACGAACACCAGCGCACCGATCGACAGCCCCGCCCGGGCGTGGTCGACCTGGGCGCTGAAGCCCGTGATCACCCCGTCCTGGACGAGTGCCTCGACCCTCGTGTATGCGTTGGCGCGCGAGATTCCGACCTTCTCGGCGAGGGCGGCTATCGAAATGCGACCGTTATCTCGGAGGACGGCGAGGATTTTGTACGCCGTATCGTCCAACGGCGTGCCACTTCGTCCAGAATCCTTCGGGGGTTCCGCATCATTGCTGGACATTCTGCTCCAAGGTGCGCTTTCTCTGGACGGACCGACGCTGTCGCGTAACATCGCTGGACACATCGTCGCATAAGGTGCGAATCTAAACCGGGTCGTCCACTTGTCGGACGACTTTTCCCGAATGTACTCCTCGACTCCGGAGGCCCCCATGTCGTCACGTCGCACCACCTCGGTTCTCGCGATCGGAGCGGTGGCGCTGTTCGCGCTCGCCGGGTGCACCGGGGGTAATTCGGCGAACACCAACGGCGGAAACGCGCAGGGCAACCAGTCGCTCGTGATCGACACCGCATTCTCGATCGAGACGGCCGACCCGGGCCACACCTACGACCCCACGGGCAACATGATCGCGAAGGCGCTGTACGAGACCCTCGTCGACTTCGACGGGTCCGACGTCTCCACGCCCGTCCCGGGGCTCGCCTCCTGGACGCAGAACGACGCCGCGACCGAGTTCACCTTCACGCTCGAGGGCGACCGCGTCTTCTCCGACGGCTCGCCGATCGAGGCGAAGGACGTCGTGTTCAGCCTGCAGCGCATCCAGGGCATGGAGGATGCCAAGCCGAACTTCCTGCTGGGCGGCATCACCATCGCCGAGGTCGACGACAAGACGATCTCGTTCACGTCGCAGACGCCCCTGCTGCAGCTGCCCGCGATCCTCGCCAACCCCGCGCTCGGCATCGTCAACGCCGACGTCGTGCAGGAGAACGGCGGCAGCGTCGACGGGTCGGACTCGGCGCAGAAGTACCTCGACGGCGCCTCGGCCGGCTCGGGCCCGTTCGTGCTCGACACCCTCGACCTCTCGTCGCAGGTCGTGCTGACGCGGAACGACGCGTACAACGGCGACGAGAAGTCGGACTTCTCGCGCGTCGTCGTGCGCAACGTGACCGAGAGCGCCACGCAGCTGGCGAACCTCAAGGGCGGCGACTCCATGGTCGCGATGGACCTCAACGGCGACCAGGTCTCGGGCCTCGGCGATTCGCTGACGGTGGACTCGGTGCCCTCGGGGCAGACCATCTTCCTGCTGCTGAACCAGTCGCCGGCCGTCGCCGGGGAGCTCGCGAACGTCAAGATGGCCGAGGCCATCCGCTACGCCCTCGACTACGACGCTCTGCTGGAGCTCGCCGGCGCGGGCGCGAAGCAGGCGACGGGCGTGATCCCGCTGGGCTTCGAGGGCGCGCTCGATTCCGGCGTCACCCAGGATCTCGCCAAGAGCAAGGCCGCGCTGGCCGAGGCGGGCTACACGGGCCAGACGCTGCGCCTGCAGTTCCCGAACGACTACCCGGTCGGCGGTGTGGAGTTCACCCCGCTCGCCGAGCGCGTGCAGTCGCAGCTGAAGGATGCCGGCATCTCGGTCGAGCTGGCCCCCGCTCCCTTCGCCACCGAGCTCGATGCCTACGTCGGCGGTACGGAAGGCTTCGGGCTGTGGTTCTGGGGCCCCGACTACGCCGACTCGGCGAACTTCCTGCCCTTCGGCCCCGGCCTCAAGGTGGGCCTGCGCTCGGGATGGACCGCCGAGGCCAACCCCACCATCGCGCAGATCGCCGCGGATGCCGCCTCCGCCACCGACGCGAGCGCCCGCACGGCCGCCTTCACCGACTTCGCCGAGGCCATGCAGGCCGAGGGTCCGTTCGTGCCGCTGATCATCCCCGGCCGCAACATCGCAACGTCGAACACCGTCACGGGTGCCGTCTACAACTCGGTCTGGGAGATGGACATCGCCGAGATCACCCCGGCCGGCTGAGCGGGACCCTCATGACGACAGTGCCGACTCAGCGGCGCGCGCGGCGTCGATCACCCCTGATCGGCTACCTGCTGCGTCGCGCGGGAACCTCCCTCATCCTCTTGGTGGGCGTGACCGTGGTCACGTTCGCGCTCACCAACCTGGTTCCCGGAGACCCCGTTTCCGCGGCCCTCGGTGAGGGCGCCTCGCAGAATCCCGCAACCCGCGAGGCGTTCATCCGGGCGCAGGGTCTGGATCAGCCGCTGTTCGTGCAGTACTTCATCTACATGGGGAACCTCCTGCGCGGAGACCTCGGAACGTCGCTGGTGACCGGCCGCCCGGTCACCAGCGACCTCGCCACGGCCGTCCCCGCGACGATCGAGATCGCCATCGGCGCGATCGTGCTGAGCCTCGTCGTGAGCATCGTGCTCGGCACCCTCGCGGCCTACCGTCGCGGACTCGTGTCCGACCAGGTCATCCGCGTGGTCACGCTGGTCGGGCTCAGCGTGCCGACGTTCTGGCTGGCCCTGGTCAGCTTCTACGTGTTCTTCCTCGAGCTGCGCATCGCGCCCGGGTCGGGCCGTATCTCCCCGGCGATCACCCCGCCCCCGCGCGTGACGGGGCTCTACACCGTCGACTACCTCCTGAACGGCGACGGTGTCGGCTTCTTCGACGCCCTCGCGCACCTGGCGCTGCCGGTCCTGGTGCTCTCGCTGGTGACGGTGGGTCTGCTGACCCGCTTCATCCGCACCTCGGTGCTCGAGGTGCTCGGCAGCGACTACGTGCGGGCCGCCCGCGCCAAGGGACTGCCCGCGATGCGCATCATCCTCGACTACGTGCTGCGCGGCGCTTCGCTGCCGATCCTCACGGTCGTCGGCGTCGCCTTCGGCGCCCTGCTGTCGGGCACCGTGCTCGTGGAGTCGGTGTTCGCGTGGCCGGGGTTGGGGACCTACGCCTACAACTCCGCAGCGAATCTCGACCTGCCCGGCATCATGGGCGTCGGTCTCGTGGTGGGCCTCATCTACCTGCTCATCAACTTCGTCGTCGACCTGCTCTACGGCGTGCTCGACCCGAGAGTGAGGATCGCATGAGCCACCTCGCCGCCGCATCGAGACGCGGGCGCTTCCGCTTCCGCTGGCCCCGCGCCTGGCGCACGCCGTTGGGCGTGATCGGCACGGTCATCGCCGCCGCGTGGATCATCGTGGCCTTCACCGCTCAGTGGTGGGTGCCGTTCGGCCCGAACGCGCAGGTGCTTCCCCGCCTGCAGGAGCCCGGTATCGACACCCTGCTGGGCACCGACGGCAACGGCCGCGACATCTTCTCGCGCCTGATGACCGGTGCCACCGTCAGTCTGCCGCTCGCGCTCATGCTCGTGATCGCGGCCATGATCATCGGCACGGTCATCGGCTCGGTGGCGGGCTACTTCGGCGGGTGGGTCGACGAGACGCTCATGCGCCTCACCGACCTGTTCATGGCGTTCCCCACCGTCATCCTGGCCATGGTCGTCACCGCCTCGCTCGGGCCGTCGCTCTTCAACGCCGTGATCGCGGCGATCGTGGTGTCGTGGCCGCAGTACTCGCGCGTCACCCGCAGCATCGTGCTGGGCCTTCGCGGTCAGAACTACGTCATCGCGGGGCGCCTGCTCGGCCACTCGCCGCTGCGCACGCTCTTCGTCGACATCCTCCCGAACATCGCCGGTCCGGTGCTCGTGCTCGCGACCCTCGACATCGGCGCCGCGATCCTGCTGCTGTCGGGACTGTCGTTCCTCGGCCTGGGCGCTCAGCCGCCGACCGCCGAATGGGGCTCGATGATCTCGGGCGCGATGCAGAACTTCGACGCTTGGTGGCTGGGAGTGTTCCCGGGCCTGGCGATCCTGACGGTTGTGTTGGCCTTCAACTTCCTCGGCGACGCGATGCGCGACGTGCTCGACCCGACGGCCGAGATCACGCACGAACGTCAGGCAGACCACAAGGCCTCGGCGGGGGTGCCCGCGTGAGCGCCCTCTCGATCCGCGATTTGACCATCGACATCGGCCGCCCGCTCGTGCGCGGCGTCTCGCTCGAGCTCGAGCCGGGTCGCATCCACGGACTGGCCGGAGAGTCCGGGTCGGGCAAGACCCTCACCTCGCTCGCAGTCCTCGGTCTGCTGCCGCGGCACGCGCGCACCGGCGGGTCGATCCTGCTCGCGGGTGAGGAGATCCTCGGGCTCGGTCGCCGCGCGCTCAACCGCATCCGCGGGAAGCGCATCGCGATGGTCTTCCAGGACCCATCGTCGTCTCTGCATCCGCAGCTGACGGTTGGCCGGCAGCTCACCGATCACCTGCGCGTGCACCTCGGGCTGAAGGGCAAGGCCGCTCGCGCGCGGGCGGAAGAGCTGCTCGAGACGGTGCAGGTGCCGCGGCCGGCGGATGCGCTCGGTCGCTACCCGCACCAGTTCTCCGGCGGGCAGCGTCAGCGCATCGCCATCGCGTGCGCCCTCGCGTGCGACCCCGAGGTGCTGCTCGCCGACGAGCCGACCACCGCCCTCGACGTGACGGTGCAGGCCGGCATCCTGCAGCTGCTGCGCGACCTCGCGACCGAGCGTCGCCTGGCGGTGCTGCTCGTGACCCACGATCTGGGGGTGATGAGCGCGATCGCCGACGAGGTCGCCGTGATGAAGGACGGTCTGATCGTCGAGCGCGCCGACCGCGAGACCCTCTTCCGCGACCCCCGGCACGAGTACACGCGCGCGCTGCTGGCGGCGCTGCCGGGGTCGAAGATCGAGATTCCGGATGCGGATGCCGTGATGAAGGGCGAGATCGATGAGTGAGACCGCCGTCCTCGACGCGCAGCGCGTCACCGTGCGCTACCCGGGCACTCCGCCCGTGGTCGCCGTCGACGAGGTGTCGCTGCGCGTCGCGCCCGGGGAGACCGTGGCGCTGGTGGGGGAGTCGGGCAGCGGCAAGTCGAGCTTCGCGCGGGCCGTGGTGGGTATCGAGAAGACCGCCGACGGAACCGTGCTGTTCCAGGGTGCGCCCGTCGCCCCGCTCGGGCTGCGCCGTCGCGCGAAGGCGCTGACGAGCATCCAGATGGTGTTCCAGGACCCGTCGACCTCGCTCAACCCGCGCCGCCGTGTCGGCGACCAGATCGCCGACGGCATCGCGACCGCCCGCGCGCGCGGCGCCGCCGGATCGAGCGTCGCCGAGTGGCTCGAACGCGTGGGGTTGCCGGCCGGCGTCGCCACCCGTTTCCCGCACCAGTTCTCGGGCGGCCAGAAGCAGCGCCTCGCGATCGCGCGCGCCCTCGCCGCGCGCCCGTCGCTGCTCGTCGCCGACGAGCCCATCTCCGCCCTCGACGCCTCGACCCAGACGAGCGTGGCCGCGCTCATGCGCGACCTGGTCGCCGAGGCGGGCGCCGGCATGCTCTTCATCTCCCACGACCTCGCCGTGGTGCGCCGCATCGCCGATCGCACGCACGTCATGTTCGGCGGACGCGTGCTGGAATCGGGGCCGACCTCCGACCTCTGGGCGCAGCCGCGGCATCCGTACACGCGCGCCCTGCTGGCGGCGATCCCCGAGCCCGACGGCGAGGGGCGCATCCCCGACGCTCCGTCGGTCTCCGACCGTGCGGTGTGGGCCGAGGTGCCGGCCGTGCTGAACTGAGCCTCACCGCACGCGAACAGTGAGGACTGCGGCGCGCGCCGCCCGCAGCGTCACACCACCAACCGGTACCCCATCCCCTGCTCCGTGAGCAGGTGCACCGGGTTCGACGGGTCGGCCTCGAGCTTCTTTCGCAGCTGCGACATGTACAGCCGCAGGTACCCGCTGTCGGCCACCTGCTCGCTCGCCCAGATCTCCTTCAGCAGCGTCTGACGCGTCACGAGCGAGCCGGGGTTACGGGCGAGGAACTCCAGCATCCGCCACTCCGTCGGGGTGAGGTGCACGCGGGTTCCCGCCCGCAGCACGGCCTTGGCCGCGAGGTCGACCTCGACCTCGCCGAAGCGCACGACCGCATCACCGGATGCCGGAACCGAACGCCGCGCGTGCACGCGCAGGCGCGCGAGCAGCTCGTCGATCTGGAACGGCTTGGTCACGTAGTCGTCGGCGCCGGCATCCAGCGCCTCGACCTTGTCGGCCGAGCCCGTGCGACCGGAGACGACGATGATCGGCGCGGTCGTCCACCCGCGCAGCGCCTGGATCACCTGCACGCCGTCGAGGTGCGGCATCCCGAGGTCGAGCAGCACGAGGTCGGGGTGCGCCTGGGCGGCGAGCGTGATCGCGGCAGCGCCGTCGGCCGCAGCGACCACGTCGTAGCCGTGCGCGGCGAGGGTGATGCGCAGGGCGCGGACGAGCTGCGGGTCGTCGTCGGCGATCAGGACCTTCACGGCGCGTCCTCTCGGGATCCGGATGCCAGGGGCGCGGCGTCGCGGGTGTACGGATCATCAGCGGGCCGGTCGGCGGACACCGGCAGCGCCACCACCATCGTCAGCCCGCCGCCCGGGGTGTCTTCGGGGGTCAGCGTTCCGCTCATCCCCTCGGCGAAGCCGCGGGACAGCGCGAGTCCGAGACCCAGGCCCGCGGTGTTGTCGGTGTCGCCGAGGCGTTGGAAGGGCGAGAACATGTCCTCGCGCCGCTCCGCGGCGATGCCGGGGCCGTAGTCGATCACGCGGATCTCGGCCGTACCGCCCAGGCGGCTCGTCGCGATGCGGACGCGCTGTCCCGCGGGGGTATAGCGGTCGGCGTTCGTCAGCACGTTGACGATCACGCGTTGCAGCAGCACGGGGTCGGCGCGCAGGGCCGGGAGATCGGGGTCGAGGGCGAGTTCGACGGCATCCGGTCCCAGGCCGAGCTCGTCGAGGGCGGCGAGCACGACGCCCGCGGCATCGACCTCGGTGAGCGACACCGCGAGCACGCCGGCCTGCACACGACTGACGTCGAGCAGGTCGGTCACCAGCACCGACAGGGTCGTGAGGCTCTCGTCGGCGGTCTCGAGCAGCTCGAGGCGGTCGGCTTCGGTGAGGTTGTCGCCTGCGGCTCGTAGTCCTCCGAGAGAGGCGACCGCGGCGGCGAGCGGGCGGCGCAGGTCGTGACTGACGGCCGACAGCAGGGCGCTGCGCACCTGGTCGGTCTCGGCCAGCGCCCCCGCCTCGGCCGCGGTCTCGGCGAGGTCGGTGCGCTCGAGGGCGGCGGCGAGCTGCGCGACGACGACGTCGAGGAGACGTCGTTCACCGGCATCCAGGTCGCTCCCGTGCAGCTCGAGGCGCGCGCGGTCGTTGCCCACGGGCACGATGGTCGATCGGCCGTCGCGGACGGGTTCGCCGTCGGTGGCCAGCGTCGACCCATCGGATGCCATGAGCCGCACCCCCGCGAGTCCGAACGCCTCGCGGGCCCGGCTCACCAGCGCGGGGACGGCGCTCTCGCCCCGCAGCACGCTCCCGGCGACCGTCGCCAGCAGCTCGGCTTCTGCCGCGGCGCGGCGGGCCGCGCGGGCGCGCCGGGCGGCCTGGTCGACGACGACGCTCACCAGCGTCGCGATGATCACGTAGAGCGCGAGGGCGATCGCGTTGGCCGGGTTGCTGATGGTCACGGTGTACAGCGGCTCGATGAAGAGGAAGTTCAGCGTGACGCCCGACAGCACGGCGGCGAACACCGCGGGCCAGATGCCGCCGATCAGCGCCACGACCACCACGAGCAGCTGATAGACCAGGACGTCGGCGGCGACGGAGTCGTCGCTCCCGGTCGACAGCAGCAGCAGCGAGATGAGCGGTCCGCCCACCAGGGCCGTGACGAAGCCGAGGATGCGACGCTTCGCGCTGAGCGCGGGACCCGTGAGGCGGGGGAGGGTGAAGCGCCCGCCCGCGCGGGCGTGGTTGACGATGTGCACGTCGATGTCGCCCGAGAGGCGGATGACGGTCGCGCCGATGCCGGGACCGGTGAGGGCGGCGGCCACACGCCCGCGACGGCTCACGCCGATCACGAGCTGCGAGGCGTTCACCGAGCGGGCGAAGTCGACGAGGGCGGTCGCCGGATCGTTGCCGACCACCTGGTGGTAGGTGCCGCCGAGGGCCTCGACGAGCGCGCGCTGCTCGGCGAGGGCGCCGGGGGCGCTCGCGCGCAGGCCGTCCTGCGACGACACGTGCACGGCGAGCAGCTCGCCCCCCGCCGACCGGGCGGCGATGCGCGCGCCGCGGCGCAGCAGCGTCTCACCCTCGGGGCCGCCGGTGAGGGCGACGACGACGCGCTCGCGCGCCTGCCACGTGCCCTCGATGCCGTGCTCGGAGCGATAGCGCTGCAGGGCGGAGTCGACCTCGTCGGCGAGCCACAGCAGCGCGAGCTCGCGCAGGGCGGTGAGGTTGCCGAGGCGGAAGTAGTTCGACAGGGCCGCGTCGATGCGCTCGGCCGGGTACACCGACCCGGCCGCGAGCCGGTCGCGCAGAGACTGCGGGGCGAGGTCGACGACCTCGATCTGGTCGGCGGCGCGCACCACGGCATCCGGGACCGTCTCGCGCTGCGCGACGCCGGTGATCTTCTCGACGACGGCGTTGAGGGATTCGATGTGCTGCACGTTGACCGTGGTGATCACGTCGATGCCCGCGTCCAGCAGCTCCTCGACGTCCTGCCAGCGCTTGTCGTTGCGGGAGCCGGGGGCGTTGGTGTGCGCGAGCTCGTCGACGAGGGCGATCGGCGGATGCCGCTGGAGCACGGCATCCAGGTCCATCTCGTCGAGGGCGACGCCGCGGTGCGCGACGGTCCGGCGCTCGACGGCCTCGAGGCCTTCGGCCTGGGCGGCGGTGGCGACGCGGCCGTGCGTCTCGACGATCGCGATGACGACGTCGCGCCCCTCGTCGCGCAGGCGCCGGCCTTCCTCGAGCATCTCGTACGTCTTGCCGACGCCCGGGGCCATGCCGAGCAGCACGCGCAGGCGCCCGCGCTTCACGACGCGCTCCGCGGGTCGGTCGGGGCCCCGGGCGCACGGCGCCGCCGCCGCGCGAGGGGCGCGACGGCGGCGGGTGACAGGCGCATGTCCTGATTCTCGCCGCTCAGCGCGCGTCGAGCGCGCGGTTGAGCTCGAGCACGTTGACGCGCGGCTCGCCGAGGTACCCGAGGTCGCGCGGAATCGTGTGCGCGGCGACCAGCGCCGACACCTCCGACGAGGGGATGCCACGGGTCTCGGCCACCCGCCCCACCTGGCGCTGCGCGTTCGCGACGGAGATGTCGGGGTCCAGGCCCGAGGCCGAGGCGGTAAGGGCGTCGGCGGGGATCTCCCCGGCCCCGTCGAGCTCGACGGAGGCCGTCCTGCGTTCCTCGATCGAGGCGATCAGGTCGTCGTTCTCGGGGCCGAGGTTCGACCCGCTCGACGCCGCGGAGTCGTAGCCGTCGCCCGCCGCGGAGGGGCGCGACTGGAAGTACTGCGGAAGCGCTTGCCCGTCGGCATCCGTGAAGGACTGGCCGATCAGCTGGGAGCCCGCCACCGTCCCGTCGGCCGAGCGGACGAGCGATCCGTTCGCCTGGAACGGGAGGGCGACCTGCCCGATCCCGGTGATGAGGAGCATGTAGCCGACCCCAAGGAGGACGGTGAAGACGAGCATCGCGCGGACGGCGACGCCGGCGGTACGCAGGGTGGTGCGCATGACGGGGCCTTTCAGAAGCCGGGGAGCAGGCTCACGACGAGGTCGATGAGCTTGATGCCGATGAAGGGGACGAGGACGCCGCCGAGCCCGTACACGAGCAGATTGCGGCTGAGGATGCTCGATGCGCTCGCCGCGCGGTATTTCACTCCGCGCAGGGCGAGCGGGATGAGCACGATGATCACGATCGCGTTGAAGATGATCGCGCTGAGCACCGCGGATGCCGGCGACGACAGCTGCATGACGTTGAGCACCGCGAGGCCCGGGAACACCCCCATGAACATCGCCGGGATGATGGCGAAGTACTTCGCGATGTCGTTGGCGAGCGAGAACGTCGTCAGCGCGCCGCGCGTGATGAGCAGCTGCTTGCCGATGCGCACGATGTCGATGAGCTTGGTCGGATCGCTGTCGAGGTCGACCATGTTGCCGGCCTCCTTCGCAGCGGAGGTGCCCGTGTTCATCGCCACGCCGACGTCGGCCTGCGCGAGCGCCGGGGCGTCGTTCGTGCCGTCACCGGTCATGGCGACGAGGTTGCCGCCCTCCTGCTCCCGCTGGATGAGCGCCAGCTTGTCCTCCGGCGTGGCCTCGGCGAGGAAGTCGTCGACGCCGGCCTCGGCGGCGATCGCCTTGGCGGTGAGGGGGTTGTCGCCCGTGATCATGACGGTGCGGATGCCCATCGCCCGCAGCTCTCCGAAGCGCTCGCGCAGGCCGTCCTTGACGACGTCCTTGAGGTGGATGACGCCGAGCACGCGGCCGGTCCCTTCGACAGGCTCAGGGACCTGGGTCCCGGGGGAAGTGGCTGAGCTCGCCGAAGCCGCCGGGCCCCGCGCCGGCGTCCAGGTCGCGACGACCAGCGGCGTTCCGCCCGACTGCGAGATGGCATCCGTCGCGCTCTGCAACTGCGCGCGCAGGTCGTCGGGGACGGGGGATCCGGATGCCGCGAGCCAGGCCACCACGGCGGCCGCCGCGCCCTTGCGCACCTGGGTGCCGTCGGCGAGGTCGAGGCCGCTCATGCGGGTCTGGGCGGTGAACGGCACGGGCTCGGCGTCGCGGGGCATGTCGGCGACGATGCCCTGGGCGACGGCGAGCTCGACCACCGAGACACCCTCGGGCGTGGGGTCGGCCTGCGACGACAGCGACGCGTATTGCGCGAGCATCGGCCCGCCGACACCGCCGAGGGGCACGAAGGCCGAGGCCCGGCGGTTGCCGTAAGTGATCGTGCCGGTCTTGTCGAGCAGCAGGGTGGTGACATCTCCCGCGGCCTCGACCGCGCGGCCCGACATCGCCAGGACGTTGCGCTGCACGAGTCGGTCCATGCCCGCGATGCCGATCGCGCTGAGCAGCGCGCCGATCGTCGTCGGGATGAGGCACACGAGCAGCGCCACGAGCACGGGGATCGAGACGGGGGATGCCGCGTACGAGGCGATCGGGTTCAGCACGAGCACCACGACGACGAACACGATCGACAGGCTCGCGAGAAGGATGTTGAGCGCGATCTCGTTCGGCGTGCGCTGACGGGAGGCACCCTCGACCAGGGCGATCATCCGGTCGACGAACGTCTCTCCGGGCTTCGACGTGATCGTCACGACGATCCGGTCGCTCAGCACGCGCGTGCCTCCGGTCACCGCGCTGCGGTCACCGCCCGACTCGCGGACGACGGGCGCGGACTCGCCCGTGATGGCCGATTCGTCGACCGTCGCGATGCCGTGCACGATGTCGCCGTCGCCGGGGATGAGCTCCCCGGCCTCTACCAGCACGATGTCGCCGACGCGCAGGTCACCCGACGGGACGTCCTCGGTGGCGGCCCCGGATGCCGCGGGGTCGGCCTTCTCGTCATACGACACGACGCGGCGGGCCGAGGTCGTCGTGCGCGTCTTGCGCAGCGTCGCGGCCTGCGCCTTGCCGCGGCCCTCGGCGACCGATTCGGCGATGTTCGCGAAGAACACCGTGAGCCAGAGCCACGCGGCGATGCCCCCGGTGAAGCCGAACGGCAGGGCGTCGGACGCGGAGCCGCCTCCGGACCCTGTCGAGGCGTCGCCGAGGAACGGCTCCGCCACAGCGATCAGCGTCGTCAACGCCGCACCGACCCAGACGAGGAACATCACGGGATTGCGCCACTGGGCGGCGGGATTGAGCTTCTTGGCAGCTCCCGGCAGGGCGGCGACGATCTGCGCGGCGCTGAAGGCGCGGCGCGGGGCGCTGTTGGCGCCGGGCCCGCCGACGGGCTGAGGGGCCGGCGACCCTTGGACAGGCTCAGGGATCGTGGAAAGGGGAGTGGACATCAGCGGGTCAGTCCTTCAGCGAGGGGTCCGAGGGTGAGGACGGGGAAATAGGTCAGGGCGGTGACGATCACGGCGACACCGGCGAGCAGGCCCGCGAACTGCGGGCGGTGCGTGGGCAGGGTCCCGGCCGTCGCCGGCACGGCATCCTGAGCCGCGAGGGCGCCGGCCAGCGCGAGCACGAACACGATCGGCAGGAAGCGCCCGAGCAGCATCGCCACGCCCAGCGCGGTGGTGAACCACGGCGTGTTCGCGGTGAGCCCGGCGAACGCCGACCCGTTGTTGTTCGCCGCCGACGTGAAGGCGTAGAGCACCTCGCTCAGGCCGTGCACGCCCGGGTTCCAGATCGAGGTGGTCTCGACGTCGTCCCGGATGCCGGGAACACCGAAGCTCAGCGCGGTGCCGGCGAGCACGAGGGTGGGCGTGACGAGGATGGAGAGGCTCGCGAGTTTGATCTCGCGCGGCCCGATCTTCTTGCCGAGATACTCCGGCGTGCGGCCGATCAGCAGACCGCCGACGAACACCGCGATCACGGCGAGGATCAGCATGCCGTACAGGCCCGAGCCGACGCCGCCGGGGGCGACCTCGCCGAGCATCATGTTGATCATCGGCATCATGCCGCCCAGCGCCGTGTAGCTGTCGTGCATGGAGTCGACCGCACCCGTCGAGGTGAGGGTGCTGGTCGAGCCGAACAGCGTCGAGCCGAAGATGCCGAACCGCACCTCCTTGCCCTCCATCGCGCCGCCGGCGAGCGTCGGGGCCGTGCCCGCGCCCACCGTCTCGGCCCAGGTGAGCAGGGCGGTGGATGCCGCGAAGATCACGGCCATCACGCCCAGGATCGTGTAGCCCTGGCGGTGATCTCCGACGATCCGGCCGAATGCACGGGGAAGCGAGAACGGGATCACGAGCATCAGGAAGATCTCGAAGAGGCTCGTCCACGGCGTCGGGTTCTCGAACGGGTGCGCGGAGTTGACGTTGAAGAAGCCGCCACCGTTGGTGCCGAGGAGCTTGATGGCCTCCTGGGATGCCATCGGCCCACCCGGGATCGACTGCGTCGCTCCAGCCAGGGTCGTGGCATCCGTGAAGCCGTTGAGATTCTGGATGACGCCGCCCGCGAGCAGCACGAGCGCGGCCACGATCGAGAACGGCAGCAGAAGGCGGAAGGTGCCGCGCACGAGGTCGACCCAGAAGTTGCCGATCACTCCGCTGCGGCGGTAGGCGAAGCCGCGGACGAGCGCGATCGCGACGGCGACGCCGACGGCCGCGCTGACGAAGTTCTGCACGGTGAGGGCGGCGAACTGCACGGTGTAGCCGAGCGTCGTCTCTCCGGAATACGACTGCCAGTTCGTGTTGGTGACGAACGAGACCGCGGTGTTGAACGACAGCGCCTCGCCCGGGGCCTCGAGGCCCAGGGCGAACGGCAGGACCGCCTGCAGGCGCATGAGGGCGTACACGAACAGCACGCTGACGAACGAGAACAGCAGCACCGACCGCAGGTAGGCCTGCCATGTCTGCGCGCTGCGCGCGTCGACGCCGATCAGGCGGTACGTGCCGCGCTCCACGGCGAGGTCGCGCTCGCCGGTGTAGATGCGGGCGACGTAGTCGCCGAGCGGGCGGTAGGCCAGGCCCAGGGCGACGATGAGGGTGAGGCTGGTCAGGACGATCGACCAGATCTGTGCGGCATCCACGTCAGAACTTCTCGGGGCGGACGAGGGCGACCACGAGGTACACCACGGCGGCGACCGCGAGGACGGCGGCGAGGATCGAGAAGAACATCACGAGCGGTCACCGCCTCGACCGGTGGGGCGAGCGGACGAGGGGCGGGCCTCGGGGCCCAGCTTCTCGACCCCCTTGGCGACGAGCGCGACCAGCGCGAACAGCGCGACGGTCACGGCGAGGAAGACGACATCGAGCACGACGACTCCAGGTTCGGGTCTGTACCGCGGGCAATCCGCGGGCGCCGCGGGGCGGCACGTGTGTCGATGAAACTCCGCCGGGAGCCGGCATCCGGGGTTCCTCACGCTTTCCCTACGGCTCCCTGACGAACGCATACGGGGTGCTCACGCAGTCGCTGTGCGCACGACCCCGCATGATGGAGGCATGGCCGACAGCGACGTGCGCGTGAACGGGGCGCTCGTGATCCCGGCGGCGGAGCTGTCGTGGCGGTTCTCGCGCTCGTCGGGGCCGGGCGGGCAGGGCGTCAACACCGCCGATTCCCGGGTGGAGCTGACGTGGGATGCCGGGAACTCGGCGGTGCTCTCCCCGCTGCAGCGCGAACGGGTCCTCGACCGGCTGGGCGAGCGTCTGGTCGGCGGGGTGCTGACGATCGCGGCATCCGAGCATCGGGCGCAGCTGCGCAACCGCGACGCCGCGCGCGCCCGGCTCGCGGCCCTCGTCGCCGAGGCCGTGCGTTCTCCCGCCCCGCCGCGTCGCGCGACGAAGCCGACCCGCGGCTCGAAGGAACGTCGCCTGCAGGCCAAGCAGCGCCGCACCGACGTCAAGCGCCTGCGCCGCCGCCCGACCGACTGACTCCCGCCCCTTCTGGCTCGACAGGGATGGGGCGGGCGCGCGGCGCGAGTGTCCACAACACCCGGGCGTCGCGAAAATCCGTCCGGGTTTCTCGGACACTCGATCGAGCCCGCGGCGGCCCACCGCGCGCGACGCCGTCGGAAACGCCGAACGCCCCCGCCGATGGCGAGGGCGTTCGAACGGACTCAGGATGCCGAGCTGGTCGGGGTCTTCTTCGTGCCGCGGTGCGCGGGGACCTCGGCCACGGGCTGACCCCGACGCTGCTGGCCGGGGAGCGGCCGGGAGCGCCGGCCGTAGATGAGCTCGGACGAATCGAGCAGCCACGGCACGAGCGTGATCGACACCCCGTGCACGAGCATGAGCTGCTGCGCCAGGCGGCGGGAGCGGCGGTTGTGCAGGATCGACTCCCACCAGTGCCCGACGATGAACTGCGGCAGGTACACCGTCACGACCGACGAGCCGTGCTTCGCGCGGTAGCTCTTGATGAACGAGGTCACCGGCGAGGTGTACGTGCGATACGGCGATTCGATGATGACGAGGGGCACGGGCATGTCGTGCTCCTGCCACTCCTTCTGCAGCTTCGCGGCATCCTCTTCGGTGATGGCCACGTGCACGGCGAGCGTCTTTTCGTGCTTGGCGGCGAGGGCGTAGTCGAGGGCTTTCATCACCGGCTTCTGCAGACGGTTCACCAGCACGATGGCGACGTCGCCCGACGAGCCGAAGTGCACGGTGTCATCCATCTGGATCTCGTGCTCGACGTCGCGGTAGTAGCGGTTCACGCCGATCATCAGCACGGCGAGGATCGGGATGGCGATGAACACCAGCCACGCGCCGTGCGTGAACTTCGTGATCGTGACGATGAGCAGCACGAGCACGGTCATGGCCGCACCCACGGAGTTGATCCACAGGCCCGAGATCGCCGAGCGCCGCTCGATCGCGGCCGACTGCTGCTTCGCCGCCTCGGGCGGGAGCTCCTTCAGTCCGCGCAGCATCCGTCGCCAGTGCTTGACCATGCCGATCTGCCCGAGCGAGAACGACACGAAGACGCCGATGATGTAGAGCTGGATCAGCGTGGTCAGATTGGCCTGGTAGACGATCAGCACGCCGATGGCGACGATGCCGAGGATGATCATGCCGTTCGAGTACACGAGCCGGTCCCCGCGGGTGTTCAGCGCCTTCGGCGCGTAGCCGTCACGAGCGAGCACCGACCCCAGCAGCGGGAAGCCGTTGAAGGCGGTGTTGGCCGCCAGCAGCAATACGCACGCGGTCGCGGCCTGGATGATGAAGAACGGGATGCTGCCCATGCCGAAGGTCGCGGCGGCGACCTGGGCCATGAGGCTCGGCTGCGGGTTGTTGGCGCAGTCGAACCCGATGAGGTGGCAGGGGTTCTCCGCGTAGTGCACACCCGAGATGAGCGCGAGCGCGGTGAGGCCGACGAACAGGATGATGGCGATGCCGCCCATCATCGTCAGCGTCGTCTGGGCGTTGCGGATCTTCGGCATCCGGAAGGCGGGCACGCCGTTGGACACGGCCTCGACGCCCGTGAGCGCGGAACAGCCGCTCGAGAACGCGCGCAGAACGAGCAGGATCAGCGCCGCCTGCGTCAGCGACTCGGCCTGCACCGCGTACTGCGCGCTCGAGGCGACGGGCGCGAAGCCGAGGAGGGTGCGGCCCAGGCCGACGACGATCATCACGCCGACCGAACCGATGAAGAGGTACGTCGGAATGGCGAAGACGCTCGAGGCCTCGCGCACGCCGCGGAGGTTGACGATGACGATGAGGATGACGAAGCCGACGGCGATCTCGACGCGGAACGGGTTCAGTTCCGGAAGCGCCGAGATGATGTTGTCGACCCCGGATGCCACCGACACGGCCACCGTGAGCACGTAGTCGACGAGCAGGGCCGCGGCCACCACGACACCGGGCACCTCGCCGAGGTTCTTGCTGGCGACCTCGTAGTCGCCGCCGCCCGAGGGGTAGGCCTTGATGAGCTGACGGTAGCTGAGCACCACCACGACCAGCAGCACCACGACGGCCACGGCGACCCACGGGCTGAGCGTCAGCAGAGCCGTCCCGCCGATGAGCAGGATCATCAGCAGTTCCTGCGGCGCGTAGGCCACGGACGACAGGGCGTCGGAGGCGAAGATGGGCAGCGCCATCTTCTTGGGGAGGAGCTGCTCGTCGAGTTTCTCGGAGGTGAGGGGCTCGCCGATCAAGATGCGTTTCGCGATCGGCGTCTCTTCGCCGTCAACGCGACTTTCGTCAGTCACGGCGCGCGACATTACGCGCACTCCGGGCTCTGCGCAATCTGACGCGCAGGTCGTTCAGCCGCTGGTCGCTCGAACGTGATGAACGGTGGCTCCGGATGCCGTATTCCCGGCGTTCGACGACGCGATCAGGGTGTGGCGACCTCGGCGATGAACAGTGCCACCGCATCGGCCCCGGCGTGGTCGTCGGCCGAGATCGTGACGACGGCGTCGCTGGCGAAGACGACGAGCTGGCCGTGGGCCCCGTGCAGGCGCCACGCGTCGCCCGGGCCCTCCCAGCCGGAAAGGGCGTAGCGACGGTACCCGTCGCCGACGCCGCCGGTGTCGATCCACCCCGAGTGCATGGCATCCACCGTCTCCGCCGACACGAGGCGGCGCCCGCTCCAGACGCCGCGGTCGCGGATGAGCAGGCCCAGGCGCGCCATCTCCTCGGTGCGCAGCGCGAGGCCCTCGCCGGCGAGCACGCGCCCGTTCGGGCATCGGCGCCACGACACGTCGTCGAGGCCCAGCGGCGCGAACAACCGTGGGCGCAGGTAGTCCTCGACGTCGCCGGTGCGCTGCGACAGCGCGTGCATCGCGGTGTACGTGCTGGCGTTGGAATAGTGGAAGACGCGGCCGCGCGAGGGGCGCGAGAGGAACTCGGCGGCGAGGTCGGGCCAGTCGCTCATCATCGTCGCGGAGTACGGGAGATCGATGCCGCTCGACATGGTGAGCAGGTGCCGGAGCGTGACGTCGGCCGCGGTGGGAAGCATCTCGGAGACGGGTTCGTCGAGCGACACCACTCCCTCGTCGACCGCGATCCCGGCCGCCAGCACCGCCACCGCCTTCGCGACGGAGTGGATCTCCTCTCGCACGTCGGGTGTCCAGCGATGCGTCGCGGTGTCATCGCCCACCCGCACGTGCACCCCGTGCGCGCGGAAGCCGGTGTCGTCGATGCGGGCGACGAGATCATCGCGCAGGAGGGCGGCACGCGTCATGTGCACAAGGCTACGGAGTCGACCCGGGTGCCCGCCTAAGCTCGCGTCGTGGACGACATCGTGAGATCCGGACTGCTCGCCGTGCTGGCGGGCGCGATCATCGCGGTGCTGGCCTTCGTGCCGTTCGTCGCGCTCAGCTACCGCCGTCGCGGGGGCCTGACGCTGTGGCGCGCCCTCCTCTGGGCGGGAGCTGCGGTGTACTTCTGGTCGATCTGGACGTACACGCTGATCCCTCTGCCCGACGGCGAGGACTACCGCTGCGCGGGCGTGAACCTCCGCCCCTTCGAGTTCGTCGACGACATCCGCGCGGCGGTCGCCGTCTCAGGCCGCTATCTCACCGACCCCGCCGTGTTGCAGGTGGCGCTGAACGTGCTCCTCTTCCTCCCGCTCGGTTTCCTCCTGCGGGTGCTCGGTGGGCGCGGCATCCTGACCGCGGGCCTCGCGGGACTCGTCGTCTCCGGTCTCATCGAGACCACGCAGCTCACCGGCGTGTGGGGCATCTTCCCCTGCGCCTACCGCGTCTTCGACGTCGACGATCTGATCGCGAACACGTCGGGTGCTCTGCTGGGGTCTCTGCTCGCGCTCACGGTGCCCGCGCAGCACCGCGGGGCGCAGAGGAGTCCGGATGCCGAGCGCCCCCGCCCGGTGACGCGCCGCCGTCGGCTGCTCGGCATCGTGTGCGACGTCGTGGGTGTGTGGCTCGTCGGGTTCGGCGTATCGGTGGTCGTGCAGGCGGTGATCTCCCTCACCCTGGGGGATGCCGCGGCCTTCTCGACCGATGAGGTGGCCTCGCTCGCGGGCACCGCGGTGTCGACGGGTGTGTGGCTGGTCGTGATCCTGACGACGGGGCGGTCGATCGGCGACCTCGCCACGCGCGTGCGCTTCACGAACGGCGTGCTGCCGACGTGGGTGGCGCGTCTCTTGCGGTTCCTCACGGGGGCCGGGGCCTACACGCTGCTCGCGGCGCTGCCGGTGCCGTGGTCGCTGCTGGCAT
Organism: Microbacterium sp. RU1D; assembly: GCF_900156435.1. Classification (GTDB taxonomy): domain Bacteria; phylum Actinomycetota; class Actinomycetes; order Actinomycetales; family Microbacteriaceae; genus Microbacterium. The sequence continues at coordinate 659,863 of NZ_FTPQ01000001.1, forward strand.
TCCTGCTGGCGCTGGCGACGGGGGCGCTTCTCGTCGCGTGGCGCGACGGGCGCGGCCTCACCGGGTGGATCGGACGCCGCCGCCTGGTCGATGATCGGGCGGGGGCGGTGAGTCCGTCAGTGGATGCGACATCGTCGGCTCGCGGAGACCTCCGCCCATGACTCCTCTTCTCCCCGTGCGACGACGATGCCGTCCGCGTCCACCGCGTCTTGCACGAGCGGCGCGACATCGACACCGAGTTCCGGCCCTGGATCTGACGATCCCGGTGGACGTCACCGGTTCGCGGCGAACTCCTCGGCCAGCACGCCCATGAGCACCTCGTCGTGGAAGCGGCCGCTGTAACCACTCTCCGGGTGACGCGCGGAGAAGGCGCGTCGGGCGGGTCGCGAGCGGCGGCGCATGCGGGGGATCACCTGCCGCGCTACCGTGACCGCATGAGAGAGCCGCTGTCGCCCGCGGACGCGCGCATCCTGGCGCTCGAATCCGATGTCGTGCGCGGGCACGCCCTCAAGCTGCTCGTGCTCGAGCCGGGCGCGGCCCTGGATCTCGAGTCCGTGCGTGCGAGCGTCGCCGAGCGGCTGAGCGCCTTCCCGCGCGGGCGTCAGGTCGTGGTCGACGACGGCGACGGGCCCGCGTGGGTCGACGTGGCCGACGTCGAGATGGACCACCACGTTCGTCGATACGTCGCGGGCGACCCGGCGGACCTGCGTGCGGTCGTCGGGCGGCTCATGTCGGAACCCCTCGACCGATCTCGGCCGCTGTGGACCATCGATCTCATCGGGCCCTTCGCCGACGGGCGCGAGGCCGTGGCCGTGCGCCTGCACCACGCGCTCGCCGACGGACTGACCGCCGTGCGCTTCCTCGAAACCGTGGTCTTCGAACCGCACGATGCCCCCGCGCACGAGGTCGGCATCCGCGATCCCGCCGCGCGCCCGACGCGGTGGAGCGAATGGGAGCGGATGCCGCTGACCCTGGCCCGTGAGCTCGGCCACCCGGGGTCGCACTCGCCGTTCGACCGCCCGCTCACCGCGCGCCGTGCCCTGGCGTTCGTCGACGTGCCCCTCGCCGAGGCGCGGGCGGTCGGCGCGTCGCGCCCCGCCCACGCGACCGTCAACGACGTGCTCCTCGCCGTGATCGCGGGAGCGCTGCGCCGACGGCTCCTCCATCACGGCCACGCGCCGCGCGTGAACGCACAGGTGCCGGTGAGCCTGCACGAGAAGGGGGAGGATGCCGCGGCATCCGGAAATCGCGACTCCTTCGTCGACGTGGGCCTGCACCTGCACGAGCCCGACGACCTGCGCCGACTCGATCTGCTGAGCGCCGAGATGCGCGCGCGAAAGAAGGGGCGCGATGCCCGGGCGCTCGAGGAGCTGTTCCACGCGCTCGCGTCGGCGGGTCCGCTCGGTACGCTCGCGCGTGGCCTCGCCGACGACCCGCGCGAGTTCGCACTCGCCATCTCCAACGTGCCCGGGCCGCGCGTCGCGGTGGCCGTGGCCGGGCGCCGTGTCGGACACGTCTACACGTCGTCGGAGCCGGGTCCCCGACACGCGCTGCGCGTCGCCGCGATCTCCAACGATCGCTGGCTCGGCGTGGGGTTCTGCGTCGACCCGGCCGCGGTGCCCGACGTCGAGCAGCTCGCGGATGCCGCGCACGACGCGTGGGAGGCGCTGCGGGCCGGCTCGGCCTGACCCGCGCGGCCCCGCGCGTGCACGGCGGCGGGGACCGCGACCGGCTCGCCGATCCCGGATGCCGTGACCCGGCGCGTCGCGGTGGCGACCCGCCGTTGTGCGCGGCTGCGGCGCCCGCACGCCCCTCGACCTGTCTCGATGACGGACCACCACCGTCGAACCGCACCGCGCGCCGAATAGGCTGGGCGAGAAGGAGTCCCATGTCGTCGAGAGCAGGGCGTGCTCAGCGCGCGGGTCGCGGTGTCGCCGCGGCCGCTGCGGCGACCTTCCTCGCCACCGTCTCGCACGGTGCGGTCGACTCCGCTCTGCCGTCCGCGATCAACATCGCCGTCGCGCTCTGCCTCGCCACGCCGGTGTGCGTGCTGCTGGCCGGGCGGGCGATGTCGTGGTGGCGTCTGTCGGCGGCGGTCGTGCTCAGCCAGGCGCTGTTCCACGGCATCCTGATCCTCGATCTGCGCGGCGACGGCACTGCCGTCGGCGGGGGCCATCACGGCGCGTCCGCTGTCGTTCTCGATGCCGCCGCCCCTGTCGCAGAGCACGGCGCGCACTCCCCATGGATGTGGGCCGCCCACGCCTTCGCCGCCGTCGTGACGATCCTGGCGCTCGGCCGGGGCGAGCGCGCGGCGCAGGCGATCGCTCGCTTCTTCGTCGCCGCCCTGCTGGTCCTGCGTCCGTTCCGCGGCATCGCCGCGCCCACCGACGCCGTGCGCACCGCGCCCGAGCCTCTGCTGCTGCCGCGGGCAATGACGGTGCTGTCGCCGATGAGGCACCGGGGTCCGCCGCGCGCGGCGTGACCTTCGACCTCCTCATCCGCGGCGCGACCGCCTGATCGGCGCGCCCATCCGCAGAAAGCAGCACCCATGTCTCGCAAGACCATCCTTCGTCGTACCCTCGCCGGTCTCGCCGCCGGTGCCGTCCTGGCCCTCGGCGCGCCCCTGGCGGCCTCCGCGCACGTCACCGTCAACCCGAACACCGCCACCCCCGGCAGCTACGCCACGGTGAACTTCCGCGTGCCGACCGAGTCCGAGACGGCATCCACCGTCAAGGTCGAGGTCACCCTGCCCACCGACACCCCGCTGAGCGCCGTGCTCGTCGAGCCGGTGCCCGGCTGGACCGCCACGGTCGAGAAGGGCGCCCTGCCCGCGCCCGTCGAGGTCGACGGCAACACCATCTCGGATGCCGCGCTGAAGATCGTGTGGCAGGCCGACCCCGGCGTCGGCATCGGTCAGGACCAGTTCCAGATCTTCTCGGCCGTGCTCGGCCCGGTGCCCGACACCGGCCACCTGCTGCTGCCCGCGGAGCAGACGTACTCCGACGGGGAGGTCGTGGACTGGGCCGCCACGCCCGACGAGGTCGCCGCCGACGACACGCTCGAGCCCGCCCCCGTGCTCTACATCAACGACGCCCCGCCGACCGCGGAGCACAGCCACGGAACGTCCACGACGGCATCCTCCGGCGGGGACGACCACTCGAGCGAGGCGAGCGCGGAGGCGGGCGACTCCTCGTCCGGCATCGCGCTGGGCCTGAGCATCGCGGCCCTGGTCGTGGCCGCGGCCGGCGCCGTGCTCGGCGCCCTCGCCTTCGCGCGTCGTCCGAAGCGCGCGTGAGCATGCGCACCCGCAATGCGCTGCGTCGCGTTCTCGCCGGGGCGGTGGTGGTCGCTGCGGCGATGACGGCCGCCCTGGGCGGGGCCACGGCGGCCTCGGCGCACGACAGTCTCGTGTCGTCGTCGCCGGCCGACGGTGACAGCGTCTCGACGCTGTCGGAGGTCACCCTCGACTTCAGCGCCAACCTGCTCGGAACCGACGGCGGCAACCTCGTCATCGTGGTGGGCCCCGACGGGCGGCACTACGAGAGCGAGTGCACGGCTCTCGCGGGCCCCACGTTGACGACCGCTGTCGCGCTGGGTGAGCCCGGCGACTACCAGGTCGAGTGGCGCGCGGTGTCGTCCGACGGTCACCCGGTCTCGGGCGTGATCCCGTTCACCTACACGGGGGAGGGCGTCTCGTCTGGCGCGGAGGAGTCCCCCTGCGCGGCCGCCGTCGGCGCGGGAGAGGCGGCACCCGCGACCGACACCCCGGCCCCGGCCGGCATGTCGGGCCTGACGATCGGACTGCTGGCGGGCGGCGGTGCCGTGGTCCTCGTCGGCATCCTGATCGTCATCATCCTGCGCACGCGCGGCCGCGAGGACTGAGGCGGCCCCGCCCGCCGACGGAGGTCCGCGGCGGGCGGGCCGTCTCGCGCCGTCCCACCCGGCGCCGGATTCCGGATGCCGGTGCCCCGGCGCCGCCGCCAGGGCGACGGGCCGCGAGGGGCCGAACGCCGCGGCCTATAGGTTCGAGCCCGCGACCGAGAAGGTGTCGCAGGCGTTGACGCCGCCCTGGCGCCCCGCGTCGAACCAGCGCGTGCGCTGCTCGCTCGAGCCGTGCGTGAAGCTCTCGGGGTTGGTGACCTGGCCCGCCTCGGCCTGGATGTGGTCGTCGCCGACCGCGGCCGCTGCCGACAGCGCGTCGGTGATCTGCTGCTCGGTCGGGGGCTGCAGGTAGGGCGTGCCGTTCTCGTCGACCTGCTCGCCGGCCGCGGCGACCCACGCGCCGGCGTAGCAGTCGGCCTGCAGTTCGGTGCGCACGCCGTTGCTGTCGGGCCCGGTGCCGTTGTTCGGGTACTGCTGCATCACGCCGGTGAGGTTCTGCACGTGGTGGCCGTACTCGTGCGCGAGCACGTAGAGCTGGGCGAGGGGGCCGGCGGTGGTGTCGTACTGCTCCCGCAGGATCGAGAAGAACGTCGGATCGACGTACACGGTCTCATCCGGCGGGCAGTAGAACGGTCCGGTCGCGTTCGACGCCGTTCCGCATGAGCTCGACGTCGCCTGATCGACGATGATCAGCTGCGGCTCGCGGTATCCGTCGAGGCGCTCCTGCCAGAACTGGTCGATGCTGAGGGTCGCGGCCGCGAGGCGACAGGTGTCGTCGGTGTTGGCATCCTGTCCCGTGGAGCAGTTGGCGATCGCCTCGCCGCCGCCCTGGGGCGCGGCGGGCGCACCACCGCCGCCGAGGAGTCCGGACAGGTCGGTGCCGGTGAAGGCGGAGATCAGGAACACCACGATCGCGCCGAGGCCCACCGCGCCGCCACCGACGGCCGCGACCGTTCCGCCGCGCCGCTTGGCCGAGTTCCCGCCGACGCGGGCATTGTCGTTGAACGTCACGACGTTCACGGTACGGGCGCACGATGCGGCGGTCACGGGGCTGGACTTCTCGCCCGTGACCGCTTCATCGAAAACTCCGCCGGTTCCGCAACCCCCCGATCCCCGCTGATCGGGGGCGTACCGATGGCCTACGCGCTGCTGAACGTCGTGCCGATCGCGATCGTCTTCCTCGTCTTCCAGCGGTACTTCGTGGCGGGCTTCGCGCGCAGCGGGATCAAGTGAGGCCCGGCGCCATCGGGGGCGGGCGCCGACGGAGGGACCGCCGCCTCGCGGCGTTCCGGGTCGCGCGCGAGACGCTTGTGCTCATACGTATTCATGAAACACGATCGTTACCGGCGGATGTGCGCGCTTAGGCTTCCCTAAGGGCTATGCATACGTATACGGTTTGGCCATGTCATCCACCAAGAAGCGCGCTATCGCCCTTGCCGCCGTCGCGGCCGTGGGTGCACTCGCCCTCTCCGGATGCGGCGCGGGTAGCCGCACGGGAAACGCGAATGCCACCGAGGTCACCTGCGACTACACCGCACCCGAATCCGCGACCACCGTCAACGTGCTCGCCTACAACTCCTCCGCCATCGACCCCTTCACCGACACGATGGTCTCCAGCTGCACCAAAGATGATGTCACGGTCAAGCACGACCCCATCGACTTCGGCGGGCAGGTCACCAAGACCACGGCGACGCTGTCGGGCGAGACCGGCAGCTACGACATCGTCGAGACCTACGGCTTCGTCATCCCGAGCCTCGCCGTCGACGACAAGCTGGTCCCCCTCGACGACCTGTTCGACGAGTTCGCCGACGAGTACGACCTGAACGCCATCAGCGAGTCGATGCGTCAGGGGATGTCGTACGACGGCAAGCTCTACGCTCTGCCGATGCAGGCGCAGATGTTCGTCATGGCCTACCGCACCGACGTGTTCGACGAGCTGGGCCTGGAGGTGCCGCAGACCTTCGACGACATGATCAGCGCCGCCGAGGCCATCAAGGCTTCGGGCAAGATGCAATACCCGATCGCGCTGCCCTGGCTCGCCACCGCTGATGTCACCACGAGCTTCCAGGCCGTGATGAATTCGCTCGGCGGCGACTTCGTCGACGCGAGCGGCAACGTCACCCTCGACACCCCGGAGGCCAAGGAGGCCCTGCAGGCGATGCAGAGCCTGCAGCCCTACATGGACCCGCAGGTGACCACCTTCGATCAGCCGAAGGTGCAGCAGCAGATGTACAACGACACCGCGGCGATGTCCATCATGTTCTCGGGGCGTATGAGCGACCTCACCAAGGCCGAGAACAGCAAGCTGTCCGAGAACTTCGGTTTCGCCGCCCCGCCGAAGGTGTCGTCGTCGGCGCCGTACCTGTACGACCGACTCTCGATCGACGGGTGGTCGATCCCCTTCAACACGAAGCTCGATCACAAGATGCTGTTCGAGATGATGGCCTCGGCCGTCAGCGAGGACGCGTCGAAGGCGTCGGTCCCGGCGGCCTACCCGGCTCGCGAGGGAATGGTCACGACCGACAACTCGCCGTACGGCCAGGCGGCCAACGACTCCATCGCGGGGGCGATGCCGCCCGTGGTCTCGCCCGTCCTGGCCCCGATCAGCAACGAGATCACGCCGATCGTGGCGCAGTTCCTGGCCGGCGGGATGTCGGTCGACGAGGCGACGGCGCAGATGCAGGCCGCGGGGGAGAAGATCGCGGGCTGACGCCCGCGATCGCCCGCACCCACCGGTGAACAGGTGAGCCCGGCCCGGTCGACGACGACCGGGCCGGAGCCCACTGAGAGGAGTCGTCCCGTGAAAGCCCGCGAGTTCTGGGTGCTGTTCGCCCCCAGTCTGGCCATCATGAGCGCCCTGCTCGTGTTCCCCCTCCTGCGCACCGTGCAATGGAGCTTCGAGAATGTCCGCTACGGCGTCCCGGGGACGTTCGTCGGTCTGGCGAACTTCACCGACGCCCTCGGCGACCCGCGTTTCCACCGTGCCGTCGTCTTCACCCTGGTCGTGACGGTGGTGACCACCGTCATCCTGCTGGTGTTCGGCTACCTGATCGCCATCGCGGTCAACACCCTCCGCCTGTCCCGGCCCCTGGTGCTCGGCATCATGCTCGTGTCGTACGTGCTGCCCAACCTGGTGGGAGCCGTCGCCTTCTCGTGGCTCTTCGACGACAATTTCGGGGGCGTTGTCAACCGGTTGATCGGCCTCCTCGGCGGCACGCAGGTGCTCTGGTTCACCGATCAGGTCCCCAACGCCCTGCTCGTCATCCTGAACACCGTCTGGCAGATGCTGCCGTTCGCGATGCTCATCATCCTCGCCGGCCTCCAGGGTGTGCCCGTGGAGTTGCGCGAAGCCGCCCGCATCGACGGTGCGAACGCGTTCCAGACGCACCTGCAGGTCATCATCCCCACCATGCGCGGGGTACTCGGGTTCGTCTGCCTCATCACGATCATGGACGTGCTGCGCATCTTCGACGCGCTGATCCCGTTGTCGCCGCAGGCGGAGACCATCGGCAACGAGTCGATCATGCTCTACGTCTATTCCGTCGCCTTCGCGAACGGGGCGCAGGCGCTCGGTCTCGGCAGCGCCATCAACGTGCTGACCATCCTGCTGATCCTGGTCATGCTCATCCCCTTCATCCGGGGCATCTTCAAGGAAGCGAAGGCCGCCCGATGACCCTCCGCACCGAAGCGCTCTCGACGCGCGCCATCACGACCGGCGACATCGAGGGCAAGAACCGCCGACCGCGGCCGCGACGACGTATCCGGGGCGTCACGGGGGTGCTGCTCGGCATCCTGTGCTTCCTCATGCTCAGTCCCTTCGTGTGGATGACGCTGTCGGTGACCAAGCCGACCGACGTCGCCTTCGCCAACCCGCCCGTCCTGTCGGGCTACGAGCCGACGCTGAAGGCGTTCGTCGACCTGTGGGAGACCACCTACTTCGCCGACTACCTCGTGAACACCCTGTCGGTGGCGGTGATCTCGACGCTGATCGCCCTGGTGATCGGCATCCCCGCCGCCTACGCGCTCTCGCGGTTCCCGAGCTACATCTCGGCCCTGCTCCTCGTGCTGGCCTTGATCTTCCGCGCCTTGCCGCGATTCGCGGTGGTGCTGCCGATGTACGACATCAGCCGAGCGCTCGGCATCTACGACACCACCTTCGCGCTGGCCATCGCCCTCGTCGCAATCAACCAGCCGTTCACCATCTGGCTGCTCCGCAACTTCTTCGCCGAGATCCCCCGCGAGCTCGACGAGGCCGCGATGATCGACGGCTGCACCCGCATCGGCATGCTGCGGCGGGTCATGATCCCGCTGATGGGTCCCGGCATCCTGACCGCCGGCATCTTCGTCTTCCTGTTCGCCTTCCAGGAGTACCTGACCGCGCTCGTGCTGACAGACACCTCCTCGAAGACCGTGCCCGTGTTCATCGCCACGCAGCTCGGACAGACGCTGCCGATGCTGCAGCAGGCGGGTGCGGCCTCGATGCTGCTGACGATCCCCGTCGTGATCATCGCGTTCATCGCGCAGAAGTACCTCGTGGCGGGCCTCAGCGACGGTGCGGTGAAGGGCTGACGGTGTCGGCTGCGCCGCTCGTCCTGCTGGCGGGGATGAACTGCACGGCCGATCTCTGGACGGGGTGCGGGCTCGACGACGCCCTCACCCCGGCTCTGGATGCCGACGACCTCGACGCCCAGGTGGACCGGTTGCTGCGGCGGTTGCCGGCACGATTCGTCATCGGCGGCCTCTCGCTCGGGGCCATCCTGGCGATGGCGCTGGCGATCCGTGCGCCCGAGCGCGTCGTCGGTCTGTGCGTGACCGCGGCCAACGCGAAGGCGCCCACCCCTCGGCAGTACTCGGGGTGGGCGGCCTGGCTCGCCCGGCTGTCGGCCGGCGAGACTCCCGCCGCGCTGCAGGCCGACATCCTGCCCGCGCTGCTGTCGGCGACCGCGCTCGCCTCGCGCCCCGACCTCGTCGAGCGGACGCTGCGCATGGGCGAGGAGACGTCATCGCGCGCGCTGGCGGCGCAGCTGCGCCTGCAGGCGAGCCGCGTCGACCTGCGGCCGCGGCTCACCGCCCTCTCCGTGCCGACTCTCGTGATCGCCGGGGCCGACGACGCCTTGTGTCCGCCGAGCTTCCACGACGAGATCGCCGCATCGCTGACGGGCGCGCACCAGGAGCGGCTCGTGGCGGGGCACCTCGTTCCGCTCGAGCGGCCCACCGAATTCGGGGGGCTCGTACAGGCGTGGCGCGCCCGTGTGGAGTCCGAGTCCTGATCAGTCCGCGGCCGCCCGGAGGCCGCGCAGATGCGTCATGAGCGACGCCGCGAGGTTGTAGACGACGAGGCCCGCCCCGTCGTCGAACGCCGCGACGGCCGCGCCGGGGGTGCCCACGATGTCCATGCGGATCTTGCCCGCCGCCGCGACCGCGCGATTCACGGCCGCGGTCGACTCGGGCACGGAGAGGTCGTCGGGACCGGTGGATGCCGCGAGGTCGGCGGGGCCGATCATGATCCCGTCGAGGCCGGGCGTGGCGACGATGGCCTCCGCCGCGGAGACGCCCGCCGGCGACTCGATCATGCCGAGGACGAGGGTGTTGCGCAGATACCAGTCGCGGTGGTCCGCGGGAGGGGTCTCGCCGAACCGCCCGGCGCGGCTGTAGGTCGCGAAGCCGCGGGTTCCCACGGGCGGATAGTGCGTCGCCGCGACGACGGCCGCGGCCGCCCGCGCGTCGTCGATGTGCGGAACGAGAACGCCCTGGGCGCCCTGATCGAGCGCGCGCAGGATCATGCCCGGCTCGTCCTCCCCGACACGCACGATCACGGGCACCCCGTGCACGGCGGCGACGGCGATGTGCTGACGCAGCGCGATCACGTCGGCGGGTCCGTGCTCGGCGTCGATCAGCACGAAGTCGAAGCCCGCGACCGCGAGCATCTCGGCGAGCTCCTCACCCGGCATGCGCAGGAGCGCGCCGATGAGCCGCTCTCCGGCCTCGGCGCGGGCGCGGAGGGACACCGGGCGATCGGACGCCTGGGGCGCGCTCACGCGATCATCCCCGCCGAGAGGTCGACGTCGGCCCCGCACATGCCCGGCATCGCCAGCATGGCCACGACCGCCGCGCCCACCTCCGCCTCGGTCACCATGCGTCCCAGCGCGGCGCGCGACACGAATGCCGCCTCGGCCTCAGCGGCCGTCCCGCCCGAGCGTTCGGCCTCGCGGCGGAAGTTGCGGCTCATGCGTTCGCCGTCGACCGGCCCCGGCGACAGCGTGTTCACGCTGACCCCCGCGGGGCCCACCTCGAAGGCCAGGGTGGCGGTGAGCCCCAGGACCGCCATCTTCGACGCGGTGTAGGGCGTGCGGTGGGCGAGCGGCCGCTTCCCGGACACCGAGGCGAGGTTGATGACGTCGCCGGCTCCCCTCGCCACCATCGCGGGCAGGAATGCCCGGCACATCAGGAAGATCCCGCGCACGTTGACCGCGAAGACCTCGTCCCAGTCGTCGACGCCGATGTCGGTGAGCGCCGCGACGGGCCCCGCGATGCCGGCGTTGTTGACGAGGATCGACACCTCGGTGGCGGCGAGGTCTTCGCTCAGCCGGGCCACGGAGCGCTCGTCGGCGACGTCGCAGACGAGCGCGCGCGCCGGCCCGGGCAGTCGATCGACGACGGCGTCGAGCGCATCGCGCCGGCGGCCCACGACGACGAGGTCGGCCCCGGCCCTCGACAGCGCATCCGCGATCGCCGCTCCGAGGCCGCTCCCCCCACCGGTGACCAGGGCGGTGCGCCCGGCGAGGTCGGTCATCGGGCTCCCGCCGTGCTCTGCTCGATCCAGGGGAAGCTCGCGCCCCCGTGCCGCCACGCCCGCGCGTCGCCCGAGCGGGCATGGCCCTCGAACAGCTCCACGCGTGCGGCTCGCCCGCACACCTCGCCCAGCATCGCCGATGACGCGGGGTCGGTGATCTCCTGGTACGTGATCGTGCGCAGGTACTTGCCCACCCAGAGGCCCCCGGTGTACCGGGCGGCGCCGAGCGTCGGAAGCACGTGGTTGGTGCCGATGACCTTGTCGCCGTAGGAGACGCAGGTGTTCTCGCCGAGGAACAGCGCCCCGTAGTCGTGCATCTTCTCGAGCGCGATGCGGGGCTCGCGCGTGAAGATCTGCACGTGCTCGAACGCGAAGGAGTCGGCGAGGGCGTACGCCTCGTCGAGGTCGTCGACCACGATGACCTGACCCCAGTCGCGCCAGGCGGGCCCGGCGTAGTCGCGCGTGGGCATGCCCGGCAGGATCTCCTCGACGAGTTCCATCACGCGCTCGCCGAGGGGGCGGGAGGTCGTGATGAGCACAGCCGGCGACTCGGGACCGTGCTCCGCCTGCGAGAGCAGATCCACGGCGGTGAGGAACGGGTCGGCGTCGTCGTCGGCCACGATGAGGATCTCGGTCGGCCCCGCGAAGAGGTCGATGCCCACCTCTCCGAACAGCTGCCGCTTGGCCTCGGCGACATAGGCGTTGCCGGGCCCGGCGATCATGTTGACCGGCGCGATGGTCTCGGTGCCCACCGCCATGGCGGTGACCGCCTGCACCCCGCCGAGGATGTAGATCTCATCGGCGCCGGCGAGCTTCATCGCCGCGACCGTCGCCGCGGGGATCTCGCCCCGGATCGGCGGGGTGCACGCGACGACGCGGGGGACGCCCGCCACCTTGGCCGTGATGATCGTCATGTGCGCGGATGCCGTGAGGGGGTACTTTCCGCCGGGGATGTAGGCGCCGGCAGCGCGCACGGGGACGTGCTTCTGTCCGAGGTGCACGCCGGGCAGGGTCTCGACCTCGATGTCGACGAGCGAGTCGCGCTGCGCCTGTGCGAAGGTGCGCACCTGTTCCTGGACGAAACGGATGTCGTCGATGACCTGCGGGTCGAGGGTCGCCATGATCTCCGCGACGCGGGCGTCGTCGAGACGGAAGGGCTGCTCCCACCCGTCGAACTGCGACGCATACCGGCGCACCGCTGCATCCCCGTGCGCGCGGATGTCGTCGATGATCGTCCCCACCCGGGCGGCGACATCGCTCTGCGCGGTGTCCGTGAACGATTTCGTGGGTGCCGTTTTCAGGTACAGGGGCATCTTCGCGTCCTTCCATTGCATACGTATGCGTCCATCATGACTGCGTATGCACACCGGGTCAACCTTTCGCTAGACTTCCCTCCTCAGCACTGAGTCGCCAGGGGGAGCCATGGCCGTCACGAGCAGAGACGTCGCTCGACTGGCCGGCGTCTCGCAGCCCACCGTCTCCCGTGCCCTGCGCGACGACCCGCGCGTCTCCGAGGAGACCAAGAAGCGCGTCCGCGACGCGGCGGTACTGCTGGGGTACGTGCCCAGCGAGGCGGGGCGTGCGCTGTCGTCCGGCCGGACGCGTCGCATCGGCCTGCTCGTGACCGACCTCGAGAACCAGTTCTACTCGCACATCATCGCCCCCCTCCATCGCGAGCTCGAGGCCCACGGCTATCAGCTGGTTCTCCACACCGAGACCACCGACGAGTCGGTCGCCGAGCGCCTGATCGCCAACGGTCTGGACGGCGTCATCCTCGCCACCACCACGGTCGAGTCCGTCGTCCCGCTGCGCCTTCGCGACAGGGGCCTGCCGTTCGTGTACTTCAACCGCACAGCGGCCCTCGTCGATGCGGACGCCACGGTGGTCGCCCCCGCGTCCGGACTGCAGGATGCCGTGGACCGGGCCCTCGCCCTCGGGCATCGGCGCATCGGAGCCGTCCTGGGTCCGCAGAACACCAGCACGGGCCGTTCGCGCGAGCGCGCGCTGCGGACCGCGCTCGCGGACCGCGGGATCGCGCTGGACGCCGCCTGCGTGCGCCACGGACCGTTCGACACGGCCGCAGGCGACGCCGCAACGACCGAGCTGCTGGCGCTCGAGGACGCCCCCACCCTCATCTTCTGCGGCAACGACGTCATGGCGTACGGCGCGCTCAACGCCGCTCGACGCGCCGGTGTGACGGTGCCCGACGGGGTGTCGATCGTCGGCTTCGACGATCTGCCCCCGGCATCCTGGCCCCTCATCGAGTTGTCGACGATCGCCTACGACTACGTGCGCATGGCGCGCGAGGCGGGCCGGTTGATGGTGCGACGCATCGAGGATCGGCCGGAGGAGTACGCGCACGTGGAGTTCGCGACGACCTTCGTCGAACGCCGGACCCTGGCCGCGGTCCACTCCCGCTGATCGGCTGACGAGGCCCCGACGAGCGGGGCGGACGAGACGCGCGGGAGTCTTGCGCCTCGGTTGTGCATACGCATACACTGCCGACATCGCCCCGCGCCCACCCGGCGCCACACCCGAAGGAGCCTCGAGTGCCTCTCGACCCGGTCGCCTACCAGCCGTACGCGGATCCCGATGACTTCATCCGCGAAGTCACCGATCTGATCTGGGTGGACCGTTCCATCAGCTTCATCCGCGACAACTACGAACCCGACTCGATCGTCCACGGGGCCTACGGCACCTCGACGACCCGTGACGAGGTCATCGAGGGCACACTGATGCGCATCTCGGCGACCCCCGATCGCACCGGGCAGGCCGAGGACGTCATCTGGGAGGCACGCGGAGACGACGCCTTCCTCAGCTCGCATCTGGTGCTGTCGGGGCACCTGCAGTCCTCCGAATACAGCCGCACGATCGCCAACTGCCTGTACCGCCGCGGCCGCATGGTCGAGGAATGGGTGGTGCGCGACACCCTCGCCGGCGCGCTCGTGCTGCAGAGCGATCTCGACGAGCTCGCCCGTGCGCAGGCGTTCCGCGGCTACACCGGCACGTGGACCGAGCCCGCTCCGGCCGACCCCATCGCGGTGGGGGACTCCGGGCCGCGACCCGACGACTACCGTCCCGAGGTCGAGCGCGTGGTCGAGATGATCCAGACGGTGTGGAACGACCGCGACCTGCAGAAAGTGGAGAAGTTCTTTCACCGCGACCTCGTGCTGCTGACGGTCGGCAACCGCCTCGTCATCCGTCCGGAGGGCTATCGACGCGCGCTCCTGCGGTTCCTCGAGTCGTTCCCGGCCGGGCGGTTCGAAATCCGCGACATCCAGACCAACTACGACGTGCGCTACGCCGGTCTGCGCGTCGCCGTCACGTGGAAGTTCGTCGGCGACTACAACGGCGTCGCGAACTACGGACCGCTCACCGGCCGGCCCGTCGACGTGCTGGGCATCTCGCAGTTCACCTTCCATCAGGGCGCGCTGGTGAAGGAAGTGCGGCTGTGGGACGACATCGCGCTGCGTGCGCAGATCGCCGGAATGCGAGGCGACGAGCCCGTCGTCCTCGGCAACATCTACTGATCCAACGAAGGAACACATCATGAGCACCGACCACGTGAGCCCCTCCACCGACGTCGATGGGGCCGAGATCCAGCGGCGCACCATCCGCAAGAGCGATTGGGCCCCCCACAACGCGGCCTTCATCGACTGCCGCACCCCCGGCTCCGACCGCAAGTCGAACTACGCCTTCATCGGCGGCGGCGTCTCGCAGAACGCGGGCCAGGTCATCAACCTCACCGAGGAGCACGGCTTCAACACCGGCGCCGCGGGCATGCCGAACGGCATCTCGAACAACCTGCACCTGCACTTCACCGCGGAGGTCTTCGTGAACCTCGGCGGCGAATTCCGTCTGCGCTGGGGCATCGACGGCAAGCAGGGGGAGTACGTCAGCACCGACGGCGACATCATCTCGATCCCCACGTGGATCTTCCGCGGTTTCACCAACGAGGGTCCGGACGACGGCATCCTCTGGACCGTCCTCGGGCGCGATGTGACGGGTGGCATCATCTGGGGACCGTCGGTGCTGAAGGAGGCGGAGTCGTACGGTCTGCACCTCACCGCCGACAATCAGCTGATCGACACCGTGGCCGGCGACGAGCTGCCGCAGGACGTGGCGCTGATCAAGCCGATCCAGCAGAAGTACATCGACGAGCTGACGCCGTTCTCGGTCGAGCAGATGCGCGAGCGGGTCATCCAGCCCGGCGACCGCGTCTACAGCGCGAACGCGCTCCTGTGCGCGAGCCTCCCGGGCGGTGCCGCCGAGCTGAGCCTGGCCATCGGCTACGGCATGACCGAGGACCGCCGTCAGGTCCCCCGCATCCACGAACCCCACTCCTTCAACATGGCCTGGGTCCGCGCCGTCGAAGACGAAGGGATCCTGCGTCACCGTCACGACAAGAACCAGGCGTTGCTCGTCAAGAGCGGACGCTGGGCGGTCACGTTGAACGGCGATCCCTCCACGACCATCGAGCTCGACCCCTGGGATTCCTTCTCGGTGCCCGCCGGTGCCTGGCGGGCGTTCCGGTGCATCGAGGCCGGTGACACCGGCGCCGGAGAGCTGCTCGTGGTCAATTCGGGCGACGACCGGGTGTACCTCGAATGGGCCCCCGAGGTCGTCGACGCCGCTCGCGACGCCGATTGGATGATCGACCCCAACGGCTACCTCGCGCCCGTCGGCGTGATGGTCACCGCGACGGAGGACGACTGATCGCCCCGCGCGAGCTCGTCGTCGCCGCGACTTCCCCCCGCATCGTCGTGGGGGAGGTCGCGGCGAACCTCGATGCGGCGCGCGCCGCGGTCGGCGATGCCGCCCGGGCCGGTGCGCGTCTGATCGTCGTGCCCGAGCTCGCGCTCAGCGGTTACGTCTTCGCCGACGCCGCGGAGGCCCGGTCCGCGGCGGTGTCCCGCGACGATCCCGGCTGGGAGACGATCGCGAGGGAGCTGCCCGAGGAGACGGTCGCCGTCGTCGGATACGCCGAGGATGCCGGAGCCCGGCTGTTCAACACCGCCGCCGTCCTCACCCGCGACGGCCGCCTCGGCGACTACCGCAAGTCGCACCTCTGGGGGGAGGAATCGCTGTTCTTCGCGTCGGGCGACGCCGCGGGAGCAGTGGTCGAGACCCCGGTCGGGCGCATCGGAGTGGCGATCTGCTACGACAACGAGTTCCCCGAGGTGCCACGGCGGCTCGCTCTCGCCGGGGCGGAGGTTCTGGCGCTGCCCGTGAACTGGCCGCTGGTGGATCGGCCGGCGGGGGAGCGCGCACCCGAGACGATCCAGGCGATGGCGGCGGCCCGCTCCTCGCGGCTTTCGACCGTGATCGCCGACCGACACGGTTGCGAGCGCGGTGTCGCCTGGACCGGGGGTACGGCGATCATCGACGACGACGGGTGGGTCGCGGCGGCGCCGGCCGACGGTGTCGGCACGGTCATCGCGACGCTGCGCGTACGGCATCCTTCCGACAAGTCCCTCCCGCCGTTCAACGACCTCTTCGCCGATCGGCGGCCCGAACTCTACGGCTGAGCTCCGCGTGCGCGCGTCGCGCCGCCGATGCCTGGCGGCCGCCGTCGCCGTCGTGCGTCAGTGCACCGCGATGCGTCCCGCACGGGCGTGCAGCATGTCCCGCGCCATCTCGGCCAGACGTCCGGCCGCCGGCGACAGCTCCGTCCCCTCCCGCCGCGCGAGAGCGATCGTGTCGTAGAGGGGTTCGGCGAAAGGGACCACCCGGATGCCGGGGGGAAACGCCGGCGAGTCGGCGATCGAGCGCGAGACGATCGTGTCGGCGGTCCCGGAAGCGACCAGGCCCAGCGCGGTCTCCACGTTCTCGACTTCGATCGCGGGTTCGAGGGCGAACCCCTGCGCGCTCGCGCGCTCGCGCAGCTGACGGCGGGTGGGGTCGTCCCAGCCTGCGTAGGCGTCGTAGAGGACGAGCTTCGCGGCGGCGACCTCGGCCATGCCCACGGGTTGCGTCGGGGCGTCGGCGCGCGCCGAGGCGAAGACGACTTCGTCACGCAGGAGGGGGGTGATCGACAGGCCCTCGTCGTCGACGGGGAGCACCAGGAGACCCGCCTCGATCTCGCCCGCCGCGAGGGACCGTGCGACGAGGGCCGAGTTGATGCCCACGAGTCGTACCCGCACCCCGGGGTGGCGCTCGTGGAAACGCTGCAGCAGATCGGACAGGTCGTAGTAGGCGGCGTTGCGCAGCACGCCGAAGGTGCAGGTGCCGGACTCGAGCGCGGTGAGCGCGCGCATGGCCTCGACGCCGTGGTGGATCGCGCCCACCGCCCGCTCGGCGTGCGGGCGCAACGCGAGGGCGGAGTCCGTCGGCACGAGGCGGCGCCCCCCGCGCTGGAAAAGGCGCACGCCGAGCTCGCGCTCGAGGCGCGCCACCAGCTCCGACACCGAGGCCTGCGTGGAATCGAGCTCGACCGCGGCGGCCGTGAATGAGCCCCGCTCGAGAGCGGTCAGGAAGGCGCGCAACTGGGCGATCGTCATACCCAATGGTAAAACCTGTGGATGCCATCGCATCCATCGTCCTTGTGGGGGATGATGTGGCGCCCTAGCGTTCAACCATGCGATTCACCCCCGCGCTCCTCGAGCGACTCGACGGCTCCTTCTCCCACCTCAAGACCCCGCTCATCGACGCCCCTGCCGCGCAGCGCGACCCGGCGGTCATCCAGACCGTCTCGGAGATGCTCGGCGACATCGGGCGCCGCGGAATGGATGCCGTGCTCGACTACGCGCGTCGACTCGATCGCTACGAGGGCGGCGACATCGAACTCACCGCGGCGCAGATCGCCTCGAGCGGCGAGCGTCTCGCCCCCGACCTGAGGGCCGCCATCGAGCTGGGCTCCGAGCGGACGAAGGCCTTCGCCGCCGAGCAGCGCGACCGCCTGCGGGACTTCGAGACCGAACTGGTCCCCGGGCTGGCCACGGGCGTGCGCTACGTGCCGGTGTCGCGCGTCGGCGCCTACCTGCCCGCGGGGCGGTTCCCCCTCACCGCGAGCGCCTTCATGACGGTGGGCGTGGCGAAGGCGGCCGGCGTGCCGACGGTGATCGCCTGCACGCCCCCGCAGCCCGACGGGGGCGCCAACGACGCCGTCGTCTACGCCGCTCACCTGTCCGGGGTCGACCGCGTCTTCGTGCTGGGCGGTGTGCAAGCGCTCGCCGCGATGGCTTACGGCCTGCTCGGCGACCTCCCCGTCGACATGCTGGTCGGCGCCGGCAACGCTTTCGTCGCCGAAGCGAAGCGCCAGCTGTTCGGAACCGTCGCCATCGACCTCCTCGCGGGGCCGTCCGAGGTGGCTGTGCTCTCCGACGACAGTGCCGACCCGGAGATCGTCGCCGCCGACCTGCTCGGTCAGGCCGAGCACGGACCCAACTCGCCCGCGGCGTTGGTGACCACCTCGCACGAGCACGGCCGGGCCGTGATCGCCGCCGTGGAGCGTCAGCTCGCGACGCTCGCCACGGAGCCGATCGCCGGTCCCGCGTGGCGCGATTACGGCACGGTGACGGTCGCGGCCGACCGGGAGACCGCCGTCGCGCTCATGGACGACCTGGCTCCCGAGCACCTCGAGGTGATCACGACCGACGACGACTGGTACCACGACCGCCTCCGCAACTACGGCTCGATCTTCCTCGGGCCGTGGAGCACCGTCGCCTACTCCGACAAGGGCATGGCAGGGACCAATCACGTGCTCCCCACCGCGGGTGGGGCGAAACACAGCGCGGGTCTGTCGGTGTCGCGGTTCGTCAAGCCGCTCACTTACCAGCGCATCAGCCGGGCCGCGACGCCCGCCCTCGCCGAAGCGGTGCAGACGATCTCCGATTCCGAGGGCATGGCCGCGCACAGCGCCACGGCGACGATGCGTCTGGCGACCTACGCGGAGTGAGGACGAAGCGGGTGCGCCGTGCGCGTGCCCGCTCCCGTCGCGCCTTCACACGCCGAGTCGGGGCATGGCCGCTCCGGGCCCAGCCGTGGCGAGGTCCCTCTCTTCGCACGTCACACCGCTCAGTCCAGGAACTCCCGCGCCGCCACCACGAGGTTCTCCACGCCGCGGTCGATCGTCGGCTGCATGACCGGGGCGAAGAAGGGGGAGTGGTTCGTCGGGATGTCGCGCTCGATCGTGCCGCCGGCCAGGGCGTCCGCGAACTTCTGAGGGTCGACCCCGCCCCAGAACCAGAACACCAGCGGCGCGCCGGACTCGCGGGCGAACCACGACACGTCCTCGCTGCCGGTGAACATGCCGGGATCGACCACGCCGGCCTCCCCGAAAGCCCGCCGGAACGCGGCCGTCAGGCGGGAGGTGGCATCCACGTCGTTGATGGTGGGCGGCAGGGTGTGGTCGGTGCTGATGGTGGGTTCCTGCTCGGCACCGGATGCCGCGGCCTCGGCCCGGATGATCCGCTCGACCTTACTCATGACCCGCGCGCGTGCCGCGTCGTCGGGATAGCGCAGGCTCAGCTCGAGCTTCGCCTCGGCCGGGATGATGTTGTTCTTCAGGCCCGCGTGGATCGAACCGACCGTGACGACCGCGACGTCGCGCGGGTCGACCTCGCGCGAGACGACCGTCTGCAGGCGCATGACGGTCGCCGCGGCCATGACGACCGGGTCGATCGTGGAGTGCGGGCGCGAGCCGTGGCCGCCGCGGCCGTGCAGCACCACGGTGAGACCGTCGGATGCCGCCATCTGCGTGCCCGGGCGGACGCCGATGACACCGGCGGGCAGCGGTGTGACGTGCTGGCCGAGCACGATGTCGGGCTTCGGGTAGCGATCGAGCACGCCGTCGGCGATCATCGCCTGCGAGCCCGCGCCGTACTCCTCGGCCGGCTGGAACACCGCGACGACGGTGCCCGACCACTCGTCGGTCGTGGCGACGAGCCGCTCGAGCGCGCCGATGAGAGCGGTGACGTGCATGTCGTGACCGCACGCGTGCATGACGGGCACGGCGTTGCCGGCGGGGTCGGTGCCGCGGGCAGTGCTGGCGTAGGCGAGGCCCGTCTGCTCCTCGACGGGGAGGCCGTCCATGTCGGCGCGCAGCCACACGACCGGCCCGGGGCCGTTGTCGATCCGCGTGACGACCCCCGTGCGTCCGACGCCCTCCTCGACCTCGAGACCGAGATCGGCGAGGTGGCGCGCGATGACGCCCGCCGTCCGGGTCTCCTGGAACGACAGTTCCGGGTGGGTGTGCAGGTCGGTGTAGAGGCTTTCGAGGTCGACGCTCATGGATCGAGCCTAGTTCGCGGTCGTCTTCCCCGCCCCGGGCCCCGCTCGCCCGGAAGAATCTCGTCACCGGCGCGCAGGCCCCGGCATTCGATCGAGTGTCCGGAACACCCGGACGCCGTGAAGACTGCCCCGGGTGTCTTGGACGCTCGACCTGCCTTATGAGGACCCGCCCCGGCTGCGGCGAACGGGCGCTACCGGATGCCCCGCAGCCGGCGCAACCCGACCGATCCGGTCAGGCGAGGCGGAGAGGCTGTGCGCATGACCACGACACACTTCGACTACCTCATCGTCGGCGGCGGAATGGTCGCCGACACCGCCGCGCGCGGCATCCGCGAGATCGACGCGGACGGGTCCATCGGCATCCTGAGCGACGACGTCGACGAGCCGTACACGCGCCCCGCCCTCAGCAAGAAGCTGTGGACCGACGACGAGTTCACGTGGGACGCGGTGCCGCTGGGCACCGCCGCCGACACCGGCGCCGACATCCGGCTGCGCACGCGCGCCACGGCCATCCGACCCGATGACCACGAGGTGGATGCCGATGACGAGACGTTCTCGTACGGCAAGCTCCTGATCGCCACCGGCGGGAAGCCCGTGCCCCTCCCCGTCGACGACCGCTCGAACGGTGACCGGGTGCTGTCGTTCCGCACGGCCGAGGACTACCGGCGCCTCCGCTCGCTGGCCGATGACGTCGAGCGCATCGCGGTCGTGGGCGGCGGGTACATCGGCTCCGAGCTCGCGGCGGCCCTCGTGCAGAACGGCGTCGACACCGTGCTCATCCACACCGGGGCGGTCCTGGGCGACGCGGTCTTCCCCGCGGCGCTCGCCGAGCGCTTCGAGAAGCTGTTCCGCGACGCGGGCGTGGAGATCGTCGCGGGGTCGAAGGTCTCGGGAGGAGAGGTGGATGCCACGGGCGCCCGCCTCGAACTCGAGAACGGCGACGAGGTGCGCGCCGACGCCGTGGTGAGCGGTCTCGGCATCGAGGTCGCGACCGACCTCGCCGAGGAGGCCGGCCTCACGGTCGACGACGGCGTGCACGTCGACGCGCAGCTGCGCGCCTCGGCCGACGACGTCTACGCCGCCGGCGACGTGGCGAGCTACCCCGACCGCCTCCTGGGGCGCCGGCGGGTCGAGCACGTCGACAACGCCAACGAGCAGGGCAAGGCGGCGGGGCGCAACCTCGCTGGCGCCGCCGAGCCGTACACGCACACTCCGTACTACTACTCCGCGGTGTTCGGCATCCGGTACGAGGCGGTGGGAACCCTCGACTCCTCGCTCGACACGGTCGAGGACTGGATCGACGCCGACCGCGGGGTCGTCTACTACCTCGACGACGACCGCGTCGTGGGCGTGCTCCTCTGGAACGTGGAGAAGTCCCGGGATGCCGCCCGCACGGTGCTGGCGGAAGCCGACACCCTGACGCGCGACGATCTGGTGGGTCGGATCCGCTGAGCGGACTGCGCCTCCACGGGCATCGAGACCGGCGGGCCGGTCGGAACCGGCGACGGTGACGACTCGGCCCGCCGCTCTCGCGCGCGATCGGCGGTGTGCCCCGCGGCTCCACGGGTCTACCCTGGACGCGCGCTGTGCGTCTCACGGTGCGCGAAACCCGGGAGCACCCCACATGGCCACAGCCGAGCTGCGTCTCACCCTGCCCATCGATCGCGCGCGCGATGCCCTGACGGCCGCGCTCGTCGAAGAGGGCTTCTCGGTCCAGCCGACGCCGACCGGAGCGCTCTCCGTCTCGCGCGACAGCGGGGGGACGTCGCTCGACGCAGACGCCTCCACCGGATCGGGCGCGCGCGGGCGGTTCGACGTGCACCTGACCGACTCCCCCGAGGGCGCGCTCGCGTCGTTCGAGCGCTCGCCGGCGGACGACGGCCCGGCCGTGGTCGAGGGGGACCTCGCTCGCGACGCCGCGCGCCGCGTGGGGGAACGGCTCGCGAGGCAGGGGGTGATCGCCGGCGCCTCGGCGGGCGACGCGGAGGGGGCGCCGATCGCCGGGCCCATCCCACCCTCGGTCGGTGCGTCTCCGGTGCCGCCGCCCGGAAACCCCGCTGCCGCCGGCTACCCGGGTTACCCGGGAACCGCCCAGTTCGTCCCGTCCGGCTCGCCCTCCGCACCCGGAACGTCTCCGTACGCCCCGGATACGTCGACCTCCGCCCCCGGGATGCCGCCCTACGCCCCGGCCGCGGCATCCGGACGCACCAACGGCGTCGCGATCGCCGCGATCATCATGGGTTTCGTCGTGCCGATCGGCGGGATCATCGCCGGGGCCATCGCCCTCGCCCAGATCAAGCGCACGGGCGAGAAGGGCCGCGGCCTCGCCATCGGCGGGATCGTCGCGGGCGGCGTCATCACGGTGCTCTCGGGCATCGCGGTCGTCGCCCTCGTGATGCTCGCGCTCTTCGGCGCCGGTGTCGCGGCGACCTCGGTCGATCCGTTCGATCCTCCCGTCGATACGGGCGACGGGGGCGTGACCATCGGCCCGAGCGAGCAGGCGCCGAGCGACGCGTACACGCTGCCGGTGGGGCTGTGTCTCGATGAGGTCCCGAGCGGGGTCATCTCGCCCGCGAACGTCCTCGACTGCGCCCAGCCGCATGCGTACGAGGTCTTCGGCAGCTTCTTCCTCGAGGACGGCGCCTTCCCCGGCGACGACACCGTCGAGTCCTCGGCGTACGAGCAGTGCGACGCCGCGTATCCCGACTTCGTCGGCATCCCCTGGGAACAGTCCGCGCTCGCCTATTACTACGTCGCGCCGAACGAGCAGACGTGGGCCGAGGGCGACCGCGAGATCTCGTGCCTGCTGTACGACCCCGAGGCGGAGGAGACCACCGGATCGCTGCGGGGGTCTGCTCGCTGATCGCGTCCCTCGGAGCCGGTGGACGGGGGTGACGGCTCCCGACGCGCGCGGTCAGGCCGCGGGCGGAGCCGTCGAGCCTCGGTCGACCAGCTCGAACGGCAGGGTTCCCCGGCCGCGCGCGGGCTCGGCCCCGTCGAGTTCGGCCAGCACGGCGTCGGCGGCGCGTTCGCCCTGGCCGCGCGCGAACTGGTCCACGGTGGTCAGCCCGAACCAGCGGCCCAGCTCGTGGCCGTCGACACCGATGACCGACACGTCGTCGGGAACGCGGAGTCCTCGCTCCCGGGCGGCGAGGATCGCACCGATGGCCATCTCGTCGGAGGCCGCGAACAGGGCGGTCGGGGCATCGGCGACGGCCAGCGCGCGCGCCGCCGCCTCGGAGCCGCCCTCGATGGTGAAGTCGGCGGGCTCGAACCGCGCGCCCTCGACACCGGCCTCGGCGAGCACCTGCTCGAACCCCCGCCGACGCAGCGAGGGCACGCTCGATCCGGCATCGATCGCGGCGTCCGCCCCGATGTGGGTGATGCGGCGGTGCCCCAGCTCGAGCAGGTGCGTCGTCGCGAGGCGGCCGACGGCGAGGTCGTCGACCGTCAGGGTGGTCAGCAGCGGGTTGGGGCCGGCGATCGCGACGATCGGCACACCGAGGCCCCGCAGCGACGACGATTCCTCGGCATCCAGTTCGAGGGCGATCGTGATGACCGCGTCGATCCGGCGGCGCCGCAGGTGGTCGTCGAAGACGCGGCGGCGTTCGGCGGGGTCGGCGCTCACGCTGTACAGCGTGATGTCGTAGCCCTGACGCACGAGGGCGTCGGAGATGCCCGCCAGCACGGTGCTGAAGAACCACCGGTCGAGGAAGGGCACGACCACCCCGACCGCGCGCGTGCGTCCGGATGCCAGGCTCGACGCCGCCGCCGACACCACGTAGCCGAGCTCGTCGGCCGCGGCGAGCACGCGATCGCGCGCGGCGGCGGAGACGGGACCCCGTCCGCTCAGCGCCCGCGAGACCGTGGCCGTCGACACGCCCGCCGCGCGTGCGACGTCGTCGATGCCGGCCACGGTCTCGTGCGTCCGGGGAGGATGGAGGATGCCGCGGCTTACGCCGCCGCGATCCAGACGGTCGTGTCGGTGGGCAGGCGCTCACCGTCGAGGGGACCGCTCGCGATGAGCACCTCTCCGGCGGGCAGCTCGACGGCGGCGTCGCCCAGGTTGGCGATCACCAGCAGCGAGCCGTTGCGGAACGCCACGACATCGTCTCCGTAGCCGTCGACCCACTCGAGGTCACCGGCGCCGAGGTTGCGGGCACGGCGCTCGGCGAGCAGCGAGCGGTACAGCGAGAGGGTCGATGAGGGATCGTCGACCTGCTGGTCGAAGGCGAGGTCCGCCCACTCGGCCGGCTGCGGCAGCCACGACGCTCCCGTGTCGTTGAAGCCGTACGCGGGCGCGTCGGCGGTCCAGGGCAGGGGCACGCGGCATCCGTCGCGTCCGTAACGCTCGCCGTTCGTGCGGAACCACGTCGGGTCCTGACGGGCGTCGTCGGGCAGGTCGATGACCTCGGGGAGGCCGAGCTCCTCACCCTGGTACAGGTACGACGAGCCGGGCAGCGCGAGCATCAGCGAGGTGGCGGCGCGGGCGCGGCGCAGTCCCTTCACCGGGTCGGGCTTGCCCGGGGACTTCGGGCCGATTCCCGCGCCCTGCGGGTTCTCGGCCGTCAGCGCCAGGCGCGAGGCGTGACGCACGACGTCGTGGTTCGACAGCACCCAGGTGCTCGGGGCGCCGACGGCGCCGTACTCCTCGAGCGAGTCGGTGATGACGTCGCGCAGGGCTGCGGCATCCCAGGTCGTCTCGAGGTAGTGGAAGTTGAAGGCCTGGTGCATCTCGTCGGGACGCACCCACAGCGCGGTCTGCGCGACCGTCGGCAGCCAGGCTTCGGCGCAGAGCGCGCGGTCACCGTCGTACTCGGCGAGCACCTCGTGCCACTCGCGCCACACCTCGTGGACGCCGGCCTGACCCCAGTACGGCACCTCGGCGGTGTCGCCGCCCATCGAGCCGCCGTCAGGGTCGGGAGTGAAGTCGGGGAGACCATCGGCCTTGATGAGGCCGTGCGCCACGTCGACGCGGAAGCCGTCGACGCCGCGGTCGAGCCAGAAGCGCAGCACGTCGCGGAACTCCGCGCGCACTTCTTCGTTCGTCCAGTCGAAGTCGGGCTGAGTCTCGTCGAAGATGTGCAGGTACCACTGGCCCGGCGCGCCGTCGGCCTCGGTCACGCGCTTCCACATGCCGCCGCCGAACACGCTCTCCCAGTTGTTCGGGGGGAGCTCGCCGTTCTCGCCCGTGCCGTCGCGGAAGATGTACCGCGCGCGCTCGGGGCTGCCGGGCGCGGCCTTCAGCGCCTGCTGGAACCACACGTGCTGATCGCTGGAGTGGTTCGGGACGAGGTCGACGATGACCCGGATGCCGCGCTCGTGCGCACCGCTGAGCATCGCGTCGAAGTCGGCCAGGGTGCCGAAGATCGGGTCGACGTCGCGGTAGTCGGCGACGTCGTAGCCGGCGTCCTTCTGCGGCGAGGTCTGGAAGGGGCTCAGCCAGATGGCATCCACCCCCAGGTCGCGCAGATCGTCGAGGTGCGCGGTGACGCCGGGGAGGTCGCCCAGGCCGTCGCCCGACGCGTCGGCGAAGGAGCGGGGATAGATCTGGTAGATGACGGCGGTGCGCCACCACTCGGAGCCCGGGGCCGAGGCGAGATCGGCGCGCGCGTCTTCCTGCGTGAAAGTCATGCGGTACACGCTACTGCAAGCGCTTGCAGTGGCGTCAAGCCTCACGCGGAGTGCGGGGCGTGGGATCGGGGTGGCGTCGTAGCGAGGGAGGGGCTGGGTTGGGCGTGCGGCGTCGAGTGGCCAAGACGCTCGGACGCTCCGGAAAATCGTCCGGGTGTTGTGGACAATCGGCAGCGGGCAGCGGGCAGCGGGCAGCGGGCAGCGGGCAGCGGGCAGCGGGCAGCGGGCAGCGGGCGGCCACGGGCGCCGGGCGGCACCGGGCGCGGGGCGGTGCGACAGAGCCGCGATTAGGCTGGA
Organism: Microbacterium sp. RU1D; assembly: GCF_900156435.1. Classification (GTDB taxonomy): domain Bacteria; phylum Actinomycetota; class Actinomycetes; order Actinomycetales; family Microbacteriaceae; genus Microbacterium. The sequence continues at coordinate 685,700 of NZ_FTPQ01000001.1, forward strand.
GACGTGCCCGACGCCTCCGCCCTCGCCCGCGCTGAATCCCTCATCACGAGCATCCCCGACTACCCGAAGCCGGGGATCGTGTTCCGCGACATCACGCCGCTGCTGACGGATGCCGCGGCCCTGCGCACCGTCGTCGAGGCGCTCGTCGAGCCCTTCGCGGGCCGCTTCGACGCGGTCGCGGGCGTCGAAGCGCGCGGATTCCTGCTGGCCGGCGCCGCCGCGATCGCCGCGAACGTGGGCCTCATGCCGATCCGCAAGGCGGGCAAGCTGCCGCGCCCCGCGGCGAGTATGTCGTACGACCTCGAGTACGGGTCGGCGCAGATCGAGATGCACGACGACAACGCCGCGGGCGCCCGCGTGCTGCTGCTCGACGACGTGCTCGCGACAGGCGGCACCCTCCGCGCGGGCCGCGACCTGCTGCAGGCGGTGGGCAGCGAGGTCGTCGGCATCGCGACGCTGCTCGAGATCGACGGCCTCGGTGGCCGCGACGTGCTCGGCGACGAGGTGCACTCGGTCTTCCACGTCTGAGGAGCTGCCTCCGCCCGGCGGCGTGCGACCGGACCCCAGAGTGCCGCGCGTCGATATGAGCGGATGCCGCGTATCTCGCGCGCGCGGGCTCGGCATCCCGAACCCGCCGCGTGAGGCATCGCGCGAGAACGCGGAACGGAGCAAGTGGACCCCGAACGGCGCGATATGAATGCTCCCGCCGTGCGGAGGGCGGGGCTTCGACGCCCCGGAAGTCCGCTCAGCGGCGCAGGACGCCCTCGACGGAGTCGCCGAGGCGGAGGCCGTCGCGATCGACCCAGTACCGACGTTCGAGCCGCAGGCCCGCGACCGACTGCACCGATCTGACGCCGGCGAGGGTGCCGAGGTCGTCGCGCACGAAGCGGGCGAGATCGACGGGCCCGGCGAAGACGCCCGCGAGGCTGACCGGCGCCGAGCCGGTGACGGTCGACAGCAGGCGCACGCTGGGGTGCGCGGCGAGGGTGTCGAGCGCGCCGCGGATGTCACGCGGCCGGACGTCGATGGTGACGACCGCGTTGAGGGGGAAGCCCATGAGGTCGGGCTGAATTTCGATGCGGGGGGAGATGGCCCCGGAATGGATGAGGAGCCGCATCGCGCGGGCGGCCGTCGTGGGCGAGACGCCGAGCGTACGTCCCACCTCGGCGGCGGTGACGCGGCCGTTCTCGCCGAGCATCCGCATGGTCTCGAACTCGAGGTCCGACAGCTGCTGGAGGTCCCGGAGCGGTTCGCCGTCGGCCACGGCGGCGTGCTTCTCGAGCTCCGTGGTGCGCGCGGCGTCGAGCCGGCGGTACCGCCACGACTGGCCGACCTTGGCGGGCTCCAGGATCATGCGACTGTCGATGGCGCGGACCCCCGGGATGGAGGGGATCGTCGAGGTCAACAGGTCGTGGGGGTCCGACCCGCGCAGCGGGAACAGGTTGGCGTAGATATCGGCCGCACCGCTGGTGCGGAGCACGAACTGCACGTCCGGAATACGCAAGAGCTCGCGCACGACGGCCTCGGAGTGACCGGGGGTGGAGGTAACCCAGAGCTCGAAGGGGTTGCTCGAGGTGATCAGCTCCCAGGCGAACCGACCGACGACGCGGAGAAGGCGTTCGTCCTGCAGGCGCGCGAGGCGCCGAGACGCGGTACTCGTGGGGATGCCGAGGATGTCGGCCAGTGCGGCCGTGGGGACGCGGGGGGCGATGTGCAGGGCCGCGACGATGTCGAGATCGGTCTCGTCGAGCTGGGGTCGGACCGCGCGTGGGTCTGATCGGTGCACGATCTCAACCTATCTCAGGCATCACTCGCTGGCCGGAACACGAATTTCCCATTCGAGGAAACACGAATGACATATTCGCCCATCATGCTTGCCCTCAAGTTTGTTTATTCCTACAGTTGCCTGCATCGATGACGCAGGTGTCGTCGAAGGCCAGGAGGATCGCATGGACGAGCAGCAACCGTGGCAATGGGACGAGAGCGTGTGGCGCGGTCACGTCGAGCATGTCCGCGCCGGACGCCGACTGGTGCACGACGACCCGGCGCAGCGCTGGCCGTCGGGTGCGCGGGTCGCCGTGTTGCTGTCGTTCGACTCCGACCACGAATCGATCCCTCTTCGCGACGGCGAGACCTCACCCGGCCGGATGGCGCAGGGTGAGTTCGGCGCGCGTTTCGCGGTGCCCCGCATCCTCGATCTGCTCGCGCGGCACGAGGCGCCCTCGTCGTTCTACATGCCAGCGGTCTGCGCACTGCTGCGACCGGACGAGGCTCCGTCCTACGTGGCGGGGGGTCATGAGGTCGCCGTGCACGGCTGGATCCACGAACGCAACACCGCGCTCACACATGACGACGAGCTCGATCTCGTCAGCAGATGCCTCGACGTCTTCGAGCGGCAGATCGGACATCGGCCCACCGGCATCCGCACCCCGTCGTGGGACTTCTCGGGATCGACACTCGCCGTCATCCGCGAGCTCGGCTTCGTGTACGACTCCTCATTGATGGCGGATGCCGACCCCTACGAGCTGCTGGAGCACGGGGAGCGCACCGGGATCGTCGAGATCCCGGTCGAGTGGATCCGCGACGACGCCCCGTACCTGATGATGGACCGCTTCGGCGGACTCCGCCCTCACATGCCGCCCCGCAGCCTCCTGCAGATCTGGATCGACGAGTTCGACGCGGCGCGCGAGGAGGGCGGGGTCTTCCAGCTGACCATGCACCCGCACATCATCGGGCACCGCTCGCGCCTGCGGATCCTCGACGAGCTGCTCCGTCACATCCGCTCGTTCGACGACGTGTGGATCGGCACCCACGCCGACCTGGCCGCCCACGTGCGCCCCCTCCTCTGACCCGCACCGCCTCGAGAGAGAATGCAGATGACCTCCACCGCACCCGAGACCGTCCACGCGACGAAGCTCAGCAAGAAGGGCAAGAAGGCGATCGTCGCCGGCTCGATCGGCAACGCCGTCGAGTTCGTCGACTGGGCCGTCTACTCGACGTTCTCGTCGATCTTCGCCCACCACTTCTTCCCCGCGGGCAACGACGTCGCGGCCCTGCTGTCGACGCTCGCCATCTTCGCCGTCGGCTTCATCATGCGTCCCATCGGTGCCGCGGTCATGGGGACGTACGCCGACCGTTTCGGCCGGAAGAAGGGCCTGCTCTTCACCATCACCCTGATGGCAGCCGCCACCCTCGTGATCGGCCTCGCGCCGACCTTCGAACAGGTCGGCATCTTCGCGCCGCTGCTGCTCGTGCTCGCCCGCCTCGCACAGGGCTTCGCCGCGGGCGGGGAGTTCGGCTCGGCCTCGGCGTTCCTCGTCGAATCCGCTGCTCCCCAACGGCGCGGGTTCGCCGGATCGTGGCAGCAGGTCTCGGTCGCCGCGGGAGTGCTCATCGCGTCGGCGCTCGGTTTCACGATCACGACCGTGCTGCCGCCGGAGGCAGTGGACAACTGGGGATGGCGCGTCGCCTTCATCTTCGCCGCATCGCTCGGCTTCGTCGGACTGTGGCTGCGCCGGGGTATCGAGGAGACGCAGTCGTTCGCGACCGGCCGGGAGCGCGTCGACGGCTCCGCGAAGCCCGCCCGCCACAACGCCTTCGTGCGCATGTTCCGCGACCACCCCAAGGCCACGCTGCGCGTCTTCGGCATCACCATCGCCGGCACGCTGCTCTACTACATGTGGGTCAACTTCATGCCCACCTACGCGGCGGTCACCACGGGCATCCCGTTGAACCAGGCACTGCTGGCGAATGTCATCGCCATGATCATCTTCATCGTGCTGCTGCCCTTCGGGGGTCTGCTCTCCGACAAGATCGGTCGCAAGCCCACCATGGCGGCCTTCGCGGGCGGCTTCCTCGTCTTCGCGTGGCCCGCCTTCCAGCTGATCGGCGGCGGATTCTGGGCCCTGCTGGCCGTGGAGATCATCGGCATCGTGCTGCTGGTCGGCTACTCGGCGAACTGCGCGGTGATCATGGCGGAGCAGTTCCCGCCCGAGGTGCGCGCGACGGGCATCGGCCTGCCCTACGCGCTGGCGGTCGCGATCTTCGGGGGCACGGCGCCCTACATCACCACGTGGATGAACACGAACGGCTACGGCGGATGGGTCTGGCTCTACGCGTCCATCGCCGCAGCGATCGGCCTCGCGGTGTACCTCACCATGCCCGAGACCAAGGGCAAGGAGCTCGACTGATGCGCCACGTCGTCGTGACCGGGGCCGGGTCGGGGATCGGCCGCGAGATCGCCCTCGCCTTCGCGCGGCGCGGGGAGGCCCTGACCGTCGCCGACCTGCACGCCGAACCCCTCGCCGAGACGGCCGCGCTCGCCCGGGAAGCCGGTGCACCGGTCTGTGCGACGGCGACGGTCGACCTGCGCGAGGGCCAGGCCGCCGACGAGCTGGTGCGCACGGCCTGGGCGACCGCACCGGTCGACGTCCTCGTCTCGAGCGCGGGCGTCTATCCCGCGACGCCGTTCCTCGACCTCGACGCGCGCACGTGGGACCGCGTGCTCGACGTCAACACGAGGGCGCCCGTACTGCTCACCGTCGCCCTCGCCCGCCGCGCGATCGCGTCGGGACGTCCCGCCAGCGTCGTCAACATCTCCTCCGGTGCGGCGTTGCGCGCCCGGCCGGGCGCCGCGCCGTACTCGACCTCCAAGGCGGCGCTCGAGGCCGCGACCCGGGCGTCGGCGCTGGAACTCGGACCTCACGGCATCCGGGTGAACGCCGTCTCGCCCGGCTTCGTCACGGTCGACTCGCGGGTCAATCCCGTGACCGACGAATACGCCGCTGCGGTCGGAGACACCCCCCTCGGCCGTCGAGGCACTCCCGCCGACATCGCGCGCGCGGTCGTCTGGCTCGCGGGCGAGGAAGCCGAATGGATCACCGGGGAGGTGCTGCGCGTCGACGGCGGATCGTCGACCGGCGCCTGGCACCTTCCGCAACACTGGGCCGCCACCGGCCAGGGAGAACACGAATGACCTCGAACTACACGATCGTCGGCGCGGGAGCCATCGGCGGCACTCTCGCCGTGCACTTGCATCGGGCCGGCGCGGACGTGCATCTCGTCGACACGGATGCCGATCACATCGCCGCCGTCCGCGCGAACGGGCTGCGCATCGAGCACCCCGGCGGGGTGTTCAGCGCCCGCCTGCCGATCTCGACCCCCGAGGAGGCTCCCGCAGAGCTCGGCGCGGTGCTCCTGGCCGTCAAGGCGCAGGCCACCGACGCCGTCGCTGCGTGGATCGCGCCGCGACTCACGCCCGACGGGTGGATCGCGTCGATGCAGAACGGCCTGAACGAGGCGACCATCGCCCGGCACGTCGGCGTCGACCGCACGGTCGCCGCCTTCGTCGACCTGTTCGCCGACGTCGTCGAGCCCGGTGTGGTGCGCGACGGCGGCATCGGCGACATCGCCCTGGGCGAGCACGCCGGCGGGTCGAGCGATCGCGTCCGCGCACTCGCTCACGATCTGCGCGAGTGGGGCGCGCCGATCGTCTCCGACAACGTGCCCGGCTTCCTGTGGTCGAAGCTGGGGTTCGGCGCGATGCTCGTGGCATCCGCTCTCTGCGACGACGACATGGGCGACCTCATCGACCGCCATCGAGTGGGCCTGCACGCGCTCGTCCGTGAGGTGCTCGAGATCGCCGTGGCCGAGGGGATCGAGCTCGAGGGGTTCGACGCCTTCGTCCCGTACGACTATCTCGGCGACGAAGCCGCCGCGAACGCCGCCACCGACGGGCTGGTGGCCTGGCTCGCCCGTCAGACGAAGAAGCGTTCGGGCATCTGGCGCGACATCGCCGTGCGCGGCCGGCGAACCGAGGTGCCGACGCAATACGCCCCCGTCCTCGAGGCCGGCGAGCGGAGAGGCATGCCGACCCCGCTCACGCGATGGCTGGTGTCCCGCATCGAGCAGCTCGAGACGCACGCGATCGCGATGGACGAGGCGCACCTGCACGAGCTCGATCGGATGGCCACCGCATGAGTGCGCTGCTCACGGCCGCCGAGGCAGCGCGCGAGGCGCTCGTCGCCGATCTGACGGCGTATACGCAGCAGGAAACGCCCTCGGACGACCGCGACGCCTTGGCGAGGGGGCTCGCCTGGGTCCGTGCCTTCGTGACGCGCCACCTCGGCACCCCCGACGCGGAGCGCGTGATCGACGCCGCTCCCCACGGCGATGTCGCGGTGCTCGACTGGGAGGCGACGGATGGCGGTACGGGGTCGGTTGCGATCCTCTGCCACTACGACACCGTGTGGCCTCTCGGCACACTGGCCGAGTGGCCCGTCGCGATCGACGGCGATCGGCTCACCGGCCCCGGTGTCTTCGACATGAAGGCGGGTCTCGTCCAGGCGACGCACGCGATCGCGATCGCCCGGGCCCAGGGACTGCCGCTGCCCGCCATCCGTCTCGTGCTCAACGGTGACGAGGAGATCGGATCGCTCGGTTCCCGCCCGCACATCGAAGAGGCCGTCACGGGCCGCGACGCCGTGCTGGTCTTCGAGGCGAGCGCCCGCGGCGCGCTCAAGACGGCGCGCAAAGGCGTGGGGATCTTCCGCGTCACGACGCACGGTGTCGAGGGCCACGCGGGGCTCGACCCGGAGCGGGGCGTCAGCGCCATCGACGAGATGGCTCGCATCGTGCTCGCCCTGCACGCGCTCGCGGACCTCGGCGCCGGCACGAGCATCAACGTCGGCACCGTCGCGGGTGGGTCGCGCTCCAACGTCACCGCCGGTCGCGCCGAGGCCCTCGTCGATGTGCGCGTGACCGACGTGGCCGAGAGCGAGCGGATCGACGCCGCGCTGAACGCCCTCGCGCCCCACCGCGCGGAGGCGACGTTGCACATCGCCGGCGGGTGGAATCGACCGGTCATGCCGCGAAGCGCATCGACGGTCGCGCTGTTCCGCATCGCGGAGGCGGTGTCGACGGCGCAGGGATGGGCGGTCGAGGAGATCTCGGTCGGCGGAGCCAGCGACGGTAACTTCGCCGCCGCTCTGGGGCTGCCGGTGCTCGACGGCCTGGGCGCCGTCGGGGACGGGGCTCACGCGCGTCACGAATGGATCTCCATCGACGGCATGGTGCAGCGTACGGCGCTCGCGGCCGGCATCCTCGTCCGCCTGGGCGGAGGCGATGCCGCGTGACCAGCATCGTCGCGCCGATGCGGCTGCGCGAGCTGACGCTGCGCAACCGCATCTGGATCGCCCCGATGTGCCAGTACTCGGTCGATGCGTACGACGGCATCCCCACCGACTGGCACCGTGTGCACTACGGCGCGCTCGCCGCGGGCGGCACCGGTCTGCTCGTCGTCGAAGCGACGGCGGTCGTTCCCGAGGGGCGCATCACCCGCCAGGACACCGGACTGTGGAACGACGCGCAGGTCGCGGCATGGCGCGGCATCGTCGCCTTCGCGCACGCGCAGGGTGCGGCCATCGGGGTGCAGCTGAGCCATGCCGGTGCGAAGGCGAGCACGTTCGCGGGTTTCGGTCGTGACGGCGATGAACGCGGCTCCGTCCCCGTCGAGCGCGGTGGCTGGCAGACGGTGTCGGCGTCGGACGTCCCGGTGATGGGGCTGGCTGCGCCGCGTCCGGCTTCCGCCGCGGAGCTCGAGGAGATCGCCGATGCGTTCGTGGCGGCCGCCCACCGCGCCGACGACGCGGGATTCGACGTCGTCGAGGTGCACGCGGCTCACGGCTACCTGTTGCATCAGCTGCTCTCGCCGTTGGCGAACCGCCGCGACGACCGGTTCGGCGGTGACCTCGCGGGCCGGGCGTCGTTGTTGCTCGACATCGTCCGTCGCATCCGGGCCGACCTGCGGACGATGCCGATCATCGTGCGCCTGTCGGCGACCGACTGGGTCGACGGCGGACTCACCCCCGACGATGCGGCGACGGTCGCCGCCTGGGTGGTCGCGGCGGGAGCGGATGCCGTAGACGCCTCCTCCGGCGGGCTCGTGCTCGCCGACATCCCTGTCGGACCGGGCTATCAGGCGCATCTCGCCGAGCGCATCGCCCGCGAGGGCGTCGCCGCGTCGGCCGTCGGTCTGATCGAGACGGCGGAGCAGGCGGAAGAGGTCGTGCGGCGCGGCGTCGCCGCAGTGCGCATCGGGCGTGCGGCCCTACGCGACCCCAGCACGCCTCTGCGCTGGGCGCGCGAGCTCGGCGCGAGCGTCGATTGGATTCCGCCGCAGCGTCTCCGGGCGTACTGACCACGGCAGGCGTGGCCGTGAGGGTTGTCCGGTGCCGGTGCCGGTGCCCTCAGCCCAGGACGCTCGCGCCCAGCTCGACCGGGCTGCCCTCGATGTTGCCGACGATGCCGCGGATGACGCCCGTCCCGTCTTCGCGGCGGAGGCCGTCGTACCAGGCCTGCGTCGCTTCGACGTCGAAGGCGTGCGTCTCGAACGCGCGCTTGCGGGCGCGCAGAACGAGGTCGCCGGCCCGCTCGGTGCGGATGCGCTCGTAACGCTTCAACGAGTCCTCGACGCCCAGGGTCGAGGTGGCGAAGACGATGCCGAGCGCGAAGCTGTCCTCCAGCGCCGAGCAGGCGCCCTGCCCGATGTCGGGCGCGGTGTTGTGCGCGGCGTCGCCGAGGATGGCGACCCGCCCGCGCACCCACGTGTTGAAGGGGTCGATGTCCCAGATCTCCACGCGGTTGAGCGATTCGTCGGGGTCGATGCCGTCGAGCAGCGCCCGCACGCCGGGGGCGCCCCACGCGCCGAACGCCTCCTCGAGGGCGGCCATGCGGTCCTCGAGCACCCCCGACGGCCCCGGCACGTCGACGAAGAAGTAGAAGCGGTCGCCCGCGACGGGCATCACCGCGCACCGCTTGCCGTCGCCCACGTAGGTCGTCCACTGGTCGAGCGGACCGATGCGCTCGTCGGCGGCGACCAGGCCGTTGTAGTTGACGTAGCCGGAGTAGGAGCGCTCGGGACGGATGCCGGTGGGCTCGGTGACGTAGTCCCGCACGAGCGAGCGCGCGCCGTCGGCGCCGATCAACAGGTCGGCGGTGTCGGTCGATCCGTCGGCGAAGGTCGCCGTCACCGTGACGCCGTCGTCGGCGACGGCCACCAGCTGCCTCCCGAGGCGGATGGACGCCTGGCCGACGGCATCCATCATCAGCGCCTGCAGGTCGGCACGGGCGACGGGATAGGGCCGCTGGCCCGTCTGGGCGGTGACGGGGGCGAGGCTGAAGCGGCACAGCTCGTCGCCGGTGTGGCCGTCGTAGTAGGCCATGTCGTCCATGCGGCCGCCGAGGGCGGCGACCTGCGGACCCAGGCCGAGCCAGTTGAGCACTTTCACGCCGTTCGACCACAGCGACAGCGCAGCGCCGACGGGGCGGTTCTCGCGCATGCGGTCGTAGACGACGACCTCGTGGCCGAGTTTCTGCAGGGCGAGGGCGGCGGAGGTTCCGCCGACACCGGCGCCGATGACGATGACCTTCATGACTCTCCTCAGCTGCCGCGGTAGGTCGAGTAGGCGAACGGACTCAGCAGCAGCGGCACGTGCAGATGGCCCTCGCCGCTCACGGTGAACGCGACCGTCACGACGGGGTGGAACGAGGCGACGCCGCGCTGGCGGAAGTACGCGCCGGTTGCGAACGTCAGGGCGTAGTCGCCGTCGGCGAGCCGCTCGGGGCCGAGCGCGAGGCGGCCGTCCTGGTCGGTCGTGCCCTCGGCGACGGGGGTGCCGTCGAGCGCCGCCGCCGACACGGTGACCCCGGCCGCGGGCGTGCCGGTCGTGGCATCCAGGATGTGGGTCGTGAGGTGGGTCATTCGGCCGCCTCCGGCTCGGCGGGGGCCTCGTCGGCGAAGGTCGCGCGGAGCCGCAGGAGGGCGATCTCGGCGAGCTGCCGGGTGGCCTCGATGGTCTCGGCGTCGGGGTCGTTGCTCAGGCGGCGCTCGAGTTCGGCGCGCATCTCGCTCGGCGTGCGGCCGGCGGCGCGGATGAGGAAGACCCGGCCGAAGCGCTCCTCGTATGCGATGTTCCCGGCGGCGATCGCGGCGACGTCGTCGTCGGCGGCCTCGGCCATCGAGCCCTGTTCGCGACGGGATGCCGCGGCCTCGGCGCCGTCGCCCGCGACCTTCGCCCCGATGCGGGGGTGGGCGTGCAGTGCCGTCTCGAAGTCCTGCGGCGACCACGCGGAAGCGAGGTCCCCGGCATACGAGGCGAGGGCGTCGACGGTCGCGTACGGGCGGCCGGCGACGACGGCGTCGACCCACCCGGGGACGTCGGCCCACACGCGGACCACGGCCGAGGCATCCGCGTCGTCGAGGGCATGGAAGTGGTGCAGGAGCATGCGGGCCAGGCTAGGGGCGTCGCGTTACGGCGCTGTGGCGCGATGTGTCGGCGATGTTGCTGTGGGGAACATTTCGGCGTGGCTGCGGTGAGGCGACCGGCTGCCTTCGGGGCGCGATCCGCTTCTCGAGGCGTGAAACTCGCGCCCCAAGGGGCCGGACCCGCCCCGAACCAGAAGGGCGCCGCCGCATGACCCCGCCGCGCGGTCCCGACCCGCGGCCCCGCAGGGGGCCCCACCCCGACCCGCGCCGCGTCAGGCGTGCACGATCAGCCAGTGCGCCACGGCATCCGTTCCGCCGGTGTTGTGCAGGCGGTGGGGGACCGAGCAGGGGTAGCTGATGGCATCCCCGGCGCGGAGGATCACGCGCTCGGCCTCGAAGTCGATGGTCAACTCGCCCGCGACGACCGTGCCGACCTCGTAGCCCTCGTGGTGGAAGAGGCCGTCAGCGCCGTGCGCTGCGGCGCCGGGCGGGTAGATCGACTCGAAGTAGTCGACGCCGGGGGAGGAGCCGGGTGTCAGGCGGCGGAACGAGACGCCGCTGTCGAGCACGATGTCGGGCGACTGCCCCGCGCGCTGCAGCGTGAAGCCCGAGGGTCCGACGGGTTCGACGGGACGGTCGGATGCCGGATCGAAGGCCGCGACGAGCGGCACGCCCAGGGCGTCGGTGATCGCGATGAGCCGCGAGACGCTCGGCTGCATCACGCCGCGCTCGATCTGCGAGACGGCGCTGGGGGAGATGCCGAGCGAGGCGGCCAACGCCCGGGCGGAGATGCCGCGGGCCTGCCGGAGATCGCGGATGCGGGCGCCGACGGATGCCGACGGCTCGGCCGTCGCGACACCGGTGGGCTCGGAGTCGACCGTCGGGACGGCGTCCTGATCGACGGCGTCGGCGAGGGGCGGCTGCGTCATGCCCCGAGTCTAGGCAGCCGGTGGGTGTGAAGGATTGACTTCACACGCTCGTTACATGAGCGAAATCACCCGCGTCGCGTGAACCCATAACTTCACATCAGAGCTCCACTCCGGCCGCGGACTCCACGTCGTGGCATCCATCGCCCTGAGAGGAATGACATGACGACCACCCCGCTCACCGGCCCCCACGATCTGGTGGAGGCCGCCGGCCACCCCCACGGGGGCGGCAACATGAAGCCGCAGTACGACGACCGGCTCGCCAACGAGGACCTCGCCCCGCTGAAGAAGCAGAAGTGGTCGAGCTACAACATCTTCGCGTTCTGGATGAGCGACGTGCACTCGGTCGGCGGCTACGTCACCGCGGGTTCGCTGTTCGCCCTGGGCCTGCAGTCCTGGCAGGTGCTCGTCGCCCTCATCGCGGGCATCGTCATCGTGCAGGTGTTCGCGAACCTCGTCGCGAAGCCCAGCCAGAAGACGGGTGTGCCCTACCCCGTGATCAACCGCGTGGTGTTCGGCATCCGGGGTGCGAACATCCCCGCGATCATCCGCGGGCTCATCGCGATCGCCTGGTACGGCGTGCAGACCTTCCTCGCGGCGGAGTCGCTGAACATCGTCTTCCTGAAGTTCATCCCGGGATCCGCCGCCCTGCTCGACGTGTCGTTCGCGGGCCTGTCGGCGCTCGGCTGGATCTCGTACGCGATCCTGTGGACCGCGCAGTTCCTCCTCTTCTGGAACGGCATGGAGGTCATCCGCCGCTTCATCGACTGGGCCGGCCCGGCCGTCTACCTGGTGATGATCGTGCTCGCCGTGTACCTCGTCTCGCAGGCGGGCATCGAGAACATCTCGTTCACCCTGTCGACCACCCAGCTCGACTTCTGGGCCTCGATCCCCGTGATGTTCGCCGCGATCGCCCTGGTCGTGTCGTACTTCTCGGGCCCGATGCTGAACTTCGGCGACTTCGCCCGCTACGGCAGAAGCTTCGCCGCGGTGAAGAAGGGCAACTTCTGGGGCCTGCCCATCAACTTCCTCTTCTTCTCGCTGCTCACCGTCATCACCGCCTCGGCCACGGTGCCCGTGTTCGGCGATCTCATCACCGACCCGATCCAGACGGTCGAGCGCATCGACACCCCCTTCGCGATCCTCCTCGGCGGCCTCACCTTCGTCACCGCCACGGTCGGCATCAACATCGTCGCCAACTTCATCTCGCCTGCGTTCGACTTCTCCAACGTCGCCCCGAAGAAGATCTCGTGGCGCGCGGGCGGCATGATCGCGGCCGTCGGCTCGACCTTCCTCATGCCGTGGAACTGGTACTCGAACGCCGACGCGATCCACTACTCGCTCGGAGTGCTCGGTGCGCTGATCGGTCCGCTCTTCGGCATCCTGATCGCCGGCTACTACTTCGCTGCCCGCCAGCGCGTGAAGGTCGACGCGATGTTCACGATGGATGCCGCCGGCCCGTACTGGTATCGCAACGGCTTCAACCCGAACGCGGTCAAAGCCGTCATCGCCGCGGGGGTTCCCACGGTGGCGGTCGCGATCTCCCCGAAGCTCTTCGCCGACCTGGGCCTGTTCGACGTCTCCGCGATCAGCGACTACAGCTGGTTCATCGGCTGTGCGCTGGGCCTGGTGCTCTTCCTCCTCTTCGAGCGTCTCGACCCCCGCGTGCCGACGTTCGACGGCGAGACCGAGGGCATCTCCGACGGTGCCGTCGACGGGGCGGCCGCGACCGCGGCATCCGAGCCGCCGGCGATCTCCGGCGGGATTCCGGTGGATGCGACGGCTTCGGCGGCCAGGCCCGTCTCGGGATCGGGCGCGACCGCGTGAGGATCCTGCTCGTCAACCCCAACACCTCCCGGGCGATGACCGCGAAGATCGCGGACGCCGCCCGGGGGGTGGCGGGACCCGGCGTGCTCGTCGAGGCGGTGTGCCCCGCGACCGGGGCCTCGGCCATCGAGAGCCACGTCGATGAGGTCGCCGCGGCCGCGGCGGTCGTGGAACTGATCGCCGCCGACCGCGACGGGATCGACCCGGCGGACGCGTACGTCATCGCGTGCTTCGGCGACCCGGGGCTCGACGCGGCGCGCGAGCTGGTCGAGGTGCCCGTGATCGGGATCGCCGAGGCCGCGATGCATCTGGCGACGGTGTCGGGGCGGCATTTCGGCGTCGTCACGACCCTGAGCCGCACGCTCGGTCGCGCTCGCGACCTCGTGGCGCGCTACGGCATGGAGCGGGCGTGCGTCTCGCTCGCGGCGACCGGGATCCCGGTGCTCGACCTCGAGGACACGGGGTCGGCGGCCGCGGAGACGATCGCCCGTCACACCGCGGATGCCGCGTCCGCCGGCGCCGACGTCATCGTGCTCGGGTGCGCGGGCATGGCGGACCTGTGCGCCGAGCTCACGGCGCGCATCGGGGTGCCGGTCGTCGACGGGGTGGCGGCGGCGGTGGGGTTGGCATCCGGGATGGTGCGGATGGGACTCGGCACGAGCAAACGCGACGAGTACGCGCTGCCGCCGGTGCGCGAGGGGGTGCTGATCGGCAGCGCTGCCGCGGTGACGGCCGGCCGCCGGCACGTTTCCTCCCCAGCGGGCGGATTCCGGGGTGTTCGCACAGATGTTGATGACGGTTACATTCGTGAAACGAGGGGCGCATAGCGTGAACCGCATGAGCTCTCGGATCGCCGCACGTCGGGTCTTCCTCGACGGCGCCTTCGCGCCCGCCACCGTCGTCGTCGCCGACGGGTCGATCGTCGCGGTCGAGGCGTTCGACGCCGGGGCCGACACCGTGCTCCCGCAGGACGCGACACTGCTGCCGGGCCTGGTCGACTCGCACGTGCACTTCGACGAGCCCGGCCGCACCGAGTGGGAGGGCTTCGCCACCGGCACGGCGGCCGCCGCAGCGGGAGGCGTCACGACGGTCGTCGACATGCCGCTCAACAGCGTCCCCGTGACCACCTCCGTCGAGGCGCTGGAGGCCAAGCGTGCCGCCGCGCGGGGCAAGCTCGCCGTCGACGTGGCCTACTGGGGCGGTGCCGTTCCGGAGAACCTGGGGTCGTTGCGCGCCCTCTCCGACGCGGGCGTCGTCGGCTTCAAGTGCTTCCTCTCGCCGAGCGGGATCGACGAGTTCGGCCACCTCGACGCCGAACAGCTCGAGCAGTGCCTCGCCGAGCTCGCCGTCTTCGACGGCCTGCTCATCGTGCACGCCGAAGACCCCGCGCACCTGCCCGCCCACGGCGCGCTCGGACCGCGCTATCGCGACTTCGAGGTCAGTCGCCCGCCGCTGAGTGAGCGCGCGGCGATCGAGCGCGTGATCGCTGCGGCCCGTCGCACCGGCGCCCGCGCGCACATCGTCCACGTCTCCGACGGCGGCGCGCTCGACATCGTGCGCGCGGCCAAGGCAGAGGGCGTACGCCTCACGATCGAGACATGCCCGCACTACCTCACGCTCGACGCCGAGGAGGTGCCCGACGGCGCCGCGGCGTTCAAGTGCTGCCCGCCGATCCGCGGGGCCGCCAACCGCGACCTCCTGTGGGCCGGAATCGTCGACGGCACGATCGACGCCATCGTGAGCGACCACTCTCCCGCGACGGTCGAGCTCAAGAGCAACCCCGACTTCGGCCTCGCGTGGGGCGGCATCGCGGGACTCCAGACCGGTCTCTCGGCGATCCACACGACCGCCCGCGAGCGAGGCCTGGCGTTCGAGACCCTTCTGCCGCTCATGACCACGGGCCCCGCGCGCATCGCCGGCCTGCCCGGCCTCGGCGTGATCGAGCCCGGCGCTCCCGCGCACCTCGTGGCGTTCGCCCCCGACGAGCGGTTCGTCGTCGACGCCGCGAGCCTCGAGTACCGCAATCCCGTGTCGCCGTGGCACGGCAAGACCCTCATCGGAGTCGTGCGGGAGACGTGGGTGCGCGGCGTCTCGGCCTACCGCCGGGGAGCACCCGTCACCGAACGCGAGGGCCGCGAGATCCTGCGCGCAGCCGCGGCGGTGCAGGCATGAGCGCGGCCACGCCTGAGTCGGCGGCGACAGAGGTCCGCGAGCCCGTCGAAGGGACCGGGAGCGCGACCCCCGTCCCCATCCTCCAGCCCGGCGTCGGCGCGATCCCCGGCGACCACTACCTCCCCGCCGCCCCCGCCACGGTCATGTGGGGGCGCCTCCCGTGCGCGGCCGATGCGCCCGCGCTCGAGATCGCATCGGGCGAGAGCGTGACCTTCGACACCGTCAGCCACGAGGGCATCCTCGACGACCAGGGCAGAGACCCGCACGCCTACTTCACGGCCCACGGCGTGCCCGCGGACCACGTGCTCGCCGACGCGATCGAGATCGCGGCATCCGTCTCCCGCGATCCCTTCGCCGACGGACCGCACGTCGTGGTGGGGCCCGTGCGCGTGCGCGAGGCCCGGCCCGGCGATCTGCTGAAGATCACCGTCGAGACTCTGACCCCCCGGGTGCCCTACGGCGTGATCTCGAACCGCCACGGCAAGGGTGCGCTGGTGGGCGAGCTGCCCCGCGGCGAGCACAATGTCAGCGTCTTCGCCGCCGTCGCCGAGCGCGAGGGCGTGCTGCACGGCACGCTCCCGGTCATCGAGGGCGGCGACCCGGTCGTCGCCTTCCCCCTCGCACCGTTCCTGGGCACGATGGGGGTCGCCGTCGCGGCCGACGAGCGACCGCATTCGGTGCCACCTGGTACGCACGGCGGCAACATCGACATCAATCTCCTCGTCGAGGGCACGACGCTGTTCCTGCCCGTGCAGGTCGACGGCGCCCTCGCGTACGTCGGTGATCCTCACTTCGCGCAGGGCGACGGAGAGGTCGCGCTCACGGCGCTCGAGGCCTCACTGCGGGCGACCCTCCGCTTCGAGGTGATCCCCGCGGATGCCGCCCGCGCGGCGTTCGGCGAGGTGACCGGCCCGCTCGTGCGGACCCCCGGGTATCTCGTCCCGACCGGGATGGACCCCGACCTCGACGCTGCGATGCGCGCGTGCGTGCGCGCCTCCCTGGCGCTCATCGAGGGACGCTGGGGCATGGACGAGCACCTCGCCTACGCCTACCTGAGCGCCGCCACCGACTTCGACATCTCGCAGGTCGTCGACATCGTCTCCGGTGTTCACGCCCGCATCCGCGAGGCGGACTTCGCCGGCGTTCCGTCCGTCGAGCCCGAGTCCGTGGCATCCGGTGACGACGCAGACGGGAGTGCGGCATGACGCCCGTCGCACGCCGTATCGAGCGGGACGCCGTCGGCGTTTCTTGGACACTCGATCGCGCGGGAAGGAGAGCACAGTGACGGAGGCCACGATCCCGGGCGAGCTGCGCGCCGCGTTCGATGCGTACGAGGCGGCGATCGTCGCGAACGACCTCGACGCGCTCGACGCGTTCTTCGCCCCGGGGGGCGACACACTGCGCGGCGACAGTGGCGGCCTGCTGGTCGGTCACGACGCGATCAGCGGCTTCCGGGCTCTGCGAGGCGGCGTCCCGCCGCGCGAGATCGCCGACCTGCACTACCGCCCGCTGGCCCGCGGCGGCGCGGGCGCGGCATCCGGCGACGCGGCAGCCGCGACCGCCGACGCTCTGAGCATCGACGGCGACGTGGCCCTGCTCGTCTCGGTCTCGGCGTTCCGCGGCGGTGGGCGCGGTCTGCAGACGCAGATCTGGCAGCGCATCGACGGACGGTGGCTGATCACCGCGGCCCACGTCACCCCCCGCACTCCCGCGCTCGACCGCACGATCTGGCGCAGCGTCGGCGACCCGTTCCTGCAGGGCGCGTGGGAAGGACCGCTGGCGGGCCTGACGGTCGCGGTGAAGGACCTCTTCGCGATCGCGGGCTTCCGCATCGGCGCCGGCAACCCCACGTTTCTCGAGGAAGCGCGTCCCGAGAAGGTCACCGCGCCCGCCGTCGCCGACCTGCTGAGCGGTGGCGCCTCCCTCCGCGGCATCGCGCGCACCGACGAATTCGCGTACTCGATCGCCGGCGACAACGTGCACTACGGCACCCCGCCCAACGGGGCGGTGGTCGGCGCCCTGCCCGGCGGTTCGTCGAGCGGACCGGCCTCGGCCGTCGCCACGGGCCACGCCGACGTCGGACTCGCCACCGACACGGCCGGTTCCATCCGCGTTCCCGCGTCGTACCAGGGCCTGTGGGGGCTGCGCACCACGCACGATCTCGTCCCCCGCCAGGGCATGCTGCCGCTCGCGCAGTCCTTCGACACGATCGGCTGGCTCACCCGCGACGGCGACACCCTTCAGCGCGTGGCCGATTGGTGCCTCAGCTACGACGGTTCCGCGTCGACCGAGAGCGTCTACGGCGCCTCGGGTGACGACCTACCCTGGCGGTTCCACGTGCCCGAGGAGATCCTCGACTGCGCCGACGCCGACACGCGCGAGGCCTTCTCGAGGCTGCTGGCCGCGCTCGCGGCATCCGACGACCCGCCGTCGCTTCGCGCCGTCCACACGGGCGACGTGGATGCCGCCTTCACGGCGTTCCGCACCGTGCAGGGCGCCGAGGCCTGGCGCAACGACGGGGAGTGGCTGCGCGCGCACCCCGGGGCGGTGGGGGAGGCGGTGGCCGAGCGCTTCCGCGCCGCGTCGCAGATCACCGCGGCCGACGAGGCCCGCGCCCGCGCCGACCTCGACCCCATCGCCGCGCACCTGGCCGAACTGGTCGACGGTGCCGTGCTCATCTTCCCGACCGTCCCGGGACCCGCGCCGCTGCGCACCGCCGACGTGGATGCCGTCCGCGCGGCGACCTTGCGCATGACCGCGCCCGCGGCCATCGCGGGACTGCCGGCGGTGTCGGTGCCGCTGCTGACGGTGGCCGGTGCGCCGGTCGGCGTGTGTCTCGTATCGCGCGCCGGTACCGACATCGCACTCGTGCGCCTGGCCCGGCGTCTCGCGGGTCGCGTCTCGTCCGGAGCCGAGCGATGACCCGCGGCGCAGCGCTCCCGCGGACCATCCGCGCAGCGGCATCCAGCGCCTCGCACAGCCGTGCTGCCGGAGCCGTTCCGCCCCTCGCCGCCCACGCCTCTCGCCCCACCCACCACGCCCGCAGCATGGAGCCCCGATGACCCACCTCCCCGGCCCGATCGATCCGCCCGCCCGCCTCCTGATGGGGCCCGGTCCCATCTCGGCGTACCCGAGCGTGCTGCGCGCGATGGGGGCACCGCTCGTCGGCCAGTACGACCCGTTCATGACCGCCACGATGAACGAGACGCAGGAGCTCTACCGTCGGGTCTGGGCCACCGACAACGACGCGACGCTCCTGATCGACGGCACGAGCCGCGCGGGGATCGAGGCGGCGATGGTCTCGCTCATCCGTCCCGGCGACCGCGTGCTCGTGCCCGTCTTCGGTCGCTTCGGGCACCTGCTCGCCGAGATCGCCGAGCGTGCGCTCGCCGAGGTGCACACGATCGAGGTGCCGTGGGGGGAGGTCTTCCCTGTCTCGGCGATCCGCGAGGCGATCGAGCGGGTGAAGCCGCACCTCGTCGCGTGCGTGCAGGGCGACACATCGACCACCATGCTGCAGCCGCTCGACGAGATCGGCGAGATCTGCCGCGCGCACGGCGCCCTCTTCTACACCGACGCAACGGCCTCGCTCGGTGGCAACCCGTTCGAGATGGACGCCTGGGGGCTGGACGCCGCAACCGCGGGACTGCAGAAGTGCCTCGGCGGCCCGTCGGGATCGGCGCCGATCAGTCTGTCCGAGCGCGCGGTCGAGGTCGTGCGCGCGCGTGCGCGCGTCGAGGCCGGCATCCGCGAAGAGGGCGACGCCGTGGCATCCGACTTCATCCGCTCGAACTACTTCGACCTCGCGATGATCCTCGACTACTGGGGACCGCGCCGCCTCAACCACCACACCGAAGCGACCACCATGCTCTACGGCGCGCGCGAGTGCGCGCGCGTGCTGCTGCTGGAGGGCCGGGATGCCGTGATCGCCCGGCATCGCCTGCACGGCGACGCGATGCTCGCGGGCGTCGAGGGCCTCGGCCTCACCGTCTTCGGTGACGTCGCGCACAAGATGACCAACGTCGTCGCCGTCGAGATCCCCGACGGCGTGGTCGGCGACGCAGTGCGGAGCGAACTGCTCAGCGACTTCGGCATCGAGATCGGCACGTCGTTCGGCCCGCTGCACGGCCGGGTCTGGCGCATCGGCACGATGGGCTACAACGCGCGCACCGACGCCGTGCTCACCACGCTCGCGGCGCTCGAGGCGGTGCTGCGCCGCCACGGCGCGACGGTCTCGGCCGGCGGGGGTGTGCAGGCGGCGCAGGGCGTGTACGCGGGGGCCGGCGCGTGATGCGCCGTGTCGCTCCCACGGAGCGGGGGATGCGCGCAGAAATGCCCGTGCCGCGGTCGCGCGCCGCGCGCGGCGCGACGGACGGGCGGGTCGCCCACGTGCTGCGCGGCCTTCGAACGGGAGGCTGCGCATGACCGCCGCCACTCGCCTGCAGGTGGCACCCGAGCGCATCGCGGCGGCAGCCCGCCGCGTCATGGGCCGGTGCGAGGAGCTCGCCCGGGTCACCGCGACGCCGGGCGAGATCGCCCGCGTCTACCTCTCGCCCGAGCACGCGCGCGTCAACCGCCTCGCCGCGCAGTGGATGCGCGAGCTCGGCATGACGACCCGACAGGATGCCGCCGGCAACCAGGTCGGACGCCTCGCTCCCGCGGGAGTCCCCGACGCCCCGGCCCTGCTCCTCGGGTCGCACCTCGACACCGTCCCGGACGCCGGGCGTTTCGACGGCATCGTCGGGGTGTTGATGGCCCTCGAGGTCGTCCGGCTGCTCCGCCGCGTCGACGATGACGGCGCGGCATCCAGTCCCTTCCCCTTCGCCCTCGAGGTCATCGCCTTCAGCGACGAGGAGGGCACACGCTTCGGCAAAGCCCTGCTGGGATCGTCGGCGGTGGCCGGGCAGTGGGATCCCGCGTGGTGGGACCTCGCTGATGCCGACGGCGTCACGCTCCGCGAGGCGTTCCGCGAGTTCGGGCTCGATCCCGGCCGCATCGGCGAGGCTGCACGCCGACCCGACGAGCTCGTCGCCTACCTCGAGGCGCACATCGAGCAGGGGCCCGAGCTGCACCGCAGCGGGCAGGCGCTCGCCGCGGTGTCGTCGATCGCCTCGGCCCGGCGATTCCAGCTCGTCGTCGAGGGAGAGGCCCGGCACGCGGGGGGCACGCCGTACGACATGCGGCGCGACGCGCTGCTCGGAGCGAGCGAGGCAGCCCTCGCCGTCGAGCGCATCTGCCGCGTCGAGCACCACATCATCGGGACGGTCGGTCAGCTCGAGGCCTTCCCGGGCGCCGTGAACGTCGTGCCGGGGGAGGCGCACTTCTCACTCGACCTGCGCGGGGAGTTCGACGACACGCGCGATCGCACCTGGGCGGAGATCTCGAGCGAACTCGACGCGATCATGGGTCGCCGGGGTCTGCGGTGGCGCGCCCGCGAAGTGCACAGCGCTCCCGCCGTGTTCTGCGCACCCCTGCTGCAGGACGTCGTCCGCGCCGGTATCGGCGGCGACGCGCCGACGCTCTTCAGCCGCGCCGGTCACGACGCCATGTCGATCGGCGCGATCACCGAGGTCGGGATGCTGTTCCTGCGCAACCCCGACGGCATCAGCCACCATCCCGACGAGGCGGTGTCCGCAGCCGACGTCGCCGCCGGGCTCCGGGCCCTCGCGGAGGCGGTGCTGCACCTGGGGGCGGAGGTCCGCTGACGCCGAAGGTGCGCTCGACGGTCCACGCACCATCGACTGGCCACCGGCGCCGCGCAACGACCTGAGCGAGAATCGCTGCATGACCGAAGATCCCGGCATCCTGCAGCTGCTCGCTTTCGCCGCCGAGCCCGGCGGCGGCAACCCGGCCGGAGTGGTCCTGGATGCCGCGGCCCTCGACGACGCGCGCATGCAACGCATCGCGGCCGACCTCGGCCACCCCGAGACGGCCTTCGTGGTCAGCCGTGAGGGTCGCCGCATATCGGTGCGCTACTTCTCGCCCGGAGCCGAAGTGCCGTTCTGCGGACACGCGACCATCGCCACGGCGGTCGCACTCGCTGACGCGGAGGGCCCCGGCCCCTTCCTCTTCGACACCCCCGCGGGCGCCATCGAGGTGGACACCCGGCACGACGACGGCCGCACGGTCGCAGGGTTCCGGAGCGTGGAGCCGTCCGTCACCGACCTCGACCCGGCGGTGGCCGACCGCCTGCTCGCGCTCCTGGGCCTCACGCGAGACGATCTCGATGACCGGATGCCACTCGCCCAGGCCTTCGCCGGCAACCTGCACCCGGTGGTCGCCGTCGCCGCGCGCGAGAGATTCGACTCCTTCACGTTCGACCCCGCCGCCCTGCGTGTGCTCATGGACGAAAGGGAATGGAAGGGCACCGTCATCGTCGTGCACGTCGACGGCGATCTCGCCGACGGCGATCTCGCCGACGGCCTGATCGCCGAGGCCCGCAACCTCTTCCCGGTCGGCGACATCACGGAAGACCCCGCCACCGGCTCCGCCGCCGCCTCGCTCGGCGTCTACTTGCGCGAGCGGGTGGGCGTGCCCGTGCCGTTCGCGTTCACCGTGCGGCAGGGGCGGCACATCGGTCGGCCGAGCGTGATCGAGGTCGAGGTGCCGGCATCCGGTGGCATCCTCGTGCGCGGAACCGCGACGCCCCTCTGACGTTCGGTTCGGGGCGGATTCGTGCGTTCGGGGCGTGAATTTCCCGCCCCGAACGGCGAGATGCGCCCCAAAGCCGAAGACGGCCTCGCCGGCTGCACCTTCATCTCGTTCGGGGCGGCTTCCCGCATTCGTGGCGTGCATTCCCCCGCCCCGAACGGCGAGATGCGCCCCGAACCCGACGATGACCGGCCCCAGCGGGAGGCGGACCGGACCCGCCTCACTCCCCGCCCGCCAGCCTCCACACCCGATCCCGCGAGAACGGCAGTTCGTAGCCGCGACGCCCGAGCGCGCGCGCGACGGCGTTGCCGATCGCCGCGCCCACCGGGTTGTAGGGCGACTCGCTCATCGACTTCGCGCCGAAGGGTCCGAGGGTGTCGTCGGTCTCGGCGAAGTACACCTCGGTGTCGGGCACGTCGGCGAACTGCGGCACACGGTACGTGCGGAACACCGGGTTCTGCACCACGCCGTCCTCGAGCAGCACCTCTTCGTACAGCGCGCCGCCGAGGGCCTGCGCGGCCCCACCCTCGATCTGCCCGCGGCACTGGGCGGGATTGATGACGACCCCGGCGTCGGCCGACTGGATCGACTGCAACACCCTCACCGTCCCCGTCTCGGGATCGACGGCCACGCGTGCGGCGTGCACGTTGAACGCGAGCGAGCGCAGGTCGCCGAACTCCGCGCCGTCGGCGGTCAGGCCCTCGGCATCCTCGTCCGCCCCGACCGCGACGATCCGCGCCCACGAGACAATCTCTGCGCCCACCCGGATCCCGGATGCCGTGAACTCCACCTCGTCGCTCGCGGATGCCGCCGCCCCGGCGCGGCCGACCGACCCGCGCGCCCCCGACCCGACGGCGGATGCCACGACAGCGAGCTCCGCGGCATCCCCGCTCGAGAGTTCCCGGGCGATGTCGACCATGCGCCGGCGCAGCGCCGTGCAGGCGCCGAAGAGCGCCTTGCCCGCGACCACGGTCCCGGCCGAGGCGAACGCGCCGGTGTCGTGGCGGACGGCGTCGGTGTCGGCGGCCCACAGCTCGAGGCGCTCGGGAGCGGCGTCGAGCACCGTCGCGGCGATCTGCCGGTGCACGGTCGAGGTGCCGTTGCCGAACTCCGCCGTGCCGACCCGCAGCAGGTAGGTGCCGTCGGCGCGCAGGGTCGCGGTGGTGTGGGCGATGTGGCCGCGCGGAGCCATCGTGGCGATCATCGCGGTCGCCATCCCCTCGCCGACGAGCCACCCCGCGGGAGCCTCGACGCCGTTGCCGCGGCGCAGGGCGTCCTGCGCCAGGTCGAGGCACTGGTCGAGGCCGTAACTGCCCCAGATCAGGTCCTCCTCGTGCTTCTCGTCGTCGTCGGGGTGCAGCGGATCGCCCTCGCGCACGGCGTTGATGCGGCGCAGGTCGAACGGGTCGATGTCGAGCTCCTGGGCGAGTGCGTCCATCGCCGACTCCACGGCGAAGACGACCTGGCCGAGGCCGTACCCGCGGAACGCCCCCGAGGGCGGGTTGTTGGTGTAGACCGCCTCGGCGTCGATCCACTTGGTCGGCACCCGGTACAGGGTCGTCGATTCCGCGCACGAGTGGAACAGCACGCCGATCGCATGATTGCCGTAGGCGCCGGTGTCGCTCAGTACGTCGATCTTCATTGCCGTGAGCCGGCCCGCGGCATCCGCCCCCAAGGTCGCGCTCACGCGCATCGGATGCCGCAGCGAAGCCCGGACGAACTGGTCGGTGCGCGAGAACTCGTACGCCACCGGGCGCCCGAGCTTCAGCACGGCCAGGGCCGTCAGGTCTTCGGTGAACAGCTCCTGTTTGCCGCCGAAGCCGCCGCCGACCCGGGTGGCGTACACGCGCACCCGATCGTGCTCGAGGCCGAAGACGTGCGCGAGCTCGTTGCGCGCGAGGAACGGCACCTGCGTCGACGACCGGATGACGAGGCGCCCGTCGTCGTCGAGCCACCCCACGGCCGCGTGCGTCTCGAGCGCCGCGTGCGTGACGCGCGAGGAGCGCCACTCGCCGGTCACCGTCGTGTGGCTGGCCGCGAGGGCGGCGTCGATGTCGCCGCCGTGCCCGGTGTGGAACCCGGCGACGACGTTGCGTCCGGCATCCATCACGCGCTCGGCCGGGGTGCGGTCGGGGTGCAGGAGGGGCGCCCCGGGGCGCCGGGCCTCCTCGGGGTCGAACACGGCGGGAAGCACCTCGTAGTCGATGCGCACCGCCCGGCAGCCGGCATCCGCCGCCTCCGCCGTCTCGGCCACGACCGCGGCCACGCGCTGGCCGATGTGTCGCACGACGTCGTCGAGCATGCGGGTGTCGTCGGGATCATCGGTGCGGTGCTCGTGCCGCCCGGTGGAGTAGCGCACGTCGGGGACGTCTTCGTGGGTGAACACGGCGACGACCCCGGGTGTCGCGAGGGCCGCGGCGGTATCGATCGCGCTCACCCGGGCGTGCGCGTGCGGGGAGGTCACGACCCGCAGCACGAGGGCGGGACCGCCGGGCACGGGCTCGTCGAGGGTGAACGGCTCCCGGCCCTGCACGATGCGACGCGCCGCTTCGGGGACGACCGAGGTGCCGACGCGGGAGCGGGGGGCGGACGCGCACGACTTCTGCGGATCGGACGATTCGGGGGCGGAGGAGAGCGGGTCGCGCTGTCCTGCAGGAGTTGTGCTCCCCGCCGGAGTGGACCCGGCTCCCGTTGCGGCGCCGGAATGACCGCCGCAGCCCGAGCCGCACGCGCCCGCGTCGTACTCGGCCGCGTCGGCGCCCGCGCCGCTCCCCGTCTCGCGCACGGGTCCGAGCACCGAGGACCGGATCGCCTCGCGGATGGGCCGGTACCCCGTGCACCGGCACAGGTTGCCCTTCATGCGGCGGTCGAGGTCGTCGAGGTCGTCGGCGGTGAGGGTGGATGCCGTCACGCTCATGCCGGGGGAGCAGAAGCCGCACTGGAACCCGAAGCCGGTGGCGATGGCCTCCTGCACGGGATGCAGCTCGTCGCCGGGGGCGAGGCCCGCGGCCGTCGTGACGGTGCGTCCCTCCAGGCGCGCGGCGGGCACGATGCACGAGTGCGTGGGCGTGCCGTCGAGCAGCACGGAGCAGGCGCCGCAGTCACCCGCGTCGCAGCCCTTCTTGACCTCGACGTGCCCCGTCTCGCGCAGCAGCGTGCGGGCGCACTGACCCGGCCGCGGCTCCGCCTCGACGGGGGAGCCGTTGACATGGAACTTCACTCGGCTGCCTCCCCGGCTGTCGGTGGGCGGAGCGGAGCGGGTGCCGAGGCGCTCGAGCGGATGCCGCGCCCGGGACGCGCTGCGCACGATGAGACCGTGCGCGGCGACGTCGCGCACGATCGCCCGGGGCGCTGCTCGACGATCCCGGCGCTCACGCCGCACCCCGATGCGGCTCGCGGGCGAAACCCGCCCGCAGGCGCTCGGCGAGCACGACGCTGACGCCGCGACGCCAGTCGGCGCTGCCGAGCGGGTCGGTGTAGAAGTCGGTCGCTCCGGCCACGGCATCCCGCAGCTCTCCGGCCCCGGGCACCCGCGCGAACCGCAGCACCCGCGGGCGGCGCACCGCCGCGGTCACGACGAACACGCTCGACCCGTCGGGGTCGACGCGCGCGGTGACGACCGCGCCGGAACGGCCGAGTTCGGCGAGGGCGATCTTGCGCAGCCCGACCTCGGCGGTGAGGGCGCGCGCCGGGATGTCCAGGGCGCGTAACACCTCGCCGGGCGCGAGCGAGGTCGCGGCGTTGTCGACGACGAGGTCGGCCACCGCGATGCGGCGTTCGCCGCCGTCGGGCGTCCACACCAGGGCCGTGGCATCCAGGGTCGAGAGCATCGCGATCATCGCCCCGGCCGCGAACGCCTGGCAGACGTTGCCGCCGACGGTGGCGGTGTTCCAGATCTTGAAGGATGCCAGCAGGGCGTCGGCGGCGGGACGGGCGAGCGCGAGAGACGTCCACGCGGACGGAGCCTCGCCCTCGACCCACGCCAGCAGGCGCGCGATGGTGCAGGTCGCGCCGATCCGCAGGCCCTCCTCACTGACCTCGAGGTCGGGCCAGTCGAGGCCCGACAGATCGACGAAGCCGGTCGTGCCCGGCTGCGGCTCGCTCATGAGCCACGTGCCACCGGCGAGCACGACCTCGCCGGGGCGCAGGGCGAGGTCGGCGCGCGAGCGCGCGACGCGGTACGAGGTGACGGTGGTGATGTCCACGTTCAGCCCGCCATGATCCGGCCGGTCCAGCGCCCGTCGGCGAGGGAGTAGTGCTGGCGCGTGCTCTGGCCGAGGGCGTCGCCCCGCCAGAACGTGAGCGTCACCGGGCGCACGCGGAAGCCGATCCAGCGCTCGGGCGGGTCGAGCTCGGGGTGGGCGGCGTCGAACTCGGCCCACAGGTGTCGGCGTTCGAGCACGTGAAGGTGGGCGTTCTCGTCGGTGTTGAGCCAGGCCAGCAGCTGCAGGTAGCGCGAGCGCTGCCGGTACACCTCGGCGGCGTCGGCGGCGCTGACCCGCTCGACGATCCCGCGCACGACGAGCTGCCGCCCGATCTCCGGCCAGGCGACCGACATGGCCGCGACGGGCTGGGCCGCGATCTGCGCGACCTTCGCGCTCGCGGAGTCGGTGTGGAAGTACAGTCCCGTGAGGTCGCGGTCGCTGACCAGCACGTGGCGCAGCGACGGCAATCCGTCGCGCCCCATCGTCGCCAGGGCGGCGAGGGGGCGCAG
Organism: Microbacterium sp. RU1D; assembly: GCF_900156435.1. GTDB lineage: Bacteria > Actinomycetota > Actinomycetes > Actinomycetales > Microbacteriaceae > Microbacterium. The sequence goes on from NZ_FTPQ01000001.1 coordinate 712,254, forward strand.
CTCGCTGTCGTGCGGGGGCAACCACCGCACGAGCAGCTCGAGCGGGTCGTCGACGAGCGCGTCGACGTCGTCGACGTCGGAACCGAACGTGGTGCCGGCCGTGATCATGGCGACCTCCGGGGATGCTGCGGGTTCCGACGAGCGTAGGCAGCGCGCGTTTCGGCGATGTTGCCGCCATGAACATTCGTGGAAACACGGCGTTCGTACACTCCCCGCATGAGCGTGCTGCCCCTCATCGACTCGTGCCCTAAGCGCATGGAGTACGGCCCCTGCGGCGGGGTCGGCTTCGACGGTTCGTGCGAGGTCGACGCGGCGCACCGCTGCGCCTTCGTCCACCGCCCGACCGTGCCGTGGACGGGTCTCGATCGCACCACGGCGGTGGCGCCCGGCTCACGAACCGCCGCGGCGTCCGCGACCCTCAAGGCGCTCGGCACGCGCCCGTGGATCGTCGCCGATCTCCCGGCGCGGGCGCTGAGCGTGGCATCCATCGACGCGTGCGCCGCGATTCTCACGGGAGAAGTGGATGCCGTCCTGGCCGGCGACGCGGGCAGCGCGCGCGTGCAGTTCCCTCCGGCATACCGCGCGCACCTGCTGCAGCGACGGGGCCTGCGCGTCTGGACGGGGCTGAACATGCGCGACCGCAATCGCGTGGCGATCGAGGGCGAGCTCGCGGCCCTCGCGGTCGAGGGCGTCGCCGGGGTGCACTGCGTGACCGGCGATCACACCCGCACCGGTCACCGCCCCGACGCGGCGCCGGTCTTCGACCTCGACTCCACGGAGGCCACCGCTCTGGCCCGCGCCGCCGGGCACGTCGTCTCGGTCGCGGCCTCGCCGGCCGCCCCGCCCGTCGACCGGCGCGCGGCGCGGCTGCGGGAGAAGATCCGGGCGGGCGCCGACGTGTGCTTCGTCAACCACGCGGGCGGTGCGGTGCCCGTCCGCCGGTTCATCGCCGAGGCGGGAAACGGCATCCGCTACATCCCGTGCGTGCCGGTCGTGGTGGACCACGCCTCGGCCGACCTGCTGGAGTCGTTCACGACGCTGGTGCTGCCCGAGGGATTCGTCCGCCGCATCCGTGACGCTCGCGACCCACGCGCCGAGGGCATCGCCCTCGCAGCCGCGATGGCGCAGGAGATGCTCGCGATTCCCGGCGTCGTCGGCGTGAATCTGTCGGGCGGGCGCGAGGGCGCCGAGGAGTCGTTCGCCGAGGCGCTCGCCGAGATCGCGCAGCGGGTGCGCTGACGGCGGGCGCACAGGCTCCGCGATTCGCGCAACCTCAGTCGGGTGGATGCCGATGGGGCTGAGGTCGTTCGGATCGCTGAGGTTGTGTGACTCCGTACTCGGCGCACGTCCCCGCCCTCAGCGCGCGAATGCGCCGACCCGTGCCCCGAGCGCCGCCGCCACAGCCCCCGCCACGCGATCGGTGTGGCGCAGCGAGAGGGCGTTGGAGTTCGGCCGGGTGAAGGCCCCCGCCTCCATGCCGGCCGTGAACGGCCCCAGGGCGAACAGTGTCGCGTGCGCCGTGCCGTCGCGTCCGACCACACGCCCGTCGGAGTCGACGTCGATGCGTCCGAGCGAGCCGGTGAACTGCTCGTCGGACACGTGGACCTCGCGCCCGTGCCGCGTGGCGAGCTCGCGCAGCGCCGGGTTGTCGCTCGCGGCGGCCCCCGGCGCGGGCAGCCACGCGTCGACCAGTGCGGCGGCCACGACCTCGCCGCCGTGGCGGGGCGAGGTCGCGACGAAGCCCCGGAGCGGGTCGAGGTGCACAGCCAGGTCGGGGCCGAGGAAGCGGACGACCCCCGCATCCGCGAGCGCGAGCAGCTCCTGGAGGCGGTGCGGCGGCGGTCCCGAGGCGACGTAACTGAAGAACATGTGCCAGGTGAGGGGCAGGTCGACCGCGCGCGAGCGCGCGCTCCAGCGGTCGATGGGGATGTCACCGAGTGCGAGGAACGAGCCGAGGATCGTCAGGAACAGCGCCTGCGTCGTGCTGCGCTCCGCCGAGGTCCGCACGAGCAGGTCGTCGGCGATGTGCCGCCGCACGCGGTCGTCCACCGCCCGCTCGTCCGGGAAGGTCTCGTCGCCCAGGGGGACGTCGAGCAGCGGCACGTCGAATCGGTCGAGGGGGTCCGGCACCACCTCGGCGACGGCACGGCGCAGCGCCGCTGTGTCGCCGTCGACCTCTCGCAATGTCGCGCGGAACGCGTCCCAGCTGGTGCCGACGCGTTCGGGATGCCCCGTGAAGAGCTCGCGGTAGTGCCCCCACACGAGCTCGCGCGCGATGAGCGGCCACACGTCGTCGAGGAAGTCGATGGTGCCCGGGCGGGCCAGCAGCGCGGCGACGGCCGCTGGCGTCAGCACCTCGCGCTCGGGCGGGTCGCCCTGCACCTGCGACGTGACCTTCGATCGGTAGGGCACGCCGCGTCGCGACCCGAGGTTCAGGCGCGGCTCCCGGCCCGAGGGGGCGTACACGAGCTTCCCGTCGGCGTTGCGGGAGAAGCGCCCTCCGCGTCCCTGGGTCAGCAGCACGACGGCATCCACCGATGCCAGTCCCATCCCGCGCACGATGACGTCGTCGCCCGGTGCGAGGCGAGACAGGTCGGCGTCGGCGGTGAAGGCCGGCTCGAGATAGGTGAAGCCCGCGTCGGCGGCCGCGGCGCTCATGTCGAGGTTCGTCCCCTCGGGTTCGCGCCCGTTGTGCCCGAGCGCGTAGACCACGACGTCGGCGTTCAAGCGGGTGCCGTCGGCGAGCGCCACCTCCCACCCGTCGGGGATGTCGTCGACCCACTGCACGCTGCCCGGATGCCACCGCACCTCCACGCCGGGCGGGGCGATGGCGACCGTGCGGCGCCAGAACCAGTCGAGGTACAGGCTCTGCAGGCGGCGCGTCGGAAAGCTGTCGCCGCGGAGCCCGTCCACCTCCTCGGCCAGCTCGGGATCGTCGATGTGTACGTCCGGCAGACGACCGTCGCGCACGCGCTCCGCCCATTCGATGAGCGAGGGTCCCGACCGCACCGGTCCGGCGATGAGGCAGCTGTCGTCGGTGAACACGGTGACGTCGCGCGCCATGGAGTTGAGCTTCAGCAGCGGCGACTGCTCGTACCGCCAGATGCGCCCGGCCCCGGGCGGGAACGGGTCGACGAGCGTGATGCGCAGGGGCACGGCGGTGACGCGCGTCCGCCGCGCGAGCAGGCGTTCGACGAGCATCACCGCCCGGGGCCCCGCCCCGACGATCACGAGGTCGCTCACGGCGCGGCGACCCCCTCGCGCACCGCCGGCAGCCCCAGCAGATCGTGCAGCGTCGCACCCTCGTCGTACGAGCGGCGGTACGAGCCGCGCTCCTGCAGCAGCGGGACGACCCGGTCGGCGAACTCGTCGAGGCCGTGCGGGGTCACGTGCCCGACCACGGTGAACCCGTCCGTCGCGCGCTCCTGCACGGAGCGGTCGATCTCGGATGCCACGTGCTCCGGCGTGCCGACGAAGGTGTGGTTCGCGGTCAGACGGATGACGAGCTCGCGGATGCTGAGATCGTCGGCCGCGGCCTGCTCGCGCAACTGCCCGACCCGAGCGCGGATCGCCGCATGCCGACCCGCGAAGCCCTGCGCGGTCTCGACCCCCGTGTCGGGCTCGACCTCGGGCAGCGGTCCGTCGGCGTCGTAGCCGCTGAGGTCGCGGTTCCAGATCTGCTCGAGGTACGTGATCGCCGTCTGCGGGCGCACCTGGGCGAGCGCGATCTCCCGCGAGCGTTCGCGGGCCTCCTCGGCGGTGTCGCCGAGCACGAAGGTCGCGGCGGGCAGGATCTTCAGCGAGTCCTCGTCGCGGCCGTGCGCGGCCAGCCGCCCCTTCACGTCGCGGTAGAACCGCTGCGCGTCGGCGAACTCCGTGTGCAGCGAGAAGATCACGTCGGCGTGCGCGGTGGCGAAGTCACGACCGTCGGCGGAGTCGCCCGCCTGCACGATCACTGGCCGCCCCTGCCGCGAGCGCGGGACGTCGAACACGGCGTCCACGTCGAACAGTCGCGACGCGTGCCGCACCCGCGCGATACCCCCCGCGCGCAGGAACGCCCCGGTCTCGGCATCCGCCTCGATCGCGTCGTCGCGCCACGACGACCACAGCGCCTTCGACAGCTCGGCGAACTCCGACGCCCGCACGTACCTGTCGGCGTGGTCGAGGTAGCCCCCGCGGCGGAAGTTCGCGCCGTGGAAGGCGTCCGAGCTCGTCACGGCGTTCCACCCCGCGCGGCCGCCCGACAGCAGGTCGAGCGTGCCGAGCTGGCGGGCGAGCTCGTACGGCTCGTTGAAGGTGGTGTTGAGCGTACCGACGAGGCCGATGTGCTCGGTGACCGCGGCCAGGGCGGCGAGGATCGCGAGGGTGTTCGGCCGCCCGGCGACGTCGAGGTCGTGCAGCTGTCCGCGGTGCTCGCGCAGGCGCAGCCCCTCGGCGAGGAACAGGTAGTCGAACAGTCCGCGCTCGGCGGTGCGGGCGAAGTACTCGAACGACGAGAAGTCGATCTGGCTCCCCGCGGCCGGGTCGGTCCACACGGTCGTGTTGTTCACGCCGGGGAAGTGGGCGGCGAGGTGGATCTGACGACGGGTCACGCGCCGACCTCCTGACGGGCGTAGCGACTGGCGGGACGGGGGAGTCCGAGACGCTCGCGCAGCGTCGCCGCGCCGTCATCGGGACGCAGGATGCCGGCGTCCGCCGCCCGCGGGATCACCCGCTCGGCGATCGCGTCGAGGTCGGCCGGCAGGCGGGCCGGGCGCAGGCGGATGCCGTCGACCCCCGCCGCGGCCAGCGCGGCGATCTCATCGACGACGTCGTCGGCGGTTCCGACCACCACGTGCGCGTCCGTGGTGAGGGCCGCTCGATCCTCTAGGCGGTTCCAGACGGCGTCGGCGGTCGCGCGCGTCTCCTCGACCAGCACGAGCAGGTCGGCGAACACGCGCAGCGGCTCCTCGAGCGTGCGCACCGCGTCGGCGGCATCCCGCAGCTCGTCCAGGATGCCGATGGCCGAGGCCGTGTCGGAGGGGGTGACGAACACCAGGTCGGCGTGCTCCGCGGCGAAGCGGTAGGGCACGCTCTGGTGGGCGAGCGTGGTGACGAGAGGCTGTCCCTGCGGGGAGCGGGGCACGATGGAGGCGCCGGTGATCGAGAAGAACTCGCCCGCGTAGTCGATGTCGTGCACGCGGTCGCGGTCGAGGAACCTCCCCGTCGAGACGTCGCGCACGATCGCGTCGTCCTCCCACGAGTCCGCGAGCCGGCGGATCACCTCGGCGACCTCGCCCGCCTCGCGGAACGCGGCGAGCAGCGCCGGGTCGTCCTCGACGCGGCCCGACGCGGGCAGGGCGGTGGGGCCGTCGGTGCGACGACCGAAGTTCGCGCGCTCCTGTGCCGTGGAGCCGGCCACGAGCCGTACGCCGCCGCGCCCGTGGCTCGCGTGGTCGAGCGTCTGGAGTCCCGTGGCGACGTGGAACGGCTCCGGGTGCGCGGTCGTCACCGTGGGCATGAGGCCGATCCGGCCCGTGACCGGAGCCAGGAACGACGCCAGCACCACCGCGTCGAGGCGCCCGCGGACACGATCGCGCCGGGTCTCGGCATCCGGTTCGCTCGAACGGCCAGCGAGGCTGAGCGCGTCCTCGATCGTGGCGAAGAGGAGGCTCGCGCCCTCGGCGGTGCGGATGAGGTCGCGCCAATAGCCGGCCGATGTCAGTTCCGTGGGGCGGGCGCCGGACTCGCGCCAGGCGGCCGGGTGCCAGCCGGCGCCGTCCAGGGCGACGGCGAGGTGGATGCGGTCCGGCATCGGGGCTCCCTTCGCGACGGGTCGGTCCCGCCGGAAGGCCACTGTGTCAACGGCGCCCGGGCCGCACAATCGGCGTCGTCATACGGCGCCGCGAGGCGTCATGTTACGTCTGCCGGCGCCCACCCCAGCAGCGGTCCGAGGCGCCCCGCGATGTCGTCGAGGATCTGCGCGTAGTCGTCGGCGGCGAACGAGAACGGCAGCGCGAAGGCGACCTCGTCCACCTCGGGGTAGGCCCGCGACGACAGCAGGCGCTCGGCGATCTGCTCCGAGGTGCCGACGAGGTCTTCGGCGAACAGCATCTTCTGCGGACCCTGGGGGATGCCGACGCGCCCGCGCCGGGACTCGGCGTAGGCCTCGTAGCGTCGGCGCTGCTCGGGCGTGGCCGAGTCGGTGGGGATGACCACCAGCCCCTGCGACACCCGCGCGTTCTCGCCGTCGGGGTGCGTGTCGCGGTAGAGGCGGATCTGCGCGTGCTGCTCGACGTCGAAGTCGGTCGACGTGGTCGATCGGATGACGCTGCTGGTGAGCAGATGGAACCCGTTCTCGGCCGCCCAGGTGGTGGATGCCGGGCTCCCGGCGCCGTACCAGAGCCGGTCGGCGAGGCCCGCGGCGTGGGGTTCGACGCGCTCCGAGTACTCCTCGATGCCCTCCGTCCCTGCGAACGGACTGGCCGGCTCCCCGGCGAGGAAGCGCCGCAGCCGCGAGAGGCGCTCGTAGCCGAAGTCCTCCCGGTCGGCGGTGTCGGGGTACAGCGCCGGGGCGACGTCGTCGAGGCGTCGCGGCGGGCCCACCGACAACCCGGGTTCGAGTCGCCCGCCCGAGAGCACGTCGACCGTCGCGAGATCCTCCGCCAGCCGCAGCGGGTTCTCCCACCCGAGGGGGATCACCGCTGTTCCGAGCCGGATGCGGCTCGTGCGCTGGGAGGCCGCGGCCAGCACCGCCACGGGCGAGGAGATGCCGTACTGCAGGTGCCGGTCGCGCAGCCACGCGCTGTCGAAGCCGAGGCGCTCGCCGCGTTCGATGATCGACAGGGTCGTCTCGTGTCCGGCCCGCGGGTCGTCGCGGTCGAAGAGGCCGATGGTGAGGAAGCCGAGGGAGCGCAGGCGGCGGGTCATGCCGGCGTCCGCACCGCCGCGAAGCGGTTGCGACGCCGGAGCGCGAAACCGAGCTTCTCGTAGGCAGCGATGGCGTTCACGTTGCCGGCGGCCGCGTGCATCATCGCGCGGTCACCGCGCTGCTGGATGTGGAACGCGACATCGAGCACCAGGCGCGAGGCCAGGCCCTGGCGCCGATGATCGGCATCCACCGCGACCGCGCTGATCTCGGTCCATCCGGTGGGGTGCAGACGCTCGCCCGCCATGGCGACGAGCCGACCCTCTCGACGGATGCCGATGTACCGACCGAGCTCGTACGTGCGCGGCCGGAACGGGCCGGGCTGATTGCGCTCGACGAGCGCGATCATGTCGGCGGCGTCATCGGCCCCGAGTTCGATCGCCTCGTCGAAGGGGCGTGTCTGCAGGGCGTCGGTCTCGACGAGCTGCACTCCCTCACCGCCGCCGAGGTACTCCCATCCCTGCGGGAGCTCACCCTCATAGCCCGACAGGCCCACCTCGGCGCCCGGTCCGACGAGCTCTCGCAGGGCGTCCCACACCCCGGGCTCATCCCACCCTCGCACCGCCACGAAGGGCGCGGCGTCGGCCGGATAACGCCGCACGAGGTGGCCGCCGATCGCGAACGAGGCGTGCGGGCCGGCGAGTGAATGCCACGCGGCGTTGTCGAGGACGGTGGCGTCGGCGTGCGGGATGTTCAGGGTCGAGGCGCAGGTCACCGGGACACTCTGCGCCGGTCGCGGGCGCGGTGCAACTCGGCGGTCACCTCGCGCAACCGGCGGCCTCGGGCTGACACGGCATCCGTCGGTGCCCGCCGACGGGTCGTTTGCGCAAGTCGGCCGAATTCGCTGCGATTCTGGTTCAAATCGGCCGTTGCACCGGCATCCCCTAGTTGACTGGGAGGGTGACCCAGGAGCTGCCGCGCACGCGAGTCCGGTCGTCCGGCGCGGGCGCGAGGCTTCTGCCCACCGTGCAGACCTCGTGGGAACCGCTCGCCAAGCAGGCCGTGGTGGCGACACTGGTCGTGGTGGCCGGGGTCGCGAGCGCCTCCGTGCCGTGGCTGCTGGTCACGGATGCCGCACGCATGTGGCAGGGCGTGGCGCTGGCGCTGGCCCTCGTCGTCGTGACGGTGCTGATGGCGCGCTGGCCCGCTCTCCGTCGGGCGGAGATCGTGATCCCCCTGGGCGACTTCATCGCGATCGGATTGCTCCGGTACGGCACCGGCGACAACCAGTCGGTCTTCTTCGTGATCGTCGTCCTCCCCGTCATCTGGATCGCCGCAGGCCGTGGGTGGTGGCGGATCATCCTTCCTCTGTTGGGGGTCTGTACGGCGCTGCTGCTCCCGCTGATGCTGTCCCCGGATCGTGGCCTGACGCCCAGCGAGCTCGTTCGTCTGCTCATCGCGATGCTCGTCTACGCCGCGGTCGGCGGAGTGGTCAACGAATTGTCGCGCCGTTCACTGCTCAAGCTCTCGCTGTCGCAGCACCGCCGTCGACTCGCGGAGGCGGAAGTGTCGGAGGCGGCCTTCGTGCAGCGCTCGCTCCAGCCCACCGACGGCTCGGAGCTCCCGGACGCGTTCCGGGTCGCGGGCGCGTGCGTCCCGGCACGCACCGTGGGCGGCGACTTCTTCGACTGGTATCCGACGCCCGACGGGGGTGCGGCGGTCACCCTCGGCGATGTCATGGGCAAGGGCGCCGGGGCCGGAATGATCGCCGCCGCGGTGCGCACGGTGATCCGCAGCGGTCTCGACGATGCGGATCCCGCGATGGCCTTCGAGCGCACGGCGGTCGGTCTGCGCACGGGGCCGACCGACATGCTCGGCGCGCAGTTCAGCACATGCTTCCACGCGCGCATCGCCCCCGACGGCACCGTCCGGTGGGTCGACGCCGGGCACGGCCTGACCGTCCTGCGGCGCGTCGACGGCGCGGTCGAATTCCTGCGGTCCGGCCACCTCCCGGTCGGTGTCGGCAGCAGCTGGTCGAGCTTCGGTGCGGTTCTGTCCCCGGGTGACAGTCTTGTGAGCGTCAGCGACGGCGTGCTGGATCTGTTCGGCGGCTCGCTCGATTCGATCGACCGCTACGCGTCGCTCGTCGCGGGGCACGACGACATCGACGCTCTCGTGGACGACCTCATCACCCGTGCCGGCGCGCAGGAGCAGGAGGACGACGTCACGGTGCTCGCCGTCACGTGGTCACCGCGCTGAGCGGACCGCCGACGTCTCAGAGGTCGTACCCGAAGGCCTTCAGGTCGAGGAACCGACCCGGTTCGACCTCGACGGGGTTCTCACGCTCAGTCAGTCGCCGGAACCCCAGCTTCCCGTAGAGGGCGTGGGCGCCGAGCATCTCGGGCCCGCTGTTCATGACGACGCGCGTGGCCCCGCGTTCTCTCGCGATCGCCAGCACGTGCCGCGTGAGCGACTCGCCGATGCCGCGCCCCCGCGCCGAGGGGGCCACGGCGAGCTGGCGGAAGTCGAGCTCGCCCTCCCCGGCCAGCGGCGACAGTCGCTCGCCGGGCCGCGGCGTCCACACCGTCCCCACGATCTCCTCTCCGTCGAGCGCGACCCACACCTCGCCCTGCGATACACGGCTGGCGACGTCGGCGAGGGAGGCGAGGTACGCCTCCGACAGGCCGTCGTAGCTGTGCCGGTAGGCGTCGGCGGTGATGCGGCCGGCCTCGGCGTACTCCTGCGGTTCGACGAGGCGGATCGTCACGGTCGATGAGGGCGTGGGGGTCATGGCATCCATTCTTCTCGCACAGCGCTCGGTGGGGCCCGGTCGCGGATGACCGGGCCCCGCCGGAGGATCAGGACTTCGGGAGTCCCGGAGGGTTGATCTCGCTCTTGTCGACGCCCTCGGACTCGAGGCCCCACGCCTGCAGCACCTTCGCGTAGGTGCCGTCGGCGATGTAGGCGTTCAGCACGATGCCGACCGGCTCGATGAGGCCGTTGCCCTTCTTCGTCGCCGCGGCGATGTCGGCCGCGAGCGGCCAGCCGCCGGGGACGATTCCGACGAGCTTCGTCCGGCCCGTCTCTCGTGACGCCCACGCTGCCGTGGCATTGGGACCGAAGGTGGCGTCGACGCGGCCGGACTGCAACGCGAGGGTCGCCGCGGCGGTGTCGTCGTAGTAGTTCAGCTCGGCGGGGGCCTTGCCCGCTGCGGTCAGCTCCTCGTTCCACTTCAGCAGCACCTTCTCCTGGTTGGTGCCCGAGCCCACGACGATCTTGAGCCCCGAGATGTCGTCGGCCTTCTCGATGGTCGAGATCGAACTGTCGGACCGCACGTAAAAGCCCAGGAGGTCCTGGCGGTAGCTCGCGAAGTCGTAGAGCTCCTTTCGCTCGTCGGTCACCGTGACGTTCGAGGTGATCAGGTCGTACTTGCCCGACTGGATGCCGAGCGGCCAATCGGCCCAGGCGACCACGACCGGGTTGTACTCGAGGCCGAGTCCCTCGGCGATCAGCTCTCCAAAATTGGGCTCGGTGCCGGCGACGTCGGTGGCCGCCGTGGTCCCCTCGGGCTGGTAGCTGAGGGGCGGGACGAACGCGCCGACCGCAACGGTGAGCTTGCCGGGCTCGATCGGGGTGAAGCCGCTCGCCTTCAGAGCGGCGACGGCCTCGGGGACTGCTTCCCCGGTGATGCGCGGGACCTCGCCCGTGTCAGGATTCGCGCCGGCGGTCGCCGTGGGCGCGGCCGCTGCTTCCGCCTCGACGGGGCGGGTGAGGCCGATGGTGACACCCACGCCGACGACCGCGACGAGGGCTGCGGCGATCACGCCGAGCGCGATCCCCTGTTTCTTGCTGAGGGCCATGGTGATTCTCCTTGTGAGGGTGGGGATGCCGCGGCGCCGGGTCGCGCCGCGGGGTCGGTGAGGTGGCTGAGCTGTCGAAGCCACCGGGCATGCGGCGGGTCCCGGTCCCTTCGACGGGCTCAGGGACCTGTGTCGTGCGGGTCGGGCGCCCCGCGGTGGGGCCCCTTCGACGGGCTCAGGGACCTGTGTCGTGCGGGTCGGGCGCCCCGCGGTGGGGCCCCTTCGACGGGCTCAGGGACCTGGCACGGGGCTCGACCTCAACCGAGCACCTTCGCGAGGAACTCGCGGGTGCGCGGATGCCGGGGTCGCGTGAGCACCTCGTCGGGGGAACCCTGCTCGACGATGCGCCCCTGATCGAGGAACACGACGCGGTCGGCGACCTCGCGGGCGAAGCCGATCTCGTGCGTCACGATCACCAGCGTCGTGCCGAGCTTCGCCAGGTCGCGGATGACGTCGAGCACCTCGCCGACGAGCTCGGGGTCGAGCGCGCTGGTCGGCTCGTCGAAGAGCAGCACCTTCGGCTGGAGGGCGAGTGCGCGGGCGATCGCGACGCGTTGCTGCTGGCCGCCCGAGAGCTGCCGCGGGTAGGCGTCGGCCTTGTGCGCGAGCCCGACCCGGTCGAGCAGGCCACGGCCGAGCGCGGTCGCGTCGTCCTTGCTCAGCCGCTTGAGAGCCAGGGGCGCCTCGGTGATGTTCTCGAGGGCTGTGAGGTGGGGGAAGAGATGGAAGTTCTGGAAGACGATCCCCACCTGGGTGCGGCGGCGCAGGACCTCGCGTTCCCGCAGCTCGTGGAGCCTGCCGTACCGCAGCTCGTAGCCGATGAACTCCCCGTCGACGGTGACCGAGCCGGCATCCACGGTCTCGAGGTGGTTGATCGTGCGCAGCAGCGTCGACTTGCCGGAGCCGCTCGGGCCGAGCAGCGCCACGACTTCGCCGGGACGCACCGTGAGGTCGATGCCCTTCAGCACCTCCGTGCCGTGGAACGATTTGTGGACGTTTCGGACCTCGACGAGTCCGCGGCGGGGGGCGATCGTGCTCATGCGGGCACCCCCTTCGCGGCGGCCGGGCCGTCGGCATCCCTCCCTCCGGGAGGGGGGTCGCCGAGTCGCGCCCACTGCGTGCGCACCCAGCGGCGGGCGCGCTGCACCGGCGTGGGCGGAAGGGCCCGGGCGGAGCCCCGGGCGTAGTGGCGCTCGACGTAGTACTGCGCGACGCTGAGGATCGTCGTGATGAGCGTGTACCAGACCACCGCGACCAGCAGCAGCGGGATCACGCGGCTGTTGCGGTTGTAGATGACCTGCACGGCGTAGAACAGCTCGGGGATGGCGATGACGAACACCACCGACGCGCCCTTGACGAGGCCGATCACCTCGTTCGTGGCGTTCGGCACGATCGATCGCATCGCCTGCGGCAGGATGATCCGGAACAGGCGACGGGATGCCGGGATGCCGAGGGCCGCAGCCGCCTCGTGCTGACCCGGGTCGACCGAGACGAGCCCTCCGCGGATGATCTCGGCGGAGTACGCGGCCTGGTGCAGGCCGAGGCCCAGGATCGCCGCGGCGAAGGCGCTGACGAGCTGCACCGTGGGGAACTCCACGATCCAGAAGTCGGTGGTGAAAGGTGTTCCGAGGCCGAGCGTCGGGTACAGGTAGCCGAGGTTGTACCAGACGATGATCTGCACGACGAGCGGCACCGACCGGAAGAACCAGATGTAGCCCCACGCGACCGCGTTCAGCAGCGGCGAGGCCGACAGGCGCCCGAGGGCCAGCAGCGTGCCGAGGGCGAATCCGACGACGGCGGAGACCGCGGTGAGTGCGAGGGTGTACCCGATACCGACGAGCACGGGCTCCGAGAGGAAGTACTCGGCGAACGTCCCCCACATGTAGCGGTCGTTCGTCACGAGGCTCCAGGCGAACTGGGCGACGACGAACAGCAGCAGGGCGCTGAGGATCCAGCGCCACCAATGGCGGGTGGGGACGACGGCGATCGTGCCGAGATCGACCGGGGCGGTCGTCCCGGCAGGCGGGGCCGTGCGGTCGGCGGGGGCCGGCGCGGTGGTGGTCATGACGTGCTCCTCGGACTCCGTTGCGGCGCGGGCGCCGGTGGGTTGCGTCACGGTACGACGGGATCGACGTCCGGATCGAGGTGCTCATTCACACGTCGCAACGGCCCGCCGCTCACGGCAACGCGGCGCCATGTGCGGTAACACGGTGGACGGCGGGCAGCGGAGTCGGATAGGTCGACACCGGCTCGGCTGATCCCGGCGCGCGCTCAGCACGACTCCTGCAGAGTGGCCCGCGAAGCGGGTTCGAGACATCGAAGACCCGGTCCTGCAGGAGGTGTGCGCCCAGGATCGTCGGGGGCGGGCGGGCGGTCGGGGACCGGGCTCAGTCGTGCACACCTCCTGCAGCGTCGTCGCTGCGACCCGGTTCCGCCGTCCCGACTCCCGGCTCGGCAGGAGTTCTGCGCGGCTGGGCTACCGCATCCCGGTTCACGCCTCCCGGAGGATCCGCGCCGTCACCCGCGTGCCGAACGCGAGCGCCTCGACGGGCACCCGCTCATCGGCCGCGTGGAACTGCCCGAACACGTCGAAATCGGCGGGCACGCGTAACGGCACGAACCCGTAGCCCCGGATGCCGAGCCGACTGAGGTGCTTGTTGTCGGTGCTCGCCGGCAGCAGGTACGGCACCACCACCCCGTCGGGGTCCTCCGCGGTGATCGCGCGCTGGAGCACGTCGACGATCGGTGCGTCGACCGGCGCCTCGATCGCGGCGATGTCGCACGCCCAGGTCACCTCGACGTCGTCGCCGACCACCGCCGCCAGTTCCGCACGAACGGCGTCGTGCTGTCCCGGGACGATCCGCACGTCGAGCGTCGCGCTCGCCGAAGCCGGGATGACGTTGGCCTTGCCGCCCGCCGCGAGCACGGTGGGCGAGGCGGTGTTGCGCTGACCCGCATCGAGGAGGGATGCCGCGAACCCGAGGTCGTCGACGTCGCCGCCGGCGCGCTCCCAGGTGCCGACGAAGCGGTCCAGCGTCGCGGTGCGCACGACGGGGAAGCGGTGCGCCCCCACCGCGGCGACGGCCTGCGCCAGTCGCACCACGGCGTTGTCGGCGGTGGGGCGCGACCCGTGCGCCGCCCGCCCGCGGGCGGTGAGGGTCGCGGTCGACACGCCCTTCTCGGCCGTGGCGACGAGGTACGCGCGGCGGCCTTCGGGCAGCGCCAGCGAGAACCCGCCGACCTCGCTGATCGCCTCGGTCGCCCCCGCGAACAGCTCGGGCCGGTTCTGCACGATCCAGCGCGCGCCCCACACGCCCCCGGCCTCCTCGTCGGCGAAGAACGCGAAGATGAGGTCCCGTCGCGGCACAATCCCGTCGCGCCGGAACGCCCGCGCGATCGCGAGCAGCATCCCGGCGAAGTCCTTCATGTCGACGGCGCCGCGGCCGTACAGCATGCCGTCGTGGATCTCGGCGCCGAACGGCGGGTGCGTCCAGTCGGCGGCATCCACCGGCACCACGTCGAGGTGCGCGTGAGCGACGAGGGCACCGGCATCCGGATCCGAACCGGCCAGGCGGGCGATCACGCTCGCCCGTCCCGGAACGGGCTCGACCAGCGTCGTGTCGTAGCCGGCGTCCTCGAGCTGCGCTTGGACGAACCGCGCCGCCCGGGTCTCACCGTCGCCGATCGTGGCGGGGTCTCCGGTGTTGACGCTGTCGATGCGGATCAGGGCGCGGATGAACTCCAGCGCCTCCGCCTCCAGGGGCGACACGGGTCAGTGCTCGTGGGGGCGGGCGTCCTCGCCGAGCTTGAACGCGAGGCGGCCGTGCGCGTATCCGCCGCCCGCGCGGATGGCGGTGGCGACCCAGGCGGCTTCGGCGAGCTCAGCCTCGGTGGCCCCGGCCTTGACCGCGTTCTGCGAGTGTCCGTCGATGCAGTAGACGCACTGCGTGGTGATGCCCACGGCGAGGGCGATCAACTCCCGGTACTTCAGCGGGATCGCGCGGCCCTCGGGGGCGAAGACGGCTTGATCGAACGCGGCGAAGGCGGCGAGGATGTCGGGCGTCTCGCTCTTGTAGACCTTCGTGTAGGTCTTGTCGGCGGTGCGGTCGAAGTAGTCGGACATGGTGCCTCCAGGTCGGAAACGGCGGGACGGATGCCAGAGCCCCACCGTAACCACCGCCCCTCGGCGGGCCGCGGGACCGCCGTCACGCGCGGTCACACGCCCGGGCGAGCCGACCTCAGTGCATGATCATGCCGCCGGTGACGTTGATCGCCTGCCCGGTGAGGTAGCCACCCGCGGCGGAGGCGAGGAAGTGGGTGACTCCCGCGACGTCCTCGGGCGCGCCGAGCCGGCCGAGGGGCGACTTCGCGCTCCACGCGCGCACGTCGTCCTCCGAGCGGGTGTCGGCTCCCATGTCGGTGAGCACGTACCCGGGGCAAACGGCGTTGACGGTGATGCCGTGGCATCCCCACTCCTGCGCCCCGGCGCGGGTGAGGGCGACGACCGCGGCTTTCGAGGCGGCGTAGTGGCCCTCGCCGCCGCCGCCCTGCTTGGCGGCCATGCTGGCGATGTTGACGATCGAGCCGCCCCGCGCCTCGAGCATGAGGGGAGCGACGGTCTGCATGGTGACGAGGGTCGCCCGCGCGTTGATGTCGAGCACGAGGTCCCAGTCGTCGACGGTGATGTCGAGGAGCGATGCGTGCTGGAACACCCCCGCGCAGTTCACGAGCACGTCGATCCCGCCGAGCGCCTCGACGGCTTCTCCGACCGCGCGTCGTGTGTCGAGGGGGTCCCGCAGGTCGACGGCGAAGAAGGAGGATGCCGCATCCTCGGCGGGGGCGCGGCGATCGAGCACCGCGACCCGGGCCCCGTCGGCGGTGAAGCGGGCGACGATGGCGGCGCCGATGCCGCCGGAGCCTCCCGTGACGATGACGCGCTGCGACATGGGGTTCCTTCCGCGGGCGTCGGGTCGCCCTGGCGGTCACCGTACGCCCAGCCGGGGACGGCACGGCGACGGTGCTGTTTCGCGGCGGTAACGCGCGTCGGAGGTGGGGGAGGCGCCGATGTTTCGGCGACGTGAAGCTTCGTCGTGACGGCGGCGACGGCGGCATCCGGCGTTCTACGCTCGGTGCGTCGTGCGACCAGCGGCACCCCGAACCCCACCGGAAGGACCCCCGTGACCGACGCCGTGCACCCGGCCATCACCGACCCCCACGTGCGCGCGCACCTCGCGCGGCTCGCCGCGCAGGCGGGGACCATCCCCTCGGGGGCGACGGATGCCGACGGCGACGACGCCGCGCGGATCGCCGAGCTGCGCG
The DNA here is from genome assembly GCF_900156435.1 of Microbacterium sp. RU1D. Lineage (GTDB taxonomy): Bacteria > Actinomycetota > Actinomycetes > Actinomycetales > Microbacteriaceae > Microbacterium. The sequence goes on from NZ_FTPQ01000001.1 coordinate 728,280, forward strand.
CGAACCCGTCGTGGGTGCGCCTGCCCGACGACGAGGCCCTCGAATCGATCGACCTGGATGCCGACGGCCTCGCCCTGCGCCTGTACCGTCCGCGCGGGGGCCACCGCGGGACGCTCGTCTTCGCCCACGGCGGGGGCTGGGTCGCCGGCGACCTCGACAACAACGACGCGCTGTGCCGCGCCCTCGCCCTCACGACCGGAACTCAGGTGCTCAGCGTCGACTATCGGCTGGCGCCCGAGCATCCCTTCCCGGCCGGGCTCGACGACCTGGAGAGCGCGTTGCGCTTCGCGGCCGACGGCGCGGGAGGGCTGGTCGACCCCGCGCTGCTCGGTGTCGCCGGCCACAGCGCGGGCGGCAACCTCGCCGCCGCCTTGGCCCTGCGCGCGCGGGAGGGCCGGGCTCCCGGCATCCGGGTACAGGTGCTGCTCTGCCCCGTGCTCGACGCCCCCGATCCCGACCGTTCGAGCTACCGCGCGCACACCGAGAACCTGCCGCTGACGGCGAAGGGCATGCAGTGGTACTGGCGGCTGTACGTGCAGGATGCCGGGGGAGGGGCGCCGGTCGAAGCGGCACCGCTGCGCGCCCCCGCCGTCGACGCAGCGGCACCGGCCGTTGTCGTCGCGGCCGAGGTCGACCCCCTGTCGGACGAGGCGGAGGAGTATTCCGACCGCCTCGCGGCATCCGGGGTCCCCGTTGCATTCGTGCGCAGGCCGGGGGTGCCGCACCTGTTCCTGGTGTTCCCGTCGACGCCTGCGCGCGACGAGGTGCTCGCGCAGATCGCGCCGGCGGTGCGGGCGGCGTTCGCCTGAGCTCTGCGCCCCCTCGTCCCACTTGTGGTGGGTCGGCGGGCGCTCCACCGGCCATTTCTGGGACATGCCCGCCAGGAGTGGGACGAGCCCCCTCCGCAAAACCCCCGCCACCGGCCCGGAACACCGCGGAAACACGCCATTGTTACCGTCATCAACATGTCGCTCCTGGTCACGAACGCACGCCTCATCACGGTCCCCGCGGGCACCGACGACCCCGGCTACATCGAGCGCGGGTACATGCTCGTCCGCGACGGGCGCATCGCCGCGATCGGCGCGGGCGACCCCGATCCGGAGGTCACGGCCGACGAGATCCTCGACGTCGACGGCAAGTTCGTCGCCCCCGGCTTCGTGTCGTCTCACAGCCACCTGTTCACGAGCGGCTCGCGCGGCCTCGGCGTCGACCAGACGCTCTACGGCTGGTGCACCTCGATGTTCAGCGTGCTCAACAACGCCTCCCCCGACCAGATCTACTGGGCGACGCTGCACGGCTCGCTCGACTTCCTCGCCAACGGCGTGACCACCGCCTACAACTTCACCGACCCGCTGCTGCCCTGGGAGCCGATGGTGGAGGGCAAGCGCGCCGACGGCGGCGGCATCCTCCGCGATCACGCCTGGCACACCCGACAGGCCGACGGATGCCACGACGCGGGGCTCCGCTTCGTCGACTCCACCGCGCTCGATGCGACGGTCGGCACCGACGATGAGATCTTCGCCCGGTTCGAGGCCTCCCTCGATCACGTCCTGGCGATGGACCCCGACATCGCGCTCGGCGCCTCGATCATGGGGCAGGTGCAGTGGTCGACGCGGCCGGACGCCGCCGAGATCGAGGTCGCGGTCATGGACCGCTTCGGCGTCACCAACCAGGCGCACTTCCTCGAGACGTACGAGGCGATCGAGCACCAGCAGACGAAGTTCCAGCTGTACAAGAACGCGGGAGCGCTCCGCCCCGGCATGATGTTCGGCCACTTCATCCAGACGACGCCGGAGATCATCGCGGATGCCGCGGCCGGCGGCGCATCGATGTCGTGGCAGCCGGCATCCAATGGGCGTCTGGCGTCCGGGATCGCGCACGTGCCCGAGATGCTGGAGCAGGGCATGAAGGTCGGCATGGGCCTCGACGACCAGGCCTGCACCGACGTCGCCGACCCGTGGCAGAACATGCGCATGGGCATGTTCATGCAGCGCGCCCGCACCCACGACCCGCTGTCGATGATGCCCGAGCGCGTGCTGCGCCTGCACACCCTGGGCGGTGCCGAGATCATGGGCGTCGACGATCGCGTCGGCAGCCTCGAGGTCGGCAAGTTCGCCGACTTCGTGGTGGTCGACCCGCGTCTGCCCGACGTCGGACCGCTCTGGAACCCCGTGCGCAGCTACGTCCTCGCGTGCGGCCTGCGGAACCTGAAGCAGGTGTACGTCGGCGGGAAGCTCGTGAACGACAACGGCGTCTCGACGAACCCCCTCGCCGCCGAGGCGACGCACGTGCTGCACACCGAACTGCCCGCGCTGGCGGAGGAGTTCGGCGTCATCCTGTGATCGCCGGGTCTCCCAGGGTTTCAGCGGGCCGTGAGCTCGTCGAGTAGCCGGCGTCCCTCGGGCCATCCGCCGAGATCGCTCGCCGAGTTCAGGTGGCCGCGGCCGTCGATGACACGCAGATCGCTGCGCCAGCCCGAGGCGAGATGCTTCGCGGCCGGCACCCGGGGCCGAGGTGGGCCGCCGCGTCGGTCTGTCGCAACCCGCGGCCAGCGCACGCATCGCCCGGCTCGAACGGGCGGGCGTGATCGCCGGGTACCGCGCCGTCGTCGATGCGGCCGCCGTCGGGCTGAACATCCGCGCCGTGGTGCGCTTGCGCACCACCCACGCACATCTGGCGTCCGCACTCGAACTGGCGTCCCAGACGGTCGAGGTCACCTCCACTCTTCGCGTCACCGGGGAGGACTGCCTGCTCCTCGACATCCACTGCGTCGACGCGGGCCGATTGGAGCGGATCGTCGACTCCCTCGCCCGCTTCGGTCCTGTCACGACGTCGCTGGTGTTGCGCGAGTACGCGCCTCATCCGCTCGTGCCGTCGGATGCGATGTCGGGGGTGCGATCGCCGACGCGGTGAGACACCTGAGTGACATCTCTGCACTGCTGAGCACCTCGGCCGTCACCGCCGCCCCACCCGCAGTAACGCCTCACCCGTCGCGGCGATCCCCGCAGCCAGCGCGAGCGACACCGCGATCGTGACGAGCGCCGCGGCGGGGCCCGTGGCATCCAGAGCCGCTCCGGCGATCACGCCGCCGATGGGCACGCCGAGCGACATCGCGGCGGTCGGGTAGGCGAGCGTCTCGGTCACCCGTCCCTCGGGAGCACGCGCCGATGCGACCAGGATGCCGGACACCATCACCGGCGACACCGCGAGCCCGAGCAGCAGGATGACGCCGAACAGCACCGGCACGGAGCCCTGCGCGAACGGCAGCCCCACGGCGACGACCGCCGCCAGCGCGGCGAAGCCGACGTAGCGGGCGGCGGGGGAGAGCGCCCACGAGCGCGCACCCGTGATGACGGACCCGATCGCGATGGCCACCGCGAGGGCGCTGAAGGCGGGCCCGGCGAGCCAGGGCCGGTCGCCGACGTCAGCCCAGCCGACGAGGCTCACGTCGAACGCGCCGAAGACGCCGCCGAGCGCGATGCAGGCCAGGGCGATCGGCACGACGCCCGCGGGCGGGAGGACGACCCCGCGACGGGTCCCCTGCGGCTGCGGGGCCGGCTGCGTCGCGCGTTGGGCGGCGAGCCACACGCCACCGACCACCCCGAGCCCGAGCGAGCCCAGCATCGCCACCGCGGGATCGACGGCGGCGGCCACCGCGGTGATCGCGGGCGGACCGGCGATGAACACCATCTGGTCGGCGATCGTCTCGAGGGCGAGCGCCGGGGTGCGCTGCGCGGGCGGCGCGAGCACGGTCCACCGCGCGCGCACGGCCGACGTCAGGTCGGGGGTGGTCGCTCCCGTGGCGAACGCCGCCACGAGCCATGTCCAGAACGGTGCGCCCGCCAGCACCAGGGCGAGGAGCCCGGATGCCGCGAACACCAGGCATCCGAGCGACACCAGGATGACGCGGGCCTGGCCGTGTCGGTCCATGCGCGACGACCACAGCGGAGCCGCCACGGCCATGCCGCCCACGAGAGGGGCCACGACGAGCCCGGCGGAGGCGAAGCTCCCGGTCGCGGCGGAGACGAGCAGGATGATGCCGAGCGACAGGGTCGCCCGCGGGAAGCGGGCGAGGATGCCGGCGGCGACGAAGCTGCGGGCACCCGGCAGGCGCAGCACCTGGCCGTAGGCGCGGACGCCGGTGGCCGGGGCGGCGGCGACGCTCACGCGCGCACCTCCCGAGGCGCGGCATCGGGCAACCTGTCGCGGCCGCGCGCTGCACAAGTCCTGCAGGGCGAGCCCTCCGAGCCGTTCTCGGCGCGGAGTCGTCGGATCTGCAGGGGTCGTGCGCGCCTCGAGCGACTCACGCCGTGTAGTCGAATCTGCTGATCTCCTCGAGCGCCTCGACGACGAACGACACGCTGTCCTCGAACAGTTGGGCGCCGTGCGCGGCGTTCGCCCCCGTCGGGTCGCCGAGCACGCCGGTGGGGCCGAAGTCGTTCGACAGCCACCCGAAGGTCACGGGCTTGCCGTTGAAGCCGATGTGGCGGAAGTCGCCGATGTGCGCGGGCACGGTCGCTTCGAATTTCGACGCGTCCACCAGCTCCGGGCGCAGGTGCATGATCATGCTCGTCTCGCCGTGCCCGGCGTGGATGCCGGTGCCGTGCTCGTCCGGGCCCCCGTCGCTGCCGTCGAACGAGGGCACGCGGGCGGCGGGCATGAAGAACGTGCGCAGACCGAAGCGGCGACGCAGCTCGCGATTCGCGACGTTGAGCAGGGCGACGTTGCCGCCGTGGCCGTTGAGGAACACGAGCGTGCGCGCGCGGGTCGTGAGGATCGAGCGGCCGATGTCGACGATCGTCTGCAGCATCGTCTCGGGCGTGAGCCACAGCGTCCCGGGCGCCCACGAGTGCTCGTCCGACTTCGTGATCGACAGCGTCGGCAGCTGCCAGACGTCCAGGCCCTGCGCGGCGGCGCGCGCGACGGCGGCCGTCGCGGACGCCTCGGCCACGATGGCATCCGTCGCCAGGGGCAGGTGCGGGCCGTGATGCTCGATCGCACCGGTGGGGAGCACGAGGATCGAGTCCTCGGTGAGGGCCTCGGCGGCGGCGGAACCGCTCAGCTCGGCGAGAAGACGGGTCATGAGATGATCGCTCCCTTGCGCGCGCCGGTGTAGTCGGGGTTGAGCTTGCCGGGGTTCAGCAGGCCGTTCGGGTCGGTGACGCGCGCGGTCTCGACCGTCTGCTCGACGTTGAAATCGACGTTCCACTGGTGCGGGTTGTGCACGCCGACGCCGATGGCGTTGAGCGCGGCGATGCCGCGGTAGACGTCCTCCTCGCTGACGTACGGGGCGGCCAGCATGCCGATGGGGAACGCCTTGGTCGACTCGACGTGCAGGTGCGAGCCCGGGAAGACGGCCTCGACCGCCTCGACGTCGTCGGCCAGCGGAGCGCCCGCGACCTCGAGGTGGAACACCTCGTGCGGCTGACTCTTCTGGTACCACTCGATCGGGTGGTTGTAGCTGAGCATCGACAGCCGGATGCTGGCCTGCGGCCCCTCGCGCACGGCCTCGACGCGGCCGCCGGCGCCCTCGACGATCGCGGTGACGGCGTCGATCTGCCCGGCATCCAGGATCACTCGAAGACTCGACCGCCCCTCGGGGATCGCGTCGTCGGCGGGGAGGGATGCCGAGATCTCCGGCCCGTCGCCCGAGACCAGGCGCGGCGAGGGGTCGAGGGTGCCGATGGTCTGCACCACCGACAGCGTCCCGGCGAAGTCGGGGAAGCTCGCCCAGAGGCCCCGCCACTCGCGCAGCGGCTCGAGGCGGACGGTCGCGCGGACGATGACCCCGGCGGTGCCGTAGTTGTGCACGTACTTCTGGGCCTCGTCGCCCTCGACGTGGATGATGTCGGCGCTGCCGTCGGCGTGCACGACGTCGAGGGCCGCCACGAAGCCGCGGTCGTTCGAGCCGTACGCGATCGAGCCGGTGCCGCCGGAGCCGCCGGAGAGGAATCCGCCGATGGTGGACTGCGCGGTCGAGGGGTACATCCACAGCGCCTGGCCCGAGGCCCACGCGGCCTGCTCGAGCAGCACCATCGGCGTTCCCGCCTCGGCGGTGATGTAGCCGTCGCCGACCTCCACGATGGCCTTGGCGCGCGTGGTGTCGATGACGAGGCCGCCCTGCATCGGGATGGCCTGTCCGTAGTTGCCGGTGCCCTTGCCGCGCACGGTGATCGCGACGCCGTGACGGGATGCCGCGGCCACGGCCGTGGCGATCTGCTCGGCGTCGGCGGCGAACACGACCAGGTCGGCGAGGCCGAGGGGGAGTTTCGCGGCGATGATCGGCGACATCGGCGAGCCGTCGACGCTGGCGCGCTCGCGCACGCGCGGTTCGGTGCTGACGGCTGCGGGGCCGAGCAGGTCGAGCAGTTCGTCCTCGAGGGAGAGGACGCGGGTGGCGGTGTCGCTCATGGGTGTTTCTCCGGGTGGAACGGGTGGGGGGTCGGGCGGAGGTGGCTGGGCCTCGAAGTCACCGGTGGTGCGGTGGCGGAGCGGAGGTGGCTGAGCCTGTCGACGCCACCGGGCCGCACCGGACGACCCGGCCCGCGCGAGGCGGACCGGGTCGCGGCGGTCAGAACGAGATCGAGGTGTCGATGAACTCGTTCGTGTAGAGGTCGGCCGGGGTGTAGCCCGACGCCGGCGGGGTGCCGAGGTCGGTGTAGACCTTGCCGGCCTTGTCGAAGAAGTCCGCGAAGCGGTCGTCGTCGAAGTTGCCGTAGGTGGAGTCGGGGCCGTCGCCGACGAGGCCGAGGTCGACCTGCGTCTTGACCGAGTAGTCCGCCACGCCCTGCGTGTACGTCCAGCCGGTGGCGTACTCGTCGACGAGCTTCAGGATGAGGTCGTTGGCCGCGGACGGGTCCTCGTAGTACGCGACACCGGCCTTCTGCAGCACGGGCACGAGCTTGGAGAGGCAGGGCGAGAGCTCGTCGAACTTATCGGCCTTCACCGACACCGACGACTGGTAGGTCTGCCATCCGGCGTCGTGGATCAGGGCGAAGTCGACGGGCTTGCCCCACGCCGAGACCTCGTTCTGGTAGACGTACGGCTCGGCCGAGGCGAAGCCCTGCTGCATGTCCTTGCCGCCGGCGGCGACGAAGTTCGAGGGCGTGCCGTCGTACGAGCCGTCGAGGATCGAGGCGTCGGCGAGACCCGCGCTCTTCAGGTACTCGATGTAGGCCGACCCGTCGAAGTACCGCCACACGCCGCCGTTCGCGGACAGGGCGCCCTTGACGTCGTCGATCGTCTTGACGTCGGGGTAGGTCTCCGGGTCCCACATGACCATGGTCGGGCTGATGTCCAGCGGCGCGAAGACGGCCTTGGTGGGGGTGGTCGAGGAGAGCTGGATCGCCTCGTCGGTGCTGATGTAGCCGAGGGTGATCGCGTCGTCCTGGTACATCTGCGCCGACACGGTCTGGAAGCCGATGGCGGGGCCGCCGGCGCGGATCTCGAGGTTGACGCCGGTGTACTCGCCGTCCGACATGAGGGGACCGGTGACCGCCTTGGTGTTGGCGTCGATCTCGTAGTCGTCCTTGATCATCTCGTAGAGGTGACCGTGCTCGGCCTCGGGGTTCCAGTCGGTCTGGACGACGATCGTCGAGGGGCAGTCGGCCGAGAGGTCGACCGAGCCGATCTCCATGTCGGAGGAGGCGGCCGGGGCGCTCTCCGCCGCGCTGCCGGCGCAGGAGGTGAGGGTCAGGGCGATCGCGACGGCGCCGGTGACGGCGGTGCCGCGGAGAAGGGTGGAGCGCTGCATGCTGGTTCGCTTTCTGTGACGTCGGTGGAGCTCGGGTGCGGGTTTTCGGGTACGCCGGATGCCGCCTCCCGCACGTGCGTGCGGGAGGGGCGGTGCTGTGGCATCCGGGGTCTAGAGGGCGCTTTCGTACCAGCGGCCGACGGCCACCTTCGACAGCCAGCCGAAGAACGCGAAGATCGCGACACCGAGCAGGCAGGCCGCGAGGATGGCGGCGAACAGCTCGGCGCTCTGCAGGCGCGACTGGTAGTTGGCGATGAGCGAGCCGATGCCCGGCTCGCCGCGGCGGAAGAAGTAGTCGCCGACGATCGCGCCGATCACCGACAGTCCCGCCGAGGTGCGCATGCCCACGAAGATCGAGGGGAGGGCGGCGGGGAGGGTGAGCTTGGTGAGCACCGTCCACTTGTTCGCCTTCTGCAGGCGGAACAGCTCGCGCTGCGACTTGTCGACCGACTGCAGGCCGAACAGCGTGTTCGACACCATCGGGAACAGGGCGATGAGCACGCACACGATCACGCGGGCGGTGAACTCGTAGCCGAACCAGAAGCCGACCAGCGGCACGAGCGCGAGGATCGGGATGCACTGCAGCATCACGGCGTAGGCGTACGTCGACCGCTCGACCCATCGCGCGAGCGACATCGCGATGGCCCAGCCGATGCCGAGGATCATCGCCACCGCGAGGCCGGTGAGGGCGACGCCGGTCGTGCGGAACAGGGCGATCCAGATATCGGCGCCGACCTGCGGGTCGAAGAACCCGAGCGTGAACATCTCGTGCGGCATCGGCATGAGGAAGCCCTTGCCCGACGCGGCCAGCGCGATCGACACGGCGTACCAGCCGCCGAGCAGCACGACGAGCACGGCGAGCGGGGGTCCGATGACGGCGGCGCGCGACCCGAAGCCCCGACGGCGCGGGACCGTGCGGGTGCGGGGCGGCTCGATCGGGGGAGTGGATGCCGGGGGTACGGTCGCCTGGTCGACGACCGGCTCAGCGGAGGTGGTGCTCATGAGTGTCCTTCCCGGAGGGCGTGGGAGACCTCGCCGACGAGCTTCGCGAACTCGGCGGTGTAGCGGATCTCGGGGTCGCGCGGCATGTCGAAGGGGACCTCGAAGGTGTCGACGAGGTGGCCGGGGCGTCCCGACATCACCACGACCTTCGTGGAGAGGTAGATGGCCTCCGAGACCGAGTGGGTGATGAAGAGCCCGCCGAACTTCTGCTCGACGAAGATCTTGATGAGTTCGTCGTTCAGGCGTTCGCGGGTGATCTCGTCGAGCGCACCGAAGGGCTCGTCGAAGAGGAACAGCTCGGGGTCGAGCGTCAGGGAGCGGGCGAGGGAGGCGCGCATCTTCATGCCGCCCGACATCTGCTTGGGCAGGTGCTTCTCGAAGCCCTTGAGGCCGACGAGGTCGATCGCCCACTGGGCCTTCGGGGTGCGCACGCGCTTGGGCTGCCAGTTCAGCTCGGCGAGCAGCTCGACGTTGGCCTGCACGTCGCGCCAGGGCAGCAGGGTCGCGTCCTGGAAGACGTAGCCGATGCGGTCGGTGTTGACGGTCGCGGTGCCCTCGCTCGCGGACTCGAGACCGGATGCGATGCGCAGGAGCGTCGACTTGCCGCAGCCCGAGGGGCCGACGACGCTGACGAACTCGCCGCGTTCGACGGTGAGGTCGACGCCCGAGAGGGCGGTGGTGCCGTTGGGGAACGTCATGGCGACGTTGCGGAAGTCCAGGATCGGCGCGGTGGGATCCGCGACGGATGCCGGGGCGGGGGAGGCCAGGGTCACGGGACGCTCGCTTTCCGTTGGGGCGGGGTCAGGACGCCGTCGCGGGTGCGGCGGTGCGGGTGGGTTCGGACGGGGAGATCGCGGCCGTCTCGGTCGAGACGCGGGTGCGGCTGACGAGTCGGCCCCGATGGATGACGACGCGCTCGGCGCAGGCGAAGGCGACGGCCTCGCCGAGCGAGTCGGCCAGGACGGCGACGAGATCGGCGCGCGCTCCGGCGACGGGCCCCGCGAACGGCAGGCCCATGACGTCGCGCGCGCCGACGGTGACGGCCTCGACGGCGTCCGCGGGGGCGAGGTGCCCCGCGGTCACCAGGAGGGACGCCGTCTCGAGGTGGTCGCAGCGGCCCACGGGGTTGAAGGGGTCGCGCACGTTGTCGGCCCCGGCCGCGACGCGCACGCCGGCGGCCTTGAGGCGCCCGATCGGCGCGATCCCGCGCGGCACCGCGTGCGCGGCATCCCACCCCTGCAGGTACAGGTTGGTGATCGGGAGGGCGATGACGCCGATATCGGCGCGGCGCACCTCGTCGGCGAGGGCGGAGAGGTCGGCGGCGGGCATCATGCTCAGCCGCACGCAGTGGCCGGCGGTGCGCGGCCGGTGCCAGCCGGTCACGGCCCGGGCGTAGGCGGCGAGGGTGTCGGCGCCCGCGAGGCTTTCGTCCGTGTGCAGGTCGAGACCCACGTCGCGGCGTCGGGCGAGGGCGACGAGACGCTCGAGGTCGGCGATCGGGTCGTCGGCGAGGTGCGGCGCCCCGCCCACCAGGTCGACGCCCGCGTCGAGCGCGGCCTCGAAGACGTCATCGGCGACGGTCGGGCCGCCCAGGGCCACGAGCTCGAGGTCCATGATCCCCTCGAGCTCGGCCTTCAGTCGGACCAGGGCGCGGACGCCCGTGAGCGCGTCCTCTCCGCGCAGCAGGTCGACGTGCGTGCGGATCGAGGTGATCCCGGATGCCAGCATCCGCAGCGCCGTCGAGCGGGCCCGGCGCAGCGTGTCGTCCTCATCGAGGGTCAGGGCGAAGGCGTGCCAGCTCTCGATGGCGCGCTCGAGGTCGCCGAACGGGGGCTGGATGGCATCCCACGACTGCGACTTGTCGAGGTGCGCGTGCGGTTCCGCGCCGGCGGCGGTGACGAGGTGTCCCGGGAGGTCGAGGACGACGCCGTCGGTCTCGGGCAGCGGGCTGCCGGCCGGCACCACCGCGAGCACCGTGTCGCCGTCGAGCGCGATGTCGACGACGTCGCCGGAGGCGAGTCGCACACCCCGCAGAGCGGCGATCGAGACGGGTGGGACGGCGGACACGGAGACCTCCGGAGAGTCGGGAAGACAGGAGTCGAGACGAACGCCACGGCGATGGGGCGAGCCGCGCGAGGCGGCGACGTCAGTGTTGGTGTGACCAACATCCGGCGATGATCCGATGCTAGGAAGCGTGCGTTTCCGCCGTATTTCTCCCGCGTGACCCTCTCGACAAACATGTCCGACAGGCTGTGACGAGGGTCGCCGCCGCGCCCGCGTCCCGCGGGGCGTGCCGGCCTCGCTCGCGCACGAGCACCGGGGATCGTGCGGGAACAGAACGCGATGACGCCGGTTCGTCCTGTTCTGAGCCGATCTCCTGTCCCGGGAGTCCTCCCGGGCAGCGCCCACGCCCGAGACCTCCGGCCGGACCGGCGCTCGGGGGCCTTCCACAGGGACAGCGCCCGCGCCGGACGGCGCGAGAGAGCCGTCGCGCGACCGGGGGAGCCGGCCCTACAGCTCGAGCGTGATCCGCTCGCACGCGGCCCGGGAGACGCACGGCATCATCGTGCGGTTGGCATCCTGCTCCTCGGGCGAGAGCACCGAGTCGCGGTGCTCGATCTCGCCGTCCACCACGGCCACCTCGCACGTGCCGCACGTGCCCACGCGGCAGCTCGAGGGCACCACGACGCCGTTCTCCTCGACCACGTCGAGGATCGACCGCTCGGGGGGAACGGTCACGGTCAGCCCCGACATCATGAGGTCGACCTCGAAGGGCTCGGTCCACACGGGCGGGCCGAGCACCTTCGCCTCGAACCGCTCGACGTGCAGACTTCCGCGCGGCCAGACCGCCATCGTGTCGTCGAGCGCCTCGAGCAGGCGCGCGGGTCCGCAGGCGTACACGACGGTGCGCGCGACGGGCGTCCCGAGGCGTTCGGCGATGTCGAGACGACCTCCCTCGTCGCCCGCGAACACCTCGACGCGGTCCCCGTACCGCTCCTCGAGTTCGTCGACGAAGGCCATCGTCCTCCGCGACCGCCCGACGTACAGCAGGGTCCAAGCGGCGCCCGCCGCCTCGGCGGCCTCGATCATCGGCACGATCGGGGTGATCCCGATACCGCCGGCCACGAACACGTACGAGCGACCCGCGGTGGGCGCGAACAGGAAGTGGTTGGCGGGGCCCCGTACCCGCAGCGTGGCACCCACGTGCGCGTTCTCGTGCAGCCAGACCGAGCCCTCGCGCTCGCGCAGCACCCCGATGCGCCACGTGCCGCGCGCGCTGGGCGAACCGCACAGCGAATACTGCCGCTCGAGTCCGTCCGGCAGCACGACGTCGATGTGCGCCCCGGGCGACCAGTGCGGCAGCGTGCCCGCCGCCCGCTCGAGATCCAGCACGACGACCCCGTCGGCGGCATCCCGTCGCTCCCGGACGACGGCCTCGAAGCTCACCCCTGCACTCACGTTTCGCTCTCCTCGGTCAGACGTCGGTCGGGTCGTCGGCGCCGTCGCCGTGGACGACCTCCTTGACGATCAGCAGGCGGTAGGGCGAGCCGTCGGGCGAGTGCCAGCGGTGCGGCGTGCCCGAGCGGCAGTACACCGAGTCGCCGACGTGCATCGTGCGCTCGCCGAAGGCGCCGAACGAGATCACGATGGAGCCCTCGAGCACCGTGAGGAACTCGTCCTCGTCGTGCGCGTAGTGATCGCCCGGCTGCGGGTTCGATCCGGTGAACTCGAGCGGCTCGAAGCGCCGGGGGCCCTCCGCGAGCAGGCGGGCGGTGCCCTCGGCGTACGGACCGGTCACGCCCGCGCCGGCCGCCACGAACGACGGCTGCGCATCGGCGTCGGCGCGCGGGGGCTCGGAGCCCGCGATCAGCTCGACCCGGCTCGTGCCCAGGGCCCGCGCCAGTCGCTCGAGGCTCGCCATGCTCGGTCGGGCGAGGCCCCGCTCGAGCTGGCTGAGGAACGGATGCGACAACTCGGCCGCCTCGGCGAGCTGGGTGAGCGTGAGGCCCCGTGCCTTGCGCAGGCCGCGCAGGTGCGCCCCGAGGCGCTCGTCGCTGGTGGGGGCGTGCGTCTTCGGGGTCGAATGCGCGAACGAGAGGGGAACCGCCGGTGGAGCCATGGACGTCATCGTGCCACCCTCTCGAAGAGGCGGGCGACGATCTCGCCCTCGTCGGCGCTCACGAGGCGGCCCCGGTCGACCACGATCCGCCCGCCCACGACGACCGTGCGCGGGCGCCGGCCGGGGGCGGCCCACAGCAGCCCGGCGACGGCATCCGCGACGCCGGCGTCGGCCACGCCGGACACGTCCCAGAGGCACAGGTCGCCCGCCGATCCCGGCGTCAGGCGCCCGAGGTCGGGGCGTCCGAGACCGTCGGCCGACCCCTCCGTGGCCATCGACAGCACCTCGGATGCCGGCAGTTGCGGCCCCACGAGCGCCGACACCTGCATCGCCAGGCGCGCGTCCGCGAGCAGATGACCCGCATCGTTGCTTCCGCCGCCGCTGGTGCCGAGACCCACCGGGATGCCGGCATCCCGGAGTCGTCGCACGGGCGCGATGCCCCAGCCCATCGGTACGTCGCAGCCGGGAGCGTGCGTGGCGGTGACCCCGGATGCCGCGAGGCGGGCGATCTCGTCGGGGGTCACGTCGCACAGGTGCGCGAGCGTCACGTCGGGACCGAGCCAGCCCCACTCCTCGAGCAGGTCGAGCGGTCGCCGCCCGTACCGTTCGAGCGCGATCTCGACGTCGACCACTTCGTTGGCCTGCGTGCGGCGTCGCAGCCCGTGGCGTCGGGCCACCTCGCCCAGCAGCTCGAACGTCTCGCGTGGGTCGCTGTGCACGCCCGCGGGTCCGACGGCGACCTGCAGCATTCCGTCGGGCGACAGGCCACCGACGCCGTCGGGCACGAGCGCCGAGACGATCGCTTCGGCCGAGACGGCGGCCTCCTGCGGGTCGTCGCGCGCGGCGCCGCGCACGAACGCCAGGCGTGCACCGAGGTCGGATGCCGCCGTTGCGGCGGCGCGCGCCATCCCGACCGTGTCGGCGCCGCTCGGCCAGGTCAGGTGGTGGTCGGCGACCGTCGTCACCCCGTTCAGCAGCGCTTCGGCGAGGCCGGCGCGCGCGGCGAGGGACGTCAGCTCAGGGTCGACGCCGGCCTCGGAGTAGGCGGCGGCCATCGCCGGCAGCCACTCGCGCATCGGGATGCCGCGGGTTCCAGGGAGCGTCCGGAACGCGGTCTGCAGCAGGTGGTGGTGCGCGTTCACCAGACCCGGGGTGACGACGCAGCCCGACGCGTCGACGACCCGCGCCCCGGCGAGGTCGGCCGTGTCGACGACGCGCCCGTCGGCGATCACGACGTCGCCCGTGCGCACGCGCGCGGAGCCCTCGACGACGGCGACCGCGCCGCGCACGACGACGACGCTCATGCGCTCCTCACGGCGCACGCTGCGGCGGCGGTGTCCGCGAACGAAAGAGCGCCGTGCAGACGCGCACCCGAGCCGTCTCGCAGGGGCCGTGCGCTCGCCGCGTTGCGGGATGCCACGATCTCGGCGATCACCGACAGTGCGGTCTCCTCCGGCGAGGCGCCGCCCAGATCCAGGCCGAGCGGGGAATGCAGGCGTGCGAGCTCGGGATCCGTCACCCCGGCGGCGCGCAGCAGCTGTGCGCGGCGAGCGACCGTCGCCCGCGCGCCCATCGCGCCCACGAACCCCACCGGCATCCGCAATGCCGTTCGGAGTGCGGGGACGTCGAGGCGTTCGTCGTGCGTGAGCACGCACACCGCGGTGCGTTCGTCGGCGTCGTCGAGGCCCGCGAGGTAGTCGTGCGGGGCGGCGACGACGACCTCGACGGCGTCGGGGAAGCGTTCGCGCGTGGCGAGCAGCGCCCAGTCGTCGCACACCGTCACCGCGAATCCCGCGGCCGCGCCCAGGCGGCACAGGGCCGCCGCGTGTTCGCCGGCGCCGAGGACGATCAGGCGCGGGGCCGCGGGCCGCTCGAGCACGAGCGGGTCTCCGTCGAGCTCGAGCCGCACGCTCGCGCTGCGCCCCGCGCGGGCCGCCTCGAGCGCGGGGCGGACCGAGTCGTCGAGGGGATAGGCGACCACGTCGACCGCGCCGCCGCACGCGAGGCCCGCGGCGATGGGGGTCACGGTCCCGTCCGCGGTGAAGCCGAAGCGGGCGCGGCGCACCGATCCGGTGCGCAGGGCGTCGAGTCCGAGCATCACGGCGTCGTTCTCGACGCAGCCCCCGGAGATCGAGCCGATCACGCGCGCATCGCGGGTGACGACGAGGGTCGCGCCCACGCCGCGCGGTGCGCTGCGCACGACGGCGGTGACCGTGACGGCCGCGAGGGGCACCCCGGCATCCATCAGGGGCACCAGGTCGGCGGCCAGATCGAGCATGGGGGCGACGGTAGTCGGGGCGTGTTTCGCGCACGCTACGCTGTCGTGACCATGCCCGCCGCGCCCTCCGCCGCCGTCTCCGGGCTCGTCCTGGCAGCGGGAGCGGGCCGCCGTTTCGGCGGTCCCAAGGCCCTCGCCCGCACCCCCGGTGGAACGCCCTGGTTGGCGCTCGCGGTCCGTGCGCTGAGAGTGGGCGGATGCCACGACGTCACCGTCGCGCTGGGAGCCGCGGCCGACGAGGCGGCGGTTCTCGTGCCCGACGGCGTCGCGATCGTGCACGTCGCCGACTGGGCGTCGGGGATGGCGGCGTCCTTGCGCGCGGGCCTCGGGGCGCTCGCAGACGGCCCGGCCGTCGCGGCAGCGGTCATCCCCGTCGACACCCCCGAGCTGCCGCCGGCGGCCGTGGCGCGCCTGCTCCGCCACGCCGACCGGGACGTGCTCGCGCAGGCCACCTATGCCGACGAACCGGGTCACCCGGTCCTGCTCGGGCGGTCCCACTGGACCGCGGTGTCGGCCGCGGTACGCGGCGACATGGGGGCGCGGCCGTACCTGATCGCTCAGGGTGCGACCTTCGTGGAGTGCGCGGACCTGTGGTCGGGCGCCGACCACGACGTGCGCTGACGCGGGCCGTCCGCCGCGCGTCCTGCGGTTCCCGACCGATCGGTCACGGTCCGGTCACGGCCGTGGAGGTATTTTGACGTGGCTATAGACAAAACCCCCTCGGGTGGATATTTTTTCGGAGCCGTCATAATTCGACGGACCAGAGTGCCGGGACGACGACGTACCCGATCCGACGCCGGGGAGGGCGCGGGTACGGACCAGAGGGTCCCTGCTGTTCAGAGAGGAACGCAGATCACATGCTGAAGAAAATCCTGACCGGTGCGGCCATCGCCGCACTCGCGGTGGGCCTCGGAGCCTGCAGCTCGACGCGCCCCGCGGACGGCGGCGGAGACGCCGCCGGCGCGAGCGGCGACTGCAACGTCGGCATCGCGATGCCGACCCGCAGCCTCGAGCGCTGGATCAACGACGGTGAGCAGCTGCAGAAGAAGCTGCAGGACGCCGGCTGCACGGTCGACCTGCAGTACGCCGACAACAAGACCGACCAGCAGATCAGCCAGATCCAGAACCAGATCTCGGGTGGGGCGAAGATCCTCGTCATCGCCGCGATCGACGGCTCGACGCTCGGTCCCGTCCTCGAGGAGGCGAAGTCGCAGAACGCCACCGTCATCGCCTACGACCGTCTCATCAACGGCAGCGAGAACGTGGACTACTACGCCACCTTCGACAACTACAAGGTCGGCACCCTGCAGGGCCAGTACATCGAGGAGCAGCTGGGTCTGAAGGACGGCAAGGGTCCCTTCAACCTCGAGCCCTTCGCCGGCAGCCCCGATGACAACAACGCCAAGTTCTTCTTCGCCGGCGCCTGGGACGTCCTCCAGCCCTACGTCGAGAAGGGCCAGCTGGTCGTGCCCAGCGGCAAGTCGCCCGCCAACGACGACGCGTGGGCGTCGATCGGCATCCAGGGCTGGGCCTCCGACAAGGCCCAGGCCGAGATGGACAACCGCCTCTCGTCGTTCTACGGCGACGGCAAGAAGGTCAACGTCGTGCTCTCGCCCAACGACAGCCTCGCCATCGGTATCGAGGCGTCGCTGAAGTCGGCCGGCTACACCGCCGGAGCGGACTACCCGATCATCACGGGTCAGGATGCCGACAAGGCCAACGTCAAGGCGATCCTCGACGGGCTGCAGTCCATGACGGTCTGGAAGGACACCCGTGCCCTCGGCGACCGCGTCTTCACGATGATCCAGGAGATCAAGGACGGCAAGGAAGTCGAGGTCAACGACACCGAGACCTACGACAACGGCAAGAAGGTCGTCCCCTCGTACCTGCTGACCCCCGAGGTCGTCGTCAAGGACGACGTGCAGTCCAAGCTCATCGACTCGGGCTTCCTGAAGGCCTCCGACGTCGGGCTCTGATCCCCATCGGCCGGGGCGGGCGTGCCCGCCCCGGCCCTCTCGCGGCGGGGCGGGTTCGCCCGCCCCGCCGCTCGATCCTCGCCGTCGCGGCGAGGGAGCTGACGGAGGAAACACACCATGACCGAACCGATCCTGCGCATGGCGGGGATCTCGAAGTCGTTCAACGGCGTTCCGGCCCTGGCCGACGTGTCTGTCGACGTGTACCGCGGCGAGGTCCACGCGATCTGCGGCGAGAACGGCGCCGGCAAGTCGACCCTGATGAAGGTGCTCAGCGGCGTCTACCCGGCAGGGACGTTCGACGGCTCGATCACCCTCGAGGGCGAGCAGATGGACTTCCGCTCGATCAACGACAGCGAGGCCGCCGGCATCGTCATCATCCACCAGGAGCTGGCGCTCAGCCCCTACCTCTCGATCGCCGAGAACATCTTCCTGGGCAACGAGAAATCCAAGCGCGGCGTCATCGACTGGAACGCCACGAACACCGCCGCCGCCGACCTGCTCAAACGCGTCGGCCTGCGCGAGAACCCGGCGACCAAGATCTACGAGCTCGGCGTCGGCAAGCAGCAGCTGGTCGAGATCGCGAAGGCGCTGGCCAAGGAGGTCAAGCTCCTCATCCTCGACGAGCCCACCGCCGCCCTCAACGACGACGACTCGGCGCACCTGCTCGACCTGATCGACCAGCTGCGCACGCAGGGCATCACCTGCATCATCATCAGCCACAAGCTCAAAGAGGTGCTGCGCATCGCGGACCGCATCACCATCATCCGCGACGGGCGCACGATCGAGACGATGCTCCGCTCCGACCCCGAGACCGACGAGGGGCGCATCATCCGGGCCATGGTCGGCCGCGACCTGAACAGCCTCTTCCCGCCGCGCGAGCCCGACATCGGCGACGAACTGTTCCGCGTCGAGAACTGGACCGTGCACCACCCCGTCGACACCGAGCGCGTCGTCATCCAGGACGCGTCGTTCATGGTCCGCGCGGGCGAGATCGTCGGCTTCGCCGGTCTCATGGGCGCCGGCCGCACCGAGCTCGCGATGAGTATCTTCGGCCGCATGTACGGCACGGGCATCTCGGGCGAGGTCTACAAGAACGGTCGGCAGATCGACGTGCGGACCGTTGACGCCGCGATCAAGCACGGCATCGCCTATGCCACGGAGGACCGCAAGAAGTACGGCCTCAACCTCATCGGTGACATCCAGGTCAACGTCTCGGCATCCGCCCTGGCCCGCCTGGCCCGCCTCGGCGTCGTCGACCGCTACCGCGAGTACAAGGTCGCCGACTCGTACCGCTACAAGATGAACATCAAGGCGCCCAGCGTCGCCGCGATCACGGGACGCCTCTCCGGCGGGAACCAGCAGAAGGTCGTCCTGTCGAAGTGGATGTTCACCGGACCCGACGTGCTCATCCTCGACGAGCCCACCCGCGGCATCGACGTCGGGGCCAAGTACGAGATCTACGGGATCATCAACGAACTCGCGGCCCAGGGCAAGGCCGTCATCGTCATCTCGTCGGAGCTGCCCGAGGTCATCGGCCTCTCCGACCGCATCTACACCATCTCCGAGGGACGCATCACGGCCGAGGTCAGCCGTGACGACGCGACGCAGGAGACCCTCATGCGGCACATGACCGCCGGAAGGAACTGACAGCAATGGCCACCGCATCCACCCAGACGGTCGACGCGCCGACGCAACCGGGCCCGCGCCGTCGCGGCCTCCTCTCGCGCATCAACTTCCGTCAGTTCGGCATCCTCGCCGCACTCGTCATCATCATCGTGCTGTTCCAGGTGCTCACGGGCGGGCGCCTGCTCATGCCGGGCAACGTCAACAACCTGATCCAGCAGAACGCCTACGTGCTGATCCTCGCGATCGGCATGGTCATGGTGATCATCGCCGGCCACATCGACCTCTCGGTCGGTTCGGTCGTCGCGATGGTCGGCGCGATCGCCGCGATCGCGATGAACCAGTGGGGCCTGCCCTGGTTCGTCGCCGTGCTGCTCTCGCTCGTCGTCGGTGCCGTGGTCGGCGCCTGGCAGGGTTTCTGGGTCGCCTTCGTCGGCATCCCGGCGTTCATCGTCACCCTGGCCGGCATGCTCCTGTTCCGCGGTCTCACGCTCGTGCTGCTCACCGGTGGCACGATCAGCGGCCTGCCCGACGGCTTCACCGCGATCGGTGCCGGCTGGCTGCCGCCGTTCCTCGGATACCTCGGAAACTGGGACTCGCTCACCCTCCTGCTCGGTGCGATCGCGTGCGTGCTGCTGATCGTCCAGCAGCTGCGCACCCGGGCGACGCTGCGCCGCCTCGAGCTGCCCCGTGAGCTCGCGTGGTCGTTCTGGCTGAAGAACGCCATCGCGGTCGTCGCGATCATGGCGGTCGCTTTCACCATCGCCGCCTACAACGGCACGCCGATCGTGCTGATCATCCTCGCCGTGCTGGTGCTGGCGTACACCTTCGTGCTCAACCGCACGACGTTCGGTCGCCACATCTACGCCATGGGCGGCAACCTGTTCGCCGCCGTCATGAGCGGCGTGAAGACGAAGTGGGTCAACTTCTTCATCTTCGTGAACATGGGCGTGCTCGCGGGCCTCGCCGCGGTGGTCAGCACTGCTCGCGCCGGCGGCGCCGTGGCATCCGCCGGTCAGAACTACGAACTGGATGCCATCGCGGCGGTGTTCATCGGCGGGGCTGCCGTGCAGGGCGGTATCGGCACGGTCGTGGGCGCGGTCGTCGGCGGTCTGGTCATGGGCGTGCTGAACATGGGACTGTCGATCCTCAGCGTCGACGCCGCGTGGCAGATGGCCATCAAGGGCATCGTGCTGCTGCTGGCCGTTGCGTTCGACATCTTCAACAAGCGCCGCAACGGCGGTGTCTGACCGGATGGGGAGCGCGGCCCCCGGCCCCGCTCCCCATCCACCTCGCCGCGGCATCCGCTGCGTTTCTCGTCCAGGTGACTCCGATGGGATGATGGGGGAGGTGCTCCCCTCATGACCCCTGCCGTGTTCGAGCCCGCGACCCCGCTCGCGCCCCCGGCCGGTCGTACGACGAACGACCTGATCCGGCAGCAGAACCTCGCGTCGGTGCTGTCGTTGCTCCATTCGCGGGGAGCGCTCTCACGCGCCCAGCTCGGCGCCACGACGGGTCTCAACCGGTCCACCGTGACGGGGCTCATCATGGAGCTCACCGAGCTCGGTCTCGTGCGCGAAGCGCCGAGCGGGGAGCGCACCGGCAAGGTCGGGCGTCCGACCCTCGACCTCGAGCCGGAGGACCACGTCGCCGCCCTCAGCGTGCGCGCCGAACCCCACGCGGTGACCGTCGCCCTCGTCGGCCTCGGGGGCGTCGTCCACGCACGACTGCGGCACGACACCGCCGGCGCGCCCTCGCCCCGGCGCTTCGTGCAGATCGTGGCGTCGTCGGTGGAGGCCATGCGCGCCGACATCGATCGGCACTACCGCGTGGTGGGCGCGGGCCTGGCCGTGCCGGGCCTGGTCAACGCCAACGGCTCGGTGCTGGTCTCGCCCACCCTCGGGTGGAAGCGCGACCCGGTCTCGGCCCGCCTCAGCGACGAGCTCGGGATGCCGGTGACCGCGGGCAACGACGCGAGCATCGGGGCGCTCGCCGAATCGCGCTTCGGTGTCGGGGTGGGCGTCGGCAACCTGCTCTACCTCGGTGGCGCGATGCACAGCATCGGCGGCGGCCTCATCATCGACGGCACCCTGCTGCGCGGCACGTCCGGTTACGCCGGGGAGCTCGGACACACGGTCGTCGACCCGCGCGGTCGGGCGTGCGTGTGCGGACGTCGCGGATGCCTGGAGGCCGAGGTCAGCCTCGACATCCTCGAGCCGCTCCTGGGCCGTCGCAAGCTCGACGAGGACGAGCTCGACGTCGAGCTCGGCGTCGCACGCAACCCGCGCGTGATGACCGAGGTCACCCGTCAGGTCGAGATGCTGTCGCTCGCACTGACGAACTTCGTCAACGCCTTCGCCCCTGAGACGGTGGTGCTCTCCGGGTACCTCGGGGCGCTGCTATCGGTGAGCCGTGAGCGCCTCGCCGACGCCGTCCGCGTGCACCCCCTCGGCGCCGAGGGACGCACGATCCGCCTCGAACGGGCGCACCTGCGCTCGCGTCTCATGCTCGTGGGGCCCGCCGAGCTCGCATTCGCCGATCTGCTGTCGAACCCGGCGGGCTTCCGGGGCTGACCGCCGCTCCCGGCCACCCCGCGACGCACGGGGCGGGCGATCGTTTTCGCCCATGCCTTCACCCGCTCTGCGGCGGGGGCGTGCTCCACCGCGGCGCGACACGGGCGGGTTCAGCGGGTGAGGGCGTCCCGATACGCATCGAGGGTGCGCAGCGCCATGAACCGCCAGGAGTACATCTCGGCGCGACGACGGCCGCGTTCCCGCATCTCATCGGCCAACGCGGCGTCGGTGACCACGCGCGCCAGGGCGCTGGTGAGGGACGAGACCTCGGAGGGATCGAAGTAGAGCGCCGCGTCGCCGTAGACCTCGGGGAGGCAGGTCGCATCGCTGCTGACCACGGGACAGCCGTGTCGCATGGCTTCCAGTCCCGGTAATCCGAATCCCTCGAAGAACGACGGGAAGGCGTAGACCGCAGCCTCCTCGTACAGCCACCGCAGCTGCCCGTCGCTGACGAACCCGGCGAAATACACGGCGGCGCGCTCGCGGTCGCCGAGGCCGTCGATGAGTCGCGCTCCGTCGTCGTCGATCTTCCCGGCGACGACCAGGCCCAGGTCGCGGCCGGTGGTCTCCCGCAGGTCGGCCACGGCGTCGACCAGTCGCGCGAGGTTCTTGTACGGCTCCTGCCGTCCGACGTAGAGCACGAACCGCGAGAAGGGTGTGTCGATCGCCGTGGCGGCATCCGGGATCGGGTCGGCCGCGGGGTAGGTGACGTACAGGCTGTCGGGGCGCGTCCGGGTGAAGGCGACGAGGTCGCGGCCGCCGTGCGCGCTGATGACGACGTTCACGCGCGAGCGGTGGGCGGTGATCACGAACGCCGCCGCCCCGATCAGGCGTTTCACGGCCGACACCGCCCAGTGCTTCTTGCGGTTGCGCACCTTGAGGAGAGTCATGTCGAGGAAGGTGGTCACGCGGCGGACCCCGAGGATCAGCGGTTGCTGGGGCATCGCGAAGTGCACGAGGTCGGGGCGCAACGCGCGCAGCTCGCGTGCGAACACCGTCTGCTCGCGCCAGGAGAAGTACGGAGTGTCGGTCGCGACCTTCTCGAAGCGCGGGTTCGCGGGCTCCCACTCGTCGAAGCGATCGTGCGGCAGGACGATCGTGTACCGGTGGTCGGTGTCGAGCAGCGCGAGGTGCTCGATGAGGGTGCGCGTGTAGCGACCGGTGGAGGTGAACATCGAACGGGCATCGATCACGATGTGCGGGCGCGGGTCATCCACAGGGGCCTCATCTCGAACCGGGACTCCGCAGATTATGGTCGCCGGTCGCCCGTCGAGAGCGGGGAGTCCATGAGCGGCCGCCGCGCGCATATCGGGTGATGCTGCAGATGAAGTTCGGATCCGAGCCGTCTCGCGGGACGTCTCTAGGATGCCGCGGGCGTTCGCGCGAGGCCGAGAACGGCCGACGGGAGCGGGCCGATCGTGCCGGGCCTCCGCGGGGCGTTGGTAGCGTCCCCGGGGCGCCCGCGGACCGCGTGCGTCGATCGACTGTCGCGCGAGGAGACACACATGCGGATCGTCAGCGTCATGGCGCACGTCCCGTACGCAGGCATCCCCCATGCGGGCGGCCAGTACGTCCTGGCCCACCTGCGCGCGCTGCGGGCGCTCGGGCACGAGGTCACCGTGATCGCCCCCGGCTGGCGGGGGAACGCGGACGGGGCGCGTCTGCTGAGGAGCGAACTCGACGTCGAGGTGCTCGTGTGCGGGCCGACGACGGCGGGGCGATGGTCTCGGTGGGTCGACACGCAGCAGATCCGCGTGTTCCCCGTGCGCCCCCCGCTGCGCCACCGTCGTGCGATCCTCACGTCTCCGGAGGTTCGCGCGGCCGTCGCTCGTGCCGACCTCATCGAGGCGCACTGGACCGAGATGGGGTGGATCACCCGGGCGCTGCGACGCTCGAGTCCCCGCGTGCGTCGAGTGGTCATCGCCCAGGACATGATCGTCCAGACCTACGAGCGCATCTTCGCCGGAACGCGCAGGGGCTCGTTCTCCTGGCTGCTCGGACTGTGGCGCAACCTCAGCGTGCGGCGAGACGAGGGACGCCTGTACCGGTCGATGGACACCGTCGTCGTGTTCAGTGAGAAGGACGCCCGTTACGTGCGCCGCCTGGGCGTCGGTGCGGAAGACGTCGTGGTGCTGCGGCCTCCGTTCCCCGGCGGGGTCGAGAGCCGTATGCCCGTCGGTCACGGTGGCTCGGCGACCGTGCTGTTCGTCGGCGCGTTCTTCCGCGACGTCAATCAGCAGGCGGCGGAGTGGCTGATCGAGGAGATCGTCCCGCTCGTCCGCGCCGAGCGTCGCGACGTCCGTTTCGTGCTCGCGGGTGCCGGACCCACCGAGAGCATGCTGGCGGCGGCCGCTGCCGACCCGCTGATCGAGGTGACGGGCGAAGTGGCCTCCCTCGAGCCCTTCTACGACGCGGCCACCGCGGTCGTCGTTCCCCTACGGATGGGCGCGGGCCTGAAATTCAAGACGGTCGAGGCGATGATGCGGGGGATCCCGGTCGTCTCGACGGCGGTCGGGGCGGAGGGGCTGACGGGGGAGGGTGAGACGGCGGGCCTCGTCGTCGTCGACGAGGCGCAGGGCATCGCGTCGGCGCTGCTGCGTGTGCTGGCCGATCCGGTCGCGGCGTGGGACGCGGCGCGCTCCACGCGCGAGTGGGCGCAGTCGGCGTTCTCGATGCAGACCTACCCCGCGCGTCTGCAGGACGCTCTGCGCGGAAGAGCGGCCGAGCGGTGAACGAGAACGCACGCGCCGCGGTCATCATCCCGAACTGGAACGGGCGGGAGGACCTGCCCGGGTGCCTCGACTCGCTCCGAGGGCAGAGCGTCCCGGTCGATGTCGTGGTCGTCGAGAACGGGTCGACGGACGGGTCCCTCGAGATGCTGCGCGCGTCGTACCCCGAGGTGACCGTGCTCGTGCAGCCGATCAACCTCGGATTCGCCGGCGGGGTCAACGTGGGACTGCGGTACGCGATGCACCGCGGTCACCCCTTCGTCGCTCTGCTGAACAACGACGCGGTCGCCGCCCCCACGTGGATGGAGGAGCTCCTCGCCGAGATGGAGCGCGACGACAGCGTCGGGATGGTCGCGAGTTTCTTCGTCACGATGGACGGGGAGCGCATCGACAGCACGGGCGAGTGCTATTCGAGCTGGGGTCTGCCTTTCCCGCGGGGCCGCGGCGAAGCCCGCTCGGACGCCTACGCCGAGCTCGTCGACGTGTTCGGGGCGAGCGGAGGGTCGACCCTGTACCGCAGCGGCATGCTGCGCGAGGTCGGGCTCTTCGACGAGGACTTCTTCGCCTACTTCGAAGACGTCGACCTGAGTTGGCGTGCTCAGCTGCGGGGGTGGCGAGTGCGCCTCGCCCCGAGGGCCGTCGCGTACCACCGCATCGGGGCGACGAGCGAGCGCATCCCGGGGTTCACCACGTACCAGACGCTGAAGAACCTGCCGTGGGTCCTCATCAAGGACGTCCCCCGTGGGCTGCTCCCCACCGTCGCCCCGCGGCTCGCGCTCGCCTACGCGCTGACGTTCTGGCGCGCCGTGCTGGGTGGTCAGGCGGGAGTGGCGGTGAAGGGGGCGGCGGTCGCCGCTTCCAAGACGCCCAAGAAGCTGCGGCAACGGCGTGCGATCCAGCGGTCGCGGCGCATCGACGATGCGGCCGTGCGGTCTCTTCTCACGTGGGATCTGCCGCCGGGGTCGACGAACCTGCGACGACTGCGCGCCTTCCTCGGATCGTCCTGACGGGAGGCCTTCGGCTCAGCGCCGACCGGGCCGGGCGCGCCGGGTGAGCGGTTCACCGGTCATCTCTCCCGCTGCGCGTGGCGTGGGGGCCGACACGCGGCGACTCTGCGTCGCGATCACGAAAAGTGGGACGACCATCGAGGCGAACAGGGGATCGGGGGCTTCGACGCGCCACGCGGTCTCACTGATCGAGACGAACGCCAGGACGCACAAAAACGAGTAGGCGCCGACCTGCTCCCGGCGGGGAAGGTCCGCGGCGATCCGGCCGGCGCGGAGCAGGACGAGTGCGATCAGCGCGAAGAGCACGACACCGCCCGTCACGACGTACGTCACGAAGATGTTGTGGCCGTGCCCGGCGGACGAGGACAGGGCGTCCTTGAGCATCGGGTAGTTGTCGAGGTACCAGGAGTGACCGAGGCCCCAGATCCACTGCGACCCGTGGAGCTGCGCGAGGTTGAAGAGCCAGATGGCGCCGCGTTCGGTGAACGCCGACGGATCCCTCGTCACGAGGGGGACGATGACCACCGCGGCCAGGAGCACGAGCAGAAGGATGCCGAGCACCCGCCGCAGGGAGGCGCGCAGCACGAGCGAGAGGAGGATCACGACGAGCCAGACGGCGATACCGAAGAACGCCGTGCGCGAAGACGACCAGACGATCCCGGCGATGAGGACGGCCGCAGTCGTCCAGCGCAGGTACCACCGTTCGAAGAGGTGCGTCAGCGGCAGGGCCAGGATGAGGAAGAGCCCGTTGAGGTTCGGGTGGCTGAACGCCCCCGCCAGCAGCGGCAGTCCCGTGAGCGTTTTGTCGGAGGCGGAGTCGAAGCTCTGGGGCATGTACATGAGCGTGGGCGCGACCGAGGTGAGAGCCATGGTCACCGCGGCGAGCGCCGCGCCCAGCAGCGCGTAGATCTTCAGGTCGGCGACGCGGGCCTGCACCACCCAGAACGCCACGGCGATGCCGATGGGCAGCAGGATCTCGACGGGGACCTTGGCGCCGCGCAGGTATTGGTCGACGACGATCCAGATCCAGGGCAGGACGAGCACGACGAGGGGGCCGAGGTCGTTGCGGGTGCCGACGAAGCCGAAGACGAGGATGAGGACGGCCAGCACGGCGGGCAGGTAGAAGGCGACGCTCCACGCATCGCTCACCTCTCTCGTGATGGCGGTCTGCACCCCTTCCACCGCGACGCGGCGGCTCATGGTCAGCGTCTGTGCGATGGGCACGGCGAGACAGGCGAGCCACAGGACCGACAACAGGCCGTAGGTCATCGCTCGCGCACCGGAGGAGCGGACAGCGATCGCCGGGTCCGGGAGGGCGGGCGCCAGCGCTCGGGCGCGAAGCGGCACCGCGGTGGGGGTCGTCATCCGCACAGGCTATGCGCGCCTCGCGGCGCGTCGTCCGCGCTCCCGATGCGGCGCGCTCGCACTGGCGCGGGTGAATTATCGGGCCTCGTCGGGCGGGGAGGAGGGCTGGGGGCCGGGGCGCGGGGGTGAGTCGACCGTAGGGTTCCCAGGGTGTGCCGCGGGTGCGGCCCGGCGGTGAGGGACGGTTCGTATGGAGATCGGACGATCCACCGGCTCGCGCGTGCGCGGCGCGACGGTGCTGCTGTCGACGCAGTGGCTCCGCTACCTCCTGCAGATCGCGAACATCGTCGTCCTCGCGCGTCTCATCGGCCCCGCCGATTTCGGCGTCGTGAGCGTGGGCCTCGCCGTCGTGGGCATCGCCTCCGTGCTCGGCGACTTCGGTCTGAGCCTCGCGGCTCTGCGGGAGGAGACCCTGACCCCACAGCAGAAGAGCAACCTGCTGTGGATCAACTCCGCGGTCGGCGCTGTGCTTTCGCTGGGGGTGGCGCTGGCCGCCGTCCCGATCGCGAACGCCTTCGGCGACGACCGGCTCATCGCGGTGGTGTCGATCGCGGCTCCGGCGTATCTGTTCCGCGCCGCGGCCGTGCAGTTCCAGGTCGAGTTGAATCGGCAGGAGCGGTTCTCCCGCCTCGCCGCTTCCGAGGTGGGGGGCGACGCCCTCGCGGTGGCGACGGCGATCTGCCTCGCACTCCTGGGTGCGGGGTACACGGCCCTCGCCCTGCAGGGCACGGTCGCAGCCGCGGTGTCGCTCGTCTGGGCGGGGGTCGCGGCGGGGTGGCGTCCGGGCCTCCCGCGGCGGGCCGAGATGCGACGCCTGTTGACGTTCGGGGTCTCGACGCTGGGCACGCACGCCGCCCACTACGTGACGACCAACGTGGACACGATCGCGATGGGGGCCTGGTATTCCGCGGCGACGGTGGGGTTCTACACGCGGGCGTACCAGCTCGTCATGCTGCCGCTCCAGCAGATCGCCGCCCCCCTCACGCGTGTGGTGCTGCCGCGCCTGGCCCAGGTCGCCGACGACGCGGATGCGCTGAACAGTGCGCTCGCGCGGGCGCAACGACTCGTCAACCACGCGCTGCTGGCGGTCACGGGTCTGCTCGTCGTGTGCGGGACGCCGTTGATCGAGGTCGTCCTCGGCGCGCCGTGGGTTCCGGCCATGCAGTACCTGCCCATCCTGGCCGCCGGAACGGTGTTCCAGACGATGGCGTACGCCTACTACTGGGGGTTCGCCGCCCAGGGACGCTCGGGTGCCCTGTTCCTCTCCGAGATCGGTGGCCGAGCGGCGACCGTCGTGCTCATCCTCGTCTGGGCGCCACTCGCTCCGACCGGAGTGGCGTGGGGCGTCGTGGCGGGGCAGACGATCCTGTGGGCGACGGGCACGTTCTTCTTCGCCCCCCGGGCCGGGCTGCGCGCCGCGAGGCTCACCGCCACCGCCGTGGTGCCGCTGATCGTCAGCGGCGGGGCGACGCTGGCGGCGTGGGGCGTGGACGGTGCCCTGCTCGCGCACCTGCCGGCATCCGCCCGGTTGGTGTGCGTCGCGGTGACGTGGCTCCTGGCCGCGTCGGCACTGATGGCGGTCTGCGGTCGCAGCGATGCCCGGCTCATCGCGCAGACGGCCCGATCGGTGCGTCGGCGTCGGCCGTCATGAGGGTGCGCGGCGCGGGACTCAGCCGCCCAGCACCACGTTCAACGGCTCCTCGCCCGCGACGAGACGCTCGATCTGGCGGCGCACCAGACGTGCGATGCGGGGGCGCATGGCATCCGTCGCCCCTCCCACGTGCGGGGCGATGAGCGCGCCCGGAAGGCTCCAGAGCGGGTGACCGGCGGGCAGCGGCTCGGGGTCGGTCACGTCGAGGGCTGCCCGGATGCGTCCGCGGCGGACGTGGTCGACCAGGGCGTCGGTGTCGATCAGGGGGCCGCGTCCGACGTTCACCACGAGCGCGCCGTCGGGGAGGGCCGACAGCGCCGCGTCGTCGAGGACGTGACGCGTGGCGTCGCCGCCGGGCAGCGACGCGATGACGATGTCGGTGTCGGCGAGCACCTCCGCGAGCTTGCCGAGGGGGAACACCTCGACGTCGTCCTGCAGGCGGCCGTGGGAGGCGACGGCCCGCAGCCGCACCTCGAAGGGCTTCACCCGTGCGGCGATCGCGCGTCCCACCCCGCCGAAGCCGAGCAGGGTGACGCGGGCGTCGGCGAGCCCGGGAGCCCCGCCGCCGGTCCACTCGCCGCGGTCCTGGGCGCGGACGAAATTGGGCAGGCGACGCTGTGCGGCGAGGGTGAGGGCCAGGGCGAGCTCGGCGGTCGCGGTCTCGTGCACGCTCGACGCATTGGCGAAGACGAGGCCCTCGGGCAGTCGCCCCTCGACGTTGTCATAGCCGATCGACTGGCTCTGCACGAGGCCGACCTCGACCTCCCGCAGGCGCTCGATCACGCCGGTCATCGACATGTACGGCGGCACGACCATGTCGAAGCGATCCCGGGGAGCGGCGTCCTGCATGTCCCACACCACCACCTCGACGCCGTCGGGCAGCTCGCCCAGGTCGTCGCGCAGCTGGGCGGTGGGAACGGACACGAAGAGCGGGGTCGAGGTCGTCACCCCCACGACGCTACCGGCGGGGTGGGCGCCGGGACGGGGTCTTGCGCACGTCGGCCGATGTGCACGCCGACGGGGACGTCGTACGCGAGGTACTCGGCGAGGAGGTCGTCGGAGTCGCGCTGGAACAGCCGGCGCGAGAGGGCGGCGGCGAGCTTCGTCGCCCCGCCGACGAGGCCGGGGATCTGATGGCTGAGCATGCCCTGGCTGATGCGCGCGCCGTGATTGAACAGATGGATGCGCGACAGCGGCGAGGCGTCGGGGGCGCTGCGGCTGACCAGGCCGAAGTCGTCGTCGAGGTAGGGGAAGGCGGCCAGGCCCGGGTTCTGCGCGGCATCGGCGGGAGCGAGGCGGTCGCTCCAGAGCGTCGCGTCGGCCGCCACGGATGCGAGTTCCGGGCGCCGGCCCAGGTCCGCCACGATTCCGGTCGCCGCGAGCACGACGTCGTAGTGATGGATGCCGTGCGGCGTGGTGACCGCGATTTCGCGGCCTGTCCACGACACGCTCTCCCAGGGCGACGAGGTGCGGAAGCGGAAGGTGTCGAAGGCGTGCGCGCGCCACAGGGCGTTCTGCGTCGCGGGTTGGTCGACGGCCGAGAGGTGCACGTTGAACGCCCACTTCTGCGCGTCGGTGAACGAGCCGTAGTTCTCGATGAGCCCGGCGAACTCCATCCAGCGGTAGGGGCTCACCTGCGGCATCGACGGGCGCCGCATGTGCACGTCGACGCTCGCCGCGCCGTGCTCGAGGGCCGTGGCGGCGTTGTCGAACGCGCCGGTGCCGGCCCCCAGGATGCCGATGCGCAGGCCCGCGAGGGCGGCGAAGTCGATGTCGTCGTGCGTGTGATGCACGCGCTCGGCGGGCAGGGCGTCGAGCAGCGCGGGGAGGTGGCGGCCGCCGGCACCCTCGATGCCCGTGGCGAGCACGACGTGGCGGGCGGGCAGCATCCACTCGCCGTCGGGTCCGTCGAGACGCAGGGTGAGGGGGTCGTCGACCCCGCCGACCGTCAGGGCGCTCACGTGGGTCGACGAGACGGTGGTGACGGCGGAGGCGTCGCGATACCAGCGCAGGAAGCCCTGCCACGCCGAGGTCGGGAAGAACTCGAGGGCGTCCCAGGCCGCGTCGCCGTACACGGCTTCGAACCACGCGCGCGGGCTCACCGCGGGGGTGCCCCACGTCGGCCATGCGATGTCCTTCGGGGTGCGCAGGGTGTGCATGCGCGCGTAGGTCGTCCAGGGACCGGCCGCGTCGGCGGGGGCCGCGTCCACCACGACCACGTCGTCGATCCCGCGGCGGCGCAGACCGCGCGCGAGGACGAGCCCGGCCTGCCCCGCGCCGACGATGACGACCGGTCGGACGCCGTCGCGGGCGCCGACCCACGACCGTCCGTCGCCCGCGCTCAGCTCCGCCTGGTGCGCGGCGTCGCGCTCGAGGGCGGCCAGCCGCGCGGCGGCGTCGGGAAGGGGGGTGAGCATCGTCACTCCCCGTCGATCACGACGCGCACGCCGAAGGCGTCGTCGAGGCGGTGGTTGTGGTGGTCCGAGACGTTGGTGTCGTCGAGCTCGAGGTTGACGAAGTCCATGCTCGGGGCGGCGAAGAAGGGACCTGCGTGCCAGGTGCCCTTGCGCATCGTAATCGCGGTGCGCGGCGGGATGCGGAAGGCGCGCAGGTCGTCGAGGCCCGGCTCGTCGATCCCGGGGGCGGCGACGGCGATCGTCCACTCGACATCGCCCACGGCCATGAGCGTCTGCGTGGTCTCGAGGTGGCGGGTGACGCGCACGAACTCGGCGGGCTTGTCGTCGAGGTGCATGAGGTAGAACCGCGGGATGCCGCCGGACACGTCGAGAACGGCCTCTTCGGCCGTGAACGGGGTGCCGTCCTCCATGGGCGTCAGCACGACGCCGAAAGCCTTGAAGGCGTCGGCCGAGACGGTCTCGGATCGCAGCGGGTGGACGGTGAGGGTGTCGGACATGACGGCTCGCTTTCGTCGGGTGTCCCCGGAGATTACGCTTGTCCAACAAGGGTGGATCGGTCTTGTCGGACAAGTTCACGATGCCGTTACGCGTCCGAAACGCTCACGCCCGCACGCGCCGGATCAGCGCGTTGCGCAGCCCCGGCGGCGCCGGAAGCTGCACCTCGCGGGACCAGTAGCCGATCGCGTCGTCGGCGCCGTAGCCGCAGTACGTCATCTCGATGACCGGCGTCGAAGGCGTCGCCGACAGCAGGCCCGCGCGCTCGGCATCCAGACCACTCGCCTCGATCCACAGGGTCTCCCACGCGACGCGCACGCCGTTGACGGCCTCCGCGAGCGCGAAGACCGGGCGGTGGGGGTCGACCTCGGACTCCCGCGTGACGGGCACCAGATCTTCGGCGAGGGCGTAGGGCGCGCCGTCGACCCGCCACATCTTCACCGTGCGCAGCACGCTCGTGCCGTCGGGGAGGTCATCGAAGCGATGGATGCCGGGAGCCAGGGTGATGCGCTCCGACGACACCAGGTCGAGGGTCGCGTCGTAGCCGGCGGAACGGATCGACAGGAGATGGTCGAACTGCTGGTCGATGCGGCGCCCCACGCCGGGGAGGCGGCGGTTCGGCGAGGTGCGCGCGCCCTGCGTGCGGTGCACGTATCCGCGCTCCTCGAGGCGGATGAGCGCCTCGCGCACCGAGTTGCGGCTGGCGCCGGTCAGCTCGGCCAGGCGCGGTTCGGACGGCAGGGTGTCGGCATCCGCTCGCCAGAGGTGCAGGATGCGATCGATCAGCGCGTCCTGATCGGGGGCGCGCTTGTCGGTCACGGGGTGGGCCGGGTCAGGCGGCGGCGTTCACCGCGGCGGCGATCGCCGACGTGAAGAAGCCGAGGCCGTCGACGCCGGAACGCATGGCGGCAGCCGTACCCGGACCGAAGCCCGGCTCGACCGCGTGCTCGGGGTGGGGCATGAGGCCCACGACGTTGCCGCGCTCGTTGGTGAGCCCGGCGATGTCGTCGAGCGAGCCGTTCGGGTTGACGCCCAGGTAACGGAAGGCGACGAGGCCCTCGCCGTTCACGCGGGCCAGGGTCTCGGCATCCGCGATGTACCCGCCGTCGGCGTTCTTCAGAGGGATGACGATCTCGTCGCCCTCGGTGAAGTCGTTGGTCCAGGCGGTGGAGGCGTTCTCGACCCGCAGACGCTGATCGCGGCGGATGAACTGCTGGTGGGCGTTGCGGATGAGGCCGCCGGGCAGCAGGTGCGCTTCGACGAGCATCTGGAAACCGTTGCAGATGCCGAGCACGGGCATGCCCTTGGCGGCTGCGTCCTTCACCTCGGCCATGATCGGCGCGAAGGCGGCGATGGCGCCGGCGCGCAGGTAGTCGCCGTAGCTGAAGCCGCCGGGCAGCACGAGGGCGTCGACGCCCTTGAGGTCGTGCTCGCCGTGCCAGAGTGCGACGGGCTCGCCGCCGGCGAGGCGGATCGCGCGCTGGGCGTCGCGGTCGTCGAGGGAGCCGGGGAAGGTGATGACCCCGATGCGCGCGGTCACCGCTCGATGACCTCGATGTTGACGACGTCTTCGATGACGGCGTTCGAGAGCATCTCGTCGGCGAGCTCGCGGGCCCGGGCGAGCGTGGCCTCGTCGACCTCGCCCTCGACGGTGAGCTCGAAGCGCTTGCCGATGCGGACGTCGGAGAAACGGTTCTCGCCGAGCCGCGACAGGGCGCCGGCGACGGCCTTCCCCTGCGGGTCGAGCAGCTCGGCCTTGGGCATGACGTCGACGACGATGGTGGGCACTGCAGCTCCAGAAGTCGGGTGGCGTTGTGGGAGTCATCTTACGCGAGTGCCCGATGCGACGCGGTGCGGGGGGCCGGCGCCGGTGGGGCGCGCCGCACCACCACCCCGATAAACGCCTGCAGCACGGAAAAACGCGTTCCGAGAGCGTTTCCGAGTGCACCGAGCGTTTATCGAGAAGGTGCGGGCGGATCTCGACCGGGTAACGGAATGGGAGCGATCTCTTGACCTCGTGGGAGCGATCCCATACTGTCGTCCCGATCGGTTGAGAGCGCTCCCACGCACCGTACGGAGAGTCGTTCGTCGCGCCGGTCAGCACCCACCACAAAGGAGTGATCAGTGAACACCCATGTCCTGCGCCGGACCGCGCTCGTCGCCGCGGTCGCATCCACCTCCGCCCTCGTCCTCGCCGGTTGCTCCGGCGCCGGGGGCTCCGCCTCGGGCGGAGACGGCGAGGTGACCCTCACCATCGCGACCTTCAACGACTTCGGCTACACCGATGCGCTCCTGCAGGAGTACATGGATGCGCACCCGAACGTGAAGATCGTGCACAACAAGGCCGCCACCAGCAACGAGGCCCGCGAGAACTACTTCCAGAAGCTCGGCAAGACCGGTCTCGCCGACATCGAGGCGATCGAGGTCGACTGGCTGCCCGAGGTCATGGAGTACGCCGACCTGCTGGCCCCCGTGCCCGACGACCTCAAGAGCCGCTGGCTCGACTACAAGGTCGAGGCGGCGACCAGCTCCGACGGCAAGCTCGTCGGCTACGGCACCGACATCGGCCCCGAGGGCGTCTGCTACCGCTCCGACCTGTTCGCCGCAGCGGGCCTGCCCACCGATCGCGCCGAGGTCGCCAAGATGCTCGAGGGCGACTGGTCGACCTACTTCACAGCGGGTGACAAGTACGTCGCGGCGACCGGCAAGGCCTTCTTCGACTCCGCCGGCGGCACGTACCAGGGCGCGATCAACCAGGTCGAGGCCGCGTACGAGAACCCGGACGACGGCTCGATCACCGCGACGAGCAACCCCGACGTCAAGAAGATCTACGACCAGGTGCTCGCCGCCAGCGCGACGCAGTCCGCGCACCTCGGCCAGTGGTCCGACGACTGGTTCGCGGGCCTGTCAAACGGCGCGTTCGCCACGATGCTGTGCCCGGGCTGGATGCTCGGCGTCATCGAGGGCAACGCCCCCGAGGTCACGGGCTGGGACATCGCGAACGTCTTCCCCGGCGGTGCCGGCAACTGGGGCGGGTCGTACCTGACCGTCCCCGGCAACGGTGAGAACGTCGAGGCGGCACAGGAGCTCGCCGACTGGCTGACCGACCCCGAGACGCAGGTCAAGGCGTTCGAGAACGCGGGAACCTTCCCGAGCCAGACCGAAGCGCTCGAGGCCGACGCCCTCACCGGCAGTGTCAACGCGTACTTCAACAACGCCCCCGTCGGCGAGATGCTCTCCGAGCGCGCCCAGGCCGTGAAGGTCTCCCCCTACAAGGGCCAGTTCTACTTCCAGATCAACGACGCGATGCAGAAGGCCCTGACCCGCGTCGAGGACGGCACGCAGAGCGCCGCCGAGTCGTGGAAGCAGTGGGCGACCGAGGTCGACGCCCTGTCCTGAGGTCCCTCCCCGCGTGAGGTGCCGAGAAACGTCGCTTCGCGACCCCGCGAAGCGACAGTTTCCGGCACCTCACGCGATCGGAAAAGGAGAAAGCACGTGACAAGCACACTCGAGCGGCGGCCCGCCCCGACGGCGACGCCGTCCGCGGGGGAGCGCACACCCCGGCGCCTCGGCTTCGGCCGGAGCCGCCGCAGCGCGTGGGACCTGAAGCTCTCGCCCTACCTCTACATCTCGCCGTTCTTCATCCTGTTCGCGATCACGGGTCTCTTCCCCATCGCGTACACGGCGGTCATCTCGTTCATGGATTGGGACCTCGTCCGCAATTCCGGCGAGTTCATCGGCTTCGACCAGTACGCGTGGGTGCTCTCGCAGCCCAAGTTCTGGATCGCGCTGCGCAACACCTTCAGCATCTTCCTGCTCTCCAGCGTCCCCCAGCTGATCATCGCCGTCTTCATCGCCGCGATGCTCGACCAGAACATCCGCGCCAAGACGTTCTGGCGCATGAGCGTGCTCATCCCCTACGTCATGGCCCCCGTGGCCGTGGCCCTCATCTTCAGCAACATGTTCGGCGACCAGTACGGCGT
The DNA here is from genome assembly GCF_900156435.1 of Microbacterium sp. RU1D. Lineage (GTDB taxonomy): Bacteria > Actinomycetota > Actinomycetes > Actinomycetales > Microbacteriaceae > Microbacterium. The sequence continues at coordinate 763,252 of NZ_FTPQ01000001.1, forward strand.
CGTGAACACCACGCTGCAGAACCTCGGCCTGCCCGCCGTGCCCTGGCACTCAGACGCGTTCGCGAGTCACATCGCCATCGCGACCATGGTCAACTTCCGCTGGACCGGGTACAACACCCTCATCCTGCTCGCCGCGATGCAGGCGATCCCGCGCGAATACTACGAGGCGGCGACGGTGGACGGCGCCGGCAAGATCCGCCAGTTCTTCTCCATCACGCTGCCGAGCCTCAAGCCCACGCTGATCTTCGTCATCATCACCGCCACGATCGGGGGCTTGCAGATCTTCGACGAGCCGCGCATGTACGACCAGTACGGTACGGGCGGAGCCGACAACCAGTGGCTCACCGTCACCCTGTGGCTCTACAACGTCGGGTGGGGCGAGTGGAACTTCGGCCGCGCTGCCGCCCTCGCCTGGATCCTGTTCCTGATCATCCTCGCCATCGGGGCGATCAACATGGTCGTCACGCGCTCCCTCGTGCGCGACGACGGCACCCGCGACCCCCGCAGCCGCCGCGAGCGTCGTGCGCAAGCGCGGGCCGCGAGACAACGATTGACGATGGATGCCGCCTCGGGCGGCCTCCGCGGAGAGGAGACGCGTCGATGACCGCCGTCAACGCCGCCCCCGTGCCCCTCGCGGACCGCGACATCCCGTCGCCGCCGCGCCGTCGCCCGCGCCCGGTGCGCGGCTCGCGTCCCGGCTGGATCGTCTACGCCAGTCTCGGCGCCGTACTGCTGGCCAGTGTCTTCCCCTTCTACTGGTCGCTGCTGATCGGCTCGGGCGACTCGTCCACGATCCGCGACGCGAACCGCTCGTGGATCCCCGGCGGGAACTTCTTCGCCAACGCCGCCTCCGTCATCGGCGACCCGGCGGTGAACTTCTGGCCCGCGCTGCTGAACTCGATCATCAGCTCCGGACTGATCGCGGCATCCGTCGTCTTCTTCTCCACGCTCGCGGGATGGGCGTTCGCGAAGCTGCGCTTCCGCGGCGGTCCGTGGCTGCTCGTGTTCGTCGTCGGGACGATGGCGGTGCCGATGCAGCTGGGCGTGGTCCCGCTGTACATCCTGTTCAGCGAGCTCGGCTGGACCGGGCAGCTCGGTGCCATCATCATCCCCGCGCTCACGAGCGCGTTCGGGGTGTTCTGGATGACGCAGTACCTGCGCCAGGCGGTTCCCGACGAGCTGATCGAGGCGGCTCGCGTCGACGGGGCGAGCTCGTTCCGCACCTTCCTCACCGTGGGCGTTCCGGCCGCGCGTCCGGCCGCGGCGATGCTCGGGCTGTTCACCTTCGTGAGCGCGTGGAACAACTTCTTCTGGCCGTTCATCGTGCTCGACCGGCAGAACCCGACCCTGCCGGTGGCGCTGTCGCTGCTGCAGTCCAACTACTTCGTCGACTACTCGATCGTCCTCGCTGGCGTGCTGCTGTCGACGATCCCGCTGCTGCTGCTGTTCGTCTTCGCGGGCAAGCAGCTGGTCAGTGGCATCATGCAAGGGGCGGTCAAGGGATGACCCTCGCGCCCACGGAAGGAACCCGAACCATGTCCGACACCCGAGCCTTTCCCGAGGGCTTCCTCTTCGGCGCCGCGACCGCCGCATACCAGATCGAGGGCGCCGCCTTCGAGGACGGCCGCACCGCCTCGATCTGGGACGCCTTCAGCCGCGTGCCCGACGCCGTGATCAACGCCGACAACGGCGATGTCGCGTGCGATCACTACCACCGCTACGCCGGTGACGTGCAGATCATGAAGCAGCTCGGCCTGCAGACGTACCGCTTCTCCACCTCGTGGTCGCGCGTGCGTCCCGACGGCGGCGCGCTCAACGCGAAGGGCGTGGACTTCTACAAGCGCCTCGTCGATGAACTGCTGGATGCCGGCATCCTGCCGTGGCTGACCCTGTACCACTGGGACCTCCCGCAGGCCCTGCAGGACCGCGGCGGCTGGACCGTGCGCGAGACGAGCGACCGCTTCACCGAGTACGCGCTCGACATGCACGACGCGCTCGGCGACCGCGTCGACGTGTGGACCACGCTGAACGAGCCGTGGTGCTCGTCGTTCCTCAGCTACACCGCCGGGATCCACGCCCCGGGGCACTACTCGCAGGCCGAGGGCATGCTCGCGGCCCACCATCTGCTGCTCGGCCACGGTCAGACCGTGCGCGAGCTGCGGGCGCGCGACTCGGCCCTCAACCTCGGCATCACGCTCAATCTCACGGTGGCGGATGCCGTGAACCCGGCCGACCCTGCGGACCTCGACGCCGCGCGGCGCGTGGACGGGCAGTTCAACCGGTGGTTCCTCGACCCGATCTTCCGTGGGACCTACCCCGCCGACATCATCAGGGACTTCCGCGACACCGACGCCGAGGCCGTCGCGCGCTGGCAGGAGGCCGTCCGGCCGGGCGACCTCGACGTCATCTCCACCCCGATCGACTCGCTCGGCGTGAACTACTATCACGGCGAGTTCGTCGGCGGCACGCCGCCCGAGGTCGACCCGCCCGCGGGCGACGCGCCCACGACGCGTCCGATCGGCGTGCCGTTCCCGGCGCACGAGAAGCTCTACTGGCACGACCGGGGTCTCCCGCGCACCAACATGGGCTGGGAGGTGCAGCCCGAGGGGCTGACGCGGCTGCTGGCGCGGGTGAGCGAGGAGTACTCGTCCGCGGCCGGCGCGGCGCTGTACGTCACCGAGAACGGCGCGGCGTACGACGACGAGGTGACCGTCGAGGGCGGCGAGACCCACGTCCACGACACCGAACGCGCCGCCTTCGTCGAGGCGCATCTGGGTGCCGTCCTCGACGCCGTCGAGCAGGGCGTCGACGTGCGCGGCTACTTTTACTGGTCGCTCATGGACAACTTCGAGTGGGCCTGGGGCTACGCCAAGCGCTTCGGCATCGTGCACGTCGATTACCAGACCCAGGAGCGTGTCCTGAAGGACTCGGGCCGGCAGTACGCTCGCATCATCGCCGAGCGCGCGCTGGCCGTGGTCCCCGCGGTCTAGAGCTCGCCCGCCGGGGTCGCCAGGAGGCAGTGCAATGGAGATCGCACCCGTTCGCGGTACCGCCACGATCGAAGAGGTCGCGGCGCGAGCCGGTGTCTCCCGCTCGACGGTGTCCCGCGTCGTCAACGGTTCGACGGCCGTCTCCCCTTCCGCACTCGAGGCCGTGCGCCGCGCGATCGACGAACTGCAATACGTTCCCAATCGCGCGGCGCGCTCGCTCGCCAGTCGTCAGACGCGGGCGATCGCGCTGGTCATCCCCGAGCAGACGGACCGCTTCTTCGGCGACCCGTTCTTCGCCTCGATCGTCGCCGGTATCGGCGAGGTGATCGGCGAGAGCGACTACATCATGAACATGCTGATCGCCAGCGACGACGCCAGTGCGAAAGCGCTCGGCTACCTCCGCGGGGGAAGCGTCGACGGCGCCATCGTGGCCTCGCACCACACCAGCGACACCTTCCTCGACCGCGTCGCCGACGTCGTGCCCGTCGTCTACGGCGGCCGGCCCGCGCGCGTGCGCGCCGACGACTACTACGTCGACGTCGACAACGTCGAGGGCGGTCGGGTCGCCACCGCCTACCTGCTCGCGCGCGGGCACCGCCGCATCGCGACGATCTCCGGACCGACCGACATGCCCGCCGGCATCGACCGCCTCCAGGGCTTCCGCGACGCGATGGCCGAGGCGGGGCTCGCCCCCCTGGCGGTGGAGAACGGCGACTTCACCGAGATGGGCGGGGCTCTGGCGATGACCCGCGTCCTCGCGGCGGGGGAGCGCCCCGAGGCGGTCTTCGTGGCCAGCGACCTCATGGCGCGCGGCGCCTACACGGTGCTGCGCGAGAAGGGTCTGGAGCCGGGCCGCGACATCGCCGTGATGGGCTTCGACGACTCCGCGGTGTCGACGGCTCTCAGCCCGGCCCTGACGACCGTGCGCCAGCCCTCGCTCACGCAGGGGCGGTACATGGCATCCGTCCTCCTGGACATCCTCGCCGGGCGGCCGGCCGCCCACGCGACGATCCTGCCCACCGAGGTCATCGAGCGCGGCTCCGCCTGATCACTCCCACCGCGCGGTGTCGGGGTCGATGCCGTGCGCGCGGGCACTCGCCTCGATCGCGTCGCGCAGCCACGCCGCGAGTCCGGGGCGGATGGCGTCGTAGTGCGCGGCGAAGCGCGGGTCGGCGGCGTACATCCGGCCCAGGTGCACCTGCATCTGCCGGGTGACGGGGAAGTACTGCGAGAACACCTCGCGGTGTCGGTCGACGAGCGCCTCGGCCGCCGCATCGCCGGGTGCCACGCCGTCGTCGAGGGCGGCGCCGAGCTCCTCGTCGAACGCGGAGACCGCCTGGGTCACCGCCGCCCAGTCGTCGGCGGAACGGGATACCGAACGCTCCGCGAACTGCTGCCATTGGCGCGAGGCGCCGTAGGCAGCTCGTGCGTCGGCGGGCCAATTCGTGTCCCAGCCCGGCCCGAAGGTGGCGCCCTGCTCCTCTTCGGAGAGCAGGATGCCGTGCTCCTGCGCCGCGATCATGCGGCCGAGGTCCTCGTCGAGCTGCTGCAGCTGCGTGATGCGCTGAGCGAGCTGCGCACGCTGGACGCGGAGCTGTGCGGCCACGTCTCCACCCGGTTCGTCGAGCACCGCGCGGATGGCGTCGAGGTCGAGCCCGAGCTCCCGGTAGACCACGATGCGACGGAGGCGCTCGAGGTCGTCGTCCGTGTACAGCCGGTAGCCGGCGCTCGAGCGCCCGGCCGGGTGTGCGAGACCGATCTCGTCCCAATGGTGGAGCGTGCGCACCGTCAGGCCGAGTCGAGCGGCCGTCTCGCCCACCGGCATCCCGTGCTCACCCATGGGACCCATTGTCGTCGCGTCCGATTCCGACCGACCGGAGGTTTCGCCCCTCGGGGGTCGCCGGGTCGAACACCTTGGCGGCGGTGAACAGGACCCGCGCGTTCTCGGGCGTGACGACCTCGACGTCCCGGGTGTTCCACGGAGTGTCGCGCACCTCCGGGGCGGCGCCGAGCGCGCGAAGCGACGAGCCCACGGTGTCGATCTCGTCGAGGACGCACGCGAAGCTGACGCTCGCGGGCGGCGTGGTCGCGATCACCTCTCCGCTGACGAGCAGGACGTCCTGGAACGCCCACCGCCGCAGATGCACCATCTGCCCGGGGATGCCGAACAGTTCGAAGAACCCGAGGCCTCGGGTCCAGAAGTCGACGGATGCCGTCAGATCGGCGGTCGGCAGGGTGACGAACATGGGCATGCCGTAGAGGCCGCGGTACAACGGAGGCGCGACCGCCTCCGGTCCGGGCGGGGGGACGGGGCTGATGTCGAAGGCAGGGAAGTTCTCGTCCATGACCCCAGCGTCGGCCCTCACGCGGCGTGAGGGTCAAATGCAGGGCGAGCCGGCGCGGGATCGCCGCTATGGTGAGCGCAGAGAGCGGACGGTGCGGGGACATCACCGTTCAGCAGAGGGTGTCTCATCATGAATCGTGCATCCGCCGCCGTCACGGGCGCGCTGCTGGTCGGGGCTGTGGCCCTGTTGGCGGGGTGCGTCCCGGAGGACCCCGCGCCGACTCCGACCGCTTCGGTCGGCTCGCCGTCGGCGACGGCGCCGAGCGCCGCGCCGACGGCTCCCGCGCCGTCGACGCCCGCGACCGCGACCGCTGACCCGGCCGTGATCCCGGCATCCTGTGACGACCTCGGTACGGCGGCGACGCGGCAGCAGACGGTGGGCGGTCTCACGGCTCAGCACGCCGACGGATTCGTGCGGCCGGCGCCCGCGAACGCGACGACCGAGCTGTCGTGCAACTTGATCCAGGAGGAGTCGGCCGGGGTGCTGCTCACCGTCAGCACCGCGGCCGCCGCAGAGGTCGCCGCCGGCGTCGACGGACTTCCCGCTCAGGGATACCAGTGCCAGGCGGCGGAGGACTTCGGCGCCCAGTACTGCGTGGCGGTCGGCGGCACGGCGGAGACCGAAGACGTCGTGGTCGCGCGCGACGGCGTGTGGATCTCCCTCGAGACGGTCAACATCGACGCCCGCGCGTGGCTGTCGGAGATCTCGTCGCAGATCTTCGGCTGACGTCGGGACGCCTCAACGCCGCGGCGACTCCGGCTGCTGGTACACGTCGGGCACGTCGTCGCCGTCGGCATCCACGTCCTCGGCGAGGGCGAGCTGCTTGTAGCGGCGGTTGCGCACGAGCAGGACGGCCGAGGCGAGGACGGATGCCAGCAGCGAGGCCGCCATGATGGCGATCTTCGCGTCGTCGGTGTGCGGGGAGCCGGCGGGGAAGCTGAGCTCCGCGATCAGCAACGAGACGGTGAAGCCGATGCCCGCGAGCAGTCCCACACCCGCGATGTCGATCCACTTCAGGGCCGGGTCGAGGCGCACCTTGGTGACGAGTGTGAGCAGGCGCACGCCGAGCAGGATGCCGACGGGCTTGCCCAGCACGAGGCCGGCCACGACGCCGATCGTCACGGGGTCCAGGAGTGCGCGGACGATGCCCTCGCCGCCGCCCACCGCGACGCCCGCGGCGAAGAACGCGAAGATCGGCACGGCGATGCCGCTGGAGAGCGGGCGGAAGCGGTGCTCGAACTGCTCGGCGAGGTCCATGCCGTGGTGCTCGGGCCGGCGGCGCGAGGCCGCTACCGGGATGGTGAAGGCGAGGGCGACACCGGCGATCGTGGCGTGAACGCCCGAGGCGTGCAGGAACGCCCACGCGGCGAAGCCGATCGGCAGCAGCACGACCCATGCACCCCACGCGTGGCGCGAGAACCAGGCGCGAGCGCGGCGGGCGATGACGCCGTAGACGATGACGAGCACCGCGAAGACGGCCAGGGGGACCAGCGCGATGTCGGTCGTGTAGAAGATCGCGATGATGGCGATCGCGATGAGGTCGTCGACGACCGCGAGGGTCAGCAGGAAGATGCGCAGCGGTCCCGGCAGGTGGGAGCCGACGAGGGCGAGCACGGCGACGGCGAATGCGATGTCGGTGGCCGTGGGGATGGCCCACCCGGCGAGCAGGCTCGGCTGCGTGTGCACGATCGCGACGTAGATGAGGGCGGGCACGGCGACGCCCGCGAAGGCCGCCGTCACGGGCACGATGGCGGTGCCGAAGCGACGGAGACTGCCCGAGACGATCTCGCGCTTGAGCTCGAGGCCGACCATGAAGAAGAAGACGGCGAGCAGGCCGTCGGCGGCCCACGACCCCACGCTGAGTTCGAGGTGCCACGGCTCGTAGCCGAAGCGGAAGTCGCGCAGCGCGAAGTACGCATCGGCGGCGGGGGAGTTCGCCCAGATGATCGCGATGATCGCGGCGACCACCAGCAGCATCCCGCCGACGGACTCGCGGCGCAGCAGCGTGGTGACGCGGTGGACTTCGCGGTAGCCCGGCCAGCCCGGCGCGCGCGTGTGGGTCTCGGTCATGGGGTGGTCCCTTCCGGGGTCGATCGATGGATCGTCGACCAGACTTCCCGACACGCCGTTTCCCAGTTTACCGGAGGCCGCCTGGGTGGTGCCGGGATGGCCGACGGTCCGGGGTGGACCGACGGCCCTCGACATGACGTGCGTGTGCCGAGATGACCCGCGTTCGGCGCGAATCGCGGGTCACCTCGGCGTCATCCTGCGGCACGCGCGCCGCGCGGACGCGGTGTGGGGCGGGGCCGGTGCCGCGGGGCCGCGCGTCAGGACGGGTCGCCGCCCAGCGGGCCGACCGCGGGGATCGGGCCGCCGTCGTCGGCGCCGGTCTTGCGGGCGCGGGCGATCGCGTTGCCGAGGTGGTAGATGACGAGGGCGGCGACCGAGCCGAGCACGATCGCGCCGAGCTGGAAGTCGCCCCACTGCATCGTGAACCCGGCGATGGCGAGCACCAGTGCCACGGCCCCCGTGTACTGGTTGACCGGACGCGAGAAGTCGACGCGGTTGTCGACCCAGATCTTGATGCCGATGATGCCGATCAGGCCGTAAAGCGCCGTGGTGACACCGCCGAGGACGCCCGGCGGGATGGTGTTGAACACCGCGCCGACCTTGGGCGAGAGGCTGAGCACGATGGCGGTGAGACCGGCGACCCAGTACACGGCCGTCGAGTACACGCGCGTGGCGGCCATCACGCCGATGTTCTCGCCGTAGGTCGTCGTGCCCGAGCCGCCGAACGTTCCCGCGAGCGTCGTGGCGACACCGTCGGCGATGAGGGCGCGCCCGGTGGAGCGGTTGGCGGTGGCATCCGTCATCGCCGCGACCCCGCGCACGTGTCCGACGTTCTCGGCGACCAGCACCAGGACGACGGGGAGGAACATCGCGATCACCGACCAGGTCGCGGGAGAGGCGAAGTCGGCGATCTCGAACGTCGGCAGGCCCACCCAGGGCGCCTGCTCGACGACGGAGAAGTCGATGAGGGTCTCGCCGGTCGTCAGCTGGATGATCACCGTCGCGACGTAACCCACGATCACGCCGAGGAAGATCGAGATGCGGCCGAGGAAGCCGCGGAACAGCACGCTGAAGAGGATCACCGCGACGAGCGTGATCGTGCCGGGGAGGGGCTGCACCTGGAAGTTCGACCACGCGACGGGGGCGAGGTTGAAGCCGATCAGCGCGACGATCGCGCCCGCGACGACGGGCGGCATGACCTTGTCGACCCACCCGAGGCCGACGAACTGCACGACGAAGCCGATCGCCGCGAGCAGCACACCGACCGCGACGATGCCCGCGAGGGCGGAACCCGTGCCGGCGGTGGTGGTGGCGGCGGTGATCGGCGCGATGAAGGCGAACGACGACCCGAGGTAGCTGGGGAGGCGGTTCTTCGTCACGAGCAGGAACAGCAGCGTGCCCACGCCCGAGAACAGCAGCGTCGTCGACACCGGGAAACCGGTGAGCACGGGCACGAGGAAAGTCGCGCCGAACATCGCGATGACGTGCTGGAGGCCGATCGCGATCGTCGCGCCCCAGTTCAGGCGTTCGCCCGGGGCGACGACGGCTCCGGGTGCGACGGTGCGGCCGTCGCCGTGCAGCTTCCAGCGGAACATATGTCTCCTTGTGAGGGGGTGGATGCCGAAATCACACGCGTTCCCGGAGACCACGCGCCGCTGCGGGAAACGGCGGGTCGTCTGGAGGGAAGCGGGTCATCTCGGTGGTCGAGCGGGCGGCAGCGGTGGGGCGAGACCGACGGGCGGCCGAGGAGCAGCGGGGGACCGGAGGGCGATTCAGGATGCCGTGAGCAGGCGCAGCAGCGTCGCATAGCGCTCGCGGGTGCGCTCGACGATGTCGGCGGGGAGGGCGGGGGGCTCGCCCTGCTTGTCCCAGTTGGCCGACAGCCAGTCGCGGACGATCTGCTTGTCGAAGCTCGCCATGCGCTCCGCGGGGGTCGTACCGCGGCGCCAGGCCTCGGCATCCCAGTACCGCGACGAGTCGGAGGTCAGCACCTCGTCGGCCAGGGTGAGAACGCCGTCGGCGTCGTAGCCGAATTCGAACTTCGTGTCGGCCAGGATCAGCCCGTGGGTTTCGGCGGTCGCCGCGGCGCGGCGGTAGATCTCCAGCGACGCATCGCGCAGCGCGGCCGCGGTCTCGGCGCCCACCAGCTCGACCGAGCGCTCGAACGTGATGTTCTCGTCGTGCTCTCCCATCGGCGCTTTCCACGCCGGCGTGTAGAGCGGTTCCGGCAGACGGTCGCCGTCGTTCAGCCCTTGAGGGAGGGGGATTCCGCACACCGTGCCCTCCGCGCGGTACTCCGCCCAGCCCGAGCCGGTGAGGTAGCCGCGCACGACGCACTCGATCGGCTGCATGTCGAGCGAGCGCACGAGCATCGCCCGACCCTGCACGGCAGCCGGGATGAGGCTGACCGCGTCGTCGCCGTCGAGGGCGTGATCGGCCACGAGGTGGTTGGGAAGGGACGAGCCGCCGTCGGCCCCGGCGAGCTGGTCGAACCACCACAGGCTCAGCGTCGTCAGCAGCACGCCCTTGTCGGGGATGCCGGGTTCGAGCACGTGATCGAACGCGCTCACGCGGTCACTCGCGACCACGAGGAGGTGCGCGGGGGCGGTGTCGGCAACCGTCTCGGCGGGCACGTAGAGATCGCGCACCTTGCCGGAGTAGACGTGGCGCCAGCCGGCGAGCTCGAGGGGGGAGGCGGAGGTCACCCGCTCATTATTGCGGGTACGCGGGAGGCGCACCCGCGCGAATTGTCGCACAACGCCGCTCGCGACGCCTGCCCCCCGGACGGCGAGGGGGCGCTCGCTACCCTCGATGGAATGACCGATGACCCCTCCGGACCCGCGGTAGCCATCGATCCTCACGCGGGCAGCCGGCACACGACCATTCGCGGCTGGGTGTTCTGGCCCGCCGCTGCGATCGCGATCGCGTTCATTGCTTTCGCGCTCTTCTTCCCCGCCGCTGCCGAGGCCACCTTCGACACCGTGCAGACGACCATCGTGTCGACCTTCAACTGGTACTACGTGCTGATCGCGGCGTTCTTCGTCGTCTTCGCCCTCGCGATGGGCTTCAGTCGCTTCGGCAGCATCAAGCTCGGACAGGATGACGACGAGCCCGAGTTCTCGACCATGTCGTGGTTCGCGCTCCTCTTCGCCGCGGGCATGGGAATCGGCCTCGTCTTCTACGGCGTGAGCGAGCCGCTCAGCCACTTCGTCTCGCCCCGGCCCGGCGTCACCGGCACGCCCGCGGAACTCGCGCAGCAGGCCATGTCGCAGACCTTCCTGCACTGGGGTGTTCACGCGTGGTCGATCTACGTCGTGCTGGGCCTCGCCCTGGCCTACGCCTTCCACCGTCGCAAGCGCCCCCGCACCATCCGGTGGGCGCTCGAGCCGATCCTCGGTGCCCGCCTCGTGCAGGGTGGGTGGGGCAACGCGATCGACGTCGCGGCCCTCGTCGGGACCCTGTTCGGCGTCGCGACCTCGCTCGGTCTCGGCGTCATCCAGATCAGCGCCGGTCTCGACTTCCTCGGGGTCGTGCCGCCCAGCATCATCAGCCAGGCCGTCATCATCGGCATCATCACCGGGTTCGTCCTGTTCTCGCTGCTCTCCGGCGTCGGCAAGGGGATGAAGTGGCTCTCGAACATCAACCTGGTGCTCGCCGGGGTGCTGATGCTCTTCCTGCTCTTCGTCGGCCCCACCGAGTTCCTGCTGCGCGACGTCGTGCAGTCGATCGGCAACTACATCCAAAGCTTCGTCGGACTGTCCTTCACCGTCAGCGCGTACGCGGGTGACGACGGCGTGGCCTGGCAGGGCGCGTGGACGGCCTTCTACTGGGGCTGGTGGATCTCGTGGGCCCCCTTCGTCGGGATCTTCATCGCGCGCATCTCGCGCGGCCGCACCGTGCGCGAGTTCGTCGTCGGCGTGATCCTGGTGCCCACCCTCGTCGGCATCCTGTGGTTCACGGTCCTCGGCGGCACCGCGATCTACGGCGAGCTGACCGGCACGGCCTCGTACACGGGCGCGGACGGGTCGGTCGACGTGTCGACGGCGCTGTTCCAGATGCTCGAGGGCGTTCCGGGCTCCGCCGTGCTGATCGTCGGCTTCCTCATCCTCATCGCCGTGTTCTTCGTGACCTCCGCCGACTCCGGCGCGCTCGTCATGAGCATGATCGCCACGGGCGGCGAGGAGTCGCCGAAGAACTGGGTGCGTGTGTTCTTCGCGCTCGCCACCGCCGTCATCGCTTTCGCCCTCCTCATCGCGGGTGGCCTCACCGCCCTGCAGACCGCGGCGATCAGCATCGCGCTGCCCTTCAGCATCGTGCTGCTCGCGATCTGCTGGGCGACCGTCGTGGCCTTCCGCCGAGAGATGAAGGCCTACGACAAGGCCGAACGAGCCCAGCTGCGCGACGCGATCGGCGAGCATTACGGCCTCGAGGTCGAGGAGCCCAACCAGCGCGGCATCTTCGGAATCCCCGCGCGCTGGCGCCACCGCCGGGCGGTCGCCGCGCAGGCGGACGCCGCCGCTGAGGCGAAGGATTCCGCCGAGGCGGTGACCGGTTCTCCCTCGTCGACCTGAGCCGTATCTCCCGCACGAAGACGCCGTTCCGGTCCGCCGGGGCGGCGTCTTCGTCGTGACCGCCCGGTGTCGTGGGCGCAAGCCCGCCGCCCGTGGCATCCACCGAGCGTTGACTGTCCACGACATGCCGATCCCGGCGCTGCGGGGCGGCGTGTTCTGGACACTCGATGTTCATCCGCGCGGGTTCGCGTCTCGTCCACGCGGGGCGTATAGTCCACGTGGACTAGTCGAAACGGACCACTCAATGCGAAGGGGGAAAGGGATGCCGGAGAGCGCGCGCCTCACTCCTGTCGCGGTCATGATCCTCGCCACCCTCCGCGAGGGGGACATGCACACCTACGAGCTCGTGCGACTGCTGCGCGACCGCAAGGACGACCGCCTCGTGCCGCTGCAGAAGGGCACGATCTACCACACGGTCGCGCGTCTCGAGCGCGACGGTCTGCTCGCCGAAGTCGGCGTCGACCGCGACGGCAACCGTCCCGAACGCACCACCTACACGCTGCTCGACGCCGGCCGCCTCGCGGTCGAGGAGTGGGTGCGCACCGAACTGCCGCAGATCGAGCGCCCGACCGACTTCCGGGTCGCGCTCGCCGAAGCGCACAATCTCGAGCGCGACGACGTGGTCGCTCTGCTCGATCGACGCCGTGCCCTGCTCGTCGCCTCGGCGCACGAGCACCGCGCCGGTCTGGACGAGGCCGCCCGTCGCGACGTCCCCGTCCAATTCATGGTCGAGGTGCAGCGGCAGGCCGCCCTCCTCGACGCCGAACTCGCGTGGCAGGACGCCCTGCGTGCGCGCCTCGCCGACGGCTCCCTCGCCTGGGGGCCCGGCGAAATCCCGGAACACTTGACGAAATCACGCGTCTCGAAGGAGACCACCCCATGACCGATTCCCCCGCCGCATCCGCGGCATCCCCCTCGACCGGGTCCACCCGGACCGGGTCGTTCACGACCCCGGCGAAGAGCCCGTGGCCGGCCCTCTGGGCCCTCGTCATCGGCTTCTTCATGATCCTGGTCGACACGACGATCGTCTCGGTGGCGAACCCCGCCATCAAGGCGGCGCTCGACCCGAACACCAACAACCTCGACAACGTCGTGTGGGTGACGAGCGCGTACCTGCTCACCTACGCGGTGCCGCTGCTGATCACCGGTCGCCTCGGCGACCGCTTCGGCCCGAAGAACATCTACCTCACGGGCCTCGCGATCTTCACCCTCGCCTCGCTCGCGTGCGGTCTCGCGCCGACGCTCGAGGTGTTGATCGTCGCCCGCGCCGTGCAGGGCCTCGGCGCCGCGCTGATGACGCCGCAGACGATGGCCGTCATCACCCGCACCTTCCCGCCGCAGAACCGTGGCGCGGCGATGGGCCTGTGGGGCGCCACCGCCGGCGTGGCGACGCTGGTCGGTCCCCTCGCGGGAGGCCTGCTCGTCGACGGCCTCGGCTGGGAGTGGATCTTCTTCATCAACATCCCCGTCGGTGTCATCGGCTTCATCGCCGCTGTGGTGCTGGTCCCGCAGCTGCCGCGCACCGCGCACAAGTTCGACATCCTCGGGGTCGTCCTCAGCGCCGTCGGCCTCTTCCTCATCGTGTTCGGTCTGCAGGAGGGCGAGCACTTCTCGTGGGCGGCCTGGATCTGGGGCATGGTCATCGCCGGCGTCGCCGTCATGGCGGTGTTCGTGTGGACGCAGGCGCGCAGCACGGGCGAACCGCTCGTACCCCTCGACCTCTTCAAGGATCGCAACTTCTCGATCGCCAACCTGGCCATCGCCGCCGTCGGCTTCACCGTGACGAGCATGGCGCTGCCCCAGATGTTCTACCTCCAGTTGGCCCGGGGCCTCACTCCCACCGAATCCGCGCTGCTGCTCATCCCGCTCGCGATCCTGTCGGGCGTGCTCGCGCCCTTCGCGGGCAAGCTGCTCGACCGTACCGATCCGCGCTTCCTGCTCGTGCCGGGCCTGCTGCTCGTCGGCGGTTCGCTGGGTCTATACACCGCGCTCATCCTGAACGACGCCCCCATCTGGACGTTCCTCATCCCCGCGGCGTTCATGGGCATCGGCAACGCCGGAATGTGGGGCCCGCTGGCCACCACCGCCACGCGCAACCTCCCGCCGCGTCAGGCGGGCGCCGGCGCGGGCATCTACAACACCACCCGCACCGTCGGTTCCGTGATCGGCTCGGCATCCATCGCCGCCTTCATGCAGGCGCGCCTCGAGGCGAACCTGCCGGGGGCAGCGGATGCCGGGGCCAGCTTCGGATCCGGACCGCTCCCGGAGCAGGTGGTCGGCGGGTTCTCGCAGGCGATGGGCCAGTCGCTGCTGCTGCCGATCGTTGTAATCGCCGTCGGGCTCGTCGCGGTGCTGTTCATGCGCCGGCCGTCGATGATCCGCCCGCATGGCGCGCCGCGCGATGCGGCCACCGCGCAGCAGACCGCCCAGGCCGCTCCCGCCGCCGCGGGGGAGTAGGACCTGAACCCCGGACGCCGTCACCCCGCGCGGGTGGCGGCGTCCGTTGTTCCGGGTGGGAGCTCGTGAACCGCGAGGCTCGGCGACCACGTCGGCCCGGGCGGGGTCATCCTCGATGCTGCGCGATGAGTGCCCCGACCGCCCGCTCGCCCGCCGACTCACGCGTGTGCGTCTCGATCACGTCGAAGCCGGCGGCGTCCACTCGACGAGCCAGCTCCGACGCGGGCCAGCGGTACGCGCGCACGACGGCGTGGTCGAACGGCTCGATCGCGGGCCCGACGAAGAAGCCGAGCAGCACCGCGCCGCCGGGGCGGGTCACGCGCGCGAATTCGTTCAGCGGCGCCGAGATCGCCTCAGGCGCGTGGTGGATCGTCGAGAACCACGACAGGATGCCGCCGAAGGAGTCGTCGACGGCGTCCAGCCGATCGATCGAGCCGACGTCGAACCGGATGCCGGGATGCGCCGCTCGCGCATGCTCCACGAACCGTGGCGCGAGGTCGACCCCGCGCACGTCGAGGCCGAGATCGGCCAGATGCTCCGTCCAGTGGCCGGGGCCGCAGCCCGCGTCGAGCACCGGGCCCGTGAGTCCCGTGGCCCACGCGTTGACGATCGCGCGGTCGACCGGGTGCACGGCATCCATCGATCCGAGCGCCGCGATGTATTCGTCGGCGCGGGCGTCGTAGGCGTTCACGGGGCGGGTGGCGCCGCGGTCTCGGCATCCATGCGATCCAGCCAGTCGCGGACGGCCGCCCGCGTCAGCTCGGGGCGTTCGAGGTGCACGTTGTGGCCGGCGCCGTCCACCACGACGAAGCTGCCGCGCGGGTAATGTGCACGCAGGGAGAGACCGTCCTCGTATCCGACGACGTGGTCCTGGCGGCCGAAGAGGTGCAGCGCAGGCGCAGCGAACGGTTCCGGGTGGGTGCGCTCTGGCAGGTCGTCGAGCGCGTAATCCTTCGCGATCCGTTCCATGACGGCGTCGTCGGCACCGCGCAGCCCGGGGAGGACGAAGCGGCGGAACGAGTCGAGCGACGCGACATTTTGAAGCACGCTCTGCTCGGTGAAAGCGTCTCGGTCCGCGCCGGCTCGTTCCAAGGCGGCGGGGTCGCTGACCAGGACGGTCCGCGGCGGCACCGTCCTCGAGACATGATCGGCTTCGACCACGCCGGCGAGCGTCGCGACGCCGACAACGCGCTCGCGGCGCTCGTGGGCGACGAAACGAGCGAGCATTCCGCCGAAGGAGTTGCCGATGACGGCGAAGGACTCGCCTTGAAGGTGCGCGTCGATCTCGGCCAGGACGCCGGCGGCGACCTCGCGAGCGCTGGATACCGTCGTGGTCGCGGCGGCGAGGTGGGTCCACGGCAGGTCGATGTAGATCCGTCGCCACGGCATGCCGCTCGTCATCTGCTCGAGGGGGAGCATGATGCGGTGGTCGACGCCGAACCCGTGAAGGGCGATCAGGGGACGACCGGTGCCGGTCTCGAGAGCGATCACTCTTCGAGGCTACGACGTCGATTCGTGTCCGTCCTGCGCGGCCCTCACTCGTCGGAGCTGGAGTGCGCGCCGGGGTGCCCGCGCGGGCGAAAGCCGCGACGGGGTGAGGACGCTGGAGGCGGGTATCGCCTCGCCGTCAGCCGCGCGGCGGCGCGGTCGACCCGCGGACGATCAACTCGGACGAGAGCACCGCGGTCTCCTCCGGCGCGGTGCCGGCCATCGACTGCAGCAGCAGTTCCACGGCGAGGGCGCCCGATCGTGCGATCGGCATCCGGACCGTGGTCAGGCTCGGGGTGACGGCGCCGGCGAGCTCGATGTCGTCGATCCCGACGATGCTCACGTCGTCGGGGCATGACCGGCCGAGTTCGCCCATACCCGCCTCCAGACCGAGCGCGACGAGGTCGTTGTAGGCGATCACGGCGGTGGCGCCGCTGGCGATGGCGGCGGCGGCGCTCGCGCGGCCGCCTTGAATGGAAGCGGCGTGATTGCTCAGGCGGGTGAGGCGGATGCCGAAGCGCTCGCACGCGCGCGCGACGGTCTGCGCGCGCTGGTCGTCGGCCCACGAGCCGTACGGGCCGGAGGCGTACGCGAGGTGCGCGTGGCCGAGGGCGGCGAGGTGCTCGACCGCCTGACTCGGGCCGCGCTCGGCGTCCATGATCACGCAGACGGCTCCGGGGATGAGCCGGTTGATCACGACATGCGGGGTGTCCCCGATCAGCGCGAGCACGTCCGCCTCGGGGAGGCGCGGGGAACACAGAACGAGCCCGTCGGCCTTCCCGGCGAGTTCGATCGACTCACGCTCGCGTCGGAGGTCTTCGTCGGCGTCGTAGAGCACGATCCGGTGGCGGCCGTGCCACGCCTGCCCCTGGATGGCCTTGAGGAGGGTCGCATAGACCGGGTTCGCGGCATCCGGGACGAGGACCGCGATCGTGCGCGCGCCGGTCGCGACCTGCGCGGCGGCGTAACCGAGTTCGCTGGCGGCGGCGCGCACGCGCTCGAGCGTCGCCGGGGCCAGGCGGTCGGGCTCACCGAACGCGCGCGACGCTGTGGCGATCGAGACCCCGGCGTGCCGGGCCACGTCGGTGAGGGTCGCCGCCATCCGTGCTCCTTCGTGCTGTCGTCCCATCTTCGCGCATACCGTCGTGTAATCAGTTGACAACTTTGTACAAACACATCACACTGCTTGTATGTCGATCATCGATGATCCCTCTGCACCGACCGCGCGCCTGCGTCGCGACTCCTCGGTCGCCCTCCCCCCGGTCCCGGGCGCCGCGGGCATCCTGCACCTCGGTCTCGGCAGCTTCCACCGCGCGCACCAGGCGGTGTACACGGCGGCCGCGCTGCGTGCCGACGGCGGGGAGTGGGGGATCATCGGCGTGGCATCCCGCTCGCGTCGTGTCGTCGACGCGCTGCACGCGCAGGACCACCTCTACGCCGTCGCCACGGTCTCGCCCGACGGCACGACGCTCGCCATCCCCGGCGTCCACACCGACTCGTACGTCGCCGCCGACGACCCGGCCCGCGTCGTCGCCGACCTCGCCGATCCCGGGATCCGCGTCGTGACCCTCACGGTGACGGAGAACGGGTACAGCTTCTCGTCGGCGTCGCAGCACCTCGACGTGACCGATCCGCGCGTGCGGGCCGACCTGCGCGGCGGCGCGCCGACCTCGACCATCGGCCAGCTCGCTCGGGGCCTGCAGGCGCGCGCCGCTGCCGGCGGCGCTCCCGTCTCGATCCTGAGCTGCGACAACCTGCTTTCGAACGGATCGCACACCGAGAAGCTCGTCCGCGAGTTCCTCCAGGAGCTTCCGGATGCCGAGGGTGCCGACGTCCTGTCCTACCTCGACCGCGCCGTGACCTTCCCCTCGAGCATGGTCGACCGCATCGTCCCCTCGACCACCCCCGAACTGGCGGATCGTGTGGCCGGGCTCCTCGGCGTGCGCGACGACGTCCCCGTGCCGGCCGAGCCCTTCACGATGTGGGCCATCGAGGACCGCTTCGCCGGCGGCCGCCCCGCGTGGGAGGCCGGGGGTGCGGTGTTCACCGACGAGGTCGGCGCGTACGAGCAACTCAAGGTGCGCCTGCTCAACGGCACGCACTCCCTCATCGCCTACCTCGGCGCTCTGCGGGGTGTCCCGACGATCCCGGATGCCATCGCCCTGGCCGACGTCGAAGCCGCGGCGGCGGCCGTCCTGCGCGGCGAATACGAGCCCTCGGTCACCGCTCCCGTCGGTGTCGACATCGAGCAGTACGAGCGGGAGCTCTTCGCCCGGTGGGGCAACAGCGCGCTGGGGCACCGCACGAGCCAGGTGGGGTCCGACGGATCGGTCAAACTCGGCCAGCGCATCCCGGGCCCGATCGCCCACGCTCTCGACCGCGGCGAATTCCCGCACCTCATCGCGCTGACCGTGGCCGCCTACCTCGCCTGCATCGCTCCGCCGGCCGGGTTCGACCCCGGGCCGCACGCCGGAGCGATGACCGACCCCGCGAGAGAGCGGCTGACGGCGGTTCCGACGCGCGGCGGGCGGGACCTCGCGCACCGCGCCGTCGTCGACCTGCGGCTGTTCGGGGACGAGGTCGCTCACCGCACCGCATTCGTCGAGCGGGTCGGCGACCTCGTCGACACCATCGTGCAGCGCGGTGTCGAGAGCGCGATCTCCGACAGCCTCGCGGCGGCCGGCAGCCTGGCGCATCCCTCGACGTGAGCCCCATCCCCCGGCCCACATGGCGTTCACGGAGCGCCCCACCCGGCGCTCCCGAAGCGCAAGACGACAGGAAAGAGACGCGATGAAACTCCTCGCGATCCACGGCGCGGAAGACATCCGCTGGGAAGACCGCCCGACGCCCCAGCCGGGCGAGGGCGAGGTACGCCTGCGCGTGCGCTACGTCGGCATCTGCGGGTCGGACCTGCACTACTTCTTCCACGGGAAGAACGGTGAGTACGCCGTGCGCGAGCCCCTGACGCCGGGACATGAGCTCGCCGCCGAGGTCGACCTCGACCCCTCGGGCCGCCTGGCGCCGGGGACCCCGGTCACCGTGCACCCCGCACGGTTCGGGCCGGAGGTCGCCGGCCTCGAGGACCGCCCGCACCTGCGCGCGGGAGGCGACTACCTCGGCAGCGCGGCCGGCTTCCCGCACCGCCAGGGCGGGGCGGCCGAGCTGCTCATCGTCGAGGAGCACATGATCCGCGTGCTCCCCGAGGGGCTCTCGCTCGAACGAGCGGCGCTCGCCGAGCCCCTCGCCGTCGCGATCCACGCCGCGGGCCTCGCGGGCGACCTGACCGGGAAGCGCGCCCTCGTCATCGGCGCCGGCCCCATCGGTCTGCTCGTCGTCGCCGCGGCCGTGCACGCGGGTGCCGCCGTCGTGGGCGCCAGCGACGTCCGGCCCGAGCCCCTCGATCGGGCGCGCGCGCTGGGGGCGACCGAGACGTTCCTCGTGGGCACCGACGCGATCGACCCGGCGTCGTTCGACGTCGTCTTCGAGTGCTCGGGAGTCGGCGTCGCGCTGACCCAGGCTGTCCGCGCGGCCCGCCGTGCCGGCACGGTCGTGCAGGTCGGCATGCTCCCCGACGCGGAGATCGGCGTGAACCTCGCCCCGATGCTGGCCAAGGAGCTGACGCTGCGCGGCGCCTTCCGCTTCTCGACCGAGATCGACGACGCGATCGCCCTGCTCGTCTCCACCGACGCCCTCGACACGGTCGTCTCGCATGTCATCCCGGCCGCTGACGCGGTGACCGCTTTCGCCACCGCGCGCGACTCCTCGGCATCCGCCAAGGTCCTGCTTTCCCTCTGATCCGCTTCACCGAACATCATCATCACTACGAAGGAGTAATCCGATGAGCAGCTCTTCCGCCCCCGGCGTCGACGCGTCGTCGCCGACGCCCGTCGCCAAGCGATCCGTCGGCGACCTCGCCCGCGCGGCCGTCTCGGGCTGGCTCGGCACCGCACTGGAGTTCATGGACTTCCAGCTCTACTCGCTCGCCGCCGCCCTCGTCTTCAGCCAGATCTTCTTCGCCGGCGGTGACGCCGCGATGGCGGTCGTCCTGGCCATGGCGACCTACGGCGTGGGCTACGTGGCCCGTCCTGTCGGCGCGTTCTTCTTCGCCCGCATCGGCGACAGGATCGGCCGCAAGCAGGTGCTGTTCTACACGATCCTGCTCATGGGAGCGGCGACGACCCTCATCGGGGTCCTGCCCACGTACGAGCAGGTCGGCATCCTCGCCCCGATCCTCCTCGTCATCCTCCGCCTGGCCCAGGGTTTCGGCGCCGGCGCCGAGATCTCGGGCGCGGGCGTGATGCTCGCCGAGTACGCCCCCGACAACCGTCGTGGTGTCGTCGCCTCGCTCGTCGCGCTCGGCACGAACTGCGGCACGCTCTTCGCCTCCGGCATCTGGGCGATCCTGCTCGCCGTGATGATGGAGAGCGACGTCATCGCGTGGGGCTGGCGCATCCCCTTCATCGGCAGCGCCGTCATCATGCTGTTCGCCCTGTGGGTGCGCTTCAACCTCAAGGAAAGCCCGGTCTTCGAGGAGCGCACCGACGTCGTCGACGGCAAGGCGCTCTCGCGCGCCGAGCTGCAGAAGGTCGCCACCGAGACCAACGACATCCGCACGCTCGAGTCGCTGCAGAAGAAGCCGCTCAAGGCCGTGCTCGTGTCGTTCTTCCTGCGCTTCGGCCAGGCCGGCAACTCCGGCATCGTGCAGACCTACCTGATCTCGTTCATCACGATCACCCTCGCCGTCTCGAAGGAGGTCGGCCCCGAGATCGTCATCGTCTCGTCGCTGATCGGCTTCATCACCATCCCCGTGGTGGGCTTCCTCGGCGACAAGTTCGGCCGCCGTCGGATGTACATCGTGATGTCCGCGCTGTCGCTCCTGCTGATCGTCCCGACCCTGCTGCTGATCAACTCCCGCGACGTCGCCTGGATCTTCGTCGGCTACGCGCTGATCCACAACATCTCGGTGCTGGGTTTGGCATCCATGGAGAACATCTCCATCCCCGAGATCTTCGGCGCCCGCAACCGCTACACCCTGACGGCTGTGGTCCGCGAGATCGCCGCCATCGTCGCCACCGGCATCGGCCCGGTCGTCGCCGCCGCGTGGGTGGCCGCCGCGACCGGCAGCATCGTCCCGATCATGGTGCTCATGGGCGTCTTCACCGCCTCGGCGCTGGTCGCCGCGATCGTCGCCCCCGAGTGGACCGGTCGCGACCTGCGGGATCCCCGTCCCGCGATGTGAACGGCGGGGCCCGACGCCCCGCGTCCCGGGCGGGCTCGTGACGGCGAGCCCGCTCGGTATCCCTCTTCCCTCCTCCTCGAGAAAGTCCCCGCATGAGCATCGAATCCGTCGACGTCATCGTCACCAGCCCCGGCCGCAACTTCGTCACCCTCAAGGTCACCACCGGCGACGGCGTCGTCGGATGGGGGGATGCCACCCTCAACGGGCGCGAGCTGTCGGTCGCGTCGTACCTCTCCGACCACCTCGCGTCGATGCTCGTCGGCCGCGACGAGGACCGCATCGAAGACACCTGGCAGTACCTTTACCGCGGCGCGTACTGGCGTCGCGGACCTGTCACCATGGCCGCGATCGCCGCCGTCGACATGGCCCTGTGGGACATCAAGGCCAAGAAGGCCGGGATGCCGCTGTACCAGCTGCTCGGCGGGGCGAGCCGCGACGGCGTGCGGGTCTACGCGCACGCCTCGGGCACCGACTACGCCGCACTGTCGAACGCGATCACCGGATACCGCGAGCTCGGCTTCACCGCCGTGCGCGTGCAGACGGGCGTCCCCGGCCTCGGGCAGATCTACGGCGTCTCGGCCGCGGGCCCCGGCGTGCGCTACGACTACGAACCGGCCAAGCGCTCCGGCGATCGCCCCGCTGAGGAGACCTGGGACACCCGCCAGTACCTCACCCACATGCCCGGCGTCTTCGCGCAGATCCGCGAGGAATTCGGCACCGATCTGCGGATCCTTCACGACGGCCACCACCGGATGACGCCGATCGAGGCCGCGCGCTTCGCTAAGGACGTCGAGCCCTACGACCTGTTCTGGCTCGAGGACGCCACCCCCGGCGAGGACCAGACGGCGCTGCGCCTGATCCGCCAGCACTCTACGACCCCGCTCGCCATCGGCGAGGTCTTCAACACCGTGTTCGACTACCAGACGCTCATCACCGAGCGCCTCATCGACTACGTGCGCTCGGCCGTCACGCACACGGGCGGGATCACGGCGATGAAGAAACTCCTCGACTTCGCGGCGATCTACGGCATCCGCTCCGGCATCCACGGTCCGACCGACATCTCACCCGTCGGGATGGCGGCGGCCCTGCACCTGGATCTCGCGGTCCACAACTTCGGCATCCAGGAGTACATGCCGCACAACGAGCAGACGCTCGAGGTGTTCCGGACGAGCTTCACGTTCGACCAGGGCTTCCTGCACCCGGGCGATCAGCCCGGTCTCGGCGTCGAGCTCGACGAAGAGGCCGCCGGCGCGTTCGAGTACACGAAGGCGTATCTGCCGGTGAACCGCCTGCTGGATGGGACCGTCCATGACTGGTGAGCTCCCCGCCCGCACTCTCGCCTCGAAGCTCGTCGTCGTCGCCCGGGCGTCTGCCGCGTCGGATTACGCGCCGGTCCTCGCGGCCCTCTCCGACGGGGGCGTGCGGAGCGTCGAGCTGACGCTGACGACGCCGGGCACCTTCGACGCCTTCGCCGTGCTGCGATCGTCGTTCGACGGCGACCTCGGCATCGGCACGGTCACGAACCTCGCCCAGCTCGAGCGGGCGATCGAGGTCGGCGCCGACTACGTCGTGACGCCGATCACCTCGACGGCACTCGTCGAGCGGGCGGTGGATGCCGGGATGCCGATCGTGCCGGGCGGCCTCACCCCGACCGAGCTGTTCGCCTCGTGGTCGGCGGGCGCCTCCGCGGTGAAGGTCTTCCCGGCCGGACAGGTGGGCCCCGGGTACCTGAAAGACCTACGTGGCCCGTTCCCCGACATCGCCGTCGTCCCCTCCGGGGGAGTGGATGCCGACTCCGCGGCCGCGTGGCTGGCCGCGGGGGCCGTGGCGGTCAGCGTCGGCGGCCCGCTGCTCGGCGACGCGTTCCGTGGTGGCGACCTCGGAGCGCTGCGCGAGCGCGCGGAACGGTTCGTGGAGGTGTGCGCGTCGTGACGCGCGTGGTCACCCTCGGCGAGACCATGGCGCTCGCCCGCACCACCGAGATCGGGTCGCTCCGCCACGCGTCGGGGCTCGCGCTGGGCATCGGTGGGGCGGAGAGCAACGTCGCCGTGGGATTGCAGCGTCTCGGCATCGAGACGTCGTGGCTCGGCCGCGTCGGCGACGACCCCCTCGGGGAGCGCATCGTGCGCGAGCTGCGCGGCGAAGGCCTGGACGTGCGGGCCGTCTTCGACACCGCCGCCGCCACGGGCCTGATGATCAAGGAGCGTCCGTCCGCGGCATCCACCGCGGTCCACTACTACCGCCGTGGCTCGGCGGGATCCCGGTTGAGCGCCGCGGACGTGCCGGACGGCTGGATCGAGGAGGCCGCGCTGCTGCACGTCACGGGCATCACGCCCCTGCTGTCCGACACCGCCCGCTCCGCCGTGCTCGCGGTCGTTGAGAGGGCGCGCGCCGCCGGTGTGCCGGTGAGCTTCGACATCAACTACCGCTCGGCCCTGGCCGCCCCCGAGGTCGCGGGGCCGGTGCTGCGCGAGATCGCGGAGCGCGCGACCCTCGTGTTCGGCGGTATCGAGGAGCTCGACCTGCTGGGTCCTGATGCCACGACCTCACTCCTCGCGGCGGGAGCCGCGCAGGTGATCGTCAAACGCGGACCGGAAGGCGCCGCCGTCTTCACCCTCGACGACACGACCGAGGCGCTCGGCTTCGCGATCGAGCCGCTCGACACGGTCGGGGCGGGGGACGCCTTCGTGGCCGGCTATCTCAGCGCCTGGCTCGAGGGCCTGCCCACCGGGGACGCGCTGGTGCGCGGCAACGCCTGCGGCGCGATGGCCTGCCTCGTTCCCGGTGACTGGGAGGCGGCCCCGACGCGCCGCGATCTCGAGCGTTTCCTCGCCGGCGGTGGGGACCCGGTGCGGCGCTGATGCCCCGCGGCGCCGCGAGGCGCGATCGCGCCGACGAAGGCTCGCGTCTCCGCGATCGCCGTCAGTCCTGCGCGACCTTCGCCGCGATGTCGGTGCGGAACTGCCCGCCCTCGAGGCCGATGCGCTCGAGCCCCGCGTAGGCGGCCTCGCGCGCCTCGGCGAAGGTCGTGCCCGTCGCGACGACGCTCAGCACGCGTCCGCCGGTCGCGACGAGCTCGCCGCCGCGCTGAGCGGTGGCCGCGTGCGCGACGTGCACGCCATCGACCTCCTCGGCCTCGTCGACACCGGTCAGCACGCGACCGGTGAGCGGCGCCTCGGGGTAGCCCTCGCTCGCGAGCACGACGGTGACGGCGGTGGCCTCGGCGAAGGCCGGGCGGGGCTCGTCCTCGAGCGTGCCGGATGCCGCGGCCAGCAGCAGCCGCGACAGCGGGTCGACCAGGCGCGGCAGCACGACCTGCGTCTCGGGGTCGCCGAAGCGGGCGTTGAATTCGATGACCTTCACGCCCTGCTCGGTGAGGATCAGCCCGGCGTAGAGCAGTCCGATGAACGGGGTGCCCTCGGCATCCATCTGTCGGATCACGGGCTCGGCGATCACGCGCCTGACGTGGTCGACGAACGTGTCCTCGTCGCCGAAGCGCTCCGAGAGCCACGGCAGCGGCGAGTACGCGCCCATGCCGCCGGTGTTGGGGCCCTCGTCGCCGTCGCGGAGGCGCTTGAAGTCCTGCGCGGGGCTGAGGGGGGCGACGTGGTCGCCGTCGCTGAGGAAGAAGAGCGAGACCTCGGGCCCGGAGAGGAACTCCTCGATGAGCACGGCGCCGGTCGGCAGGTAGGTCTCGGCGTGGACGATCGCGGCCGCGCGGTCGCTCGTCACGATGACGCCCTTGCCCGCGGCGAGGCCATCGGCCTTGACCACGTACGGCGCACCGTACTCGTCGAGGGCGGCCTCGACGGAGGCGAGGTCGTGCGCGCGCGCCGAGCGTCCGGTGGGCACGCCCGCGGCATCCATGATCCGCTTGGCGTAGGTCTTGGAGCCCTCGAGCTGAGCCGCCGCCTTGCCCGGGCCGAACACCGGGATGCCGTGCGCACGCAGCGGGTCGGCGACGCCAGCGACGAGCGGAGCCTCGGGACCGACGACGACGAGGTCGATTGCCTCGTTCTTCGCGAAGGTCAGCACGGCGGTGGGGTCGAGGGGGTCGAGGTCGACCAGGTGCGCCTCGCGCGCGATGCCGGCGTTGCCCGGTGCGGCGAAGATCGCGTGCGAGGCCTCTTCCGAGCGCAGCGCGAGGATGATGGCGTGCTCGCGCGCGCCCGAACCGAGGACCAGGATTCTCACGCGGCCAGCCTACCGAGCGAGGGGCACCGGCTCCGGCGTGCGGGGTCGCGGGGCGCCGCGCGGGAGGTTGGCCCAGGCTCCGTGCCTCAGCCGGGTGGCGAGGGTGCGCGGATCGCCGAGGTTGTGCGAAGGAGCCTCTCGGCACCGCCGCGCCCTGATCGCCGTCTCGCCGCCCCCCCGGCACCGCCCCCGAGTACCGTGGATGCCATGCCCCCTCGCCGCATCGAGACCGGAGACGGACGCGCCGCCCTCGCCGCCGTGGCCGCCGGAGACGCGCCGCGTCCGGCGACCGCCACCGCGGTGCGCTACCTGCTGCAACTGCTGGCCGAGAAGGCACCGGGCAACTCCGTTGAGATGCGCGTGCCGCCCTTCGGCGCGGTGCAGGTGATCGAGGGCCCGCGGCACACGCGCGGGACCCCGCCCAACGTCGTCGAAACCGACGCCGCGACCTGGATCGCCGTCGCCACCGGCGAGGAGCACTGGACGGATGCCGTGACCGCGGGCCGCATCGTCGCCTCCGGCGTCCGCGCCGACCTGAGCGCGCTGCTCCCGCTGCGCCCGTAGGCCCCGGCCCGGCCCCCGGGCCCCCAGGCCCCCCGCCCCCCGCCCGCCCGCGCCGCCATCCCGCCCGGCCCCCGCCGCCCCCAACGGACCCGCGATGCGCGAGATGACCCGGCTTTCGTGCGAATCGCCGGTCATCTCGCGAGAAGCCCGTCAGCTCGCGCACGATGCCCCCGACGCGCGGCCGGGAGCGCGGTGCCTCGACGCCGAAGAACCCGACCCGCGCGCGGCGCGGCGGTGGGACAATATGCGTATGTCCGACCAGCCCGCATACGAACGACCGATGTACGTCCGCGACGACATCGAGACCGTCACGGTGCGCCGCGCTCCCAAGTACGGCGTCTTCCTGGCTGCGGGTGCCTTCCTCGGCATCCTCGTGGCCCTCATCCTCACGGTCGCCATCGACGGCACCGACGTGAGCCCCTACACGCAGGTCGTGTACTCCGAGATGCAGGTCTTCGGCTTCACGGCCCTCATCTGCGTCGTGGCGGGCGTGGCTCTCGCCGCGATCGTCGCCCTGGTCTTCGAGCGCGTCCTCGGCGGGCGCACCCGTCAGGTGACCGTCGACCACGAGCAGTTCGAGGTCTGAGCGTCACGCCAGCTCGGCGATGATCGGGTGGATCGCGGTGTCGAACGCCACCACGTCGCTGCGAAGCCCGTCGGTCACCGCGACCGTCAGCGAGCCGATCCACCACACGCCCCGCTGAGCCAGGGGCAGCACCTGCACGTTCAGTTCGAAGGAGTGCGCCCGGCGGCCGACGACCCGCTCGTGCGCCGCGATCGCACTGGCGTAGGCGCGGTACGACACCCCCGGCCGGGCCGCCGACTCCCGCGCGTAGCGGTCGTGGGCCAGTCGGGCGAAGTCGACGGCGTCGTCGGCATGCCGGGCGATGGCCCTGCGCAGCGTGTCGGCGCCCTCGACCGGCAGGGCGACGAGGGTGTCGAAACCGTCCACCAACTCGAGCGGCACGGGGGAGGGATGCGCCTGCGGCTCCACCGTCAGGGCCCAGTAGCTCCGCCACTCGCGCTCTAGCAGGTCCTGCGCGGCATCCGTGCGTTCATCGACGATCGGCGGCGGAACCCGCCGGAGCGCCGGCAGCTCGTCGGGGGAGCGGATGCCGAGCACCTGGCGCAGATAGAGCGCGACGAGCACCGGTTGCGCCGCGTCTTCGCGGATCACCCACTCCGGCTGGCCGCCCGTCATGCGCACATTGTAGGGACGCGCAACGGGGTGAGGGGCGACCCTTGCGCCGACGGCGGGACGCCCGCGCGTGTCCGCCCGGGTAGTCTGTTGCGGTGGCCTCCGCTCCCCACGAAAACCCGTACTCCGCCGCAGGCGTCGACACCGCCGCCGGAGATCTCGCCGTCGAACTGATGAAGTCGGCCGTGCGTCGCACGCACGGACCCGAGGTGCTCGGCGGGGTCGGCGGTTTCGCCGGTCTCTTCGATGCGGCCGCCCTGCGCGACTACGCCAAGCCGCTGCTCGCGACCAGCACCGACGGCGTCGGCACGAAGGTCGCGATCGCCCAGGCGATCGACAAGCACGACACGATCGGCGAAGACCTCGTCGGCATGGTGGTCGACGACATCGTCGTCGTGGGTGCGCGCCCCCTCTTCATGACGGACTACATCGCGTGCGGCAAGGTCGTACCGACCCGCATCGCCGACATCGTCGCGGGCATCGCGCGCGGCTGCGCCATGACGGGCACCGCGCTCGTCGGCGGCGAGACCGCGGAGCACCCGGGCCTGCTGGGCGTCGACGACTACGACGTCGCGGGGGCGGCGACGGGTGTCGTGGAGGCCGACCGCGTGCTCGGTGCCGACCGCGTGCGGGGCGGCGACGTCGTCCTCGCGCTCGCCTCGAGCGGACTGCACTCCAACGGCTACTCGCTCGTGCGCCACATCATCACCGGCGCGGGCATCGCCTACGGCGCCGCCTCGGCCGAGCTCGGCGTCACGTGGGGCGAGGCGCTCCTCGAGCCCACGCGCCTGTACACCTCGCCGCTGCTGCGTCTGCTCGACGACGCGGCGGTGGGCTCCGGCATCCATTCCCTCAGCCACGTCACCGGCGGCGGCATCGCGGCGAACCTCGCGCGCGTGCTGCCGCAAAACACGTGGGTCGACGTCGACCGCTCGACGTGGAGCCCCTCGCCGGTGTTCCGCGTGCTGGCCGATCTGGGCGGGCTCGAGCTCACGGCGACCGAGGGCACGTGGAACCTCGGCATCGGCTTCCTCGCCGTCGTCGCCCCCGAGATCGCGGATGCCGCGACCGCGGCGCTGCAGGCCGACGGCATCGCGACCTGGCAGGTCGGCGTCGTGCGCGACGACGCCCGCCCCGAGGGCGACTACGAACAGGGCGCGAAGGGCGTCGACGGCGGAGCCGTGCGTCTCGTCGGCTCGTACGCGGATGCCGGTCACCCGGCGAACGGAGCGAACTAACTCTTCATGTGCGGCATCGTCGGCATGGCCGGACAGGGTCCGGTCAACCAGGAGATCTACGACGCGCTCCTCCTCCTCCAGCACCGGGGGCAGGACTCCACGGGCATGGCCACCGCCGAGTCCAGCGGCGTGTTCCACATCCACAAGGCCCGCGGCCAGGTGCGCGAGGCCTTCCGCACGCGCGACATGCGGGCCCTCCTCGGCGACATCGGCCTCGGGCACGTGCGCTACGCGACCAAGGGCACGGCATCCAACGAAGAAGAGGCGCAGCCCTTCTACGTCAACGCCCCCTACGGCATCGTGCTGGTGCACAACGGCAACCTGACGAACACGCGCGAACTCACGCGCGAGCTGTTCAGCAAGGACCGCCGGCACCTCAACACCAGCAGCGACACCGAGCTGCTCGTGAACATCCTCGGTTCCGAGCTGCAGTCCGAGATCACCGGCCCCGACCTCGACCCCGCCCAGGTGTTCCGCGCCGTCTCGCGCGTGCACGAGCGCGTCGAGGGCTCCTACGCCTCGATCGCCCTCATCGCGGGCTACGGTCTGCTCGCGTTCCGTGACCCGTTCGGCATCCGTCCGCTCATCCTCGGCAAGCGCCCCGCCGCCCAGGTGCCCGGCGGCGAGCCGCGCGACGAGTGGATCGTGGCCTCCGAGTCGCTCGTGCTCGAGAACGGCGGCTTCGAGGTCGTGCGCGACGTCGAGCCCGGCGAGGCGGTGTTCATCAGCCTCGACGGCACCCTGCACGCGCAGCAGTGCGCCGAGAAGACGATGCTCGCGCCGTGCTCGTTCGAGTACGTCTACCTCGCGCGCCCGGACTCGGTCATGAACGGCGTCTCGGTGTACGAGACGCGCCTGCGCATGGGCGAGCGCCTCGCCGACACCGTCGCGAAGTACACCCCTGCGGGTGCCATCGACGTCGTCATGCCGATCCCGGACTCGGCGCGTCCGGCGGCGATGCAGGTGGCCCGTAAGCTCGGCATCGAGTACCGCGAGGGCTTCTACAAGAATCGCTACGTCGGCCGCACCTTCATCATGCCCGGCCAGGCGGTGCGCAAGAAGAGCGTGCGCCAGAAGCTCAACGCGATGTCGACCGAGTTCCAGGGCAAGAACGTCCTCCTCGTCGACGACTCGATCGTGCGCGGGACGACGAGCCGCGAGATCATCCAGATGGCTCGGGATGCCGGGGCCAAGAGCGTGACGTTCGCCTCGGCCGCACCTCCCGTGCGCTACCCCCACGTGTACGGCATCAACATGCCCTCGCGTCACGAGCTGGTCGCCCACGGCCGCACGATCCCCGAGATCGCCGAGGAACTGGGCTGCGACTACCTCGTGTACCAGGAGGTCGACGACCTGAAGGCCGCGATCATGGAGGGCACCGACCTCGTCGACCTCGACATGAGCTGCTTCGACGGGCGCTACGTCACGGGCACCGTGTCGGAGGAGTACCTCGCCTGGGTCGAGGGCAGCCAGGAATCTTGACCCGCCGCGCGGCGGGGACGCTGGCGCTGGCCGCCGCGGCCATCGTGCTGCTCGCGCTGACGCTGCGCATCGCGGTGGCATCCCTCTCGCCGCTGCTCGTCGTGATCGGCCGCGACTTCCCGCTGCCGGCTGCGGTGGTGGGGCTCATCGGCATGGCGCCTCCCGTGGCGTTCGCGCTGTCGGGCATGGTCGCCCCCGCGATCGAACGACGACTCGGGCTCGAACGCAGCGTGCTGATCGCCGCGATCGTCGCCGCGAGCATGCTGGGCCTGCGGGCGGCCGCGGTCGACGCGTGGACGCTGCTGGCCGCGACGGCGGGCGTGTTCGCGGCGGTGGGCGTGGCCAACGTGTTGATCCCCGCGGTGGTGAAGAAGTACTTCCCCGAGCGCATCGGACTGATGACCACGGTGTACACGACCACGATGGCGGTCGCGACCTTCACGCCGCCGCTGGTCGCGGTGCCGCTGGCCGCGGCGGTCGGATGGCGCGGGTCGTTCGTGTTGTGGGCGGTCGTCGCCCTCTCGGCCGTCGTGCCGTGGATCGCGATGAGCCTGCGGGCGCGCGCCTCACGCGCCGACCTGGTGGAAGAGCCCCGCACCTCGGTGCTGTCGCGCATCGTGCGGGTCCCGCAGACGTGGGCGCTCGTGGTCACGTTCGCGGTGAACTCCTCGATCGCGTACGGCCTGTTCGCCTGGCTGCCGCCCCTGCTGATCGACGTGGCCGGGGTCGATGCCGCCGCGGCCGGGGGCTTGCTCGCGCTGTTCTCGTTCATGGGGCTGCCGGTGTCGCTCGTCGTACCGCTGCTCGTGCAGCGGATCGGGCGGACGACGCCGTTCTACGCCGTGGCCGTGTTCTCGGGCCTGCTCGGTGCCGGCGGCCTGCTGTTCGCCCCGACCGCGGCGACCGTGCTGTGGGTCGTGCTGATCGGCATCCCTCCGCTGCTCTTCCCGATGGTGCTCGTGCTGTTCGGGCTGCGCACCCGGTCGCACGAGACGGCGGTCGCGCTGAGTGGGCTCGTGCAGAGCGTGGGCTACGGTCTTGCCGCGCTGATGCCGCTCGCCATCGGCGTGACCCACGAGATCACCGGCGGGTGGACGGCGGCGCTCGTGCTGCTCGGCTGCGCCGTCGCGTGCGCGGTGCCCGCGGGAATCGTCGTCGCGCGACGCGAGACGATCGAGGACGCCTGGGAGCGACGCACCGGCCGCACCTGGTGACGGATCGACGCAGCTGCGTTCATCGCGAGATGGACGCGCGAACGGCGGTGACGAAAACGTCACCGCCGTTCAACATCGAGGGTCGGCGAAAAGCGCTGTCGCTCACCCGGCGCTGGCGCGTCGGCGGGATGGCTCGAAGGGAAGGCGTCAGGCCTTCTCGTCCTCGTATTCGTCGGCGTACTGGTCGGCCCACTTGTCGACGTACGCGTCTTCACCCGCCTCGGGTGCGCCGAGTTCGCGCTCGAGTGCCGAGTAGTTCACCGAGTAGGTGTCGTACTTCAGCTCACGGGCGATCTTGGTGTTCTTCGCCTTCTGACGGCCACGCCCCATGCGAGACCCCCTCACGATCGACGTCGAGGGCCGCGTTGCGGGGCCCTGCGTATTGCGGTTCCGGACCGAGCCGGTAAGAGTAACAGCCAGGATATCACGGCGCATTCCGGCCCAGCCGTCCGGCCCGACCGAGCGGCGATGGGCGGCTCGGCGCCGGATGGCGAGAGGAGCAGGCATGACCGATCAGTCCCGTTCGAACGTCGCCGCGGGTGCGGTGATAGCGGGCGTGGTCCCCGGGCAGTCGCCGCGGGTCGTCCGCGAGGCCGCCCGTTACGCGGCGCTCTCCGGTGCGCCCCTCGTGATCGTCCACGTCGACACGACCCGCTTCGTCGCGTTCGAAGACCCCGACGGCTACGTGCACTCCTCCACGGTCGACGTGGCGGGGGCGGCGTCGAAGGCTGCGCTGGAAGAGGTGCGTCGCGCGGCCACCGAGGCCCTGGCCGACGACGACGTGAGCTGGAGCGTGCGGCAGGAGATCGGCGACCCCGCCTTGGCCCTCATCCACCTGGCCGACGAGCTCGGGGCGTCGCTCCTCGTCGTCGGCACGCGAAAGCGCGGGCTGGGCGAGTCGCTGCGGGAGTTCCTCACCGGATCGGTAGCCGCCCGCCTGACCCATCGTCAGCGCCGGCCGGTGCTCGTGGTCCCGTTGGGGGAGCCGGCCGGCGCCGACGATCAGCTGCCGTGGGAATGACGCGCTAGCCGCGCAGCGCGTGGGCGACCGCGTCCGACGCCTGCTGCAGCGCCGCCTCGATCCCGTCGACCCCGGATGCCGACAGCTCGCCGCCGCGGGCGACGTGCGCGCGGAGCTCCGAGCGCACGCGGCCGCGGAACTCGGTGATCGCCGCGTCGGCGCGCGACAGCTGCTCGCGGCTGCGCGAGCGTGCGTCGTCGACGGGCGCGGCGTCGGCCTGCTCGCGCTCCCCGCGGGAGGCGGCGGCGAGGTCGGCGCGCAGGCTCCGCATCGCGTCGCGGACGCTTCCGCGCACTTCGTCGGCGATCAGGCGCACGCTGTCGGCGAGTCCGGCCTGGATGCCCTCGAGATCGCCGGAGCGCTCGGCGACCTCGGCACGACCGGCATCCGTGATCTCGTAGACGGTCTTGCGGCCGTCGACGGTCTTGGTCACGAGGCCCTCTTCCTCGAGCTTCGACAGCCGCGGGTAGATGGTGCCCGCGGACGGCGAGTAGGTGCCGCCCGTGCGTTCCGAGAGGGCCTGCATGAGGTCGTAGCCGTGACGCGGCGCCTCGTCGAGGAGGCTGAGGATGTACAGGCGCAGGTCTCCGTGGGAGAAGACGGGGCTCATCACCACTCCTCCTCTCCGGCGAGCTCTTCCGGACGCAGGCCCGAGATGCCGCGGCGCAGCACCGTGATCTCGCCCGAGACGGTGTTGGCCCGCACGTCGACGAAGTTGCCGGCGAGGGTGCCCGTCGATCCCGTGAAGGTGGTGGGGCCCTTGCCCGAGCGCACGGCGCCGTCGATCTGCACCCGGCCGCTGACGGAGCGGGAGACGTAGTTCGCGGGCAGCGAGCGGTCGAGGCGGACCGTCGCGGTTCCGCTGACGGAGTTCAGCGAGATCGACTGGGTGGGGCCGCTGGAGTCCACCAGCATCGCGCCCGACACGGTGTCGATCGAGGCCTTCGTGATGCGGCCGGTGGCCGCCACGTCGCCCGAGACGCTGTTGGCGCTCAACGCGCCGTCGAGCTCGCGCACCTGCAGGTCGCCGGAAACGGCGTTCAGGTCGACATCGCCCACGAGACCGTCGACGATGATGTCGCCCGACACCGTGTTCAGGCGCACGTCGCTGCGCAGGCCCGCGACCAGCGCGCTGGCGCTGACGACGCCGAGCGTGAGGGCGACGGTGCGGGGCACGGCGACGCTGATCTCGGCCTTGGGGCCGCCGGCGCCGAAGTTGCGGAACACCTCGAGGAAGTTGTCCCACCGCAGCTGCGGGTGGTCGATCTCGAGGCGGCCGTCGGCCATCTCGATCCGGAGGTCTTTGACGGTGACGCCGTGCACCTCGATACGGGCGTCGGACTCGTCATGGGCGATCACGTCGACCTGTCCGCCGACGAGGCCGATCTTCAGCTCGCGCAGCGCCGCGACGTCGATGACGCGCGTCTCGCCGGGGTGGACGATCCATTTCTCCATGGTGGGGCTCCTCACTCGCGATATATCGCGTTGAGCCCAGTATCGCGATATATCGCGAGTTCGTCAACCCACACGAGGGCCGAGCGGGCCCGGCGGTTTCGACCGGCTCAGCCACCTCGATGCGGGGTGCCGCTGGCTTCGGCGGGCGCGGCGGCACTGGGGCCCCGCGACAGCACCGAGCCGAGGTCCCTGAGCCTGTGGAAGGGACCGCGACGGGCGGAGACGACGGATGCCACGCCCTCGGTGAGGACGTGGCATCCGGGGCGGGCGAACCCGCCGGGAGTCGAGGCGACGCGCACCCGAAACGCGTCGCGCTCGATCGGGTCAGACGGGCTTGCGACCGCTGATGAGGCGGAACAGCAGCACGATGAGGGCGATGAGGCCGACGATGATGGCGATCCACAGCAGGAAGTTGGCCGCCTGGCCGAGTCCGCTGAAGATGGCGATGACGATCGCGGCGATGATGATGATGATCAGGAAGATGTTCATGGGGGGCTCCTTCTTCCCCGCGCGATGGCGCGGGACCTGGCGAGTCGGTCGATCCGTCCCTCACCGCGCCGGGCGCAGCACGGAACGGGTGATCGGTATCCACCATGCCACCGCGTCGGACGGCGGCCACCGGGGTTGACGCTGCGCGAAACCGGCTGGTAGCCGCGCGGATGTCAACCCTGCGGACGTCGTGACGAGCGCGGCCGTAGCGTCGGAGACCCCCACGGAAGGAGACGATCATGCCCCAGGGGCGAGGATCCAACAGCCTGAAAGACCCCGAGCTCTACGAGGAGCTGCGCAAGCAGGGCGACTCGAAGGAGAAGGCGGCCCGTATCTCGAACGCCGCCGCCGCGCAGGGACGCGATGCGGTCGGCGAGAAAGGCGGTCACGCGGAGAACTACGAGGACCGCACCGTCGACGAGCTGAAGAAGCGCGCGAAGGAGCTCGGCATCACCGGCTACTCCGGTAAGAAGAAGGCGGAGCTCATCGACATGCTCCGCTCGCACTGACGCGCATGGCGCGGCTGATCCGCGTCCGGCCCTACGAGGATCCGGGTTACCGACGGGTGCGCCACGGGTCGGGGTTCCGCTTCGTCGACCACACCGGTGCGGCCGTCCCGGAGCGCGACGCCGAGCGTGCGCGAGGCCTGGTCATCCCGCCGGCGTGGCGCGAAGTGTGGATCGCCCGGGAGCCGAATGCGCACATCCAGGCGGTCGGCACCGACGAAGCCGGAAGGCGTCAGTACACCTACCACGCCGACTGGTCGAAGCGGCAGGACAAGGGCAAGTTCTCCCGCGCCCTGCAGCTCGCCGCAGCCCTGCCGCGCGCTCGCGCCCGGGCGACGCAGTCGCTGCGGCGGAGCGAGATCGACCGGGAGCGGGTGCTGGCGGCGTCGTTCCGGCTTCTCGATCTCGTCGCACCCCGCGTCGGCAACGCGCGCTACTTCGTCACGAACGGCAGTCGCGGGCTCACCACCCTCCAGCGCAGGGATGCCACGATCGAGGGCGATCTCATCCGCCTGTCGTTCCCGGCGAAGAGCGGCAAGCGCGCCGACCTGCGCGTGCACGATGCCGAACTGGCATCCCTCATCGAAGAACTCGCTCTCGGACGTTCGCGGGCGGCGCTGCTGAGCTACAAGCGGGGGAGGCGGCGCGTGCCGTTGACGCCGGGCGATGTCAACGCGTACGTGCGCTCGCTCACCGGTGGACCGTTCAGCGCGAAGGATTTCCGTACGCTCCGCGGCACGATCATCGCCGCCGAGTCGCTCGCCAAGGCGGGGGCCGTCGGCGGGAAGAACGAGCGCAAGAAGGCCGAGGTCGCCGCCGTCCGCGCGACGGCCGAGGCGCTCGGCAACACCCCCGCCGTGGCGCGGTCGAGCTACATCGACCCCCGCGTCTTCTCGCTCTACCGCAAGGGCCGCACGATGGACCTGGGTGGATCGAAGGATGCCGCGATCAGGCGCCTGATCCTCGGGGAGTGACCGCGTCGACCACGTCGGGAAGCTCCGGGACGGGCACGATCACGACGTCCTGGATCTTCCAGTCGAGCCCCGCGCACGCCTCGCGCGCGTCTTCGATGTCGGCGATCGCGACCTTCCGGCGGCGCGGGACGACGAAGGCCTCGATGTGGAAGACGTGCCCCTCGTCGCGCACCCGGCTCCCGGCCTCGCGGACCCAGGGGAGGTCCGCGAGGTACTGATCCACCCGTCCCACGAGCGGGTGCGGTTGCGTGTCGTCGAAGGTCGTCGCGCGGGCGTCCATCAGGTCGACGACGGCGGCGCGCAAATTGCTCACCCCGTCGTGCACGATGCTTCCGGCGATGAAGACGGCGGCCGCGGCATCCATCCACCACAGGCCCACCCCGATGCCGAGGACTCCGACGATGGTGCCGAGCGAGGTCATCCAGTCGGCCTTGTTCATGTCGGCGTCGGCGTAGAGCACCTTGTCGTGCAGTTGGCGGGCGAGTCCGAGCTTGAGCCTGCCGACCATCACCGGCGGGACCGCGGTCACCGCCATCACGGCGATCATGAGCCAGCCCAGCCAGACGGTGGCGCCGAAGAGGTTCACCGTGCCGATCGTGGGGTGCTCCGCCGTCACGAGAGAGATGCCGGAGTCGACGATGAGGAACCCGCCCATCGCGGTGAGGGCGACGGCCGCGACGAGGTGCCCCACGGCCACCGAGCGGTGCAGCCCGTAGGGATGCCGCACCGTGGGACGGTGCCGCGCCAGGCGCACGGCGACGAGGAACGCCAGCGGTGGGATGAACGACAGCAGGTCCTCGATCCACGCGGCCTTCATGGCCTGGGAATTGCCCAGGACGAGGAACACCGCGGTGGCCGTGACGACGAGGAACGCGATGGTGATCCATTCCAGCCGCACCGCGCGGCGCAGCACCTGCGCCTGCTCCGGGGGCAGCGTCGTGCGCCCGAACCGGGCCGTCGACCCGGTCACGGCGCCGTCCCCTTCCGCGTCGCCTCTGCGGTGAGGAAGGTCTCCAGCTCCGACACGAACGCGTTCTCCCCCAGCGGGACGAGCATGACGAGCTTCACGGTCGACCCGTCGGCGAGGGTGGACTCCGCGTACGGCCGGGTCATGCCGGCCTTGTTCGTCCACGGGGTCTCGTCGGTGAGGCCGCCCGCGACCACGTCGAGGTCGCCGTTCTCGAGGCCGCGCACGAGAGCCTCCTCGCTGCCGACCGTCCACTCGACCGTCGCGTCGTGCGCCCGGGCGAACGCGCGCAGCGCGTCGGCCTCGGTTCCGGCCGGCTGGTCGTCGCCGAGGCGGATCCAGTCGCCGTTCGGCGAGACGCCCGCCCGCAGCGTCCCGCCCTCGACGGCCTCGAGCGTTCCCTCCGGATCAGCGGGGATGCGGATGCCGCACCCGGCCGTCAGCAGAACCGCCAGCCCGAGCGCGAGCGCGGCGACCCCTCGTGGTCTGAGCATGGGTCCTCCACAGTGTGTCGACGCTCCGCATCGTGCGCCGGTGGCACGCGCGCTGTCGCGGGGGTTGCGGGCGCCGTCGTGTCGGTCGTATGCGGACATCGCGCTCCGGGCGGAAGGGTCGGACCGCGCGGGCGTAGGGTGGCGCGGTGAGCATGTGGCGTGACGTCGTCCTCGTCGCCGTCGGCGGCGCGATCGGCACGGCGGCCCGCGCGGGCCTGACCCTCGCGCTCGGTGACGACCTGGGGTCCGCCCTCGTTCCGCTGATCAACGTCGTGGGGGCGTTCGCGATCGGCATCCTGTTCGGATGGCGGGCCCGGATGCCGGAGTCCTCGCGCGCGCAGCGCGTGCAGCTCTTCGTCGGCACGGGGGTGCTGGGCGGATTCACGACCTACAGCGCGCTCGCCGTGGAGTCGGCCGATCTCGCGCTGCTGTGGTGGGGCGTCGCGACGGTGATCGTCGGCACCGCGGCCGCGTGGGGCGGAGTCCTCATCGGACGCGGGGGGAGGGCCCGATGACGCCCCTCGTCTTCCTCTCCGTGGCCGTCGCCGGCGGTGTCGGTGCGGCGCTGCGGTACCTGCTCGACGTCGCGATCCGTCGGCGCACGGGGGAGCGGTTCCCGCGGGGCATCCTCGTCGTCAATCTGACCGGGGCGCTGGTGCTCGGCATCCTGACCCCCCTCCCCGCGGACGAGGCCTGGCGCGGGATCCTCGGCACGGGGCTGCTCGGCGGATACACGACCTTCAGCGCGGTCGCGGTGACCACGGCGCTGCTGGCGGAGGAGGGGCGGACGCGGGCTGCGGTCTCGTACGCGGTGCTGTCGTTCGTCGGATCGGTGGTCGCCGCAGCCCTCGGTCTGACGCTGGGCTCGCTGCTCTGAGCCGCGCCCGCGAGCGAAGGGCCGTGGGATACTGGGGTTTGGATACACCCCTGTATCGAACCGTGACCCTGAAGGGGCCTTCGTGTCGTACCTGGCCGTTCTGAGCCTGAAGAACCGTGCCCTCATCGCCCTCGTCACGATCGTCGCGGCGATCTTCGGCGGCCTCGCGCTGACGAGCCTGAAGCAGGAGCTCATCCCCTCGATCGAGTTCCCGCAGCTCGCGATCGTCACGACCTACCCCGGCGCCTCGCCCGAGGTGGTCGAAGCCGACGTGTCCACGCCCATCGAGAGCGCGATCCGCGGCGTCGAAGGCCTCGAGTCGACCACCGCGACCAGCACGTCGAACTCGTCGATCGTCTCGGCGTCGTTCACCTACGGAACCGATCTCGCCGCCGCGCAGCAGAAGATCCTCGCGGCCATCGCGCGTATCGACGACCAGCTGCCCGAGTCCGCCGACACCACGGTCGCCTCCGCCAGCATCGACGACTTCCCCGTGATCCAGCTCGCCGTCACCGGCTTCACCGACGCCCAGGCCACGCAGTCGATCCTCGAGACCAGCGTCATCCCCGACCTCGAAGACGTCGACGGCGTCAACGGCGCCCAGATCGTCGGCGGGACGGGCCAGCGCGTCACCATCACCCCCGACACGACGAAGCTCGGCGAGCGCGGGTTCTCGCAGCAGGCCATCACCGACGCGCTCGACGCGAACGGCGTCCTCTTCCCCGGCGGCTCGCTGACCGAGGGCGATCAGACGCTCACCGTGCAGACGGGCACGAAGCTCACCAGCGTCGACGAGGTCGCCGCCCTCCCGCTCCTGCCGACGGATGCCGCGCAGTTCCAGGCGGGGCAGACGACGATCGGCGACGTCGCCGCCGTCGAGCTGCAGACGGATCCCGTCACCACCCTCTCGCGCGTCGACGGCCAGCCGGCGCTCACCATCGCCGTGACCAAGCTCCCCGCGGCCAACACCGTCGACGTCTCCCGCGGCGTGCTCGACGCCCTGCCGGGCCTGGAGTCGCAGCTCGGTCAGGGCGCGACCTTCACCGTCGTGTTCGATCAGGCGCCCTTCGTGACGCAGTCGATCGAGGCGCTCGCGCAGGAGGGTCTGCTCGGCCTCGTCTTCGCGGTCGTCATCATCCTGATCTTCCTGATGTCGGTGCGATCGACGCTCGTCACCGCCATCTCGATCCCCACCAGCGTGCTCATCACCTTCGTGGGGCTGCAGGCCTTCGGCTATTCGCTGAACATCCTCACCCTCGGCGCGCTCACCATCGCCATCGGCCGCGTCGTCGACGACTCCATCGTCGTCATCGAGAACATCAAGCGGCACTACGTCGGCGACGCCGAGAAGATCCCGACCATCATCCGGGCCGTGCGCGAGGTCGCGGCCGCCATCACGGCATCCACGATCACCTCCGTCGCGGTGTTCCTGCCGATCGCGTTCGTCGGCGACGTCACGGGAGAGCTGTTCCGCCCGTTCTCGCTCACGGTGACGATCGCGATGGCGGCCTCGCTCCTCGTGTCGCTGACGATCGTGCCGGTGCTGGCGTCGTGGTTCCTCAAGCCGGGGAAGGTCGTGCGGGACGCCGAAGGCCACGCGATCGACCCCGAAGCGCCCGATGCACCGCCGTCCCGCCTGCAGAAGGCCTATGTGCCGGTGCTGAGCTGGACGCTGAAGCACTCCTGGGTGACCCTGGGCCTCGCGGTGCTGGTGCTCGGCGGCACCCTCGCATCGGTGCCCCTGCTGAAGACCGACTTCCTGGGCGATTCGGGTCAGAACACCTTCACCGTCACGCAGAAGATCGGCTCCGCCCCGAGCCTGGATGCCGAGGATGCGGCCGCGCAGAAGGTGGAAGCCGTGCTGTTGGACACCGAGGGCGTGCAGACCGTGCAGACCTCCATCGGCTCCAGCGGCTCGGCGCTGCGCGACGCCTTCTCCGGCGGCGGTTCGGGCATCACCTACTCGATCACCTCGCAGTCGGGGACCGACCAGGTCGAGCTGCGCGAGCGCGTGCGCACCGAGCTCGAGAAGCTGACGGATGCCGGCGAGATCGAGGTCTCGGCGCAGGGCAGCGGCTTCGGGTCGACCGACATCACCGTCGACGTGACCGCGCCCGACGCGACGACGCTGCAGCAGGCGAACGACGCGGTCGTCGCCGGCCTCGACGGACGCGAGGGGATCGGCCAGGTCACCAGCAGCCTGTCGGCCTCGCTGCCGTTCGTGTCGGTGCGCGTGGACCGCGACAAGGCCGCCGAGCGCGGCCTGTCGGAGCAGACGGTGGGCGCGCTCGTGTCGAGCGCGCAGCAGCCGCGCCAGGCCGGCACGGTCGAAATCGACGGCCGCGGCGTCACGGTCTACCTCGCCACGGCGAACCCGCCGCAGACCATCGACGATCTCCGCGCCCTCGAGATCCCGAGCGCCCGCGGCACCGTGCGCCTCGACGAGATCGCCACCGTCGAGCAGAGTCAGACCCCGCCGTCGATCACCACCTCCCGAGGGCTCCGCACGGCATCCGTGACCGTCACGCCCACGACCGACGACCTCGGCAGTTCGTCCGCCAGCGTCAACGAGGCCCTCTCCGACGTGCAGCTGCCCGACGGGGCCACGGCGGAGGTCGGCGGCGCGGTCACCGATCAGCAGGACGCGTTCGGCCAGCTCGGTCTCGCGCTGCTCGCGGCGATCCTGATCGTGTACGTCGTCATGGTCGCGACGTTCAAGTCGCTGCGTCAGCCGCTCGAGCTTCTGGTGTCGGTGCCGTTCGCCGCGACGGGGGCGATCCTGCTGCTGCTGGTCACCGGCGTGCCGCTCGGCGTCGCGGGGATGATCGGTGCGCTCATGCTCGTGGGCATCGTCGTGACGAACGCGATCGTGCTCATCGACCTCGTCAATCAGTACCGCGCACGCGGACTCAGCGTCCACGACGCGACCATCGTGGGAGGGGCGCGACGACTGCGGCCGATCCTGATGACGGCGCTCGCCGCCATCTTCGCGCTTGTGCCGATGGCCCTCGGCATCACCGGCCACGGCGGGTTCATCTCGCAGCCGCTCGCCGTCGTCGTGATCGGCGGTCTGGTGTCGTCGACCTTCCTGACCTTGCTGGTGCTGCCGACGCTCTACAACCTCATCGAAGGAGCGAGCGAACGGCGTCGGGCCCGGCGTTCCGCGCGCGACGAGGCAGGGCCGACGGCGACGGCCGCGACGATCGCGGACGACGGACACCCGCTGAGCCGACGCGAGCTGCGCGAGAAGCACTGACCGCACGCGGGCCGGACGCCAGGAGCGGGCGTGCCGCGGCGGCCGGCCGACGTGCCGGTGCGCGGTGCATCGCGCTCCGAACGCGCCCGCCGCCGGCCGTGGAGAGGTCGCCGCACGGGGCGGTGAGCTGTCGCATCGACGCTGCGGCCTGCGGGGTCGCGGTGTCGCGAGCGGGGGAGGCGGTGGGCGGGGAGGCGCTGCGGGCACGGGCGTCGATCGCCAGCGGGCGCGCGGTGCGCATCAGCGGCGACGTCGACAGGAGCTCGAGCGCGACACCGTTGAGGGCTGAGCGACGCGCGGTCGTGTCGACCGGGGCGACGGGGTTCAGCGGGGCGCGGTGGGCGGCGCGAGTCGCTCGGCCGGTGCGGGGCGCGACCGAGCGGGGGGTCATCGGTGCGCGGGCGGCGAGGGGACGCCGGATGCGGCGGCGAGCGACGTGCGCGACGTCCGCTCGCCGGTCGGCGGGTGCGGGCGCGAGCGTGCGCGCGGCGGCACCGGCCAGCACGGACGTGAACATGCCCGACCATGCGAACATCGCGGCGCACGCGATCGTCTCGAACAGGGCGAGGTTGATCGTGGCGGAGACGAACAGCGCGATCGAGATGATGAGCCAGACGGTCGCGATCGCCGTGCCGACGGCCATGCGCTTGCCGAGGCGGTGGAAGAGGAAGGGCGCGGTGAGAAGGAGGGCGAGGAATCCGAGCACCATCGAGCCGGCCACACGATCGTGGAGGTCTTTGTCGGTGTTCAGCGGAATGCACCCGACGAGCGCGAGATTGACGCCCACGACATTCAGGCACACGAAGGCGACCGTCGCCGCGCCGCGGCGCACCGGCCCTCTGCCGAGACGGCGCACGTCGCGTCGGACGCAGAAGGCGAAGAAGACGACGATCGATCCGCTGACCTTCAGCGTCGTGTTGAAGAATGCGCTGGAAAGGTCTCCGAACGTTCCCAGCTGGCTGAAGTGCAGTTGCCACCACAGCGGATCCGTCGTCGTGGCGATCGCCAGCAGCAGGCCGCCGACGAGCACGATGAGAGCCACGGCGCCGACGTGCAGCGAGGGTGCTGCTCCCACCCGCCGGGCGAATCCGGCGAGGCGAGGGGTCACGAGGGACGTCGTGAGGGAAACGGGGACGGCGGAGCGGAGCGTGCTCATGATGGGGGATCTTTCCTCGTGACGGAACGAGGGTCCCCCCACATCGCGAGACCCTCGGCCCCCGTCGGCTCATTCGGGTGATGAACCGGGGCGAACCTTGACCCTTTGCCGCCCCCGGCCTCGACGGAAAACCGTCACCCGAATGGTATCGTTCGCGCCCCGAAAATGAGAAAGGGCTTGTCGCACCTTTTCCCAGGTCATATGCGATATTTCTTGTCCCCCATTTGGGGGACAAAAAATGTCATGCCGTGAAACGCACGCCCCATTCCCGATGCAGAATATCTCCGGGCTCGAGACGCTCCAGGTCCTTGCCGGTGGCGAAAGCGTTCGCCGGGGCCGTCATCGGTTCGATCGCGACGGCGAGGGGATGGCCGGGGTAGCGATCGGTGGTGAACACCTGCGCCCAACGGAACCCTTCGTCCTGCCAGAGCTCGACGCGCGCACCATCGGGGGCGGTGAGGCTGTGCCGAGCGACGCCCTCGGCATCCCTCTCCAGGCCCCGGTAGCCGTTGTCGAGGGCGGCATCGCCCAGACGTACGCCGTCGCGCAGGTCGGTGCCCGCGCTCACGGGGACCTCGTCGACGGGGATGTTGCGCTCGTCGAGCACGAGGGTCGTCGTGCCTGTCGAGCGCACGACGAGGTCGGCGGTGTCGACGCCGCCGATCTGCAGGTAGGGGTGCACGCCGAGGGCGACGGGTGCCGCCTTGCGGCCGACGTTCTCGATGTCGTGGGCGACGTCCAACCCATCGGGCCGAAGGGAGAAGGTGACCCGCGTGCGCAGGTGGAACGGGTAACCGGTCTGCGGGACGACATCGGCGGCGAGCACGAGCCGCTCGTCCGAGTGCTCGACCGGCTCGTACGCGCCGAAGCGCAGCAGGCCGTGGCTCGCGTTGCCGAACTTCGGTTCGCTGATGGCCAGTTGCAGATCGTCGCCGTCGAAGGAGTACCGGCCGTCGCGGATGCGGTTCGGCCACGGGACGAGGACGACCCCGGATGCCGCGGGCGTGGGCAGGTCGTCGGGATAGCGGGGGACGAGGTCGACGCCGTCGACGGTCAGCGCGCGCAGCGCCGCCCCGACCTGGGCGATCTCGGCGGACGAGTGCGCGCCGCGCAGGTGGAAGCGCCGGCCGGTGGGATCAGCGGTCATGACGAGGCCTTTCGAGAGCGGGGCGGACGCTGCAACCACGGACGGAGCAGCCGGGTGACCCACGGCAAGACGGCGTACGTCATGACGGGGGTGAGCATGAGGGTGGTGGCGAGCACGCGCAGCGGCAGGGGGACCTCGGCGAAACCGGGGACGAAGCCCAGCAGCCACGACGCCAGCAAATTGGTGGGGAAGAAGCCCACCCAGATCGTCACGGCCTGCTTCCACCGCGGGGGTGCGGGCGGCACGGGTTGCTGCACCGGGGAGGTCGTGGCATCCGTCGGGGCGAGGACCGAGCCGAACGCGGCGTCGAACCACCCCTCGATGCCGGTGCGGCGCTCGGTGCGCTCCTCGCGCGCGAAGGGGCGCCCGGAATCGAGCCACCACTGCCGCTGCGAGGAAGTCTCCCACCCCTCGAGCGTGGTGATGTCGCGGAAGCGGTACAGCATGTACCAGAGGTCGCTGTCTTCGCCCGCGCGCACCCACCCCGAGCCGAGGAACCCCGGGA
This sequence comes from Microbacterium sp. RU1D, assembly GCF_900156435.1. Lineage (GTDB taxonomy): Bacteria > Actinomycetota > Actinomycetes > Actinomycetales > Microbacteriaceae > Microbacterium. The sequence goes on from NZ_FTPQ01000001.1 coordinate 807,149, forward strand.
AAGCGGTCGCGAGGTCGGTGCCGGCCTGCATCCAGGAGGTCGCTTCGGCGGTGCGCGTCGGGTCGATGCGCCGCTCGATCGCCACCGTGATGGGGTGGGCGTCGGTGTCTGCCATGGTTCCATTTTGGGTCAGGGCGTGAGGGATGTGCGCCGTGGCGGGTGCGGCGCCGCGGGGCCGGGTGGGGTGTCCCGCTTTGTGCAAGAGAGGGCGGGTGGATCCGCACGAAGTGGGACATGGATGCCATTCCCAGGGGCGACCTGTAACGTTGTCGGGTCGGCTCTGGACACCGCGTGTGATGCGCGGATGGGTTTGTGAGTCCAAGGGGCCGATGGACAGGACGCGATCGCGGCCTCGACCATCATCAGTGAATGGCCCCCGGCCGACGACAGTCCGGGTATCGCACCGCCACGAGCGGTGTCGCTGTTTCGCGCGAACAGAACCCAGGAAGTTTTCCATGCCCAAGAACAAGAAGCCCGCCGGCGGCCGCGCCGCGAAGAACTTCGAGCCGCGCTACGGCGCGAAGACCTCGTTCCAGGACCGCAAGCGTCGCCCCGGCGCCGAGGGTCCCGCCAAGCCCGGCAGCAAGAGCCCGAACCACCGCGGCTACCGCCCCGAGACCGAGGCCGCCCCCGACAAGCGCCGCTGGAGCGCGTCGGACCGAGCCGGCCGCGACGAGGCCCGTGGCATCCGTCAGTCCGCTCGCGACGACCGTTCGCCGCGTTCGTTCGACCGCGACGAGCGCCCGCGTCGGTCGTTCGAGGACCGTCCCGCGCGGTCGTTCGACCGCAGCGACCGTCCGGCTCGTTCGTTCGACCGTGACGAGCGTCCGCGTCGCGATGCGGGTGAGCGTTTGGCTCGCTCCTTCGACCGCAGCGACCGCCCGGCTCGGTCGTTCGATGACCGCCCCCGCCGGTCGTTCGAGGACCGTCCCGCGCGCTCGTTCGATCGCAACGACCGTCCTGCGCGTTCGTTCGACCGTGACGAGCGTCCGCGTCGCGATGCCGGTGAGCGTCCGGCTCGGTCGTTCGACCGGAGCGATCGCCCCGCTCGTTCGTTCGACCGTGACGAGCGTCCGGCTCGTTCGTTCGACCGTGACGAGCGTCCGCGTCGCGATTCCGGTGAGCGTCCGGCTCGGTCGTTCGACCGCAACGAGCGTCCCGCGCGTTCCTTCGACCGGAGCGATCGCCCCGCTCGTTCGTTCGACCGCAGCGAGCGTCCGGCTCGTTCGTTCGACCGTGACGAGCGTCCGCGTCGCGATGCCGGTGAGCGTCCGGCTCGGTCGTTCGACCGGAACGACCGTCCCGCTCGCTCGTTCGACGACCGTCCCCGCCGTGACGACCGTCCGGCTCGGTCGTTCGAGGACCGTCCCGCGCGGTCGTTCGACCGCACCGACCGCCCCGCGCGCTCGTTCGACGACCGCCCCCGTCGTGCCGACGGTCCGAGCCGCTCGGATTGGAACGCCGGCCCGAAGCGCTCCGCCGAGCACGAGCAGCGCGTCGATGTCGTGCACGAGCGCCTGCAGGCCGAAGCGGTGGATGCCGCGACGGTGACCGGCGCCGGCTTCGCCGAGCTGGGACTGGGCGACAACATCGTCCGTGCTCTCGCGGGTCTCGGCGCGGACAAGCCGTTCCCCATTCAGGCCGCCACCGTGGCGCCGATCCTGGAGGGGCGCGACGTCCTCGCCCGTGGCCGCACCGGCTCGGGGAAGACCATCGCCTTCGGCGCTCCGCTGGTGGAGAGCATTCTGCGCTCGCAGGCCGGCAAGCGTCGCGAGTTCGGGCGCGCCCCGAAGGCGCTCATCATGGCGCCGACGCGCGAGCTCGCCCTCCAGATCGACCGCACCGTGCAGGTTCTCGCGCGCAGCGTGGGACTCTTCACGACGCAGGTCTACGGCGGTGTGCCGCAGGCGCGTCAGGTGGGTGCGCTCAAGAAGGGCGTCGACATCGTCATCGGAACCCCCGGTCGCATCGAGGACCTGCTCAACCAGGGCAAGCTCGACCTCTCCGACGTGCAGATCGCCGTGCTCGACGAGGCCGATCACATGTGCGAGCTCGGCTTCCTCGAGCCCGTGCAGCGCATCCTGCGTGCGACCGCGAAGGGCAGCCAGAAGTTGCTGTTCTCCGCCACGCTCGACCGCGAGGTCGCGGCCCTGGTCGACGAGTTCCTCGTCGAGCCGGCCGTCTACGAGGTCGCCGGGGAGGACCAGGACTCGAGCACCATCGAGCACCGCGTGCTCGTGATCGAGCACCGCGACAAGGCGCAGATCCTCGACTCGCTCGTCGACCGTGAGGGCAAGACCCTCGTCTTCGCCCGCACCCGCGCCTACGCCGAGATGCTCGCCGAGCAGTTCGACGACGCCGGTATCGCCGCCGTCGCGCTGCACGGCGATCTGAACCAGCAGAAGCGCACACGCAACCTCGAGAAGCTCACCTCGGGCCGCGTCAACGTGCTCGTCGCGACGGATGTCGCCGCTCGTGGCATCCACGTCGACGACATCGACCTCGTCATCCAGGCCGATGCTCCCGACGAGTACAAGACGTACCTGCACCGCTCCGGCCGTACTGGCCGCGCCGGGCGCAGCGGCACGGTGGTGACGCTCATCACGCGTCAGCGTCAGCGTCGGATGACCGAGCTGCTCGACCGCGCGGAGATCGAGGCGCCGTTCGAGCCGACGCAGCTGGGCGACGACGTGCTCGAGGAGATCTCGGGCCGTCAGCTGGCCGACGTCACGTCGTAATCCGTTTCATCCAGGGCCCCCGTCCGCGCACGTCGCGGCGGGGGCTTCTGCGTTGGTCCGGATCGCGCACAGCGGCGTCTCGTCCGTCAGAACAGCGTCGGCTCGCTCGCCGGAGCGACCAGAGGGCGACCGGACGCCAGGCCGCGGGTGGTGCGGACCGGCCCGAGGTTGTTCGTGGCCGGGGTGCGGGCGGCGAGTCCGGGCTGCGGCCGGCCGCGAGGGTGGTCGTCTTCGTCCCACCCGTCGAGTCGGTGCATGCGCAACAGCGGGCGGAGACGTTTGCCGAGCCACGTGCGGTACGCCTTCGGTGCGGTGACAGAGACGCCGGGGTAGAGGCCGCGATACGACGAGACGAGGTGGGGGTGCTCGCGTTCGAGCCACTCGAAGAACCACTGCTTTGCGCCCGGTCGCAGGTGCAACGCGCCGTAGACGACCCTCGCGGCACCGGCCGCGCGCAGGCGCGCGAGGGCGTCGTCGAGCGCCGGGATCGAGTCCGTGAGGTGGGGGAGGATCGGCATGAGGAACACCGTCACGCGGAAGCCCGCCGCCGTCGCGGCGCGCACCGTCTCGAGGCGGGCCTCGGCGCTCGGGGTGCCCGGCTCGATCGAGTGCTGGAGGGCGTCGTCGAAGACGGCGATCGACATCGCCAGCGACACCTTCACCTGCTGGGCGGCCTCGGCGAGCAGCGGCAGATCGCGCCGCAGCAACGTGCCCTTCGTGAGGATCGAGAAGGGCGTTCCGGTGTCGGTCAGGGCGCCCACGATCTCGGGCATCAGCCGGTAACGGCCCTCGGCCCGCTGGTAGGGGTCGGTGTTCGTGCCGAGCATGACGGGTTCGCGCGCCCAGGATCCGCGCTGCAGTTCGGTGCGCAACACGTCGGCGACATTGACCTTCACGACGATCTGCGAGTCGAAGTCGGCGCCGTAATCGAGGTCGAGGTACTCGTGCGTCTTGCGGGCGAAGCAGTACGAGCACGCGTGGCTGCAGCCGCGATACGGGTTGACGGTCCAATCGAACGGCATCGCCGAGGCGCCGGGAACGCGGTTCAGCGCGGTCTTGCAGAGGACTTCGTGGAACGTCATCCCCGCGAACTCGGGAGTGGTGACCGACCGGACGAGACCGTCCACGCGCTCCATGCCGGGAAGCGCCGCCGTGTCGTCGACGCCCAGCTGCTGACCCTGCCATCTCATCGCAACAGTCGAACACATGTTCTATTCAAGCGCAAGGCGGCGTTGCTCACATACGTTCCCATGGACGATCCGCGAACCGATACTGTGACAGCGGAGCCCGCTCGCCGGACGGGATGACAGGGGAGGCGCAGTGGTCGACGATCGGCAGGTCAGGGGCCACGCCCTCGTGCACCGATCCGCGCGGGCGCTCGAGTCCCGGCATCCGGCCTTCGTGGTGCGGCATCCCACCCTGTCCGGATGGATCTGGCTCGCGGTCGCGGTGGTGCTGCTCGTGGTCTGCGAGATCTGGATCGAAGACGAGACCGCCGGTGTCGTGGTCTCGCTCGTCGGCGCCCTCCCGTCGCTCGGCGCGACGCTGATCGTGCTCGCGCAGACCCCGCGCACGCATCTCGAATACGAGGAGTCCATCCTCGGGCACTTCTTCGCGCGGTTCTTCGCCGTCCTCGGCGCGCTCATCCTGTGGGTCGGGTCGGTGGTCCTCGGAGCGGCCGTGGCGGTCCAGCTCGCGCAGGACACCGGGTCCGATCCCGAGAAGGCCTGGGTCGAGGCCTTCGAGATCTTCGGCGCGGTCGTGCCGTTCATCGTCGCGATGCTCTGGGCGGTCCTCGTCTTCCGCTGCGTCGGTTACATCGCGCGGCTGCGCGGATGGGCGGGTGTGCCCGAGCGGCATCGCATCCCGGATCAGTTCTTCGCCGACCTGCCGCGTACCCGGCGCGTCGTGATCGGGTTCGCCCACCCCCTGCTCCTGCTGGTAGCGGGCCTGCTGAGCATCGTGGTCGCGATCTTCGCGGCCGCCGAGGTCGGGTTCAGCGACATCGCCTGACGCCTCCCGGTTCGTCCCCCCGGTCGGCTCTCGGTGCCTCCAGACTGCCCGCCCGGCGGGTGCCGGGGCAACCGTCGCCCGGCGACGGGTCGACCCCACCGCGCGTCCGGGGGACAATGGAGGCAGTGATGTCCCCCGATCCCGAGCTCTCTCCCCGCCGCGCCGCGCGCGCGGAGGCCGAGCGACTCGCGACGGCGGCGCTCGCGCAGGTCCCCCCGCCCGCCCCCACGCGGCGCCAGCTGCGTGAAGCCGCGGCCGCGAGCACGGTCGCCGTCGACGCAGGCGCCGGCGCGGCGCGCGGGTCCTGGCGTCGTCTTCCGGAGGTCGTCGCCGCTCTTCCCCCGCACCGCCGTCGTCGGCTCGCCGTCGTGGCGGGAGCCGCGGTCGCCGTCGTCCTCGGCGTCGCGGTGGCGATCGGCGCGGCCGCCGGTTCGGCGCGCGACATCGCCGCCTCGGCATCCGTCGACGACACGGTGAGCGCCGCGGTGGCGGGCCCGCCGGCCGTTCCCGACGACGGCCTGCCGATTCCGCAGGTCGCCGCCGTCGCCGCGACCGCGACGCCCTGCGACGATCCGGCCTTCACCGCCGCGCTCGCGCAGGGCGACGACACCGCCGCCATCGCCGCGGCGGGCGGCGGGTCGGCGTTCCGCACCGCGGTGGCATCCGGGCTCGCCCCCTGCGTCTCACTGAGCGACCCCGACCGCGAATGGCTCGTGGTCAACAAGCAGCGCCCGCTCGAACCGCTCGACTACTACCCGGGCGACCTCGTCATGCCGTCGAACGTGCGCGCGCTCGAGCAGTCGGCGCTGCGGGCCGCGCCCGCTGAGGCGCTGACCGCGATGGTGCGCGCCGCCGCCGACGCCGGTGCGGGCGAGATCGGCTACCTCAGCGCCTTCCGGTCGTACTCCACCCAGCAGTCCACGTACGCCGGCCGGGTCGCGGTGGGCGGCGTGGCGGAGGCCGATCGCGAGAGCGCGCGACCCGGATTCAGTGAGCATCAGACGGGCAAGGCCGTCGACATCGTCCCCTGCAGCGGTTCCTGCGGGACGCTCGACGACGTCGCCGCGTCACGGCAGGGCGAATGGGTGCGCGAGCACGCGTGGGAGTTCGGCTTCATCACCCGCTACGCCGAGGGGCGCGAGGACTACAGCGGCTACGAGCCCGAGGCGTGGCACCTGCGCTACATCGGGCCGGAGCTCGCGCAGGCGTACCACGATGGCGGGTACACCACCCTCGAGGAGTTCTTCGGTCTCCCGGCCGCGCCGACGTACTGAGCGCGACGTCGCGGCGGTGACCGGTGCCCGATCGCGCGGGCCGGCGTCTGGACACGCCGATCGGCGACGCGCGTCCATGAAGCCCTGACCACGGACGATCGCCCGCGGGTGCGCGAATGCGTCAGACCCGGCGTCGCCGTGCGGTGAGACGCACCGCGGGCAGCGGCGGAGCCGGGATGCGCTCGGGACCGTGGTCCACGACCTCGCCGAACCGTGCGGCGCGAGCTTCCCACGCCTCGCGCGCCTCGACGATCTCGCCGTGCGAGCGACCGACGAAGTTCCACCACATGACGATGTCGGCCTCGAACGGCTCCCCGCCCAGGAGGAAGACCCGGGCCCCCTCCTCGCTGCGCAGCTCGAGGTGGTCGCGGCCGGTGCCGAGGTAGATCAGGCGCGTGTGGTCCACGGATGCCACGGGGCCGCCCCCGAGCGCCGGCGCCGGTCGTCTCGGGGCGTCGGCGTCGACGGCATCCATCCCGGTGACCGCGTCGGCGGTGCCGATCATCCCGTAGAGGGCGTACTCCCACGTGGGATGCAGGGGGACCCGCACGGTGACCCCGGCGGGCAGGCGCAGCTCGGCGCCGACGATCGGCGTGTGCACCGTCGCGGGGGAGGTCACGCCGCCGAGGTCGCCCATCACGACGACCGCGTCGGCTCCGTCGCCGAGGTCGAGCATGGGCAGGTCTTCATGCCGCTCGAAGGCGGGGGCGCCGTGCCGTCGCGCCTCGGGGAGGGCCACCCACAGCTGCAGCGCGTCGAGGGGGATCGGCCACTCGCCCACCGAGTACTCCGAGTGCGCGATACCCGCGCCACTGGTCATGAGGTTCAGGGCGCCGGGGCGCACGACGACGTCGCTGCCCACGGCATCCCGGTGGCGCACCTCGCCGACGATCGGCCACGTCACCGTCTGCAGCCCGATGTGGGGGTGCGGCTCGACGCGCATGAGGGTGTCCTGCGGACCGAAGCGATCGAGGAAGCACCACGCGCCGACCATCGGCAGCGAGCGGTGCGGGAGGGTGCGGTGCACCTGCATGCCGCGGACCCCGCCCAACGGCACCTCGCGCGCCTCGACCACGAGCGCACGGGGTCCGTCGCACTCGACCGGACCCTCCGCCTCGGGCGGGGCGACGTCGAGGCGGGTCACGACGGCTCGCCGGCGCCTTCGGGCCACTCGACGGAGAGGCCCTCGACGTCGTGCTCGCCGAGGTAGTGCGCCACGAACGGGCAGGAGGGGATGACGGTGTCGCCCCGACGTGCGAGGTCGGACAGCGCCTCGCCCGCGAGCTTCGAGCCGAGACCCTTGCCCGTGAAGGCCGGGTCGATCTCGGTGTGGGGGAGTTCGACGCGGTCGCCGGCCGGTTCGAACTCCAGGAATCCGCCGAGCTCGTCGCCCACGTGGATCTCGTATCGGCTCGCCTCGTCGTTGCGGGTCACGGTCAGTTCGTCGGCCATGGGGTCTCCTGTCGTCGGTGCTCACAGCAACGTATGCGCTGGCATGGATGTTCCGCCATCCCTCGACACGGCGGCATCCGACTGTCCTGTGGGCTCGTGACCGGGTGAGGTGGCTGAGCTTGCCGACGCCGCCGGCGTGTCGTCCGTTCGATCCGCTCACCGCACGACCGAGGGATGCTGCGGGCGCCCGAGCCCGGCATCCGTCGTCTCCCGGACGTGTCCCACGCCCGTCAGACGCGGGCGCGGTGACGGCGGACGGCGGCCCGGTTGGCGCAGCGCACCGAGCAGTAGCGCTGCCGGCCGTTGCGGGTGACGTCGACGACAACGCGCGCGCAGGGCTCCGAGGCGCACCGACCGAGGCGGTCCATGCCGCGGGTGACGAGGTGCAGCGAGGTGCCGACCGAGATGACCGCCGCGAGCACGCGGGGCAGCGCCTCGTCGCTGTCGCGGTAGTGCAGGTGCCATCCCTCGCCGTCGTGGTTCGTGAGGCGCGGGTACGCCGCGACCGCCGCCATCTGCTCGTTCAGCAGCGCGGCCCGGGCCGCCGGGTCGGTCTCGTCGACGACGCGCAGCCATTCGTCGATGACCTCCCGCGTCTTCGCGTGATCGTCGGATGCCACGGGGAAGCGCATCGTCATCCCTCCCTCGATCGTGCGCTCCTCGATGCCGGCCCGGTCGGCGGGCCAGTCGTTCGCCAGCGACGCGGCGAGCAGCACCGCGTACTCGCCGTAAGGGTTGAGATGCATAAGGGCATTACAACACGCTGGGATCATGACCGCCTCCCGCATCCGACCGGCCGCCGCCGCGGCATCCGTCCACGAACACGGCTGGCTCACCGCCTCGGTGCATCGCACGAGCGACGCCGTCGTGCGATACGTGCGGTGCGCGGGCTGCGGTGCGTGGCGGGTGGATGCCGAGACGGCGACACGGATGCCGCCCGCCGCCATCTCGCGCGTCGTGGGGTCGCCCGAGGCGGGAGCACCCGCGACCCTGTGAGGCGCCACCCGTCGGCGACGCCCGCACGGTAGCGTCGGGGGAGACCGTCGACGGAGGACGCATGGATGCCCTGAGCCTGATCGCCACGATCGCGGGAGCGGTGCTGGTGATCGCCCTCGTGCTGCACGTCTGGTACGCGATCGGGCTGTCGCGCGTGATCGCCGTCCACGGCGGCGAGCCGTGGCGCGCCTGGGTGCCGCTCGTGAACGAGGCGGAGGTGTTCCGGCTGGGTCGGCTCGACCCGGTCCGCGCCGTGCTGCTGGCCGTGCCGTTCGTGAACGTGTACGCCCTCGTGCTCAAGGCGAGGGCCGCGCACCGCCTCGGCGAGAGCTCCGGTCGCGGGGCCGGGACGACGGCGCTCGCCGTGGTCCTCCCGCCCGCGTGGGCGATGCTCCTCGCGCGCACCCCACAGACGGATGCCGAGCCCTCGGCGTCCGGGCAGATCACCGTGGCCGAGACGACCACCACGGACGATGCCGTCGCGCCCATCGCCGCGGTCCCCGGAACGTCCGCGGACGCCGCGCCTCCCGCCGCCGCCGCCGGTGGTCGACGGACCGCCCCGGAGCACGACGAGCCGTACGCGGTCCCCGTCCTGCCGGGGCCCCGCGAGATCGGGGCGGACGCACCGACCGTCGAGCCGGCCGCGGCGGCGGACCTCGACGGCGCCGTGGCGGTGACCGCGAGCCCTGCAACCGCCGGTCGGATGGCCGCGGCTCCGTCGAAAGCCGTTCCGATGGCCGACGCTCCAGCGGCCGTTCCGGCGAGCGACGCCCTGGTGACGCGGGTTCCGGATGCCGCGCTGACGCGGTCCGCCGACGTCACCACCGCGCAGGCCGAGACCACTGCCGCGAAGATCGACGACCGGACCGACGGCCGCGGCGACGACCGCGTGTCGGAGACGACCGACTCGACGGCCGAGCGCTCCGCCGGACGCACGGACGGCGCCGCCCCCCTCGACGAGTCGACGCAGACGGCGCGGCCCCGCTCCCGCCGCCGTGGCGAGTGGACGCTCGGACTCCCCGGCGGCGCCGCGGCGGCGCTCACCGGACGGACCGTCGTGCTGGGGCGGAAGCCCTCCCACGCCGACGACGCGGTGCAGTACGTCGCGGTGCACGATGACACGCGCACGATGTCGAAGGAGCACGCGCGCCTCGACTGGACCGTCACCGGGTGGACGATCACCGACCTGCAGTCGACCAACGGCGTGACCCTCGTGCACGACGATGGGCGGGTCGAACGCCTGCCGAGCGGCGGGACCTCGCCCGTGCCGAGTCGATTCCGTCTCGGCGACGCCGATCTCGAGCTGCGCCCGACCGCGGGCTGAGGCGCGGCGCTCGGCGTCGGGGCGCTATCCCGCCGTGTCGTCGCCGTACAGGCCGCGGCCGGTGGGCGCGGGCCGACGCGAGACCGTGTCGTCGCGGCGGCGGCTGACGAACACCGCCATCGTCCCGATCGCACCGAGCAGCACCAGCGCGCCGACGCCGATGCCGGTCGCCGTGGTGATGGCCGCGGCATCCGGACCCGGACCCACCGCGATACTCACCGGCGCGGGCGTGCCCGTGGGCTCGGGCGAGGCGGTGGACCGCACGAACGGGCTGGAGGGTCCGCGCAGGCCCGACCCCGGAACGAGGACGATGGCGTCGTAGGGCTGGACCACGCCCCATCCCGAGGTGTTCGACCGCGCGTCGGGCTGTCCGCGCACGGCGGTCACCTCGAGACGGTACGCCCACTGGTCGGGTGTCTCGTCGGGATGCGCGGACGCGACCAGCGCGGCGGCCGCGGAGACGTACGCGGCCGCGTAGCTGGTCGCCGGCTTGTCGCCGGACACCACGCAGTCCCCGCCCTGGGGCCACGACGACGCGATCGCCTGGCCCGGGGCCGACAGCTTCACGTGCGACCCTCGGATGCTGGCGCTGGTCACGGTGCCGGACTCGTTCGTGGCCGCGACCCCGATCGCTCCGCGGAAACCGGCCGGGTAGCGGACGCCGTCGGAGTCGTCCTCCTCGACCGCCGCCTCCGAGTCGCGGTTGCCCGCGCTCGCGATCACGAGGCTGCCCCGCTCGCGCGCGTAGGCGACGGCGGAGGAGAGGTCGCCGTCTTCGGCGGTCGTGCTCATCGAGACGTTGATGATCTGCGCGCCGAGGTCCGCGGCGATCCGGATGCCATTGGCCATCCGTGCGGTGTTCGGACCGAAGCCCGCGTCCTTCAGCTGGTCCGAGGTCCCGGCGAAGACGCGGATCGGGAGGATCTTGGCATCCGGGGCGAGGCCCTGCACTCCCGACTTGGGGATGATCTGCGCGGCGATCTGACCGGCGATGACCGTGCCGTGACCGTAGATGTCGGTACGCGCGGTGGCGTCGGTGCCGTCGGGCACGAGGTTGATCCCCGGAAGCACGGAGGCGTCGAGGTGCGGGTTCGGAGCCACGCCGGAGTCGACGACGGCGACCACGACGCCCGCGCCCTTCGTGATCTCCCACGCGGCCGTGCTCTGCAGCTCGCCGAGGGCCGGCGGTGTCTCGGGCACGCGTGTGGAGGCGAGGCAGCCGTCCTCCGACGCCGAGAGGACGGGGAACAGGGCGACGGGAGCGGCGTGCGCGGCCGCGGGGACCCCGGCGCTCACGAGACCGAGGACGAGCGCGAGCGCGCCGAGACGCCTCGCGGCGCCGCGGTGCCTCACTTCGCCTCCGGCGTGCGCTGCGCCGCGCTCTCGCTCAGCGACGGTCCCGTGGTCAGCAGCGCCGTCCACCCGTCGGCGATCGACCCGATGTCGTCTGTCGAGTAGCCGAGGCGCGCGATGGTCTCGTCGTTCGCGTTCGGCAGCGGATACGCGGTGCCCGTGGCATCCACCAGGGTCAGCACGTTCGTGTTCTGGTCACCGCGCCCGCCGGCGCGCACGAGGGCGCCATGGCTGGGGTCGACCCGCACGCCCGGCGAGATGTCGGTCGAGGTCGGCTGCGTCGCCAGCGCGGTGACCGCCTGCCCCTCGGCGCCCACGAGCACCGCGCACGGGCGCTGTCCGGTCTCCACCGTCTCGAAGCCGGTCGTGGGCCACTGGTCGCCGACGCCCTTCGCGGCCGTCGGCAGCCCGCGGATCTCGCTCCCGGTCACCTCGGTGACCTCGCCCTTCAGGGCGCTGCCGCTGCCGAGCTGGTACAGCTGCCACGCGAGCGGCGACAGCGTCTCGAGGACGCCGCCGGTCTGCACGAGGAAGCGCTCGTCCTCGGGGGCGCCGGCCTGGCGCACGACCTGGCCGACGCGCAGCGACGTGCCCGAGACGCTCTCGCCGTAGTTCTTCAGCGTGATCGGGGTCAGAGCGGTGCCCGCGGTGAACAGGTCGAGCCACGACGCCGGGACGCTGATCGGGGAGAGCGTCGAGATGCCCGCCGCACGCAGCACCGCGTCGGGGTCCTCGCTCGACACGGCGAAGCTGCGCTCGCCCTGGATGACGTGCAGGATGCCGTCGACCGAGACGACCGCGGCTCGATCCGTCGCGGGGGTGGGCCCGGTCGCCGTCGAGATCCGCACGTCGAGCGACGCGTCGTCGCTCACGCAAGCACTCCACCCGGTGTTGAGCAGCCCCGCGGCGGGCGGGAGCTCGTCGGGGGCGCCGGTGATGCCGAGCGTGTCGCCGACGGGGGTGCCCGCGAGGGTGGCCTGATCGGTCGAGATCACGCCGTACTCGTTCGCCGGCAGCAGCAGCCGCGCGCTCGCGGTGTTGATGACGGGGTGCAGGGTGCCGTCGACGGTGACGAAGCGGGCGCCCGTGTCGGAGACCAGCACGAGCTTGCCGTTCTCCCAGCCCGTGGGAAGGCCCGGGCGGATGAGTCCGTAGAAGACGCCGACGAGAACGACGATGACGGTCAGCGCGATCGCGGCGATGACGGCGCGCAGGGGAGCGGTCGGCTGCAGCTCCTTGCCGCCGGGGGCGCCGCTGACGAAGGCGGTGAGCAGGCGGCGGCGCGAGAAGTTCTGCGCCTCGATCAGGTCGCCCTTGGTGGCCATCGCGTCAGGCCAGCCCGGACGAGATGACCGCGAGCGGCAGCAGTGCCGCGAGCACGAGCAGCTCCGCGGTGTCGGCCACGCGGATCAGACGCAGGCGGGTCTTGGGGGCGAGCAGCGTGACCGTCACGACGCTGACCGTCGCGATGAGGAGCACGACCAGGATGCCGATGCGCAGGCCCGGCTGCGCGAGAGAGGCCACGACGCCCGCGACGACGAGTCCCAGGATGCCGGTGGCCATGACCGTCAGCACGCCCGAGCGGGCGTAGGTCTGACGCGAGGGGAACATCATGCCGGCGAACGCGAGGGCGCACACGATCGCGCCCGTGGCGTTCTGCGCCGCGACGAGGGGCGTGGCCACGATGATCGCCACCGCGAGGGCCAGGCGGAGCGCGATGAGGATGCGCTTTCCCTGGGCGACGCGGGCGGCGATGTCGTCGGCGTCGATGGGCTGCGGATCGGCGAAGATCTCGACGTCGTTCTGCGGGGAGGCCACGCGCAGGCGGGTCGTGCTCATCGCGAGCCACGGCAGGGCGCCGGCGAGCGTCGCGACGACTCCGACCATCAGCGTCCACACCGTCGGGGCGGGGAAGAACGCCGCGAGTGTGCCGGTGACGCCGAGTGCGCCTCCGGCGACGAGCGGGGTGAGCTGGAGTTCGGCGCGCTCGCGGGTGAGCGCCAGGGCGACGCCGGCGACGATGAAGGCTCCACCGCCGGCGGCGGCCAGCGGCCACCCCCACATGTCGAACGAGGCGGGAACGGCCAGGAATCCGGCGATGGCGGCAAAGACGGATGCCGCCATGCCCAGGCCCTGGCCCGCTTCGCGCTGACCGAGTCGGGCGACCACGGCCGAGACGACGAGCAGCACGAGGGCGCCCCCGCCGGCGACGAGCGCTCCGAAGGGCAGGGCGCGTCCCGCCGCGAGCAGCAGGACCGCGCACACCCCGAGCAGCGCCAGGCTGACGGCCAGCGCGGTGCGGGCGTTGTCGCGGGTGGTCCAGGGACGGTTCTGCTGCGCAGTGGCGTCGATGACCGCCTCGACGATGTCGTCGTAGACGCGCGGCTGCGCGACGAGACCGCCGCGGACGAGCGTGAGCACCTCGCCGTCGACGATGCCCTGCGCCGAGGCACCGAGCGAGGGATCGACGGTGGATCCGTCGGCGCGCTGCAGGGCGTAGCCCGCAGAGGTCATCGAGGCGTCGAGCACTCCCAGCGACCGGGCGAACCCGGGCAGGAACTCGATCACGGGCACCTGGGCGGGGATGGCGATGTCGAGCCGCCGCCCCTCGCTCTGCACGGAGAGTCGCAGCAGCGCTCGTGTCGCGTTCATGACGTCAGCCATCCGCGGCCCCCTCTTTCCGGACCGAAGCCCCCCTGCGGTCAGACTCCGAAAGCCTATCGCCGTCGATCACGGAGCCGATCGAGCGCCGAGCGGTGATCGTTCACCGCCCGGCGCTCGGCACTGCGTGACCGGCGTCGGTCGTTCAGCGCCGAGCCGATCACTGGAAACGCGCGGCCGACGCCCGGTCGGCCGAGACGTAGTCGTCGGCGATCGAGTCGGTGGCGTTCGAGATGCGCGACAGGGCGTCTCGCATCTGCTCGAGGGTCGCGCTCCACTGCTGCTGGGCGTTGTTGTAGGCCGCCTGAGCGGTGCCCTCCCAACTGCCGCGCAGGCGCGCGACCTCGGCATCCAGTCCGCCGAGGGCGGCGTCGATGCGGGCGCTCTCGGAACGCAGCCGCGCGGCGGCGGCGTGCAGTGCCTCGGGGGTGACGCGAAGATCGCCCATCTCACTCTCCTCCGAGCAGCGAGCCGAGGCCCTGGATGGTGGTGCGGTGCTGCTCCTCGACCGCTTCCTGGTCGCTCGCGGTCGCACGCAGGGCCGCGCTGAGGGTGACGAGCACGTCATTCAGGCGCGTGGCTCCGGCCGTCCACTCGTTCACGAGCGCGTTGTACGAGCTCGCGGCGTCGCCGGACCAGTTGGCGGCGAGCTCGTCGAGCTCGGCGAGCACGCGGCGGGCGCTGTCGCTGATGTCGGCGTGCGCGCCCATCACCACTTCGGCGCCACGGACGAGCGCGCCCTCTTGGGCGGAGATGCGATCAGACATCGTCTTCTTTCCTGTCGGTGAGGGTCATCGGGCGACGAGGGTCACTCGTCGCGGCCGCCGGCCTGGGCGTTCTCGGACCGGGGACCGATCTGCTCGTCGTCTTCCATGCGCGGGGCGATCGGACCCGCGAGGCCGCGTGCCTCGTCCTTCTTGCGCTCGGAGCGGGAGCCGGGGCCGCCCATGCCGCCCACGCCGCGTGATCCGGCACCCGCGGTGCGACCGGTTCCGGCCGCTCCGGCGCCGGAACCACCAGCGGCGCCCACGCCGGCACGTCCGTTCGCCGCACCTGCACGACCGCCGGACGTACCCGTGGCCGAGCCACCCGCTCCGCCGACACCACCGGCGCGCGTGCCCGCGGCGCCGAGGCCGCCCGCTCGCGCACCCGCGCCACGCGCTGCCGAGTTGGCCGAACCCGTGCCCGCCGCGCCGAGACCACCGACGCCGCGCGTTCCGAGACCGGCGCCGGCACCGGGTCGTCCGAGCAGACCGCCGGATCGTGCGCCGCCGGCGCCACCTGCGCCGACCGAACCGCCCGCGGGTCCGCCGAAGAGACGGCCACCGGGCACGCCCGGTGCTCCCGCTCCGCCGCCGACACGTCCGAGCGCGAGCGCCCCGCCGCCGCCGGCGATGAGCCCCGCTCCCAGGCCCGAACCGAGACCGGCTCCGGGACCACCGGGCGTTCCGACCAGTCCTCCGCCCCCGCCGGGAGCCAACGGCACACCACCGGGAAGGGTGGGGCTGCCGCTGATGGGACCGTCGGGCGTGGGTTCGGGCGGGACGTTGCCGATGTCGATGGGTGGCTGCCCACCCGGGGTCTGGCCGGGAGGGTTCGGGAACGGCCCGTACTCGCTCGGGGGAGGCTGGATGCCGCCGCCGCCACCGCCCCCGGGAAGCGGAGTGGCGGTGCCGCCACCGTTTCCGCCACCGGCAGCGCCGCCGCCGGACATGTCCCAGTCGGGGTAAGACTCGAAACTGCGTTGCTGGGCGCCGTATCCGCCGGCCGGTACTTCCGAAGAGGAGGGTGAGCTCGTGGGTTCGGAGGAGATCACCGTCGACGAGAAGGCCGGCGGCTCCCTCATCTCGATGGCATCCATCTGATCCGAATGCTTCTCGACGGCCGTACGTGCGGCGTCTTCGCGCTGTGAGGCCATGTATCCGTTGATGGCACGACTCGCGCCTTCACCGGCGAGGAACGCCACCGGTCCGAAGACGATCGACGCGCCCGCGGCCGCCCCGCGGACCATCGCCTCCTGGTTGCCGTTCATCTCGCCCGGAGGCAGTGACGCGGCCGAGTCCCGCGCCTGGCGACGCACATCGTTCGCATCGATGAGGCGCTCGTTGACATGGTCGCGCAGATATTGGATCTGCGCATCGACCTCGGTGACCGAGGCCGCGAACTTCGCTCGCGCCGCATCTCCGGCATCCCCGCCGATGCCGGTGTCTTTCGACGCCGCATCGAGGACCTGCCTCAGCGCTTCGAGGGCGTTGGCCAGCTCGTAACGGGTTGGCATGTCCCACGGAACGCCACCCTCCGCGAGGTTCTGTAGGCGCTGTTCCCACGTACCTGTCACGGTGTGTTCCCCTTTCCGGCCTTGCGGCGCTGGGCGATGACGATGAGGACGACCACGACGGCGGCCACCACGATGAGGACACCGATGCCGGTGACGACCCAGACGACGAGAGAAGCCATGTCGAAACCGGAGGACGGCGGAGCGGTGTCTCGGTATTGATCCATACTGCGAGGGATGGTGACGGGGACGAAGCCCTCGGTCTTCGCCGTGTCGATCTGCTCCGGCGTCGGTACACCCACCTGCTTGCTCAGGAGAGGCGATTCATCCGGGAAGGTGGTCGGGTCCACGCTGAGCAGAGTCGGGAGCCAAGCGGCCCCGTAGCCGTAACCGTCTTCGGTGCGCGCCGGATCGTGCTGCGTGCCGTTCGTGGTCGCGATCAGCGATTGAACGAGTTGGTCACCGGTGGCGTCGGGGTATTTCTGCGCGGCGAGGGCGAGCATGCCCGCCACCACGGGCGCGGCGAATGACGAACCCACGGCTGCACGCGAGGAGTTCCAGTCGCCGTCGATCCCGACGGTCGGCAGATTGACGCCCGCAGCGACGACATCGGTCGTGGGCACGACGAAGGGCGCACCGGCCCCGTCGGTCTGGACGGCGCCGTCACGGTCGATCGCGGTGGCGGCGATGACACCGTTGAAGCTCGCCACGTCCGTTCCGCTGTCCACGGGAGTGTCGGCGTTGGGTGTGCCCACGACGATCGTCACCCCGCGCGCGAGGGCGTACGCGATGGCCGGTGCGTCGTTCTCGTACGCCCTCCTCTGAACCGACGTCGTGATGATCTCGGCCCCCTCGTCCACGGCCTTCTTCACCGCGTAGCCGAACATCGAGACGTCGTCGTCCGTGTTCGGGCGGCAATAATCCTCCTCCCGAAGGTCGAGGGTGCCGTATCCGTAGAAGGTCACATCGGCGTCGGGGGCGATACCGCGGATGCCGCTCGCGCCGGCGCCGTTGCCGATGAGCAGGGCGGCCATCGTGGTGCCGTGAATGGAGGGTTCGGTCGCCGTCTCGGACACCGGTTCGGTGCGGGACTCGCAGATCTGGGTGTCGCTGACGGTGAGGTTGCGTCCCTCGAAGATCGGCAGGTCGGGATCGATCTGCGTGTCGATGACGGCGATCTTGACGCCCGCCCCGGTGATTCCGGAGTCGTGCGCGGCCTGCACCTCGTACGTGTCGTACCACCAGTCGTAGTCGCCCCCGGCCGCGGCCTGTGCAGCCGGTGCGACGCCCGCGCCGGCGAAGACGCCGACGATCAGCGCGCCCCCCAGCGCGCGCAGGGCCCGGCGACGGCGTCGGGTCACTGGGGTCCTCCGCCGAGAACGGAGCGCACGCCCGCCGCACCCCCGGTGGGCGCCGGCTGAGCGGGCGCCGCGGTGGGCTCCGAGGCCGACTCGACGATCGAGAGGGCGTTCTGCGCCATGGCCGAACCTGAGGTGTCGGTGTCCTGGAGCGACTGCGCAGCCTGTGACAGGGCGTCGGCGCTCCCGGCCACCATCTGACGCAGCTTCTCCACCTCCGAGGCCAGCTCCTGCGCGCGCTGGCGGACGCGATCGGTGAACGCCGCCGCGGCCGGCTCGGTGCCGTTGCCGTCGACGATCTCGATGGCGCCCGCGGAGGGAAGCTCCTCCGGTACCTGCGTCAGCTGCAGAACGCGCTGGATGGCGAGGTCGAGGTTGAGGAAGATCGAGTCGGCCATGGGGGATCACTCGTTTCTCTGTGATCGGGATGCGAGGGGATCGGGCTCGTGAGCGACGAAGGCGCGCGAGCCCAGAGAACCGGCGGCCGCCGCAGCGACCGCCGGTTCCGAGTGGTTCAGGCGAAGCGGCCCGCGGCCGACTTGTCGGTCGAGGTGTAGCCCTGGGCGATCTCGTCGGTCTTGCCGGCGATCTGCTGGAGCAGTTCGTTCAGGCGGGTGATGGACTGGGTCCACTGCGCCTGGGCCTGGTCGTAGGCGGTCTGCGCCTCACCATCCCAGGACGCGCGGAGGGCGTTGACCTGCGACTCGAGCTCGTCGAGGCGGGTGCGGATGCCGGAGGCACCGTTGCGGATCTGACCGGAGAGGGCGATGACCTGCTCGGGACGAACGGACATGGACTGCATGAGAGTTCCTTCTTTCGTGTCGAGCGGGTCAGCCGAGCAGGGAGCCCAGGTTGCCGATGGTCTGCTGGTGCGACTCTTCCGACGCCGCCTGGTCGCGCTCGGTGCCGCGGAGGGCGTCCTCGAGCGTGACGAGCACGTTGTTGAGCTTGGTCGTCTCTTCGTTCCAGCGCTGCATGAGCTGGGTGTAGGAACCGGCTGCGGCGCCGGTCCAGAACCCGGCCACCTGGTCGAGCTCGCTGCGGACCTTGCGGACCTGCTCGTCGATGCCCGACTTCGCGGTGTTGACCGCTTCGGCCCCGCGACGAAGCGCACCCTCCTGGGCTGCGATGAGATCTGCCACGTTGTCTCCTCGATGTTCCTCCGGGGCGCGCCCGGGCGTTGCGGATCGTGTCTGCACGCGCGGGATTCGGCCCCGCGCGCGGGATCGATGGAGTGACCGGAGCCCCCCACCGGACTTCGAACATACGTAAAGCCCCTCGGCCCGACAACCCTCTTGCGCTTTTTGCAAAATGACAAAACTCTCATCTTTAGCCCCGGTGGCGTGTGGAAAGGGCGAGACCGCCACGGTCGGGGCGGATACGCTGGTGCGGTTGAGTCGGCTTTCGGGGCGGCGGCGCGAGAACGAGGGGGACCGTTGAGCGCGGAAGTGATGCAGGGGCGACGCGTCGCGCTCATCGACGGTGCATCGCGGTTCGACCTCGTGGTGCCACTGCGCGCCGAGGTCCGCGATGTGCTGCGCGCCGCGGGCACTCCGGCCCAGCGTGATGTGCGCGTGGTCGGGCTCTCGGGGCGCGAGATCGACGGCTCGACCGCGATGACCGCGCTGGAGGACGGAGTCGTCCTCGTGCTGGTCGACCCCACCGCCACGGCCGATCCGGCTGATCGGCGCACGACCCGGGCGCCGATCGCCGCGCGCACGACGGCCGTGTGGATGGTGATCGCCGCGGCGGGCGGCATCCTGGCCTTCCTCCGCCTGCTCGACGCCGACACCCTCTCCACCGGGGTGCGTACTCCCGTCGCCGCCGTGGCTTTGCTCGCGGCCCTGGCCGCCGTCACCGTGTTCTCGGTGCGCGCGCGGCCGCGCACGCCCACCCTCGCTCCTGTCGTGGCCGTCGCCGCCCTCGCGTTCGGCGGCGGCGTGGCGATCGTGCCCGACCTGCCGGCGTCCTCCGCGCAGGTGGCGGTGTTCACGGGCCTTCTCGCCGCCGCCGTCCTGACCGGGGTGGCCGGCGTGATGGGGGCGACGCAGACCCTGCGCGCGCAGAGCCGCACCGCGTCGGTCATCGCCGCGGTGCTCGCGGCGGTGTGGGCGGTGTCGCTCCTGCTTCACCTCGACCCCTCGGCCCCGGCGGCGGTGACGCTGGGGCTCGTGCCGGTCGCGCAGCGCATCCTGCAGTCGAGCCTCGTCGACGTCGAGCCCGGCACCTTCATCGACTACGGGCGCTTCCAGAGCACCCGCTGGACGGTGCGGCAGAACCTGCCCGACGAGGTGCGCACGATCGAGGCCGACGACGCCGACTCCCTGGTGGAGCGCTCGACCGCGCGGCTGACGATCGGCGTGGTGCTGCTGGTCGCCGCCGGGGCGGCCAGTGCGTTCACGGCGCTACCGACGTTCGCCGTCGCCGACCCCGTCGTGCTCGGTGGGCGCATCGCCCTGGCCGTCACGGTCGTCCTGGCCCTGCTGCTGAGCTCGCGCAAGAGCACGGTGCCGTTCCTGCGCTGGGTCGCCCGCTCCGGTGTCGCCGTCGTCGTGGCCGCCGTCCTGGCGGCGCTCGTCCCCACCATCGAGCCCGCGTTGCTTGTGACGGTGGCCGGCGTCATCCTCGTCGTGGCGCTCGCCGCAGCCCTGCTGATCGTCCCCGTCGGGCGCGGACTGCGCTCGCTCGGATGGTCGCGCACGGGCGATGTGTTCGAGGCGCTCGCGACGGCCCTGTCGCTTCCGGCCGGCATGCTGGCCGCCGGAGCGATCGAGGTCGCGCGTGCGATGATGGCGACATGACGCAGTCGCCGCCGTTGGGCGTGCCCGCGACGGTGGGGGTGCGCATCGGCGCCTTCAGTGTCGACGCCGCCCTCGTGGTCATCGCCGCCGGCGCGGCATCCCTCCTCGGCTCGCCCGTCCTCGGTGCCGCGGTCGCCGCGGAGGCCCTGCTGGGCCTGTGGATCCTGCAGGCGCGCCGCGGGTTCGGCCCCGGTGCTCTGCTCTTCGGCCTGCGTACGTCGCGCGCCGAGTCGCCGCTCGTACCGGGCGCCGGTCGGGCCTTCGTGCGCGGTTCTCTCGTGCTGCTCGGCGGGCTGGTGCTGGTCGCCGGGGCCTGGGTCGTGGTCGCCTCCGCTGCCTTCGACCGCTCCGGTCTGCGCCGCTCGTGGGCCGATCGTGCGGCCGGCACCCTGCTCGTCGTCGCTCCACGAGGGCGCCCCGATCAGGATGCCGACGGCACACCCGGGATAGCCGAACCGACCGTCCACGCGCGCCCCGCCGCCGGCCGCGAGCCGCTGCAGGTGTCCGCGGCCGCCGCGGCCCTGCCGACCGCGCCGGCGTGGGACACCCCGTTGCTCGCCGTCGAGGCCGCGGCCGTCGTCGACGCGCCCGCCGCCGCGGGGGAGCGCGCTCCCGCTGCGACGCCGCCCGCGCGCGCCTCGGAGGAACCGATCCTCACCGGAGGCGTGGGCCGCGCGCAGCTGCTCGTGGTCTTCGACACCGGTCAGCGCGAGCAGATCGACCTGCCCGCCGCGGTGAACTTCGGCCGTGCGCCCGTCGCGACGGAGCCCGGTGACGTGCTCATCGCCGTCGACGACCCCGACCGTCTCATCTCCAAGACGCACCTGCGCCTCGAGCACGACGGCGAGACCGCGTGGGTCGTCGACACCGGATCGACGAACGGTTCGGAGCTGATCGACGACGACGGCGCCGTCCACCCCTTGCAGCCCGGTGCGCGCACCCTGCTCGAAGACGGCACCCGTGTGCGTCTGAGCGAGCGCGTCTTCACCCTGAGCCGACTGATCGGAGGTCCGGCGTGAGCACGGGTCCGCGTATCGCCCCGCCGTCGCTGCCCAACGGGCGGATCGTGCTGCAGCCGCCGCCCGAGCTGGCCCCGAACGAGGGGGGCAGCGGCATCCTGACCTCCCTCCTGCCGATGCTGGGCAGCGTGGGCGCGATCGTCATGGTGACGATCTCGAACAGCGGTCCGACCGGCTTCCTCATCGGTGGCATGTTCCTGCTGTCCTCGCTCGGCTTCGTCGCCGTGAACGGCTGGCGTCAGCGCTCGCAGCGCAACGCCGAGGTGCTCGGCAACAGGCGGGAGTATCTCGCCTACCTGTCCGATCTGCGCGAGACCGTGCGCGTGGCCGCGCGCAAGCAGCGCCGCCACGGCGGGTGGATCATGCCCGCCCCCGCGGCCCTGCCGTTCATCGCCGAGGAGCGCTCGCGCGTCTGGGAGCGTCAGCCGGGCGACGAGACGTTCCTGCTCGCGCGCATCGGCGTGGCCGACCAGCCGTTGAGCCTCACGCTCGAGGCTCCCGAGCTGCCGCCCCTCGCCCAGCTCGACCCCGTCGCGGCCTCCGCCGCGCACCGCTTCATGCTCACGCACGAGATCCAGCGTGATCTCCCGCTTGGCTTCCCGCTCGGCGAGTACGCGCGCATCGAGCTCGTCGGCCCCGACGAGGAGGCCGTCCGCAGCCTCGCGCGCTCGCTCGTCGCGTCGGCGGCGACGCTGCACGACCCCGAGGACGTCATCATCGCCGTCCTCGCCGGGCCCGCGCAGATCGGCGCCTGGGACTGGGTCAAGTGGCTGCCGCACGCGATGTCGTCGCGCGTGCAGGACCGTCTCGGCCCCGCGCGCATGATCGCGGCATCCCCCGACGAGCTGATGGACATGCTGCCCGCGCAGCTCGCCTCCCGTTCCCGCTTCACCCCCGGCGGCGGCATCACCCCGCACGTGGTGCTGGTGGTCGACGGGGTCGAGTCCGCCTCCGGACTCGAGGGCGCCCAGGGCGTCACCGTCATCGACCTCCCCACCCGCTGGGACGAGCTCGACGACCCGGCGATCGCCCGCGTGGCGCTGGCCGAGACGCCGACCGCCGTCCGTGCGCGCCGCGGCGAGGCCGCCCCGGTCGCCGCCCCGGCGGAGTTCATCGACGGCGCCGGTCGCGCGCAGTCCTTCCTCCCGGATGCCATGACCGTCGCCGAAGCCGAGGCGACCGCCCGCCGGCTCATGCCGCTGCGCCCGGCACCCATGGTGGTCGTCGACGCCCCCACGACCCAGGGCCAGGCGGAGCTGACCGAGCTCCTCGGCCTGCCCGACGTGCGCGCCGTCGACTTCGACCAGGCGTGGACGCCGCGCCTGGAGCGGGACCGCCTGCGCGTGCCGATCGGCCAGGAGCCCTCCGGCGCTCCGCTCGTGCTCGACCTGAAGGAGTCCGCCTCGCAGGGCATGGGCCCGCACGGTGTGATGGTCGGTGCGACCGGTTCGGGCAAGTCCGAGGTGCTGCGCACCCTCGTGCTCGCGCTCGCGATGACGCATTCGCCCGAGCAGCTCAACTTCGTCCTCGTCGACTTCAAGGGTGGCGCGACCTTCGCGGGCATGGCCGAGATGCCGCACGTCTCGGCGGTCATCACGAACCTGGGCAGCGAGCTCGCGCTCGTCGACCGCTTCCAGGACGCCCTTCAGGGGGAGGTCGTGCGCCGTCAGGAGCTGCTGCGCGCCGCCGGCAACTTCGCGAACGTCGGCGAGTACGAGGCCGCCCGCCGCGGAGGACGCTCCGATCTTGCGCCGCTGCCGGCCCTGCTCATCGTCGTCGACGAGTTCTCGGAGCTTCTCACCGCCAAGCCGGAGTTCGTCGACAGCTTCCTCAACATCGGGCGCGTCGGCCGTTCGCTGCACGTGCACCTTCTCCTGGCATCCCAGCGCCTCGAAGAGGGGAAGCTCCGCGGCCTCGACACCTACTTGTCGTACCGGATCGGTCTGCGCACCTTCTCGGCATCCGAGTCGCGAACGATCATCGGCACGCCCGACGCCTACACCCTCCCGCAGGAGCCCGGCGTCGGCTTCCTCAAGAGCGACACCGAGAACCTCGTGCAGTTCCGTGCGGCGTACGTTTCCGGGCGTCCGCGCGGCACGGTCGGGATCGACGTCGGCGGCGACGAAACCGTCTCCGGCGGCCCCGCCCGCGTCGAGGTCTTCACCGCCCTGGCCCAGCCCGACGACGACGTGTCGACGGACGAGACGGATGCCGCGCCGGCGGCGATCGCGGCCCCGGCGGCCGAGAAGCGGTCGACGTTCCAGATCGCGGTCGACCGCATGAAGGACCGCGGCCCCGAGGCCCACCAGGTGTGGTTGCCCCCGCTCGCCGAGCCCTCGCCGCTGGACGCCCTCATGCCGGACCTGGCGGAGGACCCCGCGCTCGGGCTGGTCTCGCGCCGTTGGCGCGAAGCCGGTGCGATCACCGTGCCCATCGGCCTGGTGGACATCCCGCTCGAGCAGCGTCGCGATCACCTCACCGTCTCGCTGGGCGGCGCCGCGGGCCACGTCGCGATCGTCGGATCGCCGCTGAGCGGCAAGTCGACGCTCGCGCGCACGCTCGTCTCGGCTCTCGCCCTGACCGGCACTCCGCAGGAGTTCCAGTTCTTCGTGCTCGACTTCGGCGGGGGCAGCTTCACCGCGATGCAGCAGCACCCGCACGTGTCGGGCGTCGCCACGCGCACCGAGCCCGAAGCGGTGCGCCGCGCGGTGGCCGAGGTCGAGGCCGTGCTCGATGCGCGCGAGCAGTACTTCCGCCGCAACGCGGTCGACTCGATCGAGACGTACCGGGCGCGGCGCCGCGAGGGCCGCCTCGACGACGGCTTCGGCGACGTCTTCCTCGTGATCGACGGCTGGTCGACGCTGCGCTCGGAGTTCGAACCGCTGGAAGCGCGCGTGCAGACCATCGCCGCGCGCGGACTGAGCTTCGGCGTGCACGTCGTCGTCACCGCCAACCGGTGGCTCGAGATCCGCGCCAACCTCAAGGACCTCATCCAGACGCGCCTCGAGCTGCGACTGGGAGACCCGACCGACTCCGACGTCGACCGCAAGCAGGCGGCGAACGTGCCCGTCGGGCAGCCCGGTCGCGGGCTCAGTGCCTCGAAGCTGCAGATGCTCACCGCCGTGCCGCGCGTCGACGGCTCCGACGACCCGGCCACGATCGCCGACGGCGTCACCGACATGATCGGCCGCGTCGCGGCGGCGTGGCACGGCGAGCCCGGTCCCAAGCTGCGCC
This sequence comes from Microbacterium sp. RU1D, assembly GCF_900156435.1. Lineage (GTDB taxonomy): Bacteria > Actinomycetota > Actinomycetes > Actinomycetales > Microbacteriaceae > Microbacterium. Next base: position 831,647 of record NZ_FTPQ01000001.1, read on the forward strand.
TGCTGCCGGAGAACATCACGCTCGACGAGGTGCGCGCGCTCACCGAGCCCGGCGACGGCCGCATGCTGCTCGGCATCGAGGAGGCGCAGCTCTCGCCCTTCGGGATCGACCCCCGCGTCGAGCCGCACCTGTTCGTCTACGGCGACTCCGGCATGGGCAAGTCGTCGTTCCTGCGGGGCGTGGCGAACGAGATCCAGCGGCTGTACACCCCCGCCGAGGCGAAGATCTTCGTCGTCGACTACCGCCGCGCGCTCCTCGGGGAGATCCCCGACGACTACCTCGGCGCGTACCTCACCTCGCACGATCTCGCGACCGGCGGCATGAACGACTTGGCGCAGTACTTCTCCACGCGCATCCCGGGGCCCGACGTCACCCCGACGCAGCTGCGGGAGCGCAGCTGGTGGAAGGGCGCCGAGGGGTTCATCCTCGTCGACGACTACGACCTCGTCGCCACGAGTCAGGGCAACCCGCTCGCCGTCCTGCAGCCCCTGCTGGCGCAGGCCGGCGACCTCGGCCTGCACGTCATCCTCACCCGTCGTTCGGGCGGCGCGAGCCGCGCGGCGTACGACCCGATCATCCAGCGGTTCACCGACCTGGGTGTCACCGGCATCCTGCTCGGCGGCAACCCCGAGGAGGGCGCCCTGATCGGCCGCGTCAAGCCCGAGCGGGCGGCACCGGGGCGCGCCCAGATCGTCAGTCGCGAGCACGGGCTCGTGGCATCCCAGTTGGCGTTCTGCCGGCCCGCGCACTGACTCCTCCTCCCCACTCGCCCCGTCATCCCCATCGGATGGCGGGGCGGTGTCGATGTCGGTGCCCCGGGTTACCGTGGAGGGGTGACATATCCCGGCGCCGCCCCCGAGTCGTACGCCGACGCGCCGCCCGAGTCGTACGACGTGCCCGACGACCCCTACGCCGGCGCGCAGTGGGACCCCGATCAGTTCGTGCCGCCCGAGGACTTCGACGCGCCGCCCCCGCCGGTCGACCCCGCGTCGGCCTTCGCCCGGGCCGCAGCCGCCACCGGCACGGCTCGCGAGCTCCCCGCCGTGCGCGACTTCACCGGTCACGACCCGCGCGCGGTGCTGCATGAGGTCTACGGGTACGACGCGTTCCGCGGCGATCAGGCCGACATCGTCCAGCACGTCGTCGACGGCGGCGACGCGGTCGTGCTCATGCCCACCGGCGGCGGCAAGAGCGTCACCTACCAGGTGCCCGCTCTCGTCCGACCCGGAACGGGCCTGGTCGTCAGCCCGCTCATCGCGCTCATGCACGATCAGGTCGAGGCGCTCATCGCCAACGGTGTGCGCGCCGGCTACCTGAACTCGACGCAGTCGCCCGCCGAGCGTCAGGCCGTCGAGCAGGCGTACCTCGCCGGCGAACTCGACCTCCTCTACGTCGCGCCCGAGCGTCTCAACGGTGCGCAGACCCTGGGTTTCCTGGCCCGCGGACGACTGAGCGTCATCGCGATCGACGAGGCGCACTGCGTGTCGCAGTGGGGGCACGACTTCCGGCCCGATTACCTCGCGCTCGGCGACCTGGCCGACCGCTTCCCCGGGGTTCCGCGTATGGCGCTCACCGCGACCGCCACGCCCGACACCGCGCGCGAGATCGTCGAACGCCTGCGCCTGCGCGACGCGCGCGGCTTCGTTGCGAGCTTCGACCGCCCTAACATCCAGTACCGCATCGATGCGAAGGTCGACCCGCGACGGCAGCTGGTGCAGTTCATCCGCTCGCAGCCCGAGGGCTCCGCCGGCATCGTGTACGCCCTCAGCCGCAAGACCGTCGAGCAGACGGCCGCCTACCTGGCGTCGCAGGGCCTCGACGCCCTGCCGTACCACGCGGGGCTCGACGCCTCGGTGCGCGCGGCGCACCAGTCGCGGTTCCTCCGCGACGACGGTGTCGTGATGGTCGCCACGATCGCGTTCGGCATGGGCATCGACAAGCCCGACGTGCGCTTCGTCGCCCACATCGACCTGCCCAAGTCCGTCGAGGGGTACTACCAGGAGACCGGCCGCGCGGGCCGCGACGGCGACCCGTCGGTGGTGTGGATGGCCTATGGCCTGGGTGACGTCGTGCAGCAGCGCCGCATGATCGATCAGTCGCCCGGCGACCGCTCCTACAAGATGCGCCTCGGCCAGCATCTCGACGCCATGCTCGCGTTGTGCGAGACGGTCGGATGCCGTCGGCAGAACCTCCTCGACTACTTCGGCCAGCGCTCCGAACCCTGTGGCAACTGCGACACGTGCCTCACCCCGCCCGACACCTGGGACGGCCTCGTCGCCGCTCAGAAGCTCCTCTCGACGATCGTGCGGCTGCAGCGCGAGCGCGGCCAGGCGTTCGGCGCCGGGCACCTCATCGACATCCTGCGCGGGGCCAAGACCGAGCGCATCGCGCAGCAGGGGCACGACCGCCTGAGCACCTACGGTCTGGGCGCCGACCTGTCCGATCAGGACTGGCGCAGCGTCATCCGCCAGCTGCTCGCGCGCGGCATCATCGTGGCCCAGGGTGATTACGGCACGCTCGCGCTGAGCGAGGCGTCGGCCGGGGTGCTGCGCGGCGAGACGCCCGTCCCGCTGCGTCGCGACGCCCTGGGCCGCACGGGTGGCGGCGGGGGGAGTCGTCAGCGCAAGAGCAGCGCCGACGACGTCGCCCCCGACGACCGCGACCTCTTCGAGGCGCTGCGCGCGTGGCGGGCCGAGAAGGCGCGCGAGCAGGGCGTCCCGGCCTACATCGTGTTCGGCGACGCGACGCTGCGCGCGATCGCCGCCGCGCGGCCCGCGGCGATCGGCGATCTCGACGGCATCACCGGCATCGGCGCCAAGAAGCGCGAGGCGTACGGCGACGGCATCCTGACGGTGGTCGCGGCGAACTGACGCACCCCGTCGGCGGACGGTGCTCGACCCTGCTTCCGTGGCTCCGTCCGGGGTGCCGTCGCCCGCGCCCAGCCCCGGTCGGCCGGCGGCGCTCGACCGCGCTTCCGTGGCTCCGTCCGCAGTGATGTCGCGCGCGCTGAGCCCCCGGTCGGCCGGCGCCGCCCGACCGCGCTTCCGTGGCTTCAGCCGCAGTGATGTCGCGCGCGCTGAGCCCGCGGTCGGCCGGCGGCGCCCGACCGCGCTTCCGTGGCTCCCTCCGCGGTGATCTCGCCCGCGCTCAGCCCGCTCCCGGGAATGTTGACCGTCCACAACGACCTGACGTCGCGTGTCGCGGGCGCATTGTGAACATCACACAGGATGTTTGAGCGGTCGTTGTGGGACACCTACCGTGGAGTCATCCCTTTGCAACGTCGAAAGGTGCCGACAATGACCGACGCCGCCGTCCGTCCCACCACGCCCGCCAGAAGCACGCGCACGCCCGTGGGCGGCGCGCCTACCGCCGCGCACACCGCGGCCGAGGCCGCCGAAGCCCGCATCGACACCGGGCGGGTCACCGACCTGCTTCTCGGCACGTGGGCCGACACCCGCCGCGAGGCGCGCGAGATGATCAAGGACCCCGCGCTGTGGCGCGACGACAGCCTGGGCATGGATGCCCACCGTGAGCGCACGCTGAGCCAACTGCACCTGCTCGTGCAGAACAAGGCCGTGCACCGCGCCTTCCCGAAGCGCCTCGGGGGTGAGGAGAACAACGGCGCGAACATCGCCGGATTCGAGGAGCTCGTCGCCGCCGACCCCAGCCTGCAGATCAAGTCGGGGGTGCAGTGGGGCCTGTTCGGTTCGGCCGTGCTGCAGCTGGGCACCCGCGAGCACCACGACAAGTGGCTCCCGGGCATCATGAGCCTCGAGATCCCCGGTGCCTTCGCCATGACCGAGACCGGGCACGGCTCGGACGTCGCGGCCATCGGCACCACCGCGACCTACGACCCCGACACCGAGGAATTCGTCATCCACACGCCGTTCCGCGGTGCCTGGAAGGACTACCTCGGCAACGCCGCTCTGCACGGCAAGGCGGCCACGGTGTTCGCCCAGCTCATCACCAAGGGCGTCAACCACGGCGTGCACTGCTTCTACGTGCCGCTGCGCGACGAGGAGGGGAACTTCCTCCCCGGCATCGGCGGCGAGGACGACGGCCTCAAGGGCGGTCTGAACGGCATCGACAACGGACGCCTGCACTTCGACCAGGTGCGCGTGCCCCGCACGAACCTCCTCAACCGCTACGGCGACGTCGCGGTCGACGGCACTTACTCGAGTGAGATCGCGAGCCCCGGTCGCCGTTTCTTCACGATGCTCGGCACGCTCGTGCAGGGTCGTGTGTCGCTCGACGGCGCGGCATCGTGGGCGTCGGCCATCGGTCTCACGATCGCGATCACCTACGGCAACCAGCGTCGCCAGTTCGACTCCGGCAGCGGCACCCCCGAGGTGACCCTGCTCGACTACGGCAAGCACCAGCGTCGTCTCCTGCCGCGCCTCGCCACCACCTACGCGCAGATCTTCGCGCACGACGAGTTCCTGCAGAAGTTCGACGGCGTCTTCAGCGGCACGGCCGACACCGACGCCGACCGCGAAGACCTCGAGACGCTCGCTGCGGCCCTGAAGCCGCTGTCGACCTGGCACGCGCTCGACACCCTGCAGGAGTCCCGCGAGGCCTGCGGCGGCCAGGGCTTCCTGTTCGAGAACCGTCTCGTCGGCCTGCGCGCCGACCTCGACATCTACGTCACCTTCGAGGGCGACAACAACATCCTCCTGCAGCTCGTCGGCAAGCGCCTGCTCGCCGACTACGCCCGTCAGTTCAAGGGCAAGGATGCCAAGCAGCTCGCCGCCTTCGCCGTCGGCCAGACGGCCGGGAAGCTGTTCCACGGCGCCGGCATGCGTCAGCTCGGGCAGGCCGTCAGCGACTTCGGCTCGACCGCCCGCTCGGTCGAGAAGGGCCTACGCGCCGAGCAGCAGCACGAGCTGCTGACCGGCCGCGTGCAGCAGATGGTCGCCGACATCGCGGGCCGTCTGCGCCCGGCATCCAAGCTCTCGCGCGAAGACGCGGCGGCGCTGTTCAATGAGAACCAGGCCGAGCTCATCGAGGCGGCGCGCGCCCACGGCGAGCTGCTGCAATGGGAGGCGTTCACCGACGCGATCAACCGCGTCGATGACCGCGGCACCCGGAAGGTGCTCACCTGGCTGCGCGACCTGTTCGGTTTGCAGCTGATCGAGAAGCACCTCGCGTGGTACCTCATCCACGGCCGGCTGTCGACGCAGCGCGCGGCGGCGGTGTCGAGCTACATCGACCGTCTGTGCGCGCGGCTCCGTCCGCACGCGCAGGACCTCGTCGACGCGTTCGGCTACGGACCCGAGCACATCCGCGCCTCCATCGCGTCGGGTGTCGAGGACGACCGGCAGAACGAGGCCGCGTCGTACTACGCCGCCCTGAAGGCCTCCGGTGACGCCCCGGTTCCGGAGAAGAAGCCGACGCGCTGACGAACCCCCGCACCCGAGAACCCGCCCCGCGTCGACAGGACGCGGGGCGGGTTCTGGCTTCTGCGACGGTCAGCGCAGGGTGAACGTCACCGTGGTGGTGTTGCCGGCGGCATCCTGGGCGACGAGGGTGTTCTCGCCCGAGACCGCCCCGAACACACCCGGCCTGACGAAGTTCACGTCGGACCACACGTCGTCGGTGAGGTCCTTCACGGCGCCGTTGATGGTGACGCGGTCGACCTTGCCGGCGTCATAGAGCTTGAAGCTCACCTTCTCGTAGACGCCGTCGGCGCCCCGGGTGAACTCCGCGCCCTGTTTGATCGTCACGGTGGGCGCCGTGGTGTCGGCGGGCGTGGCATCGGCGGCGACGACGCGCACGTCGTCGACGAAGCCGGTGTTGTCGCCCTCCGTGGTGGTGGCGACGAACGAGATGCTGTGCTCGCCCTGCGTCACCGTGAACGGGGCGGTCTCGTAGGACTGGTAATCCCCGCCGACCGGCACGTAGTGGCCGAGCTTCTGCCCGTCGACCTCGACGTCGAATTCCTGCTGGCCGCCGAAGCCGACACGGTTCGCCGCGGCGAAGGTGATCGCGTAGGTGCCGGCGGGGAACACCACGGTCTGGTCGATGCGGCTGGCGAGCCCCGAGTCGCTCTTGAGGTACGCCGTTCGCTCCCCCTGCGGGGCGGGCGAGGCGGGGACGAACACGCTGTCGTTGTGCTGGATGCCGGCGCGGGCACTGAAGGTCCACCCGTTCACCATCGGCCCGTTCGCGGTGCCGCCGGTGGCGGGGCGCTCGAACCCAGCGTTGAGGATGCTCACCAGCGGCGGCTCCTCCGACACGTCGGGGTTGACGAAGCAGCGGTTGTCGCCGCCCGGGTTGGGGTCGGAAGCGAACGAGGCGACCGCGCAGTCCACGCCATCGGTGAACGTGCCGAAGACGAACAGCCCGTCCGAGCCGAAAGCCACGTTGGCCTCCCCATCGAAGGCGCACGCGCCGCCGTCCGCGTACTGGCAGAAGGTGTACCCGTCGGGGGCGTTCTGCACGTCGCTGACCTTGTACAGGCGCGACGTCACGCCGGAGGGCTCGGCACCGGGAGCGATCGCGACCGCCCGCAGGTACGTCGTCTTGAGCGGCTCGAGGAAGATCTGCCCGGTGTAGGGCGTCGAGGATGCCGTGGGCTCGGTCGTGTCGGTGGTGTAGAAGATCTGCGCGTCGGGGGTGGCGCTCGAGATCGTCACGGCCTCGATCGAGTCGTAGACGCCGCGTTCGAGGCTGAACACCGGGGCGTCGGTGACGCCGGCCGTGGGGGCCGGGGTGACCTCGACCTGCGCGACGCCGTACTCCCCGTCGGGAAGCGTGGCCCGCACCGCGACGGTGCGCTCGGTGGTCACGGACGGGGCCGTGAACAGACCGTTCGCGTCGATGGTGCCGTTGTCTTCTCCGACCACCGACCAGGTCGGCGTGCCGGTGCCGTCGATGACGGCCGCGCCGAGCTGCACCTGTGCACCGCCGGCGACCGAGGTGCGCACGGGCGTCATCTCGACCTGCGTGGCCGCGGGGGCCGTCGTGTAGATGGCGTAGGTGTGCTCGTCGCCGACCTCGGTGTCGGTGAACGCGTCGGCATCCGGGGTCAGGGTTCCGCTCGAGGCGGGGAGAAGGGCGTTCTCGCCCGGCTGCGCGATCGAATCCGTGTACGCGATGCGGGTGAAGTCGGCGGTGGCGTCGCCGCCCTCGAACTGCACGCGCACGTCCTTCGACGAACCCGACTGGGTCTCGACGAGCACCGTCAGCTCTCCGTCGGGCGCCCGGAACGCGGTCGCGCGCACATCGGCATCCGACACCTCCGTGCCGAGCACCGTGCTGTGCGTGGGCACGTACCGCATGAGCGGGCCCGCCTCGGAGAACGCGGCGGTGGGCTCGAGGCCCAGGATGAGCGAGTCCCACAGGTTGTAGGAGCCGTTCGTGTCACCCGCCGGGTCGCCCGTCATGACGCCGTTGAGCTGCCAGATGAGGTTGGAGTGCACACCGTCGTTGGCGCTGCGGATGATGTAGTTCGCGTAACCGGTCTCCCAGACGCTGGTGCCCGGGTTGGTCCAGCCCATCTCCGACAGGTTCAGCGGGGCGTCGCCGATGACGGCGCGGCGCTGGGCGATGGCATCCCCCATCGCGTCGTACGACTCGCCGTACAGGTGGAACGAGTACTGGTCGAAGACGTCGCCGGCGTTCTCGGCCATGTACTGGGTCCAAGCCACGGCGTTGACCTCTTCGGGGCCCCAGATCTGCACGTCATCGCGCAGGCCGTCAGCGGTGAGGCGGTCGCTCACGGCGCGCGCCATCTCGGCGTAGTAGGCCTTCTCATCTCCCGGTGCCCAGAAGTCCCAGCTGCCGTTGGGCTCGTTGTAAAAGGTGAGGTGATCGACGTTGTCGTAGCCGCGGTCGAAGAGGTTCTGCAGCAGCGCCGACGCCGAGGCGCCGTATGCGGGGAGGTCGGCGGGGGCGGAGATGTAGGGGTCGGGAGCGCCGGGGATCGTGAACCAGTCGTGGACGCGCGCGCCGACCTTCCACCCGAAGTTCAGCTCGATCTCGGTGCCCGCGTCTTCGAACGCGTCGAGGTAGCGGTAGAACGCCTTCATCTCGGGGCTCTCGAAGTCGTACTGCCCCTTCTCGAGCTCCATCCAGTCGATCTGGAACCAGATGCGGGCGACCTTCGGCTGGAGCGTGTGGATGCGCTCGACGTCGACCTCCCAGTCGGCGTCGTCGTAGCCGTACTTCGTCGTGCCCTCGAGCAGGCTCCACGGGATGACGTTGACGCCGACGCCGAGGTAGTCCTCCTGCACGGTCTGGTCGAGGTGGACGGTGACGGTGCGCTGTTCGTCGGCCGCGGACGCCGCGGTCGCGGGGACGAGCAGGACAGCGGCGACGACGCTCGTCATCGCGGTCAGGGCGAGGGCTGTTCGCCGTCGACTCATGGGATCTCCTATCGCCGGTGATGGGGGAGGGCGCGGAGAACGAAGAATGTAGTCTCACTACGCCGGGGGTGACGATACCGAGGCTAGGCTGACCCTTCAGGCGGCGCAAGAGCCGTTTTTAGGCGGGCGGCGCGGTCGGCGCGCGTGCGAGTAGTAGTCCGACTACATGAACATCGACGCGACGCTCGCCCGGAACCCCCCGAGGGTGAAGATGCGCGCGACCACGCCCGCGCCCCGCCGCGTCGTCACGCGGGGCACGGGCTTGCGTGAGGAGAGTCTCAGGCCGTCATGACCCCGACCGCCGCCGTCGCCTCCGCCGACAGGGCGCGCACGGTCTCGGCATCCCCTGCGGCGAGGGCCGAGGCCGGAACCATCCACGACCCGCTCACCGCGAAGACGGACGGCAGGGCGAGGTACTCGGCCGCGTTCGTCGCCGAAACGCCGCCGGAGGGCAGGAAGCGCACCCCGGGGAAGGGACCCGCGAAGGCCTTCAGCGCCGCGGTGCCGCCGACGGCCGCGGCCGGGAAGACCTTCAGGTGGTCGAGGCCGGCGGCGATCGCGCGCTGGATCTCGGTGGCCGTGGCGATGCCGGGCACCAGCGGGACGCCGCGCTGGGCGGCGCGTTGCGCCACGGCGTCGTCGAACCCGGGGGAGACGAGGTAGGTTGCCCCCGCGTCGACCGCCGCGTCGACCTGTGCGGCGGTGAGCACGGTCCCGGCGCCGACCGCGAAGTCGGACCGGCCGGCGACCGCGCGGATCGCGTCGAGGGCCGCGGGGGTGCGCAGGGTGATCTCGGCGCACGGGATGCCGCCGGCGGTCAGCGCGTCGGCGAGATCGGGGGCGAAGGAGGCGTCGTCGAGCACGACGACGGGGACGATGCGACTGCCGTTCAACACGGTGGAGGCCCTCACGCGTCCTGCGAGGTGGGCGCCACGACGATCTCGCGGAAGCTCACGTGCTGCGGCAGCCGGTAGGCGGTGAGGATGGCGGAGGCGATGTCGTCGGGGACGAGTCCGCCGCCGATGCTCCTCTTGTAGTCGTTGTAGCCGTCCAGTACGTCACCGGCACCGGTGTTGCCGAGCAGGCCGGTGTCGACCATGCCGGGCGCCACGAGCAGCACGCGCACGCCGTGGGCGGCGTTCTCGCGTCGCAGGCCCTCGGTCATCGCGTGCACGGCGTACTTCGTGCCGTTGTAGACGACGTGGTTGTCGTAGAGCTGCTTGCCGGCGATCGAGCCGATGTTCACGATCGTGCCGCGCCCACGCTGTCGCATGCCCGGCAGGACGATCTGGCTGTTCTTGATCAGGGCGACGCAGTTGACGTCGAACTGCTCCTGCACGAGGGCGGGGTCCTGCTCGGCGACCGACGACAGCGCCATGAGCCCCGCGTTGTTCACGAGGAGGTCGACGGGGCCGAAGCGCTCCTCGGCGCGAGCGATCGCGGCGGAGACCGCGGCGGTGTCGGTCACGTCCGCCGCGGCGAGCTCGGCATCCGGAAGGTCGAGCGCCTCCATGGGGGCGAGACGCCGCGCGATGAGCAGCAGCGGGTGGCCCGCGGCCGAGAAGGCGCGCGCGGTGGCGGCGCCGATGCCGGAGCTGGCGCCGGTGATGACGACGAGGGGCAGGGAGGTCACGGGGTCTCCTTCGGAGAGGATCGGGCGAACAGGACGGCGGCGTCGGCCGCCGCGGTGAAACGGTCGCGCAGGGCGTCGTAGGCGGTGACGCCGTCGGGGTCGGGTAGGAGTCGTTCGAGCTCGACGTGGGCGTCGTCGACGGCGTCGAACGAGGTCCACGTCCCGGAGCCCACGAACACGAGGGCGGCGGCTCCGAGGGTCGCGGCCTGTTGGTCGACGGACGTGCGCACGAGCGTGGTGTCGAGCACGTCGGCGTAGATGCGATTCCACGCGGCGGAGCGCGCGCCGCCGCCCGAGACCAGCAGCTCCGCGGCGGGCAGGCCGCTCAGCGCGCGGATGTGGCGCAGACTGCGGTCGAGGGCGAACGCGACGCCCTCGAGGCACGCGCGCACCAGGTCGGGCGCCCCGGTGCCGAGGTCGAGTCCGTGAAGCGCTCCGCGCACCGCGCTGCCGCCCTCGAGCGGGGTCCCCCCGGCGAGCGAGGGGATCATCGTCGCGCCGCGTGCCCCGCGCGGGCTTTCTGCTGCGCGGTCGATGAAAGCTGCGATGTCGGTGTCCGGAGAGAGGATGCCGTGCAACCACGTGAGAGTGGTGCCGCTGCTGAAGGTCGACAGGGCGCTGATGAAGAGACCGGGCACGGCGTGACGGAAGACGTAGGGTCGCGTCGCGACGTCGACCACCGGCGCGGCCGAGGTGACCGTCATCCAGCTCGACGAGCCGAGGGCGGCGTAGAGACGGCCCTCGCGCGTGCCGCGGGAGCCCAGGGCCATCGCCGCGTTGTCGACGGCGCCGGCGTGCACGGGCACCCCGGCGGGAAGGCCCAGGATTTCGGCGGCCTCCGCGCGCAACGTGCCGACGACGTCGGACGCCTCACGCGGGTGGGCGAACAAGGAGCGGTCGACCTCGGCGGCTGCGAGCACGTCGTCGGAGTAGTCGCCGGTGGTCAGGTCGTAGGCGCCGGTGCCCGAGGCCATGGAGTGGTCGGTGGCGACCTCGCCCGTGAGCTGCAGCGTGATCCAGTCCTTCGAGCCGAGCAGCCACCGCGTCCGCGCCCAGGCCTCGGGGTCTTCGCCCCGCAGCGTGCGGGCTTTGAAGACGGGGTACAGGGCCGCGCCGAAGCCGTTCCCGGTCCGCAGATACCAGTCGCTCTCCTCGATCCGCTCGAATACGTCGGCGACGTCGCCGCGGGTGTCCGACCAGATCGGCGTCGTGCGGCTCACGAGCCCGCCGCCGGCGTCGACCTGCACGACGCCGAGGCTCTGGCCCGACAGGGCGATGCCGATCACGGCTTCGCGCGCACCGGGCACCGCGGCCAGCACCGCGCGCGTCGCCGAGGCCACGGCATCCCACCAGTCGTCGGGACGCTGCTCGGCACGGCCGGGAGCCGGGTGCAGCGTCGGGTACGACACGACGGTCTCCGACACCGAGCGGCCGTCGGCGGACCACAGCGAGGCCTTGCAGCCGCCGGTGCCGAGATCGAGCGCGAGAGCGAGGGGCCCCATACGTCAGCGGGTGGCCAGCGCGAGGTCGCTCAAGCGCTCGAAGGACGGGCCGGCGGTGGGGATGTCGATGTCGAAGACCTCGGCGATGACCTGCGTCCACCCGTGCACGAAGTAGGTCCACCCGTCCTCGACCTGCAGCGCGCGAGCGTCGGCCTGCGCGCGGGCCTGATCGAGGAAGACCAGGTCGCCGCGGTAGTTCAGATCCCAGGCGACGCCGTTCTGCGGGAACACCGCATCGTCGGGGAGGGGGGAGCCGGGTGCGTCCTTGCCCAGACCCGTGGCGTTGACCACGAGGGAGTGAGGAGCGAGGTCGGCGAGGACGCGGGCGTTGTCCGCCGGGGTCGGGGTGAGGCGGTACTCGAAGCGCGTGTCGGTCGGCAGGCCCGCGTGGATCTCGCGCAGGTGGTCGAGGCGCTTCTCGGAGCGGTTCGTCACGACGATGCGGGCGGGCCGGTCGAGTCGGCGCTCGCGTTGCGAGAGGTACCAGCTGATCGCGATGGTGGAGCCCCCGGCGCCCAGCAGCAGCGCGTCGGCGGGGCCCGCCGCCCAGAATCCGGCCGGGAGGAACGCGTCCAGCGCGAGACCGCTGGAGATGGGGTCCTTCGCGTGGCAGACGAGGCGGCCGTCGCGCTTGGACAGGCAGCTGGTCTCGCCCATGAGGGCCGCGAACGGATCGATCTCGTCGAACAGGTCGCGGCACGCGGAGAAGAGGTCGATCTTGTGGGTGGTCACCAGAGCGCCGACGCTGAGCGGGTCGGCCGCGATGAACTCCACCACGCGGCGGTAGTCGGCGGCGGGCGCGTGCAGGGGCAGGTCGATCCCCTGCAGCACGGCACCGTCGAGTCCCAGGTGCTCCGCCCAGCGGGGGAAGACGTGCTGGATCGAGGAACGTCCGGTCGTCACGCCGATGAAGTACAGCGTCGGCGCGGTCGCCGGCCGCAGGGTATCGGCGGTGAGGGTGGCAAAGGTCATGGCTTCTCCTTCGAGGCCGAAACGGCGAGCAGGGCGGCGTCGGCGTTCATGCCGAAGCGGGTGACGCCGAGTCGCGCCATCTCGCGGACGGTGTCGATGTCGCGCACGCCACCCGCCGCCTTCAGCGCGGCGCGGCCCGCGGCACGCTCGGCGATGAGCCGGATGTGGGCGACGGTGGTGGGCACGCCCGACCAGCCGGTGCCCGTCTTGATCCACGGGATGCCGGCCGCCACCGCGGCGTCGACCCCGCGGCGGATGGCGTCGTCGTCGAGCCGACCGACCTCGAGGATCGCGCGCAGCGGCACGCGGCCGTCGACGACCTCGGCGACGGCGATCAACTCGCGCTCGACGTAGGCGTCGTCGCCCGAGCGCAACCGGCCGATCGCCACCACGACGTCGAGTTCCTGCGCGCCGAGCTGCAGCAGCTCGGTCGCCTCGGCCACCTTGGTCGCCGTGGTGGCTCCTCCGCTGGGGAAGGCCACCGGCGAGCCCGCGAGCACGGTGCTGCCCGCGAGGCGCTCGCGCAGGTGGGGCAGCCAGTTCGGCAGCACGTGAGCGCTGACGAAGCCGCCGGCGATCGCGCGCCGGGCGAGCTCGTCGACGTCGTCGCGATCGTGCTGGGCCTGCACGCAGCTGATGTCGATGTGACGGGCGAGGTCGCTCAGCACGGTCTGCACGTCAGGCACGGTAGCCCCCATGATCGGGATTGGCGCGGGTCGTCCAGCCGGTGCCGTCGGCGACGACGAGTTGCCGCATGCCGCCCGCATCGGCGATCAAGCCGTAGTCCTGCCCGGCCTCGGTGGCGTAGGCGAAGAGCGTCACGAGGGTGTCGTCGCCCACGTTGACGCTGCGGTGCACCCAGCCGCCCGGTACGTGCACGGCCACGCCCGGGGTGATGGGCACCGCGCGTGCGTCACCGTCGACGGACTCGAGCAGCATCACGCCGGATCCGGCCAGGCCGTAGTACAGCTCGGCGAACTCCGACTGCGCGTGCAGGTGACCGCGGGTCATGGCGTATTCGTCGCCGATGCGGCCGGGCTGCAGCACGCTGAGTCCGATCGTGAGGGCGCCCCGCCCGGTCTCGGGGGTGCTGCTCTCGACCCAGTAGACGGGCTCCCCGGTGTCGCGGTCGAGGGCGGAGGCGTAGGCCGCCTCGTCGCGGTAGACCCCGGCGAGGTCGCCCAAGTGCTTCTCGTACCGTTCGGAGCGTCCGTCGAGCAGCCCGCGGGCGGCATCCACGGTGAGCCGGGCCGGTTCGGCCGGTCGTGCAGCGGCGCACATCAGTGGTTCTCCTTCGCGCGCGGCCGCGACGGTCGCGCTGAGTAGTGAGACTACAAGAAAGGCGGTCGAAGGGGCAATTCCCGGGGATAGGTGCACCATTGAGGGCGGCCAGGGGTAGTTGTGCTACTTCTGGAGCAATGAGCTTTCTCGAACTCACCGCCGAGTGGACCGTCCGACATGAGAGTGGAGACCTGCCCGCGGCGTTCGCGCGGATCGGCGGGCGGTCGGTCGCGGCGACCGTCCCCGGCGTCGTGCACACCGACCTCCTCGCCGCGGGACTCATCCCCGACCCGTACGTCGACGACAACGAAGCCCTGCTGTCGTGGATCGGAGAATCCGACTGGGTGTACGAGACCGCCTTCTCCTGGACGGACGACGGGGAGAGCGTGCACGACCTCGTCGCCGAGGGGCTCGACACCGTCGCCCGCGTGATACTCAACGGCACCGAGATCGCCCGGACCGTGAACCAGCACCGCACCTACCGGTGGCGTGTCGACCACCTGCTGCGCGAGGGCGAGAACCGCCTGCGCGTGCATTTCGCCTCGCCCCTCGCCTACGCCCGCGAGCGGGAGGCCGTGCTGGGCGAGCGTCCCCACTCGTACGTCCACCCCTTCAACGCCATCCGCAAGTCGGCGTGCAACTTCGGATGGGACTGGGGTCCGGCTCTGGTGACGTGCGGGATCTGGCGCCGCATCGGCATCGACGGGTGGAGCGGTCACCGTCTCGCCGCCGTGCGCCCGCAGACCGGTGTCGACGGCGACCCGCGACGCCTGCGCGTGCAGGTGGAGCTGGAGCGCGAGAGCCCCGGCGACGTCGTCGTGCGCGCCGCCGTGCAGGGAGCGGTCGTGGAAGCCACCGCCGCCGGCGCGCAGACGCACGTCGTGCTGGAGGCGGACGTGACGGATGCCGCGCTGTGGTGGCCGCGCGGTCACGGCGAGGCGGCGCTGCACGACCTCCGCGTCTTCACCGACGCCGCTCGGTGGACGGGTCGCATCGGCTTCCGCGTGATCGCGATCGACACCACCCCCGACGACGACGGCGTCCCGTTCACTGTGCGTGTCAACGGCCGCGACGTCTACGTGCGGGGGGCCAACTGGATCCCCGACGACACCTTCTTCCCACGCATCACGCGTGCGCGCCTGACCGAGCGCTTCGCCGACGCGACGGACGCGGACATGAACCTGCTGCGCGTCTGGGGCGGCGGCATCTACGAGTCCGACGACTTCTACGACCTGGCCGATGAGAACGGCATCCTCGTCTGGCAGGACTTCCTCCTCGCGTGCGCGGCGTACAGCGAAGACGCCGAGCTGTGGGAGGAATTCGCCGCCGAGGCGCGCGACAACGTCACCCGCCTGTCGAGCCACGCGAGCCTGGCGGTGTGGAACGGCGGCAACGAGAACATCTGGGGCTGGGTCGACTGGAAATGGCGCCCGCGCCTGAAGGGGGCGGCCTGGGGCGACGGGTACTACCAGCGGCTGTTCCCCGCGATCGTCGCCGAGCTCGCGCCCGCGACGCCGTACTCGCCGGGCAGTCCGTACGGCTTCAGCCGCTACGTGCATCCGAACGACCCCGCGCACGGCACGACCCATATCTGGGACGTGTGGAACCAGGTCGACTACGCGGTGTACCGCGACTACCGCCCGCGCTTCGTGTCGGAGTTCGGCTTCCAGGGCCCGCCGGCGTGGTCGACCCTGTTCTCGGTCGTGCACGACGACCCCGCCGACCCCTACGGTCCGCTGATGCTCGTGCATCAGAAGGCCACCGACGGCAACGGCAAGCTCGAGCGGGGGCTGGGTGCGCACATCTCCGCCCCGCGCTCGATCGACGACTGGCACTGGGCGACCCAGCTCAATCAGGCCCGCGCCGTCGCGTTCGGCATCGCCCACTTCCGCTCGCTCCATCCGCTCAATCAGGGCGCGATCGTGTGGCAGCTCAACGACTGCTGGCCGGTGATCTCGTGGGCGGCGGTTGATTCCCTCGGCATCCGCAAGCCCCTCTGGCACGCGCTGCGGGCGGTCTACGCCGACCGCTTCGCGTCGTTCCAGCCGCGGGAGGGAGCTGTCGTGCTCGCCCTCCACGACGACCACGACACCGCCTGGACCGGTACGGCGGTGCTGCGACGGGTGACCCTCGACGGCGCGGAGCGCGCCCGCGTCGAGGTGGCGATCGACGTCGCGGCGCGCGGGGCCGCGGTGGTCGCCGTCCCGCCCACGCTCGCCGCCGTCGACGACCCCGCGCGCGAGGTGCTCGTGGCCGACCTGCCGGGCGGCGGTCGCGCCCTGTGGTTCTTCGACGAAGACCCCGGGCTCGCGCTCGACCCCGAACCGGTGGCGGTGTCGGCGGCGGCCGTCGACGGCGGCTACGAGGTGACCGCCGTCGCCCGCTCGCTGGTGAAGGACCTCACCCTGCTCGTGGATCGCGTGCACCCCGGCGCCCGCGTCGACCGGGCCCTGGTCACCCTGCTGCCGGGGGAGTCGGCGGTGTTCCGCATCGCCGCGCCGGAGGGCCTGGATGCCGCGGACTTCGCGCGAGCGCCCGTGCTGCGCTCGGCGAACGACCTGCTGCCCGCCGGGGCGCCGGTGCGCCGCTGATCGCCTCCCGGCCGCGCTCCCCCCAACGGAGCGCGGCCGGGACAGCCGGTCGGCTCAGCGCCAGGTGAGCCAGGCGGCCGGATTGCGCCGCAGCACGGCGTCGGCCAGATCGTCGCCGCCCTCTCGGCGCAGGCGCGGCACGAAGCGCTCGCCGAGGTAGCGCAGACCCGGCATCCCGCCGTAGGCGGCATAGCGCGTGCGCCGGGCGACGTCGCCGCCGAGCAGGATGCGCTCGCCGCCCCCGGCCGCCGCCGTCGCCCGCAGGCACGCGAGAACGACCGCGTCGGGGTGCTCGCGCGCCCGCGCCGGTCCGTCGTAGCCGAGGAAGGCGCCGGCGGCCGCGAGTTCGGCGTGCAGGCCGGGGTCGGGGTTCCGGTCGATGTGCGCGAGCGCCACGCGGTGCGCCGGGACTCCGGCCCGCGCGAGAGCCTCCAGCACCTCGAACGCCGCCGTGCCGTGCTCGAGATGCACCATGACGGGCGCGCCCGTGGCGGCGTGCGCCTGTCCCACGGCCTCGATCACGCGCGCCGACAGGGCATCGATGCGCCAATAGCCGATCCCCGCCTTGAGCACGCCGGCGCGCACGGACGGATCGCGCTCTCCGCCGGGCTCGGCCGCCCCCGCGGTGAGGTCGGCCTCGAAGGCCGCCGCCAGGTCGTCGACGCCGAGACCGAGCAGGGGGTCATCGTCGCGGTAGTGCTCGCGTCGGTGCAGGCCGGTCGTCAGCACGACCGTCACCCCGGTGGCCCGGGCGATGCGGCTCGTCGCGGCCGGCCGGCGCCCGAGGCCCAGGGGCGTGGCATCCACCATCGCGTCGAAGCCGGATGCCGCGAACTGCCGCGTCTCTTCGCGGGAGGCGTCTTCGTCGTCGAGTTCGTCGCCGGGCAGCAGCGGCGACACCTGGAAGAGGTGCTCGTGATAGTCGACACGGCCGAGGGCTTCGGGTGCGAGGTCGCCGACGACCGTGCGGACGGAGCCGATCATGCCGGGACGAGGTGCGCCGGGGCGGTGCCGGACAGCAGCGCGAGCATGTCGGCGACGGCCATGCGCCCCATGCCGTCGACGCCCTCGCGCGTCTGCGCGCCGAGGTGTGCGGTCACGATCACGCGGTCGACCAGATCGTCGGCGAGCAGCGGTGACGAGGTCTCACCCACGTTCTCCACCGCCAGGGTGTCGGCGGCGTAGGCGCTGACCCGGCCCTGGCGCAGCGCCCGGGCCACGGCGTCCTCGTCGACGAGATCGGCGCGCGCGGTGTTGACCAGGAGCACGGGTCGGTCCGAGGCCGCCAGCCACGCGTCGTCCACGACGGTCCGACCCCCGGGCGCATGTAGTGTCACGACATCGCAGCGCGTTGCGAGGGTCCCGGTGTCGGCGCGCTCGATGCTCGAGAAGAGGGGATCGGCGGCGTCGACCCACGGGTCCACGCCCAGCACGGTCGCGCCGAAGGCCCGCAGATGCTCGATCACGAGGCGCCCGATCCGCCCGAGGCCCACCACGCCGACGGTGAGCGCCGACAGCTCCCGCGCGGGGGCGCCCGACCAGTCGCCCACGCGCACACGGCGGTCGGCGGCGGGGATGCCCCGCAGCGCGGTCAGCAGCAGCGCGATGGTGTGCTCGGCGACGGCGGCCGAATTGGCCCCCGGGGTGTTCGTGACGGGGATGCCGCGCGCCGCCGCCGCCGCGAGGTCGACGTTGTCGACCCCCACGCCGTAGCGTGCGATGCCCCGCAGGTGCGGTGCCAGGTCGAGGTGGCCGGCGGTGACGGGACCCGTGCCGGCGATCCACCCCGCGGCCTCGGCGAGCAGGGGTGCCAGCTCGGCCGGGTCGTGCGCGGCGCCGGCCCGCACGACGCGATACCCGGCCTCGGCCAGCGCCGCCTCGGCGTCGAAGGCGCCCGAGCCGAAGGAGCGGGAGGTGACCACGACGGTGGGGGTCACACCGGCTCCGCGGGGGCGTCGTCGGCGTGGCGCATGGCGGCCAGTTCGCTCTTCATGCGGCGCACCGCGGCGGTGTGCTCGGGCGAGCGGCGGAGGGCGACGGCGGTGGCGAGGATGTCGATCACCACCAGACCGGCCAGTCGACTCGTCGACGGGGTGTACACGTCGGTGTCTTCGAAAGTGCGCACGATCAGGGCGATGTCGGCGAGTTCCGACAGCGGGCTCGTGCGGCCGGTGAGCGAGATCACCGTTCCGCCGGCCTTCTTGGCGGCGCGGGCCACCGTGAGGGTCTGCTCGGTGTGCCCGGTGTTGGAGATGGCGACGGTGACGCTGCGCGGGCTCGACATGGTCGCCGCGATGAACTGCTGGTGGAAGTCCTCCGGCGCCTGGCAGGGGACGCCGAACAGCGGGAACTTCTGTTGCGCGTCCTGGGCGATGACCCCGCTCGCGCCGAAGCCGACGAAGAGGATGTCGCCGGCATCCAGGATCGCGGCGATCGCCTTCTCGACGGCGGCCGGGGCGAGTGTGCGGCGGGCGCGGTCGAGGCTCGAGATCGTGTGGTCGAAGATCTTCTCGGCCACGTCCGCGGGCGCGTCGGCCTCGGTGATCGACGAGTGGGTGATCGGCAGCCCCAGGGCGAGCGTCTGCGCGAGTTGGATCTTGAAGTCCTGGAACCCCTCGCATCCCACCGAGCTGCAGAAGCGCATGACGGTGGGCTCGCTCACCTCGGCGGCCTCGGCGAGGCCCGCCATCGTGAACTGTGCGGCGCTCACCGGATCGTCCAGGACGATGGCGGCGACGCGCTGCTCCGACCGGCGCAGCAACGGCAGTTGCCGCGTGATGCGCTCGAGGAGGGTGTCGGTGGACTCTTCGCTGGCCTGCTCGACGTCGAGGGTCATCGCGAGCTCCTTCCATGTAGTATGGCTACATCTTAGCGGATCCACGCTCCATGGCGGAGCGTCGAAGGGGGACGATGATGTACCGGGAACGGCTGGAACTGACGGATCGCGTCGCGGTGGTCACGGGCGGCTCGCGCGGGATCGGTCTCGCGGTGGTGACGGCGCTGGTGGAGTTCGGCGCGCGCGTCGTGATCGCCGACGTGCTCGACGACCTCGGCGCCGAGGCTGCGGCATCCTTCCCCGATGACCGCGTGTCGTACGTGCACCTCGACGTCACCGACGAGACCGCCGTGGCGGCGGTTTTCGCCGAGGTGGCCGAGCGCCAGGGATCGGTCGACATCCTCGTCACCTCGGCCGGCATCGCCAATCACCAGCCCTCGCTCGAGCTCGAGCGCGAGACGTGGGATCGCGTCATGGCGGTCAACGCGACGGGGACCTTCTGGTGCGCCCGCGAGGCCGCGCGGCGGATGGGCGCGCGCGGCGGGTCGATCGTGGCGATCGGCTCGATGTCGGGTGAACTCGCGAACGCGCCCCAGCGCCAGGCGGCGTACAACGCCTCGAAGGGCGCGGTGCACCTCGCGGTGAAGTCGCTCGCGATCGAGTTCGCGGAGCAGAACATCCGCGTCAACGCGGTCGCGCCCGGCTACGTCGGCACCGAGCTCACCAAGCAGGGCGTTCCCGGCGAGTGGTGGGACGACTGGGTGCGCCGCACCCCGATGGGCCGCCTGGGCGCGCCCGAGGAGATCGGCTCGCTCGTCGCCTTCCTCGCCTCGGATGCCGCGTCGTACATGACCGGATCGGTCGTGCTCATCGACGGCGGATACGCCGCCTGGTGACCCGTGACGGTCCGCGCCGGCACCCCGGTCGGGGTCGGCGCGGACCGTTCGTGTGTTCGTCGCGTGCGGGCCGCCGGGTCGCCCGCGTCGCCGGAGTCGCAGCACCGGAGCCGGAGCGCCGGCGCCGCCGTGGTCACACGGCGACCGCCGGCAGCGCGGCCCGCACCTCGTGCACGCCCGCCTCGACGCGCCGACGGAGCCCGGGCAGCTCGATCACGGCGCAGACCCCGATCGGCACGGTGCACGACAGCACGACCTCGGCGCCTTCGACGCGCCAGCTGACCGACAGGTCCCCCTGGGGCGTGCGCACGCTCGCCTCGGCCCGGTCGATCGCGGTGCCGATCACGCGCGGGGCGACGAGGGCCTCCCGCCACCCGGGCTCCCGCGGCGAGAGCCCCGCGACATCGGCGTAGAGCCAGTCGTCGATGGTGCCGAGGAAGTAGTGCCCGCGCGAGCGCGACTCCTCCTTCCAGTGCTCCCACAGCGACGTCGCGCCGCGCTCGACCCAGAACCCCCAGCTCGGGAACGTGGTCTGCAGGGCGACGCCCACGGCCACGTCGACGTGCCCGTACCGCGTCAGCTGCGGCAGCAGGTGCTTCGTCGCGAGGGCTCCGGTGGACAGGTGATGGTCGCGCTCGACGACGTCCCGCGCGAGGCGATCGGCGGCGCGCCGGCGGTCGGGCTCCGGCAGCACGTCGAAGGCGAGGGCGAGCACGGTGTGCGCCTGGCGGTACCCGGCGTCGCCGACCCCGCGCACCTCGGCCGAGTCGGCATCCCAGAACTCCCGCACGAAGGCGTCGCGCGAACGGGCCGCGGCGTCCTCCCATTCCCGGGGGTCGTGACCGAGCACGCGCGCCATGAGCGCCGCGGTGTCGCACATGGCGATGACGAATGCCGTCGCCGCGATCCGCGTGTCCTCCGGGGCGTTGCCGCCGCCGGCATCCGTCTCCGGGCTCACCCAGTCGCCCAGCGTGGTGTCGAAGATCCCGTCGACTCCGCGCGACAACTCGAACCGCAGGTAGTCGCGCGCGTCGGGCCAGGCGGCGGCGAGCACGCGCTCGTCGCCGCGCTGGCGATGGATCTCCCACGGCACCAGCAGCAGCGCCGCGTGCCACGTGGGCGCCGGCGACCAGTCCATGTGCCACCCGCCGTGCGGGGCGATCACCTCGGGCGCTCCCTCTCCGTGCCGCGACGCCGCGATGTCGTCGACCCACTTGGCGAGCAGTTCGTGCACGTCGAGGTTCTGCAGCATCATCTGCGCGCCCACCATGCCGTCGCCGGTCCACCCGTTCTTCTCGTACTTGGGAGTGTCGGTGGGGATGCCGTGCAGGTTGTTGAGGATCGTGCGCACGGTGAGCTCGTGCAACGTGTCGAGCAGCGCTGACGAGCTGGCGAACCGTCCCGTGCGCGGCGCGCGCGTGTGCACCACCCGCGCACGCAGGGTCGGCAGCCGTCGCGCCCGCACCTCCACGTGCTGGAAGCCCTGCCAGGTGAACCGCGGATGCCAGTGCACCGGCGCCTCGCCGAGGGTGACGCGCACGGTCTGGAACCGGCCGTCGAAGTACCCTTTCTCGTCGTCCGCGTTGGGGGTGCCGTCCTCGCGCAGCGACTCGCCGAATCGCAGTTCCACGACCTCGCCCGCCGCCCCTTCCGCGTCGACCTCGACCCATCCCGCGATCACGCGTGGGAACGACACGACCCAACGGCCGTCGTCGAGGGGGGTCACCGCCGACGGCTCCATCAGCTCGCCCTCGACGATCGGCGGCTGACGCTGCACGATCGGCCGACCGCGTGGTCCGTCGACGGGCCGCGCCGGCATCCATCCCCCGTCGTCGAAGGAGGGCGTGCTCCACCCGGTGGGGTCGAGTCGGGCGTCGAAGTCCTCTCCGGCGTAGAGGTCGTCGAAGGCGGTGGGGCCGGATGCCGTACGCCAGTGCGGTCCGCTGGCGATCACGCGCTCGCCGCGCTCGTCGCGCAGCAGCAGGAGCACGCGGGCGCACGGATCGGCGTGCCACGGGGCCCGCTCCCAATCCCACGTGTTGCGGCCGCGCATGCCGTAGAAGCCCCGGCCGAGCTCGACGCCGATCGTGTGGCGGCCGGGGGAGAGCCGCTCGGTCACGTCGACGAGCGTGTACTGCGCGGTGACGTCGTAATCGGTGAACCCTGGTCCGAGCACGCTGTCGTCGACCGCCCGCCCATCGAGTTCGACGCGGGCGAGACCGCCGGCGGCGACGACGAGGTAGGCCTCGGCGACCGGGGCGTCGAGCTCGAACGTCGCGCGCAGCAGGGGGGCGGCGACGCTGTCGGGCGGACCGCCGATGAACTCCGCCCCGCGCCAGTCGTCGTCGGTCACGGCGGTGACGAAGCCGCCGGTGGCGACGGCGTCGCCCGCGGTCGTCGTCACCACCACCGTCCACGTGTGCCGTCGGAGCGGACGCAGGGGCGGCCCCGCGTAGGCGACGTCGACGCTGCGGTCGGTGTCGATCCGGCCCGAGCTCCAGACGACGCCGTCGGCGTCGGCGACGGTGAGGCGATAGGCCGTCTGCCGCACGCCCGCGGCGTCGGCGTGCAGCGTCCAGCCGAAGCGGGGCTCAGCGCCCACGCCGACGGGGTCGACGGTGTGCTCGACCGTGAGGTCGCGGACCGCGATCACGAGGTCACCCGCAGCGCTGCCAGTTCGGGGGCGGCTCCCCAGGTGGCATCCAGGGCCTCCTCGACCTCGGGGTGGGTCGAGAGGAAGCGTCCGAGCGGCACCGGTCGGTCCTGCGGGCGCGTCTGCTTCTGGTTGATCTCGCCGAGCAGGCTCCAGCGGCGGTCGCCCAGCTGCTGCGGCTCCCCGGGGGCGTCGGCGTACGCGGTGTAGTCGAAGACGTCGACGTCGTCGCCCGCACGCACGACGCCGAGCCGGAAGTCGGCGCCCATGAACCACGTCACCGTCTCGCCCGCCGTCGATCCCTGCACTCCGGAGCCGGTCTGCTCGAGCAGATAGGCGAGCCCCTGATTGTCGGGGTGACGCTGTCGCCACTCCTCGCCGAACCGGCCGATGGTGGTGACCTCGAGGTCGCTCCAGCGCTCGCGCAGACCGCGCAGCCAGCCAGCCCAGGCGTCGAGCGTGGTCGGGTCGTGGTCGAGACCGCGGGCGACCTCGCTGATCTCGTAGTTCACCGTCAGCCAGCCCAGCCCGTTGCGTTCGACATTGCGCTCGTTCAGGTGCGCCTCGCTCGTCGCGTGCAGCTCGCGCAGCGCGTCTTCGCGCGGCAGGCGATGCAGCGTCTCGATCGGACCGAGGCCGAGGCGCGAGTTGAACGCCGTCGACATCCCCGCCCCGCGCGCGGCGACGAGGTCGACGGTCCACCCGTCGAGCTGCACCGCATCGATGCGGTCGTCGCCGCGGCCGGGCACGAGGAAGTTCCGCCGCGAGGGGTAATAGGGGTACGCGAGCGAGCCGTCGCCGTCCTGCAGGTCGATGTCGAACTGACTCCAGATGTTCCCCTGCACCGAGCGGATGCCGAGATCCCGGGCCGCCGCGATGTTGTCGGCGGAGAGGAAGCCGGCGACCAGCGACGTCGTGGGGCGGTCGAAGTGCGTGTGCAGGAGGTCGACGGCATCCGAGATGTCGCGCGCCACGTCGTCGCGGGTGCCGTAGAGATTGGCGAAAAACCCGCCGGGGACGAAGGTGACGTCGTCGTCGTGATCCGCGGCGATGCGGGCCAGGGTCCGGCGGATATCGCGATAGCGGGGCGAGTCGTCGGTGAGGGCGCCCCATGACAGTGCCCAGGTGAGCGAGGCGTCGGGGACGGCGTCACGGACGGCGTCGGAGAAGCGCTCGACGAGGGCGGCCGAATGAAGGGGGGTCTCGTCCTCCCAGAGGGAGCGGTCGCGGGTCGCCTCGATCTGGTGGCGGCGCACGATGGTGTTGATGGTCAGCCGGCGGCCGATCGGCGTCGAAGGGAAGTCCATGAGGCGACACCCTATTAGCGCGAGCACGTGAACGCGTAGTCTCACTAGCGATTCGAGCAGAAATCAGCGGCTTCGGAGATCTGTTACTGGCGTTCGCCGCGACTTTGTGTAGTATCGCTACCAACGTACTCCGGCCGCACAGCAGCGACCGGCGATCAATGGAGACGAGGGGACGGGCCATGACGAAGTGGCTGAAGCACACGGCGATCGCTGCCGTAGCACTGACGGCGGTGGGCGCGCTCAGCGGGTGCGCGGGAGGCTCGAGCAGCGGCCCGACCGAGCTCAGCTTCATGATGTGGGGCGACGGCGGTGACACCCAGACCGCGTATGAGGACGTCATCTCGAAGTTCGAGGAAGCCAACCCCGACATCACGGTCAACGCCGAGTTCTTCAACACGAACGACTACGACAACATCCTCAAGACCCGCCTGTCGGGTGGTGCGGGCCCCGACGTCTACGGCTTCGACCTCGGCAACATCGAGACCTTCGTCGCCGACGGTTTCGCCGCCGACCTCTCCGACGGCGGAGAGAGCTACCTGTCGAAGCTCACTCCCGAAGCCGCCACCGACAGCCAGCGCTCCGGCGGCACCTACAATCTGCCGATCTCGCTGTCGGGCAACGGCATCATCTACAACAAGGCCCTGTTCGACAAGGCCGGCATCAGCGAGCCGCCCACGACGTACAAGGAGCTGCTGGCCGACAGCCAGAAGCTCTCGGATGCCGGTGTCATCCCCTTCGCGATGAGCGCGCAGGACAACTGGTGGCCGCAGTTCATCGTCTACTACGCCCTCGCCGAGCACGGCGCGAACGAGGAGCTGGGTGAGCAGATGGCGGCGGGCGAGACGACGTTCTCCGAGAGCGACGCCTGGGCCGAGTCCCTCGACGTGGTGCGCGACCTGACGCCCTACTACATGCCCAACCCGGTCGGCACGAGCCAGACCGCGGCGCAGTCGGCCTTCCTCGGGGGCGAGGCGGCGATGTTCCCCGCCACGTGGATCCTCTCCGACGCCCGTGACGCGGGCCTCGACCTCGGGTACATGAACTTCCCCACGGTCGACCAGCCCTCCGACGACCTGTGGGGCACCTACCAGGTGCGCTTCGGCGTCAACCCCAACAACGGTGACGCGAAGCTCGCCGCGTCGCACAAGTTCCTCGACTTCTTCCTGCAGGACGACACCTACGGGGAGTTCCTGTCGAAGGTGAAGCTCTTCCCCACGACGACCGGCGTGGAGATCGGCGCCGACGTCGACCCGCTGTTCCCCGAGATGCAGACGGCGTGGGAGGGCAAGACCTTCGTCGCGGCCTTCTCACCGACCGACCCCAGCATCCAGGACGCGCTGCTGGTGGGTCTGCAGAACATCATCGCCGGGCAGAAGACGACCGAGCAGGTGCTCGGCGACCTCGACCTCGCCCTCGAGCAGTACCGCGCCAACAACGGCTGACCCCCTCCCTCGAGCGCCCCGTCCCGCCTTCGCGGGGCGGGGCGCTTCCGTCGAAAGGACCACTCCCATGCCCCGCCCCTCCGTCCGCACCGCCGTCGCCGCGGCCGCCCTGACGGCCCTCGCCCTGTCCTCCCTGACCGGGTGCGCCGGGGGCTCGTCGGACACGACCAGCCTGAGCTTCCTCATGTGGGGCGACGGCGGCGACACGCAGAAGGCCTACGAGCAGGTCATCGCCGCCTTCGAAGCCGAGAACCCCGGCATCACCGTGAATGCGGAGTTCGTCAACACCAACGACTACGACAGCGTGTTGAAGACGCGCCTGTCGGGCGGGGCGGGTCCCGACGTGTACGGCTTCGACCCGAAGAACCTCGGCGACTTCGTCCGCGACGGCTTCGCCGCCGACCTCTCGGATGCCGCCTTCTTCGGTCGCCTCGACGAGGCCGCCGCGCAAGAGGCCCGCCGCGGTGCCGACGGCGACGCCGCCTATTCGGTGCCGGTCTCGCAGTCGGGCAACGGCATCATCTACAACGCCGCCCTCTTCGAGCAGGCGGGCATCACGGAGGTTCCGCAGACCTACACGGAGCTGAAAGCGGCGGCCGAGGCGCTCTCCGCGGCCGGCATCACGCCCTTCGCCATGAGTGCGCAGGACAGCTGGTGGCCGCAGTTCATCGCCTATTACGCGATGGCGCAGCACGTCTTCCCCGATGACCCCGACGCGATCGAGGAGCTCCTCGAGGGAGAGCGCACCTTCGCCGACATCCGCGGATACGCCGACGCGCTCGAGGTCGTGCAGGATCTCGTGCCCTTCTACATGGCCGACCCGCTGGGCACGAACCAGTCGGCGGCGAAGTCGGCCTTCCTCACGGGCCAGGCGGCGATGTTCCCGGCGACGTGGATCCTCTCCGACGCCCGGGCCGCGGGCGTGGAGCCCGGCTACATGAACTTCCCCACGATGGATGCCGATGTGGCCGACATGTGGGGCAGCTACCTCGTCGCGTGGGGGGTGAACCCGGGGAACGACCGGGTCGACGCCGCCGAGGACTTCATCGACTTCTTCTTCCAGGACGAGGTGTACACCGAGTTCCTGACCGCGGTGAAAGCGTTCCCCACGACGGCTGGCATCGACGTGTCGGCGAACGACCCGCTCTTCCCCGACATGGTCGCGGCGTGGGAGGGCCGCACGTTCCGTCCGGTCGTCATCCCGGCGCACCCGCGGTTGCAGGAGACGCTGCTGGTGGGCATGCAGAACCTCATCGCCGGCCGCACCGACGTCGACGCCGTGATCGTCGAGCTCGACGCGGCGCTCGTGGAGATCCGCGCGAACGCGGACTGACGCGCCGGTCGGTGGAGGCCCACCGGGGTAGCGCAGCTACGCGATCAGCCCCTGCGGCGAAGATATCTCCGTTATCGAGGGTGCAGCGCGGGCCTTCCGTGTAGTATGGCTACACAACGAGAACGAGGATGTGCTTGTGACCTCCCTGCTGACGATCACCGACGATCGCCTCACCGCGTCGTTCGACGCCGAGACGGGCGGACTGGTCGCGCTCGACGGCCCCGCCACCGGGCTCGCGCCCCTCAGCGCCGGGCGTCCGTCTCTGTTCGTGCTGGAGATCCCCCGCGGCGGGGATCGCACGGTGACGGTGGAGACGGCGCCCCAGGCGCTCACCTCGGTCGGCCGCGACGGCGACGCCGCGTTGACCCTCACCTGGCGCGATCCGCTCACCTCCGCCGGCGAGCGGCTCTCCGGGGAGATCGTCGTCGCGGCCCGTGTGCGGGAGGGTGCGCTGCGGCTGACCCTCTCGTCCCACCTCGACGACGGTGGCGTCGAGGCCGTGCGATTCCCCTCCCTCGGCGGCATCCGTCCGCTCGATGGCGCGCTCGAGCTGCGCGGCGTCGACTACTCGACGGGCACGCGCGTGTCGCTGCTGCCGGTGTTCGACTCGAACGCGCCGTACTGGGGCACGCTGTACCCCGATTACGCCAGCGGCAATCTGCGTCCCGAGCTGGTGGGCGCCCCCACCTCGCCGTTCGTGGTGCTGGCCGGGGAGGCGGGCGGTCTGACCGTGCTGCCGTCGGCGCGCACCCTCGACTTCATCGGCTGGCGGGCGAGCCTCGTCCCGGGCTTCGCCGACAGCCTGCGCCGCACGGCGGGCGACGACGCGGCGATCACGCTCGACGCCATCCATTTCCCGACCGGTGACGGCCGCGCGCTGAGCCTGCCCGAGATGACCGTCGCCCCGTTCGCGGGGCGGTGGGAGAACAGCCTCGACGCCTACCGCCCCACGCAGGACCCCACGCGGCGCTCGCGCGCGGCGTGGCTCGACGAACCCCGGTCGTGGTTGCAGGTGCAGCTGATGTCGACCGAGGGGGAGCCGCGCTACGACTTCGACGCCCTCGTCGACATCATCGAGGAGTGCGCGCGCGAGGGCATCGGCGCGATCCAGATCGTCGGGTGGAACGAGGGCGGGCAGGACGGCCTGGTGCCGCAGCACCGGCCGTCCGGGAAGCTCGGAGGTGAAGCGGGCCTGCGACGCGCTCTCGCCCGTGCGCGCGAGCTCGACGTCGCCACCGTCCTGTACGTGAAGTACGTGTGGGTCGAGAAGCCCGGTCCCCTGTGGGACGAGCTCGAGCCGTTCGCGGCTCGGGACGTCAACGGGCAGCCGTACGCCCAGCCCGGGCCGGTCTATCACTCCTCGCGCAAGCGGTACGGCATCGCGACCCCCTGGTACGTACCCCTGTGCTTCGGTGTCGAGGGGCTGCGCCGACGCTTCGCCGACGAGGTCGTGCAGATGGCGGAATGGGGAGCCGACGGCATCCTGGCCGACGAGTCGCTGTACCACGGGCGCGCATTGCTGTGCTTCGCCGACGATCACGGGCACGAGGTCGGGCAGAGCGCCTTCACCTGGGACGCCGCGTTCGTCGACGACATCCGCGCAGCCCTGGGCGAGCGGGGCGAGAGCTTCGTGATCGCCGCCGAGGGGGCGTACGACGACCAGTTCGCGCACTACGACGTGTCGTACTTCCGCAGCGCGTCCCCGACGCACCGTCCGCTCGGGCGGACCCTGCGTCCGGACGCACGTATCGTCACCGCTCTCACCGGCTTCGACGACCGCGCGATGATCGCGCAGTGCCTGCTGTACGGCTACGCCCTCAGCCTCGAGCCCTTCAACTTCAAGGGCCGCCCGGGTGACATGCCCGCGACGGTCGACCTGGCTCGCCGGGCCGAGCAGTTGCGCGACCGGCATCGCGACGCCCTGTGGAACGGCCGCCTCGTCACGGATCACGACATCCGCGCCCTGGGCGACGACGGCGGAGAGCACGACCTGCTGTCCGTGTGGGAGGCGTCCGACGGACGCCGCCTCGTCGTCGTGGCCTCGTACGACGACGCCCCCCTGACCCTGCACCTGCGCGGGATCGGCGATGCCGACACCGACGACATCGACGGACGCACCGCCCGCCTCTCCGGCGGCCGCGTCGAGGTTCCTGCGCGCAGCGCCGTGGTCGTCATCCCCCTCTCCGACCCGATTGGAACGCCATGAGCAGCACACGCGTCGAGGACCCCCGGGTCCTCGCCCTGGACGACCCCACCGCGACACAGGCGGTGACCACGCGCTCGATGAAGACGCGCCTGTGGACGGGCCGCAGTTCGGCGGGCAAGTTCTGGATCGCCGTCGCCCCGGCGCTCGTGCTCTATGTCGTGTTCACCGTCTACCCGATGGGCCAGGTGATCGTCGCGAGCTTCACCGACGCGCGCGGCTTCAATCGGGCGTGGGAATTCGTGGGCGCCGACAACTTCGTGCGCATCTTCTCGGGAGATCCGGTGCTCATGGAGGCGATCGGCAACACCGCGATCTACGGCTTCTTCAAGATCGTCGTCCAGACGATCCTGGCCTTCCTCATCGCCGTGCTGCTGCACCGCCAGCTGCGGCTCGGCAACATCTACCGTGCGATCTTCTTCGCCCCCATGGTCATCTCGCCCGTCGCGATCGTGTTCACGTGGAGCTTCATGTACGACCCCACCTCGGGCACCTTCAACACGCTGTTGCGCAGCATCGGGCTGGGGGGCCTCGCTCAGGACTGGCTCGGCAACTACG
Source organism: Microbacterium sp. RU1D (assembly GCF_900156435.1). Taxonomy (GTDB): domain Bacteria; phylum Actinomycetota; class Actinomycetes; order Actinomycetales; family Microbacteriaceae; genus Microbacterium. The sequence continues at coordinate 861,160 of NZ_FTPQ01000001.1, forward strand.
ACCTGGCGCTGTACAGCGTCATCCTCGTCGACCTCTGGAGCGGGCTCGGCTTCAACGTGGTCATCTTCCTCGCGGGTCTGTCGACGATCCCCGGCGAGATCCTCGAGGCGGCCAAGGTCGACGGCGCGCGCGGCTGGAAGGCCATGCGCTTCATCACCATTCCGCTGATGATCCCCTCGATCGGCCTGGTGCTCGTGCTGTCGATCAACGGCGCGCTGCGCGCCTTCGACACCGTCTACCTGATGACCAGAGGCGGACCGGGTAATTCGACGCAGCTGTTCATGACGCAGGTGTTCCAGGAGGGCCTGGTCAACAACAACTTCGGTTACGCCTCGGCGATGGCCGTGCTCGTGCTGATCGTGCTGATCGCGATCGCCGCCGTGCAGAACAGACTCAACAACCGCGTCGCCGCCGAGGAGGGCAACCGATGAGCACGCAAGCGAACACCCGCGTCGACACGCGGTCCCTGCTCCGCACGGCCCGCCGCATCCCGATCAACCTGCTGCTCATCGCGCTCAGCATCGCGATGATCTACCCGATCGTGATCATCGTCATCACGGCGTTCAAGCCCAACCTCGAGGTGCTGACGAACCCGACCGGACTGCCGCAGGCACCCACCTTCGACAACTTCGTCACCTCGTGGCAGGATGCCGGCTTCGCGAACCTCTTCTTCAACTCGGTGCTGCTGACCGTCGTCAGCATGACCGTCGCCACCTTCGTCGCGGCCCTGGCCTCGTACGCGATCGTGCGTCAGGCCACGCGCATCGGGTCGGGGGTCTACCTGCTGCTGGCCGCCGGCATCTTCCTGCCGATGCAGCTCGCGCTGGTGCCGCAGTTCCGCGTCGTGCGCGACCTGGGCCTCATCAACAACTACGCGGGCGTCATCCTCCTCTACATCGCGGGAGCCCTGCCCTTCGGCGTCTTCCTGATGGCGGCGTTCATGCGCCAGGTCCCGAAAGAGATCGTCGAGGCCGCGGTCATCGACGGCGCCGGCTACTTCACCCTGTTCCGTCGCATCTTCCTGCCGCTCGCGCGTCCCGCGATCGCGACCTTCTGGGTCCTCCAGGGCGTGGGCGTGTGGAACGACTACCTCGTGCCGCAGCTGCTGCTGACCGATCCGTCCAAGCGCACGCTGACCACGGGCGTGCTCTACTTCAAGGCGCAGTACCTCGCCGACTGGGGCAACATCATGGCCGCCGTGCTCATCATGAGCCTGCCGATCCTGCTGCTGTTCGTCTTCGCCCAGCGCTTCTTCGTCAGCGGCCTGTACGCCGGGGCGGTGAAGTGAGCGCATGAGGTCGCTCGACGAGCGCGAGCGGGCGCGGTCGCTGGCGTCGCCGCTGTACGGCGACCGCGCCACGCGCGACCACGCGACGCTGCCCGTGCGCGAGGTGGCCCCGGAGCTCCTGCCCGTCGCTGGGCCGGGTGGCCCCGGGATGGATGCCGTGCCCCCGGCGTCCGAGGCGACGGCGGCCGGCGCAGCGGACCCCGGCCCGCCGCCCGCGCGCGCGGTGATCCCGCTCGACGGCGACTGGCTGCTCGCGGGAGCACCTCCCGCGCGGGAGTTCGCGATCGAGCGGTGGTTCGGACGGCGGGACGGGCCGCAGCCGGTCGGCTGGCACCGCCCCGACACCGACCGGTCGGGCTGGGTCCGCGCCACCGTGCCCGGCACCGTCCAGAGCGCGCTCACGGCTGCGGGCGAGATCCCCGACCCTCTGCTGCATGACCACACGCACGCCGAGCTCGTGGCGCACGGCGAGCCGCGGGAGTGGCCGTGGCACTTCCGCCGCACCCGCGTCGAACAGCAGCAGTGGTGGTACGCGCGTCGGTTCGACGTTCCGAGCGCCTGGCTGCAGCGGCGGGTGCGCCTGTCGTTCGACGGCGTGGATGACGCGGCATCCTTCTGGCTCAACGGCGAGCCCGTGGCCCGCCACACGGGCATGTACGGCGGACCCGACATCGACGTGACGGGTCTGCTGCGCGGCGACGGGACCGACGAGGTCGTGGTGCGCCTCGATCCGCCTCCGCTCGACTGGCACGGGGTGCTCGCCCCCTCGCCCGGGTGGGGATGGCACTACGGGCACCTCATCTCGAGGGGCATCTGGCGCGGGGTGAGCCTCGAACTCGTGCCCGACCACGAGCTCGACGACCTGTTCGTCTCGACCGTCTCGATCTCCGACGCCGGCGCGCGTCTGCGCGTGCAGTGGGACCTCGTCTCGCACATCGGCCCGGGTGCGGTGCCGGCGCGCGTGCGGGTGACCGACCCCGACGGTGCCGTGGTCGTCGACGCGGGCGTGCGGATCGAGGCCGTCGACGGCGTCTCCCGCCACGCGATCGAGATCGACGTGCCGCGGGCCCGCCTGTGGTGGCCCCTCGGCTACGGCGAGCAGCCGCTGTACCGCGTCGAGGCGTGGGTCGACGGCTCCGGCCGCGACGCCCTGATGGGCGTCCGCACGGTCGAGATGCGCGCGCTTCCCGCGGTCTCGGGCGACGACGTGTACGACTGGCGTTTCGTCGTGAACGGTCGCGCTCTTTTCCTCAAGGGCGCCAACTGGTGCTTCACCGATCCCATGGCGCGCCGCGGGTTCGACATCGACCGGCACATCCTCGACCTGTGCGCGCGTGCGAACCTGCAGATGCTCCGCGCCTGGGGTGGGGGCACGGTGGAGAGCGACGCGTTCTACGACGAGTGCGACCGCCTCGGCATCCTCGTGCTGCAGGAGTTCCCCCTGAGCTTCGGATTGGATGCCACGGGCGCGACCCTCGCGACCGTCGACGAGCAGGCCTCGCGCATCGTCCGCCGGTTGCGCTCGCACGCCTCCCTGGTGATGTGGGGCGGCGGCAACGAGAACCCCGAGACCATCTCGGGCGACGACCTGCTCACGGTGATCGGCACGCGCGTGCGGCAGCTCGACCCCACGCGCGCGTTCCACCGCACCGACCCCTGGGGCGGCTCCGAGCACTTCTACGGGGTCTACCACGAGGGCATGCCGGTCGAGGCCTACGTCGACCACGTGCCCGCGGTGTTCGGCGAGTACGGCCTGTCGAGCCAGTGCGATCTCGACAGCATGCACCGCTTCCTCGATCCGGCGCTGCTGGCCGAGTGGCCTCCGCCCGCGCACGGCGCCATCGTGCAGCACCAGGCGCAGTTCTCGCTGTTCGACCTGTTCAAGCAGGCGCGCTACGCGCACTACGGTCCGCTCACCGACTGGGAGTGGTTCGTGGAGTACTCGCAGCTGGCCCAGGGCGATGCCCTTCGTTTCGCCTCGGAGCGCCTGCGCGCCCACGCGGGGGAGCGCACGGCGGCGTACTGGTTCTACAAGGTGGGCGAACTGTTCCCCGGCTCGTCGTGGGCGATCGTCGACTACTACGGCCGCGCGAAGCTGTCGTACTACCGCGCGCGGCAGTTCGGCGCCGCGCGCTCCGCCTTCGCCGTGTACGACCGCACGGTGCTGGCCGCGGGGGAGGTGTTCCGGGCCGCCGTGCATGCGGTCGCCGACACCCCCGACGCCCTGATCGGCGCCCGGGTCACGGCGCGGTTGTACGACGCGCGGTTCCGCGTCATCGCCGAGCGGTCGGCATCCCTCGATCTGCCGCCCGACGAGCCCGTGCGCGCGTTCGAGCTCTCCGCCGTCGTCCCGGCGGCCGATCTGCAGCCGCTCGTGCTGATGGTGCGTCTCGACGACGGCGCCGGCGAGCGGGTGTCGTCGGCCTGGTACGCCCTCAACGCGCAGCCGAAGAGCGCCGAGGTCGCCGCCCTCGAGGCACTGCCGCTCGACGATCTGGTCGATCGCCCCATCGCCGAGCTCCTGGCGCCGTACGCCACGGGCCCCGCCCCGCTGCGGGAGCAGCCGCGGACCCGCCTCGACGCCCGGTGGGACGCCGACGTGGTGCGCGTGCGCAACGTCGGCGAGGCGCCGGCGCCGATCGTGATCATCGACGGCTTCCCGACCGCCCCCGGTGCGTGGCTCGACGACAACGCCTTCGGGCTCGAACCCGGCGAGGAACGCGCGATCTCCTTCGCTCTCGCCGGCGCGGAGTGGGTGGATGCGCGCGTGCGGGCTTGGAACGCGGATGCCGTGGCGGTGCGCCCGTGAGCGTCCCGCGCATCCTTGCGACGTGCGGCGGCTGGGCCGACGCCCCGGGGGCGGACGTGGCATTCGGTCCGCTGCTGCGCTTCGCGCTCGAGCTCACCGGCGCCGAGGGACGCCCGCGCATCGTGTTCGTCGGCACCGCCGGCGGCGACCAGCGCATCGACGAGGGACGCGAGCTGGCCGCGGCCATGGCGGCCGGAGTGGATGCCGTGCACCTGCGCCTGTTCGGACGCACGGCCGTCGATCTCGACGAGGTCCTCGGCGACGCCGACCTCGTGTGGGTCGGCGGCGGCAGCGTCGTGAACCTGCTGCCGGTGTGGCGGGCGCACGGGCTCGATGCGGCGCTTCGTCGCGCCGGAGAGGGTGGCACGCTGCTCGCCGGGACCTCGGCGGGAGCCTTGTGCTGGCACGAGGGCGGCCCCACGTCCGGCTTCGGCGAGATCCGCACGATCACCGACGGCCTGGGCTTCATCCCCGGCTCGCTGGGCGTGCACTACGACTCGCAGCCCGGGCGCCGCCCGGCACTGCATCGGGCGATCGCCACCGGCACGCTCCCCGGCGGGTTCGGCCTCGACGAGGGCGCCGCGGTGCTCTACGAGGGCACGCGTGCGGTGGATGTCGTCAGCGAGCTGCCCACCGGGCGCGTGCACCGCGTCGACCGCCACGGCGACGGCGTCGTCGAGGAAGCGCTGCCGACGCGGTTGCTGTGACCCGGTGCGCGTGCTCACCCCAACGGCCGCGGCGTGCGGGGAACGCGACGCCGCCCCCGGCGCGTCGGCCGACGTCGGAGCCCGCCCCTACCCTGAGGGGATGAGCGACGTCCTCACCGGAACCGACGGCGTGACCCGTTGCGCATGGGCCGGTGCCGACGCCGAGTACCAGCGCTATCACGACGAGGAGTGGGGCACCGAGCTGCGCGGCGACCGCCCGCTCTTCGAGAAGATGAGCCTCGAGGGCTTCCAGGCGGGCCTCGCCTGGATCACGATCCTGCGCAAGCGTCCTCGCTTCCGCGAGGTCTTCCACGGCTTCGAGCCGAGCGTCGTGGCGCAGTTCGGCTCCGACGACGTCGAGCGGTTGCTCCAGGATGCCGGCATCATCCGCCATCGCGGCAAGATCGAGGCCGTCATCGCCAACGCCCGTCTCGTGGCGGCGATGACCGCGGGGGAGCTCGACGCCCTGCTCTGGTCGTTCGCGCCGGCCTCACACACGCCTCCGGAGACGTTCGCCGAGGTCCCCGCGGTGACGCCCGCGTCGGAGGCGATGAGCAAGGAACTCCGTCGCCGCGGTTTCCGCTTCGTCGGACCGACCACGATGTACGCCCTGATGCAGTCCTCGGGCATGGTCGACGACCACGTCGCGGGGTGCTGGCGCGCGGCGACGTAGCCCCGCGCGTGTTCCGCCCGATCCGCCGCGGCGCGGCGACCGCCGGCTCACCCGGTAGACTGGTGGACGGAGCTCTCGCTCCTCGCGTCGTCGAACGCACCGGCCCCTTCTTCTCGGGCCTTTGACCTTCACGGCGAACGGATGCGCCACCCGGCGCCTTCGCCCATTTCCGCCGCAGCATCGCGGCATCCCGAACCGCCGCGTGCTTTCGCGCCGCGGCAGGAGTATTCATGACGTCTCAGACTTTCACCGACCTCGGCGTGCCCACGCCGCTGGTCGACGTTCTCGCCGCTCAGGGCAAGAACGAGCCCTTCCCCATCCAGGCAGACACCCTGCCCGACACGCTCGCCGGTCGCGACGTGCTGGGTCGCGGCAAGACCGGCTCGGGCAAGACCCTGGCCTTCTCGCTGCCGCTCGTCGCGCGCCTGGCCGCGAAGACCGACCGCCGTCGCGGCCGCAAGCCCCGCGCCCTCGTGCTGGCGCCCACGCGCGAGCTGGCGAACCAGATCGACGAGGTCATCAAGCCCCTCGCCGCCGCCTACGGCCTGGTCACCACCACCGTCTACGGCGGAGTGAACCAGAAGCGCCAGGTCGACGCGCTCGCCGCGGGCGTCGACATCCTCGTCGCGTGCCCCGGCCGCCTCGAAGACCTCATCGGTCAGGGCTTTGCGAACCTCGGCGACGTCGAGATCACGGTGCTCGACGAGGCCGACCACATGGCCGACCTCGGCTTCCTGCCCGGTGTCACGCGCCTGCTGTCGCGTACGCCCGCCGACGGCCAGCGCCTGCTCTTCTCGGCGACGCTCGACAACGGCGTGGACAAGCTCGTGAAGCGCTTCCTCCGCAACGAGGTCCTGCACTCGGTCGACGAGGCGCACTCGCACGTCGCCGCGATGACCCACCACGTCTTCGCCCCCGCCGACGCCGACGCGAAGAAGGAGCTCGTGCAGACGCTCGCCTCGGGCACGGCGCGCCGCATCCTCTTCATGCGCACCAAGCACCAGGCCAAGAAGCTGGCCAAGGCACTGACTGCCGCCGGCATCCCGTCCGTCGACCTGCACGGCAACCTCTCGCAGCCGCAGCGCGACCGCAACCTCGCCGCCTTCGGCGACGGGCGCGCCAAGGTGCTCGTGGCCACCGACGTCGCCGCCCGCGGCGTCCACGTCGACGGCGTCGAGCTGGTCGTGCACGTCGACCCGCCCGTCGAGCACAAGGCGTACCTGCACCGCTCCGGCCGCACGGCCCGCGCGGGCACCGCCGGCGACGTGGTGACGATCATGCTGCCCGAGCAGCGTCGCGACACCCTCGACATCCTGCGCAAGGCCAAGATCTCCGCCACCCCGCAGCCCGTCACCCCGACCTCCCCCGAGGTCGTGGCGCTCGTCGGCGAGGTCGCGCCCTACGTCAAGCCCGAGCCCGTCGTGGCGCAGCCGCAGGGCGGGGGGCGCTCGCAGGGCGCCAACGCCCAGCGCAAGCGCGCCGCCCGCACGCCGGGTCAGGATGCCGCAGCCCCGGCCGCCGGCGGCGGTCGCCGTCGTCGCGGACGCGGTGGAAGTGGCGGTGGTCAGGGCGCCGAGGCTCCCGCCGCTTCCGCTCACGCGCCGCAGGGCGGCCGTGGCCAGGGCCAGCGCGCAGGTGCCGGACGCGGACAGTCGAGCGGGGGCGCACAGCGCGCCGGCGCCGGCGCCGCCCGTCCGCAGGGCGCGGGCCGATCGGCGTCCGGCGCTCCCACGACCGGCATGGTCGTCGGCGCCCGCTCCCCGCGCACGAACCGTCGCGCCCAGGGCTGAGCCCCTCTCCGGAGCCCCCGCAGATCCGTCTGCGGGGGCTCCGTCGCGTTCCGACGCGGGCTCTCGGCTCGATGGGGGTCGGGGTCCGGCCGTTCGGCCCGGCCGTGTGGCTGGCGCCGCCCGCAGCCCGACCGGCCCCGTGCGTGTGCACAACGGCGGATGCCGCGGCCGACGCGCCGCGTCCGGCCCTCGGCGCTGCGGCGTGTCACCTCACCGGCCCGCGGCTGTGCCCGCGGCGGGCGCACCCGCTCCGCCGCGGCAGGCCCGCGGCCGGATCGGCCTGGCCGATGTCGGAGGTCTGCGCCACACTGGGGACGATCCCGAGGAGGCGCCCATGACCGATCCCGACGCCCACGACGTCATCCGCGTGCGGGGCGCCCGCGAGAACAACCTCAAGAACGTCGATCTCGACGTGCCCAAGCGCCGCCTGACGGTGTTCACGGGGGTCAGCGGGTCGGGCAAATCCTCCCTGGTCTTCGGCACCATCGCGGCCGAGTCGCAGCGGCTCATCAACGAGACCTATCCCACCTTCGTCCAGCAGTTCATGGGCGAGTTGTCGCGCCCCGACGTCGACGCGCTCGAGAACCTCAGCGCGACCATCCGCGTCGATCAGGAACGCATGGCCGCCAACGCCCGATCGACCGTCGGCACCGCCACCGACGTGCACGCCATGCTGCGGGTGCTCTTCAGCCGCATCGGTCAGCCGCACGTCGGCTCCTCGCAGGCGTTCTCGTTCAACGTGCCCTCGATCTCGGGCGCCGGGGCGGTCACCATCGCGACCGGCGCGAAGAAGGGGCAGAAGCAGCGTCGCTCATTCGAGATCACCGGCGGCATGTGCCCCGAGTGCGAGGGACTCGGCCAGGTCGGCGACCTCGACCTCGACCAGCTCGTCGATCCGTCGCTCTCGCTCAACGCCGGTGCCATCCTCGTGCCCGGCTATACCGCCGACGGGTGGATGGTCCGCGTCTTCAGCGAATCGGGCTTTTTTGACCCCGACAAGCCCGTGGGCGAGTTCACCCCGCAGGAGCGCGCCGACTTCTTCTACAAAGAACAGACGAAGGTGCGCATCGCGAACACCAACATGACCTACGAGGGACTCGTCCCCAAGATCACGAAGAGCATGCTGCAGAAAGACCGCGACGCGCTGCAGCCGCACGTCCGCGCCTTCGTCGACCGGGCCGCCACGGTCGTCGCGTGCCCCGCGTGCGGGGGGACCCGCCTCAACGACGGCGCGCGGTCGTCCCGCATCGACGGGGTCAACATCGCGGATGCCGCGGCCATGCAGATCACCGACCTCGCTGCCTGGGTGCGCACGCTCGACGACCCCTCGGTCGCCCCGCTCGTCCAGGGCCTTCGCGACACGCTCGACGCCTTCGTCCACATCGGACTCGGCTACCTCTCGCTCGACCGTTCCAGCGGCACGCTCTCAGGCGGTGAAGCACAGCGGACCAAGATGATCCGGCACCTGGGGTCGAGTCTCAGCGACATCACCTACGTCTTCGACGAACCCACGGCGGGCCTGCACCCGCACGATATCCAGCGGATGAACGAGACGCTGCTGCAACTGCGCGACAAGGGCAACACGGTGCTCGTCGTCGAGCACAAGCCCGAGGTCATCGCCATCGCCGATCACGTGGTCGACCTCGGTCCGCGTGCCGGCCGCGAGGGCGGCGCCATCCAGTTCGAAGGCGATGTGGCTGGACTCCGGGGGTCCGACACCCTGACCGGCCGTTTCCTCGACCACCGCGCGCGGGTGAAAGACACCGTGCGCGCGGCCACCGGTGCGCTGTCTATTCGGGGCGCGACCCAGCACAACCTCCGCGGTGTCGACGTCGATGTCCCCCGCGGCGTGCTGACCGTGGTGACCGGCGTCGCCGGGTCGGGCAAATCGTCGCTCATCCACGGCAACCTCCCCGCGTTCGACGACGTCGTCGTGGTCGACCAGACCGCCATCAAGGGGTCGCGGCGCAGCAGCCCGGCGACGTACACCGGCATCCTCGATGCGGTGCGGGCGGCCTTCGCCAAGGCCAACGGGGTCAAGCCCGCGCTGTTCAGCGCCAACAGCGAGGGCGCCTGCGCCGCCTGCAAGGGCCTCGGGGTCATCGTGACGCAGCTGGGGTTCCAGTCGACGGTCGAGACCGTCTGCGAGTTGTGCGGTGGCAGCGGCTTCTCCGACGACGTGCTCGAGTACACCCTCGACGGCAAGAACATCGCGGAGGTGCTGGCGATGTCGATCGCCGAGGCGGGGGAGTTCCTCGTCACGCGCCCTGCCGTGGCCGTCCTGGGCCGCCTACGCGACGTGGGTCTGGGCTATCTCACGCTCGGGCAGTCGCTCAGCACGCTGTCGGGCGGGGAACGCCAGCGTCTCAAGCTCGCGATCTCGATGGCGAAGACGGGCGCGGTGTACGTCCTCGACGAACCGACGACGGGACTGCACCTCGCCGATGTCGACACGCTGCTGCGCCTGCTCGACCACCTCGTGGATGCCGGCAACACCGTCGTCGTGATCGAGCACCATCAGGCGGTGATGGCGCATGCCGATTGGATCATCGACCTGGGACCGGGAGCGGGGCGCGACGGTGGCACGGTGGTCTTCGAGGGGACGCCCGCCGACCTCGTCGCACAGCGCTCGACGCTCACCGGGGAGCATCTCGCGCGCTACGTCGGCGCCTGACCCCCGCGCGACGACCGAGAAGAGGCCGCTCGACGCCGGACTCTGCGCGCCGCGCCGCGCCGCGATGTCCCGGCTCGCTCCGCCGCCGAGCTCCGCCGCCGAGCTCCGCCGGCGTGATCCGCCGACGGCGCGCGTCAGCCCCGCGTGGGAACCGACGCGTCGTGCAGGTGGCGATCGCCGTGTGACAGCACCTTGACGATGACACCCCGCCGTCGCAGATCGGCGACGGCGCGCGTCTCGTCTTCGCGCGTCAGGCCCAGGGCGTGCACGCTGGCCACCACGAGCACGTCGCCGCGCGTCAAGGTTCCGAAGAAGCGATCGAGGCGGGTGGCCCAGCCCTCGAGCGTCTCCGGGGCGGGATGGCGGAAGCCTTCGATAGGCACCCCGAACCGCGTGAGGTCGTCGCGCTGCTGCACGACGGTGGGCATGTCGGGACGCGACACGACGAGTCCGACGAGGCGGGATCCGGAGGGGCGGGCACGCCACCAATCACGGTCGCTCTGGAGCTCGGTGAAGCACTTCGGGCACTCGGCCGCAGTGTGCATCACGTGCACCGGGCTGGTCCCGGCGGCATCCGCGGATGACGGCATCGTCGGGATCGGATCGCTCATGGAAACCTCCGCGACCATTGTGCCCCACCCCCCCTGCGAAACCGCCCTCCGCGTCGCGGCCGAGACCCCCTCGTCCCACTTATAGCGGTGCATGTCCCGAAAAGCGTCACTCGAGCGCTCCGGCACCGGCCATAAATGGGACATGAGCGCCGGCAGCGCCGGCGCCGACCAGCCGACGCCAGCGCCGCCGCCGCCGTCCGCACCCGGAAGGCCCGCCGCTTCCGGACGGCCCGCCGCGCCTCCGTGCGACGGGCCCGACAGGCGATGACTCAGTGCGCCGAATACCCGCCGTCGACGAGGTGGTAGCTGCCCGAGATGAACGAGGCGGCGTCGCTGAGCAGGAAGAGCGTCAGCGCGGCGACCTCGGAGTCGGTGCCCAGGCGCCCGGTGGCGTGCTCGTTCTCGAGGTGCGTCAGGGCCGCGGGGGTCAGGCTCGAGCGCACGAGCGGGGTGTCGATGAAGCCCGGACCCACGGCGTTGGTGCGCACGCCCTGCGCGGTGTACTCGAGGGCCGCGACCTTCGTCAGGCCGACCAGCGCGTGCTTGCTGGCGACGTAGGCGGCGTTCTGCGCGATGCCGACGGATCCGAGGACGGATGCCATGTTCACGACCGCGCCGCCACCGGAGGCGACGATCGCCGGGAGCTGGAACTTCAGCCCGTAGAAGACCCCGTCGAGGTCGACGGCGCGCACGCGGTCCCACGCGTCGATGTCGTAGTCGCCGATGTTCTGCGGCGGGGCGCCGATCCCGGCGTTGTTGACGGCGAGGTGGAGTCCGCCGTAGGTGGTGTGGGCGAACGCGACGGCGGCCTCGGAGTCCTGCCACTTCGCGGTGTTCTGGGCGAAGGCCGCGGCGGTTCCGCCGGCGTCGGTGATCTGCCGCACGACGCTCTCGGCGGCATCCTTGTTGATGTCGGTCACGACGACCGAGGCGCCTTCCGCGGCCAGCTCCCGCGCGATCGCGGCTCCGATTCCGCTGCCACCGCCGGTGACGAGGGCGACCTTCTGGGCGAACCTGCTCATGGATGCTCTTCTCTCCCGCCGTCGAGTCACCACGGATCTCGAGGTGACCGCATGCGCGTGAATGGAAACCGCCGCACCGCCGACGGTATTCCGCTCAGTCGTCCTCGCCGTCGTCGATGCGCAGCTCGAGGCTCAGCTGATCGGCGTCGAGCTCGGCGAGGGCGTGCCGGAGGGCGGCCGTGCTGTAGTGCCCGTCGCGGCCGACGTCGTGCAGCCGTCGGCGCATGGCCTCGATCGAGGCGAGCCGCAGCTCGAGGGAGTCGCGCACGCGCGTCGACGCCTCCTCGTCGGGCGGCTGCACGAGGCGGGCGCCCGCGCGCTCGATCATCTCGGCGGGGAAGGGCTCGCCGTCGCGCCGGACGAGAGAGCCCGATTGCACGGCCGCGATGGCGGCATCCCGGAGCTCGGCGTCCAGGGCCCGCTGCTCCTCCCGCGAGGGACCCTCGCCGCCGTCGCCGGCCAACCCGACCCTGCGCACCAGGGCGGGCAGGGTCAGTCCCTGCAGCACGAGGCTGAAGAGGGCGACGAGGAACGCGACGAAGATGAGCAGGGGGCGCTGCGTCGTGTCGACGGGCAGGGTCTGCGCGGCGGCCAGCGTGACCACGCCGCGCATCCCCGCCCAGACGATGACGCTCCCGTGGCGCGCGCCCAGCGGGGTGTCGCGGTAGTAGTCGAGGTCGGCCATGGTGCGCGAGATGCGGGTTCGCATCCAGCCGATACGTCGCGCCGCACGAGCGGGGTCCTCTGCGCGGGCGCCGAATTGCTCGGGGGCGGTGCGGTAGGCCTCTTCGAAGCGGTCGAGGCGGCGCTGCGCGTCGTCGACCCGTTCCTGGTGTCGCCCGACGCGCCGGCTTCGGCGCCCCTGGATCCAGATCAGCCACGACACGTAGACGGCGCGCACCGCGAGGGTGATGCCGAGCGCCGAGAGCGCGAGCCACGCGCCGTGCCACAGGCCCTCATCGGCGCGGATGTTGGCCGTGACGATGTCTTTGAGCTCGAGTCCGAACACGAGGAAGACGCCGCCCTCGAGCACGAGCTCCACGGTTCTCCAGTTGAGGCGGTCGCTGATGCGCTGCTCGGGGGTGAACCGCCGCGCCGCACCCTGTCCGGTGACGATGCCCGCGACGACCGCCGCGACCAGTCCCGAACCGCCCAGGTGCTCGGTGGGGAGGTAGGCGATGAAGGGAACGGTGAAGCTCAGCGCGGTGTTCGCGGCCGGATTGCTCACGCGTTCGCGCAGCCGGAGGTTCCCCCACCCGACGACCGCGCCGAGTGCGAGGGCGATCACCACGGCCCACGCGAACGAGGCCAGCGCGTCGCCGAACGCGAACCCGGATGCCACGGCTGCGACCGCGGTGCGCAGGAGCACCAAGGCGGTGGCGTCGTTGAGCAGGCTCTCGCCCTCCAGCATCGTCACCACGCGCGGCGAGATGCCCAGGCGCTTGGCGATCGAGGTGGCGACGGCATCCGTGGGGCTGAGGATGGCGCCCAGCGCGATTCCGAGGGCGAGCCCGAGCCCCGGGATGACGGCCCAGAAGAACAGCCCGAGCACGAGCGAGCTGAACACGACGAGCAGCACGGAGAGCCCGGCGATGGGCGCGAAGTCGCGGCGGAACTCGATGGCGGGCAGTTGCACCGCCGCGGAGTACAGCAGCGGGGGCAGCACCCCGATGAGGATGACCTCGGGGTTCACCGCGAAGGCGGGGACGAAGGGCAGCAGGCTGACGCCCGCGCCGATCGCGAGCAGCACCAGCGGCCCGGCGATGTTGAAGCGCGGCCCGATGACCGTGGCGAGCGCGACGACCACCACGCCGGCGACGACGATGATGAGCGGATCGATCACCCTCCGAGGCTAGCCCTCCGCCTCATGCGACCTCGACCGCGCGGCTCAGCCGTCCGCGCGAAGCGCGTCCGCGACGGCGTTCATGCCCGTCAGCGTCTCGTTGAAGCTCGTCGACAGCGGCGACAGCCCGATGCGCAGACCGTGCGGATCGCGGTAGTCGGGGATGACGTCGCCCTCCCACAGCCGGGCCGTCACCGCCCGCATGGCGGGGTGCGACAGGGTGATGTGCCCTCCGCGTTCGGCCGAATCGCGGGGCGAGGCGAGGCGCACGCCGAGAGGGCCCAGGATGCCGTCCGCCACCCGCACCGCGAACTCGGTCAGGGCGATCGACTTGCGCCGGACGGCCGCGATGCCGGCCTCCTCGAGCAGGTCGAGCGTGTCCTGCATCGCGATCATCGCGAGCACCGGCGGCGTCCCCGACAGGAACCGGCGCATGCCGTCGGCGGGGTGGTACTGCGGGCCCATCGAGAAGACGTCGGCCGCGCCCATCCACCCCTGCACCGGCTGGGTGAGGCGTTGTTGGTGGCGCGCCGCGACGTAGGCGAACGCCGGGGAGCCGGGTCCGCCGTTGAGGTACTTGTACGTGCATCCGACGGCGAGATCGGCGCCCCACGCGTCGAGCTCCATCGGCACCGAGCCGGCCGAATGGCAGAGGTCCCACAGCACGAGCGCTCCCGCCTCGTGCGCGATGGAGGTGAGCGCGGCGCCGTCGGCGAGGTACCCGGAGCGGTACGAGACGTGGCTCAGCAGCACCACCGCGGTCTGCGGACCGACCGCGTCGCGCAGCAGGTCGGCATCCACGCCTCGAGAGGTGTCGACGTCCACCCAGACGACGCGGGCGCCCCGTTCGGCGGCGATGCCCTCGACGAGGTACCGGTCGGTGGGGAAGTCGTCGCGTCCCACGACGATCTCCACGCGCTCGGGATCGGCCGCGCTCTGCGCGTCGACAGCGGCGCGCAGGAGCTTGTAGAGCAGCACGGTGGTCGAGTCGCCGATCACGGTCTGCCCGGATGCCGCGCCGAGCGCGAGCGAGCCGATCCGGTCGCCGATGGCGAAGGGGAGCTCCATCCACGCCTCGTCCCAGCCGCGGATGAGGCGTCCGCCCCACTCCTCGGTGACGAAGCGCGCGAGGCGCTCGGCGGTCGCGCGGGGCGGGCGGCCGAGGGAGTTCCCGTCGAAGTACACCAGGGGGGTGTCGGCCCCGATGAAGGCGTCGCGGTACGACGCGAGCGGGTCGTCGGCATCGAGAGCCGCCGCCTCGACCGCGAGGGAGGCGTGCGGCACCTCCAACCGGTCGACGGATCCGAAGTCGGGGGAGGGGTCAGTCGACACGCGTGAGCTCCTCGGTGGGGACGACCGTCCCCCGGCTCAGCCAGGTGGGCAGGTCATCGGGGTCGGTCGGGGCGGGGCCGGCGATGAAGGTCGAGACGGCCCGGATCGCGTCGGAGCCGGGCCAGGGATCGGCAAGCGTCGCGATGAGGACGTCTCCGCGGACCCCCGCCTCGTGGAGGGCCAGCAGCTCGCGGCGATTCAGCCCCACCGGTAGGGGGCCGTTGCCGAGATCGGTGCCGTAGAGCACGCGGCCGCCGCGCGCTGCGAACGCCCGCACGTTCGCGATCGCCACCCGGCGGGCCTCGCCGCGGTGGATGTCGAGCGTCGATATCCATGCCTGGCCGGCGGCGACCGCGCGCGAGAGGACGCGGCGCGACAGAGGTGCGTCGAAGGGGGCGTGGGCGAGAGCCGACACCCCCGCCTCGATCGCACGTTCGACCTGGCCGGCGCCCTGCGCGTGCGCGACGACGGCGAGCCCGCGCTCGCCGGCCGCCGCGACGATCGCCGCGAGGGTGTCGTCGTCGGGGACGGGACCGGCGTCGGCGTGGAGCGCGACCTTGATCACCGAGGCTCCGGCATCCGCCTGCGCGTCGACCGCCGTGCGCGCTCCCCCCGCGACCCCCGGATGCCGAGAACCGTTCGTCACGACACGGACGATGCTCTCGGGTGCCCAGCCGCGGCCTACGGGGTACCCGCCCGCAGCGGTGAGGAACGCGCCGGCGTAGCGCACGTGGGGGAGGCCGTCGCCGCGGCGGGCGAGGGCGACGGGGTCACCGCCGAGGTCGACGACGCCGGACACCCCGCGCCGCGCGAGGCCGGAGGCGTCGACGAGGTGCAGATGCACGTGATGGTCGACGAAGGCGGGCAGCATCGTGCCGCTCTCGCCGGTCAGCGCACGCCGGACCGGCTGCACGGTCGTCAGATGAGCGAGAGTTCGCGGAGCTTGGACTCGACGTCGGCGTTCGACGGCTCGACGTGGTGGCTGGAGTCGGGGTAGACCACGACGGGGATGCTGGTGCGCCCCGAGATCTCCTTGGCGACGTCGGCGGCGGCGGGGTCGGCGACGAGGTCGATGTACTCGTAGTCGATGCCGAGCTCGTCGAGCTGCTTCTTGGTGCGGATGCAATCGCGGCACCAGTCGGCGCCGAACATACGGATGGATGCGTCGGAGGACATGCTCTCAGCGTACGCCGCCCGCGCTCGGCGGGCGCTGAGAGCGCACCCCCGGCGACGGGCGATCCGGTGTCAGGCGGTGACTTCGTCTTCGAGGGGCTCGATGGCGTGGACGACTTTGCCGACGCGGCTCTTCTTGGGCGCGTAGACGACGAGCGCGTGGAAGACGAAGCGCACGACGAAGGCGGCGATGAGCGTGAGCGCGGCGGCGACGACGCTCTGGATGTGCGCCTGGCTGACAAGCACCCAGATGACCGGGATGCGCACGATGGCCTCGATGCCGTTGAACGTGAACGATTTGATGAACCGGTGGCGCATGAGACCGGACTCCGCGCGCATGTCGGCGAAGACGAGGTACTCGAGCGCGAGGAAGTTCGCCACGATCGTGACGATGCTCGCGATGACCGCGGCGATGATGTACTGCACGCCGACGGCCTGCAGCGCGCCCATGATCAGCAGGTTCGCGACGGCTCCGAGACCGCCGACGAGCGCGAAGGCCGACATGCGGCCGAAGCGCAGCATCGTGAGCTGCGTGAGGAAGCGCATGCCCTGGCTGAACGACGCCTTGGACTCGCCGGCGAAGCGGGGAGCGAAGGAGAAGGGCACCTCGGCGACGCGCATCTGCTTGCGCGCGAGGATCTCGAGCAGGATCTTGAAGCCGCGCGGCTGCAGCGTCTCGACCTCGAGGGACCGACGGTCGACGAGGAAGAACCCGGTCATCGGGTCGGAGCAGTTGTGCAGCTTCTTCGGGAACATGGCCTTCGTCAACAGCGTCGAGGCCCGCGAGACCGTGGTGCGCACGGCGTTGGCGAGACCGTCGGACGTGCCGCCGGCGATGTAGCGGGATGCCACGACGACATCGGCGTCGCCGACCTCGGCGCGCGCGAGCAGTTCGGCGATGACCTCGGGCGGGTGCTGCAGGTCGCCGTCCATGACGACGCAGAAGTCGGCGATCGCGGCCTTGATGCCCTCGACCACCGCACCGCCGAGGCCGCCGACGGGCTCGTCGCGGTGGACGAGGCGCACGGGGACCGTGGAGGCCGCCGCGACGGACCGGATGATGTCGGGGGTGTCGTCGCGGGAATCGTCGACGAAGATGATCTCCACATCGCGGCCGACCAGAGCGTCCGTCGTCCGACGGACCAGCTCGGCGACATTCGGACCTTCGTTGAAGGTCGGAACGATGACGGAGATATCCATGTGTGCTCGCGTTTTCTCGGTAAGCCAGAAGTACACAGCGTAGACCGGCCGACGCGTGCCCGAATTGGGATTGTGGAGGAGTTACCTGGGAGCTAGCGGGTGTTCACCCCAGCATCCGGTGAGGAACCGGCCGCCACGGGCGTCGTCGCGGGCTCTCGTCAGCCGATCTCTGCTCTCAGATCATCGACCGTCATGCCGTAGTCGACGCGGATGACCGGGAGCGCCAGCTTATCGGTGCCCACGCGCACGTATCCGTGCTCGATGGTCCGGCCGAGCTCGAAACCGGCTCGACGCACCCCCTCCTTCGTCGTGCCGTTGTAGTGCCCGAAAGGGTAGGCGACGACCTCCTTCGCCCCGAGGATCTGCGCGGACCGCTCCAGGTCGGCGGCGATCGTGTCGGCGTCCTCGTTGACCATGCGCCCCTTGCCGTCGGCACCCGCCCGGTGCATGTCGTGCGTGTGCGAGCGCTGGTGTACGAACCTGTTGGGCGTCGGTTCGGTGCGCGAGGAGGTGATGACGAACGACGTCGTGAGGAGGCCGCGTCCGTCGACGATCGGGGCGGCGAGTTCGAGCCACGACGAGTCGGCGTCATCGTCGGTGATGATGACCGAATGCTTCGGCAGGAAGAGCTCCCCGTCGATGAACGCGCTGAGTTCGTCCCAGGTCGGCAGGTAGTAGCCCGACGCCTGGATGTAGGCCATCTGCGCGTCGAAGTCGCCGATGTAGGCGTAGTTCCCCCGCAGCCAGTTGTCCTCGCCCTCGGGCTTCCGCGTGAACTGGTGGTACATCAGGATCGGGATGCCGGCATCCTCCGCCGCGTTCGCCTCGGGGCTCGTCCACCCCGCGTGCAGCACTTGCTCGCGGTCCGTGCAGGCGACGAGGTCGGCGCCATTGACACGGGTCGACGGCGTCAGGGCCCGGGCGTCGGCGGCGGTGGGGTACCAGCCTGCGAAGACGCGGCCCTCGGCCCGGGGCAGGGGCAGGTCCGCGTACCGCACCCCCTGCGTCTGCAGCTCCGGGTCGAGGGCGATGCCGTCGCCAACGAACGACACGGCGCACGCGAACGGGTCGGTCGTCGCCGCGAGCAGGCGCTCGGCGGGGGTGAGCGGTGTCGGGGTGGGGGTGGGTGCCGGTGTTCGCGACGGCGCCTCGGTCGTCGCGGCGGTCCCGTCCGGCGCGCCCGGACCGCGCGTGAGCGCGAAGGCCGTGACCGATCCGACGATCAGGGCGACGGCGGCCGTCGCGACGAGAATCCGTCGAGCGCGGACGCGTCGACTGGCGCGCCGACGGCGGTCGGCTCGGGTGGTCGTCATGCGGGGTGCCTCGGGATCGGGTGGGCGGCTCGCCGCGATCGTACCGGGATGATCCCCGCTCACCCGGGGCCCGTCGCGCCGAGGGAGGGCGGGTGTGGGAGCACCGGGCCGGGCGGGGACGGCGATCCGTGGACGCGAGAGGATGGGGTCATGATCCGCATCGGCATCGTCGGCACCAGCAGCATCTCCGAGCGTTTCGCCGAGGCGGTGGACCTCGTCGACGGCGTGGTCGTGTCGCGGGTGGCCTCCCGGGACGCCGACCGGGCGCGCGCCTTCGCCGACGCCGTGGGCGCTCCCGCCACCGCCACCGGAGTCGACGACCTGCTCGCCGCCGACGACGTCGACGCCGTCTACCTCGCCAGCCCCAACGCCGTGCACGCCGTCCAGATCTCCGCGGCGGTGGATGCCGGCATCCCGACGCTCGTCGAGAAGCCCGCGGTGCTGTCGGCCGCCGAGTGGGACGCCTTGGTCGGGCACGCCCGCGAGCGGGGCGTCGTGCTGCTCGAGGCGATGCGCACGGCCTACGACCCCGGGCTGGCCGCCGTGGGGGAGCTCCTGCCCCGACTCGGCACGGTGCGTCGGGTGTCGCTGCGGTACGAGAAGAGGTCGGCGCGGTACGACCACGTCCTGGCGGGGGAGCAGACGAACATCTTCGACCCCGCGCTGGGCGGGAGCGCGCTGCGCGACCTCGGCGTGTATCCGCTGCACGCCCTCGTGCGGCTCTTCGGCGCGCCGCGGGCGATCCACGCAGCGCGTGTGGGGATCGCGTCCGGGACCGACGGTCTCGGCAGTGCGCTCGCCGTGTACGACGGTTTCGTCGCCGACATCGCCTGGTCGAAGATCACCGACACCGCCCTGCCCAGCGAGATCCAGGGGGAGGACGGCTCGCTCGCGATCGACGCCATCGATGCACCCCGGCGGCTCACCCTGACTCCGCGCAGTGAGGCGCCGCACGGGATCGCGGTCGACGCCCCCGACAATCCGATGGTCGGAGAGGTCGAGCGCCTGCGAGAGGCGGTCGAGGGCGCTGACATCAGTGACGACCAGGACGTCACGTCGACGACGTTGCGCCTCGTCGACGAGATGCTCGCGACCCCGCTCGCCTAGCGCCCTCGGACGAGGGTTCACCTGTCGTTTCCCCCGCGGCGGAAGGATCGAGGGATGCAAAGAGCCGGGACCGCGACCGAGGTGTTCCTCGCATTCCTCAGGCTGGGCGTGACGTCGTTCGGCGGCCCCGTCGCCCACCTCGGTTACTTCCGCGACGACCTCGTGGTGCGCCGCCGGTGGATGGACGACCGGGCTTACGCCGACCTCGTCGCCCTGTGCCAGTTCCTCCCCGGTCCCGCCTCGAGCCAGGTGGGGTTCGCGATGGGACTCCAGCGCGCGGGCGTGCGCGGGGCGCTCGCCGCCTTCGTGGCCTTCACCCTCCCCTCGGCCGTGCTGCTCGTCGCCTTCGCCGTCGGAGCGTCCGCGATCGGGGGGCCGGTCGGCGAAGGGGTGCTGAGCGGGCTGAAGATCGTCGCGGTGGCGATCGTCGCCCACGCGGTGTGGGGGATGGCCCGTACGCTCACGCCCGACGCCCGCCGCGCCGGGATCGCCGTGGTGGCTCTCGCCCTCGCGCTGCTGCTTCCCGCTGCGCCGGGCCAGCTCGGCGCGCTCGCCGTCGGAATCATCGCGGGGGTGCTGCTTCTGCGCGGGGTCGAAGAACCGGCTGCGGTCGACCTCCCGCCGTTCGGTGTCCGCCGCGCAGCGGCCGTGATGTGCCTGGTGCTGTTCGGCGCCGCCCTCGTCATCCTCCCGCTGCTGGCGGCCGGGACCGGCTCCGGCGTCGTCTCCCTGGTCGACACCTTCTTCCGCTCGGGCGCCCTCGTCTTCGGCGGTGGTCATGTCGTGTTGCCGCTCCTGCAGGCGGGTGTCGTGCAGACGGGCTGGGTCTCGCCGGAGTCCTTCCTCGCGGGATACGGTGCGGCCCAGGCCGTGCCCGGCCCGCTCTTCACCTTCGCGGCCTACCTCGGCGCGGTCTCCGACCTCGGGCCCGGCGGCGTCGCGGGCGCCGCGATCGCGCTCGCCGCGATCTTCCTCCCGGGGTTCCTCGTGCTCGTCGGGGTGCTCCCCTTCTGGGATGCCGTGCGCCGGCGTCCGTGGGTGCGCGCGGCGATGCGCGGCGCCAGCGCGGCCGTCGTCGGCATCCTGGGGGCTGCTCTGTACGCACCCGTGTTCACGACCGCGATCACGGGGCCCGGGTCGCTCGTGCTCGCCGTGCTGGGGTTCGTGCTGCTGACGGCCTTCAAGATCCCGGCGTGGGCGGTCGTGCTGGTGGGGGCCGCGGGCGGCATCGTTCTCCTCTCCCTCAGCTGAGCGGCGGCCGAGAGCCGGTCCCGGGCGGGGTGACACCGCGTGCCACCGATGCCAGGATGAGCGCACGGCCCCGGCCGCCGCGCCTGTTTTCGAGGGAGAGAACCGTGTTCCAGAGTCCGTACCCGAGCATCGACGTTCCCGAGCAGAGCATCTACGACTACCTGTTCGCCTCGCTGGGGGAGGACGACCTCGATCGCGTGGCCCTGGTCGACCCCTCCAGCGGCGCCGAGACCACCTATCGCGCTCTGCGCGCCCAGGTCGACGCGTTCGCCGGGGCGCTCGCCGCACGGGGCGTCGACACCGACACGGTCGTCGCGATGCTCTGCCCGAACGTGCCGGCCTTCGCGACGGTGTTCCACGGCATCCTGAGGCTGGGCGCCGCCATCACCACCGTCAACTCCCTCTACACGGCCCGCGAGATCGAGAACCAGCTCCGCGATGCGGCCGCGACCTGGCTCGTGACCGTCTCGCCGCTGCTGCCGCAGGCGAAAGCCGCCGCCGAGGCCGCGGGCATCGCCGACGACCACGTGATCGTGCTCGACGGCGCCGAGGGGCACCTCGACCTGCGGTCGCTGCTGAGCGAGGGCCGAACGCCGCCCGAGGTCTCGTTCGATCCCGCCACCCACGTGGCGGTGCTGCCGTACTCCTCCGGAACGACCGGCGTGCCCAAGGGCGTCATGCTCTCCCACCGCAACCTCGTGGCCAACGTGCACCAGTGCCGACCGGTCATCGACATCTCACCCGACGACCGGGTGCTCGCGGTGCTGCCGTTCTTCCACATCTACGGCATGACGGTGCTGCTCAACCTCGCGCTGCGACAGCGGGCGACGCTGGTCACGATGCCCCGCTTCGATCTGATGGAGTTCCTCCGGGTCGTGCAGCAGCACCGCTGCACCTTCCTCTTCATCGCCCCCCCGATCGCGGTCGCCCTCGCCAAGCACCCCGCGGTCGAGCGGTTCGACCTCTCGAGCGTGCACAGCGTGTTCTCCGGCGCCGCCCCGCTCGACGGCGAGACCGCCGAGACGGCCGGGCGTCGGATCGGCGCCCGCTTCTTCCAGGGGTACGGCATGAGCGAGCTGAGCCCCGTCTCGCATGCCATCCCCGTCGACTCGGGATTCCCGGTCAGCTCGGTGGGCGTGCTCATCCCGGGCTGCGACGCCAAGCTCGTCGATCCCGAAACCGGGGCGGAGCTCGAGGAGCACGGCGACGACGGTCTGACCGCGCCGGGGGAGATCTGGGTGCGCGGTCCCAACGTCATGCTCGGCTACCTCAACCGCCCGGACGCCACCGCCGAGACCCTCGACGCCGACGGCTTCCTGCACACCGGCGACATCGGCGTGCACCACGTCGACGGGTACTTCACGATCGTCGACCGGCTGAAGGAGCTCATCAAGTACCACGGCTACCAGATCGCCCCGGCCGAGCTCGAGGCGCTCCTGCTGTCGCATCCGAAGATCCAGGATGCCGCCGTCATCGGCGTGCACGACGACGAGGGCGAGGAGATTCCCAAAGCTTTCGTCGTGGCGGCTCCGGATGCCGGCCTGACGGCGGAGGACGTCATGGCTTTCGTCGCCGGTCATGTCGCGCCCCACAAGAAGGTGCGGCGAGTGGAATTCATCGACGTGGTGCCGAAGTCGACGTCGGGCAAGATCCTCCGGAAGGACCTGCGGGCGCGCGAAGTGGCGTGAGGACGACGAAGGGCGGGGCGTCTTGCGACGGCCCCGCCCTTCGTGTTGGCGACTACGGCGCGAGCAGGGCCCCGGTCTGCGCCGCGGATTCCTCGGCGCGCTTCTCTTCGTCGTCCTTGCCGCGGCGCTCATCGGCGGCCTCCTGCAGGGCCGACTTCGCGCGCAGCGGCGGCGTGCGGAAGAACAGCGACAGCACGAAGGCGAGAAGCACGACGCCCATCGCCACCCAGTAGACGCTCGTCGCCGAGGAGTTGAAGCCCACCAGGAACGGCTTCGTCAGCCGCGCGTCGGCGCCGACGAGGAACGAGGTGTCGTCCAGCGTCGAGTCGCCGATCGAGGTGTTCTCGCCGCCGTCCGCGAACTGCTCCTCGAGCGTCGTGGCGACGGTGTCGACGAACGCCGCGCGATCGGCGGCGTTCGAGAAGTCGAGGCTCACCGTGCCGTCCGAGCCGATGCGCGCGACCGGCACCTGCTGCTGGATCTGCGTGGTCGCCGCGGCCAGCGCCTGCGACACCGCGGCCTGGGTGGCCTGCGCCTGGGCCGCCGCCGGGATCTGCCCGGCCGCCACCTGCGCCGCGACGGCCTGGGTGGCGGCATCGGTCGCCTGCTGCACGCCCTGCTGCACCTGCTGGGTCACGGCATCCGTCGTCTGGGTCACGATGGGCGTGTAGATGCCCGACATGATCTTCTCGTTGGCCGGTGCCGAGGCGACCGTGGGATCGAAGGCGGCGTCGAGCGCGTCGGTGAGGGTGCCGCGGTCGGAGAACGAGCCGATGATGTTGGACGGCATGAGCGTGAACAGCAGAGAGAGCAGCACGGCCGTGCCGAGCGTCCCACCGATCTGGCGGAAGAACGTCGAACCGCTCGTGGCCACGCCCATGTCGCGCAGGCCCACGGAGTTCTGGCTGGCGATCGTGAGGGTCTGCATCAGCTGGCCGAGGCCCAGGCCGATCACGAGCATCGCGGCAGCGACGTGCCAGTAGGGGCTGTCGTACTTCAAGAACGTCAGCAGGAAGAAGCCGACCGACATCAGAGCCGTGCCGATGATCGGGAACATGCGGTAGCGGCCGGTGCGCGCGATGATCTGGCCGCTCGCGATCGAGGCGATCATGAGGCCGAGGATCATCGGCAGCATCTCGAACCCGCTCTCGGTGGGCGTGGAGCCCAGCACGAGCTGCAGGTACAGCGGCAGCGTCAGCATGGCGCCGAACATGCCGAAGCCCACGAGCACACCGATGACGGTCGCCATCGAGAAGGTGGGCGAGCGGAAGAGCTTCAGCGGGATGAGCGCGTCGTCCTTCATTTTCGTCTCGGCGATGACGAAGGCCAGGATGCCGAGCGCCCCGATCGCGTAGCAGGCGATGGCGATGGGAGAACCCCAACCCCACTCGCGGCCCTGTTCGGCGACGAGCAGCAGCGGCACCAGGGCGACGATCACGGTCGTGGCGCCCCACCAGTCGATGCGCACCGAGTGGCGCGGCTGCTTGGGGATGTGGAGGAACCGCCACACGATCGCGAGGGCCGCGATGCCGATCGGCACGTTGATGAGGAACACCCAGCGCCATCCGGTGATGAAGAGGATCTGGTCGGCGCCGGCGAACAGGCCGCCCACGAGCGGGCCGATGACGCTGGAGATGCCGAAGACGGCGAGGAAGTAGCCCTGGTACTTCGCGCGCTCGCGCGGGGCGAGGATGTCGCCCATGATCGCGAGCGGCATCGACATCAGTCCGCCGGCGCCGAGGCCCTGGATCGCGCGGAAAGCGGCGAGCTCGGCCATGGAGGTCGAGAAGCTCGCGAGCACCGATCCGACGATGAAGATGAGGATCGCGAGCAGGAACAGCGGGCGGCGGCCGAAGATGTCGGAGAGTTTGCCGTAGATGGGCGTCGAGATCGTCGACACGATCAGGTACGCGGTCGTGACCCAGGCCTGCAGGCTGAGGCCCTGCAGATCGTCGCCGATCGTGCGGATGGAGGTTCCGACGATGGTCTGGTCGAGGGCGGACAGGAACATGCCGGCCATGAGGCCGAAGATCACGAACATGATCATGCGGTGGGTCATGACCGTGTCGGTTGCCGCGGTGTGCGGGCGGCGCGTGCGAGTGATGTCTGACATCTGTCCTCATCGAGAAGGGCGGCGGGCGGCTCGATCGGCGGGGCCGGGCGCCAGGTGTTTGCTAAAAGTCAACAAATAGTAGCGCTGCTTTGTGAGGTCGGGGAACCACCTGCGGGTCTCCGCCGGGCCCGGCGTGAAGAAATACCCCCGTGGGGTGAGACGGGTCTCGAGTGGTCCGGCGTTCGGGGCGCGGGCGGGCTGCGCACGCGAGAGTGGGGCACGGGCGCGAGTCGCGCCAGAACAGGCGATCGTGCGAGGACAGGACGGACGTGGCCGCGACCGTCCTGTCCTCCAACGACCGTCTGTCGTCAGACACGGGCGGTGGGGAGGAAGGGCGTTGCAGGGAGGGGAAGGCAGCACCGGCGTTTCGTCGCGCTGCGGCGGCTCGACGACCGCGTGGTCGGAGTCGCGCGCGACAGAGGGAAGGGCGTCCCTCGTCGGGAAAGCAAAACCCCCGCCATGTAGAAGCTAGGCGAGGGTTTCTGGGATCACTGTAATGATGATCCGTGTGGCTCCGACGGGCGTCGATCCCGTGACCTCACGATTTTCAGTCGTGCGCTCTACCAACTGAGCTACAGAGCCGAGCGGCATGTCTGCCGCTTCCTAGACGAAAGGCCTCCTCGAAAGAAGGCCCGTCGCTGTGGAGCGACCCTGACGGGACTTGAACCCGCGACCTCCGCCGTGACAGGGCGGCACGCTAACCAACTGCGCTACAGGGCCATGCATTTTCAATTGTACTTCACCGGAAAGTGACCCCAACGGGATTCGAACCCGTGCTACCGCCGTGAAAGGGCGGCGTCCTAGGCCGCTAAACGATGGGGCCGGATGAGCCTGAAACCTTGCGATTTCCTTCTCGCTTGCCGACGACCGAGCCTACTTCACATCTCGCGAGATTGCCAATTCGGGGCGTGGCGTGCGCGGCTCGCGCGTGTCGGAGGCGCAAGGATGGGCGCTACCGGCGGGAACTCTCCCTGTTGTGTGTGTGACTCGTGTTGCTACTGTGAGTCGAGTTGCGACCGGTGAGATGAGGTATTCCCGTGACGCTCGAGCGCCCCGACGAGTCAGACGATTGCGGCTGCGCGCCCACCGCGAGTGAGCGGCGGCGGCTGTGGCCGACGTTCGATCGACGCAGCGCGCTGAAGTTCGGCGCCCTCGGTGCCGTCGCGGTCGGGGCCTTCGGGGCCGCCGCCTCTGGTTTCTCCTCGCCCGCGGTGGCCGCCGACTACCCGTCGTGGGCCGACGTCGAGGCGGCCCGCGCGAACGAGTCCGCGAAGGCCGGTGAGATCGCCCGCATCCAGGGGCTCATCCAGGGCCTTCAGTCCGAGGTCGCCCGCACGCAGGCCGAGGTCGTCGCCCGATCCGACGAGTACTACACCGCACAGCAGGCCTATCTCGATGCCGATTACCGCGCGCAGCAGATCCAGGCGCAGGCCGACGCGGAGGCTGCCAAGGCCACCGACGCCGCCGCCAAGGCCGGCAAGGTCGCCGCGCAGCTGTACCGCTCGGGTGGCGACGACACCTCGCTCGATCTGTTCTTCTCGGGCTCCGCGGCCAGCGCCGACGACCTGCTGGCCAAGCTCGGCACGATGGACAAGCTCATCGAGCGCAACCGTTCGGTGTACGCCGCGGCCGTCACGGCGCGCGATTCCGCGACCCAGCTGAGCAACCAGGCGAACGACGCCCGCACGGAGCGCGACCGTCTGCAGAAGATCGCCGAAGAGAAGATGGTGGCCGCGCAGCAAGCGGCCCAGGCCGCTCAAGAGGCACTGGCTGCCCAGCAGGCCAACCAGGTCGTGCTCGAGGCCCAGCTCGCCGCCCTGCAGGACACCACCGCGAAGACCGTGGCCGATTACCAGGCCGGTGTCGAGGCCGAGCGGAAGGCTCGCGAGGAGCGCGAACGCAAGGCACGCGAAGAGGCCGAGGCGCGCGACCGCGCCGAGCGCGCGCGTCGCGAGCAGGAGCAGCGCGACCGCGAGGCCGCGAACAACAACAACAGCGGCGGTGGAGGCGGCTCCAGCGGCGGTGGCGGCTCCAGCGGTGGCGGCGGTGGCGGCGGAGGCGGCGGTCAGGCCACCGGCTCGGGCTGGGCGCGTCCCTCGTCGGCCGGGACCACCTCGGGCTACGGCCCGCGCTCCAGCCAGTGCAACGGCAGCTATTGCGCCAGCTCATGGCACCTCGGGCTCGACTTCGGTGCCGGCTGCTACTCGCCGATCTACGCCGCGTCGGCCGGGCGCGTGACCTACGCCGGATACAACGGCGGCTACGGCAACTACATCCGCATCCAGCACGACGACGGGTCGTCCACCGGCTACGCGCACATCGTCAACGGCGGGATCTACGTCTCCTACGGTCAGCGCGTCGGCGTGGGCCAGCAGATCGCCGCGACCGGTCAGACCGGCAATTCCTTCGGCTGCCACCTGCACTTCGAGGTCTACCCGCCGTGGGGCGGGACCACCGATCCGGCGCCCTGGCTCCGCGATCGCGGCGTCTGGGTCTGACCCCGCCGACGAGGAAACCCCCGGTCGATCGACCGGGGGTTTCTTCGTGCCAGGGGCTCCGCGCGGCCAGCCGCTCTGGGCGGCCGGACGCTCTGAGCGGTCGGGCGCTCAGAGCGTGTTGGGCGCTTCGCCCTCACCCTGCGTCCGGGTCTGCGCGTCGTGCTCGTCGAAGCGCGTGAAGGCCTCGGCCACGAGACGCTCGGCCTCGGCGGCGTTCGCCCACTCGTCGACCTTGACCCACTTGTTGGGCTCGAGGTCCTTGTAGTGCTCGAAGAAGTGCGAGATCTCCTTCTTGGTCCACTCGTCGATGTCGTCGACGTCCTGGATGTGGTCCCAGCGCGGGTCCTTCGCGAGCACGGCGACGACCTTGTCGTCTCCACCGGCCTCGTCGCTCATCTTCAGCACGCCGACGGGACGCACCTTCGCCAGGATGCCGGGGTGCAGGTCGCGGTCGAGCAGCACGAGCACGTCGAGCGGGTCGCCGTCTTCGCCGAGGGTGTTCTCGAAGAACCCGTAGTTGGCCGGGTAGCCGAAGACCGTGTAGAGGATGCGGTCGAGGTAGACGCGGCCGGTGCCGTGGTCGACCTCGTACTTCACGCGGCTGCCGCGGGGGATCTCGATGACGGCGTCGAAAGCGCCCATACTCGTGCTCCTTAGATCTGTGGATTTCCGCGGCCCAGCCTAGCCGGGCCGTGGTTGCGCGTCTGGTCCGCGTGCGACCGGCCACGGTGACGCGCGGTCGGGCGGAGCCGCGCGGTCGGGACGCGTCGCGAGGAAGCCGACGACCGGCGCGGTGCGACCCGGTCGGATGCCGATCCATCCACCCCCCGCGAGGGGGAAATCCGGCGCCGTGTCGATCGGCCAATACCGTAGAGGGATGGACCGCCGCCCTGGACTCTCGCCCGCCGTCGCCGAGGTGCGCAGGGCTGTGCGCGCAGCGCTCGAGGATCGCACCGGCTCCGTCGTCGTGGCATTGTCTGGCGGGCCGGATTCCTTGGCCCTCGCGGCGGCGACGGCCTTCGAGGCGGAGCGGCTCGGCATCCGGGCCGAGGCCGTCGTGATCGATCACGGTCTGCAGGAGGGGTCGGATGCCGTGGCGGAACGCGCCGCGCAGACGGTGCGGAAGCGGGGGCTCGCCGCCCGTGTGGTCGCGGTCGACGTGGTCGCGAAGGACGGCCCCGAAGCCGACGCGCGTGCGGCGCGGTACGCGGGGCTGGCGCGCGCCGCGGCTGAGACCGGCGCCGACGCCGTGCTGCTGGGGCACACCCTCGACGATCAAGCCGAGACCGTGCTGCTCGGGCTCGCCCGCGGCTCCGGGGCGACGAGCCTGGCCGGGATGGCGCCGGAGCGGCGGGATGCCACCGGTCCGGTGTGGCTGCGACCGCTGCTGGGGGTGCGTCGTCGCACGACCGTCGCCGCCTGCGCCGCGGAGGGGCTGCAGCCCTGGTCCGACCCGCACAACGCCGACCCGTCGTACGCCCGGGTGCGGGCGCGCGAGCGGGTGCTGCCCGTGCTCGAGGCGGAGCTCGGTCCCGGCGTCGCCGAGGCGCTCGCCCGCACGGCAGAGCAGCTGCGGGAGGATGCCGCCGCGTTCCAGGACATGATCGACGAGACCATCGAGGACATCGTCGAGCACGCCGAGGCGGGCATCTCGATCTCGGTCGCCGCCCTCGCCGCCAATCCCGCGGCGCTGCGGAACCGGATCGTCCGGTACGTCGTCGAGAGCGAGTTCGGCGTCTCGCTGACCCGTGCTCAGACGCTCCAGGTCGCCCGTCTCGCTGTCCACTGGCGGGGACAGGGCCCGATCGATCTGCCCGCATGCGTCGCCCGGCGGATCGGGGATCGCATCGAGATCGTCGCGCGGGCGGCATCCTGAATCGGGCCGCGTCCTGAATCGGGCGGCGTCTCGATCCGGGCCACGTAGACTTCTCGAATGCGCGCGGCCGACATCTCCGACGACATCAGCGAAGTCCTCCTCACCGAGGAGCAGATCCACGGCAAGCTCGCCGAACTGGCGACGCAGGTCGTCGCCGACTACGAGGGCCGCGAGGTCGTGCTCGTCGGCGTGCTGAAGGGCGCCGTCATGGTGATGGCGGACTTCGCCCGTCACCTGCCCATGCACGTGTCGATGGACTGGATGGCGGTGTCGTCGTACGGCGCCTCGACCCGATCGAGCGGTGTCGTGCAGATTCGGAAAGATCTCGACACCGACATCACCGGCAAGCACGTGCTGATCGTCGAGGACATCATCGACTCGGGTCTGACGCTGAGCTGGCTGCTCGAGAATTTCGCCTCGCGTGGAGCGGAGTCCGTCGAGGTGCTCGCGCTGCTGCGCAAGCCGGATGCCATGAAGGTCGAAGTCGACTGCCGCTACGTCGGTTTCGACATTCCCAACGATTTCGTGATCGGGTACGGCCTCGACTACGCCGAGCGGTACCGGAACCTCCGGGATGTCGCGGTGCTCGCGCCGCACGTGTATTCCTGAAGCGGGTGCGGCGTGCTCTGCGTACGCCCTCGACGAACGCACAGGCCCGGCATAGTCCACGGGCGTTAGCCTGTTGCGACCGCGTTTCTGCGGAGGATCACGAAAGGGCTGGGCTCGCCCACCATGAATTTCAAGAAGATCACGCGTAATCCGATCGTCTACGTTCTGCTGGTCGGTCTGCTTCTGGTCATCGGTTTCTCCCTCATCTCCAACCTCAGTGGTGCCCGCCAGGTCTCCACCAAGGAGGGCCTGGACCTGCTCAAGGGCGGCACCGTGACGCAGGTCGTCACCAACGATCCCGATCAACGCGTCGATCTCACGCTGTCGCAGCCTTTCGAGGGCGCGAACGACGTGCAGTTCTACTTCAGCCAGGCCCGCGCGGACGAGGTCGCCAGCGCTATCGACGCGGCGGCGCCCTCCGACGGCTTCAACGACGTGGTCCCGAAGCCGAGCTGGTTCGACGGTCTGATCGGTCTGATGCTCCCGCTGATCCTCCTCGGTCTGCTGTTCTGGTGGCTGCTGTCCAGCGCCCAGGGCGGTGGCAGCAAGGTCATGCAGTTCGGCAAGTCGCGCGCGAAGCTCGTGACCAAGGAGACGCCCACCGTCACCTTCCAGGACGTCGCGGGCTCCGACGAGGCGATCGAGGAGCTCGATGAGATCAAGGAGTTCCTGAAGGACCCCAAGAAGTTCGAGGAGGTCGGCGCCCGCATCCCCAAGGGCGTTCTGCTGTACGGCCCTCCGGGAACCGGTAAGACCCTGCTCGCCCGCGCGGTCGCGGGCGAGGCCGGCGTGCCCTTCTACTCGATCTCGGGTTCGGACTTCGTCGAGATGTTCGTCGGCGTCGGTGCCAGCCGCGTCCGCGACCTGTTCAACCAGGCCAAGGAGAGCTCGCCCGCCATCATCTTCATCGACGAGATCGACGCCGTCGGTCGTCACCGCGGCGCCGGCATGGGCGGCGGCCACGATGAGCGCGAGCAGACGCTGAACCAGATGCTCGTCGAGATGGACGGCTTCGACCCCAAGGTCAACGTCATCGTGATCGCGGCGACCAACCGCCCCGACATCCTCGACCCCGCGCTGCTGCGCCCCGGTCGCTTCGACCGGCAGATCGGCGTCGATGCGCCCGACCTCAAGGGTCGCCAGCGCATCCTCGAGGTGCACGGCCGCGGCAAGCCCCTGTCGGACTCGGTCGACCTCGAGGTCGTCGCGCGCAAGACGCCCGGCTTCACCGGTGCCGACCTGGCGAACGTCCTCAACGAGGCGGCGCTGCTGACCGCGCGCTCGAACGCGCAGCTCATCGACAACCGCGCGCTCGACGAGGCGATCGACCGCGTCATCGCCGGTCCACAGCGTCGCACGCGCGTGATGAAGGACAAGGAGAAGCTCATCACGGCCTACCACGAGGGCGGCCACGCCCTCGCCGCGGCGGCGATGAACCACACCGACCCCGTGACGAAGGTCACCATCCTCCCGCGCGGCAAGGCGCTGGGCTACACGATGGTGCTGCCGCTCGACGACAAGTACTCCGTCACCCGCAACGAGCTGCAGGACCAGTTGACGTACGCGATGGGCGGCCGCGTCGCGGAGGAGATCGTCTTCCACGACCCCACCACCGGCGCTTCGAACGACATCGAGAAGGCGACGAGCATCGCCCGCAAGATGGTGACCGAGTACGGCATGACCAACGAGGTCGGACCCGTCAAGCTCGGCTCGTCGTCGGGCGAGGTGTTCATGGGCCGCGACATGGGCCACGGACGCGACTTCTCCGAGCGCATCGCCGAGCGCGTCGACGCGCAGGTGCGCGCGCTCATCGAGCAGGCGCACAACGAGGCGTACCAGGTCATCAACGACAACCGCGAGGTGCTCGACCGCCTGGCCCTGGCGCTGCTCGAGAAGGAGACGCTCGACCACATCGAACTCGCCGAGATCTTCAAGGACGTCAAGCGCCTCACCCCGCGCCCGCAGTGGCTGTCGTCGGGCGATCGTCCCGTCTCCAACCAGCCGCCGGTCGACGTGCCCCGTCGTCAGGCCCCGGCGGGCATCGCCGCGTCCGTCGAGGCGGAGGCCCAGACGAAGGCCCAGGTGCAGGCCCGTCCGAGCGGACAGACGCGCCCGGCAACCGCCTGAGGCGCCGTGGCCGTCGATCGAGAACGGGTCGCAGACCTCGTCCGCGAGCTGCTGGAGGCGATCGGGGAAGACCCCGATCGCCCCGGCCTCCGGCAGACCCCGGCGCGCGTCGCCGACAGCTGGGCCGAGTTCTTCTCGGGCGTGAACCAGGATGCCCGCGCCCCGCTGCAGCACACCATCTCGGTGTCGCGGGGACCTGCGCCCGACACGCTGCCCTCGGGCGCCGTGATGCTGCGCGACATCGCTTTCCGCTCGATGTGCGAGCACCACCTGCTCCCGTTCCGCGGTCGCGCCCACGTGGCGTACCTACCGGGCGAGGAGGTCGTGGGCCTCGGGGCGCTGCCGAGAGTCATCGACGTCCTCGCCGCCCGTCCGCAGGTGCAGGAGCGGCTCGGCGAGCAGATCGCCGACGCCATCGCATCCGCCCTCGACGCGCGGGGTGTGCTCGTCGTCCTGGATGCCACCCACGAGTGCGTGACCATGCGCGGCGGCCGACAGCTCGACGCCTCGACCGTGACGATCGCCGCTCGCGGTGCGTACGTCGAGCCGGGCGCCCGAGCCGAACTCGTCGCTCTGATCGGAGCGCGCGCGTGACCCTCGTGATGGCGATCGTCAACGTCACCCCCGACTCGTTCAGCGACGGAGGACGATATCTCGACCCCGACGTGGCGATCGCGCACGCGCGCGCCCTGCGCGCACAGGGGGCCGACATGCTCGACATCGGCGGCGAGTCCACCCGGCCCGGAGCCGAGCGCGTCTCGCCCCGGGTCGAGCAGCAGCGCGTGCTGCCCGTCGTCGCCGCCCTGGCATCCGAGGGGGCGTACGTCAGCATCGACACCATGAACGCCTCGACCGCCGCGGCCGCCGTCGCGGCCGGTGCACGCCTCGTGAACGATGTCTCGGGAGGACTCGCCGACCCCGACATGCTCGCGGCCGTCGCCGAGAGCGACGCGGAAGTGGCGATCGGCCACTGGCGCGGACCCTCGAGCGAGATGTACGCGCGAGCCTCCTACGCCGATGTGGTCGCGGACGTCGTCGCCGAGCTCGATGAGCGCGTCGCCGCCGCCGAGGCCGCCGGCATCCCGGCGTCGCGCATCGTCGTCGACCCCGGCATCGGATTCGGCAAGCGCGGTGCGCAGAACTGGCAAACGCTGCGAGGCCTGCCCGCCCTCGTCGCCCGCGGCCGCCGCGTGCTCGTCGGCACGAGCCGCAAGCGGTTCCTCGCCGACGCGCTCGGCGACGACGCCGACCTCGCCCGCCGCGATGTGGCCACCGCTGTCACCAGTGCCCTCGCCGCCGGCGCCGGGGCGTGGGCCGTGCGCGTGCACGACGTACCGACCACCCGCGACGCGCTCGCCGTCGCCCGCGCTTGGGAGGCCTGATGGATGCCGTCGACCGCATCACCCTGACGGGCGTACGCGCCTTCGGGTACCACGGGGTCTACCCCGACGAGAAGCGCGACGGGCAGGAGTTCGTCGTCGACGCGACGGTGTTCCTGCCCTTGGCACGCGCCGCCGAGACGGACGATGTGGTCGACACCGTCCACTACGGCGAACTCGCGGAGCGCATCGCCGCGATCGTCTCGGGGGAGCCCGTCGACCTGCTCGAAAGACTCGCGGCGCGCATCGCCGACGAGGTGCTCCGCGACGAGCGCGTCGAGGCGGTGACCGTCACGGTGCACAAGCCGGCGGCCCCCATCCCCGTCCCCTTCGCCGATGTGTCGGTGACGATCACGCGCGGGCGCTCGTGAGCGTGCGGCTGGCCCATGGGATCGGTGAGGCGCCGCGGACGGCGCCCGTCGCCGCGGTGATCGCTCTGGGCGCGAACCTGGGGGAGCGGGCCGAGACCCTCGCGGCCGCCGTCTCCGAGCTGCGCGCGCTGCCCCTCACCGACGACGTGACGGTGTCGACGCCGATCGAGACCGTGGCGGTGACGCTGACGGGTGCGGACGACGACGCTCCGCGCTACCTCAACGCCGTCGCGACGCTGAGCACCCGACTGAGCCCGACCGCGCTGCTCGCCGCCCTCCACCGCATCGAGGCGCGTCACGGTCGCGTTCGTCGCGAGCGGTGGGGCGACCGCACGCTCGACCTCGATCTCATCGCCTACGGCGACGAGATCATCGATCGCGACGATCTCGTGGTGCCGCACCCGCGCGCGCACAAGCGCGACTTCGTCCTCGTGCCGTGGCTCGACGTGGACCCGGATGCCGTGATCCCCGGCCGCGGACGCGTGGACGACCTGCTCGCCGCGCTGCGAGGGGACGAGCTTCCGGGAGGGACGCGTTGAAGCGCACGGGTGCCGGCATCCTGCTCATCGCCGCCGTCATCGGCGGCGTGGCCGGCTTCGTCCTCGACACGATGCTCACCGCGATGGGTCGCGCCACGTTCGTCCCCGCGGCGAGCCTGCCGACGGTCCTGGCGTTGCTCGGCGCGGTCATCGTGATCTTGGCGGTGCCGGTCTTCCGCGCGACGCGGGGGCGCAGCGAGCGCCGCATCGACCCGTTCCGTGCTCTGCGCATCGCGATGCTCGCGAAGGCGTCGTCGCTCCTCGGTGCCGCCGCGTTCGGGTTCGGCGTCGGGCTGCTCGCGTTCCTGTCGAGCCGACCGGCGACCCCGTCGCTAGGCTCGATGGGATCGATCATCGCGACGGTCGTGTGCGCAGTCGTACTCGTCGTCGCGGGCCTCGTGGCCGAGCAGTTGTGCACCCTCCGGAAGGACGACGATGACGACACCCCCGGGAACACCCCCGCAGGACCCGTCGGCATCTGAGGCGCCGGGCGTCGATCCGCTCGGTGCCCGGACGTTCTCCCGCGTCCTCGAACCTCGCGCCGCGGGCCGGCTGCCGCTCGGCGACGGTACGTGGCACCAGCTGGCGCGCGCGTACGTCTGGGTGCAGCTCATCTCCCAGGGGGCGGTGTTCCTCGTCGTGCTGGCGGTGGCCATCGGCATCCAGGCCTTCACGGGTGTGCCCTGGCAGTGGATCCCCGCCGGGGTCGTGCTCGTGGTGACGGCGATCGGGTTGCTCATCACGCCGCGGCAGGCGCGCTCGTTCGGCTATCAGCTGCGCCGGGACGACCTCGTGTTCCGCCGCGGCATCCTGTGGCAGCGCGTCGTCGCGGTGCCGTACGGGCGGATGCAGCTCGTCGACATCACGCACGGGCCCCTCGACCGCGGGTTCGGCATCGCCCAGCTGAAGCTCGTCACGGCGGCGGCCTCGACGGGCGTGACCATTCCGGGGCTCACGCAGGAGGCGGCCGAGCATCTGCGCGACACTCTCGTCGCCGTGGCGGAGACGCGACGGACCGGGCTGTGAGCAATCCGGACGACCGGGCCGACCCGTCGGGCCTCACGCGCGGGGAGGAACAGATTGTGCCGGGCGGCGAGGAGACCGGCCGCACGCCGGATGCGGCCGCGCCCGGGACGCCGAGGACGCTCGTGCGGTCGCCGTACAGCGATGGAGAGTGGCACCGACTGCATCCGTTGACGCCGTTGCTCCGTGGCGGCCTGTCGCTGCTCGTCATCATCGGCCTCATCGTGGCCAATCTCCGCGAGCGTCTGTTGGAGCTGTTCTTCCCCCTCTTCACCGACCTGCCGCCCGGAGAGCTCCCGCCCGACCCCGTGGATTTCCTGTTCGCGAACAACCTCATCCTCATCGCGGCGGGTGCGGCCCTGGTGACCCTCCTCGTGCTGCTGGTCCTGTTCCGGTTGTCGTGGCGCTTCCACACCCTGCGCATCGGTGACGACGATGTCGAGGTGCGCTCCGGCGTCCTCTTCCGCACCCATCGGCGGGCGCCGCTGGACCGTGTGCAGGGGGTCAACCTCACGCGACCGATGGTCGCTCGACTTCTCGGGCTCGCGAAGCTCGAGGTGGTGGGCGCCGGCCTCGACGCCAACGTCAAGCTCGAATACCTGTCCGCGAAGGATGCCGATGCCATCCGCGGCGACATCCTCCGGCTGGCGTCGGGCCGTCGTCTCGCCGAGGCGGGGGCCGGCCCTGCGGCCAGACGCTCCCTCGTGACCGCGGCCGCCGACACCGTCGCCGACGGGCTGCAGGGCATCGTCGACGGAGAGGACTTCTCCGACACCGAGCTCGAGAGCATCGTGCGCATCCCCCTCGGCCGGCTCGTCGCCTCGCGCGTGCTGAGCGGGTCGACCCTCGTGCTGATCGCCTTCGTGGTCGGGATCGTCGTCGCGGCGTCGGTGTCGACGCTGTGGCTGCTCTTCACCGTCGTGCCCATGTTCCTCG
Organism: Microbacterium sp. RU1D; assembly: GCF_900156435.1. Taxonomy (GTDB): domain Bacteria; phylum Actinomycetota; class Actinomycetes; order Actinomycetales; family Microbacteriaceae; genus Microbacterium. Next base: position 897,112 of record NZ_FTPQ01000001.1, read on the forward strand.
CCTTCGGCGCCTACTACGTGCGTTCGATCGCCCGAGGGCTCCGGTACTCGATCGCCCCGACCCCGGACGGGGTGCGGGTGACGTTCGGACTCTTCACGACGGTGACCGAGGTGGTTCCGCCGGGGCGGGTTCACGCGATCGAGGTGCGCCAGCCCCTGCTGTGGCGGCCGTTCGGCTGGTGGTCGGTCACGGTCAACCGGCTGTCGGGACGCTCCTCCACCGACTCCACCGCCGACCAGCTCGCGGCGGTCCTGCCCATCGGTACGCGTACCGACGTCGAGCGGGTTCTGCGGATCCTGGCCCCCGGGCTTTCGGGCGACGAATGGACACTCGTGTTCCGTGACGGCATCCTGGGTCCGGTGGATGACGACCCCTACGTGACGACCCCGCGACGCGCGCGGTGGCTCCGGCCGCTGTCGTGGCGCCGCAACGGCGTCCTCCTCACCGCCGACGCACTGCTGCTGCGCCGGGGCTGGGTCTGGCGCTCGCTGACGATCCTGCCGCTCGCCCGGCTGCAGTCGATCGGTCTGCATCAGGGGCCGATCGCCCGTGCCGTGCGCACGGCGACGCTCTCGGGCCATGTGATCACGGGCTCGGTGCAGACCACTCTCGGCGCGATCGACCGCGACGAAGCGCTGCGCCTGTTCGAGGCCACCGCGCGCGGCGGTGTGGCGGCGGCCGCGGGCGACCGCACGCACCGGTGGGCCGGATGAGCGGCGGGCGCGACGGACGCCTCGGCGTCGGGGTCATCGGGGCGGGACGGGTCGGCCCCGTCATCGCCGCGGCCCTCGCCGGGGCGGGGCACGCATTGACCGGGATCACGTCGGGCTCCGACGACGACCGGGTGGAGGCGATCCTCCCCGGGGTGCCGCAGCTCACGGCCGACGAGGTCGCCCGCCGGAGCGAACTCGTGGTGATCGCGGTTCCGCACGACCAACTGCCCGGCCTGGTCGCGGGCCTCGCCGAGCTCGGCGCATGGCAGCCCGGGCAGCTCGTGCTGCACACCGACGCCGCATACGGCGCGCGCGTGCTCGACCCCGCGGCGCAGCGGGGAGCCATCCCTCTCGCCATCCACCCGGCGATCGTCTTCACCGGCGCATCCTCGATCGACCTCCGACAGCTCGCGCAGGCGTACGCCGCGGTGACCGCACCCGCCCCCGTACTCCCGATCGCGCAGGCGCTCGCCGTCGAGCTCGGCTGCGAGCCCGTGGTCGTCGCCGAGGACGACCGGCCCACGTACGCCGAGGCGATCGCGACGGCGACGGAGTTCTCCCGCTCGATCGTGCGCCAGTCGTCCGAGCTGCTGAGCCGTGTGGGTGTCGACAATCCCGGCGGGTACCTCTCGGCCCTCGTTCGCTCGAGCGTCGACCAGGCCCTGGTCGAGGGGAGCGGGGCGGGGCGCCTCGACGGCGACGCTACGATCGACGGATGATCGCCACCCTCGAGGATCTGCGCGCCCGACTCGACGAGATCCGAGGGACGGACGGCACGGCGGGTGGCCCGCGCGTCGCGCTCGTGTCGACGCTGGGCGCCCTGCACGAGGGGCACGTCGACCTGATCAGACGGGCCGGGGAGCGCGCCGACATCGTCGTGGTGTCGACGTTCGTCAACCCGCTGCGCTTCCGCACGGCCGACGACACCGCGGCGTACCCGCGTTCCCCCGACGCCGACGCCCGCGTGCTCGGCGATCTCGCCGTCGACGTGGTGTTCGCGCCGACCGCGGCCGAATTTCTTCCGGCCGGCACCGCCACCACGCGGGTATCGGCGGGCGACATCGGCCTCCGCTACGAGGGGCGGGTGCGCCCCTACTACTTCGACGGCGTGCTGACCGTCGAGGCGAAGCTCTTCAACCTCGTGGCCCCGGACGTCGCCGTCTACGGCGAGCGCGACCTGCAGCGCATCTTCCTCGTGCGGCGGATGGTGCGCGACCTCGACTTCTCCGTCGAGATCGACACGGTGCCCACCGTGCGCACGGACGACGGGCTGCCGGTGTCGAGCCGCATCGCCCTGCTGGACGACGCCGACCGCCGCGCGGTCGCCAAGCTCCCGCGCGCGCTCGAGGCCGCGGCATCCAACGCGGACATGGGCGTGGACGCATGCATCGCGGCCGCCCAGTCCGCTCTCATGGGGGAGCAGCGCATCTCGCTGGAGTACCTGAGCGTGGTCGACCCGGCGACGTTCCTGCCCGTGGACGAGGGTCATCGCGGGCGCGCCTTCGCGCTGATCGCGGCGACCGTCGGCGGCCATCGCTTCATCGACAACGCCGAGATCTCGCTGCGCTGACGATCCGGCGGCCCGGCCTGGACACGGGCGTGCGGCGCGCCGCGACTCTGGCCGTCCGTCGAGCAGGGGTGTGCCCCGAGCCGCCCGGGTCGGGCGAATACACTGGGGAAGACCCCGAGGAGCTTCCACGATGACCGACGCGCCCGCGAACGACGCCGCCGAACCCACCGAAGACGAGGTCTTCGAGCAGAAGGCGGTACGCCTGGCCAAGCGCGAGCGACTGCTCGCCGAGCGCAGCGACGCCGCGGGCGGGGCCTACCCGGTGTCGGTGCCGGTCACGACCACCATCACCGCGCTGCGCGCGCGCTTCGGCGAGCTGGAGGCCGGCGCCGAGACGGGCGAGACCGTCGGCGTGGCCGGGCGCGTGGTGTTCAGCCGCAACACCGGGAAGCTCTGCTTCGCCTCGCTGCAGGCCGGCGACGGCAGTCGCGTCCAGGCCATGGTCTCGCAGGGCGTCGTCGGCGAGGAGTCGCTGCAGGCGTGGAAGGAGCTCGTCGACCTCGGTGACCACGTCTTCGTGTCGGGCGAGGTCATCTCGAGCCGTCGCGGCGAGCTGTCGATCATGGTCGCCGAGTGGCGTATCGCGGCCAAGGCCGTGCTGCCGCTGCCCAACCTGCACACCGAGCTCAGCGAGGAGAGCCGTGTCCGCAGCCGCTTCCTCGACCTGATCGTGCGCGACCGGGCGCGTGAGACCGTGCTCGCCCGCGCCAAGGTGAACGCGAGCCTGCGCCGCACCTTCACCGAGCGCGACTTCGTCGAGGTCGAGACCCCGATGCTGCAGGTGCAGCACGGCGGGGCCTCGGCGCGGCCCTTCACGACCCACTCCAATGCGTTCGACACGGAGCTCTTCCTGCGCATCGCGCCGGAGCTGTACCTGAAGCGGGCCGTCGTCGGCGGCATCGACCGGGTGTACGAGATCAACCGCAACTTCCGCAACGAGGGGTCCGACTCCACGCACAGCCCCGAGTTCGCGATGCTCGAGGCCTACCAGGCCTACACCGACTACAACGGCATCGCCGACCTCACCCAGACGCTCATCCAGGAAGCCGCGATCGCGGTCGCCGGGTCGACCACGGTCACCTGGGCCGACGGCACCGAGTACGACCTCGGTGGCGAGTGGGAGCGCATCTCGATGTACGACTCGTTGTCGGAGGCCTCCGGCCACCCGGTCACCCCCCAGACCTCGCTCGACGAGCTGCGCGCGCTGGGTGAGAAGTCCGGTGTCGACGCCCCGCCGCACGAGACGCACGGCAAATGGGTCGAAGAGCTGTGGGAGCACTTCGTGAAGGGCGGACTGACCCGCCCCACCTTCGTCATGGACTTCCCCGTCGACACGAGTCCGCTCGTGCGCGAGCACCGGTCCATCGCGGGCGTCGTGGAGAAGTGGGACCTGTACGTGCGCGGGTTCGAGCTCGCGACGGGGTACTCCGAGCTCGTCGACCCCGTCATCCAGCGCCAGCGGTTCGTCGAGCAGGCGAAGCTCGCCGCGCGGGGCGATGACGAGGCGATGCCGATCGACGAGGAGTTCCTGCGGGCGCTCGAGCACGGGATGCCGCCGACCGGCGGCATGGGGATGGGGATCGACCGTCTGCTCATGGCCATCACCGGGCTCGGGATCCGCGAGACGATCCTCTTCCCGCTGGTGAAGTAGGGCGCTCGAAGACCCACTCCGGCAGTCGGCCGGCGTCGAGCAGGCTCAGCATGATCGCGCTGAGGCCGTGCGCCGGGTCGATGCGGAGGGCCTCCTCGGCGTAGGTTCCCGCGTGCGACGAGCGCCCCTGCGCCCATGCCAGCCACGTGCAGGCCGACAGGGCCCCGGGGCGCCGTTCGACGGGAACGGTCGCGGCGACCTGCCGGCACACCTGCAGCGCTGCCCGCAGACGCTCGGGCTCGGGCCGCGCGCCCTCCCCCCACATGGGACGTGCGAGGTCTTCGGGGAAGGGGGTGCCCGCGCTGAACGCGGTCTGCGCGCGGAGTACCGCATCGCCGGCGGCGACGTCGGCGGCCCACTGCATGAGGGCGACATCGCGCAGCGACGGCCGCTCGAGGCAGAACGCGAGGGCCGCGATCACCGGAGGGCGCGTCCGCCCGGTCGTGGTGACCGCCCTCTCGAACAGCGCCGGCGGGTCGGCCAGCAGCGCCAGGACCTCGTCGGCTCGCGCTCGGCGTGCGAGGGGGAGGCGACGACGCTCTCTCGGACGATCGAGGACGTCGTCGACGTCGGCGAGCAGCTGCGCGACGGATGCCGACGCGTCGGTGTCGACCTCGGGCAGTGCCGCGGCGGAGAACTGGTCGGTGCGGCGGAGCCGATCGGGCGGCGTCGTCGCCGCGTCGGCGATTTCGGAGAGCGCACCCGGCGAGACCTCGGTGGGGTCGAGATAGCAGGCCCAGGCGTCGGGGCCGACGACGAGGGCATCGAGCACGCGCAGGCCGCAGATGCCGGCGCGGGAGACGACCTCGTCGATCAGTCGACGTTCCGGAAGTTCGGCGTCTGACGACACGGACTCGTCGGTGTACACGACGGGCACGATCGCGTCGGTGGAGGCGACCTTGCACGCCATGCCGATGACGGTCGACGCGATACTCTCGGCCTCCGCCGGCCCACCGCGGGGGAGATCGACGCGCATCGCCCCCAGCGATCGCCCGTCCGCGAACGGGACGACGACGAGGCTGCGACGCGGGGTGCACTCCAGGAGGTGCGGGACGAGGGCGAGGAACGAGGCGGACGAGGCGGTTCGGACGACGGTTGGGGTCATGTGCACGAGGGTGCCGCGTCGCGGCATCCGCGCGCGGGCATCGAAACCTCGATCGTGGAGAAGCCGGCGGACGAGGCGCCTGGGGAGGAGCGATGCGCGGGTATCCTGGACGGTATGGACAACACCTGGGTCGCGATGTTGTGGGCCATCCTGCCCACGATCGTCGTCTCGGTGGTGTTCTTCTTCATCCTCCGCAACGTGATCCGCATGGACCGCACCGAGCGCAAGGTCTACTCGCGCATCGAGGCCGAGGAGCGTGCGAAGCGCGGGCTCCCGCCGGTCGCGCCCGCCGGCGACGGTTCCGCGAACTGACGTTCCGGCGTCCGTCGGACGCCGTCGCTACGCTGGGTGGACAACCCGCCCAGGAGGACCCGTGATCAACGCCACGTTCGACGCGAGCTGGCTCGTCATCGCGCTGTTCGTCGTCGATCTCGTGGTGCGCGTCGCCGCGATCATCATCGTGCCCCGCAACCGCCGGCCCACAGCGGCCATGGCGTGGCTCCTCGCGATCTACTTCATCCCCTTCGTCGGGGTGTTCCTTTTCCTGCTGATCGGCAATCCCCGCCTTCCGCGCAAACGCCGCCGCAAGCAGACCGCGATCAACGAGTACATCCACGACACGAGCGCGTCGCTCGAGTTCGGCACCCTGCGCCCCAACGCCCCCGACTGGTTCCGGGCCCTCGTCCGGCTGAACCGCAACCTCGGGGCCATGCCGATCGCCGGCGACAACGCCGCGACGCTGATCGCCGACTACCAGCAGAGCCTGGATGCCATGGCGGAGGCCATCCGTCGCGCCACGCGGTACGTGCACGTCGAGTTCTACATCCTGCAGACCGACGACTCGACCGACAACTTCTTCCGGGCGCTCGAAGAAGCGGCCGAGCGCGGAGTGGTCGTGCGCGTCCTGCTGGATCACTGGGCGAACCGCGGCAAGCCGTTCTACAAGCAGACCCTCCGCCGCCTCGACGCGATGGGGGCGCACTGGCACCTCATGCTTCCCGTGCAGCCGCTGCGCGGGCGCTACCAGCGTCCCGACCTGCGCAACCACCGCAAGCTCCTCGTCATCGACGGCGACGTCGCCTACATGGGGTCGCAGAACGTCACCGACTCGTCGTACAACCTGCGCAAGAACATCCGCCGCGGACTGCACTGGGTCGACCTCATGGTGCGCTTCGAGGGCCCTGTGGTGGCCAGTATCAACGCGGTCTTCCTCTCCGACTGGTACAGCGAGACCGACGAGACCCTCCGCCACGAGATCGACCTGTTCAGCGTGACCTCGGGCCCCGGCGACCTGGATTGCCAGATCGTTCCGTCGGGTCCGGGCTTCGACTTCCAGAACAACCTCAAGCTGTTCCTCGGGCTGCTGTTCGCCGCGCGGGAGCGCATCATCATCGTGAGCCCCTACTTCGTCCCCGACGAGGCTCTCCTTCTGGCGATCACGACGGCGTGCCAGCGCGGCGTGCACGTCGAGCTCTTCGTGTCCGAAGAGGGCGACCAGGCCATGGTCTACCACGCCCAGCGCAGCTACTACGAGGCACTCCTCCGCGCAGGCGTCGTCATCTGGATGTACCGCAAGCCGTACATCCTGCACAGCAAGAGCGTCACGATCGACGACGAGGTGGCCGTGATCGGCTCGAGCAACATGGACATGCGCTCGTTCGGTCTCAACCTCGAGGTGTCGATGCTGGTGCGCGGCGAGGAGTTCGTGCGCGACATGCGCGCCGTCGAGCACACCTACCGTCGCCTCAGTCGTCAGCTCACCATCGAGGAGTGGAAGCGGCAACCCCTGCGCTCCACGATCCTCGACAACCTCGCGCGCCTGACCTCGGCCCTGCAGTGACGCCGGAAGGCGACGCGCCCCGCGTTCGCCGCCGGCATCCAGGAATCTCCGTCATCATGGGCGGAACTCGCCCCCGGAGGTTCCCATGTCGCGTCATCGTCCGATTCTCATCGCCGCTCTCGGCGCGGGCCTGCTGGCCGCGGGTCTCCTCACCGGCTGCGCCACAGGCGCGGCATCCTCGCCGGAGGACACCGCGGCGACGGTGACCCCCACCCCGGATGCGGAGGCGTCGGCGTCGTCGGGCGAGGTCGAGGCCGCCTGGCTCGACGCGGGTCGCTCGATCGCCATCGTCACCCACGGCAGCTCGACGTGCGTGCCGGTCGTCGACGGGGAACCGCGCGTCGCGGGCGACGCCCTCACGGTGACCCTGGGGGAGTCCGCCCGCACGGACTGCACCCGTGACATGGCGCCGCGGGCGACGTTGGTCGGCCTGCCGTCGGGCGTGGATCCCACCCGATCGCTCGAGGTGATCGTGGGGGGGGGGGGGGGGGGGGGGGGGCCGCCCCCCCCCCCCCCCCCCCCCCCCCCCCCCCCCCGACGCGACGGAGTTCTCTCCCAGCGCCGGGTGGGTCGACGCGCGCTCGATCGCGATCGTCACCTACGGAAGCTCGGGATGCCCGCCCACCGTCGAGTCGGTCACCACAACGGGGTCCGACATCGCCGTGCAGTTCGCCACGCCGCCCGCCGACCAGGTGTGCACGATGGACATCGCGCCGCGCGTCACCCTCGCCGATGTCGGCGATCAGGCGCCGGAGGGCGACGCGTCGGTCGTCCTGTCGGGCGGCGGCGTGGACGCGACGGATCCGATCCCGGTCCTCGGCGCGCGTTGAGCGGTCGCCCGCCGGGCCTCACGGCGTGACGACCAACAGCTCCCCGACCTCGCACTCCAGTACGCGGCAGATGGCCGACAGGGTGGAGTAGCGGATCGCGCGCGCACGGTCGTTCTTCAGGACCGAGAGGTTGACGACCGAGACGCCGACCAGCTCGCTGAGCCGCGTGAGGGTCATCCCGCGGGCCTCCAGCAGTTCGTCGAGACGGCAGTGGATGCCGCTGGGCCCCTCGTCCGCGACGGCCGGGGTCATACCAGGCCCTCCGTGTCGCGCTGCAGGCGGTCGCCGACGGCGAACACGGTGCTCGACAGCCCCGCGACGAACCCGATCACGATGAGGATCGGAAGGTCGATCTGCTGGGTCAGCCCCCGCTCGTACGTGCGATCCGACAGCCAGGCGAGGGCGCCGTTCGCGACCATGTTGTGGAAGAAGGGCACCGCGAAGGCGGCGGCGAGCGACACGATGCCGACGGCGACGACGAGGCGGGTGTGCCGGCGGCTGAAGATCTCCCCCCGCAAAATGCCGATGCACAGCACCACGAGCAGGACCACCACGGTCACGACCGCCGCGGCGAAGATCCCCTCGGACAGGAACAGCGCCCACAGCGAGGCGAGGGGGAGCGATGGGACGGTCACGACCGCCCCGGTCAGCTCGACGGGCACCGCCGCGCCCTCGGGGCCGATCGGCGCCTGAGCGACGGTGTCGAGGAAATCGACGGAGACGCGCACGTCGCGGTTGCCGACGGCGGCCACGATGGCACCCACGGAGCGGATCACCGCCCAGGCCGCGATCGCGACGCCCGCGACGATGGAGAGCAGGAAGCTGCCGGTGTCACCGCGGGAGAGGGTGCGCGAGGTGGATCGGGGGGAGGCCATGATCGCTCCTTATCGAAGATCGTTGTTATCGGTTGTCGATAAGTTATCGATGATCGATGGGTTTCGCAACGCCGGGTGTCGCGGCGGTATGCCCACGGCGAACACGGGTCTCTGGCATCCGGGCGCTGGTTACTCTCGATGTACGGCGCGCGGAGGCGTGCCTGTCAGCCCATTTCTGGAGGGACTGAGATGTTCGAGAGATTCACCGACCGAGCCCGTCGTGTGGTCGTCCTCGCCCAAGAAGAGGCGAAGATGCTCAACCACAACTACATCGGGACCGAGCACATCCTGCTCGGACTGATCCACGAGGGCGAGGGTGTCGCTGCGAAGGCGCTCGAGTCGCTCGGCATCTCGCTCGACGCCGTCCGCGAGCAGGTGCAGGACATCATCGGTCAGGGCCAGCAGCAGCCGACCGGGCACATCCCCTTCACGCCGCGTGCGAAGAAGGTGCTCGAGCTGTCGCTGCGCGAAGCGCTGCAGCTGGGCCACAACTACATCGGCACCGAGCACATCCTGCTCGGACTCATCCGCGAGGGCGAGGGCGTCGCCGCCCAGGTGCTCGTCAAGCTCGGCGCCGACCTCAACAAGGTGCGCCAGCAGGTCATCCAGCTGCTCTCGGGCTATCAGGGCAAGGAGCCCGCGGGCGTGGCATCCGGTGCCGGCGAGCAGAGCCAGGGAGCCGCTCAGGGCGGCTCGGCCGTCCTCGACCAGTTCGGCCGCAACCTCACGCAGGCCGCGCGCGACAACAAGCTCGACCCCGTCATCGGGCGCGAGAAGGAGATCGAGCGCGTGATGCAGATCCTGTCGCGCCGCTCGAAGAACAACCCCGTCCTCATCGGCGAGCCCGGTGTCGGAAAGACCGCCGTCGTCGAGGGCCTCGCCCAGGCGATCGTGAAGGGCGACGTGCCCGAGACGCTGAAGGACAAGCAGGTCTACTCGCTCGACCTCGGCTCACTCGTCGCCGGCTCCCGCTACCGCGGTGACTTCGAAGAGCGCCTGAAGAAGGTCACCAAGGAGATCCGCACTCGCGGCGACATCATCGTGTTCATCGACGAGATCCACACCCTCGTCGGAGCCGGTGCGGCCGAGGGCGCGATCGACGCGGCATCCATCCTCAAGCCCCTCCTCGCCCGCGGAGAGCTGCAGACCATCGGTGCCACCACGCTCGACGAGTACCGCAAGCACTTCGAGAAGGATGCCGCTCTCGAGCGCCGCTTCCAGCCGATTCAGGTCGCGGAGCCGAGCCTGCCCCACGCGATCAACATCCTGAAGGGCCTGCGCGACCGCTACGAGGCGCACCACAAGGTGCAGATCACCGACGGTGCGATCGTCGCGGCGGCCAACCTCGCCGACCGCTACATCAGCGACCGGTTCCTGCCCGACAAGGCGATCGACCTGATCGACGAGGCCGGCGCCCGTCTGCGCCTGTCGATCCTGTCGAGCCCGCCGGAGCTGCGCGAATTCGACGAGAAGATCGCCAAGGTCCGCGAGCAGAAGGAGCAGGCCTCTGAGGAGCAGGACTTCGAGAAGGCTGCATCGCTGCGCGACGAGGAGAAGTCGCTTCTCGCGGAGCGCCTGCGCCTCGAGAAGCAGTGGCGCTCGGGCGACGTGGCCTCGCACGCGGTGGTCGACGAGGGCCTGATCGCCGAGGTGCTCGCCCAGGCGACCGGCATCCCGGTGTTCAAGCTCACCGAGGAGGAGTCCAGCCGCCTCATGTTCATGGAGAAGGCCCTGCACCAGCGGGTCATCGGCCAGGAAGAGGCGATCGCGGCCCTCTCGCGCACGATCCGTCGCCAGCGCGCGGGACTCAAGGACCCCAAGCGCCCCTCGGGCTCGTTCATCTTCGCTGGGCCCACGGGCGTCGGAAAGACCGAGCTCGCCAAGGCGCTCGCCGAGTTCCTCTTCGACGACGAGGGCGCGCTGATCTCCCTCGACATGTCGGAGTTCGGTGAGAAGCACACCGTCTCGCGTCTGTTCGGTGCCCCTCCCGGATTCGTCGGCTTCGAAGAAGGCGGCCAGCTCACCGAGAAGGTGCGCCGCAAGCCGTTCTCCGTCGTGCTCTTCGACGAGATCGAGAAGGCCCACCCCGACATCTTCAACTCGCTGCTGCAGATCCTCGAAGAGGGTCGCCTGACCGACGGTCAGGGCCGCGTCATCGACTTCAAGAACACCGTGATCATCATGACGACGAACCTCGGTTCGTCGGCGATCGCCGGTGGCCCGGTGGGCTTCCAGGTCGAGGGCAGCGCCCAGACCTCGTACGAGCGCATGAAGGGCAAGGTCGACGAGGAGCTCAAGCGCCACTTCAAGCCCGAGTTCCTCAACCGCGTCGACGACGTCATCGTCTTCCCGCAGCTGAGCAAGGACGAGCTCCGTCAGATCGTCGGCCTGTTCGTGAAGCGTCTCGCTGACCGTCTGCTCGACCGCGACATGACTGTCGAGCTGTCGGACGACGCGAAGGACAAGCTCATCGAGATCGGGTTCGATCCCACTCTCGGTGCGCGTCCGCTGCGCCGTGCCATGCAGCGCGAGGTCGAGGACCGTCTGAGCGAGAAGATCCTGCACGGCGAACTCGAGTCGGGTGACCACGTGAAGGTCGGCGTCGAGAACGGTCAGTTCTCGTTCGAGACCAGCCCGCGCGGTGAGAAGGTCGCGATCGGCGTCGGCACGGCCGGCGAGATCGCCGCCACCCCCGACACGATCGTCGGCAGCTGACGACATAGCCGAAGAAGGGCCCGGATGCCATGGCATCCGGGCCCTTCTCGTGTTGCGGCGTACGCTGGTTCGATGACCTCATCCGCGCCGTTCGTCGTCCGCCCCGCCGGAACCGCCGACGTCCGACGCATCCACGAGCTCCTCGAGCCGTACGTGCAGAAGCGCATCCTCCTCGGCAAAGACCTCGTCGTGCTGTACGGGTCGGTGCAGCAGTTCGTCGTGGCGGAGGCCGACGGCGTGGTCATCGGGTGCGGTGCGCTGCACGTGATGTGGGACGATCTGGCCGAGATCCGCACGCTCATCGTGCACGACGACTGGCTCCACCACGGCGTCGGGCGGGCGATCGTCGAGAACCTCGAACAGCGCGCACGCGACCTCGGCGTCGCCCGGCTGTTCTGCCTGACCTTCGAGGTCGACTTCTTCACGCGGCGCGGGTTCGCCCCGATCGGCGAGCAGGTCGTGGACCCCGACGTCTACTCGCAGCTCGTGCGCAGCCCCGACGAGGGTGTCGCCGAATTCCTCGATCTCGCGCACGTGAAGCCCAACACCCTGGGCAACACCCGGATGCTCAAGCAGCTCTGACCCGCCCTCCTCCGCGCCGATCAAGGGCGCGCGGCTCACGGGAGCCTGTGAGCGTGCCCGTTCCGCGCGCGCCGTGGAATGCGGCCTTCGTCGTGGCACCTACCCTGGAACCATGACCGATGCCCCCCGTAGGCGGAGGCAGTCCCCGGCGGTCTACCGTCGACGTCGTCTCGCGGCGGGGCTCCTGGCCCTGGTCGTGATCGGCCTCGTCGTGTGGCTCGTCGCGGCTCCGCCGTGGCGCTCCGCCCCGACAGCCCTCGACGCCCCCGCCCCCGCCGAGAGCTCTCCCGCCGCCACCCCCACCTCGGCCGCCCCCGTGGACTCCTCGACGCCCTCGGCGACGCCGAGCGCCAGTGTCCCCTCGGGGCCCGTCGAGTGCAGTGCGGCCGACATCACCGTCGAGGCTCTGTCCGACAAGGGAACGTACGGTCAGGGCGAGAACCCGCAGCTGTCGATTCGTCTCACCAACACGTCGGCGAACCCGTGCTTCATGAACGTCGGCACCAGCGCCCAGTCGTTCACCGTCACGAGCGGATCCGACGTGTGGTGGCGCTCGACCGACTGCCAGACCGAGCCGAGCGACATGGAGGTGACGCTCGCCGCCGGTCAGGTGGTCACCAGCTCCGCTCCGCTCACGTGGGACCGCACGCGCTCCTCGGTCGGGTCGTGCGAGAGCGAGCGACCCTATGCCCCGGGCAATGGCGCGACGTACCACCTGAGCGTGTCGATCGGCGGCATCCCCTCCGCCGGGACGGCGTCGTTCGTCCTGCAGTGACGCCCGGCCTCGGTATCCGTTCGGGGTGGCAGTCTCCCTCCGGGCGGCATTCCCGCCCCCGGAGGGAGACTGCGCCTCGAACCCGGGATGGCCGTCGCCGGGGAGACGTGACGGAGGGGCGGATGCCACGGCATCCGCCCCTCCGTCGTCCCCGCTCAGGAGCGCCGGTCGCCGAACACCTCGCCCTCCATCGCGTCGTAGCCCTCTGCCTGCGGGTCGCCGTGCAGGCCGCCCGAGAGGGCGTACTCCTCCTCGGGGGAGAGCACGAGGCGATGGCGGCCGTAGACGGCGAAGGCGATGAAGATCACGGCGTACACGACGATGATCGCGACGATCGCCAGCAGGTACGCGGGATTCAGCAGCAGTCCGAAGAACACCACGGCGGCGATGATCGCGGCCGAGTAGGCGCCGAACAGGCCCCACGGGCTCTTGTAGGGCCGGACGGCGTTCGGGAACTTCCGCCGCAGCACGATGAATGCCACCATCTGCAGGAAGTACGCCAGCACCGCGCCCCACACGGCGATGTTCAGCACGATCGCGCCCGCGGGGCTCGCGTCGCCGCCCGCCGCCTGCACGATCACCAGCGCGAGGAAGCCGAGCACTGCTCCGAACACGAGGGCGACCCAGGGCGTCTTGCGCGCGCCCGTGAGCGACAGCCAGCGCGGGTAGTAGCCGGCCCGCGAGAGGGAGTACATGTTGCGGCCGTAGGCGAACATGATGCCCATCAGGGATGCCAGCAGCCCGACCAGCGCGAGGAGCGAGAGCAGGGCCGCGGCCTGATCGCCGACCATCGCGCGGAAGCCGTCGAGCAGGGGCTCGAGCGATCCGCCGGTCTCTTCTGCGCCGAGCACTCCGGTGTTCAGGAACAGCACGATGAGGCCGGTCACGATGAGCGTGCCGCGCGCCCAGAGACCCGCACGCGGGATGTCGCGGGCGGGGTCGTGCGACTCCTCGGCCGCGAGGGGAAGTTCCTCGATGCCGAGGAAGAACCACATCGCGAAGGGGAGTGCCAGAAGGATCGAGCCGACGCCGAAGGGCAGGAACGCGGTGTTGCCGTCGGTGGGCGCGATGTTCCACAGTGAGCCCCAGTCGAAGGCCCCCGACATGAGCGACATCGCCCCGAAGACGACGATGATGCCGATCGAGATGATCGAGACGACGATGGCGAAGCCGAACGAGATGTTCGCGCCCGCGGCGTTCAGGGCAATGAACAGCGCATAGAGGATGATCCACCACACGAAGGCGGGGAGGCTCACCCCGGTCAGCAGCTCGAGCGCCGAGTCGGCGTACTGGCCCGAGAAGTACACGACCACCGCGGTGGTCGCGACGTACTCGATCGTCTCGGCGAGGCCCGTCGCGAGGCCGCCCCACGGACCCATCGCCGAGCGGGCGAACGAGTACGCGCCGCCGGTATGGGGCATCGCGGCCGCCATCTCGCCGATCGAGAAGGTCAGGCCGTAGTACATGACCACGAGGATCACGAAGGCGATCAGCATGCCGCCGAAGCCGGCGAAGCCGATGCCGAAGTTCCAGCCCGAGAAGTCGCCCGAGATCACCGCCGCGACCGCGAGACCCCACAGGCCCCACACGCCCGCGGACCGTTTCAGGGTGCGTTTTTCGAAGTACCCGGCGTCGGTGGCCGTATAGGTGGCTCCGGCGACCTTTTTGCGGGAACTGCTCGAGGTGGACATGTGACCTCCAGAAGGATGCGGGCAGGCTTCGGGCTCGCCTTTGCGGAAGATCATGGCCCTCTATTGGTCGACCTGTCTACCTTTGGCGTGTAAGTTCCTCGTTACGTCCTCCGCACCGGAGGGCGCCGAAGAGGCGAGAGGGACACGACACCATGGCGGGCAATCTCACCACCGACGACCTGGATGCCGCGATCGAGGCGGGAGAGATCGACACCGTCGTCGTCGCCTTCCCCGACGCGCAGGGCCGGCTGGTCGGAAAGCGCGTGGCCGCGCGGTTCTGGCGCGACGAGGTGCGGGGGCACGGCGCCGAGGCGTGCAACTACCTCCTCTCCGTCGACGTCGACCTCAACACCGTGGACGGCTACGCGATGTCGAGCTGGGAGAAGGGCTACGGCGACATGCTGCTCGTTCCCGACCTCGACACCCTCCGCCTCATCCCCTGGCAGCCGGGAACGGCGCTCGTCTTCGCCGACCTCGCGTGGGAGGACCGCGCCCGCGTCGTGCAGTCGCCGCGCGGCATCCTGAACGCCCAGCGCGAGCGGCTGACGGAACGCGGTCTCACCGCCTACGCGGGCACCGAGCTCGAGTTCATCGTCTTCGACGACTCGTTCCGCGACGCGTGGGCCAAGGGCTACGCCGGCCTCACCCCCTCGACCGACTACAACGTCGACTACAACCTGCTCGCCACGACGCGCCTGGAACCGCTGCTGCGCGACATCCGCCTCGGCATGGACGGCGCGGGCATGTACTGCGAGGGCGTCAAGGGTGAGTGCAACTTCGGCCAGCAGGAGATCGCGTTCCGCTACGCCGAGGCCCTCGAGACCGCCGACAACCACACCCTGTACAAGAACGGGGCGAAGGAGATCGCCGACCGCCACGGCAAGTCGCTCACCTTCATGGCGAAGTTCAACGAGCGCGAGGGCAACAGCTGCCACATCCACCTCTCGGTGCGCGGCGACGGCGGCGAGGCCGTCATGGCGGGCGACGGGGAGCACGGCTTCAGCCCGCTCATGGAGCACTGGATCGCCGGCATCCTGGCCACTCTGCGCGAGTTCACGCTGCTGTACGCGCCCACGATCAACTCGTACAAGCGCTACGCGAAGGGCTCGTTCGCCCCGACCGGCGTCGCCTGGGGCGTCGACAACCGCACGTGCGCGCTGCGGGTCGTCGGACACGGGCAGTCCCTGCGCGTGGAGAACCGGGTGCCCGGGGGAGACGTCAATCCGTACCTGGCGATCTCGGCCATCATCGCCGGGGGATTGCACGGCATCGAGAACGAACTCGAGCTGCCCGCTCCGCTCACCGGCAACGCCTACGCTGCCGGGGTCGACACGCTCCCGACGACGCTGCGCGACGCGGCACGACTCTTCTCGGAGTCCGCGATCGCCCGTGCCGCCTTCGGCGACGACGTCGTCGAGCACTACCTGAATCAGGCGCGCATCGAGGTCGAGGCCTACGACGCCGCCGTGACCGATTGGGAGCGGGTGCGTGGTTTCGAGCGCCTCTGATCCGAGCACGACCCCGGTGGTGGGTCTCACGACCTACCTCGAGCGGGCGAAGCAGGGGGTGTGGGACGTCCCGGCGTCGTTCCTGCCCCAGCAGTACTTCGACGCGGTGACCGCCTCGGGCGCCTCCGCCGTGCTCCTGCCCCCGCAGCCGCGACCCGTGCAGGCCGCCGCCGCCGTTCTCGAGGGCCTCGACGGGCTCATCCTCACCGGCGGGCTCGACGTGCAGCCCGAGCTCTACGGCGCCGAGCGTCACCCGACGACCGACCCCGCACGCGCCGACCGCGACGCGTGGGAGATCGCGCTGCTCGCGGGGGCGCGGGAGCGCGGCATCCCGGTCTTCGGCATCTGCCGCGGGCTCCAGCTCATCAACGTCGCGATGGGCGGGACGCTGCACCAGCACCTGCCCGAGGCGCTCGGCACCGAGCGGTACCGCATCGGCGGGGGCGTCTTCGCCGAGAACGTCGTCGAGGTGGATGCCGACACCCGCCTCGCCGGCCTCGTCGGCGCCGGGGCGCTCACCGTCCACAGCTACCACCACCAGGGTGTCGACCACGTCGCCGAGGGACTCCACGTGACCGCGCGGACCGACGACGGGCTCGTCCAGGCCGTCGAACTGCCGGGCGACGACTACCTCGTCGCCGTGCAGTGGCATCCGGAGGAGAACGCCGAGGACCGGCGGCTGTTCCTCGGACTCGTGGCCGCTGCCGCGCGGTACCGCGCCTCCCGATCCGATCACCACCAGGAAGTTCCCGCATGACCACCTTCACCGTCATCGACCCGTCCACGGGATCGCCCATCACGACGCTCGAGCGTGCCGAGATCGGCCAGGTGGATGCCGCCGTCGCCGACGCCGTGCGCGCGCAGCGCGCGTGGGCCGCGCTCGCCCCCGTCGCCCGCGCCGATGCACTGCGGGCGTTCGCGCGCGTCGTCGAAGCGCACGTCGAGGAGCTGGCGGCGCTGGAGGTGCGCAACTCCGGCCACCCGATCGGCTCCGCCCGGTGGGAGGCGCAGCACGTCGCGCAGGTGCTGAACTACTACGCCGGGTCGCCGGAACGCCTGATCGGTTCGCAGATCCCGGTCGCCGGTGGCCTCGACGTGACGTACCACGAGCCGTACGGCGTCGTCGGGATCATCGTGCCCTGGAACTTCCCCATGACCATCGCCGCCTGGGGGTTCGCCCCCGCGCTCGCCGCGGGCAACGCGGTGGTGCTCAAGCCCGCCGAGCTCACGCCCCTCACCGCGGT
The DNA here is from genome assembly GCF_900156435.1 of Microbacterium sp. RU1D. Lineage (GTDB taxonomy): Bacteria > Actinomycetota > Actinomycetes > Actinomycetales > Microbacteriaceae > Microbacterium. The sequence continues at coordinate 914,211 of NZ_FTPQ01000001.1, forward strand.
GCGTCTCGGCGAGCTGGCGCGGGAGGCAGGGCTCCCGGAGGGGCTGTTCCAGGTGATCGTAGGATCGGGCTCGGTCGTCGGCCAGCGTTTCGTATCGCACCCCGACGTGCACAAGGTCGTCTTCACCGGGTCCACCGAGGTGGGGACCCAGGTCGCCGCCGGGTGCGCGCAGCTGCTCAAACCCGTGACGCTCGAACTCGGCGGCAAGAGCGCCAACATCGTGTTCGCGGATGCCGACCTCGAAAAGGCCGCGGCTGCGGTCCCGGGGTCCGTCTTCGACAACGCCGGCCAGGACTGCTGCGCCCGCAGCCGCCTGCTCGTCGAGCGGAGCGTCTACGACCGCTTCCTCGAGATGCTCGAGCCCGCCGTCGCCGCGTGGAAGGTCGGCGACCCCCACGACACCGACACGCAGATGGGGCCGCTCATCTCGGCATCCCACCGCTCCAGCGTCCAGAGCTTCCTCGACGGGGCGGACGTGGCGTTCCGCGGATCGGCGCCCGAAGGCGACGGCTTCTGGTTCGCCCCCGCGGTCGTGCTCGCGCAGCCGAGCGACCGGATCGCGCGCGACGAAGTCTTCGGACCCGTGCTCGCGGTCATGCCCTTCGACGATGAAGCGGATGCCGTCCGCCTCGCCAACGACACCGCCTACGGTCTCGCGGGCTCGATCTGGACGGAGAACCTGGGCCGCGGCATCCGGGTCTCCCGTGGGGTGCGCAGCGGTGTGCTGTCGGTGAACTCTCACTCGTCGGTGCGGTACTCCACCCCGTTCGGCGGCATGAAGGCCTCGGGTCTCGGCCGAGAGCTCGGCCCCGATGCCGCCGAGCACTTCACCGAGACGAAGAACGTCTTCTACGCCACCGAGTGACCGCCCTCGTCCGATTGCCCGCCCGCTCGACCCCCTCGTCCCACTGATGACGGTCCTCGTCCCACTTCTGGCCGGTCTGGAGGCTCCACACCAGCCATGAGTGGGACGAGGTCCGGCGCGAAAGGAACCCCCGCACCATGACCATCGACCTCACCCAGCGTCTGCGCGACCGCGTCGCGATCGTCACCGGCGGCGCGAGCGGTATCGGCCTCGCCACGGCCCGCCGTTTCGCCGCCGAGGGCGCGCGGGTCGTGATCGCCGACCTCGACGAGACCACCGGCACCGCCGCCGCCGACGCGGTGGGCGGGGTGTTCCGGCAGGTGAACGTCGCCGACGAAGCGTCCGTGAACGCGCTCTTCGACGGTGTCGCGGACGAGCTCGGCAGCGTCGACGTCGCGTTCAACAACGCCGGGATCTCGCCCGCCGACGACGACTCGATCGAGACGACCGAGCTGCCCGCGTGGGACCGCGTGCAGGACGTCAACCTCAAGAGCGTCTACCTCTGCTCGCGCGCGGCGCTGCGGCACATGGTGCCCGCCGGTCGTGGCTCGATCATCAACACCGCCTCGTTCGTCGCGCTGCTCGGGTCGGCCACCTCGCAGATCTCGTACACCGCGTCGAAGGGCGGCGTCCTCGCCATGACGCGCGAGCTGGGGGTGCAGTTCGCCCGGCAGGGGATCCGCGTCAACGCCCTGTGCCCCGGACCGGTGAACACGCCCCTCCTGCAGGAACTGTTCGCGAAGGACCCCGAGCGGGCGCAGCGCCGCCTCGTGCACGTGCCAATGGGCCGGTTCGCGGAGCCCGAGGAGATGGCCGCGGCCGTGGCCTTCCTGGCATCCGACGATGCGTCGTTCATCACCGCGACGGCGTTCGTCGTCGACGGGGGTATCACCAACGCTTACGTGACGCCGCTCTGATCCGGACATGACAGGCTGAGTCGGTGAGCGAGGCGCCCCTGGACGACCTGCGGCGGGCCGTCTACCGGCCCGTGCGCAGCGGCAACGCGCTCGAGGACACCACGGCCCGCATCGTGCAGACCGTGCGTCTCGGGCTCGTCGCGCCGGGGGAGTCGCTCCCCGCCGAGCGCGAGCTCGCGGCCCTGTACGGCGTGAGCCGCGACACGGTGCGCGAGGCCATCCGCGAGCTGGCCGACGCCGGGTGGCTTGAGACGCGGCGCGGACGGTACGGCGGAACCTTCGTCGTCGATCCCGTGCCGCGCCCGTCGGAGCCGGCCGCGGTGTCGCCCGCCGAGCTGAGCGACGTCATCGCCCTGCGCGGCGTGCTCGAGCCCGGGGCCGCATGGGCCGCCGCGGGGCGCTCGCTCTCGGCCGACGAGCGCGACGTGCTCTGGGCGCGCCACGAGGCCGCAGCGAACGCCGGGGGAGGGGACTACCGCCGACTCGACACGCTGCTGCACCTGACGATCGCGGAACTCGCCGGCATCCCCTCCCTCGTGCCCCTCGTCGCCGAGAACCGCGCGCGTGTCAACGCGTGGCTCGACACGTTCCCGCTGCTGCCGCGCAACATCGACCACTCCACCTCTCAGCACGCCGCGATGGTGTCGGCGATCCTGTCCGGCCGACCGGATGCCGCCCACGCGGCCATGCGCGACCACCTCGCTGGATCCGAGGCGCTGCTGCGGGGGTTCCTCGCGTAGGGCGTCGGCGCGGGCACCGGCTCGGAGCGGCGGGGCGAGGACGCCGCGGATAGGCTCGGAGGATGGCCGGGAGCAAGAAGCGCAAGGGGAAGAAGCACGACATGGACTTCAAGAACACCGCGCTCACCGACGCCCTTCAGACGCAGGACATGGCCGCGATCGCCTTCGCCCTGCGGCACGGGCCCACGGTCGTGCCGCTGATGACCCCGGGCGACGCCGACAATCCGCTCAGCGTCGGCGAGGTGTGGACCTACCGCGACTCGAACACCGGCCAGGTCGCCCTCCTGCTGTTCAGCGATGCCGCGCACAAGCCCGAGACGCTGCCGCCGCACGTGGCCCTGCAGTCTCCGCAGTGGCTCCGCTCCTTCCTCGGAGCGCACCAGGATGCCATCACCACGGTGTTCATCGACATCGCGGGGCCCCACCCGATCCAGGCCGCACCCGCCGACCTCATCGCCGCGCTCGACGCCTGAGGCCGGGGCCGCGGCGCGGTCGCGACGGCCCGGGGTGCGAGGCGGTCGCGTCGACCTCGCGCGGAGCGGTCGCGTCGGCCTCGGGCGCGGGGCGGTCGCGTCGGCCGGGGGGTGGTGCGGGCAGGCGGACGCAGGGCCAGGGTCGTCGACTGTCCGAAACACCCGGAGTGTTCGCGAAAGCGTCCGGGTGTCTTGGACACTCGCCCGGGGCGAAGGGTCGGATGTTCGCGCGGCGCGGCGCGGCGCCGCGGCACGGGTGCGGCGGCCGTGGACTGGACCCCGGCCGCGCGATGCGTCGAGGGTGAAGAACACGAGTCGCGCGGGTGAAGGACGCGTGCAAGACTCGACGGCATGGAGTACGTGATCGCCGGCGCCGTGTGCGCCGCCGGACTTGTCATCCCCGCCGTCCTGGGCATGACCTCCCCGCACCGCCGCCGCCGGTCCGCTCCTCCCGGGCGCTGACGGACGTCGCCGCGGTCTCAGGCGGTCAGAACCCCGGTTCGCTGTCGTCGCGTGGCATCCCGCGCACCTGCAGCTCGTTGAGCGCCTGCGCGAGCTTGCGCGACGAGGCGTCGAGCACCGTGTGGTAGCCCAGGCGCTTCGCCTCCGACGCGCGCTGGGCCGCCTGGGTGACGTTGCGGATCTCGCCGGTGAGCGTCAGCTCGCCGATCGCCGCGAGACGCTTCGACACTTTGCGGTTCTTCACCGCGTTGGCGACGGCGATGGCGATCGCGAGGTCGGCGGCGGGCTCGACCAGGCGCACGCCGCCCACGGTCGACACGTACACGTCGCGGTCGGAGAGCGTGAGGCCCATGCGGCTCTCGAGCACGGCCAGCACCATCGCGACGCGTGAGGAGTCGACGCCGTTCACGATGCGTCGGGGGTTGGGGGCCGTCTGACGCACGGCCAGGGCCTGGATCTCCACCGGCAGAGCACGGCGGCCCTCCATCGCGATCGTGACGCACGTGCCCGGCTCGGGCTCGCCGTGGCCGAGAAAGAGGGCGCTGGGGTCGGCGACCTCGGCGATACCGGTGCCGGTCATGTCGAAGCAGCCGACCTCGTCGGTGGGGCCGAAGCGGTTCTTCAGCGCCCGCACGAAGCGCAGCGATGTCTGGCGGTCGCCCTCGAAGTGGCACACGACGTCGACGAGGTGCTCCAGGATGCGGGGACCGGCGATGGAGCCGTCTTTGGTGACGTGGCCGACGATGATGACCGGCAGCCCCCGCTCCTTGGCGACGCGGATGAGGGCGGATGCCACCTCTCGCACTTGCGCGGGCTGCCCCGCCGCCCCGTCACTGTGAGCCGACGAGACCGTCTGCACGGAGTCGACGATCAGCAGGCCCGGCTCGACCTCGTCGATGTGCCCGAGGATCGTGGCGAGGTCGGTCTCGGCCGCGAGGAAAAGCTCGTCGTGGAGTGCTCCGGTGCGCTCCGCGCGCAGGCGCACCTGCGCGGCGGATTCCTCGCCGCTGGCGTAGAGCACGCGGCGCCCGGCGCGGGCGCTCTGCGCCGCGACCTCGAGCAGCAGCGTCGATTTGCCGACCCCCGGCTCGCCGCTCAGCAGGATGGCGGCACCGGGAACGATGCCGCCGCCGAGGACGCGGTCGAACTCGCCGACGCCGCTCGTGCGACGCGGGGCGTCTTGCGTGTCGATCTCGGTGATGCGCCGCGCGGCACGGGCGGCTCCCGGCGCGACCGGCGTGATCGATCGGACGATCCCGGTCTGCTCGGCGGCCTCGACCACCGTGCCCCACGATTGGCACTCGCCGCAGCGTCCGACCCACTTCAGCGTCGTCCAGCCGCACTCGGTGCACCGGTAGGGAGCGGGGGCGGTTGCAGGGCGACGGGATGCCATGGGTTCAGGCTACGCGGGGCCTCCGACATCGCTCGCGCCTCGTCCACGGCATCCGGGATCTGCACGTGGGGTGAGCGCGCCGATGAACGCCCCCTGTGCTGAGAAACGGCGTGCGAGCGCGTTTGTCGGCACGGAGAGCGTTTATCGCGGGGGTGGAGGCGACGGCGCGGCGGTGCGGGCTCAGCCCCGCAGCGAGTCGGCCACGGTCGTGAGGGCGTCGGCCGAGCGGCGCAGGAGCGTGACTTCGTGGTCGGAGAAGGGCGTCGCGGCGATGGGCACCGCACCCCGTGCCGACACGATCGAGGGCACCGACAGGGCCATGCCGTCGACGCCGTGGAAGTCCGACAGCACGGTGCTGACGGGGAGGATCGCGTGCTCGTCGCGCAGGATCGCCTCGACGATACGGGCGCTCGAGAGTCCGATGGCGTAGTTGGTGGCGCCCTTGCCCTTGATCACCTTGTAGGCGGCGTCGCGGACGTCGACCGCGATGGCATCCAACTCGTCCTGGTCGAAGTGCGAGCCGTCGGGCAGCTCGAACTCCGTGATCGGGACCGAGCCGATCGTGGCGGTCGACCACAGCGGGAACTCGGTGTCGCCGTGCTCGCCGACGATCCACGCGTGGACGCTCGAGGTGGCGACGCCGGCGCGCTGCGCGATCTTCCAGCGCAGGCGCGACGTATCGAGCACCGTGCCCGAGGCGAAGATGCGTCGCGTCGGCAGGCCGGTGGCCTCCTGCGCGAGGACGGTGAGGACGTCGCACGGGTTGGTGACGATGACGTAGATCGCGTTCGGCGCGACCTCGAGCAGCTGCGGCATCATGTCGCGGATGATGCGGGCATTGGTGGCGGCGAGCTCGGTGCGGGTCTGGCCGGGATTCTGCTTGGCGCCGGCCGTGATCACGACGACGTGCGAGCCCTCGGCGACGGAGACGTCGCTGCCGCCGGTGATGTCGCTCGAGCCAGTGAACTGCGTGCCGTGGGCGAGGTCGAGCACCTCGGCCTCGACCTTCTCGGCGGCGATGTCGTACAGCGCGACGTGGCGGGCCGACCCGCGGATCAGAGCCGCGTACGCGACGCTCGCCCCCACGCTCCCCGCGCCCACGACCGTCAGCTTCGAGTTCTCGATCACGCTCATGGCTCGATCCTGGCAGCGGGCGCGAACCGGCTCCAGAGGAGTGCTTCGACGGTGGAGAAATGGATGCCGGATGCCGACGACGCCGCCGATTCGCGGCATCCGCCCATCTGTCGTAAGCTTGTCGGCGGTGACGTGTCCGAGCGGCCGAAGGTGCAACTCTCGAAAAGTTGTGTAGGGTAACCCCCTACCGTGGGTTCAAATCCCACCGTCACCGCCACCGAGAACCCCCGGATCGACCCCGGGGGTTCTTGCTTTTCCGGGGTCGGGAACGCAGCGTCGAGCGCCGATCTCAGCGCGCCGTCGAGCGGCCGAGAACGAGGTGCGCCGGCTCGACGTGGCGGCCGGGCGCATAGGCGGTGCCGCCGATCACATCGGCGAGATAATTCGCCGCGCGGTCGCCGAGCGCGCTCAAGCGCAGGTCGATCGTGGTGAGGCTGTCGTCGTCCTGGCCGGTGGAGCCGGCGAGGTTGTCCATGCCGGTGATCGCGACGTCGTGGGGGACCCGGATGCCGGCCTCGGCCAGCACACCGGCGACGGCGGTGGCGATCGTGTCATTGCCGCAGCAGACGCCGTCGAAGGCGACGCCCGAGGCGATGAGGCGCTGGGCGGCCTCGCGGCCCCACGCCTGCGACCAGTCCCCGCGCAGCACGAGCGCGGGGTCGAGCGTCAGGCCCGCGTCGCTCAACGCGTCGGAGAGGCCGGCGGAGCGGTCGCGGGCGGAGCGGTCGTGGTCGGCGGCCGAGACGTGGGCGATGCGGCGGCACCCGATCGAGACCAGGTGCTCTCCGGCGAGGCGGCCGGCCCCGTACCCGTCGTGGAGGAACGACGCGTCTTCGGCGTCGTCGGAGTGGCCGTAGGCGTAGACCACGGGCACGGTGAAGCCGGCGCTGATGGAGTGGATGTCGGAGCTCGAGCCGTCGCCGATCACGAGGAGGCCGTCGATGCTGCGGGCGCGGAGCTTGCGGGCCGTCGCGGCGAACAGCGCACGGTCGAGGTGCGCGTCGGAGACGAGCACGGAGAGGTCACGGGCGCCGAATGCGGTGGTGGCCCCGGTGAGCACCGGCATGGTGAAGGCGCCGGGGGCGTTCACGGTCAGCACCGCGACGGTGGCGCTGCGCCCTTGCGCGAGGAACTGCCCGAGCGCGTTCGGCTGATAGTCGAGGCGTTTGGCAACGGCGAGGATGCGCTCGCGCGTGGTCTCGGAGACCTTGCCCTGCCCGCGCAGCACCTTCGACGCCGTGGGGACCGACACTCCGGCCAGAGCCGCCACGTCGCGGAGGGAGATCGCGTCTTTCGCCATTGCGGATCGATCTTAGGCCGTCGAGGCGTCGACGCCGCGGACCCGCAGGGTCACGGCCGAACGCACCGTCGCTCCCGGCGCGACGACGACGGAGCCGAGGGCATCGCCGGGCTGGGCGTACGGGTCGGACGAGGGCTCGAGGCCGACGGCATCCACCTGTCGCCACCAGGGGAAACCGGATGACCCGCGGCGCTCGCGCCACACGAACAGGCGCGGGAACAGCCGTGCGTCCCAGGCCAGTTCCAGGGCGAGGTCGGGGCCGGCGACGGTGAGCGAGCCCGCGGCGGCCGAAACGTCGTCGAAGCCCGCGGACGGCGCCGGGGCGACGGAGAGGACGCCGCCACCGGTCGATGTCGTGGCGTCGTCGAACAGGTCGCCCGCGAAAGCCGGGTGCTCGGCCCACCCGATGCGCACCGTCTCGGTGGAGTGGTTGTGCACGGCGGTGGCGACGCGCAGCCCGGACTCGTCGAGCGTGACGACGCGGTCGAGATCGAGGGGAACCGTGCGCAGGCGTACCCGCGCGCGACACGAGGAGCCCTCCGACGAGAGCGTCCACGTGCGCCAGGCCGCTTCGCCGTGGAACGGCTGCGGCGGCGAGACGCCGGCGGGGGCGTCGCCCGCGCGCGGCAGCAGCACGTGCCACCCGCCGGGGTAGCGCCGGTGCCACTCGCCGCTGGAGTCCGCGATCGAGAAGGCGTCGCGGCCCTCATCGGCCCACGGCGTCGTCGCGAGGATCTCCCGGCCGGTGGGCACGTGCGTCAGGCGGGCGATCCGCGCGCCCTCGGCGTCGACCTCGGCGCGCAGATCGCCCGCCTGCAGCGACACGCGCTGCCGCGGGGCGCTCACGCGTACACCTCGGTGAGGCCGTCGCGGGTGGGGAAGCCGGTGTGATCGCCCGGGTCGGCGACAACGCGAGCGGCGCACCAGGCCGCGCGTTGCAGCGCCGCCTCGACGCCGAGTCGTTCGAGCACCGCGGTGATCCAGCCGGCGGCGAAGGCGTCGCCCGCGCCGACCGGATGGTGAGGCGGGGGGATCGACACGGCGGGGGCGTGACGCACCCCCGTGGCGTCGCCGGCGAGCGCGCCGTGGCGGCCGAGCTTGACCACGACGGTGCGCGGTCCGCGTGCCAGGAGGGTCGTGACCGCCTCTTCGGCGTCGTCGAGGCCGGTGAGCACGCGCGCCTCGTCTTCGTTGCACAGCAGCGTGTCGACGTGCTCGACGACGTCGTCGACGGCGTCGCGGAGCCCCGCGTCGTCGATCAGCTGCGGCCGGTGGTTGGTGTCGAGCGAGACCGGGATGCCACGACCCGCGGCCTCGCGCACCGTGCGCTCGAACAGGGCGCGCGGTCCCTCGCCGAGGGAGGCCGTGATGCAGGAGACGTGCACCCAGTCGACGTCGGCGAGATCGACGGTGTCGAAGTCCGCGGCGGTGAGCCCGGCGGCCGCCGAGCCGACGCGGTAGTGCTCGCTGCGCACGGCGTCGTCGCTCAGGCGCTGCTTGACGATGACGCCGGTCTTCTCGCCCGGCGCAGCGCGCACGAAGCGGTCGTCGATGCCCTCGGCATCGAGCGTGGCCCGGACGAGGCGCGCGAAGGCGTCGTCGCCGAGACGAGACATCCACGACGAGCGGTGGCCGAGACGCGCCACACCCACGGCGGTGTTCAACTCGGCCCCGGCGACGGTGACCGTCGACAGCTCGCCGAAGGCGTCGGCGAAAAAGGTCGCGAGAGCCTCGCCGACGGTGAACACGTGCGCCATCAGGGGCCGACCGGTGCGAGCCCGCGGATGACGTAGAGGGCGTCGCCGGGGAACTCGGGCTGCGCGAGCCGGACACCGCCCTCGACGAGGTCCCACCGTGCGGCGTCGGGGCGGCGGGCGGCGAGGTCGTAGACGCGGACGTCGAGATCGGCGCCCGCGCGCCCGCGCAGGGTCAGCGCGAAGGCCTCGGGGGCGTACACCGCGACGACACCGTCGGGGGTGCGGCCGGCGACGGCGCCCGACGGCTCGTCGGCCAGCAGGGCGGCGTCGCCGTCGAGACCCCAGAGGCGCTCGGCATCCACGATGCGGCGCGCGAGGGCGACGTCGTCGGCGCCGGGGAAGGCCGCGGCCACCGCGAACGGGAAGGGATCGCCGTGCACGTCGGCCGCGGCGAAGCCCTCGCCGCGCCGGTGCCACGACCACACGCCGTGCGCTCCGTAGCCGAGGCCGGCGGCGGCTCCCGCGACGATGCCCGTCCAGCTCGCGCGGCGCACGTCGGCGGCCGAGTGCCGCGCACGTCCGGCGAAGCGTCCCAGCCCCTCGTAGCAGGGCTCGAGGTTGATGATCGGGCGGGGCACCTCCATCGCGCGGTAGTGGCGGGTGAGATCGGCCGGCAGGGTGTCCCACGCCTCGTTGTGGCCGGACTGCAGGCCGTGGAAGTCGAGCAGATCGCCGTCGGCGATGGATGCCGGCATCCGCGCCGTGGGCGTGTCGTGCCAGGTGATGAGCTGGCCGGGCGCCAGCCTGCGCACCTGGGCGGCGACGGCGCTGTAGCGCTCGAGCGCGGTGTCGTCATTGAGGTCGTCGTCACCCGAGACGATCCAGATCGGGTCGAATCGCGAGAAGCGGGCGACGGCATCGGCCACGTACGACGCGGTCTGCTCGGCATCCATCACGTGGTCGGGGGTGAGCCCGGCGCCCCACGTGCCGGGGACGAAGTTGTTCCACAGCAGCACGAGCATCGGGGTGAAACCGTGCGCGCGGGCGGCGGCGAGCACGCGCTCGGCGTCGTCCCAGTAGGCGGGGTCGCCGGCGGCGAAGTCGAGGCGCCCGTCGCGGATCGCGTACGGCGAGAGCGTGCCGCTGGAGCGGTCGTGCTCGATCGGCAGGATGCTGAACAGCAGGGCGTTGAAGCCCTGTCGACGTCGCCGCTCGAGGTGGTCGAGCCACTCGTCGTGGCGGGCGCCGCCGAAGGCGGCCCAGACGGTGTCGGCGAGCAGGAAGGCGGGCTCGCCGTCGCGGAGCAGCCAGCGCCGCGAGGGCGCGAGGGACCAGGTCATGCGGGATCTCTCTGAGAGGGGTGGCGGAAGGGTCAGGGGGCGATCAACGCGCCATCGGGCGCGCGCACTTTCGCGGCCCACGCGTCGTGACCGGAGAGCCCCGCAGGGAAGCGGGCGGCGGCCCTCTCGTCGACCTCGATGCCCCAGCCGGGGGCGTCGTTGGGCGTGAGCCAGCCGTCGACGATGTCGATCATCCCGGGGAAGACCTCGTGGGTCGCGTCGTTGTAGACGTGGCCCTCCTGGATGCCGAAGGCGGGCGAGGTGACGTCGAGGGCGACGGCGGCGGCGACAGCGAAGGGCGAGGCGTCGCCGGGGGAGTGCCATGCCGTACGCACGCCCTCGATATCGGCGAGGACCGCGAGACGTCGCGCGGCGCTCACGCCGCCGACGTCGGACAGATGGGCGCGCAGGTAATCGACCTGGTGCTCGCGCACGAGCCGGGCGGCGTCCGTGAACGAGGTCGCCAGCTCGCCCACGGCGATCGGCACGGGCGAGGCCCGGCGCACCTCGCCCAGACGGTGCCAGTGCTCGGGGGCGAGCACGTCCTCGACGAAGAAGGGCCGGTACGGCTCGAGGCTGCGCGTCAGCGTGATCGCCTGGCTGGGGCTGAGGCGCGAGTGCACGTCGTGCAGCAGCTCGACGCCGTCTCCGAGCGCCTCGCGCACCTCGGCGAACAGACGGGGCGTGGCGACGAGGTAGTCCTCGACGCGCCACCCGGCGGCGTGCTTCGCCCAGGCGAAGGTGCCCGGGATGGGGGGAGCACCGTAGTGCCCGGCGCCCTGCTGTCCGGTCTGGATGCGCACGTGACGCTGGCCCGCGGCCATGAGTTCGCGGGCATGGTCGACGGTGGCCGCGGCGTCGGCGCCCTCCGCGTGCAGGTACGTGTCGGCCGCGGCGCGCACGCGGCCGCCGAACAGCTCGTACACCGGCATCCCGGCCCTCTTGCCGGCGATGTCCCACAGCGCCATGTCGAGGCCCGACAGGGCGTTGTTGCCGACGGGCCCCTCGCGCCAGTACCCGGTGAAGCGCACGAGACGCGTGAGGTCGTCGATGTCGCCGGGATAGCGGCCCACGACGAGCGGTCGCACGTGCTCGAGGAAGGCGACCACGGCCTTCCAGCGCTGGGTGAACGTGGCGCAGCCGTAGCCGTACAGACCCGGCTGGTCGGTGTCGACACGGACCACGACGAGCGGGATGCCCTCGGGGGCGGTGACGATGGCCCGCAGGTCGGTGATGCGGACGTTCTCGCGGGGCGCCCAAGGCTGGGGGAAGTCGGTGGCGGTGTCGGCGATGGTCATCTTTCGCTCCTCAGCAGCGTCGCCCGTTCGGTGGCCGTGCCGTCGTGGATGGACTCGCTCGGTTCGAAGCCGAGCACTTCCCGTGCCGCGTTCGTGTCGACGAGGGCGGCGTTGCCGGGGAGGGGGTGGGTCAGCACGGTGTGCGGCGCGAACCGGGCGACCAGCTCGGCCGTCGGCGTCGCCAGCAGCGTGTCGGTCGCGCTGAGGGGGATCACCGGTGAACCGACGACGTCGGCGACGAGGGCGCGGTGCACGGCGCGTGTGGCGTCGTGCATCGTGAGGTACGCCCAACCCTCGCGGGCCAGCCGCCCCGGATCGGCCTCCGCCTCGAGGGCCACGTCGCGCAGCACGTCGGGCCATTTGACCAGGGGGAAGCGCAGCGCCACCACGTCGAGACCGTACCGGCGATGCGCGTAGGCCGCCGTGCGCTCGTCGACGAGCTTCGACAGCGAGTACGCGTCGGCGATGTCGGGCGGCGTGTGCGCGTCGAGCGGGAACGACGGGGGGAAGCTCCCGTGCGGGTTGTTCGGGTAGCCGATCGCGTTGATGCTGCTCGCGATGACCGCGCGGCGCACCCCGTTCTCGCCCGCGCAGGTGAGCACGGTGAAGGTGGCGGCGGTGTTGACGCGGAACACGTCGACGGGGGTCCCCAGGCTCGGGTGGGGGATCGCGGCGAAGTGGGCCACGGCATCCACGCCGTCCATGGCGCGCGCCACGTCGACCGGGGACGTGGCGTCGCCCTCGACGAGACGGTCGGCGGGGTGGGCCGACGCGAACGACAACGACAGGGCCGTCACGGCGTGACCGGCGGCGACGAGGCTCTCGCTAACCGCGCGACCGATCTCGCCGTCGGCGCCGGTGACCAGGACGCGGCTCATCCCTTCACCCCGCCCGCCATGCTGGCTCCGCGCAGGAACTGGCGTTGGAAGATGAGGAACAGCGCCACCGGGATGATGAGCGACAGGAACAGCGCCGCCATCTGCACGCTCAGCTCGGTCTGATCGGCCAGGCGCGGCAGCGCCACCGACACCGGCTGTTTGTCGGGCGTGGGGAGCACGAGCAGGGGCCAGAGGTAGTCCTTCCAGGACGCCACCACCGTGAGCAGACCCACCACGCCCAGGATCGGACGGGCCAGGGGCAGCACGATGCTCCACAGGATGCGGAGGGGGCCGGCGCCGTCGATGCGGGCGGCCTCGTACAGGTCGGCGGGGATGGCCTCGAGGAAGCGGGAGATGATCAGCACGTTGAAGGCCGTCGCCCCCGCCGGCAGCCACACGGCCCACCAGGTGTCGATGAGGGAGAAGCCCAGCACGGGCAGCTCGCGCACCGTCAGGTACAGCGGCACGAGTGAGACGATGCCGGGGATGAACAGGGTCGCGAGGATCGCGCCCGAGAGCACCTTGCCCCACCGCGGCCGCAGCACCGTGATGACGAAGGCCGCGGTCGTCGACACGAGCAGGGTGGTCACGACCGAACCGGCGGCGAGGATCGCGGTGTTGGTCAGGTAGTGGCCGATGCGCCCACGCTCCCACGCGATGCCGAGGTTCTCCCACTGCACCACCCCGCTGGAGAAGAACGAGAACGGACCGCGGATGAGGTCCTGCGTGGGCGAGACGGCGGCCAGGGCGAGCCAGACGATCGGACCGAGGCCGGCGATGATCAGGGCCGCGAGCACGAGGACGTGACCGACGGTCAGGCTGATGCGTACCGAAGGCCGGGCGCGGTCGGCATCCGAGATGTTGGTGCGCGAGAGGGGCTCGGGCGCGGCGGCGGGGCGGCGGCGGCCGAGGGTCAGCAGGCTCATGAACGGCTCCAGCTGCGCGTGAGGCGGAAGTAGGCCAGGGAGAACAGGCCGAGGACGAGGGCGAGCAGCACGCTCAGCGCGGTGGCCGCGCCGTAGTCCACGCGCGTGAAGGCGTAGTCGTAGATGGTCATGAGCAGCGTCTTGGTGGCGCCCTGCGGTCCGCCGCCGGTGAACAGGAACGGCTCGGTGAACACCTGCATCGTCCCGATGATCTGCAGCAGCAGCATCGTGCCGATGATGCCCCGCATCTGCGGGAGGGCCACGTGCCAGACGCGGCGCCAGATGCCCGCGCCGTCGAGCTCGGCGGCCTCGTACAGTTCGCCGGGGATGCTGGTCAGCGCGGCGATGTAGATGATGACCGCGGTGCCCGCGCCGGCCCACGTGGTCTCGAGGACGATCGAGGGCATCGCGCTCGCCGGGGAGTTCAGCCAGGGCAGGGGGCCGATGCCGACCCAGCCCAGCACCGTGTTGAACAGACCGTCGGCGTCGGGGGCGTAGAAGAACTTCCACAGCAGGATCGCCACGACCGGCGGCACCATCACGGGCAGGTAGGCGAGGGCGCTGAAGTACCAGCTGCGCTGGCGCATCTCGGAGATGAAGACGGCGAGGGCCAGAGGCACGGGGAAACCGAAGACGATGGCGAGCACCGTGTACAGCACCGTGTTGCCCGCGGCCTGCGGCAGGCCCGGGTCGCTGAGGACGTAGACGAAGTTGTCGAGACCGACGAAGTCGCTGCGGCCGGTGAGTACGACGCGCTGCACGCTCATGACGAGGGAGCTGAGGATCGGGCCCCACGAGAAGTAGGCGTAGACGAGGATCGCCGGGGCGGCGATGAGCAGGGCGGTGAGGCCGGGACGCCACGGTCGGCGCCGGCGCACCGGGAGGGCGGGGGTCGAGGCGGCCCGAGCGGCGGTGCGCGGGCGTTCATCGAGATGGGTCATGCGTGTCTCCGGGGAGAGAGGGGGCGGGCCGACGGGCGGCCCGCCCCGGGTGGGGTCGTCAGCGCCCCAGGCGCGACTGCACGTCGCTCTGAGCGGTGCTGAGCAGGGAGGAGATGTCGGCGTTCTGGTCGGTCAAGACCGACTGCACGACCGTGTCGAGTGCGCCGTAGACCTCCTGCGCGTTGTTCACCGGCTCGGCCACGACGGGGATGGATGTCGACGCGTCGAGGTAGGGGGTGAAGTTGGCGCTCGGGACGTTGATGGAGTCCTTGATCCACTCGAAGTACGTGTCGTACTGGTCGGAGTTGACCACGGGCAGGCCCGGCAGACCCGTGACGGAGCCGGCTTCGTTCGACGCCTTGGCGTCGTCGACGGCGGTGGCCTCGTCGAGGTAGCGCTGCAGGTAGAAGAACTTCACCCACTTGACCGCGGCGGTCTGCTGCTCGGCGCTCGCCTTGGGGTCGACGATCTGCACCGTGCCGCCGCCGAGGGTGCCCTCGTCGGCCTTGGCCTGCGGCATCCCCCCGATGCCGAAGTCCTCGGCCGGCAGCTTCAGGTTCTGCACGATGTTGTAGTACGAGTCGCTCGCGCCGATGATCATGCCGATCTTGCCGGCGGCGAAGTCCTGGCCCTGTGTCGGGATGTCGTACAGCGTGTTCTCGGGCATGGTGCCGTCCTTCCACCGCATGTCGCTGACCAGCTGCAGGGCTTTGGTGGAGGGGGCGTCGGCGAAGGTGGCCTCCGAGCCGTCCTCGTTCTCGACGGTGCCGCCGAACGAGTAGGTCATGCCGGTGAACTGCCACCCGCCGGTGTTGGCGGTGGTGAGCACGGAGAAGCCCGCGGCACCGGTGGCGTCGTGGATCTTCTCGGCCGCGGCGCGCACCTCGTCCCAGGTCGTGGGCGGGGAGTCGGGGTCGAGGCCGGCCTGCGAGAACAGCGCGCGGTTGTAGACGAGGCCGAACGAATAGGCGTTGGTCGGGATGGCGAAAGCGCGTCCCTCGCTGTTCTCGGCGAGCGCCAGCACCGTGGGGTTGAGGGTGTCGAGCAGTCCTTCGGCCTGCAGGGCGTCGGTGAGATCGGCGGCCTGGCCGCGCTTGATCAGGCCCGCGGGCTCGGTGAGCGGCACGCTCATCACCGTCGGAAGGCTGCCGCCGGCGGCGAGCGCCTGAAAGGTCGACGCGTCGTAGCCGGTCTCGACGGGTTCCAGGTCGATGTCGGGGTTGGACTGCTCGAAGGCTTCGACGCGCTTGTCGAAGTAGGCGCGGTCTTCGGGGCGGTCGGCGCTGGGCCGGTCGCCGATCTGGATCGAGACCTTGCCGTCGGTCGTCCCCGTTGAGGGGGAGCTGCAGCCGGCGAGGGCTGCGGCCGACAGGCCGCCGAGTGCGATCACGGCGACGACGGAACGGACGCGTTTCGTCATTGAAACTCCTTGGCGAAGAGCGGAAGCAAGAGGGAAATCGCTTGCCCTGAGATGTCTAGCACCTCGGAGCGCGACCGTCAAAGCCCGATTCGCATCGGCGCGCCGCGGCGCATCCCGGTGTTGACAGGAGGCTCCGCCTCTCCCACACTGCTGTAGGGCAAACGCTTGCCCTATCGAATCCGCTCAACGAGGAGAATTCGTGTCCGTCACCCCCAGGAACCGCCCCGCACCCCTGCGCGGCGGCGTGGCCGTCGCGGCGGGGCTGCTGTGCGCAGCGCTGCTGACCCCGGCATCCCCCGCCGTCGCCACCGCTGAAGCCGTCGCGCTCGCACCGATCACCGTCGGCAACCTCTTCCGTCAGGGCGAGACCGCCCGCATCGCGTACGCCACCGACGCCGCCCGACTGGCGTGGACGGTCACCGACCAGACGGGCACGGTGATCTCCGACGGCGTCGAGGATGCCGACGGCACGCTCGAGCTGCCGGCATCGGCTCTCGGTTGGTACCGGCTCGCCGTCTCGGTCGACGAGGGCGCCGCCCGGGCGGAGACGAGCTTCGCCGTGCTGCCCGATCGGGATGCCGCGGACACGGGGACCGCGCGCTTCGGCGCGGCAACCCATTACGGACAATCGTGGAGCGTCGACTCCCTGCCCGCGCTGGCCACCGGCGGGTTCGCCCAGCTGCGTGACGAGGTGTATTGGAGCGAGGTCGAGACGCAGAAGGGCGTGTACGACTGGGACCGCCCGCGCGCGGAGTTCCTCGACGCTGCGCAGGAGGCGGGCGTGCGTCCGCTTCTGCTCGCCGGCTACGGCAACCCCCTCTACGACGGGGGCGACGGCCCCACGGGCGACGAGGCCGTGTCGGCGTACGCCGCCTACGCCGCGGCCATGGCGACCGAGTTCGGCGATCAGGCCACGGGTATCGAGTTGTGGAACGAGTGGGACCTGGGGCTCGGGGGCAACACCCGCACCTCGCCGGAGGACTACGTGAACCTGCTCGCCGCGGCCTCCCCGGCCGTCAAGGCGGCGGCGCCCGACCTGCCCGTCATCGGACCGGCGGTGGCGAACCTGAACACCGACTGGCTCGAGCAGACGTTCCGCCTCGGGGCGTTGGCGTACGTCGATGGGATCGTGCTGCACCCCTACAGCTACCCGGTCTCGGCCGATGCGCTCGACGACACCCTCACGCGCATCGACGCGCTCGTGCGCCGGTACAACGGCGGCGTGAGCAAGCCCCTGTGGATCACCGAGCACGGCTGGCCCACCGGTACGAACGCGCGCGCCGTGTCGGAGCGCGAGCAGGCGGCCGACATCGCCCGGTCGGCGGTGATCGCCGCCGCCCACGACGCGGCGCGCTACTACGTGTACGACCTGGTCTCCGACGGCGTCGACCCGGCCGAGACGGAGCAGAACTTCGGTCTGCTCCGCGCCGCCGACGACACCCGCGGCGCCTACACGCCCAAGCCCGCCTTCGCGTCGTACGCCGTGGCCGCCGCGCAGCTCGATGGGGCGACCCCGGTCGGGCGCGACGACTCCGTGACCGGAGTCCGCCAGTTCCTCTTCGATTCTGCGGACGGGCCGCTGCGCGTGCTCTGGTCGGACACGCCGCAGACGCTGCGCCTGAGCGGCACCGGCTCGCTGACGGCGACCGACGCGTACGGCCGGGCGGACACCCTGGATGCCGACGGCGGCGACGTCGTCGTCACGGTCGACGGCGACCCGCTCTACGTGCGCGGCGATGTGACCGCCGTCGCGGCGTCGGAGACGACGGTGACGCTGGACGCCGGTGTGGTGGGAGCGGAGGTGACCGGCCGCTGGAGCGTCGAGGGTCGCTCCGACGGCGCGGCGACCACGTGGCGCCTGAGTCTCTCCGACGGGCGTGCGTTCACGCAGAGCACCGACGACGCCGCGGTCGCGACGACGGCCGTCACCGCACCCGCGCCGGTGTCGACGGGGACGTACGAGATCTCCGCGCGTCTTTTCGATGGCGATCGCGCCGTCGGTGTGCTGCGGGCGACCACGACGATCGGGGAGCCGGTCGCGCTCACCGGCACGCAGGCGATCTCGGCGGACGGCGCCGACGTGCTCCGCCTGCGCGTGAGCAACGCCTCGGCATCCGCCCTTCCCCTCGCCGCGCTGACGTACACCCTGGATGGGACGGATGCCGCAGCGGAGGCTCCCGCCGTCGTGCCCGCGGCCGGCGCCGTGACCGTCGACGTGCCCCTGGGCGACCTCGCCGCACGCACCACGTTCACCGCCGAGGCCCTCGTCGCGGGGACGCCGGTGCGCACGGAGGGCGCCGTCGCTCCCCTCGACGTGGCCGAGGCCTACGGCGCGACGCACCACCGCGTCACCGTCGACGGCACGCTCGACGAGGTGGCCGACCTCGTCCCCGCGACGTTCACGGCGGAGGGGGTCGACGCGCCGCCCTCGGCCGACGACCAGTCGGCGCGCGCGTGGCTCACCTGGGACGACGACGCGCTGTACGTCTCGGCCGAGGTCGTCGACGACGTGCACGACCAGCCCGCGACGGGCGCGAACATCTGGCAGGGCGATTCCGTGCAGTTCACCGTCGCCGGTGGCGCACCGGGAGCGGCGAGCGTCTGGCACGAGTTCGGTATGGCGCTGACGTCGGAGGGCCCCCAGCTCTACCGCTGGCTCTCCGTCGGTCAGGGTGCCGGCGTCGTCCCCGGCACCGAGGTCGCGATCTCCCGCGACGAGGACACCCACCGAACCGTGTACGAAGCGTCGGTGCCCTGGAGTGCGCTCGCCGGTGTCGAGCGCGACGCGAACCTGCTCTCCAGCGCGATCATCGTCAACGAGGCCGACGGCCAGGGCCGCGACGGCTACCTGGCCTGGGGCGGGGGGATCGCGGCCGAGAAGGACTCGGCGCAGTTCCACGCCGTGCGCCTGCTCGCGGCGGTCGAGCCCGGGACACCGGCCGAGCCCGGGACACCGGCCGAGCCGGGGACGCCCGCCGACCCGGGGACGCCCGCCGCGCCGGGGACGCCCGCCGCGCCGGGGACCCCGGACGCGCCGGGCGGCGGCGAGGGGACGGGCACCGCGCCGGACGCCGGTGGCGCCGCTGCCGCGGGAGCCCTGGCGAGCACGGGCGCGCCCGATGTGCGCGGCATCCTGTTCCCCGCCCTCGCCGTGCTCACGCTCGGTGCGGGGGCGCTCATCGTCCGCCGGCGATTCGCCCGGCGCTGACACTCGTGATGCCGCCGTCCTCAGCGGCGGCGGCATCGCCGTCGAAAGGACTCCCGTGAATCTCCCGTCCGTCCGCCTGCTCGGCCTGCGCGTCGGTCGCCGCCGCGACGTCTCCGTCGCCGCGGAGGCTCGCCCTCCGGTGTCGTGGACGGTCGAGGCGCCGGCCGGATGGCGGGCCGCGGGCGCCGAGTTACGTCTCGACGACGCCGAGCCGGTCGCGGTGCCCGCCCACGGCGTGCTCGTGCCGTGGCCCTTTGCCGACCTGACCGCGGGGGCGCGGCACGCCCTGCGCGCGCGGGTGCGCGGCGCCGACGGCGGATGGATGCCGTGGAGCCGGCCGGTCGAGGTGGAGGCGGCGTTCTTCCCCGGCCCCTGGACGGCGGCGCTGCTCACCATCGACGCCCCCGACCGCGAGGCCGCACCTTTCGCCGTGCGGCGCGAGATCGCGGTCGCCGACACGGTGATCGGAGCACGCCTGTGGGCCACGGCGCACGGCGTCTTCGATGCGGCGATCGACGGCATCCCGGTCGACGACGCCCTGCTCGCGCCGGGGTGGACGGCCTACCGGGACCGGCTCGGTCTCGCCACGACCGACGTGACGCCCCTGCTGCGGCCCGGTGCCACCCAGGTGCTGTCGGCGCGCGTCGCAGGCGGGTGGTTCACCGAGCGGTACGGCTTCGGCGCGACGGCGGCGCGCTTCTACGGCGATCAGGCCGCGGTGGGGGCCGTGCTGCGGCTGACGCATCGCGACGGGCGGATCGACGAGATCGGCCCCGACGACGGGTGGCGCCTGAGTCGCCGCACCGAGATCGTCTCCAGCGGGCTCTACGCGGGCGAGCGCGTCGACTTCGATCGCGCGCAGAGCGGATGGCGCGAGCCCGGTTTCGATGCGTCCGGGTGGGAGACCCCCGCGCGCGTTCCCCCGATCGCCGCCCCGGCGGTGATCGATGTCGAGCCGGTGCGGCGCGTGCGGACGATCCGCGGGGCCCGGGTGCTGACGGCATCCACCGGAGACACGCTTCTGCTCGACGTGGGCGAGAACATCGTCGGACGGGTGCGGTTCGATGCCGACGGCCCGGCCGGCACGCGAGTGGTCGTGCGGCACGCCGAGGTGCTCGAGGACGGCGCCCTGAACGTGCGACCCCTGCGCGCGGCGGCCTCGGTCGACGAATTCGTGCTCGACGGCGCCGGACGACGCGTGTGCGAACCCGCTTTCACGTTCCACGGGTTCCGTTACGTCGAGATCACCGGCGGCGCGGTCGACCCCGCGAGCGTCGAGATCGACGTGCTGCGCACCGACCTGCGGCGCACGGGCTGGTTCTCGTGCTCCGACGACCGCCTGAACGACCTGCACGCCAACCTCGTGCGCAGCTTCGAGGGCAACGCGCTGTCGCTTCCCACCGACTGCCCGCAGCGCGACGAGCGGCTCGGCTGGACCGGCGATGCGCAGGTGTTCGCCGCGACCGCGACGACGTTGTTCGACGCCGGCGCCTTCTACGCATCGTGGCTGCGCGACCTGCGCGCGGAGCAGGAGGCGCGCGCCGGGCGGGTGCCCACGGTCGTGCCCGACCCGCTGCCGGCCGTGGGGGACGTGATGGCGGCGGGATGGGGAGATGCCGTCACGATCGTGCCGGCTGTGCTCGCCGCCCGCTACGGCGACGACGCGATCGTCGCCGAGACGCTGCCGGCGATGCGGGCGTGGGTCGACGCCGTCGCCGCGGCCGCGGGCCCCGGGCGGCTGTGGGAGACGGGGTTCCAGTACGGCGATTGGCTCGATCCGACGGTGTCGCGACCGGACAAGGCCAAGGCCGACCCCGGGCTCGTGGCGACGGCGTACTTCTTCCGCTCCGCCGAGCTCGTCGCGCGCGCGGGCGGTGGGGAGGCGTATGCGCGGCTGGCGGAGGAGGTGCGCACCGCTTTCTGCGACGCCTACCTGACCCCGGCCGGGCGTCTGGCATCCGATGCCCCCACCGCCTACGCGCTCGCGCTCGCCTTCGGGCTCGTGCCCGCCGCGCGTCGACAGGCGGCGGCCGATCGCCTCGCCTTCCTGCTGCGCGCCGGCGGATATCGCATGGCGACGGGGTTCCTCGGCACCCCCGTCGTGCTCGACGCCCTGCTCGAGAACGGCCACGCGGCGGCGGCCGAGAGTCTTCTCCTGCAGACGATGTGCCCGTCGTGGTTGTACCCCCTGTCGATGGGCGCGACGACGATGTGGGAACGATGGGATGCCGTCCGCCCCGACGGGACGTTGCATCCGTCGGGCATGACCTCGCTCAACCACTACGCGCTCGGTGCCGTCGGCGACGTGCTGCACCGCCGCGTGGCGGGCCTGGGGATCGAGGGTGCCCGTGTGCACGTGCGGCCGTGGTTCGTCGAAGCGCTCACCTGGGCGGAGGCGACGCACGACACGCCGTACGGACGTTCGCACGTGCGATGGCAACGCGCGGGCGAGGCCATCGCCGTGACGGCGACGGTGCCGCATGGCACGCTCGCGCGCGTCGACCTGGGAGACCGCGCGGTGTTCGAGGTCGCGTCGGGGCGGCACCGGTGGATGGTCGACGCACCCCCCGCACCCGTGCGTGCGTCGGTCGGCGTCGAGAGCGATCTCGCCGTGATCGCCGACACACCCGGCGCGTGCGCGGTCGTGTCGGCGGCGCTCGCGGCGCACGACGGCGACATGCAGGTCGAGTTCGACGCCTACATCCGGTGGGTGCCCGGCCGTCGCCTGCGTGCCGAGCTCGCGGCCGTCGCCGCTCCGCCGGCGGTGGTCGCCGCCGTCGACGCCGCGTTGCGCGATCTCGATCGCTGAGGGCGCCGTCCCCGCTCAGCTCACCGCCGGCTGCTGCTGCGTGATGCAGTGGATGCCGCCGCCGCGGTCGAAGATCGGGCGCGCGTCGATCGTCACCACGCGACGGCCGGGGTAGGCGTCGGCGATGACGTCCGCGGCGTGCGCGTCGGCGGCGGCGTCGCCGAACCCGCAGAGCACGACGCCGTCGTTGGTGACGAGGTGGTTGATGTAGCTCCAGTCGACCCAGCCGTGCTCGTCGCGCAGCGTGGAGGGGGCGGGCACACCGGTGATCGTCACCGCGCGGCCGCGGGCGGCGAAGGCGTCGGTCAGTTCGTCGCGCACGAGGCGCGAGACCTCGAAGTCGGGGTGCGCGGCATCCGTCTGCTCGTGCACGAGGACGTGGTCGGGTGAGGCGAAGGTCGCGACGATGTCGACGTGGCCGTTCGTGCCGAGGTCGTCGTAGTCGCGGGTGAGGCCGCGCGAGAGCCAGATCGCGTCGGTCGCTCCGATCGTGCGCGCCATCTCGGCCTCCACCCGGGCGCGGTCGGCGAAGGGGTTGCGCCGCGGGTCGAGCTGCACGGTGTCGGTGAGCAGCACGGTGCCCCGGCCGTCGACGTGCAGGCCGCCGCCCTCGGCGACGAGCAGCGAGTCGATGCGTTCGGCGCCGACGTGCTCGGCGACCACGCGCGCGAGCAGCGCCGACTTCTGCCATTCGGCCCAGTCGGGGGCGCCCCAGCCGTTGAAGATCCAGTCGACGGCGCCGAGCACGCCCGGGCGGTCGGGGTCGACCACGAAGGTCGGGCCCACGTCGCGCATCCAGAACTCGTCGAGGGGGGCTTCGACGATCTCGACCTCGGCCGACAGCATGCGTCGGGCGCGCGTCGTCTCGGTGGGGTCGACCACCATCGTCACGGGCTCGAACTGCGCCACGGCGTGCGCGACCTCGGTCCACGCGCGGTAACCCTCCTCGCGGGTCTCGGCGCCCTCGCCGAGGGTGACGCCCTCCCGCGGGAACGCCATCCACGTGCGCTCGTGCGGGGCGGATTCGATGGGCATGCGCCACATGGCGGGCTCCTCGGGTCTCATCGGTTCGGGTTCGGCGGCGGGGATGTCGGGGCGGGATCAGAAGCCGGTCGTGAGCACGCGGTCCAGCGCGTCGACGAAGACGTCGACCGAGGCCCTCGTCACCACCAGCGGCGGCTTGATCTTCAGCACGTTCTGGAAGTCGCCGGTCGGCTGCATGATGACCCCGAGCGCGAGCAGGCGGTCGCAGATCGCGGCGGTCTCGGCCGTGGCGGGTTCGAGCGTCTCGCGGTCGCGGACGAACTCGAGCCCCAGGTACAGTCCCGAGCCGTGCACGGCACCGACGAGATCGTGGCGCTCGCCGAGTTCCTCGAGGCGGCGCTTGAGGTGTCCGCCGACGACCCGGGCGTTCTCCTGCAGCCCCTCCTGCTCGATGACGTCGAGCACGGCCATCCCGATCGCCGACGACACCGGCGATCCGCCCGTGGAGGAGAAGAAGTAGCCCTGCGTACGGTAGCGGTCGGCGATCTCGCGGCGCGTGATGACCGCGCCCAGCGGGTGCCCGCCGCCGATGGACTTGGCAACAGCGACGATGTCGGGCACGGCATCCTGCTGCTGGAAGCCCCAGAACCACTCGCCGAGGCGGCCGTAGCCCACCTGCACCTCGTCGGCGATGGCGAGCCCGCCGTGACGACGGATCGCCGCGTACACCTCGCGCAGATACCCGTCCGGGAGGGCCACGCCGCCGGCGTTGCCGAAGTACGTCTCGGCGATCATGCCCGCGGGGGCCCGGCCGGATGCCGCGAGTCCGTCGATCACGGCGACGGCTTCGGGGGCGTAGTTCACGGCATCCGGGCCCCGGTGCTTGCCGCGGTAGGAGTTCGCCGCATCGACCGTGTGCACCCACTCCGGCCGCGTCTCGAGGGCGAAGGGGTTGTCGGCGATCGAGGTCGACACCGCATCGCTCGCGTACGTCCACCCGTGGTACGCCTCGCGCATCGCGACGATGTCGGCGCGTCCGGTCGCGGCCATCGCGAGGCGGATCGCGAGGTCGGTCGCCTCGGAACCGGAGTTGACGAAGAACACGGTGTCGAAGCCGTCGGGCAGGGTCGCCGCGATCCGGTCGGCGAAGTCGGCGATCGCGCGATAGTGGAAGCGCGAGTTCGTGTTCAGCAGGTGCATCTGCCGCGCCCCCGCGTCGACGATGTGCGGGTGCGCGTGGCCGACCGAGGCGACGTTGTTGACCATGTCGAGGTAGACGCGTCCGTCGACGTCGACGAGCAGCTCGCGCCAGCCGCGTTCGATCCGCGGGGGAGTGGCGTAGTAGTGCTCCTGCACCTCGGCGAGCACCTCGTGGCGTCGCTCGAGGGAGTCGTCGCGCGCGGGCGCGGGTGCGGGCAGGCCCAGGGCTTCGCCGGGGTCTCCGGCGACCTCGCGCCACGCGTCGGCGAGGGCGCGCGTGGTGCGCGACGGCGGCACGAGTCCGTCGAGCGTCCGCCGCACCGAG
Organism: Microbacterium sp. RU1D; assembly: GCF_900156435.1. Classification (GTDB taxonomy): domain Bacteria; phylum Actinomycetota; class Actinomycetes; order Actinomycetales; family Microbacteriaceae; genus Microbacterium. The sequence goes on from NZ_FTPQ01000001.1 coordinate 938,521, forward strand.
ACCCGCGTGCGCGCGGGGAGTGTTCCGGATGCCGCATCGGCGGCGACTCCGCTGATCGTCAGGATCTCGGCATCCACCGTCACCGCGAGCGCGTCGCCGTCGACACGGGTGTCGCCGTCGAAGGGCTGCGGCCGGGCGAGCCACACCAGCACGTCGCTGGGCACGGTCTCGGGGGTGGAGGGGAGCGGGTCGGTCGTGCCGGTGAGGCGCGCGCGCCAGGCGGGCACGGTCACGACCTCGGCGCCCGCGTCGAGCGCGGCGAGAGCCGCGTCGTCGAGGGTCGCGGCGTCGAGCCAGGCCCCGGCGTCGTTGAGCGGCGACTCCGTCGAGGCGTCGAGTTCGACGTGCCGCCCGGGCGGTAGCAGCGGCGTCCCGGCCCATCCGGGCGCGCTCCGCCGCGTGCGGCCGAGGGCGGCCCGTGTCGCTGCCGTGAGGACGGGGAGGGGCACGGACGCCGCCCGCTCGAGGATGCGGAACTCGCGCTCCAGCGCCCCCGAGGCGTAGTCGTTCGCGTCGTCGAGGCGCACCTGGGCGCGTCCGCTCAGCACGAGCACGGCCCCGCGGAGGACGATGAGGGGCCAGAGCGCCGTGATCTCGTCGTCGGTGAGGTCGCGCAGCCGGTCGAAGGCCCGGATCGCCGGGAACGCGCTCTCGGGCGTCGCGCCGTCGTGGTGCAGGACGGAGGAGACGGTGACGGCGATCTCGCCGACGCGCCACGATGCGCAGACGTCGCCGAAGTCGATCACGGCGTCGGGCACCATCGCGCCGGGGGCGCGCAGCACGTTGTCGTCGGTCACGTCGAAGTGCCCGGCCTGCACGGGCAGGGCATCGGCGACCGGTGCCAGCGCCGCGCGTGCCGCGTCGGCGGTGCGCTGCACGACGCCGCGCACCTCGGCATCCGGTTCGAGGGGGAGGAGGGTGTCGATCACGCGCGCGGCGTGCCGGAGGTCCCATTGCAGCACGCGGCCGCTGGCGGGGTGGGTGAAGTCGGCCAGCGCGAGGCTCACCGCACCCGACAGGGCGCCGAGACCCTCGACGACCGCGGGGGAGAGGTAGTCCGAACCCGTGAGGGTGCGCCCGGCGATGTTCTGGATCACGCGCGCGTGGATGCGGCCCTGGCTCGAGTCCCACCACGTCGACATCGGCCCGTGCGGGCCGTCGACGAGACGTGGGATGCGCACGTGCGGGCTGTGCTCGGCCACCCGGGCCGCGGCGGCATCCTGCATGTCGATCTCGGCCTCGCTGAAGACGGGGTTGCTGAGCTTGAGCACGCCGAGGGGCTCGGTCGATCCGCGCCGGAAGACACGGAAGTTCTGGTCCTGCTGGCTCCCGAGCGCCTGCACGTCGATCTCGACGCCGAACGTCTCGGCGAAGAGGGTGCGCACCTCGTCGTCGGGGAGCGTCGGGGTGGGCAGGTCGACCTGGCGGAAGTAGTCGAACACCGGGACGGGTGCTGTTTCGGTCATGGGCTGTTCCTCGGGTGATGCGGGCGTCACAGGGGAGAGTCGGATGCCGTGCCGACGGCGCCGGCGACGGCTCCACCGGCGTCGCGCACGGCCACGACGACGAGCGGGCCGTACGGGGCGACCCACGCGCTCACGGGCTCACCGTACGCGTCGGGTGCGACCTGGACCACACCCTCGATGCGGTCGCCCACGACGTCGACGTCGACGCGCGCGCCGTCGACGAACACCGCGTGCTCGACGGCCGTACCGCCGCGCACCGTCGCGCGGAACCGCACGAGATCGCCCTCTCGGCCGACCTCGTCGACGACGACCGCGAGCTCGCCCTCGGCCGCCGGTCGGGGAGCGGCGAAGAGCTCCTCGTCGGGCAGCGCAGGCGTGCGGCGCGGAGCGGTGCGGCGCTCGCCGAGGCCGGCGATCGCCGCCCCCAGCTGCACGAGCCGGGTGTCGCTGTACGCGGGTCCGGCGATGGTCAGGCCCACCGGCATCCCGGTGTCGTCCATGGTCCCCATCGGCACGGTGACGGTCGGGATGCCGAGGTGGCGGGGCACGAGGTTGCCGTTGGAGACCCACACGCCGTTGCGCCAGGCGATGTCGGCCGAGGCGGGGTTCGCGTCGGCGTCCGCGGGGCCGACGTCGGACTGCGTGGGGAAGATCACGGCGTCGAGGCCCTCTGCGGCGAGCCACTCCTCGTAGTCGACCCGGCGGGTGTGCTCGAGGCCGCGAAGGCCGTCTTCGAGGCTCGCGACGTCGCGCCAGTCGGGCTCCCACTCCGCGGCGCGGGCCACGTACTCCCCGATGTCGTAGGAGATGTCGTAGTGCCAGATGCCGTAGCGGTCGGCAAGCGCCCCCGGCGGGTGGGGGAAGATCAGCGCGGGGTCGGCGTCGGACAGCCGGCGCAGCGCCGGGTCGCCGTTCGTGCGCAAAAACGTGTCCATGGCCCACACCGCGAGATCGCCGACCTCGTCGTCGAGGAACCGCCGCGTCACGAACCCGCGGTCGAGGAAGTCCTCGTCGCCGTCGTGCAGCTTCTCGTACCGGTCGACGACGGGGAAGTCCGTCTCGACGACCTCCGCTCCCGCGGCCTCGAGGTCGGCCCGCAGACCGCGCCAGAGCCGCATCACGCTCTCGCGCGTGACGATCGGCGAGGCGTTGTCGGGGTCGCCGTTGACGTAGATACGGGGCACCGCGAGGCGCAGGCCCGCGAGCGGCAGGGGCTCCAGCCGGGCGAAGGAGTCGGGGCGCACCTCAGACGGGCGGGGGAGCGGAATCCACGGCTGCGTACGCCACAGATCGCCCCCGGTCTGCGGGTCGTCGGCGACCACGGCATCCAGCACGTGCTGCAGGTCGCCGATCGTGCGGGTGTGGGGCACGACGACGTCCATCGTGGGCACGAGGGGCCAGTTGCCGCGCACCGAGACGACCCCGCGCGATGGCGTGTACGCGACGAGGGCGTTGTGCGAGGCGGGAGCGCGACCCGACGACCACGTCTCCTCGCCGAGCCCGAAGGCGCAGAAGCTCGCCGCAGTGGCGGTGCCGGAGCCGTTGGACGAGCCCGATCCGAAAGCGGATGCCAGATACTCGCCGTTGTAGGGGGACTCGGCGCGGCCGTACACCCCGCGTTGCATGCCGCCCGCGGCCATCGGCGGCATGTTCGTCAGCCCCAGGACCACCGCTCCGGCCTCGCGCAGACGCGCCACGGCGAAGGCGTCGTCGCCCGCGATGACCTCGGCGAAGGCGGGGGAGCCGGATGCCACCGGCAGGCCCTCGACGCGGTAGCTGTCCTTCGCGGTGAACGGGATGCCGTCGAGGGGGCCGATCCCTTCGCCGCGGGCGCGGCGCCGGTCGCTCGCGCGGGCGGCGTCGAACGCGCGCGGGTCGAGCACCGGGACGCTGTTCAGCCGGATGCCCGACCGGTCGTACGCGGCGATGCGGTTGAGGTAACGGGCGACGAGCTCGACGCTCGTGACGCGGCCGGTGTCGAGGGCGGCGCGCAGCCGGTCGACGTCGGCTTCGACGACGGTGAAGGCCTCGGTGGTCATGGCAGAAAACCTACACCGTTTGTTTTGCGAGTTCGAGAGGGGATTTCTTCGAGAGGAGTGTCCCGTCCCCGCTCGGCAAGAGCTACCTCCCGCGGGCGCCGTACTGGCACGATTCGAGGATGGATGCCACCACCGACGAACCCGCACTCCTGCCCGACCGCCCGCGGACCGACGCGCGTCGCCCCGTCGCGTTGATCGTGGGCGTCGTGGCGACCGTGCTGTTCGTCGCGTTGCGCCTCGCGGTCGAGCTCGACGGGGGAGCGCCCCTCGCGTTCGACCAGTGGTGGGACGACGCGATGGCCTCCCTCGCGAACCCCGTCGTCGTGATCGTCGCCTGGATCCCGGCCACCGTGGGCGGCACCATCGGCATGATCATCATCGGCATCTCGACGACCATCGTCTTCCTGCTCGTCAAGCGCGCGTGGGACGCCCTGAACGTGGCGGGGGCCATCGCCCTGGTGGTGCTGATCGGCGCTCCTCTCGCGGCCGTCATCGCGCGGGCGCGGCCCACCGACTCCCTGGCCGAGACGCAGGCGACCTCGTTCCCCTCCGGCCACACGGCGGTGGCCACGACCATCGCGATCACCCTGGCGCTCATCCTCCGACGCGGATGGATCTGGGTCGCGGGCGTCGTCTGGGTGCTGCTGATGATGTGGAGCCGCACCTACCTGCACGCGCACTGGCTCTCCGACGTCGTGGCCGGCTTCCTCGAGGGCGTCGCCGTGTCGACCCTCGTCTGGGCGCTGGTCGAAGTGTGGCGGGTGCGCCGCGCGCAACGGGTGGCTGCGGACGAGTCCTGAGCGCTAGCGTGCTCGGATGACTTCCGCTTCCGCTTCTGCATCCGCCGCGGCCGACAAGGCGCAGGACTCGACCGCCTTCCGTGTCGCCGCGCGGATCGGCTACGTCGTCTTGGGGCTGCTGCACCTGTTGATCGGCGGCATCGCTATCTCGATCGCGACCGGCGGCGGCGCGGAGAACGCGGATCAGAGTGGAGCCGTCCAGCAGGTGGCGGCGGCCCCCGCGGGGATGCTGCTGCTCTGGGTCATCGTGATCGGTCTCGCCGCGCTCGCCGTCTGGCAGATCGCGGATGCCGTCGCGGAGCGCGACCCCGACACGAAGAAGCGATGGGCGCACCGCGCCAAGTACGTCGGCACGGCCGTCGCCTACGGGGCGATCGGCGTCACCGCCCTGACCGTCCTCCTGGGCGGGCGCTCGGACTCGGGCGAACAGTCCCGCACGCTGAGTGCGCAGCTGATGGCGTCGCCCGGCGGTCTCGTGGTGCTCGTGGTGATCGGTCTCGCCGTCGCGGCGATCGGCGTCGCCTTCGTGGTGCGCGGTGTGACGAAGGCGTTCATGAAGAACCTGTCGAGCCCGGGCGGCCAGATCGGCCGGGGTATCCGCACCTTCGGCATGGTCGGGTACATCGCCAAGGGCATCGCGGTCGGTGTCGCCGGGATTCTGTTCCTCGTCGCGGCCTTCGCCCACGATCCGAACGCCGCGGGCGGACTCGACGCGGCGCTGCGTTCCCTCGCCGGTCTCCCCTTCGGCCAGGTGGTGCTCTGGCTCGTCGGCGCCGGTCTCGTCGTCTACGGCCTGTTCTGCTTCGCCCGCGCCCGTTACGCCCGCATGTGAGGGTCGCCCCTCACTCGGCGCCGGGCCGAGCGCCCGCGATGAGCAGGGCGAGTCCGAGTTCGAACGCGCGCGTGGCGACCGGGTCCATCGGGTCGTGTCGCGAAAGGGTGGCGTAGGCGGCGGCGAAACGCGGCACCTGCTCCTCCTGCCCCGAGGGGTCGAACATCACCGACGGCCCGCTCATGTCGAGCACGCTGCCGAGGATGAACGACTCGAACGCCGTCAGCAGCGGCAGGATGTCGTCGCTGGTCCAGCCGACGCGCTCGGCGGCGACGGCGAAGTCCTCGTACTGCGACATCAGCAGGGGCGCCGACGAGCGGTGCGACATCAGCAGCGGGATCGTCCGCGGATGCCGGCCGAAGGCGTCGCGGTAAGAGCGCGCCCAGAGCAGCAGGCCCTCCTCCCACTCCCGCTCGCGCAGGAATGACGAGTCGATGCGCGACGACACGAGCGCGCGCACATCCTCGATGAGGGCAGAGAGATTCGGCACGTGGTTGTACAGCGACGTGGGGTGCACCTTCAGGCGGTCGGCGACGCGGCGGATGCTCGCACCCTCGCTGCCGTCGCGGTCGACGAGGGCGAGGGCCGCGCGGGCGATCGCGTCGCGCGAGAGCTTGGGCTGGGTCGGCCGGGGCACGGCGGGGCCTTTCGGTGGTGTCCGACCACGGTACGCGATGCGCGAGTGGTGCGCGGCGCGACCCTGACGCCGCTGCCGCGTCGACCTCGGCCCGGTCGTGGCGGCGCGCCCGCGGTGTCCGCGGCTTGTCAGCGGTCGAGGGTGTCGACGCGGGACAGGTTCTCGCGCAGTGCCCGCGCGGAGCGGAATCCGAACCATCGGGCGAGCAGATCGTCGCGGAACAGTTCGTCGCCGTGCGCCGCCCACGCGGCTTTCGCGCGGGCGACGCGCACGTCCCGGATCCGGTGGGCCGGTGAACGACCCGCCTCGGAGAGGACGCGCGTCAGATGACGCCTGCTCACCGACAGTCGCCGCGCGAGCGTTTCGACGGTGAAGTCGGGGTCGTGTGCGTTCTCGGCGATCACGGCGTCGGCTCGGCCGACCAGGGGGTCCGTGCGCGGTGTACCGGCAGCGGCCATGACGGTCGACAGCGCGACGATCTCGAGGGCGCTGCGAAGGTGGCCGACCTCGAGATGCGTGGGCGACGGCGTCCCCGTCCACACGCTCGAGGCCAGGGCGAAGGCGATGACCGAGGAGGCGGTCGGTCCGGATACGCGGACGGACGTCGGCCACCATCGGGCCTTCCCGCGGAAGAGGAGGTGGAGCATCTCCAGCGGGGACACGGCGGTCACCGCCACCGATGTGGCCGGAGGGACGACGATGGCATCGCCCGCCCGGAAGTCGGTGTCGGTTGTGCTCCGAACCGTTCCGCTCCCGCGCTGCACCAGCCAGAGCGACCCCGTCGCGGCATCCGTTCCTCCCGACGTGTCCCGCACCGTCATCTCGTCCTGTCGTACAGCGCGGATCGTCACCCCCGCGAACTGTTTCTCGATCGCGATCGACGCCCCGCGCTCCGGCGAGGCGGGGGCGCGCCCGCTCACCGGGCCGCCACAGACCGTCGGTCCGAACGAAACCGCTGTCGGCGCGGCGACGGCCGCCCTCGCGGCGGGTTCCTGGTCCATGTCGGCCTCCGTTCCTGGCGAGCATGCTTACATGCCCACTTGCGGGGTTCCCGTCCTGGTCGATGACGGGCCGACGCGGGGGCGCGATTTTCACCCTTCGCATCGCTTGCAGGACACGATCCGACGTCGAAGGTGCAGGATGCGCCGGCCGGGCCGTCGCGGCTCATCGTGCTGCGAAGGATGGCCGAGGCGCGCTCGTGCGTGCCCCGAGAAAAGGAGCCATTCATGACTGAGACCGAGACGCCCTCCGAGTCCTCCTCCACGCCCGCCGGGCTGTCGCGCCGCGCCATCGTCGGCAGCGCGCTGTGGGCGACCCCCGCGATCGTCGCGATGACGTCGGTCCCCGCCTTCGCCGCCTCGAACACGCGCTACAAGCTCAGCCTCCTGCCGGTGACGACGGCCCTCGCCTCCGGGGGCACCGACGTCACCGGTGTGCTCACCACTCAGGCGGGCGTCCCCGCCGCGGGCCAGCCGATCTCGCTGACGCTCGGAACGAGCAGCGCCACGGGGACGACCGATGGCTCCGGCAAGGTCACCAAGACCCTCGACCTGGGCCGACCCTGGGCGCAGCCCGGGTCGACCACCACCGTGACGGCCCTGTCGAACAACCTCTCCGAGTCCGGCACGGCAACCGTGTTGGGGGCGAATCTGTTGGTCGGTTCGTCCAATTACACGGGGCAGTTGGGTATCGGTTCGTCGGGTAATGATCAGAATGCCCTCATCCAGACCTCGCGAGTGTTTCCGTCGCCGGTTGTCGAGGTGAGTTCGTCGGGGGCGTTTGCGATCGCGGTTCTTGCGGATGGGACGGCGTGGACGACGGGGTGGAACAACGTCGGCGCGCTGGGCGACGGTACGACGACGGATCGGAGCGTCTGGGGGATCGTTCCTGGTTTGTCCGGGGTGGTGGGCGTGGCGACGACCATCGAGGGATGCCATGCGTTGACGTCAGCGGGAGAGGTGTGGTCGTGGGGCAAGGGAGAGGCGGGTCAGCTGGGTCAGGCGGACTCGTCGAAGTGGTCGACGATCACTCCGCGTCCGCAGAAGGTGGCGGGGATCTCGGGTGTCACGCAGATCGCCAGTATCACCGGGCGTGCGATGTTCGCGTTGAAGGCGGATGGAACCGTTTGGTCGTGGGGCGACGGGTACAACTATCACCTGGGTGACGGCACTACGGTCACTCGGGGGACGCCCGCCCCGATTCCTGGTCTGACGGACGTGGTGTCGATGGCTTCTGGTTTCGACGGTGGGCTGGTGCTGAAGAAGGACGGCACGGTCTGGGCATGGGGGAACAATGCGAACGGGCAGCTGTGCGACGGGACGACCAACCCCGGCAAGACGCCGCAACAGATTCCCGGTCTGACGGGTATCACTCAGCTTTCCGCGGGCCCGGGCACCGATTGGAACCACTACAGCGGTTACGCCCTCAAGAATGACGGAACCGTATGGGCGTGGGGCTCGAACGAGATCGGGCAGTTGGGAGATGGGACGACCATCGAACGTCGATCGCCGGTGCAGGTGAAGAATTTGACGGGCGTGAAGGAGATCGCCGGATCCATTGGGGCCGCGTTCGCGCTTCTCAACGACGGACGCGTCGCCGCCTGGGGGCAGACCTTCTTCGCCGGGATCGATAACACCTCGACTCCTGGATTCCTCACCCCCAGCCGCCCTGTGACCAAGATCCGCGCATCCCAGCACAACGTCAACGGCTTCCACGGGCTCTACCTCATCACGGGCCAGTCCACCCTCACCGTCGACATCGTGGAGTCGACGGTGACGGCCGGGTCGCCCGCGACCGTGAACGCGAAAGTCTCCGGCGGTTCCGTCGGCGTCGCCGGGGCCGCTGTGACGCTCGCGACCAACCGCATCGCCACGCTCGGGGCCACCAGCGGCACGACCGACTCGAGCGGTTCCTTCCAGACCACCGTGACGCCCGATGTCTGGACCACTCCGGGTGCGTCGGTCACGGTCACGGCCGCTGACCAGGCGTCACAGGCGTCGGACTCGGTCGCCGTGGTGGGGGCGAATCTGTTGGTGGGTTCGTCGAATTACACGGGGCAGTTGGGTATCGGTTCGTCGGGTAATGATCAGGCGGAGCTGCTGCAGACGTCGTTGAAGTTCCCGTCGCCGGTGGTGGAGATCAGTGGGGCGGGGACGCATGCGTTGGCGTTGCTGGCGGATGGGACGGTGTGGTCGACGGGTTCGAACGGTGAGGGTTCCCTGGGTGATGGGACGAAGACGGATCGGTATGTGTGGGGGATCGTGCCGGGGCTGTCGAATGTGATCTCGATCACCACGACCATGGGGGCCTCGCATGCGTTGACGGCGAACGGTGACGTGTGGGCGTGGGGCGATGGTGTGAACGCGCAGTTGGGGCAGGAGGATTCGTCGAGGTGGGGGACGCAGTGGCCGTCGCCGCAGAAGGTGAAGTCGCTGCCGGGTGCCACGCAGCTGGCGTCGACGTCGCTGCGCGCGGTGTTCGCGCTGATGTCGGATGGCACGGTGAAGTCGTGGGGTGCCGGGTGGGCGTTCCAGCGCGGTGATGCCGATGGCAACCCGCGGGGTTCAGCGGCGACGGTCGCGGGGCTGAGCGACGTGGTGCAGCTCGGATCGGGCTTCGGCGGTGGCGGTCTGGCGTTGAAGAGCGATGGGACCGTGTGGGCCTGGGGCAACAACGACAAGGGTCAGTTGTGCGATGGCACGACCACCGCGCGCTCGACGCCGGTGCAGATTCCCGGTCTGACGGGTGTGACCCAGGTCTCCGGTGGCCCGGGATCGGACTTCGGCTGGGCCAGCGGGTATGCGTTGAAGTCCGACGGGACGGTGTGGGCGTGGGGTGAGAACGGCGCCGGTCAGCTCGGCGACGGCACCACGACCGATCGCAACGTGCCGGTGCAGGTGAAGAACATCACCACCGCCACCCAGATCAGCGGTTCGATCACGTCGGGATTCGCGTTGCTGGCGGACAACCGCGTCGCGGCATGGGGGGAGACGTTCCTGAAGAACATCGGCACCACCTCCACCGCCGGCTACGTGACCCCCGTCCGACCGGTCACCAAACTCCGCGCCTCCCAGCACAACAAGTTCGGCTTCCACGGCCTCTTTCTCATCACCGAGTGACCCTGGGCTGATCGCCGAAACCCGGCGGGGCTCCGGACCGATGGCATTCATCAAACGGGGCCCCGCCGTCGTCGTGTCACGGCCCGGACATGACGCGGCCGCGAGCGGCACGTGGGCGGCGCGCGCCGACGGTGCTCATGCTCAGGGCGTCAGAACCGTCACCCCGGCCTCGGCGAGGGCCGCGGCGAGTTCCGCGGACGGCGGTGCGTCGGTGATGAGGTAGTCGGCCTTCTCGAGCGGCGCGATCTGGGCGAAGAGGCGCCGGTCGAGCTTGGACGAGTCGGCGAGAATCGCCGTGCGGTCGGCCTTCTGGATCATCTCGGTCATCATCGTGGCGTCGCCGAGGTTGCTCGTGGAGAAGCCGGAGCCGTCGACGGCGCCGACCGCGATGAGCGCGTAGTCGCAGCGGATGTCGACGTCGGGGGAGTGCGAGTTCATCGCGAGCGTGACGGGCCCCGTCGTCGCCTGCGTGATCGTGCGGACCGCCCCGCCGAAGATGAACAGGTCGCGGAACGCGGACGGCGAGATCTCCGCGGGGATGCGCAGGTTGTTCGTCGCGATCGTCAGGTCGCGGTGGTTGCGCAGAGCGCGGGCCACGGCGAGCGTCGTGGTGCCGGCGTTCAGCATCAGCACGGATCCGTCTTCGATGAGCTCGACGGCGAGGGCCGCGATCCGCTCCTTCTCGGCGATCTGCATCTGCGAGCGCACGTCGAGCCCGCGATCCCGACCCGGGACCGACATGGCGCTGACCGCTCCACCGTGCGTGCGCACGACGATGCCCTCGCGATCGAGCTGGTCGAGGTCGCGGCGCACGGTGTCGATCGAGACGCCGAAGTGCGAGGCGAGGTCGACTACGGTCACCTGCCCGGAATCAGCGACGTAGGCCGCCAGCTCGGCTTTCCGCCCGGCCGGCAGTCGCCGCTTCGTCGTGGCTGTGGGTGCGTCCATGCGGTCGTGTCTAGCACAGTGCGGCAGGAACTGTGGCGGAATCCGTGACAAAACAGCACATAAACGCGGACATGTGCCCGTCTGTGCGGGAACTGAGCGCGTTTCTCTGCCGCAATTGTCACGAATGTGCATCAGTCGCTTGACCCGCCTCGTGAACCGGCGCATACTCGTGCTCAAAGACGCAATAACGCGCAGAACAGCGCGAAATGCAGCAGATCTCAACGAGGAGAAACGATGGACAACAGCGGGCGCCGGCGTCGGAACGCCATCAAGCTCGTCGGAGTCGCGGCAGCGGCCACGACTCTCCTGGCCATGGCGGGGTGCTCGTCGAACACCTCGGCCACCTCGGCCGACGGCGACGTCACGATCGAGTTCGCGCAGTGGTGGGAGCCGGAGCTCGGCGACGGCCAGTTCCGCGGTCTCATGGACCAGTTCGAGCAGGAGAACCCCGGCATCAAGGTCGACCTGGTGAGCGGCCCCTACGCCTCGACCAAGGAGCAGCTCTTCGCCGGCGCCGCCTCCGGCACCATGCCCGACGTCGTCGGTCTCGACGGCGCGTGGGTGAGCGACTTCGCCAAGCAGGGCGTCATCGCCGACCTGTCGCAGCTCATGAGCGACTCCGGCTACGACGACAGCCAGCTCGCCAGCCAGATCCAGGTCGACGGCAGCACCTACATGATTCCGGTCGTGAACTTCGTCTACCCGATGTTCACCAACGACGGTCTGCTCTCGGAGGCGGGAGTCTCGGCCCCGCCGTCGACGCGCACCGAATTCGCCGACGCGGCGAAGAAGATCAAGGCCCTCGGCGGCGACGTCTCCGGCTGGGTGCTCCCGCTCTCGCTCGAGGCCCCCAACGGCGTGCAGAACGACGTCATGTCGTGGGTCTGGGCCTCCGGCGGCTCGATGCTGAAAGACGGCCAGCCCGACCTCACCAACTCCGACGTGTCGTCGGCGACCGACTACATCCAGCAGCTGTGGGATGACGGCGTCATCGCTCCGGGATCCTTCACCATGAAGGAGCAGGACAAGGTCGAGGAGTTCACCAACGGCCGCGTCGGCATGATGATCGACTCGCTCGCGCACATCAACCTCATCCGCGAGTCCAACCCCGATCTGAAGTTCTCGATCTCGGCGATCCCCGCCGAGGACGGCTTCTCGGGCGAGCGCGGCATCCCCTACGCCTCGTGGGGCATCGGCGTCGCCGAGAACTCCGAGCACAAGGATGCCGCCTTCAAGCTCGTGCAGTTCCTGATGAGCACGGACGTCAACAGCGAACTGTCGACCATGGCGAAGGCCTTCCCCGGCAACACCGAGAGCGTCCCCACCTTCGTGGAGGACGACGAGCTGTTCAAGACGGCGTTCGACATCTACAAGGAGGGCTACCCGGCGAACGAGTTCACCGGTCTCCCCGTCGCCGAGGAGCTCATGCGCCAGTTCGGCGAGCAGTTCCAGTCCGCGCTCGACGGCCAGCAGTCCATGAGCGACGCGCTGAAGAAGACGCAGGACGAATGGACGTCGGAGTTCTGATCCGACCCCGATCCGGGATGCCGCACCGCCGTCGCGGGTGGTGCGGCATCCCGCTCATCGAAAGCCGCACACCATGACAATGCGCACCCTGACTCCCCCCGACACCGAGGTCATCGTCACCGGACGACCGGTCTCGCGCCGCACCCGGCAGCTCCGCAAGGCCGGCGAGGCCTACGTTTTCCTCTCGCCCACGCTGATCCTGCTGTTCGTCCTGATGATCGTGCCGATCGTCATGGTGATCGGCTATTCGTTCCAGGACAACGTCATCCTGAACAAGAGCCCCGAGGTCGTCGGCGCCGACAACTACGTCGCGATCCTGACCGACCCGGGCTTCTGGAAGGCGACGGGCAACACCCTTTTCTTCACGCTCACCAGCGTCGCCGCCCACCTCGTGCTGGGGTTGTCGTTCGCGATGCTGCTCAACTTCCGCCTCATCGGCGCCGTCCCCCGGGCGATCTTCCGCGGCCTGTACGTGCTGCCGTGGCTGTTCACCGTCGCCGTCATCGCGGTGCTCTGGCGGATGCTGCTCGCCCCCAACGGCATCGTCAACTTCCTGCTCAACACGAACATCGAGTGGCTCGCCTCACCGCAGTTGGCGCTGGGCACGGTCACCTTCATCAACATCTGGGCCGGCTACCCGTTCTTCATGGTCAGCCTGCTCGCCGGTCTCCAGGGCATCCCGAGCGACCTGTACGAGGCGGCGACCGTCGACGGCGCCAGTCCCGCCCAGCGCTTCTGGAACGTCACCATCCCGCAGCTGCGTCCGATCATCGTCAGCCTCGTGCTGCTCGACCTCATCTGGACCTCGCAGCAGTTCGCCCTCATCTGGCTGACCACGGGAGGCGGTCCGATCGACGTCACCGAGATGCTCAGCACCTTCACCTACAAGCTCGCATTCGCCAAGTACGACTTCTCCATGGCATCCACCTCGGCGGTGCTGGTGCTGGCGATGTCGATGATCGTCGCGGTGCTCTACGTCCGCCACCAGAAGGCGAGGGACTGACATGGCCCTGACCACCCCCGCGCGCCCCCGCGCCACGACCGCACCGGCGCGCCCGCGTCAGCGTCCGTCGAGCACCGTCGCCCGGCGACGCATCGCCAAGACCGCCGTCATGGTCGGTCTGATCCTGGGCGCCGTCTTCGCCGCCGGCCCCGTGCTGTGGATGCTGTCGAGCTCGTTCAAGTCGAACACGCAGATCTTCGAACTGCCGCCGCGGCTGATCACCGACACCTTCTCGTTCGACGCCTACGTGTCGATCTTCACCAACCCCGAGACCGTGCGGTTCTTCATCAACAGCTACGTCGTGGCGGGAGCGGTGACGATCCTGACGCTGCTCGTCGCCATCCAGGCCGCGTACGCCTTCAGCCGCTTCGAGTTCCGGGGCAAGCGCATCGTCAACGTCATCATCGTGAGCGTTCAGGCGGTGCCGCCGATCACCCTGCTCATCCCGTACTTCGGACTCATGGTCGGGCTGGGCCTGTACAACACCTACCCCGGGCTCATCTTCACCTACATGGTGTTCACGCTGCCGTACGCGATCATCATGATGACCGGGTACTTCAACACCCTGCCGAAGGAGCTCGACGAGGCCGTCCGCGTCGACGGCGCCGGCTCCTTCACGGCCCTGTGGCGCGTGCTCGTGCCGATCTCCATCCCCGGGATCGTGTCGGTCGGCATCTACACCTTCATGATCGCGTGGAACGAGTTCCTCTTCGCCCTCACCCTCACGCGCACGATCGACATGCGCACGGTGCCGATCGGCATCCAGCTGCTCATGGGCCAGCACTCCTACGAGTGGAACCAGATCATGGCGATGAGCATCCTCGGCTCGATCCCAGTGCTGGTGCTCTTCCTCTTCTTCCAACGCTTCTTCATCAGCGGCCTCACGGCCGGCTCGGTGAAGAGCTGATCCCGCCTACCCACCCCCGAACAAGGAGAAATCCGTGCTCTACACCGGCAAGTCCATCCTCGACGTGGCGAACGCCCACAGCTTCGCCATCCCGGCCTTCAACATCAGCGATTGGGCGATGTTCACCGGGATCATGGACATCAGCGAGGAGAAGAACGCTCCGGTCATCATCGCCATCCACCCCGACGAGGTCTCGCACATCACGACCGACCTCATCCCCGCCATGCACGCCCGCGCGCACCGGTCGAGCGTTCCCGTGGCCATCCACTGGGACCACGGCGGCACCTACGAGCAGATCATCACCGCGATCCAGGCCGGATTCACCTCGGTCATGATCGACGCCTCGCTCGAGCCGTTCGAGCAGAACGTCGCGCTCACCCGCAAGGTCGTCGAGGCGGCGCACGCGGTCGGCGTGCAGGTCGAGGGTGAGCTCGGCACCATCGGCGCGAACGACAGCTACGGTGAGTCGGGTGCCGCAGAGATCATCTACACCAACGTCGACGACGCCGTGCGCTTCGTCGAGCAGACGGGTGTCGACAGCCTCGCGATCGCCATCGGCACCTCGCACGGGCTCTACCCCTCCGACAAGAACCCGGAGCTGCGCCACGACCTGCTCGAGCAGATCAAGGCGGCCGTCGGCATCCCTCTCGTGCTGCACGGCGGGTCCAGCAACCCGGATGCCGAGCTCGCCCGTGCCGTGTCGCTCGGCATCAACAAGATCAACATCTCGAGCGACATCAAGGTCGCGTACCACGACCGCATGCGCGAGGTGCTCGGCACCGACCGGCGCCTGCGTGAGCCCAACGCCATCCAGCCCGAGCCGATCGCGGCGATGAAGGTGACGGCGGCCGAGAAGATCGACCTGTTCGGCGCCGCCGGCAAGGCCGACCTGTACTGAGCGGACGGGAAACGGCGACATGGGGGAAGACCTCGTCCTCGGACTCGGCGGCACCGTCGACTACGAGATCCGGTGGGATGCCGAGGTGCTGTCGGCCCTCGCGCAGGGGTACGGCATCCACCGCGACGAGCTGACCACCACGACGCCGATCATCGACGAGCGCGCGCTCGTCGTGACGGTGCTCGCCTTCCTCGCCACGGGCGGGGGAGGCGAGCGCTTCGTCCTGTCGTCGGAGATCGTCGAGCGCTTCGCGGGTCATTTCTCCACGGAGATCACCCTCGGCGGAACGGGCGTACGGGCGGGGATCGCCCTGGACCGCATCGGGGTCCCCACCGTGCAGCATCTGGTGAGCATCGACGACAACGTGCGGCGCCTGCTCCCGCGCTCGATGCGCGTGGTGTCGTCCGCGACGCACGACACGCTCGATCCGCACCTCATCGTGCAGTACCCCGAGGGGACGACCGTCCGCCTGGTCGACGCGGAGGTGACGGCCCCCTCGTCCAACCGCCTCATCTTCGCCAACGACGCCCCCAACCGCGAGATGGCGATCGCGGCCGACCTGGGCGAGGCCCTCGCGGATGCCGCGGCGTTCCTGGTGTCGGGGTTCAACACGATGCAGGATGCCGACCTGCTCGCGCGTCGCCTCGACGACCTCGTCGCGGCGATGCAGCGTCTTCCCGCGGAGGCCCTCGTCTACTACGAGGACGCGGGGTTCTACCACCGCGACCTCTCGGCGATCGTGCGCGCGCGTCTGCTCGAGCGCATCGATGTGTACGGCATGAACGAGGACGAGCTGCAGGAGTACCTGGACCGCGATGTCGACCTCCTCGACCCCGACGACGTGGTGGCCGCGCTCGCGGAGGCGCACGCGCTCATCCCGGCACGCGCGCTCGTGGTGCACACGAAGTACTGGGCGATCGCGGTGGGCCCCCGGGCCGCGGCGCACCGGGCGGGGGTGGAGAGCGCTGTCCGCACGGCGGCGACGCGGTACCGTCTCGGCGACGCCTGCACAGCGGCCGATCTCGACGACACGGCCCGACTGCCACGGCACAGTGGCGGCGAGGCGGTCGTCGCGGCGGCGCAGGAACGACTGCCCGCGGCGGGCCTGCCGGCGGTCGGCGTCGCCGCCCACGTCGTCGACACCCCGCACCCCACCACGATCGGCCTGGGCGACACGTTCGTCGGCGGGTTCCTCGCGGCGGTGCCGGCGGCTTCCCGACGAGCGACCGCGGTGGCCCTCGAACGGGCGCTCGACGCGGCCTGCATCGCTCGGTGACCAGCTCCGCGGCGGTCTGAGCGGCGGGGCGGGGCGTCGTCGCTGTACCTCAGCGTGCGCCGGTGTCGGCATCCGGGTCGGAGAACGGCCCGCACGCCGCGATCACCCGGCGCAGCGCCACGGCGGCTTCCCACCCGTCGAGCGGCTCGTCGTCGGCGTCGAGCCCTCGCAGGCGCTGGGTGTACGCGGTGAGTGCGGTTTCGGCCTCTTGGAGCTGCGCGGCGGTGCCCTCGGGCTCGGGCGGCGTGGTCACCAGGCGCGACACCGCGCGGACGGCCGCGGCGAGGGTGCGTCGCGCGTCGTCGGGGAGGCGGGTTTCGGTGTCGGGCCCCGTCGTGAGCCGGGTGAGGGCGGCGACGAGCTCGCGAGTCGCGTCGGCGGTGCCGGTCAGAGCGTCGAGACGTCGCCGGTCGAGGTCGCGAGGTGCCTGGAGACGGCGTCCGCGGGGGTTGTACCGGCGGCTCTCGTCTGCCAGGTCGACTTCCTCCCGCACGTCGGCCAACGTCGCCGTGAGCCCCTCCGTCGCGGCGTCTGCGGCCGCGGGATCGAAGGCGTGACCGGCCAGTGCGTCGGACATGCGGTCCAGGGCCGCGCCCAGCGCGTCGCGTAGCCGCGTCAGGCGATCGTCGGCGCGCTGCACGCGCAGCGGAGGCACGATGACGAGGTTCACCACGACGCCCACCAGGACGCCGAACGCCATCGTCATGAGGTACGACGACGAGTATCCATCGGGGTCCGCCCCGCCGAGCAGGAGGACGAACAGGGCCGCGACGGCCACCCAGTCGCGGCCGACACCGAGCGCGCGTACCCCGGCCAGGAGCACGCCGACCAGGATGACGATGGCCACGGCGACGATGCGGGGGAGGCCCGTGCCCACCACGGCGAGCGCGCCGAGGCCCAACCCGATGCCGAGCGCGAGGCCCACCACCGCCTGCACGCCGCTGGAGGCCGACCGGGCGACGGTGGGGTACATGCTCACGAGCACGCCGAGCGGCGCGTAGTACGAGTACTCGCTCTGAGCGAAGGGCACGAACGGCGCGAGATACCACGCGAGGGCGGCGGCTACGGCCGTCTTCGCCGCCAGCAGCAGGCGGTCGGCGGTGACGGCGTCGGCCCACCACCTCCGGGGGTCGAGGGCCGGGGGAACGGTCATGGGCACACCGTGCAGGGGCGAGTCAGCACCATTCCATGGTGCGTCCAGGCCCTCAGCCGCCCACGGGGGTTGCTCGTTCGCAGGCGTCGGGGTACGCCTCAGCGGCCGGGGCGGTACGCGTCCCACAGCAGGCGCGCGTGCCGGGCCTTGGCCTTCTCGACACCGCCTTCGTCCTTGCGCGCGGCGCTCACCCATTCGGCGAGACGGCTGGCCATCGCACCGAGCACCATGCTCACGTCGGCGCGCCGCGCCGGGGGGACGGCGGCATCCTCCGCCGGCATCCGTCCCTTCATCGGCAGCTCGTCAGCGACGTGGCGGAGGACGAGCTGGGCCACACCCACGGCGTGGCTGTTGACGACGCAGTGCGCCGCACCCCGGATCTCCCACTGCCGTGCGTGGTCCGCGCGGTGCGCGAGGCGCGAATGCAGGCGGCGCGGGGAGGGGCGGTCGAACTCGCCGCGCAGCAGGAGCAGGCGTGCGCGACCGGCGCCGATGCGGTCGGAGATGCGATAGCGCAGCATGTGCGGCAGCGTCTCGAAGAAGTACAGCACCCCGCACAGCAGGTAGGCCGACACGGCGAGCAGGGCGATGTGCAGCGACTCGCGCACGGTCGACTGCACGAAGCGCACCGCCTGTAGCAGCGCGTTCGCCTCGGCCTCGTCGACGACAGGGCTCACCAACACGGCGTGCGACAGCGTGAGCCGACGGGCGAGCACCTCCGTGACCACCTGGGTTCCCATCGAGTGACCGACGAGGATCGGGTCATCGAGCCCGTAGTGGTCGAGGACCCCCTCGACCTGATCGGCGAAGAATCCGGGGGTCGGCGCCTCGCCCGACGCCGGGACGCCTCCGAACCCCGGCAGATCGAGGGCGTACACCTCTCCCTCCTGGGCCAGCAGCGGCGCGAGGAACTCGAAGTAGGTCGCGGCGACCCCGATGCCCGCGATGAGGACGAATGAACGCCCCGTCCCGGCCCCGGTCGACATCCGGGTGACGCGGGTGCGGGCGGAGTCGCCCTGGTACGTCTCGACCTGGACGTCGGTGGGGCGTGGATCTACGGGCATCGATCAAGGATGCCGTACCCGCCTGGGCGGGCTGTCAATCCCGGGGGTCGGCGGGCCCGCAGCGCTTAACCTGCCGGAATGAGCGATACCTCCCGCGAAGAAGAGACCCTCGGCGCCGTGCGCGAGGGCGACAGCAACCCCGCCGAGAAGGACCCGTCGGACTGGGTCACCGGCGACGAGCCGATGACCGCTCCCCAGCGCAGCTACCTCGACACCCTGGCCCGCGAGGCGGGCGAGGAGATCCCCGCCGACCTCACCAAGGCCGAGGCGTCGGAGCAGATCGACCGCCTGCAGAACGAGACCGGCCGCTCCACCGAGTGATCGGAGCCGGATGACATGGCGCCGCGCCCCGTACGAGCCGTTCAGGCCGTGCGGGGCGCTTCGTCGTCTGCGACCATGTCGTCGATGTCCTGCCGCTCGCCGCGCGCGATGTCGTCGAGGAAGTCGGCGACGATCCGCCGCTCCGCCGGACCCAGCTTCGCTGCCGCCGCCGCGGCCGAAGCGCGCCGCACGGAGAGGATGCGACGGGCGGGGGACGAGGGGTCGATGGTCTCGCGGACGACGATGGAACGCCGGTCTCCGGGGTACGGCTCGCGCTCGACCCACCCGGCCTCCGCGAGCCGGTCGATGAGGGCCGTCGTCGCCGCCGACGAGATGCCCAGCATCGCGGCGAGCATGCGCGGTGTCACCGGTTCGTCGTCGGGCAGGCGCTGCAGGAGGAACCGCAGGACCTTGGCGTCGTTGGGACCGATGCCGAGGGAGGTGAGAGCCGCGCGCTCCGAGGCGACTCCCGAGTCGGTGAGGTCGTTGAGCGCCTTCACCACGTCGTCCGTGGTCGCCGTGCCTCTCATCTCGCCTCCCCGGTCTGTCTCGGTGCGCTAGTGTCTTCGGTGCTGAGCTAGGTGCCTATCGAGTAGATAGCTGATCTACTTACCATCGTACCTGTCCGCCATGCGCATCGGCAGGGGGCTGGACGAGCTCCCCTGTCATAAGATGCCCTGGTGGAAAACGGGTCCGAGTCGTCGCGGTACTGGTACGGCGCGAGCGAAGAAGACCGCCGCCGTCGCGCAGTCGACGTGCTGCAGGCCTTCCGCGTCTACCGCGCCGCCGAGGTCGCGATGCGCCGGCGCACGCGCGAATCGATGTCGATGGGTGAGAACGAGCTCCTCGTCCTGCGCTACCTGCTGAAGGCGGCGGGTCGGGAACGTCAGGTCTCGCCCAGCGAGCTCACGCGCTACCTCGGCGTCTCCACCGCCTCGACCACGGCGATCGTCGACCGTCTCGAGAAGTCGGGGCACGTCACCCGCGTGCCGCACCCCACCGACCGCCGCAGCATCTTCATCGTGGCAACCGCTGCGAGCGACGAGGAGGTGCGCGCCACCCTCGGGTCGATGCATACGCGCATGATGGCCGCCGTCCTCGACATGACCCCCGACGAGAGCTCGGCCGTCATCGCCTGCCTCGCGCGCCTCCAGGATGCCGTCGACCAGGTCGACCTGCACCCCGTCGAGGTCGACGCCGCGCACTGAACGGACGCCGGTCGAACGGATTTTGAGAAGCTAGGCGGCCTTCTTTCCCCCGCAGCATTAGGTGGCCCGGCGCGACCGTGAAACCATGAAGTCATGGACGAGAACGCGGTCGATGTGAGTGCGTCCTCGCACGCGTCCGACGCCGTTCAGGTGGTCGACGGTGTGCAGGTCGCCTCGTTCGGCGACGTCGTCGCGCGCCTCCGCGCGGACTACCCGGATGAGGATCCGTCGCACATCGAGGCGATCGTCCTGCGCGAGTGGGAGGCCTTCTCGGCCGGTCGACCGCTGGTCGTCCCCACCGCCGTCGAAGAGGGCGCTCGCGAGATCCTCGATCAGCCGCTGGTCTGATCGCGCCGTCGGTCAGACGCGCCGATTCGGCCACGCGCTCCGTTCACGGTCAGGCGCCGCCGAACCGACGCGCCGTCCGGCCCCCCGCCTCGCTCAGGCTCCAGGCTGTTCGGGTTCGGGAACGAGCAGGAGGCCACCCGAGGAGTTCGCCGACGTGGCGAGGGCCTCGATCCACGCTCGGCTCAGCAGGGCCGGTTCGGGCGCGTCGAAGACGAACCGCAGCGGGATCGACGGGTGCAGCCACACGGTGCTGCGCCCCACCTCCTGCCCCGGCCCGTGCGTCCACGACAGGGTGAAGCTCTCCCCCCGACGCAGCTTGGTCGCGATGACCACCTTGACGTGCGCGAGCGCGCGGTCCTCGAT
This sequence comes from Microbacterium sp. RU1D, assembly GCF_900156435.1. GTDB lineage: Bacteria > Actinomycetota > Actinomycetes > Actinomycetales > Microbacteriaceae > Microbacterium. Next base: position 959,429 of record NZ_FTPQ01000001.1, read on the forward strand.
CTCGATCGGCGTTGCAACGTCGCCGTAGTAGAGCGTTCCCACACCCGCACGTTAGTCGCCACGAGAGGGAGTGCTCCCGGGGGTTGCGACGCGGGCGGTGCGCGTGGCACCCGGACGACGCTTTGGCGGTTCTCGGACGATGCTGCGTTCCTCGACTAGGCTTTCGGCATGGGCCGATTCATCTACGACACCGTCGCGAACGCCGTCGACATCGATGACCGCACGCTGGCGCACCTTCGCATCGTGGTGATGAACAAGCTTCGCCGCTCGGAGTCGTTCATGTTCGACGTCGAGGTCGGCGACGGCAGTGGTCGTCGCAGCTTCTGGATGCACCCGTCGGTGCCGATCCAGTTCCACTTCTACGGCAGCCGCCAGCCGCGCATCAACCGCGTGTGGGTCGAAGACCTCATGCTCGCGGCATCCGGCCCCAACGGCCTGGCCATCACGCCCGAGCCGAGCGAAGACGCCCACGTCGAAGAGGGCTGACCTCTAACGCTTCTCGGCGTCCTGCGTCGGGGTGACGTCCTCGGGGACGAGCATGATGCCGCCCGAGGAGTTCGCCGAGTCGGCGAGTCGCTCGATCCACTCCCTGCTGAGGGTGGTGGGCTCGGCGTCATCGAAGACGAACCGCAGCGGAATCGCCGGGTGCAGCCACAGGGTGCTGCGGCCGCGCTCCTCGTCGTCGCGGTGACGCCATGACAGCGTGAAGCTCTCGCCGCGGCGGAGCTTCGTCGAGATCACGACTTTCAGGTGGGCCAGAGCGCGGTCCTCGATGTGCACCGTGGTGCCGCTTCCGCCGTAGTGAATGGTCCCCATACCCTCACGATACGCCAGGGGCCCCAGGGGATACGCCCGCGATCGTCGGCTGTCAAGACCACCGGCGGCGCGAGGGGCGCCTGTCACTGTGGAGGGACTGCACGGAAGGAGGCGCCGTGACACATCCCCCCACCCCTCGGCATCCCGAACCGGCGGGCGACCCCGACGACCTGCCGGAGGTCTTCAACGGGCTGATCGGCATCGACGTCGTCGACGGCGAGCTGGTGCCGCGGGCATCGGAGCCGCCGCGCGCGACCCCGCCCGCGTGACGTTCCCAGCGGCCTCGTAGCCGCTCCGGTTAGCGTCGAAGGCATGTCGGAGCCGCTGGACGATCAGCAGATCACCGTATCCGGTGCCGCGTTGCGGGCTCTTCGCGATGAGTTCCAGCGATTCCTCATGGAGTACCGTTTCGGGCTCGCCGAGGTCGAGACGAAGATCTCAATCCTGCGCGAGGAATTCCAGGAGATGCACGCCTACAACCCGATCGAGCACGTCTCGAGCCGGGTGAAGTCGCCCGACAGTCTCGTCGACAAGGTGCGTCGCAAGGGCATCGAGACCGACTTCGACTCCATCCGCGCGACGATCACCGACATCGCCGGCATCCGGGTCACCTGCAGCTTCATCGACGACGCCTATCGCCTCTCCGACCTGCTCACCCGGCAGGACGACATCACCGTTCGCGACGTCAAGGACTACATCGCGGAGCCGAAGGCGAACGGGTACAAGAGCCTGCATGTGATCGTCGACGTCCCGGTGTACCTCTCGACGGGGCGGGTCGACGTACCGGTCGAGGTGCAGTTCCGCACCATCGCCATGGACTTCTGGGCGAGCCTCGAGCACAAGATCTACTACAAGTACGACCGGCTCGTGCCGGCCGAGCTGCTCGCCGAGCTGAAGAACGCCGCCGACACCGCCGCGGAACTCGACACCCGCATGGAACGGCTGCACCGCGAGATCCGCGGTCCCCGCTCGGGCATCGTGTCCCTCTGACACGCACCGTGGCCGCCCGGGTGGTCGCGGCGGCGTTCGGCGACCACAATGAAGGGATGAGCGACGACGCCGCCCGCCTGGACGAAGCCGCCGCCGAGCTGCTCGCTCTACCGCCCGCGCGCTTCACCGCCGCCCGGAACGAGCGCGCCGCCTCCGCCGGCGGCGCCCTCGGTCGCGGCATCGCGAAACTGCGCAAGCCCACCGTCGCGGCGTGGGCCGTGAACCTCCTCGTCGACGACGGGCAGCTGGGCGAGGCCGTCGAACTCTCGCGCGCCCTGCACGAGGCGCAGGACGACCTGGATGCCACGGAACTGGCGCGCCTCGGACGCCAGCGCCGTCAGCTCGTCGCCGCCCTCGCGCGCCGCGCGGCCGACCTCGCGGCCGAGGCGGGGACACCGCTCAGCGCCGCCGCGACCGACGCGGTCGAGAAGACCGTCAACGCCGCGGTGGTCGACCCGGCCGTCGCGGCGGTCGTGCTCACCGGCCGGCTCGTCTCCGCGATCGACCTGGCGGACCTCGACACCTCCGAGCTGGGCGCCGCCGTCGCGGGCTCGGTCCCCGACGCCGCCCCCGCGCCCGCGCCGCGCGACGATCTCGCCGCGCGCCGCGCGCGGAAGGCCGCGGAGCGCGCGGTGCGCGAGGCCGAACGAGCGCGGGCGGACGCCGACCGCGAGAAGGCCGCGGTCGACAAGCGCCTCGCCGCGGCGCGGGAGCGCGCCGACCGCCTGCGCGAACGCGTCGAGGGACTCCGCGCCGATCTGCGCCGCGTGGAAGCCGAGGCCGCGGAGGCCGACGACGCGGTGAGCGGGCACGAGAAGGCGCAGCGCGATGCCGCCACGGCCGCCCGCGACGCCGCGCGCGCGGTCGAACGGGCCGAGGCCGCCCGGGACGGGGGAGGGGACGCGTGACCGACGCCACCGCTGTGTTCGACGCTGCTCGGGCGCGTCTCGCCGACGCGCCGCGCGAGCGGATCGGCGAGCTGCAGGAGGGTCGGCGACTGCTCGGCATCCGGCGTGCTCCCCGCATCGTGCCGCGCGCGACGGCGTGGCACCTCGGCGTGCTGCTCGTGACCGATGACGAGGTTCTCGCGACCGGCGACATCGTTCGCGCCCGCGCCGAGGTGCGCCGCGGTTTCGCGGCGGAGTCGCAGCGCCGCCGCGCCGAGCTCGCCGCGGCGGCCGCGCGCGGCGGGGTCCCCGAGGGCGACACGGTGCACATCGGGTGGCATCCGATCGACCTCGCCCGGCTGGACGGGGCCTCGAGCCCGCTCGCCGTGCGCGGGGGAGAGGCGCTCGTGCGGTGGAGCGCCGCCGGTGGATGGATGCCGCTGGCGCGGTACCTCGACGAGCGCGTCGAGCTGCTGCGGCATCCGCCCGAGCGCGCCTGACGAGCGGGGTGCACAGAGACCCGCGCGCATAGTCGGGGGCGCCCCGGGTGTCAACAGTCGTGACCCCGGCGGTTCGCGGAAACGACGCTGGTCTATCGTGAGCGACGTGCAGCAGGTATGGCCAGGATCCAGTTATCCCCTCGGGGCCACTTATGACGGTAACGGGACGAACTTCGCCCTGTTCAGTGAGGGGGCAGAGAAGGTCGAACTCTGCCTCTTCGATGAGGACGGAACGGAGACGTGCTTCGAGCTGATCGACGTCGACGCGTTCGTCTGGCACGCCTACCTCCCCAACATCCAGCCGGGACAGCGCTACGGCTATCGCGTCCACGGTGAGTACGACCCCGCCAACGGCAAGCGCTTCAACCCCGCGAAGCTGCTCCTCGACCCGTACGCGAAGGCCGTCGAGGGTCAGGTCGACTGGGGACAGGCGGTCTTCAGCTACGAGTTCGGCGACCCCGACTCGTTCAACGACGAGGACTCCGCCGCGCACATGATGAAGGGCGTGGTCGTGAACCCGTTCTTCGACTGGGCGGGCGACCGTCAGCCGAAGATCCCCTACGCCGAGAGCTTCATCTACGAGGCCCACGTGAAGGGTCTCACCCAGCTGCACCCCGACGTGCCCGAAGAGCTGCGCGGCACCTACGCCGGTATCGCCCATCCCGCCGTGATCGATCACCTGCGCAAGCTCGGGATCACCGCGATCGAGCTCATGCCCGTGCACCAGTTCGTCAACGACTCGACCCTGGAGGAGAAGGGGTTGTCGAACTACTGGGGCTACAACACCATCGCCTTCCTCGCGCCCCAGAACACCTACTCCTCGACCGGCGACCACGGTCAGCAGGTGCAGGAGTTCAAGGCCATGGTCAAGGCCCTGCACGCCGCCGGCATCGAGGTCATCCTCGACGTGGTCTACAACCACACCGCCGAGGGCAACCACATGGGCCCCACCCTCTCGATGCGCGGCATCGACAACGAGGCCTACTACCGCCTCGAAGACGACGACAAGCGGTACTACACCGACTACACCGGTACCGGCAACAGCATGAACGTGGGCAACCCCCACACGCTGCAGCTGATCATGGACTCGCTGCGCTACTGGGTTCTCGAGATGCATGTCGACGGATTCCGCTTCGACCTGGCCTCGACCCTCGCCCGAGAGTTCTACGAGGTGGACAAGCTCGCGACCTTCTTCGAACTCGTGCAGCAGGACCCGATCGTCTCGCAGGTCAAGCTCATCGCCGAGCCGTGGGACGTCGGCCCCGGCGGCTACCAGGTCGGGAACTTCCCGCCCCAGTGGACGGAGTGGAACGGCAAGTACCGCGACACGGTCCGCGACTTCTGGCGCGGTGAGCCGCAGGCCCTCGGCGAGTTCGCCTCGCGGCTGACCGGCTCGGCCGATCTGTACGAACACTCGGGTCGCTTCCCGGTGGCATCCATCAACTTCGTCACCGCGCACGACGGCTTCACGCTGCGCGACCTCGTGTCGTACAACGAGAAGCACAACGACGCCAACGGCGAAGACAACAACGACGGCGAATCGCACAATCGCTCCAGCAACATGGGCGTCGAAGGTCCCACCGACGACCCCGAGGTGCTGAAGCGCCGCGCGCAGCAGCAGCGCAACTTCATCGCGACGCTGCTGCTCAGCCAGGGCGTGCCGATGCTGCTGCACGGCGACGAGCTCGGCCGCACGCAGGGCGGCAACAACAACGGCTACGCGCAGGACAACGAGATCACGTGGGTGGACTGGTCGAACATCGACACCCCGCTGATCGAGTTCACCGCGGCCCTCGCCCGCCTGCGCAAGCAGCACCCCACCTTCCGCCGCAGCCGGTTCTTCGACGGCCGCCCGGTCAAGATGGAGGAGGGCGCGCCCATCCCCGACGTGGTCTGGCTGCGTCCCGACGGCTCGCTCATGCAGCCCGAGGACTGGGACAACGGCTTCGGCCTCGCCGTCGGCGTCTTCCTGAACGGCCAGGGCATCCGCGAGCGCGACCGTCGTGGCGAGTCGATCAGCGACGACCACTTCCTCGTGCTCTTCAATGCCGGCGACGACAGGGTCGACTTCCGGCTGCCCGACTTCGAGTACGCCCCCAAGTGGGACGCGTACGTCGACACGGCGGGCGAGCGCGCCAACACCGAGCCGCTCGAGCCCGGCGAGACGCTGCCGCTCGAGCCGAAGTCGCTCATCGTGCTGCGCGAGCACCACCTGCCCGAGCCCGAGGTGGACCACTCGGTGGCCGCCTCCCTCACGGCGCAGATCCAGGTGATCGGCACCGACGACCTGCCCGGCCTGGCGCCCAAGCCGGAGCTGTGAGCGACATGCGGACTCCGCTTTCGACCTACCGCCTGCAGATCCGCGATTCGTTCACCCTCGACGACGCCGCCGAGGTCACGGGATACCTCCGTGACCTCGGGGTCTCGTGGGCGTACCTCTCGCCGATCCTCGAGGCCACGCCCGGCTCCGACCACGGCTACGACGTCGTCGACGTCGAGCGGGTCGACCCCGCGCGCGGGGGCGCGGAGGGGCTCGACCGCTTCGTGCGTGCCGCGCGGGCCGATGAGCTCGGCATCCTGATCGACATCGTGCCCAACCACATGGGCGTCTCTGAGCCGCGCAGCAACGCGTGGTGGTGGGACGTGCTGCGTCAGGGGCGCGCGTCGGCGCACGCGGACGCGTTCGACATCGACTGGGAGTTCGGTGGCGGCAAGGTGCGCGTGCCCGTGCTCGGCGACCACCTCGACGCGGTGATCGCCGAGATCACGTACGACCCGACGCCGGCCGACGACGCCCCCGACGGCCTCATCCGCTACTACGACCACGCGTTCCCGGTGGCGCCGGGGACGGGGACGGATGCCGCGGCCTCGGGCTCGCGCGCTGCGATCGTGGCTCTCCTCGACGCGCAGAACTTCGAGCTGCGCTTCTGGCAGGACGAAGCCGACGACCTCAACTACCGGCGCTTCTTCGCCGTGACGACCCTCGCGGGCGTGCGCGTCGAGCTGCCCGAGGTGTTCGACGCCACGCACGCCGAGATCCTGCGGTGGGTGCGCGAGGGCCTTGCCGACGGCCTGCGCGTGGACCACCCCGACGGCCTGGTCGACCCGGGCGGCTACCTCGACCGGCTCGCGGTCGCTCTGGAGGAGGCCGGCGACGGCGAGGTCGGCTACGTGCTGGGCGAGAAGATCCTCGAGCACGGTGAAGCCCTGCCCTCGTGGTGGAAGACCGCCGGCACGACCGGGTACGACGCCCTCGCCGAGATCGACCGCGTGCTGACCGACCCCGCGGGGGAGGCGGCGCTCGACGCGCTCGACGCGCGCCTGCGCGTCGACAGCGACCTCGCGCCGCTCACCGGCTGGCACGATCTCATCCACGACACCAAGCGCAAGATCGCCGACTCGATCCAGGTGTCGGAGATCCGTCGCCTGGTGCGGGGCCTTCCTGCGTCGCTGCGGGACGAGTTCGAGGCCGACGTGCTGCAGGACGCGCTCGCCGAGATCCTCGCGTGCTTCCCCGTCTACCGCTCGTACCTCCCCGCCGGCCGCGCCCATCTCGACGCCGCCGCGGGCGAGGCCGAGGTGCGCCGGCCCGAGCTGGGCGACGTGATCGAGAAGCTCGTCCCGGTGCTCGCCGACACGAGCCTCGAGGTCGCCTGGCGCTTTCAGCAGACGACCGGGCCGGTCATGGCCAAGGGCGTCGAGGACACGGCGTTCTACCGTTACACGCGCCTGGGCTCGCTCACCGAGGTGGGCGGCGACCCGGGGGAGTTCTCCCTCGACGTCGCCGGCTTCCACACCGCGCAGGCCCTGCGGCACGCGTCGTGGCCGACCGCCATGACGACGCTGTCCACCCACGACACCAAGCGCGGCGAGGACACGCGCGCCCGCATCGCCGTGCTCGCCGAGATCCCCGCGCGCTGGGCCGAGGTGCTGGAGGAGTTCCGGGGGATCGCCTCGACCGGGCACGGCCCCTTCGACGCGCTGCTGTGGCAGGCGATCGTGGGGGCGTGGCCGGAGTCGGCATCCACTCCCGAAGGCCTGAAGGTCTACCGCGAGCGCCTGCACGCGTACGCCGAGAAGGCGGCGCGCGAGGCGAGCGAGGTCACCGGCTGGTGGGAGCAGGACGCAGCCTTCGAGGAGCGTATGCACGCGGTCGTCGATGCGGCCACCGGCCCCGCCGCCGAGCGCGTGCGCGCCTTCGTCGACGAGATCTCGCCCGCGGGCTGGTCGAACGGCCTGTCGGCGAAGCTGCTGCAGATCATGGGCCCCGGCGTCCCCGACGTCTACCAGGGCTCGGAGCTGTGGGAGCAGTCGCTGGTCGACCCCGACAACCGCCGGGCGGTCGACTTCGCCGAGCGCCGTCGGATGCTGGCCGAGATCGACGCTCCGGGGGCCCGTCCCCCGGTGGTGGATGCCACGGGCGCGGCGAAGCTGCTCGTGACCTCGCGCGCGCTGCGGTTGCGGCGCGAGCACCCGCTGGAGATCTACCGTCCGCTGGAGGCCGCGGGTGCGGCGTCCGCCCATGTCGTGGCGTTCGACCGCGGCGGTGTGTTCACGGTCGCGACGCGCCTGCCCCACGGGCTGGAGGCCGCGGGCGGGTGGCGCGACACGGTCGTGCTGCTGCCCGACACGCCGGTCGTCGACGTGCTGACCGGTCGCTCGTTCGCCGGCGGACCGACCCCCCTGGCCGATCTGCTGGCGTTCCTTCCGGTCGCCCTGCTGATCTTCTGACCCCGAGCGCGTGAGGTGCCGGGAACTGTCGCCTCACGCGCCCCTGAAGCGACATTTCTCGGCACCTCACGCGAAAAGGAGCACCGTATGAGCATCGACGTTTGGGCACCCAAGGCGGAGCGGGTGCGGCTGCGCCGGCTGGATGACAGCGGGGATGCCGTTGTCGAAGACATCGAGATGCAGTCGGCCGCGGACGGGTGGTGGACGGCTCCGGTCGACCTCGCCGACGGCGAGCGGTACGGCTTCGTCCTCGGCGACGGCGACGACCTGCGTCCCGACCCGCGTTCGCGGCGCCAGCCGGGCGGCGTGCACGAGGCCTCGGCGTGGTTCGACTCCTCCGTCTACGCGTGGAACGACACCGCGTGGACGGGCAAGCAGCTCGCCGGCGGCCTGATCTACGAGCTGCACCTGGGCACCTTCACCCCCGAGGGGACCTTGGATGCCGCGATCGGGCGCCTGGACCACCTCGTCGACCTCGGCGTGACCCACGTGGAGCTGCTGCCGGTCAACGGCTTCAACGGCACGTGGAACTGGGGCTACGACGGGGTGCTCTGGTACACCGTGCACGAGGCGTACGGCGGACCCGAGGCGTACCAGCGCTTCGTCGACGCCGCCCACGCCGCGGGGCTCGGCGTCATCCAGGACGTGGTCTACAACCACCTCGGCCCCTCCGGCAACTACCTGCCGGAGTTCGGCGAGTACCTCCGCGAGGGCAGCCGCAACACGTGGGGCGACTCCGTCAACCTCGACGAGGACGCGGTCCGCGCCTACATCGTCGAGAACGCCCTGATGTGGATGAGCGACTACCACGTCGACGGCCTGCGCCTGGATGCCGTGCACGCGCTGCTCGACCACCGCGAGCCGCACGTGCTGCAGGAGATCGCGGAACGCACCGACGCCCTCTCGGCGCACCGCGGCATCCCGCTCACGACCATCGCCGAGAGCGACATGAACGACCCGAAGCTGATCCTGCCGCGCGAGGCCGGCGGGTACGGGCTGACCGCGCAGTGGTCGGACGACTGGCACCACACCGCCCACGTCGCCCTGACCGGTGAGACGATCGGGTACTACGAGGACTTCGCCGACCTCGACGCCTTCCGCAAGGTGAGCGAGAGCGGCTTTTTCCACGACGGCACCTACTCGTCGTTCCGTGAGGAGAAGCACGGCAAGCCCATCCCGGATGCCGTGCCGAACTGGCGTCTCGTGACCTTCGCGCAGGACCACGACCAGATCGGCAACCGCGCCGCCGGTGACCGTCTGTCGCAGTCGCTGGACTACGACCACCTCGCCGCGGCCGCGGTGCTGACCCTCACCGCTCCGGGAACGCCGATGCTGTTCATGGGCGAGGAGTGGGGAGCCACCACCCCCTGGCAGTTCTTCACCTCGCACCCCGAGCCCGAGCTCGGCAAGGCCACCGCCGAGGGGCGGATCGCGGAGTTCGAGAAGATGGGCTGGGACGAGTCCACGGTTCCCGACCCGCAGGACCCCTCCACGTTCGAGAACTCGAAGCTCGACTGGGATGAGGTCGGCGAGGGCGATCACGCGCAGCTGCTCGGCCTCTACCGCGAGCTCGCGAAGCTGCGTCGAGAGCGCCCGGAGCTCACCGACCCCTCGCGCGAGGGGCTGTCCGCGGCCGCCCGCGCGACCGACGGCGGGCGGGTCTACGAACTGCGGCGCCGCGACCTGGTCGTCGTGGTGAACCTCTCGGATGCCGAGGCCACGGCATCCGTCGTCTCCGGTGCCCGCGTGCTGCTGGCCACCGCGGACGGCGTCGTGCTCGAGGGTACGGCGTTGACGGTCCCTGCGGGAGCGAGCGCGATCGTGGGTCCGGTGCTTTGAGCCCGGCGTCGACGGCCTCGCTCCCTCTCGGGACGGGGCCGTCCGCGCGTCGGGGGACGCGTCGCGCTCGGCCGCGCTCGTGCGATCGCTGAGCGACCGGCCCCGGTCACCCGGAGATCGCGAACAGGCCGCCGACGCCCATGGCGTAGAGCACGAGAACGACGAAGGAGTCGACGCCCATCCCGAGGATCCGCCGCTGCGGGCGGAAGATGAGGCCGACGACGTAGACGAGCGTCAGCAGCGCCGCGAGCGCGGTCAAGTAGATGTCGGCGCCGTTGGCCTGCGGGAGCACCGCCGCACCCGAGATCACGGTGGCGAGCAGGAACAGCACGGGCAGGAAGGCATTGCCGCCGAAGATGTCGCTGATGGCGAGGTTGTCGTCGCCCTGCCGGATGGCCTGCAGGCCCGTCGAGATCTCGGGGAGCGAGGTCGCGAGCGCCAGGACGGTCGCGCCGAACAGCACTCCCGAGAGGCCGATCTGCGACGAGGCGGCGTCGCCGGCGCGTTCCAGGACGACACCGGCGACGAGCGTGGCGAGGGCCGAGACCGAGAAGACCACCGCGGCCTTCTTCGTGCTCATCTTCTTCGTCGCGCGTGTGGGCTTCGGGCTCGCGTCGGGCGCCCGACCGTCCTCGTGCCACGGCAGGTGCTTCCCGGCGCGCTGCACCAGGAGCAACCCGACGACCCAGATCGCGGCGATGAGCACCACATCCGGCGTCAGCCGCAGCACCTCGAGGCCGTCGGGGAGCTGACTCCCGGCGACGACCACCGCCAGTACCGCCACCACGACCAGCCCCTCGAGCACGAGGGTGAGCGAGGCCGCGCGGTAGGTGAGGGGTTTCACCCCTCGGCCGCGTCTGCCGAAGGCATCGAGGATCACGAGCACGACGGTCTGCAGGGCGATGCCACCGAGGATGTTGCCGACGGCGACCTCGAGATTGCCCGCCATCGCGGCCGACACGGTGATCGCGATCTCCGGCAGGTTCGTCGCCACGGCGAGCACGATGAGCCCGCCGAGCGCGCTGCCCAGGTGCAGGCGCGCGTCGAGGACGTCGGTCGCCTTCGAAAGCTGGATGCCGGCGACCCACACGACCGCGGCGGCGGCGACGAAGATGACGACGAGGAGGAAGAAGGGCAGTGAGTCCACGCCCCGATTACATCCCTACGCCCTCCGGCGTCGGATGCTCTTGTGCGGCGGATGCGAAGGGATTAGGCCTCGCGACCTCCGACTCAGTCCACGCTCGGGCGGATGAGGCGCAGCGCGCTCACGGCCAGCGGCGGGAGGAGCACGACGACGGCCACGATGATCGCGGTGATCCCGATCGGGGTGCTCTGCGGCTCCCCGCCGAAACGCTCGACAGCCAGCCAGCTCAGACCCCACGCCAGGGCCAGGGCGGGGGCGACGCGCCACGAGCTGCGCCACGCAATCGCCAGGCCGATGAGCGCCACCACGATCAGCACGGCGATGCCGATGGCATCCGCCCCCTCTTCCCACGACGGCGGGACGACCGTTGTGAGCCACGCGGCCGTGTTTGCGACGGTGGCGAGGGTGACCCAGCCGAGGTGCAGGCCCGTCACGCCGTCGATGAGGACGGAATCGACGGCGCCGCCGCGCGGTTCGCGGGTGGCCACGGCGACGCGGAAGGTCCAGCCGAGGGCCGCGAGCAGGAGGACGATCACGACGACGGTGAGGAACAGGGTGCCGAAACGCGCCGCGACCAGCCACAGGCCGTTGAGCGTCATGGTCAGGGCGATGAGCCAGCCGAGGGCGCGCTGACGCGGGTTCGTGCGTTGGCGGGGGAGGGCCTGCCAGATCGCGTAGGCGATGAGGCCGAGGTAGATGACCGACCAGATCGAGAAGGCGGGACCGGCCGGGGCGAGGTACGACCCGTCGGTGTCGAGGGCTCCGCCCTGCTGGTCTTCGACGGCGGAGTTGCCGAAGGCGCCCGCCCCGATGACGGCCGCGATGAGCATGAACGACACCGCGGAGAGGACGACGATCTGACGCGCGAGGTCGGCGCCCCGCCACTGTGCTGCTGCGTTCATACGAGAACACTAGAAAAGCTAGGTAAATGGCGGCACTGGGCTTGACTTTGCCTTCCTCGTCGCCCTCGTGGCACGGCAGCCGTCGAGGTCGACGGGCACATCGGCGGGAGGACACGGCGACACCCCGGAGCGTGGTACGAGCGGGACGGGGTTCCGCGGCGCCCAGTCGCCGTCGTGTACGCCGGGCCTCAGAACGGCCGCACGCAGGCCTCGGCACGCGCGGCGGACCGCCCGTCAGGCGGCGACGGCGCGGGCGGCGAACGAGCGCAGCAGCAGCGTCGGCTGCTGGACCGACGCGGTGCGCACGAGCGCGGAGACCTCGTCGAACGCGTCGGCGTCGAAGTATCCGGCCTCGCGGTACACGCGCATGCGGGCGACGAAGGCGTCGGCCGTCGGCTCGGGGTGGAATTGCGTCGCCCACAGACCCGCCCCGGCGCGGTAGGCCTGCACGGGGCACGCGTCGTTCCATGCCAGCAGGGTGGCACCGGGTGGCACGCTCGCGGTCCCCTCCTTGTGCGCGGTATACGCCTGGAACCGGGGGTCCAGGATGCCGAAGAGCTCGTCGTCGCGTCCGGCCTCGGTCAGCGTGATCTGGGCGGGACCGGTGTCTTCCGGATGCTGGAGCGTCACGACCCCGCCGAGTAGGCGCGTGACCACGCCGATGCCGAAGCAGGTGAAAAGGACGCTCGTGCGGCCTTCGATCGCGGCGGCGGCCAGGCGCTCGAGGTCGCGTTCGAGGCGGCGCTGCTCGTCGGTCTTGTCGGGATCGGTGACGTTGAACGGGCTGCCGCCCACCACCACGGCGGCGTAGCGCTCGAGGTCGGCCGGCAGCGGCTCGCGCACCAGGTCGTGGTGCACGAGGTCGTCGCCCGGCACTCCCAACCCGTCGCGGAAGGAGGCCCACTCCGCCACAGCCGCATCGCGCTGCGGACGCGCGCAGACGTAGAGCAGGGGAAGCGGAGTCACCCAGGGATTCTATTCGGCTCGCGGCGACGCCGAGCAGGGCTGGAAACGCGACGGAACCTGGGGGCGCCCGAGCGGCGGCGGGATCAGCCGGCGACAGGACGCGTGAGCACTGCCACGTCACCGAGGCGCACGCGCACGCGCGCTCCGACCGCGAGTCCGAGGTCGGCGTCGTGCTGCACATGCACGCGCGCACCCTCGGCAGTGGTCAGCAATGAGCGGCGGATGCTGCCGAGGAACGTGGTCTGCTCCACCACGGCATCCGTCCCCTCATCGCCCGCTCCGACGAGACGCACGTTCTCGGGGCGCACGAACACCTCGCACGGGCCCGCCTCGGTCGCGGCGAGCAGGGGCAGGCGTCGCCCCCACACCTCGACCGCGTCGCCGACGACGAAGCCGGGGACGAGGCTCGACGACCCGACGAAGGCCGCGACCTCCGCGGTCGCGGGGCGCGTGTAGAGCTCTTCGGGACTGCCGACCTGCAGGATGCGGCCGGCGCCCATCACTGCGACGCGGTCCGACACGGCCAGGGCCTCCTCCTGGTCGTGCGTGACGAAGACGGTCGTGGTGCCGAGGCGCTGCTGAAGACGGCGGATCTCGTCGCGCAGTTGCACGCGAACCTGAGCGTCGAGGGCCGACAGCGGTTCATCGAGCAGCAGCACGCGCGGCTCGGTCACCAGGGCCCGCGCCAGCGCCACGCGCTGCTGCTGACCGCCCGACATCTGGTGCGCGTACCGATCGGCGAGATGTCCGAGTCCCACCAGGTCGAGCGCCTCGCCGGCCCGGCGGCGGGCTTCGGCCGTGCCCATGCCCCGGCGCCGGAGGCCGAAGGCGGTGTTCTCGAGCGCGCGCAGGTGGGGGAACAACGAGTAGGACTGGAACACCATGCCGATGTCGCGCTTGTTCGTCGGCACACCCGAGACGTCGCGGCCGGCGATGCGCACCTCACCCCCGCTCGCCTGTTCGAGCCCGGCGAGCACGCGCAGGGCCGTCGTCTTCCCGCAGCCTGAGGGCCCGAGCAGCGACACGAACTCTCCGGGCGCGACGTCGAGGTCGACGCCGTGCAGCACGCGCGTGGAGCCGTACTCCTTCACGACACCGCGCAGTTCGACGCCCGCACTCGCGCCCGGGATCGAGGCCGTCGCGGCGCCGTCGGAGAGAGCGCGGGCGGGGGTGTCGGTGGTCATGAGGTCTTCTTTCCCGACCCGGCGCCGATGCGTCCGACGCGGCCGATGATGAGTAGCAGCACGAACGCGAACGCCAATGCGAGCAGGGTGAAGATCGCGGCGACGTAGCCGTCCTGCTTGTTCACCACGACGAGGGCGGTCTGCAGGGTCTGACGGTTCAGCAGCGAGGCGATGGTGAATTCGCCGAGCACCACGGCGACGGAGATGAGAGCCGCAGACAGCAGCCCCTGCCGCAGGTTGGGCACGATGACGCGCAGCAGCACGGATCCCCAGCCCGCGCCCAGCGTGCGGGCGGCTTCGGAAAGAGTCGCGAGGTCGATTGCGTCGATCGAGGCCTGGATCGATCTGTAGGCGAAGGGCAGCACGAGGATGCCGTAGGCGAACGCGAGCGTCCACGCTCCGGTGCCGAGCGTGCGTCCGATCTGCAGGTAGATCGGCGTGAGTCCCACGACCAGCACGATCGCGGGGACCGAGATGGGCAGCAGTGCGACGAACTCGAAAACCCGTCGGAGACGCGGGAAGGCCAGCGCGACGAGCACGAGGGTCGGGGTGAAGAGACCGAGCACGAGCGCGACCGTGACGGCGGCGAGAATCAGTGAGTTGCCCAGTCCCGTCCAGATCGGGCGGTACTTCGCGGCGCTGGCCGGGTCGAAGACGCCCGCCCAGCGATCGAACGACAGTCCTGAACCGCCGGGCAGGGGCGTGAGCGTGAAGAACGCGGTCGCGGCGAAGGGCACGACGAAGGCGAGGCCGACGACGACCGCGATGATCCAGCGGACTGGGCGCGGGGGAGCGAGCGGATTCACGACTGCCATCTCGCGGCGCGTCGCTGGATGAGCGCGTAGACCACCATGACGCCGGCGACCACGACGATCATGCCGAGGGCGAGCGCGCCTGCGAGGTTCTCCCGTCCGAGCACGGTCTCGCTGGTCAGTGCCGATCGGATCTGCAGGGGAACGATCTGCGACCCCTGACTCGCGAGCGCTGCGGCGGTGGCGTACGACGAGAACGCGTTCGCGAACAGCAACAGAAGGCTCGCGAGGAATGACGGCGCGAGCACCGGGATGCCGACGTGGCGCCAGAACCCGCCACGCGTGCCGCCCAGCGTCAGGTGCGCCTCGACCCACTGTGGTTTGAGGGCGGCGAGCGCCGGCATGAACGTCAGCACCATGAGCGGGATCTGGAACACGAGGTAGGCCACGACGACCCCGGGGAGGTCGTAGAGCCACACGCCGTTCTCGTACAGCGAGATGCCGGTGAGCTGACGCAGCATCACCGTTACCACGCCCTGCGCACCGATCGCCGCGATGAGCACGAACGCGAGCATCACTCCGCCGAACTGGGCGAGGACTCCGGATGCCGCGTCCACGGCGGTTCGCACGGCACCGGTCTCGGCGAGGCCGAGCATGGCCCAGCACACGAGGGCTCCCGCGACGGAGCCGATGACCGCGGTCACGAGCGACACCCACGCGGAATTGGCGAACGTCGACAACACGAGCGGATCGCCGAGCGCGGCGACATTGTCGAGGGTGAAGGCGCCGCCGCGTCCGACGAAGCCCGAGCCCACCGCGAGGACGGTCGGCAGGGCGAGGAAGAGCACGACGTACGCGGCGAAGGGGACGAGTCCGAGCCACGCCCAGCTGCGACGCGCCGCGCCCCGCGGCGCCGGAGCGGGCTGCTCCGACGCCGCGGGGACGACGACCTGGTCGAGAACGGTCACTTGACCGCCGTCGCCCACTTCTGTCCGAGGGTGTCGCCGGCCGTCGTCGACTGGGCCTCGGTCGGCACGACGGTCTCGCTCGGCGCCGTCGGCAGCGCTGCGGCGAGCGTCTCGTCGATCGTGCCGGCCGTGGTCATGGCCTCCATGCGCGCGGGACGGGCTCCGCCCTTGAGCCAGAGGTTCTGCACCTCGTCGCTGTAGAGGAACTCCTGCCACAGGCGGGCGGCGGCGGGGTGCGGGGCGTCCTTGTTGATCGCCTGGTTGTAGTAGCCGGCGTATCCCGTGCCCGGAATCACCACGGTCTTCCACGTCCGCAGAGCCGTGGCCTGCGCGGCGTTGAGGTAGTCCCAGTCGAAGACCACGGGGGTCTCGCCGCTCGCGATCGTGGCGTCGGTGGGGTCGACCTTGAGGAAGTTGCCGGCCGCGTTCAGCTCGCCGAAGAATTCGACGCCCGGCGTGAAGTCGTCGAGCGTGCCGTCGTTCTGCACGGTCGCGAGGCCCACCGCGGCGAAAGCGGACCCCGCCTGGGTCGGGTCGCCGTTGATGGCGACAGCGCCCTTGTAGGCCGGCTTGAGCAGGTCGCTGAGCTGGGTCGGCGCCGGGAAGCGCGCGGAGTCGTAGCCGATCGACATGTACCCGCCGTAGTCGCCGACGAACAGACCCGACGACTCCTTCAGAGCGTCGGGGATGTCGTCGAAGGTCTGCACCTGGTAGGCGGCGAACTTGTCGGTGTTCTGCAGAGCCACGGCCAGGCCGAGGTCGAACACATCGGGGGCGGTGTCGAGGCCCTCGTTGGCGGTTGCGGCCTGGATCTCCTCGGCGCTGGAGACGTCGGGCGACTGCTCGTTGATCGTGATCTCGGGGTAGCGCTGAGCGAACAGGTCGAGGATCTCGCCGTAGTTGGCCCACGTTCGCGGCAGCGCGATCACGTTGAGCTGGCCCTCGGCCTTGGCCGCGGTCTCGAGGTCGGCGAGAGTGCCGAAGGCGGCGACGCTGGTCGCGGTCTTGGCGTCGACGCCGCCGTCGGCGGAGGAGTCGGCGCTGCCGCCTGCGCAGCCGGCGAGCGCGATCGTCGCAGCCGTGACGAGGGCGAGTCCGGCGATGGTGCGGCCGGCGGGGAAGCTCGGGAATGACATGGTTTCCTCTCGGGTCTCTCGGGAGGCGCGGCCGGAACGGCCGACATGAGACGGAGGCAAACTACGAGGCCGGCGTGACCGTCGAGGACGCGGCGGGTGAATTCGGGTCGTCCTGCGGGCGAACGAATTGCGGCATGGTGCACTTTTCGCCGTGCGGATGGTCCGTGCGCCGAGAAGCGCTTTCCGCTCGGGACGGGACGGGGCGGAGCGTCAGCGGGAGGAGCGCGGCGTGCGCCCGCGCACGATGCCGACGAACTCCTCGACGTCGGGCGTCGTCCGCTCGCGCTGCCAGGCGAGGGCGACGGTGGACACTGGTCCGTCTCGGAGCACGCGGTAGTCCACGTCGCGCCGCTGGTACGCCCGGGCCAGCGACATCGGTACCACGACGATCCCGACACCCGCGGCGACGGTCTCGATCGCCCCGGCGGTGTCGGCCGGTGGCGCGAAGCGGGGCGACACGGCATCCGGGATCTCGAGATGCAGCACGTCGTCGGCCGGAATGATCTGGATCTCACCGGCCAGATCGGCGAGATCGATCTCTTCGGCGGCTGTCAGGTGCGAATTCGTCGACATGACGACCACCGGCCGCTCCTCGTACAGCGCGATGACGTGCAAATCGTCGGATGCCGTCAGCGGCAGACGCACCAGCGCCACATCGACCTCGTCGAGGGCCGCCACCTGTGTGTCGACCGCGATCTCGCGCAGTTGGAGCGTGACCCGGGGCATCCGCTCGTGCCACAAACCGATCCACTTTCCGGGGGTGGCACCCGGGACCGCGCCGAGCACAAAAGTGCGCGGCTCCTCGCGGGGAGGGCTCGGGGCGGGCTTCGGCTTCGCTCTCGGAGCGGAACCGCGCTTCGCGGACGCGGCTTTCGAACGGGATGTGCGGCGGGGTGATCCGCCGCGACCGCGTGACCCGTTGTCGTTCGCCATGATCCCAGGCTATCCGCGACGCTAACGTGGGGGCATGATCGGCATCCTCGCACTCGTCTTCGCGGGGCTCGCCGCCCTGCTGCACGTCTACATCTTCGTGCTCGAGAGCGTGCGCTGGACGCGACCGAAGACGTGGAAGACCTTCGGCATCGCCGATCAACGCGCCGCCGACATCACCAAGCCGATGGCGTACAACCAGGGTTTCTACAACCTCTTCCTCGCGGTCGGAGCAGCGATCGGCGTGGTGCTGTGGATCGTGAACGGCACCGGCGACGTCGTCGGGCGGACGCTGCTGATCTTCTCGCTCGGCTCGATGCTCGCGGCCGCGCTCGTGCTCGTCACCTCGGGCCGGAAGTACCTCCGCCCCGCCACGATCCAGGGGACGCTTCCGCTTCTCGGCCTCGTGCTGACGATCCTCGCCTGAGCGACCCGGGAGCGCGCACGCCGCGGCTGGCGTCGTGGTGTTTCGCACCCGGGGAGATGCCGGGGCGTTCCGAGGCGAGGGTGGCGCCGGGGGTTCCGTGACGCGGGTGACGCCGGTGCGTTCCGCGTCGCGGGACCCGTCCCGAGGACGATGCTCCCGCATCGCGCGCCACGCCTGGCGTCGCAGCGACCCGCGCTACGCGGGTGCTCCGGCATCCCGTCCGGGATGACGAAGACCCGCACGCTCCGGGGAGTCGTGCGGGTCGATGGATGCCCGTGCGGGCGGGGGTCAGGCCGCGAGGCGCAGGCCGCGACGGTCGGTCGCGACGGCCTCGCCGTCGTTGATGATCTCGTCGTCGCCGATGAGCGAGCCCACCGCGATGCGCGCGTTGTGGCCGACCTGGGTGCGGACGCCGATGTGAGCGCCGGCGCCGATGACCGCGCCCGCGCAGATGTGCGCGTGCGGCTCGATACGGGCCTCCGGACCGATGACGGCGTCGGACTCGATCCATGCGCCGCGACCGACTCGAACACCGGCCGCGATCTGAACGCCGGGTTCGACGTAAGCGCCGTTCTCCACGAGCGCCGACGGGTGGACCTTCGCGCCGTGCGCGACGAGGCCCCGACCATTGACGTGCTTGCGGTAACGCAGCGTCTCGCCGTGGTCGTTCTCGATGTCGATGTAGTTCTTTCCCACGATCCCCTCCGGTCGGCCTTCGGGTGTGCCGACATTTCTGATAACGGGCGGGGAATGCTCTTCATTCCCTCGAATGGTTCTTCGTCGCCCCTCCCGCTTTCGGTTTCCTCGATGTCGAGAGATCGTCGGCGGCGCCTTCCCCCCGCGTTGTGTTGTCCCCTTGTTCTCGCATGTCCGTCCGACAGTCGCGGGCGGGTTGACAGCGAAGCGCCGGACGGTTGGTTTCCGTGTCGGGATGCCGCGCCGCGGGCGTGCCGGTGCGAGGCTCCTGCGCTCAGCCGGGTTGGCAGGTCGGGCACCAGAACACGTTGCGCTCGCTCGTGTCCGATGCGCCCAGGGTGGTGGCGCGGATCGGGGTGCCGCACCGACGGCACGGCGCGCCCTCTCGCCCGTAGACCCAGAACCGACGGCCGGGGCGATTGTCGCCCGTGAATGTGCGCTCCGGGCGGGGGAGGTTCGCGCGGATCATGCGCTCGCCGAGGGCGATCGTCGCGCGGGCGTCGATCTCGGTCGCGGGTGTCGTCGGGGCGATGCCTCGCACGAAGAGCAGTTCATTGGCGTAGACGTTGCCGAACCCCGCGACGTTTCGCTGATCGAGCAGGGCCACGTGGGCCGCCCTGTCGTCGAGCGAGACGCGCCGGACCGCTTCGGCTTCGTCCCAGTCGTCGGCGAGCAGATCGGGACCGAGGTGGCCGATCACCGTGTGCTCATCGGTGGTGCGCAGCACCTCGACCATGGCGAGGTCGAAGCCGACGGCATCCATGCCCTCGACCCCGACGATGGCTCGGGCCTTGAACGCGGGGCGTCGCCACCGCTGTCCGGGGCGGTAGAGGTCCCAGCGGCCCTCCATCTTGAGGTGCGAGTGCAGGGTGTAGCCGCCCATGCGGTGCAGCAGGTGCTTGCCGCGGGCGGCGACCTCGTGCACGGTCTCGCCGCGGAGGTCGGCGGTGGCGCTGCCGGGCACGCGGATGTCGAACCGCGTGACGACCCTGCCCGCCAGCGCGGCGTTCATCTTCGCGGCGGCGCGGTAGACGGTGTCGCCCTCAGGCACGGGCGCCCTCGCGGAGGGTGTCGCCGGCCGTGAGCTTGCGCAGGGTGAGGCCCTTCGGCGACTCGACGAAGCCGGCCTCGCGCAGGGCGCGTCCGACTCCGGTGCCGTACACGAACTCGCCGTTCACCTGCTCCACGGTCAGGGTGTCGAGCCGCCTCTTCCGCGCGGTCTCGGTCAGGTGCCGGGCCGCGGCCTGCAGGGCCGCCTCGTCGTCGGTGAAGGCCAGGGCGCTGCGCCCGCCGCGCTCGAGGTAGAGCGTGAGCTCGCCGTCGACGAGCACGACCAGTCCGCCGGCCTTGCGCCCGGGCCGGTGCGTGACCCCCTCGATCGCGGGCCAGCCGAGCGCGGCTCCATAGGGGTTCGCCGGGTCGGTCGCCGCGAGCGTGACGGTGCGCAGCGGCGGAGGATCGGCGACCGCGGCGAACTCGCGCAGGCGGTCGACGGTCGCCGAGGCTGCGAACTGGGCGGCGCCGAGCTTCTCGATGACGTAGCCCCGTCGGCAGTGTCCGGCCTCCTCGAACCCGGCGAGGATGCGGTAGACCTGCGCGAAGCCGCCGGGAACGCCCTCCGATTGCACGGCGCCTCGCGTGACGACGCCGTATCGGTCGAGCAGCAGGCTCGCTGTGGCGGTCGCCCGTGCGGCGGGGTCGGGTTCGCGCTCGGGGAGGAGCGACCAGCGACCGCCGAGCGACGGCGGTCGAGGCGCCGAGGTGGCGCGGGGCATCGTCGCGCCGCGGTACATCCGCGCCCGCGGGGCCCGCCGGGCGACGCGATGCGATTGACCGCCGCCGCTGAGGAGGGTGCGCACGGGGGCGAAGGTGTCGTTGGTGACACGCCCCGCCCACGTGAGGGCCCACAGGGCGTCGTTGACGGATTGCTCGTTCTCCGCCCCGGCCAGCTGCTTCACCTGCGCGGCGAAGTACGCTCCGCCACCCGCGAGCACCGCGAGGATGCGCGCCTCGAGGGAATCGGGGGCGGGGTCGTCGGCGTCGTCGGGGTCCTGCAGCGTGAAGGGAGCGGCCTCCGCCGGGTGGAGGGCGATCCATCCGTCGCGGCCGGGCAGGGTGCCGTGCCCCGACCAGACGACCTCACCCGTGGCGGTCAGCTCGTCGAGCAGGGCGGGGGAGTAGTCCGCGACGCGCGAGGGGAGCACGAGCGATTCCCATGCGCTCGCGGGGATCGGCACCCCGGCCAGCTGCTCGATGACGGCCAGCACGCCGTCGATGCCCTCGAGGGGGCGGCCGAGGTGCTGCCACACCGGGAGGAAGCGCGCGTACGCGGCCGGGGGGACGGGCTCGACGCTCCCGCGGATCGCGGCGAGGGAGCGCATGCGCAGGCGGCGCAGCACCTCGACGTCGCACCACTCCGTGTCGTCGCCGCGCGCACCGCCCGAGGCCTCCGGCAGGAAGAACCCGCTCGAGAGGCGCCCCTGCGCCTCGAGGCGCTGCAGGGTGAGACGGGCCACGGCGACGCCGACCCCGAGTCGTTCGGCCACGGCATCCGTCGTGAACGGGGCGTGCGTGCGGGCGTAGCGGGCCACGAGGTCGCCGAGCGGATCGGCGAGCGGTTCGAGGAAGGCGTTCGGGATGCCGACCGGCAGCGCCGCGCCCAGGGCGTCGCGCAGGCGCCCGGCGTCTTCGATCCCGGCCACGCGCGCGACTCCGGCGATCGTGACGCGGATCGCGCGACGTTCGTCCACGAGCGCCGCGAGGTGCTGCTCCGCCTCGGCGACGGCATCGCCCTCGGTGTCGAGGCGCGCCGCCACCTCGCTCGCGTCGAGGGGCCCGAGGATGCGGAGCAGATCGGCGACGCCTTCCACCCCGCGCGCGCGGCGATCGGGGTCGAGGCGTTGCGCTTCGCGCTCGAACTGCGCGATCACGTCGGGGTCGAGCAGCTCGCGCATCTCGACCTTTCCGAGCAGCTCGCTCAGCAGCGCGGGGTCGACCGAGAGGGCCGCGGCACGGCGTTCGGCCAGCGGCGAGTCGCCCTCGTACATGAAGGCGCCCACGTAGCCGAAGAGCAGGTCGCGGGCGTACGGCGACGGCTGCGAGGTGGTGATCTCGACGAGGCGGATGCGTCGCTCGCCGATCTGACGCGTGATGCGCAGGAGGGCGGGGAGGTCGTAGACGTCCTGCAACACCTCGCGCAGCGTCTCGAGGATGATCGGGAAGGCCGGATGCCGCTTGGCGACCTCGAGCAGCTGGGCGGAGCGTTGCCGCTGCTGCCAGAGGGGCGAACGCCGGTTGGGGTTGAGTCGCGGGAGCAGGAGCGCACGGGCGGCGCACTCGCGGAACCGCGAGGCGAACAGCGCGGAGCCGCCCACCTCGTCGGTGACGATCTGCTCGAGTTCGTCGGGCTCGAAGACGAAGAGGTCGGCACCGGGCGGTTCGGCCGCGGCATCCGGAACGCGAGCGATGATGCCGTCGTCGCTCGCGACGGCGGCGCCCTCGACCCCCAGTCGCTCGCGGATGCGGGCGTTGACCGCCAGCGCCCAGGGGGAGTGCACCTGCATGCCGTATGGGGAATGGAGGATGATGCGCCAGTCGCCGACCTCGTCGCGGCTGCGCTCGACCGTGAGCGTCTTGTCGGTGGGAAGGCTTCCGGTCGCCTCGCGCTGCTCGGCGAGGTAGGCGAGCAGGTTGGTGATGGCGTTGTCGTCGAGTCCGGATTCGCGCAGACGCTCCTCGGCCTTGGCGCGGTCGGCGCCCGCGATGTCGCGCGAGAACTTGCCCAGCGCCTCGCCGAGCTCGGCCGGGCGGCCGATGCCGTCGCCGTGCCAGAACGGCAGCTTCCCCGGTTGGCCGAAGGCGGGTACGACGTTCACCCGGTCGTGGGTGATCTCGACGATGCGCCAACTGGTCGTGCCGAGTGTGAACACGTCGTTGACGCGCGACTCGTAGACCATCTCCTCGTCGAGTTCGCCGACGCGAGCGTTCTGCGACTCTCCGGCGACGAAGACGCCGAACAGGCCGCGGTCGGGGATGGTGCCGCCGCTGGTCACGGCCACGCGCTGCGCGCCCGGTCGACCCGTCAGCGTGCCCGCATCGCGGTCCCACACCAGCCGGGGGCGCAGTTCGGCGAACTCGTCGGACGGATAGCGCCCGGCGAGCAGGTCGAGCGTCGCCTCGTAGGCCGAGCGCGGGAGCGAACGGAAGGGCGCGCTGCGCTTGACGGTGTCGAACCACTCCTCGACGTCGATCGCGCCGAGGGCGGAAGCGGCGACGGTCTGCTGGGCGAGGATGTCGAGAGGGTTCTGCGGCACCGAGATGGCCTCGATGCGTCCGCCGAGCATGCGCTCGGTCACCACCGCGGTGTGCAGGACGTCGCTGCGGTGCTTCGGGAAGAGGGCGGCGCGACTGACCTCGCCGACCTGGTGGCCCGCGCGGCCGACGCGTTGGAGTCCGGATGCCGCGCTGGGCGGCGACTCGACCTGGATGACGAGGTCGACCGAGCCCATGTCGATGCCGAGTTCGAGACTGCTCGTCGCCACCACGCAGCGGAGGACGCCGGACTTGAGCTCGTCTTCGACCTGGGCCCTCTGCTCCTTCGAGACCGACCCGTGGTGCGCCTTGGCGAGGATCGCCGACACCCCGGCCGACGAGCCGGCCTGCGCCATCTGCGCCGCCGGCACGGTCGGCTCGGGCACCTCGATGCCCTGCCGCTCGGCGTAGATCTCGTTGAGACGCCCCGTCAGACGTTCCGCGAGCCGGCGGGAGTTGGCGAACACGATGGTCGATCGACGCTCCAGGATGCGATCGACGATCGCCTCCTCCACGTGCGGCCACACGGAACCCGCCATCTCTGTGCTCTCGGGGCGCTCCGAGAACCACTCGCCGTCGCCCGCCTCGTCGGGGGCGGGAGATCCGGGCGGGGGCGGCGGATTGAGCATGTCGTCGACCGGCACCACGACCGACAGGTCGAACGCCTTCGTGGCCTTCGGCGCGACGATGTCGACGGGCTGGGCCCCGCCGAGGAAGCGGGCGACCTCGTCGATCGGCCGGATCGTGGCCGACAGCCCAATGCGCTGCGCGGGGGAATCCAGAAGGGCGTCGAGGCGCTCGAGGCTCACCGCGAGGTGCGCGCCGCGCTTCGTGGCGGCGACAGCGTGGACCTCGTCGATGATCACCGTGTGCACGCCGCGCAGGGTCTCGGCCGCCTGGCTCGTGAGCATCAGGTAAAGCGACTCGGGGGTGGTGATCAGGATGTCGGGCGGATCGGTGACGAGCTTCCGCCGGTCGCTCGAACTCGTGTCTCCCGATCGCACGCCCACGCTCACGGCCGGGACGTCGATGCCGAGCCGTCGCGCCGACTGTCCGATACCGACGAGGGGGGAGCGCAGATTGCGCTCGACGTCGACGCCGAGAGCCTTCAGCGGCGAGATGTACAGGACGCGGGTGTTCGTCGCCGGGGCCTTCGCTGCCGCCTTCTTGTCGCGGCGAGCGGGCGCAGCATCCGGGACCTCGGGGGCTTTCTCGCGGAAGATGCGGTCGATCGCGAAGAGGAAGGCCGACAGTGTCTTGCCCGACCCTGTCGGGGCGACGACGAGTGCGTTGCGGCCGGACGAGACGGACTCCCACGCCCCCTTCTGCGCGTTGGTGGGCGCGGAGAACGCGCCGCGGAACCAATCCTGCGTTGCAGGACCGAATTTCTCCAGCACGTCGGCCATGCCGACATCCTCTCCCGGACCTCCGACATCGGGCCGGGGTTGACGTTCGCTGGTCGCGGAACGCGCGTCAAAACGCCGCGGCCGCGCGGGCCCCGCACCGCTCACGCCGACGCGGCATCGCGATCGCGCAGGCGCGCCTCGAGGAACGCCCGCACGTCGTCGAGTTCGTCCTGCGAGATCGAGTGCGTGAGACCCGGGTACACCCGACCGCTCAGCTCGCTATGCACGGGGAGCCACTGCGCCGTCGAATCAACGAGGGCCGCGGGGATGACGTCGTCGGCTGCTCCACGCCCCCAGAACACGGGAGGGCGGCGCTCGGCGAGGACCTCATCGCCCGGCAGCTCCCCACCGGGCGCGTACCCGGCGAGCACCACGGCGAACGACACGGCATCCGGGGCCACGCGGAGCGTCTGCAGGGCCACCGCGCCGCCCTGCGAGAACCCCAGCAGGCCCACGGGCGCCGCTCCCACGGCATCCTTCACCCAGGACAGCACCGCGTGCGCCGCGAGCGTGACCGCATCGGGATCGCGGCCGTCGAGACCCTCGATCGGGTACCACGACGCCCCGGGCATCGGCCATGGCGGCGCCAGCGGCGCGCGCACGCTCGCGACCACGAACCGTTCGGGCAGGTGCGGCACGAGGCCGAGAAGGTCGTGCTCGTCGGAGCCGTAGCCGTGCAGGAGCAGGAGCACGGGTCGCCCGGCGCGCTCGTCGGCCGGGACGGACCACCGCACGACGGACGGATCGAGGGAGGGATGCGCGCTCATGCCGCCATTGTGGCAAAGGCCTCCGACATCGCCGGTCCGGCCGACCGGCCGAGCGGGGTGGTCGAGGCGGGACGGCGGCGACCGGTCGGAGACCGGGAAACGCGGCATCCGGAGCAGACGTTGATATACAGGGAGCATGCCCGTGCGCACCCCCGACCCCGAACCCGGCGACAACGGCGACGAGCGCGAGTCGCTCTCCTCCTCGTTCTCAGGCGCGCAGGGAGGTCCCAACCCCAACCCGGGCTGGCTGAGCGAGGTCGAGCTCGCGGAGGCGCGTCGGCGCCTGCCGATGCTTTACGTCGAAGCGCTCCCGGTGCGCACCGACGGCATGGGCGCGGTGACGCAGGTCGGCATCCTGCTGCGGGCGACGCCGCTCGGCGAGATGACGCGCACGCTCGTCTCGGGGCGGGTGCGCTACGGCGAGACCGTTCGCGACGCGCTGTTCCGCCACCTCGAGAACGATCTGGGGCCGATGGCCTTCCCGCTTCTTCCGCCGCAGCCCACCCCGTTCACGGTCGCGGAGTACTTCCCGCTGCCGGGTGTGAGCGCCTTCCACGACGACCGCCAGCACGCCGTGTCCCTCGCGTACGTCGTGCCGGTCACCGGCACGTGCGAACCGCGCCAGGACGCGCTCGAGGTCACCTGGCTCTCGCCGCAGGAGGCGGCATCCGACGCCCTCTCCGACGAGATGGAGGGCGGCCGCGGCACGCTCATCCGCCTCGCCCTCGCCTCGGTCGGCGCACTGCGCTGACGGTTCCTCCCCAGGGGCGGCCGGTCGGGCGGTTCTCCACCGCCCATTGCCCGGTGTCGTCGGCCCTGCCTAGGGTCGGAGGATGCCGGCTTCTCCCCTGGAACCCCTGACCCTGCCCCGCGACCTCGACGAGTGGCGCGTGTTCGCCGAGGAGCGCCCCCGCGGTCTGCTCGATCGGGTCGTCGAGATCGACGCGCAGCTCGTGGCCGAGGCCGACCTGAGCCTGCGCGAGCGTCTCGCGCTGTGGAACGAAGCGGATCTCGCCCTCAGCGAGGCCGCCGCCCCCTCCCACCTGATCAGCGAGTCGCACCCCGACGCCGAGGTCCGAGACATCGCCGAGAAGCAGGCGCAGGCCGTCGACGCGGTGCAGTCCAAACGGCTCCTCGACCGCGACCTGTGGAGCGTCTTCGCCGACGCGGACCCCGACGGGCTCGACGCCGACGAGCAGCGCTTCCTCGCGCACGTCCGCCGCGACTTCCGCCGTGGTGGTGTCGACCTGGAGGATGCCGACCGCGAGCGCGTACGGGAGCTGACCGACCGCGACACCGAGCTGTCGCTGACGTTCTCGCGCAACATCCGCGAAGGGCGCCGCGAGATCCGCGTCCCGGCGTCGTCGCTCGAGGGGCTCCCGGCCGACTTCCTCGACGAGCATCCGGCCGACGACGAGGGCATGATCACCCTCACCACCGAGTACACCGACCTCATGCCCGTGCGGGAGTACGCCCGCGACCGATCGGTACGGCATGCGCTGGTGGGCGCGTACAACGACCTCGCCTGGCCCGTCAACGAGCCCGTGCTGGCCGAACTCCTCGCCGTGCGGGCCGAGCGGGCGCAGATCCTGGGCTACGGCGACTGGGCAGACTACGAGACAGAGACGCGCATGATCGGCTCCAGCGCCGCCGTGGCGACGTTCCTCGACCGCGTCGCGGCGGCAGCGGCGCCGGCGGCGGCCGCCGAGTACGAGCGGGTCCTCGCCCGCCTGCGCCACGACGATCCCCACGCCGACGCCGTCACGATCGCCGACTTCTGGTACGTCCTCGGAGCGCTCAAGCGCGAGGAGTACGACGTCGACGCGCAGCGGGTGCGCTCGTACTTCCGCTTCGACCGCGTGCTCGACGGGGTGCTCGCCACGACCGGACGTCTGCTCGACGTCGAGTACGTGCCGGTCGAGACGCCGTCGTGGCACGACGACGTGCGCACGTACGACGTCGTCCGCGCGGGGGAGCGTCTCGGTCGCATCCACCTCGACCTCCACCCGCGCGAGGGCAAGTACAACCACGCCGCGTGCTTCGGGCTCGCGCCCGGGATCGCGGGTCGTTCCCTGCCCGAATCGGTGCTGCTGTGCAACTTCTCGCGCGGCCTGCTCGAGCACGACGAGGTCGTGACCTTCTTCCACGAGTTCGGCCACCTCGTGCACGACATCCTCGGCGGACATCAGAAGTGGGCGCGGTGGACGGGTGTCGCCACCGAGTGGGACTTCGTCGAGGCCCCCAGCCAGCTGCTCGAGGAGTGGGCATGGGATGCCGAGGCGCTCGCCGTTTTCGCGCGGAACGACGAGGGCGAGCCCATCCCCGCCGACCTCGTCGCTCGCATGCGCACCGCCGACGCGTTCGGAAGAGGTCTAGAGGTCACGAGACAGCTCGGACACGCCACGACGTCGTACCGCCTGCACGTCGACCGCCCCGCCGACCTGCGTTCTGCCGTCGACGGCTACTACCGCGCCGCGAGCCCGGTGACACCGCTCGACGGGTCGCACTCGTACGCCGGATTCGGGCACCTCACGGGCTACGGGGCCTGCTACTACACGTACCAGTGGAGCCTCGTCATCGCGCGAGACCTGCTGTCGGCGTTCGGCGACGACCTCTTCGACGTCGACACGGCCACGCGCTATCGGCGAGAGATCCTCGAACCCGGCGGGACCCGCGACGCCGGCGAGCTCGTCCGGGCCTTCCTCGGGCGCGAGAGCACGTTCGACGCCTATCGCGACTGGCTGACGGGAGCGTGAAACGCCCCGGGCCGCGGCATCCTGTTCCGGATGCCACGGCCCGGGGCCTCACGCCGCCGCCCTCTGCGGGTGACGGGGCCTCACCTCACGCGCTCGTCTCGCGCGCGATCGCGGCGACGAACGCGTCGATGTCGTCTTCGGTGGTGTCGAACGAGCACATCCACCGCACCTCGCGGCGGATCTCGTCCCAGTCGTAGAACCGGAAGCTCGCGCGCAGCCGGTCGGCGACACCGACGGGCAAGGTCGCGAAGACGCCGTTCGCCTGCGTGGGCTGCGTGAACTCGACGCCCTGGATCGAACCGTCGGCGAGTCCCGCCTCGACACCCGCACGCAGGCGCTGTGCCATCGCGTTGGAATGACGAGCGTTGCGCAGCCACAGGTCGCCGTCGAGCAGGGCGACGAGCTGCGCCGAGACGAAGCGCATCTTGCTCGACAGCTGCATGTCGAGCTTGCGGAGGTACGTCAGACCGGTCGAGGCCTCGGGGTCGAGCACGACGATCGCCTCGCCGATCATCGCGCCGTTCTTCGTGCCGCCGAAGCTCAGCACGTCCACACCCGCGTCGCGGGTGAAGGCACGCAGCGGCACGTCGAGGGCGGCGGCGGCGTTCGCGATGCGTGCGCCGTCCATGTGCAGCCGCATGCCGTGCCCGTGCGCGTGCGCGGCGAGCTCGCGGATCTCGTCGACGGTGTAGAGCGTGCCCAGCTCGGTCGACTGCGTGATCGACACGACGAGCGGCTGCGCGCGGTGCTCGTCGCCCCAGCCCCACGCCTCGCGGTCGACGAGCTCGGGGGTGAGCTTTCCGTCGTCGGTGGGGACCGTCAGGAGCTTGATGCCGCCCACGCGCTCGGGTGCACCTCCCTCGTCGACGTTGATGTGCGCGGTGGACGCCGAGATCACGGCGCCCCAGCGGGGGAGCATCGACTGCAGCCCGACGACGTTGGCGCCCGTGCCGTTGAAGACGGGATACGCCTCGACGCCGTCGCCCAGGAGCGACACGAACAGCTCCTGCAGGCGCGCGGTGTAGACGTCTTCGCCGTAGGCGACCTGGTGGCCTTCGTTGGCCATCGCGATCGCGGCGAGCACGTCGGGGTGGATGCCGGAATAGTTGTCGGACGCGAAGCCGCGTACCGACGTGTCGTGGAGGGAAGTCACTCCTCCAGCGTAACTTTTCCCGGCTCCTCCCCAGGGGGCATCCATCCACCGATGTGCGCCTAGCGCGACGGGGTGTCGGTGGCCGCCACGACAATGGGGGGATGCGGTTGGACCCGGAAGCGCTCAGTATCGCCGGCGAGATGTTCTCGGCGTCGGCGATGACGCGTGCCGACCGTCTGCTCGTCTACGGTTCCGTCGAGGTGGGCGACGCGCGTTCCGTCAGCGGTGTGCTCGTTGTCGCGGCGCAGTCCTTCGGGGCGTCGGGCTACGAACACCTCGAGCTGCGCGTCCCTGACGATCTCTCCCGCCTGTCCGGGTGGTGCTCGTGCGGTCGCGGACCCGAGTGCGAGCATTCCTGCGCGGCCGCGCTCGTGCTCTTCGACCGCCTGATCTCCGCGGGCCGTCCCCCTCGGCCCGAGTGGCAGCGTTCGCTCGACGAGCTGTTCTCCACCGCGACCGCGGTCGACGACGAGGCGCCCTTCGACCTCTGCATTTTCCTCTCGATCCGCCGGGGTGGGGGGCGCGGTCACGGCACGGCGCTGACGCTGAGCGCGCGGCCCGGGGTGCGGGGTTCCCGCGGCACGTGGATCAAGGGCCGCGCCGGCTGGTCCGCCCTCGCAGCCCTCCCGGCCGATCCCCGCGCGCGCGCCGCGCTCGACAGCCTGGGGCGGCTGGGGCGCTTCAGCTCCGGTGCCTACCTCTCCGACGAATGGATGCCGCTCTCCGCGGTCCCGCCGCACTCGCTGTGGTTGCAGCTCGAGGCCGTCGTGGCCGCGGGTGTCCCGCTCGTCTCGGGTGCCGGCATCCATCACCCGGTTCGCATCGTCGAGAAGTCGGCGACGGCGGCGGTGTCGCTGGACCGCCGGGGCTCGGCCCTGCACGTGCGCGGGACGGTGCAGGGCGTCGACGCCGAGACGGCCGCACTGCCCTGCTGGGTCGTCGGCGATCCCGCCGTCGCGGTCGCCTTCGTCGACGATCGCGACGGAGACGACGAGCGCATCACGCTCGCACGTCTGGCGACACCGGCGTCGGGACCGGTCCGCGGGCTCCTCGCCCGGTCGGGTGCGCTCACGGTCGACGAGCGCGGGTCCGAGACGTTCCTGCGCGATTACCTCCCGCGCCTCCAGCTGGATGCCCCTGTCGTGTCGCCGCGGGGCACGGTCGATGTTCCCGAGGCGCCGCGGCCGGTGCTCGAGGTGATCGTCGAGCATCGCGAGGGGGCCACAGCCCTCGCCACACGCTGGGATCGATCGTCGACGCGGGGGCGCCGACACGATGAGCACGAGAGGGCCGTGTGGGCCGCCGTCTCCGCCATCGCCGAGGAGCTGCGCATCGACGTCCCGGCGCCGTTCCCGACGGGCGCGGCCCCGGCTCGCGCGATGGCGCCCGCCGCCGCCGCCCTGTTCGTCGGAGAGGGGATGCCGCGTCTGCGGGGCCTCGAGCACGTGCGGCTGCACGTCACCGGCGACGACCCCGCCTATCGCGCCGCTTCCGAGGCGCCGGTGGTGCAGCTGAGTACCGGCGCCGACGACGGCAGTGATTGGTTCGACCTGAACGCGCGGGTCACGGTCGGCGACGTCGAGGTCGACTTCACCGCGCTCTACACCGCGCTGGCGCTCGGCGATCGCGTGCTGTTCCTCGGCGACGGTGCGTACGTGCGGCTCGACACCCCGGAATTCGACCGCCTGCGCGCGGTGATCGACGAAGCCCGCACCCTCGCCGACCGGCCGGGCAACGATCTCACGATCAACCGCTACAACGTGGGCCTGTGGGACGACCTGTCCGAGCTCGGCATGCTCGGGGCGCACGAGGCCGAGTGGTGGTTGCGCGTGCGCGGCTTGACCGACGAGGCGGCCCTCACCCGGATCGAGCCGCCGGCGGGCCTGCGCGCGACCCTCCGCGACTACCAGCGGTCCGGGCTGGACTGGCTGCATTTCCTTCGTACGCAGGGGCTCGGAGGCATCCTCGCCGACGACATGGGGCTCGGGAAGACGGTGCAGACCATCGCGATGATGGAGGCGGCCCGCGTCGACGACCCCACCCTGCCGCCGTTCCTGATCGTCGCGCCCACGAGCGTGGTGGGCAACTGGGCGCGCGAATGCGCGACGTTCGCGCCCGACCTCGAGGTCCGCACGATCTCGGCCACCCGCGCGCGGCGCGCGGACACGATCGCCGAGGCGGCGGACGGCGCCCACGTGGTCGTCACCAGTTACGCCCTGTTCCGCCTCGAGCAGGAGCAGTACGCCGAGGCCGCCTGGTCGGGTCTCGTGCTCGACGAGGCGCAGCAGATCAAGAACCCGTCGTCGCGGGGCTACCGGGCGGCTCGCGCGCTGGCGGTGCCCTTCACGCTCGTCATCACGGGCACGCCGATGGAGAACAACCTGCTCGAGCTGTGGGCGCTCATGTCGCTCGTGGCGCCGGGCCTCCTGGGGACGCGCGAGTCGTTCACCGAGCTGTACCGCACCCCGATCGAGAAGCACGCCGACGCGGAACGTCTCGACCTCCTGCGCCGGCGCATCCGGCCGTTCCTCCTCCGGCGCACGAAAGACCTCGTGGCCGCCGAACTGCCGCCCAAGCAGGAGACCATCATCGAGGTCGCCCTGCATCCCGCGCACCGAAAGCTCTACGACCGTCGCTTCCACCGCGAGCGTCAGCGCCTGCTCGGACTGCTCGACGACGACGCTGAAGGCAACCGGTTCGCCATCTTCCGCTCGCTGACGATGCTCCGCCAGCTGGCACTCGACCCGGCCCTCGTCGACGAGGGAGACGCGCCCTCGGCGAAGCTCGACGCTCTCGAAGACCTGCTGGTCGAGGCGGAGGCGGAAGGGCATCGCGTGCTCGTGCTGAGCCAGTTCACGCGCTTCCTGCGAGCCGCTCGCCAGCGCTGCACCGACGCGGGATTGGCATCCGGCTACCTCGACGGCACGACCGTCAACCGGCAGGCCGAGATCGATCGGTTCCGCGACGGCAGTGACCCGGCGTTCTTCGTCTCGCTCAAGGCCGGCGGGGTGGGGCTCAACCTGGTCGAGGCCGACTACGTCGTACTGCTCGACCCCTGGTGGAACCCCGCGGTCGAGGAGCAGGCGATCGACCGCGCCCATCGCATCGGGCAGACGCGGCCGGTGATCGTGTACCGGCTGGTCTCCTCCGACACGGTCGAGGAGAAGGTCGTCGCGCTCCGCCAGGCCAAGGCCGATCTCTTTTCGCGCGTGCTCGACGAGGATGCCGACGAGGGCGGCGGCGCCTTCGCCGGCGGCCCGAGCCTGACCGCCGACGACATCCGGAGCCTGCTCGACTGAGGGCGGGACGCGCCGACCGGTCTCTGGCCGCGGCCGGGCGCCGCCGGGACACCCGCCGCGGCCGGAGCGCCGCCCGGCGACGACGTCCGGCATACCGGCCCCGGCCGCCGCGCAGCGCCCAGGCTCGGGGCACCGCCCAGCGTCCATGGCCGGGGCGCCGTCCAGCGTCCCCATCCCGGGGCACCGCCCGGGGCCCTGGCCGATGTCGGAGGTCGGGTCTACCGTGTGCCTATGGCCGCTGATCCGCCTCCCGACTCACGCGGAGCAGCCGTGCCCGCGCGGGGGCATCGCACGTTCCTCGCGGTGCTCGTCAACACGGCTGCGGCCAACGTCACGACGAGCTTCCTCTGGTTCGCGCTCACGTTCTGGGTCTACCTCGAGACGCGTTCGGTTCTGGCGACGGGCATCATCGGCGGGGCGTACATGCTGCTGCTGGCGATCTTCGCCATGATGTTCGGCTCCCTGGTCGATCGGCACCGCAAGCACCGCGTCATGGTCTTGTCCGGCGTCGTCACCCTCGGAGCGTTCCTGCTCGCCGGAGCGCTCTGGCTCGCTCTCCCCGAGGCGGCGCTGCTCGACCTCGGCGCGCCATGGTTCTGGCTGTTCTCCGGCATCATCCTCGGCGGCGCGGTCATCGAGAACCTCCGCAACATCGCGCTGTCGACGACCGTCACGCTCCTCGTGCCGGTGGACCGGCACGCGAACGCCAACGGCCTCGTCGGCACGGTCCAGGGCCTCGCCTTTGTGGTCACGAGCGTCTTCAGCGGGCTCTCGGTCGGTCTCCTCGGCATGGGATGGACGCTGGCCATCGCGGTGGCGCTCACCGTCGTGGCCCTGGTCCACCTCCTCACGATCCGCATCCCCGAGGAGCGTCCGGCAGCGGGATCCGAGGCGGGCCCGCTCGTCGACCTCGGCGGCGCCGTGCGCGCGGTCCGAGCCGCACCCGGACTCTTCGCTCTCATCGTCTTCTCGACCTTCAACAACCTCATCGGCGGCGTCTACATGGCGCTGATGGACCCCTACGGGCTCGAGCTGTTCCGCGTCGAGATCGACGGTCGGGTCTACGACGCGGAAGTCTGGGGGATCGTCCTCGCGGTCACCGCGACCGGCTTCATCGTCGGCGGCGGTCTCGTCGCGAAGTTCGGCCTCGGCACGAACCCGATCCGCACCATGCTGTGGATCGTCATCGCCATGGGCGCGCTCGGGGCGGTGTTCACCCTCCGCGATTGGTGGTGGCTCTACGCGGTCGGCATCTGGGTGTACATGGCGTTGATCCCGCCCGTCGAGGCGGCCGAGCAGACCGTCATCCAGAAGGTCGTGCCGTTCGCCACGCAAGGTCGCGTGTTCGGCTTCGCGGCGGCTTTCGAGTCGGCCGCCGCGCCGGTCACCTCGTTCCTCATCGCCCCGATCGCGCAGTTCCTGGTCATCCCGTACATGGAGGCCGAAAGCGGGCGCGCCACCTGGGGGTGGCTGCTCGGCGACGGGCAGTCGCGCGGCATCGCTCTGGTGTTCCTGATCGCCGGTCTCGTCATGGTCGTGGTCGGCGTGCTCGCGTTCTTCACACGGTCGTACCGCGTCCTGTCGGCTCAGTACCGATCGCCCTCGGCCCAGGTCGGAGAAGCGTCGGTGAGTCCCGCCCCAGACGCCAGCGGGGCCGAGGCCGTCGATACGCTCGCTGCGGGGGCGGCGTCCGCTGCGGCGGCGGCGATGTCGGCCCCGGGTGAGCACGCCCACCCGGACGATGCCGCGACACGGCGACCGTTGCCGAACGCGACCGCAGGCGCCGTGCCCGCGGCCCGCCCCGACGGGGAACTCTAGGCTCCCGCTGCCACCTCGATGACGACGTCGTTGAAGGCATCCGCGTCGTCGTCCCAGAGCGCGACGAACGCGGCGGCCAAGGCGTCTTCCAGGCCGTCCAGGCTCCTCACCCGGAAGACGACCGCCGCCGCGGAGATCGGGCGGTCCGCGTCGCGGGCGCTCTTCGCGAATCCGTGAGCGACCGCCCGCGTCCACGCCTCGCTCGCGGCCTTGACCGCCGCGTAGTTCGCGCCGCCCGCCAGCGGGCGGGTGACCGAGGTCGACGACACGATCGCGAGACGGCCGGCGGGCGACGCCGTGAGATCACCGTCGAAGACGCGGCTGACGACCCGGAGAGCCGTCAACGAGCGGAGCAGGAACGCGAAGTCCTCGTCGCTCTGGCCGGCCAGCCCGCCGCCCCCGCGCCACCCGCCGACGAGGTGGAGGACGCCATCCACGTCACCGTGCACGGCGTGCACGCGCTCGCGCAGCGCGAGAACGGCATCCGCGTCGGTGAGGTCGCAGCGCTCCATGACCGCGCCGGGCGCCTCTGCGGCGGCCTCCGCGAG
Source organism: Microbacterium sp. RU1D (assembly GCF_900156435.1). GTDB lineage: Bacteria > Actinomycetota > Actinomycetes > Actinomycetales > Microbacteriaceae > Microbacterium. The sequence continues at coordinate 994,355 of NZ_FTPQ01000001.1, forward strand.
TCGCTTCGCATCGGACCCCACGATCACGACCCGCGCGCCCGCCTCGAGCAGTGCGCGTGCCGCCGCGCGGCCGACCGCGCTCGTTCCGCCGGCGAGGAGGACGAGCCGCCCCCGCACGAGTTCCTGTGCCTGCTGGGTGTCGCTCATGCGGTCTCCGTCCTGGTCGAGCGGTGGGGGGTCATGCGGGTGTCCGGGAATTCAGGTGCCCGGGTCATCCGAGTGTCCCCCACGGGCCTTCCTCGCGCGACGCCCCCCGCGTCTCCCGGCCGCCCGCGACGGCGTCGAGTGTCCAGAACACGCCATTGCTTCGGCGCTGCACGCAGCGTGTCTCGGGCACTCGTCGCGTGACGCCCGCGCGTCTCCCGGCCGCCCGCGACGGCGTCGAGTGTCCAGAACACGCCATTGCTTCGGCGCTGAGCGCGGCGTGTCTCGGACACTCGAGCAGGGTTCTCGGGGGCGTCGGGGCGCGACCGGAGCCCGGGCGTCAGTCCGACCCGCGGATGCCCTCCGTCGAGGCGATCACCGGACGCATCTTCTTCTCCAGGGCCTCGAAGAACATCGACAGCGGGAACTCGTCGTCCAGCACGGCGTCGGTGTACCCCTTCGGCAGGCCCGCGAGCACGTCGTCGGGGAGGCCGCGCGCCCACACCGACGCGGGGTGCGGGGTCACGACGCCGCGCACGAGGTCGTACGCCGCGAGCCAGTGCGCCGTCTTGGGGCGGTCGATCGAGCGCCAGTAGAGCTCGTCGATCGCGTCGGCCAGGGCCACGACCGCGGCCGGCACCTCGTCCCAGTCGAAAGCGAGGGAGGTGTCGGTCCAGTGCAGCACGCGGCGCTGGTGCAGCCAGGCGAACAGCAGCTGCCCGCCGAGTCCGTCGTAATTGCGCACGCGCGACCCGGTGATCGCGAACCGGAAGATGCGGTCGAAGATCACGGCGTACTGCACGAGCTCGGCGTGCTCGAGCATCGCCCGCTCGGCGTCGTCGAGGTCGTCGCGGGCGGAGAGGCGCGCCTGCAGCGATACGCACTCGCGGAACGCGGTGAGGTCGCACCGCAGCTCTTCGAGCGAGTACAGGAAGAACGGCATCCGCTGCTTGATCATGAACGGGTCGAAGGGCAGGTCGCCGCGCATGTGCGTGCGGTCGTGGATGAGGTCCCACGTCACGAACGTCTGCTCGGTCAGCGACTGGTCGTCGAGCATGCGGGCGGCGGCCTCGGGCAGCTCGAGCTTGGTGATCTCGGCGGCCGCGCGGGTCACGCGACGGTAGCGCGCGGCCTCGCGGTCCTGGAAGATCGCACCCCACGTGAAGGTCGGGATCTCGCGCATCGCGACGGTCTCGGGGAACAGCACGGCGGAGTTCGTGTCGTACCCCGAGGTGAAGTCGATGAGCCGCAACGAGACGAACAGGCGGTTGGTGTACTCCGTCTCCAGCCGCGCGATGAACTCGGGCCAGATCGCCTCCACCAGCACCGCTTCGACGTGCCGCTGACTCGAGCCGTTCTGCGTGTACATGGGGAACACGACCAGGTGACGGATGCCGTCGACCCGGTGCTCCTGGGGCTGGAACGCCACCAGGGAGTCGAGGAAGTCGGGCGTCCCGAGACCCTCCGCGCTCCACCGACGGAAGTCGGCGACGGAGGCGGCGAGGTAGGCGGCGTCGTGGGGGAAGAGCGGGGCGAGGGCGTCGATCGCCTCGACGATGTCGTCGATGAGGGGCGCCGCGGCGGAGGTGTCGTCGATCGAGCCATCCTTCGCCTGCAGGGACTGCAGTGCGGTGGCTGCGGACTTCAGCTGCGCCCAGGCGGCGGTGTGCTCGACGACCTCGACGGTGCGACCGCCGAGCAGATCCTGGTCAGCACGGATGGGTGTCGCGGTGGTCATGGCATCCTCCGATCGGGGCTGTAAATATTCCTGCCGAAACGCCATGCTAACGGAAAACTTACGGCACGCGCCAGAGTCCCTCGCGACCCCACTGCTACTGTCGAGCGCATGACCGAGGCCCCCGCTCGCGCCCCCCGACTGGACGATGCGGTCGACGCCGCGATCGTCCGGGAGATCTCGATCGACGCGCGCGCGACGCTGTCGCACCTGTCGGAGCGCGTCGGTCTGTCGGTCTCCGCCGTGCAGTCGCGTTTGCGTCGTCTCGAGGCGCGGGGCATCGTGCAGGGCTACCGCCCGATCCTCGACGCCGAGGCCCTCGGCCGCCCGCTCGCGGCCTTCGTCGAGATCACCCCGCTCGACCCCGCTCAGCCCGACAACGCCCCCGAACTCCTCGCGCACCTGAGTGCGATCGAGGCCTGCCACTCGATCGCCGGAGAGGCCGCGTACATGCTGTTCGTGCGCGTGCCCACGCCGCGCGACCTCGAGGAGCTCATCCGCGACATCCGCGCCGCCGCGCAGGTCAACACCCGCACGACCGTCGTGCTGCAGACCTTCTTCGAGGCGCGCCCCATCGAGCCCGCCGACTTCCCCGGCTGACGCTCCGCGTCACACGCCATCGACCGGACCATCCGACTCCGGTTTGGCCGCCTCGCCCACCCTGAGCATGTCGGGCCCGTATCCGTCCCCGGTATCCCGGGATACATCCACAGGCGGATGCCGCGGTCCCGCCGTCCGGCGTAGCGTGGGGCCGATGTTCCCCCTCCGTCCGCTCCAGCGCTACCAGCTGGTCGTCGATCTCTGCGTCGCCGGCGTCTTCGGGTTGCTCGCCCTGGCGGTCGAACTGGCCGGGACCACCAGTGGCGCGCTCGCGCCGCTCGCTGTCGTCGGCGAGAACGTCGGTGCGGTCCTCGTCGCACTTGCCCTGACCGCCGCGCTCGCGATGCGCCGCCTGCAGCCCGGCATCGCCCTCGTGCTGGCCTGGGTGGGGGCGTTCGTGCAGATGGGGTTCGGACGCCAACCGTCCCCCACCGATCTCGCCATCTTCGCCGTGCTCTACACGACGGCCGCGTACGGCAGCAGGCGCGTGTTCTGGTGGGGGTTCGCCTCCGGCATCGCGGGCGCCGCGATCGTCCCCCTGTATCTCGTCGGCCGGGGCCTGTCCGAACCCCTCACGGTCAACGACTGGTTCGCGGCGGGTGCTCTGCTGCTGGCATCCGGGTTCGCGCTCATGCTCGCGTGGGTGTCGGGTGCGCTGGTCCGCACGGCCCTGCGCGCCGCCGCGAACTCCCGCGCGCAGCGTGCGGCCGAGGCGGAGACCATCGCCGAGCAGCAGCGCGTGCGCATCGCCCGCGACATGCACGACGTGGTGGCCCACTCCCTCGCGGTGGTGATCGCGCAGGCCGACGGGGCCCGGTACGCGGCCGGGGCCGATCCCGCGGTGGCCTCCGAGGCGCTCGCGACGATCTCCACGACGGCGCGCGCGGCTCTGACCGATGTGCGTCTGCTCCTGGGTCAGCTGCGTCACAGTCAGGGCGAGGGACCGCAACCCACCCTCGCCGACCTTGATCAGCTCTTCGACCGCGTGCGCGCGGCCGGGGTCGACCTCGACGTGCGCATCGACCCGGCGCCTCCGGGCGAACCGCCCGCGGCGATCCAGATGGCGGTCTACCGCATCATGCAGGAGGCCCTCACCAACGCCCTTCGCCATGGCGTCGATCCGCGCGTGCGCGTCCGCCTCGGGTGGTTCGCCGAGCGGGTCGAGCTCTCCGTGCGCAACGCCCGCTCCACGTCGTCGTCCGGGTCCGCGGCGCCCGGCGGGGGACACGGCCTCATCGGCATGCGCGAGCGCGCGCAGCTGGTCGGCGGTCGACTGACCGCCGGACCCGAGTACGGCGAATTCGTCGTGCAAGCCACCCTGCCGATCGGCCCCCCGCGGTGAGCGCCGTGGATGCCGTTCACCCGTCCCCACCGAGAGGTTCCCTCGCATGACCGCCCCCGTCCGCATCGTCCTCGTCGACGATCAGGCCCTCTTCCGCGCCGGCATCCGCATGGTCATCGACTCGCAACCCGATCTCGAGGTGGTGGGGGAGGCGTCCGACGGCAGGGAGGGGATCGAGGTCGTGCGCGCGACGCGTCCGGATCTCGTGCTGATGGACGTGCGCATGCCCGTGATGGACGGGCTGACCGCGACGGCCGAGATCCTGCGCGAGTCCGACCCGCCCCGCGTCGTCGTGCTCACGACCTTCGACCTCGACGAAGCCGCGGCCCGGGCGATCCAGCGCGGGGCCAGCGGCTTCCTGCTCAAGGACGCCGAGCCGGAGTTCCTCCTCTCGGCCGTGCGCACCGTGCACGCCGGCTCCGCCGTCATCGCGGCGGAGGCCACCCGCGAGCTCTTCGCACACATCGCCGAAGGTGCCGGCGCCGAGCCGGTGCCCGCTGCCTTCGCGGCGTTGACCGAGCGCGAGCAGGAGATCTTCGCGCTGGCGGCGACCGGGCTCAGCAACGCCGAGATCGCCGAGCGCGAGTTCCTGTCGGAGGCGACGGTGAAGACGCACATCAGTCGCATCCTCACGAAGCTGGCGTTGCGCGACCGCGTGCAGCTCGTCGTCTTCGCCTACCGGCACGGCCTGGTCTGAGGGTCCCGCTCACCTGGTCAGGCGGAGCTCCCGAAGCGGGGCGCCCCACCGGTCGTCGTCGCGCGCCGCCCCGTCAGGGGTGAACCCGTGCTTCGCGTAGAAAGCGATCGCCCGGCTGTTGGCGGTCAGAACCCACAGGCTGGCATGCCCCGTGCCGATCGCGGCGTGCAGCAGTGCCGTGCCCACCCCCGTGCCGTAGTGGCCGGCGAGGACGTACAGGGCGTACAGCTCAGCCTCCGTTCGCGGACGATCCGCGTCGCGTGTCATGCCCGCGGACGAGAAACCGACGACCCGCCCGTCGATCTCGGCCACCCATGCGTCGCCGAGGCGCTCGGCCCCGCGCGGCGTCTCTCCGCGCAATCGCACCGCCCACCGTCGCGCCGAGAGCTCGACATCCAGTCGTGCCGACAGGGCGGCGGGCACCTGATCGGTGTGCGCTTCGCGCCAACTCTGCACGTGCACCTCGGCGATGCACCGGCTGTCGGCCGGTGTCGCCGCGCGCACGAGCAGCTCGCTCATCCTCGGGCGGCGTCGTCTTCGGGGTCGTGCGCCCACGTCGGGGCGAGGGCGCGGATGCGAGCGGCACGCCATTGCCACGTCGCCCACAGCCCCGGCCACAGCGCGGGGGCGGCCGCACCGCCGATGGTGAGGCGTTCGCGCCAGAGCGTCCGGCCCGGCTCGCCGGGGGCGGCGGAGACCGCCATCTGGTGATCCCACACGTCCAGCGCGGAGAGCGGACCCGTGAGCGGCACGCCCCAGTCGCGGAAGACGCGGACGCGACCGTTCGCATCGCGGGTCTCACGATCCGCCACCGAGATCAGCTGCCGCCCCACCGGCACGACGCCGGCGACGCTCATCTGCACGGGCACGTCGTCGCCCGACTCGAACGAGGTGGGCATCTCGCCCAGACCGTCCACCGCGAGGAGGGGGCCGTACAGCTCCGCGACCGCGCGCGGCGAGTGCAGGGCACGCCACGCGGCGTCGGGGTCGCAGTCGATCACGAACTTCAGCAGGATCCGCATGCTGAGATGCTGCCCCATTCCCCTGGGGACCAGCGTAGGGTTGACGCCCGCGGCGTGGCGGATGGCCCGTCACGCCGCCCGGCGACGTCGCGAGCGGGCATCGACCGGTGCGGTGTCCACCGCGTTCTAGCATCGAAGGATGCCGATCGACCCCGCCCTGACGCAGTCCGACTACCAGGTGCGCTTCGACTGGGGCCTCGCAGGTCTCCGCCGCCTCGCGCCCGCGCACGTCGTGGTCGTCGTTCAGACGCTCGGTCTGACCGCTCATGCGCTCAGCGCCGTCGAGAACACCGCCGGCCTGGACGTCTCCCTCGACGACGACGAGGCGGCCGCCCTCGCGCGCGCGGCGTACGAGACGGGCGCCCACGTCGTCGCGGGAAGCTTGCGCAACGCGGCCGCGGTCGCCGCGCATGTGCTCGACGTGCAGCGCTCCCGCGCGGAGCGCACCAGCATCTCCGTCATCGCGGCCGGCGACACCGACGAGGCCGGACTGCGTTTCGCGGTCGAGGACCTGCTGGGCGCGGGCGCGATCGTGGCCGCCCTGGGCGACCTCGGCATCGACCACGCCTCGCCCGACGCCGCCGTCGCGGGAGAAGGATTCCGCGCCTTGGGCGGGGCCGTTCGCCACCTCCTCACCGCGAGCGGCGGCGGACGCGCGCTCGCCGCGGACGGGCGCCGCGAGGCCGTCCTCGCCGCGGCCGCGCGCGACGCGGCATCCGTGGTCCCCGTCCTGCGCGACGGGGTCTTCATCGCCGCGTGAGGGCGCCGCGCGCGTGTCAGCGCGGCGTCGCGAACGACGGTGGCGGTGCGCCCACCCGCCGGCCGGGAACGCTCGTGTCAGCGCGGCGTCGCGGCGGCGAGCCGCTCGGCGCGGGTGATGTCGCGGCGCACCCACGACAGCGCGAAGCGCGGGTCGAACGACGGCGCGCATTTCGCGCACGAGGTGGGACGCGTCGCGCGGCGGTGGCGGTAGGCGACGTGTCCCGCGGGGCAGGTGCCCACCCAGGGGGCGAGTTCGTTCGCGGTCTCGCCGGCGTGGGTGGTGCCGCCGACGTACCCGAGCTCGAGCGCCGTGCGCTTCCAGCGGGGACCGTGGCCGGCCGACGGCCCCGCGAGCGCGTGTGCGACCTCGTGCAGCAGCGTCTGGTGGTTGGTGTCGTCGTCGTACCGCGCGGAGAGGTAGCGCGAGACGCTGATGCGCTTGCGGCCGTAGTCGCACAGGCCCGCGCGCCGCTTGGCGTTGTCGAACGCGAAGGTCCACGACGCGTCGAGGTGCAGGGCGATCAACGCCTCGGCCCACGTGCGTACGCGCTGCAGATCGGACATGACCGGAAGGTTAGGCGGGGCCTACGACATTCAGCTCGCGACGACCTCGCGCGTGCGTCGACGCTCGGCCGCGTCGATCGCCAGGAGCGTCGACTCGAGCTGCGCGTCGGTGGCGCCGGCGTTCTGACGCAGGAAGAGCGCCTGCTTGAAGTCGCGACGGGCGCCCTCGTAGTCGCCCCCGTCGTAGTGCACCTTGCCGCGGTGCTGCAGGGCGAAGGCGGCGATGCTCGCCCAGCCCTGTCCCTCGGCCTCCTCGGCGCACATGGTGAGCTCCTGCTCCGCGGCGGCGTACGCACCCCGGCACTGCATGATCGTGGCGTGCAGGATGCGCGCGCGCAGCAGGTCGCGGCGCGTTCCGGCCATGCGGGCGACCCGCACGGACTGCTCCGAGATCGACAGCGCCTCGTCGAAACGGTCGAGCACCTTCAGCAGCCACACCCGCTCGAGGAGGGCGTGCAGGCTGCGCTGCGGCCCGATCTCGTCGAGACGCTCCTGGCACTCGCGGGAGTCGGTGATCTCGCGCAACGTGTCGGGGTCGTACCCGTGGATGTAGCTCACCGTCGCTCCTCTCGGTCGGGCAGGAGTTCCAGTCTGCGCCGACCTCGCGTCGACACCGCACGCGCCACGCGGTCGAGCGGAGAACGCGCTCCCCTCACCGTTCGAAGATGGATGCCGAGGGCTTCGGCGACGGCGTCGCATCGGCATCCGTGGCGGGCCGCGACCCGCGCGTGAATTCGACGATCTCGTCGCCCTGGGCGACCTTCGCGGGGTGGGGCCCGGCCGCCATGAGGCGCGGGAGCCACTCGACGGGGAGGGGGGCGGCGGAGGCGGCGACCACGAGGTTGCCGAAGCGGCGGCCCTTGAGCACCTGCACCTCGGCGAGAACGATCACCTCGGGCAGCACCTCGCGGATGGTGGCGACCTGTCGGCGGGCGAAGGCCAGGCCCGGCCCGTCGGAGACGTTCACCAGCAGCACGCCGTCGGGGGCGAGCAGGCGCGAGGCCGCGCGGTAGAACTCCACCGTGGTCAGGTGGGCGGGCGTCTGCGCGCCCGAGTACACGTCGCTGACCAGGAGGTCGACGGCTCCGTTCAGGCCCGCGGGCAAGCGGCCGAGGCCCTCGCGGGCGTCTCCGATGCGCACGCGCACCGACGCGCCGCGGGGCAGGGGGAGGTTCTCGCGCACGAGGTCCCACAGGGCGGGCTCGAGCTCGATCACCTGCTGACGCGAACCCGGCCGCGTGGCCTCGACGTAGCGGGGGAGCGTGAGGGCGCCCGCTCCCAGGTGGACGGCGGTGAGGGGTTGTCCCGGCATCCGGAGGCGATCGATGACCGCCCCCATCCGCGCGACGTATTCGAAGTGCAGGTGGGTCGGGTCGTCGAGGTCGACGTGCGACTGGGGGGTGCCGTCCACGACGAGCTCCCAGCCCGCGACGAACCCCGAGGGCGAGACGCGCGCGATCGTCCCGTCCGACAGGCGCGCGGTGGGGGCGTCGTCGGGTTCGATGCGCATGCGGGCCATGCGCTCCACGCTACCCGCCCCCCTCCCGCTCACCGGGTCGCGGACCGCGGCGGCGACGCGCCCGGGCGCGACCGCACCACGTGGCGACGGGGCGGTGGGCAGAGTGCGAAGGGCGGGAGTGCGGCCGAGGACGGATTGCACCGTGCGCGCGCCCCGGGCGGATCAGGATGCCGGACCGGCGAAACACGATCGATACAAACGGGCAATGGGCACGACGCCGCCCGCCCTGTACGGTCGTCAGAACACAGCAAGCGGAGCGCGGCACGACGAGGTGACAGCGCCGTCGTCCTCCCTCCCTTTCCCCCCGGAAGGTGCAACGAAAAATGCTCAGTACCCTACGACGCCGTCTGCTGGTCGGCGGGGCGGCGGTCGCCATCGGCGCCCTGGCCCTCTCCGGCTGCACGAGCCAGCGCGACGACAACGGCGGAGGCGGCGACGCCGGCGGCGATGTCGATTCGACCTTCGTCTTCGGCGCCTCGGGCGACCCCTCGAGCCTCGACCCGGCGTTCGCGAGCGACGGCGAATCGTTCCGCATCTCGCGTCAGATCTTCGAGGGCCTCGTGGGTGTCGAGCCCGGCACCGCCGACCCGGCCCCCATGCTCGCCGAGAGCTGGACGCAGTCCGACGACGGCCTGTCGTACACGTTCGAGCTCAAGCAGGGCGTGACATTCCACGACGGCAGCGAGTTCGACGCCGACGCGGTGTGCTTCAACTTCGACCGGCAGAACAACTTCACCGGCATCGCGCAGTCCGAGAGCCTGTCCTACTACTGGGGCAAGATCATGCGCGGCTACGCCGACACCGGCACCTCGATCTACGGCGGGTGCGAGGCCACGAGCGCCTCCGAGGTGACGATCACCCTCACCGAGCCGTTCGCCGGCTTCATCCCCGCGCTGTCGCTCCCGGCCTTCGCCATCCAGAGCCCGACGGCTCTGGAGGAGTACCAGGCCGACAACGTCGGCGGCACCTCCGAGGCCCCCACGCTGAGCGAGTACGCGCAGGCGCACCCGACCGGCACCGGCCCCTTCAAATTCGACTCCTGGGAGCCCGGCGCCGAGGCGACCGTCAGCGCCTACGACGGCTACTGGGGCGAGCAGGGCCAGGTGCAGCAGGTCATCTTCCGCGTGATCGGCGACACCACGGCCCGTCGTCAGGCACTCGAGTCCGGATCGATCGACGGCTACGACCTCGTCGCCCCGGCCGACCTCGGCGCCCTCGAGAGCGCGGGCTACATGCTCACCAACCGCGACCCGTTCAACATCCTCTACCTCGGCATGAACCAGGCCGACCCCGCGCTGAGCGACATCCGCGTGCGGCAGGCCATCGCGCAGTCGATCGACAAGCAGCAGCTGGTGTCGCAGGTGCTGCCCGAGGGCACCACCGTCGCCTCGCAGTTCATGCCGGACAGCGTGATCGGCTTCAACTCCGGCGTGACGACCTTCGATTACGACCCGGAAGCCGCCAAGGCTCTCCTCGCCGAGGCCGGCTACACCGACGCGAACCCGCTGACGATCACGTTCAACTACCCCGTCAACATCTCGCGTCCGTATATGCCCAACCCGGAGCAGATCTTCACGAACCTGCAGTCCCAGCTCCAGGCGGTCGGCATCGTGGTCAACCCCGTCTCGAACGAGTGGGGCGAGTACCTCGACCTCATCCAGGGCGGCAGCGAGCACGGCATCCACCTGCTCGGCTGGACCGGCGACTACAACGACCCCGACAACTTCGTGGGTACGTTCTTCGGCGGAAAGTCCAACGAGTGGGGCTTCGACAACGCCGAGCTGTTCTCGGCGCTGACCTCGGCCCGCGGTCTCGCGACCGAGTCCGAGCAGGATCCGGCCTACCAGGCGGTGAACGAGCAGATCGCGACGTTCCTGCCCGGCGTCCCGCTGGCCAACCCCGTGCCGACGCTCGCCTTCGCGCCGCGGGTGAAGTCGTACCCGGCCAGCCCCGTGCAGGACGAGGTCTACAACGAGATCGAGCTCACCGAGTGATCCGGATGCCACGGGTGCCACGCCGTCGCATCGGCCGGGCCCGTGGCATCCGACGGGTGCCGGTGTCCTTCGCCCTTGTGGCGGCGGGCTCCGGCATCCCGCGTCCCCCCGCTCCCCATCCCCTGTGAGAACCCGTGCTCCGCACCATCGGCAGGCGTCTGCTCCTGCTCATCCCGACCCTGTTCGGTCTGTCCGTCCTCCTCTTCGCCTGGGTGCGCGCCCTGCCCGGCGGCCCCGCCGTCGCCCTCCTCGGCGAGCGCGCGACCCCCGAGGCCGTCGCCCGCATCAACGAGCTCTACGGCTTCAACGAGCCGCTGTACGTGCAGTACTTCACCTGGCTCGGGCGCCTCGCCACCGGTGACTTCGGCTCCTCCATCCAGACCGGGCGCCCGGTGCTGGAGGAGTTCGTGCGCCGCTTCCCGGCGACCCTCGAGCTCTCGATCGGCGCGCTCATCGTGGCGGTGGGCATCGGCATCCCGCTCGGGTATTGGGCCGCGCGCCGCCACGGGAAGATCTGGGATCACACCGCCGTCGTCCTGAGCCTCATCGGCATCACGATCCCCGTGTTCTTCCTCGCGTTCATCCTCAAGTACGTCTTCGCCGTGCAGCTGGGGTGGCTGCCCTCCGACGGGCGCCAGAACCCGCGGATCGACGCCACCCACTACACGAACCTCTACGTGTTCGACGGCCTGATCACGGGCGAGTTCGACGCCTCGTGGGATGCCATCCTGCACCTGATCCTGCCGGCCATCGCGCTCGGCACGATCCCGCTCGCCATCATCGTGCGCATCACGCGCGCCTCGGTGCTGGAGGTGCAGAACGCCGACTACGTCCGCACCGGCCGCGCGAAGGGCATCGGGACGGGGACCCTGCGCAACCGCTTCATCCTGCGCAACGCGATGCTCCCCGTCGTCACGACGGTGGGTCTGCAGGCGGGCCTGCTCATCTCGGGGGCGGTGCTCACCGAGACGGTGTTCGCCTTCCCGGGGATCGGTCAGTTCCTCGCCCGGGCGATCTTCACGCGCGACTTCCCGGTGCTGCAGGGCTTCATCATCTTCATCGCCATCGCGTACGCCCTCATCAACCTGCTGGTCGACCTGTCGTACAGCCTCATCGACCCGAGAGTGAGAGTCCAGTGAGCTCCGGCATCCTCCCTCCCGCCCCCAGCGGCGGGCCCGTCGACGACAATGCGGTGGTCGATTCGCAGCTGATGGCCGCGCAGGCCCGCGGCGGGTTCTGGCACGACGTGTTCCAGCGGCTGCGCCGCAGCCCGGTGGCGTGGATCGGCGCGATCATCGTGCTGGCGTTCCTCCTCGTCGCCGCTCTCGCGCCGCTGCTCGCGCCGTACCCGGCCGAATCGCTGCCCGGTCAGCGTTTCATCACGCCGACCGACATCCCCGGCCCCGGCGACATGGCGGAGTTCCCCCTCGGGCTCGACCGGTTCGGCGGCGACGTGCTGTCGAAGCTCATCTGGGGCGCGCAGGCGTCGCTGCAGATCGGCGTGATCTCCACCGCCCTGGGCCTGCTCGGGGGAATGGCGCTCGGGTTGCTGGCGGGCATGTTCGGCGGGTGGGTCGATGCGCTCGTCATGCGCTTCGTCGACATCCTCCTCTCGGTACCGAACCTGCTGCTGGCCGTGTCGATCGCCGCGATCCTCGGGCAGAGCCAGCTCGCGATCATGATCGCCATCGGCGCATCGCAGGTGCCCGTCTTCGCGCGACTGCTCCGCGCCTCGATGCTGCAGCAACGCGGCGCCGACTACGTGCTGTCCGCGCAGACCCTCGGGCTGAGCCGCCGCACGATCACGATGACGCACGTGCTGCCCAACAGCGTCGGGCCGGTCATCGTGCAGGGCACGCTCACGCTCGCGACCGCGGTCATCGACGCGGCGGCCCTGTCGTTCCTCGGTCTCGGCGGCGGGCTGCCGCAGACCGCCGAGTGGGGCCGCATGCTCACCTACGCGCAGGCCGAACTGGCGATCGCCCCCTGGCTCGCGTTCCTACCGGGTATCTGCATCGCCGTGACGGCGCTGGGCTTCACGCTGCTGGGCGAGTCGCTCCGCGAGGCGATGGACCCGCGCACACGGGCGCGGTAGCGCCTCGCTTCGCTGCTCCGGCCCCGGCCCCGGCCCGCTCGCGCGGGCCGGGGCCGGAGCGTCGGTGCCCCGGCATCCATGTCTCACTTATGGCCGGCCGGCGCCCGCCGGAGCGACCGTTTTCGCCACATGCACCGCGAGAAGGGGGACATGCGCCGTCGGGCGGAGTCGCACCCCGGCCTGCGCTCAGCCCGCGAGGCCCAGCTCGTTGCCCGGGATCGACGACAGCAGGCGCCGCGTGTACGGGTCGCGGGGGTTGGTGAAGACCTCTTCGCTGGATGCCGCCTCGACCAGGCGCCCGTCCTTCATGACGCAGACGTAGTCGCTGATCAGGCGCACCACCGCGAGGTCGTGCGAGATGAAGAGGTAGCTCAGGCCGTATTCGCGCTGCAGGTCGCCCAGCAGGTCGAGGATCTGCGCCTGCACGAGCACGTCGAGCGCCGACACCGGCTCGTCGCACACGATGAGCTCGGGCGACAGGGCGAGTGCCCGCGCGATCGCGACGCGCTGCCGCTGTCCGCCGGAAAGTTCCGAGGGGTATCGGCGCAGCATGGATGCCGGCAGCGCCACGTCGTCCATCAGCTGACGCACCCGCTTCGCGCGGTCGGCCTTCGACCCGCGCTTGTAGACGTTGAGGGGCTCTTCGACGATGCGCTCGACGGTGAACATGGGGTTCAGGCTCGAGTACGGATCCTGGAAGATCGGCTGCACCTTCTGCCGGAACTCCCGGAGCGCGTTGCCCTTCAGCGCCGACACGTCCTGACCGTCGAAGCGGATCGAGCCGCTGGTGGGGTCGACGACCTTGAGCAGCATGCGCGCGGTCGTGGTCTTGCCCGAGCCCGACTCGCCCACGATTGCGACGGTCTGGCCGCGCGGGATCGCCAGTGACACGTCGTCGACGGCGCGGAAGTCCTCGCCGCGGCCGCGCACGGGGTACACCTTGGTGAGTCCCTCGATCTCGACGATGTTGTCGCGCGCCGCCTCAACCGGGCGGTCGCTGCGGAAGTCCCCGGGACGCAGGCGCACCGCCGCCACCGACGGCGCCGCCGCCACGAGCGACTTCGTGTACGCGTGCTGCGGGTCCTCCAGGATCTGCCGCGCGGGCCCCTGCTCGACGACGCGCCCGCGGTGCATCACGACGACCTTCGATGCGCGCTCCGCGGCCAGGCCGAGGTCGTGGGTGATGAGCAGGACGGCTGCGCCCAGCTCGTTCGTCTGCTTGTCGATCTGGTCGAGGATCGTCTGCTGCACGGTCACGTCGAGCGCGCTGGTGGGCTCGTCGGCGATGAGCAGGCGCGGCCGGCAGGCGAGGCCGATCGCGATGAGCGCGCGCTGACGCATACCGCCGGAGAACTCGTGGGGGTACTGCGTCGCGCGCTTCTCGGCATCCGGGAGTCCGGCCGCCTCGAGCGCCTCGACCACCTTGCCCTTCACGCTCGAGCGGTCGGCGAGGCCGTGCGCGAGGAGGGTCTCGGCGACCTGCGTACCGACCTTGGCGACCGGGTTGAGGTTCGACATGGGGTCCTGCGGGACGAGACCGATCTGGCGCCCGCGCACCTGGCGCATGCGGGCCTCACCGAAGGTGGTGAGGTCGTCACCGTCGAGCAGGATCTGTCCGCGCGCGACGCGACCACCGGATGCCAGCAGGCCGATGATCGCCATGGCGGTCGTCGATTTGCCGGAGCCGGACTCGCCGACGATCGCGATCGTTTCGCCCGCGTGGATGTCGAGGTTCACCCCGTCGACGGCGCGCACGGGGCCGTCCATGGTGGCGAAGTCGACGGCCAGGTCGCGGACGGAGAGCAGGGGCTGGGGGGATGCCGGAGCGGGGGGACCGGCGACATCGGAGGTCATCCCCCCATCCTCACGTGCGGCGCGGCCGTTGCACAGCCCCGCGGCCGGATCGTCATGCGGCCGTAACGCGCCCGCGTCGCGCACGACTCCTGCCGATCCGGCCTTCCCGAGGCACGGCGGACCGTCCGGGGGCAGCGGTGCCGGAGTCCTGCGCGCCGCCCCGCGACGGGATTACCGTGGCAGCATGCGCGTGGACCTCAACGCCGACCTGGGCGAGACCGTCGACGGGATGCCGACCGCCGACGACGAAGCCCTGTTCGCCGTCGTCTCGAGCGCCAACGTCGCGTGCGGCGCGCACGCGGGCGACATTGCCTCGATGCGGGCCGCGGTCGAGCGCGCCCGCCGCTTCGGCGTGGCCGTCGGCGCCCACCCCTCGTACGAGGATCGGGAGAACTTCGGCCGCGTCCGTCGCGATCCCGCACCCGACGATCTGCGGGCGAGCATCTCCGCGCAGCTCGACGCGCTCGCCGCGGCGGGCGCCGACCTCCGGTACGTCAAACCCCACGGCGCGCTGTACCACGCCGTGATCGACGACGCCGGGCAGGCGGCCGTGGTCGTCGCCGCCGTCGCCGACCACTCCGCCCGCCTCGGCCGCCCCCTCCCGGTGCTCGGTTTGTCGGGCGCGATCGCCGCCGCTGCGGCATCCGCGGGACTGCCCTTCGTGCAAGAGGCCTTCCTCGACCGCGGCTACACGCGCGACGGCGTGCTCGTGCCCCGCGGAGCCCCGGGCGCCGTCCTCGACGACCCGGCCCGCGTGGCGGAGCGAGCGCTCCGGCTCGTCCGCGATGGCGTGGTCGACGCCGTCGACGGCACCGAGGTCCCCGTCGACGCGGCCTCCCTCTGCCTGCACGGAGACAGCCCCGCCGCGGTCGCGATGGCCAGGGCGGTGCGCGCCGCGCTCGACGACGCGGGCGTCGAGGTGCGCGCCCCGTGGTGACGACCCCGGTGGATGCCGGCACCCCGACGCCCGAGGGCGGCACGGGGTCTCGCGTCGTCCTGCGGCCGATGGGGGAGCGGGCCGTGCTCGCCGAGGTCGCCGACCTCGACGGTGTCGTGGCGCTGCACGCCGCGCTCGCCGCGGAACCGGCCGCGGGCGTGGAGGAGCTGGTGCCCGCCGCGCGCACCGTCCTCGTCGCCTTCGACCCTCGGCGCATCGGCCGCGCGGCGGTGCGGGAGTGGATCCACCGCGCCGCCGTCGCGCCCGCCGACATCGCCCGGCCCGGACCCCTCGTCGAGGTGCCCGTGCGCTACGACGGCGCCGATCTCGACGAGACCGCGGCGATCCTCGGCATCCGCGCCGTCGACCTCGCGGCTCGACACGCGGGGGTGGAGTGGACGGTCGCCTTCACCGGGTTCGCCCCGGGGTTCGCCTACCTCGTGAGCGCGGAGTGGCCGTTCGACGTGCCGCGTCTGGCGCAGCCGCGTACGCGCGTGCCGGCCGGGGCCGTCGGGCTCGCCGGCACGTTCAGCGGCGCCTATCCCCGCGAGACCCCGGGCGGCTGGCGGCTGATCGGCACGGCCGACGCTGTGCTCTTCGATCCGGATGCCGCCGCCCCGGTGCTGCTGCCCCCGCGGGCGCGCGTCCGCTTCACCCCGCAGCGCGAGCGCGTCATCTCCGCCGCATCATCC
The DNA here is from genome assembly GCF_900156435.1 of Microbacterium sp. RU1D. GTDB lineage: Bacteria > Actinomycetota > Actinomycetes > Actinomycetales > Microbacteriaceae > Microbacterium. Next base: position 1,010,312 of record NZ_FTPQ01000001.1, read on the forward strand.
GCCGCCGGGCTCCCCACGTCGACCGAGGTTCCCGCGTCCGCCGACGCCCCCGCGCCCACGGAGGTCGCTGTCCCCGCGGAGGTTTCTCAGCCCGTCGAAGGGACCGGAAGCCTCGCCCCACCGCCGTTCCCGGACGCGTCGACGGGCTCGGCCTCCTCCGTCGCCCCCGCCCGTCCCCGCGCGGCCCTCCGCGTCCTCGACCCCGGCGCCTTCACCACCGTGCAGGACCTCGGCCGCCCGGCCCGCGCGGACCTCGGCGTCGCGCGATCGGGAGCCCTCGACCGTGCGGCGCTGCGCGTCGCCAACCGCCTGGTGGGCAACGACGAGCGGGCGGCGGGTCTGGAGATCGCCCTCGGCGGCGTCGTCGTCCGCGCCGAGGCGGCCATCTGGGTCTGCGTGACCGGAGCCTTCGTCGACGTGGTGATCGACGACCGCGCGGTCGACGCCTATGCGCCCCAGCTCGTTCCCGCGGGGGCGGTGCTGCGCATCGGGTCCGCTCGCGCGGGACTCCGCGTCTACCTGGCCACGCGCGGCGGGATCATCGCCCCGTCCGCCCTGGGGTCGCGGTCGCGCGACGTGCTCGCCGGTCTCGGGCCCGCCCCCGTGCGCGCCGGCGACGTCCTCGAGGCGGGGGTCGCGGCATCCGCGATCCCGGTGGTCGACGCCTTCCCCTGGACGGTTCCTCCGGCCCTCCACGACGTGGCGATCACCGAGGGTCCTCGCGCGGACTGGTTCGCCGCCGACGCGTGGACCACCCTCCTCGACGCGCACTGGACCGCCTCGGGCGACGTCGATCGCGTGGGGGCCCGTCTCGACGGACCCGCCCTCGACCGCATCCGGAACGACGAGCTCCCGAGCGAGGGCATGCGGCCGGGGGCGATCCAGGTCCCTCCCCATGGGCGCCCCGTCGTCCTGCTCGCCGACGGTCCGGTCACCGGCGGTTATCCCGTGATCGCCGTGGTGACGGATGCCGCGCTCGACGCGCTGGCGCAGGTACGACCCGGTGATCGCGTGCGTTTCCGGCGCGTCTGATCCAGGCCCCGAGGGGAATGGGCGACGGGCGCACGCGGTTATACCGCAGGTCCGCAAACGCGTCAAGAATTGGACTGGACACGGCGAGTCCTCCCGCGTATGCTTGGACTTTGCGCTCCTCGATTCCCCCTGCCCTCATATGGTGGTCGGCTGAGCCTGTCCGTCCCCGCTTCACCGCGGTGTGCGACGAGCAGGTTATCGGGGCAGGAACGCACTCCACCTGACGACAAGGAATCACGAGCCCCTCGCCCGGGCTTCTGGAGGTTATTCCCTTGGCTGCTGCGAGCAACGCATCCACCACCACCACCCCGAAGAGCGGACGCGGAGCATCCCGCCTCTCGTTCGCGAAGATCTCCGACAAGCTGACCGTTCCCGATCTGCTCGCGCTGCAGACCGAGTCGTTCGACTGGCTCGTCGGTAACGAGGCCTGGAAGGCGCGCGTCGCCGAGGCCCAGGCCGCCGGTCGCACCGACGTGCCCGAGATCAGCGGTCTGGAGGAGATCTTCGAGGAGATCTCCCCGATCGAAGACCTGAGCGAGACCATGCAGCTCTCGTTCACCAACCCCTACCTCGAGCCCGAGAAGTACTCGATCGAAGAGTGCAAGGAGCGCGGCAAGACCTACGCCGCCCCGCTGTACGTCGAGGCCGAGTTCATGAACCACCAGACCGGTGAGATCAAGACCCAGACGGTCTTCATGGGCGACTTCCCGCTCCAGACCGACAAGGGCACGTTCATCATCAACGGCACCGAGCGTGTCGTGGTGTCGCAGCTCGTGCGCTCGCCCGGTGTCTACTTCGACAAGACGCCCGACAAGACCTCCGACAAGGACATCGTGTCGGCCCGCGTCATCCCCTCGCGCGGTGCGTGGCTCGAGTTCGAGATCGACAAGCGCGACCAGGTCGGCGTGCGCATCGACCGCAAGCGCAAGCAGTCGGTCACCGTCTTCCTCAAGGCCCTCGGCCTGACCAGCGAAGACATCCTCGCCGAGTTCAGCGGCTTCGACTCGATCGAGGAGACGCTGTCGAAGGACACGATCCTCACCAAGGAAGACGCCCTCCGCGACATCTACCGCAAGCTCCGTCCGGGCGAGCAGGTCGCCGCCGAGGCCGCGCGTGCGCTGCTCGACAACTTCTACTTCAACGCCAAGCGCTACGACCTGGCCAAGGTGGGTCGCTACAAGATCAACCAGAAGCTCGGCCTCGACAAGCCGCTGAGCGACTCGGTGCTGACCGTCGACGACATCGTCGCGACCATCAAGTACCTCGTCCGTCTGCACCGCGGTGACGTCACCTTCGACGGCACGCGCAACGGCCAGGCCGCCGAGATCCGTCTCGACACCGACGACATCGACAACTTCGGCAACCGTCGCATCCGCGCCGTCGGCGAGCTCATCCAGAACCAGGTCCGCACCGGTCTGTCGCGCATGGAGCGCGTCGTCCGCGAGCGCATGACCACGCAGGACATCGAGGCGATCACGCCGCAGACCCTGATCAACGTGCGCCCCGTCGTCGCCGCGATCAAGGAGTTCTTCGGAACCTCGCAGCTGTCGCAGTTCATGGACCAGAACAACCCGCTCGCGGGTCTGACCCACAAGCGCCGCCTGTCGGCCCTGGGCCCCGGTGGTCTGTCGCGCGAGCGTGCCGGCGTCGAGGTCCGTGACGTCCACCCGTCGCACTACGGCCGCATGTGCCCCATCGAGACCCCTGAAGGCCCGAACATCGGTCTGATCGGCTCGCTGGCTTCGTTCGCGCGCATCAACGCGTTCGGCTTCATCGAGACGCCGTACCGCCGCGTCGTGGACGGTCGCGTGACCGACACGATCGACTACCTCACCGCCAGCGAGGAGAGCGACCACATCGTCGCCCAGGCCGGTGTGGCCCTGCAGGCCGACGGCCACTTCGTGGAGGACCGCATCCTGGCCCGCCGCGGTCAGGGTGGCGAGGTCGACCTGTTCCCCGTCGACGAGATCGGCTACATGGACGTCTCCCCGCGCCAGATGGTGTCGGTGGCGACCTCGCTCATCCCGTTCCTCGAGCACGACGACGCCAACCGCGCCCTCATGGGTGCGAACATGCAGCGCCAGGCCGTGCCGCTCGTGCGCAGCGAGTCGCCCGTGGTCGGTACCGGTATGGAGGGCTTCGCCGCGATCGACGCCGGTGACGTCGTCACCGCCGAAAAGTCGGGTGTCGTCCTGGAGGTCTCGGCCGACGTCGTGACCATCCAGCTCGACGAGGGCGGAACGCAGGACTACTTCCTGCGCAAGTTCGACCGCTCCAACCAGGGCACGTCCTACAACCAGCGTGTGGTCGTCTCCGCCGGTGAGCGCATCGAGGCCGGCGAGGTCATCGCCGACGGTCCCGCGACCGAGAACGGCGAGCTCGCCCTCGGCAAGAACCTCCTCGTGGCGTTCATGACGTGGGAGGGTCACAACTTCGAGGACGCGATCATCCTCAGCCAGGACCTCGTGAAGGACGACACGCTGTCGTCGATCCACATCGAGGAGTACGAGGTCGATGCGCGCGACACCAAGCTCGGCAAGGAGGAGATCACCCGTGACCTCCCCAACGTCAGCCCCGATCTGCTGAAGGACCTCGACGACCGCGGCATCATCCGCATCGGTGCTGAGGTGCGTCCCGGCGACATCCTCGTCGGCAAGGTCACGCCCAAGGGCGAGACCGAGCTCAGCGCCGAGGAGCGCCTGCTCCGCGCGATCTTCAACGAGAAGAGCCGCGAAGTCCGTGACACCTCGCTGAAGGTGCCCCACGGCGAGCAGGGCACGATCATCGCGGTCAAGGAGTTCAACGCGGAGGACGGCGACGACGAGCTCGGCTCGGGCGTCAACCGCCGCGTCGTGGTCTACATCGCCCAGAAGCGCAAGATCACCGAGGGCGACAAGCTCGCCGGCCGCCACGGCAACAAGGGTGTCATCGCCAAGATCCTCCCGATCGAGGACATGCCCTTCCTGCCCGATGGCACGCCGGTCGACATCATCCTCAACCCGCTCGGCATCCCCGGTCGAATGAACTTCGGTCAGGTCCTGGAGCTCCACCTCGGCTGGATCGCCCAGCAGGGCTGGAAGGTCGAGGGCAACCCGGAGTGGGCCGCCCAGCTGCCCGAGTCGGCTCGCGAGGCCGCCCCCGGCACGAAGGTCGCCACCCCGGTGTTCGACGGCGCGTTCGAGGCCGAGATCGCGGGTCTGCTCGACTCGACGATCCCGAACCGCGACGGCGACCGCATGGTCGACTCCTCCGGCAAGACGCTGCTGTTCGACGGTCGCTCCGGCGAGCCGTTCCCGGCGCCCATCTCGGTCGGCTACATGTACATCCTGAAGCTGCACCACCTGGTCGACGACAAGATCCACGCGCGTTCGACGGGCCCCTACTCGATGATCACCCAGCAGCCGCTCGGCGGTAAGGCCCAGTTCGGTGGCCAGCGCTTCGGTGAGATGGAGGTGTGGGCGCTCGAGGCCTACGGTGCCGCGTACGCGCTGCAGGAGCTCCTCACGATCAAGTCCGACGACATCCTCGGCCGCGTCAAGGTGTACGAGGCGATCGTCAAGGGCGAGAACATCCAGGAGCCCGGCATCCCCGAGTCCTTCAAGGTGCTCATGAAGGAGATGCAGTCGCTCTGCCTGAACGTCGAGGTCCTCTCGGCCGACGGCACGGCTGTCAACCTGCGCGACACGGATGACGACGCCTTCCGCGCTGCGGAGGAGCTCGGCATCAACATCTCCAGCCGCTTCGAGTCCTCGTCGATCGACGAGATCTGAGCTTCCAGCTCAGCGACCCAGCTCAGATTTCAGAGAATTCCGACACAGGAGAACCAGTGCTCGAATCAACCACTTTCGATCAGATCCGTATCGGTCTGGCCACCGCCGACGACATCCGTCGTTGGTCCTTCGGTGAGGTCAAGAAGCCCGAGACGATCAACTACCGCACGCTGAAGCCCGAGAAGGACGGCCTCTTCGGCGAGCAGATCTTCGGACCCTCCCGCGACTGGGAGTGCGCCTGCGGCAAGTACAAGCGCGTGCGCTTCAAGGGCATCGTCTGCGAGCGCTGCGGCGTCGAGGTCACCAAGTCGTCGGTCCGCCGCGAGCGCATGGGTCACATCGAGCTCGCCGCGCCCGTCACGCACATCTGGTACTTCAAGGGCGTGCCCTCGCGCCTGGGCTACCTGCTCGACATGGCGCCGAAGGACCTCGAGAAGGTCATCTACTTCGCCGCCTACATGGTCATCTCGGTCGACGAGGATGCTCGTCACCGCGACCTGGCCACGCAGGAGAACAACATCCGTCTCGAGCTGAAGACGCTCGGCGACCGCCGCGATGCCCGCATCGCCGCGCGCCTGGCCAAGCTCGAGGAGGAGCTCGCCGCCCTCGAGGCGGAGGGCGCCAAGGCCGACCAGAAGAAGAAGGTCAAGGACGCCGCCGAGAAGGACATGACGGCGGCCCGCAAGAACGCGGACGAGCAGATCGCCAAGCTCGAGCGCGTGTGGGAGGACTTCCGCACGCTCGAGGTCGGCGCCCTGAAGCCCGAAGACGACGTCTTCCACGAGCTCCAGGACCGCTTCGGTCAGTACTTCGAGGCCCACATGGGCGCGGAGTCGATCAAGCGCCGCCTCGAGACCTTCGACCTGCAGGCCGAGGCCGACAGCCTCCACCTGCAGATCTCCGAGGGCAAGGGTCAGCGCAAGATCCGCGCGATCAAGCGCCTGAAGGTCGTCAACTCGTTCCTGCAGACCGGTATGTCGCCGGCCTCGATGGTGCTCGACGTCGTTCCGGTGATCCCGCCGGAGCTTCGTCCCATGGTTCAGCTCGACGGTGGCCGTTTCGCCACCAGTGACCTGAACGACCTCTACCGTCGCGTGATCAACCGCAACAACCGCCTCCGTCGCCTGATCGACCTCGGTGCCCCCGAGATCATCGTCAACAACGAGAAGCGCATGCTGCAGGAGGCCGTCGACGCGCTGTTCGACAACGGTCGCCGTGGTCGCCCCGTCACCGGTACCGGCAACCGCGCCCTGAAGTCCCTGAGCGACATGCTCAAGGGAAAGCAGGGTCGCTTCCGCCAGAACCTGCTCGGAAAGCGCGTGGACTACTCGGGCCGTTCCGTCATCATCGTCGGACCCCAGCTCAAGCTCCACCAGTGCGGTCTGCCCAAGCAGATGGCCCTCGAGCTGTTCAAGCCGTTCGTCATCAAGCGCCTGATCGACCTCGGTCACTCGCAGAACATCAAGGCCGCCAAGCGCGCCGTCGAGCGCTACCGTCCCGAGGTCTGGGACGTTCTCGAGGAGATCATCCGCGAGCGCCCCGTGCTGCTGAACCGTGCACCCACCCTGCACCGTCTCGGCATCCAGGCGTTCGAGCCCCAGCTCGTCGAGGGCAAGGCGATCCAGCTGCACCCGCTCGTGTGCGCGGCGTTCAACGCCGACTTCGACGGTGACCAGATGGCCGTCCACCTGCCCCTGTCGGTCGAGGCCCAGGCCGAGGCGCGCGTGCTCATGCTCGCCTCGAACAACATCCTCAAGCCGTCGGACGGCCGTCCGGTGACCCTGCCCTCGCAGGACATGATCATCGGTCTGCACCACCTCACCACCCTCAAGGAGGGTGCCGTGGGCGAGGGCCGTGCATTCGGCTCCGTGGGCGAGGCGATCCTGGCCAAGGACGAGGGCACCCTCGACCTGCAGGCGAAGGCGCGCATCCGCATCCCCGGCCTGACCTTCCTCGAGGGCCAGGCACCGGAGGGCTACGAGACCCACGGTCTCGTCGACGCCTCGCTCGGCCAGGCGATCTTCAACGACACGCTCCCCAAGGGCTACCCGTTCGTCCGCGAACAGGCCGACAAGGGCAAGCTGTCGCAGATCGTCAACAAGCTCGCCGAGGAGTACCCCAAGGTGGAGGTCGCGGCGTCGCTCGACCGCATCAAGGACGCCGGCTTCTACTGGGCCACCCGTTCGGGTGTCACGGTGGCGCTGAGCGACATCCTCACCCCGCCGAACAAGGCGGAGATCGTCGCAGGCTACGAGAAGCAGGCCGCGAAGGTCCAGGGCCAGTACGAGAAGGGTCTCACCACCGACGCCGAGCGTCGTCAGGAGCTCATCAAGATCTGGACCGAGGCCACCGACGAGGTCCAGAAGGCGATGCGGGACAACTTCCCCGCCGACAACACCATCAACCGCATGGTCTCGTCGGGCGCCCGTGGTAACTGGCTGCAGATCCGCAACATCGCGGGTATGCGAGGCCTGGTGAACAACCCCAAGGGTGAGATCATCCCGCGTCCGATCATCTCCTCGTACCGCGAGGGTCTGTCGGTCGCCGAGTACTTCATCGCGACGCACGGTGCCCGTAAGGGTCTGGCCGACACGGCCCTCCGTACGGCCGACTCGGGGTACCTGACGCGTCGTCTCGTCGACGTCTCGCAGGATGTCATCATCCGCGAGGAGGACTGCGGCACGTCGAAGGGCCTCGAGCTCCCGATCGCCGCGGCCGACTCGACCGGCACCCTGGTCAAGGACGCCAACGTCGAGAACTCGGTGTTCGCCCGCACGCTCGCCACGGCCGTCGTCGACGCCCAGGGCACCGTGCTGGCCGAGGCCGGCGACGACGTGGGCGACGTGCTCATCGACAAGCTGGTCGCCGGTGGCGTCGAGACGATCAAGGTCCGCTCCGTGCTGACCTGCGACTCGGCCGTCGGTGTCTGCGCGAAGTGCTACGGCCGTTCGCTCGCGACCGGGAAGATCGTCGACATCGGCGAGGCCGTCGGCATCATCGCGGCCCAGTCGATCGGTGAGCCCGGTACCCAGCTGACGATGCGTACCTTCCACACCGGTGGTTCCGCGTCGGCCGACGACATCACGCAGGGTCTGCCCCGCGTGCAGGAGCTGTTCGAGGCGCGTACCCCCAAGGGCGCGTCCCCGATCGCCGAGGCCGACGGTCGCATCACGATCGACGAGACCGACAAGGCCAAGAAGGTCATCCTCACGCCCGACAACGGCGACGAGCCGGTGGTCTACCCCGTCCTGAAGCGCGCGACGCTCCTGGTCGAGGACGGCCAGCACGTCTCGGTCGGCGAGCCCCTCCAGGTCGGAACGCTCGACCCCAAGGAGGTCATGCGCGTGCAGGGTGCCCGCGAGGTGCAGAAGTACCTCGTCAACGGCGTCCAGGGCGTGTACCGCTCGCAGGGTGTGCCGATCCACGACAAGCACATCGAGGTCATCGTCCGACAGATGCTCCGCAAGGTCACCGTCGTCGACCACGGCGACACCGACCTGCTGCCCGGTGAGATGGTGGACTTCAAGCGCTACCAGAACATCAACCGCGAGACGGTCGGCGAGGGCAAGCGTCCCGCGTCGGGTCGTCCCGAGCTGATGGGTATCACCAAGGCGTCGCTCGCGACCGAGTCGTGGCTGTCGGCCGCGTCGTTCCAGGAGACCACCCGCGTCCTGACGCAGGCGGCCATGGAGGGCAAGAGCGACCCGCTGGTCGGCCTCAAGGAGAACGTCATCATCGGAAAGCTCATCCCCGCCGGAACCGGACTTGCGAAGTACCGCAACGTCACGGTCGAGGCGACGGAGGAGGCCAAGAGCGAGCGGTACCCCAACCGCATCTTCGCCTCGGACGGCGCGTACAGCGACGCCGACCTGAGCTACGTCGACTTCGACAGCTTCTCCACGGACGACTTCACGCCCGGCACCTACAACTGATTGAGGCGAGAGGAGAGCGAGCTCGCTCGCTCTCCCGCGCCGATTGAAGTTGCTGAGCGACGCAGTCGCGAAGACAACTGATTCACCCCTGATCGACGGATGCCGCACCCCGGTGCGGCATCCTGATCGCCTCGAAGGCCCCCGGTTCGCGCCGGGGGCCTTCGTCGTGTCGGCCGTGTGTCGCGCGGGTGCTGAGGACGGGACGGCGTGTCGGGGAAAGGGTGCGCCGGGGGTATGCGCCTACCGTGGATGCGGAGGAACGCATGGCCCGAATCGGTGGACGCAGCCTGTGGTTGGCATGGCCGGCGGGGATCTTCTGCGCCGCGGCGGTGGTGGCGTTGGGAGTCCTGGCGGCACCCGGCATCCCGACCGCCGTGAGCTTCGTCGGCGACACGCTGCGCGCGAGCACCGATACGCCGACGGCCGCCGCCGGCACTCCTGCCGAGCCCGCGGGGGACTGTCGGCACCTCTACTCGCAGCCGCTGTGGTCGACGATGGTGTGGTCCCCCGAGGCCCTGCTGTGGCAACGCCGCACCGTCCCGCTGTCGACGCCCGAGGCGGTGGCTGCCGCCGCACCGACCGTCGTCGTCACGTGCCACTGGCGCGGCGTCAACGGGCGTTTCGTCGAGACGACCGTGTCGACGGTCGCGCCCGAGGGCGCCGCCGCGGCCCGGACGACTCTCGCGTCCCAGGGATTCGCGTGCACCGACGACGGCGGCGTCGTGCATTGCGAGCGCTCGTCCGGTGACGTGCTCGAGGTCCACGACCTCCGCGGCGACCGGTGGGTGTCGTCGACCCTCACGGGCTGGATGCCGGACGACTACGCCGCGACGGTGGCATCCCACGCGTTCTTCGGGGAGTGAACGCGGGGAGCCGTTCAGCCGAAGATCGAGGAGATGATGCTCGCGGTGTAGCCGGTGGGCGCGAGGTTGGAGTACTGGGTGTCGACCAGGACGTCATCGCGCCAGAACAGCGTCCGCCCGTCGTTGACGGGGTAGGTGTCGTTGATCCAGGTCTTCTCGCAGCGGGTGCCCTCGTCGGGGGTGTAGCAGCTGAAGCCCTGCGTGGAGACGAGGTCGTTGAGCATGTCGAGCGCGGGCCCGCGGTCCACGCGCGAGATCGTCGTCGTCAGGCTCGTCGTGTCGGCGGCCGGGTCGCGCCAGATGCAGATCAGCGAGCCGTCGGACTGCACCCCCGACGGGCCGAGGGCGGGATCGTTCAGGGGCACCGTGCCGAGTTGCGCGAGCACATCGGGTGTCAGCATCGCGCGGCAGTCCGCGGGGATGCGCACCGCGGTCGCCGTCTGCGTGATCGTGGGGATCGGGGTGGGACTGCTCGAGACGACCGGAGCGGTCTCCTGCGGCGCCGACTCGTCAGCGGAGGGGGCGCACGCCGCCAGCGCGAGAGCGGCCGCACCGACGACAGCGGCGACGAGGGCCGTGCGAGTCGGGCGACCGGACATGTGTTCAGCCTATGTGTCTCTTCGGGTCCAGGCGAGACGCACATCCGCGGCACGCCTCCCGACCGACACGCCGGACTCGGGTTAGCCTGTGGCCGCAAGTACCGCGTGAGGAGACCCCATGAGCGACCACAAGCCGCACGGCGACCCCGTCGCTGAGCCCACGAACACCCACGGCGACCCCGTCGTCGAGCCGACGAACACATACGGCGATCCCGTCGCCGAGCCGCGGGACGACGCCCACGACGTCGTCGGCCGCGCGCACGAGGGCCTCGCCGACGCCGAGGCCGCCCGCCGCGACGCCGTCGACACCGAGGCGGCGCAGGCCGCGTGGGACGAGCACGAAGCCGGGGAGCACGACGCCGCGGCTGCGGCGAACGCCCGCACCGAGCACACGGCTCCGATCGTGCACGACGCGTCGCCGGTCGCCCCCCAGACGGCATCCACCTCCTCGGTCGACCTCGACGACGAAGACGCCCGCTGGGCCGCCTACGCCGCCTCGGCCGAGCCCGAGCACGACACCTCCACCGCGCGGTACGCGACCGCCGACACCGAGGCGCCCCGTCACCACGACACGGCGACCGCGGCCGCACCGGCTGCCGCCGCAGGGGCCGCCGGTGCCGGCGCCGCCGCCGCGACCCCACCTCACGCCCCCGTCGCCGAGGAGCCGACGCGCGCCGTCGGAGGACCGCAGCCCATCTTCGTGCAGGCCCCCGAGGCGCCCCGCCCTCGCGGCAACCGCGGCGCCGCCGGTGCGATCGGCCTGCTCGCGGCCGTCGTCTTCGCGGTGCTGTACCTCGCCGCGACCCTGGGTCTCGGTCTGCTCACCGGGGGCTTCGGCGTCTCCGACCTCGGGCGCGAGGCTCTCGCCGCCCTCACGACCGCGGGCCTGTGGGTGCCGACGGTGGCCTTCTTCCTCGGCTTCTGGTTCCTCGGCGCCCTCATCAACCGGGGCCGGTGGGGGCACTGGGTCGTGTGGGGTCTGGTCGTCGGCATCATCGCCTGGCTGGGGCACCTGCTGGGCGTGCTCTTCGCCGCTCCCTTCTGGCGCATCACCTCGAGCGAGTCGCTCGACCTCCTGCAGAACAACGTCCTCGCCCCGCTGGCGATCGTGGCGTTCGTGCTCGGCCGCGAGCTGACCATCTGGTTCGGCGCCTGGGTCGCGGCGCGCGGTCGCCGCGTCACGGAGATCAACGCCGAGGCGCAGCGCGAGTACGAGCGAACGCTCGAGGCCGGTCCCCAGCTGTCGCAGCGCTGAGCCGGATGCGAATCCGGTCGCTATGACGAATGAGCCGCGACCGGCGGGGGTCACCCCGCCGGTCGCGGTCGTCTTCGCCTCCGTCACCTTCATCGCCCTGTCCATCGGCGGCCTCGGGGTGGCCAGCCTCGTGCTGAACGCCGATGTCATCCCCGTACGCGGTCTCGGTGCGATCCCCGGCGTCATCGGCCAGGTGGCCGCTCTCGCCCTTTTCGCCGGCGTGCTGATGTGGGGCCTCAAGGCGGACCCGCCGAGCTACCTCACGGCGATCCCCTGCGCCATCGCGGCGTTCGTGGGCGAGGCCGCCGGCATCGTGGTCGGCGCGCTCGTGAGCGGAGCCGATCCGGCGCGGGGCGTCGCCGCCGCGGGGAGCGTCGCGCTGGGCTTCCCCGGACCCGTCGTCGCCGCGGCGGGACTGCTCGCGGGATTCCTCGGCGTGTTCCTGTGCCGCACGGGGGCGGAAGGGCCGCGGTGGCGCTGGGAGGACGACGAAGATGCCCCGTGACGGCGGGCGTCGGCGCCGTCGTGCGTCCCTGTCGCCCAAGCATTCCGGTCCGGGCGCGGCCGTGACCGCCGCCCCGGCGCACTCACCGCCCCGTCCTGGCGCGTTCGCGCCGTGGCATCCGCACCTCTCGGGCGTGTCGCACTAGCGTAGGGGCCGTGGAGCGGTCGCTCGAAAGCCAGGTCAGCCAGGCGGTGGATGCCTGGCTGCGGTGGTTGCCGCGCTGGGAGCCCGCCAACCACCGCGGTCGCGTCGCCCCGTGTCGTCGCTGCTTCGGGTCGCCGGTGCTCTCCGCCGCGGGTCTGGGCTCCGACGTGCCGCACGGGGTGCAGCACGGACTTTCGACGCGCGTGAAGGGGATCGTCGACCACGCCGTCGCCGACTACACCTCCCGCAACCTCCCAATGCTGCAGGCCGAGCTCGACCAGCAGGCCGAGCGCAACCGCCGTCGTTCGTACCGCCCCGCCGAGGGTCTCGAGCCGGAGTTCGACGGGATGCCGCTCGACCCCGACCCCGAACCCGGGTCACCGTTCCTCTTCACCCTCTCGGGTCTGGCGGCGCAGGAGGATGCCGAGATCCCGGCCCTGCCGCCCCTCTCCGACGAGGCGAAGGCGGCGCTGCGGCAAGAGGTCGGGTTGGCCGACGATTACGCCAACATGATCGGGCGCGAGGTGTGCACGATCCTGCTGCACCATCGCCTGCGCATCCAGGCGGCAGTGGCCGAGTACGTCGAGCCGCAGATCGCGGCCCTGCTCGACGACCTCACGCGTTCCCTCGACGCACCGTTCGATCCGCGCGAGCCCGACACTCCAGCATCCTGAGCGGCCGCGCCCTCACCGGTGGTGACCTGTGCACAACGCGCAGGGCCAGGGGAGGCTGCTTTGTTAGCATCGACGGGTTGTGCGCACGCGGGGTCGCGAGCGCGTCGTTCGGGGGAGGGGGCTCGATGCCGCAGCGACTGCCGTCATCGCCGCCCATCCTGCCCGGGCTGGCGTACATCCGTCCTTTGGGGTCGGGCGGCTTCGCCGACGTCTTCCTCTACGGGCAGAACATGCCGCGCCGCGACGTCGCGGTGAAGGTCCTGCCGAGCGACGTGCGCGACACCGACCTGCTGCGCATGTTCAACGCCGAGGCCGACGTGCTGGCGCACCTGTCGGCACACCCCTCGATCGTCACCGTCTATCAGGCCGGGATCTCGGCCGACGGTCGCCCGTACATCGTGATGGAGTTCTGCCCGGGGTCGCTCGCGCAGCGCTACCGCGTCGAGCGCATCCCGGTGGACGAGGTGCTGTCGATCGGCGTGCGCATGGCGGGCGCCCTCGAATCCGCGCACCACGCGGGCCTGATCCACCGCGACGTGAAACCGAGCAACATCCTCGTCACGACCTTCGGCGCCCCGGTGCTCGCCGACTTCGGCATCTCGTCGTCTCTCGTGCGACAGGGCGCCGACGAGATGCTCGCGATGAGCGTGCCGTGGAGCGCCCCCGAAGTGGTCGCGGAGCAGACGGCGGGCACGGTCGCGAGCGAGGTGTGGAGCCTGGGGGCCACCGTGTATTCGCTGCTCGCGGGACACAGCCCGTTCGAGCGGCGTGAGAAGGGGCAGAATTCGCGCGAGCACCTGCGTCGGCGCATCGCGCGCGCCTCGTACACGGCCATCGCGCGCTCCGACGTGCCGGAGGCCGTGCAGGACGTCCTGGCGAAGTCCATGGCGCGCGACCCCGCCCAGCGGTACCCGAGCGCTCGTGCTTTCGGGGAGGCGCTGCAGGCGGTCCAGGCCGAGATGGGCGTGCCCGCGACCCCGCTCGAGGTGCCCGCCGCCGAGTGGAGTCCCGCCGCCCGCTCGATCGACTTCGCCGACAGCACCGTCCGCGGCCCCGCCCGCTCCCGCATCGAGCGCGAGACCTCCCGCAAGACGCGCGATTCCTCGGGCATCACCGGGTACGTGCGCGACGAAGACACCGACATCGCGGCGCCGGTCTCGACCGCGTCCCGGGCGCTGCCCTGGGTGCTCGCCTCGGCGACCTTGGTCACCGCCGGCGCCGTGGTGGTCGCCGCGCTCTACGCCACGGGGGTGCTGCGGTGAAGCGCCGAACCCTGGTCGGGCTCGCCTCCACCCTGGTGGCCGCGACGCTCGTCGTGACAGCGAGCATCGTGTGGCCGGGGCTCGATGCGCAGCAGACCCCCGAGGTCGACACCTCGGTCTGGGCGCTGCAGACCGGCGAGGGGCAGCGCTACGCCCGCGTCAACACCACGGTGGGCGAGCTCGACACCGTGCGCACCGCGGGCAACCCCAGCCAGGTGGCGCAAGCGGGCGACGGCGCCTATCTCTTCACCGACAGCTATAGCAAAATCACCCGCATCGACGAGGCGAGACCCGTCGACCTCGAGCAGGACCAGCTCGAGGCCGCTCCCGACACTCCGCCCGGAACCACCTCCGTCGCGACCGCCGGCGACTACGTCGTCTACCGCACCGACACGGGGGCGCTCTTCGCGGGGCGGTTGAGCCAGGCCGGGCAGCGCGCCGCCGAACTCGACCCCTTCGGCACGGCCGGCGACGACGAGGCCGTGTCCTACACGGCGGATGCCATCGCCCTCGACGACCGCGGGATGCTCTTCGCGTACTCGTCCGTCGACCAGTCCGTCATCCGGTACGACATCGACGCCGACGAGGTGCGCGCGCGCGATGTGCTCGATGTCACCGCGACCGCTCCGGTGCTCTCGGCGGCCGGCGACACCTGGGTGCTCGTCGACCCCGAGGCGGGCCGCGTGTGGGCGCGGGGCGCCGACCCGGTCGACATCGAGATGGGGGAGCAGGTCTCGGTCGGCGACGCCGACGCCACGGCCGACGCCGTCTTCCTCGCCGACGACCAGTCGCTGTGGACGATCCCCACCGACGGCTCCGGCCCCCGTCGCGAGGTCGGCGGGGGTGGCAACGTCCTGGGGCAGCCGGCCCGCCCCCTCACCCATCAGGGCGTGACGTACGCCGCGTGGCTCCTCCCGGGCGAGAGCCGCGGCGCGCTCTGGCGGTCAGACCAGGGCGAGACCGACCTCGACTACGGCGGCGCGACCATGCCCGACCAGCGTCGCCCGGTCTTCGTCGCGACCGACCACGCCGTCATCCTGAACGAGACGCGCACCGGGTGGGTGTGGACCGTCCCCGACGGTGCGCTCGTGGCATCCAGTCAGAACTGGTCGCTCGACGACCGCACCGAGGAAGCCGCGGTCCAGAGCCAGGAGCAGCTGAGTGTCGTCCTCGACCCGAAGCCCCCCATCGCCGAGCCTGACGCCTTCGGCGTGCGGGCGGGGCGTCTCACCACGCTCCCGGTGCTGCTGAACGACCATGACCCCAACGAAGACGTGCTGAGCATCGTCGCCGACAGCGTCACCGGTCTCGACCCCGGCTTCGGCACGCTGTCGCTGACCGACTCCGGACAGCGTCTGGCGGTCCGCGTGCAACCCGGAGCCACCGGCACCGCCACCTTCTCCTACGCGGTGACCGACGGCACGACGGCCGACGGACTCACCTCGGCGCCGGCGACGGTCACCCTGACCGTGTCGCCGGCCGAGTCCAATGCGGCCCCCGTGTGGTGCGGCACGGACACGTGCCTGCAGCCGTGGCCGACGCCCGAGGTGGCGCGCGGGGGCACCATCACGGTTCCCGTGCTGCCCGGGTGGGTCGATCCCGACGGCGACCCGCTCCTGCTGCTCTCGGTCGACAACCCCGGCGGCGTCGGTTCGGTCGCCTCGACCCCCGGCGGCGACGTCGTCTACCAGCACGCCGACGACGGGTCGGGCGGCGAGCAGAGCATCCAGCTCGACGTCACCGTCGCCGACACCGGCGGGGCCACCACGACCAAGCCCCTCGTCATCCGGGTCGCGCCGGATCCCACGCTCTCGGTGCAGTCGTTCGCCACCATCGACACCGTCGGCACCTCGCTCGCCGTCGACGTCGGCCCGCACGTGACGGGGACCGCGGGAGAGGTGACCCTGGGCTCCGTGCGGGTGCTCGACGACGCGGCGGCGACAGCGACGGTGGTCGGCGGCAGCACCGTGTTCGACTTCGCGGCGTCGGAGCCCGGCGTCTACCGGGTCGACTTCACCGTCAACGCGGGGGGCCGCGACGCGACCGGCACCGCGCGCATCACGCTGCTGCCCGGCGACGCACCGGCGCAGCTGTCGACGTCGCCGGTCGTGGCCTTCGTGCGTCCCCAGGAAGACGCGACCCTCGACGTGTTCACCGCGGTCTCGAACCCCACCGGACGCGTGCTCCTGCTGAGCGACGTGACGCCCGCCGCCGAGGACGGGGCTTCGCTCACCGTCGACACCGTGGGCCAGAACGACCTGCGCGTATCGGGGTCGACCGCCGACGGCGGAGCCGGCCTGCTCGGAACCGTCGGCTACGCCGTGAGCGACGGAACCGACGACGAGGGTTCCCGTGTCTCCGGCGAGGCGACCGTCTACCTTCTCCCGCCGGCACCCGAGATCGCACCGATCGCCGTCGACGACACGGTGACGGTGCGCGCGGGTGCGCAGATCGACATCCCGGTGCTCGACAACGACATCTCCCCGGCCGGTGGCCGTCCCACCCTCGACCCCTCGAGCGTGCAGGCCCAGCCCGCGAGCGACGCGCTGGCCTTCGCCTCGGGCGGCGTGCTGCGCTACCTCGCGCCCACCACGCCGGGGGCCTACGAGGTCACCTACCGCGTCTACACCACCGGGACGCCGGCGCTGTGGGACGAGGCGACCGTGCGGATCACGGTCCTCGGCAGCGAGGCGAACCGCGCGCCCCTGCCCGAGACCCTGCAGGGCCGTGTGTTGAGCGGGGGCACGACGACCGTCGACTTCCGGGCCTTCGGCGTCGACCCCGACGGCGACGCCGTTTCGCTCGACCGCATCGTCGCGCAACCCGACCGGGGGACGGCATCCATCTCTCCGGACGGGTCGTCGATCGTGTATTCGTCGGTGCCCGGCGATCGGGGCCAGGTCTCGTTCCGGTACCGGGTCTCCGACTCGGACGGCGCCACGGGCGAGGGCACGGTGCGCATCGGCATCCTGGATGCCGAGACCAACCCGAGCCCCATCACCTTCACCGACTACGTGCAGGTGCAGGCCGGCGGTGAACGCACGATCCGCGTCAGTCCGCTCGCGAACGACATCGACCCCACGCAGGGACGCCTGACCCTCACGGGTGTGCGGCCCGACCTGCCCGAGACCCTCGTCGACGGCAGCGCGAACCCCGAGTACGCGCGCCTCGACGGGTTCGTCGAAACCGTGACCGACACGGGCGTCGTGCTGCGCGCCGGCGACGAGCCCGGCACGATGTCGTTCCTGTACGACGTCGAATCCGACTCGGGCAACACCGGGCGCGGACTCATCGTCGTCAAGGTCGTGCGGGAGAGCGTCCCCGATTACCCGGTCGTCACCGACACGGTGCTCACCGTCGAGAACCGCGACGATTTCACCACCGGGGTCGACGTCGTCGCGGGGCGCGCGACCTGGTCCGGGGGAGAGGTCGCCGACCTCGACGTCTCGCTCTGGGGCCAGCCGACCGATGTGCGCCTCGATGGACGGCGCATCTCGGGCGAGCTGCCGGCGACACGTCGCGTCATCCCGTTCGCGGTGTCCGGACGAGTGGGCGACACAGACGTGACCACGTACGCGTTCCTCCGCGTCCCCGGCGACGACGACCTGAGCCTCGCGCTGCGGCCCGGTTCGGCGCAGCGGGTCGATGAGCTGTCGTCCGTGCAGTTCGACATGGCATCCCTCGTCGCCCTCCCCCGTCGCGCTACGCTCGAGGTCGGTACCGACGTCTCCACCACCGGCGTCCGCGCCGAGGGCCGCTGCTCCGTAACCGGGTCCGTGGTGCAGTACGACGCCGGCGCGGGCTCGCCGTGGACCGATGCGTGCCAGGTGCCGGTGCGCGTGGCGGGGACGCAGGACTGGACCGTGCTCTCGGTGCCCATCGGTGTCGTCGCGCGCGACCCGCAGCCCGAGCTGCGGCCCGGTTCGCTGACGGTCGGTCCCGGCGAGACGGCGACGTTCGACCTGCGCAACATGACCTCGTGGCAGCTCGGGCGTGAGGACTGGGCCGGCATCCGCTACGCGCTCGACTACAGCGGATCCGCCTTCCAGGTCTCCCTCGACGGGTCGATCGTGACGGTGGTCGGTGGCGACCGCGCCGTTCCCGGAACCGACAACGCCGCGGTCATCGCGGTCACCAGCCACAATGCGGTGGCACCGGCGCGACTGGTGCTCCGCGTGGGAGCCGCCCCCTCGACCCTGCCCCAGGGCGGCACGACCTCGTCGCAGTGCTCGCAGGCGCAGGGCTCGAGCTGCTCTATCGACGTGATCGGCATCAGCGGCGAGGTCAACCCGCTGCCGCGCACCCCGCTGGAAGTCGTGGGCGTGCGGCCCACGGCCGCCTGCACCGGCGTGTCGTTCGCGGTCGGGTCGACCTCGAGCGTCGTCGCCTCGTGGACGGCCGACGCCCCCGGCGCCACGTGCAGCGCCAGCGTGACCCTCCGCGACGCCCAGGGCCGCTCGACCGCGTCGACGCGCGACGCCCGCGTCGTGCTCGACCTCCTCGGCTACCCGCGCGCCCCCGCGAGCGTGCGCCAGACGGCCTTCGCCGACGGGTCGCTGACGCTCCGCGTCGACCCGGGCGAGGCCCGCCGCGCGTACCCCGCGCTGGCCGGGTTCACGGTCCGCTCTCGCGGGGAGGTCGTCGCCCAGTGCGGACCCGACGGCGGGTGCCCCGTGATCTCCGCCCCGAACGGCGAGCAGCGCGAGTACGTCGTGACCGCCGTGAACAGCGTCGGCGAATCCCGCGGCGCCGTCCGCACGACGGCGTGGGCCTACGCCTCGCCCGACAAGCCGAAGTCCGGCGACTTCGCGCCCGTGGACAACGGCGGCGACGGGGGCGTGGCCGACCTGACCATCCGCGGCATCGACGCGGCCGAGACCGGCAGCCTCGAGATCGTCAGCGCCGCGGGACAGAAGCGCACCGTCGACATCGGCCGCAACCAGGAGAACGTCTCGATCGACGCGTTCCCGGTGGGCAGCAACTCCTCCACCCAGATCACGGTGACCCCGATCTCGCGCTTCACCGTGCCGCCGGGGCTCGGCGGCTCGCAGAGCGGTCAGGCGCTCGTCTTCACGGCGCACGGCGTCGGCAAGCCGCAGCAGCTCTCCCTCACGCTCACCTCCGAGCGCGAGGGCGGCGGCAAGGTCACGATCGTCGCCGAGGGCTCGGCGTCGAAGAACGGCGACGGCTCCGAGGTGCGCTACGGCTTCGCCATCGACGGCTCGTGCCGCGTCGGCGACGACGGGCCGCGCCGCGAGTTCCCGGGCAAGGACGACGGCGTCACCTACACGGTCCGCATGTGCGTCGATTCGGTCTACGCCGGCTCGAGCTTCGGTTCCGACCAGACCGAGAAGAGCATCGACGCCGCGCAAGACACCACCGCTCCGCAGGGATACACGTTCCGCGTCGGGTCGAAGCCCGACGTGAGCGGCGACACGGCCCGATGGAGGATCAGCGGCATCCAGGAGGGGACCAAGCCCCCGCGCAACAACAGAGTCGTCTACGACAACTGGAACGACGGCACGTCGGTCTACGACAGCGACCCGGACATCGGCGTCTACTTCCAGCACAACGTCTGGCAGACGCGTTCCGAGCGCGGCCAGGTGAAGCCGGCATCCGGCAGCGCGCCGTACCAGGTGCAGGCGACGGCTCGCATCGACTCCTGCGTCGCGGGCAGCGAGCTGAAGCTCGGCTGGAAGACCAGCAACGGCGAGGCGCGCACCTCCACCGACCGCTCCGGGGTCGTGTACTACGACAAGAGCGGCAAGAAGCTCGACGCGAGCGACCCGACCGTCGTCCCGAAGGGCGCGGTGCGCGTCGAGAACGCGAAGCTCCTGGTCAGCTGGTCCGCGAAGGGCTGGGGTCTCGACGACGCCACCCTCGTCACCGGCGGCGCCTGCGACCCCGGCAAGGCCGACCCCTCGCAGCCGCCCCAGGGCGACGACTGACCCCCGGCATCCATCCATCCCCCACAGGAAGAACGCACCGACATGACGATCACCCAGGAGCAGGCCACCTGGTTCTCCCAGACCTTCTCGCAGATCGCCGACAACGTCGAGCGCGCCGTGCTCGGCAAGCGCCACGTCGTCGAGCTGGTGCTGACCGCCATGCTGAGCGACGGGCACGTGCTGCTCGAGGACGTCCCCGGAACGGGCAAGACCTCGCTCGCCCGAGCTGTCGCGCAGTCGGTCCAGGGCACGAACACCCGCATCCAGTTCACGCCCGACCTCCTTCCCGGCGACATCACGGGCATCACCGTGTACGACCAGAAGAGCGGCGCCTTCGAGTTCCACAGCGGGCCCATCTTCGCCAACATCGTGCTCGCCGACGAGATCAACCGCGCGAGCCCCAAGACCCAGTCCGCCCTGCTCGAGGTCATGGAAGAGGGCAAGGTCACCATCGACGGCGTCTCGCGCGAGGTGGGGGTGCCCTTCCTCGTCCTCGCCACGCAGAACCCGGTCGAGCAGGCCGGCACCTACCGGCTGCCCGAAGCGCAGCTCGACCGCTTCCTCTTGCGCACCTCACTCGGGTACCCCGATCACGCGGCGACGGTGCGCATCCTCGACGGCGCGTCCGTGGCGACCGGCGACCTGCGTCCGATCATCACGCCCCAGGCCCTGGTCGGAATGGCCGACCTCGCGGCATCCGTCTACGTCGACGCTCTCGTGCTCGACTACATCGCGCGTCTCGTGGATGCCACCCGCACGGCCGACGAGGTCCGCCTCGGCGTGAGCATCCGCGGCGCGCTCGCCCTCACCCGCGCCACGCGGGCGCGGGCCGCGTCGCAGGGCCGCACCTACGCGACGCCCGACGACGTCAAGGCGCTCGCCGTTCCCGTGCTGTCGCACCGGCTCATCCTGCATCCCGAGGCCGAGTTCGACGGGGTCACGCAGGAGGCCGTCGTCGGCCAGGTGCTGCTCGACACGCTTCCGCCCACGCAGCGCGAGAGCGCGTGACGCCCGTGCTCCGTGTCCGCAGCGGTCGGGGGGTGAGCCGTGCCTGATCCGCACCTCACCGAGTCGCGGCTCACGCGCGCCTCGGCGGCGACCATGGCTACGGGCTCGCGCACCTCCATCACCTCCACTGCGACCCGCCGCCAGCGCCGGATCGTGCGCGCTGTGGTGCAGATGGCGGAGTGGTGGCGCGTCGTCACCGAGGCGGTCGCGGCGGCCGTGTCGTGGGCCGGTCGCACCGTCCGTCCCGCCGGCGCGGTCGTCGCGATCACCGCGACACTCGGCCTCGGGATCGGCATCCTCTTCGGCTGGGTCGAGTGGATGGTGGCGGGGTCGATCGCCCTGCTGCTGCTGCTCATGAGCATCCCCTTCCTTTTCGGCGCGCGCGCCTACGAGGTCGACCTGGCCCTCGAGCACGAGCGGGTCACCGCCGGACACGGCGTGACCGGCGAGATCGTCGTGCGCAACGACAGTGCGCGACCCGCACTGCCGGGCCGCCTCGACATCCCCGTCGGTCGCGGTCTCGTGGAGTTCGGCGTGCCGTTCCTCCGGCCCGGGCAGAGCAGCACCGAGCCGCTCGAGATCCCCCCGCTCCCGCGCGGTGTCGTGAGGGTCGGTCCGGTCACCACGGTGCGCAGCGACCCGGTGGGTCTACTGCGCCGCGAGCACGCGTTCGACGACGTGCACGACCTCTTCGTCCACCCACGCACGGTCGCTCTGCCGTCCACGAGCGCCGGGCTCGTCCGCGACCTCGAGGGCAACGCGACCCGGCGTCTCGTCGACGCCGACATGTCGTTCCACGCGATCCGCGAGTACGCCCCCGGCGACTCGCAGCGACAGGTGCACTGGAAGTCCACGGCCAAGACCGGGCGGCTGATGGTCCGCCAGTACGAGGAGTCCCGCCGCTCGCGCATGGCGGTCGTCCTCGGCGCCGCCACGCAGGAGTACACGGATGCCGACGAGTACGAGCTCGCGGTGTCGGCCGCCGCCTCGCTGGGCCTGCGCGCCGTGCGCGACGCACGCGACATCGACATCGTCACGGGGTCGGAGATCCCCCGGGTGGTGAAGGGCCGGCTGCGCGCGATCCGCCACATCCCGGTGATCTCGTCGCGCGCGATGCTCGACGGATTCAGTGCCATCGATCGCCACGAGAACACCATGCCGGTCGAAGACGTCTGCCGGCTGGCATCCGAGGCGAACGAGCGTCTCTCGATCGCCTTCGTCGTCGTCGGCTCCGTCGTGCCGCTCTCGCGCCTGCGGCAGGCGGCCCTCGCGTTCCCCGCCGACACCGCGGTCGCCGCCGTCGTCTGCGACGAGCGTGCGCACCCCCGCATGCAGAACGTGGCGGGGCTCACCGTGCTCACAATTGGCACGCTCGACGACCTCTCCGGTCTGCTCGTGCGGGGAGCCACCTCGTGAGTGGCCCCCGCGAGCGCGCGTCGCGGCGCCGTCGAGAGGCGTCGTCGGCGCCGCGCTGGATCGCCGCCGTCGTCTACACCGCCGTGTCCGTGGCGCTCGCCGCGGTGGCGGCGTGGCCGATCTACGCGGCTGCGTCGTTCATCGTGCTCGTCGTCGCGGCATCCGTCACGGGAGCGGGTTTGGTGGCGCTCGTCGCGTGGCGCCGGGGGAGCGGGTGGGCGCTGGCGGCCGGACTCGTCGCCGCGTTCACGCTGCTGGCCGTTCCGCTCGCGGTGCCGTCGCGCCTGACCTCGCCGCTGGATGTGCTCCGAGGGCTCGGGGAGTCGTACGGCGGCGTGGTCGTCGCCTGGAAAGACCTGGTCACCGTCGACCTTCCGGTCGGCGCCTACCGCAACCTTCTGATCCCCGCGCTCGTGGTGTTCCTCGTCGGCACCGCTCTCGCCCTCTCGCTCGCCGCCCGGAGCGACCGCCAGGCGACCGCGGCCGTCGTCGCGGGCCTCGGGATGACCGGCTTCGGCCTCTTCTTCGGGCGCACGTCCACGAGCGCCCCGCTCCCCGTCGGCCCCCTCGTCCTGTCCGCGCCCGTGGAGACGCTCGTGGGTATCTCCGCGCTGCTCTCGGCAGTGCTGTGGCTGGCGTGGCGTGCGCACGACGAGCGCGCCCGCGCCCTCCGGCGTGCGAGCGACGTCTCCGCGGTGCAGGTCGGACCGGGACGCTCCCGCACCGATCGCCGCCGCGGCGCGCTCGGCGTGGCGATGATCGCGACCGCCGTTCTCGCCACGGTCGCGGTCGTGCCGTGGGTCGCCCGCGGCGCGGACCGCGAGGTCCTCCGCTCCGCCGCCGGTCCCGACAGGCAGATCGCCGAGGCCGTGAGTCCGCTCGCGCAGTACCGCGCCATGTTCTCCGACGCGCGCGCCGACGAGGTGCTGTTCCGGGTGAGCGGCGAGGGGACCCTGCCCGAGCGCATCCGCCTCGCCACCCTCGACGCGTACGACGGCGAGATCTTCCGCGCCTCGGGCGACGAGGGGTCGGGCTTCGTCCGGCTCCCGTCCACGCGCGACGCGGGGGAGGGCCGGAGCATCTCCGCCGACATCGAGATCGCCGATCTCGAGGGCATCTGGATGCCGACCGCCGGCCGTCTCGCCTCGGCGCGCTTCGAGGGCGACCGACGCGGCGCCATGGCCGACCGTTTCTACTACAGCGCCGACGCTGAAGCCGGGGTGCAGACGGCTGACGGGGGCCTGCGTGCGGGAGACCGCTACGAGCTCGCGGGCGTCGAGCCCGCCCCCGTCGATCTCGCCTCGCTGACGCCCCCGGGTGCGCCGCAGGGCGTCTCGGGCGGCGACAACCTGCAGAGGTGGGTCGAGGAGCACGCCACCGGCTCCGACGGCGTGGCCCTGCAGGCCCTCGTGCAGCTGCTGCGCGAGCGCGGATACCTCAGCCACAGCCTCGCCCCCGCGGGTGCCGCCGTTCCGGCGTGGGCGGCGGATCTCCCCGGTTACCAGCTGCAGCCGAGCGCCTCGGGGCATTCCCTGGCGCGCATCGACCGCATGTTCGAGCGGCTGCTCGACCGCGAGGACGATCCCCGTGCGGCGTCGACGGGCAACTACGTCGCCGCCGTCGGCGACGACGAGCAGTTCGCCGTCGCCACCGCCCTCATAGCGCGCGAGCTGGGCTTCCCTGCCCGGGTGGTCGTCGGAACGCGTCTGGTGGCCGCCGACCCGACCCTGTCGGCGTGCGACGCGGGGGAGTGCCGACCGCGCGACCTGACGGCCTGGACCGAGGTCCAGGGCACCGACGGCCGGTGGGCGACGATCGACGTCACGCCCCAGTGGGAGCAGTCGCCCAGCCTCGAGGTCACGCAGCAGCGCGATCCCGAGAACGTCACCGAGGTGCGTCCCGACACGGTAGAAGAGGTCGTCCCGCCCGAGCCCGTGCAGGAGGACGACTCGCAGAACGACGGCACGCGCTCCGACGACGGGCTCGACCTCGCCTGGCTCTGGCCCGTGCTGCGCATCGCCGGCATCGGCCTGCTCGTGGTCCTGGTGCTCTTCGGGCCCTTCCTCGCCGTCGTCATCGCGAAGGCCGTCCGTCGACGCGGTCGTCGACGCGACCCCGACGCCCGCAGCGCCATCGCCGGCGGGTGGGACGAGTACGTCGACGCCGGACTCGACGCGGGCCGTTCCGTGCCGCGTGCCCCGACCCGCCGCGAGGTGGCCGAGGCGTTCGCGACACCCTCCGGCATCCGCCTGGCCGCCGACGCCGACCGCGCCGTGTTCGCCGCCGATGACGTCACCGCCGACGAGGTCGCCGCGTTCTGGCGCATCGTCGACGATGAGCGGCGCGTCCTCACCCGTCAGCGCGGCTTCTGGCGCCGGGTGCGCGCGGCCGTATCGTTGAGATCGTTCCTGCGGTTCCTCGCGCCTCGGCCTCCTCGGCGGGGGTCGCCGCATCGCGACGAGAGGGGGAAGCGTCCCGCCACGACGGCCCGACGCGATACGACATGACCGATTCGACGACGCTGGTGTTGGGAGCGAGTTCGCTCGCTCTGGTCGTGGTGCTCTACGTCTGGTTCGCCCTCGCCTTGGCCGCGATTTTCCGCAAGATCGGCGAGCCGGTCTGGAAGGCGTGGGTGCCCGTCGTCAACGTCGCCACCGTGCTGAAACTCGGCGGGTTCTCCCCGTGGCTCGTGCTGATCAACCTCGTGCCCCTCTTCGGCTTCATCGCCTTCGCCGTCGTCTTCATCGTGTCGGTCCACCGCATCAACGTCGGGTTCGGCGCCGGCGGCGGGCTCACGGTGGTGGGCGCCCTCATCCCGGTCGTCTGGGCCAGCATCCTCGGCTTCGGGTCCGCCCGCTGGAAGGGCGAGACCTCCCGCGGTGTCGACGAGGATTCCGCGCCCGTCCGCCGCGGACGCGACTTCGACGGACCGTACGTGCCGCTCATCGGCGGGTGGACGCCCGAGCCCGAGCCCGACGCCCAGCCCGCGGCCGACGACCGCCCCGCCGCCGCGGCGCCGCCGGCGTCCGAGCCGGTCGTGCAGCCGTTCGCCGCCCCGACGGGGTCTTTGGCCGACGCCGTCCCGTCGCGGAGCGGGTGGGCGCCTCCGGCGGACCTTCGGCCTGCTCGCCCCGACGACCGCCGCTCGAGTGCCCGGCCCGCACCCGCGGAGACGCCCGCCCCCGCGGCCTCCGCATCGGTCTTCGACGTGCTCGACGCCCTCCGTGACGGCAGCCCCGCCCCGGTCGATGTCGCCCCCTCGTCGCCGGCCTCACGGGACGCGCCCCCCACCCCCGTCGTTCAGACTCCGGATGCCGAGGACTCGCCGTCCGGCTGGGTCCCCCGTCCCGCGGAGGAGCCGTCGGACCCCGCACCGCACGCGGATGCCCTCGCCACGCGGGCGCTGCTGCTGCCCGGGACGCCGAGCCGCGGCGGCCCCTCGCGGGCCGGCGCGGCGGACGGGGATGCGGCGTCCGCCCCCGGGCACGTCGACGATCACGCGCCTATGCCGCAGGATCGACCGGTCGACGGTCCCCTCGGCGAAGCGCCGTCCCCCTGGGCCGGCCCCTCCCGCCGCGGCACGGACGCGCCGGATGACGCGCGAGAGAATAGCGCCGAGGCGCCTCTCACGCGCCCTGCCGCCGGGCCTGTTCCAGCCCCGCGCGTCTCCCGCGCCTCCGCCGACGAATTCCCCGAGCTGTCCGAAGCGGTCTCGGCGGTTCCCGACGCCCCCGACGCGGGCGCTCCGCGCTCCGCGCGCACGTCGGTGTCGGCGCTCTACACGCGGCCCGAGGTGCCGTCCGACGACGACTTCGACGCGCTCGATCGCACGGTCGTGACACGGCGCAAGCGCATCCCGTGGGCGCTGATCGCCCCCAACGGCGAGACCGTCGATCTGACCTCGTCGGTCGTGATCCTCGGTCGTCGTCCCGGCGCGGATGCCGCGCACCCCGACGCGCAGCTCGTCGGCATCGTCGACGAGACGCGGACGGTGTCGAAGACGCACGCGCGCCTCGAGCTGCGCGGTGACACCTGGTACGTCACCGACCTGGGCTCGACCAACGGCGTCCTGTTCGCCACGCTCATGGGCACGGAGGTGGAGGCTCCCCCCGGCGAGGAGATCGAGGCGGGCGAGAGGTTCTTCCTCGGCGACGCGGAGGTGCGCCTGACGCGGAGGAACGCGTGAGCGGCCCGGACGACCGGCCCGACGACCCCGACGAGGTCACACTGTGGGCCGGACGACTGCGCGCGTGGCCGGCCAATCCTCCCGCCGACGCGGACGAAGCCGACGTCGACGACTCCGCCGTCCGGTCGGGGGACGACGAGCCGGATGACGCGACGGCGATCGCCCACCCCGCAACGCCCGTCGATGAGCCCGATGACGCGACGGTGATCGCCCGCCGCGCCGCACCTGCGGACGAGCCGGATGACGCGACCGTGGTCGCCCACCGCGCGGTCCCCGCCGCCGAGCTCGACGACGACACCGTCCGCCGCGCACCCGCGGACGAGCCGACCCGACGCCGCGGCGAGGTCGCCACGCCTCCCATCGACGACGACACCGAACCCGGATCGCGCACGCGGCGCCCTTCGGCTCTCGTCGAGCCCGACGACAGCACGCGTCCCCGCACCGCCCCCGGTGACACCGACGACACCCGTGCCGGCTCCCGTCGTGCGCGCCGAGCCGCGTCGGGCGAAGCCTCGTCCGGCGGCGAAGAACCGGCGACCGTTGCTCTCGGACCGGCCGTTCCGGGTGCGCTGCGCGAGGCACGCGTCCCCAGCGCCCTTCAGCGCGAGAGCTACGACCCGCGGGTCGACGCGCCCATCCGCGTGGAGCGTTCGGTACGCCCCACACTGTCCGCGCCGCGGCGCGACGCGGCGCTCGTGCGACCGCGGGCGACGCGGGGCAGCGCCTGGCGGGCCCTCCTCATCGGAGCCGCGGTGGTCCTGCTGCTCGCGGCTGCCGCCGGGGCGGCGGTGCTGTTGCCGGGCTGAGCGGGCGGCATCCTGATCGCTCTGCGCGGACGGACCCGTGCACGTTTGCCCGACCTCTTCGGAACGCGTATCATTGACCGGGTGTGCGTTCACGCGCGCCGTGCGTCGTGCCTTCGGGCGTGTCGTCGGATCAACGCTCGCACCATCTCAGGGATCGGCCTGCGAACAGGTCGCCCCCACGGCATATCCACCACACATCGCGTCCGATCATTCTGACGCGCGGTGGATCACACGTGAGCCCGACACGTCACGAATCGCAAGATGAGCGGCATGGCGGGGGAGACACGACCGCTGTCACCGTGCAGCACCCCGGGCGGACCGAGAGGAACCGCCCGGCCAATCAAGGAGAGAACGTGCCAACCATTCAGCAGTTGGTTCGCAAGGGCCGCTCGCCGAAGGTCTCGAAGACCAAGGCTCCCGCGCTGAAGTCGAACCCCCAGCAGGCCGGCGTGTGCACCCGCGTGTACACGACGACCCCCAAGAAGCCGAACTCGGCCATGCGCAAGGTCGCCCGCGTCAAGCTGCGCAACGGCACCGAGGTCACCGCGTACATCCCCGGTGAGGGCCACAACCTCCAGGAGCACTCGCTGGTGCTCGTCCGTGGTGGTCGTGTGAAGGACCTCCCCGGTGTCCGCTACAAGATCGTCCGCGGTGCGCTCGACACCCAGGCTGTCAAGAACCGTAAGCAGGCTCGTAGCCGCTACGGCGCGAAGAAGGGCTGAGAACCATGCCTCGTAAGGGTCCCGCCCCGAAGCGTCCCGTCGTCAACGACCCGGTGTACGGCGCTCCCGTCGTCACCCAGCTGGTCAACAAGATCCTCGTCGACGGCAAGAAGTCCATCGCCGAGTCGATCGTCTACGACGCCCTCAAGGGTGTCGAGGCGAAGAACAGCCAGGACGCCGTCGCCACGCTGAAGAAGGCGCTCGACAACGTCCGTCCCACCCTCGAGGTCAAGAGCCGCCGCGTCGGTGGCTCGACCTACCAGGTTCCCGTCGAGGTCAAGCCGCACCGCGCCAACACGCTCGCGCTGCGCTGGCTCGTGAGCTACGCCAAGGGTCGTCGTGAGAAGACGATGACCGAGCGTCTGCAGAACGAGATCCTCGACGCCTCGAACGGCCTCGGTGCCGCGGTCAAGCGCCGCGAAGACACCCACAAGATGGCCGAGTCGAACCGCGCCTTCGCGCACTACCGCTGGTAAAACCCGCGGAGGGTCCGTGATCGAACCCCGGTCACGGACCCTCCGATGGGCCCGGCATCAACCTCCCAACAGGTAAGGAAGACACCCGTGGCACAAGACGTGCTCACCGACCTCCACAAGGTCCGCAACATCGGCATCATGGCGCACATCGATGCCGGCAAGACGACGACGACCGAGCGCATCCTGTTCTACACGGGCGTCAACCACAAGATCGGCGAGACGCACGACGGTGCGGCGACCACCGACTGGATGGAGCAGGAGCAGGAGCGTGGCATCACGATCACCTCCGCTGCTGTGACCTGCTTCTGGGAAAAGAACCAGATCAACATCATCGACACCCCCGGTCACGTCGACTTCACCGTCGAGGTGGAGCGCTCGCTCCGCGTGCTCGACGGTGCCGTCGCCGTCTTCGACGGCAAGGAGGGCGTCGAGCCCCAGTCCGAGACCGTGTGGCGTCAGGCTGACAAGTACGACGTCCCCCGCATCTGCTTCGTCAACAAGATGGACAAGCTGGGCGCCGACTTCTACTTCACGGTCGACACCATCGTCAACCGCCTGAAGGCCAAGCCCCTCGTGCTCCAGATCCCGATCGGCGCCGAGAACGACTTCGTCGGCGTCGTCGACCTCGTCTACATGCGCGCTCTGGTCTGGCCCGGCGACGCCAAGGGTGATGTCACCATGGGCGCCAAGTACGAGATCCAGGAGATCCCGGCCGACCTCGTCGAGAAGGCGCAGGAGTACCGCGAGAAGCTCCTCGAGACCGTCGCCGAGTCCGACGACGCGCTGCTCGAGAAGTACTTCGGTGGCGAAGAGCTCACCCACGAGGAGATCAAGGGCGCCATCCGCAAGATGACGATCGCCAGCGAGGTCTACCCCGTGCTGTGCGGTTCGGCGTTCAAGAACCGCGGCGTGCAGCCCATGCTCGACGCCGTGGTCGACTACCTCCCCTCGCCCCTGGACGTGCCCGCCATCGAGGCGCACGACCCCAAGGACGAAGAGGTCGTCATCGAGCGCCACGCCGACCGTGAGGAGCCCTTCGCGGCCCTCGCGTTCAAGATCGTGACGCACCCGTTCTTCGGTCGCCTCACCTACATCCGCGTGTACTCGGGTCACCTCGACTCCGGTGCCCAGGTCGTCAACGCGACCAAGGGCAAGAAGGAGCGCATCGGGAAGATCTTCCAGATGCACGCCAACAAGGAGATGCCGGTCGACTCGGTCACCGCCGGTCACATCTACGCCGTCATCGGTCTGAAGGACACCACCACCGGTGACACCCTCTGCGACCCGCAGAACCAGGTCGTCCTCGAGTCGATGACCTTCCCCGAGCCGGTCATCGAGGTCGCCATCGAGCCGAAGACCAAGGCCGACCAGGAGAAGCTGGGTGTCGCCATCCAGAAGCTCGCCGAAGAAGACCCGACGTTCCGCGTCGAGCAGAACGCCGAGACCGGCCAGACCGTCATCAAGGGCATGGGCGAGCTCCACCTCGACATCCTGGTCGACCGCATGAAGCGCGAGTTCAAGGTCGAGGCCAACGTCGGAAAGCCCCAGGTGGCGTACCGCGAGACCATCCGCAAGGCGGTCGAGCGTCACGACTACACCCACAAGAAGCAGACCGGTGGTTCGGGTCAGTTCGCGAAGATCCAGTTCGCGATCGAGCCCCTCGAGGTCACGGCCGACAAGACCTACGAGTTCGAGAACAAGGTCACCGGTGGTCGTATCCCGCGCGAGTACATCTCGCCGACCGACCAGGGCTTCCAGGACGCCATGAACGTCGGCGTGCTCGCCGGCTACCCCATGGTGGGTGTCAAGGCGATCCTCCTCGACGGTGCCTCGCACGACGTCGACTCGTCGGAGATGGCGTTCAAGATCGCCGGTTCGATGGGCTTCAAGGAGGCCGTCCGCAAGGCGAACCCCACCATCCTCGAGCCGATCATGGCCGTCGAGGTGCGTACTCCCGAGGAGTACATGGGCGACGTCATCGGCGACCTGAACTCGCGTCGTGGCCAGATCCAGTCGATGGAAGACGCCGCCGGCGTCAAGGTCGTCCGGGCCAACGTGCCGCTGTCCGAGATGTTCGGCTACATCGGCGACCTGCGCTCGAAGACCTCGGGCCGTGCCGTCTACTCGATGGAGTTCGACAGCTACGCCGACGTCCCGAAGGCCGTGGCCGACGAGATCGTCCAGAAGAACAAGGGCGAGTAACACCGCTCTCACGGATGCCGGGAACCCCGGGTTCTGCTCAGGTTCCCGGCATCCGCACAAACTGAATACCGACTCTCTAGTAATCTGAGAACCATCCCCGCGAAGAATCGGTCGCAATCCAGCGCCCGAGACCTCGCAACCAACGTCCTGAGGAGGACCCAGTGGCTAAGGCCAAGTTCGAGCGGACCAAGCCGCACGTGAACATCGGAACGATCGGTCACGTCGACCACGGCAAGACCACGCTCACCGCTGCCATCTCGAAGGTGCTCGCCGACAAGTTCCCGTCGGCCACCAACGTTCAGCGTGACTTCGCGTCGATCGACTCCGCGCCCGAAGAGCGTCAGCGCGGTATCACGATCAACATCTCGCACGTCGAGTACGAGACCCCCAAGCGTCACTACGCTCACGTCGACGCCCCCGGTCACGCCGACTACATCAAGAACATGATCACCGGTGCCGCTCAGATGGACGGCGCGATCCTCGTGGTCGCCGCCACCGACGGCCCGATGGCTCAGACCCGCGAGCACGTCCTGCTCGCCAAGCAGGTCGGCGTGCCCTACCTGCTCGTCGCGCTGAACAAGAGCGACATGGTCGACGACGAGGAGATCCTGGAGCTCGTCGAGCTCGAGGTCCGCGAGCTTCTCTCGTCGCAGGACTTCGACGGCGACAACGCCCCCGTCGTGCGCGTCTCGGGCCTCAAGGCTCTCGAGGGTGACGAGCAGTGGGTCAACTCGATCGTCGAGCTCATGGAGGCCGTCGACTCCTCCATCCCCGACCCGGTGCGTGACAAGGACAAGCCGTTCCTCATGCCCATCGAGGACGTCTTCACCATCACCGGTCGTGGAACGGTCGTCACGGGTCGCGCCGAGCGCGGTACCCTCGCGATCAACTCCGAGGTCGAGATCGTCGGCATCCGCCCGACGCAGAAGACCACGGTCACGGGTATCGAGATGTTCCACAAGCAGCTCGACGAGGCCTGGGCCGGCGAGAACTGTGGTCTGCTCCTCCGCGGCACCAAGCGTGACGACGTCGAGCGCGGCCAGGTCGTCGTGAAGCCCGGTTCGGTCACCCCGCACACCAACTTCGAGGGCACGGCGTACATCCTGTCCAAGGAAGAGGGCGGCCGCCACAACCCGTTCTTCACGAACTACCGCCCGCAGTTCTACTTCCGCACCACCGACGTGACCGGCGTCATCACGCTGCCCGAGGGCACCGAGATGGTCATGCCCGGTGACACCACGGAGATGTCGGTCGAGCTCATCCAGCCGATCGCCATGGAAGAGGGCCTCGGCTACGCGATCCGTGAGGGTGGCCGCACCGTCGGTGCCGGTACCGTCACCAAGATCCTCAAGTAAGTCCTTCCAGACTTCACTCGGCACAGGCCGGGCCTTCGGGCCCGGCCTTTGTCGTTTCCGGATGCCGGCGCACGGCGCCGCCGTTCCGTCGATGTCGGTCTGCCCGGCGATCCGCGTCCATGCCGGGGCGTCGGGCCCGGCCCGTGTTGTTCGCGGATGCCGGCCCGCGGCGTCGCCGTTCCGTCGAGGTCGCGCCGCCCAACGGTCCGCGTCCGCGCCGGTGCCGGGCGGAAGGGGCCGGGAGGGTGAAGCCCGTAAGCTGATCGGGTGAGTGACGCCCCCGCCGAGCCCAATCGCCGCTCTCGCCGCGAGGCGCGAGCGACCTCCGAGAGCTCCACCGCCCCCGACGTGTTCGCCGAGTTCGACGACCGCAGCGGCGATGCCGCGACCCGGCCGTTCGACGCGTCGGACCGCCGTGCCGGCGGTGTCGAGGCCGCGGCCGACCGACCGCGCACGCCTGCCCCGGCTCGGTCCGGACCCGCCGTGCCGCGTGAGCGTACCGCTTCCGGCTTCGTCGGCACGTGGAAGCCCCTCGCGGCAGCCGTCGGTGCTCTCGCCGTGGCGGTCACCGTCGGTCTGCTGGCATCCGTCGCTTTCGACGGTGCGACCGGACGCAGCGTGGGCAGCGTGCTCGCCGCGCTTCTCCTGGGCGCGACGGGGATGTCGCTGATGGCGCGCACGCGACTCGTCGGTTTCTTCTCGCTGCGCGGGCTCGACGTGCTCTGGGCGCTCGTCGCCGGGGCGGTCCTGCCGTTCGTCACCGGTGTGTTCGCGAGCAACCTCGGCTTCCCGGCCCTCGCCGCCCTGTCTCCGCGCTGGCTGCTGCTGGGCGTCGTCGCGCCCTTCGTCGTCGTGCTGGGGCTGACGTTCTTCGCCATCGCCTTCGTCTACCCGGCAGCGGAGTCGTTCGCAGCCACCTTCCTGTCCCCGGTGTGGTCGCGGGTGGTGGCCGGCGCCGTTTCGGCGGTCGCCTTCGCGATCGTCCCGCTGGTGTTCTCCGTGACGGTGTCCGGCATGCCCCGCGCGCTGCTCATCGGTCTGGGGATCGCGGCATCCGTCTTCGTGGCGCTATCTCGGCGCGTGTGGGGTCCCGTGCTGATGGGCATGGTGTTCACGGGCGTGTGGGTGGCCATGTCGGTCGCGGGTTACGTCCTCGCCTGACGACGTCTGAGGGGCGTCAGCGGCCGCGCAGCACCGGCGCCGCGGCGACGGACAGCGCAGCGAGAGCGGCGAGCTGGACGACGGCGACCCCCGCGGCGGCCCCGACCACTCCCGCAGCCCCCGCTCCGACGAGCACCGCCGGCACGATCAACACCGCTCCCACGCACACCGACGCGAGGTACGCGCCGTCGCGTCCGCTCGGGAGCACGACGCACATTCCGAGTGCCGTCGCGAGGGTCATCGCGGCGAGAGCGACGCCGCCGAACAGTGCGGTGAGGGCGCCGAGCTCGAATCCGGGGCCGAGCGCGATCGGGGTCGCCCAGGGGACGATGAGCGCGAAAGCGGCCCCGAGCCCCAGAGCGAGCACCGCGTGGATGCCGACGGCGCGGCGCATGCGGCGCAGCCCTGCCTCTCCGTCCGCCGACGCCACCCAGCCCTGGAACGACCCGGTGATCATGTAGACGCCGATGTACCCGTACTTGAGCACCCGGTCGAAGGGTGCGAAGCCGATGGCGGCGGGCGAGGTGGCGACGCCGAGGGCCGACAGGGGCGCTGTCTCGGAGAAGGTCAGGAGTCCCGCGGAGAGGGCGGTACGCCATCCGCGGCGGTATGCGGTCCCGGCATCCATCAGGGCGGCGCGGGCGGAGAAGTGCTCGCGCAGCCCGATGAGCCACGTCGCGGTGAGGAAGGCGACGAGCGTGCCGACGAGCAGCACGACGGGGTAGACGAGAGGGATGCCGGTGAGCAGCGCCGCGATAGCCCCGGCGAGGTTCAGCACGATACGGGGGAGCGCGTCGAAGACGAGCGACAGCAGGGGGCGGCCCACTCCGACGGCGTACCAGCTGAGCGACAGTCCCTGCAGCGAGAACGCGAGGGCCGAGACGATCGCGAGCGCGTGATCATCCGTGTGGCTCGCGAGGGCGGCGACGATGGCGACGAGGGGGAGGATGACGACGCTGTTCGCGCCACGGACGACGATGCTGGCGCGGAACACGCGGGAGGGGTGAGAGGACCTTGCCGCCTCAACGGGACCGCGAACGGCCCACCCGAAGGTGATGAGCGTGGCGGCGAGAGTGCCGAGCGCCTGCCCGATGGCGATCTCCGCGAAGCCTGCGGGACCCGCGGCGCGAGTGATGAGCGGCAGCGCGATGAGCGGGGAGATGGCCGAGAGGGCCGACACCCCGGTCAGCAGGGCGACGCTGCGGGCGCGATGCGGTCGGGGCGCTTCAGGCGAGGTCGAGGTCACGCTCGTCCTCGGTGAGGGGTCTCAGCAGCACGGCGAGGAGGATCCACGTGATGGCGAACCAGAACATGCTCGTGAGGGTGGCCGACAGCAGATACGAGGCGAGCAGGCCCGCCGCGACCGGCTTGCGCGGTCGGGGCACGCACACGAAGACCGCGACGAACAGGGCGATCAGCAGGCCGAGGCCCACGATGCCGCCGTCGTAGAGCACCTGCACGGGGAGCATGATGATGTGCCCGCTGACGCCGGGGGTGCCGGGCTGCTCGTGACGGAGTCCGAAGGTGTTGGTCCCGTTGCCGAACCACAGGTTGACGCCCTTCATCTCCTGCGCGGCGAGACCGGCGACCTCGAGGCGGAAGCCGATCGTGCCGCCCTGGAAGTCGACGTCACCGATCTTGTTCTGCTGCTCGGGGTTGGTGGGATCGGGTTCGCGGGTCGGGGATGGTGACGGCGTGGTCCCCGTCGGCGGCGCGGAGACGGATGCCGAGGGGCTCGCTGTCGCGGGCAGCGTGCGGTCCGCGGGCTCGGTGCCCCCGAGCGCAGCGACGATGCCGTAGGTGATCACGAGCGTCCCGATGAGCACGAGTGCAGGGGCGATGCGCCGCACGCGTTCCCGCCAGCTCGAGCGCAGCGAGAACACGGTGAACAGCCCGAAAACGGCCAGACCGAGCACGAGACTGAAGACGGCCGTGCGTGTCTGGGATGCCACGAGACCGATGGGGACCGAGACGGCGATCGCCGCGATCTCCCAGCGCCCGATTCCGCGGCGCGTGATCGCGAGCAGGGTCCAGAAGATGAGGATCGAGGCGTAGATGTTCGCCTCGATCGCCGTGACACGGGCGACGTAGACCTCGTAGAGATAGTCGAAGTCGGTGCCGAACGCGATCTGGCCGCGAGTCAGGTTGGCGACGACGTACGCGGCGAACCCGACGAGCGCCCAGGGCGCCACCGACAACCGCCCGATCCGGCCGGCGAGCTCGGCTCCGTCGGCGAGGGTCATCATCGACACCAGCAGCAGCAGATCGATCACGAGCCAGACGAGGATCGACGCGCTCCAGGTCAGACTGGGGGAGAAGACGAGCGTCGTCACGACGTTCCACGCCACGAAGGTCAAATAGACGAGCGGCACGGGATGCCGCAGCGCGCGCACGAACGCCGGTCGAAGCGCGGGGTGGATCAGCATCCACCCGGCGAGCACGAGCGGCACGACCTGCTCGACGCGGACGCGGAATCCGACGATCTCCGCGTCGTACCGCCCCAGGAATGAACTCACCACGACCGCGGCGATGAGGACGAGTGTGATCAGGCGCGTCCGGCCCGTCAGCGACGGGCGCGCGAAAGCGTCGACGGGAGAGAACCTCACCGTGACACCTCGCTCCACAACTCCTCCTGGATGCGCGTGTCGAAGGTTTCACGCGAGAACAGCTGCTCGAAGCGACCGCGGGCGGCCCCCGCGGCCGCGCGGACGGCGTCCTCGTCGAGCTGTTCGAGGGCGCGGGTCCAGGCGGCCTCGTCACCCGGGGTGACGAGCAGGGGGCTGTCTCCCGCGATCTCCCGCAGCCCGCCTCCGTCGCTGGCGAGCAGCGCTCGCCCGGCGCCGAGGGCCTCGATTGCGATCGTGGGGAGGGGATCGGGGAGGATGCTCGGCACGACCACGACGTGCGCAGCGTCGAGGTGGGCCCGCACGTCGGACGTCGGCCCGACGATGGTGATGGTGCTCGGCCGAGGTGAGGCGGCGGCCAGGGCGGGCACGTCGATCGCCTCCCCGCTCGGGGGCTTGTCACCCAAGACGGTCAGATGCAGGTCGTCGCGCCGCATCTCGTTCCAGGCGGCGAGCAGCACGCCATGGCCCTTCCAGGCGTTCCAGCGGCTCGCGACGACCAGACGGATGCCGTCGGCGAAGCCGGGCAGGTCGCGAGGCGCCGCCGCGGAGAAGCCGTTGTTCACCACACGGGTCCGTGCCCGCAACGGTGCGGGGAGCACATCGGCGACGGCCCGGCTCACCGCGATGATGCGGTGGGCGAAGCGGAGGAAGGGTACGACGGCGCGCGAGCGCTCGTCGATGTGTTCATGCAGATGCAGCACCACGCGCGCGCGCGAAGCCCGCGCGGCAGGCGCGGCGAGGGCGGCAGCGGCGGTGTTGAGGTAGACGAGGTGGGGTCGCGCCGCCAGCAGGCGGAGGCTCGTGGTCACCGTCCTCCATCCCAGGCCCGGCAGCCGCGCGGGGCGGAGGTAGGCCCTGCGCATGATGGGAAGGGCGAGATGACGCACTCGAATGCCGGCATCCTGAAGCGCTCGCGACAGCTCGCGCTCGGGGTAGTCCACGTCGGTAGGGAGCCAGACCTCGACGTCGAGGTCGGCGGGGGCCGTCCGCAGCACCTCGAGGAGCACACGGTCGGCTCCGTACATCTCGTCGGAGGGGTGGATGACGATGCAGCGGCGACGCACGCTCACTCGACGCCCCGCGACTTCAGCTCTCTCGCGGGGATGCCGCCGTAGACGGCCCCCGCCGGCACATCCCGCGTCACGACCGCGCCGGCGGCCACCACGGCGCCATCGCCGATCGTCACGCCGGAAGTGATGGTCACGCCGCTGGCGATCCAGCATCCCGATCCGATGGCGATCGGCGACCACTCGACGCCCTGGGACTTCACGTCGAGCGAGGGATCGCTCATCACGTGGTCTTCTGCGAAGACGCGCACGCCGGGGCCGAGCATGGTCTTCTCGCCGATGGTCACCCCGCCGGAACATCCGATGTAGCACCCGGGTGAGAGGCTGCTGCCGTCGCCCATTACGAGCCCGACGCCGATGGCGCGCGAGTAGTAGCTGCTGGGGCGAATGAGCGTCCCCGTCCCGATGGACACGCCGTTCCCGAATCGGATGCCATCGCGGCTGAGGCCCTGGATCTCGGCGAAGTCCTCAACGACGAGATCGCGACCGGCGTGCACGAGGTGCGGGTTGCGGACGCGGACTCCCCGTCCGATCAGGGGGAGACCGTGCGAGGTCCCGAGGCGGGGGGCGAGGAGCGCACCGCGCACGGCCATGGGACCGACTTTCCCCGCCAGCTGTGCGCTGACGATGCGCCACCGCTCACTACCGGCCTCGCGCAGGCGTTCGCGCTGCTCGTGGATGATCTTGCCGGCGATGCCCATGGCGTCAGCGTTCCCGTTCCTGCGCTTCGTTCATGCGGTCGCCCGCGGAGGACAGATGCGAGCGCAGCAGTCGCTCGTAGGCGGCGTTGACGCTCTCCCACGAGTAGGCCGCGCGGGCGCGCTGCACGGCCGCCGCACTGAGCTGCTGCTGTCGCTGGGGGTCGTCGAGCAGACGACGGAGCGCGCTCTCAATGTCCGTGGGAGCCGGCCCGGTGAAGTCACCGGCGTCGGTTCCCAGCACCTCGCGGCTGTGGACGGTGTCGCGCGCCAGGATAGGAGCTCCCGCGGCCATCGCCTGCACGAGAGCGGGGTTGGTTCCACCCACGCTGTGTCCGTGGAAGTAGGCGCCCGCGTGCTGCCACAGGCTGTTGAGGCGGTTGTCGTCGTGCACGTGGCCGAACCAGTGGAGGCGCGGGAGCCGCGCGGCGAGGGCTGCCGCCCGATCGTCGAGCTCCCCGCCGTAGCCGGCGGAGCCCACGACGATGACGTCGTGCGTCTCGGCGAGACGTTCAGCGGCGTCGAAGAAGGGGCCGACGGTGTTCTCCGGGACGAAGCGCGCCACGAGCAAGGCGTAACCGCGGTGTGTGAAGCCGGGCTCGACGGGCAGGGGAGCCGGTACATCGGCGCCGTAGGGGATGAATTCCCCTCCGACACCGAAACGCGTCTGCCACGCGTCACCGATGGTGCGCGCGTCGACGACCCGTTCGGTCGACCACTTCGCCGTGACGTGCGCGCCCGCTTTGAAGACGGCCTTGCCCAGTGCGCTCCACTTCTCCCGCTCCCATTCGAGACCGTCGACATTGACGATCGTCGGGATTCCGCGCGCGCGCAGCATCGGCAGCCAGAAGCCGTTCGCGACATTCATAATGAGGGCGACGTCCGGCCGGCGACGGACGGCGTCGAAGGTCGAGGTGAAGCCGTACGACAGAGTGCTCAAGGCACGGGAATCGACGCCCTTTGTCTGCCGCGAGAGGACGCGCTGATCGCGCTCCGGATCGTCGAGTTCGATCGCCCCGGGCCGCCCGTAGACCGTCACGTCCCACCCGTGGTCGACGAGATACGGCGAGAGCCGCCGAACCGCGGTTTCAAATCCGCCGTAATAGCTCGGATATCCCCGAGTGCCGATGATGGCGACGGATGGCGTGCGGTCGGATCCCACGCGGCTCCTCGTCTGTCGGCGGGCAGGAATCGAATGAAGCCCCCAGGGTGAGCGCTTTGCGCATCAACCGTCTTTCCATCCGACTCCGCTAGCATACCGATTTGCGCGGCGAGCCCTTGTCGCGAACGACGCCGGACACCCGACTCGCGGCGGGAACGGAATGTCATGTCGCGAATCTCCCTCAGCCGGATGAGCCCGACGCGAATCGCGTGGATCGCGCTCGGTGTCGTGGCCGCTGTTCTCGTCGTCCTCGCCGCGGCGGTCGGAATCGGCGCCTTCATCGCGCAGAAGGAATTGCGCGCGGCTGTACCGGTCGTCTCACAATTGCAAGACGAATTCGGCGGCGAAGACCCCGCGGCCGTCCAGGCGTCCGTGCAAAAGCTCCAGGGGCACGCCGCCGCGGCGCGCGGTGCGGCCGACACCCCCCTGTGGTGGGTGGCGGAGCAGGCTCCCTTCGTCGGTCCCACCCTCCACGCGGTCCGGGAGTCCACCGTCGCGATCGACGAGCTGGCGCAGGGCGTCCTCCCCGCGCTGTCCGACGTCGACCCGAGCCTGTTGCGCCCGACCGGGGGAGTGTTCGACGTCGCGGCCCTGTCCTCGCTCGCCGGACCGGTGTCGACGGCAGCGGATGCCGGGGAGCGGGCTGCAGATGCCCTCTCGGAAGTCGACCTCGCCGACACGCCGGGAATGCTGCGTGGGCCGCTCTCACAGCTCACGGGCGCCGTTGATGCGTTGCAGCCAGCGTTGTCGCGCGCGAATGCCGTGATGCCGCACCTGTCGACGATGATGGGCGCTGACGGTCCGAAGAACTATCTCCTCCTCGTGCAGAACAATGCCGAGGCCCGCGGAACCGGCGGCATCCCGGCATCCGTGGTCATGCTCCGTTTCGACGGCGGCAAGCTCGAGATCGCCGCACAGGCGACGAGCCGCGATTTCACGAACAAACGCGAGTCGCCCATCATCCCGCTCGACCCCGGAGTCGTGAAGCTTTACGACGACAAGGTCGGCCGCTATTCGCAGGACATCACGTCGACGCCCGATTTCACCCTGTCGGCGGAATTGGCGAAGGCGTATTGGACGGAATCCTTCGACACGCAGGTCGACGGGGTTATCTCCATCGACCCCGTGGTGTTGTCGTACATCCTGCGAGCGACCGGTCCGATCACGCTGGCCACCGGCGACAAGCTGACCTCGAACGACGCGGTGAAGATCCTGCTGAGCGATGTGTACGCCAGGTACCCGAATAACGACGACCAGGACGCTTTCTTCGCCTCCGCGGCGGTGGAGGTGTTCGACGCCGTCTCCTCGGGCGACTTCAAACCCGTCCCGTTCGCGACGGCCATCGTGCAGGCGGTCGACGAGAATCGCGTCTACTTCCATTCCTTCGACGAGGGCATCAAGTCCGCCTTCGACGGGTCGCGCCTGTCGGGACCGCTGCCCGAGAGCGACGGACCCGATCAAACGACGCTCGGTGTGTTCGTCAACGACCTCACCGAGGGCAAGCTGAGCTTCTACACGTGGATGTCGGCCGACGTCGTTGCCGACCGTTGCTCCGCGGTGCCCACGTACACGACGACGGTGACCTTCGTGAATGCGCTCGATCAGGCGACATCAGACGGCCTCGTGAAGTACGTCGACGGCGCGCGGCACTACCCCAAGGGCACCATCGGGACCGATATCCAGTTCTACGGCCCCAGCGGTTCGCGCTTCGTCAAGGCGACGATCGACGGAACCGACGTCGAGATCACCAATGGTGAACACCTCGGCCGCCCCGTGGGTCGCATGTGGGTCGTCAATGGGCTGCAGCAGGCGCACACGCTGACGATGACCTTCGAGGGCGCGCCCGAAGACGGCGGCGAGGTGTCGCTCGTGCACACCCCCATGGTCAACCCGGTGCGCACCAGTGTGACCGAGACGGCATGCGGCTGATCGGCTACAGCGGCTTGTCAGGAGCCTGGCGACGCCGGTCCGCGGGGTGACTCAGAGCACCGCGAAGAGGTAGGCGTATGCCGCGAGAAGGCCGAGGTTGATCAGTCCCGCAATCAGGGCGAGCACGCCCACCGAGCCGCGTCGCAGGATCACCGCGACGACGGCGAGGGCCAGGCCGAGCACCGCACCCGCGGCGCTCAAGGCGAGGGTGCCCATGAGCGACAGTGTCTCGACAAAGGCCGCCCACAGGCGCGCGACGACCGCGAGCTGCACCCCGATGGAGGCGAGCGCGGCGAGCAGAGACAAGGTGCCGAGCACGCGGGGGGCGGTTTTCACGGGGCGAGCCTACCCGAGGGGCTTTCGGCGGCTGGAATCGCCCGCGTGGGTGGGAACACGACGAAGTGATAGAGCACGAACCGGATGACGGTCACCCCGCCGATCGCGAACAGGTTGACGACATTGAGACCCACGGGGTCAGCCGCTCCGAACACGGTCTCGAGCGCGCGTGCTCCGAGCCAGACGGCAGCCGCACCGAGACCCGTGCAGGCGGCGTTGACGAGGAGAAACTTCACCATCTGCCGCCCGGCACCCGTTCGTGCGCGCGAGCGGAAAGCCCATTCGCGGTTGCCGATGTAAGCGTTGACGAGGGCGATGAGCGACGCGACGATCTTTGCCGCGACGGGACCCATCCCCGTCAGAAGCAGCAGATTGAAGGCGGCGATCTCGATCGCGGTGCTGATCGCGCCCACGATGAGGAAGCGGGCAGACAGAGCGCCCGCACGACGAAGATTCCGGCTGCGCCCCACGAGTGTCATACGCTACATGTTCGGGGGAATTGCCGGGTGAATCCGTCCCGGCTGAGAGCGGGGATGCCAGGGTGCAGGCGCAAGACCATGTTGCGGTCGTGATACCGGCCTTCAACGAGGCCGAGGCCCTGCCGTCCTTCCTCGCGGAGATCCACGCCTCGTTCGAGAGCATCGGTGTCTCCGTTTCCGTGATCGTGGTCGACGATGCGTCCACGGATGCCACCAGCGACGCGGCCGCTCCCCTCGCCGACGTCATCCGCTCCCCGCGCAATCAGGGTCACGGCCCCACGGCGCTCGCCGCGTACGAACAGGGCCTCCGCAGCGGAGCCGGGATCATCGTGCACGTCGACGGCGACGGGCAGTTCTACGGAGACGACATCGCCCGCGTGGCGTCGGCTCTCGACCACGCCGAGGCCGATGTCGTGCACGGCGTGCGACGCGGGCGCACCGATCCCTGGTTCCGGCGCGCCTTGAGTGGGCTGGTGCGGTTCGCGGTGTTCCTGTTGTGCGGGAGGTCCGTCCCCGACGTCAATACGCCTCTCCGCGCCTACGGGCAGGCGGCTTTGCGCCGCCTCGTCGACGGTGTCCCGGCGGACGCCCTCGTCCCTCACGTGCATTTCTCCATCTCCGAAGCACGCGAACGGCTGCGGGTGCGGTACGTCTCCGTCGCCAGCATCCCCCGTCGCGGCGCGGTCGCTCAGGGCACGATGTGGGGTGGCGGGCGTGCGCGTGCCGTACTGCCTCCCCGTCGTCTCGTGCGATTCGCCGCCCGAGCGCTCGGTGAACTGTGGCGGGTCGACATCCTCGGCTCCGTTCGGCGCGGGGTTCCGCACGACGCGACCGTGCGCGGCTGATCGTGCGTCACCTGTTCGCCTGGACGGGTCTGGGGCTCTGCCTCGCCGTCGTGCTGGCGGCCACGTTGTCGCCGACACCCATCGACCAGGGATACGAGAGCGCCATCGAGCGCGTCCTGTCGATCCTGCATCGCAACGGTGTTCCGGAGTGGTTCGGCTACCGCTGGCTCGAGTTCTCGGCGAATATTGCCATGTTCGTCCCCCTGGCGTATTTCCTCTCCCTCGTCTTCCCGACGCGATTCTTGTGGCTGGCGCTGCCCCTCGTGCCCGCCCTGTCGGTCGCGCTCGAAACGCTGC
This sequence comes from Microbacterium sp. RU1D, assembly GCF_900156435.1. Lineage (GTDB taxonomy): Bacteria > Actinomycetota > Actinomycetes > Actinomycetales > Microbacteriaceae > Microbacterium. The sequence goes on from NZ_FTPQ01000001.1 coordinate 1,053,068, forward strand.
AGTTCTTCGTGCTGCCGGCGCGCTTCGCAACCGTCAACGACGTGATCGCGAACACCGTGGGGGGCTGGGTGGGAGTCGCCGCGGCGGCGCTGACGGTGGCTGCCGTTCATGCGCGGGACCGGCGCGTGCTGCAGAAGTGGCGTCAGCGAAACGTCGTCGGTGTTTGCGAGTCCGTCGGATGACGCGCCTGACCGTGCGCCTCGCGCTGCTCACGGCGGCGTCCGCCCTCATCGTGAGCCTGGCTGCCTACGTGCCGATGATCGTCAGCGGTCACATCACGCGTGACTCCGGAGTCTTCCTTTACACGGGAATGGCCGTCTCGCGCGGGGGAATGCCCTATGTCGACTCGTGGGATCACAAGGGTCCGCTTCTCGCGGTGATCGAGACCCTCGCGTGGCGTCTCGGGGGCGGCATCGTCGGTGCTCCGATCCTGGAGGCGCTCGTTCTGTTCTCGGGGCTCACCGTCGCGGGACTGATGTGGTCGCGGTGGATCCGCGCGTGGGCGCCCGTTCTCGTCCTCTTCGTCGGCGTGACCTATCTCGGCGTGTTCGAGGGCGGCAACTTCACGGAGACGTGGTTGTTCCCGTTCCAGCTCGTCGCTTACAGCTTCATCGCCGACACAGCGCTTCGCTCGGGCCGGGAAGCCCCCACCCGAATCGTCGTCGGAGCGGGCCTAACGATCGGTCTCGCCGTGTCCGTCGGGCTGTTCACCCGCATGAACAATGTCGCGGGCCTGCTGGTGCTGGCGGGTATCTGCGTCGTCTTCTTCCGGCGGCGCCTCGTCTTCTCCGCCTCCGTCGTCGGCGTCATCGCGGTCGTCGGGATCGCGCTCACCCTGTGGCTGTGGACGGGCGACGCTTTGCGCGCGGCAGTGGACCAGTACGTACGGTACAACCTCTTCTACTCCGAGGGCACGGCCCTGGGCGAACGCGTCGCCTCGTTCGCGATGCTGGCCCAGCTGCTCGTCGCGGGCGCGATTGTCGGCGTGGCACTCGTCATGTTCAGCGCCGCCTTCATGACGCGAACGGTCGCGACGGGCACGTGGTCTCCGGCCATGTCCGTCCTGGTCGTCTTCTTCGCGGTCGGAGCGATTGACGCGCTCTCGCAGATGGCGTCTGGCCGGCCATATCCGCATTACCTCGTCGTGGCGGTCGCCGGCTTCACGGTCGCGGCTGCGGCAGCCGGAGCCGAGGTGCAGCCGGCGGTCGGGGAGTGGTGGCGACGCGAGAGGCGTGCTCGACGCCGTACGATTCGGGTCGTCGGGATCGCTGCTCTCGCCGCGTTCGTGCTGTCGAGCTCTGGCGCGACCGCCCTGCAAGGACTCCGCACCACGCTCGGCGCCGGAGTCTTCATCGCAGGCTCCTATCAGGCGCAGATCGTCGACCGTGTCCTCGCGGAGACGAGCCCCGACGACCGTGTGCTAGTGCACGGAGCCGAGACGTGGATCCTTGCGGCCTCGCAGCGGCTGTCGCCCACCGCGATCACCTATTCTCTGCCCGTCGAGCAAGGCTACGGAGGTCTCCCGGCGCAGTACCTGGCAGACGTGATGGCCTTCCCCCCGGCGCTGATAGTGGAGTCTCCGCTGTCCTGCGGGATTTCGATCGCATGTCCGGTAGAGAAGGCTTACTTCGCGGGCTTGGCGCCGTGGGTGGTTTCGTCTTACGAATTAGATGGGGAGGCGGTGGGGTTTCGGTTCTGGCGTAGTCTCAATCACACAACGTCCCGCCCCTTGGGTTGACGGACGTCCATTCCATTATCTTCTCTGCTCGCCTCCGCACCATGGGGATGAATGAGGCGACCGCGAGGAGTATGAGGAAACCCACCGCCGCAAGAGCGCTGGTTCCCACTAGTCTTGCGATCTCCGCGGCGGGGTCCCGATAGGTGAAGGTCTGGGAGGCGACCACAGCCTCGCCGGAGGAATTCGTCACCGTCACTCGAACGACGCCTTCCGGGTGAGGTGGGGTCAGGACGGAAATCGCGTCCTCGTGCCTCAGTGGCTCGATCTTCGCATCGACGATATTTGCCAGATGCGGGCCCGCGTAGTAACCGCCCGAGACTGCCTGCGCAAGCGCCTTGGAGGATTTTACATCGCGAGACAGATCAACGTCCTTGGTATTCATGAAATAGAGAATTGCCCTGATTTGCGGAAACTTCTTGGGTAAATCGATGGCGTAGGTTTTGGTTAGAAAGTTGCTTCTGGTCGTGCTGGATCGAAAACTCGCGGTTCCTAGTTCAGCGATCATAATGGGCTTTTTTGAGAAGGAGGAAACCTGCTTCAGGCTCGTCTCGAATATCGCCGAGAAGGACATGTTCGTACCTCGATTGTACCCGTCCAGACCAATCCAGTCGACATAGTCGTCTCCCGGATAGAAAGACGAAAGAGGCACGTTCGCGGTTGCGCCCGACGTGCGCTTTACATTCGGGCACCACACCCACGTGACATTATTCGCGCCTGTCTCCCGGAAGATGTCGTGTATGTGCCTCCATGCGGCGATATAGGAAGAGCGCGACGACCCTTTCTGCACATTCCATGGGTACCAGTCCCCGTTCGCCTCGTGCATCGTTCGAAGAAAGATAGGTATCCCCGCCGCTTTAACTTCTCCGGCAAACTTTTTGATGTAGTCGTCGTACGACCCCTCGGCGATCTTTTTAAGGTCGTACCCGCAAAGGGATCGATAACGCGCGCAACTTTCTTTGTCGATGTAGGTGGGGTTCCAGGTGAGCATCGGGATGACACCCTGAGCGTCCACCGACTCCACCCATGATCGCGGAAAATCTAAGAAGTCAGCGGCCGAGTCGCCTGACCATCGCGAGAATTTGTTCATTACAGAAACCTGCCGTCCAGCGATCTTCTGGAAGTGAGGATTCCCAGACCCATCGGTCGCCCCGAAGTAGACGGCTGGGCTATTCTCGACAGGCCCGACGTCGGTCGAGGCTGCATTTCCGAAGGACACGGACATGGGCTGAGTCAGACCTGAGCCCGTGATTGTCAGGCGTTGCCCTCCGGAAAGCAGGCCGGTGGACGCGGACAGCGCATCGACAGTGAATGTGGGCGCCGTCGCCGGCGACGACGTTGGAGCTGGGGAGCCTGCTGTCAGGACAAGGGCGGCAGCGAAGAGGGCAATCGGCGCGAGTCGGAGTCGGGTGAGTGTGAGGAGGATACGGCCGATCGTCCCCGCCCCCGGTTCACCGGAGGCGGTTGGGAGATGTCCGCTGTATGAAGATCGCGTGTCTGTCACGTGTGAATCCTGGGCCTTCTGCGGCGATCGGACGAAGGCATTTGTGGAGGGGTTGATAGTCTACGAAGGTGGGTGGGGCATCGCCCGCTCGTGGAGAGGGTGCACAGTGGGTTTTCGGCTGCAGGAAAAGCTCTCGATCAACGACCTGCGTCAATCTTCCACGCCAGTCAAAGCCTTGTTAGCAGCGTCGACCGGGGGCCACCTGGCGCAGCTCGTTAGGTTCGAGCGCTCTTGGAACACTACGGGCGATTCGCTGTGGGTGACCTTTGATACCCCTCAAAGTAGGTCGTTGCTGGAGGGGAGGCGAGTAATTTTTGTGCCTTACGTCAAACCTCGCGACATTGCAGGGGCTTGTCGCGTTGCGCGCGGCATGTCGCGGCTTCTTCGGCGGGAGCGTTTCGATATCGCGGTGAGCACAGGCGCTGCGCTTGCTATGGGCGTGCTTCCCGTGGCCGCTGCACGGGGAGTTCCCGCTAGTTACCTCGAGAGCGTGTCTCGCGTGGAGGGACCCTCCCTAACAGGGCGACTTCTGAGCGCGTCCCACCTCACAGAACTGAACACTCAGCACCGGACGTGGTCTGGCGGGCGTTGGAAACAACACCCCAGCGTTCTCGCGCAGTTCGCGCCCGCACCTCGTACGCGAAGCGGAGACGGGCCGCTGAAGATCTTCGTCACTCTCGGCACGATCAAGCCGTACCGCTTCGATGCAATGATCGACGCGATGTTGCGCACCGGGTTGGCAAACTCATCGACCGTGTGGCAGCTCGGAGAGACGTCGCGGTCCGACCTCCCGGGTCGCGCCGTGCCCGAGGTATCGGCAGATGAGTTCCGTTCGTTGGCGCTTGGTGCGGACGTTGTCGTCACCCACGCCGGTGTGGGAACAATACTGAACCTATTGGAATGGGGAGTGCACCCCGTAGTGGTTCCGCGGCGACGCATTCGAAATGAGCATGTCGATGACCATCAGCTCCAGATCGGGCATCTCGTCCAATCTCTGGGAGTTGCGCAGGTCGCGGAGGCTCCTGAGCTTCAGGCGGACCAGTTACTCGCAGCCGCAGAGCTGACAAACGTTGAGCGGCCGTCGACGACCGCTCCCAAGTTGGTGGGGGAATGAGGATCGAATGTATGCAGTAGTAGATGGTGGCACGGCGCCGGCCGGACACGTGCGGGTCAGTGGTGCAAAGAACTCTGCGACTCGACTGCTGGCCGCAGCTTTGCTGTCAGACGAGACGGTCGAACTGGGTAATTTCCCGACCAAGCTGGTGGACGTAGGCCACAAGGTGAGTTTCGCGCGGAACGTGGGGGCGACGGTAGAGGTCGACCACATCAACGAAATGGTTGCGGTCAATGCGGCGAGTCTCACTGCGGGCGTGCTGACGCGAGACGAGTACGACCTTCCGATCCGTACAACCTATTTGCTGGCCGCGGCTCAGTTGCTCCGTGAGGGGATTGCTCGCATCCCTTATCCGGGCGGATGCCCGATTGGTGGCGGGACGTCGGGTTCCCGGGGATACGACCTCCACATAATGGTGTGGGAGCGGATGGGTGCGTCGGTACGTGAATTGGAAGACCACATTGAGATTTCCGCGCCCAAGGGCATGGTAGGAGGTGAGATCAATTTCCCGAGCTCGACCGTGGGTGGGACTGAGAACGCACTGCTCTGTGCTGCGGTAGCGCAAGGTCGGAGCTCCATCCTCAATGCGTACATCACCCCGGAGGTCAACGATCTGATCGCGCTACTTCGCCGCATGGGAGCGTCCATCACCGTATACGGGTCGAGCCACATCGTCGTAGACGGTAGGGGATCCGCGCTCAACGGAGCTCGCATGGACGTGATGAGCGATCGAATTGAGGCGCTGACCTGGATTGTGTACGCGATTCTGTCAGGCGGGAACCTCACGATCGAGGGCGTGCCATTCGAGTCCATGGAGGTTCCTCTCATTCACATTGAGCAGGCGGGGATCGACCTCTTCAGGAACTCGAACTCCGTCCATGTCACGCCCGAGTGCTTGCAATCTGGTCGGGTTGAACCTTTCGAGTTGGCGTGTGGTGCGCATCCCGGCGTCATCTCGGATATGCAGGCTTTCTACGTCATGCTGGGGCTCGTGGGCTCGGGTACATCCCGCATCTATGACTACCGGTACCCCGAACGAATCGCCTTCGTTGGTGAGCTCGCGAAGCTAGTTGACGGCGATCACCTCGCAGCAGAGCGAGGCAAAATTACGGTTCAAGGGCCAGCGCGGTTCATTCCCGGCGTCGCCAACTCCACGGATCTCCGCGGCTCGATGGCGGTCGTTATGGCCGCATTGTGCGCACCGGGTCGTTCGGTCATCCAGAACGCGCAGATGGCGCTGCGGGGCTACAACGATCTGGAGGCCAAGCTCCGTCGGCTCGGATCGCAGATTGCCGTGTATGAAGACGCGCCCACACCGTCCCAGGTTGCCGACCTGCTCGCTGCACGTGGTTGACGACACGGACGACCTGCGGATGGATCTGGCGGCCATACGGGGCGTCAAGATCGCATTTGACGTGTCACTCGCCGGGATCTCGCGATGGGCAATCGGAGGTCCTGCACGCGCGGTGGTGAGTGCGGTCACGGCAGAAGGGGTCGAGCAGACACTAAGAACGATGCGCGATCGTCGAGACCCGTTCCTCGTTGTGGGCGAGACTTCGAATCTGCTTTTCGACAGCGAAGGCTTCGACGGAGTAATTTTGCGAGTCGGACGTGGGTTTGACCATTGCGAGATCCAGGAGACGACCGTACGTGCCGAGGCCGGTATATCCATTCCACAGTTGGCGCGGCTGACCGCGGATGCTGGGTTGTCCGGGCTCGAGCACACAGTTGGCATCCCCGGGACTCTCGGGGGACTCGTCACTATGAATGGCGGTAGTCAGCGTAGGGGCATTGGCTCGCACGTGGGACGAGTCGTCTACATCGATTCCGACGGCCGTCGAGGCGAGCTTTCCCAGGAAGAGTGTCGGTTTGCCTATCGCAGGTCTGTACTCCAGGAAATGAATGTCGTCGTCGTCGAGGTGGACCTGAACCTGGATCGCGCTGATGCCGCGGTGGTTCACCGGTCAATGGACGCCGTCGTCGAGTCCCGGCGGTCGCGATTTCCGGAGCACCTTCCGAATTGTGGCTCGACTTTCTTGTCCGACCCGGAGATGTATGCCACCGTGGGCCCCCCTGGCCGTGCAATCGAAGACGTCGGTCTAAAAGGCTTTAGGCGGGGTGGCGCGCAGATATCCGAGCAACACGCGAACTTCATCGTGAACACGGGGGGCGCAACTTCCGACGACGTCCTCTGGCTCATCGCAAAGATCCGTCGCGATGTGATGCAGGCAACCGGATTCGCGATGGACTGTGAAGTTCGATACGTCAACAAACAGGGCGAAGTTTCCGCGGCCCACGAAGCCGCGCAACAGCGTTGGCCCGGCGGCACGTCAGGAGGCGACTCGCTGCCTGCGCACGCGTAGGCGTGTCTACCTCGCCCCAGCCGCGCGTGTCATGCCGACCGCTCTCCGAACGAGCGGCGTGAATAGGCGTGCCGGCTTTGAACCGTAGATTCGCGCGAACGTTTGAAGAACGATGCGCCTTGGTGTCGACGTCATGCTGGTCCGCGCGAGTCGTTCCCCCGCTTCAGGCGAACCAAAGATTACGAGCCGGAGGACAGCTTGTATGACTTTCTTCTGCACATCCGGGTCGTCGGCAGGAACCACCGACTCGGGCCCATTCTCGCGAATTGATTTGAGAGCCTGGTTCATTTGTGCACTGGGCATCAGTGCGAGCCTTCGAGCCGACAGAGAGTAGCTTGCGTGGCGGATGATTTTTGCTGGGTCGTAAGAGACGCCGTCGAATTGCACGTGACGCCGGTAGAGAGGCTCGGGCACCGTTGCAAAGCGGAAATCCCGGGCGATTCGTAACCAGAGGTCGTAATCCTGCGCGAAGGTAAACTCCTCGCGGTACCCGCCGGCACGCTCGAGAGCGGAGCGCCGGATCATTACCTCGCCGTGCGAGAACTTGTTACCGTGCAGGAGTGACTTCAGCGTCATGTCGTTGGCGTCGGGGCGACGGAGTCGTTCGGTGCCGAGGTCATCCTGGACGTTGTAATACCAGCCCCCTACGACACCCACCTCCGGTCGGGCGTCAAGAAGCGCGCTCTGAAGCTCCAGCCGACGCGGCAGCGAGGAGTCACCGGACCCCTGGATGGCGATGTATTCGCCGCTTGAGCGCGAGATCGCATCGATTAGCCCTCGCACGAAACCCTGATTCTGCGCGTGCGTCACGAAGGTGAACCGCTCATCATTCAGTTCTGCGGCTTTCTCCAGCAGACGCTGCGCGGTGCCGTCGCGAGACGCGTCGTCAAAGACGATCAATTCGAAATCGGTCAGCGTCTGCTTCATGATCGAGTCGATTGTGCGATCGAGAAGATGCGCGCGGTTGTAAAATCCTGTAATGACTGAAACCTTGGGCATTATCGGCTCCTTGTGAGATCGCGAAATACACCGGCATAAGCAGACGCGACCGATTGCCAGTCTCTGTCGATGAGTCGCGGCTGAGTGCTTGGGTCCAACCCTCGGACGTTGCGCAATGCGCGTTCGAGCTCCCCGCCGGTGAGCTCGCCGTCCATCATTTGCACCCACTGCGCCCCTGTCTCTGACGCGAGTTCCTCCATCAAGCAGCTGCGATATACCAGGACGGGACGCCCTAGGGATAGCGCGACCATGGCGACGCCCGAATTGCCGTTGCCCGCGTCCTGATAGGGAAGGGCGACAATTTCTGCTCGCGTGATTTCTTCTACCATCTGCTCGTCGCTGACGCTCCGCAGGTCTGTTGTCACCTGGGCTGTGCCATCGTAATCGGTGAGCGCTTCCTCAATAGCCGACCTCATATCCTTCGTGGGCGAGCCGACGATGCGCACCTCGACACCGGCATCAGCGACTTCTGAAGCCGCCTGTATGAGCTCAAGGGCGCCCTTGTAGGGATGGATTCGGCCGAACAGTAGCACCCGGCCCTCGACGCGTTGTTCCCGTGCTACGTCAGCGAAAACCTCGACGAAATCTCCGTGGGGAATGAGCTCACGCGTCGACGGATTGGTGACGGGTGTGCAGTTGCTCATCACGACGTGCTTACGCACAAGCTTGTCGAGCGCTTGCAAAAGCCGCTTTTCGCCTGCGTCGCCCGCATCGTGCGGTTTGACATTGTGAACAGTGCGAACAACTGGGGTGCGAGTGAACCGAATGCGAGCGAGGAAGGCCCGGAACAAGAACCTCTTGATGATCCGTCGCGCGCGCGAGGGGTCTCGTAAGTAAAATTCCGGCCAATGCACGTGCGCAACGTCATAACGACCAAAGACGGCTCGTGACCACGAATGGAAAGAAAATGCTATGTCTTCCGGTGCGTATCGAACGATCTCATCGATGAATTTTACGGTGGCGCCGGGACCAGGTACCGCTTCGTAGACACGGATGGTAGGACGGCCGATCGGTGATCTGCTCACTAAGGGCGCTCTCTTCGAGGGGGTCGAACTATTCGGCATTCTGCGCGGCGGCGCTCCTGAGAAGGGGTCGGTCATGTGTTTCCATGCCATAGATCGGCGGGGAACGCTTCGAGAAGCGCCGCGTCGTCGAAAACGGGTGGTGATTCACCTCCCATTGCCATCGCCTCCTCTACCGAAGAAGCTGCCGAGTAGTTAGGACGCCCTGTACCCCCGTAGTAGTCGTCGTACTTGAATGCAGGCTCCGCGGTCGAGCGGACGAGTCTTGCAGGGATCCCGAGCGCCTCCGCCAGGACGATGCCATGTAGCGAAGAACCGCACACAAATTCACTGCGGGCAATCTTCCCGATGATCTCGTGCGGCTCGCCGAGGGGGTCGATAACGTTGGAGCCACGGTAGCTCGACCGCTCATTATGGTTCGGCACGACGGATACGGGCGTCAGTAGTTCGCCAGTTAGATACGATTCCCGTGGCCACCAACGTGCCCAGAGGAGCGCCGGATCGCCGAACACCGTCGGCACCGAAACCCCGGCCTCTCTCAATGCCTCCGCCGTGCGGGGCCCGCGGACGGCTCGAACATCAAGGTGGGGCGCGGCGCCGAGGCTCATCGTCTTTCCATTGATACCCGACCCCCAGACGACATCTCCAGGCGCGGTCAGCCTCATGATCGACCCGACGCAGGCGAGACGCTTGTGCTCCGCGGGCTCGATCAGACCGCGCTCGGCTACTATCCGGTCCACTATCAGTGGGCCGAGGAGGTCGCCGAAGTTGTTGAGGGGGCGTCGCGGAAGAATTCTCCCGAGCAAGCCGGGTCGACGTCGGCGGGGATTGAAGTGGACAACCTCCACAGTCATTCCGTTGAGCCTCCTTTATTGAGCATCAGAACTTCCTTTGGACAATCCTGCGGACGTCGTGGAAGTAGTCCCTGTTCAGCAGCCAGACGCCCAGACCGTAGATGAGTGAGACGAGCGCGACGTTCAGACCTACGAACCCGATGGGAGCCGACGACGCGAAATCTGGCCAAACCACAGCGAGGATGACTGAAGGGATAATCGCTATGACTGAAGTAAGGAATGGCCTGAGCCACTGCCCGAGGTACTTTCTTGGGGAGACGCCGACGTTCCGTTTCAACGTGATCAATCGCATCGGCCAGTACAGGTACTGACGAGTCGTAACGGCGATCGCGACGGCCATGACTCCCCAGGGTACTGCTACAACCACGAGCACGACGCCCAGTACAGCCTGCCCGAGCGTGAGAAGGAACGCCGCTTTCGCTTTGCCGATTGCGATAAGGACGCTGCGATCGAAGTAGGCGACGGCATTGAGAGCACCCAGAAGGGAAAGAACTTGGAAGAGGATGACACTGGGGCCCCACTGGCTTCCGAAAATAAACGGAATCATGACCGGCGCGGTGACAAGCGCCAACGCGAAAATGGGTATGGCTGTCGTACTGCTCATGCTCGTGAGTTTGTAGAACCACGCCAGGAGTCGGGGCCGGTCATGTTGTAACCGGGAGAACGTCGTCAGGGAGGCGCCGGAGAAAACTGCAGAGAATAGGTCGACCATGATGGCGACGACTCGAATGGCGAGGTAGTAGTAGCCAACTGCTTCCGGGCTCAGGGCGGCGCCAATGAGAAGTCGATCCGCCTGCGAGTTGACCAAGCTCACGAGCTCCATGCCAATGATGCTGGACCCGACTGCCCAAAGGTGTCGCAGAGCAGTAAGGCTGAAGCTCAAGGACGGACGCCAGCTGCTCGCGAGCCACAGCGTCACAAGCGAGACGGTGGCCGTGACCAGGGTCTGCAGGACCAGACTCCACACGCCGAGGCCTGCGAAGGCGGCGATGACCGCGGCAACGCCTCCGGTGACTGTCCCCGTAAATCTGCGGATCGCGAGTGCGCGAAAATCGAAGTTGCGTTCGAGCAATGCTGCCGGCGTCGAGGCAATTGCGTTGAGCACCAGTGCGATGGAGGACAACTGAATGACCTGAGTCAGCGTGTCTCCGCCGTTGAAGATAGCGCTGACGAATGGGGCGGTGAGTGCGACCAGCGTGCCCAGAATCAGCGAGGAGATGAGAGAGACCCAGAAGCTGGTAGTGGGGTAGACGTTGGGTAATTCGGAGCGCTGAACAAGGGCACGCGCGAACCCTTGATCCGCGAAAACCGCTACGAAGGCAAGGAACGCCGTAGCAATTGCGACGACGCCGAAGTCGGCCGGAGTGAGTAGCCGACCGAGCACCGTGAGTATGACGAGACTAGTAAGGCGATTGCTCCATTTGTCAGCGGCAACCCAGCCAGCACCGGATACCGCTTTTCTTCTGAACGCAGCGTCGTCCCTCACGCGAAGCGCCCCTTTGTCTGGATGGCATCGGTGAGTGACGCGTCTCCGATGCCTTCCGGTGACGGTTTGGTGGCTGCGCCCCCCCATGCGAGAAGGAGCACCAGGCCGCCTAGGACGAGGGACCCCCCGCTCGTTTCCAAAATGTTGAAGAAACCGATGGAGAAGGCATAGGCGGCGACCGCTCCGAGTCCCACCAAGGAGCCGGTCCGGAATGCCCAGAAAGCGCCGCCAGCAAAGATGAGACAGAAGATCAAAAGCCCGGGGAGGCCCACGCTGATGAGGAGTTGCAGGTACGCGTTCTCAATGATGGTCTCGCGCACGTTATACGGCTTGGCAATGATGAGTGAGTTTCCCGGCCCGCCGCCGAGCCAGCGATCAGCCTCGGCCGCTCGCATGGCGATCGAAACGATCGCGTCGCGGGCTGCGGTCGAGCCTGCGGCTTCGGAAGAATCGATTCGGTCCTGAAAAACCGGGGCCTGGGTCACGCCGATCGCGGCCGCGCCGACGATCGCACCCAGCGTCACCCTGGTCACCCCACTCAGTCTGGAGCGGGTGACCAGGCTGGCAATGATCATAACTCCGGAAGCGATGGCGACGGCCCCGATGCTGTTGCGGGAGACCGTCGTGAGGAGCCCGAGCAACGAGAGACCCGCGACGACGAGGTTGAACCTGCCGCGTGATTCTAGCTTGCGACCGAGGGCGATTGAGAATGCGATTGCGAAGAACAGGCCAGCGTATAGGGGGTGCCCGAGGGTGGCATAAGAGCGGTAGACGGACCAGTGCTGAACATCGGGAATGCCGAAGGTCGCGAGGATGGGCTGGACCGGGTTGAATTGAAGAGCGAACTCGATCATGCAGTAGGCCGCGAGGATGGCCGCACACGTCAGGAAGGCGCGTTGCACATTCTCGACCGTTTTCCTGGTGAAAGGAACGAACAGTGGAATCAGGACGAGAACGGCGAAGTCCAGCATCCAAACCAAGGATGTGGGGATGACCCGATTGAGCAGCATCACAACGATGAGCCAGACAATGAAGACAACGGCCAACACTCGGGCCGCCGCGGGTGCGCGAAAGACCTCTTTCGGGTGGGTGCGCCGACTGTAGGAACGAATCGCCCACACCAGCAGCACGATGAAGGAAGGTGTGAAGACATCCGTGATGCTTTGCAGGGCGAGAAACGTCCGCGGAATAAAGATGTACGCGACGAGCGCGACCGCGGGCAGCACGTCGACAGGAAGTAGGAACGTCATCAGGCCGGCAAGAGCGAAGACTGTCAGCGCGATAACGAGGGGATGGCCCACGCGCGACGCAAGCATCAACGCTCCGAACGTGAGGGCCAAAGCGGCGATGGCGACAAAAGTCCCGGCGCCGGCCGTGAGCCATTTTTGCTGACGGTGGGCCGTCATGCTCATCGCGCGATGGCGAGCGCCGGAAAGGCAGCTCTGGCCGCAGACTCGACCTCGTCGAGAGCCGTCAGGAATTGATCATCCCGTCGCTCCGGTTGCCTCTGAAATTTCAGAAGCTGACGCGCTCCTACCCTCTTCAGAAGTTGATATTGCGCCTCGCGCCAGGGGGACCTCTTTAAAAGCGGGCGGAGCCGACCGGTGTAGTGCCGGATGTAGTCGTCCAGGTCGGGCTCGTTCGTATTGTTCCACCGGGCCTCCAGGGGCGAAACGCCACCGTGCACGCGGTTTACGTAGATCACATTCCCGTTCTCGTACTTGAGAGACGCGCGGTCTTCCTCGGGCACGGGCTCTGTCACGCTGTCGAGTACACGACGGAAGAACTCGATGGACTGGTCTGATCGACGAGCGATCATGACACCTGAGTTGACTCGGCCGCTCCGCCCCTCCGCCATGAACACATCCCCCATGTGGCCACGGAGATTCTCTCGGAAATCAGGTGCGTCGCGACGCACCTCGCAATCTGCATCTATGTAGATCACCCAGTCGTAGCCCGCTTCTAGTGCGTGCAGCATCACGGGGATCTTGAGCCATGCGCTCAGGGCTGTGTTCGACACTCGAGCGGGCTTGGTGATGGCCACGAACTGGGCATCGAGCCGCTTGGCGTAGGCGCGCTGGCTCGCGATGCAGGGCAAAAATGCCGTCGCGTACCCGTTCTGGGCGATAGTGAAAATGAGCGTTCTCATTGATGCGTCCCTGATCGAGAGGGCCGAGCAGCAGGATGGTCACTTCTGGCAGGATGATGCGTTGCTGCGAAGGGAGCCTGACCTCGGCGCGAGGTTCGTGCAATCTACGACGTTACCCGACCCGTTGCCGAGAAAAATCGCGTACTGGCCCGAGGGGACCTGCATCGAGTTACGTGCGAGGAAATTGTTGCTGCCGTTGCCTGAGACCTCGCCCTCCATCACGATGACGCCGGACCCCTTTGCGTTGCTACCCACGTTGTCCGTCACGAGATAGTCGTTTCCCTTCACCGCCAGCACGTTGGTGACGTCCGTCAGGGCGGCGCCGTCCAGGATGTTCCCGCGGATGATGCCGGAGGTTGTGCCCGGCTTCGCCTCAATCGGGTCGGCGGTGGTGCCCCTGATGTCATTCCCGATCACCTGACTGAGCGTCGTGGCGTCAGGCCGGCAATCCAGCAGCTCGCACCAATTCTGCGGCGAGGTGCCCAGGTAGACCCCCTCGCCGTAGGTGGCGACCGCCCGGCCCGTATTACGGATGGCGTTGTACTGCACGACTGTGGAGACCGAGTTGTAACGAACCTTGATCGCTTCCTCGCCTATTTCTCTGATGTCCAAATCCGCCACGCTGGTCGAGGTGGAGCCGGTGACGACTACGCCCTTTCGGAAGTTACGGATGCTGAACCCAGCGACGTTGACGTTCGAGACGTCCTGGAGCAGGACCCCGTTTTTGGACTGCAAGTTACCGTTGTCGAGGATCGCCGTCTTCGGGCCGCAGATCCATATCGGAGCTTCCGCGGTGCCGCTTCTGGCGACTGTCACCCCGCCTCTGTAAGTGCCCGGGGCGAGACGGATCACCGTTCCGGGTTTCGCGGAGGCAATCTCGCTTCGGAGGGCGGTCAGCGTCGAGACCGTCTTTCCGCCGGAGGGGCAATCGGACGCACGCGTCGGCGGGTCCACTGCTGCTGGCTGAGTGCGCGTGACTGCGGTGCTTCGCCCAGACACATTCCCGGACGTGTCCACGGCGGTGATGGAGAACCGATAGGACTCGCCGTAATCCAGGCCAATGTCAAGGAAGCTCGTCTCCGTCAGCAGGCTACCCACTGTGATTTTGTCGAACGAGCCGGATCCTTTGGCTCTGTAGACCACGTACCCCGCGAGATCGCTAGTGGGGCTCGAGGCCCACTCGACCAGAAGGCCTTCGCGTTGGGCGGTGACCTTCACACCGGATGGGACGGGGGGCGGGGTTGTGTCTACCACCCGGATGGCATCGAGGGAGATGTCCTTACCCTTGGAAGCGGAATTCTGCGCTCCCGTCCTCACGACGCGGAGGCGATGTGTCGCATCCGACAGCCCTGACACCGAGTAGAGAGTCTGCTGATGGATCTGGTCTTTGCTGTAGAGGTCGATCGTTGCGGTCTTGGCGCCGTCGATGTAGATGTCCGCCTTGCCGAGCGATGGGCCCTTTCTGCCGATCCACTGCGCGCCGGTGCCGGTGAATAGAATTTGCGCGTAATTGCCAATCGCTTTTGCGTTCGCGCTACCGCGCGCAGAATCGGAGGAATGCACGAGGTCGGTCCAGGTTCCTACACGGTCAATGAACGCAGAGGTCTCTTCGTATAAGCCTGACGGGGCAGCGCTCGAGGACGCCAGCAGGATTGGTTCTGCCGAGGCGGCAGTCGATTCCAAACCAGTACCGTCTATCGCGGTCACGGCGTATACGACATTGACATCAAGGCGAGCATCGGGATCATCGAATGACTGGGTTGACGCGGGCACGGACGCAATCGATTCTGTTGACTCACCGTCTACGGTGCGCGACACGCGATACTCATTGACGTTGGATGTCGTCGAGGGGGACCATGTGGTCGTGACTACCGCCGCGGAACTCGTCACATTCACGTTTGACGGGGCTTCGGGCCCCTGGCGGGCAGCGACGAGGAGGGCGTCCAAGACGATGTCGTTCCCCCGCGAAGCCGAGTTTCGGGTCCCGGTGCGGGTCACAGTCAACGTGTGGGTTCCGGCCGCCAAGGTGCCCGAATCGAAGACCTCCTGTTGCTGGGCTTGCACCGCGCTGAAAAGATCGACCTGGGGAAGCGTCTTTCCGTCAAGCGTTAGGCTCGCGATTCCGAGTGCCGGTCCCGTACGGGCAATCCACTTGACCGAAGCGCCATCGAACGTCATTTGCGCTGTATCGCCCGTGATTTTCGCAAACGCGGTGCTTCCGCCGCTGTCTTTAGAATTGGTGGTTGTTTGCCATGTTCCGTTCAAGGAGACAAGGGGGTTCCCGTTCTCCCACCGGCCCGGCCCGGCCACGCTAGTGGCGGCCGCCGTCTGCGAGCCGGCGGTGCCGTAGCTCACGGACGCTGAAGCGTTCGGCGCCTCGTCTATTGGCCCGGTAGTCGATGGCGGTGTGGTGGCCGTTGAGTCAGGTGTATTTGTGGATTGTTGCCAGGTTGCAGAGCTGCCCGTCGCCGATGCCGCAGAGATTGTCGGTGTCTCCGCGACGGCCGGCTGCGCCGAAAGTACTAGCGCTCCCGCAGTAACCAAAGTCGTAAATGTCAGTACCGCACGCATCAGCTAGTTGCCCCCACCTGTATGTACGAGGAGGCTAACAGTACGTCGGGCTGGAAGGCACACCCGCTACCAATTTGCGTCGTTCGATAGCTGATGACCGCGTCTCTCATTCGGTCCTCTGTGGCCAGCTCTTCAATAACTGCGCACATTGGCGGACATGGCGAGGCAGCGCGCCGCAGTATAGGTGGTGGCCTGCAGCTCACAGAAGGGCCCGCCGTACGTCCCTCCGGGTCGTCGTTGCGATTCAGTCACCTAGAGTCCGCGCATTGCGCTGAGGTTCGTCCGCGTAGCGGGTCAGCGGGTCGAGACGGCGCGGGCGCCGGCCAACAGATAAGCGGCGACGCGGTCGGCCGCGGGGGAGAGCTCGGAGAACGACCGCGCGTACGTCTCGTCCGAGCGGCGGTAGGGGTCGACAATGTCGAACTCATCCGGGCTCGCCGGAGGCGCGACCGTGCCGCGCAGCGCCGCTGCGTGACCCACTGCGGCGCGCATTCCGTCTTCGGGCGTCTGCGCGCCCGATGCAGCGACGGCCTGCGCGAGACCCGGTTCCAACTCGTCGGCGATTCGAGCCAATTCGCGCAGAGTGAAGGCGCGGCGCATCGCCGCCGGAAGCGACTCGACGATCAGACGACGGTGCTCGCGTGACATGGCGACGATCAGGTCGGCGCCGCGAATCATCCCGACTTCGATCTGGCGAGCGCGATGCGCTGTCGTGTCGACACCGCGCGTCGCCGCAAGCTTCTGCGCCTGTTCGGGCACTCCGCTTCCGGCGAGTGCACCTGTTCCGGCGCTCTCGACCCGCACCTCGCCGACGGCGCGCAGCGCGTCGGCGAGGATGAGCTCGGCCACAGGTGAGCGACAGATGTTCCCCGTGCAGACCGAGAGCACCGAGAAGGTCACTTCTCGTCCGCTCGCTCGCGGCGCGACCGACGCTCCCGGGTGCCTGCCGTGGTGCTCTCCTCCGGGGCGCTGTAGGAGTACGCGCCGTAGCCGTAGCTGTCCGGACCCTTGGAGGGCAGCATCGTGACGATGACGCCGAAGAGGCGGCTCCCGATGGCGTTCAGCTTTTCGACGGCGGCGGTGAGCTGCGGCTTCTTCGTGGTGCCCGAGGCCGCGACCATCAGGACGCCACTGGTGAAGCGTGAGATCACGGCGGCGTCCGTCACGAGCAGGAGCGGGGGAGCGTCGACCAGCACGTAGTCGAACGCGTCGGCGAGGGCTTCCAGCGTCCGCTGCATGGACTGGCTGCCGAGCAGTTCCGACGGGTTGGGGGGCGTCCGACCTGAGGGGAGGACGAACAGCTTGCCCGTACCCCACTGCTGGAGGACGTCGACGAGTTCAGCGCGTCCGATGAGGACGTCGGTGAGGCCGACGCCACCCTCGATGCCCATGTAGTCGGCCACGCGGGGCAGACGGAGGTCTCCGTCGACGAGCGCCACACGGGCTCCCGTCTCCGCGAGAGCGATGGCGAGGTTTGCCGTCGTCGTGGACTTGCCCTCGCCGGGGCCCGCACTCGAGACGACGAAAGACCGCGAAGAGCCGTCGACATCGATGAACTGCAGGTTGGTGCGAAGGCTTCGGAAGGACTCGGCGCGAGGGTTCCGCGGGTCGGCGTGCACGATGAGCGGACGCTTCTTGGCATCCGGGTCGAGGGCGATTCCACCCAGGACCGGCGCCTCGGTAGCGGCTTCGATGTCGTGCAGCGAGTGAATGCGAGTGTCGAGAATCGACCGCAGGATGGCTATACCGAGGCCGAGCGCAAGGCCGATGATGATGCCCAGAACCACATTGAGGAGGGTGTGCGGCGCCGCCGGGGTGACCGGGACGAGAGCGGGTTCGATCGTCTCGACCTTGACCAGGCTCGCCGCGTTGCCGTCGGGCTTTTCCAACTGGTTGACGACGACGTTGGCGAAATTGGTGCCGACGGAGTTCGCGATGTCTGCGGAGCGCTCGGCATTCGCGTCCGACACGCGTATCGAGATGATCACCGAGTTGGTCGGCGAGGACGCGTCGATGGAACGGGCGAGTTGTTGCGCCGTCGTGTCGAGGTCCAGGTCGTCGATGACGCGATCGAGAACAAGAGCGCTGTCGACGACATCGACGAAGCTCACCACGGCCTGACGAGCGAAGTTGGTGCCCTGGGCCAGCTCGCTGACGCCAGAACTGTCCGATCGCACAGAAACGTACAACTGCGTACTTGCTTCATACGTCGGCGTCTGGACCAACGAGTACCCATATGCGCCCGCGCCACCGAGAATGGTCAGCGCCAGAATGAGAATCCAGTTGCGGTGCAGGATCCGGAGATAGTCGCGCAGTTCCAAGCCTCGTCCATTCGCCCGTCGTGTAGGTGAGTGGGTGCCCGGCGGATACGCGGGATTTCTGCGGCTATTGTTGCCCGAGACAATCCGCGCCGTACCCGGCGCCCCCTCGACTACCCTACGACATTCGCAGAACGGCGCCGGAGATGCGCCGAGGAGACGCCATGAACGATCTCAGAAAGCTCGTCGCATCCTCGACCGAATCGAATGGCAATGCGCGTTCGGCGGCACAGGCGCCGACGGACGCGGCCGCTTTGCGCGACCTCGTGGGAGCCTCGGCCGCCCTCTCGGCTGACCCGCGAATTGCGTCGGAGAAATCGCAGTTGCGTGCTCTCGTCGGAGAGGGCGCGTCCAGCTCTTCGACATCGCGCTCGCAGAAGCTCACCGACCTGACCGGCGGTTCTGCGTGGGCGCCGGCCACCGATTCCCGGGACGCGCTGTCGGCGCTGGTCGGCGGTTCCCGCCCTGCGTCTTCCCCGGACTCGCGCGCCGCGCTCTCGTCGCTCGTCGGTGCGGGCGGCAAGTCCGCGGAGGATGCCGGTTGGCGGGCGCCCGAGCTCGCCCAGGTTGGCAAGCGCCCCATCTTCAACGGCCGCCGCAAGGCCGGAGCTGTGAACTACCTCAGCCTCGCCGCCGCCGTCCTCGCGGTTGTGGCGATCGTCGGCACAGCGTCCTTCGCCGTGGTGCAACGCGCAACGGCGAATCCCGCCGACGACGCGATGGTGAGCCTCCGTGAGCGCGAGGCGGAGCTCGCGAATGACACGAAGGTCCTGCAGACGGCGGCCGATCTGTATGACGCCTCGGTGGAGGAGGCCACGCTTCTGGCCCAGTCCAGCGAGTCGGTTCTCGCGGCGCTCGACGGGCGCGTGGATGGGGCCGCGCTGGCGGCGGCGCAAGCCGCACGAGGGACGCTTCTTCAGGCGGCTGCTACGGCGGTTTCGGTGTCCATCCCCGAGTACCAGCGCGCATCGATCGACGAGGAGTCGCTCGCCGACGTGGGCAAGGCGATCGACGGCGTGCGCCTCGCGCGCGAGTCGCTCCCCACGCTGATCACCGATGCGCGCGATGCACGGTCGCAGGTCACCGGGGCGGTGTCAGCGTTCCGCACGGAGCTCGCGAACCTCGGTTCGGCGATCAGGGCGGAGGCTGACAGGCTGGTCGTCGAGAACGACTCCGCGACCCAAAGCTTCCGCACGGCGGTAACCGATGCGGCGGGCCGTGTGACCGCGGCGCAGCAGGCGGGCGGCGATGGTCTCGCCGAGATGCCCGTCTACGCTGCGGCCGTGGATGCCCTGCGCGCTGAGAACCAGCGCGTCCTCGCGCTCGAAGAAGCTGAGCGCGAGCGGACACCCACGCAGCAGCCGACACGCAACCCCGGCTCGGGTGGGTCGAACACGGGAGGCGGTTCGACGAACCCGTCGCCCGCTCCCGCCCCGTCGCCCTCGGAGTCCACGCCTCCGACGGAGCCCACCGATCCGCCCACCGATACCCCGACGGATCCTCCGACGACGGAGCCGAGCCTCCCGCCGATCATCGTCGATCCTCCGGCCACCGATGACGGCACGGGGACCAGCTCGTGACCGTGGACTCGAGTTCGCGTCGCGACCGCTCCCGACGCTCTCGCGACGACGACGCGCCCACATCCTCGACGCGCGCCTCGCTCGCCGCCACCATCACCGGATGGACCCTCGGCGCCCTCGGCTTCGCCGTCTTCGGCGCGGCTGCCGTCGCCCTCGCCTTCGCGCACCAGGCAGGCGTCGTGCGCACCGACCTTCTCGGGGCGCAGTCGAAGCTCTCCTTCGTGCCGCAGATCGTCGCCAACCGCGACATCGCGGGCCTCAACCAGGTTTCGAACGAGGTTCTCGAGCAGACCAATCGTGCGGACGAGAACTCGTCCGGACCGCTGTGGGACCTGGCATCCTCCATTCCCCTCGTCAAGGACAACACCGAGGCGGTGCAAAGCCTCACCGCCATGACGCGCGAGCTGACCGGCAGGGCGCTGCCGCCCACGGTCGCCCTGCTGTCCGCATCCGATTTCTCCTCTCTCGCCGTCGAGGGCGGGGGGATCAACCTCGAGCCTTTCCGTGCCGCCGAGGGCGCGCTGCCCGAGATCACGGCTGCCTTCACCGACGCCAAGGTCGTCACCGACGGCATCGATCGCACCAACCTGCTGCCGCTCGTCACCGAGCCGCTCGACCAGGTCGCGCAGATCGTCGACCAGGCCGCTCCCTCGCTCACGTTGGTGCAGAAGTACCTTCCGTCGCTCTTGGCGGCCGCGGGCGCGGACGGGCCCAAGACCTACCTCGTCGTCTTCCAGAACAACGCGGAGATCCGCGCAACCGGCGGCAACCCCGCCGCATCCAGCGTGATGGTGGTCGACAACGGGCGCATCGAGCTCAAGGAGCAGTCCGACTCGATGGCGTTCTACGCCGCGGGTCAGGCCGGCCGTTCTGCGCTCGATCTCCCCGAGAGCACCACGGCCCTCTACCCCGACACGTTCACGCGCTACTCGCAAGACTTCACTTTCACCCCCGACTTCCCCACGACGGCCCGCCTGTTCGAATCCCTCTGGAAGCGCACCGACGGCTCGCAGTTCGACGGTGTGATGTCGATCGACCCCGTCGTTCTCGCCCACATGCTCGAGGTGCTGGGCCCCGTCGACCTGCCGACCGGTGAGCAGATCACCGCCGAGAACGCGGTCAAGCTCGTCCTCAGCGACGCGTACCAGCGGTACGGGGATGCCGGCGACAACGGCCGATCGTCTGACGAGTTCTTCGCCACGGTGTCGTCGACCGTGTTCTCGCGCCTTGCTGCCGGACAGTGGAACCCGATTGCGATGTTCGATCAGTTGAGCCGCAGCGCCCAGGAGCAGCGCGTCAACCTGTGGTTCACCGACGAGCAGGCTCAAGCCCTGGTGAGCGAGGTCGGCCTCGACGGCGGTCTGCGCGGCGACAACACCGCGTCGACCCAGCTGGGCATTTATCTGAATGACTTCTCGGTCGGCAAGCTCGAGTACCACCTCTCGACCGAGGTCTTCGCCTCGTGCAACGCGGCCGATCGCACCGTGAACGTCAGCATGAACATGCGCAACAGCATCACGGATGACATCACAAACGCCTACACGCTGGGCGCGCGCAACGGCACGTACGGTCTGCCGCGCACCACGATGATGCTCGACACGTTGTTCTTCGCTCCGCCCGGAGCGACGATCACGGCGATGGACCCCTCCGAGGGCGACATCCCCTCGCTTTCGCGCAGCGGCAACGAGAACGGCAACACGGGTGAGAGTCGCATGGTCACGCTCGGCCAGAACGAGACGCGCACCGTCTCGTACACCGTGCAGCTGCCCTCCGGCCCGCTCGGACCGCTCGATCTGCGCCACACGCCGACCGCAAGCGACACCCCGGTCACGATCGATACGTCGTGCGACCCGTTTCTGGCGGGCTTCGCGGAATAAGACGACGCGCTCGCGGGGGAGAGCAAGGTCTTCCCTTCCCCGCGGCGCCCGCACCACAATGAACCTCACCCGTCGGCATCCCGCCGGCACAGGTCAGCGAGGGAGATGCGCATGAGCGGCGTGGACGACATCATCAACAAGGGCAAGAAGCTGCTCGATGAGAACCGCGACAAGATCGAAGCGGCGCTCAAGAGTGAGAAGGCCGAACAGGTCAGCGACAAGGTCCTCGACGGTGCGGCCGACGCGATCAAGAAGATCGTCCCGGCCGAGCAGCACGGGAAGGTCGACGAGATCCGCCAGAACGTCGACAAGAACATCGGCAACGCCTGACGCGCGACTCCATATGGCGCCGTCCCCGGGAATCGGGGGCGGCGTCATCGCGTTTGGGGAAGGGATGCTGAGCATCCGCCGCACGCGACACGCCCGGGTTTGCGACACGTGCCGGGGGTCCGTAGACTAGTCCAGTTCCACATTCCGGCGTGCGCTCGGCGCGCGCCAGGATCACTGTCTCGGCAGTGCACAGGCGGCGCGGAAGCGCAGGGTCCTGGGCCGCGGGCAGCAGAACACCACACCGAACCCCTTCATCCTTCACGGGATTCGCACGCGTGCGTGCGCGGGGCGGGCCGGATGCCATGACATGGAATCCGGTTTGACAGCTGAACAGCGGTGCAGCATCTCTCGCGCAAGCGAGGGGAAGTGCCAGGGTGCGTCAGCACCACCGTGCGTCCAATGCCCCAGGTCGGGTAAGACGCTGAAAGAGAGAGAGCAGACAATGGCGGGACAGAAGATCCGCATTCGCCTGAAGTCGTACGACCACGCCGGGCTCGACTCGTCGGCGCGCAAGATCGTCGACACCGTGACCCGTGCCGGCGCCACCGTGGTGGGCCCGGTTCCCCTTCCGACCGAGAAGAACGTCGTGTGCGTCATCCGGTCGCCCCACAAGTACAAGGACAGCCGCGAGCACTTCGAGATGCGCACCCACAAGCGCCTCATCGACATCATCGACCCGACGCCCAAGGCCGTCGACTCGCTGATGCGCCTCGACCTCCCGGCCGATGTCAACATCGAGATCAAGCTCTGAGGTTCGACATGGCTGACATCAACTCCAAGATCTCCAAGGGCCTCCTCGGCACCAAGCTCGGCATGACCCAGGTGTGGGACGAGAACGGCAAGCTCGTTCCCGTCACCGTCATCGAGGTCGCTCCGAACGTCGTGACCCAGCTGCGCTCGCTCGAGAAGGACGGCTACAACGCCGTTCAGATCGGCTACGGCCAGATCGACCCCCGCAAGGTGAACAAGCCCCTCACGGCTCACTTCGACGCCGCCGGTGTCACCCCGCGCCGCCACCTCACCGAGGTGCGCACCGCGGATGCCGCCGACTACTCGCTGGGCCAGGAGCTCACCGTCGACGGCCTGTTCGAGGCCGGCCAGCTGGTCGACGTCGTCGGCACCAGCAAGGGCAAGGGCACCGCCGGTGTCATGAAGCGTCACAACTTCAAGGGTGTCTCCGCATCTCACGGTGCGCACCGCAACCACCGCAAGCCCGGTTCGATCGGCGCCTCGTCGACCCCGAGCCGCGTCTTCAAGGGCATGCGCATGGCCGGCCGTATGGGTGGCGAGCGCGTGACCGTCCTCAACCTCACGGTGCACGCCGTCGACGCCGAGAAGGGCCTGATGCTCGTCAAGGGCGCCGTCCCCGGTGCTCGTGGCCGCATCGTCTACGTCCGCAACGCAGTGAAGGGTGCCTGATCATGGCTGACTCGACTCTCGCGCTCGACGTCGTGAAGGCCGACGGCAACAAGGCCGGCTCTGTCGAGCTGCCCGCCGCGCTCTTCGACGTCAAGACGAACATCCCCCTCATCCACCAGGTCGTCGTGGCGCAGCGCGCCGCGGCTCGCCAGGGCACGCACTCGACCAAGCGTCGTGGCGAGGTCTCCGGTGCCGGCCGCAAGCCCTTCAAGCAGAAGGGCACGGGTAACGCCCGTCAGGGCTCGATCCGCGCGCCGCACATGACCGGTGGTGGCATCGTCCACGGGCCCAAGCCCCGCGACTACAGCCAGCGCACCCCCAAGAAGATGATCGCCGCCGCCCTCCTGGGTGCGCTCAGCGACCGTGCTCGTGGGCAGCGCCTCCACATCGTCGACAGCTTCGCCATCGAGGGTGCTCCCTCGACCAAGGCCGCCGCTGCCGCGCTGAAGGCCTTCGGTGCCGTCAAGAACGTCCTGGTGGTCATCGACCGCGACGACGAGCTGACGATCAAGAGCGTGCGCAACCTCGCGTACGTCCACGTGCTGACCGTCGGCCAGCTCAACACGTACGACGTGCTCGTCTCCGACGACATCGTCTTCACCAAGGCCGCCTACGACGCGTTCGTCGCGTCGAAGAGCGCTGCCACCGAGGAGGTCTCGGCATGACCACCGTCAACAAGGACCCGCGCGACATCATCCTGAAGCCGGTCGTCTCCGAGAAGAGCTACTCGCTCATCGACGAGGGCAAGTACACCTTCCTGGTGGACCCCCGTTCGTCGAAGACCGAGATCAAGCTCGCGATCGAGAAGATCTTCGGCGTCAAGGTCGCTTCGGTGAACACGCTGAACCGTCAGGGCAAGGCCCGTCGGACCCGCTTCGGCATCGGCAAGCGCAAGGACACCAAGCGTGCCATCGTCACGCTGAAGTCCGGCACCATCGACATCTTCACGTCTGTCGGCTGACGGTCGGGATAGAGGACAAGAACAATGGCTATTCGCAAGTACAAGCCCACGACCCCCGGTCGCCGCGGCTCGTCGGTGGCCGACTTCGCCGAGATCACCCGATCGACGCCCGAGAAGTCGCTGCTGCGCCCGCTGTCGAAGACCGGTGGCCGCAACAACCAGGGCCGCATCACCACGCGTCACATCGGTGGTGGCCACAAGCGTCAGTACCGTCTGATCGACTTCCGTCGTAACGACAAGGACGGCATCGACGCCAAGGTCGCTCACATCGAGTACGACCCCAACCGCACCGCGCGCATCGCGCTGCTGCACTACGCGGACGGCGAGAAGCGCTACATCCTCGCCCCCGCGAAGCTGTCGCAGGGCGACGTCGTCGAGTCGGGTGCCGGCGCTGACATCAAGCCCGGCAACAACCTGCCGCTGCGCAACATCCCCACCGGTACCGTGATCCACGCGATCGAGCTGCGTCCCGGCGGCGGTGCGAAGATGGCCCGTTCGGCCGGCGCCTCGGTGCGTCTGGTCGCGAAGGACGGCCCCTACGCGCAGCTGCGTCTGCCCTCCGGCGAGATCCGCAACGTCGACGTGCGCTGCCGCGCCACGATCGGCGAGGTCGGCAACGCCGAGCAGTCGAACATCAACTGGGGCAAGGCCGGCCGCATGCGCTGGAAGGGCGTCCGCCCGACCGTGCGTGGTGTCGCCATGAACCCGGTCGACCACCCGCACGGTGGTGGTGAGGGTAAGACCTCCGGTGGTCGTCACCCTGTTTCGCCGTGGGGTAAGGCCGAGGGCCGCACCCGCCACGCGAACAAGGAGAGCGACAAGCTCATCGTCCGCCGTCGCACCGCCGGCAAGAAGCGCAAGTAGGAGTAGAGGAAGATGCCTCGCAGCCTTAAGAAGGGCCCCTTCGTCGACGAGCACCTGCTTCGCAAGGTCGTCTCGCAGAACGAAGCCGGTTCCAAGAACGTCATCAAGACCTGGTCGCGCCGTTCGATGATCATCCCCGCCATGCTGGGACACACCATCGCCGTGCACGACGGTCGCAAGCACATCCCCGTGTTCGTGACCGAGACCATGGTCGGCCACAAGCTGGGCGAGTTCTCGCCCACCCGCACCTTCCGCGGCCACGTGAAGGACGACAAGAAGGGCCGTCGCCGCTAAGGCGACCGAGGAGGAGAGAGAAATGGTGGAGTCCATCGCACGTGTGCGACACATCCGCGTGACCCCTCAGAAGGCTCGTCGTGTCGTCGCGCTCATCAAGGGAAAGCAGGCCGAAGAGGCCCTCGCCATCCTGAAGTTCGCGCCGCAGGGCGCGAGCGAGCCGATCTACAAGCTCGTCGCCTCGGCGATCGCGAACGCTCGCGTCACCGCCGACAAGACGAACGAATACCTGGATGACGCCGACCTGTACGTGAAGAACGCGTACGTCGACGAGGGCACGACGCTGAAGCGTTTCCAGCCCCGCGCTCAGGGTCGCGCCTTCCAGATCAAGAAGCGCACGAGCCACATCACGGTCGTGCTCGCGACGCCCGAGACCGCTGACGCGGCCCCGGCTCGCGCCAACAAGAAGGCGAGCAAGTAATGGGACAGAAGGTCAACCCGTACGGCTTCCGCCTCGGCATCACCACCGACCACGTGTCGCGGTGGTTCTCGGACTCGACGAAGGCCGGTCAGCGCTACGCCGACTACCTCGCCGAGGACATTAAGATCCGTCGCCTGCTGACCACGTCGCTCGACCGCGCCGGTGTCAGCAACATCGAGATCGAGCGCACGCGTGACCGCGTCCGCGTCGACATCCACACCGCCCGCCCGGGCATCGTGATCGGTCGCCGCGGCGCCGAGGCCGAGCGCATCCGCGCCGACCTCGAGAAGCTCACCGGCAAGCAGATCCAGCTGAACATCCTCGAGGTCAAGAACCCCGAGGCCGACGCTCAGCTCGTCGCGCAGGGTGTCGCCGAGCAGCTCTCTGCTCGTGTGGCGTTCCGTCGCGCGATGCGCAAGGGTCTGCAGGGCGCGCAGCGCGCCGGCGCCAAGGGTGTCCGCATTCAGGTGTCGGGCCGCCTCGGCGGCGCCGAGATGAGCCGCTCCGAGTTCTACCGCGAAGGCCGTGTGCCCCTGCACACCCTGCGCGCGAACATCGACTACGGCTTCTACGAGGCCAAGACGACCTTCGGCCGCATCGGCGTGAAGGTCTGGATCTACAAGGGCGACCTCACCAACAAGGAGCTCGCCCGCGAGCAGGCCAACGCGCCCAAGTCGCGCGGTCGTGACGACCGCGGTGGCGACCGTCGTCGTGGCCCGCGCAACGAGGCCCCCGTGGCAGAAGGAGCGTCGGCGTAATGCTCATCCCCCGTAAGGTCAAGTACCGGAAGCAGCACCACCCCGGTCGCTCGGGTCAGGCCACCGGTGGCACCACGGTGTCGTTCGGTGAGTTCGGCATCCAGGCTCTGACCCCCGCTTACGTGACCAACCGTCAGATCGAGTCCGCTCGTATCGCCATGACGCGTCACATCAAGCGTGGTGGAAAGGTGTGGATCAACATCTACCCCGACCGTCCCCTCACCAAGAAGCCGGCCGAAACCCGCATGGGTTCCGGTAAGGGTTCCCCCGAGTGGTGGGTTGCCAACGTCAAGCCGGGCCGCGTCCTCTTCGAGGTCGCGGGTGTCAACGAGGAACTCGCTCGTGAAGCACTCACCCGTGCCATCCACAAGCTGCCGCTGAAGGCACGCATCATCAAGCGCGAGGAGGGCGACGCGTAATGGCGATCGGCACCAAGCAGCTCGCCCCGAGCGAGCTCGACACGTTCGAAGACCAGCGCCTCGTCGAGGAGCTGCGCAAGGCCAAGGAAGAGCTGTTCAACCTGCGCTTCCAGTCGGCTACCGGCCAGCTCGAGAGCCACGGTCGCATCCGTGCAGTCAAGCGCGACATCGCGCGTCTGTACACGGTGATCCGTGAGCGCGAGCTCGGCATCCGCGCCACCCCGGCTCCGGTCGAGGCTCCGGCGAAGGCGAAGAAGAGCAAGGCGAAGAAGGCGGATGCCGCTGACGACGCCGCGAAGGAAGAGGCGGAGTAATGGCTACCGCGAAGAAGGCCGAGGCGCAGGTCGCCGGTCACGAGCACGCCGAGAACGACGTCCGCGACGAGAACGCCCGCGGATACCGCAAGGCGCGTCGTGGCTACGTCGTCAGCGACAAGATGGACAAGACGATCGTCGTCGAGGTCGAGGACCGCGTGAAGCACCCGCTCTACGGCAAGGTCATCCGCCGCACCTCCAAGGTCAAGGCGCACGACGAGACCAACTCGGCGGGCATCGGCGACCTGGTCGTCATCAACGAGACCCGTCCGCTCAGCGCCACCAAGCGCTGGCGCCTGGTCGAGATCCTCGAGAAGGCCAAGTAAGCCTCGCGGCTTGCTTGGAACCCAAGGAGTAAAAAGTGATTCAGAACGAATCCCGGCTGAAGGTCGCTGACAACACCGGCGCCAAGGAGCTGCTCACCATTCGCGTGCTCGGCGGCTCCAACCGTCGCTACGCCGGCCTGGGTGACGTCATCGTCGCCACGGTCAAGGACGCGATTCCCGGTGGAAACGTCAAGAAGGGCGACGTGGTCAAGGCCGTCGTCGTCCGCGTCGTGAAGCAGACCCGCCGTCCCGACGGCTCGTACATCAAGTTCGACGAGAACGCCGCCGTGATCCTGAAGAACGACGGGGAGCCCCGCGGCACCCGTATCTTCGGACCGGTCGGTCGTGAGCTTCGTGACAAGAAGTTCATGAAGATCGTCTCGCTCGCCCCGGAGGTCATCTGATCATGGCGAAAATCAAGAAGGGCGACCTGGTTCAGGTCATCTCGGGCGCCAAGCCCGAGCGCGGCGGCGACCGCGGCAAGCAGGGCAAGGTCCTCGAGGTCCTGTCCGAGCAGAACCGCGTCATCGTCGAGGGCGTGAACTACGTCACCAAGCACAACCGCGTGGGCCAGTCCCAGCGCGGCACCAAGACCGGTGGCATCGAGACGTTCGAAGCCCCGATCCACATCTCCAACGTCGCGCTCGTCGACCCCTCGACCAAGAAGCCGACCCGTGTCGGTCACCGTGTCGAGGAGCAGGTGAAGGACGGCGTCAAGCGCACCGTCCGTGTGCGCTACGCGAAGAAGTCAGGCAAGGACCTCTGAACATGAGCACCGTGACTGCCGCGGAGACTGGCAAGATCCAGCCCCGCCTCAAGCAGAAGTACAACGCCGAGATCAAGAAGGCGCTGCAGGACGAGTTCGGCTACGAGAACGTCATGCAGATCCCCGGCCTGGTCAAGGTCGTCGTGAACACCGGTGTCGGCGAGGCCGCTCGCGACAGCAAGGTGATCGATGGTGCGGTCGACGACCTCACCAAGATCACGGGTCAGAAGCCCGTCGTCACCAAGGCCCGCAAGTCCATCGCGCAGTTCAAGCTGCGCGAGGGCCAGGCCATCGGCGCGCACGTCACCCTCCGTGGCGACCGTGCGTGGGAGTTCATCGACCGCCTCGTCAACCTCGCCCTGCCCCGCATCCGCGACTTCCGCGGTCTGTCGGCCAAGCAGTTCGACGGCAACGGCAACTACACCTTCGGTCTCCAGGAGCAGTCCGTGTTCCACGAGATCGATCAGGACCGCATCGACCGCGTGCGTGGTTTCGACATCACCATCGTCACCACCGCCAAGACCGACGACGAAGGCCGCTCGCTGCTCCGCCAGCTCGGCTTCCCCTTCCAGTCGGCCGACCAGCAGGCCTGACGCCTCGGGCCCCCGGGATTTCCGGGGGCCCGTCATCGAAGGTCGGCTGTCGCGTAACGGCAGCCGAAACCTCATGAAAGAAAGAAGCAACACATGACGATGACAGACCCGGTCGCAGACATGCTGACCCGTCTGCGCAACGCGAACTCGGCGCACCACGACTCCGTGTCGATGCCGAGCTCGAAGCTCAAGACCAACATCGCCGCCATCCTCAAGCAGGAGGGTTACATCGCCGACTGGAGCGTCGAAGACGCCCGCGTCGGCCAGACCCTCAACATGACGCTGAAGTACGGCCCGAACCGCGAGCGGTCGATCGCCGGCATCAAGCGCGTCTCCAAGCCCGGCCTCCGCGTGTACGCGAAGTCGACCGAGGTCCCCACGGTCCTCGGCGGGCTCGGCGTCGCCATCCTGTCCACCTCCTCCGGTCTCCTCACCGACCGTCAGGCCGAGCAGAAGGGCGTCGGCGGGGAAGTCCTCGCCTACGTGTGGTGATCTGACATGTCGCGTATTGGACGTCTTCCCATCGACATCCCCGCCGGAGTCACCGTCTCGGTGAACGGCCGGGAGGTCAACGTCAAGGGCCCGAAGGGCGAGCTCGCGCTCACCATCGCACAGCCCCTCGAGGTGTCGGTCGAGGAGAACCAGGTTCTCGTCACCCGCCCCGACGACGAGCGCGAGTCGCGGTCGCTCCACGGCCTGACCCGCACGCTCATCAACAACAACATCATCGGTGTCACCCAGGGCTACACCAAGGGCCTCGAGGTCGTCGGAACGGGTTACCGCGTGGCGCAGAAGGGCAGCTCCATCGAGTTCGCCCTCGGCTTCTCGCACCCCGTGCTGATCGACCCGCCCGCCGGCATCACCCTCACGGTCGAAGGCAACAACAAGGTCACCGTGAGTGGCATCGACAAGCAGGCCGTCGGCGAGGCCGCCGCCAACATCCGCAAGATCCGCAAGCCCGAGCCCTACAAGGGCAAGGGTGTGCGTTACGCGGGCGAGGTCGTGCGTCGCAAGGCCGGAAAGAGTGGTAAGTGACCATGGCTGTCAAGACAAAGTCTGTCGCTCGTGCTCGTCGCCACGCGCGCCTTCGCAAGAAGGTCGTCGGCACCGAGCTGCGCCCCCGTCTCGTCGTGACGCGTTCCGCGCGCCACGTGTTCGTCCAGGTCGTGGACGACAGCAAGGGCCACACGGTGGCCTCCGCCTCGACCCTCGAGACCGACCTGCGCGGTTTCGACGGTGACAAGACCGCCAAGGCCCGCAAGGTCGGCGAGCTCGTCGCCGAGCGCGCCAAGGCCGTGGGCGTCTCCGACGTCGTGTTCGACCGTGGCGGCAACCGCTACGCCGGCCGCGTCGCCGCGATCGCCGACGGAGCTCGCGAAGGAGGGCTGAACCTGTGAGTGACAACAAGGAGACCGAAGTGACCGAGCAGACTGCACCGGCTGAGGGTGCGGCTGCGGCTCAGGCCCCCGCCGAGCGCGAGCGCGAGCCCCGTCGCGGTGGTCGCGAGCGCAACACCAACCAGCGCGACCGTGGTTCGCGCGACCGCAACGAGAGCCAGTTCCTCGAGCGCGTCGTGACGATCAACCGCGTGTCGAAGGTCGTCAAGGGCGGTCGCCGCTTCAGCTTCACGGCGCTCGTCGTCGTGGGTGACGGCAACGGCGTGGTCGGTGTCGGCTACGGCAAGGCCCGCGAAGTGCCCCTCGCCATCTCGAAGGGTGTCGAAGAGGCCAAGCGCAACTTCTTCCGCGTTCCCCGCTCGGGCTCGACCATCCCGCACCCCGTCCAGGGTGAGGCCGCTGCCGGTGTGGTGCTCCTGCGCCCCGCCGCCGCCGGTACCGGTGTTATCGCCGGTGGTCCCGTCCGCGCCGTCCTCGAGTGCGCCGGCATCCACGATGTCCTCTCGAAGTCGCTCGGTTCGTCGAACACGATCAACATCGTGCACGCGACCGTCGAGGCTCTGAAGGCGCTCGAGGAGCCCCGCGCCGTGGCCGCCCGTCGTGGCCTGGAGTTCGACCAGGTCGCCCCGGCCCGCCTCGTGCGCGCCGAGGCCGCCGCTCAGAAGGTAGGTGCCTGATGGCCGAGCGTCTGAAGGTCACGCAGATCAAGTCCAAGGTGAGCGAGAAGCAGAACCAGCGTGACACGCTGCGTTCGCTCGGTCTCAAGCGGATCGGCGACTCGGTCGTCCGTCCCGACGACGCGCAGACGCGCGGCTACGTCAAGACCGTCGCCCACCTCGTCAAGGTTGAGGAGATCGACTAATGGCTGCCAAGAAGGACGAGACCGCTACGGTCGACGCCCCGAAGAAGTCGACGGCCGCCAAGGCGGCCGCCAAGAAGGAAGCCCCCGCGGCGCGCCCCGGCGTGCTCAAGGTCCACCACCTGCGTCCCGTCCCGGGCGCTCACACCGCGAAGACCCGTGTCGGTCGCGGTGAGGGCTCCAAGGGTAAGACCGCCGGTCGCGGTACCAAGGGAACCAAGGCCCGTTACCAGGTCAAGGTCGGCTTCGAGGGTGGGCAGATGCCGCTGCACATGCGCACCCCGAAGCTCCGCGGCTTCAAGAACCCGTTCCGCGTCGAGTACCAGGTCGTCAACCTGGAGAAGCTCGCCGAGCTCTACCCGCAGGGTGGCGACGTGACCGTCGCCGACCTCGTGGCCAAGGGCGCCGTCCGCAAGAACGAGAAGGTCAAGGTGCTCGGCACCGGCGACATCTCGGTCGCGCTGACCGTTTCGGTCGACAAGGTCTCCGGCTCCGCTGAGCAGAAGATCGTCGCCGCAGGCGGCTCCGTCAACTGACGCCCGACCCCGAAGGGGCCGGCGGCCTTACGGCCGTCGGCCCCTTCTGGGTTAGTCTGATTTGGTGTGCGCCCCGTCGCGCGCCGAGATCGTTCTGGAGGAATCTCCCTTGTTCAGCGCCATCGCGCGGGTTTTCCGCACGCCCGACCTGAGGCGGAAGATCGCCTTCACGCTGGGCATCATTGCCATCTACCGGCTGGGTGCCCACGTGCCGACGCCCTTCGTGGACTTCCCCAACGTTCAGCAGTGTCTGAACCAGTCGGGCGGCACCGAAGGACTGCTCTCCCTGGTCAACCTGTTCTCGGGTGGCGCGCTCCTGCAGCTGTCGATCTTCGCTCTCGGCGTGATGCCGTACATCACGGCGACCATCATCGTGCAGCTGCTGCGCGTGGTGATCCCTCACTTCGAGACGCTGTACAAGGAGGGCCAGGCCGGTCAGGCCAAGCTCACCCAGTACACCCGCTACCTGACGATCGCGCTGGCACTGCTGCAGTCGACCACGCTCGTCACCGTGGCCCGCTCGGGCCAGCTCTTCGGCTCGGCCGGTGTGCCCGAATGCCAGCAGCTGCTCACCAACGACATCTGGTGGGCGCAGCTGCTGATGATCATCACGATGACCGCCGGTACGGGCCTGGTCATGTGGTTCGCGGAGCTCGTCACTGAGCGCGGTGTCGGCAACGGCATGTCGATCCTCATCTTCACCTCGATCGCCGCGACCTTCCCCGGCGCGATGATCTCCATCCTCAACGCCCGCGGCGTCGAGGTCTTCCTGCTCGTGCTCGCCGTGAGCATCGTGATCGTCGCGCTCGTCGTCTTCGTCGAGCAGTCGCAGCGCCGCATCCCGGTCCAGTACGCCAAGCGCATGGTCGGACGCCGCACCTACGGCGGGACGAACACCTACATCCCCATCAAGGTCAACATGGCCGGCGTCGTGCCCGTCATCTTCGCCTCGTCGCTGCTGTACATCCCCGCGCTCATCGCGCAGTTCAACCAGCCGCAGGCGGGCCAGGAGCCGGCCCCGTGGGTGACGTGGATCTCGCAGTACCTCACGCGCGGCGACCACCCGCTGTACATGCTGATCTACTTCCTGCTGATCATCGGATTCGCGTACTTCTACGTCGCGATCACGTTCAACCCGGTCGATGTCGCCGACAACATGAAGAAGTACGGCGGTTTCATCCCCGGCATCCGCGCGGGCCGCCCCACGGCGGAATACCTGGACTACGTCCTGACCCGCATCACCCTGCCGGGCTCGATCTACCTCGGCCTCATCGCGCTGCTGCCTCTCGTGGCCCTCGCGACGGTCGGTGCCAACCAGAACTTCCCGTTCGGCGGGGCCTCGATCCTCATCATCGTGGGTGTAGGCCTCGAGACCGTGAAGCAGATCGACGCGCAACTCCAGCAGCGTCACTACGAAGGGCTGCTGCGATGACCGCGCGTCTTCTGATCGTCGGACCCCAGGGATCCGGAAAGGGAACGCAGGGCGTCCGTATCGGCGAAGCCCTCGGCATCCCCGTCGTGTCGACGGGCGACGTGTTCCGCGCGAACGTGAAGGACGGCACCGAGCTCGGGCTGCAGGTGAAGTCGATCATCGATGGGGGCGACCTCGTGCCCGACGAGCTCACGAGCGCCGTCGTCCGTGACCGTCTGGCCCAACCGGATGCCGCTGAGGGCTTCCTCCTCGACGGGTATCCGCGGAACCTGGCCCAGGTCATGCACCTCGACGAGTTCCTCGAGGGTCGCGACGAGGCCCTCGACGCCGTCATCGCGCTCGTCGTGCCCCGCGAGGAGTCGCTGTCGCGCCTGACCGCGCGGGCCGCCGAGCAGGGGCGCGCCGACGACACGGAGGAAGCCATCGCCACGCGCCTGGGCATCTACGAGCGCGAGACCGCGCCGATCCTCGACGTCTACGGCACGCGCGGCATCGTCGACGAGATCGACGGCGTCGGCAGCCTCGACGAGGTCACGACGCGCATCTTCGCGGCGCTCGAGGCACGCGGTATCTCGGCACGCTGACGTGGGACTTCGTTCTTCCATCTACAAAAAGCCGGCGCAGCTGCGCTCGATGATCGAGCCGGGACTCATCACGGCCGATGCGCTGGACGCCGTGCGCCGGCTCATCGAACCGGGCGTGACGACGCTGCAGCTCGACGCGGAGGCCGCTCGCCTGATCGGCGCGCGCGGCGCGAAGTCGAACTTTCAGATGGTGCGCGGGTACCGGCACACCATCTGCGCCTCGGTGAACGAGCAGGTGGTGCACGGCATCCCGAACGATCGGCCGCTGCGCGCCGGCGACATCCTCTCGATCGACGCCGGGGCCGAGTTCCAGGGCTGGAACGGCGACTCGGCCTTCACGGTGATCGTGCCGGGCGATGCACCCGAGGAGATCGTGGCGCCGCGTCGCCGCCTGTCCGAGGTGACGGAAGGATCGCTCTGGGCGGGGATCGCCTCCCTGAGCCGGGCCAGCCACCTCGGTGAGGTCGGCGCCGCCATCCAGGCGTACATCGAAGAGCATTCCCCCGAGGGCGGGTACGGCATCCTGCGCGACTACGTGGGTCACGGCATCGGCCGCAAGATGCACGAGTCGCCCAGCATCTTCAACTACGCCGTCGCCGACCGCGGGCCCGAGGTGCGTCCGGGGCTCGCGGTGGCGATCGAGCCCATGGTCGTCATCGGCGACCAGGAGACCGTCGTCGAAGACGACGGGTGGACCGTCTCGACCGCCGACGGCACCGACGGCTCCCACTGGGAACATAGCGTCGCCGTGCATGATGGGGGCATCTGGGTCCTCACCGCTCACGACGGCGGTGCCGAGAAACTGGCGCCGTTCGGTGTGGTGCCGAAGGAGATCGACTGATGATGATGGCCGCAGCTCGCACGTCCAGGAACTGGTTCGCGATCGGCATCACGGCGGCCGTCGTGGTCATCGTGCTGGTTGTGGGCGGCGTGGTCTGGTTCGCCAACAGTCAGTCCACTTCTCCCGGGACCCTTCCCGAGTCGTCGGCCGTGAACACGGACACCGGAGCGATCGCCGTCGGCACCGGACCGGAGACGGTCGACACGTACGTCGACTTCATGTGCCCGATCTGCAACCAGTTCGAGCAGAGCTACGGCCCGACCCTCGACCAGCTTGTCGCCGACAACGAGATCACCCTCAACATCCACCCGATCTCAATCCTCGACCGCGCGTCGCAGGGGACGCAGTACTCGACTAGGTCGGCGAATGCCGCCTACTGCGTCGCCGTCGATGACGCCTCCAACATCCCGGCGTTCGTGAAGGCGATGTACGCGCAGCAGCCCACGGAGAACACCTCGGGTCTCGACAACGCCACGCTGGCCGCGATCGCGACATCGGCAGGGGCCTCGGATGCCGTGACCTCGTGCATCGACGACGGGACGTACTCGAAGTTCGTCACGGCGATGACGCAGAAGACGCCGGTCCAGCCCGGTCAGTCGGGCATTGCGACGCCGACGATCGCGGTGAACGAAACGGTCCTGAACAACCAGACCGACCTGTCCGGTGACCCGCAGAAGGACATCGTCGCCCGGCTGAACGGCTGACGCGGCGCCCCGCGAGTTGCCGGGGCGGGTATTACCACGTATGCTTGATCTTTGGTGCGTTGCGCCTTCATTGGCGTGTCGAAGCACCGAATCCCCATCCACCGCAGACCGGCCGGTCTGCAACTGAGCGTGAGCGAGTTTATGGCGAAGAAAGACGGTGTCATCGAGATCGAGGGCACGGTGTCCGAGGCACTGCCCAACGCGATGTTCCGTGTCGAACTGACGAACGGTCACAAGGTGCTCGCCACCATCTCGGGCAAGATGCGACAGAACTACATCCGCATCATCCCCGAGGACCGCGTCGTCGTCGAGCTGAGCCCGTACGACCTCACCCGCGGTCGTATCGTCTACCGCTACCGCTGAGTCCGGCCGAGAAGTAACGAGCCGCACCCGCGGATTCGAAGACAGCGAAACAGGAACATCATGAAGGTCAACCCCTCCGTCAAGCCCATCTGCGACCACTGCAAGGTGATCCGTCGCCACGGGCGCGTGATGGTGATCTGCAAGAGCAACCCGCGCCACAAGCAGCGCCAGGGCTGAGCTCCTTCCGAGCTCTCGACTCTCTCCAACTGAATACACACCGGCAGGATCAGATCCCGTCCGCGCGAGCGGGCGGGGGACACCTCGGGGCGGAGGCCCGAGCACCGATCCTGCTCCACACCTCCACGACACTCTGAGGAGAGCCGCATGGCACGTCTCGCCGGCGTCGACATCCCGCGCGACAAGCGCGTGGTGATCGCACTTACTTACATCTACGGCGTGGGTCGCACCCGCTCCGTCGAGATCCTGAACGCCACTGGCATCAGCCAGGAGATCCGCGTCAAGGACCTCACCGACGACCAGCTGGTCGCGCTCCGCGACCACATCGAAGGCACCTACAAGGTGGAGGGTGACCTCCGTCGCGAGGTCGCCGCCGACATC
Organism: Microbacterium sp. RU1D; assembly: GCF_900156435.1. Taxonomy (GTDB): domain Bacteria; phylum Actinomycetota; class Actinomycetes; order Actinomycetales; family Microbacteriaceae; genus Microbacterium. Next base: position 1,089,379 of record NZ_FTPQ01000001.1, read on the forward strand.
CGCCGCAAGGTCGAGATCGGTTCCTACGAGGGCCTGCGCCACCGCCGCGGCCTCCCGGTGCGCGGTCAGCGCACGAAGACGAACGCGCGTACCCGCAAGGGCCCCAAGCGCACCGTCGCCGGCAAGAAGAAGGCGCGCTAAGCCGCGGGCTGAGCGTCAGGATTCAGGAGAACGCACATGGCACAGGCCAAGTCCGCCGCGCGCAAGCCGCGCCGCAAAGAGAAGAAGAACATCGCCGTGGGTCAGGCCCACATCAAGTCGACGTTCAACAACACCATCGTTTCGATCACCGACCCCTCGGGTGCCGTCATCAGCTGGGCTTCGTCCGGCGGTGTCGGGTTCAAGGGCTCGCGCAAGTCGACGCCGTACGCCGCCGGCATGGCGGCGGAGTCGGCCGCTCGCCAGGCTCAGGAGCACGGCGTCAAGAAGGTCGACGTCTTCGTGAAGGGTCCGGGTTCGGGTCGTGAGACCGCGATCCGCTCGCTCACCGCTGCGGGTCTCGAGGTCGGCTCGATCCAGGACGTGACGCCGCAGGCTCACAACGGCTGCCGTCCGCCCAAGCGTCGCCGCGTCTGACGCGTTCGTTCCCGGGGAGTGCTCGTCGCTCCCCGGGAACGCCGCGCTCACGCGCGATTCAGACTTCCGGATGCCGGGGCCCTTCCCGGGTCGCCGTCGAAGAGTCCCGTGGCATCCCGCGAGTACAACTCAACACCTCACCCCATTACACGTGTCATATAGCGGGCACGTGATCGAAAGGAACACATAGTGCTCATCGCACAGCGTCCCACTCTGACCGAGGAGAAGATCGGGGAGTTCCGCAGCCGTTTCATCATCGAGCCGCTGGAGCCCGGTTTCGGTTACACGATCGGCAACGCGCTGCGCCGCAGCCTCCTGTCGTCGATCCCCGGCGCGGCCGTCACGAGCATCCGCATCGACGGCGTCCTGCACGAGTTCAGCACCATCCCGGGCGTGAAGGAAGACGTCACCGAGATCATCCTGAACATCAAGCAGCTGGTCGTCTCGAGCGAGCGCGACGAGCCCATCACGGCGTACCTGCGCAAGACCGGCGCCGGTGAGGTCACCGCCGCCGACATCTCCGCCCCGGCGGGTGTCGAGGTGCACAACCCCGAGCTGGTCATCGCGACGCTCAACGACACGGCGAAGTTCGAGCTCGAGCTGACGATCGAGCGTGGCCGCGGCTACGTCTCGGCGACGCAGAACCGCAACGAGTACGCCGAGGCCGGTCAGATCCCGATCGACTCGATCTACTCGCCCGTGCTCAAGGTCAGCTACCGCGTCGACGCCACCCGTGCCGGTGAGCGCACCGACTTCGACAAGCTCGTCCTCGACGTCGAGTCCAAGGCGTCCATCGCCCCGCGCGACGCCGTCGCCTCGGCCGGCCGCACCCTCACCGAGCTGTTCGGTCTCGCCCGCGAGCTGAACGTCGAGGCCGAGGGTATCGAGATCGGCCCCGCGCCGGTCGAGACCGTCCTCTCGAACGAGCTGTCGATGCCGATCGAAGACCTCGACCTCTCCGTCCGCTCGTACAACTGCCTCAAGCGCGAGGGCATCAACACCGTTTCGGAGCTGGTCGCCCTTTCCGAGACGCAGCTGATGAACATCCGCAACTTCGGTCAGAAGTCGGTCGACGAGGTGCGCGACAAGCTCACCTCCCTCGGCCTTTCGCTGAAGGACTCGGTGCCCGGTTTCGACGGCGCCCAGTTCTACAGCGGCTACGACGAAGAGACCGTCTGACACCGTCGGACCCGACCGAACCTTTCACTGGAGTAACACGACATGCCCAAGCCCACGAAGGGTCCCCGCCTCGGAGGCGGCCCGGCCCACGAGCGTCTGCTTCTCGCGAACCTCGCGGCAGCTCTCTACACGCACAAGTCCATCAAGACGACCGAGACCAAGGCCAAGCGCCTTCGTCCGCTCGCCGAGCGCCTCATCACCTTCGCCAAGCGCGGCGACCTGCACGCGCGTCGTCGCGTGCTGAGCGTGATCGGTGACAAGGACGTCGTGCACACGCTCTTCACCGAGATCGCGCCGCTGGTGGCCGAGCGTGACGGCGGATACACCCGCATCACCAAGGTCGGCAACCGCAAGGGCGACAACGCCCCCATGGCCGTGATCGAGCTCGTCCTCGAGCCCGTCGCCAAGAAGGCGTCGAACAAGGCTGCTGCGGCCCCCGCCGCTGCCGCCCCGGCTGCCGAGGAGCCCGCCGCGGAAGAGCCCGCCGCCGAGGAGACCTCGACCGACGAGGCCGCCGCCGCCGGCGCCGAGTCGCCCGAGGAAGGCGCGGCCGCCGAGGCAGCCGCCGACGACGCCGTCCAGGATGACGCCAAGGCCTGATCCTCCCGCTCGAACGGAGCCCCCACCCCTCAGGGTGGGGGCTCCGTCGTTTCCGCGTCCACCGCGCTCGTAGGCTGGGAGGGTGCGCATACGTCTCGACATCGCCTACGACGGCACACACTTCCGCGGGTGGGCGCGCCAACCCGGGCTGAGGACCGTGCAGGGCGACCTCGAGGCGGCCCTCGCGCGGATCGTCGGAGGATCCCCCCGCCTGATCGTGGCCGGACGCACCGACGCGGGCGTGCACGCCTCCGGACAGGTGGCCCACCTCGACCTCGATCCCGACCAGGTCGCACGACTGCCGAGGCGCCGACGCGACAGCGACGAGGTCGACGCAATCGCCGCGCTGGCGGGTCGCGTCCGCGGGGTGCTGGGCACCTATCCGGACGTGACGGTGCGTCGCACCTCCCGCGCGCCGGAGGGCTTCGACGCGCGCTTCTCCGCGGTGTGGCGTCGCTACACCTATCGGCTCGCCGACGCGGCCACGGGGTACGACCCACTCGACCGGTCGAGGACGACGACGGTGCGCAGCGCCCTCGACGTGGAGTCGATGGATGCCGCCGCCGGCCGTCTCATCGGGCTGCACGACTTCGCCGCGTACTGCAAGGCGCGCGAGGAGGCGACGACCATCCGCACCCTGCTCGAGTACGACTGGCACCGCGGCGACGACGGCGTCCTGGTGGCGAACGTGCGGGCGGACGCCTTCTGCCACAGCATGGTGCGTGCTCTCGTCGGCGCATGCGTCGCGGTGGGGGAGGGGCGCATCGAGATCGACGACGTGGTCGCCATCCGTGACGCGCGGATGCGCATCCCCGAGACGAAGGTCCTGGCCGCCCGCGGCCTCGTCCTCGCCGAGGTGGGGTACCCCGCCGACGACCTCCTGGCGGCCCGTGCCGAGCAGACGCGGAACCGACGGGATGCCGACGAGTCGGCATCCTGAATCGACCGCGGCGCGCAAGTGCAACCCCTCCGGGAGGGCATCGGCGGTGGTCGTAGGCTGACTTCGCCATGAAGGTCATCTCGTACAACCTCAACAAGCACCGTGCCGCGGGCGAGCTCGTCGCGCTCGTCGAGACGCACGAGATCGACGTGCTCTGTCTGCAGGAATGCGACTCCACGGACATTCCGGAACGCATCGGCGGGCTCCTGCTGGCGGATGCTACTCAGCGCAACCGCCTGGGCCTGGCGCTGTACTACCGGGAGAACACCTTCCGTGCCGAAGAAGTGCGCGCCATCGGCCTGAAGAAGTCGCTGCACGATTACGTGCTGAAGCCGGCGGAGGAACGCATGCTCGGCGTCCGGCTTCGCGACATCGACCACGGTCGCGACGTCATCGTCGCCTCGTTCCACGCGGCGCCGCTCACGGCGCTCAACTCGCTTCGCCGCCACCAGATCCGCACGGCACTGACGGAGCTGCAGAATCTCGGCCCCGGTCTGCCCACCCTCATGGTCGGCGATTACAACTACCCCGTCTTCAAGGAGAACCTCGGTCAGAAGGTACGGGACCAGGGGTACGAGCTGACGTTGAGCGACACGCGGACCTACACCCGCTACCGGTTCTTCAAGGGGCACTACGACTTCGCGACGTCGATGGGCTTCGACATCGCCCACATCAAGACGCTGCCCCAGGGGCAGAGCGACCATCTGCCCATCCTCATCACCGCGGAGGTCACGCCGTCACGCGCGGGAGCTCTGGGCTGACGGAACGGGAATGACGAAGAGGGGGCCGCCGTGTGACGGCCCCCTCTTCGGCTGTAGCGGTGTCAGCGATTCGACGTGCGGCGTCGACGGGCCACCGTGCCGATGCCGACCGCCGCGCCGCCGACGAGGAGGGCCGCACCGGTCAGCCACAGGCCGGTCGTGCTGCCCGCGTCGAAACCGGTGACCGCGAGACCGCCCTTGGCGGGAGAGCTCGGAGCGCCCACGGGGTTGACCGTCACGCTCGAGTGGAGGACGACGCCGCTCTCCGCTCCCGTGAAGGTGAGGGAGTAGACGCCTTTCGTCGGGGCGGGGAACGTGATCCGCGTGCGGAGGGCGCCGGCGACCGCCTGCGTCCGCAGCGAGTTGTTCGTCTCGGTGGCGACCGACGCCAGCGTGACGCTGTTCGCGGCGGCACCCGTGATCGAGATCAGGATCTGCTCGTCTCCCTGGAACGGTGCGCCGGACGTCGTGAACGTCGCGGTGTCGCCCACGGTGAGGACCGACGGCGACACCGTGATGACGGCGGGGTCGGTGTAGGCGTTGGCCGCCGTGGGCGCCATCAGCGCGGCCGCGGCGAGCGACAGCGCGGCGACGGCCCGGATGATCGTGGTCTTCATGGTTTGCCCCATCTGCTTGGCGTGTTCGAGCCGGTGATCGAAGCGGTCGGCGCCGCTCCTCGCACGAGTCTTCCGGGGACGGGGCGTGGAGCGCCGGGAGGGGAGGTCGCTTTCACGCGGGGCGGCGTCGGAGTTCACCCGCAGTCGGCGCGGCCGGACGGCTCATCCGCTCGACGGGCACACTCCCGTCTGCGGAGCTTCGGCGGGGTCCCGGGTCGGGGTGGCGACGAGGTCCAGGTGCGGCGTGGGCGGGATCCGCACGTCCAGATCCAGGACGCCGGTCTGACCGGGGGCCAGCTGCACCGACCATTTCACGACGTTCCGCCCGTCGTGGGTGCCCACGGCGAACCCCGGGGCCGTGGCGCCGTTCGACGACGTCCGTCGATCGACGACCTCGGCACCCGCCGGGAGGTAGACGTAGACGCCTGTCAGCGCGTCTCCGACGGGTACGCCGTAGTCGCCGCCGCCCGTCACGTAGGGGGGCAACGTCGATGGGTCGGGCGCATCGTTGCGGATATCCACGTGGACGGTCGCCAGGCCGAGTTCGCACCAACCGGCCCTGATGCGGGGGTGCAGGTAGTAGTCCATCTTCGAGCCCGTGCCGTCGTTTAGGTAGACGCCGATCGTGCTGCGAGTCTCATCGGAGACGGGCAGGGCGCCCTGCAGCGTCGTTCCGTCCAGGACCGCCTGGTCGGCGGCATCCGCGTTCCAGACGAGCAGACGGCGTTCGGTTCCGGCACGCGTGAGGGCCTGCACGAGAGCGGCGGCGTCGCCCCGCCCGTCGGCCAGAGCCTGGAAGACCGCGGCGGCGGCGCCTTGGAAGAATGCGTCCTGTTCCCGCGGGTCGGAGAAGCGGCGGTACACCTCGTCGAGAAGGAGCGGCACGGCCCGGTCGGCGTCGAGCTGCTCGCCGGAGGGAAGGGTCACCGGTCCCGTCGCCCGCAACAGATACGACAGCGCCACGGGATCGAGGGCGACGACCGCGTCGACCTCGGTGCCGGTGGTGCGTCGCCACATCTCGCGAGCGATCGCGGCGCCCACGGCGAAGTCGGGAATCTGGGTGGTGTTCTGCAGGTAGCGGGCCGGGCGGGTGTCGAAGACGCCTCGGATGTCATCGTGGAGCGGCAGGACGGGGTCGTCGGCGAACGCGGTGACGTCGGCGCTGGACGCCTGGGCCCGCAGTGCCAGGCGTCCCCCGGTCGTGTCGACCTGCGCGACGGCGCCGACCACACCCCCGAGCGAACGCCATTCCGCATTGTTCTGGAACAGCAGCAGAGTGGAGCGGGGGCCTTCTGCGCCCAGCATGCGGGGCAGGAGGACCGTCGTCCGGTGAAGCGCATCCGCGGCGCTCGCGGCCCGATCGAGCACCGCGGCGGTGGAGGAGACGGCCGTCGCGAGGGACCCCAGCAGGGGTCTCCGGTCGATCGCGGACATGCGGTCGGCCGCCGCGCGCAAGCGTGCCGCGGCGTCGGCGGCTGCAGGGGCGGCGGATGCCACGCCGTCGATGTCGATGGCGCCGTCCGACGCGCGCAAGGCCCCGGGTGCCATGATCGCGGCCGCCGCGCGGAGCGGGGGCGCGGCGGAGGATGCCGCATCGTCCACGGCCGCGGCAGTCGTGGAGACGGCGGCGAGCTGCGGTCCGATCCACGGCAACGACTCCGCGGCCGCCCAGATCGGGTCGTCCGTGAGAGCGTGCGCGGCGGACGTGTCGACAGCGGCGTCGGCGAGGCGCGCGAGCGCGGCATCCGGGTTCTGGACGTCCGCCGTCGCCGGTTCGACGGTCGCTCGGGCGGAGCGCAGGTGCTGGATCGCCGCGGACCCCCGCACGCCGATCCAGACGGCGCCCCCGACTCCCAGCAGGAACAGCAGGAGCGTCGCCGTCGCGAACACCGCGGGGACGCGACGAAGGGCCTGTGAGGAAGATGAGCGGATCACGCGCACACCATAGGCGCTCGGCGGCAGCGTGCCGTTGCCGGGCACCTACACTGAAGGGAACGATCCGGGGGAGGACGAATGGGGCTCGCAACGAGGCGTGGCAGGCTCGTCGGTGCTGCGGCGCTGGCGGTGACGGGCGCGCTCGCCCTCGCCGGGTGCGGTGCCCCTCCATGGGCCCAGGGGGGTGGTCAGGCGTCGGCCTCGCCGTCGCCGACCGCCACCACGAGCGCCGCGCCGCAGCCCGTCCGGAACGATCTCTCGAGCGGTTCCACGCAGCGCCCGCTGACGGCCGGCGCCGTCAGCGCAACGGTCGACTACTGGTCGACGCTCTCGATGGATCGCTGGACCCCGACCGCGCTGAAGCCCGTGAGCCTGTCGATGGTCACCACGGTCTCGCCCGACGACGGGCAGAAGGTGTACCTCCAACGCGCGACGATGACGGCGGTTCCCGGCAACGCGGCGCAGTCGTTCTCGCCGTTGGCCGCGCAGACCGATCAGACCGACGCACCCGGCTACCTGGTGCTGGCGCCGTACAGCTACTCGCAGACGTTCAACGTCGGCGAGGTGCCCGCGGGGGCCACCTTCGTCACCCTGCAGTTCACCTTCGAGTTCTTGGTGCAGACCACCCCGACGTCGAACGAGTTCGCGAAGCAGACGGCGAGCGATTCCCTCACCGTCGCGATCGCCGGCGGCGGCGGGGCCGACACCGAGGGCTGATCACCGACGCACGCGTTCCCAGCGGTCGCCCCCCTGCCGGGTCGCCTCGCCGGCGGCGCGGTCCGCCTCGGCGATCAGGGCCGGGAGATCGTAGCCCGCCGCTTCGGCGGGCACCCAGCCCACGCTCGCCGACAGCTGGACGCCGATGTGCGACGACGCATCGAGTTCGGTGATGCGCTGCAGCACCGTCCGCACGTGCTGGCGCAGCACGGATTCCGGGCGCGCCAGGACCACCACGACTCGTCCGCGCGTCTCCCGACCGAGGTCCGCCTCAGCGGGGAACGATTCGGCGACGGCGTTCTCGAAGTCGGCGACGAGCCGGATCCACCCGTTCTCTCCCGCGGCGCTGCGCAGGTGCTGGGGGTCGTCGAGGCGGACGGTGAGCACGGCCCACGACTCTTCTCGACCTCGCGCGGCGCGACGCAGCCGGTCGGTCGCCGTGACGACGAAGTGCGGCCATGACGACGCGGCACGCCGTCCGCTGGGCGACACGGAGGTGAAGTAGAGCAGCGAGACCGTGGCGCAGACGAGGAACACCAGCATCGCCAGGGAGTTCAGGATGCGCGGGAGGGCGAGGTCGCCGATGCCGGCCGGTGCGGACAATCCCGAGATGAGGATCGCGACTCCGAGGGCGACGAACGCGGCGGAGACGACGGCGAGCGGGAGGGCCATCCGCTCCAGCCGGTCCGCCGCATGACGCATCTCCAAGAGGGTGAGTCCGGCGAAGACCGCCGCCCCGACGAAGGCGAACCGGAAGACGAGGCCGTAAGCGCTCACCTCGGTCACGCAGACGAAGGCCACCGCCGTGACGGTCGCCTGGAGCACCCCGACCCAGGCGAGCGCGCGTGCGCCACGACGTGCGCGGAATCCCGACCAGATCAGCGCCGGTGCGCCGAGCATGAGGCCGAGGCCCGCACGCCGGACGGGCTCTTCGTCCACAATGGCACCGGTCACCGAGACCCACGTGCTGGTCATGGCGAGGAGGAAGGCGAGCGACCACAGGAGTGCGGAACGGGACGGCCGGTGCAGGAAGCCCAGCCCGATGATCATGATCGTGCCGAGGGTCGCCACCGTGGCTTGAGCGAGACCGAGATTCGACAGGACCTGGTCGGGGATCATGCGACCTCGCCGTCGGTGCGGACGGGCAGGACGACCGTGACAGTGGTGCCGCTGCCCAACTCGCTGTCGAGGAAGAGCGAACCGCCCTGGTCCTCGACGATGGAGCGGATGATCCCCATCCCGAGCCCGGTACCCGGGGTGGAGCTGTCGCGCACGCTCTGCGCGCGGAAGTAGGGGTCGAACACGCGCGCGAGATCGTCGGGTTTGATGCCGATGCCGGTGTCGGCGAAGCGGAGGATGACGTCATCCGGTGACACCTCGCCGGAGATGCGGATCGAGCCGCCGGCGGGCGTGTACTTGATGGCGTTGCTGAGGATGTTGTCGAAGGCCTGCCGCAGCCGGAAAGCGTCGCCCTTGACCTCCGCGGAGGTCGGCAGCTCGTCGATGACGTTGACCCGACGCGCCGTTGCGGCTGGGCGGAACGATGCGAGCGAGGAGGCGATGATGCGGCTCGCATCCGCGGTGGCCGGGGCGTTCTGGTCGCGGAACACGCCACGGGAGTTGGCCAGGATCTCGGAGATGAGCTTCTGCATCCGCTCGCCTGCGCCCGCAATGACCTCCAACTGCTCCCGCACCTTGGGGGAGAGGTCGTCGTCGTCGAGGGCGAGGTCCGCGTGCCCGATGATCGCGGTGAGAGGGTTGCGCAGCTCGTGCGACACCGTGGCGGCCAGGCGCTCTCGAGCGCGCTCGGACTCGATCAGCGCCGTGATGTCGTGCACGATGAGCAGAGTGCTCTCGGGCTCGTCAGAGGAGATGAGACGGCGCGTCGACACCGAGAGGGCGTGCCAGACGCCGTGAGTGTCGAAGAGCCAGAGCCGCTCGTCGTCGAACTGTTCGCCGCGTGCGGCGCGGGCGAACGGCCGCTCGGATTCCGGGAGCGGCTCGCCTCGGAGATTGGCATATTCGACGGCTCCACCCGGCCTCTGGGGCTCGTCGCGCTCGACGCCGTAGAGGTCGACATAGGTGTCATTGAGGGCGAGCACCTCGCCGTCGGCCGACAGGCGCGCGATACCGGTGTCGAGGCCGTTCAGCATCTGCGAGACGCGTCTCTCCTGTCCGGACACACGTTGCAGGGTGCCCTGCAGACGGCTCGCTTGGCGGCGGAGCAATTGCTTGAACGCGCGCGTCTGCCGGGCCGACAGGAACGAGGTGATGGCGATGAACGTGAGCGACAGCAGGACGACGATCAAGCGGAGGGCGGTGACGGGCCCGCTGGCGTTGACCGTTGCATCCACCACGATCAGGATGCCGACGGCGCTGAGCGCGGAGATCAGATAGGCGAGGGCGAAATGGGTCGCGATCCAGATGATCGGGAAGACCCAGAAGAACCCGAAGCGAAGGTCGGTGCCGAAGCTGAGCAACCCGATGCCGACGATATCGCCGAAGGGGATGACGGCCACGGCAGCGCGGGGGAGGCGATGCCACGGCACGACGATCGCGATGGCGGTGAGGGCGATGACGACTCCCACGCCCGACGAGAACGACCAGAACGAGAAGAGGGAGGGTTCGAGCGCTTGCACCAGGAGGACGGTGATGACGACACTGGCGCCGAGAACGAGCTGCAGCAGCCACACGGAACGGGTACGGCCGCTCGGGCTCGCACCGTCCTCATCGTGCCCAGCTTCGGCGGCGACCGCCGGCGGGACGCTCCTCACGGATGCCATGTCATCGAGTGTATAGAGAGTGGTGTAGTCTTCAGCGCGCCATCCTGTCTCTGCTCGCCGCGCGTGAACATGCGTCACGACGCCCGGTCAGACTCCCCCTGAGGCCTGCATCCCGCAGCGTGATGGTCGTTCGTCGACCTCTGCGCGTCCGCGCTGATCCTCAGGAGTACCCCGTGAGCATGCCCTTTCGCCGTCGCGCCCGCGTGACCGCTTCGGCCCTCGCCCTCGCCGTCGTCATCACCGCCGCGCTGACCGGTTGCACCCAGGTCTCCGACCTGTTAAACGCGCTTCCCGGCCAGGTGGGCGGGGCCGCCGGCCAGTCCGTCGTGGTCGCCACCCCGGAACCGGCCGTATCGTCTTCGTCCAAGCCGTTCGACTCGCAGTTCACGTACGACGGGTCGGTCTCCCTCACCTCCGAGGTCGCCGACGGTCTCGAGGTGCGCCTGGACGTCTGGGCCGACAACCCCAAGCGCACGATGGAGTGGACCTCGACCAACGAGAAGCAGTTCGGCTTCGCCATCAACGTGGTCGACACGCGCGTCGACGAGAAGGCGGTGCTCACGCAGAAGCGCCGCGTGTACCTGTCATCCGTGTCGATCACCTCGCAGACGGCGCAGACGGGCGGCCAGGTCTCGAACCCCTTCCAGTTCAGCGCCGATCCCCGCACCCTCGTCCCGTCGGACACACTGCGCTCGGACCGCGGTCTGCTCCTGAACAGCTTCCAGGGCGGTCTGCTGGTCCCCACGACCTCGATCCGGCAGCTGCCCAACGACACCTACGGCATCACGCTCGAATTCGCGCTGAACGTCGCGGTCGAGGGCACCGCGAACACCGATTCGTCGTTCTCGCAGCAGACGGTGTACCAGTACCTTCCGATCGCGATCTTCGCCGACCAGGGGCAGACCACGACCGCCGACACGACCGGAGCGACCTCGGGAACCGGTCGCGCGCCCGGGTGGGGGCAGACCACCGGCTCGAACTGACGTCGGTCGGCCAGCGGTCGGCCGGTCTCAGTCGTCGGGCTGCTCCTGCCGGGGACGCTGACGGCGGCTCTCCATGAGGAGGGAGAGGTCGTCGACGTCGTCGATGAGGTGGTGCTCGAAGGACAGATCGGGGACGTCGTCGTAGCGGATCCCGGGCATGCGTCGGGCGAAGGCGCGGCGCACCCCGAGCTCGAGCTCGACCGTGTCGAGGGCGGCGGGTGCGACGGCGAAGACCGTGTCGCGTGCCGGCATCCCGCACGCGGCATCCTCGATGGCGTCCCCCAGGGCCGCCGTCACCGTGCGCAGCATCGTCTCCCCGCGCTCGGCGCTGTGAGCCGCTCGGATCAGATCGATCTCGGGCACGCGGACGAGAGTGGCGCGGACGAGCGAGGGGCCGGTCAGCATCCTCGCCGCTTCGCGGCGGAGGGAGCCGCGGTCGTGGGCGCGCGTACCGGGCGCCGGAGCGTCGTCGAGTTGGCGACCCAGGCGGACGACGGCGAAGGACACCAGGGCGATGGCCACGGCGCTGACGGCGGCGGTCGTCTCGGGGGAGACGGGCCCGCGACCGGTGAGCGGTTCGATCCCGAAGAGGGCGAAGACCGCGAGCCGGAAGAGGTTGTAGGCGGCGTACACCCCCAGCGTCCCCGACAGCACGCGTGCCCCCGAGAGCGCACCGAGGGGATGCCGCGCCAATTCGAGCGCGCCGAGGGCTGCGAAGACGGCCAGGCCGGTGGTCTTCAGCAGCGTCGCGTCCTCGAGCGGGATGAGGAAGGTGAACCCCAGCATCAGCACCGCCCCGGCCGCGATGCTGACGGCGCCGATCGCGCGGCGGTTATTCAAGCGCCGTGCGCCCGCCCACATGAGGCCCACGGCGACGAGGTTCATGGCGTTGCCCACCGCCGCTGCCGTTTCGCCGCCGCCGGCAGCCTCGAGGACGTTCATCGCGCCGCAGAGCAGGGCCGCGATGGCTGCCACGCCGAAGTACCGAACCATGTCGGCGCGTTGGCCACCCCGGTCGTCATCGGGTCGACCGTGCGTGAGGAACAGCATGGTCAGAGCCACGCCCGCCGCGGCGATGGATGCCAGCAGAGCGAGCAAGATCACGAGGCGCGTCTCCTTCGGGGTGCCCCTCGAAAATCTTGAGGAAATCTTGCGGGGACGGTGTTCGTGTGCGGTGGTCGCCTTGCGGCGAACCTACCAGAGTGAGTCATGGCCGATCCGCCGTTACACCGACAGGAAGACACCGCCGTGACTGATGCGCGAAGCTTCACCTCCACCGCCCGGGAAATCAACCTCCACCAGGGCGAGTTTGGGGCGTCGTCGACGACGGAGGAGCACGGGTTCGCGGACGACTTCGCCGCCGTGCTCGAGAACACCTCGGTGCACCGCTCGACGATCGGCTGCGTCATCCCCGCGTACAACGAGGAGGAGTCGATCGCCGACGTGATCGAGGCGCTGCTCGCCCAGACCCGCGTGCCCGACGTCATCCACGTCGTCGTCAACAACACCTCGGATGCGACCGTCAAGATCGCCTCCGAGTACAGCGGGCCCCACGAGTTGCACACCGAACTGGGGGAGCAGTTCACCGAGGTCTTCGTGCACGACATCGGCAAGAACCCCGACAAGAAGGTCGGCGCCCTCAACTACGGCTACTCGCTCGTCGAGGGCTACGACTACCTCCTCGGTGTCGACGGCGACACCATCGCCGACTCCAAGGCGGTGGAGTACCTCGAGACCGAGGCCGTGTCCGACTCCCGCATCGGCGGCATCTCGGCGATCTACACGATCGACGACAAGCCCATCAAGGGCATGATCGCCCGCTTCCTCACGGCCGGGCAGCGCACGCAGTTCGCCGCGTTCAACCTGCAGAACATGCTGCGCGGCCGCAACATGGCGGTGCTGGGCGGGCAGTTCTCGATCTTCTCCACGAACGCCTTGCGCGACGCCATGAAGCAGAATCACCAGTCCACCCCCTGGGTCAAGGACTCCGAGGTGGAGGACTCGCTCCTCTCGCTGCAGATCAAGAGCGCCGGCTACCTCACCAAGATCAGCCCCTACGCCCGGGCCGACGTGGGCGGCATGACCACCCTCTCCGGCTACGACGCCCAGCAGGTGAAGTGGACCTACGGCGCGATCGAGCTCATGTGGCCCGGCCAGCGCGGCGACACCAAGGGTCAGCCGTTCCACCCCAACCTGCGTCTGCGCTGGTTCGAGAACTTCGGCATGCTGACCAACCTCTTCGTGCGCGTCGCGTTCCTGACGCTGCTCGCGGGCTCGCTGTCGATCGGTGCGTTCGTGTTCTCGCCCCTGTGGTTGATCCCGCCGGTGATCGCCATGCTGTTGAACCTGCGCATCGCCCGCACGATGAAGAACTGCAACCGCAGCGACGTGCTGTTCGCGGTGCTGTTCTTCCCCGCCGAGCTGTTCATGTGGATCCGCATCAGCCACTTCGTGCGGTCATGGACCCGTTTCCTCTCGCGCAAGAAAGTCGACAACTGGGCCATGCAGGCCAAGGCCGAGCGTGGTGGGGGGCTGGGGCACTGGACGCCGATGGTGGTCCTGGTCGCCGTGGCGATCGCCCTCGCCGTCATCTGGGTCATGGTCGGACCGATGGTGCAGTCCTCGATCCTGTGGATCGGGTGGCCCATCGTCGGCGTGGTCACCGTCCTGCAGACCCTCCTCATGTTCTCCAAGCTCGTCCGTCGCCAGCACGGCTTCAAGGTCTGACGGACACACGATCTGATCGCGCCCGAACGCATCAGAAACACGGATGCCTCGGCCCTGGGGAGGGTCGAGGCATCCGTTATTCGTGCGGGGATCAGGGAGCGGCCAGCAGCTCCGAGGTCAGTCGGTAGCCGACACCGCGCACGGTCTCGATGTAGCGCGGGTTGGCCGGATTGTCGCCGAGCTTGCGACGCAGGTTCGTCATGTGCGCCTCGATCGCCCGCTTGTCGGCCTCGCCGACGAAGTAGCTCGTGACGTAAGACTCCCCGCGCAGGACGAGCGTGAGGTCGGCCTTGCTGCGCACGCGCCGCTTGGACTCCATGAGCGTCGCCAGCAGATCGAATTCGGTACGAGTGAGATCCAGCTCCTCGCCGCCGACGCGCACGAGGCGGCTGTCGGGGTCGAGTTGGAGGTCGCGGTGGGCCACCCAGGACCCTCCCGCGGGGGTGAGGTCGCCGGCGGTGGCGCGTGGCACCAGCTCCGTGCTCGGTGCCGGGGCGGAGGGCGCCTCGGCGCGGGACTCCGGTCCCTGAGAAGACGGAACGATGACCGCTGCGCTCTGCGCGGGGGCGGTGGCCGGGGAAGCTGCCGCTTCGGGGCGGCTGTTCGGGAACGAGGGGCCGACGCTGTCCTGCCGGGGTGCCGCGGGCCCGTTGCTCTCGCCGGCCCGGGGGCGTCGGAGGAGCGCCTCGATGCGCGCACGCAGCTCACGCGGGCGGAACGGCTTGACCACGTACTCGTCGGCGCCGGCACCGAGACCGAGCACCACGTCGGCCTCTTCCTCCAGGCCGGTGAGCATGATGATGTACGTGTCGCTCTGCTGACGGATGCGGCGGGCCGCCTCGAATCCGTCGATGCCGGGCATGTTCACGTCGAGCGTGGTGATCAGCGGCTGATAGGCGATGACCGCCCGGACTCCATCGATGCCGTTGCCGACCGAGACCGTCGAGAACCCAGCGGACTCGAGCACCTCGACGAGCAGGTGACGGATGTCGGGATCGTCTTCGACGATGACCGCGGTCTTCAGCAACTCGGAGCTGTCGCTCATTTCACCCACTCTTCCGGCTTCGCACGAGGTCGTGCCCGCGTTCTCCCCCGAGACACGGCGTCGCGTCGCACAGCGACGTGCGCAATCTTGACACACTTCGCGCCGATGAGGCCCCCGGGGTCCCGTGCGCCGTGGATCTGTGATCCGCGGTCAGCGCTGTTCGCGGGTCAGCTCGACCGCGGCGGAGGGCCACCAGGTGCCGGCGGAGGGTCCGCCGTTGCATTCGCCGTCGCTCTCGCCGGGCGGCTTGATCCAGAGGTTGGTGTCGACGACGCCGTCGCCGAACGAGCCGCCGGGACTGCCCACGAGGCGGTCCGACGGGTTGCACCACTCGGAGCCGGCGGGGCCGGCGCCGTTGCGGGAGGTGTCGATCACGGCGTGCGTTCCGCCCAGTTCGTCGGAGAGCGCGTGCGCGTACGCGAACTCGGCGGCCGTGTCCTGGTAGTTGGAGACGTTCAGCGCGACGCCGCGCACGTCCGACAGGAGGCCCGTGGCGCGGATCAGGTCCGCCATCTCCTGCACCGGATGCCAGGACGAGTGCCCGCCGTCGATGTAGATCCACGTGTTGGTCCCGCGGATGTTGTCGACGGCCTCCTTGAGGTAGCCGGCGCGGTCGGAGGGCGTGCCGCAGGTGGACGACAGCGCGATGCTGTCGGGCTCGAGCACGACGATCTTCTGGATGTCGGAGGCGTTGCCGAGGGCGTCGCCGATCCGCTCGGTCCACGCGCGGTACGACTCCGGGTCGAGGCCGCCGGCCGAGTGGTTCCCGCAGTCGCGGTCGGGGAGGCCGTAGACCGCGACGGACAGGGCGGCATCCTGGTCGCGGGCCTCGGCGGCGAGGTGGGCCACGCGGTCCCACACCTCGTCGATGGGGTCGATCTCCGGCGTGAGCCAGTAGGTGGTGGGCTGGGAGGCGAGCCACTGGGCTGCGGCCTGCTCGTCGGTGTCGCCGTCGGTGGCGCGTGCCGCCTGTGCGGCCTTCGATTCGTCGGGCACGACGATGCGGGTGTCGACGGCGGGCGGGCGGGCGGCGAGGGTCTGGAAGAGAGTGCTCACGAGGTTGCCGACCACAGCGATCACGGCGATGACGGCGACCGCCGCCAGCACGGCGAGCGCCACCAGCAGGGCGCGGGGGATCCGACGCCGGGTGCGGCGAGGACGCGGGAGTCGGGGCACGCTGAGCACTCTAGTTGAGGTGCGAAAGAAGCTGCGGGCCAGTAGTTAATCGAGTGCGGCGTTGTAGTCTGTCTCCGTGGGAAAACTGGTTTACAACACCCTCGGCCACTCGTTCGACATCGAGGACCGCACCCTCTCCCACCTGCGCATGGTGTTCATGAACAAGCTGCGTCGCGGCGAGCCCTTCATGTTCCACTTCCCGCTCGGCGACGGAAGCGGCACGCGGAGCCTGTGGATCTCGCCGTCCATCCCGTTGGTCTTCCACTTCTACGGCAGTCGCGCGCCGCAGCTGAATCGGCGATGGATCGACGACCTCATGAACGAGGCGAGCTCGCCCGGGGGGCTGAGCATCACGAACGAGCCGGACCCCGAGGTGGTCGCCGCTCCCTGAGGGTCTCAGCGGCATTCCGCATCCACGACTTCGCGGACCCGGTCGAGGAAGGTCGCGAGCTGACCGGCCGTGTCGGTGGGCAGGTGGAGGGCGAATTCGCGGATGCGCGCCGTGACGGGGTCGATGGCGTCGGGATCGGTGTCGCGATCGAAGGGGACCACGAACTTGCTGCGCCGGTCGGCCGGATTCGCCACGAATGCGATGAGCCCGCCGGCGTGCAGGCGGTCGAGCATGCCCGTGACGGATGCCGTGGAGATGGCGAGCGACTGGGCGATCTCGGTGGGAGTGACCGTGGCGCCGGCGTCGGCCCGTTCGAGGATGAGCCGCATCGCGGCCCGGGCGTTCTCGCTCGGACCGCACTCGGACTGCCGCCGTCGGGCCAAGCGCGCCTCGGCGAGACGCAGACGTTCGACCGCCCGTGCGGCGGTCGTGGCGGGGTCGTTCTCGGTCTCGATCGTCATGCGTCTCCTCCGGGTCGGGCCCCCGTCGCGCCAGTCTAGTTCGGTCTTCGAGATTCCAGAGAGCCGAGCTAATTCCTGCCGCGGCCCTCGCGTTGTCTCCCCTGAGTTCTTGGCGAATTCACTTGGCGATAGTTAGGCAATTTAGTAAAATCGGGCCAGATGGCATCCTCGGAAGGAGGAGCTGATGGGCTCGCTGTTCTACGGTTCTTCGGAGCGCGCGATCGAGATCCCGGACCGGATCCTGGCGCACGTGAAAGTCGTCATCGCCACCAAACTCCGCCGCGGTGAGAGCTTCACGATGTCGTGGCGGCATCCGTCGGGTGAGTCAGCCGGCCGGAGCACGATCTGGATCCAGCCGTCGATCCCGCTGCGGTTCGTGTTCGGTTCCGTCGAGCCCGAGATGCTCGACCCCGCTCTGCTGCAGACGTACGCGAACTCCTCGAACTCCTCGAGCGGCCTGACGGTCGATCTCGAGACGCACGACGTGATCGCGGCACCGGTCGACGCGTCCTGACCGACCCGCGGGGGAAGAACTGCGCCGGGCGTCAGGCCCGGCCGGACGCGTGCCGGTGCGCAATGGACGACATCCACTGCATGCCCGGGCACGGGGGAGTGTTTCGCCCGCGCATCCGCTCCCACGCCTCGACGTAGATGCCCTCCAGCAGGAGGTCGGCTTTCGCTGCCACACCGGTGAGGGAGAGCAGGATGGCGTAGATGCGCGGAGCCGTCGCGTCGTAGAAGGCCACGAACGCATCGCAGTCGCCGGAGGCCGCGCGCACGAGCAACTCGTCTAGATCCTCTTGGCGAGTCGCGGGGGATTCGGCATCTGTCATCGTCACGGGGCACCTCCTTCGGGGACGTCCTCACAGTCAAGCGCGATGGGTCGTCGGCGGCCGGGGGTTGCGCGATGCGGACGGGTGCCGTAGCACTCGCTTGGGCGCGATCGGGAGGGTTCCCCGAGGATCGTCAAGCCCGCCCGGGCGTGATGACACGCCCCTTAGCGTGCTCGTATGAAAACAGTCGTGCGCTGGGCTTTGGCCCTGGCGATGATGTTCGCCGGAATCTCCCACCTCACCTTCGCGCGACGGGACTTCCAGGGGCAGGTGCCCGACGCGCTCGTCGAACGGGGACCGCTCGATCGCGACGCGGTGGTCGTGGCATCCGGGGTGGTGGAGGCGGCGTTCGGACTCGCCCTCCTCGCCTTGCCCCGGGACCGTCGGCGCATCGGCGCCGCGCTGGCCGCCTTCTTCGTCGCGATCTTCCCCGGCAACATCGATCAATGGCGCAAGGGCCGTTCGGCGTTCGGACTCGACACGGACCGGAAGCGGTTCGGGCGGCTCTTCTTCCAGCCGGCTCTGGTGGCGGCGGCGTGGTGGTCGACCCGGTGAGGCGTCCGTGAGCGACATCGTCAGTCTCGAGCTCGTCTACGACGACGACGCCGATGCGGCGATCCGCGCCGAATGGGATGCGCTCGCCGCCGCAGACCTCCCGAGTCAGGCGCATCACACCGGTGAGAGCAACCGGCCGCACACCACGCTGCTGGTCCGCCGCGTTCTGCCCGTCCTCGACGGGGCGCTCCTCGCCGACGCTCTCCCCGTGACGATGACCCTCGGTGCACCCGTGCTGTTCGGTGCGGGGCGCTCCCGCGTGATCGCGCGGTCCGTGGTGCCGTCCGCGGCCTTGCTGCACCTGCACGCGCGCGTCCACGACCTCGCGGGGGAGGGGGACGATGCGGACCACACGCGTCCCGGGGCCTGGACGCCCCACGTGACGCTCGCCCGGCGGGTTCCCCTCGATCGCGTCGGCGACGCCCTGCGCGTGCTCGCCGACGCCGCGCCTCTCGAACGGCGCGTCGAGGCGGTCGGCATCCGTCGGTGGGAGACGGCCACGAAGACGGTCACGGAGGTCGTCGCCCGTGGCACGCTGGAGGGGTGCTGACCGATGACGCCCTCGCCTTCGTGCGCGAATACCACCTGGCCACCCTCTCGACGATCGGACGGTCGGGGCGAGTCCATGCCGTTCCGGTCGGATTCACCTACGAGGACGGTGTCGTGCGCGTCATCGGGTCGCGGGGGACGCAGAAGTTCGTCAACGCCGTCCGGTCGGGCCGGGCCTCGGTCTGTTCGGTCGACGGTGCGCGCTGGCTCAGTTTCGAGGGCGCCGCACGCGTGAGCGATGACCCGGATGCCGTGGCCCACGCCGTCGAGCTGTACGCCGCCCGATACCGCCAGCCCCGCGTGAACCCCGAGCGGGTCGTCCTCGAGATGACGGTCGAGCGCGTCCTGGGCTCGGCGAGCCTGCGGGCCTGATCGGTTCCGATCGACGCCTCGCCGTTCGTCCGTGACGAGCAGGACGCGCGGACGCGATATCGTTCACTGTCTCCCCCGGACGAGAGTGTGCTCATCGTCGGTTGGAGAGAAATCGGTGTCGGACCAGTGAGTCGGCGATCAGCGGCAGTTCCGCCCGACCGGGATTCCCCCACGTGGCCCTCGGCTCGCATCGACCGAGCAGCGTCCGGCCTCCAAGCGGTGACGGAGGGCATCGGATGACGCCGGCTGCCCTTGATGGACACCTGAACCACGTGCTCCGCACCCTCGCGGCAAGTGTGCGCCGTCTACGCGAAGAACGCGGGCTCACGGCGCTCGCTCTGGCGTTCGAGGCCGGTCTCTCGGAGTCGCGCGTGCGAGCGATCGAAGCCGGACGCACGACGGCGTCGCTGGCCACGTTGGTCGCGCTGGCCGAGACTTTCGACGTCGAGATCGGCGCATTGTTCGGTGAAGCGCGCGCGCGTCACGAACCGACTCCCGAGCCCTCGCACAGCAGCTTCGTGGTGCCGAGCGAAGTGGTGTGGGGCGGAGAACTCCCACCGGCGCCCTGGCTGTCCGCCGCCACGCCCACCCCCGCCGTGAGTCCCTACGTTGTGCCGAGCGACGTGGTCTGGGGCGGAGAGCTGCCCGCCGCGCCGTGGACCTCCGCGAGGGCGGCTCGGCATATGCCGGAACCACTCCGCGAGCCCGCGCTCGTCGCACTGCGGCGTTCGTCCCCGACGGGAGCGGCGTCGCAGGCCGTCGTGCGGGCGACGGAGGTCACGTGGGGCGGAGAGCTCCCGCCGGCGCCGTGGTCGACCCCGTCGTCCCCTGACGCCGTCGTGCCCACGCCCGTGGAGCCGACTCTTCCGGCGGCTCCGCGGGGGGAGGGGCACCCGCACCGGCATCCGGTGGATGCCGCATCGTCCTACGTCATGGCGTCGTCGGGTTCCGCCATGTCGCGACGACCTCGCACCTTCTCGGATCTGCGGGAGGGCGCCCTCGCCGGCCGAGAGTTCGCGTCGCTGCGGGAGTTCGCGATCGCGGCGGTCATGGAGGGGCGGTTCTCCGCGGTCGCTGTCGCGGGCGTTTTCCGCCTACCGTCCTGGCGGCTGGAGCAGTGGGTCGCGGAGGCGCGGCAGGTGCGCCGCTGAGGAGCGGGACGCGCCCACCGGCGCGCCCCGCTGACCGTCACAGCGCGCGCAGCTTTTCGAGCAGGGGAGCGGCGATCTCGTCGACGAACCGCTGCTGCTGATCGTCGCCCACCTGCACGATGGCGATGTCGGTGAAGCCGGCGTCGATGAAGGGGCGCACGCTCTCGGCCAGCTCGTCGAGGTCCGGTCCGCACGCGATCGAGTCGGCCACGTCCTCCGGGCGGACGAACTGCGAGGCGCCCGCGAAACCTGCCGGCGTCGGGAGGTCGGCGTTGACGGCCCAGCCCCCCGCGAACCACCGGAACTGATCGTGGGCACGCGCGATCGCGGCATCCTTGTCGGGATCCCAGCTGATCGGGATCTGACCGATCTTGCGCGACTCGCCGTCGTGGTGGGCGTCCCAGCCACTGATCAGGTCGCCGTCGGGCTCCGTGGTGATCAGGTGGTCGCCGAGGGGGGCGAATCGCTCGATGGAGTGTTCGCCGGACACCGCCACGCCGATCGGCACGCCGCCGTCGGGAGCGTCCCACACGCGCGCGGAGTCGACCCGGAAGTATTCGCCGTCGTAGGTGACGAGGTCGCCGGTGTGCAGAGCACGGATGATCTCGATGGCTTCGACGAGCATGTCCTGGCGGGCGTGCACCGCGGGCCAGCCCTCCCCGACGACGTGCTCGTTGAGGTTCTCGCCGGATCCCAGTCCGAGCGTGAAGCGGCCCTCCGACAGCAGCTGCAGGGTCGCCGCCTTCTGCGCCACCACAGCGGGGTGGTACCGCACGGTGGGGCAGGTGACGTAGGTCATGAGCTCGACGTCGGTGGTCGCGTGAGCGACCGCGCCGAGCACCGTCCAGGCGTAGGGCGCGTGCCCCTGGCTGGTCAGCCACGGCGAGTAGTGATCGCTCGAGACGAGGAAGTCGTAGCCGGCGCGCTCGGCGCCCACAGCGTAGTCGACGAGCGCCCGGGGGCCGCTCTGCTCGGTCATGAGGGTGTAGCCGAATCGCGTCATGTCGGCCACGGTAGGACGACGACCGAGGCGGTCCGCCGGGGTTGCGCTCGCCGACGGGATGCGGCAGACGACAGCGGGCCCGCAGCCGAAGCCGCGAGCCCGCCACCGTTCCGGGATCAGTCCTCGGGCGCGTGGATGACCTTCTCGCCGTCGAAGGTCTCGCGCTCCTTCTTCTTGTCGTCGTTGCGGGTCTTGCGCAGGCTCGCGATCGTCGCGACGGCGACGGTGGCGGCGATGAACAGCAGTGAGAACCAGATGGGGATCTCGGGCACCCACAGCAGCGGCTCGCCGCCGTTGATGAAGGGCAGCTCGTTGACGTGGAGGGCGTGGAACACCAGCTTGACGCCGATGAAGGCGAGGATGACGGCCAGCCCCTGCGCGAGGTAGACGAGACGCTCGAGCAGCCCGCCGATGAGGAAGTACAGCTGACGCAGACCCATGAGCGCGAAGGCGTTGGCGGTGAAGACGATGTAGGCCTCGTTCGTCAGGCCGTAGATCGCGGGGATCGAGTCCACCGCGAAGACGAGGTCGATGAAGCCGATCGCGATGATCACCAGCAGCATCGGGGTGACGAAGCGCTTGCCGTCCTTGCGCACCGTGAGCTTGTCGTCGTTGTACTCCTCGGAGACGGGGAGCACGCGGCGGACGAAGCGCATGAACTTGCCGTTCGCGGGGTCGCTCTCGCCGTGCGAGAACGCCTGACGGTACGCGAGGAACAGCAGGAGGGCGCCGAAGATGTAGAAGATCCACGAGAAGTTCTCGATCAGCGCGGCACCCACCGCGATGAACGCACCGCGCATGATGAGCGCGATGACAATGCCGATCATCAGCACCTTCTGCTGGTAGATCTTGGGCACCGCGAACCCGGTCATGATGATCAGGAACACGAAGAGGTTGTCGATGGACAGGGCCTTCTCGGTCAGATAACCGGCGAAATACTCCCCGCCGTAGGTCCAGCCCGATACGACGCCGATGCCGACGCCGAACAGCAGCGCAAGGCCGATGTAGAACGCCGACCAGCGGGCGGACTCCGCGATCGACGGTTCGTGCGGCTTGCGCACGTGCGCGAAGAACTCGAACACGAAGAACGCGACGGTGATCGCGATCGTGATGATCCAGATGAGGGGGGTGACGCCCAAGACGGCCTCCAAGGGAACGAGGTGTACGACAAGACACCAAGGTCTCCTCCACCCGGCGAGTCGGGCCGACGTCCCGGGTTCACGATGACGTGGACCGTATTGACGAGATCGTCGCGGTGGGAGTACTCCCCTTGCTTCCCGCAAGTGTACGCGACGTTGCTGTGCGCGAGCGGTCTGGACGGGCCGGATGCCGGTGTGGTAGCCGACGCAGGACGCCATGACCTCTCCAGGACGACGTCAGCGTGAGAGCGCGGCATCCGTCTCACGCCGGGGGCGTGAAGCCCCCGACCACGGCATCGACGAGCATCCGCATGTCGTGGGCGTCGAATTCCTCCCGGCTCAGGGCACGCAGGATGACGGCTCCGACGAGGGCGTCGGCGGCCGCCTCCAACCGGGCCCCGGTCGCCCCTCCGGTCGCGTCCGACAGTCGGCCCATCAGCGGCGCGGCGAGGATCTCGGCGCGCAGCCGCCGACCGGTCTCCGCGCTGCCCGCGGCGGCCGCGACGAGCGAGCGCAGGAGGGCCTCGCCGTCAGCGCTCGCGCGCAGGACGAACAGATCACTCAACCACTGCGCCAGGTCGGAGCGCGCGTCCCCGGTGTCGGGGAGATCGCGCTGCGGCCCGAGCAGGCGTCCCTCGAGGATCGCCTCGGCGATGACGTCGCCCTTGC
Source organism: Microbacterium sp. RU1D (assembly GCF_900156435.1). Lineage (GTDB taxonomy): Bacteria > Actinomycetota > Actinomycetes > Actinomycetales > Microbacteriaceae > Microbacterium. The sequence continues at coordinate 1,112,541 of NZ_FTPQ01000001.1, forward strand.
TCGACCACCAGCGGTAGATGGTCTGCTTGCCGACCCCGGCGAGGCGGGCGATGCCCTCGATGGTGAGGTGGTCGTAACCGCGCTCGGCGAACAGCGTCACCGCCGCGTCGAGGATCGCGCGGCGCGCCGCTTCGCTGCGGACGGGGCCACTGCGCGGAAGAGTCATGCCACACATTCTGAGGGACGCCGACCGCGAGGGGTGCGAAAACGAGACGAGACGGTGCGTGTTATCTTTGCCCCGACTTGTCGGCGCCGACGGTGCTCCCGTGCGTGCACCGCACGAGAGGAACTTCCGCATGGCCGAACTGCTGCATCGTCTCGGGAGCTTCGCCGCCCGCCGTGCCTGGACCGTGATCATCGCCTGGGTGGTGATCCTCGGCATCGTCCTCGCGGGCTTCCTCGTTGGCTTCAAGGGACTGAGCTCGAGCTTCGACATCCCCGGTACCGCATCCGGCGACGTCATCGCCGAGTTGCAGGACGAACTCCCCGATTTCGCAGGCGCCTCCGGGGCGGTGGTCTTCCGCACCGACGACGGCTCCGCCCTCACCGACGAGCAGCGCCACGAGATCTCCGACCTCGTCTCGTCGGCGGATGGTCTGCCCGACGTCGCGCGAGTCGTCGATCCCTTCGCCTCCCAGCAGGAGCTCGACGATCAGCGACAGCAGGTCGTCGACGGTCGGGTGCAGCTCGATCAGGCCCGCGCCCAGGCCGAATCGGGGCAGCAGCAGTTGGACGACGGCTTGGCGCAGCTCGCGGCCGGCCAGCAGCAGCTCGACGAGGGGCGCGCCCGCATCGAGGCCGCGCCCCTGCCCGACGCGCAGAAGCAGACGCAGCTCGCCGCGCTCGACGCCCAGCAGCAGCAGATCGACCAGCAGCGCTCGGTCCTCGAGCAACAGCAGGCGCAGCTGACCGAGGGTCTCGCCCAGATCGACGCCCAGCAGACACAGCTCGACGACGGTGCCGAGCTGCTCGGCTTCGCGGATGCCATCCGCCTGGTGTCGGAGGACGGCTCGACGGCGATCGTCAACGTGTCGTTCGACAAGCCCCGCCTCGAGCTCACCGAGGCTTCGAAGGAAGGGGTCGTCGAGCACTTCTCCGACCCCGTCGCCGGCGTCGAGGTCGCCTTCAACACCGAGATCTCGCAGGGCGTCCCGGAGATCTTCGGCGTGGGCGAGGTCGTGGGCGTCGCGGTCGCCGGGATCGTCCTCGTCGTCGTCCTCGGGTCGCTCCTGGCGGCCTCGTTCCCGATCGTCACCGCCATCATCGGAGTGGCCATCGGCGCCATGGCGACGCTGTCGTTCTCGGGGCTCATCCAGATGGCATCCGTGACGCCGTTCCTCGGCGTGATGCTGGGACTCGCGGTCGGGATCGACTACGCGCTCTTCATCCTCTACCGCCACCGGCGGCAGCTGCTGGCGGGCGCCGACGTCCGCGAGTCGATCGGCCTCGCGAACGGCACCGCCGGCAACGCCGTCGTCTTCGCCGGGTCGACGGTGATCGTCGCCCTGCTCGCGCTCAACATCACCGGAATCCCGTTCCTGGGCCTGATGGGCACCGCGGGTGCGGTGAGCGTCCTCGTCGCGGTGCTCATCGCGGTGTCTCTGACGCCGGCGCTCCTAGGTTTGGCGGGGATGCGCATCCTCAGTCGGAGGGCGCGTGCCCGCGCGGCCTCCGCGGCCGACGGTGCCGAGCACCCCCGTCGCGCGGCGCGCACGGCGCCCGTCGATGCGGATGAGCACCCCCGCCGGGCCGCGCGCACCGAGACCGGCCCGGTCGCCACGACCGGTCGTCCCGCGCGTCCGATGTCGACGCTGCGGGCGGTCGTCACGATGATCGTCGCGACGGCGGCTCTGCTGGTCGTCGCCATCCCCGCGCTCTCGATGCGCCTGGGCCTGCCCGACGGCGGATCCGAGGCCGCGGATTCCACCGGGTACAAGGCCTTCACCTGGAGCGAGGAGGCTTTCGGTGCCGGCTCGAACGCGCCCCTCCTCGTCACGGCGGCATTGCCCGACGGCACCGCCGAGGGCGACGTGCAGGGTCTCCAACTCGACGTGGCGCGCGAGTTGTTCGCGCAGGACGACGTGGTCGCCGTGGCGCCCGTGGCCGTCTCGGACGACCGGACCATCGCGGCCTTCCAGGTCATCCCCGCGGAAGGACCCAATGCGGTGTCGACCGACCAGCTCGTGCGCGACCTCCGCGCCCTGCCTCCCGTCGACGGCGTCATGGCCCTCGGGGTGGCCGGGGCGGCCGCGATCAACATCGACATCTCGGAGGGCCTGGCCGACGTGCTGCCCATCTACCTCGTCGTGGTGGTGGGTCTGTCGTTCCTCATCATGGTGATGGTGTTCCGCTCGCTCCTCGTGCCCTTGATCGCGACCCTCGGTTTCGTGCTGTCGCTGTTCGCGACCTACGGAGCCGTCACCGCGGTGTTCCAGTGGGGCTGGCTGGGCGGCGTGTTCGGTGTGCACAATCCCGGCCCGATCCTGAGCTTCCTGCCGGTGATCCTCGTCGGCATCCTGTTCGGTCTCGCGATGGACTACCAGCTGTTCCTCACCACGGGCATGCGCGAGGCGTGGGCGCACGGAGCCGCGCCGCGGCTCGCCGTGGCGCAGGGTTTCCGCGCCGGTCGCACGGTCGTCATCGCCGCGGCGGTGATCATGATCTCGGTCTTCTCGGGCTTCATCACGTCGGAGGCGGTGATCATCAAGTCGTTCGGTCTCGGGCTGGCCCTCGGCGTGTTGTTCGACGCGTTCGTCGTGCGGATGCTGCTCATGCCCGCGCTCATGCACCTTCTGGGCGGGTCGGCGTGGTGGCTGCCGAGGTGGCTCGAGCGCATCGTGCCGAACGTCGACGTGGAGGGGTCGGCGCTCGAGCGACGGCACCCCGGCCATCACGGCGTCTGAGCACCCCCGTCCGGACAGCGCAAGCCCCGGTCGACCGGGGGGCGCACCCCGCAGGATGCTGACAACGACCCATCCCGAGGAGGACGACGATGACCGATCGCGAAGAGACCCAGGACGCACCCGTCATGGACGGTGCCACCGAGGCCGGCGTCGACGAGAAGAAGGACGGCGCCGAGGAGCAGCAGGCGGCCGACGCGGCGGTGCAGGACGACGCGTCGCAGAACGACATCGTCCCCGGCGACGCCTCGAAGGAAGACCTGAAGGACGACCTCCGCAGCATCCGCGGGTACGGCGAGGACCGCTGACCCGGACGACGACTCCCGTCCGGAGCCGTGTGGGGGACGGGCTCGACGGGCGGGAGTCGTCGGGGACGCCGGGTCGGCGTCATCCGCGCCGGCGATGCCGGGGCCGGGTAGAGGCAGCGTACGCCCGCGCGGGCACGTGCGGCAGGGGTCTCAGCCGATCCGAAGCCGACGCCGAACCACCTCGCGGATTCGCCAGGTCGCCCGGCGCAGGCGGTGTCGACGTGCGGCGCGGGACAGCGTCAGCGCCCATCGCGTGAGCACCCTCGACTCGTCGTAGAGGCGCGCCCGCTCGACCGCCTGCCGCCGCATGCGCGCGAGCGCCGCCGGATCGAGGGATGCCGCCCGCACGAGCGCGTCGGCGAGGGCGTCGACATCGCCGGCCGGTACGAGCCAGCCCGTGCGGCCGTCGACGATGAGTTCGCGCGGACCGTACGGGACGTCGTAGGCGATGGGAAGGCACCCCGCGGCCATCGCCTCGGCGACGACGAGGGAGAACGCCTCCGATCGGCTCGTCAGCAGCAGCACGGATGCGCGGCTCAGGGCGTCGCGCGCGGCGGGATCGAAGCCGTGGAAGCGGATGCCGTCGGTTGCGGTCTCCTCGAGCCGGGAACGGACGGGACCGTCGCCGTAGACGTCGAGCGTCAGCGACGGCGCGCGACGCCGGGCGCGGGTGACGGCATCCACCGCGTGCTCCACGCGCTTGATGGGCTCCAGCCGCGCGATCACGACCGCGCCCTCGCGGGGGCTGCGCGTGTCGACGTCTCCCACGGCGACGGGGTGGGGGACCACGGCCAGCAGCGGTGCGGGGCCGACCTCGCGTCGTACGTCTCCAGCTTGACGCGCGGTGCAGAACACCACGGCGTCGAACGCGCTCAAGCGCGAGAACACCTCGGCGCGCGACGGGCGGATCGCCGTGCCGTCGTCGGTGAGGTGCGAGCCGTGCACGACGTGCAGGACGACCACTCCCGGACGGCGGTATCCCGAGGCGAAGCGGGCCATCGCCTTGCTGTCCACGAGCAGGAAGGATCTCCCGCCGGCCGTCAGACGGTCGAGCCACGCGGCGTACAGCTCTCGCACCCCGCGCCACGCGGCGCGCGGCGCTCCGCTCTCATCGCATGTCACGATGACCCGCCGCGGACGTCCGGACGAGTGCGGGACGTCGCGGCGATCGCTTGCGGCAAGGGTCCCGTCCGCGCGGAGGTGGTCGATCTGGCGCACCGAGCCGTCGGCATCCACCCGGACGCGGCGGACGAGCACCCCTCCTGAGAACTCCTCGTCCGCGCCCGCGGGGAGCGGGGCGAACCCCGCGCCGCCGGCGACCGGCCGCCCGCGCAGGTCGTTCTCACGGAGCCAATCCCACAGGTTCGTGAGCGTGACACCCTCGGTGAGGCCGTCGCGGCGGGCCAACTCCGCAGCGACCGCGGCTCGGTCGTCGCGGTCGTCGCACGTCAGCACGTGGACCGGCGTCGCGCCCCGGCCCGCGAACAGGCGGGACCGTTGCAGGAGCGCGGCGGTCAGGCCGCCGTACTCGCGCGGGACGCCCCACGTGAGGACGAACTGGCGCCCCGCGGGCAGGATCGACCCGCGGGTCATCCGGCGTCGTCGGTCGGGATCTCCCCGGCGGCGATCGCGTCGGCGTAGGTGCGGATGTCGGGGCCCGGCTCGTAATCGATGAAGCGGTCCTTGATCCGCGCGTTGATCTGCGCGAAGGCGTCATCAGATGAGATGCCGTCGCTCTCGCGGGCGATCGCGACGACGGCTTCCCGCAGCACGGCGTCGGCGTCGTCGAGGATCTTCTGGCGTGCGGGTTCGTTCCAACGGATGTCCGAGATGTCCATGGAGCGAGCCTAGGACGGCGCCGATCGCCGTGATCCCGGGGTTGCGCCCGATGCGCGGGTGTGCGGCGGCCCCACCGCAACCCCGACGGCGGACCTGTCGTCGACCCGCAGGATGGGAGCATGCCGATGGATGCCGTGACCGCACTGCGGACCGGAGCGCGCGATCTCTCCTGGTGGGTGAGGGATTACGCCTACGCCGTGCGGGCGCAGGCGCGCGCCGCCCGGGGCCGCGACACCTCCGACGACCTGAGACAGGGGGAGGGGCGACCCATCGTGCTGCTGCCGGGGATCTACGAGACCTGGCGGTTCATGGAGCCGCTCGCCCGCGCTCTGCACGATCGGGGGCACCCGGTCCACGTCGTCACCGAGCTGGGGGGCAATCGCCGCCCCATCGCGGAGTCGGCCGAGCGCGTGGCCGCCCTGCTGGTGTCCCGCGACCTGCACGACGTGGTGCTCGTGGCCCACAGCAAGGGTGGTCTGATCGGCAAGCACCTCATGGCCTTCGCCCCCGAGGGGGAGCGGGTGCGGGCGATGGTCGCCGTGGCGACCCCGTTCGGCGGCTCGCGGTACAGCCGCCTGATGCCCACGCCCTCGCTGCGCGCATTCGCGTCGGGTGATGCCACCATGCGGGCGCTCGCGGCCGCCGCGGACGCGAACGCCCGGATCGTGTCGGTGTACGGCCCCTTCGACCCGCACATCCCCGAGGGTAGCGAGCTCGCCGGGGCGCGCAACGTGCGGCTGGCGAGCGGGGGGCACTTCCGCGTCCTCGCCGACCCGCGGGTCATCGCCGAGGTCGTGCGCGTCGCGGAGTGACTCCGCGGATCAGCGTCCTCCGCCTCCGCCTCCGCCCGAGCCGCCACCGGAGAAACCGCCCCCGAACGACCCGCCCGAGAAGCTGCCCGCCCCGCTCGTGGTCGCCGTGACCGGGGTGCTCGCCGTCCGCAGCGTGCCCACCGTCGACAGCAGCGCGGCGGACGAGAACCCACCGCCGCCCCGGTACCAGTGCAGGTCGTCACCGCTCTCGCGGACCCGCGTGTCGAGAGCCTCCGCCCACTCCTTCTCCACCCCCCACACGATGGCCCACGGCAGGAGGCGTTCGTAGAGGTGGAGGACCTGGCGCGGGTCGCCGGCATCGATCGCACGCCGCTCGGCCCCTTCGGGGCTCTGCAGGACGCGGAGGCGGTCGGCTTCGGCGAGCTGCAGGTAGTCGCGGAGTCCGCGCAGGTGGTCGCGTGCCGGTGCCCCGGCATCGGTGATCCGATCGCGGTAGCGCAGCAGCGCGAAACTCAGGATGCCGAGCCCCACCGTCGCCGGGATGGCGACGATCTGCCACCAGGCGGGGGCCGTCCCCATCGCCGCCAGGATCAGGACGAGCACCGCGACGATGAATGCGCCGACGGCGATGCCCCCCGCGGCGATCGAGGGGCCGACCCGTCGCTTCTCGGTCCATCCGCGGCCCCGTAGGTCGGCAGCGGCAGCGGTCGGCAACTTCTGCAGGGCCTTGGCGATGTCCTGGCGGTCGGGACCGAGCGTCACGCGGGCCCCGGGGCGCGCGTGCTCCCCGAACAGCGAGCGGAGGACCGCGCCGTGAAGGGCGTCGGCGCTCTCGGCGGACACCCGTTCGAGGGAAAGGCTCCGGGCGTCACCCGTGTCGATGATGCGGAGGTGGCCGGCGACCGCGGTGTCGACCAGAGCAGCCGGGATGCCGGCCCCGCGCCGCCCGACGAGCTCGGCGCCCTGCAGCACGTCGACACCGGGCGGCGGGTCGTATTCCGCCACGATGACGCCGCGACCCGCCGCGTCGCGCCCGCGGCGCCGTGCGACGAGGGCGGCGCCGACACCGGCGAGGCCGAGGCCGACGGCGCCGACGGAGGAGCCGGCCAGGACCGGGGCGGCATCCACCGAGAACTGCTCGAGCGGCGTGCGCACGACCTCGCCGGGGACGAAGGTTCCGCGGGTGAAGCCGACGGCGATCGTGACGTTCTCTCCCGGGCCGAGATCCCGGGCGCCCGCGTCGAAGACGACTCCACCGTCACCGTCCGTGCGGGCGATGTCGCACGTGCGGGAGGAGCCTTGCTCGCCGACGTAGCAGGCCGCGGCGCCGTCCAGGACCGCATCCGTCAACGCGGGGTCGACGCGGAGCCGGGCGCTCACCGCCCCGAACGGCTGCTCCCACTGCGTGCCGTTGACGTCGCGGTAGAACTCGTCGGCATCCGTGTCGGCGAAGGAGCGGATGGCGTCGCGTTGCGTGTAGGAGATGACGTAGGTCTGCACGCCGCGCACGAAGGAGTCGTCACCCGTGAGGACGCGCACCTCTCGGCGGTCGGTCTCCACTTCGAAGGGGACGGGGGCGCCGGCGGAATCGGTGACCGAGAGCACGCGCGTGTGCAGAGGCACGCCGTCGTAGTCGTCGGGGATCGAGCGGATGATGCCGCGGTTCTGGTCCGCGTCCGGGAACCGTGCGACGAGCGTCTCGACCACGGCGAGCTCCGCATGGCCGTCGTCGGCCCGCGAGAGCACCATGTCGGCGGCGAAGGAATCGAAGGTGAAGTCGCTCACGTCGGCGCGGGCCGGCGCGGGGCTGAAGACGCCGCCCAGCAGCACGAGACCGACCGCCACCAGCCCGACCAACAGGCGGGGGACGGTGCGGGATGCGGGTGGAATGGCGGCCATTCCCCGACGCTATCGGGCCACGAGCGTCGGCGACTCCGTCATGAGGGGGAGTCAGCGCAACAGGATCGCCGTGTCCGGATCGTCCGGGCGGAGGTCGCCGACGGCCACGGCCGTGACCTCGACGGACTCCAGTGCCACCGAACCCGACAGCGTCGTGAGGAACGCGGTGTCGGCGGCGTCGCGGCCGGTGGCGATGCGGACGAAGTGCGCGCGGGGCGCGAGGCGGGTGGCATCCACGACCTCCCACCTGCCCTCGACGAACGCCTCCACCACCGCGTGGAAGTCCATCGGATCGAGCCCGGGTGCGAAGACCGACACGAGTCGCGCCGGAACTCCGCGGGCGCGAAGGAGGGCGATTGTGACGTGCGCGTAGTCGCGGCAGACACCCGCGCGCTCGCGCAGGGTGTCGAGGGCGGTGTCGGTGGGGCCGCTCACGCCGGAGACGTAGTCGAGGTTCTCGGCGACCCAGTGCGCGATCTCGCGGACGCGGTCGCGGGTGGAAATGGAGTCGAGGGTCACGGCCTCAAGTACCCGCGGATCATCCGACGGCGCGTATCGGCTGGGCCGGAGATAGCGCACCGGATCGAAATCGTCGGACGGCGCCGGCGTAGAGGGTGCGGAGACGGAACCCCGATAGGACACGACGCTCTTCCCCGCCGGCAGGGGGACGCGGTGGGCGCGGGTGCCGTGTGCATCCGCGAACTCCGCGACCGGGAGCGCGCGCCCGTTCGAGCTGATCGAGAGGGTCTCGTCGTGGGCCCATCCCTCCGCGGGGACGATCGAGAGCACCACCTCGGCGTCCGCCTCCGTCTGAAGCGACAGCTCGACGGCGACCGAGGCCCTCACGCGGCGGCGTCCGACGCGAGCGGCGAGGGTTGCGGGGTGCTCGCGCGTGGACAGCACGTCCCGCCGACGCCGCAGAGGTCGGCGACCGCGCAGCGCATCCGCTTCAGGAAATCCGTCACGGCCACCGTTTCGACCTCGCTCATCCCACGGGTGGCCTGCATCATGCGCGCGTGCATGGCGGTGAGGGTGTCGCGGATCTCATCGTCGGCGTGCGTCGTGCTCACCACCAGCACCTTCCGTCGATCGGTCGGGTGCGGTCGCCGCTGCAGATGTTCGGACTTCTCCAGCCGGTCGAGAAGGGCGGTCATGGATGCCGTGGAGACGCCGAGGTGTCGAGACAGGTCGATGGGCGTCACGGTGGCCCCCGCGGCGGCGGCGCGCGCGAGATAACGAAGGATCAGAAGCTCGTTCTCGCCCATCGCCATGGATTCCTGGGTACGACGACGCATGGCCATCTCGGCGGATCGGTAGGCGCGCATCGCCTCCATGATGCGCGCGCCTCGCTCGTCGTCGGTGCTGTCGCTGTACCAGTACGACGGAGGAGCGGGGGTGTCGGTCGACATCGGTCTCCTAATATCTCGCTTGCCTATTCGCTAGTCTAACTAGTAAGTTCATTCGTGAGCAACGAGCAAAAGGGGTTACATCATGGCGAAGCTCTTCTACGGCACCACGACGGAGCCGATCACCGTCGACGACCGCATGCTGGCGCACGTGAAAGTGGTGGTCGCCACCAAGCTCCGCCGCGGCGAGAGCTTCACGCTCTCGTGGGTGCACGGGCCCGACCAGCCGGTCGGCCGGTCGACCATCTGGCTCCAGCCGTCCATTCCGCTGCGTTTCGTCTTCGACTCCGAGCAGCCGGAGGCGCTCGACCAGAACCTGCTCAAGCGCATGGCCAACGACGCCAACTCCTCGCGGGGCCTGAGCCTCGACATCGCCGTCGACGAGCCCGCCGCAGCGTCAGCGCCGGCGCGTCCGGCGCCGCAGGCCTCCAAGGCTGCGCGCAGCCTCGCTCGCGCGGCCTGATCCCGCACGACCGGTCTGTCGTCAGCGAGGGCAGTGGCCCCGGACGGTGGATCGATGATCCGCCCTCACTGCATCACCCACGAACGGAAGAACCGCATGCAACCCCTCGCGTCGTGGGAACTCCCCACCGAACCGATCTCGATCATCACCGCGGAGGAGTTGGAGGCTCTCACTCCTCAGTGATGGTCTCCGTCGGCGGCGCGGTGCGATGGTCCGTCTTCTCCGTCCGAACCCGGACGACGGCACCGATGAAGACGAGCGTGCCCACCCCGAGGAAGAGAAGCTTGGGCTCCGTCGGCGAATCCGCGGGGAACATCAGAGTCGGCGCTGCAAGGATCACGGCGGCGGTCGCGCTCAGGATGGCGCCGACCGGGCGCTGTCGTCGCGTCATGCCCCGTCTCCTTCCGCCGGCGGTCGACCTCAGCCTAGGCGAGGGCCGTTCCCACCGTCATAGCGCGCACCCCGCTCGCCGTCTACCGTCCGGACATTTCGACCGTGCATCCGTAGCGTGAGCGGACGACTGGAAGGAGCGCTGTGCGCACCGGAAGAAAACCCCTGCTCGCCACCGCCTTGCTCGCCGTCGGCCTCGCGCTGGCGCCAGCCCCTGCTTTCGCCGTGACCGGCGCTCCGGGAGCCGACAACACGTCGATGCTCTCCACCGCCGTCGCTTCGGCCGCGACTGCCGAGCAGGCGGAACCCGACTCCGAGGCCGAGGCGGGGCGTCTGGCCTTCGTCCTCATACCGCTCGTGGGCGCCGCCGTGGTGGTCGTGGGCGCGATCGTCGTGATCTCCCGGGGTCGCCGTCGGCGTCGAGGCGATTGAGCCGACTCGGCCTCAGGGAACGATGTAGCCCGCGGCGCGGACGAGCGCGTACCACTCGGCTCGGGTGAGTCGGAGGTCCGACCCCTCTGCGGCGGCCCTGACCCGCTCGGGCGTGGTGGTGCCCAGCACGACCTGCATCCCTGCAGGATGCCGCGTGATCCACGCCACCGCGATCGCAAGCGGCGTGACGCCGTAGCGGTCCGCCAGCTCGTCGATCAGCGCGTTCAGCTCGGCGTACTCGGGGTGACCGAGGAACACCCCGCCGCCGCCGCGCGTTCCCTGCAGGGGGGACCACGCCTGGACGGTGATGTTCTCGATGCGGCAGTACTCGATGAGCCCGCCGCCGTCGAGCACGGCGGATTGCGCGGCGGCTTCCATGTTCGCCGCCAGGCCCTGTGCGACGACAGGCGCGTGCGCGATCGACAGCTGGATCTGATTGGCCACGATGGGCTGACGCACCGCCGTGCGGAGCAGATCGATCTGGCGGGGGGTGTGATTCGACACGCCGAACGCGCGTACCTTCCCGGTCTCCTCGAGGTGGTCGAACGCTCGTGCCACCTCGTCCGGTTCGACCAAGGCGTCGGGTCGATGCAGGAGCAGCACATCCACGTAGTCGGTGCGCAGGGCTCGCAAAGAGCTGTCGACGGATGAGACGAGGTGTTCGTAGGAGAAATCGAAGTACGGCCCCTCGCGAACGATGCCCGCCTTGGTCTGCAAACGGATCTCCGCGCGCTCCGTGTCGCTCAGAGACAGGGCTTGTGCGAACCGTTCCTCGGCGGAGTGAAGCGACCGGGCATAGATGTCGGCGTGGTCGAAGAAGTCGATCCCGGCGTCGCGCGACGCCTGATACAACGCGCGGACCTCCGCATCGCTCTTGTCGTCGATCCGCATCATCCCCGCCACGACGTTCGGGACGGAGAGACCGGAGGAGCCGAGGGCGACTGTGCGCATCACCCCACGTTAGCGGGCCCGGAGGAACTCGGGACCGCCGCTCACTGCTCCGCCTCGGGGGAGGTGCCGACGCTCCCTGGCCGCTCGTGCTCGTCGCCCTGATCCTCGACGTGGTGGTCTGCGAGGTCGACGATGTCGGGGCCGCCCGTTTCCGTCCCCTCCAGCTCGTGCCCGGTCGATTCGCGCGGGGCGGCGCGCAGGAGCTCGTTCATCTCGGCCATGAAGCTGCCGAGCTGCTGCTGTTGCCAGCGCAGGTCGCGCGTGCGGTCCTCGGCGTCGCGCAGCACGGAGGTCGCATGCTGCGTGATGGTGTCGGCGATCCTCTGCGCCCGGTCACGAGACGCATCCACGATCTCCCGTGCGCGTACGTGAGCGTCGGCTTCGGCCTGTTGCGCCTGTGCGCGGGCGAGTCGTTCGTAACCGTCGGCGCGTGCGGCGATGCGTCGGGCGTGTTCGAGAGCCGCGGCGACCTGCTCGCTCGCATCGGACGTGATGCGCTCGGCGTGGGCGACAGCCTGGTTGTGGAGGACGAGGAACTCCTGCTGGGCTTCGTCCTGGCGGCGGGTGAGGGATTCCTCGAACTCCAGCACGCGAGCCGTCATCTCGCGCACGTCGCGTTCGGCCTTGGCGCGCAGGTCGGCGGTCTCTCGGGACACCAGCGACCGCAACGCTGCCGCGCCCTTCTCCGATTCGGTGCGGATCGCCACGGCCTCGCGCTCCGCCTGCGCGACTCGTTCAGCGGCGTGGGCGGCTTCGCGGTCCAGGCGCGTCTCGTGCGCCGTCGCCTCCGTCTCGATCCGCAGACGCACCTGGTCGGCGTCATGCTGTGCCTCCGCACGGAGGCGCGCCTGCTCGGCCCGGGCTTCCTCCCTGATCGTCGCGGCCTCGTCCTGAGCGCCGGCGAGCAGCCGCTCCGCCTGCCCGACCGCGTTCTGCACGAGCACGGACGCCTGTTCTTCCGCAACGCGCAGGATCGCGTCGAACTGCTGCCGACCGTGCTCGGGATCGTCGTCTCGTCGAGCGGCGAAGTCGCTCGACAGTGCGGCGACCTGCGTCTCGGCCTCTGCCGCCCGGGCGGAGGCCTCGCGTAACCGCTCGCGAAGCGCGTCGTTCTCATCGGCGTACCGGCGGGCGGCCTCCTCGAGTTCCTGGTCGTGTTCCGCGCGCTGCTGCGCGAACATGGCCTCCGCCCTCAGCTTGGCGTCGTGCGCTTCCTCTGCGGTGCGCCGCAGACGCTCGCCGAGCTCCCGGACGGCTTCGTCAACCGTGTCGCGGTCGTAGCCCCGGAAGCCGACGGGGAAGACCGGGTTGTCGTTCCCGGTCTCGACGGACCTCAACAACGCGTCGAGGGCGGTGTCGGGCTCCACGGCATCCGACGAGCGGTCGTCACGGTGAGGGGTCGGATCGGAGGTGTCTCGCTCGGTCACGGTTCTTCCTGAGTGTGCGCGCTCGCCGGCGCTCTCCGCTTCCCTCGTCGGCCCGACGGACGACGACAAAACGGAGGTTCGAAAAGGATGCGCGGCCCCGGGGGGTGGGTGCCGTAGCCGGGACCGCGCATCCGAGGATGAGCAGAAGCCCCGAGAGTGAAGATCTGGGGGAGAGTCACTCGGCGCCCGCTCGTCTCCACCCTCGCAGGGCGGGACGGCCTCGGACATTCGGAGCATCCAATTCTCACCCCCCGGTTCGCCCCTGGCCGGGGGAATCCAGCGCGGCGGATGGGAGCAGCAGAGCCGGCAAGGGGTCGCGGGTGCGGGCAGAGCGAGGGTCCGGACGCGCGGCCCCCCGGCTCGCACGACGACGCGGTCGCTCTGCCCGCCTGCCCAGCATGAGACGTGCGAGCGGGGGAATCAGGGCGGGACGGGGCGAAATCACCCCTGACGCACACCAGCTCACCCCGAGCCCACGGGTCCGGCGCCTTCCAGGCGATAGTGTGGCGAAGCCCGATCCAGGAGGAGCCGATGACCGAGACCGTCGACCGGCCGACCGGCATCCTGTCGCGCTCCTTCTCCCGCCGTTCCGTGGCGCAAGCCGGACTGGGAGCTGCAGCCGCGTTCTCGAGCGCCGTGCTGATCTGGGTGTGCCGCTTCTGGGATCCGAGCGTGCACTACGTCAGTCAGCTGGGGGCGACGGGGATGCCGACCGCGCCGCTGTTCAACCTCGCGCTGCTCCTGCTGGCGATCGCCGCTGTGCTCGTGGACCGTGCCCTCCACTCGGACGCGGACGTCTATCGCGTCGGATGGCCCATCGCCACGACCCTGCTCGCATGCGGGCTGTGCTTCGGTGTCGCCTCCGCCGTCACCTGCTCGCCGGGGTGCCCTGTTCCCTTCACGCCAGGCGCTCTTCCCCAGGACCTCATCCACATCACGTTCGCGGTCATCGGTTTCGTCCTCGCCATCGTCGCCATGGGGCAGGTCGCCGTCGTCCGGCGCCGACCGTGGATGAGGGCGGCGAGCGTCCTCACTCTCGTGGCCGTCGGGGCGACGTCTTTCACCGGCGCCATGATCGCGTTGTTCCGGGGCGACACCGTTCTCGGCGGCAATCTCGAGTTCACTGCGGCGACACTCGCGATCGCCTGGTTCGGGATCTTCGGTGCGCAGGTGGCGATGGAGAAACGGGTCGTCGTACGGGAAATGGGGTTCTCCGGATGACGACACGCGCGCCGCGGCCGCGGGCCGCAGCGTTCACGCCTTTCCGACGCACTCGACGGGTGATCGGTCTGCTCCTGCCCGTGGCTGCGTTCTTCGTGGTGCTCGCGGTCCTCCGGGGAGCGGGCGTGCCCCTGAGCGTCCCCGGCATCGTGATCGTCCTCGCCGTGCTCTTCGCCGCCCGATTGGCGATGGGGTGGTCGCGCCGACGTCGGCGCGACCACCGGGTCAGACCTCTGCGTCGCCCTCGATGAGACCCCAGGCGTGAGCCGCGCGGATCGCGCTCGACCGGTCCGACACCTCCAGCTTCCGATAAAGGCTCTGGAGCTGGGTCTTGACCGTATTGGGCGAGACCACGAGAGCGCGCGCGATGTCGGCGATCGTGGGCGTGGGCGTAAGGTGCGCGAGGACGACCTGCTCGCGCTTGGTGAGATGCGGCACGCTCACTGATGAGGCGAAAAACGATGGGCGTTCGGACACGACGGCGCGGGCAGCCGGCGAGAGCATCCGCAGCACGAGCTGACGGTCCTCGGGTGCGACGGCGCTCCACGGACCCCAGAGGTCGTGCCGCGTACTGAGGGCTTCGGCCCTCTGGACGGCGGTGCGGTGGGCCTCGACGCCGTTCAGCCGCACGTCGGCGACCACGCTCACCACGAGGCTCTCAAGGGCGGCGCGTGGCGACGGTTCGTAGTGCAGACCCCACTTCACGCTCATGACGTAGGCCTCGTGCGTCCGACCGGCGTACAGCTGCGACAGGGCGATCGCCGGTGCCGTAGCGGGTGACAGTGCGAACGGCCCCTCGAACAGCGCCAGGGCCTTCCTCGCCTGGCGCAGCGCGATGAGCACCTTCGCGCGGGCTGTCAGGAGCTGCGTCGATTGGTAGTGAGAGGGGGGTGTGCTTCTCGCTCGTCCCGTCCAGGCGCGCAGAAGGCCGAGTGCGTCGGATGCCGCACCCGACAGCAGGAACGACAGGGCGTGCGCCGATGCGGCGAACGGCCACAGCTCGCGTGCCCCCGCCGTCGCGGGAATCGCGTCGAACCGTGCACGCGCGCCGGCGGCGTCGCCGTTCTCCAGCAGCAGCCAGGCGTCCGCGACGCGCATCCCTTCGCCCCAGGGAGACGCGAACCAGGCGTCGTCGCGGTTCTCCTCGACCATGACGCGCGCGCCCCGCACATCCCCTTCGAGGAGGGCGATGACGGCGAGGGCTCCGCGAGCGCGCATCCGTCGGGCGGGGGGTGCCGCGCGTTCGGTCTGGCCCAGGGCGAGTGCGGCGTCGCGGAGCTTGCCCATTGCGAACGCCGTCATACCGATCTGGTACCAGCCCTCGTGCACCGCGTGCTCCTCGATGTCCCGTCGACGCCGCAGCGCATCGGAAAGCAGGCTCGACGCCTCCGTGGCGAGCGCGAAGCGACCGGCGGCGCGCAGCAGACTCACCCTCAGGATCAGCGCCTCGATATTGCCTGCGGCGGCGGTCTTGGCATCCGGGAGTCGACCGAGGGCTCCGACGACCTGCGTGGGCGTCTCGGGCGACGAGGCGGTCTCGACATCGAGGGTCAGCAGGGCGTCCACGACCCGGGCCTCCGCCGGTGCTCCGTTCCTCAACGAGGCGACGAGACGACCGAACGCCTCGCGGTCGCGCGCCCAGATCTCGGGTCCCGCTGAACGCAGGACCCCCGCCAGGGTGTCCCACTGACCGGAATCCGCCGAGAGCTGCGCAGCCAGGAGCGGCTCGCCCCCTTCGACGAGATGGTCGAGCAGTTTCAAGCGCGCCGTGGAGACGAGCTGGGGGCTGCGAGCGGTGATCTCGGCGAGCCATTGATCACGGATCGGTTCGGCCAGGGTGACGCGCGACGACCCGGGCCAAACGAGCCCCGCCGCCTGCATGCGGACGAGGAGGTCGCGGGTGAGGACGGCGGTCGTGTCCATCCCGATCGCCTCGGCCAGCGGGGCGGTGATGTAGGGGGCCACCGCGAGGAGTCGCATCTCGTCGGTCACGGGGAGAGCGAGCCGCTGCTCCATGTCGTTCGTCAGGGCGGCTACCGCGTACCGGGCGGCGGCCACCGCGTCATCCTGCGTCCGCAGGGCCATCCCCTCCAGACGAAGGCGGGTGCTCGCGAGCTGGCCGAGAGCGGCCCAGCCGTAGGTGTGTTCGGCGAGGACGTCGATGGCGACGTCCGACGACTCGACGCCGTTCAGGGCGAGGACGGTCGCGAGCTCTTCCCTCGTCATCCGGAGGTTCTCGGCCGCGATCACCTGCACGTCGAACTCGAGCGCCACGAGGGGACTCTCCAGCCCCGTCGACAGGCGGGTGGCGACGATGATGCGCAGATAGGGATCGCTGCGCAGCATATCGAGCAGGTTCTCCGTCGACAGGCCGGTGTCGTCCGCGAAGTTGTCGACGAGGAGGATGTGCGCCGACGGTCCTTCGGCGAAGGCTTCGAGAACGCGCGGGAGCGAGGTGGCGGAGGCTGACGCCCCGTCGAGAAGCTGTACCCCGCGCGCGTGATCGTCCTCGAGCGAGGCTGCGAATTGACGCAGCAACGAGGTCTTCCCGACGCCGGCGGGGCCGCGCACCAGCACCACGTCGCCGCTGAGCGCCTCCTCCATGCGAGCGAGAGCGGCGTCTCGCGGCGCCCAGAAGCGGCTCGTGCGACGGGCGGAGCGCGCATTCGTGGGCGTGGCTTCCACATCGATGAGCATCGTTACCTCCAATTCGGGAACCGACCGTCTCCGCCGGGGAGGCGGCTCGGCCACGCGGCGAGATGCCGTCCGCGTAGGAATGATCTTCTGGGTGAGGCGGCGGCGGACGCGGTCGGAATGGGGCTCTTTCATCCTCTTCGTCATCCCCTTCTCACCCCGGCGGCGTCACCCTTTCCGTCGGTCCCCCTGCACCCGGCGTCAGCCTCGCCCACCGCGCGCGGCCGACGGCCCGGTCAGGAGAGAGGCGTCGGCATGCCTAAGCTTCGGGCGGCCGACGGGAGGCACCGTCGCGTCGTGAAAGGCGGACTCGAGTGGACATGCAGCGAGTGGTGCGCATCCTGCGCGCCTATTGGAAGGCGATCGTCGCCCTGACCATCGCGGGCGGCCTCGTCGGCCTGGCGTGGAGCGCGGTGCAACCGCGCGTGTACACGGCGGATGCCAGCGGTTACGTCGCCGCGGTCGCCTCCGACGGGTCCACGGGCGCGGCGCTCGCGGGAGACCAGCTCGCGCTGTCGAAAGTGAAGTCCTTCATCGACATGGGGTACTGGCGCAGCGTCGCCGAGACCGCCCGGACCGAGCTCGGCATCACGGACAGTCCCGAAGCGCTGGTCCAGCGGGTGCACGTGTCCAATCCCATAGACACCGTGAACGTGCGAGTGGATGCCACCGGTCCGACGCCGGAGTCCGCTCGCGACCTCGCCGAGGCGTGGATCCGCGGGATGACCACAGAGGTCGATCAGCTTCAGTCGGGAGGAAACGGCGAGAGCGCCGTCCGGCTGATCGCGGGGGACTCCGCCCGCCTCCCCACGTCGCCGTCGTCGCCCAACGTCCGACTCGACATCGCGATCGGGGCGCTCGTCGGAGCGATGGCGGGAACCGTGTTCGCCCTGGTCCGACGGGCCTTCGACCGCCGGATCCGCTCTGCGGCCGACATCACGGACACCATCGCGGCGTCCGTGGTGGGCATTCTCCCCGTCGACAAGGAGCTGGCGTCCGGCCGTGCGGTCTTCTCCTTCGACGACATCCGGGACGGAAGAGGCTCCTTCGCGCACAAGGAAGCGATGCGCGAGCTGCGGACCAACCTGCAGTACGTCGATGTCGACAGGCCGGCGCGGGTGATGGTCATCACGAGCCCTCTCCCCGGGGACGGGAAATCCACGACGGCGGCGAACCTCGCCGTGAGCATCGCCGCGACGGGCCAGGCCGTGGTCCTCATCGACGCCGATCTCCGGCGACCGGTGCTGGGCGGCGTCTTCGGCTTCTCCGACGACGTGGGGCTGTCCGACGTACTCGCCGGTCGTGCCCAGATCGAGCAGGTCGCGCACCAGGTGGACGAGAACGGCCGCCTCTTCGTCGTGGCCGCCGGGCGGACGCCGCCCAACCCGAGCGAGATGGTCGGCTCTCAGCGCATGCAGGCGCTGACACGCAAGCTGGCCGAGGAGCTCGTCGTGATCATCGATTCCCCACCGACCCTCGCGGTCGCCGACGCCGCCGTCATCGCGAGCTGGGCGGACGGAGCAGTCCTGGTCGTGACCGCCGGGAGGACGACCGACGACATGCTCTCGCGCGCGACCGAGAACATCAGCAAGACCCGCGGCCATCTTCTTGGCGTCGTCCTCAACCGCGCGCCGTTGCGCGGCGTGGACTCGACGTACTACGGCGGTCGCTATGGCGGCTATTACGGCTACGGCGCGCCGCGGGGTACGACGCGGTCGTGGTGGCGATTCGGACGTCGACCGCGGACCGCGGACTCCGAGAACACGACGGACACCGGTCCCCGCCGACAGTCCGCGGACCCGCCGCCGGAGAACGTCAGAGGTTTGCGCACCCTGTCACATGGAAGGACGTCGGCGTCGAACCAAGATGACTCGTCGGGTGAAAACGTCGCGTCCGTGACCACCGCGCCGAGCCCGGTGGGCCGTCGGCGGCAGCGATAGTCCTGACCCCGCGGACACGGAGAGGCGCCGGCCCGATGGCCGGCGCCTCTCCGTGTCCGCGGGGGTCAGTGGGCGGTGTCGCCTGGGAGGAGGACCGCCTTGAAGGTGCGGGCCAGGATCGTCAGATCACCCACGAGCGACCAGTTCTCGACGTAGAACAGATCGAGACGGATCGCGTCGTCCCACGCGAGAGCAGACCGGCCGCTCACCTGCCAGAGGCCGCTCATCCCGGGCCGCACCATGAGGCGGCGGTGAGCGTCGTCGTCGTAGAACTCCACCTCGGCGTCGCGCTGCGGTCGAGGCCCCACGAGGCTCATCTGGCCCATCAGCACGTTGAAGAGCTGCGGCAGTTCGTCCAGCGAGTACTTCCGCAACCACCGACCGACGGGGGTCACGCGCGGGTCGTTGACCACTTTGAACAACGGGGTATCGCCCCGCCCCTGCGCCGCCAGCAGGTCGTGCAGCTTCGTGTCGGCTCCGTCGATCATCGAGCGGAACTTCAGCATGCCGAACCTCTTGCCGCCTTGGCCGACGCGTTCCTGCCGGTAGAAGATCGGGCCGGGCCCGGAGCCGAGGACCAGGAGGGCGAGGGCGAGCAGCACGGGTGCGAGCCCGACGATGAGTATCCCCGCCCCGAGGATGTCGAAGGCCCGCTTAAGGATGCGCTGCGTCGCCGAGAACTGGGGAGTCTCGATGTGGACGAGCGGGAGACCCGCGACGGGTCGGGTGTGCAGGCGCGGGCCTGCGACATCGGTGAGGTTCACGGCGACGATGAGGTGCTGTCGTCCGGGGTCGAGACTCCAGCCGATCCGCCGTATGTCCCGCGCCTCGAGCAGGGCGCCGCCCGAGATGAGCACGCTGTCGGCGCGCCGGTCGGCCATCCGGCGGTGCAGGATCGCCGTCTGAGCGTCATCCCACGCCGTTGCCGCGTCGGCGGACAGCTCGTGGATGCCGACCACCTGCAGCCCGGCAGCAGGCTGTCGTTCCAGTTCGGCGGCGACGCGCGCGTTCTCGTCGGCGGACCCCACCAGGACCACCCGGGCGCACATCGTGCCGTGGCGGCGTCGTCTGCGCAGCCAGAACCGACAGGCGGCTCGGCCCCCGAGGAGGGCAATGGTCCCGCCCGGGAGGCTGAGCAGGAAGTATCCCCGCGAGACGTCGGCGCCGGTCAGGTAGGCCACGATCGCCAGGGCGCCGAAGACCTGGAACGATGCGGCGAGGGTGAGCCGGTACTCGGTGACCCCGTACCCGATCGCTCGGGGATGCCGGGTGCCCCAGACCGTCAGCGCCCCGAGCCAGGTGGCCGACAGGACGAGGGAAAGCGTGGTGTAGTCCAGCGGCGACGATGCGACATCGACGGAATGCGGACCGAGCCAGAAGACCTGCGAGCCGAAGACCGCGAGCAGGACGACCAGCATGTCGGTCGTGAGAACGAGGCGTGCATACCGGCGCTGCCACGGCACGCGTCGCGAGGGCTCGGAGGGGGGGACGATGGACGGTGCATGAGGTGAGTCGACAAGTGAGGAGGGAGGGTTCATCTGTGCTCCGTGGACCGCGCCCGGAGGTCGGGTGGAAACCGTCGCCCGGGTGTGGCTACGACGGTGGGCGCGGGAACTGTCCCACCCGCGGCGGGCTCCCGCCGCCGCCGCAGGTGCGACACCAGACGGGTGATGCGCGGTCGGCGGCGCGCCACGGGGCGCCGACAGCGACTCGGTCCGCTCGGCGGGAGGTAGGCCCCGCCCGGGCTCGTCCCGCGCTGATCGCTCCGTCGATCACCCTCGGCCGGGCGGGGTTCACCACCGTCGGACGGCGGTACTCGCGGGGACGCGGGTCTCAGTACAGCATGTTGACATGTTCATGTGAGAGTTGGTCGCCGATCAAGCTGGAAGCATGAGCGAAGCGCCCGACCCGTGGACCGAATTCGCGCGAGAGCTCGGAGTGCGCCTCCTGCGCGCGCGGGCGGACAAAGCGCTGTCGCAGGAGCAGGTGGCGCATGCGGCCGGACTCGCCACCTTCACGTATCGCAAGCTCGAGAAGGGCGAGTCGAACCCCGGAACGGCGGCGAACCCGCGGCTGCGCACGCTGGTTCTCCTCGCGGAGGTCCTGGAGATCCCTCTGCGCGATCTCGTCCCGACACCGCCGGAGGGTATCGCTCCGGGCCGCTGAGGGCAGTGTCGGAGGTTCGCGATTCACTTGGTTCGTGCCCATCCACGTTGGGTCCGCGCAGTCGGGCGGACCGTCGAGAGAGGTGTGTGGCATGAACCGAGAGAACGTCTTCGATTCCGACCCCCTGGGGTGCGGCTACGCCTGGTGTATGACCGAGCATGGTCGGACTGTGCATCCGAGCGACGAAGACCACCGTAGCGCGGGCACCGGTGTCACGGTGAGAGTACGAGCAGGCTTCGACCACGGCTCGGGGCGCCTCGAAGAGTGGGAGATCGGACTACTCCGCCGTTCGACCGACGCGGAGACGTGGCTCGTCGTCGAGACAGGGGACGGCGCCGCCGTCGCGCTCTCCCACGACGCCACGAAGGTCCTCCTCGAGGCCGTGAGTGCGGATCGCGACCTGATGGCGTTCCTGCGGGGGAGCGGCTCAGCCCGGTGACGGCGTCCGGCGAGCGATTCGTCGGTCGTGCGCCCACGTCCAGGCCGCCGCGCCCAGGTAGAGCAGGCAGAGGGGCAGGCTGATGAAGAGCATGCTCATGACGTCGGAGGCCGGCGTCACGACCGCCGAGAAGATCACGATCGTCACCAGCGCGATCCGCCACCCTCGGATGATCGAGCGGGCACTCACTACTCCGGCGGCGTTGAGAGCCACCAGCGCCAGGGGGGAGACGAAAGCGACACCGATCCCCACGAGCAGTTTCAGGAGGAAATCGAAGTACTGACTCGCGGTCAACATCGTGGTCGAGGCCGCCGGCGCGAAGCCCGCGAGCAGACTGACCACCTGGGGGACGATGATCCATGCGAAAGCCACGCCGCTGAGGAACAGCGGAACGGCCGTGCAGACGAAGCCGATCCCGATGCGGCGTTCCCTCGACGTGAGGCCGGGCACCAAGAAGGCCCAGACCTGCCAGATCCATACCGGCGCAGCGATGACGATCCCCAACGTCAGCGCGATCTTGAACCTGAGATCGAATGCTTCGCCCAGCCGCGTGAAGTTCAGAGTGGCTGCGGAGGGGCCGCTGAGGTCCAGGAGAGGCGCTGCAGCGGCGGTGATCACGGAATCCGACAGCAGGAACCCGGCCACCCCGCCCACCAGGACGGCGACGGCGGCGATGACAAGCCGGCGCCGGAGCTCCGACAGATGGGAGGGGAGGGACATCGCCCCTCCCCTCCCATCTGCGGGGGCCCGCTCGGGCCTGAAGCGTCGCCGAACCGGGCGGGTCACGCCGAGGCTGAGGGGCCCGGGCGCCCGCTCTCGGTACGGTCCGAGATCGGACTCGGGGCAGCGGAAGACGCGGCGTCACCGCCGGCTGCCGCGGCGTCCGTGCTCTCGGAGCGGAGGATGCGGACGGATTCGCCCACGCTCTTCGCCAGCCCCGGGAGCTTCGACGCCCCGAACAGGAGGAGGACGACGGCGAGGATCAGCAGAAGATGCCACCCCGAGAACGCGTTGCCGAAGATGCCCATGAGATGACCTTTCGAATGAGGACCGTTCTTCTCATGCTCGGGGTGACCGTGGCGCCCCACCGCGACGAGTGCCGACAATCGCCCCGTCTTTGTCGAGACTTCACCAGCCGCGCCCGAGGCTCGCTTGATCGGCCATCTGCGCCGCGAATCCGTGCCGCAGGGTTTTACTGGGGATTCGGCCCGCGCGATCCCGCGCGCTGTTGGAGGGGCCCGGTGCGAGGAGATGACGTGGCAGTGAGGCGTGACCGTGAGCGGTGACCGCATCGTGATCGTGTGTACGGCGAACGTGGTCAGATCGCCGTTCGTCGCCGCGTTGCTGTCGTCGCGTCTGCCGGCGAGTCACGCGGAGAAGCTGCGTATCGAGAGTGCGGGAACGGCGGCGCGGCCGGCGACTCCCGCTGAGGAAAGGGTGGTCTCCCTCGGTCGCACCTACGGGCTCGACCTCGATGCGCACCGATCGCGGCGGCTCGACGACGGTGTCCTGCGCGCCGGCGACACCGTGCTCTGCGCCGAACGGGCGCACCGGCGCGCGGTGCTGGATCTGCGCCCGGACCTCATTTCCTCCGTCTTCACCATTCGCGAGTTCTCCCGCCTGGCCGAGGCGGCCCACGGCCGCCCGACGAGCTGGGCGGATCTCGTGAGGGTCGCCTCGCAGACCCGGCTCGCAGCGCCCGCGACGACGGACGATGACGACCTGTTCGATCCGATCGGCGGACCCGACGCGGCATGGCTCGCCTTCGAACGCCAGTCCACCCAGGCGGTATCGGCGATCCTGGGGGCGCTCGCCGCTCTTCCCCCTCCGCCGCCGGTGGTGCGACCCGCCACGTCGCCCGCGAGTCGGCGCGAGTATCGCCGCGCGCGGGAAGCCGCGCTGCCGGACCGCCGTTCGACGCGGAGGAGCTGACGTGTTCGATTTCGGGATCGACAAGATCATCGTGGTCGCCGTGCTGGTCGGTCTGATCATGGGGCCGGAGCGGCTGCGCGAGCTCCGCCGTGCTCTTCCGCGCCACGTCGGGCGCATCCATGCGCTCTACCTGCAAGGTCGCGCGCAAGTGGTCGACGAATTGAACGAGCTCGCCCCGGATTGGCGCGAGTACGACCCCCGTCAATTGCATCCGCGTCGGATCCTCCAGGACCTCAACGCGGCGGCCACTGCGTCGTCGACGACATCGGCGGGCCAGATGAGATCGGGCGGTGAACCGGGTGAAGCGGGAGATCTGCCTGGCGCGGCGGAGGAGAGCCCCGACGCCCTGCCAGCGCCGGCGGACGAGCGGATGCGGGAGGGCGCGGGAGGGGGTTGGGCGCACCGGGAGACCGCCGACGCGGCCGATCCGGAGGCGGCGATCGGCGCCTCGCCTCAAGCGGCGGGCGAGCCCGGCGTCGGATCGTCGTCGAACGTGGTGGATGCCGCCTCATCCAACGGCGCGAGCGGGCCCCGCGGCGGTCCGGCCCCGGACGGGCCCTGACGCCGGGACGGTGGCGCGGCGGAGGGCGAGCCTCCTACGGCCGGAGCGGGGGCGCGGGGCTCATGCGCGTACGGGGTCAGGAAGGGGCCGGCGAGCAGACCGCTCGGCCAGGCCTTCCTCGGAATCGGCCCGTGCGATAACCCGGCCGAGCCCGATGCCGGTGGCGACGGCGGCGATCACCCAAATGGACGCGGCGATGATGACGACGACGGCGAGAGCGATCATGGGACTTCTCCTTTGGAGTCCGTCCACCGTTCGGTGGTGCGCTCACGGTACTGCGGGGAAGCGATCGGCGACACGCACGACGCGCCGTGTCCTCAGCGAGGACGGGAGAAGGTCCTGCGCACGATGCGGAGCAGCCCGAGGAAGCCGAACAGGCCGATGACGGCCCCCAGGACGGCGAATAAGGTCACAGACCCGCCGAGCACCGGCCCCCCGCCCGCGATGACGAGCACGACGGCGATGACGACGGCGGCGATCGAGACGAGGGTGGATGCCACCTCGGCCGTCACCCGCCCGAGGATCCCGCTGACGTCGTTCCCGTCGTCGCTGCGGAGAGTGACGCCGATCGATCCCTTCTCCACGCCGGAGATCAGGGCGTCGAGGCGCTGCGGCATTCGTTCAAGACGTGCGAACGAGATGACGGCCTGCGCCTGCAAGTCCGTCGCCACGCGCTTCATCGACAGCGTGCGGCGGAGCAGCATCGGCATCAGGGGCAGAGCACGACCGACCATGTCGAAGTCGTCGACGAGGACGCGGAGGCAGCCCTCGAGCGTGGCAAAGCTGCGGAAAGCCGAGGCGAGCTCACCCGGTAGCGCGATGCGATGCTGACGGATGACGTCGACCATCCGGGTGAAGATCGACCCCTGGCCGTCGGTGCGCAGGTGTTCGGTCGTGAGGACGATCCCCACGTCGTGGCGGAATGCGTCCATGTCGAGATCGTCGGGAGGGTCGACGATGAGCAGCAGTGCGTCGGTTGCGGCGACATCGTTCTCGCTGAGGGCGGCAAGCAGCAGCGCGGTCATGTGCTGCCGACGGCTGCGTTCGATGATGCCGACGGCGCCGAAGTCGATCAATCCGAGAGTGCCGTCTTCTTTGAGGATCACGTTGCCGGGGTGGAGGTCGGCGTGGAAGACCCCGTAGACGAGGATCTGCTCGATGACCGTCGACATCAGCGTCTGGGCCAGTCGGTCCCGGTCCTCGGGGGAGAAAGTGGCGAGGCGGTCGGCGCTGTCGCTCAGCGCCGCGCCGTCGATCAGGTCCATCGTCAGCACGCGTTGCCCCGAGGCGGCCGGGAAGACCCGGGGGACGGTCACGACGCCGCGGCGATCGGGCTCGGCACGATCGATGAGATCGAGCGTGGAGTGGATCATGCGCGTGTTGCGGGCCTCGATCCGGTAGTCGAGTTCCTCCACGAGCGTGCTCGTGAAGCCCCGGGCGACCGACTCGATCCTCAGGTCGCGGCCCACCCGGGTGCGCATCTCGGCCCGGTGGGCGAGGCGGTCGATGATGTCGGCATCCGCTTCGACCTGCGCGCGGGCGGCCGGCCGCTGCACCTTCACCACGACGGGTGTCCCGTCGCGCAGGACGGCGCGGTGCACCTGCGCCACGGAGGCGGCGGCGAGGGGAACCGGGTCGACCTGCGCGTACACGTCGTCGATGGGGACGCCCAGATCGTCCTCGATCACGGCGCGAACGGTTTCCCAGGCTAGCGTGGTGGCGTTGGTCTGCAGGGAGGACAGGGCCGTGAGGTAGGGCTCGGGAATGAGATCGCGTCGGGTGGAGAGGACCTGGCCCAGCTTGACGAAGCTCACTCCGGCGTCGTTGATGGTCGCGACGATGGCGTTCGCGCGCTCCTCCGTCGTGCTCAGCTGCTCCTCGACCCGCGATCGGCCACCATGGAACAGCCAGCCGACGCCGTGTCGTGAAGCGATCGCCAGGATCTCGAAATAGCGGCGGGTGCGCTTGCGCTGGCGGAGGGCGGCGCGGACGAGATCGATGGGGTTCGGGAGCGGGCGCGTGGGGAAGATGGCCTCGCTCGCGACCAGCGCCGCCACGCCGAGCGCGAAGACCCACGCCAACGAGAGAGCGATGAGCCCGATCCACAGCCATACGTCACTCGCGGGGACGGGTGCGGCGGTGTCGCCGAGGCCCGTCTGGCGAAGCGTCCACTGTGCGGACGGGACGCCCAGAAAGAACACGAGCAGACCGACGACGATGCTGCGCGGCCACCCGACGGCGGTGCCGAGGATCCGCCGGGACACGAACCCGACCAGCACCGCCGAGACGACGGCGGAGATCGAGATCAGGATGGTGGCTCCCACGGGGTCAGCGTAGCCGCCCGGTCAGCCGATCAGCGGAAGAGCGCACTTCTGGCAGCGCCACCACGCCCGCCGGTCGGAGGCATGCGGTTGCATCGTGGCCGCGCAGGCGGGGCACTTCGGGGCGAAACCGAACAGGAGGTCGTCGTCGAAGGGACCCGCGTCGGGCGACTCGTCCGAGAGGAATGGGATCATGGCTGCTCCTTGCGGGCAGCATTCTTGCATGCGCATGCCGGGTTGTGGGGGCGTCATCCACAGGTGCCGCGTCAACTGGCACCGCCGAATCGCTGCAAAAGATGCTCGATGACGCTTCCGAGGTCGCCCACCCGGTCGGCCGAGCCCGCGACGACGGCGATCAGGGGGAACGCGGTGGCCACGATCGCGACAACGACGGCCGTCGCCGCGAGGGTCCACGCGACGACGGCACGGCGGCGGGTCGCCGACGCCGCGAGCAGGGCGACGATCACCAAGAGACCGAGGAGCGTGACCGCCGAGACGCTCACGGCCGGGAACGGCACCAGACCCGCGGTGGTCGCCGTCGCGCCCGCGAGAGGGAGGAAGCCCAGGAGCACGATGAGCGCGATCACGCCTCCGCCGGTCAGTGCGGCGGCTGCGCTGCGTCGAGAGCGGATGTGAAGCCCGCTCGAAGAGGCGGACGACATCTCGGATCCCTTCTCAGCTCGGACGGTGTCCCGCGCGATTCAGGAGCGCAGGCCGTGCAGCGTCCTGCGGGCACGCTTGCGCGCGGCGCGGGCGGCCTTCTTCGCCGCCTTGTGCCGACGGCGGCGGGCACGGGGGTTGTCCCACAGCCGGACGATCTGGTGCCCGACGGATTCGCGCTTCTTCACCTGCACGCGCGGGGTGCGGGCCCCCACGGCGTAAGCGATGAGCGCGACGGCGCCGATCAGGATGATCTTGTTGCGCATGGCATCCTCCTTCTGCACGGGTCCGGCGCCGGTTCGCGCCGGACCGTCATCATGCAGACGCGTGGGGAGGGTGATTCGTCACGCCGACGGCGGCAGAATCCCCGGCTCGCGCTCGTGCGGCGTCACTCCTGCCCTTCTCCGTGGGTCTGCCGGATGCGGCGGCCTTCGGCGATGTCCTTCTCCTTCTTCTCCCGGGCCTTCTCGATCTTGGCCGTGCCCCGCGGGGGCAGCTGCACGCGACGCTCCGCGGGGATGCCGGCCTGCAGCTCCCGCCCGCGTTCGAGTTCGGCGTCCACCTCGGCACCGAAGAGGATGGCGATGTTGGCGATCCAGAGCCAGAGCAGGAACACGATCACTCCGGCGAGGGAGCCGTAGGTGCGGTCGTACGACGAGAAATTGGTGACGTAGAGACCGAAGCCCAGCGTCGCGACTCCGAGGACCACGATCGCGACGATCGCTCCCACGCTGATCCAGCGGAACTTCGGCTGCTTGACGTTCGGGGCGCCGTAGTAGAGCACGGCGAGGATGAGGACCACCACGGCCAAGAGAACGGGCCACTTCACGATGTTCCACGTCGTCACCACGGCATCGCCGAGACCGAGGGCCGAGCCGATGGCGTCGGCGACGGGCCCCGACACCACCAGCAGCAGCACCGAGAACGCCACCAGGACAACCGTGACGATCGTCAGCAGCAGCTGCGCGGGGAGGAGCTTCAGGAAAGGGCGGCCTTCGTCGATCTCGTAGATGCGGTTCATCCCGCGGCTGAATGCGCGGACGTACCCCGATGCCGACCAGATGGCCAGCACGAGCCCGGAGACCAGCGCGAAGCCGGCCGCCGGCGAGGATGCGAGGCCGCGGATGGGCTCGGCGAGAAGATCGGTGGTTCCTCCGGGGGCCACCCGGCCGAGGATGTCGAGGACCGTGTCGGCCGCGGCGTCGCTCTGGCCGACGACGCCGAGGAGGGAGAACACCGCGATCAGACCGGGGAAGAGGGCGAGCACCCCGTAGTAGACGAGGCTCGCCGCGATGTCGGTGCACTGGTCGGCGCCGAACTCCCGGATGCTCTTGCGCAGCACGTACTTCCACGAGCGGGTGTGGAGGTCGGTGGGGGAGTCCGGTTCGGTGGCGGGGGAAGACATAGCGGGCCTTTCACTCGGGGGAGGTCACCCCGGTGTACGTCGTTCGAACGCGGTTCGTCGCGACCGTTGACGCCGCTCACCCCTTCATGCGACGAACGCCCCGGCCGTGGGGCCGGGGCGTTCGTGAGCGGGCGGGTGCGGTCAGGGGCGGCCCATGCCGAAGTACGACCAGCCGGCGGCGCGCCACGCGACGGGGTCGAGGCAGTTGCGTCCGTCGACGACGACGCGTCCCCGGGCCAGCGAGGCCGCGTGCTCGGGCGACAGTTCGCGGCGGTACTCGTCCCACTCCGTCACGACGATGACGGCGTCGGCGTCGCGGAGCGTCTCGTCGAGGTCGGCCTCGTACGAGAGCTGGGGGTGGATGCGGCGCGCGTTCTCGATCGCGGCGGGGTCGGTGAGCGTGACGTGCGCACCGAGACCGTGCAGACGCACGGCGACGTCCAGGGCGGGGGAGTCGCGGATGTCGTCGCTGTGGGGCTTGAAGGCGGCGCCCAGGACGGCGACCTTCTTCTCGAAGACGCTGCCGCCGAGGGCGTCGGTCGTGAGCTCCACGGCGCGGTCGCGGCGGCGCAGGTTGATCGCGTCGATCTCGCGCAGGAAGGCGACCGACTCGCCCCGGCCCAGCTCCTCGGCGCGAGCGGAGAAGGCGCGGATGTCCTTCGGGAGGCACCCGCCCCCGAAGCCGATGCCGGCGCCGAGGAAGCGGCGGCCGATGCGTGCGTCGTGTCCGATCGCGTCGGCGAGGGTGGTGACGTCGGCTCCGGTGACCTCGGCGATCTCGGCGATGGCGTTGATGAAGCTGATCTTCGTCGCGAGGAACGCGTTCGCGGAGACCTTGACGAGTTCGGCGGTGGCGTAGTCGGTGACGATGAAGGGCGTGCCCTTCGCAACCGACGGGTGGTACACCTCGCGCAGAACCTCGGCGGTGCGCTCGCCCTCGGCGGTGGGCTTGCCGTCTTCGGAGGGGACGCCCGCGACGAGACGGTCGGGGTCGACGGTGTCCTGGACGGCCCATCCCTCGCGCAGGAACTCCGGGTTCCACACCAGCACCGCGCCGCGGTCGGCCACCCGCGGGGCGAGCCGAGCCGCCGTTCCGACCGGAACCGTCGACTTGCCGGCGACGATGTCGCCGTCGCTCAGATAGGGGAGGAGGCCGTCGACGGCCGCGTCGACGTAGGTCAGGTCGGCAGCGTGACCACCGGCCTGCTGCGGGGTTCCGACGCCGATGAAGTGGACCTTGGCGCCCTGCGCGGCCGACATGTCGGTGGTGAACGACAGGCGACCCGAGGCGATGCCCTCGGAGAGGATCTCCTGCAGTCCGGGCTCGAAGAACGGTGCCTCGCCCTTGGAGAGCGCGGCGATCTTGCGCTCGTCGACGTCGATGCCGACGACGTCGTGCCCGATCGACGCCATCGCCGCCGCATGCACGGCTCCCAGGTACCCGCAACCCACTACAGACAAACGCACGATCAGAGCCTTTCAGATTCACGTCGACGCGAACCGGGGTCGCCGGTTCGCGGACCCGCGAGGGAGCGCAGGATTTTCACGCGGCGGTCTCGCCCGGCGCCAGGGCGGCGCGGGCGGTCTTGCCGAGGATGACGAAGTCGCCGAGGAGCGTCCAGTTCTCCACATAGGAGAGGTCGAGACGGACCGATTCCTCCCACGACAGCGAGGAGCGCCCGCTGACCTGCCAGAGACCGGTGATGCCGGGCTTGGCGAGGAAGCGGCGGTGCACGTGATCGGCGTAGACCGCCACCTCCGAGGGCAAGGGCGGGCGCGGGCCGACGAGCGACATCGACCCGCCGATCACGTTGAACAGCTGAGGGAGTTCGTCGAGGCTGAATTTGCGCATGACCCGCCCGATGGGGGTGACGCGGGGGTCGTTCTTCATCTTGAAGAGCACCTCGTTGCCCGAGTCGCGCTCCTGCGCGGCGAGCTGCTCGAGGAGGTCCTCGGCGTTGACGACCATCGAACGGAACTTGATCATCGTGAACTCGCGACCGCGGAACCCGACACGGGTCTGACGGAAGAAGACGGGCCCGTCGCTGGACAGACGCACGGTGACGATGAGGAAGATCAGGAGGGGGCTCAGCAGGACGACCCCGACCGATGCGGCGATGAGGTCGACGCTACGCTTCAGAAAGCTCTGGCCGCGCGAGAACTTGGGCGTCTCCACGTGGATCAGGGGCAGCCCGGCCACCGGGCGGGTGTGGAGGCGGGGCCCCGCGATGTCGATGATGCTCGGTGCCAGCACCAGGTGCTGACGGCCGGCTTCGAGACTCCAGGAGATTTGCTTCACCTTGTCGGCGGGCAGGTCGTCGGCGCTCGTGATGGCCACCGTGTCGGCGCCGGTCACCTGCAGGGCGCGCGTGACGTCTCCGACATGGCCCATGACGGGGATGGTGGTCCCGGGGATGACGTCGGCGATCTTGCCGTTGGGCACGCACGCGCCCACGACGCGGTAGCCGGCGCTCGGCGAGCGGGCGAACTCGCGGGCCAGCTGCGTGACCGAGGGCAGCGAACCGACCAGCAGCACGTTCGCCGAGTAGTGACCCCGCGAGCGCTGCGCCACCAGCCACTGCCGCCACATCCACCGCGTGAAGATGAGGACCAGGATGCCGAGGGGCAGACTGATGAGCAGGTATCCGCGAGCGACGTCGATCTGCGTCAGGAAGGCGATGATCGCGACGGTCCCGAACAGGCGAAAGCTCGAGTCGGCGATGCGGACGTACTCCTGGGAGCCGGTGCCGATGACCCGGTCGCTGCGGGAATCGACGAACGACAGCGCCCACATCCAGGTGACGATGAGGATCGCCGAGAAGACCCAATAGGACAGATCGCTGATGCGCGTGTCGCGGCCGGTCGCGACCTGGACGTTCCCGAGGCCGAACCAGAGCAGCTGCGTGCCGTACACGACCCAGATGAGGGAGAACAGGTCGGTCAGCGCGAGGTTCAGACGGTAGCGTCGCCGCCAGGGATGGCGGTGGTACATCGGCGTCTGCGCGTCGCCTTCTTGACGCGGTCGCGCATCGAGCGGATCCGCGTCGACGGACAGGGCGCTTTCCTGCAGGTCGGATGTCACGATATGCAGCTCCTCCCCCACGGCGAGCACGGGTCCCTACCTGTGAACGATAACAGGCGATAATCACCCGACGCGTCACCCGGCGACACTTGTCACGAACTCGAAACGACCCGGTCCGCAATCGATCACTCACCTGTCGGGCGATGGTCGGCCAGTCATCTTTCACCCTGTGGTGGTCGGGATCGGGGAGGGAGACGGCCCGCGGTGGCCTCGCGCGGGAGCTTCCCCTAAGCTCGGGCAGCGGATCGGCCGAACGCGGTCGCCCGCGATCATCCCCGCGCCGCGGGACGGATGCGACGCCCGCCGCCCGGAGGAACATGATGACCCGCGTCCCGCCGCCGCTCACCGGTGCGCAACGCGAGGGCTCGGCCGGCCTCATCGCGGCAATCGCCATCGCGGCGGTGCTCTTCATCGCCGTCGCGGCGATCTTCGCCTTCGCGCTCCTCCGGCCCGCGACCGATCCTCTCGCGATTAATTCCGACGCCGCGCCTTCCGCAGCGTCGCCGACTCCGACCGGAACACCGACGCCGACGCCTCCTGCGATGCTTACGCCTCCTGCGACGCCGACGCCGACTCCGACTCCGACTCCGAGCGCACCCACGTCTCCGGCCGCGCAGGCCTGCGACGGGGCGTCGACGATCCTCAGCTTCTGGGCGCACCCCGACGACGACATCATCTTCGCCAACCCCACGATCTCGGACGCGATCGCCGCGGGTCAGTGCGTGCGAACCGTGTTCGTCACGGCGGGCGATGCGGGCAAGGGCATGGGGTACGTGCAGGCGCGGGAGCTCGGCATCCTGCGCGCCTATAACGCCATGCGGGGGCAGGAGGGACTCTGGCACGCCGACGACATCACGCTCGCGAGCGGCCTGCACCTCCGCCGCCTCAGCCCGGACGGCGACGCGCGCATCTCGGTCGTCTACGTCCGGCTCCCCGACGGGAACATCACGGACGGGGGGTTCGCGGCGACCGGATTCGCGACCCTGAGCAAGCTGTTCGACGGCTCCATCACGTCCCTGGCACCCGTCGACGGCGGGCCGGCGGTCACGCGCGAACAGCTCGTAGCCTCGCTGCGCGAGCTCGCCGGCGCCGTCACGCCCAGCTCCACGCTCACCCACATTCCGCGCGGCAGCGCGTTCGCGCCCGGGGACCACCCCGACCACTCGGTCGTCGGCGCCCTGGTGCGCGAAGCGCTCTGGCCGGATGCGGCGGTGGCTCCCGGCATCCGGTATTTCCTCGGCTATCCCTCCGAGAACCTGCCGCGCAATCTGGACGGTGCCGTGCTGGACCGCAAGGTGGACACCTACCGGATCTACACGCAGCAGGACAAGGTGATCCGGTGCGCGGACCGGGCCAACTGCCTCAAGACCCGGAAGTTCGGCGAGTGGCTGCAGCGCTCCTACCCCAAGACCGAGGCCGAGCTGCAACTGGGGTGATCACGCCTCGGGGGAGATGGCGTCCTCGACGGCGGCCCGCGCGTCGCGTTCCGCGATGATGTCGACGAAATCCTTCACGGGAGCGTCCGCGTACTTGTCGACGGCCGCCACGGCCTCGTCGTGCACGATCTCGTGCGGAGCGGCGGGGAAGCGGGCCTGCACCCGCTCCTCGACGCCGGCGATCGTCTCGTCCTTGTCGAACCCGTCCCTCTGCTTCGTCATCGCGAATCCTCAGTGCTGGTACGTGCCGTGGAGGATCGCGCGACCGAGCGTCTTGAAAGCCAGGTTGAAGGACACGACCGCGGGGGTCGCATCGGCGTCGACGCCGAGGGATTCCTCGCCGACGGCGTGGACGACGAAGAAGTAGCGGTGGGGCTGATCGCCCTGCGGCGGCGCGGCACCCGTGAAGCCCGGCTCGCCACCGTCGTTGCGCACGTGGAACGCCTTCCCGGGCAGGTCGCCTGCCGCGGCGCCGGTGGTCAGCTCGTGGACGTCGGCCGGGACGTCGACCAGCACCCAGTGCCAGAAGCCGCTCGGCGTCGGCGCGTCGGGATCGAAGCACGTCACGACGAAGGACTTCGTCCCCTCCGGGGCGCCCGACCACCGCAAGTGGGGCGAGGTGTTCCCCTTCTCGGCGACCTGGTCGTCCTTCAGCGGCTGACCGTCGACCACGTCGTCACTGACGGCGTCGAAGGACGCGGTGGCGGGGAGGAGGGGGTACGGATCGGGCGTCTGGGGGCGGGAGAGATCGACCATGCTCGGCACGATAGGACCCGGTCCTGACCGGTCGGCAGGGCTTGCGTCCCCGACCGGAGGGGGTTACCGATCAGCGCGACAGGGCGAGGAGGGATCGCGCCGCGTCGTGGCATCCGTCCGGCGACGGGAGTCCGTAATCGACCTCGACGACCTGACGCAGCTCGGCGGCGAGCTCGTCGACGCTCGGCGGGACTTCGAGGGCTGTGAGGATCGGCAGGATGAGGTCGTCGTACTCGTCGTCGGGCCATCCGCGGCCGATGCGGTGGACGCCGATGGGGTCCCAATCGTTCAGGACGGCACGGACGCGAAGGGCGACGGGCGACAGCGACCGCGGCGGTGAGGACGTCTGCATAGGGCGAGTGTCGTGAGTGTTCTTAGGCGCGGGCTGAGCATCGCCCATGCGTGGGTTGAACCGCCCGGCGCAGCGCGCTCACCCACGGGATGATTGATGCGGTGACCGGTCCGCTCTGCCCGCGCCGTCGCGCCGCGGCGGGGTTTCGCGTGCGGTGAGCGGCGTGCATCGCGGTACCGTCGGTAGACGCCTGAGGGCGAGGGGGAACCCGAACATCCGTCGCCGGGGGGCGCAACACAGGACGGAGTCGCCGTGAGTGACATCGACGAGCCTTCGAGCGGCGACGGTGCCGCCCGCAGCGACGCGCACAGCAGCTCGGGTGCGGCCCGGCGATCGTCTCTTTCGCGCCGCGCGCTGATCTTCGGCGGCCTCGCCGCGGGGGGTCTCGCCGCGATCGGCGGGGGCGCCCTGCTGTACCGCGACATGCGTCGTTCAGAGGGGCCGGACGGCACCTGGGTGAAGCTGAGCCCCATCGTCCCGCTGCCCCGCGACGCGCCCCGCGACGGGTCGCCGGCCTTCGAGGAGCCGGGCGTCGACACCACCGTGGCGGTCTGGGCACACGCGGACGACGACATCATCTTCGCGAACCCGCATCTCAGCGAGGTCATCGCGTCCGGAGCGACTCTGCGGACGATCTTCGTCACGGCGGGCGACGCCGGGCGCGGTCTCGCGTACGCGCAGCAGCGCGAGGCGGGCATCCGCGCCGCCTACGACGCCATGCGGGGGAGCGCCGCGTCGTGGCAGACGAGTGAGATCACGCTGCTGAGCGGGGCTCGCGTCACGCGATTCGTGCCCAGCGACGACCCGCGCCTGTCGATCACGGTTCTCCGGCTGCCGGACGGCAACCTGAGCGCGAAGGGGTTCCCGAGCACCGGCGACGCGGGGCTCACGCAGCTGATCAACGGCACCGTCCCGGTGCTCGCCCCCATCGACGGCGGTCCGACGCTCGACGCCGCCCGGCTGTCGGACACGGTCGCCGAGCTCATCCACGCGGGGCGGCCCGACCACATCACGACGAACATCCCGCACGAGAGCGTCTTCGCGCACGGCGATCACCCCGACCACTCGTGCGTCGGTTCACTGGTGCGCGCCGTCGCGCCGTCGGCGGGGGTGCCGGCGGAGGCCGTGACGTACTACATCGGCTATCCGTCGAAGCGGCAGCCGGTGAACGTCGTCGGTGCCCCCCTGGATGCCAAGGTCGGCGTCTACCAGGTCTACGCGGCGCAGGATCCCGTCGTCACCTGCGACGACGCGTCGGCCTGTCTGGCTCAGCCCGGATTCGGTCAGTGGCTGCGCCGGTCGTACCCCAAGACCGAGGGGGAACTGCAGCTCTCCTGATGCGAATCGGCGGCCGTGCCGCCGGGAACACGACGCCGCCGCCCGTGTGAGACGGGCGGCGGCGTGTGCTGCCGGAGGCGGCCCCAGGACGGGACGCGATACGTGGGGCTCAGCGCCCCGCCCCGGGAGTCGGAGGATCAGTCCTCGGAGACGGTGACCGCGACCTCGATGTTGCCGCGCGTGGCGTTCGAGTACGGGCACACCTGGTGCGCCTGATCGGCGAGCTCCTGGGCCAGCTCGTGCTCGATGCCCGGGAGGACCACCTCGAGGAGCACCGCGAGCTGGTACCCGCCCTGACCGTTGGGGCCGATCTGGACGCGGCCGCCGACGGAGGAGTCCTCGAGCGCGACCTTGCGGCCGCGCGCGACGGCGTGCAGGGCGCTGTGGAAGCAGGCTGCGTAGCCCGCGGCGAAGAGCTGCTCGGGGTTGGTGCCCGCACCGGATCCGCCCATCTCCTTCGGCGGCGCGACCTCGAGGTCGATGTAGTCGCCGGCGGTCACGTGGCCGGTGCGGCCGTGGCCGGTGGAGACGGCTTCTGCGGTGTAGAGAACGTCCATGGGTGTTCCTTTCTGGGGACGGATGGGGGCGAGGCGTCAGTGGGTGCGGCCGGGGGCGCCCACCAGCGAGAGCACCGTGTCGGGGTGGTCGCGCAGGTCTCTCATCGCCTCGGTGAGCTGGTGCAGAGCGTCGATCAGCTCGCGCGCGCTGTCCGCATCGACGAGGCCCGCCCCGGCCGCGATGCAGCGGGGCACGTGGGCCAGCTCTTCGCGCAGGGCCGTTCCTCGTGCGGTCAGGGAGACGGACACGACCCGCTCGTCGTCGGCGCGACGGGTCCGCTCGAGGTATCCCGCCGCTTCCATGCGAGCGAGCATCGGCGAGAGGGTTCCCGAGTCGAGCTGCAACGCTTCGCCGAGGCTCTTCACGGTCTGCTCGCCGTCGTTCCAGAGGGTGACCAGGGTGATGTACTGCGGGTACGTGAGACCCCACGGCTCGAGGAGCACGCGGTAGGCCTGCGTGGTCGTGCGGTTGGCGGCGTAGAGCGCGAAGCACACGAGGGCGTCGACGGCGGGCATGTAAGAACTCTTGCACACAATCGAATTGTGTACAACTGAGTTCGTGGCGAAAGAGGGAGCGGCCGTGTCAACCCCTGCCGTCGACCGGCTCACCGGGCGACGATGGGCGCATGATCCGCCGCAGCGACGCGAGCTTCACGGCGCCGTCGGGATTCCTCCCCGACGGCGACCGGGACCTGCTCGCCATCAACGGGCATCACTTCGAGCTGGGGGACTCCACCGCCCTGCTCGGAGGCGACCTCGCCTGAGCCTCCACCCCGTCGACGGGCGACGCCCCGACGGGGCTCCGGCGTGTGCCGGCGGAATGCGGGTCGAGGTGCCGGGTCAGTCGCGCGCCGCGGCGTCGCTGCCGTCGTCTTCGAGCGGATGCCGAGTGACCAGCAGCTCCGCGACGCGTCGGCGGTCCACGGCGCTCACCTGCAGTGTCGCGCCGTCGACCTCCACGGTGTCGCCCACCCGGGCGAGACGACCGAGTCGCTCGACCACGAATCCCGCGACGGTGTCGGAGGCGCCGCGGGGGAGGGACACTCCGGTGGCCTCTTCGAAGTCCTGCAGGTTCAGTCGGCCCTCTACGGTGCCGTGCTCGCCCTCGGCCAACGGCTGCTCCGCGGCGACGTCGTACTCGTCGAAGATCTCGCCCACCACCTCTTCGACGAGGTCCTCGAGCGTGACGATGCCGTCGGTCCCGCCGTACTCGTCGACGACGACCGCGATGTGGCTGCCCTCCGCGCGCATCGCGGTGAGGGTGGGCAGCACCCGCGCCGTCGACGGGATGTACCGGATCTCGCGCATGACGGCGGTCAATGGGCGAGTCGTGTCCTCGTACAGATCTCGCACGTGCACGAATCCGACGACATCGTCGATCGTGTGCTCGGCGACGGGATACCGCGAATACGGCAGATCGCGCACACGCTCCACCGCTTCGGCGATCGAGCCGCCGGCATCCAGTGTGACGACCTCGGGGCGGGGTCGCATGACCTCGCTGACGTGCCGATCGCGCAGTGACAGCACGTCGTCCAGGATGCGGCGTTCGTCGGCGGGGAGTCCCTCGTGACTGGAGACGATGTCGCGGAGCTCCTCCTCGGTCAACTCCTCCCCGGTCTTGTCCGGGTCGCCGCCGAGCAGGCGCACCAGCACGTTCGTGGAGATCGACAGCAACCAGATAACCGGCCGCATGAGGGTGGCGAAGCCGTTGAGGATGGGCGCGACGCCGTACGCGAACGCCGCATTCCGCTGGATCGCGAGCCGCTTCGGCACGAGTTCGCCCAGCACCAGGGAGAGGTAGGCGATGACCAGGGTCAACGCAATCGTGGCGACCGTGGCGGCGACTGGCTCGTCGAGCCCCCACGTGGTGAAGAGCGGAGTGACGGAGGGGGCGATCGAGGAGGCGCCGTACGCGGCGGACGCGAAGCCCGCGACGGTGACGCCGATCTGCACGGCGGAGAGGAACGTGTTGGGGTTGCGCGCGAGGTCGGCGACCTTCTGACCGCGCTTGCCGCGCGCCGCGAGGGCATTCACCTGACTCTCGCGGAGGGTGACCAGGGCCATCTCGGTCGCGGCGAAGACCCCGCCGATGAGGACGAAGACGACGACGAGGACGATGCTGAGGGCGAGGTCGTTCATCGCCGCACCGCCCCGGGCTGCTCGTGTCCGATACCCGGGGTCGCCCGGGCGTTCGGACTATGGCCGTCGGCGTCGAGAGCGTGGCGCATGCGCCGAGTGTAATGAGCGACGGCGAGCGCCAGGGATGCCACCTCCTGGGCTTGCGCGCCCGCCCGGGTTCTGATGCGTCAGCGCACGCTGCCGTCGATGCCCGAGACGCGGACCGTGCTCCCGCCGGCGAGGTCGACCGTCCACACGGGGGAGCCGCCGTCCTGCTCGAGGGTCGCCTCGTCGATCCGCGCTCCACCGGAGGCGTGCGTGGCCGCGATGCGGATGGCATCCGCCAGGGTCGTGGTGGTGGCCGCGAGGGCGGCGGCGTCGTCGGCGTCGATGTCGTCGGAGTCGTCGGACGACTCCGCCCGGGAGCCGTCCGCGCTGACGCGGACCTCGACCTCCCGGTCGCCGACGGCGACGTGCACCTGCCACTGGCCGTCGTCGGTGTCGAGCTCGAACGCGCGGCCGCCGGCGTCGGCCTCGGCCGTGGTGATGGCACGGACGGCGTCCTGATCCGTGGCGGTGAGGTCTCCATCGCCGGAAACGGAGGGGGCGCAGGAGGTGAGGGCGAGGGTCGCGGCGGCGAACAGGGCGACGGCGAAGGAACGGGTCGAGGCCATGGCGCGAGGCTAACGATGCCCGCGCGCACCGCAGCAGTGGTTGCGTGGAGGGGACGGCTGTGCCTTCCCCGTCGAGGGCGCGGTTCTACCAAGGGGGGAAGCGGTCGTCAATGGCGGGCCGGCGGTCAGGTTGCGCACGGACGATGACCGGCATGAGCGAGATCACCGCACACCATGGATTCCTGACCGACATCGACCTCCACGTCGACGACACCGGCGGCCCCGGTCGTCCCGTCGTGCTGATCCACGGCTGGCCCCTGTCGGGCGAGTCGTGGGCGCACCAGGTCCCGGCCCTCGAAGCCGCCGGCCACCGGGTCGTGACCTACGACCGCCGCGGTTTCGGCCGCAGCGACAAGCCCCGCACCGGATACGACTACGACACGTTCGCCGACGACCTGCAGGCCGTGCTCGAGGCGCTCGATGTGCGGGATGCCACGCTGGTGGGCTTCTCGATGGGCGGCGGGGAGGTGGCCCGCTACCTCACACGTCACGGGGCCGACCGCATCCGCAGTGTCGTCTTCGCCGCCGCAGTGCCGCCGTACCTGGCCCAGACCGACGACAACCCCGAGGGGCCTCTCGACGACGCCACCGCCGACGGGATGAAGCAGGGCCTGAAGGACGACGAGAAGGCGTTCTACCACCACTTCACGACGGACTTCTTCTCGGTGAACGGCGAACTCGCCGTCTCGCCGGAGGAGCAGGCCGAGGCCGAGCGCCTCGCGAACCAGGCCGATCACCACGCGGCTCTGAAGTCCATGGAGGCGTTCGCCACCACCGACTTCCGCGACGATCTGCCGCACGTCACCGTGCCGACCCTCGTCATCCACGGCGACAGCGACACGACTGTCCCCTTCGAGGGGTCGGGCAAGCGCACGCACGAGGCGATCGCCGGAAGCGAGCTGCACGTGGTCACGGGCGCCCCGCACGGCGTCAACGTGAGCCACGCCGACGAGTTCAACCGCGTCCTCATCGACTTCCTCGCACGCTGACCCGCGTCGCGCGCCCCACTCTCGCCCGCACCCGCGGGGGACGCGTCCGCCGGTCCCGATGCCCCGTCGCCTCACAGCGGCGGGGCATCGTCGCGTGGTGATGAAACGGGTGAATAGAACCGCCGCGCGTCCGCATCTCCGCGGGGGGCTCCGCTCGCCCGTCGTGGGTCTCACCTAGCGTGACCGCCATGCCCGACGCCTCCGACGCCTTGCTCGAGGTGGTGCCTCGGAGACGGCGTCGGACGCCGCGGCCCTGGCGACAGGGCGAGGCGACGACCCGCCGGTGGAACCTCGAGCTTCTGGCATGGGCCGTGTGCGGTCTCGGTGCGGGCGTCCTGGCAGGGCGGGCGGCATCCGTTCTGCTTCCTTCCGAGGCGGCCGGAGGGGCAGTGCGAGCCGCGGTCTGGGTGGCTCTCGGGGTGCCGGTCGCCGTCGCCCTCTCCCGATCCCGCCCGCGCGGCCTGCTGCGGGCGCGTCCGGTGGATGCGCTCTACGGAATCGTCTTCGGCGTCGCCCTGCGCGGCCTGCAGGGGTGGCTCGAAGGGCTCGGTGGCGACCCTGTCGCGTGGCCCTCGACGTTCTCCGCGGACGGATTCCTGCCGGAGTCGTTCGCGGTCGACGCTCTGTCCGACACGATCGTCGCCCCGCTGGTCGAGGAGTTCTTCTTCCGCGGTGTCGTCCTGGTCTGCACCTATGTCGTCCTGCGCGAGGTGAGCGAGCGCGTCGGGGCCGGGGTCGCCGCCGTCGCGTTCTCGACGGCGCTCTTCGTGGCCGCACACCAGCTCGTCTCCGATACGAGCGGGGCCGATCCGCTCGCGCTCGCCGCCGTCGGCGCCGTGGCCGGGACGTTCGTGATGGCGACCGGACGCATCTGGCCCGCGATCGCGATGCACGTCGTCTTCAATGCCACGGGGTATCTGCTGCTGGCCGCGGGCACCCTGCTCTCGTGACGGCGTCGGCGTTTGGCGATGGCATCCGGATGACGTAGTCTTGCTCTTTGGTGCCCGCCTCCCTGCGAGCGGGTCGCCCGAACGTGAGCCCTCCACCGGCCCTGTTCCCCCGTCGTCGGCGGGGCAACGGACCACCGGAGCGGGATTCACGAACTCCTCCGTTCGATCAAGAAAGCAGCACTACTGTGACGCGCACTTTCACACCCAAGGCCGCTGAGGTCACGCGCGAGTGGGTCGTTATCGACGCCACCGACGTCGTTCTCGGCCGTCTGGCCTCGCACGCGGCGGTCCTCCTCCGCGGCAAGCACAAGCCCACCTTCGCCAACCACATCGACTCCGGCGACTTCGTCATCGTGATCAACGCCGAGAAGGTGGCGCTCACGGGTCAGAAGCTCCAGAACAAGAAGGCCTACCGCCACTCGGGCTTCCCGGGCGGCCTCAAGTCCGTCACCTACGACGAACTCCTCGAGAAGAACCCCGTCCGCGCGGTCGAGAAGGCCATCCGCGGCATGCTGCCCAAGAACAGCCTCGGCGCGGCGCAGCTCAAGAAGCTCAAGGTCTACCGCGGCGCCGAGCACCCCCACGGTGCTCAGCAGCCCACGGCATACACCTTCGACCAGGTCGCCCAGTAAGCGCCGCCGGATAAGGACGAAACAGTGTCGAACATCGACTCCAGCAACTACAGCACCGAGACGCCGGCCGAGCAGTCCGTCGTCGCTGCCGAGCGCCCCGTGCTCTCGGTTCCCGGCGCAGCCGTGGGCCGCCGCAAGCAGGCCATCGCACGCGTGCGCCTGGTTCCCGGTTCGGGCACGATCACGGTCAACGGCCGCACGATCGAGGACTACTTCCCGAACAAGCTGCACCAGCAGCTGATCAACGACCCGTTCACGGTGCTCGAGCTCGCGGGCTCGTACGACGTGATCGCGCGCATCTCCGGCGGCGGCCCCTCGGGCCAGGCCGGTGCGCTGCGCCTGGGCATCGCCCGCGCGCTCAACGAGATCGACGCCGAGAACAACCGCCCGACCCTGAAGAAGGCCGGCTTCCTCTCGCGCGACGCCCGCGTCAAGGAGCGCAAGAAGGCCGGTCTCAAGAAGGCCCGCAAGGCGCCTCAGTACTCCAAGCGCTGAGTTCGACTCTCCGTATGCCTCTTTTCGGCACGGACGGGGTGCGGGGGCTGGCCAACGGCCTCCTCACCGCCGAACTCGCGCTGCACCTGGCCCAGGCGACTGCTGTCGTCCTGGGCCAGGGCCGTTCTGCGGAGGCGCGCAAGGCGGAAGGTCGTCGGCTGACGGCCGTCGTGGCGCGCGACCCTCGTGTGTCGGGGGAGTTCCTGGCGGCCGCGGTCGCCGCGGGACTCGCCTCCTCCGGTGTCGACGTCCTCGACGCCGGGGTCATCCCCACTCCCGCCACGGCCTTCCTGATCGCCGACCGCGACGCGGACTTCGGCGTCATGGTGTCGGCGTCGCACAACCCCGCGCCCGACAACGGCATCAAGATCTTCGCCCGCGGCGGGACGAAGCTGCCCGACATCGTCGAGCAGCGCATCGAGCGCGCCCTCGAGGGGGAGCGCCTGCAGCCCACCGGCGCGGGCGTCGGACGCATCCGACGCTTCGCCGACGCCGAGGACCGCTACGTGCTGCACCTGCTGGGCTCGCTCCCGCACCGGCTCGACGGCATCCACGTGGTGCTCGACTGCGCCCACGGCGCGGCCGCCGGAGTCTCTCCCGAGACGTTCAAGGACGCGGGCGCCCAGGTCACGGTCATCGGGGCCGATCCCGACGGGCTCAACATCAACGACGGCGTGGGGTCGACCCACCTCGACGTGCTCGCGGAAGCCGTGGTGCGCCTCGGCGCCGACGTCGGCATCGCCCACGACGGGGACGCCGACCGCTGTCTCGCGGTCGACGCCCAGGGCAACGTCGTCGACGGCGACCAGATCATGGCCATCCTCGCGGTGGCGATGAAGGAGCGCGGCGCGCTCGTCGACGACACCCTGGTCGCGACGGTCATGAGCAATCTCGGCCTGCACCGGGCGATGCAGGAGCACGGCATCCGGGTGCTGCAGACCGGGGTCGGCGACCGCTACGTGCTCGAGGCCATGAACGAGGGCGGCTACTCCCTCGGCGGCGAGCAGTCGGGCCACGTCATCATGAGCGAGTTCGCCACCACCGGCGACGGATTGCTCACGGGCCTGCACCTGGTGGCCGAGATGGCGCGCCAGGGCAAGACGCTCGCGGAACTCGCCTCGCTCATGACGGTGTACCCGCAGGTGCTGGTGAACGTGCGCGGCGTCGACCGCGACGGCGTGGCCGATGAGGTCGTGCAGCGCGAGGTCGCGGCATCCACCGCGGAGCTCGGCGACTCCGGTCGCGTGCTGCTGCGGGCCTCGGGCACTGAGCCGCTGGTGCGGGTGATGGTCGAGGCCGCGTCGGAGGACGCCGCCCGTGCCCACGCCGACCGTCTCGCCGAGGTCGTGCGCGAGCGCTTGGCGCTCTAGACCGCTTCGATTCGACAGGCCCGGACATCCCTTCGCGGGGTGCCCGGGCCTTCGTCGTCGCAGGCGCGTGTGCCGGAGGCGGTGTCCGGCCCCTTCGCCAGGCTCAGGGACCTCGGTCGGCTGGGGCTCGGCCGGTGTGCGGGACTCGGCCGGTGGGCGGGCGGGGCTCTGTCGGTGCGGGGTCTCGGGTGGTGCCGGGACGTCGGGGGGTCGCGACGCGGCTCGGGTCAGTACTCGAGCGACTCGATGTAGCGCAGGAGCACACCCTCGCGCAGCGCCCAGGGCGAGACCTCGAGCTCCTCGACATCCATCGCCTTCATCGCCCGCTCGATGACGATCGCCGCGGCGACGATCTGGAACGTGCGGTCGGCGGTGATGCCCGGCAGGGCCTCGCGCGCGTCGGCCGGAATGCGGGCGAGCCGGGGGATCCAGTCCTTCAGCTCCTTGCGCGGCAGGACCATCCGGTCGATGCCCGACCATCCCGGCACCGGGTAGCCGGCGAGCTTCGCGAGCGAACGGATGGCCTTGGACGAGCCGATGACGTGGTCGGGGCGGGGGAGGGCGGCGAAGCGCTCGGCCACGGGGGCGAGGACGGATGCCGCGTGTCGGCGCAGCGCCTCGATCTCGTCGTCGCTCGGGGGATCGTGCGGGAGGAACCGCACCGTGGAGCGGCCGGCGCCCAGCGGCACCGATTCGGCGAGGTCGGGAAGCTCGTCGGCGCCGCCGGCGATCTCGAGCGAGCCGCCGCCGATGTCGAACAGCAGGATCTGGCCCGCGGACCACCCGAACCAGCGTCGGACGGCCAGATAGGTGAAGCGGGCCTCCGTCTCGCCACCGAGCACCTGGAGGGGCTGTCCGAGCGCCTCCTCGATGAGCGCGATGACCTCCTCGCCGTTCGTCGCCTCGCGGACCGCCGACGTCGCGGTGGCGAGGAGCTCGTCGACCCCCTCGGCGCGGGCGCGATCGCGGGCGGCGGTCACGGCATCCACCAGGCCCGTCACCCCCTCCGGCGAGATCGAGCCGTCGGGCTGCAGGTAGCGCATGAGACGCAGCACGGAGCGGTGCGAGCTCGTCGCCGTGGGTCGTCCTCCCGCGCGGGCATTCGCCACGAGAAGGTGGACGGTGTTCGAGCCGATGTCGAGGACTCCCAGGCGCACGGTCCGAGCGTAGCGAACGGCGCGGGGCGCGCATCGCCGGGTGCAGAGGGCCCCCGGGTAGCATGAGCGGGTGTCCGCCGCCGAGACAGCAGCTCCCGCACCGTCGCTGAGCCCCTACCGTCAGATCGACCGCGACGACTGGGCCCGCATGGCCGGGGGGATCGAACAGCCGCTGACGGAGAACGAGATCGTCCAGTTGCGCGGCATCGGCGACCGCCTCGATCCGCGCGAGGTCGCCGAGGTGTACCTCCCGCTCAGCCGCCTGCTGAGCCTCTACGCCCGCGCCACGCGCCGGCTGGGAGCCGACACGAGCGAATTCCTGGGCGAACCGGATGCCACGACCCCCTTCGTCATCGGCGTCGCGGGATCGGTGGCGGTGGGCAAGTCCACCATCGCCCGCCTGCTACGCGAGCTCATGAGTCGTTGGCCCGACACTCCTCGCGTCGAGCTGGTCACCACCGACGGCTTCCTGTATCCGAACGCCGAACTGGAGCGTCGGGGCCTCATGGACCGCAAGGGGTTCCCCGAGTCGTACGACCGGCGGGCGCTCGTGGAGTTCCTCAGCGAGGTCAAGTCGGGGGCGGAGGAGGCCCGCGCGCCGTTCTACTCCCACGTGCGGTACGACATCATGCCCGACGCGCACGTGAGCGTGCACCGGCCCGACGTCGTGATCGTCGAGGGGCTGAACGTGCTGCAGCCGCCGCCGTCGCCGAACGAGGTCGCGGTGAGCGACCTGTTCGACTTCTCGATCTACGTGGATGCCGACGCCGCCCACATCGAGCGCTGGTACGTCGACCGCTTCCTCGCCCTGCGCGACAACGCCTTCTCGAACCCCACGTCCTTCTTCCGCGTCTTCGCCGACATCAGCGACGAGGAGGCGGTGGAACGCGCCCTCGGCTACTGGCGC
Organism: Microbacterium sp. RU1D; assembly: GCF_900156435.1. GTDB lineage: Bacteria > Actinomycetota > Actinomycetes > Actinomycetales > Microbacteriaceae > Microbacterium. The sequence continues at coordinate 1,157,482 of NZ_FTPQ01000001.1, forward strand.
GAGATCAACCTGCCCAACCTCGAGGAGAACGTGCTGCCCACCCGGCACCGCGCGAAGCTCGTGCTGCAGAAGGGCGCCGACCACACGGTCGAGTCGGTGCTGCTGCGCAAGCTCTGACGGTCGGAGGGCGCCGGGCGGGCGGCATCCGCATCCCCGGACGCTCGGCTCGCCGCGCGGCGGGCCGTACGGAGGGGTTCACCCAGGCCCGCCACGTAGACTCGGTGACCATGTGCGGAATCATCGGTTACGTGGGTCCTCGGCAGAGCCAGGACATCCTTCTGGCGGGTCTGGCGCGTCTGGAATACCGGGGATACGACTCCGCCGGCATCGCCGTGATCGACGGCGACGGAGCGCTCGGGATGCGCAAGCGCGCCGGCAAGCTCGCCGTGCTGCGCGACGACCTCGAGTCCTCGCCGATGCCCAACGGCACGACGGGCATCGGGCACACGCGCTGGGCCACGCACGGCGGCCCCACCGACGCCAACGCGCACCCGCACCTGGCCGACGACGACAAGCTCGCCGTCATCCACAACGGCATCATCGAGAACTTCGCCGAGCTCAAGAGCGAGCTCGTCGGCGAGGGCTTCGCCTTCCGCAGCGAGACCGACACCGAGGTCGCCGCGATCATGATCGGTCGCGAGTACGCGCGGTCGAACGACCTCGTCGCCGCCTTCCGCGCCGTCGTGTCGCGCCTGGAGGGCGCCTACACCCTCCTCGCGATGCACGAGGACCACCCCGGGCTCGTCGTCGGCGCCCGCCGCAATTCGCCGCTGGTGATCGGCCTGGGCGAGGGCGAGAACTTCCTCGGCTCGGACGTCGCCGCCTTCGTCGAGCACACCCGCAACGCCCTCGCCATCGGCCAGGACGAGATCGTGGCGATCACGCCCGAGGGCGTCGAGGTCACCGACTTCTCCGGCGCCCCGGTCGAGGTCGAGGCGTTCGAGGTCACGTGGGACGCATCGGCGGCCGAGAAGGGCGGCTGGTCGTCGTTCATGGCCAAGGAGGTCTCGGAGGAGCCTGAGGCCGTCGCCAACACGCTGCGCGGTCGCATCCACGAGGGTCGGGTCGAGATCCCCGAGCTCGACGGGATGGACGACTTCCTCGCCGACATCGACCGCATCCTCGTGATCGCGTGCGGCACCGCCGCCTACGCCGGGATGGTCGGCAAATACGCCCTCGAGACCTGGACGCGCGTGCCCGTCGACGTCGAGCTCGCGCACGAGTTCCGCTACCGCGATCCGGTGCTCTCGCCTCGCACGCTCGTCGTGTCGATCAGCCAGTCGGGCGAGACCATGGACACCCTGATGGCCGTGAAGTACGCCCGCGCACGCGGCGCGAAGACGCTGTCGATCTGCAACACGCAGGGCGCCACCATCCCCCGCGAGTCGGATGCCATCGTCTACACGCACGCCGGACCCGAGGTCGCCGTGGCCTCGACGAAGGCGTTCGTCGCGCAGATCACCGCGCTGTACCTCCTCGCCCTGCACGTGGGCCGCGTGCGCGGCGCCATCGACCCCGTCGCCGCCGTCGAGGCCGTGACCGAGCTCGAGGCGGTGCCCGGAAAGATCGCGCGCGTGCTGGAGTCCGAGCAGGCGCGCATCGGACAGCTGGCGCACTGGATGGCCGACACCCGCTCGGTGCTGTTCCTCGGCCGCAACGTGGGGTACCCGATCGCGCTCGAGGGGGCGCTCAAGCTCAAGGAGCTGGCGTACATCCACGCCGAGGGCTTCGCGGCCGGCGAGCTCAAGCACGGCCCGATCGCCCTGATCGAGCCCGGGCAGCCCGTGTTCGTGGTCGTGCCCAGCCCCCGCGGCTCGGGTGAGATGCACAAGAAGGTCGTCTCGAACATCGAGGAGATCCGCGCCCGCGGCGCCCGCGTCATCGCGATCGCCGAGGAGGGAGACGTGGCCGTGCTCCCCGCTGCCGACGAGGTGCTGCGCATCCCGCTGGCGGCGCCCCTGTTCGAGCCGCTGCTCGCCGTCGTGCCGCTGCACATCTTCGCGATGGGACTGGCCGAGGCCAAGGGGCTCGACGTCGACCAGCCGCGCAACCTGGCGAAGTCCGTCACGGTGGAATAAGCCCGATGATCGCGCGGGGCCGGATGCCGTGGCATCCGGCCCCTTCGGTTTCGGGCGCGCGCACCGGCGACCCGGCGGCGACCATCGTCGGCGGACACCGGCAGAATGGACACCGATGCCGGGAGGAGGCCGCATGATCGTCGGAATCGGCGTCGACCTGGTCGACGTGCCGCGGTTCGAACAGCACCTCGCGCGGACGCCGCGGCTTCTCGCGCGCCTGTTCGCCCCCGCGGAGCGCGTGCTGAAGCCACGATCGCTCGCCGCGCGGTACGCGGCGAAGGAGGCGCTCATCAAAGCCCTGGGCGGGTCGGACGGCGTGCACTGGACCGACATCGAGATCGCCTCGGAGCCTTCCGGGCGCCCCGTCTTCGCGCTACGGGGCGAGACCGGGGCGACCGTCGCCGCTCGAGGGATCACCGCGCTGCACCTGTCGATGTCGCACGATGCGGGGCTCGCGACGGCCTACGTGATCGCCGAAGCGGTGCCGTCCTCGACGCCAGCGCCCGCGGCACCCGCCATCGCCGCGGAGCGGAGCGACCCGGAATCCGTTCCCCTTCCGACCCGAGAGGACACCGCATGACGATGGCACCGGGCGTCCTGCGCGAAGCGCTGATCGACGTCGACGCGATCACCGAGAACGTGCGGCACCTGCGCGCGCTCACTCGCGCCGAGGTGATCGCGGTGGTCAAGGCGGAGGGCTACGGACACGGGGCCCACCGCGCCGCGCTCGCCGCGCTGCGCGGCGGGGCCGCGCGCATCGGCGTCTCGGACATGTCGGAGGCGCTCGCGCTGCGGCGCGCCGGCATCCGGGCTCCGCTGTTCGCCTGGCTGCATGCGCCGGGCGCGTCGTTCGCGGAGGCCGTGCGCGAGGAGGTCGAACTGGGCATCTCCGACCTCGACCAGCTGCTGCGCGCCGGTCGCGCGGCGACGGAGGACCGTCCCGCGGCGGTGCACCTGAAGATCGAGACGGGCCTCTCGCGCAACGGAATCCCCCCGGCGGACTGGCGCGTGGTGTTCTCGGAGGCGGCGCGCCTCGAGCGCATCGGACGACTGCGGGTGGTCGGGCTGTTCTCGCACCTGTCGAACACCAGCCTCGCCGACGACCGTGCGGCGCTCGCCCGGTTCGAGGAGGGCGTCGTGCTGGCGGCGTCGATGGGACTGCGGCCGCCGCTGCGGCACATCGCCGCGACCAACGCCGCGATCGCCCTGCCCGAAGCACGTCTCGGCTGCGTGCGCATCGGCATCGGCATCTACGGCGTTTCGCCCTTCGACGACCGCACGCCCGCCGACCTCGGGCTGCGGCCCGCGATGACGTTGCGCGGCGCCGTGGCGGCCGTACGGCGCGTGCCCGCGGGAACCGGCGTCTCGTACGGCTACGACTACCGCACGCCGGCCGACACGACGCTGGCCCTCGTGCCGCTCGGCTACGCCGACGGCGTCCCGCGCCAGGCTTCCGGCCGCGGGCCCGTGTCGATCAACGGGCGTCGGTTCACGGTCGCCGGGCGCATCGCGATGGACCAGTTCGTCGTCGACGTCGGCGATCACCCCGTGGCCGTCGGCGACGAGGTCGTGCTGTTCGGCGACCCGACGCTGGGCGTGCCGTCGGCCCGCGACTGGGCGGATGCCGCCGACACCATCGACTATGAGATCGTCACGCGCGTCGGGGCGCGCGTCCCCCGACGGGAGGTGCACGCGTGAGCGTTCCGGAGGCGCTGCTGGGCGAACGGGTCATCGAGGCCCCCGCCGACATGAAGGAGTTGGGCCGGCGGATCGGTCGCGCGCTCGAGCCGGGCGACGTCGTGGTGCTCACGGGTCCGCTTGGTGCGGGCAAGACGACGCTGACGCGCGGCATCGGAGAGGGACTCGGCATCCGGGGGCCCGTGCAGAGCCCCACGTTCGTGATCGCGCGCACGCACCCCTCGCTCATCGGGGGGACGCCGCTGGTGCACGTGGATGCCTACCGGCTCGGCGCCGCGGTGGAGCTCGACGACCTCGACATCGACGTGGCCCACAGCGCGGTGATTGTGGAGTGGGGGCGCGGCGTCGCCGAGTACCTTGCCGACGCCTGGTGGGAGATCGAGATCTCGCGGCAGACCGGCGGCCGCGGCGTCGACAACGCCTGCGGCGAGATCGCCGTGCACACCGTCGAGCTCGACGCCGACGCCCCGCGCACCGTCACGATCACGCGCCGACCCTGACGTCGGGCGCGCCGCGCGTCACGCCGTCGGCGTCGCGGGTCCCGGCATCGGCCTCTTCCCCCGGCGCGCTCGCTCCCCCTGCGGCGTCCGCGCGGCCGCCCACACCTCGCGGAGCGCCCGCAGGGTCTCCACGGGCTGCTCGACGTGGGCGAAGTGCCCGCTGTCTTCCAGTACACGGTCGTCGAAGTCGCGCATGAGGCGGCCCCACGCGCGGGCGTCGGCCGCCGCGACGAAGACGTCGTGCTCTCCGCGCACCGATCGCACCGGGCAGGCGATGCGCCGCCACACGCCGTCGTCGTGCGTGCGCGACAGGCGCGCTGCGGACAGGAAGGCCGAAGGGCGGATCTCGTCGGCGAGCGCCGCGCTCACGGCCGGGTCGACCCGCTCCGGATGCCGGAACAGCGGCCGGGCGAGGGTGCGCAGCGCCCCCGTGCGCCGGAGCAGGCGCAGCAGCGGCCGCGCGAGGGGGCCGAGCGCCCGCAGCACTCGCATGGCCACGACCATCCCGGCGAGCCAGGGGAGGCGAACCCCTCCGACGAGGGGACGCCGCACCACCGCGCGGGCACCGGCGCCGCTCGGCGAGACGACGCCCACGGCGACGGTCTCGGCGGGGAAGCGGGCCGCGACGTCGAGCGCGATCACCCCTCCCAGCGAGTGTCCCGCCACGCGCCAGCGGGGATAGCCCATCGCCCGCGCGACCGCCGCGACGGCCACGGCCAGATCGGCCGGGTCGGGCACGGGGCCCGGCGACTCGCCCCATCCGGGCAGGTCGATCGCGACGATGTCCGACAGGGGCAGCCCGATGCCGTCGGACGCGGCGATCATGGGCGCCCACGTGGCCCACGATCCCGCGGCCCCGTGCAGCAGCACGGTGGCGACGGGGCTCCCTGACGCCCGCCCGGCGCGCACCGAGAGAGGGCCGACCCCGGTGGGGACGACCATCCGGCGAAGCCCCAGGTCCGCGGCATCCATGTCCTCTGTTCGGAGCGGACGGGCCGGCGGATGCCGTGGGCGCGGGCGTCGGAGGCGCCGGATACCCTGGAACGGTGATCTTGGGCATCGACACCTCGCTCGGCACCGCCGTCGCGGCGATCGCGCGTGACGGCGAGGTGCTCGCCGACGAGCAGAGCGCCAACCCGCTCGGGCACGCCGAGGTCATCGGGGATCTGCTGCGCCGCGTCGCCGTCGCCGCTCCCGCCCCCACCCACGTCGCGGTCGGTATGGGCCCGGGACCCTTCACGGGGCTGCGCGTGGGCATCGCCACGGCCCGCGTGTACGCGCTGGGGCGCGGCGTCCCGACGGTGCCCGTCCCGAGTCACGACGGCATCGCCCTCGGCGTCCTGCTCGCCGACGCCCTCACGGGAACCGAGACGGGGCGTTTCGCCGTGGTCACCGACGCGCGACGGCGCGAGTTCGCCTTCAGCGTCTACGACGGACTCGACGACGACGGGCTGCCCGTGCGCCTCTCCGACGCCGCGCTCAGCCCCCGTGACGGCCTCGACGCCCGTCTCGACGAGGCCGGCGCGCGGCGGTACGACGCCTCGAGCGTCTCCGCCGCGATGATCGCGCTCGTCGCCGCGCGCGCGCTGGATGCCGGCCGCACGCTCGCCGGGGCGGAACCGCTCTACCTGCGCAGCCCCGACGTGGTCGCCGCCCACGCCCCGAAGCGGGTCAGCTGATGTCGACGCGCGCCGCCACGGGCGCCGACCTCGACGCGATCATGGACCTGGAGCGCACGTCGTTCCCCACGGATGCCTGGAGCGCCGCCATGATGCGCGAGGAGCTCGCGTCACCGCACGGCTTCTACGTCGTCGTCGAGGAGGCCGGGCGGCTCGTGGGCTACGCGGGTCTGCGCGCGGTGCGCGGGGCGCGGGATGCCGACATCCAGACCATCACGATCGGAGCGGCCGCGCGCGGCGGCGGCCGCGGGCGGGCCCTGCTGCGCACCCTGCTGGAGGAGGCCGTCCGGCGCGGCGTGCACGACGTCTTCCTCGAGGTGCGCGCCGACAACCCGGTGGCGCAGGCGCTGTACCTGTCCGAGGGGTTCGCCGAGGTCGGACGCCGGCCGCGGTACTACCAGCCCGACGACGTCGACGCGATTGTGATGCAGCTCGACCTGCGGGGGTGGGCCGCACGGCGCGCCGAGACCACCGGCATCGCGGCATCCGGTGCCGCGGCGTCGGACGCGTCAGCCGACCCCGCGACCTCGTCGCCCACCGGAAAGGGATGGTGCTGATGGACGCGCCCCTCGTGCTCGGCATCGAGACCAGCTGCGACGAGACCGGAATCGGCATCGTGCGCGGCCGCACGCTGTTGAGCAACACCATCGCCTCGAGCATGGACGAGCACTCGCGCTACGGCGGCGTGGTCCCCGAGGTCGCCGCGCGCGCCCACCTCGAAGCCTTACAGCCCTCAATCGACGCCGCGCTCGCCGAAGCGGGTGTGACCCTCGCCGATCTCGACGCGGTCGCCGTGACGAGCGGTCCCGGACTCGCCGGGGCCTTGATGGTCGGGGTGGGGGCTGCCAAGGGGCTCGCGGTCGCCCTCGACAAGCCGCTCTACGCCGTCAATCACCTCGTCGGTCACATCGCCGCCGACATCCTCGACGCCGAGGCCGGGGAGCTCGAATACCCCACGGTAGCGCTGCTGGTCAGCGGCGGCCACACCTCGCTGCTCCTGGTGCGCGATCTCACGAGCGACGTCGAGCTGCTCGGCGAGACGATGGATGACGCCGCGGGCGAGGCCTTCGACAAGGTCGCGCGTCTGCTGAAGCTGCCGTACCCCGGCGGCCCCGAGATCGATCGCGCCGCGGCGAGCGGCGACCCCACGGCGATCCGCTTCCCGCGGGGCCTCTCGCGCGCTTCCGACATGGCATCCCACCGCTACGACTTCTCGTTCTCGGGACTCAAGACCGCCGTCGCGCGGTGGGTCGAGCAGCACGAGGCCACGGGGGAGGCGGTTCCCGTCGCCGACGTCGCGGCCTCGTTCCGCGAAGCCGTCGTGGACGTCCTCGTCACCAAGGCCCTCGACGCCTGCGAGCGCTTCAGCGTGCCGCGACTCCTGCTGGGCGGCGGCGTGATTGCCAACAAGCGACTGCGCGACGTCGCGATCGAGCGCGCGGCGGCCGCGGGGGTCGCCGTGCGCATCCCGCCGCTGCGGCTGTGCACCGACAACGGCGCCATGATCGCCGCCCTCGCGGCCGAGCTCATCTCGTCGGGTCGGCGGCCGTCGACCCTCGCGTTCGGTGCCGATTCCACCCTGCCCGTGACCGAGATCCAGGTCGCCGAAGACCCGGATGCCGAGGCCCCGGCGCCATGACGGATCCGTCACCGCCCACGCGCAGGACGCGCCAGGAGGCACCCGAGCCCACCGCGGCGCCCGTCGACCCGCGTCGGCCGTGGATGGTGCCCGCGGGGGAGCGCCCCGAGGTCGCGGATGACGACCCCGAACGCCTCCCGACCGCGCAGCTCGAGATGGCGGCCTTCGGCGATCACCTCATCCCGTACGTTCCGCCCGCGCCGAAGCCCCCGCCGTCGCTGGCGCCCTGGGCGCTCGCGGTGGCGATCCTCGCGCTTGCCGCGGCGCTCATCACGGGGTGGCTCCTGCCCCTCGGTGTGGCCGGGGCGATCCTCACCGCGATCTCGTTGCGGCGCGCGCACGACAGTCGGCGGGTGGCCGGCTGGGCGCTGTCCCTGTCGCTGCTGGCCGTGGCCTTCAGCGCCGGGTGGCTCGTCTGGGGCTTCTCGCAGCTCGCCGTCGGCTGACCGACGTCGGGGCCTCGGGGGTCAGACGCGGTCCGCCAGCAGCGCCAGACGGCGGGAGCCGACCCGGGTGAGCAGGAGCGTCGCGGCTTCCTCGCCGCGCAGGGACAGCTTCTTGCGCAGGACCGCGGGGTCGACGTCGACGCCGCGCTTCTTGATCTCGAGCGTTCCGATCCCCCGCGCCCGCAGCGCCTGGCCGAGCTTCTTGGGATCGGCGGGGAGTTCTTCCCTCACGCGGAACGACTGCACGAAGGGGCTCGTCAGCGCGGCATCCGAGGTGAGGTAGGCGATGCCGGGCGACAGCATCCCCGCCTCGAGCGCACGGGCGACCTCGCCGATCAGCCGCGCCCGGATGACAGCGCCGTCGGGCTCGTGCACGAAGGCGCCCAGCTCCCGCTGCTCGGCGTCGGGGCTGTCGGCCGGAGCCGTCAGCTCCCACGCGTCGCCGCCGCGCACGACGAGGGCCGCGCGTCGCACGCCGTCGCGGGCGAGCGCTCCCGCCCACAGCACCAGTTCGATCGTCGAACCGTCGGCGCTGATCCACTGCGCCTCCACGTCGTCGGGGATCAGCGCGCGGTCGAATCCGGGCCCCAGCTTCACCCCGCCCGGCGTGCGCCGCAGCAGCTCGAACACCCACTCGAGCGAGGGTGACCACTCGCTGGATGCGACCTGGCGCGTCTCGGAGTGGCCCGCCGTGCGGCGCGCGGGATCGAGCCACACGGCATCCGTCCCCGTCAGGTCGACGTCTTCGGCGCGCGCGTGCGCGACCGTCGCGGTGTCGCCGAACGGCGCGAGGTTGTAGGCAGCAATGGCGGCGGTCACCTCGTCGGCGTCGACAGCGTGCACCCGGATGCCGAGCCCCGCCAGCCCGAGGGCGTCACCGCCGATGCCGCAGCCGAGGTCGGCCACGCTCGAGATGCCCGCCGCGCGGAAGCGTCCGGCGTGACGCGCGGCGATCGACAGGCGCGTGGCCTGCTCGAGCCCGGCGCGGGTGAAGAGCATGCGCTCGGCGAAGGCGCCGAACTTCGCAGTCGCGCGGACCCGGAGCCGGGCCTGGCCGACGACCGCCGACACGAGGTCGGGGGAGTGGCCCGCCGCCCGCAGCCGTGACACAGCGCGCGCGGCGTCGTCGGTGGATGCGATCGGGCCGACCTCGTCGAGCAGGCGCAGGCCGTCGGGCGTGAGCAGGGCGGTCAGCTCGGAGGTGTCCACCCGATCCAGCCTAGGTGGGTGATTGTGCTGGCACTCGCGTTGCATGAGTGCCAGCGCTTCTCTACACTCGAATTAGCACTCTCCCCGCGTGAGTGCTGACAAGTCTTCTGTAACGAGAAAGAAGAGGTAGACCGTGTCGGTTTCCATCAAGCCGCTCGAGGACCGCATCGTCATCAAGCAGGTCGAGGCTGAGCAGACCACCGCGAGTGGTCTGGTCATCCCCGACACCGCCAAGGAGAAGCCGCAGGAGGGCGAAGTCGTCGCCGTCGGCCCCGGCCGCATCGACGACAACGGCAACCGTGTCCCCCTCGACGTCGCCGTCGGCGACCGCGTGCTCTACAGCAAGTACGGCGGCACCGAGGTCAAGTTCGGCGCCGAGGAGTACCTCGTGCTCTCGGCTCGCGACGTCCTGGCGGTCGTCGTCCGCTGATCGCGTGACTCGATCGAAGGCCCCGGGTGCTCGGCATCCGGGGCCTTCGTCGTTCCCGCGAGGGTGAGAACGCGCACCGGTGCTCCTCGCTCGATGGCAGGAATGCGCGGACGGGCGACCGTCCGAGCGCCCGCGCCGCGCGTAGGCTGAGCCGGTGACCCCCGCTTCCTCCGCTCCGACCGGCGGGAGTACCCGCGGCGCGCTGTACGCGCTGGGCGCCTACCTCCTGTGGGGCTTCCTGCCCATCTACTTCCTCCAGCTGAAGCCGACCGGTCCCTTCGAGGTCGTCGCGTGGCGCATCATCCTCGCCTTCGTCTTCTGCCTGCTGCTGCTGACCGTGCTGCGCATGTGGCGTCCGTTCCTCGCCATCGTCCGGCAGCCGCGCCTCATGGGACTGACGGCCGTGGCGGGCGTCCTCATCTACGTCAACTGGCAGACCTACCTCTTCGGGGCGCTCACCGATCGCGTCATCGAGACGAGCCTGGGTTACTTCATCAACCCGATCGTGACGGTGCTGCTCGGTGTGATCGTGCTCCGCGAGCGTTTGCGGGTGCTGCCGTGGATCGCGGTGGGCATCGCGGCGGGGGCGGTCGTGGTGATCGTCGTCGGGTACGGCGCCTTCCCCTGGATCGCGCTGACTCTGGCGTTCTCGTTCGGCTTCTACGGACTGGTGAAGAAGCAGATCGGGCCAGCGGTGGATGCCGTCAGCGGGCTGACCCTCGAGTCGCTCTGGTTGCTGCCGGTCGCGGCGATCCAGCTGGTGTTCGTCGCGAACCTCTCCGGCATCACGCTCGGGACCGAGGGGGTGCTGCACACCGTCCTGCTCCTGCTCGCCGGCGCGGTCACGGCCGTGCCGCTGCTGCTGTTCGCGTCGGGCGCTCGCCGCGTGCCCCTCACCGTGATCGGTCTGCTGCAGTTCGTCGCACCGATCATCCAGTTCGTCATCGGCGTATGGGTGCTTCACGAGCCCATGACGTTCGAACGGTGGGTGGGGTTCGCCCTGGTGTGGGTCGCGCTGGTGATGCTGAGCGTCGACTCCGTCGTGGCCGCGCGGCGGCATCGGCGCGTGGTGCAAGACGTCGTCGAACCGGTCTGACACCCACCGTCGCGTCCTCCTTTCGGTCGACAGACAATGTCACCGACGGATGCCACGATGGGGACCTCGGGACCGCATTTCCTCGTCCACGCTGCTCGATCCGGCCGCTTTTTCGTTCCGGGTCCGGCGACTCCGGTTCTTTTCGGGTCGCCGTCAAGACGCGGGCTGAACCGTTATGCGGCCGTGACCGCTTCGACGCACATCGTTAACGAACGGCAACACGCGGAAAATGCGCCGCCGATTAGGTTTAGGACACCAGGTGGCCCATAGGGTCGCCCAACGTTCATTCACAGCAAGGAGCACTATGAACGTCATTTCGCGCACGCGCAGCGCCAAAATCCTCGGCGGCATCGCCCTGGTCGGCGCCAGCGCGCTCGTCCTCGCCGGATGCTCCGGTGGCGGCAACGATGCCGCTGCACCGAGTGCATCGTCGGGCGGTGGCGCCGTGTCCGAGGCCGACGGCACGTTCAGCGTCGGCACGATCCTGCCTGCCACGGGTAACCTCGCCTTCCTCGGCCCGCCCGAGGTCGCCGGTGTGAAGCTCGCCATCCAGGACATCGAGGCCACGGGAGACGCGTTCCCCTTCGACACCACCCTGACCGAGCGCGACTCGGGCGACACCACGACCGACATCGCCACCCAGTCGGCGACCGAGCTCGTCAGCGCCGGGGCCGACGTCGTCATCGGTGCGGCGTCGTCGGGCGTGTCGTTCACGTTCGTCGACCAGCTGGTCAACGCGGGCATCGTCCAGATCTCGCCGGCCAACACCTCGCCCGACTTCACCACGTACGCCGACGACGGGTACTACTGGCGCACCGCCCCCTCCGACGTGCTGCAGGGCCGCGTGCTCGGCAACCTGATGGTCGGAGACGGTGCCGCCAACGTGGGCATCATCTACATCAACGACCCGTACGGCACCGGCCTGAAGGACAACGCGACGACGGCCATCGAGGCCGCCGGCGGCGAGGTCTCGGTCGCCGTCCCCTACAACCCGGGTGACACGGTCTTCACGTCGCAGGTCGACCAGCTGCTGGCCGCCCAGCCCGACGCGATCGCCGTCATCGCCTTCGAGGAGACTTCCTCGATCATCCCGCAGCTGGTCAGCACGCAGGGTTACGCGGCGTCGAAGGTCTACTTCGTCGACGGCAACCTGTCGAACTCGTACGAGTTCCCGGCCGGCACGCTCGAGGGTGCGAAGGGCACGCTGCCCGGCAACCCCGCCGACACGGACTTCCAGTCGCGTCTCAAGGAAATCGACCCCGCGCTGACCGACTTCAGCTACGCGCCGGAGTCCTACGACGCGGTCATCGTCGCAGCCCTGGCCGCGGCGCAGGCGAAGGACGACTCGGGTACCGCGATCCGCGACAACATGCAGTCGGTCACCGAGGGCGGCGAGAAGTGCACGACCTTCGCCGACTGCCTCGCGCTGATCAACGACGGCACGGACATCGACTACGACGGTGTCTCCGGCCCGATCACGTTCGACGAGAACGGCGACCCGACCGAGGCCTACATCGGTATCTACCAGTACGGTGCCGACAACAAGTACACCCTGCTGAACACGGAGTTCGGTTCGCTCAACGAGTGACCTGACGCCACGCGAAGGGCCCGGATCTTCGGATCCGGGCCCTTTCGCATACCCCCGGCGGCAACGCCGGGCGATCGCGCCCCGGGACGGAAAGCCGTCGGGGCGGCTCGGTCGCTCAGCCCGCGCGCGTGCCGAGCGGTGGGACGATCGCGCCCCGGGGCGGACACCCGCCGAGGGCGCCTCGGTTGCTCAGCCCGCGGGGGTCAGACCGCACACCTGCGCGGTGAGCACGAGCAGCGCGTCGGCGACGTCCTTCGAGCGCTCGAGCGGGACGACGACCTCCCGTCCGTCGACGCGGGCGACGAGGTCGAAGAGCGTTCCGACCTTGTCTTCGGCGATGGCGTGCGCGTCGCAGCGCTGCGGCACCACGGCGACCTCGACGACGGACGGCGCATCGCCCGCGGCCACGCGCACGTCCAGCGGCGCCTCCGACCCGGCGGCGAAGCGCAGCAGTACCGTCCCGCGCAGGGCGACGAGGTCGGCCGTCCCCTCTCCGTTCCGGGCCGGCTCGACGGCCAGACGCAAGGTGATCGAGCGGTCGGGGGCTGCGACGGCCTCCGCGGCCGTGACCTGCACCACGGATGCCAGCTCCGCACGGTCGCACGCGGTCGCGCTCGCGCGCTGCAGCACGTCGAGGTCGTCGGAGAGGGGGACGGTTGTCCTCGCGCCGTCGGCCGTCAGCGTCGCCTCGGGCGCCTCCGGGGCGTCGGTGCAGCGGATGGCGGGGAGGAACACGGGGAGATCCACGGTGCGCCCCGGAGCGAGCGTCGTCGGCCTCCCGGCATCCCAGTCCGCGGAGCCGTCGAGGACGGGGGAGGAGAAGGATGCCGCGGTGATCGTCGTCGAAGCCGCCGAGGTGTTCGTCACGCGCAGCTGCACGCGGTCGACGGCGATGTCGCCGCGCTGCTGCACGAGGGCGACCTCGAGCGAGGGGGCGGTGGACGGCGACGGCTGTGGCGGGGAGGTCGAACATGCCGCGAGTGCGGCGCCCACCAGGGTGAGCGCCGCACTCGCGGTGTATCGGCGGCGGATCAGGCCTCGGGGCCCTTTCCGTCGCGCTTGGCGTCCTCGTCGGCGGCGAGGGTGCCCAGGTACAGCTCGATGACGCGGGGGTCGGTGAGCAGCTCGCGGCCCGTGCCCGTGTACGCGTCCTTGCCCTGGTCGAGCACGTAGGCGCGGTGGCAGATCTGCAGGCAGCGGCGGGCGTTCTGCTCGACCATGATGATCGTCACGCCGGCGCGGTTGATCTCCGCCACGCGCAGGAACGTCTCGTCCTGTCGCACGGGGGAGAGGCCGGCCGAGGGCTCGTCGAGCAGCAGGACCGAGGGGTCCATCATCAGGGCGCGGCCCATGGCCACCATCTGGCGCTCGCCGCCCGAGAGCGACCCCGCGCGCTGACGGCGCCGCTTGCCGAGCTCGGGGAACAGCCCCGTGACGAACTCGAACCGCTCGGCGAAGACCTTGGGGCGCTGGAAGAGCCCCATCTGCAGGTTCTCTTCGATCGACAGACTCGGGAACACGTTGTTGTTCTGCGGGACCATGCCGACGCCCTTGCCGACGAGCTTGTCGGCCTTCAGCGAGGTGATGTCCTCGCCGTTGAGCAGCACGGCGCCGCCGCGGATCTTCACCTGTCCGAAGATGGCTTTCAGCAGCGTCGACTTACCGGCGCCGTTGGGGCCGATGATGCCGATCAGGTCGCCCTGGTAGGCATCGACCGTGCAGCCGTTGAGAATGTTCACGCCCGGCAGGTAGCCGGCGACGAGGTCGTCGGTCCGCAGGACCGCGGTGCGCGTGGCGGTGGTGTCGGTCATCAGAGCTTTCCGTCTTTCTCGTCGGCGACCAGCTCCGCTTCCGCTTCCGCGGCGGCCTCGGCCTGGATGGTCTCGAGCTGCGACGTGGTCATGTCGCCCAGGTCGGTGTCGTGGTGGGCGCCGAGGTAGGCGTCGATCACGGCCTGGTCGCTCATGACCGTCTCCGGCGGCCCCTCGGCCACCACGCGACCCTCGGCCATGACGACGACCCAGTCGGAGATGTGACGGACCATGTGCATGTCGTGCTCGACGAAGAGAACGCTCATCCCCTCCTTCTTCAGGTCGAGGATGTGGCCGAGCAGGCTCTGCGTGAGGGCCGGGTTCACGCCGGCCATGGGCTCGTCGAGCATGACGAGCTTCGGGTCGCTCATGAGAGCCCGCGCCATCTCGAGGAGCTTGCGCTGGCCGCCCGACAGCGACGCGGCGAAGTCCTCACGCTTGGCATCCAGCTTGAACCGACGCAGCAGGTCGTCGGCGCGCTCGGTGTTGGCGGCCTCCTGCGACCGCCAGATGCCGGGGATGAGGGCGCGGAACAGGTTCTCGCCCTTCTGGCCGCGGGCGCCGAGCAGCATGTTCTGCAGCACGGTGAGTCGGCCAAGCGACTTCGTCAGCTGGAAGGTGCGCACCATCCCGCGGCGCGACACCTTGAACGCGGGAACGCTCGCGAGGTTCGAGCCCTCGAAGCTCCAGCGACCCGTGTTCGGCTTGTCGAAGCCGGTGAGGAGGTTGAACAGCGTCGTCTTGCCGGCGCCATTCGGGCCGATGAGGGCGGTGATCTGCCCACGCGGAATTTCGAGGTGGTCGACGTCGACGGCCTTGAGGCCGCCGAACTGGCGGGTGACGCCGTCGGCGACGACGATCGGGTCGACCTTCTCGCAGCCGGGTCGGACCTCTCCCTTGACGAGAGGATGGGTGACGGTCGTGTCAGACATTGAACGACAGCTCCTTCTTGTTGCCGAAGATGCCCTGTGGCCGGAAGATCACGAGGAGCATCAGTCCGATGCCGACGAGGATGAAGCGCACCTGGCCCGTCTGCGTGCTGGACATGAAGCCCAGGATGCCGACGTCGCGCAGCCCCACGATGATGCCGTTCGACAGCGACAGCAGCACCCAGAAGAGCATCGCGCCCACGATCGGGCCGAGGAGCGTCGCCGCCCCGCCGAGCAGGAGCGCGGTCCAGATGAAGAACGTCAGGGCCGTTCCGTAGTTACCGGGCTGCACGGCGCGGGGGAGGATGAACACCACGCCCGCGAGTCCGCCCATGACACCGCCGAGCACGAGCGCCTGCATCTTGTACGAGTAGACGTTCTTGCCGAGGCTGCGCACGGCATCCTCGTCTTCGCGGATGCCCTTGACCACGCGGCCCCACGGGCTGCGCATGAGCAGGAACACGAGGATCGTCGCGATGATGACCAGGCCCCAGCCGAACAGGCGAACCCACCAGTCGTTCGCGGAGTACGTCCACGGGCCGATGCCGTACGTGCCCGCGGGCAGCGGGTTGATCGCCTGGAACTCGCGGTTGTAGCCGTTCAGGCCCTGGGATCCACCGGTGACGCTGGTGAGACCCACGGTGGAGACCACGTACCGCACGATCTCGGCCGCGGCGATCGTCACGATCGCGAGATAGTCCGCGCGCAGACGAAGGGTCGGGATGCCGAGGATGAACGCGAACAGCACCGACGCGACGATCGCGACGAGGATCGCGAGCCACACCGGGGCCGAGAACGACAGCGTCGCGATGGCGAAGGCGTAGGCACCGACGGCCATGAAGCCCGCCTGACCGAAGTTGAGCAGCCCCGCGTAGCCGAAGTGCACGCTGAGGCCGATGGCGGCGAGGGCGTAGGCCGCGGTGGTCGGGCTGATGAGCTCGCCCGCAGCGTTGTTGAAGATCGAAAGCCAGTCCATGTCGTTCTTCCTCAGCCGATCCGCTCTTTACGACCGAGCACACCTTGCGGCCGGAACAGCAGCACGCCGATGAGCACGATCAGGGCCACCGCGTACCGCAGGTCGGGTGGGATGACGATGGTCGACAACTCCGTGATGATGCCGATGATGAGCGATCCGACGAGCGCACCGAAGGCGCTGCCGAGACCGCCGAGGGTCACCGCCGCGAACAGCAGCAGCAGGATCGCGAAGCCCATGTCCCACGTGACGCCGCGGTACAGGCCGTACAGTACGCCGGACAGGCCCGTGAGAGCGCCCGCGAGCACCCAGACGATCCGGATCACGCGGTCGACGTTGATGCCGGAGGCGGCCGCGAGCGAGGCGTTGTCGCTCACGGCGCGCGTCGCCTTGCCGATGCGCGTGCGGGTCAGGAAGTACGCCACGAGACCGAGCATGACGACGCTGATGCCCATGCTGATGATGGAGGTCAGGGTGACCGTGACCGGGCCGATCGTGACGGTGTCGGTGATGCCGGTGTCGATGTTGCGCGTGCCGCCGTCGAAGAAGTACAGGTACAGGTAACGCAGCACGATCGAGAGACCGATCGTCACGATGAGCACCTGCACGAGCCCGACGCCGCGTTTGCGCAGCGGTTTGAACAGCACGGCATCCTGGGTCCATCCGAGCGCCGCCGAGAGCGCCACCGTCAGGAGGATCGCGAGGAAGATGTTCCATCCCATCGCGGTGAAGACGTAGAAGATGATCGCGCCAAAGGTGAGCATCTCGCCGTGGGCGAAGTTGTTCACGCCGGTGGTGCCGAAGATCAGCGAGATGCCGATCGCGGCGAGGGCGAGCAGCAGGCCGAAGTTCAGGCCGTAGAAGAAGCGCGAGAACAGCGTGTCCCAGATCGAGCCCGACGCGGCCGTGCCCTCACCGGTGGGGAAGAGGACGTTGACCGTGTTGGTCGTCCCGATCGTCACGTCGCGCGTGACGTTGTCGGGGTCGCGCGGGGCGACGCCGTCGGGGAGCGTGTCGACCTGCAGCGTCGCGGTGTAGGCGCCGGGCCCGGGGACCGAGACGGCCCAGCGTCCGTCGGCTCCCGTGGTGCCGATCTCCGAGAAGCCGGAGCCCTCGACGCTGATCTCGACACCCTCGACCGGTTCGTCACCGGCGCGGATGATGCCGCCGATGGAGTACTGGGTGGCGACGTCGCCCGTTCCCGCCGAGGCGGAGGGGGTGGGGGCGGGCGTGGTCTGGGCGTTCGCGGGCGTCGCGAAGAACAGGCTCAGGACGGCGATCGTGCTCGCGAAGAGCGCGACGATCACAGCCAGTCGGGAAAGGGTGCGCGATCGTATCGCGGTGGGGGAGGAATGACCCACGGAGTCTCCAGTTCGGCAGCGCTGACGAAGTCGTCCCGTCAGCTTCGACGGTCGACGCTACGAGCGTAATGTGTCGACGGTGTTTCGCAGACCCAGTCGTTAGCGAACCGTGTCATCCGGCATGCGCGCAGCGGCCAGGCCGGCGGGAACAATTCCGGGCCCGCCGACGCTTTAGAATTCCAGGCGGAGCGCTTCCCGGGCGCACCGGCCGACGTCGTCCTTTTATCGAGCAGGCGCCGCGCGCGCAGGAGGATTCATGGAGCAGCACGACCCCTTCGGATTCATCGGACTGACCTACGACGACGTCCTGCTCCTGCCGGGGCACACCGACGTCATCCCGAGCGAGGCCGACACGTCGTCGCGGCTGACCCGCCGCATCACGGTGGCCACTCCTCTTCTCTCCAGCGCGATGGACACCGTCACTGAGGCGCGCATGGCGATCGCGATCGCCCGCCAGGGCGGCATCGGCATCGTGCACCGCAACCTCTCGATCGAGGACCAGGCCGGCATCGTCGACCAGGTCAAGCGCAGCGAGTCGGGCATGGTCTCGAACCCCATCACCACGAACCCGGATGCCACGGTGGCCGAGGTCGACGCGATGTGCGCGCAGTACCGCATCTCGGGTCTGCCCGTCGTCGACCCCGATGGCGTGCTCGTGGGCATCATCACCAACCGCGACATGCGCTTCGTCTCGGGCTTCGAGCGTCAGACCACCAAGGTCAAGGACGTCATGACGAAGGACGGCCTCATCACCGGGCACGTCGGCATCCACGCCAACGACGTCATCGCCACCTTCGCCAAGCACCGCGTCGAGAAGCTCCCCCTCGTCGACGAGAACGGCAAGCTCGCCGGTCTCATCACCATCAAGGACTTCGACAAGAGCGAGAAGTACCCCCTCGCCACCAAGGACGACCACGGCCGCCTCCGCGTGGGCGCGGCCATCGGCTTCTTCGGAGACGCCTGGCAGCGGGCCGAGGCCCTGCGCGACGCGGGCGTCGACGTGCTGGTCGTCGACACGGCCAACGGCCAGTCGGCCGGAGTCATCGACATCGTCCGCCGGCTCAAGGCCGACGCCTCGTTCGACCACATCGACGTTATCGGCGGCAACGTCGCGACCCGGGAGGGCGCTCAGGCCCTCATCGACGCGGGCGTGGATGCCGTGAAGGTCGGCGTCGGGCCGGGCTCGATCTGCACCACCCGCGTGGTCGCCGGCGTCGGCGTGCCCCAGGTCACCGCGATCTACGAGGCCGCGAAGGCCGCGATCCCCGCGGGTGTCCCCGTGATCGCCGACGGTGGTCTGCAGTACTCGGGCGACATCGCCAAGGCGCTCGTCGCCGGCGCCGACACCGTCATGCTCGGCTCGCTCCTCGCGGGCACCGACGAGTCGCCGGGCGAGATCGTCTTCCAGGGCGGCAAGCAGTTCAAGCAGTACCGCGGCATGGGGTCGCTGGGTGCGCTGCAGACGCGCGGCAAGAAGACGTCGTACTCGAAGGACCGCTACTTCCAGGCCGACGTCCCCAGCGACGACAAGCTCATCCCCGAGGGCATCGAGGGCCAGGTCCCCTACCGCGGGCCCGTGTCGGCGGTCGCATACCAGCTCATCGGCGGCCTGCGTCAGTCGATGTTCTACGTCGGCGCGCGCACCGTCGAGGAGCTCAAGGCCAAGGGCAGGTTCGTCCGCATCACGTCGGCGGGTCTGAAGGAATCGCACCCGCACGACGTGCAGATCGTCGTCGAGGCGCCGAACTACAAGAAGTAACGCGCTCTCACGAAGGGCCGGGCAGACGACTGCCCGGCCCTTCGTCGTCTCCGGTGGCGCAGCTACGCTGAGCGCATGATCCGGCGCAGGAGTCACCCGGAGTCGTCGGTCTCGACACGGCGCACCGAGGCGTTCACCGACGGCGTCTTCGCTATCGCGGCGACGCTGCTGGTGCTCGGGCTGACGGATCAGTCGCTCGGGACGGTGCGCACCGATGACGATCTGGTCGCGGGTCTCCTGCAGCTGGCGCATCCCCTCTTCTCCTTCGTCATCAGCTTCCTTATCCTGTGCGTGATGTGGATGACGCATGTGCGCCAGTTCGAGTGGATCGTCCGCATCGACGACGCGGGCATGTGGATCAACAACGTCCGCCTGCTGCTGATCGTGCTGGTGCCGTTCACGTCATCCCTCGACACGACGTACAGCGACTTCCTTCTGGGGCGTGTTCTGCTGCCTGTCAACTTCTTCCTGGCGATCGTGCTCGGCTGGCTGCAATGGGTGCGGGCGGTGCGATCCGGGGCCGTCACCGACCTCTCGGCCGACGACGCCCACCGTCTGGGGCGGGCCAGCGTCAGTGCGGTGATCATCAGCGGCGCGGCGATGCTGCTCAGTCCGTGGCTCGGTTCGATCGGCTTCGTGCTGTTCGCCCTCGACGGCCCCCTCACGCGGCTCCTGCGGGGAGCCGATGCGCCGTCGTCGACGCCTGTGGCCGCTTCTCGTGACGGTGGAGGATCCGACGGGGATGTCGGAGGGCGCGGGTAGGCTGGTCGGGTGACCATGGAGATCGACCTCGGCCGCGCCAAGCGCGCCCGCCGCGCCTACACCTTCGACGACATCGCCGTCGTACCGTCGCGGCGCACGCGTAACCCCGAAGACGTATCGACCGCGTGGACCATCGATGCGTTCCCGTTCGAGATCCCCGTGCTCGGCGCGCCGATGGACTCCGTGGTCAGCCCGCGCACGGCCATCGAGCTCGGTCGCCTCGGCGGCCTCGGCGTGCTCGACCTCGAGGGTCTGTGGACGCGCTACGACGATCCCGAGCCGCTCCTGGCCGAGATCGCGACGCTCCCCGAGGCCGACGCCACGCGCCGGATGCAGCAGCTCTACTCGGAGCCGATCAAGCCCGAGCTCGTGCGAGACCGCCTGGCCGAGGTGCGCGCCGCCGGCGTCACCGTGGCCGGCGCCCTCACCCCGCAGCGCACGCACGACCTCTACGAGACCGTCGTCGCCGCCGGTGTCGACCTCTTCGTCATCCGGGGCACCACGGTCTCGGCCGAGCACGTCTCGAGCGTCGCCGAGCCGCTGAACCTCAAGAAGTTCATCTACGACCTCGACGTTCCCGTGATCGTCGGAGGAGCGGCCACCTACACCGCCGCGCTGCACCTCATGCGCACCGGTGCCGCCGGTGTGCTCGTCGGCTTCGGCGGGGGAGCGGCGTCCACCACGCGCGCGACCCTCGGCCTGCACGCGCCGATGGCCACGGCCGTCGCCGACGTCGCGGGCGCCCGTCGCGACTACCTCGACGAGTCGGGCGGACGTTACGTCCACGTCATCGCGGATGGCGGCGTGGGCACCTCCGGCGACATCGTGAAGGCCCTCGCCATGGGCGCGGATGCCGTCATGCTCGGCGTCGCGCTCGCACGGGCGACCGATGCGCCCGGTCGGGGCTTCCACTGGGGTCCCGAGGCGCACCACGCCAAGCTGCCGCGCGGACGCCGGGTCGCGGTCGACCGCGTGGGTCCGCTCGAGCAGATCCTCTACGGGCCGGCGCCCGTCGCCGACGGCACGGCCAACCTCATCGGCGCGCTCAAGAAGTCGATGGCCACCACCGGGTACTCCGACCTCAAGGAGTTCCAGCGCGTCGAGGTCGTCGTCGCCCCCTACGGGCACTGACACCGGAGACCGCATGACGTCCACCCCCGCGACGGCTTCCGCCCCGCCCCAGGTCTTCCCGCCCACGCTGCGGGAGGTCATGCTGCGGCCGCGGTGGATCGCGCTGCTGGCGTTCTCCCTCGTGATCGCCGGGGCGCTCGCGTGGCTCGGACAGTGGCAGCTCGGGCGGGCCGTCGACACCTCGCCGCCTGAGCCGGGGCAGACCGAGCTCGTCCGCCCACTCGCCGATGTCGTTCAGCCCGGCGACTACCTGCCCGAGCCGCTCGTCGGTCAGCGGGTCGACGTGAGCGGTACGTGGGTGGCATCCGACTTCATCGTCGTGTCGTCGCGCTACAACGATGACGTCGAGGGGTACTGGGTGACGGGCCAGCTCCGCGTCGCGGGCACGGCAGAGCCGACCTCGATCGCCGTGGCGACCGGCTGGACCAGCGATCGAGACCAGGCGGACGCGGCAGCCGCGCGACTGCAGGCCGACGCGGAGGCCGACCCCACCGCCGTCGTCGAGGTGACCGGGCGCCTCATCTCCGACGAGGGCCCGTCCGTGCCGCCCGCCGGCGCCGACCCGCAGACGTTGGTGAAGATGTCGCCCGCGATGCTGCTCGGGCGCTGGCACGACACCGACGATCTCGACGTGTACCGGCAGTACGTCGCCTCGCAGACGGCGATCGGCCCGCTCGACGCGATCGCCTCGCCCGCACCCGACGAACGCTCCCGCGTCAACTGGCTCAACATCTTCTACGCCGCCGAATGGGCGATCTTCGCCGGCTTCGCGCTGTACCTCTGGTACCGGCTCGCGCGCGACGCGTGGGAGAAGGAGGTCGAAGACCTCGAGGACGAACAGTTCGAGACCGAGCAGCCCGGGCCGCTCGCGGCGGAAGCCGCGGAATCCCGCGACTAGACTGGCATCCATGCCCCGCGCCCCGAAGCTCGCCTCATTCCCGGCGATCCGCGGAGCCCTGAAGTTCTACCAGATCTGCTCGATCATCACCGGTATCGGCCTGCTGCTGCTGGTCGCTGAGATGATCCTGAAGTACACGCCCATTCACGTGGAGCTGTTCCTCGGCGGATCCGGGGGCTTCCTGTGGTTCGCGGATGCCGTTCCCGGCCCCGACTGCCAGTGGTTCTCGCTCTTCGTACCCGGCGGCAGCGGCTGCGAGATCCTCTCCACGGGTGACGGTGTGAACGTGTCGCTCGCGATCCTCGTCGCCCACGGCTGGTTCTACGTCGTCTACCTCATTTCGTGCTTCCGCGTCTGGAGTCTGATGCGGTGGCCGTTCCGTCGGTTCGTCTTCCTCGCCCTCGGTGGCGTGGTGCCGTTCCTCTCCTTCATCCTCGAGGTGCGCACCGCCCGCGGCGTGCGCGCCTACCTCGCCGAGCGCGAGGCCGCCCAGGCCTCGGCTCCCGTCTCCGCCCCGGAGGGCACCCGGTGACCGAACAGACCGAAACGTCCCAGCGTCCCGTCCTCGTCGTCGACTTCGGCGCCCAGTACGCGCAGCTCATCGCCCGGCGCGTCCGCGAGGCCGGCGTCTACAGCGAGATCGTGCCGCACACCGCCTCGGCGGAAGAGATCGCGGCCAAGAATCCCGTGGGCATCATCCTGTCGGGTGGGCCGTCGTCGGTCTACGAAGACGGCGCGCCGAGTCTCGACACCGACGTGTTCGACCTCGACGTGCCCACGCTGGGCATCTGCTACGGCTTCCAGGTCATGGCGAAGGCGCTCGGCGGCGAGGTGGCGAACACCGGACTCCGCGAGTACGGAGCGACCGACGCCACCGTCGTCACCGAGGGGACGCTGCTGCAGGGCCAGCCCTCGGAGCAGAACGTCTGGATGAGCCACGGCGACCAGGTCTCGCGCGCGCCCGAGGGCTTCGAGGTGCTCGCCCGCACCGCGCACACGCCCGTCGCCGCCTTCGCGAACGACACCCGCCGCATGTACGGCGTGCAGTGGCATCCCGAGGTCAAGCACTCCGACCACGGACAGAACGTGCTCGAGAACTTCCTGCACAAGGCGGCGGGTCTGCCCGCCGACTGGAACAGCGGCAACGTCATCGCCGAGCAGGTCGAGCGCATCCGTCAGCAGGTCGGCACCGGCCGCGTCATCTCGGCCCTCTCGGGCGGCGTCGACTCCGCCGTGTCGACCGCCCTCGTGCACGAGGCCGTCGGCGACCAGCTGATCGCCGTCTTCGTCGACCACGGCCTCCTCCGCAAGGGTGAGCGCGAGCAGGTCGAGAACGACTACGTCGCCTCCACCGGCGTGAAGCTCATCACCGTCGACGCGCGTGAGACGTTCCTGAACGCCCTCGCCGGCGTCAGCGACCCGGAGCAGAAGCGCAAGATCATCGGCCGTGAGTTCATCCGCGCCTTCGAGAAGGTGCAGGCCGATCTCGTCGCCGAAGCCAAGGCCGAGGGCGAGCAGGTGCGCTTCCTCGTGCAGGGCACGCTGTACCCCGACGTCGTCGAGTCCGGCGGAGGCGCCGGCACGGCCAACATCAAGAGCCACCACAACGTCGGGGGTCTGCCCGAAGACCTGCAGTTCGAGCTGGTCGAGCCGCTGCGCACCCTCTTCAAGGACGAGGTGCGCGCGATCGGCCGCGAGCTCGGCCTGCCCGAAGCCATCGTCGGTCGCCAGCCGTTTCCGGGGCCCGGTCTCGGCATCCGCATCGTGGGCGAGGTCACCGCTGACCGTCTCGAGATCCTGCGTGAGGCCGACGCCATCGCGCGCGCCGAACTGACGAAGGCCGGTCTCGACAACGAGATCTGGCAGTGCCCCGTCGTGCTGCTCGCCGACGTGCGCTCGGTGGGCGTGCAGGGCGACGGCCGCACCTACGGTCACCCCATCGTGCTGCGGCCCGTGTCGTCGGAGGATGCGATGACCGCCGACTGGACGCGTCTGCCCTACGACGTGCTGTCGAAGATCTCGAACCGCATCACCAACGAGGTGAAGGACGTCAACCGCGTGGTGCTCGACGTGACGTCGAAGCCGCCGGGGACGATCGAGTGGGAGTGAGCTTCGGCTGACTCCTGACCCCGCAACGGCGCCGTCGTCCGGCTCCGGGGTGTCATCTTCGCGTCGAGAGCGGGGCCCCTACCCCGATCGACTCGAAGACGATACCCCTCCACCGGACGGCGGCGTCGTTGCTCTGTCCTCAGCGTGGGGGTGTGGAGTGGGGCCCCTTCTCCGATCGACCCGGAGACGGTGCCCCTTCGCCTCGCGTTCGCGGCGGCGTGCGCGCTCCGCCGACCCGGCCGGGAGGTATGGGTCGAGAGCGGGTCTCCTTCCCCGATCGACCCGAAGACGACCCCCTCCACCGGGCGGCGGCGTCGCTGCTCTGCCGTCCGCCGATGGGGGTACAGCGCGCCTGCGGCGCGCGGGGGTTGGGGCGTGATTCTCTCGTGGGGGCATGATTTCCGCGCCCCGAACGACGGATCGCGTCCCACACCCGGGGCGTGGGCGCGCGGGGAGTGCGGGCAGCGGGACCGCCGTCGCTCGTGGGGGAGGATGGGGGCGTGAGTGACGCTGAGTTCCCCGATGCCTGGTACCTCATCCTCTCGAGCAGGCTCATCCCCGACCTCGACGGCGGGTACACCATCTCCACGCTCGCGCGGGCTCGGCAGATGGCGGATGCCGGGGCGACACCGCTCCTGCTGACCGTCGACCCGGGCGACGCCGACGCCCACGCCGCGCATCGACGGACTTTCGTCGAGCGGGGGGCCGCAGCGGCATCCGGTGTCTTCCGCAACCTCTTCGATGAGGCCGTCGCGCCGGACGGGGGAGCGGCGCCGTGGCTGCGCGGGGCGGTGCACGAGGGGCGGCCCGACCCGGCCCTCGAGTACCGTGACGTCGCCGGCGGCGCGGTCTCGCTGCCGAACGTCATGGACCCCGACTGGCACCTGTCGGCGGCGCCCATCGTGGTGAGGGATGCCGCGGGCGAACCCGTGGGCGTGATCGACGGGTTCGGAGCGCTCTACCGTGCGTGGCTCGCGCACGTCGCGACGCAGCTGCGGGAGGAGGAACGGCGTCCCGTCGTGATCATCTGCGAATCGCGACAGCTCGGGGAGCTCATCGTGGGATGGGGCGACGACGACGTGCGGATCCTGCACACCGTGCACACGATCCACCTCGACGCCCCGTACCGTCCCGATTCGGCGCTGAACGCGCTCTGGACGCGCTGGTTCGAGATCGCGCCACGCTTCGATGCCGTGCTGTGGCCGACGGCGCAGCAGCGCGACGACGTGCGCGAACGCTTCGGCGGCTCGGCGAACGATCTCGTCGCTCCGCACGCCGTCCGTGGCCCCGCGGAAGTCGTCCCCGCGGGGGATCGCGACGCGGGTCGCGTCGTGGTGCTCGGGCGTCTGGCTCCCGGCAAGCGTCTTCCGGCGGCCGTGCGGGCGTTCGCGCGCGTCGTCACCGAGGTACCCGCGGCGCGACTGGAGCTGTGGGGTGCCGGCGCCCAGCGGGACGAACTCGAGACCCTCGTCGCCGAGCTCGGGCTGGCGGATGCCGTGATCCTTCCGGGGCTCACGAACGACGCCGGCGCCGTTCTCGATCGCGCTGCGGCCTACCTCACCACCTCGGCCTTCGAAGGACAGGGACTCGCGCTCGCCGAAGCCCTGGCGCACGGGACTCCCGTGGTGGCCTACGACATCCGCTACGGCCCGCGCGACATGCTGGCCGCGGGGGGCGGCATCCTGGTCCCGGACGGCGACGAGGACGCGCTCGTCTCCGCCCTCGTACGCGTGCTGACGGACGCCGAGACGCGGGAGCGACTGTCGTCCCAAGCGGTGCACGCGGCGGCCACCCTCAGCCCCGTGCGCGCGATGCGGACGTTGGCCGCCGCGTGTAGCGACGCGCTGGCGCGGCCGCGCCGCCGCTGAGCTCAGGCGCGCGCGGCCCCTCGGACGGCGCGCACGGCGGCCGCGGGAGAGCCGTGGAACGCCGGGCCGTGCCCGGGGAGCACCCAATCGGCATCCAGGTGTTCGATGTGTGAGAGGGACGCCACGGCCTCGGCGGGATCGTCGGTGAACGGTGCGGGGCCCGGGCCGGTACGGCCGGTGAGGACGTGACGGGTGGTCAGCGCGTCGCCGACGAACACCGCGCGGGCCGCGGGCGAGAACACCGCGACACTCCCGGCGGAGTGGCCGGGCATGCCGATCACGCGTGGCTCCCCGGGCAGGTCGAGCGTGTCGCCGTCGGCGACCTCACGCACCTGGGTCAGCCACTGCGGTCGCATCCCCTTGCGGATGCCGAAGGCGGCGAAGCGCAGGAGGGGCCCGAAGCGCATCGGGCCGGCCGGGGTCTGCGGCTTGTCGCCGCCTTGCGCGCGGTCGGCGTCGGCGGAGTGGATGTAGACGGGGATGCCGTGGTCGCGGCGCAGCCGCTCCGCGAAGCCGATATGGTCGCTGTCGCCGTGGGTGAGCACCACGCCGCGTATGTCGTCGATCGGTCGGCGAATGGCATCCAGTTCTCGGCGGAGGTCGGCGTACATGCCGGGGAGGCCGGCGTCGATGAGGGTGATGCCCTCCGGCTCGACGATGAGGTACGCGGCGACGATGTCGTTACCGATGCGGTGGAGTGCGGGGCCGAGTTGCATGGGGATCTCCTCGTCGATGGCTATGAACGTTAGCCATGATAGCTTATGTGCATAGCCATAGGGAGGGGTCATGCCGACGCCGGAGAGAACATCGACCGAACGGATCGTCCGCGCGGCCGTCCGCCTGCTCGAGGACGGCGGGCCCGCTGCGGTCACGATGCAGGCCGTCGCGAACGCGGTAGGGGTCAAGGCGCCCTCGCTCTACAAGCGCGTCCGCGACCGCGATGCCCTGCTGCGGCTGGTGGGGGAGGAGGCCGCCGACGACCTCACCCGGCGACTCGAGGCGGCATCCGGTCGACTGGATGATGCCCTCCTCGCGTTCCGGGACTTCGGCCGCGAGCGGCCCGAGGCGTTCCGCCTGCTGTTCACGAACCTGGTGGATGCCGACCGGCTCGCTGCCACGAGTGCGCCCGTGCTGCGCGCGACCGAGGCCGCCGTCGGGCCGGCCCACGCCCTCGACGCGGCGCGCCTGCTCACGGCGTGGGCGACGGGCTTCGTCACGATGGAGCTCGCCGGGGCCTTCCGTCTCGGCGGCGATCTCGACGAGGCCTACCGCTACGGGATCAGCCACCTGATGGGCACCCTGCAGACCGCTCAGGAGCCGGAGCGGCCGGCCCAGGGGTCGTAGTCGGCGATCAGATCCTCCTGCGCCGGGCGGTCGGCATCCGGAATGTGCTGCAGGTTCACGCGCACGCGGTACCAGAGCGAGCTCGAGCCGCGCATGCCGTCGACCATCACGTCGGCGGGGTGCAGTTCGGCGGCCGCGTCGGGGTGCCGGGTCTTCCACGTCTCGAGCGCGTCGAGGGCCTCGGGCTTGGTCTTGGTGCGGGCGACCTCGATGAGGGGCATCGTCGACGTGCGGCGGCCCGAGCCGTCGGAGCCGCGCGGGGGCTTGTCGGCGGGACCGAGCTGCTTCGCCAGGGCGAGGAGGGCGTCCAGGGATCCGTCGCTGTCGTCGATCCCGGCGTGGGGGTCGCCGATCGTCCGGAAACGCTCGGGCACCGTGAGCACCGTGAACTCCTCCGGGCGGCGCGAGCGCACCTCGTCCCAGGTCAGGGGCGTCGAGACGCGCGCGTCGGGCAGGGCGCGGATCGAGTACGCCGAGGCGACCGTGCGGTCCTTCGCGTTCTGGTTGAAGTCGACGAAGACGCTCTCGCCGCGCTCCTCCTTCCACCACCGGGCGGTCGCCAGCCCCGGGGCGCGGTTCTCGACCTCGCGGGCCAGCGTCTCGGCGGCGACCCGCACGTCGGCGTACTCCCACTCGGGTCGGATCCGCACGAGGATGTGCAGTCCGCGCGACCCCGAGGTCTTCGGCCACCCGGTGAGGCCGTGGTCGGTCAGCACGTCCCGCGCGATGAACGCCACGTCGACGATCTGCGACCAGTCCACGCCCGGCATGGGGTCGAGATCGACACGGAGCTCATCGGGGTGGTCGAGATCCTCCGCCCGCACGGGGTGGGGGTTGAGGTCGAGGCAGCCGAGGTTGACGACCCACGCGAGGCCCGCGGCATCGCGGATGACGGTCTCCTCGGCGGACGTGCCGGAGGCGTAGTGCAGCGTCGCGGTGTCGATGTAGTCGGGGTGCTTCTCGGGTACGCGCTTCTGGAAGAACGGCTCCTGGTCGAGGCCCTTCGAGAAGCGTTTCAAGACCATCGGGCGGCCGCCCGCCCCGCGTAGGGCACCGTCGGCGACGGAGAGGTAGTACCGCACGAGGTCGAGCTTGGTGAGTCCGGGTTCGGGGAAGACGACGCGGTCGGGGCTGGTCACGCGTACCTCGTGACCGTCGACGTCCAGGATCTCGGCGGGAGTCTTCGCGGGGCTCATGCCGGGAGGCTAGCCCCGCGGCATCCGGAGCCGGCACCCCTTGCGCAAGGGACGGGGTGGGTGCGGAACGCCGACCGGGGGCGAGTGTCCAAGACACCCGGGCGACTGTCTGAGGCGTCCGGGTGTCTTGGACATTTGGGACGCGTGACGACGTGCGGCTCGCCGGCTGCGGTGCGAGCGACGACGGGGGCCCATGAAATATCGAGCGTCCAGGAAACCCGGACGGCTTCTCGAGGCGTCCGGGTGTTTTGGACACTCGATCGAGGCGGAAGAGAGCGGGGACGACGAAGGGCCGCCCCGAACGGGACGGCCCTTCGTGCGTCGACGCGGTGCGTCGACGCGGTGCGTCAGACGCGGTGCGTCAGTTGTTGCCGCGGACGATCGCGATCATGCGCAGGATTTCGACGTACAGCCACACGACGGTGACCATGATGCCGAAGGCGCCGACCCAGCCGTAGACACGGGGAGCGCCGTTGCGGACGCCGCGCTGGATCTGGTCG
This sequence comes from Microbacterium sp. RU1D, assembly GCF_900156435.1. Taxonomy (GTDB): domain Bacteria; phylum Actinomycetota; class Actinomycetes; order Actinomycetales; family Microbacteriaceae; genus Microbacterium. The sequence goes on from NZ_FTPQ01000001.1 coordinate 1,186,486, forward strand.
AAGTCGAGCACCAGCGAGTACGCGGCCATGATGACCACGAGGACGCCGAGGATCAGGCCGATCGGGATGCCGGCGATGGTGGCGCTGCGCAGGCCGAACGCCATGCCCTCGGGCAGGACGCCGAAGAGCATGAGACCGACGTTGAGCAGGCTGAAGACCAGGTAGCCGACCATGGCGATGAGGAAGATCTTCGTCGCGCGCTTCGACGCGCGGATCTTGCCACTGGCGAACAGGGCGAGGGTGACGCCGACAACCGCGAGCGTCGCAAGAGTCGCCTGAACGACGATGCCCGGGAGCTGGAACTCGAAGAAGGCCGAGATACCGCCGATGAACAGACCCTCGAACGCCGCGTAGGCGACGAAAACCGGCACCGACGGCTTCTTCTTGAAGGTCGCGACCATCGCGAGCACGAAGCCGACGAGACCGCCTACGACCATCGGCAGCACGTTCGGCGAGGGGTTGGTGGCGGTGACGCCGCTCATCGTCCAGATCCAGCCGACGACGGCGGTCACGACGAGGATGCCGAACAGGGCCAGCGTCTTCATCACCGTGTCTTCGACGGTCATGCGGCCGGTGTCGACGGCGCTCGCCGACGGGGCGGCGTACGCGCCTTCGATCGAGGCGGCGGCGGCGGGATCGACGGCCGGGGGCGGGCTGTAGCGCGTCTGGGCGCCACCGGCTCGAGGGTCCTGGAACGCCGGGTTGTTGAATGCCGGGTTGTTGAGGGCCACGGGAACTCACACTCCAAAGATGGTGATCACAGCACCGTGCTGTCACACAACACTAGCCGAGGGGCCCGCGAGAATCCCTGTGCTGACTGGGATTCTGCTTTGAGCGGACGTCCTGTTCACCCGCGCTCGCTACCGTGACGAGGTGCCTGTCGTCATCGGTCATCGCGGTGCCCCCGGGTACCTCCCCGAGCACTCCCGCTCGTCCTACCTCCGTGCGATCGCAGCGGGGGTGGATGCCGTCGAACCCGACGTCGTGCCCTCGAAGGACGGCGTGCTCGTCGTGCGGCACGAGAACGAGATCTCCACGACGACCGACGTCTCGAGCCGGCCCGAGTTCACCGACCGCCGCACGTCGAAGACCGTCGATGGGGAGCGCCTGACGGGGTGGTTCACCGAGGACTTCACCTGGCCGGAGCTGCAGACCCTGCGCTGCCGCGAACGGATCCCGGCGATCCGGCCCCTGAGCGCCGCGCACGACGACGCCGAGCCCGTGCTGCGCCTGCGCGACGTGCTCGACGTCGCGCGCCAGGGTGGCGTCGGGGTGGTCCTCGAGATCAAGCACGCCGCGGCCTTCGCCCGCCTCGGGTTCGACATGGCTGAGCTCGCGGTGTCCGAGCTGCGCGAGAGTGGCTGGGCGGATGCCGTGGATGCGCTCGTCATCGAGTCGTTCGAGCCTCTCGTGCTCGCGCGGCTGCGGGATCTCGGCATCCGGGTTCCGCTCGTGCAGCTGATCGAGGCCGACGGGGCGCCGTGGGACCTGCGTGAGCGCGACGGCTCCGACGCGGCGACCTATGCGTCGATGCTCACCACGCAGGGCATGGACGCGCTCGCCGACGAGGTCGAGGGGATCAGCCCCGACAAGCGGCTGATCCTCGCCCCCGACCAGTGGGGGCGCGGGCAAGGACCGGCGGCGTTCGTCGGCGCGGCGCAGGAGCGCGGGCTGCGCGTGTTCACCTGGACCTGTCGTCCCGAGAACGCCTTCCTCCTCCCGGCGTACCGCCGCGGTGGAGGGAGGGCCGCGTTCGGCGACTACCGCGGCGAGTGGAGCGTGCTGAGCGAGGCGGGGCTGGACGGGGTGTTCGTCGATCATCCCGATCTGGGGGTGGAGTTCTTCGGCGCCGTGCAGAAGTCCTGACTCCGCGGCGCCGTCGGGAGGGACCCTCCTGTCCCGCCGCGTTCGGGCTCCGTTCCTCAGGGGTGCCGCGCCCAGGCGTCGTCCGGAGCCCGCGAGGTGCGGTGCGCAACCCCGCCGGCCCGCTGACTCGTGCGAGCGAGGATGACGTCATGACGGTGGACGTGACGGTGGTCGGCGGCGGTCTCTCGGGTCTCGCGTGCGCGCGGGCGGTTCAGGATGCCGGTCGGACGGTGCGCGTGCTCGACCGCGGTCGCCGCGTGGGCGGGCGCCTGTCCAGCCGCACGATCGACGGGCGTGCAGCGGACCTCGGCGCCTCGTACTTCGTCGTCGGCGAGGCGGAGGGCTTCGCCCACGTCGTGGCCGACTGGGAGGAGCGCGAGCTCGCGCGCCCCTGGACCGACACGTTCCAGGTGATCCAGCCCGACGGCTCGCACACCCCGAAGCCCGGACCGATGCGGTGGGCCGCCCCGCTCGGACTGCGCTCCCTCGCGCTCGACCTGGCCGAAGGGCTCGACGTCGAATCCGAGCGCGTGGTGGAGCGCGTCGAGCCCTTCCGCGTCGACGGCGACGAGGCCGGCGAGGCGGTGCTGGCCATGCCCGCACCGCAGGCCGCGCGTCTGACGGGCGAGGCCCCCGGTGGCGAGCACGAGTGGGAGCCCGTGATCGCCGTGGTGCTGCGGTGGGACGAACGGCGGTGGGATGCCGACCTGCACGGCGCCTTCGCCGCCGACGACGCCGACGTGTCGTTCCTCGCCGACGACGGCGACCGGCGCGGCGACGGCGCCCCCGTGCTGGTGGTGCACACGACGGCCGAGCGCGCACACCGCCACCTCGACGACCCCGACGCCGCGATCGCACCCGTCGTGGCCGCGACCAAGCGGTTGCTGCGCCTCGACGACGACCCGGTCGCCATGTACGCGCACCGGTGGACTTTCGCGCGCCCCGCCGAGACGACGGGGCGGCCGTTCTTCCGCTCGCCGGGCCTGTCGGCCTGCGGCGACGCCTGGGGCGAGAGCGCGGCGGTGCGCACCGCGTGGACCTCGGGCGATGCCCTGGGCCGCGCGCTCGCGGCATCCTGATTGGCGATCGGAGCAGCCGGAAGCGCGGCAGTCGGCGGGTGCGTCAGGCGAGACGGGCCGCGAGATCCATCGCGTCGTGCGGAGCCCGGCCGCGCGCGTCGTTGTCGAAGTACGCGTACACGTCGCGGGGGATGCCGTCCGGGGAGCCGTCGAGGAAGCCCCGGATCCGTTCGGCCCACGCATCGAGCTCCTCGGCCGTGTAGCCGCTGGCGTACAACTCCCGCGAGCCGTGCAGGCGGATGTACACGTGGTCGGCGGTCACCGTATCGAAGGCGGGCCACCGCCCCGCGGTGTCGGCGTGCACCAGCGCGACACCGTGCGCGCGCAGCACGTCGGCCGCTCGCTGGTCGGCGAAGGACTGCGCGCGAGGCTCCAGGGCGTGTCGGAGGGGCACCTCGGCATCGACCTCGAGGAAGGTGCGCCCCTCGAGGCGCTCGTCGTGCTGCCGGGCGAGGGCGAGGGCTTCGCCGGTGGTGCGGGGCAGCTGCGCCAGGAACGCGTCGAGCTCGGCGGCGTCGAATTCGACGCGCTCCGGAAGCTGCCAGAGGAAGGGACCGAGCGTGGGGCCGAGCGCGAGCACCCCCGAGGCGAAGAAGTTCGCGAGCGCCGTGCCCACGCCGTGCAGGCGGAGCATGTGCGTGACGTAGCGCGACCCCTTCACCGCGAAGACGAAGTCGTCGGGCACCTCGCTACGCCACCGCTGGTAGCTCGAGGGGCGCTGCAGCGAGTAGAACGAGCCGTTGAGCTCGACGCTGCGCAGGCGCTCGGCGACATACGCGAGCTCGCGCCGTTGCACGAGCCCGCGCGGGTAGAAGTCGCCGCGCCACCGCGGGTAGCGCCACCCCGAGATGCCGACGTACGCGGTCGCGGTCAGGCGTGACCGTCCGCCGCGGGGAAGCCCGAGTCGGGCTTGACGGCGTCGCCGGTGTGGTCGTCGAGGTCGACGTGCTCCTCGGCTTCGGCGGCGTCTTCACGGACCTCGTCGGTGACGGCGTCGGTGGGCGCGGCGGAGTCGGCGCGGGCGTCGTCGGCGTGGCGGGAGGGGATGTCAGGAGTGCTCATGTCTCCACGGTGCTCCTCCGCGCCGGTCGGACGAACCGGCTTGACACGACACGGTCGCGTCAGTCGCCGGCATCCGGGATCGAGGACTGCACCGCCGGCCACGCCGGAAGGGGATCGGCGAAAGACACCCACGTCGTCGGCCCGGCGGCCAGCTCGCCGTCCGTCAGGGCGGCCGCATCGAGGAGGTGTGCGAGGCGCGGCGCCGACAGGTCGAGACCAGTGAACGCGATCTCCTGGCCGAGGCCCATACGGCCGTCATCGGCGCCGAGGGGTTCGATCCACATCGCGGAGCCGACGTGCTCCCAGCGGGCCAGGATGCCGGGACGCGAAGCGAGACGGCAGAACCCCGCCGAGCGGACCAGGCGCCCGGCGGCTCCGTCGTCGAGCCGGTCGAGAGCGGCGGACAGGCGCTGCGGGTGGAACGGTCGCACCTGCTCGTAGACGAGCGTGGCGACGCGGTTGTCGCGCATGTAGGGGTCGTGCGCACCGTTGAGGGCGCTCACCCACCCCGCGCGTTCGAGCAGCTCGCCCTCGTGCGACGCCGGCGATCGCAGGTCGGCCAGCGGGTCCCGCGAAAGCCGCAGCACGGCGGTGGGGTTCAGGTGCGAGGCCAGCGCCATCTGCACGGCGAGGGCATGCGTGGGGACCTGGTCCCAGTTGATCCAGACAATGCGGGTCGCCAGCTCCAGCGCGAGCGCGGCCTGGCGGGCTCGGGCGCCGACGTCGCCGCGGGTGTCGCCGGCTGTGACGGATGCCGCCAGGGCGGCGTCGTCGAGCAGATCGCCGACCATGTGGCGAGCGTCGACGATGCAGACGGCCTCGACCTCGGCTCCGCCGCGGGCGACTAGCGCATGGATGAGGTCGACGTCGGTACCGAAGTCGACGACCGCGTGCGCGTCCGATGCGCGCGGTCGCGGGGTGGGCAGGGCGTGGGCGGCACGCAGGTCGGCGAAGCGCAGCAGGTGAAGCGGGCGCTCCAGGGTGACCGCGGTGCGTTCCGCGTACGCCCGACGTTCGGGGGCGCACACGCCCATGATGGCGATCGTGCGGGGCATGGCATCCACCTCTCGTTTGTCTCGGGATGGGCAACACCCTAGCCTGTTATTGAGAACGGTTATCAAAAGGAGGATGCCATGAAGGTTCGCGCATCGATCAAGTCCCTGAAGAAGCAGCCCGGCGCGCAGGTCGTGCGCCGGCGCGGCAAGGTCTTCGTGATCAACAAGCTGAACCCGCGGTTCAAGGGGCGCCAGGGGTAGGCGGGCCTGCCGGGGGCCCGCGCGAGGAGGACGGGAAGGATCCTCACCCGCTCTGCGTGAGCCCGGTGACGAGGTTGATGGCTACAGCCACCACGAAGGTTCCGAAGAAGTAGGACAGAAGTGCGTGCCCCATCGCGATGCGGCGGGAGGGCGTCGACGATTGCGTGATGTTGCTGGCGCTGTAGGCCATCCCGATCGAGAAGGCGGTGAAGGCGAAGTCGCTGTACGCCGGGTCTTCGTCCTGGTCGAAATCGAAGCGGTGGGTGTCGTCGATGTAGTACATGCGGGCGTACTTGAACGCGTAGACGGTGTTGACGAGCGCCCAGGCGGCGACGACGCCGACGACGGCGAGGATCGCGGCCGTCGCCCCGACGAGGTCCTGCTGCTGACTGCGGATGAGCGCGAAGACCACGAGGATCACGCTCAGAAGAGTGGCCGTGATGATGAGGGCGTCGACCAGCTTCCTCGACCGGTCCTCGTGCTGCGCGAGGGAGCGCGTGCGCGCGCTGTCGGCCGGCCAGGCCCGCGACCACGCCCAGACGAGGAACACCGCCGCGGCGGTAACCCACCCGAGGAGGGGTGAGAGCTCGGGGACGCCGAGGAGGACGGCGCCCAGGGCGACCAGCAGTCCGGCGATGGCGCCGATACCGGCCTTCATCGAGAGGTGGGACATGTCAGGGCCTCCGGTTCGGTTCCAGGTGGTTCGCGCGGACGCGCTGTTCGGCCCTCATGGCGTGCGAGCCGGGGTGAGGGGGATGTAGAGCCCGGCCCGCTCGGCGCGCACCGCCGCCAGCGCGCGGGAAGTGGCATCGAGCTTGAACAGGATGTGCTCGAGGTGCGCGGCGACCGTGCGGGGAGCGACCCCGAGGGCACGAGCGATCTCGAAATTCGAGCATCCTTCGATCACATGGCCCAGCACCTCCAGTTCGCGCGGCGTCAGCCCCCGCAGGTGTCGCGCGGGGGAGAGGACCACGACCCCGCACGCGATGGAGTCGAGGTCCTGCTCGCAGGCCAGCACGGTGACCCGCTCATACCCGTCGGGCGCGTGTCGGGATCCGCGCGGCCACAGGAAGGCGGCGTACGTGCGCCCCTCGTCGAGAGCGTCGCGCGCCGCGTCGACGAGATCGGACCGGGCGTGGAGGAGGTCGTCTCCGCAGAGGCCCGGAAGCGGAGCGACGCCGCCGTCGGGCAGGAGGATCACGCCCGCATGCGCTCCGCTTACGAACGCGACGGACGCCGCGAGCGACCGGACCGGGTCGATGCCCGCGGCGAGCTCGGGAAGCAGGCGGCCGAGCTGCCGCCGCAGCGTCGGCGAGGGCGGTTCCGTACCCCGGAACAGGACCGTCACGAATCCGACGTGCCGCCCGCCGTCCTCGAAGAGAGCGACGGACAGCGCCTCGTGGAACCCCGCGGGGGTGAGGCACTCGGCCCACGTCTGCAGATCCCTCGCCGAGGGCGGAAGATCGGACAGGCTGGTCGGCGGTCGAACGCGGTCGGCTCCGGTCAACTCGATGTCGCGCGCCATCTGCGGACCGCTCAGATATCGGACGCTCGACGCGTCGAGATCGGTGCTCGCCAGTGACGTGCACCCGGTTCCCCCGGGCTCGGCCAGGGCCATCCACGCGCCGTCGAACGGGATGTGATGGTGCAGTTCGTCGAGCATCGCCTGGGCCCGTTCGTGCACGCGGCCCGGACGCGCTGCGATCTCGGCGAGGTGGAGTGCGGCGTCTCGCATCACGGGTCGACCACCTTCGCGTCATCGAGGAGCGGAGACCGCGGCGGCATCCGCGGCTCTTGTGACCGAGGTACCACGCGCACCCCGACTTTGACCACGGCCTGGCGCGCGGTCCGGATGGGTCGATCTGCCGATGGTGGCGCCCGCGCGCCGGGAGTGACATGGAGATGTCGTCGGGCGCACGGCTCGCGGCTCATCCGAAGACACGTCACTCACGGGAGGAAACGAACATGAAAGCAGTCGTGTACGACGGGCCGCGGCAGGTCACGGTGAAAGACGTTCCGGATGCGCGTATCGAGCGCCCCACCGACGTCCTGGTGCGCATCACGACGACCAACATCTGCGGATCGGATCTGCACATGTACGAGGGGCGGACCAGCTTCGAGACGGGGCGGTGGTTCGGTCACGAGAACATGGGCGAGGTGATCGAGGTCGGCGCCGGCGTCGACAAGGTCACAGTCGGCGATCACGTGGTGCTGCCCTTCAACGTGGCGTGCGGGCACTGCAAGAACTGCGAGCGCGGACTCACGAACTACTGCCTCACGGCCCAACCCGTCCCGGAGTTTGCCGGCGCGGCATACGGGTTCGCCGACATGGGGCCGTGGGCCGGCGGTCAAGCCGAGCTGCTGCGGGTCCCGTGGGGCGATTTCAACTGCCTGCGCCTGGGGGAGGATGCCGAAGAGCGGTCGAGCGACTACGTGATGCTGGCCGACATCTTCCCGACCGGGTACCACGCCACGGAGATGGCCCGGGTGAAGCCGGGGGATCAGACGGTGATCTACGGCGCGGGACCGGTGGGACTGATGGCGGCGCTCTCGGCCACCATCAAGGGCGCCGCAAAGGTGATGGTCGTGGATCGGCATCCGGATCGGCTGCGTCTGGCGGAGTCCATCGGGGCGATCGCGATCGACGACTCTCAGGTCGACCCGGTGCAGGCGGTGCTCGACCAGACGATGGGCTTGGGCGCCGACAACGGCTGCGAGTGCGTCGGCTATCAGGCGCACGACTCGGGCGGTGACGAGCAGCCGAACCTCACGCTCAACCGCCTGGTGCAGTCGGTGCGGTTCACGGGCCGTATCGGCACGGTCGGCGTGTTCATCCCGCAGGATCCGGGAGCCGCCGACGACCTGGCGAAGCAGGGGCAGGTCGCCTTCGACATGGGACTGTACTGGTTCAAAGGCCAGACCATGGGGACCGGGCAGGCGCCGGTGAAGAAGTACAACCGGCAGCTGCGCGATCTCATCGCCGCGGGCAAGGCGACGCCGTCGTTCATCGTCAGCCATGAGTTGTCGCTCGACGAGGCGCCCGACGCCTACGAACACTTCGACAATCGCGACGACGGGTGGACCAAGGTCGTCCTCAAGCCCGAGAAGGCGGCCTGATCATGGCGGGCAAAGCGGCTGCGGCCGTCGGCGTCGGGGTCGGCATCGCGGGGGTCGCCGCGGGCCTCGTGGCGCGGACCCTCGTGAAGAAGGAGCGCGAGTCCGACGGCGATGCGGAGCACCCCGAGGGGTGGAAGGCGGTCACGATCCTCGGTGATGCCGACGACTTCCCGAGTGGCGGGTATCCGGACCCGCTTCGAGCGGTAGCGGATTCCCTCGAGATCCGCGTCCGACCCGCCCCGGGCGACAAAGGCTTCGAGGTGCATGCTCGCGTGCGCTCGGACACCGAACTCGCGAGCGGGCAAGACCCGGGCAGAGTCCTCCGGACAGCGCTTCGGGATGCCAAACAGGTGTTCGAGACGGGGGAGATCCTCCGCGCGACGCCGAGACCGCACGGGGAACGCCCGCCGACCCCGCTCGGTGGCGCGGTCGACAAGGCGGAGGACGAGGCAAAGGGCGAGGGTGTGCTGTGAAGGCTCTGTGTTGGACCGGCGTGAACGAACTGTCGGTCGAGAACGTCGAGGATCCCGGCATCCTGAACGCCCACGACGCCGTCGTCAAGGTGACGCTCAGCACGACGTGCGGGTCGGATCTGCACCTGCTCGGCGGCTACGTCCCCACCATGCGCGCCGGTGACGTGCTCGGGCACGAGTTCATCGGCGAGATCGTCGAGGTGGGCTCGGCCGTCACGAGGCACAAGATCGGTGACCGTGTCGTCGTCTGCTCCTTCATCAGCTGCGGGAAGTGCTGGTACTGCCGCAACGAGCTGTACTCGCTCTGCGACAACGGAAATCCCAACGCGGGCATCCCCGAGATGCTGTGGGGTCAAGCTCCCGGCGGCTGCTACGGCTACTCCCACGCGCTCGGCGGGTGGGCCGGCAGCCATGCGGAGTACATCCGCGTGCCCTACGCCGACCAGGGGGCCTTCCCCGTCCCGGAGGGCGTGAGCGATGAGCGGGCGCTCTTCGCCTCGGATGCCGCCCCCACGGGCTGGATGGGAGCGGACCTGGGCGGTGTGCAGCCCGGTGACACCGTGGCGGTATGGGGTGCGGGCGGTGTGGGCCAGATGGCGGCCCGCGCCTCGCTCCTGCTCGGCGCGGAACGCGTCATCGTGATCGACCGGTTCCAGGAGCGGCTGCGACAGGCGGAGGAAGTGATCGGCGCCGAGACGTTGAATTACGAGACGAGCGAGGTCACCGCCGAGCTGCGCGAATTGACCGGCGGCCGCGGCCCCGACGTGTGCATCGAGGCGGTCGGGATGGAGGCTCACCACGACGGTCCGGATTTCGCCTACGACCAGCTGAAGCAGCAACTGCGTCTGCAGACGGATCGGCCGACGGCCGTACGCGAGGCGATCTTCGCGGTCCGGAAAGGTGGGAGCCTCTTCGTCCTCGGGGTCTTCGGCGGCTTCGTCGACAAGTTCCCGCTGGGAGCGGTGATGAACAAGGGGCTCACCCTGCGGTCGGCGCAGCAGCACGGGCACCGGTACATCCCCATGCTGTTGGAGCGGATGCAGCGCGGCGAACTCGTGACCGAGCATCTCGCGACCCATGTCCTGCCGCTCGATGAGGGGCCCGAGGGGTACGCGATGTTCAAGAAGAAGACCGACGGGTGCGTGCGGGCGGTCTTCCGCCCCTGACACCCTCTGCGTGCGGAGGGCCCGTCTCGGATTCGGGGGAGGCGAGCCTCTCGCGCGTTCCGCGAGCCCGCGCCGATCAGACCTGCACGCGGAAGGAGCGGCCCTCGAAGGTCACGACGTCGCCGGCCTGCAGTTGACGCCCGCGGCGGCGGTCGATCTCGCCGTTGACTTGCACGTACCCGTCGATGATCGCCACTTTGACGTCTCCGCCCGAGTCGAGGATCCCCGCGAACTTCAGGAACGGTCCGAGGCGGATCATCTCACTGCCGACGGAGACGTCCTGGGGTGCGGGGGAGGTCATTCCTCCAGCATGGCAGGTGGTGGGGGACTGACGCCCGTGCGCGCGGACCCGGCGACGGGGAAGCGGACGCGACGGCGGGAGTCGAACCCGCCACGCCTCCGGTTATGAGCCGAGGCCCGGGACCGCCCGGATCGCCGCGATGTGCCCCCACGCTAACCCCGACAGCCGACACGGCGGAGGCTCGTTGCGATGCATGACGGGAGGTGTCGCGGTGTGTCGCTCAGCCCCCGCGCCGCCCGTCGATGATCGCCCGCGTCGAGTGCTCGAGGTGCGCCCGCACGGCGCGCTCGGGGTCGCGCAGCGCCTCGGTCACGTAGGAGCGGTGCTCCTGCGCGAGTCCGCCCGGGGCGTACGCCGGCCGCACGTGCGTGAGCAGGAGGTGCATCTCGGAGTCGAGGCGGCGGTACTCCTCGGCGATCCGCGGGCTGCCGGAGGCGTCGACGAGGGAGAGGTGCACGCGCGCGTGCGCGGCGAGCGTCGCCGTCCAGTCGCCCGACACCTCCGCCGCGGCGAGGTCGTCCAGCGCAGCGTCGACGCCGGGGGGATGGATGCCGCGGTCGCGGACGATCCGCAGCGCCTCGGTCTCGAGAGCGCACCGCAGCTGCTGCAGCGCGATGAGGGCGTCGTCGTCGAGCAAGGAGACCCGCACGCCGCGGTAGGGCTCGGCGGTGGCGAGTCGCTCGGCCGTGAGCCGCGCGAGCGCCGTGCGCGCCGTATGCCGCGAGACGCCGTAGGTCGCGCTCAGCTCCTCCTCGCGCAAGGGCGTGCCCGGAGCGAGCTCCCCCGACAGGATGCCGATGCGAACGGCGTCGGCGACGACGTCGGCCGTGCGGGGGCCCGGCGCCGACGCGTCAGGCTCGGGCCGTGGCATCCGGGACCTCCTCGCGCCGACGGGCGGGAGCGGACACCACGACAAGGCCCACCGCGATGAGCGCGAGGCCGAGGGTGCTGACCGGAGTTAGCTGTTCGTGCAGCACGAGGAGGCCGAGCAGGGTGGCCGCGAGGGGTTCGGCGAGGGTGAGGGTCGACACGGTCACCGCGCTGAGGCGGGCGAGGCCCCACCCGAAGAGCAGGTAAGCGATCGCGGTCGTGACGACGCCCAACCAGAGGGCCAGCGCGAGGCCGTGCGGCGTGAGCAGCCACGACGTTCCCGCAATCACGAGGATCGGCACGCTCGCGACCGCGGCGACGCCGAAGACGGTCCCCATCACGCGCGTGGAACCCCACCCCCTGTCGATCAGCGCTTTGCCGCACACCGTGTAGAGGGCGTACGACACGCCCGCGCCCACCGATCCGAGGAGGCCGCCCGGGGAGAGCGCCACGGTGCCGCCGGTCACCCCCGACACGAGGACGACGCCGGCGAGGGCGATGGCGGTGGCGAGCATCCAGCGCGCGGAGGGGGCGCGGCGCAGGCGCACGGCATCCACGATCCCCGTCGCGATCGGGGCGGACCCCAGCGCGACGACCGTGCCGATGGCGACGCCGTTCTCGCGCGTGCCGAGGAAGAACAGCGGTTGGTAGGCGAGTACGCCGAGCGCGCCGAGCGCGATCAGGGTCGCTGTCGACGCCCGCGATCCCGACGCGGGGCGCGACGGCGATCGTCGCGCGAGGGCGAGCAGGCCCAGGATGCCGCCGCCGACCACGATCCGCGCGGCACCGACCGCGATGGGCGAGGCGTCGACCCCCGCGAGGGCCTGCGCCGTGCCCGTCGTGGAGAAGCACAGCGCGGCAGTGAGGATCGCGAGGGCGGGGAGCATGGGTGGATTGTTACACAATCCTCGGCCGGGTGTCAGGGTCGGAGGGCGGACACCATCGAGCGCAGCGCGTGGCGGGCCGCCTGCTGTTCGACATCCGTCATCCCGCTCAGCATGCGGCGCTCGACCTCGCGCACCGCTGCGCTCGCCGCCTCGAGGGAGCGGCGACCCTTCGGCGTGAGACGTGTCGGCAGCGCCTTGCCGGAGGGCGGTGTCGCGGATCGCTCGACGATGCCGTCGCTCTCGAGGGCCTGCAGAAGCACGTTCATCGACTGGCGGGTGACGAAGGCGCCGCGCGCGAGGTCTGAGTTCGACAGGCCGGGGCGTTGAGCGAGCAGCTCGAGGCACGAGTAGTGCGTGATCGTCATGCCCAGCGGGCGGAGCACGTCTTCCATGGATGCGCGCAGAGCGCTCGCCGCCTCCTTCAGCAGGTAGCCGAGGGAGGTGTCGAGGTCGATCCGCTCTTGCGTCATGTCAGTATTTTGACATACGCTACTTGTCAGGTAACTGACATACAGAGGAGTTCCCATGCCCGCCACCGGTCCCGACTTCATTTCCCTGCAGGTGCGCGACCTCGCCGCGTCCCAGGCGTTCTACGAGCGCTACCTGGGCCTCGAACGCTCGCCCGCCGGCCCGCCGCACGCCGTCGTGTTCACCACGGCCCCCATCGCCTTCGCGCTCCGCGACCTCGCCCCCGGTACCGACCTGACCGGCGTCACACAGCCCGGCCTCGGCGTCGCGGTCTGGCTGCACGCTACCGACGTGCAGACGATCCACGACGCGCTCGCGGCCGACGGGCACCGCATCGTCATGGACCCGATCGACGGCCCCTTCGGCCGTACCTTCACCTTCGCCGACCCCGACGGCTACCACGTCACCCTCCACGACCGCGGCTGAACGGTACACGGGATCGCCCTCGAGCCGGCGCGGCGTTGCCGTCGTGCCCGGTTCGGTCCGGGGCGACGCCGCGTCGCGTCGAGGTCATCCCGCGCCGACGGCCCCGGTGCGGGGGTCTTCTCGGCGCGGCGCTCACCGCCGCGCCCGCCCCGTGCGGACGCTCAGGCGGCGCCGGGTAACGTTGACCCATGGCGACGACGACGGGGCGAGGAATGCTGGCCCTGGGCACCGCCGGCATCCTCCTGGCCCTCGGCGCGATCATCGCCGTGCTCGTGGATCCCTTCACACGCGTGCCCACGACGGTCGATTCCACGACCGAATGGCTTGCGCGTGTCCTCCTGGCGCTCGGCGTCGCGTGGCTCGTCATCGGCATGCTCGCGGCCCGCACGCGCCTGGTCCGCCGACCCGGGGCCGCCGCCGCCCGTGCGACGTGGATCGCCTCGACGCGACCGTGGCGTGCCCGGGAGTCGAGCCTGGGTCTGCTTCCGCTGGATCGTTGGCTCATGATCCTCGTGCCCGGCGGGCTGCTCGTCACCACGCGCATCGTCCAGACCCCGCGCGACGGGCTGTTCGGGGTCGCCATCGCGGTCCTCGGGTGGCTCCTGTTCGCCACCGCGGTGCGGCTGCTGCTCGGGCGTCGATCGCCGTGGCCCATCATCGCCGCGGTCGGAGGGGCGCTCGTGCTGCGCTGCGTCGTCGCACTCCTCGCCGTGGCGCTCTCGGGCCCCGACGGCGTCTGGCCGACGCTGTGGTCGGCGCCGGCCGCGCGCATCCTCTACCTGATGGTGGCCTTCGCCCTGCTGGCGTGGGTGTTCGTCGTCGCGGGGTGGTCGCTCGCCCCGCAGCTCGGCCGACCCCGGGCGGCCGGCATCGCCTTGGCCGGCGTGGGGATCGGCACCGCGCTGCCCGCGGGCACCATCGCCCTGGCGGGCGCCGGCGACGCCCTGCGCTCCTGGAACGAACAGGTCGGCATCCTGCCGTGGGATCTCGCGCGCCTCACCGGCATGCGCGACGGCGCGTTCCCGATGGAGCTCGTCGGTGTCGCGGCCGCGATCGGCGTGATCGCCACGGTCGTCGGCATCCTGCTCGCCCTGCCGCGCCGCGTGTACGAGCGCCGCACGCGCTGACGCCCACGCGCGCTGACGACGGGCTCGCTGACGCTGGGCTCGATGACGACAGGCACGCGCTGACGCCTCGCGCGATGAGGCCTCTCGTTCTGACGTCCCCACGCCGAAGCCGTGCGCTCCGATGACGGGCGCGCGCGAGTCGCTCGCTGTCGCTCAGCGACCGAGCGTCTGATCGAACGGTCCGCCGCGGCGGATGTCGCGCACCTCTTTGCCGAGCGGGAAGAGCGACACCGGCACGAGCTTGAAGTTCGCGATGCCGAGCGGGATGCCGATGATCGTCACGCACAGCAGGAGGCCGGTGATCACGTGCTCGAGGGCGAGCCACCAGCCCGCGAGAACGACCCACACGACGTTGCCGAGGGCCGACCCCAGGCCGGCGGTCGGCTTCGACACGATCTCGCGGCCGAACGGCCAGAGCGCGTATAGCCCGATGCGGAACGAGGCGATGCCCCACGGGATCGTCACGATCAGGATGCAGAGCACGACCCCCGCGGTCAGGTAGCCGAGGAAGAGCCAGAAGCCCGACAGCACGAGCCACAGGACGTTGAGGATGAGGCGCATGCGACCATCATCGCGGCTTGCGACGGGGTACCCCACGGGTTTGACAGCGCCCGCCTAATCGAGCGACGGCGGTGGTGCAAGCGCCCTCCGCACGTCGCCCCGGGCGTCTAGCGTGGAGATTCCGAGGGAAGGAACCGATCATGTCCGACGTCACCCGCGCCACCCCCGAACGTCGCGTCCTGTCGAGCTTCAGCGACTACACGGGGGCGCAGGCCGCCGTGGACCGCCTCTCCGACGCAGGCTTCCCCGTCGAGCACACCGCCATCGTCGGTCACGGCGTGCGGATTGTTGAGCAGGTCACGGGACGCCTGACCCGAGGCCGTGCAGCCCTGCTCGGCGCCGCCTCGGGCGCCTGGTTCGGCCTGATGATCGGCGTGCTCATCGGTCTGTTGAGCGTGGGCGGCTTCCTCGGCTTCGTGCTGCTCGGCCTCGTGCTCGGCACCGTCTGGGGCGCGGTCTTCGGCTTCGCGGGGCACGCGTTCACCGGCGGGCGTCGCGACTTCTCGTCGGTGCAGGGCTTCGAGGCCGAGCGTTGGGACGTCACGGTGGATGCCGAGCACTTCTCGCGCGCGCAGTCGCTGCTGTCGTCGGGCGCTGCGGGCGAGGGACGGGCGTAACGCCGGCGTCCCGGGTGAGGGCCGGGCTCAACGAAGGCGTCCGGGTGGCGCTAGTGGGCCGTCGCGCCGGGTACTGAGGTGTCGGGCGCTCTGCGGCCCGGGTCGCGGATGCCGCGCGTGGCACGGGCCGGCGGGCGTGGCCGCGGGGCTGTTCGCCGTGAGCGCGCCGACGCCGCCGGCCGGCGGGTCCGATGTCGGAGCCCCCGCCTAGACTTGGACGCGCCATGACCGACGCCTCCACGCCCCTCATCGTCGGCGGTTCCGCACCGTCGGCCGCCCGACCCGACGCCGATCTGCTCGAGGGGCTGAACGGTCCGCAACGGGAGGCCGTCACCTACCGCGGCCAGGCGCTGCTCATCGTCGCGGGCGCCGGCTCGGGCAAGACGAGCGTGCTCACCCGCCGCATCGCCTCGCTGCTGCGCACGCGCGAGGCGTACCCCAGCCAGATCCTCGCGATCACCTTCACCAACAAGGCCGCGGGCGAGATGCGCGAGCGCGTGCATCAGCTGATCGGGCAGAAGGCCGACGGCATGTGGATCTCGACGTTCCACTCCGCGTGCGTGCGCATCCTGCGCCGCGAGGCGGAGCAGTTCGGCTTCACCAAGTCGTTCACGATCTACGACTCCGGCGACTCACGGGCGCTCATCAAGCGTCTCGTGAAGGAGCACGAGGGCGACTCCTTCGGCCTCACCCCGGCCGGCACGCAGAGCCGCATCTCGAAGCTCAAGAACGAGCTGGCGGATGCCGAGTCGTACGCGCGCTCCGCCAACATGAGCGACCCCGCCGAGCGGATCTTCGTCGAGATCTTCTCGTCGTACCAGCGCGAGCTGCAGCGGGCCAATGCCTTCGACTTCGACGACCTCATCGCGCAGACCGTCTACCTCTTCCGCGCGTTCCCGCAAGTCGCCGACGTCTACCGAAAGCGGTTCCGGCACATCCTGGTCGACGAGTATCAGGACACGAACCACGCGCAGTACGCGCTCATCCACGAGCTGACCCGGCCCCCGGGGTCCGACGCCGAGCCGTTCTCCTCCGGCGGCATGATGATCTTCGACGCCGAGCCGGCCGGAGAGGATGCGGCGTCCCTCACCGTCGTCGGTGACTCCGACCAGTCGATCTACGCGTTCCGCGGCGCCGACATCCGCAACATCAGCGAGTTCGAGCGCGACTACCCGGGCGCCAAGGTCGTGCTGCTCGAGCAGAACTACCGCTCGACGCAGAACATCCTCTCGGCCGCCAACGCCGTCATTGCGAACAACTTCGATCGCAAAGACAAGAAGCTCTGGACCGATGTCGGCGCTGGAGACCCCATCATCGGCTTCACCGGCTACTCGCAGCACGACGAGGCGCAGTTCGTCGCCGACGAGATCGAAGCGCTGCACAAGAAGGGCGTCGATTACTCCGGGGTGGCGGTGTTCTATCGCACCAACTCGCAGTCACGTGCTCTGGAAGAGATCTTCATCCGCTCCGCGGTGCCCTACAAGATCATGGGCGGCACCAAGTTCTACGAGCGCGCCGAGATCAAGGACGCCCTCGCCTACCTCGTGGCGGTCGCCAACCCGGCCGATTCGATGGCGCTGCGCCGCATCCTGAACCGACCGCGACGCGGCATCGGCGACGTGACCGAGACGGCGATCGCCCGGTACGCGGCCGAGCACGACATCACCTTCCGCGACGCCCTGGCCAACTCGCCGCAGCTCGGCGTCGGCCCGAAGCTGCAGAAAGCCATCGACCAGCTCGACGCGGTGCTCACCGAGGCCACGGCGGTCATGCTGCCGACATCCGGAGAGCTCGCCCCCTCCACCTCGGTCACCCAGGGGCTCACGCTGCTGCTCAACAAGAGCGGCTACTTCGACGCCCTGCGCGCCAGCAAAGACCCGCAAGACGAAGCGCGCCTCGAGAACCTCGACGAGCTCATCGCGGTGACGCGCGAATTCGCGCGCAACAACCCCGAGGGAACGATCATCGACTTCCTCACCGAGGTGACCCTCGTGGCGGATGCCGACGACCTCGACGACGCGTCGGGCTCGGTCTCGCTCATGACCCTTCACACCGCGAAGGGCCTCGAGTACGACGCGGTGTTCCTCACCGGCGTCGAGGAAGACCTGCTGCCGCACCGCATCTCGGCCAACGAGCCCGGCGGGCCGCAGGAGGAGCGGCGCCTGTTCTACGTCGGCATCACGCGTGCCCGCAAACGCCTGCACGTCTCGCTCGCGATGACCCGCGCGCAATTCGGCGAGGTCACGGTGGCCATGCCGAGTCGGTTCCTGCAGGAGATCCCCGCCGACCTCATCGACTGGCGCCAGTCGCCCGGCGACGTCAACGGCCGCGGCGGCTCGCAGTCGCGCGCACTCAACGCGCGCGGTCGGCGTCCCGGTCAACCCGGCGGCGGCAACCGCTACGGCGACGACCTCGTCCCGCTGCCCAAGCGCGCGCCGGCCGACCCGAGCAAGTTCCCGAACCGCATCCCGGCGAAGGTCCGCGACAACGGCGACATGCAGCTCGCGGCGGGCGATCGCATCCGCCACGACGACTTCGGCGAGGGTCGCGTGGATGCCGTCACCGGCGAGGGCGCGAAGCGCGTGGCGCACGTGCGCTTCGACACCGTGGGGCCGAAGAAGCTGCTGGTGAAGATCGCGCCGATCGCAAAGCTGTAGCCCGCGTTCATCGTGCCGGGCGCTGAAGTTCCGGTTTGGGGCGCGATTCTCCGTTCGGGGCGCGAAATCGTCCGCCCCGAACGAAAAGCCGCGCCCCAAACCGCCGGGGATGCCCTCGCCCGCCGCCACGCTCCGGGCCTGGCCCCCGACCCGCCCGGATAGGCTGGCGGAATGGCTCTCTTCTCGCGCCGCAAGAAGTCCGACTCCGACGACGCATCGGTCGACCGGCCCGACACCACGATCGAACCGGGCGAGCAGCCCGTCGATCCCACCGGCCCCAGCGACGCCGCTCCGGCCGCCGACACGACCCCGGAGGCCCCGGACGCCGCAACGCCCACGGTCGGCATCTCGATGTCGTCGTTCCGCGGGGTGGGTGCCGGCCCCGAGCCCGCGCCGTCGCTGACGAACGCGCCGCCGGTCGCCGCGCGGCCCTCGGCCCGTCAGCCCGGTCCGATGGAGGCCCCGGAGGCTCCTGAGACGGTGCAGGGCCTGCGCGACAACGCGCTGCTCGGCAACGCCCTCGCCGAGATCACGGGGCAGCCCGAGCCCGCGCAGCTGCTCAACGTCGCCCGCCAGTTCTTGCAGGGACACGTGTTCCTGCGCGTGAAGGGCGACGCCCGCGCATTGCTCGCCGAGGGCAAGGACCTCCCGCTCGCCGTCGCCAACCGCGGTGACGAGCAGCTCGTGCTCGCCTACAGCGGCGGCCTCGCGCTTCGCGCGAGCGTCGAGGCCGACGGCGACCACGACACCTCCGCGATGGGCCAGCCGGTCATGGCGCTGCTGCGCCACGTCCTGTCCGGCCCGTACGCCGGCATCGTGCTCGACCCGGCATCCGGCGACAACCGCGCCGTGCTGCCGAAGGCGCTGCTCGAGCGCATGGTCGCCGAGGTCGACCCCGAACTGCGCATCAAGACCGCCCTGTGCGACGCGCGCACCGACGAGACGGTCCCCGCGATCGTCGACGCCATCATCGCCGAAGCGCCGATGTGGATCGCCGTGAACCGCACCGAGGAGGGCGGACCGATCGGCGTCGCCGAATCGCGCTCGGCCGCGGGCGAGCGCTTCCTCGAGGTGTTCAGCCACCCGCTCGAACTCCTCGCCCTCGGACGCGGCGACCAGCCGCTGCCCATCAGCCGAGCGCAGCTGTCGAAGGCCCTCGCCAGCGACCCCGCGCTCACCGGCATCCTGGTCGACCCGGCCGGGCCCTGGATCCGCCTCACGCGCGAGCAGCTCGCACCCGTCATCGACCTCGCAGAGAAGGATGCCGCCGCCGCGGAGTCCTGAGCACTCGACGACAGCGGGCCGCCCCCGTCCGGGGAGCGGCCCGCTGTCGTTTCTCAGGAATGCAGAGCGGCCTGGCCGTCACACCCCGTACAGCTCGCCGACGGGAACCGCCACCGGCAGCACATTCCCCGCGGGGGCGAGCGGGCACGCCCACATCGGGTCGTACGCACACGACGGGTTGTACGCGAAGTTGAAGTCGATGACGAGGCTGTCGGGCGCGGATCCGCGGCCGAGGTCGGCGCCCTTGATGGTGTCGAGCAGGTAGCGTCCGCCGCCGTACGTGCCGCCCGGCCGGCCGGCTGCGGCGTCGCGCACGGGCACGAACAGTCCGCCGCCGTACGACGTCAGCCGCCACACGTCGAGGGAGCCGGTGTCGGGCAGCTCCACGCGGCCGATGCGCTCGAAACCGACCTCGCCGTCGGTCCCGGTGGTCGCGACGAACGACGCCTCATCCGCGTCGAGCAGCGGCACCTCGAAACGCCACACCGCGTCGTAGGGGGCGAGGGGAAGCCCCTCGAACCCGTCGCGCTGCTCCGGGAGCAGGGGAGTGGCGGGGTGATCGGCGAACAGCGCGTCGCGCTCGATGCGCCAGAGCTCGTGGGCGTCTTCGGGATCGTCGGCTTCGCGCACGGCGTCGTACAGCGCGAACACGCGGCGGCGCCAGTCGGCGATGTCGAGGGCGGTGCGGGCGGCGGCGGTGGTCATGTCTCGAGCGTAGGACGGGACGGGATGCCGGGGCCCGGGGTGGACACGGACCCCACGGCGACCCCGCATCGCAACGGGCAGACACGGCGCCCGCGCGCGCGTTAGCGTCGGCACATGGCATCCCCTCGCATCACCCTGACCGTGCCGGGCCCCGACGGCGACCGCGAGGTCGGCATCTCGAACCCCGACCGCGTGCTCTGGCCGGAGGTCGCGATCACCAAGCGCGAGCTGGCCGAGTACCTCATCGCGGTGGGCGACCCGTTCATCGCGGCGAACGGGCACCGGCCCGTGTCGCTCGAACGTTTCCCCGAGGGCGTGGGCGGCGAGGCGTTCTTCTCGAAGAACCCGCCGAAGGGGGCGCCGGCCTTCGTCGAGGCCGTGACAGTCACCTACAACAGCGGGCGGCGGCATCCGCAGCTCTTCCTCGGCGAGATCGCCTCGGCCGTGTGGGCCGCGCAGATGAACACGATCGTGTTCCACCCGTGGGCCTCGCTCGCGAGCGACCCCGACCACCCCGTCGAACTGCGCATCGACCTCGACCCGCAGCCGGGCACCGGCATTGCGGAGGCCGTCACCGCGGCGCACGAGCTGCGGGTCGTGCTGCGCGAGGCGGGCCTCGAGCCCTGGATCAAGACGAGCGGCAACCGCGGCCTGCACGTGTTCTGCCCCATCGAGCCCACGCACGAATTCCTCGACGTGCGGCACGCCGTCATCGCCGCCGCGCGCGAACTGGAACGACGGATGCCGGATGCCGTGACCACCAGCTGGTGGAAGGAGGAGCGGGGCGAACGCATCTTCGTCGACTTCAACCAGGCCAACCGCGACCGCACGATGGCCGGCGCGTACTCGCCCCGGGCTCTGCCCACCGCGACCGTGTCGACCCCGGTGACCTGGGACGAACTCGACGGCCTCGACCCCCTCGCGTTCACGGTGCGCTCCGTGCCGGAGCGGTTGGCATCCATGGGCGATCCGTGGGAGAACTTCGCCGCTCAGCCCGGACGCATCGACACGTTGCTGGAGTGGTGGCAGCGCGACGTCGACAACGGACTCGGCGAGCTGCCGTTCCCACCGGAGTTCCCGAAGATGCCCGGCGAGCCGCCTCGCGTGCAGCCGTCGCGGGCGAAGACGCCGGCGGAGTGACGCGGGGGAGCGGGTCGGGCCTGACGGCCGGGTCGCTCCGCAACGGGCGGCACGGTCCGACGCGCCGCGCGTTCCGCTGCCGGGCGCCGCGGGGGCGATCGCTGCGGTCCGCCTCAGCCGCCGGACGCCAACGCGTCGCCGGCGGCGCTGCGGTAGTACAGCACCGCCCGGCCGTAGCGGGCGCGGTTGAGCAGGCCGGCGCGTTCCATCACGCGCAGGTGCTGGTTGATCGCGGACGTCGAGACGTCGAGGCGCAGAGCGAGATCCGTGGAGGATGCCGGCTCGCCCAGCGCCGCGAGAAGGATCGAGCGCGTGCGCCCGAGGAGATCGGAGACGGCGTCGGGCTCGGGCTGCGTGCTGCGCGACCACATCGCGCCCTGCCCGCGCGCGGGATACATGACCGTGGGCGGGAGGTCGTCGTCGATGGGGGTCGAGACGCGGACCGTGAACATCGAGGGCACGAGGGTGAGGCCGTCGCCGAGCACGGGACGGCGGCGGATATCGGGGTTCCACAGGCGCACGTCGAGGTGGCGGCCGTCATAGCGGGCGGCATCCGAGAGACCGTTGAGGACGGCGCCCATGCCCGATTGCGCGGCGATGCGTCCGCGGTACGCGATGTCGGCCCGCAGCACCGCGCTCATGCGCGCCCAGTGCGGGGCGAAGCAGAGATCCCACGCGGTGGCCAGCGCGCGCTGCAGACGGGCCATGACGAGGTCGTGCCGCCCGCGGAACACCGGGGGAATCTCGCCGTGGACGCGCTCGAGGTCGGCGACGAAGCGCGCTCGGGGGATGCGCCCGAGCTTGAGCAGTTCGTCGTCGAGCGAGGTCAGCGGCGACGACGGGCGGGGGTTGACGAAGTCCGCCGTCCACTTGCGGTCGTTGACGAGCGCGAGCAGAACCTCGAGGTCGAGCAGAGGGCGCACCGACGCGATGCGCTCGAGCCACGGTCGCTGGAGGGGGAAGCCGTCGGGCTGCGACAGAGCGCGGAGCCCGAGGCCGAGTTCCGACAGCGGCGAGATGCCGAAGCGGATCGCCGAGATGTCGGCGGCCTCCATCTCGTACCGGATCATGAAGCTCCACGCTACATCTATTGAGCGCACGCGCCGCGCCTGGATCAATGAGGGGGTGACCAGTACGATCCCGACCGTCCCCCTGAGAACCCTCGTGCAGACGGATCGGACTCTGCGCCGCCTCCTCACCGTCACCCTCGTCGACACGCTGGGCCGCGGGGCATTCTTCACGCTGACGACGCTGTACCTGACTCTCATCGTGGGCCTCGAGCCTGTCACGGTCGGCATCGGCCTCACGATCGCCGGGGCGGTGGGCGTCGCGAGCTCCCTGACATTCGGACACCTCTCCGACCGCCTCAGCGCGCGGAGGATGCTCGTCGTCCTGCACATCGTGCAGGGCGCGGCGCTTATCGGTTACCTCTTCGTCCGCGACCTCCCGACGCTGGTGATCGTCGCCTCCCTCGTCCTGCTCGCGCAGCAGGGCGGGGGGAGCGTGCGCTCCTCGGTCGTCGGGCGGGCGTTCCGCGGCGAGGACCGGGTGCGCATCCGCGCGACCATGCGGACCGTCACGAACGTCGGCATCGGTGTCGGCACCGCGGTCGCCGCCGTCCCCCTCGCGCTCGGCACGCCGTTCGCCTTCCATTTGACGATGACGATCGCGGGGTCGCTCTTCCTGCTGTCCGCGGTGCTCGTCGCCGGTCTCGATCCCGAGCGCGTCGACCTCCGCCGTGAGGTCCCGGATGCCGAGACCCCGTCCGCCGCAGCGGTCGCTGTCGTGCGGAGTCCCTACCGCGACCCGCGCTTCCTGTGGCTGACCGTGCTGATGGGG
The DNA here is from genome assembly GCF_900156435.1 of Microbacterium sp. RU1D. Lineage (GTDB taxonomy): Bacteria > Actinomycetota > Actinomycetes > Actinomycetales > Microbacteriaceae > Microbacterium. The sequence goes on from NZ_FTPQ01000001.1 coordinate 1,209,387, forward strand.
GTTTTCGGCATCCAGTTCGGGGTGTTCGAGATCGGTGTGCCGCTGTGGGTCGTCGCGCACACGATCGCCGCCGATGTGGTGGTCAGCCCACTGCTGTTGGTCAACACGGTCGTCGTGGTGCTGCTGCAGGTGCGGATGAGCCGCGGGACCGGAACGTTCCGCGGGGCGGGGCGCGCGATGACCCGCGCCGGGTGGCTCATGGTCGCCGCGTGCGCCCTGTGGGCGGGAGCCGGGTGGGTCCGCGGTGAAGGGTGGGGGCCCGCGACGGCGGTGATCGTCGTGCTGCTCGCCGCGGCCGTGGTCCACTCGCTGGCCGAGATCACCTCGAGCGCGGCGGGCTGGAGTTTGAGCTTCGACCTCGCGCCGCAGGAGCGCATGGGCAGCTACCAGGGCGTCTACGGCACGGGATATGCGGTCGGAGCGATGATCGCGCCGGCCGTCGTCACCCTGACGGCGATCGACCTCGGTACCGCCGGGTGGGCGATCCTCGCCGCGATGTTCGCAGCGGCCGCGGCCGGCGTCGTCGTGATCGCCCGGCGGGCGGCGGATGCCACGGAGGTGCGCTGAGCGGAGGCGGCGATGTCGAGGCGTCAGTCGAGAACGTCGCCCAGGTCGTAGGAGGTCACCGCGTCGAGCTGCGCGAAGGTGCACGAGCGGGCGTCGCGGTCGGGACGCCACCGGTCGAACTGCACGGTGTGGCGGAAACGCATCCCCTCGAGCTGGTCGTAACGCACCTCGAGTACGCGCTCGGGACGAAGCCGCACGAACGATACGTCTTTGGAGGCCGAGAAGCGCGAACGATCGGTCTCGCCGGTGACGGCGGCGCCCTCGTCATCGCGTTCGACGTACGGCTCGAGCTCGTCGATCAACTCGCGGCGGCGTTTGTCGGTGAAGGCGGACGCGCCACCGACACCGTGCAGGCGACCGTCGTCGTCGTAGAGTCCGAGCAACAGCGAGCCCACGCCCTCGCCCGACTTGTGGATGCGGTACCCGAGCAGCACGACATCGGCGGTGCGGGCGTGCTTGATCTTGAACATCGTGCGCTTGTTCGGCGCATAGGGCTGCGCGAGCGGCTTGGCGATCACCCCGTCGAGACCGGCGCCCTCGAACTCGGCCAGCCACCGGCGCGCCAGGTCGGGATCGTCGGTGGTGCGGGTGACATGCACCGGGTGCGGCACGTCTCCGAGCAGGTCGACCAGCTGCGCACGACGCTCGGCGAACGGCTCTCCCTGCAGGTCGCGCTCGCCGCGGGCGAGCAGGTCGAAGGCGATGAACATCGCCGGCGTCTCCTCGGCGAGCATGTTCACCCGAGAGGCCGCGGGGTGGATGCGCTGCGACAGCGACTCCCAGTCGAGCCGCTGTGCCCCGGCCTCACCGCGCGCCACGACGACCTCGCCGTCGATGAGGCACGGTTCGGGCAGAAGGCGGGCGAAGGCCTCGACGAGCTCGGGGAAGTAGCGGGTGAGGGGCTTCGCGCCCCGGCTGCCGATCTCGACGTCGGTGCCGTCCCAGGAAACGAGTGCGCGGAAGCCGTCCCACTTGGGCTCGTAGCTGAAGCCCCCGGCGACCTTGGCGTGGTCGGGAACTTCTGGCACCGATTTCGCCAGCATCGGTGCGGGAATGTCGTGGGCCATCGCGGTCAGCTCTCGCCGCCCTCGTTGCCTGACAGGGGCACGGGCTTCCGGCGCCTCTTGCGCCGCGCCCACTCGGCCGGTTCGTCGGGGCCGTTCCACACGGTGATGATGCCCCAGACGACCGCCGTGAGGGGCACGGCCAGCAGGGTGCCGAGGATGCCGCCGATCGCGGTTCCACCGGCGAGCACGACCAGCACGACGAACGAGTGCAGCTTCATCGACCGCCCCATGAGGACGGGCTGCAGGAAGTTGCCCTCGAGCTGATTCACGAGGACGACGATGCCGACGACGATGAGGGCGACGACCCATCCGTTGGTCACGAGGGCGACGAGCGCGGCCAGGATGCCGGCCGTCACGGCGCCGACGATCGGGATGAACGCGAGCAGGAAGACGAGCACCGCCAGCGGCAGCGCCAGCGGAACGCCGAGGATGGCGAGCCCGATGCCGATGCCGATGGCGTCGACGGCGGCGACCGAGGCGGTACCGCGCACGTAGGAGCCAAGGACGGTGACCGTCTTGTCACCGATGCGGCGCGCGCGGTCGTAGTCGCTCCCGCGGAACGGACGGAGCACGAACTCCCACATGCGGGGTCCGTCTTTGAGGAAGAAGAACAGGATGACGACCATGAGCACGAAGCCCGTGACGAACGACGCGACGGCGCTGACGCCCGCGAGCGCCCCTGTGCCGAACTGCGCGCTCGTGACGAAGTCGGTGATGCCCTCAACGGCCTGGTTGATCTGGTCGGGCGAGATCGCGAACGGCAGGGTGTGGTACCAGTCCTGGGCCTTCTGGAAGCCCTCGACGGCCTGCGAGCTGAGCGTGTCCCACTGGTTGATCACGGCGTTCACGACGAGCCATCCGAGACCGGCGAGTACGACGACCACCGCGAGCAGCGTCAGCAGGGTGGCGACCACGGCGGGGACGCCCTTGCGTCGCATCCACATCGTGACCGGCCCGAAGGCCGACGCGAAGATGAGTGCCAGGATCAGCGGGATGATGACGAGCGTCACCTGACGGATGCCCCAGATCACGCCCGCGACGAGCACGACGACGATGATGATCTGCACGGCCCGGATGGCGAGGCGCCCGAATCCGTCGGCCCAGAGGCTCTTCGGCGGCGGCTGCACCGCTTGCGCGACGGACGTGACGGCGTTGCGCGGCGCGGGGTGGCGAGAGAAGAGGCCCATGCGATGACGTTAGCGGGAGGTTCCGACATCGCCCGCGCGGGTTGCGCGGCTCAGGGCTGCGGATTAGGGCTCCGTGTCACCCGTGGCGCAGGATCCCGCGCGGCCCCGCGGGGGCTCGGCGCGCGCGGCCGCCCCCCGCGGCATCCGCGGTCAGACGAACGCGCTCATCCCGGTGATGTCGCGGCCGAGAAGCAGCGCCTGCACGCTCTCGGTGCCCTCGTAAGTGTGGATCGCCTCGATGTCGGCCATGTGCTGCATGACGCCGTTCTCGAGGAGGATGCCGTTGCCGCCCAGCAGGTCGCGCGCGATCGCCGCCACCCGGCGGGCTGCGCGGGTGTTGTGGTACTTCGCGAGCGAGGCCTGGGTGGGGCGCAGACCCCCCGAGGTCTCGAGGTCGGCGAGGCGGCGGCAGTACAGCTGCATCGCGGTGAGCTCGTCGAGCATCTGGGCGAGGCGCTCCTGCACCATCTGGAACTTCGCGAGGGGCTTCCCGAACTGCATGCGCTCGGTGGCATACGTCCGCGCGATCTCGTAGCAGGCGGTGGCGTGACCCAGCGCCGACCACGCGACACCCGAGCGGGTGGCGAAAAGCACGACCGACGCGTCCTTGAAGGTGCGGGTGCCCGGCAGCACGGCATCCGCGGGAAGACGCACGTCGTCCATCGCGATGTGGGCCTGATGGATGCCGCGCAGCGACACCTTCCCGGTAATGACGGTGCCCGTGTAGCCCGGGGTGTCCTGCTCGACGAGGAAGCAGCGCACGTTGCCGTGGTCGTCGCCGCCCTCGTCGTCGATGCGCGCCCAGACGAACGTGATCCCGCCGGAGGCGCCGTTGCCGATCCACTTCTTCGTCCCGCTGAGCGACCATCCCTCGGCGGTGCGGGTGGCGGTGGTCTCGAGTGAGACGGAGTCGGAGCCGTGGTCGGGCTCGGTCAGGGCGAACGCGCCGAGGACGATGCCGTCGGCAAGGGGCTTCAGCCAGCGCTGCTGCTGCTCGGGGGAGCCGTAGAACGCCAGCGTCCGCAGCGCGAGGCCGCCCTGCACGGCGAGAGCCGTCGCGAGCGAGCCGTCGTGCCGCGAGATCTCCATGTTGACCAGTCCTGCGGCCAAAGGAGAGGTGCGCGGAAGATCGGGGTGCTCGATGCCGTCGGTGAACAGCTCGAGCTCGCCCATGCGCCGCACGAGGTCGATCGGATACGTCGCGGCATCCCATTCCCCCTGCATGCGCGTGCCGACCTCGTCGGCGAAGGACTTGGCGGCATCCCACGCGGCGCGGTCGGCGTCGGGGATGTCGGCGAACACCGCGTAGTAGTCGGTGTCGCGGCGGCCCAGCAGGTCGTAGTGGGCGACGCGCTCTCCGGGGAGGGCGCGGGCATCGGCGTCGATGGTCATGGTTCCCAGTATCGCTCACGGTGGGACCCGGTGTCATCCTCGAGGATGAGAGCTCGTTGCCGTCGACCGGGGGTCTTGCATTTCAATTCATCATTCGTATGATGTTTCGAAGTGCAGCCGCACACCCCGTTCACAAGGCCGTGATCGAAACCGCGAGTCGCGCGTCCGGGACATCCCCCCTCCTGACAGGACCCCCCGTGAAGACAAGCCACCTCCGTGGCGGCGCACTGGCGGTGATCGGAGCCCTCGCGGCCTCCCTCGCCGTCGCCAGTCCCGCCGTCGCCGCCCAAGCCCGCACTCTCCACGTCTCGCCGGATGGCTCCGGCTCCGTCTGCTCCCCCGGCAAACCGTGCGACCTGCGGACGGCGAAGGAACGCGTCCGCGAGCTCGTCGCCGACGGACGCCCCGATGTCGTCGTCGAGCTCGCCGACGGCGAGTACCGGATCGACGAGCCGCTGCAGTTCCGCCCGGAAGACGCCGGCGGTGACAGCGGTTCTGTGCGCTGGACCGCTGCTGCCGGCGCCCACCCCGTGATCTCGGGCGCCGACCGGGTGTCGGGATGGCGCGTGCACGACGGTGACGCCGGCATCTGGGTGGCCGACACCCCGCAGGGCGTCGACACACGCCAGCTCTACGTCAACGGCGTGTACGCCCAGCGCGCGCAGCGCCAGGTCGCCGGGGCCGATCTCGCGCTGGACGAGTCCGGGATCACGCTGAAGAACCCCGACCTCGCGTTCCTCAATGACGTGCCGCAGCCCGACCGCATCGAGTTCGAGGCGAAGGGCGACTTCACCTATCGGTACTCGCCGGTGGCGAGCATCGCGAACTCGAAGCTGACGATGGTCCAGCCGGCGTGGGAGAACAACACGTGGGGATGGGACACCCCGCAGTTCGCCCTCCTCGGCGGCTCCACCTACTGGCTGTCGAACTCCCTGGCGTTCATCGACCAGATGAACGAGTGGTACATCGACCCCGACGGCGGGAAGCTCTACTACAAGCCCGGCGCAGGGGTGGACCCGAACACCCTCGACATCGAACTCCCGCGGGTGGAGGTGCTCTTGAGCATCGGCGGCACGTACGACCAGCCGGTGAAGAACCTGGCGTTCGAGGGCATCACGTTCACGGGCACGTCGTGGCTCGGACCGAGCACCGACGGCTACGCCACGCAGCAGAACGGCTCCTACATCAAGGGCCACTACGACTACCGACCGGCCGATGCCTTCACCAGCTGCTCGCGCGGATGCGAACAGTTCGAGCGCGCGCGGACCGGCTGGTACCAGCAACCGGCCGCGGTGCAGGTTTCCGCGGCATCCGGTGTCCGATTCGAGAACAACCTGTTCGTCGGGCTCGGATCGTCGGCGCTCGGGATCGGCAATGACACCAACGCCGCACTCAGCGGCGTCGGTCTCGGGGCGCAGAACATCGACGTCATCGGCAACCGCTTCACCGAGGTGGGCGGCCACGGGGTGTTCGTGGGCGGCAACCGTCCCGAGGCGCATCACCCCGAGGACGAGCGCATGATCAATCGCGACATCACGGTCGAGCAGAACACCGTGACCCGCGCCGCCGTGGAGTACAAGGACAATTCCGGCATCCTGAGCACTTACGTGACCAACGCGCGCATCCAGAACAATGAGGTCGCCAACGTCGCCTACGACGGCATCGACACCGGCTACGGCTGGGGCATGAACGATGCCGGCGGGTCGGGGGAGTACACCAACCGCGGGTACTACAACTGGAACACCCGCTACGAGACCCCCACGACGCTGAAGGACAACCTCGTCGCCGGGAACCTCGTGCACAACACCAAGTCGCAGTTCGCCGACGGCGGCTCGATCTACAACCTGTCGGCCAGCCCCGGGTCGGTGACCGAGCGGAATTACCTCTACAACGTGTCGGGCGTCGGGCTTTACCTCGACGAGGGCACGCGCGCGACGACCTACCGGCAGAACGTGCTGCAGGGGACCAACCCGTGGGTGTTCACGAATGCCTACAACGCCACGAACACCAGCGACAACCTCATCACGCAGAACTGGTACAACTCCGGCGGCACCCAGACGCCGAACCTCGAGGCGAACCGCAATCAGCTCGTCGACAACGTGCAGGTGTCGGGACTGAATTGGCCGGATGCCGCACGCCAGGTCATCTGCGAGGCCGGGGTCGCTCCCGAGCGGCGGACGGCGCTGAACGCCACCCTGTTCACCGAGGACGCCGCCTGCGGCAACACGGGCGAGCAGGTGGGCGCGCCGTTCACGACCACGGCGGCGTCGGCCGCGAGTTCGCACTTCGCTCAGTCGGACGGCCATTTCGCCATTCGTGCGCAGGGCGCGGACGTGTGGGGTGGGGGCGGTCAGCGTGACGACGCGTACGGCTCCATCTTCCAGAAGGACGCCGTGAACGCCGACTCCCGCGTGTCCGCGCGCGTCGACACCGTCGGCGACGCGAACGCCTGGGCGAAGTCGGGCGTGATGATCCGCAACGACATCGATCAGCCGGGGGCGTCCGCCGGGTACGCGCTCGTGGCCGTCACCCCGCGCAACGGAGTCGTCTTCCACTGGGACGCCGACGGCGACGGGTACGTCGAGAGTTCGGCCGCGGCGAACGTCGACACGTTCCGCCCGGTGTGGGTCAAGCTCGACCGCGACGGAGATCAGGTCAGCGCCTGGTATTCGTTCGACGGGACCAACTACGCGCAGATCGGCTCCGCGGCTACGCTCACGGGCGCAGCGCCGGTACAGGATGCCGGGATCTTCTCGTCATCGCACGACGTGAGCCGTTCGGCGCTCAACGTGTTCAGCGACCTGCGCCTCGACCGCGATGACGTAAAGCCGACGGCGACGCTCGTCTCGCCGACCGAGGCGGGCCCGTCGCGCACGCTCGATCTCCGGGTCGACGCGACCGACGACCGGGGTCTGTCGCAGATCGTGGCCAACGTCTACCAGGGCGGCACGCTCGTGCGCAGCACGCAGACGACGCTCGCGAACGGGGAGCGCGAGGCCACGCACACGGCGTCGGTCGGGCTGCCCGATGGGGATTACCAGGTGAAGTACAACGCGCACGACCGTGCGGGTAACGTCTCGGCGACCGGCGCGTTCGCCTTCACGATCGACGCGACCCCGCCGACGGTGACGGTGAAAGACGGACAGAACTTCACCGTCGCCACGGGGGACTCGTACGACCGGGTGAGCTTCAAGCTGTACGACGCCGGTCGGATCGACCGGGTCGAGCTCAACGGCGTCGTGAAAGACCTCACGAACGCGCCGTGGTCGGATGTGAACTTCGTGACGCCGGGCGTATTCGGGGCCGTCCGCGGAGAGAACACGCTCGTCGTGATCGACATCGCCGGCAACAGCCAGTCGACGGCGTTCACGTTGAACTGACGAACGACCGTGCACCCTCGTTCTGCGGAGCGAGGGGGCACGGTCCTGGCCGGAGGCGGTTCAGCGCACGACGGGGTCGCCGTCTCCCGCTGCGAGGAGTTCCAGCTGACGGCGGTGCGGCAGGCTCTCCCAATCGCCGCGGCCGAGGCAGGCGAACGCTCCCGCCGCCACGGCTGTGTCGACGCGGCTCTCGAGGGGGGCGCCCTTCAGGTGCTCAGCGAGGTAGCCGGCTACGAAGGCGTCGCCCGCGCCGACCGTGTCGACGGGATGGATCGGCCAGGCAGGTCGTTCGAGGAGTCGTCCCTCGGCGCGAACCGTGGCACCTTCGGCGCCGCGCTTGAGCGCCACGGTCGAGGGGCCCAGGGCTGCGATCGCGTCGACGAGGTCGTCATCGGACATCTCGCCGACGATGAGTGCCGCCTCCTCTCGCCCCGCGAACACCAGGTCCGACTGTGCGGCGAGCCGCCGGTAGACCGGGCGTGCATCGCGACCGCGCCAGAGGGACGGTCGGTGGTTGACGTCGAACGACACGGTCGCGCCGACCGAGCGGGCGGCCGACACCGCCGCATCGATGGTTTCGGACGCAGATGCCGACAGGGCGGGGGTGATCCCGGTCACGTGCAGCACCGTCGAGGAGGTGAGCATGGAGAGGTCGAGGTCGTCGGAGCGCAGTCGGCTCCCGGCGCTGCGCTCGCGCCAATACTGCACGGCGACGCGTCCGGGAGCGATCTCGGTCTTCATCATCGAGCCGGTCGAGCCCTCTGCGTCGACGGTGACGTGGAGGTCGACGCCCTCTGCGCGCAGTTCCCTGAGGATCCGTCGCCCCGCGACATCGTCACCCACACGTCCCATCCACACCGCGCGGCCACCGAGGCGCACCACCCCGACGGCCACGTTGCTCTCGGCGCCGCCGAATGACAAGCGGTAGTCCGAGGCGTTCTCGCCCTCGGTCGGGTCCGCTGGGCGGAACAGCGCCATGGTCTCGCCGAGCGTGACGACCGCGGCGCTCACGTCGCCGCCCGCAGCTGCATGGCGGCCCGGCTCCGCTCGCTCACGCGGGACAGGTCTCCCTCGGCGATCTCGGCCCGCGGGGCCAGCCAACTTCCGCTCACCGACGGCACCGCGGGGCGCGCGAAGTATTCACCCGCGTTGTGCGGACCGACGCCGCCGCTCGGCACGAATCCGGTGCCGGCGAAGACTGCGGCGAGAGCATCGACCGCCGCCGGCCCGCCGAGGAGGTCCGCCGGGAAGAGCTTCACCGCAGACAGGCCGGCGCGCCGCGCGCGCTGCACCTCGGTGGCAGAGGCCACGCCGGGCAGCACCTCGAGGCCCCGCGTGCGCGCGCGGTCGACGACGTCGTCGTCGAACCCGGGGCTGACGACGAACGCCGCGCCCGCGTCGGCGACATGGTCGACCTGTGCGACCTCGAGCACCGTGCCAGCGCCCACGACGAACCCCGGCGGTGCGTCTGCGACCATCGCCGCCAGCACCTCCAGAGCCCGCGGCGTCCGCAGTGTGATCTCAGCGCACTCGACGCCGCCGTCGTGCAGGGCGTGAGCGAGGTCGGCCGCGAGCTCGGGGCGGTCGCACACGATCACCGGAACGATGGGGAAGGGTTCGAGCCACCCGTTCATCGGCCGAGCCACCCGCCGTCGACGGGCAGCACGATGCCGTTCACATAATCCGAGGCGGCGGATGCCAGGAACACCGTCGCCCCGGCGAGATCCGAGCTCTCGCCCCACCGCCCCGCCGGGATCCGCTCGAGGATGCTGCGCGAACGGTCGGCGTCTCCGCGCAGGGGCGCGGTGTTGTCGGTGGCGATGTACCCGGGGGCGATCGCGTTGACGTTGACTCCCAGAGCGGCCCACTCATTGGAAAGGGCTTTGGTGAGTCCCGCGATCCCCGATTTCGCCGCGGCGTAGCCGGGCACGTTGATGCCGCCCTGGAAGCTCAGGAGTGAGGCGGTGAAGACGACCTTGCCCGACCCGCGCTCGAGCATCCCCGCCGCGACGGCCTGGGTCAGCAGGAACGGGCTCGTCAGATCGACCTCGACGACGCGCTCCCACAGGGCGGTGGGGTGCTCGACCGCCGGCGCCCGCTCGATGGTGCCGGCGTTGTTGACGAGGATGTCGATCCGACGCCCGCGCAGGTCATCGATGAGCGCGAGCACGGCGGTCCGGTCGGAGAAGTCGCACGCGAACGACGTGAACTCCCGCCCGCGGTTGCGCACGGCTGTCGCGATGGTGCTGTCGGGCTCGGCATCCTTCGTGCTGACGGCGATGATGTCGGCACCCGCGTCGGCGAGAGCGGATGCCATCGCCAGGCCTATACCGCGGCTCGCGCCCGTCACCAGAGCGGTGCGGCCGATGAGGTCGAACAGCCTGGCGCTCACTGGTCGCCTCCGACCGCGACGAGCAGCTTCAGGGCCTGGCCGGCCTCGAGCGCGGCGAACGCGTCACCAGTCTTCTCCAGCGGAACGACATCGGTGATCAGCGTGTCCGTCGGGATGGCGCCACCCGCGAGCAGCTCGACGGCGGTTTCAAAATCGCGGCGCTGATAGACACGCGCCCCGAGGAGGCGCAGCTCGCGCCAGAAGACGCGCTGCAGGTCGATCTCGCGCGGCTGCGAATGGATGGCGACCACGACGACGGTGCCGCGGACCTTCGCCAGCGCGGTCATTCCACGGACGGCTGCGGCGGCTCCGGACACCTCGAAGACGACGTCCGCGCCGGCACCGCCCGTCCATTCCTCCACCCAGGCGGTCTGGTCGGTCGCGCGAGGGTCGAGCGTGCGGAAGCCGAGGTCCTCGATCGTGCCTCGGCGACCGGCATCCGGCTCGATGACGACGACGTCCGCTCCGGTGTGCCGTGCGACGCTCGCGATGAGGACGCCGATGGGGCCGCCGCCGATGACGACCGCCGTGTCTCCCGCGGCGAGCTCAGAGCGACGCACGTCGTGGACGGCGACGGCGACCGGCTCGACGAGCGCTCCCTCGCGCAGGTCGAGGTCGTCGGGCAGACGTACGACGGTGGAGCCCGGAACGTTCCACAGCTCCTGCAGCGCGCCGGGGGAGTCGATGCCGATGAAGTCGAGGTTCTGGCAGATGTGTTCGTTGCCGGCGCGGCAGGCGGGGCACGTGCCGTCCCAGTCCAACGGCATCACGGTGACGCGGTCTCCCGGCATCCATTCGTCCACCCCGTCGCCGACGGCGGCGATCACGCCGCTCATCTCATGACCGAAGACGAGCGGTCGCTCGACGCGGGCATCCATGTCGCCGTGGAAGACGTGGAGGTCGGTGCCGCACAGGCCGGTGTACGCCACGCGGATCTGGACCTGTCCCGCGGGGGGAGCCTCCGTGGGGATGTCCACGGGGTCGACGGTCCGAGCCGAGGTGTAGTGAAGTGCGCGCACGATGAGTCCTCTCCAGTGAGAGCGGATGAGGTCGACATCCGCCCCCTCACTGTACGAGGGTTTTCCTCATAGGTCACATGTATGATCTAATGAGTTCACGCCGCACCGCGGTGAGTCGTCAACGACGTCGACCATGTGAGGACTGGAAATGGCAACACAGCACCGTCGCTTCATCCGTTTCGCCCGATTCGGAGCCCTGGCCCTGGCGGGGGCGACCGCTTTGGCTCTCAGCGCCTGCAGCTCTGACGCCGGCGGTGGAGACACCTCCCTGGGCTTCGCGCAAGCGGAGCAGGAGGCAGGCAGCCCGATCACGGTGTGGGTGGATGCCACCCGCGAACCGATCATCGACGCCTTCAAGGCGGCGCACCCCGACATCCAGATCAACGCCGAGACCTACGACGGCAACGCCAGCGGATCGGCGAGCCTCCAGACGCGCATCGCGTTGTTCGATCAGGCCGGTGAAGGATGGCCCGACGTGGTGTTCTCGACGCAGAACAACGACGCGTCGTGGGCCTCGAAGGAGTCCAACGGTCAGCAGGCGTTCGCCGCTCCTGTGAACGAGGGGTGGTTCGACGAGGACTTCCTCGCCGGGTTCACCCCCGGATCGTTGGATCCGCTCACCATCGACGGCACCACCTACGGTCTGCGCAACGACCTCGCGCAGGTCGTGTTCTGGTACGACCAGAGCCTCTTCGACCAGTTCGGCTACGAGGTGCCCACCACGTGGGAAGAGTACGAGCAGCTGAGCGACCGCGTCGCCCAGGAGCACCCCGGATACCTGCTGGGCTCGGTCGGTGACGGCTTCCTCGGGTCGTACGTCTACTACTGGGGTGCGCAGGCGCCGATCTTCCAGCTCGATGGCAACGACTTCACGTCTGACTTCGGAGCCGAGAACGCGCAGAAGATGACCGACCTGCTCGACCACATGGTGGCGAACGAGACGCTGTCGACGGCTTCGGTCTTCGGATCCGACTTCATTCAGCAGGCGCAGGGCAAGGTCCTCGGCATGCCGGGGCCCGTATGGTTCACGGGCGCGCTGTTCCAGAACCCGGACAGCCTGAATGTCCCCGCCGGTCAGCTCGGAGCCGGCACTCCGCTGCACTGGGAGGGTGAAGACATCGGAACCGGCAACGTCGGTGGTGGCACGTGGCTCGCATCCAGTCATTCCAAGAATCTGGATGCCGCCAAGACCTTCATGGAGTTCGCGACGAGCTCGGACGAGTACCAGGTCGACCTCGCACCCGGGTACCCGGCGTATGCCGAGGCCGGCGAGAAGTGGATCGCCCAGCAGGCAGCTGACGGCTACTTCGTCGGCGACTTCGAGAAGAACGTGATCGACGCCGGCGGCCAGGTGTGGAGCGGATGGGGGTTCCCGAGCTTCAGCGCCGAGACCGCCTACAGCAAGGTCGTTCTGCCGGCGCTCGCCGCGGGCAAGTCCATCGGCGACGTCACCGCTGACTGGCAGGCCGAGATCCTGAACGAAGCTCAAGTTCAGGGCTACAACGTCGCTCGCTGATCCGCCCGCTCCTCCACGAAAGGCCAGGCCATCGTCACCTCAACGATGACGCCCCTCTCCGCCGGCGCTGAAACGCGCCGGCGGGGAGGCCAGCAACGGCGTCGAAACCCGAACCGTTCCCAATCGGCGATGGCGTACGCCTTCAGCTCGGGGTACGGCATCCTGCTGCTGTTGTTCGGCCTCGGTCCGGCGCTGTACGCGGTCTATCTCGCGTTCACCAAAGCCGGGAGCTTCGCGGGCTTCGACAACTTCGCTCGCGTCTTCGGCGACTACCGCTTCTGGCCCGCGGTCCAGCACGTCTCGGCGTACCTGGTGATCTGGCTGATCTTCCAAATCGTCTTCGTCGTGCTGCTCGCGCTGATCGTGCACAATTTCGCGTCGCGATGGCTCTCCACGTCGGTGCGGTTCGTCTATTACATCCCCGGGGCGCTCGCGGGCGCATCCAGCGTCCTGCTGTGGCTGTTCCTGCTTGACCCCAGCGTGAGCCCGGTGTCCGGCATCCTGCGAGGGCTCGGCTTCGACTCCTTCGTGGCCACCGTCTCGCTGGACAACCTGCCCGTGATCTTCACCATCGTGTCGTTCTGGACGGGTGCGGGGCAGTGGATCGTCATCATGTACGGCGCTCTCAACAACATCAGCCCCGAGATCATGGAGGCGTCGCGCATCGACGGCGCCGGCCCCGTTCAGACGGCGTGGTACATCCAGCTGCCCCTCCTGCGGAAGTGGATCTCGTACATGGTCGTGATGTCGATTGCCGCGGGAAGCCAACTCTTCGTCGAGCCCCGCGTGCTCTCTCAGGCGAGTAAAGGCGTCGTGCCGCAGGACTACTCACTCAACCAGCTCGCCTACCTCTACGCCTTCCGGCAGAACGACTTCAACGGTTCGGCCGCGATCTCCCTCATCCTTCTGGCCGTCGCCCTGATCCTGGCTGCCTTCTTCGTCTTCCGAGGAGGACTCTTTGAGCGCGACTGAAACCGCCACCCTGCTGCGCGCCGACGAGCGGGCCCTTGCCGCCCGCACGCGTCGTCGGCGGATGACGCCCGGCGAATGGCTCGGCCGAGCGTTCGTCGTCGTGGTCGCCCTGTTCTTCGTCGTCTTCTTCCTGCTGCCCCTCGCGTGGCTGCTGCTGGCCCCGACCAAGACCCCGCGGGAACTATTGGTGAACGGTCCGTTCGACTTCGGGGCGTTCTCGACGCTGGCCGAGAACTGGAACGCCCTGATGGCCTTCCAGAACGGCATCGTGTGGACATGGCTCGGCAACGCCGCCCTGTACACCGGTGGCGCGCTCGTCCTGACGCTGCTCCTGACGATCCCCGCCGGCTACGCGCTCGCTATGATCGACTTCCGGCTCCGACAGACGCTGCTGGCGGTGACCCTCGTGGTCATGCTCATCCCGAGTACCGCCCTCGTGCTGCCGACCTTCCTCGAGCTGAGCGCCGTGCGGCTGATCGGTAATCCGCTGGCCGTCATCCTGCCCTTCTCGTTCTTCCCGTTCGGCGTGTACCTGACGTACATCTACTTCTCGACGAGCATCTCGAAGGACCTTCTGGATGCCGCCCGCATAGACGGCGCGGGGGAGTGGCGAGTCTTCTGGCGCGTGGCCATGCCACTGGCGACGCCGGTCATCGCGCTCGTCGGCTTCTTCAACGTCGTGGGCAATTGGAACAACTACTTCCTGCCGTTCGTCATGGTCCCGGGGCGTCGCGCGCCGATCCAGGTCGGCCTCGCCGAGCTGCTCTCGAACGTGCCGCTGTTCAACCCGACGTCCGCGGGTTCGGTCACCATCGAGCTCCCGGTGCTCGCGCTGGCGACCCTGGTCTCGGTTCTCCCCGTGCTGCTGATCTTCCTGTTCTCGCAGCGGTTCCTCGTCACCGGCATGACCGCCGGCGGGACGAAGGAGTGAGCGTGCTGCGGGTGGGGATGGTCTGCCGGATGGTGCCCGAGAAGCGCGAGGAGTACCTCGCGCTGCACCGTGCAGTGTGGCCGGGCGTCGAGCAGACGCTGCGCGACGGGAACATCCGCAACTTCACGATCTTCGTGCGCGGCGACGTGCTGTTCGGCTCCTACGAGTACGTGGGTGACGATCTCGCCGCCGACGACGCCAAGATGGCCGCCGACCCCGTGACGCAGGAGTGGTGGGCACGGACCGGACCGTGCCAGGTGCCGTTCGACGACGACGGATCGGAGCCGAACTGGCAGATCATGACCGAGGCCTGGCACCTCGACTGACACATGATTCCGCCGGCGCTCAGCGCTCGCGCGCGGTGGGGAAACGGCGCCGCCGCCAGGCGTCGAGGATGTGCGCCCGCATCGCGGCCTCGGCTTCGACGGGGTCGCCCGCGGCGATGGCGTCGTGCACGCGTCGGTGCTCCTCGAGGGTGAGGTGGAATGCATCGGTCGACTGGTTGCCGACGAAGCGGGCCGACTGGCGCGCACGCGTGAACAGGATCTTCGTGATGCTGCTGGCCAGTTCGTTGCCGGACAGCGTCATCACGAGGAAGTGGAAGTCGAGGTCGGCGTCCGGGAAGACCTCGGGGTCCTCGACCGATTCCTCCATGCGCGCGAGGGATGCCGTGACCTGGGCGATCTGCTCGGGTGTGCCGTGCTGAGCGGTCGCCGCCGACATCGACCCCTCGAGGGCGGCGCGGATCACCGAGATCTCGTCGAGCACGCCGAGCGACGAATCATTCTCCAGCAGGACGGCGAGGACCACCGGGTCGAGGACGTTCCACGAGGTCTTGGGCTGCACGGTCGTGCCGCGTCCCGGGGCCACGCTGATGAGCCCCTTCTCCTCGACCCGCTTCACCGATTCGCGGATGACGGTCCGGCTGACGGCGAAGTGCTGAGCCAGCTTCTCTTCGGGGGGCAGCGTGTCGCCCGGGGGGACGTCGCCCTTCACGATCGCTTCCACCAGGTCGTGCACCACGGCGACCCCGAGTCGGGCGGTCGGCGTGCGCGGCGACGAGCTGCGCAGGGCCGACCCGATGCCGGTGGGGACGCTCTCCTCACTCATGCGGTCAGCCTAGTCGCGCGCGATCTCGCCATCGGGTCGCTCGTGCCGGTCGGCCTCAGGGACGAGTCGGAGTCCCGCGCGGTCGGGGCGCACGTGCGGGCCCGCGCCCACGAGCCAGCTCGCGCCCCGGTCGCCACCCTCGGCGATGAGGGCCTCGTCGACGCTCACTCCGTGCCCGGGAGTGTCGCCGAGGACGATTCCGCCGTCGGCGAAGTGCTGGTCGATGTGCAGACCGAAGGGGGCGCCCAGGTCCTGCACTTCGGCGCTGAGGTGATTGGGGACCGCGATCGCGGCGTGGGCGACGGCTTGATTGGCGGTCACGCCGACGGGGCTGATCGGCAGATCGCGTCCGTGGGCGAGGATCGCGACGCGAAGGAAGTGCGTCACGCCCCACGTGCACCCCACCTGCACGACATCGACACCCCCGGCATCCATGATCGGACGGAACTGCTCGAGACCGGTGAGATTCTCGCCCGTGGCGACGGCGGCGCGGATGCTGCGCGACAGGCGCGCATGCCCCTCGGCATCCCATCGGCGAAGCGGCTCTTCGACCCAGGTGAGGTCGATCTCGCGCTCGAGTTCGCTGACGTACCGGACGGCTTGCTTGAGATTCCACGATTCGTTCGCGTCGAACATGACCGCGGGCCGACGGGAGTTGCGACCCATGGCGTCGCGCACGATGTGCAGGCGGCGGCGGTCGGCGTCGAGGTCGCGGCCGCCCTTGAGCTTGCCGCTACTGAAGCCGAGGTCAGCCATCTGGGCGTAGAACGCGGCGAGTTCCTCGTCGGAAAGGGCGATGTCGAGGCCCGAGGCGTATCCGGTGACGAAGCGGTCGCGGGCGCCGAGCAGTCGCCAGAGTGGTTCGCCCGCGGCCTTTGCCTTGATGTCCCACAGCGCCATGTCGAAGGCGCCGATGCTGCCGAAGGTCGCGCCGGCGTGCCCGGCTTTGAACACGCGGGCCAGCATGCGGTCGTAGAGGGCGGTCACCGCGCGGGGGTCCTGACCGTCGATGGCCGGGAAGAGCCGTGCCAGATCGGCGACGTGGCCGGTCCCGACACCGGTGATACCCGCGTCCGTGTCGACGAGAACCACGGCTTCTTCGGTGATGCCCGACGCGATGTGCCCGTTCACGTCGCCGATGGGGCGTCCCCATTCGCGGAACGTGCGGAGCACGCGGTAACCGGTGACCTTCATATCGCCCTTGACTTCCTGCTGGATGGGGCTCGAGGCGAGCCCACAAAGAACATACATCATATGTTAGTGTTCAAACGGAGTAACCGACAGGCCGGGCTCCCCGACGGAGGCGAAGATGCAGACGCGATCAACGGCGAGGACGCCGGTCCTGACCGAGATCGGTTTCGGTGGGGCGCAGATCGGCAACCTCTCCCGCGAAGTCGACGACGCCACGACGCGCGGCGCGGTCGACGCGGCCTGGGATGCCGGCATCCGGTACTTCGACACGGCTCCGCACTACGGACTCGGGCTTTCGGAGCGTCGTCTCGGGGCGGCGCTGCGCGATCGCCCGCGCGACGAGTACGTGCTGTCGACGAAGGTGGGACGCCTGCTCATCGGCTCACCGGGAACCGCCGACCGCCGGGACGACGACGGGTTCGCCGTCCCCGCCACGGTCGTGCGGCGGTGGGACTTCTCACGCGACGGCATCCTGCGCTCGGTCGAGGAGAGTCTGACGCGCCTCGGCCTGGATCGCATCGATATCGCGTATCTGCATGATCCCGACGCGCACTGGGATGCCGCCTCGACCACCGGCGTCGGCGCGCTCATCGAGCTACGCGACCAGGGCGTCGTGTCGGCGATCGGCGCGGGCATGAATCAGGCGGGGATGCTCGCCGACTTCGTCGAGCGGTGCGACGTCGACATCGTGATGGTTGCCGGTCGATACACACTCATCGATGACGCGGCGGCGGATCGTCTGCTGCCCCTCGCGGTCGAACGGGGCGTCGGCGTGGTAGCGGCGGCCGTTTACAACTCGGGGCTGCTCAGCGTCCCCCGCCCGGCACGGGGCGCGAGCTACGACTACACGAGCGCACCCGACGAATTGATCGAACGCGCGAACCGGATCGCGGACATCTGCGAGCGCTACGGCGTGGACTTGCCGTCCGCCGCGCTGGCGTACCCCCTGCAACGTGCGGAAGTGGTTTCGGTCGTCGTGGGTGTGCGAACGCGGGCGCAGGCCGAATCGACGCTGCAGCGCTATCTCGCCACGGCGCCGGACGAGATGTGGCGAGAGCTCTCCGCGGCGGGACTCGTCGCGGCATGACGCGTGCGCGGCGGGCGCACGCGACGACCCGACGGAAGGACGCTGACGCATGAGATTCGCCCGACGAGGAGTCGATGGCTCCGAACGACTGATCGTCGAGATCGACGGCGAGGCGTACATCGTCCCCGCCGAACTCGGTGATCTGAACGGTCGCTTCCACGAAAATGGCGGGCTGGAACGCCTGGCGGGGATGGATGCCTCGACTTTCAGCCCGTACGACCTGACCGGCGACGAGCGGTGGGCGGCGCCGATCGCCACGCCCGGCAAGATCGTGTGCGTGGGGCTCAACTACCGCGACCATGCGGCCGAGACCGGCGCCGATATCCCGGCGGAACCCGTCGTGTTCATGAAGGATCCGTCGACCGTCACGGGGCCGTTCGACGACGTCCTCATCCCGCGCGGCTCGGTGAAGACAGATTGGGAGGTCGAGCTCGGCGTCGTCATCGGTCGCACTGCGCGCTACCTCGATTCGGTGGAGAGCGCCGCCGATTGCATCGCGGGGTACGTCCTTTCGCACGACGTGAGCGAGCGCGAGTTCCAGCTGGAGCGCGGAGGTCAGTGGGACAAAGGCAAGAGCTGCGAGACGTTCAACCCGTGCGGACCGTGGTTCGTCCCGGCATCCGCGATCGGAGATCCGCAGGCACTGCGGCTCTGGGCGAGCGTCAACGACGAGATGCGTCAGGACGGCACGACCGCCGACATGGTCTTCTCCGTGCATGAGATCGTGCGGTATCTGTCGCAGTTCATGGTGCTGCGCCCGGGAGACCTGATCAACACCGGAACCCCGGCCGGGGTGGGTCTCGGGATGCCGTCACCCGTCTACCTCCGCGAGGGCGACGTCGTGGAGCTCGGGATCGACGGTCTCGGCACCGCCCGCCAGCGGATGGTGCAGGCATGACCGGCGGGCCGCTCGATGGACTCGTTGCCGTGGTCACCGGAGCGGGGTCGGGCATCGGCCTCGCGACCGCCGAGCTGCTGCGCGATCGCGGCGCCGAGGTGTGGTGCCTCGATGCGGCGGAGGGCGATGCCGCGCCCGGCATCCATCGCCTTCGGTGCGACGTTCGCGACGGCGCGTCGGTCGCCGCCGCGGTGGCCCAGGTGGCGGCCTCGCGCGGGCGGATCGATGTGCTGGTGAACAACGCCGGTATCAGCGCCGTCGGCACCGTCGAGGCATTCGACGACGCCGAGTGGGCGCGCGTGCTCGACGTCAACGTCGTCGGCATGGCGCGCATGAGCGCCGCGTGCCTGCCGTGGCTACGACGGTCGGAGCATGCGGCGATCGTGAACGTGTGCTCGATCGCGGCGCTGAACGGTCTTCCCGAGCGCGCCCTGTACTCGGCATCCAAGGGAGCCGTCTACGCGCTGACGCTGGCCATGGCCACCGATCACGTGCGCGAGGGCATCCGAGTGAACGCCGTGAGTCCCGGAACCGTCGAGACACCGTTCGTCACGCGGATGCTTCAGGGCTTCGCCGACCCGGTTTCCGAACGTCGAGCCCTCGAGGCGCGCCAGGCGACGCGCCGCCTGGTGCAGCCGGACGAGGTAGCCCGGGCGGTCGCCTATCTCGTCGACCCGGATGCCACGTCGACGACGGGCACGATCCTCGACGTCGACGGCGGCGTCACTCGGCTGCGCGTGCGGGCCGAGGCATGATCGACGCCCACGTCCACCTCTGGGATCCCGCGGTGCTGACCTACCAGTGGCTCGAGGGGTCGGAGCTGCGGCGCCCGATGCTGCCTGCGGAATTCGACCGCGGGGGCGTAGGGGTCGAGGGCGCGGTCTTCGTACAGGCCGCGGACGGGCCGTCCGATCCCGTGGTCGAAGCACGGTGGGTCGACGCCCTCGACTGGCCGGAGCTGCTGGCGATCGTGGCGGATGCGGATCTCGGGGCCCGTGCCGTAGACCAGCATCTCGAGGCCCTCGCGGCGATTCCCCGCGTGGCCGGGGTGCGGCATCTGCTGCAGGATCTGACGGTTGACACCTTCCCGACGCTCGCGCCGGGGCTCGCGGCACTCGCCGCCCGCGGCGGCACGTTCGACGCCTGCCTCCGCCACGCGCAACTGCCGGCGCTGATCGAGCTGCTGCGCGAGGCGCCCGAGCTGACCGTCGTGGTCGACCACGTCGCGAAGCCGCCCATGGGTGAGGGCATCGACAGTGCTGCAGGGGCGGCGTGGGCTCGTTCGCTGGCGCTCCTCGCTGAGCGGCCTCGAACCTTCGTGAAGCTTTCAGGCCTCACCGGCGAAGCGCGAGACACCACGGAGGTGAAGCGCAACGCACCCGCCTTCCTCGCCCACGCCGTCGAGGTCTTCGGCCCCGAGCGGTCGATGATCGCCAGCGACTGGCCCGTGAGCTCGTACTTCGGCGCCGGCGGGTCGTTCGCTGATTGGGTGGAGATGGTGCGGGACGTGGTTCCGGCGGAGGGCTGGGACGAGGTCGCGGAGGGGGCGGTCCGGCGGGCTTACCTGCCGGGCGGCGCGCCGGCGCTCGCGAGAGGCGTGTAGCGCGCGGGTATGCGATCGCGGTCCCCGTATTCCACGAGGTCGCGTGAGGGGCCGACACACGCCTAAGAGGGGCCGTCGAGCGGGGTGTCTCGGACACTCGGTCGGGTTCCGCGCGCCCCGCCCTACTCCGGCAGGCGTGCCCGAAGCCGCCGCGTCACCTCGGCGGCCGGCATGCGGCGGGGGAAGGCCGCGACGATGAGGTCGTCGCCTGCGGCGTCGTCGCCGTCGGCGTGCACGCCGTAGCGACGCAGCACGTCGTCGAGCGCGCGACGCAAGACGGATGCCGGAACCCGGGCGCCGCGCATGAGCCGGCGCAGCACGTGGTTGTGCACGGCCGTGACGAGGGCGGCGAAGCCGACGGCATCCAGCGGGTCGAGGCCAGGGAGGGCCTCGCGGAGGTATTCGTCGAAGAGGCGTTCGTAGCGGAACACCGTGACGATCTCGCGGTCGCGCAGGTCGGGGATTTCGCGCACGATCACGTAGCGGCGACGGGCGAGCTCGGGGTCGGCCGCGAAGTGGCGGAACACCCGCACCGACGCCTCGCACACCGCGGCCCACGGGTCGTCGTGCGGCTGCGACAGCCAGGCGCGCGTCTCGGCGAGCAGCACCTCGTGGTCGGCGAAGACGACGTCTTCCTTGCCGCCGAACTGCCGGAAGAACGTCGAGCGCGACACGCCCGCCGCCTGCGCGATCTGCTCGACCGAGGTCTGGTCGTAGCCGTGCTGCACGAAGAGGTCGATGGCGGCGGCGACCACGGCCGTGCGGCTGGGCGGGGCAGGGGCGTCGCTCACACGGGAAGCCTAGCGGCGGGGCGGCATCCTCCTCGCGCTCGTCGAGCCCGATGGTGCGGCGGAATCCCGGGCCCGTAGTCGATCCCGCGTCGTCGGGCAACCGGATGCCGGACCGACACCGCCCGCGGTGGGATGGAACCCATGTCGACCTCTCTCTGGCATCGCGATCCGTCGTCCATCGACGGCACCCCGTTCGAGTCCGGCGCGCGCCACGACGTCGTGATCGTCGGCGCCGGCGTCACGGGTCTGTCGACCGCCGTCATGCTGGCCGAGGCCGGCGTCGACGTCGCGGTGGTCGACGCCGGAGCCGTGGGTGAGGGTGCCACCGGCACCGCGGTCGGCATGGCATCCCTGCTGCAGGGGACGACCCTCGCGTCGCTGCGCAAGCATCACCCGGCCGGGCTCGTGCGGGCCTACGTCGACGCGAATCGCGCGGGCCTGGACTGGCTGGCCGAGCGCGCCGCCGACGCCGCCGACCGCCGCACCGCCTTCACGTTCGGGCGGGGGATCGCCGCCGATCCCGCCCTCGACGCCGTACGCGACGCGGCACGGGAGGCCGGTCTCACCCTGCGCGAAGACGCTCCCGCCGATCTCGGCGGCCGCACCCCGGTGCGCGCCCTCGCTCTCGACGATCAGCTGGCCCTGGACCCCGTGATGCTGGCACGAACGCTCGCTCGCACCGCGGTGGACGTGGGTGCGACCCTGCACACCGGCGTGCGCGTCACCGACGTGCACGCGCTCCCGACCGGTCGCATCGAGACCGATCACGGCGCCCTCTTCGGCGACACGGTGGTGCTGGCGACCGGAACCCCCATCACCCGCCGTGGCCTGTACGACCTCAAGACCCGCGCCCTGCGGTCGTGGGCGATCGCTTTCGAGCTCGAGGGGGATGCCGAGGCCCCCGGCGGCATGTGGAGCGAGGTCGGCGCCGACGGACGCAGCGTGCTGGCGGCGCCACCGTCGCTCGGGCGTCCCGCGCTCATCGTGACCGGGGCGCGGCATCCGGTCGGGTCGGCGTCGTCGGAGGTCGCGCTCGCCGAGGGGCTCGCCGCGTGGGCGCGCCGCTCGCTCCCCGTGGGCGCCGAGATCGCCCGCTGGTCGGGGCAGGACTACCAGTCGCACAACCTCGTGCCGTTCGTGGGAGGGATGCCGCGCGGCCTCGGCCGCCTGCGCTTCGCCACCGGCTACGCGGGGTGGGGGCTCACGAACGCCCCGGCGGCGGCGATGCGGCTGACCGCCGAGATCCGCGGTGTCTCGCGCAGCGACCGTCCCGAGTGGATGCGGACGATCGGCACGCGGCTCACGGTGCCCGCCGACCTCGGCCGGGGGATCGGGGAGGCCGCACGGCGTGCTCGCGTCGCCGCGTCGGCACTCGCCGGGGCCGTTCCCGCACCGACGAAGAGGCCCGCCGAGGGCGCCGGACTCGTGGCCCGTCAGGGGCTGCGCACCGCCGCCGTGTCGACGATCGACGGGCGCACGCGCGCCGTCACCGCGCCGGCTCCGCTGACGTGGAACGACGCCGAACGCACGTGGGACAGCCCGGTCGACGGGTCACGTTACGCGCCCGACGGCACGCGGGTGGAGGGTGCCGCGTCGGCCGATCTGGGCGCGTCCGTTCGCGGCTGAAGACGATTCTGGGCGAGCACGACTCCGGCGAATCGGTCGTTCGTACGCGGGATCGACCCGTTCGGCCGCCGTCTGCAGGAGTTGTGCCGACGCGGCGGTCAGCTCTTCGCGCCGGTGAGCGCGAGCGCGCCGCCGAGGCCGATCATCATGACGCCGCCGGTTCCCGACAGCGCCGAGAGGCGCTTCGGTGAGCGGGCGAACCACGTGCGGGCGGTGCCGGCGGCCAGGGCCCAGGTGCTGTCGCAGATGAGCGCGAGCACCTGGAAGATGAGGCCGAGCACGAGCAGTTGCGACCACACCGCTCCCGCGTGCGGGTCGACGAATTGCGGCAGCACGGCGACGAAGAACGCGATGGTCTTCGGGTTGGTCACGCCGACGACGAAGCCCTGCCGCAGCAGCGTCCACCGTGATCGCGCAGCCGGGCGGACCGCCGACAGGTGCGCGTGGCGATGGCGGATGGCCTGGATGCCGAGCCACACGAGGTAGATCGCGCCCACGATCTTCAGCACGGTGAAGGCCACGATCGAAGAGGCGACGATCGCGCCGACCCCGAAAGCCGTCGCCAGGATCGCCGGGATGTTGCCGATCGCGTTGCCGACGACGCTGAGCACGCCCGCGCGGCGGCCGAGGGCGATGGACCGACCGATCACGAACAGCACACCCGGCCCCGGGATGACGATGAGCACGAGCGACGCCAGGACGAACGCGGGCAGGGTGGCGAGCGGAGGCACGCGTGAAGCGTACTGCTCCTGCGCATCGCGGACGTGGCATCCCCACCTCTCGCCCGCGCCCGCGCCCGCGGGAGGCGCGTGAGGAGTCAAGAACTGTCGCTTCCGCGGTCGCCAGGCGACAATTCCTGACCCCTCACGCGCGGAGCACGCGCGGGCGCGCACTACGCCGGCACGGACTCGCGCGCCAGCAGCTCGGTGATCCGGCCGACGCAGCCGCCGCAGCCGGTGCCGGCGCGGGTCATGGCCTTCACGCACCCCACCGTCGGCTCCCCGGCGGCGGCGGCCTCGCGGATCGCCCCCGCGCTCACGCCGTTGCACCAGCACACGGTCGCGTCGGCCGCGAAAGGGTCGGCGACCGCGGCCATGCCGGCGTCGGGCGCGTCGAGCCGCAGGAGCGAGGACCGATCCGCGGGGAGTTCCGATCCCCGCTCGAACAGCAGTGTGAGTTCGGCGCCGGTGCGCGGCATCCCGACGGCGACGAAACCGGTGAGCACTCCCTCGACGGTGACGAGCTTGACGTAGGCGCCGCGGGCCGGATCGGCCCAGATCGTGACCTGGGGGCCGTGGCATCCGGGGGCGTGCGCGAAGGGGTCGGCGTCGACGGCGCCACCGGCGACCACGTCGATGCCCTCGGCCTTGAGCATGACGACGCCCGGGCGCTCCGCGGCGATGGCGGCGGGGCCTCCGTCGGCTGCACGCACCCGCGCGGCGGGGGCGGTGGATGCCGCGACCTCGGCCTCGCGACTCAGCAGCCCCGCGAGGCGATCGGCCTGTCGCCACCCCGGTCCGATGAGGCCGCTCGGACCTCCCGCGACGCGTCCGTCGGGTGCCGCATCCGCAGGGTCGGCGACGTGGGCGCAGTCGCCGATGGCGAAGACGTTCGGGTCGGTCCACGAGCGCGAGGCGCCGTCGACGAGCACGCCCGCTGAGACGGCGAGCCCCGCCATCGCGGCGATCTCGGTGCGCGCGCCCACCCCGCACGACAGCACGAGCAGGTCGCCGGAAAGCACGCGTCCGTCGGCGCAGACCAGGCCGTCGAACCACGCCTGGCCGTGGTCGTCGTAGCGGTGCACGATGCTCTCGGCCCGCGCGTGGTGCATCATCTCGACGCCCGCGGCGACGGCGGCGGCGGCGAGCACGCGCCCGCCGTTCTCGTCGAGCGTGCGGTTCATCGGGGCGGCGGAGTGGTACGCCACCACCACCTCGGCGCCCGCCTCGGCCGCAGCGAGGGCGAGTTCCATACCCAGAACGCCCGCGCCGAGGACGACGATCCGCCGACCGGCCGTGACCGCCGCGCGCACCACCTCGGCGTCGGCGAGATCGCGCAGCGCGACCACCCCGCGCGGCAGATCCCCCTCGACACCCGAAGAACGCGGCACCCCACCCAGCGTCGGCACGTTCGCGCGCGCCCCCGTCGCCAGCACGAGTCGCTCGTAGGGCAGACGGATGCCATCCGCCAGGCGCACCGAGCGCAGCGCGCGGTCGACGCCGGCCACGGCGGTGCCGAGCACGAACCGCACCCCCGCGTCCTCGGCGACGCGCCGGTCGCCGAGGTCGAGCCCGACGCGGTCCATGCGCCCGACGGCATACTCGGCGATCAGCACGCGGTTGTAGGCGTCGTGCGGTTCGGCGCCGACGACCGTCAGGTCGATGGAGCCGTTGCGCACCGCGGGCAGCAGCCCCTCGACGAGCCGTGCTCCGACGGGTCCGTATCCGATCAGAACCACCCGCTCAGGCATGCGCGCCCTCCTCGATCGACAGGCGCACGCGCGTGCGCTTGAACTCCGGCATCGCCGAGGTGGGATCGACCACGGCCTCGGTGAGCCGGTTGGCGCACTCGTCACCCGCGTAGTGGAAGGGCAGGAAGACGGTGTCGTGGCGGATGTCGGAGGTCACCGTCGCCCGCGCCCGCACGGTTCCGCGCTCGTTCGACACGGCGACGAGCTCCCCTTCCCGGATGCCGAGGCTCGACGCCGTCGCCGGATGGATCTCGAGCCGCGCCTCCGGGCGGGCCGCGTTGAGCTCGCCGACGCGACGGGTCTGCGTGCCGGACTGGTACTGCTGCAGGTACCGGCCGGTGACGAGGGTCAGCTCACCGCTGCGGTCGCTGGGCGTCGGGGGAGTGGCATCCACCGGCACGAGACGGGCGCGGCCGTCGGCGTGAGCGAAACGCTCGGTGAACGGACGCGGCGTGCTCGCCGTGCGATACGGCCAATACGCCTCGACGCCGGTGTCGAGCAGGGCGTGCGAGAGGCCGGAGTAGTCGGCGATGCCGCCCTCCGACGCGCGGGCGAGCTCGTCGAACACCTCGCTCGCATCGGTCGGCCAGGTGGATGCCGCGCCCACGCGCCGCGCGATCTGGGCGAGGATCCACAACTCGCTGCGGGCGCCGTCGGGCGGGGTCACGGCGCGGCGGCGGCGGATCACCCGACCCTCGAGCGAGGTCATCGTGCCCTCCTCTTCGGCCCACTGCAGAACGGGCAGCACGATGTCGGCGAGCTCCGCGGTCTCGCTGAGGAAGAAGTCGCAGACGATGAGGGTGTCGAGGGCTGCGAGCCGCGAACGCACGGCGTCCACGTCGGGAGCCGAGACGACGACGTTCGAGCCCGCGACCAGCAGCGTCTTCACCGGCCCACCCAGTTCGCCGAGCAGCGCGGTCGCGGGGATGCCGGCATCCGGCAGGTCATCGGCATCCACGCCCCACACCCCGGCGACATGGCGGCGGGCTTCGGGGTCGCGGATGGAGCGGTAGCCGGGCAGCTGGTCGGCCTTCTGGCCGTGTTCGCGGCCGCCCTGGCCGTTGCCCTGTCCGGTGAGGGTGCCGTAGCCCGAGCCGTCGCGGCCGACGAGACCGAGCACGAGAGCGAGGTTGATCGCGGCGGTCGCGGTGGCGGTGCCGTCGACGTGCTGTTCGACGCCGCGTCCGGTGAGGATGTACGCGCGTCCGGCGGCGAGGCGGCGAGCGGTCGCCCGCAGCAGCGCGACCGGAACGCCGGTGGTCGCCGACGTGCGCTCGGGCCACCACGCCGAGACCGACCGTCGCACGGCGTCGAAGCCGGTCGTGCGTTCCTCTATATAGGTGCGGTCGACGAGGCCCTCGGCGATGACGACGTGCGTGAGCCCCAGCAGCAGCGGCAGGTCGGTGCCCGGCGCGGGCTGCAGGTGGGTGCCGGCGCCGTCCTCGGTGAGGCGCGCGGTGGCCGAGTGGCGCGGGTCGACGACGATGAGGCCGCCCGCGGCGCGAGCTCCGGCCAGGTGGGCGAGGAATGGCGGCATGGTCGCGGCGACGTTCGAGCCGAGCAGCAGGATCGTCTGGGCGTCGTCGAGGTCGGCGACGGGGAAGGGCAGGCCGCGGTCCATGCCGAATGCCCGGTTGGATGCCGCCGCCGCCGACGACATGCAGAACCGGCCGTTGTAGTCGATGCGCGAGGTGCCGAGGGCGACGCGGGCGAACTTGCCGAGCTGGTAGGCCTTCTCGTTGGTGAGTCCGCCGCCGCCGAAGATGGCGTTGGCGTCGGGTCCGTGGTCTTGCCGCGTCGACCGGAAAGCCTCGGCGACCCGGTCGAGCGCGTGGTCCCAGGTGGTCTCGGCGAGGGTTCCGTCGGATCGCCGGACCAGTGGCATCCGGAGCCGGTGGGGGGATGCCAGGAGCTCCGCCGACGTCCAGCCCTTGGCGCAGAGGCCTCCCCGGTTGGTGGGGAAGTCGCGGCCGGTGACCGCCGACTCTCCGCCGTTCGTGACGGGGTCGTGCAGGACGGTCATCGCGCACTGCAGCGCGCAGTAGGGGCAGTGGGTGTCGGCGGAGCTCATGGGGTGGTGCATCAGATGCGGGTGCCGGTCTTCTTCGACATCGTCAGGTAGACGCCGCCGACGAGGACGAGGAACGCCACGTACGCGAGGGCGAACCAGCCGAGGGCGGGGGTGTATGAGCCGAACGTCGTCTTGGAGAAGCCGAGCAGCTGCGGGATGAAGAAGCCGCCGTACGCGCCGATCGCCGAGATGAGGCCGAGGGCCGCGGCGGCCTTGCGCTGTGCGCCGATGCCGCCGTTGGCCTTGAGGGCGAAGATCGTCGGGATCATGCGGTACGTCGACCCGTTGCCCATGCCCGCGGCGGCGAAGAGCACCAGGAAGCAGAGCAGGAAGACCGCGAAGTTCTGCATCGGCAGGGTCAGGATGACACCCAGGATGCCGAGACCCATGACCGTGAAAGCGCCCATCGTAATGACGGTGCCGCCGAAGCGGTCGGCGAGCTTGCCGCCGTAGGGGCGGGCGAGCGAGCCGACGAGAGCGCCGAGGAAGGCGAGGGTGACGGTCGCGGTGCCGATCGTAAAGCCTTTGAAGTCGGGGAACGTGTCGGCCAGCAGCTTCGGGAAGACGCCCGCGAAGCCGATGAACGAACCGAACGTGCCGATGTAGAGCACGGCCATGACCCACAGGTGCGGCTCTTTGAGGGCGGCGAGGGATGCCGTCATGTCGGCCTTGGCGCTGGAGAGGTTGTCCATGCGCAGGTACGCGCCGACCATCGCGACGATGATGAGCGGCACCCAGATGAGGCCCGCGAGCGGCAGGTTGAGGGTGGCGGCGGCGCCGACGGTGATGACGATCGGGACGACGAACTGGGCGACTGAGGCGCCGAGGTTGCCGCCGGCGGCGTTGAGTCCGAGCGCATAGCCCTTCTGCGCGGCGGGGTAGAAGAACGTGATGTTCGCCATGGAGCTGGCGAAGTTGCCGCCCCCGAAACCGGCGAATGCGGCGATGAGCAGCAGGAGGCCGAAGGGGGTCGCGGGGTTCGACACCGCGATCGCGAGGCCGATGCTCGGGATGAGCAGCAGGCCGGCGGAGACGATCGTCCAGTTGCGGCCGCCGAAGCGCGGAACCATGAACGTGTAGGGAATGCGCAGCGTCGCCCCGACAAGGCTCGGCATCGAGATCAGCCAGAAGATCTCACCCGTCGAGAGCTGGAAGCCGGCCGCGGGCAGCGAGACGACGACGACCGACCACAGCTGCCAGACGACGAACCCGAGGAACTCGGCGAAGATCGACCACCGCAGGTTGCGGGAGGCGATGGCCTTGCCTTCGTTGGCCCACTGCGTGGCGTTCTCGGGGTTCCAGTTGTCGATCCAGCGGCCGGGGCGGTGGGCGAGCTGTGCTGCGGCTTCCGCGCTTGCAGCTTCTGCGCTCGCCGCTTCGGCTCGGGTGGTGGGCTGGGCCGGGGCGGTTTCGGGGCGCGGGTCGGTGACGGTCACGGGGTCCTCCGGTGGGCGATGCGGGGGAGGTGCAGCGCCTCGCATGGGCGGGGCGTGCCGTCAGCGTAGGGAGGGGGGATTACCCGGGACCGCGTCGGGAGGGGCGGGGAGGTAACGGTTGTCTCACCCGGGGAGGAGGTGGGGGAGAGGGGGAGTTTACGTGGGCGTTACACGGGAAGGATCGCGGATGGCATCGTGGTAGCTGACCACGAACGACACGATCGCGGTGGGACAGACATCCCCACCAGGAGACCTTAAGTCTTCTCGATCGGTACGCGCGTGAGTGCAACGTTCATGAAGCCCAGCCGGTTCAAGTCTCTGACCGTTTGCATCAACGCAAGGCGGCTAAAGAAGGGCAGCCATTCGACGCCGTTTGCGGTCGAGTCCGTAATGATGGCGTAGGTGACCGTGACGGAGTCTCGTGCAGGTGCGTCGCCGCGTGGCGGGACGAATGATAGCCACTGGGCCGGGTCCTTCTCCCCTGCAGATTGAACAATGGCTGCTCGAACCTGCTCGCGCATCTCCTCGTCCACGAGCGCTTCCGCGGAGACGTGACCTTGAGCGAAAAGGTGACTAAGGGTAGAGGATCTTGATTTTCGTTTTACGTGAACTAGGGATCCGTCCGTGGCGATGAGATCGCAGAATTCGACTTTGGAGTTCGCGCCGGCGGGGGCAACAAGCTGTCTGTCTAGAAGAGCGAAACTCTCGTCGGTTTTCGCCACTCTGGCGTTGTAGTTACCTTCCCACTCGCCGACCTTCGCAGGCGGCAGCGCAAGAGGCATGGGTGGGATCGCTTGTACAACCTGATCGACTTGACTGACCAGTGAATTCGCGACCTCGAACCAGCGTCCTTCGACGAGTGCGTAAAGCTTGTTGTCAATTTTCTGCTCGGAGACTATGCACTGATATAGCGACCACCTGTCCACCGCGCTCGCGCTGCTGTTGAACTTGACGGCCACTTTGCGACGCTTCACTTGATCGATGGTGAGTTCGTCAATTCTCGCGGCACTGTGACTCAAGTACGCGTCGAGATCTAGTTCGGTGAACTGTTGCTGCCGTCGAGTCGGCGCGATCAGGAAATGCTCGATGTCCTCCCAGTCGAGGTTTTCAGGCATGGCGAGGTGAGTAGACTTTGTCTCTCTCGCCCGCAGCTGCTCGACGATCTGATCGTCAAGAGTTGACTTGAGCACAGGATCCTTCACCTCGGCGAGATGGTCTACCCAGCCGAAGGACCCCTTGTACTTATCGCTTTCGTAGTGACTATGTAGATCGCGAAGGAGTTCCGGTAGGTCCTCGACAGGTGAGGCAACACCCAGGACTAGAGCGTCGGCGCCACTCACGCTCTTGTATCCACTCGAAATTGGGGCAATCCCGGTGACCGCCCTGACGATGTCGCGCATAATGTCCACTCCGAACGAGGGCAGTTCGGCGGTCCGGCTTGTTTGCGTGTTCCTGGACACCACCATCTCATCGAAGAGCTTGGTGTCGAGGCTGCGGATTTGCTTCTCGTCGATTAAATTCAGGGCGACTTTCAGTCCAAACCTGCGCGATATTTTCGACTGATCGAGGAAGCTCCGGCCGTAGCCGAAGGTCAGCGCGTACGCTTGGTTGTCCACGAAGAGCACGAGCAGTCCAGATGCTGAAGCCGAGGTGACTCCTTGGATGCCACCCTCGACGGCCGGAGAGAGGTACTTCGCCCAAGTCGGCGCGTGGGCGGTGTTTCTTCGGGAGTAAAACCGGCCCGACAATCCAGACGACGCCGTGAGCTCGCTGACCGCCAGGGACCCGCGCGTGTCCTCCTCGATCGCATCGTCGGCTTCGGCGACGTCGTCGAGCATGAAGACTGTGAGGCGCTGTGTTGCCATTCCTCCCCCAAATCTGGCTATCAGGCGATGCTGTCAGGCCCACGTACGCGAGACGGGTTGCAACCACCTACCGATAGCGCACGACCGCCGCGCGAATCGCGTCCGCGTACTGATAGATCTCGTCGAGTTCGTCAATCGGGTGCCGTACCTCGACCTTCTGCTCGTCAAGAAGCCCGAGGTACTTCTGGCGGCCGTTGAAGTGCAGGCGCGCGATCGGTTTGCGATTGTTGTCGTCGAGGAGCACGGCGAAGTAGCTCTTCGCGTCGCGGTGAGTAATTCGCTGCGGCTTGGTTTCGCCGCAGGCGATAGCCTTTACGATCTGGTAGCCCTCGAGTTCTTCGAGCGTCGTCTCGATCTCGGTGTCGCGGTTGAGATCGTCCTGTGCGACAGGTTCGCTCGACACGGCGGCAGGTTCGGCGGTAGGGACGACTATCCCCGCCCCGGCGCCCAGCGCGGTCTTCAGTCGATCGTTCACGCTCTCGGTGAGGAACTGGCGGGAGGCCTTCCGTACTAGTGCGCTGAACTGCTCGCGGACGCGCGCGGTGTACGAACCTTCGTATACGCGCTGGGTAAAGAACTTGATCCACTCGTCACTGGGCTCGCGGAACTGGCCGGCGATCTCGCGCTTCAGGGCGCCCACGTACTTCAATTCTTCGGCGGCACTGATGATCGACTCGAGGTCGAAGGTGTCCTTGCTCAGTTTCTGGACCTCGGGGATCAGCGTGTCGTCGATGTCGAGCAGGTCGAGCACCAGGAACGGCTTAGCATCCATCTTGTTAGGCGCGTCGAGGTCAGTGAAGAACTGCCAGATGACGCCGTTCGTGAGCGCAGCGATCCGGGCATTCGTCGTCGAGAAGTAGCGGAAGAGTTGAGACGCGTGCTCGATCTTGGGCGTGCCGGTGGAGGCCTTACACTCGATAAGGATCTGCACCTCGCCGTCGCGCATGATGGCGTAGTCGACCTTCTCGCCCTTTTTGATGCCGACGTCGGCAGTGAATTCAGGTACGACCTCAAGGGGGTCGAAGACGTCGTATCCCAGGATCGTTGAGATGAAGGGCATGACGAAAGCGTTCTTCGTAGCTTCCTCCGTTCCGATCGCCGAGGCCTGATTACTCACCTTTGTCGCGAGCGCGGCGATGCGGTCGTGAAACTCCATTGGTCCCCCCACAGTGACGAATATGTGGAGACCATAGCGGAAATACAGAGAAAGCGCTGAGGGCTCGCCCGCTTGCTCCCGACCCCAAGTGCCAGGTAGATCGGGGACCGTCGCAGCCCGCGTAACGAGTCGGCTGCGCTCATCACTCCGCCGAATCATTAGAGCGACGGCGGGGATACACCACCGCCCCGACAGTGATCACCGCCGTGCCGATCGACAAAACAAGGGACGTGGACAACCAGAGAGGAACGCCGCGGTAGTTGGTGACGTCCGGATCCCCTATCTTGAGGAAAATCGTCAGGAGAATCAGTCCGAAGAATAGGATCATTGACCCGACGATTATGACGAGCTGCGCCGTCGTCCGCGCCACGACTGGTTGTTCATCCCGGCGCATGCGCCGATCGTACCGATGATGGTCGCGAGGCGTGCGGGCGATCTGCGGTGAGCCCATCTGCCAAAACAAGTTCCGACGGCGAGAGCGGCGGCGGCACGTGCGGTGCCGGATGCCGCGGGACGACATACAGCGTGCTGACGTCTGCTTCTCGTCGAAGGAGCCGGCTCCTATCAATACCTGACCGCGCGCGCCCCCGGGTTGTGCGGCATCCCCGCATCAGCGACGGTGAGGCATGAACACACGACGGATGCTCCCGTGAGCGACGAACGCCGGCGCGAGATCGGCGACTCGGACGAGGTCGTCGAAGACGAACTGGCCGAGTCTTTCGACGCGACGATCACGGAGGGCGCCGAGCGACTCAACAGACCGTGGCGCATCGTCTTGATCACCGGTTTCTTCGGCGGCCTCGAGGTGGGGTTGGGGGTCGCCGCCTATCTTGCGGTGCTGCACCACACGGGGGATCACCTCCTTGCGGGCCTGGCGTTCAGCGCCGGGTTGATCGCGCTCTTCCTCGCCCACAGCGAGCTATTCACCGAGAACTTCCTCATGCCCATCGCCGCCCTGGTCGCCCGCGAAGGCACCATCTGGCAGCTGGCGCGGCTGTGGGGCGGGACCCTCGTGGCGAACCTCGTCGGCGGGTGGGTGTTCATGGGCTTGCTCACCACCGCGTTCCCCGAGTGGCACGACACGCTCGCCGAGTCCGCGCACCATTACGTCGACGCTCCGTTCGGGTGGCAGAGCATCGTCCTCGCCGTGCTCGGCGGCAGCACCATCACACTGATGACGCGGATGCAGCAGGGCACGCAGTCGGATCCCGCCAAGATCGTCGCGACGATCATCGGCGGTTTTTTGCTCGCCGGTCTTCAGCTGTTCCACTCGATCCTGGATTCGCTGCTCATCTTCGGAGCGATCCAGTCGGGCGCCGACATCACCTACCTGCAGTGGTTGGGATGGTTCGGATACGTCCTGCTCTTCAACGTGCTCGGCGGGCTCGTGCTCGTCACGGCTCTCCGTCTGTTGCGCACCAAGGAATTGCTGGAGGACCGTCGCGCGTCGTGAGGTAGGGCGGCATCCCCGTTCCCCCAAAGGGTCACTGCGCCGTCGCGCTGTGCGTCCTGGCCGACCGCTCCGCGAGTCGCGTCACCGCCAAGGCGACGACCGCGATCGCCGCGGCCGCAACCATGACGATCGCGAGCGGCGCCGCCGTGGTCTCGCCGCCCAGACCCACCAGCGGTGACACCAGCGCGGCCAGCCCGAATTGCAGCGCTCCGAGCACGGCAGAGGCACTGCCGGCGATCTGCGGAACGGCACTGAGCGCCAGAGCGGTGGCGTTTCCGAACACCAGACCCAGTGACCCGACGGCGGTGAAGAGCGGCACCGTGAGCCAGAACGCCGGGGCTCCGGAGAAGACGAGGAGCGCGAAGGCGATGGTCGACGCGGTGACGAGCGCGATTCCGAGCGTCAGGACGCTCTCGACCGAACGGGTGGCGGTGAGCTTCGACGACAGCGCGCTCACGACCACCAGGGCGAGTGCGTTCAGGCCGAAGAGCAGCCCGTAGACGGCCGTATCGAGTCCGAGCATGTTCTGGTACACGAACGGCGACGCCGAGATGTACGCCATCATCACCGCGAACCCGAACGCGAACACCGCCGTGTAGCCGAGGATCGTCCGCGACCGCAATGCGCGGAGGGGAGATCCGGATGCCACCCGCTCGGCGCGCAGCGCGTCACGGCGGCTGCGCAGGAGCGTCTCGCGCACCACCGCCAGGACGGCGACGAGCATCGCCACCGACAGCCCCAGGACGATCGCGAGCAGACCGCGCCAGCCGATCGGTGCAGTGAGCAGACCCCCGAGGAGCGGAGCGACGACCGGGGCGACGCCCCCGACGATCATCATGAGCGAGAAGGCGCGCGCGGCGGCTTTGCCGGTCGACAGGTCGGAAATGACCGCGCGGCCGATCACCATCCCGGCGGCTCCGCCGAGGCCTTGGAAGAGGCGGGCGGCGACGAGGACGGCGACGTTCGGCGCGAAGACGGCGACCGCGCTCGCGAGCACGCACAGCGCGGCTCCGGCGACGAGGGGCGGGACGCGACCGAAGCGGTCGGAAAGGGGGCCGAAGACGAGCTGCCCGGCTGTCACACCGAGGAGGAACGCCGTCAGCGTGAGCTGCACAGTCGTGGCCGACGTTGCCAGCTCCGTGGTCATCTGAGGGAAGGCCGGCAGGTAGAGGTCGGTGGCGAAGGGGGCGACGGCGCTCAACAGTCCGAGCACCAGCAGGAGCGGCGTCGTGATGCCCTTCGACGGGGATGCCGGTTCGGTGCGCACGGAGTCGGTGTCAGTCGTCATAGTTATGAAAGCATAACTGACTGCGCGCGGCTGGTACAGTCGGCCCGTGCCTCCCGCGATCTCCGACGGTGCCCTTGCCGAGTTCGCCGACGTCGTGATGCGCATCGCCCGCGAGATCGACCCGAACGGTCCGCAGGCGCCCGATATCGTTCCGCTCACCGGCACGGAAGCCCTCGTGATGCGGTGGGTGCACCACAACCCCGGCGCCTCGCCGAGCGCCGTCGCCAGGGCCACCGCGCTGCAGCGCAGCAACTGCAGCGTCGCGCTGCGCTCGCTCGTCGCGAAGGGCATGATCGAGCGTCAGACCGCGCCGGATGACGCGCGCGCAGTACGACTGCTGCCCACCGCTTTGGCGGATGAGAGCGTGCGGAAGCTCCACGCGTTCTGGGTCGACCGCCTGCGCTCGGCACTCGATGGCGACGACGCCGGGGTGGAGGCGGCGGCCGCCCTGCTCGCGCGCGTGGAGGGCGGACTACGGCGCGGCGACGACGCGACGCCGACCCCCCACTGAGGCCCCCGGGGAGGCGCCGCCCCGGTGTTACGCCCCGCTACGTCCCGGATCGCCCGCCCCCGCGGCATCCCGTAGCTTCAATTCACCAACCCCTCCGAAGGCAGGTGAAGCCATGTCCCGCACGATCTCGTCGACAGTCCACCCGATCCAGCGCTGCATGGCAGCCTCGAACCCCTCCGCCTGGTGGGACGGCCTCGTCATCGCCGCCGACGGCGCATCCGTGACCGTCGCGCTGCTGAACGGCGCGACGACGGAACTGCGGGTCGTCGGTCCCGCGGTCGACATCGCGGTGGGGGAGCCGGTGGCCTACCACCCGGTCGCAGAACTGCTCAGCGCGGCCGCGATCACCACGACCGCGCGCGTCGCGTAAGGCGTCGGCGGCGTCGTCCTCGACCGCGACCGCCAGATAGCCGAGCGGCCGCCGACGAGACGTCAGCGGCCGCGCGAAGAAGACGATTCAGGCGTTCATCGAGGTCATCATGGCCTCGCACTTCATAACCATGTCGTCGCAGGCCATCGCGCAGTAGCGGCACATCTCGTCCATGTCGGCGTGAGCGCGGCACTCGGCGGCGCACGCCTTGCCCATGGTCATGCAGGCGGTCATCATGGCGCTCATCACGTCCATGTTCATCCCGGCCGGACGCATCATCATGTGCATCGTCGCCTGCGCCATCTCGACCATGTTCGAGCACATGGCACAGCACGTCGCCATCTCGGCCCCGTGCATCATGTCGCTGCCGGCGCACATCGCCGCGGCCATCGCGCAGGCGTTCAGCGACTGCATGCATTCCTGCATGGCATCCATGTCCATGGTCATCTCGCCCATGTCCATCGACTTCATCATTTCCATGGTGTCCATTGCTTCTCCCGTGTGCTCGTCGTGACGGAGGACCGGATGCCGTGGAGGACTCCGGCGTTACCGCATGCTACGCCGAGCGCCGCGGCGGTCGACAGCACCCGCAGCGGGTTCATCAGGTCGTGTACGGGCTCTTCACGGAGAAGCCGAGCCCCGTCGTGCGGGCGATGCGAGGCGGGCAGAGGATGCCTTCACGGAACCCGGATGCCGACCGACCTCAGCTCCATGCCGGCGAGCCGCTGCACGACCTCGCGGTCGCCGCGCCGCCAGGCGCCGAGAGCGTCGGGATGGACCTTTGCAATGGCGGCCACCTTCTGATGGGTGAGTGCCCGGAGTGCCAGGAGGTCGGAGTCCAGACCGGCGCGCAGCTGCGCGCGAGTGCGGGTGGCCCGCGTGATGAAGCGCAGGCGGGGCAGGAGCCACACCAGCAGCACGATCAGGATCGGCAGGCCCGCGACGCCGATGCCGAGCACCGTCGCGGCCTGCAGCACCAGGTCCTGCTGCGTTTGACCGGCCGACGCGAGGGTGTCGCCCGCGGATCCGGCGGTGTCGAAGGGGGCGCTGATACCCGACCCGATGAGGGGGACGCCGCTCAGCCGGTCGCCGACATCGGTCATCGACGAACGGAAATCCGCTCCCGCGCTTTGCATGTCGCGGCCGAATCGCGCGAGTTCATTCACCGCGGAGAAGACGGCGATCCCCGTCGCGACGCTCACCGCGATGAGGACGAGGGCGACGACGTCGACCGTCACCTGACGCACACGCTGCGCCGCGAAGTCGGAATACAGTTTCACGTCGTCACTCTCGCACGGGAGGTCGCCGCGGAGCGTTACGCGATACGCCGGAATCGAGGACCGGAATACCCGTCGCGCTCGACGGACCCGGTGAACATCTCGACCGGTCGCACCCAGTGCGAATAGTCGTCGTAGAGCTTGCGGTACGAGACGAAGACTTCTTCCGTCTCGGAATGCCGGGTGATGCCGAACACCTCGTAGCGCTGCCCTTTGAAATGTTCGTAGATGCCGGGTTCGATATCCATTCCGCCCCTCTCTCCCCGCGCCGCGCGCACGGTTCCGGCATCCGAGTCTGCCAGCGGGAGCGGCCCTGCCGACACGAGCGAACCTTGGCACGGCCTCCACCCCCTGTCGAGGCACTGCGTCGTTCGTCGAAGCGGTCCTACCGTCGCCGCCGACCGGGAGGACGTGATCATGATCGATCGCATCGAACACATCTGGGGCACGCGCACGCCGTTCGCGCAGGGGGAGCGGTGGCCCGTGCGCGTCGACCTGAAGCTGGCCGACGAGCTCACGGAGGGTGACGTCGACCGGTGGGTGCAGTCCGCGTGCGTGCTGTGCAGCAACGGGTGCGGCACCGACATCGCCGTGAAGGACGGGCGGATGGTGGGGGTGCGCGGTCGCCCGATGGACATCGTCAACCACGGGCGCCTGGGTCCGAAGGGACTCTTCGGCAGCTGGCAGGGGATGGACAACCCCGACCGGCTCACCCGCCCGCTGGTCCGCGAGAACGGCGAGCTCGTCGAGACCGACTGGGACACGGCGATGTCGCGCATCGTCGCGCGCAGCAAAGGACTTCTTGAAGAGAAGGGCCCGCTCACCCACGGCTTCTACAGCTCGGGCCAGCTGTTCCTCGAGGAGTACTACGCCCTCGGCATCGTCGGCAAAGCCGGCCTCGGCACGCCCCACATGGACGGCAACACGCGGCTCTGCACGGCGACCGCGGCGGCATCCATGAAGGAAAGCTTCGGGTCGGACGGGCAACCGGGCAGTTACGCCGACATCGACGAGTGCGACGCCATCTTCCTCTTCGGTCACAACATGGCCGAGACGCAGACCGTGCTATGGACGCGGGTGCTCGACCGGCTCGCCGGGCCGAACCCGCCGCGCGTGGTGTGCGTCGACCCGCGGCTGACCGAGGTCGCCCGGCGCGCCGACGTGCACCTCGCCGTGCGCCCGGGCACCAACCTCGCGTTGATGAACGGGCTCATCCGCGAACTGGTCGTGAACGACCGGATCGACGACGACTACATCGCCGCCCACACGATCGGCTTCGACGACCTGCGAACCACCGTCGAGCCGTGGACGCCCGAGGCCGTCGCCGAGACGTGCGGGGTGGATGCCGACGACGTCCGCGCCGCGGCCCGGATCTTCGCCGACTCGCCGCGCGTGCTGTCGACCGTGCTGCAGGGGTTCTATCAGGCGTCGGATGCCACGGCATCCGCGTGCCAGGTCAACAACCTGCACCTGCTCACCGGCAGGATCGGGCGGCCGGGGGCCGGCATTTTGCAGATGAACGGGCAGCCGACCGCGCAGAACGCGCGCGAGGCCGGCGCGGACGGCGACCTGCCGGGGTTCCGCAACTGGGAGAACCCGGAGCACGTGCGCCAGCTGGCCGAGCTGTGGGGCGTGCACGTCGACACGATCCCGCACTGGTCGCCGCCGACGCACGCGATGCAGATCTTCCGCTACGCCGAGCAGGGCAGCATCGAGTTCCTGTGGGTGCAGGCCACCAACCCGGCCGTCTCGATGCCGCAGTCCGAGCGGATCCGGCGCATTCTCGCGAAGCCCGAACTTTTCCTCGTCGTGCAGGATCTCTACCTCACCGAGACGGCGATGCTCGCCGACGTCGTGCTCCCCGCCGCAGGGTGGGGCGAGAAGCAAGGGACGTTCACGAACGTCAACCGCACCGTGCACCTGTCGGAGAAGGCCGTCGAGCCGCCGGGCGAGGCGCGCAGCGACCTCGACATCTTCCTCGACTACGCCCGGCGCATGGACTTCCGCCGTCTCGACGGTGCCCCGTTGTTGGACTGGATCGGGCCCGAAGACGGATTCCGCGCGTGGCAGGAGTGCACTCGCGGGCGGCTCTGCGACTACACCGGCCTCAGCTACGACAAGCTCCGGGGTGGAAGCGGCGTGCCGTGGCCGTGCAACGACGAGCACCCCGACGGAACCGTGCGCCTGTACGGCGACGGCGTCTTCCCCACCGACGTCGACCGTGCCGAGACCTTCGGTCACGACCTGCTCACCGGCGCAACGGTCGGCGCCACGAACTACGAGGCGATGCGCGTCGACGGCCGCGCGATCCTCAAGGCCGCCGCCTACAACCCGCCGCACGAGACGCCGAGCGAGGAGTACCCGCTGCAGTATTCGACCGGTCGCACGGTCTACCAGTTCCACACCCGCACCAAGACCGGACGGACGCGCCAGCTGCAGAAGGCGGCCCCCTCGGCATGGCTCGAACTGTCGAGGACGGATGCCGCGGAGCGTGGCATCCACGAGGGCGATCTCGTGCGCGTCCGGTCGGCGCGCGGGGAGATCGTCGTTCCCGCGCGGGTCGGCCAGGTGCGCGACGGCTGCGTCTTCGCCCCGTTCCATTACGGATACTGGGAGGACGGGCGCACCGGACCCGACGGGCAGCCCACCGCCGCCAACGAGCTGACGATGACCGAATGGGACCCGGTCTCGAAGCAGCCGATCTTCAAGGTCGCTGCGGTGCAGGTCGAGAAAATCGCGGATGCCACGGGCCCGGCACCCGCGCCGACGACGACGGCGTCGCGTCCCGCCGATCCGTCGCTGGTCCCTGCCACCATCGGCGGAGCCGAGGGAGAGGCGCATGAATCGCTGCACCCTGTCGAGCCGCCGCAGATCGCCACCGGGGAGGAGTCATGAACCTCGCGTCATATCTCGGGCTGCTGCACGCCGGGGAGGACGTGCTCGCGCAGTCGTTCCGGCAACTCGCCGACGGCCACGGCGACGAACCCGACGTCTTCCATCTCTCGCACACCCTGGCGCAGCAGTGCGACGATCACGTCCGCAGGCTCGCACCGGTCGTCGAGCGCTATGGCGAGGAACCGGATGCCGAGCCGGAACGGTTCCATGCCGAGGCCATGAGCGAGAGTCGCGGCGGCCCGCTCGGGCTCCTTCGCGACCTGCAGGACCTGCACGCTCTCGTCGCTTTCGTCGACACGACGTGGACGGTGGTGAAACAGGCCGCACTCGCCCTGCGCGACGAGGACCTGCTGGCGATCATCGACGACTGCGAGGCGCAGACGAAGACGCAGCAGGACTGGCTCTCGACCCGTCTGAAGCAGGCCGCCCCGCAGGCGTTGCTGGTGGCGTCGTGAGCAAGCCCGTCGGTTCCCGGCTGCGGAAGCGGCCGAGCGGTGCGGCCCTTTACGCAGGAGCGATGTCACTGGTCGTCCTCGCGCTCGCCGGGGCCGTCGGCCTCGCCACCCGGCAGCCCTGGCTGTTTCCCAGCCTGGGCCCGACCGTGATGCTGTTCTTCGAGTCACCGGAGTCTCCGTCGTCACGACCGCGGAACGCGTTGGTGGGTCACGCCGTGGGGCTCGTCGTCGGCGCCGTGTGCTTCTACGTCCTCGGGTTGAACGGGCAGCCGCCGGCGCCCTCCGGGGGTCTCACGCCGACCTCCCTCGCTGCAGGGGCCCTTTCTGTCGCGATCACCACGGCGATTCTCACGCTGCTCAAAACCCCGCACCCGCCGGCGGGCGCCACGACGCTGATCGTGAGTCTCGGCATCCTGACCCAACCGTCGCAACTGCTCGCCATGGCCGGCGCGATCGTCCTTGTCACGGTGGCGGGGTGGGGGCTGAACAGGGTGCTGCTGGGGCGGCGAAC
Source organism: Microbacterium sp. RU1D (assembly GCF_900156435.1). GTDB lineage: Bacteria > Actinomycetota > Actinomycetes > Actinomycetales > Microbacteriaceae > Microbacterium. Next base: position 1,249,874 of record NZ_FTPQ01000001.1, read on the forward strand.
GGACGGGTGACGGGCACCTCCCTGACCCGCGCCGCGCAGACCCGGCCGCAGAAAGAAATGAATGGACCGGAATGCGCAGCTTCGCTTACCTGTGCGTTTCCTGAGTGACAGGATTCTGGACACCTCAGACCCTGGCACGCGAAGGAGCGGCCGATGTTCTCGCTGACCAATGCACACCTGCGTCCGACGTGGAAGCGCGTCGAGGACGATTTCGTGATGGGCGCGTGCGCGCATCGACTGTTCGGATATGTCAGTCAGGATCCAGACGGCGTCTGGAGCGCTTTCGATGAGGATGCGCGGGTGGTCGCGGTGGGTGCCGACCTGCGGGCGGTTTCCGAGGCGCTGTGGGACGGCCACATCGCGGCGCACGACGACCACTGCGCGCCCGCGGGCGAGGAGCCGTGGTGGCGCCGGTCGATCCGCGTCGCGCGCGAGCGCCATCTCGCCTGAACACGGTAACCGCCCGGCCGGGACGCCCGAAAGGGAGAGCGGGGCTGCGACGCAACCCTCGCACAAGGTCGCATCCATCGGCCATACGCTGACCGGCGTGACCCACCCCGCCCCCCTGCTTCACGCGGTGGACGACCTCGCCTTCCGAGCACTCTCCACCCCTCGCGCGAACGCGCCGACCTACGTCCTCCTCCACGGCATCGGCATGTCGCACCGCTACCTCGCGCGGCTGCACGCGGAGTTAGCGGCGGATGCCGAGGTGCACTCGATCGACCTGCCCGGCTACGCCGGGCTCCCCAAGCCGCGCGGAAATCCCGGCATCCGGGAGGTGTCGGAGGCCCTCGGCCTCGTGCTGGATCGGCTGGACGTGCAGGACGCGGTAGTCGTCGGACACTCGATGGGGGCGCAGTGGGCGGTCGAGCTGGGGGTACGGCGGCCCGATCTCGTCGCCGGTGTCGTCACGTTCGGGCCCGTGACCGACAGCGAACGGCGCGGTCCTCTGACGCAGGCGGCGTTGCTGTTCCGGGACTCCGCGCTCGAACCGCCGCGCGTGAACGGCATCGTCTTCACCGACTATGCGCGCTGCGGACCCGCCTGGTACGTTCGCCAGACCCGGCACATGTTGAGCTACCCCATCGAAGACCGCGTCGCGACGCTGACGGTGCCCCTTCTCGTCCTGCGGGGAGGAACGGACCCGATCGCGCGACAAGCTTGGGCGAAGCGGCTGGCCGCGCGGGCGGCCGATGGCGTGGTGGCGGTGGTCCCGGGCCACCGTCACCTGGCGCAGTTCACCGCGCCCGCGGCATCGGCGGAGCGGATTCGGGCCTTCGTCGCGGCGAAGGTGAGCACCCCTCTGCGGTGAACGGTCCGCCCCGGACGCCACCCCGTGGCTTTCGCCTCGAGATGATTCGCGGGTCGCGGCTTTCTGCCCCGGAAATTCCGTCGTACTGGTTTCGATGCGAGGATGAAGTGTGACTGAGGAAATACCCTTCCCGCCTCGCCGTGACGCCGCCGTTCTCCAGGAATGGGTCGATGATTTCCTCGCGGCGGGCAACAGCAATGGGGCCGACGTCGTCGTCGCTCAGCAGGACGGTGAACGCACGAACGACACCGGCCTCGTCATCATGCGGCTGCGCAAGGCCAACGCCAGCATCTACATGGAGCCGCGCGGCTTCGACGACCCGTCGTGGGAGATGACCCTTACCGCTCGACCGAACGATCTGACGGCTCCGCCGCATGAGATGGGCGCGCTCGGGGCTGAGATCGTTGTCGCCGCCAACCTCTGCACCTACCTTCAGTACCGATCGCTCGAGTGGGACCGCGAGAGCGGTCGACACTGACGGCACCGACCGTCGGCGAGGGCGAGGCGAGCGGGTGCGGTCCTGTCCGCCCGCGCCGGCGGGAAGGTCCGTCATCGCCCCTGGACGACCCGCGGAGATATCGAAGATGGCGAACGTAGACGGTGTGAAGTGGCGCGAACGCAGTCGGCTCGTGCGGGCAGTACGGCTGTGGAGGACGCGTCGGCCCGTGACGTTCCGCGAGAAAGTGCGCTACAAGATGTTGCGCGATCATCGCGGGATCGTCGTCACCTTCGCCGACAAGGCGGCTGTGCGCGATTACGTCGCCGAGGTCATCGGCGAACAGTATCTTCCTCGCGCCTACGCCATCGTCGACGACGCCCGTGAGCTGCTTCGAGTCGACTGGCCGGGGGCGTACGTGGTGAAACCCACCCACGGCAGCGGTGCCGCGATCGTCGTCTCTCCCACGGCGTCGTCAGACGCCCGTCTCCCCGCGGCGCGCTGGGGATGGGTCTACCGGCATGTGCGACCTGGGGTCGTCACCCCGGGGGAGATCGCCGCCATCGCGGAAGGATGGCTCACGAAGCTGTACGGCCAGGGCCCGAACAGGGAATGGGTGTACGGGCGTGTTCCGCGGCGGATCATCGTGGAAGAGTTCCTCGCCGGCTCCGACGGCGGCATCCCGGACGACGTCAAATTCTTCGTCTTCCACGGTCGGTGCCATTTCATCCAGGTCGACAGCGGCCGCTTCGGCCGCCGAACCCAGGACTTCTATCGCCCCGACGGGGAACGGATTCCCCTGAGCGGTGGCCCGCCCTGGGCTGATCCGGAGCGAGAGCGCCCGGCGCACTGGGACGAGATGATCCGCCTCGCCGAGAAGCTGGGAGAGGCCACCGACTTCGTGCGCGTCGACTTGTACGACGTCGAGGGCCGGATCGTCTTCGGCGAACTGACCAGCTTCCCCGCCGGGGGAGACAGCCCTTTCGACCCCGAGGCCTACGACACCGAGTTCGGTCGCCCCTGGACCGTTCCCCGCCGCTACACCTGACGGGCAGACACGCCTGCACGTCGCCGGAGTGATGCGGTGATCAGCTCTCGTGCACGACGGCGGTCAACTCGGGGAGCAGGTCGCGGGCGAGGAAGCCGATGCCCACGCGATCGGTCAGCCTGTCACCGGCGCGTGCGTGCGTCCATCCGCCCCAGACGGCCGCGCGCTCGGCACCCATCCCCTGCGCGGCGAAGCCGACGATGGCGCCCGACAGGACGTCGCCGCTGCCCGCCGTGCCGAGGCCCGACCCGCCGGGTTCGGCCTGCCAGCAGCGCCCGTCGGGGTGAGCGACCGTGCCGAAGCAGTGCACGACGGCGTGGTAGCGTTCGGCGATCTCGCAGACGTCGGCAGCTCGATCGCGGTCGAGGGCGCGCTCGAGCAGGAGTTCGGCCTCTTCTTCGTTCGCGTTGATCAGCAGGTCGGACGGCAGCACGCCCCGATCGAACGAGGGCAGGATGCCGAGCGCGAACGCATCGAGCACGAGCCGCATAACCCCGGCCGCGGCGACGGCGTGCAGCGCCGCGCGGGTGGCATCCGGGTCGTCGAAACCGGGGCCGAGGAGCACGGCATCCGCCGCCTCGATCGCCGAGCCCAGCGACTCGTCGACGGGATCGGAACCGGTGGGGAGCTCGTAGACGCCGGCCTCGGGCATCGCAGGTCCCAGGGTGGCGGCGATCTCGGCGGGCGCCGCGATGCCGACGCGACCCGCGCCCACGCGCAGGGCCGCCTCGGCCGACAGCAGCACGCCGCCGGGGGAGCGGCGCGACCCGCCGACCACGACGAGCTGCCCGCGCGACTTCTTCGATCCGCCCGGGTCGGGCACGCCCCACTCGCGCAGGAACGCCAAGGTGACGGGCTCGGGCGTGGTCTTCTCGGGCGCGGTCTTGTCAGGCATCGTGTTCTCCCGCCTCGTCTTCTCCGGAGTGCACGGTGACATCGGCGCCCTGGCTCTCGAGGTGGTCGACCACCGAGAAGGTGACGAGTTCCCACCCGTCGTCGCCGCGCACGAGTTCGGTCACCGACGCGTTGCGCACGGTGTGGGTGGAGGCGAAGGCGAGCAGCTTCGCCTCGTCGAGGGGGAGCAGCACGTACAACATCAGCATGATGACGGCGTCGTGGGCCACGACGACCGCCGTCGATCCCGGCCGGTCGAGGGCCTCGCCGAGGAACGAGCGCAGCCGCAGGGCGACGTCGGCCCACGACTCCCCGCCCGGCGGGCGGTGGAAGAACTTGCCGAGGTGGCGTCGACGCGCGGCCTCTTCCGGGTGCAGCTCTTCGACGCCCTTCCAGGTGAGCAGGTCGAGGATGCCGAGCTCGCGGTCGCGCAGGCGCTCATCGACGAGGGCGCGGGATGCCGCCCGCTCGTCGGCGAGGGCGATCGCCAGGGTCTGCCGGGCACGGCGGTAGGGCGAGACCCAGTATTCATCGACGGTCGATCCGACGCCGCGCAGCCAGGTACCGAGCGCTTCGGCCTGTTCACGGCCGATGGGCGAGAGCTCGACGTCGGCGTCGCGGGCGTCGAGCGCGATGACCGGTGAGCCCTCGCGCTCCGCCTTCGATGCGGCGACGTTTCCTTCGCTTTCCCCGTGTCGGACGAGCCAGAGTCGATTCACTGCCATGGCGGCACGGTAGGTCGAACAGGGCGATCGGCGCGCGGGCGTTGACAGCGGTGGGGCGCGGTGACTGCAGAGGTGCTGCAGCCGCCGCACCGCGCGGTCCCGACCGCCGCGCGGGCGATCGGGACCTCCGGCCTCAGCCCTGGTCGGCGGCGCGCTGGTCGGCCGCGATGACGTCGACGTCGTCGGTCGACACGGTCGTGGTGCCCGCGGGGGTGCTGACTTCGATGCGCGCGGCGCCGAACTCGTCGGTGCTGTCACCGGCCGGCCAGACGGCGCCCCATACGCCGTCGACGAGGCTCGCCGCAGTGCGCACGCCCGAGGCGCTCACGACGCTCACTCCCGTGATGTCCGAGCCGGCCTGGCCGCTGAGCTGGGCGTACTCGGCGCCGGTCGCCGGGTCACCGAAACCAGCGACATAGCCGAACGACACGACCTGGTCGGCGGCGAGATCGCCGCGCAGGGCGGTGGTGCCGTTCGCGATCGTGGCGCCGTCGAGCTCGAAGGACTCCTCGAGCGACCCGCCGGCGACCTTCCACTTACCCGTGTAGGGGCCCGCGCTCTGCGAGAGCAACGGGGCGTCCATCGCGGGGAGTGTCGGCTCGGCGCTGGGTGCGGCGGACGCGGCGGTCGTGACGACCGCGAGACCGGTCGCGAGCGTGAGAGCCGACATCGCGGCGATGATGCGTCGGGTGTTCATGGTTCCTCCTGGAGCTGATGCGTGGCCCGGCGGGCGACGTCGACCGGGCTCGTTCCCGGCCCTCCATCAGCTTCATTCCGCCGCGACCGCCTGCCATCGGCCGCGAGTCGCGGCCGGATACGTCTGGAGGATGACCTCGCGCGGCGGTCGCGGCGGGGGAGCGGGGCCCGGCATCCGTCCGCAGCGATCGGCGACTCAGGCGGCGATACGGATGAGGCCGAGCGCGATCGCCGTGATGACCGTCGTCCACAGCGCGATCGCGAGCGCCTGCCACCCGAGCACACGCAGCGGCGGAACCCCGGTCGAGGTGAGTGCCGCAGCGGTGAACTGCGTGGGCAGCAGCAGGGGGCCGAGCAGGCTGACCCCGGGCGTTCCGTAGCGGTGGTACGCCTTCTCGAACTTCTCCCGACGCGCTGTCGGAGCTTTCTCGGGGGCACCGCGACGGGTCGTGACGGCGGTGCGCACGCGCGAGGTCGCGAGCACGACGACCGCGACGCACAGCAGGTTGCCGATCGCGCCGGCCAGGGCGGCGATGACGGGATGGATGCCGCCGATGATCCCGATCGCGGCGGCCCCCTCTCCCTCGATGAACGGCACGGCACCCGCCAGCGCGACGATGAGCGGCTGCACGAGGTCGGGCACATCGGCGACGAGGCCTTGGAAGCCGAGGACGAGGTCGGTGACGGGATGGGACATCGGGGACTCCTGGGGGGACGGGTCCGCGGGGTGTTCCGCGGTGATCCCATCCCACTCGCGACGGTCTCGCCGCGGCAGTGTCGCGGTGTCACGACAGCTCGGGAGGATGCGCGGAGGCGTCCGTGACGAATGTCATGCGCCGCGCGACCTGCCCGATGCGCAGCCATAGCGAACCGATAGCGATGCGCAGGGCGCCGTGAGGGTGCGCCGTCCACACTCGGCGGCATGAGCACCATCGACCCCGTTCCGACCACGCCGCCCGCCGACGCCGCACAGGCGCCGACGAAGCGTCGGCCCCCTTTCACGCGACGTCTCGTCGCCGGCATCGGTGCCGGCGCGCTCGTCGTCGGCCTCGTCGTCGGCGGCGGCGCCGGCTTCGCGATCGGCAACGCCGCCGCCGCGAGCGCCGCGACCTCGGGGAACATGCCCGGCTTCGGCACGGGCACCCCTCCGCAGATGGGCGGCGAGCGCCCCGACTTCGGCGACGGCACGCCTCCCGAGATGGGCGAGGGCGGCCCGGGCGGCAGCACCGACGAGGGCACCGACGGCAGCACCGACGGTTCGACCGGCGACTCGGGCACGGCGAGCTGAATCGCACGTTCCTGTGAGCCCGTCCGTCGGCCGCGCGTGAGGCCGGCACCTCGACGGCCGGGCCATGCCGTGGGCGTGGAGACGAGCGCCGGCGCTCGGGTTCAGGTGGCCAGATCGTCGAGCCACGACGAGCGCAGGCGCAGCGCGCGTTCGACGCTGCCCAGCGCGACCACGACGGTGACGCCCACGTTCACCGCGGGGGGAAGACGCAGCGGCGCGGTGAACGTGCCGACGTTCTCGACGATCACCGGAAGCTGCGAGAGGGTCTCGAGCAGCTGCGGGACGGCGATGCCCACCCCTCCGACCACGAGCACGAGCGACAGGATGCCGACCACACGGCTCGCGCGGGGATGATCGCGGTCGAACGACGCCCGGCGCCCCTCCGCGGAGCGGGGATGCGGGGTGAGCTGGCGCTTCGGGCCGACGGCCGGGACGAGATGGCAGCGGCGCAGGCCGTAGGTGCCGGCGGCGACCTCGATGTGGCCGCCGGGCACGGCGAACCGCGCCGGCAGACGCGAGACAGCGGACAGGGCGCCGTCGCGGTACAGGCGCGCGCGGACGACGCCGTCGGCGCCGTCGCCGAGCTGACGTACGTCCACCGTGTAGACGGGCGTGGAGCCGTCGGCATCCGGGATCGAGATCGACAGCTGCGAGCGGCTCAGCACCTGCCACCACCGGAACGGCGCGAGGGGCCGGCCGTCTCCGGCCCGCGCGCGTCGCTCGACGAGGCGTGCGCGCAAGGAACGGCGGCGCGAGACGGTCACAGCAGGATCTCGCTCAGCGGGAAGACCAGGTACCGCAGCGAGTACGCCTCCCACACGGCTCCGATCACGAGCAGGGCGAGTGCCGGAAGCGACAGGATGCCGAGCTCGCGCAACCCGTGGAGGTAGCCGGCGCGGCGGGTCGGCGCGCCCACGTGAGCGGGGCGGAGCCACGCGCGGCCGAGGAGGAAGGCGCCGAGAGCGAGGAGGGCGTACGCCTGCAGCTCGATGAGCACGGTGAGGGTGTGCGGGATCATCGCCACCCAGCCCACGGGCGTGCTCTGCACGAGCGTGATCCCGGTCTGGGCGACCCAGAAGCCGAAGAACGCCAGCCCCGCGAACGGCACGACGAGCGAGGGGACGACGATGGTGAGCAGGCTCAGCCGCAGCACGTTCACGGCGAGGATGACGAGGGCGAACAGCGGCGCCGAGGAGGCGACCGCGGTCACGAGGTCGCTGGTCCCATCGGTTTCGAGCGCTGCCGCGCGGGCGGCGGGAAGCGCCGGGAACAGCAGACCGGCGACGAAGCCGGCGACGAGCAGCCCGTAGGTCGCGGCGGTGATGGTGGCGTAGGCGCGGCGGTGCGCGCGGATCAGGGCGAACGGGCGACGCCAGAACGACGTGCGCGCAGACGTGGGGGAGGACATGCTCCCATCGCACTCGCCGACGGCCCGGAGCGGCAGTGTCGCGGTGTCACGACCCGGCATGACATCGGTCAGGGGTGGGTGGCTGACGCGAGAGGCGCGCAGCGGATCGGCGGGAGACGAGCGAGGGCCGCGACCCGCGGGGAGGAAACCCCGGGTCGCGGCCCTCGACCGTGACGTCTCAGCGTCGTGTGCCCATGCCGCCTCCCATCCCACCCGTGGCGGCCTCGCCGGCGGTGACCGAGGTCGACGTGCCGTCGACGGTCACTGTGTAGGACTGGCCGTCGGTGATGGCCGACGACGAGAACACGACCGATCCGAAGGCCTTCGTCGCGGTGTATTCGGCGATGACGGTGCCGTCGGCATCCTGGATCTGCACCGTCGAACCCGCGGAACCCGAGGCGGTCGCGGCGAGCCACCCCTGGGCCGACGACTCCTCGGGGGACTCGGCCATGCCGGTGCTGCCGATCGCCACGAGGGTGCCGCCGGTCACGGTGATGCCGCCGTTCGAATCGAGCGCGCCGTTGTTCTGGGCGGTGGGGCCGAAGACGGTGACGTCGCCGCCGGTCATCTCGATCGAGCCGTTGGAGTCGAGGCCGTCGCCGTCGGCGTCGATGACCAGGGTGCCGTCCGAGATCGAGACGGTCTCGCCCGAGTCCTGCATGCCGCCGCCCATGCCGACGCCGGAGGTCGCGGTGCCCGACGCGTTCACGCCGTCGTCGGACGAGGTCACGCGCGTGACCCCGCCGGCGATGCGGATGTCGGCCGACTCGATGCCCTCGTACGACCGGCTGATCGTCACCTCGCCGCCGGAGATCGCCAGCGCCGTCTCGGAATGGATGCCGTCATCCTCGGTCGCCAGGGACAGGGTGCCGCCCGTGATCAGGGCGTCGGTCCACGCGTCGATGCCGTCGTCGGCCGCGGTGGCGTCGATGATGCCGCCGGCGATCCAGACGTAGCCCTGGGTGGCGTCCTCCTCCTGGTCGCTCTTGAGGGCGTCACCCCCGGCCGTGAGGGTGAGCGTTCCGTCCTCGACCATGAGGGAGTCCTTTCCGCGGAGCGCGTCGTCGGCGGCATCCACTGTGATCGTGCCGCCGATGATCGCGAGATCGTCGGTGGCCGAGATGCCGTCGTTGCCGGTGTCGGTGACGACGAGAGAGCCCGACCCGGAGATCGTCAGGTCGGCGTCGGCGTAGATCGCGGCGCTCGCGTCGGCGTCGGCGGAGCTCGCGGCGGTGACCGTGTTCGAGGAGCCCGCGGCGAGGTCGATCGCGACGTCGTCGGCCGTGACCACCTGGATCGCCGAACCGGTGACGTTCTCGATCTCGGCGCCGTCGAGCACGAGCACGACCTGCGCGTCGTCGGGCGCGGCCACGACCACCTGCCCGTCGAGCGCGCCCGTCAGGCGGTAGACGCCCGCGGCGGTGATGGTGACGATCGAGCCGTCGACGGTGACGCCCGCGGAATCGCTCGACGCGGTGGATCCGGCGAGGGTGACCGTCTCGGCATCGTCGATGCTCCACTCGTCGTCGCGCACCACGGTGCCGTCCGCGTTCGCAGCAAGCAGCTCGGCGGCCGCGGCGGGGATCGTGGAATCGACGTCGGCGATGGTCTCGGCGCTCGACTCGACGCGGGAGTCCGTGGTGGTCGAGGTCGTCGGGCCGGGTTGCGCGGTGACGGCGCACCCGGCGAGCACGAGGCCCGCGAGGGCCAGGGGGAGGGCGAGGGGGATCAGACGGCGGCGCATGGGCGGTCCTTTCGGGAGGTGCGGGCGGAAGCGAAGGGACCCGAGAGCACGCGGGTCCAGCGGTTGCGGGGAAGGTCGGAGCGCAGCGCGGCGAGGCCCGTGGCGTACTTGCTCACGCGCTGCGGGCGGTGGCCGGCGCGCCACAGGGCGCGGTCGAGGGCGCCGGCCGGGCCGGGCGACTTGGTCTCGACGATCGCGAAGCGCGGGAGCGTGAACCCCGGCCCGTCGGCGTCGATCCAGCGCAGGTCGAGGTCGAACGTCGCGCGGGAGGGCGTGTCGCCGGGCAGCAGCAGCGTCGTGCGCCGGTACAGCGTCTGCAGGCGCGCGTCGAGGTCGTCGGCACGTGACGGTGCCACCCCGATCGCCTCGAGGGCATCGGCGACCTCGTCGCGCGCGGCGGTGGTGAGCCGATCGGCGGCATCGAGGTCGTAGGCGTCGCGCTCCTTGCGGGTGAGGCCGCGCGCTCCGCGCGTCTTCATCTCGAGGTAGGCGGCGCCCGTGTCGACGTAGGTGCGGGTGCGCAGCTTGAAGCGGCGCCGTCGGCCGTGGGCGGCCAGCCGGAAGCTCAGCAGGTCGGGGGTGTCGAAGTACACCGACCGGTAGGCGAGTTCGCGCTCGCCGCCGATCTCGAGGGCGGCCGGCGCCCCGGCATCCTGCGAGAGGGCCTCGAGGAGGGATGCCGTGGCCTCGAGCGGGACGACGTATTTGCGGTCGACGCGGGTGAGGAGGGCGGCGTCCGTGGTGAGGGCGTCGAGCCCGATCGCCGGGAGGGCGGCGATGGCCGCACCGGCGCGGTCGCGGGCGGTCATCGCGTGCCCCCGATCAGGTCGGCGAAGCTCGAGTCGCCGTGTGCGCTCGGGGTCGTCTCGAGGCGGGATGCGAGACCCGTGTCGACCGCGCGAGGCGTCGAGCCCGGGCGCACCCGGTAGCGGACGTCGACAAGGGTGGTGTCGTCGACGAGGTCGAGCTGCTGCACGGTGAGCGCGGTGACCTCGCCGCCGAGGAGGCGCTCGAGCTCGACGCGCAGCTCGGCCTCGTCGGCGATCGCCCGGTCGAGGTGCACGGTCTGGTGGCGGGCGCGGGCGAGCAGGCGCGGGTGATCGGCGACGGCGAGGACGGCCACGATCAGACCGACCAGCAGCAGGGGCGTCGAGAGGTCGGTGTGCGGCAGGCCGCAGATGAGCCCGATCGCGAGGGCGGCGAAGTAGTACGCCACCTCGCGCTGGGTGATCTCGCTCGAGCGCAGACGGATGATCGACAGCACGCCGAACAGGCCGAGCCCGAGGCCCAGCGCCACCTCGGCGGTGCCGAGCACCGAGGCGACGGCCAGCACGCCGACGTTGACGCCGAGGAAGGCGACGACGAGGTCGCGACGCCGATGGCGCTGGAAATACACGGCGCTCAGCAGGACGGCGGCGACGAGGTCGGCCGCGGCGAGGATCAGGGCGGTGGCGGTCATGAGGAACTCCTTGTGGGGGTGAGGGGGGAGACGGATGCCGGGTGCCCGGCGCCGTCGGGCCGCGAGATCGGCGGGTCGCCGCGGTCCACGGCATCCGCATCCATATCCGGCCGGGGGAAGACGAGCGATCGCTGCACGCCGTAGCTGAGGATGAACAGCACGCCCTCCGTGACGACCTTTGCGGGGAGCAACGCCAGGCCGTTGTCGGTGAGGAACGACATCCAGGCGATGTTCGAGGCGAGCAGCGCCAGGGCCAGCACGCCGTACCGCACCGCCTGCCCGCGTATCGGCCCGCCCCGCGCGCGGAACACGACGCGGCGGTTCACCACGAAGTTCGCGGTCGCCGACAGCACGCGCGCCGCGATGATCGAGGGCACGAGCCACCCGGTCAGCGCCTGCAGTACCAGCAGCGCCACGGTGTCGACCGCGAACGCGACCAGCGACGACGCCGCGAACAGCAGCACCGGCAGCAGCACGCGCAGCGAGTCGCGCACGGGACGGAAATGGCTCGACGCGTTGTCGTCGAGATAGACGGTGTCGATGGGTACTTCGTGCGTCGCGACGAGATCGGGGGCGAGGCGCAGCAGCATCCGCTGCTCGTACTCGAAACCCTCTCCCGGGATGCGCAGCGCCCAGGCGATGCGGTCGGACGGGATGCCGCGCAGACCCGTCTGCGTATCGCTCAGCCGACGGCCGGTGGCGAGACGGAACAGACCGCGAGAGACCGCGTTGCCGAGGCGACTGCGCAGCGGGACCGCGCCGTCGAAGGCGCGCACTCCGAGCACGAGCGCGCTGCGCCCGGTGGCCGCATCCGTGCGAAGGGCATCGGCGATCCGGCACACGTCGGTCGGCGTGTGCTGACCGTCGGCGTCGGCGGTGACGACGTCGGCATCCGGGTCCCGGTTGCGGATGTGCGCGAGACCGGTCTTCAGGGCCGCTCCCTTGCCGCGGTTCGCGGTGTGGGTCAGCACGCGAGCGCCCGCGTCGCCGCTCGCTTCGAAGATCGGGGCGAAGACGGGGCCGCTGCCGTCGTCCACCACGACGACCTCGAGGTCGGGGTCGGCGCGTCGCAGCGCGGCGACCAGATCGGGCAGACGCGGTCCGGGTTCGAACGCCGGGATGAGCACGAACACCGCTCAGCCCGCCACGTAGAGGATGTCGCTGGTGCCGCGCTCGCCGCCGTTCGAGGGCGAGTTCACGACCCGACCGTTGAAGTACATCGTCGAGGAGCCGCCGCCGTCGAGGTTGTAGGCGGTGGTCGCGCCGAGCGAGAGCATGATGTCGGCCAGCTCCGGTAGCGTCACGCCCTCGCTGTAGCCCTCCTGGCGGCCGTCGACGACGACGAAGACGAGATGGTCATCGTCGATGACGCCGACCGCGGTGCGGGGCTGGTCGCCCTGGATGGAGTGGTTGCCGACGTTCGTGTCGACCTCGACGCTGTCGATGCCGTCGACGACCTGACCGCCCTCGACGATCGCGGGGCCGAAGCTCAGTGTGTTCCAGACCCCGGATGCCACGAGCTCGGCGGCCGAGGTCTGCGTCTCGTCGTACACCTCGACGCGGCCGTCGGCGTAGAACGCGAGACCCTCGCGCGCCCCCTCGTCGCGGTAGGCCACGCCGTTGCGGATCTCGATGCCGGTGGAGCGGAAGCCGTAGTAGTCGCCGTTGATCGCGAACACCGCACCGTTGGCCGCGGCGATCTCGCTCGTGGTCTGCGTGATGTTCTCGCCGAACTGGTTGTTCGCGAAGGCCGAGCGCAGGGCGGTGGCATCGCTCAGGATGACGTCGGCGACGTAGTACGTGACCGTGTTCGAACCCGTGCCCGTCGTCATGGTCGCGAGCGTCACCGACGTGGAACCGTCGTCGAAGGTGGAGTCGGTGACGACCGGGGCGGTCGCGGACGTATCGCCGGCGGTCGTTCCGGTACTCGTCGAGACGCTCGAGTGCTCGGCCTCATAGGCCGCGACGTCGGTCACCTCGACGTGGGGGATGAGGAAGCGATCGGCTGCCCACCACGCCGCGCCGCCCGCGCCGAGGACGGCGGCGAGTCCGGCGGTGAGGAACGTGCGCCGGGCCACCCGGCGGGCGGGCGGGGCGGTGGTCGCGCCGGCGTCGGTCGCGCCGGTGCCGGTCGCGCCGGCGTCGGTCGCGCCGGTGTCGGTCGCCGTGCCGATCGGGTCGGTGTCGGGGGAGCGGTCTGCGGGGTGCATGGCTCAAGGAAAGGCGCGGCGCCCTCACCGCGCCTGGGGCTGCCCCTATCCGCCGCCAAGAACAGTTATGCAAGGTCTGTGAGTAATCCTTCGGAAGCCCGATAGGTTCGCAGCACCTACCGAAGGAGTCCGCCGTGACCGACCACCTCGCCACCCCGTCCACCGCGCGTCAGTGGCTGAAGGCGTTCTACAGCGCCCTTGCCGCCGCCATCGGCTACATCATCGCCGAGCTGATCATGCAGCACGACACCTCGTTCATCCTGTTCGGGGCGCTCGCCATCCTGGCCGTGCTCACCCCGATCGTCTACGCGATCAACCGCCGGAGCGGCGGGCCGCGGTCGACGCGCTGACCGCGCCACCGGCCGATGGGGGCCGCCCGCACCCGTGACGAATGTCACGGCCGTACAGTGGCCGGGGTGAGCACCCCCACCGCCGCCTACACCCGAGACGTGCGCGTCACGTGGTGGTACACCGCGTCGTCGATCCTGTTCCTGCACGTCTTCGCGGCGCTCATCTGGACGTTCGCGGTGTTCGTCGGCGGCACCCCGGCAGCCCTCGCGCTGAACCTGGCCGGGGTCGCCGGGTCGACGGCCTCCGCAGTGCTGCTTCTCGTGCGCTACCGCCGCGAGCCGCTCGACGACACCGACGACACCGTGCGCCGGCCCGTCTGGCCGCTCCTCGCGCTCGGGGTCGCGGCGGCGGTCGCGATGGCCGTATCGGCCGGGTCGGTGCTGCTCGGCGTCGGCCTCGTCGCGCAGACGCTGTGCCTGGTCCGATGGCACGGTGGGGTGCGCCTGCGGCTCGCGGTGCTGTCGATCGTGGTGATCGTCGTGGTGTGGTTCATCGAGGCCACCCGTGTCAACCCGCAAGGCTACATCGCGGTGTTCACGCTGCCGTTCTTCGTCGCCCTGCTCCCGGTGCTCACGGCGACGTCGCTGTGGTGGTGGGACATCGTGCGCGAGCTCGACCGCGCCCGTCGCGCCGAGGGGCGACTCGCCGCCGCGCAGGAACGCCTGCGCCTCGCGGGCGACCTGCACGACCTGCAGGGCCACCACCTGCAGGTCATCGCGCTGCAGCTCGAGCTCGCCGAGAAGATGATGCCGCGCGACCCCGACGCCGCCGTCGAGCAGGTGCGCGCGGCCCGCGCCAGCGTCGACGACGCCCGCCGGGGCACGCGCGACCTCGCCGCGCGCTTCCGCGGGGTGCCGCTGCCCGACGAGCTCGCCAACGCCGCCGACCTGCTGCGCGCCGCCGGTCTGACCGTCGAGCTGCTCGTCGACACCGCCGCCGACCGCGCCCCCGCCGACGTGCTCGGTCCCGTCGTGCGCGAGTCCACCACCAACGTGCTCAAGCACGGCGGCGGGGTCTCGGCATCCCTCTCCCTCGCCCGTCACGAGGGGGCATGGGTGCTCGTCGTCGAGAACGACGCTCGCGCGTCGACCTCGACGGTGGGCGACGGGGCCGGCCTGTCCGGGATCGCCGAGCGCGTGGGAGCCATCGGCGGATCGATGGATGCCACCCGCCTCGACGACCGTTTCCGTCTCACCGTCCGGGTGCCCGAGGAGGTCTCCGCATGATCCGCGTGCTCATCGCCGACGACGAGGACATGATCCGTACCGCGCTCGCCGCCCTCCTGCGCCTGGAGGACGACCTCGACGTCGTCGCCGAGTGCCGGGACGGGGAGACCGCGCTCGCCGAGGCCGAACGCCTGCGCCCCGACGTCTGCCTGCTCGACCTCGAGATGCCCGGGCTCGACGGCGTCGACACGGCCGCACGCATCCGCCGCCGCGTGCCCTCGCGGTGCGTCATCGTCACGCGGCACGCGCGACCCGGCGTCCTGCGCCGCGCGCTGGGGGCCGGTGTCGACGGCTTCCTCCCGAAGTCGCGACCGGCGGATGACGTGGCCGCGGTCATCCGCGAGGTGGCGGCGGGCCGCCGCTACGTCGACCCCGAGATCGCGGCCGACGCGCTCAGCGACGAGCGCAGCCCCCTCACCGATCGGGAGCTCGACGTGCTGCGCGCCGGTGCCCGTGGCGAGACCGTCGCCGAGATCGCGGCCGTGCTGCACCTGTCACCCGGGACGGTGCGCAATCACGTCTCGTCGGTGCTCGGCAAGCTCGGGCTCGCGAGCCGTCAGCAGGCGACGATCCACGCGCGCGAGCGGGGGTGGGTCTGAAGGATGCCGCGAGGGTCGGCGTCCACAAGGGGCCGCGACTCACGCGGCGGGAGCGGGCCTGCTGAACAGATTGACGACGTTGCCGTCGGGGTCGCGGACCAGCGCGGACCGATTGCCCCACGGCATCGTGGTCGGTTCGAGGACGACATCGTCGCCGGTCGGCGCGAGGGCGGCGAACGCGGCGCCGACATCGGCGACCTCGAACTCGACGATGACGGAACGGTTCGCCGCGGGGGTGAGGGCGCCGCCGAGCATCGCGACCGTTTCCGCGCTCGCGATCGCGAGATTCGCGCCGGAGCCGCTGAATTGCGCGAAGACGGGGGAGGGGCGTTCGGCCGGCCGACCGATGACCCGTTCGTAGAAGGCGACGAGACCGTCGACGTCGTCGGTGACGATACGGATGGAGGCGAATGACATGGGAATCCTTCGGGGGAGTCGATGGGATGACAGCACCACCCTCGCCGACCGTGGCGACACCGTCCTGTCGGTGTTTGCGGAATTCGCGTCGCGGATCAATCGTCGATGACGGATCGCAGACGCCCGTACGAGATCTCGAGGTCGGCAGCACGGAGAGCGCGGCGCGGCGGCCGCTCATCCGTCAGGTCGAGCGACAGCATCCGGTCGCCCCGGAACGCCCGGACCCCGTCGCGCCGCCGGCACCACGCGATGAGGTACCAGTGCCCGTCCTTGGCGACCGACCCCAGAGGTTCGACGTCGCGTGTCGACTCGGCGCCGCTCGCATCCCGATAGCGGAGGCGCACCACCCGGTCCGAGCGGAGGGCAGCGGCGAACGCCGCGGTGACGTCGGCGTCGTCCTCGCCCTCGAGGACATGTACCCGCGACGCGAGCGCACGGGCTCGTGCCGCCTCGTCGTCCGGCATGATGGCGAGCACCTTCCGAGCGGCGGTGCGGGCGGAATGACGGAACGGACTGCGTCCCAGCGCACCGAGCCCGATGAGCACCGCGAGGGCCTCATCGAGGGTGAAGCCGGCCGGGCCCAGCGTCGCGGACGCATCGATGACGTACCCCCCGGTCCGGCCCGGCTCCGCCCAGATCGGCAGCCCCGCCCGCTGGAGCGCCGCGAGGTCCCTCTCGATGGTCCGCACCGACACCTCGAACCGTTCCGCGAGACGCCGAGCGCTCCGCGGCCGCGGCGAGACCGCCCGGAGCTCCTCCACCAAGCCGTAGAGACGATCGGTTCGGTTCACTGACCCATCATCCGCCGATCCGGAGGTGTCGCTCGCGTCGAGATGACCGCCTGGGCCGCGCTCCTTCTCGACCGCGGGCCGTCTCCGCTCAGGGGGCGAGCACCTCCTCCAGCACCCGTGCCGCGAATGCCCTCTCGCCGGGGGTGTTGTTCGTCAGCATGATCAGACCTTTCCACAGCGTCCACCCCGCTCCGCGCGCCCACGTCGCATCGTCGACGTCGAGCACACGGCGAAACGCTCGTCGCGCGGCGCCGCGGAACTGCGTCCAGTGGATGACGGTGTCGCACGCGGGGTCGCCGACCGCGGCGCACCCGAAGTCGATCACGGCGGAGAGGACGAGCTGATCGTCGACGAGGAGGTTCGCGATGGCGACGTCGCCGTGCACCCACACCGGAGGCCCGCAGAACTCGGCGGCCAGGGCGTCCCGCCATAGGCCGACCGCCCGGTCCCTCGCGGACGGATCGAGCAACGCGAGACGACGACTCACCTGTTCATCCCACTGCGAGACGGGATCCCCGCGGAACGCGCTGTGCTGCCCTGGGGTGGGTCCCCCTGCGGTGTCGATGCGCTGCAGCGCGAAGAGGAAGGAGCCGAGGTCCTCCGCGAGGATCACGTCGTCGCGGACGCGCTCGGCATCCGGCCGTTCCCCGTCGATCCACTCGTAGACCGACCACGGCGCAGGGAACAGCGCCGAGGCTCGACCGACACCGGCGACGGTCGGAATGGGCAACGGCAGAGACGGGGCCAAACGGGGCAGGATCGCCTGCTCTTTCGTCACCTGCGGCACGTAGTCGAGGTCCGCGGGAAGACGCGCGATCAGGCCGTCCCCGACGCGGAAGGTGCGGTGGTCGTTGCCCGGAAAAGCGATCGCGACGACGGGAAGCTCCGCCCAGGCGGGCATCTGCTCGCGCAGGAGCGCCCCGACGAGGGCTGCGTCGATGGCGTCCCGGGCGGGGAACGGACGACGTGGCGGATGCATGCGTCGAACCTCTCACAGACCGTTCCGTCGGGCACGGCATCCGGCATCCCTCCATTCGACGGGGCAGGCGTCGAGGCCTTTCACCCCCGTCGGGTAGGGTGGACGATTGGCGCAGATCTCTTGATATCGAGAGAGTTTCGCCTCCTCCCACCACCGATCGCCCAGCGAAGGATTGTCCGTGGATCTCTACGAGTACCAGGCACGTGATCTGTTCGAAAAGTACGAGGTGCCGGTGCTCGCCGGCATCATCGCCGACACCCCTGAGGAGGCGAAGGCGGCTGCTGAGAAGCTCGGCGGTGTCGTCGTCGTCAAGGCCCAGGTCAAGACCGGAGGCCGCGGCAAGGCCGGCGGTGTGAAGGTCGCGAAGAACCCCGACGAGGCGTTCGAGGCGGCCCAGGCCATCCTCGGCCTCGACATCAAGGGTCACGTCGTCAAGCGCGTGATGGTCGCCGCCGGTGCTCGCATCGCCAAGGAGTTCTACTTCTCGGTGCTGCTCGATCGCGCCAACCGCTCCTACCTCTCGCTCTCCAGCGTCGAGGGCGGCATGGAGATCGAGGAGCTCGCCGTCGAGCGTCCCGAGGCCCTCGCCCGCGTCGAGGTCGACCCGCTCGAGGGCATCACCCCCGAGAAGGCCCTCGAGATCGCCAAGGCCGCGAAGTTCGACGACGAGCTGGCCCCCAAGGTGGCCGACGTCTTCGTCAAGCTCTTCAACGTCTACAAGGGCGAGGACGCCACCCTCGTCGAGGTGAACCCCCTCATCCAGAGCGAGGACGGCGACATCATCGCCCTCGACGGCAAGGTCTCGCTCGACGAGAACGCCGGCTTCCGCCACCCCGAGCACGAAGAGCTCGAAGACAAGGATGCCGCCGACCCCCTCGAGGCCAAGGCCAAGCAGCACGACCTCAACTACGTCAAGCTCGACGGCCAGGTCGGCATCATCGGCAACGGCGCGGGTCTGGTCATGTCCACCCTCGACGTCGTCGCCTACGCCGGTGAGAAGCACGGCGGCGTCAAGCCCGCCAACTTCCTCGACATCGGTGGCGGCGCCTCGGCGACCGTCATGGCCGCCGGTCTCGACGTCATCCTCGGCGACGAGCAGGTCAAGAGCGTCTTCGTCAACGTCTTCGGCGGCATCACCTCGTGCGTCGCCGTGGCCGAGGGCATCGTGAAGGCCCTCGAGATCCTCGGTGACACCGCGACCAAGCCGCTCGTCGTCCGCCTCGACGGCAACCAGGTCGAAGAGGGTCGCGAGATCCTCGCCGCCGCCAACCACCCGCTCGTCACCCTCGCCGCCGGTATGGACGAGGGCGCCGACAAGGCCGCCGAACTGGCCAACGCGTAAGGGATAGGGACAGAAACATGTCGATCTACCTCAACAAGGACTCCAAGGTCATCGTCCAGGGCATCACCGGTGGTGAGGGCACCAAGCACACCGCCCTCATGCTCAAGGCCGGCACCCAGGTCGTCGGTGGCGTGAACGCCCGCAAGGCCGGCACCACCGTCTCGCACAAGGATGCCGACGGCAACGACGTCGAGCTCCCCGTCTTCGCCTCGGTCGAAGAGGCCATCCGCGAGACCGGCGCCGACGTGTCGATCGCGTTCGTGCCCCCGGCCTTCACGAAGGACGCGATGGTCGAGGCCATCGACGCCGAGATCCCCCTCCTCGTCGTGATCACCGAGGGCGTGCCCGTCGGCGACACAGCGGAGGCGTGGGCGTACGCGAAGTCGAAGGGCGAGAAGACCCGCATCATCGGCCCGAACTGCCCTGGCATCATCACCCCCGGCGAGGCGCTCGTGGGCATCACCCCCGCGAACATCACCGGCAAGGGACCCATCGGCCTCGTGTCGAAGTCGGGCACCCTGACCTACCAGATGATGTTCGAGCTGCGCGACCTCGGCTTCTCGACCGCCATCGGCATCGGCGGCGACCCGGTCATCGGCACCACGCACATCGACGCCCTCGCGGCCTTCGAGGCCGACCCCGAGACCAAGGCCATCGTGATGATCGGCGAGATCGGTGGAGACGCCGAAGAGCGCGCCGCCGCGTTCATCGCCGAGAACGTCACGAAGCCGGTCGTCGGCTACGTCGCCGGCTTCACCGCCCCCGAGGGCAAGACCATGGGCCACGCCGGCGCCATCGTCTCCGGCTCCGCCGGTACCGCCCAGGCGAAGAAGGAGGCCCTCGAGGCCGCCGGCGTCAAGGTCGGCAAGACGCCGTCCGAGACCGCGTCGCTGATGCGCGAGATCATCGAAGCGCTCTGACGTTTCGTTTCTGAGGGCCCGGATGCCATGGCATCCGGGCCCTTTCGCGTTGCCCGGGCCGGGCTGGGCGTCCGTCGGCTGCCGGCGCCGCGCCCGGCGCCCCGCGCTACGACGTCGGAGACCGCAGGCGATTGCCGAGCACGCACGGGATGGGCGTCAAGCGGGTGCGGTCTCGGCGAGCGGATGCGGTCTCGGTGCCGTCTGCGCCGTCTGGTGCCCCCGCGCCGCCCGCGGCAGCAGAGACGCAAGGGGGGCCCGGATGCCATGGCATCCGGGCCCCCCTTGTGAGCAACGCTCAGCCGAGCAACGCCTCCACCGGACCGCGGGCGAAGAAGATCACGAAGCCGGCGGCGACGATCCACAGCAGGGGGCTCACGCGGCGGGCGCGGCCGGACAGCGCCTGGATCAGCACCCAGCTGACGAAGCCCGCGCCGATGCCGTTCGCGATCGAGTAGGTCAGCGGCATCACGGTGACGGTGAGGAACACCGGGATGAGGACCGACATGTCGCTGAGGTCGACGTGACGGATCTGCGCCATCATCAGCGCGCCGACGATGACGAGGGCCGCGGCGGCGATCTCGGTGGGCACGATGCTCGTCAGCGGAGTGAAGAACATCGCGAGCAGGAACAGTCCGCCGGTGACGACGTTCGCCAGTCCCGTGCGGGCTCCCTCGCCGATGCCGGAGCCCGACTCGATGAAGACGGTGTTCGACGACGATGAGGTCGCGCCCCCGGCCACGGCGCCGATGCCCTCGATCACCAGCGCGGAGCGCAGGCGCGGGAAGGTGCCGTCGGGGGCGGCGAGCCCGGCTTCGCGCGAAAGGCCGGTCATCGTGCCCATCGCGTCGAAGAAGTTCGTGAAGACGAGCGTGAACACGAGCATGAGGGCGGCGAGGATGCCGATGCGGCCGAAGGATCCGGCGAGGTCGACCTGGCCGACGAGCGAGAGGTCGGGCAGGCTCACCCACTGCGAGGGCAGCGTCGGCACGCTGAGGCCCCAGCCGCCGGGGTTGCCGTCGGCCTTGGCGCCGAGGCCCATCACGGCCTCCACGATGACGGCGATCACGGTGCCCGAGAGCAGACCGATCAGCAGCGCCGCCTTGACCTTGCGTACGAGCAGCACGGCGGTGATGACGAGGGTGAGCACGAAGAGGGCGGTGGGGATCGTCGCGATCGAGCCGCCCACGCCGAGACCGACCGGGGGAGAGCTGAGCCCGGTCGAGGTGACCAGACCGCTGTCGACGAAGCCGATGAAGGCGATGAACAGGCCGATGCCGACGGTGATCGCGGTCTTGAGCGCGAGGGGCACCGCCTCGAAGATCATGCGGCGCAGGCCCGTGACGGCGAGCAGCACGATGATGAGGCCGTTGATGACGACCAGCCCCATCGCCTCGGGCCAGGTGACCTCGCCGACGATGCCGACGGCGAGGAACGAGTTGATGCCCAGGCCCGCGGCGAAGGCGAACGGCAGGCGCGTCACCAGGCCGAACAGCATGGTCATCACGCCCGCGGTGAGGGCGGTGACGGCTGCGACCTGCGGGAACCCGAGTGCGTTGCCCGAGACGTCGGGGGTACCCGACAGGATGATCGGATTCAGGATGACGATGTACGCCATCGTCACGAAGGTGACGACGCCGCCGCGCACCTCGGCGCTCACGGTCGAGCCGCGGGCGGTGATCTCGAAGAACCTGTCGAGGCGGTTCTTCGGTGCGGGGGCGGCCGTGGTCTCGGGAGCGGAAGCGCTCATGAAGGCTCCAGGAAACGGGAGGGAAACAGGGGAGGGTGAGGACCGGAGGGGAAGACGCCGACGTATCGTGGGAGACATGTCGCTCTCAGGAGAGTATCTGCCCAGCACCAGCGAGTGGGCCCGCCAGCAGGCCGAGACGTTCGAGGCCTCGGGAGGCCAGGAGTCCGCCGAACTGCGGGGCGTACCCATCATCGTCCTCACCACCGTCGGCGCCAAAACGGGGGGCCTGCGCAAGACCGCCCTCATGCGCGTCGAGCACGACGGGAAGTACGCGGTCGTGGCATCCAAGGGTGGCGCTCCGGAGCACCCGGCGTGGTTCTACAACCTCGTGAAGAACCCTCGCGTCGCCCTGCAGGACGGCGACGTGAAGAAGGAATACGACGCGCACCAGGCCGAGGGGGCCGAGCGCGAGGAGTGGTGGGGCTACGCGACCGAGGTCTGGCCCGACTACGACGAGTACCAGAAGAAGACCGAGCGGCGCATCGAGCTGTTCGTGCTGGAGCCGGTGGACTGACACCTTGCGCGCAGGGTGCCCGCGTGACATCGAGTGTCCAAGACACCCCGACGTTCTGAAATGCGCTCGGGTGTCTTGAATACTCGGGCGTCGTTCCCGTGCGCTCGGGGCGCCCTGCGGGGTACCGACGCAACGCTGAGTGTCCACGAAACCCGGACGTTCCCACACATCGTCCGCGTGTTTTGGACACTCGATGAAAGCCCGGTACGGGTGGGGGCGGATGCCGTGACCCAAACCTCACACCGCCCTCGCCGCCGCGTGAGGGAAACGTTCGCCGGGGGTAACGCCGCGGCGCGGGCGGGGGAAACCTCGGCTGCCTAGCGTCGGGGCATGGCCCGCTCGAACCCCGCAACCGGAACGAAACACGCCGCTGACCGCCGCGCAAAGTCCGCCGCATACGGTGACGACGTGCTCCACCCCGCGTCATCCGGCTCCGTCGTCGTCGTCGGCGCGGGCATGGTGGCCCACCGCTTCGTCGAGAGCCTCACCAGCCGCGACACCGACGGCCGCTGGTCCATCACGGTGCTCGGCGACGAGACCCGTAGCCCGTACGACCGGGTCGGTCTGACCGGGATCTTCGGCGGCAAGACGCCGGAAGACCTCGCCCTCGACCCCGCCGTGCTCGACCACGAGCGGGTGTCTGTGCGCACCGACGCGCGAGTGGTCAAGATCGACCGCGCGGCCCGCACCGTCACCACCGCCGCCGGTTCCACCTACGACTACGACCGCCTCGTTCTCGCCACCGGCTCCTACGCTGCGCGCCTCGCCCTCGACGGATTCGACCACAGGGGCTGCTTCGTCTACCGCACGCTCGACGACGTCGCCGGCATGCGCGCGTGGGTCGCGAAGCGCTCGGCGCAGCTCGGTCGCCCCCTGCGCGGCGCGGTCGTCGGCGGCGGGTTGCTGGGCCTCGAGGCCGCCGGTGCCCTCCAGGCCGAGGGCGTCTCGCCGTTCGTGCTCCAGTCCAACGAGCGACTCATGTCCGCGCAGCTCGACCTCGGCGGGGCGAAGGCACTGCAGCGGCTCATCGAGGCGCGCGGCATCGAGGTGCGCACGAGCTCGGTCACGACCCGGGTGGATGCCGACACCTCCGGCGCCGTCTGCGGGCTCGAGCTGCGCGACGGCACGTGGGAGGCCGTCGACATCGTCGTGTTCACCGTCGGCGTCCGACCCCGCGACGAGCTCGCGCGCACCGCGGACCTCGCCGTCGACCCGCGCGGCGGCGTCGTCATCGACAAGGGCTGCGACACGTCCGACCCCGCGATCCTCGCGATCGGCGAGGTCGCGAGCTTCGGCGGCCAGTGCATCGGCCTCGTCGCCCCCGGCTACGCGATGGCCGAGGTCGCGGCGACCCGCCTGCTCGGCGGAGAGGCTGTGTTCGACGGCTTCGACACCTCCGCGAAGCTCAAGCTCTCGGGCGTCGAGGTCGCGAGCTTCGGCGACGCGTTCGCCGAAACCCCGAACGCCCTCGACGTCACCTACGCCGACCCGGTGTCGGGCGTCTACAAGAAGCTCGTGCTCAGCGACGACGCGCAGACGCTGCTCGGCGGCATCCTGGTCGGCGACGCCTCGGCCTACACCTCGCTCCGCCCCCTCGTCGGCCGGGCGCTCGGGGGAGACCCGGCCGCGTACCTCATGCCGTCCGACCTCGCCCCCGCCCCGCAGGGCGACCTCCCCGACGACGCGATCGTCTGCTCGTGCAACGGCGTCACGGCCGGCACCGTCCGCGGCGCGGTGACCGAGCACGACTGCGCGGATGCCGCCGAGGTGAAGGCGTGCACAAAGGCCGGGGCGGCGTGCGGCTCGTGCTTCACGCTGGTGAAGAAGCTGGTCGCGACCGAGCTGGCGGCATCCGGGAAAGACGTGTCGAACGGACTGTGCGAGCACTTCTCGTTCACTCGCGCGCAGCTCTTCGACGCCGTGCGGGTGTCGGGTCTGAAGACCTTCACCGCGATCGTCGAGCGCTTCGGCATCGGCCGCGGCTGCGACATCTGCAAGCCGGCGCTCGCGAGCATCCTCGCGAGCCTGTACTCCGAGCACGTGCTCGCCGGCGAGCTGGCGACGATGCAGGACACGAACGACCACGTCATGGCGAACATCCAGCGCGACGGCAGCTACAGCGTCGTTCCGCGCATCCCGGGCGGGGAGATCACGCCCGAGGGGCTGGTCGTCATCGGCGAGGTGGCGCGCGACTTCGGGCTCTACACGAAGATCACGGGCGGTCAGCGCATCGACTTGTTCGGCGCGCGCCTCGACCAGCTGCCCGACATCTGGAAGCGCCTCGTCGACGCCGGATTCGAGTCGGGGCACGCCTACGGCAAGTCGCTGCGCACGGTGAAGTCGTGCGTGGGGTCGACGTGGTGCCGCTACGGGGTGCAGGACTCGGTCGGCATGGCCGTGCAGCTCGAGCTGCGGTACCGCGGTCTCCGCTCGCCGCACAAGCTCAAGTTCGGCGTCTCGGGCTGCGCGCGCGAGTGCGCCGAGGCCCGCGGCAAGGACATCGGGGTGATCGCGACCGAGGCCGGCTGGAACCTCTACGTCGGCGGCAACGGCGGCTTCACCCCGCGCCACGCGGTGCTGTTCGCCGAGGGCCTCGATGACGCGGGCCTGCTGCGGGCCATCGACCGCTTCCTCATGTTCTACATCCGCACCGCTGACAGGCTGCAGCGCACCGCGCCCTGGGCCGCGGAATACGAGGGCGGGCTCGAGGCGCTCAGGGGCGTCGTCTTCGACGACACGCTCGGCATCGCCGACGACCTCGACCGGGCGATGGCATCCCACATCGACGCGTACGAGGACGAATGGGCCGCGACCCTCGCCGACCCGGAGAAGCTGCGGCGCTTCGAGAGCTTCGTCAACGCCCCCGAGACGCCCGACCCCTCGCTGGCCTACGTCGCCGAGCGCGGCCAGGCCCGCCCCGCCACCGCGCAGGAGCGGTCGTCGGGCGAAGTCTTCATCGGCGGCACGACCCTGGCGGTGCGCTCATGACGATCCTGGAGACCGTGACGATGGATGCCGAGACTCCCGCCGCGACGACCGGCCGCGCGCCCGCAGTGCCCGTGGCAGCGGGGGAGGCGCCGGGAGGCTGGACCCGCGTCTGCCGCGTCGACGACCTGCTGGTCGAGCGCGGGGCCGCCGCCCTCGTCGACGGCCGGCAGATCGCGCTGTTCCGCACGTTCGACGGGCGCCTGTACGCGACCGACCAGATCGACCCGTTCAGCGGCGCGGCCGTGCTCTCCCGAGGAATCGTCGGCGACCGCGGGGGCGTGCCCACCGTGGCCTCCCCGATGTACAAGCAGGTGTTCGACCTGCGCACCGGCGCGTGCCTCGACACGCAGGGCAAGGAGCCGCTGACGGTCGCCGTGCACCCGGTGGCCGTGGCCGAGGGCGACGTGTTCGTGAAGCTCGTGACCGCAGAAGGAGACCCCCGATGATCGCTCTCGCCGGACTCGACCTCACCGACCGGCTCGTCGTGTGCGTGGGCGCCGGCGCGGTCGCCGAAAAGCGCATCGCGCGCCTACGGGCCGCCGGCGCCCGGGTGCGCCTGGTCGCCCCCGTCGCCACCGACGGCCTCGCCGCTCTCGCCGCGGCGGGCGACATCGAGTGGCACGCCCGAGACTTCGCCGCCGCCGACCTCGACGACGCCTGGTTCTGCCACACGGCCACCGGGTCGGCATCCGTCGATGCCGACGTCGTCGCCGCGGCCGAGGCCCGCCGCGTGTGGTGCGTCAACGCGGGCCACGGGGGCAAGGGCAGCGCGCGCCTTGCGGCCGAGACCACGAGCGGCGACGTCATGGTCGGGGTCGTCTCCACCGTCGGCGCCGACCCCCGCCGCAGCGTCGCCGTGCGCGATGCGATCGCCCAGCGCCTCGCCGAAGGCGCCCTTCCGCTCCGCCGCCGACGCCGCCCGCTTGTGGGGAGTGTGGCGCTCGTCGGCGGCGGCCCCGGTCCGATCGACCTGCTCACCGTGCGCGCGCGTGCGCTGCTGGCCGAAGCCGACGTCGTCGTGCACGACCGGCTCGGGCCCACGGGGGTGCTCGCCGAGCTCGGCGACGACGTCGAGCTCATCGACGTCGGCAAGCGCCCGCAGCACCACCCCGTGCCGCAGCACGAGATCAACGCCCTGATCGTCGAGCGGGCCGCGCGCGGCCTGCGTGTCGTTCGGCTCAAGGGCGGCGACCCGTTCGTCTACGGCCGCGGCGGCGAAGAGGTCGTGGCGTGCCGCGAAGCCGGCATCCCGGTCGAGGTCGTGCCGGGCATCTCGAGCGCGATCGCCGTGCCGTCGGCGGCCGGGATCCCCGTGACGCATCGTGGCGTGGCCGGTACCCTTCACCTCGTGAACGGTCAGGAGACGCCCGGCGAGGCCACGCTCGCCGCCCTGCGCGACGACACCGCCACCGTCGTCGCGCTGATGGGGGTGAGCGCCCTGCCGCGGTTCGTTGCGGCTGCCCGTGCCGCGGGGGCTCCCGACGACCGCCCCGTCGCCTTCGTCGAGAACGGCCACACGCCCGCGCAGCGGACGATTCGTACCACCCTCGGAACCGCGATCCAGGATGCCGAGACCTACCGCCTCGCCAACCCCGCGGTGCTCGTGTTCGGGGAAGTCGCCCGGGCCGACCTGCTGCTGCCCGTCGCGGTGGCGCACGGGGAGGGCATCGGGTGACGACGCCCGCGCGGACGATCAGCACGGTGCTGCAGGGCTGCACCGTGCTGCTTCCGGTCGACCGCCGGTCGGGGGAGCTGTCGGCCGCGCTCGAACGGCACGGGGCGCGCGTGCGCGTCGCGCCGGCGCTCACCATCGTGCCGCACGTCGACGACGAGCACCTCATCGCCCAGACGCGGCGGCTCGTCACCGACCCGCCTGACGTGGTCGTCGCCACCACCGGCGTGGGGTTCCGCGGATGGATGGAGACGGCCGACGAAGCGGGGCTGCACGACGAGCTCAGCGTCGTCATGGACCGTGCGCGCATCGTCGCCCGCGGTCCCAAGGCGCGCGGAGCGATTCAGCAGGCGGGGTTCGACGCCGACTGGGTCGCCGAGAGCGAGACCTCGGCGGAACTGCGCGACTTCCTTGTCGCCGAGGGCGTGCAGGGGCTGCACGTCGCCGTGCAGCACCACGGCTCGGGGGCCGACGGCCTGGACGAGGCGTTCGAGGCCGCCGGCGCACGCGTCACGAGCCTGACCATCTACCGGTGGGGGCCACCGCCCGATCCCGAGGTCGTCGCCGCCTCCACCCGTCAGGTCGCGCGCGGGGAGATCGATGCCGTGCTGTTCACGTCGGCGCCCGCGGCGCGCGAGTGGATCCTGGCCGCCGACCGCGCCGAGGCTCTCGAGGGCGTCGCCGCCCGCGCGGCCGACGGTCGCGTGCTCGTCGCCGCCGTCGGCCCGATCACCGCGGGTCCCCTGCGCGACGTCGGCATCGAGCCGCTCGTGCCCGACCGCGGGCGCCTCGGCGCTCTCGTGCGCGCCGTCGTGACGCACTACGGCGGTCCCGGCGCGGACGTGTTGCGCACGAGCGTCGGGCGGCTCGGCATCCGGTCGACGGGGATCGTGCTGGACGGTGTCTTCACCGCTCTGCCGCGTACGGGTGTCGAGATCCTGCGGGCACTCGCCCGCAACCCCGGGGCGGTCGTCTCGCGCGCCGACCTGATCGCCGCGCTGCCGAACGCCGAGGCGAGCGGGCACGCGGTCGAGGTCGCCGTCGCGCGCACCCGCGAGGCGCTCGGGGGCATCGATCTCATCCGCACGGTCTACAAGCGCGGATACCGGCTCGACATCATCGATGAGGAGGACGCGTGACCGCTGTGCTCATCGCCTGCGCCCACGGATCGAGGTTCGAGGAGGGGCGCGTCGTCGTGCGCGAGCTGCTCGCCGTGCTGCGAGCCACCGCCCCCGCGGGCGTCGAGGTGCACGAGGCCTACGTCGACGTGCACGGCCCCTTCGTCACCGATGTCGTCGCCGCCGCGCGCGAGCGCACCGACGACATCGTCATCGTGCCGCTGCTGCTGTCGACCGGGTACCACACCGAGGTCGACCTCGTGGAGGCCGCCGGCGGCCTGCCGGTGGCTCCCGCTCTGGGGCCGCACCCCGTGCTGGCCCAGATCCTCGTCGACAGGGTCCGCGCGACCGGGGCCGCGGAGGGCGACACGGTCGTCCTCGCCGCCGCGGGGTCGACGCGCCCCGGCGCGGTCGTCGACGTCGAGCGGATGGCGGAGCTGATGACGGATGCCGGGATCACCGGTCCCGTCGTCACGGCGTACGCCGCAGCATCCGAGCCCCGGATCCCGGATGCCGTGCACGCGGCGCGCGCGGAGGGCAGGCGCACGGTGGCCGCGAGCTACGTGCTGGCGCCCGGGCACTTCTCGCGCGTGATCGAGAAGGCGGAGGCCGACCTGACCTCGGCGCCGATCGGCGCGGACCCGCGCCTGGCGACGGTCGTCTGGGAGCGGTGGGCTGCCGCGCGCGGCGCGGTGCGCGCGTCCGGGGTGGCGGAGGCCGCCGTGCGCGACGCCCCGGAGGTGGCTGAGCCTGTCAGAGCCTCCGGTGGTACGGCGGGTGCGGACCCTTCGACGGGCTCAGGATCCTCGGCGGGCTCGCCGCGCGGCCTGCTCGCGCGGATGCGCAACCTCTTCTCGCGCGCTCGCCGCCGCGCCTGAGCGGCGCTCCGAGACGGCGCGGGTAGGGTCGCTCTCGCCCATGCATCGCCTCCTCGTCGCCCTCCTGGCCGCCCTCGACGCCGTCCTGGCCGCCGCGGGCGGTATCGCCGTCGTGCTCGCCCCGCTCACGCTGCTGTGGGTCTTCGGCCTGGGCGCCCCGGACTGGGGCGCGTTGTGGCCGGCCTCAGCCGCGGTGTGGCACCTCGGCCACCTCGTGCCCGTCACGGTGACCCTGCCCGACGCGTACCTCGCCGCCACTGGGATCGACCCGTCGTTCGCGACCTTCACCCTCTCTCTCGCCCCCCTGGCGTTCGCGGCCTTCACCGCCCTCTTCGCCGCCCGTTCCGGCGTCCGCGCGGGCGAGGCCGGCGCCGCCCTCACCGGATGGGTGTCGGGCTCACTGGTGTTCGCCGCCCTCGCGAGCGTCGTCGCGCTCACCTCGAACGCCGACCTCGTGGCATCCGAGACGTGGCTGTCGATCCTGCTGCCGGCGATGCTGTTCCTCGTCCCGTCGTTCATCGGCGCGGTCATCGGCGCCTGGCGCGTGGGCGACGACGGCCCCGTCGACGCCGTCAGGGGATGGATCGAACGGATGCCGACGGCGTGGGCGCCCGTGCCCGGACTCGTGCTGCGCGGACTCGCCCTCACCACGCTGGGCCTGGTCGCCGTGGGCGGCGTCGTCGTGGTCGCCGGTCTCATCGCGCGCTCCACGCAGGTCATCGGGCTCTTCCAGGCCAGCAACGCCGACGGCATCGGCGCGACCGTCATCGCGCTCGGGCAGCTCGTGTACCTCCCCACGCTCGTGCTGTGGGCCGTCGCCTTCACGGCGGGCCCGGGATTCGCACTCGGAACCGACACCGCCGTGACCCCGGCTGCGACGCAGGTCGGCGCCCTGCCCGGCATCCCGGTGCTCGGGGCCGTGCCCGACTCGACGTCGTCGTGGCTTCTTCTGCTCGTGCTGCTCCCGGTGGCCGTGGGGGCGCTGGCCGGATGGATCCTCCGCTCGCGCATGCCAGCGACCGTCGACCCCGAGCCGATGGCGCCGCGGCTGGTCGTGGCTTTCTCCGTCGCTGTCCTCACCGGCGGCGTCGGCGCGCTCGCCGCTCTCGCCTCCCGCGGAGCGATCGGGCCGGGTCGCCTCTCCGACACGGGTCCGCAGCCGGGCCCCCTCGCCCTCGCACTCGGGATCGAGGTGCTCGTGGGCCTCGCGATCCTGCTGCTCAGCCCGCGCTTCGGCGCCGCCGCCGACGAGGTCGACGACATCGGCGTCGCCCATGACCGGCGCGACGAGGTCCCCGCCTTCTCGTTCCCCTCGCGCGAACGGATGCCGTTCGACCACGACGAGCACGCGACGGGCCCCACCCCCGCCCTGTCTGCCCCGGGCACGGGAATCGCGCATGACGTGTGGCCGAGCGCCTACCGCGGTCCCGACGACGCCGACCCGTCCGCGGCCGGCGACGACGAGGTGCGGGCGCGCATCCGCGCCGCGTGGGCCGATCCCGACGGCGACGGACGCCGGCGCTGAGCCGACCCGTGACCATGAGGTGCGGCCGGCACTCCCCGGGCTCTCGCCCGCGCTCGGCGCGCTCCGGCGCACCTGCGTAGACTGACCTCCGTGCTCACGGTCGCCGTCCTCATCTCCGGCACCGGCTCCAACCTCCGCGCCCTGCTCGAGGCGGCCTCCGCTCCCGACTTCCCGGCGCGCGTGGTCGCGGTCGGTGCCGATCGCGAGGCCGAGGGCTTCGCGCACGCCGAGCACTTCGGCACCCCCACCTTCCTCGTCCCGTTCCGCACCTTCGCGTCGCGCGAGGAATGGGGCGCGGAACTCGGGGCCCAGCTCGCCGTCTGGAACCCCGACCTCGTCGTGCTCAGCGGCATGATGCGTCTGCTGCCGGCGGACCTCGTCGCGGCGTGGGAACCGCGCATCATCAACACCCACCCCGCCTACCTGCCCGAATTCCCGGGCGCGCACGGCGTGCGCGACGCGCTCGCCGCCGGCGTCGAGCAGACGGGGGCGAGCGTCATCGTCGTCGACTCCGGCGTCGACACCGGCCCGATCCTCGCCCAGGAGCGCATCCCCGTGCTGCCCGGCGACGACGAGGACTCCCTGCACGAGCGCATCAAGCCCGTCGAACGCCGACTGCTGATCGACGTGGTGCGCCGCATCGCCGAGGGCGAGCTCGACCTCGCCGTCGCGGCATCCCGAACCGCCTGACCCGCGTGGCGGGCGCCGGCCCGTCTCGCACCCGAATCCGACTCGAGACACAGGAGCCGAACGCCATGGCCGGACCCCGCCACGACCCCGCCGACTACCGTCCCCGCGACATCGTCCCGATCCGCCGCGCGCTGGTGTCGGTGAGCGACAAGACCGGTCTGCTCGCCCTCGGCGAGGCCCTCGCCTCCGCGGGCGTCGAGATCGTTTCGACCGGCGGCTCCGCCACGCTGCTGCGCGAGGCCGGGTACGAGGTCACCGACGTCTCCGCGGTGACCGGGTTCCCCGAGTCGCTCGACGGGCGCGTGAAGACGCTGCACCCGAACGTGCACGCCGGTCTCCTCGCCGACCTGCGCCTGGCCTCGCACGAGGCGCAGCTCGGAGATCTCGGCATCCGCCCCTTCGAGCTCGTGGTCGTGAACCTCTACCCGTTCGTCGAGACCGTGGCATCCGGTGCCGAGGGTGACGACGTGGTGGAGCAGATCGACATCGGCGGCCCCGCGATGGTGCGCGCGTCGGCGAAGAACCACGCCAACGTCGCGATCGCCGTCTCGCCCGAGTCGTACCCCGCGATCATCGAGGCGCTGCAGACCCAGGGCGGCACCAGCCTCGTGCAGCGCCGCGAGCTCGCCGCGCGCGCCTTCTCGCACACCGCCGCGTACGACACCGCGGTGTCGACGTGGTTCGCCGAGGGCACGCTCGGTGACGACATCGACCTGCCCGCGCACCTCACGATCCAGGCCGAGCGCCTGTCGACGCTGCGCTACGGCGAGAACTCGCACCAGCGCGCGGCGATCTACACGCGCGTCGGCGGACACGGTATCGCCCAGGCCACGCAGCTGCAGGGCAAGGAGATGTCGTACAACAACTACGTCGACGCCGATGCGGCGCTGCGCGCGGCCTTCGACATGGTCAAGCCCGCCGTCGCGATCATCAAGCACGCCAACCCGTGCGGCATCGCGGTCGCCGCCCCCAACGCCCTCGACCCGATCGCCTCGGCTCACCTGCGTGCGCACGAGTGCGACCCCGTCTCGGCGTTCGGCGGCGTGATCGCGGCCAACCGCACGGTGACGCTGAAGATGGCGGAGAACCTCCGCGACATTTTCACCGAGGTCATCATCGCGCCCGACTTCGAGCCCGAGGCGCTCGAGGTGTTCAAGCTGAAGAAGAATCTCCGCGTCCTGCAGCTGCCCACCGACTGGCAGCAGGAGCGCATGGACGTGCGCCTGGTCTCGGGCGGTCTGCTGCTGCAGGATGCCGACCGCTTCCCCGACGACATCGAGTCGGTCGCGAAGAACTGGGAGCTCGTCTCGGGCGAGCGTCCCGCGGAGGCCGACATGGAGAGCCTCATCTTCGCGTGGAAGTCGTGCCGCGCCGTGAAGTCCAACGCGATCGTGCTCGCCCAGGCCTCGGCCACGGTCGGCATCGGCATGGGTCAGGTCAACCGCGTCGACTCGTGCCGC
Organism: Microbacterium sp. RU1D; assembly: GCF_900156435.1. Classification (GTDB taxonomy): domain Bacteria; phylum Actinomycetota; class Actinomycetes; order Actinomycetales; family Microbacteriaceae; genus Microbacterium. The sequence continues at coordinate 1,282,311 of NZ_FTPQ01000001.1, forward strand.
CTCGCGGTCGAGCGCGCGGGCGACCGCGCCCACGGTTCGATCGCGGCATCCGATGCCTTCTTCCCCTTCGCCGACGGCCCGCAGGTGCTGATCGACGCCGGCATCTCGGCGATCATCCAGCCCGGCGGATCGGTGCGGGATGCCGAGGTCGTCGACGCCGCGCGCGCCGCCGGGGTGACCATGTTCTTCACGGGGGAGCGTCACTTCTTCCACTGACGCACCGGGCCCTGCGCGCGGGTCGAGCGTTCCGGCGCCGTAGTGACGTCGGTTGCGGCGGCGCCGTCGCGTGCGCGGGGCGGGGCGAGGTGCGCGAGCTCGGGTTTGGGGCGCATTTCGCCGTTCGGGGCGTGAGAATACCGCCCCGAACTCGGAAACGCGCCCCAAAAAACACTCCCGCGCACTCGGAGACGGGACGTAGCGCACGGCACCGCGCCGGCGGATCACCGACCGGCGGATGCCACGCGACGGCGAGTGGACCGCGCGCCGCGGAAGACGCACACCCCAGAGTTGTCGCATGCAGGAAGCGTCCGGATCCGTGGCCCGCCGCGGCCTCGCGTGGGGCGGCCTTGGCGTGCTCGCCTTCTCGTTCACGGTCATCTTCACCCGTATCGCCGTCGCGCAGCTCGATCCGCTCTTCGTAGGAGCGGGGCGCGCGGTGGTGGCCGCGATGATCGCGGGCGTCGCCCTCGCGGTGACACGGGCGCGGATCCCGTCATCCCGACAGGTCGCGCGCCTCGCGATCGTGGGCGGGGGAGTGGTGCTGGGCTTTCCGCTGTTGACCTCGTTTGCCCTGACCACGGCACCGGCCAGCCACGGTGCCGTCGTGATCGCCGTGCTCCCCGCGGCCACCGCGGTGGCTGCGGTGATCCGCACGCGGGAGTCCCCGGGGTGGGCGTTCTGGATCACGGCGGTGATCGGGGCCGTCGTCGCCGTGTCTTTCGCTGTGGCCGGGGGAGCCGGTGGCCTGCACGCCTCCGACCTGCTGCTGCTCGGCGCGGTCGCCGCCGCCGCGGTGGGGTACGCCGAGGGGGGAGTGCTCTCCCGCGAACTCGGCGCCTGGCAGACGATCTCGTGGGCCCTGGTGCTGTCGAGCCCCGTGATGGTCGGCCTCACGGTCGTCTCCGCGATGCGCACGCCGGTCACCGCGGATCCTGCTGCGTGGGGCTCGTTCGCGTACCTCGCCGTGGTCAGCATGTTCCTCGGCTTCGTCGCCTGGTACCGAGGTCTCGCGATCGGGCCGATGGCCCGCGTCAGTCAGCTGCAACTCGCCCAGCCGGTACTCTCCCTCGCCTGGGCGGCTCTGCTGCTCGGCGAGCGACTCACCGCGGTCACGGTCGGGGGCGGCCTCGCGGTGATCGTGTGCGCGGCGATCGCCGTGACGGTCCGCCAGCGCTCCACCGCACGCACGGCCGCGCGGCCTCACGAGGTGACGGATGCCGCTGCGCTCACGCGCTCATCTCGATGAGCTTCGCGACGGTGTTGTTGTTGCGCGCGGTGCCGACGACACCGAGTCGCTTCTCGAACCATCCCGCCTGCAGCTTCGAGCCGCCGATGCCCTCCGGATAGCGGACGAAGACCTCGCGGCCGTCGAGGACGGCGTCTTCGGGAATGCCCGGCGGCAGCTCGAGCGGCGTCGTCGGCGCGACGTCGAGGAACACCGTCTGCACCCACCGCCCCTCCGCGGCCTCGGCCCAGGGATTGCGAGCCCGTGCGTCGGCGAGTTCGCGGTGCGTGCGCACCATGACGGGCAGGTCGAAGCCGAAGGCGCCCCGGACCGCGTCGCGGATCGTCTCGGCGAGCTCGCCGGAGGAGCGGCCACCGTCGTCGAGGACGACGTTGCCCGCGACCTGCAGCGTCTCGACGTCGCCCAGACCGGCGGATGCCAACACCTCGCGCAGCGCGGGCATCTTCAGCGCCGTCGGACCACCGACTCCGCGGATCAACGCGACGGCACGCGGCACGGTGCGACCCTCCCTGCCCGAACGACGACGGAGGACGGGCGGCCCCTCATCATGCCGAGTCGCGGCCCAGCGTCTCGAGCAGCCGCAACCACACTTCGCTGACCGTCGGGTACGACGGCACCGCGTGCCAGAGTCGCTTCACGGGCACCTCGCCCACGACGGCGATCGTGGCGGAGTGCAGCAGCTCGGCGATGTCGGGGCCGACGAAGGTCGCCCCCACGATCACGCCCCGGTCGAGGTCGACGATCGCGCGGGCTTTGCCGACGTAGGCGTCGGACTGCTCGCTCGAACCGGCGATGCTCGCCAGGTCGTAGTCGAGCAGCTTGACGTTCAGGCCCTTCTCCTCAGCCTTCGCGGCGGTGAGACCGACGGATGCCACTTCGGGATCGGTGAACGTGACCTGGGGCACGGCGTCGTGGTCGGCCGTGGCGACGTGCGCACCCCACGGGGCGTCGTCGACCTCGTCGCCCTTCGCGCGGGCGGCGATGACGTCACCGGCGGCGCGTGCCTGGTACTTGCCCTGATGAGTGAGGAGCGCACGGTGGTTGACGTCTCCGACCGCGTAGAGCCAGTCCGAGCCCCGTACGCGGAGGGTGTCGTCGACGTCGAGCCACTCGCCGGGGGCGAGGCCGACGGCATCCAGTCCGAGGTCCTGTGTGCGGGGTGTGCGTCCGATCGCGACCAGCACCTCGTCGGCTGTGACCGTCGATCCGTCGGAGAGCTCGAGTACCACCTGTCCGTCGTCGCCGCGGCGGACGTTCGTCGTGTCGGCGCCGGTCTTCACCACCACCCCACGGTCGCGGAGCGACGACGCCACCAGCTCACCCGCGAACGGCTCGTTGCCGCCCAGCAGCCCGGAACGGGCGATGATCGTGACCTGTGCGCCGAGGCTGTCGAAGGCCGTGGCCATCTCGGCGCCGACGACCCCGCCGCCGATGATCGCGAGGGAGCCGGGGATCTGCTCGACGGCCGTAGCCTCGCGGCTGGTCCAGGGGGAGACGTCGGCGAGCCCCGGGATGTCGGGGAGGAGCGCTGCGGACCCGGTGCACACCGCAACGGCGTGCCGGGCGACGAGGTCGGTGGTGCTGCCGTCGACGGCGGTGACGCGCACCGTCTTCTCGCCGGTGAGGGTTCCGTGACCGCGGACGAGGTCGATCCCCGCCCCCTGGAGCCACTGCACCTGGCCCGAGTCGTCGTAATTGCTGGTCATCGTGTCGCGGCGTCGTAGCACCGCCTCGACGTCGAGGCCGCCCGTGACCGCCTGCTTCGCGCCGTCGACGTCGCGCGCGGCGCGCAGGGCTGCGCCGCTGCGTAGCAGTGCCTTCGACGGCATGCACGCCCAGTACGAGCACTCGCCGCCGACGAGCTCGGACTCGACGATGACGGCGGTGAGGCCCGCCTGCACGGCACGGTCGGCGACGTTCTCGCCGACCGGGCCCGCACCGATGACGATGAGGTCGTATTCGCGTTCGCTCATGCCCTCACGCTAGCGGGGGCCCCCGACATCGGGGAGGGGTTGCGGTGGTGGCCCGGTGGTCCCGAGACGTGCATGGTGGTCCCGGCCTTCGTCCGTCGCCCTGGCTACGGGCCGCAGCTCACCGGCCCACCCCGCACGGCATCCGACAACTCCCAACGGCCGTGTCCGATTTCCGCCAGCCGATGTCGGAGGTCGGTGGCAGGGTGGATGCCATGACCCCCACCGCCGTCGACGCGCCGGACTTCCCCGAGCGCTACCGCGTCATCCAGTCTCGCGACCGCCGCTTCGACGGGCAGTTCGTGACGGCTGTGCGATCGACGGGCATCTACTGCCGGCCGAGCTGCCCCGCGCGCACCCCGAAGGAGGAGAACGTCACCTTCTACGCCACGTCCGCGGCGGCGCACGAGGCGGGCTATCGCGCGTGCAAGCGGTGCCTTCCGGAGGCCGCTCCGGGTTCGCCCCTGTGGGACGTCCGCCAAGACGTGGTGGCCCGGGCCATGCGCCTCATCGCCGACGGGGTGGTCGACCGCGAGGGCGTTCCGGGTCTCGCCCGTCGCCTGGGCTACTCGTCGCGACACCTCACGCGGCTCCTCACCGCCGAGCTCGGCGCGGGGCCCCTCGCCCTCGCGCGGGCTCACCGCGCCCACACCGCGCGGGCCCTGCTCGTGGGCACCGATCTGTCGTCGGCCGATGTGGCCTTCTCGGCCGGTTTCTCCAGCATCCGTCAGTTCACCGACACGATCGGCGAGGTGTTCGGCATGACACCCAGCGCCCTGCGCTCCCGGCGGTCCGCGACCGCGCGCAGCGAGGCAGCGGCCGGCGAGATCGACCTGGCCCTGCCGGTGCGGGGCCCCATCGACACGGTCGGGCTCTTCGGGTGGATGCGCGCACACGCGATCCCCGGCGTCGAGGTCGGCGACGACCGGTCCTTCGCCCGGGTGCTGAGGCTGCCCGGCGGGCCCGCGTGGTTCGAGGTACGCCGCGCCGATGACGGCAAGCTGCGTCTGCGCGCGCGCCTGACGGCTCTCGCCGACCTCGGCACCCTCATCGCGCGGGTCCGGCGACTCTTCGATCTCGACGCGGATCCGCTCGCGATCGACGGCGCTCTGGCGCGGCATCCCGAACTCGCCCCCGCGGTGGCGGCCATCCCCGGTGTCCGCGTCCCCGGGGCGATGGATGCCGACGAGATGCTGTTGCGCGCCATGATCGGCCAGCAGATCAGCGTCGCCTCGGCCCGCACCATGCAGGGGAGACTGGCCGCGGAGCTCGGCGAGCCCGCGAGCGTGGCGCCCGAGCCGATGACGCTGTTCCCGCCGCCCGCGGTCATCGCCGAGCGCGGCCTCGAGGTCCTGCGCGGACCCGCGGCGCGCATGCGCGCGATCGTCGAGACCGCCGGAGCCCTCGCCGACGGATCGCTCGAGATCGGTCCCGGCGACGACGGCGCCGAGCAGCGGGAGCGCCTCCTCGCGATGCGGGGGATCGGTCCGTGGACGGCCGACTACGTGCGCATGCGCGTGCTCGGCGACCCCGACGTGCTCCTGCCCGGCGATGTCGCGGCGCGCGCCGGCGCGGCGCAGCTCGGCCTGCCCTCCGACCCGGCCGGATTCGCCGCGTGGTCGCAGCGACTTGCTCCCTGGCGCAGCTACGCGATGGCGCACTACTGGTACGCCGCCCCGGTGACGCAGGCGTGGCGCTCGCCCGCCGAGACGGCTGCCACGGCGGCTGTCACCCGGCCGCGTCGCCGCGCGGCGGCCGTCGACGTCGTCGCGAACGGCATCACCGTGGCGTTCGACGACGTCGCCCCTGCCCCGGATGCCGCGGCTCCCGCGCCCGGCGCGTCCGGGGCGCCCGCGCCGCACGGTCCCCGCGCAACCGCGGCCCGCGATGCAGCGTCCGCGTCCGCGGCGGCCGTGCGCGCGGCATCCGCCTCCGCGACACCCCGCCTTGAGGCCGTGCGCGCGGCACCCGCACCCCGCCCCGGCTCGACCACCCTCCCCGACGCAGAAAGCGAGACCCCCGCATGACCACGGCCACCCTGCAGTTCGTCGACACCCCCGACGGTGCCTTCGCGATCCTCGCCGACGACGCCGACCGCGTGATCGTGTCCGGCTGGACCGACGATCCCGAGGCCGTCCTCGCGCGCCTCCGACCCGACCGTCGACCGGACGAGGTGTCCGAGGGGCGGACCGCCGCGGCCGAGGCCGTTGGGGCGTACTACGCGGGCGACCTCGCAGCGATCGACGACGTCGAGGTCGCCCAGCAGGGCACGGCCCTGCAGTTGGCCGGGTGGCAGGGCCTGCGCCGCATCGCCCCCGGTGCGCCCCTCACCTACACCGGGTTCGCGACGGCGCTGGGTTCTCCCACCGCGGTGCGGGCTGCGGCATCCATCTGCGCCCGCAATGCGGTCGCGCTGTTCGTCCCGTGCCACCGGGTGCTGCGGGGCGACGGCACGATGGGCGGCTTCGCGTGGGGCACCGACGTGAAGCGGCGCCTGCTCGCGCGCGAAGCGGCGGCCTGAGCGCCGAAGACACCCTTGCCTTCAGCGTTCTCACAGGGTTACTCTGGAGGGCTGTCGTTCCCCCGGCGATGGCTTCACCAGATCAAGGAGGATGCCATGGACCAGATCGACGCCCCCGTCGCCCCGGCCGCCGCGTCCTCCGTCGCTGCGCGTCCCGGCCGACGCCCCTAGGGCCCGCGTCCGCGCTCCGGCGCCTCCGCTGCGCCCCGACCGACGGTCTTCGTCGCGCCTTCGGCTTCCCTGTCCGCGCCCGATCCCGGCGCCCGCTTCGACCCCACGAGGATCATGACACCCTCTTCGTCCACACCCCGTCTGTCCACTCCGCGCGCGCTCGCGCGTCTGCTGCCGATCGCTCGGCCCGTCCTCCCGCGGCTGATCGCCGGCGCCGTCACGGCGCTGATCGCGAGTCTGCTCGCCCTCGCCATCCCGCTCGTCCTCGAGCAGATCGTCGCCGGCCCCATCGCCTCCCTCGACCCGATAGCGCTCGTATGGGGCTCGCTCGTCGTACTCGCCCTCGGTCTCGCCGAGGCGGCCATGGTGTGGCTGCGCCGCTGGTTCGTGCTCGCGCCGGCGACGAAGGTCGAGTACGACCTGCGTCAGTCGTTCTACTCACGCCTGCAGCGCCTGCCCGTCGCCTTCCACGACCGCTGGCAGTCGGGGCAGCTCCTCTCGCGCATGATGCAGGACATCAGCATGCTTCGCCGGTGGTTGGCCTTCGGTGTCATCCTGCTCGTCGTCAACCTCCTGACGATCGCGATCGGCGCCGTGCTGCTCTTCCGCTGGCACTGGCTGCTCGGTGCGCTGTTCCTGGTCACGTCCGCCCCCGTCATTTACGTCGGATTCCGCTTCGAGAAGCGCTACGGGGCCCTCACCCGCCAGAGCCAGGACCAGGCGGGCGACCTCGCGACCTCCGTCGAAGAGAGCGTCCACGGCATCCGCGTGCTCAAGGCCTTCGGCCGCGGCAAGCACGCGCTGCAGAAGTTCACGCGCCAGGCCGAGTCGCTGCGTGAGACCGAGATCGACAAGGCCCGCGCGGTCGGCTGGATCTGGTTCTGGCTGGTGCTGCTGCCCGACATCGCCTTCGCCGTGTGCCTCGGAGCGGGAATCGTGCTGACGCAGCTCGAGCAGTTGCAGGTGGCCGAGCTCGTCGCCTTCTTCGCCATGGCGACCGTGCTGCGCTGGCCGATGGAGTCGATCGGCTTCCTCTTCTCGTTCCTGCTCGACGCGCGCACCGCGACCGACCGCATCTTCGAGGTGTTCGACGAGCAGAACACGATCGTCGACCCGGAGGATCCGCGCTCGATCGCCACCCCCCGCGGCGAGCTGACCTTCGAGAACGCGCATTTCCGGTACCAGGATGCCGCCGCCACCGAGCCCGATCTGCTCGACGGTATCGACCTCACCCTGCGTCCGGGCGAGACGATGGCCCTCGTCGGGCTCACCGGCTCCGGCAAGACGACGCTCACCACCCTGCCGGGCCGGCTCTACGACGTGACGGGCGGGCGCGTGCTGCTCGACGGCGTCGACGTGCGCGATCTGTCGCTCGCCGAGCTGCGGCGCCACGTCGGGATGGCCTTCGAAGACGCGACGCTGTTCTCGCAGACGGTGCGCGACAACGTGCTCCTCGGTCGGGAAGACCTCGCCCCGGGCTCGCCCGAGGCGGAGGAGATCCTCCGCGAAGCCCTCGAGGTCGCGCAGGCCCGTTTCGTCCACGACCTGCCCGACGGCGTCGACACGATCATCGGCGAAGAGGGACTGAGCCTCTCGGGCGGCCAGCGCCAGCGACTCGCGCTCGCCCGCGCTGTCGCGGCCCGCCCCGCCGTGCTCGTCCTCGACGACCCGCTGTCGGCGCTGGACGTCGACACCGAGGCCCTGGTCGAAGACGCCCTGCGCGAGGTCCTCAGCGAGACGACGGCGCTGGTCGTGGCGCACCGTCCGTCGACGGTCACCCTGGCCGACCGCGTCGCGCTGCTGCAGGACGGGCGCGTCACCGCCGTCGGCACCCACTCCGACCTGCTGCGCGAGAGCGAGCACTACCGGTACGTCATCTCGAGTCTCGAAGAGGCCGAGCGCGAAACGCGCACGGGTGCCATCCCCGTCATCCCGTCCGACGACACCGTCTCCCCGGCACGTTCGCGCCGCCCCGCGGCATCCGCCGGAGACGCCCCCACCCCGCCCGACTCCGCCGTCGGCGCCGCCGCGGCCGACCAGTCCGCCGACGCCCTCACCGAGAAGGAGGCGACCCGATGAGCACCGCGACCGTCTCGGGAACCAGTGGCGAAGATCGCTCCGACTACACGCGCGCCGAGAGCAAGGCCATCCGGCAGCGTTCCCTCCGTCTGCTGGGATCTCTCGTCTCGCCGTTGCGGTGGCAGCTCGTGCTGGCCGCGGCCGTGCTCGTCGTCTCCACCGCGCTTCGCGTGGCGGGCCCCGCGCTGATCGCCTACGGCATCGACAATGCCCTGCCCGCCGTCATCGACCGCAGCGATTGGATGCCGACCTACGGCGTCGTCGGCGTGTACCTGCTCGCCGGTATCGGCGGTGCCGTGCTGATCGGCTGGTACGTCGTCGTCGCCGCGCGCCTGACGCAGGCGATCATGCTCGACCTGCGGAAGCGGATCTTCCTGCACACGCAGAAGCTCAGCCTCGAGTTCCACGAGTCGTACACCTCGGGACGCATCATCTCGCGCCAGACGAGCGACCTCGACACCATCCGAGAACTGCTCGACGGCGGCCTCAACGAGCTGGTGTCCGGCGTGCTCTACGGCCTGTTCACCCTCGGCGCGCTCTTCCTCATCGACTGGCAGTCGGGTCTGATCCTCACCGTGATGGGCATCCCGATGTACCTGCTGATGCGGTGGTTCTACTCGCGTTCGCAGGTGATCTACCGCGAGTCGCGCGTGATCAGTGCCCAGGTCATCGTCAAGTTCGTCGAGACCATGACCGGCATTCGCGCGGTGAAGGCGTTCCGTAAGGAACCCCGCAACGACGCCGAGTTCGGCAAGCTCGCCGGCGACTACCGCGACGTGAACATGCGGTCGATCCGTCTCTTCGGAACCTTCGAGCCGGGGATCATGGCGGTCGCCGCCGTGTCGGTCGCGGTCGTCCTGCTGTGGGGTGGCGGTCGCGTCATCGCCGGTCCGCTCGAGATCGGTGTGCTCACGGCCGCTGTGCTGTACGTGCGCAACTTCTTCTCGCCGCTGCAGGAGGTCGCATTTTTCCTGAACTCGTACCAGTCCGCCACGGCCGCCCTCGAGAAGGTGTCGGGCGTGCTCGAGGAGGAACCGACGGTTCCCGACCCGACCGACCCCGTCGACCTGTGGAGCGCCCGCGGGCACATCCGCTTCGACCAGGTCACCTTCGGATACACCGAGGGTCGCGTCATCCTGCCGGACTTCACGCTCGACATCCCCGCCGGCCAGACGATCGCCCTCGTCGGCACCACCGGGGCAGGGAAGACGACGCTCGCCAAGCTCATCTCGCGCTTCTACGACCCGACGCAGGGCGCCGTCACGCTCGACGACGTCGATCTGCGTCGCCTGCACCCGAAGGATCTGCGTCGCGCGATCGTGATGGTCACGCAGGAGGCGTACCTGTTCAGCGGCACGGTCGCCGACAACATCGCGCTCGGCAAGCCCGACGCCACGATGGACGAGATCCGCGCCGCCGCCCGGGCGGTCGGTGCCGACGGGTTCATCGAGAAGCTCCCCGACGGCTACGAGACCGACGTGAACAAGCGCGGAGGCCGCGTTTCGGCGGGTCAGCGCCAGCTGATCTCGTTCGCGCGCGCGTTCCTGGCCGATCCCGCGGTGCTCATCCTCGACGAAGCCACGGCCTCGCTCGACATCCCGAGCGAGCGTCTCATCCAAGACGCGCTGCAGACGCTGCTGGCTGACCGCACGGCCATCATCATCGCCCACCGCCTGTCGACGGTGGCGATCGCCGACCGCGTGCTGGTCATGGAGCACGGCCAGATCATCGAGGACGACGCCCCCGCCGCCCTCATCGCCGGCACCGGCAAATTCGCCCAGCTGCACGCGGCCTGGCGCGAATCGCTCGTCTGACCCGCGTGCGCACCGGATGCCACGTCCCCGCCGGGGCGTGGCATCCGTCGTCAGTCACGCGGAGTGCGGCGGCGAGTTCGCAGGTCGAGGACGCCCCGCAGGATGGATGCCGCGGCCGCCAAAAGCAGGATGGTCGTGGTGGCGATGTTCCCCCACGGCGGGGTGAGCCCCGCTGAACGTGGCTGTGAGCCGCGAGCGCGACTCCGAAGGCGATGGAGAACCACGGTCCGGTCATGGGAACACCCTCAGAACCAGCGTGCTCCAGGAGCGCCCGGGAGCTCGACGCTCACCCGAGAAGCAGAGATCCTTCCCCTCACACGCGGACGCGCGCGATCACCTCGCCGTACTCCGTCTCGTCGACGGGCTCGAACCCCACGCGCTGGAAGAAGGCCTCGGGGCCGCCGACGCCGGGTTCGTAGATGACGTCGACGTGGTCCATGCCGCGACGGCGCGCCTCTTCCAGGAGCTGCCCGAGTGCGAAGCTGCCCACACCGCGGCCCTGGTCGTCGGCGTCGACGTTGATGCGCCACAGCACGGAGCGGAAGTGCTCCTCGGGCGCTTCGCTGTCGAAGTTGGCGCTGACGAAGCCGACGACCTCGTCACCGTCGAGGACCACGCGCTGCCACGAAGTCGACGGGTTCATCACGGTCGCGGCGATGCCGTAGCTGACCGGAGCGAGGAACTGCTCCTGGCCGGGCTTGAGCGAGAGGTTGTTCACGGCCACGATGGTGGCGGCGGACAGTTCGACGAGACGCAGGTCAGCCATGCGCCCAGGCTAGCGGCACCGTCCTCCCGCGCCCAAGATCGCATGCCACCGCATGCGTTCGGTGTCACGGTGTCCGAGCCCGCCCGCCCTCCATCCGTCCCGCCCCGATCACCCGCCGTAGGGTGGATCGATGGATGCCGCCACCCCGCCGCCCGCGCGCCCTCGGATCGAGGGGCCGGGGTGGATGCGCGTCGCCGACCTTCCCCGCGACACCATGGCGCACCCGAAGGCGGCCCCGGAGCACGGCATCCGCGCCTGAACGGGGTGCACGCGACGGAGGCTCACGGCGCAGAACTATCTCGACATCAAGAGACTTTGCCCTGGTGCGATAGGCTGGGTGGCAACCCTGGCCGCCTCTACGGAGAGATCTGACGTGCCCGATTCCACCATCATCTACACGTACACCGACGAGGCGCCGGCACTCGCCACCGCGTCGTTCCTGCCCATCGTGCAGGCCGTCACGAAGCAGGCGGGCGTCGACGTCGAAACCCGCGACATCTCGCTCGCCGGCCGCATCCTCGCGGCCTTCCCGCAGCGCCTCACCCCCGAGCAGCAGGTGGGCGACGCCCTCGCCGAGCTCGGCGGTCTCGCGACGCTGCCCGAGGCGAACATCATCAAGCTGCCGAACATCTCGGCATCCATCCCTCAGCTCAAGGCCGCGATCGCCGAACTGCAGTCGCAGGGATACGACATCCCCGACTACCCCGACGAGGCGTCGAGCGTCGAAGACAAGGACGTGCGGGCCCGCTACGACCGCATCAAGGGCTCGGCCGTGAACCCCGTGCTGCGCGAGGGCAACAGCGACCGCCGCGCGCCCCTCGCGGTGAAGAACTACGCGAAGAAGCACCCGCACCGCAACAAGGCGTTCGGCGAGGGCTCGAAGACCCGCGTCGCGACCCTCGGCCACGACGACTTCCGCTCGAACGAGAAGTCGGTCGTCATCGCCGACGACGACGTGCTCACGATCCAGCACATCGCCGCCGACGGCACCGTGAAGACGCTCAAGGAGGGCCTCAAGGTCCTCCAGGGCGAGATCGTGGATGCCACCTTCCTCTCGGCCGCGGCTCTCGATGCGTTCCTGGCGGACACGCTCGAGCAGGCGAAGGCCGACGACGTGCTCTACTCGGTGCACCTCAAGGCCACGATGATGAAGGTCAGCGACCCGATCATCTTCGGTCACGTCGTGAAGGCGTTCTTCGCCGACGTGTTCGATCGTCACGGCGACGCCCTCGCCGCCGCGGGTCTCACGCCCAACGACGGCCTCGGCTCGATCCTCGCGGGCCTGTCGAACGTCGAGGGCGGCGACGCCATCGCGGCCGAGATCCGCTCGGCGCTCGAGAACGGCCCCCGCCTGTCGTACGTCAACAGCGACAAGGGCATCACCAACCTCCACGTGCCCTCCGACGTCATCGTCGACGCGTCGATGCCGGCGCTCATCCGCAACGGCGGCAAGCTGTGGGGCGCCGACGGGGGAGAGGACGACACCCTCGCCGTCATCCCCGACTCCTCCTACGCCGGTGTCTACCAGGCCACCATCGAGGACGTCATCGCCAACGGCCCGCTCGACCCGGCCACCATCGGCTCCGTGCCGAACGTCGGCCTCATGGCGCAGGCGGCCGAGGAGTACGGCAGCCACGACAAGACCTTCGAGATCGCGGCCCCCGGTCGCGTGCAGGTCGTCGCCTCGAACGGCGACGTGCTGCTCGAGCACGAGGTCGGCACGGGCGACATCTGGCGCGCGACGCAGACCAAGGACGTAGCCATCCGCGACTGGGTGAAGCTCGCCGTCACGCGCGCCCGCGCGACCGGTGTTCCGGCCGTGTTCTGGCTCGACGAGACGCGCGCGCACGACCGCAACCTCATCGCCAAGGTGCACGAGTACCTCGCCGACCACGACACCGAGGGCCTCACGATCGAGATCCTCGCTCCGGCCGAGGCCACGCGGTACTCGCTCGAGCGCATCCGTCGCGGCGAGGACACGATCTCGGTCACCGGTAACGTGCTGCGCGACTACCTCACCGACCTGTTCCCGATCCTCGAGGTGGGCACGAGCGCCAAGATGCTCTCGATCGTCCCGCTGCTCGCGGGCGGCGGCCTCTTCGAGACCGGAGCCGGAGGCTCGGCTCCCAAGCACGTGCAGCAGCTCGTCGAGGAGGACTACCTCCGCTGGGACTCGCTCGGCGAGTTCTTCGCCCTCGCGGCCTCGCTCGAGCACCTCGCCGACACCGCCGGCAATGACCGCGCCCGCGTGCTCGCGCAGACGCTCGACGCCGCGACCGGCACGTTCCTCGAGAACGACAAGTCGCCCGGACGCGCCCTCGGCACGATCGACAACCGCGGCAGCCACTTCTACCTCGCCCTGTACTGGGCGCAGGAGCTGGCGCAGCAGACGACGGATGCCGACCTGGCCGCCGTCTTCGCCCCGGTCGCGGAGAAGCTGGCAGCGGAGGAGCAGACCATCGTGTCCGAGCTCAATGCCGTCCAGGGTCACCACGCCGAGATCGGCGGCTACTACCGCCCCGACACCGCTCTCGTCGAGAAGGTCATGCGCCCCTCGGCCACGCTGAACGCCGTGGTCGACGCCCTGCGCTGAGCCCCGAACCCGGAAGGGGCGGATGCCACCCGGCATCCGCCCCTTCTTCTCTGCCCGCGTGAGGGGTCACGAAGTGTCGCCGGGCAGTGTCCGAGGCGATACTTCCTGGCACCTCACGCCTGCTCCCGGCCGTCCCGCCTGAGCGTGAAGGGTCGACGAGTGTCGCTCGGCAGCGACTGGGGCAGCACTTCGTGACCCCTCGCACAGACCCGTGATGCGCGTGGGTCGCCCGGGATTGTCGCCTGGGCGCACCCCGAAGCGACGGAATCTGGCGACTCACGCGGAGAAAGAGGGGCGGATGCCGATCGGCATCCGCCCCTCGAAAAGGGATCCGGGCTCAGTAGTGGACCGACACCTCGGTGCCACGGTACGCCCAGTCGTAGAGCTCCTTGGCCTGCGGGATGGTCATGTTGATGCAGCCGTGGCTCATCGGTGTGCCGAAGTTGTTGTGCCAGTACGTGCCGTGGAAGCCCTCGTCGCCGTTGAAGTAGGCGACCCAGGGGACGTCCTTCGTGCAGTAGTCGTAGCCGGGGACGCAGCCCATGTCCTGCATCGCGGTCTTCCAGCCGATGCGGAACTCGCCGGTGTGGGTGGCGTGGTCGCCCGCTCCCGACGAGATCGTGTAGGTGCGGTACACCTGCCCGTTCTGCCAGAGCGTCGTGGTCTGCGTGCTGAGGTTGACGTCGATGCGTCGCTCGGTCTTGGTCGTCTCGAACGGCGTCTCGTCCACCGTCAAGGCGAAGCGTCCGTTGCCCTCGGCGAGCTGCGACGCGAAGGACGCGGCGACGCCGGCGGTGTCTGCGAGCGAGCGGCCGGTCTGACCCTCGGTGATGGTGTGGATGACGTCGCCGGCGGTGTCGACGATCACGTCGGCATCGACAGCGCCGCGGTCGACCGCCGCGGGAAGTCCCGCAACCGTGTTCTGGATGGCGGCCTCGTCGGCCGAGATCGCGAACGCGCCCTTGCCGTCGGGGGTGACGGTGAGCCACGAGGCGGCGGTGGCGCGGTCGACGGTGACGGTGCGCTCGTCGCCGACGTAGAAGCCGGCCGAGTCCAGGATGCCGTTGAGCGTGCCGACCGCGGCGGCCGCCTCGTCGGTGGAGACGGGGGCGTCGACGGGCACCAGCGTGGCCTCGACGGTGGTCGTAGGGGTGCCGGCGTCGAAGGCCGACTGCAGGGCCGCGGCGATCGCGGCGCCATCGATGCCCTCGCCGGCCTCGGCGGGAGTGGTGACGTACGCCTGCGATCCGGCGTCGTAGGCGACGGTCGCGTCGACGGGTGCGCGGTACGCGCCGGGAGCCTTGTCGCGCAATGCGGCGGCGGCCTCCTCCTCGTCGATCTGCACCGCGACGCCCGTTCCCTGGGGGAACCACGACGACGGCTTCCACATCGGGTTGTCGGCGAACGCCTTGTCGGCGAGGGCGGCCGCGTCGACGGTCGCGCCGAGGTCGGCGCCGGTGACGACGACCTCACCCGCGGGGCTCTCGACCGTGACGGCCGTCTGCGCGAGACGCGACTCGATGGCCGTGGCGGCGGCGCCAGCCGTGAGTCCGCCGATCTGCACGCCGGCGACCGAGGCCCCGGGGGCGATCAGCACGAGCGAGGCGGCGATCAGAGCCACGGCCGTGGCACCGGCGGGGATGCCGATCCACAGGCCGGAGCGGTTCTTGCGCGGCTTGGGCTCGGCGGGAGCCCAGGCGTACGTCGCGCCGTCGGTGCCAGGTGCGCCGTCGGTCATCTTCAAACCCCCCGGAAGTCAGTCTTCCCATGCTAAGGGCGCGCGCTGCGCGTCTGCCCTGAGCAATATCACGGTCTGATCACGCCCCCGGCGCGACGCGGCCGCGCCGGCCGGGAAACGCGCATCAGCGCGCGAAGACCTTGCCGGGGTTCAGGATGCCGAGCGGGTCGAAGACGCGGGCGATGTCGCGCTGCAGGGCCCACTGATCGTCGCCCAGCTCATCGGCGAGCCACCGCCGCTTGAGCACGCCGATCCCGTGCTCGCCGGTGAGGGTCCCGCCGAGGGCGAGGGCGGAACGGAACAGATCCTCCGCGGCCTCCCACACCACGGGAGGAACCTCCGGCCCCTCGAAGACGAAGTTCGGGTGCAGGTTGCCGTCGCCGGCGTGGGCGACGGCGGGGATGACGAGGCCGTACTGCCGCTCGATGCGAGCGATCTCGTCGAACATGTCGGGGAGGGCGCTGCGCGGAACCGACACGTCCTCGATGAGGGTGGTGCCGAGGGTCTCCATCGCGGGGTGCATCGACCGTCGCACCGCGAGGAGTTCCTCGCCCTCGGCGGCGTCGGCGGCGACCGACACGCGTCCGCCCGCGCCGGCCAGCACCGCGGCGATCTCGCGTGCCTCGTCGACGGCGACGGGGCCGTCGGTCTGGATCGTCACTTGCGCAGCCCCCGCGGGCGGAGCCGGGAGCGCCAGCAGGCGATGCGCGGCCGCGAGGCTCCTGGCATCCATCAGCTCCATGATCGCGGGCTGCACTCCGGATGCCGTGACCGCGGCGCACGCGACGGCGGCGGCGCGCACGCCGTCGAACAGGGCCGTCAGGGTCACGCGCTCGCCCTCGACGAGGCGGCGGAGCTTGAGCGTCGCACCCACGACCACGCCCAGGGTGCCCTCGGACCCGATGACGAGCGAGGTGAGGTCGAGCCCGGTCACGCCCTTCACACTGCGGTGGCCGAGGTGGAGGAGGCGTCCGTCGGCGAGCACGAGGTCGACGCCGAGAACCGCGTCGCGCACCACGCCGTACTTGGCGCACAGCAGACCGCCTGCGCCGGTGGCGATGTTGCCGCCGACGGTGGAGATGGCCCGGCTCGCCGGGTCGGGCGCCCACCAGACGCCGTGGGCTTCGAGCTGGGCGTTGAGATCTGCGTTCAGAATGCCGGGCTCGACGACCGCGAGCAGATCGTCGGGGCGCACCTCGACGATGCGGTCCATCGCCCGCACCGACAGGCTGATCTCCCCGCCGCCGGTGTTCGCGCCGCCGGCGAGCCCGGTCCCCGCTCCGCGCGGCACGACGGCCGTGCGCGTGGCGGTCGCGATGCGCATCACCGCTTGGACGTCGGCGACGGATGCCGCATGCACGACCGCCAGTGGCAGGCCGTCCGCGGCGTGCCCGGACTTGTCGGCCCGAGCGGCCTCGAGCGCTCCCGGAGAGGTGTCGACGCGCGCGCCGAGCTCGGCACGAAGCAGCGCGAGAGTGCGCTCAGCCGCGCTCTGCCCGCGCGGAGACGGCTCGGAACCCGCCGTCGCGGAGGTCACGCCAGGCGCCGACGGCCGTTCAGGGCGCCGAACACCACGGCGACGATGGCGAAGCCGAGCCCGATCCAGGCCTGGCCCATGCTCCACCACGCCACGGTCGCCGCGGCGTAGACGAACAACTCGACGATGGCGCGCACGAAGGGGTGCACGGCGAGCACGGCACGGGGCGAGACGAACAGCGCCCATACGATCACGGCCAGAGCGGGCGCGCCGATACCGGCCACGATGTTCCACGGCAGGGGCCACGCGGTGAAGCCCCAGATGGCGAGGGTCACGAACGCGAAGAGCCCGCAGACGACGCTGCCGATCTCGACCGCGGTCGGCCGCGGGCGCATGCCGGGAGCGAGGGGCGCCTGCGCGCGGACGTGGGGGGAGTCGGTCACCCCGCCATTTTACGCGGGGGCCCGGGCGGCGGCATCCGGGATCGTTCGGTGTCGAGCCGACGGGGCGCAACCGGGTCCCTGAGCCCGTCGAAGGATCCGGACTGCGCGGGTTCCGGTGGCTTCGACGAGCTCAGCCACCTCCGCTGCCGACGGAACCTGTGGAGGAACGGTGGATGCCGGGACACGCTGAGCGGCGACGGCTTTTCCCGCTAAAGTGGCACCGTCGCGACTGGCGTTGAGGTGGGACACCACCGGGGAGCGACCGCTTGACGGTATTCGACCGCACGCCTGGGTCGATGCGGTATCTCCGCGGACTCGCCGAGTCCGCGGCATCCGGAACCATCGTCAAGGAGATCGCATGACCGATCCGTACTTCAACGCCCCTCTCTCGGAGGTCGACCCCGAGATCGCCCAGGTGCTCCAGCGCGAGCTCGACCGCCAGCGCGGCTTCCTCGAGATGATCGCGTCGGAGAACTTCGTCCCCGTCTCGGTGCTGCAGTCGCAGGGCTCGGTGCTGACCAACAAGTACGCCGAGGGCTACCCCGGTCGCCGCTACTACGGCGGGTGCGAAGAGGTCGACGTCGCCGAGTCCCTCGCCATCGAGCGGGCCAAGGCGCTGTTCGGTGCGGAGTTCGCCAACGTCCAGCCGCACTCCGGCGCCTCGGCGAACGCCGCCGTGCTGCACGCGATCGCGCGTCCCGGAGACACGCTGCTCGGCCTCGCCCTCGACCAGGGCGGTCACCTGACGCACGGCATGAAGATCAACTTCTCGGGGCGCCTCTACGACATCGTCGCCTACGGCGTCGACCCCGAGACCAGCGTCATCGACATGGACGAGGTGCGTCGCCTCGCCGTCGAGCACAAGCCGAAGGTCATCATCGCGGGCTGGTCGGCGTACCCCCGCCAGCTCGACTTCGCCGCCTTCCGCGCGATCGCCGACGAGGTGGGCGCCCTGCTGTGGGTCGACATGGCGCACTTCGCCGGTCTCGTCGCCGCGGGCGTGCACCCGAGCCCGATCCCGCACGCGCACGTCGTCTCGACCACCGTGCACAAGACCATCGGCGGCCCCCGCTCGGGTCTCATCCTCACGAACGACGCAGACCTGGCGAAGAAGATCAACACCGCGGTCTTCCCCGGCCAGCAGGGCGGCCCGCTCATGCACGTCATCGCCGCCAAGGCGACCGCGTTCAAGCTCGCGATGACCCCGGAGTTCAAGGAGCGCCAGGAGCGCACCCTGCGCGGAGCCGCGATCCTCGCCGACCGTCTCACCCAGGACGACGTGAAGAACGCCGGCATCGCCGTGCGCTCGGGCGGCACCGACGTGCACCTCGTGCTCGTCGACCTGCGCGAGGCCGAGATCGACGGCAAGCAGGCCGAAGACCTCCTCCACGACATCCACATCACCGTCAACCGCAACGCCGTGCCCAACGACCCGCGCCCGCCGATGGTGACCTCGGGTCTGCGCATCGGCACCCCGGCGCTCGCGACCCGCGGCTTCGGAGACGCGGAGTTCACCGAGGTCGCCGACATCATCGCCCTCGCGCTGATCCCCGGCGCCGACGTCGAGGCGCTGCGAGCGCGCGTCGCGACGCTGACCGAGGCCTTCCCGCTGTACCCCGACCTGCAGCAGTGAGTCCCGGCCGGGGCGGGGTCGCGTGTGCGCCTCCGCCCCGGCATCCGGCGCCGCGCGGCGCCGGGGTCCCGGCATCCGGGCCCCGCCTCCCGCCGCGGGTCCACGCCCGGCATTTGCGTGGCACAGGACGCGATAAACGCTCATCTTCCCGAAACACGGTGCGACGCCGCGTGTCTCGACAGGATCAGCGTTTATCGCGGGGGCGGAGGCCGCAGCGGTGCGGAGCGGCGGCGTCACAGCCACAACACCAACGACAGATACAGAACGAGGGATGCCATGACGGCGACGATTCTGGACGGAAAGGCCGCGTCCGCGGCGATCAAGGCCGAGCTCACCGAGCGGGTGGCCGCTCTGCGCGAGCGCGGCGTCGTCCCGGGCATCGCGACGGTGCTCGTGGGGGCCGACCCCGCCTCGCAGCTCTACGTCGGCATGAAGCACAAGCAGTCCGAGGCGATCGGTATGAATTCGATCCAGGTCGAGCTGCCCGCCGAGGCCACGCAGGAGGAGGTCGAGGCCGTCATCGACCGCCTCAACGCCGACCCCGACTGCCACGGCTACATCGTGCAGCTGCCGCTTCCGAAGCACATCGACACCGATCGCGTGCTCGAGCGCATCGATCCGGCGAAGGATGCCGACGGCCTGCACCCCACGAACCTCGGCCGTCTCGTGCTCAACGTCAACGCGCCGATCCACACCCCGCTGCCCTGCACCCCGCGCGGCGTGATCGAGCTGCTGCTGCGCAACGGCTACGACCTGAAGGGCAAGGAGGTCGTCGTCGTCGGCCGCGGCGTCACCATCGGCCGCTCGATCGGCCTGCTGCTGACCCGCCGCGAGATCAACGCGACCGTCACCCTGACCCACACCGGCACGACCGACCTCGCGAAGCACCTGCGCGAGGCCGATGTCATCGTGGCCGCCGCGGGCGTGAAGCACGTCGTGCGCGCCGAGGCCGTCAAGCCCGGCGCGGCCGTTCTCGACGTGGGCGTCACGCGCGAGACCGACCCCGATACCGGGAAGTCGCGCGTGTACGGCGACGTGCACCCCGACGTGGCCGAGGTGGCCGGCTTCCTCTCACCCAACCCGGGCGGGGTGGGGCCGATGACCGTGGCGCTGCTGATGACGAACGTCGTCGAGGCGGCGGAGCGCGTTTCGGCCTGACGCGGTCGCGGGGTGGCCCGCGTGCAGCCGGACCGGGCCGGCCGTCGGGTGCGGCCCGGTTCCCAGCGGGCCGGTGGGCGCGGTCAGGTGGGCGGACGGCATCCGCAAAGGCCCCCCGCCACCGCCGAACGGTGAACCACGGCGTGCCGCCGGTTGAACACACGGAGCGTCGCGCGCAATGGGGGAGGCGCGGGCCGTCGGGACGTGTCAGAGTTCTCGTATGACTGAGTCCGTGCTGAACGACCTCCTCCGCCGCGTCACCGAGAGCGGCCTTCTCGACGACGCCCAGATCGACGAAGACAGCGTCATCGGCGCGGGTCACCTCGACGCCGCCGGTGTGGAGGTCGAGGTCGACCTCGACCCCGAGATCGATGAGGACGACGAGCCCGACCTCGACGCGATCATGACCGGCCTCAAAGACATCCTCTCGGTGAGCGAGGAGCGCTGGCGCGCCATCGTCGAAGAGGTCGCGAGCGACATCGAGGACGCCCTCGACGACGGCGAGCTCGACGCCGACGTCGATCTGCGCACCGACCTCGAGGCGATCGGCGTGGGCGTGTTCGCCGACGCGATCATCGTCGTCTTCGCGGGTCAGACGTCGTTCCCCGACGCTCTCGTGCACGTGCAGCTGACGCCCGAGCTCGACGTCGAGGACATCGAGATCGTCGGCGATGACGACGAGGACGACGACGACGAGGACTGACCTCACGACGGAAGGGCCGGACGGGATCGTCCGGCCCTTCCGCGTTCGCCGTAAGCCGTGCGAGCTCGGGGGCCGAGCCGCTTCGGTCGAGCGTCGCTCAGTAGCTCTCGCGCTCACCCGCGGGCTTTGTGGAGGCGCGTGAGGTGACGAAGCGCGTCGCGAGCGCCTCCGACGCCCGCGCGAGCAGCGCCACGTCGGCGCCCACCGCGACGAAGTCGGCGCCCGCGTCGAGATAGGCCTCGGCCACGGCCGGGTCGAACGCGTTCACGCCGACCGGGGTCCCGGCATCCCGGCAGGCGGCGAACACCGCGTGCACCGCCGCGACCACGTCGGGGTGCGACTGCTGCCCGAGGAGCCCCATCGACGCCGACAGGTCGGAGGGGCCGACGAAGACGGCATCCACACCCTCGACGGCGGCGATGTCGGCCGCGGCGGCGACGCCTGCGACCGTCTCGATCTGCACGGTGAGCGAGACGTGCTCCGCGGCGGTGGCGAGGTAGTCGTCGACGCGGTTCCAGCGGGCGCTGCGGGCGAGGGCGCTGCCGACCCCGCGGATTCCGGCCGGCGGATAGCGCGTGGCCGCGACGGCGGCCCGAGCCTCGTCGGCGGACGAGATCATCGGCACGATGAGGTTCTGCGCTCCCGCGTCGAGCACCTGCTTGATGAGCACCGGGTCGTTCCACGGCACGCGCACGACCGGGGCCACCGGGTACGCGGCGGCCACCTGCAGCTGTACCAGCACCGTCTCGAGCGAGATCGCCGAGTGCTCCATGTCGATCAGCAGCCAGTCCAGGCCCGCCCCGGCCGCGATCTCGGTCACGGTCGCGCTGCCCGAGCACACCCACATCCCGGCGAGGGCCCGGTCGGATGCCGCGAGGGCGGCGCGGAAGGTCGGGCTCAGACGAAGCGGCACGAGATGGTTCCCATCGGTCCGTAGTCGCAGAGCACGTCGTCGCCCTGCGACACCCACATCGGGCGCGTGAACGATCCTGCCAGGATGATCTCGCCCGCCTCCAGTCGCGCGCCGTGCTGGTGGAACTTGTTGGCGAGCCACGCGACTCCGGTGGCCGGGTGGCCCAGGACGCCCGCCGCGACCCCGGTCTCCTCGATCTCTCCGTTGCGACTCAGCACGCCGGGCACCCATCGCAGGTCGATCTCGTCGGGGCGCTTGCGCGCATCGCCGAGCACCATCGCGCCGTATGCGGCGTTGTCGCTGATGGTGTCGACGATCGTGCGACCCTCGAGCTCGATGTGCGAATTGAGCACCTCGAGCGCGGGGACGGCGTAGTCGATCGCGGCGAGGGCGTCGTCGAGCGTGCAGTCGGGGCCCTCGAGCGCGGTCTTCAGCACGAAGGCGAGCTCGACCTCGATGCGCACGTTCGAGAACAGCGCGACCGGGATCTCATCGCCCGAGCGGTAGACGGTGTCGTCGAACATCACGCCGTAGTCGGGCTCGGTGATACCCGTCGCCTGCTGCATCGCCTTGGAGGTGAGGCCGATCTTGCGCCCCACGAGCGTGCGACCGGCGGCGATCTGCGTGTCGCGCCAGCGGCCCTGGATGGCGTACGAGTCCTCCACCACGGCATCCGGATACCGCGCTGTGATGCGCGGGATCACCGCGTGGGTGCGGTCGGCCTCGGCGAGCTCGGCGGCGATGGCGTCGATCTGTGCGTCGGTGAGCATGTGTCTCCTCCGTCGGGTGACGCGCGAGTCGCCGGAAAGTGTCGCCTTCGGGCGTGTTCGGGCGACGTATTCTGGCGACTCGCGGGGGTCAAAGTTGGTTACCGAGCTTGAACTCGTCGCTGCGGCTTTCGGGCGCGCGGGTGTAGCTGAAGCCGTCCGCGCCGATCGTCACGGCCATCTCGCTCGAGTCCTCGCGCGCGCGGACCGGCTGCGGGATGCCGTCGAGGTCGAGCACGAGCGACCCCTCGGTGTACCAGCTGGGGACGACGGGGTTGCCCCACCAGTCGCGGCGCTGGTTGTCGTGCACGTCCCACGTGATGACCGGGTTGTCGGGGTCGCCGGTGTAGTAGTCCTGCGTGTAGATCTCGACGCGGTGGCCGTCGGGATCGCGGAGGTACAGGTAGAACGCGTTCGAGACGCCGTGCCGGCCGGGGCCGCGCTCGATGGCATCCGATCGGCGGAGGGCGCCGAGCTTGTCGCAGATGGCGAGGATGTTGTGCTTCTCGTGCGTCGCGAAACACACGTGGTGCATGCGCGGGCCGTCGCCGCCGGTCATCGCGGTGTCGTGCACGGTGGGCTTGCGGCGCATCCACGCGGCGTAGACGGTGCCCTCCTCGTCCTGGATGTCCTCGGTCACGCGGAAGCCGAGCGACTGCATGAAGTTCACCGCGCGGGGCACATCGGGCGTGATCTGGTTGAAGTGGTCGAGACGCACGAGCTCGCCGGGGGAGTGCAGGTCGTAGCGCCACGAGAGGCGCTCCTGGTGCTCGGTGTCGAAGAAGAACTCGTACGGGAAGCCGAGGGGGTCGACCACGCGCACCGAGTCGCCGATGCCCTTGGTGAAGCCGTTCGGCTCGCGGCGCACGTCGCAGCCGAGCTCCGTGTAGAAGGCGACGGCCTTGTCGAGGTCGTCGGACGAGCGCACACGGTACGAGAACGCCGCGACCGCGGCGACCTCCCCCTTGCGGAGCACGAGGTTGTGGTGGATGAACTCCTCGGTCGAGCGGAGGTAGATCGCCTCGTCGTCCTCTTCGGTGACGTGCAGGCCGAGCACGTCGACGTAGAAGACCCGGGATGCCGCGAGGTCGGTGACCACGAGCTCCATGTAGGCGCAGCGCAGGATGTCGGGCGCGGGGGCGGTCGGGGTGGGGATGGGGTGGTCGGAGACGATCGGGGCCTCCTGGGTCACCCAGAAGCCGGAGGAGGTCTTCTGTTCTTCGGTGTGCTTCGTCATGGCTCGCGTCCTTGCGTGGGGAAGTCGGTGGGTCGGGGTGGCTTCGGCAGGCTCGGCCGCCGGTGGCGGCGGAGCCTGTCGAAGGGACCGGGGGTTCTTTTGGGTCGGGATGGCTTCGACGGGCTCAGCCACCGTGCTGGCGGGGGTTCCGTGAGTCAGTCGAAGGGACCAGGGTGGCTTCGACGAGCTCAGCCACCGCGAGGTCGCAGGACCGGTCCTAGTGCCCCGACGCCTTGCCGAATGTCGGGTTGTGGGCGCCGCCGAGGGTGATGTGCACGGCCTGCTGGTCGGTGTAGAAGTCGATCGAGCGGTAGCCGCCCTCGTGGCCGAGGCCCGAGGCCTTCACCCCACCGAAGGGGGTGCGCAGGTCGCGGACGTTGTTCGAGTTCAGCCACACCATGCCCGCCTCGACGTTCTGTGCGAACAGGTGCGCGCGCTTCAGGTCGTTCGTCCACACGTAGGCCGCGAGGCCGTACCGCGTGTTGTTCGCCTGGGCGAGAGCCTCCTCGTCGGTGTCGAAGGGCGTGATCGCGACGACGGGCCCGAAGATCTCCTCTTGGAAGATGCGCGCGTCGGGCGCGACATCGGCGAAGACCGTCGGGCGCACGAAGTTCCCCTCGGGGAACTCCTCGGGGCGGCCGCCACCGGCGACCAGGCGCCCCTCGGTCTTGCCGAGCTCGACGTACGACATGACCTTGTCGTAGTGCTCGGGGTGCACGAGCGCGCCGACCTCCGTCGACGGGTCGTCGGGGAAGCCGACCTTCACACGGTCGGCCTGCGCGGCGTACCGCGCGACGAAGTCGTCGTACACCGAGCGCTGCACGAGGATGCGGCTGCCCGCGGTGCAGCGCTCGCCGTTGAGCGAGAAAACCCCGAAGATGGTCGCGTCGATCGCGGCATCCAGGTCGGCATCCGCGAAGACGATAGCGGGGCTCTTGCCGCCCAGCTCCATCGACAGGCCCTTCAGGAAGGGCGCGGCGTTGGCGAAGATCAGCTGCCCGGTGCTGCTCTCGCCCGTGAACGAGATCAGCGGCACCTCGGGGTGCTTCACGAGCGCGTCGCCGGCGTCTTCGCCGAGGCCGTTGACGAGGTTGAACACGCCCTCGGGCAGTCCCGCCTCCTCGAAGATGCCCGCCCACAGGGATGCCGACAGGGGGGTGAACTCGGCCGGCTTGAGCACCACGGTGTTGCCGGTCGCGAGCGCGGGTCCGAGCTTCCACGATTCGAGCATGAAGGGCGTGTTCCACGGCGTGATGAGGCCCGCGACACCGATCGGCTTGCGGTTGACGTAGTTGAGCTGACGGCCGGGCACCTTGAAGGCGTCGTCGGTCTGGGCGACGATCAGGTCGGCGAAGAAGCGGAAGTTCTCGGCCGCGCGGCGGGCCTGACCGAGGGCCTGCGTGATCGGAAGGCCGGAGTCGAATGACTCGAGTTCGGCGAGACGCTCGTCGCGTGACTCCACGATGTCGGCGATTCGGTGCAGCACGCGTGAGCGCTCGCGCGGAAGCATCCGGGGCCAGGGACCCTCGGTGAACGCCTTCCGGGCGGCGGCCACGGCGAGGTCGATATCGGCCTTCTTGCCGGCTGCGGCGCGCAGGTACGTCTGGTTCGTCACCGGGTCGAGCACGTCGAAGGTGTCGCCGTCGACGGAATCGACGAAGGATCCGCCGATGTAGTGCTGGATGTGCTCGGGCAGATCCGCCGGAATGCGACGGGCGGTGGTGAGCGGAGTGGTCATGGGTGCTCCTTCGGTGAAGAGGGGTGGATGCCGGGTGGAGTGCGGTCCGCGACGTCGGTGTCGTCGGGGCGCGGGGATGACGGCATCCGGGTTCAGAATGCGGGGAGGCCGAGCACCTGGTCGGGGTGCTCGTGGATCATGTAGGCGTCGAGGGTGGCCGAGCGGTGGCGCCGCGAGACCTTCTCGATCTCGGCGAGCGGGGCGCCGGTCTCGATGAGCACGAGGATGTTCTCGTGCTCGCGCACGGATTCGGCGGCACGACCGGGCACGAAGCTGAAGGTGGAGTCGCGCAGGTGACCGAGACGCGCCCACTCGGCCTGAACCAGATCGAGCATGCGCGGGTTCGCGCACTTCTCGAACAGGATCGCGTGGAACTCCTGGTTCAGCGCGGTGAACGCTCGCGGGTCGAAGTGCTCGAGCGTCTCGACCATGAGCTCGTTGACCGATCGCGCGCGGCGCACGTCGTCGGCGGTGAGCGCGCGCGCCGACAAGGCGGTCGCGGCCCCCTCGAGCAGGCTGAGCGCCTGCATGCTGTAGCGGTACGCGGTGTCGTCGACCATCGAGACGCGCGCGCCGACGTTGCGCTCGAACATCACCAGGCCCTCGGCCTCGAGCTGGCGGATGGCCTCGCGCACGGGGACGACGCTCATGTCGAGTTCACCCGCGATCGAGCCGAGCACGAGGCGGTAACCCGGCGTGAACTCCTGCGACGCGATGCGCTGCTTGATCCAGTGGTAGGCCTGCTGCGACTTGCTGCGCGAGGGCGTCGACGTGTCGGCATGCATCAGGCGTCGCCCTCTTTCTCGAAACGGGCGCGCCAGGCCGCGTTCATCGGGAACAGCCCCTCGATGGGGTGACCGGATGCCACCTGGCGGGCGATCCACGCGTCTTCCTCCTCTTGAGCGAGGGCGGCGTCGGCCACCTCCTCGGCGAGCGCGGGCGGGACGACGATGACGCCGTCGCCGTCGCCGACGAGGATGTCGCCGGGTTCGATCGTGGTGCCGCCGCAGCCGACGGCGACGTCGGTCTCCCACGGCACGTGACGCCGGCCGAGCACAGCGGGGTGCGGGCCGGCGGTGAAGACGGGGATGCCGACCGCGGCCACGGCCTCGGCGTCGCGCACGCCGCCGTCGGTGACGATCGCGGCGGCGCCGCGGGCATGGGCGCGAATCGCGAGGATGTCGCCGAGCGTGCCCGAGCCGCGCTCGCCGCGGGCCTCGATGACCAGCACCTCGCCCTCCTCCACCGCATCGAACGCGCGCTTCTGGGCGTTCTGGCCGCCGCCGCGCGCCGCGAAGAGGTCTTCCCGGTGGGGGAGGAAGCGGAGCGTGCGCGCGGTGCCGACGAAGTGGCTGCCAGGGGTGAGGGCGTGAACGCCGTCGATCGTGACGTCGTTCAGGCCGCGCTTGCGCAGCTGGCCGCTGAGGGCTGCGACGGGGACGCGCGACAGCTTTTCGCGCAGCGCGGGGGAGAGGGAGGAGCGGCCTTCGAGGACAGAAGATCCGGCGAGGACAGGGGGTGCGTCCTCGGATCGTCCTGCCTCTGGACGATCCCCGGTGCTCGTGCCGGCCGCCGCGGCATCCGCCGATCCCCACGCCTCGACGCGCTGGGTGTCGTCCACCGCGGGGAGCGATCCGATCGCGGCGTCGAAGGAGCGGCGGCCCTCGATCACCGTGGTGCGCAGGCGTCCGGTCGAGAGGGGGCCGGCATCCACCTGCACCTCGACGACATCGCCGGGCGAGACGACCGACGATCCCGCGGGGGTTCCGGTGAGGATGACGTCGCCGGTCTCGAGCGTGAAGTGCTGAGAGAGGTCGGCCACGATCTGGGTGAGCGGGAAGATGAGGCCGGCGGTGGTGTCGTCCTGGACGACCTCGCCGTTGACCCACGTGCGCAGCCGCAGGTCGGAGGGGTCGACCTCGCGCGCGTCGAGGAGTACGGGACCGAGCGGGGTATACCCGTCGCCGCCCTTCGAGCGCACGTTCGAGCCCTTGTCGTTCGCGCGGAGATCGTAGAGGCCGAAGTCGTTGGCGGCGGTGACGGATGCCACGTGCGACCAGGCGGCATCCGGGGTCACCCACCGCGCGGGCTCGCCGATGACGAGCGCGATTTCGCCCTCGAAGGCGAGCAGTTCGGTGCCCGCGGGACGCTCGATCTCGGCGCCCGAGGCGGCGAGGGAACTCGACGGCTTGAAGAAGTACGAGGGGGCGGCGGGGCGGCGTCCGCGCTGGTCGGCGCGCGAGGCGTACGAGAGATGGACGGCCACGATCTTGCCCGGACGGGCGCCGAGGGCGGCGAACCGGGGGTCGGTGTCGGTCATGGAAGCTCCCTTGCGTCGTATTCGAAATCGTATATGACCCGAACGGCGGGAGCAAGCATCCCGTTCTCACCCCCGACAGAGACGTCGCGGTTCGACGACGCCGTCAAAGGAGCTCTCCATGTCTCGCCCCCCATCCCCGGGATTCACCCCCACCGGCACCATCTCCACCGCCGGTGACCGGCGCCGCGTGGTCTTCGCCACCGTCGTCGGCACCACCGTGGAGTGGTACGACTTCTTCCTCTACGCCTCGGCCGCCGGACTCGTGTTCGGGCAGCTCTTCTTCGCCCCCGCCGGGCCCGGCATCGCGCAGATCCTCTCGTTCCTCACGGTGGGGTTGAGCTTCCTGTTCCGCCCCCTGGGCGCCTTCCTCGCCGGGCACCTCGGCGACAAGTACGGCCGCCGTGTCGTGCTCATGATCACGCTCATCCTCATGGGCGCGTCGACCACGCTGATCGGCGTCCTGCCGACCTACGAGGCGATCGGCGTCGCGGCCCCCGTCCTGCTGATCCTGCTGCGTGTGCTGCAGGGCGTCTCGGCCGGGGGCGAGTGGGGCGGTGCGGTGCTCATGGCCGTCGAGCACGCCCCCAAGACCAAGCGCAGTCTTTTCGGCGCGTCGCCGCAGCTGGGCGTTCCACTCGGTCTGCTGCTGGCGAGCGGCATGCTCGCGCTCATGGCGGTGATCGCCCCGGGCGACGCGTTCCTGGCGTGGGGCTGGCGCGTGCCGTTCCTGCTGTCGTTCGTGCTGATCCTGATCGGCTTCTACGTGCGACGGAAGGTCGAGGAGAGCCCGGTGTTCGTCGAACTCGCCGACCGCAAGGAGAAGACCCGGATGCCGATCGTGCAGCTGTTCCGCACGCACGCGCTGCTCGTGGTGATCGCCGCCCTGGTGTTCGCCGGGAACAACGCCGTGGGCTACATGACGACCGGCGGCTACATCCAGCGCTATGCCACCAACCCGGACGGTCCGGTGGCCCTCGCGACCGCCGACGTGCTCGGCGCGGTGACGATCTCGGCGGTGTCCTGGCTCGTCTTCACCTGGGTCGGCGGCTGGATCGGCGACGTCATCGGCCGTCGTACGACCTACCTCATCGGATGGGCCGCGCTGCTGATCGGCGTCTTCCTGCTGTTCCCCCTGGTCAACACTGCGAACATCGCCTTGCTCACGCTCGGACTCGTGGTGCTCACGGTGGGGCTCGGTCTCACCTACGGGCCGCAGGCGGCGCTGTACGCCGAGCTGTTCCCGGCATCCAACCGCTTCTCGGGAGTGTCGATCTCGTACGCGCTCGGCGCGATCCTGGGCGGGGCGTTCGCGCCCACCATCGCCGAGGCGCTGGTCAAGGCGACCGGGTCGACCATGTCGGTCACGTGGTACCTCGCGGGCATGGTCGTGCTCGGTGCGATCGCCACCCTGCTGCTGCGCGACCGCAGCGGCATCCCGCTCGGTCCCGATCACGAGGCCGAGCAGGCGGTGAGCCCGGTACGGGGTCTGTCGAAGGTCTGAGTTCCGTTTCACACGGCCCCGTCGCGCTCCGGCGCGGCGGGGCCGTTCGGCGTTCGCGGCGAGGCCGCCGCGAAGCGGGCCGTTCACAGCAGCGCCGTCATCGTCATCAGGGCCGTCGACCCGCCCATCGCCGCATGATGCGCGCGGTCTCGGCGCGCCGTTCTGTGGCGCGCGCGCTGCACGGATACCGCGACGTGGACGACGGCGAGGGCCGCGCACACCGCGAGCAGAGCGGCCGGCCCGGACGCCGGTGCGTGGGCGGGGTGGGCAGCGACCGGGACGGCGACACCGTGTGCGGAGGAGGCGACGAGGGCCGCCATCACGACGAGCCCCGAAGGACCGTATACGCCGTCTCCGCCGCGCCCTGCGCGCACCCGGCGGCCGGCGCTCACGATGATCGCGGTTGCCACGAGAACGCCCGCCCACGCGATCGGCGGAGCGACGTGCAGCACAGCCCCATCGAGCATCGCGGCGGTCATGAGCACCGACGCGAGAACGCGCTCCCGACGCTGCGGCAGCGGACCCGAGGTCGCGCAGCAGGAGGCGATGACAGAGCAGACGAGGGCTGCCGCGTGCAGGAGCAGGTGCGCCGTCATCGCCGGGCACCGGTATCCGGATGGTGCCCGATGTCCGAGAGGGACGGTCGGCTTGTGCGCATGCGGTCGACCGTAGGAAACGTCGCCCGCCGCGCGACAGAGGCGGACCTCGATCATGCGCGCGCAGCACAGGCGCGCGCACGCATGAGCGAGGCGTCCCGCTGGTCAGCGCGCTGCGATCTCCTCCCAGAACGGGGCGACCACGGCCGCGCTCACGCGCAGGTCGAGAAGCAGGAAGCCGCGGTCCTCGGGCCCGCGGGCGACCCAGGATGCGAGGGCCTCGAGGTCGTCGGCATCCTCGACCACCACGCCCTCGGCGCCGAACCCGCGTGCGACGGCCGCGAAGTCGACCTGGGGGATGAGCATGGGGTCGGGGTGCAGGCCCTTCACGCCGTAGTTGAGAACCTCGGCGCCGTACTGCGCGTCGTTCCACACCACCGCGATCCCGCGGCCGCCGGCCACGCGGATCGCCGTCTCGAGGTCGGCGAGGGCCATGAGACCGCCACCGTCGCCGGTACTGAGCACGACGGTCGACTCGGGGTGGGCGATCGCCGCGCCCGGAACGCTGGGGAAACCCAGTCCGATCGACTGGTACGCGGTGCCGACCATGAGCATGCGGTCGGGGGATTCGACCGGCCAGTACATGTTCGACCACCCCATGAAGTGCCCGCCGTCGTGCACGACGACCCGGTCCTCCGGGAGCAGGTCGGCGAGGCGGGCGGCGGCCGTGCGGGGGTCGAGGCGTCCGTCCGGGCCGAGGCCCTGGCCCTCAGGTTGACGCCGAGCGGCGGCGAGGTCGAGACCGTTGCCCCAGGTCGACGGGGTCGCGCCGCGCGTGCGCAGACGTCGGGCGATCTCGCCGGCGACGTCGGCGGCATCCCCCCGCACGTATCCCCCCACATGCGGGTGGGTGGCCGTGGCCGCGAGGTCGACCTGGAACACCCGGGCACCCGGGGCGAAGAGCTCGCCGAAGCGCATGGTGAACTGGTTCAGTCCCGCGCCGAAGACCACGGCGACGTCGGCGTCGTGCACGAGCGCCATGGCCCCCGGGGCGCCGAACCCGCCCGCGACGCCGAGATCGCGCGCCGGGTCGGAGAACAGGCCGCGCCCGAGCGCGCTGGTGGTCGTGAGGGCTCCGGTGAGGGCCGCGATGTCGTCGAGCGTCGCGCCGGCGCCGGCGAGCCAGGCGCCGCGTCCGCCGAGCAGGATGGGGCGCTCCGCGGCGGCGAGGGCCTCGACGATCTGGTCGATCACGCCGTCGGCGTAGGCGTCGAGCGGCGGATGCTCCGGCGTGACCTGGGGCGCGGCGCCGGGGACCGTGGCATCCGGGATCGGACCGGCCTCGCGCGTGGCGACGTCGTACGGGATGCCGACGACGACCGGCAGGCGGTAGGTGAGCGCGTGCTCGATTGCGATGACGATGGTGGCGGCGGCGTCGCGGTGGCCCACGGTGTAGGTGCGCGCACCGACGGCGGCGGCGAGGGCGATCTGGTCGACGCCCCAGGGTCGGGGCCCCGAGGTGGGCTCGTCGCCGACGATGAGGACGAGGGGCGTTCGCGCCTGTACGGCCTCGGCCAGGGCCGTCAGCGTGTTCGTGAAGCCGGCGCCGTAGGTCGCGGTGGCGGCGGCGAGGCGCCCGCACGCGCGATAGTGCGCGTCGGCGGCGACGACCCCGGCGGCCTCGTGACGCACCGCGATGAAACCCGACGTCGTGTCGCGGCCGAGCGCGTCGAGGAAGTAGGCGTTGCCGTTGCCCATGACACCGAAGACGGTGTCGATGTGGCGGGCGAGGGTGTGCGCGACGTGCGCGGAGACGGTGGGCATGACGAAGGAGGCCTTTCGAGACGGAGACGGAGGGATGCCGTATGTGTCTCGCGGAAACCCGCTACGTGCCCTTTTTTCGAGCAGCGACGCACGACCTCGTGCGCCTGACGGGATCGAGTATAGGGGCAGCCTGTCGTCGCCGCGCGTCGACCGCGATGGCGGTGCGCGCTGCTCGCACGATGCCGACCGGCTCTCCGCGACGGACGCGAGGGGCCGGTCTGCTCGCTCCGGGGCGTTCGCGGCGGCGGCCCACGACCGCGCATCCGCCCGGTGCACCGGCAACCCGGCGCGCCGGGTCATGGGTCGCGCGCGCGCGGTCAAGCGCCTCGCGCACGGCGGGCGGAAGCTGACGGAACGGGCCCTCACGACGGCCCTGGACTCGAACCGAAGGAGCCGAGATGTCCGACCCCACCCCCGCCCTGGTCGATCCCGAGGTCGAGGCCTCCGCCTCCGCGTCGACGGACGCCGACGACGCGGCCCTTCTCGCTCGTGTGCAGGCCCCGGAGGGGCAGGGCCGGGAGATCCCGGATGCCGCCACTCGCGAGGTGATCGGCCGGGCCCCGGTGCACACGGTGGCGGATGTCGACGCCGCCGTGGCCCGCGCCCGTGCGGCGCAGCCCGCGTGGGACGCCCTCGGACATGAGGAGCGGAGCCGTCTGCTGCGGGCCGCGGCCGACCGGATCGAGGCGAACGCGGAGCCGCTCGCCCGCCTGCTCTCCCGCGAGCAGGGCAAGCCGCTCGACGGCCCCAACGCCCGCTTCGAGGTGGGCGCGTGCGCCGCGTGGCTGCGCACGGCCGCGGCCACCGAGCTGAAGCCCGAGGTGGTCGTCGACGACGGCCAGGTGTACGCCGAGTTGCACTACCGCGCGCTCGGCGTCGTCGCGGCGGTCGGCCCGTGGAACTGGCCCATGATGATCACCGTTTGGCAGATCGCCCCCGCTCTGCGCATGGGGAACACCGTCGTGGTCAAGCCGAGCGAGTACACGCCGCTGAGCGTGCTCGCGCTGATCGACGTGATCACCGAAATGCTGCCGGACGACGTGCTCATCGCCGTCTCGGGTGATCGCGACGCCGGCGCGCGACTGGTCTCTCACCCCGACGTCGACAAGGTCATGTTCACCGGCTCCACCGCGACCGGCCGGAAGATCATCGAGAGTTCGGCGGGCAACCTCGCCCGACTGACCCTCGAGCTCGGCGGGAACGATGCCGGCATCGTGCTGCCCGACGTCGACCCCGTCGCGATCGCCGAGGGACTCTTCTGGGGGGCGTTCATCAACACGGGCCAGACGTGCGCCGCGCTCAAGCGCTTGTACGTGCACGACGATGTGTACGACGTGGTCGTCGAGGCGCTCGCCGACTACGCCGCGCAGGTGCCCATGGGGCGGGGTCTCGACGAGGGCACGGTGCTGGGCCCTTTGCAGAACAAGCAGCAGTTCGACATCGTCGACCGACTGGTCCAAGATGCCAAGGCCTCCGGCGGGCGGGTGGTGCTCGGGGGAGAGCCCGCCACCGATCTCGGCGAGCTGTTCTACCGCACGACGATCGTTGCCGACGTCGCCGACGGCGTCGCCCTCGTCGACGAAGAGCAGTTCGGACCGGCGCTCCCCGTCATCCGATACAGCGATGTGGAGGAGGCCATCGCGAGCGCGAACGGCCTCGACGTGGGGCTCGGCGCTTCCGTGTGGTCGAGCGATCGCGACGCGGCGCGCCGCGTGGCCGCACGTCTGCAGGCCGGGACCGTGTGGATCAACTCGCACGGCGGCGTGCACCCGATGATCCCGTTCGGCGGGGTCAAGGGCTCGGGCTACGGCCTCGAGTTCGGCATCGAGGGGCTCAAGGCGCTCGGCGTGCCGCAGGTCATCAACGGTTGACGCGCGCCCGGGCGGGACTGTTCCCGCCCGGGCCGCGGTCGTGCGTCCTGCGTCAACCTCCGGGCATCGGCGGTCAAGCCGGAAACGCCGGGTGCGCGGAAGATGTACTCACCCGCTCCACCCGGCACCGTGGCATCCGCCCTGCCAGACCCGTTCCATCCCGTGCGCCGCCGTCCGCGACGGCACCCGAACATCCAGGAGCATCATGACCGTCGCCGACCTCATCCTGCACGGTGCCGTGATCCACACGGCCGATCGCTCGCATCCTCGCGCCACCGCGCTCGCCGTCGAGGACGGGCGCCTGCTCGCCGTCGGCACCGACGACGAGGTACTCGCCACCGCGGGGCCCGCGACCGAGATCCGCGATCTGGACGGCGCGACGGTCGTGCCCGGTCTCGTCGACGTGCACAACCACCACCTCATGGCCGGCGAGGCCGACCTCTTCCAGCTCGCCTTCGCGCCCACGGCGGGGCTCGACCAGGTGCTCGAGGCGGTCCGCGCGTACGCCGCCGGGCTCGGGCCCGACGAGTGGATCGTGGGGGAGGCGTTCGGCAGCGTGCTGCTCGACGACTTCGCCCGCGCCGAGACCCGCGAGCGATTCGACGTGGCGGCGGGCGGACGTCCGCTGGTCCTCACCGATGACAGCCACCACAATCGCTTCGCGAACTCCGCGGCTCTGGCGGCAGCCGGCATCCGCTCCGACACTTCGGACCCGGCCCAGGGGCGCATCGTCCGTGACGCGGAGACGGGGGAGCCGACCGGCCTCCTCATGGAGTCGGCGACCCTGCCGGTCACCGAGGCGCTCGACCGGAGCCTCGCCCGCACCCCCGAGCGCTACCGCCGGGCGAGTGCCCGCGCGATCGAGATCCTGCACTCCTTCGGGATCACCGCGTTCCAGGATGCCGCCGCCACGGTCGAGATCATGGGGGCGCTCCGCGACCTCGACGTCGACGGCGACCTGCACGCCTGGGTCGTGTCCTCGCTGCTGTCGAGCGAATTCCTCTTCGCCAACACCCCCGTGGGCGACGCCCTCGTGGCGCGGCGCGAGGAGTTCCGCACCCCGCACCACCGCCCCGACTTCGTGAAGGTCGCGCTCGACGGCGTGCCGCCCACCCGCACCGGGGCGTTCCTCACCCCCTATCTGCCGAGCGCGGACCACGGCCACCCGCACTGCGGCGTGACCACGATGGACCCCGCGGAACTCACCGACTGGCTCACCCGCACCGCGGCGCAGGGACTCGGCGCCAAAATCCACTGCACGGGAGATGCCGCCGTCCGCGTCGCGCTCGATGCGATCGCCGTCGTCCGTGCGAGCGGCGACATGACCGCCCGGTATCAGATCGCCCATGGCCAGTTCGTGCACCCCGACGACCGGCAGCGCTTCGTCGACCTTGACGTGTCGGCCGACATCTCGCCGTTCCTGTGGTTCCCGGGCGTGATCCCGGATGCCATCGCCCAGGTCCGCCCCCAGCCCGAGGCCGCGCACCTTCAGCCCAACCGCGACCTCGTCGACCGCGGAGTGCTCGTCGCGGGCGGGTCCGATTGGCCGGTCAGCATCTCACCCAACCCGTGGGAGGGCATCCAGGGGCTCGTCACGCGCGCCGATCCGCTCGGCCGGGCGCCCGGGACGCTGTGGCCCGAGCAGGCGCTGACCCTCGCGGAGGCCTTCGCGGTCTTCACCGTGAACGCGGCGACAGCGATGGGTCTCGGCGACGTCACCGGCTCGCTCACCGTGGGCAAGTCGGCGGATTTCGTCGTGCTCGACCAGAACCCCTTCGCCGTCGACATCGAGCGCGTCGTGGACACCCGCGCCGTCGAGACGTGGTTCGCGGGCCGACGCGTGTGGACGCCCTGACCCCTGGCATCCGTCTCGCTCGAAAGCCTCCCCCTGCACCACCACGCAGCACTCACCCCACCGCAAGGAGCATCATGAAGCGCAGTCTCCGCCTGACCGCCCTCGCCACGGTCGCCCTGGCCGGCCTCGCCCTCTCGGCCTGCAGCACCACGGCCGCCGACGACGCCGGCACCGGCGCCACCGCCTCGGCCGACCGCGGGCCCGTGAAGAAGATCCTGTTCGACTACCCCTTCACCGCCCTGCCGGTCTACGGCGCCATCACCGACATCGTCCAGGCGCGTGCTGCCGAGAAGGGCGTCGAGGTCAGCTTCACCAACGACGAGATGGACCTGCAGAAGCAGGTCAGCCAGCTCACCTCCAACCTCGGCAGCGACGTCGACGCGGTCGTGTCGTTCCCCGTCGACCCCGCCAGCCTCGAGTCGGTCGCCCAGCAGTACCGGGCCGCCGGGAAGTACTGGGTGACGTACGGCGGGGACATGACCAACCAGGACGCCACCCTGCAATTCAGCTTCTACCAGTCGGGTCACGACCTGGGGAAGGATGCCGCGGAGTGGGCGCTGAAGAACGTCGGGCCGAACGCCGAGGTCATCGTGCTGAGCGAGACCGAGCGCCAGATCGGGCAGGAACGCACACAGGGGCTGCTGGACGGCCTGAAGGAAACCGGCCCCGACCTGCAGATCGTCGGTGAGCAGCAGGCGGTGACCCCCGACGACGGACTCTCGGTGACCACGACGCTGCTCGCGCAGCATCCGAACGTGAACGTCGTGGTCTCGGCCGTCGGCGATGCCGCGCAGGGGGCGTACCAAGCGCTCGTGGCAGCGGGACGGCCCGAGAACGACGCGAAGACGTACGTCGGCGGACTCGACCCCAACCTCTTCCTGCTGCAGAAGATGCAGGAGGGGGATTTCTTCCGGGCCGCGACCTACTTCTCGCTCAAAGACCTCGTCGACAACGTCATCGACATCCCCGTCGCCCTCGGCGAGGGGAAGACGGATGCCAGTGTGGACCTCCCCGTGCAGGTGGTCACGGTCTCCGACCCGAACCTGTCGAGCTACATCACCGAGCTCGGCGGCTGACCTCTCGGCGGGGCGGGGTGACCCGCCCCGCCCCCTTCCGACGAGAACGGAATCGACATGTCTGTCACCGTGCGCGGCCTGACGAAGCGGTACGGGGCGACCCTCGCCCTCGACGACGTCACGCTCGACATCCCGGCGGGGCGCATCCACGCGCTGCTCGGCCACAACGGAGCCGGGAAGTCCACCCTCATCGCGTGCCTGGGCGGCGGCGTCGCGCCGACCGAGGGCACCATCGACATCGACGGCGCCGCCCACGACGCCCTCACCCCGCGGACCTCCATCGCTGCGGGCGTCGCCGTCATCTACCAGCACCTGAGCCTGCTGGAGAACATGACGGTCGCCGAGAACCTCTTCATCGGTCAGGAGCTCACGGCCGTCGGTCTCATCCGCCGCGGCGAGCAGCGCCGGCTCGCGCGCGCGGCTCTCGACGCCGTCGGCGCGACCGGCATCGACCCCGACGCGAAGGTGTCGACCCTGCCGATCGGCCAGCGGCAACTCGTCGAGATCGCGAAGGTCGTGCGGCGCGATGCGCGGCTGATCGTCTTCGATGAGCCGACCGCCGCTCTGTCGCGGGCGGAGGCCGCGCGCCTCGGTAACCTCGTGCGCGACCTCGCCGGC
Source organism: Microbacterium sp. RU1D (assembly GCF_900156435.1). Taxonomy (GTDB): domain Bacteria; phylum Actinomycetota; class Actinomycetes; order Actinomycetales; family Microbacteriaceae; genus Microbacterium. Next base: position 1,319,158 of record NZ_FTPQ01000001.1, read on the forward strand.
CGAGGGATCGCGATCCTGTACGTCACGCATCTGCTCGGCGAGGTGCTCGCGCTCGCGGATGCCGCGACCGTGATGCGCAACGGGCGCACCGTGTGGTCGGCGGAGGGTTCCGCCATCACGCGCGACGCGCTGGTCGCGGCGATCAGCGACGGTCACGGCGCGACGAACGAGCGTCCCGTGCCCGCGCGCCGCGGCGAGACGCCCGTGCTGGAGGTCAGGGGTCTCGTGGCACCCGGGCTCACGCCGATCGACCTCTCCGTCGCGCCCGGCGAGATCGTCGCCTGCTACGGCCTGGTCGGCTCCGGGCGCACCCGCTTCCTCAGCACGGTGTACGGGCGCATCTCGCGCACCGGCGGCGCGCTCCTGATCGACGGGACGCCGCGCGAGACTCGCTCACCCGCGCAGGGGCTGCGTGCCGGGATCGCCCTCGTGCCGGCCGATCGGGCGCGGGAGGGACTGTTCGCCGCGCTCCCCGCCCAGGACAACACCGTCATCGACGCGATGCGCCGCCTCGGGTCGTGGGGGCTGCGGTCGCTGCGCGCCGAACGGGGGGTGTTCGACCGCATCGCCGATGGTCTCGCCCTGCGCCCGCGTGCGGCCGACCTGCCCGCCGGTCGCTTCAGCGGTGGCAACCAGCAGAAGATCCTGCTCGCCCGCTGGGTCAACGACGCCGCCCGCACGCGGGTGATCCTGCTCGACGACCCGACCCAGGGCGTCGACGTGGGTGCCCGCAAAGACATCTACGACGCGATCAAGACTCTCGCCGCCGAGCAGGGGATGGGTGTGATCGTCGCCACGAACGAGCCCGAAGAGGTCGTCGACCTCGCGCACCGCTGCCTCATCTTCGCGAAGGGGGCGGTGATCGACGAGATCGATGGCGCCCACGCCACCGCGGACGGTCTGCTGTCGGCCGTCCATTCCGCTCCCGCCGCCGCGGAGGCCACGACCGGACCGGTCGCCCACCCCGCTCCTGCCGATCTCACCGAAGGACCCCGCCCGTGATCGAGAACCGTTTCCTGCGCGCCGCTGTCGAGGGCGTCGTGCGCACCCCGCTGCTCATCGTGCTCATCGTCCTCGTGATCGGTGTGCAGATCGCGACGGACTCTTTCTTCGGGTGGCAGAACATCCGCGGCATCCTGCAGGACAGCGCCGTCATCGCGATCGTCGCCATCCCCGTGGCGATGCTGCTCATCGCGGGGTACATCGACCTCTCGGTGGGCTCGAGTCTCGCGCTCGGCGGGGTGGTGGCATCCCTGGTCATGGACAAGGGCGCCGGACAACCGGCTGTGGCCGTCGTGCTCGCGATCCTCTCGGGGGCGGTGGTGGGGCTCGTGAACGCCGTGATCATCACGGTGCTCGGGTTGAACTCGTTCATCACCACCCTGGGCACGCTGACGGCGGTGCGCGGGGTGGCGCAGCTCATCAGCCCGACGCCGCGGAACAACTTCGGCGACCAGTTCGGCCTGCTCGGCGTCGGAACGATCGCGGGCGTGCCGCTGTCGGTGTGGATCGCGGCGCTGCTGCTGATCGCCGCCGGGATCTTCCTGTCACTGACGCCCACCGGTCGCCACGTCTACGCCGTCGGCGTCAACCGGCAGGCGGCGTACCTCTCCGGTGTCCCGGTCCGGCGCCTCCCGTTCGCGCTCTTCGTGCTGTCGGGGGCGATGTCGGGATTCGCCGGCACGATCGTCGCGGCCCGCCTCAACAGCGCCCCGGCCGGGCAGCTCGGCGCCGGGTTCGAGCTCGTCGTCCTGACCGCCGTCCTGCTCGGGGGCGTCGCGCTCACCGGCGGCGAGGGAACGATCTTCGGCGTCGTGGTGGGCGTGCTTTTCTACGGCGCGCTGAACAACTCGCTCGTGCTGCTGGGCGTCACGACGTTCTGGCAGGCGGTGGCCAGCGGCCTCGCCCTCGTCGCGGCGATCGGCCTGAGCGCTCTGACCCACGTGCTCCGGGTGCGGCTCGCCACCGCCCGAGCGCGGAAGCTGGTGGCGCTGGCCGCCTGACCGGTCCTCGCGAAGCCGCGCTCCCAGGGGGCGCGGCTTTCGCGTGTCCGGAGTCCTTTCCGGCGGTTTCGCGCCGCCGTCGTGCACCGGGGTTCGGTGCGGCGCATCGAATTCGGATGGATGCCGGGGTGGCATCCGATTCTGCGAGGTGCATTCCATTCTGTTGCGCTTCCGCCGTGCGTCGCCGACGCGATGCTCGTGAGGCTTCCTCCGCTGGTCGTGCGCCGTGGAACCGGTGCGGCGTATCGGATTCGGATGGATGCCGGGGTGGCATCCGGTTCTGTTGAACGCGCCCGATTCCGTTCGCCCCCCCGACCGCCCCCCGGCACGCGAAAGAGCCGCGCCCCCGAGGGGACGCGGCTCTCGAGCGGTGGCGCCTCAGCGCTCCAACGGACGCGCCGGGTCGTACTCGACCGGGTGCACGGTGTTCGACAGCAGTCGCCCGTGCGCGCCGAAGGTGAAGTGCGTGGCCCCGGAGCCCGACTCGTCGGTGCCGAACAGCACGCCGTGCGCGCGCAGCGCCTTCTGGTCGCGGTGGTCGGCGATCGTCACCGAGCCGCACGGGATGACCTTCTCGCGCCAGGAGAAGACGTAGATGCCGGGGCGCACGCGCCACACCGTGTTCTCGTCGGTGTCTGCGAGGCCCTGCTCGGGGCCCGCGAGGCAGTGCCATGAGTACCAGTGCGGCGAGAGGTACACGTGCTCGTACGCGTGCACGGTCGAGTACACCCACAGCACGCGACGGCCGATCAGCTCGTCGGTGGGCGCCGGGGCGTCCCCGCGCACCTCGAGCTCGGCGATGGTGGACGGCGCGAAGCTCATCTGCACCGCGGTGCGCCCGGGCGCCGCCGTCCCCAGAGTGCTGACCACCGTCAGCGCGTGCCCGCTGCGCAGGTCGAGGATGAGGGTCACGGCCACGTCCGGGTGAGCCCCGGGCGTGTACTGCGCGTAGTACAGCTCGTCGTCGACCTCGATCACCTCGACGTCGTCGCGTCCGGCCTCGGACGTCGCGGTCCACTCCACGGCATCCGTCTCGAAGCGGTACGCCGTTCGCGCGCCCTCGTCGTCCACGGTGGTGAACGTGCGCCCCGCGAGGGCGTCGGTCAGCTCGGCCTTGGCCGCGTCGAAGCCGGGAGCGAGCCCGTCGAGCGGCAGCCAGGTTCGGGTGTCGGAAAGGTTCAGGGTGTCGGTCGTCATTGCGATCTCTTTCTCTGGAGGGCAGGGGGGAGGGGGAGGGATGCCGTGGCCCCCGCCCGGTCGGGCGCGTGCGGCCGACGGGGACGGACGTGCGGGGTGCGGCATCCGGGGTCAGAGGCCGGGGACCGGGTCTTTGCCCTTCTCGGCCGTGACCACGTTGAAGGCCTCGAGGTCGTCGGACAGCCCGGCGTAGACGGCGGGCTTGCGTCGACGCAGGAACGCGGCGTAGCCGATGCCGCCGATCACGGCGGCGACCAGCAGCAGCGGCATCAGGCGGATCGCGGGTTCGTCGGAACCGGCGACGATGTCGAAGTTGACGACGGCCAGCACCACGATGATCGACAGCGCGACGAAGCCGATGCCCGGTGCGATCACGGTGCTCCACCACCGACGGTCGCCGCGGCGGCGGAAGAAGACCACGATCGACAGGGCCGCGAGCGCCTGCAGCACGATCACCGAGAGCGTGCCGAACCCGAGCATCGCGGGGACGAGGTTGAGAATCGGGTCGAGGCCGGCCAGGGCGAAGAGTCCCGCGACGATCGCCGCGAACGCGGCCTGCACGATGCCGGCGAGCTGCGGAGCGCCCGTCGCACGGGTGCGGGCGAGGGCGAAGGGCAGCACGCGGGCGCGCCCGAGGGCGTAGAGGTACCGCGTGGCGGAGTTGTGGAATGCCAGCATCGCCGCGAACAGGCTCACCAGCAGCAGGACCTGCATGACGACGGTGAGCTGGGGGCCGAGGTAGGTGGCCGCCAGGCTGAAGATGAGGTCACCCGTGGCGAGGTGATCTTGAGCGGTGCCCTGCGCCTGGGCGACGCCGGTCGCACTGACGACGGCCCACGTGGTGACGCCGAGGATGACGCCGATCGCGACGATCGCGGTGTAGGTCGCCCGGGGGATGGTCTTCAGCGGATTCCGCGCCTCTTCGCCGAACAGGGCGGTGGCCTCGAAGCCCAGGAACCCGGTCGCCGCCAGCAGCAGGCCGATGGGCAGGGAGCCCGAGAAGACGGCCTCGGGGGAGAAGGCGCCGAGGTCGTACCCCGTCTGCACGAGCACCGAGATGTCGAACACGACGAGCATCAGCACCTCGAGCACGAGGGCGACACCGAGCACCTTCGACGAGAAGTCGACGCCCGTGCGCGCCATGAGGAAGCACACGACGATCGACAGCAGTCCCCACACGTACCAGTGAAGGTCGAAGCCGGTGAGCCCGGCGATGATCGACTGCATGAAGAAGCCGCTCGTGCCGATGGTGCCCACGACGAAGAAGTTGTAGCCGACGGTGGCGATCAGGCCGGCGATGAGTCCGCCCGTGCGACCCAGACCCTTGACCACGAAGGCGTAGAAGCCGCCCGCGTTCACCAGCTGCTTCGACATCTGCGCGTAGCCGACCGCGAACAGCAACAGGATCACCGCGATGATCAGGAACGACGCGGGCGTGCCGCCGCCGTTGCCGAGCGCGATCGCGATCGACGCGACGACGACGATGCCCGTCAGCGGTGCCACGGCGGCGAGGACGAGGAAGACGATGCCGGCGACCCCCAGGGCACCGCGCTGCAACGCGGTGGAGGAGCCGGCGGTGGTCGAGTCGGTCATGGCGTGTCCTTCGGTTCGGGTTCCGAGCGGGCAGCGGTGCCCGTTGCAGCGATCTTGCTCCGCTCACCTGCTTCGGACTTGACCGCCGGTGAGGGGGCCTGTTGCGTCCGCGCAGGGACGGATGCCGCCCGCCGGTGACGCGAACAGGATGGCGGCATGGACCTTCACCTCACCGCGCGCAGAGCGCTCGTCACCGGCGCCGCCGGGGGAATCGGCCGTGCCTGCGTGCAGGCGCTCGCCGCCGAGGGAGCGCTGACCGGAGCCATCGACCTCGACCCGCGGGTGCGGGAGATCGGGGACCACGGCGTCGTCGCGGACCTCACGGATGCCGACGCCGCCGCCGCCGCGGTGGACGCGTGCGCGCAGGAGCTCGACGGACTGGACGCGCTGGTGCTCGCAGCCGGCATCTCCGGTCCGGTCGGCACCCCGCTCGGACAGACCGCGCCGGCGGACTGGGAGCGCGTCTTCGCCGTCAATGTGACGGGCGCCTTCCTCACCCTGCGCGCGGCACTGCCGTGGCTGCGCCGGTCGGACGCCCCCGCCGTCGTGATCGTGGCGAGTGACTCGGCGCTCGTCGCCACTCCCGGCATGGTGCCGTACGGCGCCTCGAAGGCCGCCCTGCTGCACCTGGCGCGTGCCGCGGCCGTGGAGCTCGCCCCCGAGGGAATTCGCGTCAACGCTGTATGCCCCTCGATCGTCGACACCCCGATGAGCCGCGGGGATCTCGGGATGCCGAGCGGCTTCGCAGCTGCGGAGTACCCGGTGCAGACGGCGGCCGAGGTGGCCGATCAGATCGTGCTGTTGGCCTCCGCCCGCCTGCGGCCGGTGTCGGCGGCGACATGGGTGTCGGATTTCGGCATGAGCGCGCGGTCGGGATTCCCGGCGTGAGCGGAGAAGGAGGAACGATGCACGACGAACTGCGGGGACAGGTAGCGCTCGTCACGGGCGGCGGCACGGGGATCGGCGAGGCGGTCGCACGACGACTCGCGCGTGAGGGTGCGCACGTCGTCGTGACGGGTCGACGGATCGAGCCCCTCGAGCGAGTCGCGGCGGACATCGGGGGAACCGCGATCGCCGCGGATGCCGCCCGCGCCGCCGACGTCGCGGCGCTGGTCGCGCGCATCCTCGACGAGCGAGGGCGGCTCGACGTCGTCGTCGCCAACGCCGGCGGGCACGGCTTCGCCACCGTCGCCGACACCGACGACGACGCCTGGGAGGCGGCGCTGCGCGCCAACGTCACCACGGCGTTCGTCATCGTCCGCGCCGCCCTTCCGGCCCTGATCGCGGCCCGAGGGCGAGTCGTGGTGATGTCATCGATCGCGGGCCTCGCCGCCGGGCCCTCGGTCGCCGGGTACACCGTGGGCAAGCACGCGCTGATCGGGCTCACCCGCTCCCTCGCGCGCGACTACGGCAGGCAGGGAGTCCGGGTCAACACGGTCTGCCCGGGCTGGGTCGCCACGCCCATGGCGGATGAGGAGATGGATGCCTTCGCCCGAGCTGCCGGCCTCGAGGGTCGCGCGGCGGCCTACGCCGCGGTGACCACCGACGTGCCGCTCGGGCGTCCGGCGCAGCCCGACGAGATCGCCGGGGTCGTGCGCTTCCTCGCGTCCCCGGACTCGTCGTACATCACCGGCGCGACGATCGTCGCCGACGGCGGGGCGCACATCGTCGACGTTCCCACGATCGCTTTCGATCACGCGGGGATGTGATCGCGCGGGCGGTATCAACACTCGCCGGTCGACCGTGTCACTTCTGGTCGACCGGATCTTCCGTAGCCGACCATTCCTGGGACATGCCCCGCAGAAGTGCGACAGGGGGGCGACATGCCCCCTCAGAGGGGAGACGTGGTGCCCTCAGCGCCCACCGCGGCACTCGCTGGGTGAGAACCCGAACGCCGACTTGAACGTGCGGCTGAAGTGCGCGGCATCCGGGAATCCCCAGCGCGCGCCGATCGCCGAGACCGACTGATCGGCGAGCAGCGGATCGGTCAGATCGCGTCGGCAGCGTTCGAGGCGGCGGGAGCGGATGAGCGCGGCCACTGTCGTGCCCTGGCCCTGGAACAGCGTGTGCAGGTGCCGCGTCGAGATGTAGTGCGCAGCGGCGATCGTCCCCGGCCCCAGGGCGGGGGAGGCGAGGTGGGTGTCGATGTGCTCCTCGACGCGGCGGCGGAGGGCGGCGTGCGGATCGGTCGCCGCGACGTCGCTGCCGAGCTCGTGCGCGTAGACCGTCGTGAGCAGGTCGAGAGCGGTGTGCACCAGCCGCGATCCAGACGGGCTGGCGACCTGATCGAGGTGGGTCCCGAGCTGCGCGAGGAAGGGGGCGACGACCCCGCCCAGCCCGCCGTCCCCCGGCACGCGCACGGCGGTCAGCTGCGCGAGGGCCGACGACGGCAGGGGAAGGGCGCTGGGTGCGAACATCGTCACGATCGTGCGGAAGTCGCCGCTGAAGCACAGCGAGTATGGCCGCGAGGTGTCGTAGACGGCGAAGTCTCCCGGGCGCAGGAGCGCTTCGCGGCCGTCCTGGATCAGCAGGCCGGTTCCGGCGAGCATGAGGCTCATCTTCACGGCGGGGCCGTCGGCGCGCGCGATCAGGTCGGGTGTGCGCTCGACCACGTGGGGGGAAGCGGCGACCGTACTCACGTGGATGCCATCGGCCGACGCCGCGCGGATCGTGCCGCGGAAGCGGTCGGGGTCGGGTGCGGTGACGTGCAGCGGCACGAAACTGTCGTCGACCGCGGCGCGGAACGCGGTCAGGTCGGCGGCGTGGATGGCGGTGACGCCCGATCGGGCGGGAATGGTGACGATCGACATGGGGAGACCTCCTCGTTTCCCTCGACATTCGGCTCCCGCATCATTTTTATCCGACGCTTGTAGAACCAAAGTTTCCCGAATATTACCCCGATGTATCGGATGCCGCGAGAGCCCCGTTCAGCGGAGCATGTCGACGAGCGCGTCGACGGTCGCGCGCATGCGCTCCTCGCGCGCGGTCTCGGGAAGCAGCACCCCGTTGGCTTGCATGCCGTTCACCGCGTGCAGGATGGCGTCGCTCACGGCCTCCACGTCGAGGCCGTCGCGCACTTCCCCGCGCTCCTGCGCCTCGACCACCATGGCCGCGAACGCCTCCTGCCACCGCCGCATCAGCCCGCGGAACATCTCGGCCAGGGCCGAGTCGGCGGCGGCGTACTCGAGGAAGGCGATGACGATCCGTGCCTCGAGGGCGCGCTCCTCGTCGATCGGGGCCGCCTCGAGGAGGAACGCCCGCAATGCCGCGAGCCCCGTGCCGCCCGTCCGTGCGCGAGCCTGCTCGAAGCGTGCGGTCGTGGCGTCGAAGACGTGCGCGAACGCGGCGGTGATGATCGCGCTCTTGTCGGGGAAGTAGTGCGTGACGCTGCCGTTGGCGAGTCCCAGCTCGCGGGCGAGCTCCCGCATGGTCGTGGCCTCGATGCCGCGCTCGGCGATCAGACGCCACGTGGCCAGCACGATCTCGTGGCGTCGGGCTTCGTGGTCCACGCGTCGGGGCACGCTCGTCCGTCCTCTCGCTCGACCGTCCCGACCCTACCGGGCCGTGACACGCGCTCCGCGATGCGCGCACCCGCCGTGGCATCCGGTCCGGGAGCGGAGTCCGGATGCCACGGGGCAGCCGCGGGCGACGGTCAGTGCGCGCAGTGGCAGGCGCCGCCGCCGCAGCATCCGTCGTCGCCGGCGGAATGGGCCTGCGACGACTCCGGCAGGTCGAGCGTGGGATTGCGGTCGAGGAAGCCGTACGGCTTGAGCCAGAACCCGGCGTAGTCGACCGGCATGATGGGCCAGTCCTCGGGTCGCGGAACATGGGTCAGCCCGAACGTGTGCCAGAGAACGAGGTCGGCGCCGTCGATCGAGCGGTCGTCGGCGGTGTACGCGGGGAGTCCGGCTCCTCCCGCGTGCGCGTTGGGGTAGCGGCCCGCGGGCCAGCGCTCGTCGGGGTCGTAGGCGGTGCCCCACAGGTGCTTCGTCGCGAAGGTCGCGCGGGCGGCGACGGTGGAGGCCGGGTCGGCCATCAGCAGGGCCGTGGGTTCGGGGATCAGGTGGTACGCGGTGGGCTTGCCGATGTAGTTCGCGCGGCTCGTCGATTGCACCTCCCACACGCGGGCGACGGAGGTATCCGCCTCGCGCTGCGCCTCCCGCTCGGTGCGCAGCGGGGTGTGCGACCACGTGAAGGCGTTGCCGAAGGGGTTGTCCTCGCCCATGGGGATGCGCACGGCATCCACCTCGAAAAGGCGGTTCTCGTCGCCGTCGATCGCCATGTCGAGGCGCGCCGAGAAGAGGTGCTGGTGCACGGGGGCGAAGACTCCGGGGGCGATCTCGGGCGCGTGCCGGTTGACCGATCCGGGCTCGCCGCCGCCGACGAAGACGATGCCGGTGGCTTTGGCCTCGACCTGGATCGAGCCGTCGAGGTAGAAGTACCAGAAGAAGCCGTAGTCGTAGTTGCCGATGGTGGCGAAGTACGACACGACCAGCCGGCGCGAGCGTCGCACGTGCGAGCCGACAGGCCCGGGTTCGGTGTGCTTCCACAGCACGCCGTAGTCCTCTTCGTGCATGCACACCGCATTCGGGATGCGCACCGCGTGTCCGTGATCGTCGGCGACGTGCCCGTCGAAGTAGTGGATGACGCCGAGGCAGTCGCATCCGAGTTCGAGGTGGTTCGCGTTCTTGCCGAGCAGGTACTCGCCGGCGTCGAAGTAGCTGATCCAGAACCGGGTGTTGCTCGTGTCGCCGTAGGGCACGACCATCTCGGGCACGCTCGCCCGCGAGAGCACGGGGCGATCGTCGAATCGGACGTCGTGCAGCACGAGCCCCTCGCGGGCGTTGAAGTCGATGCGCAGTGTCCAGTTCTCCCATGTCACGTGAGAGCCCGCGACGTGGAAGCTCGGTCCTTCAGGCTGGATGATCTCGATCGGCTTCAGCGTCGTGCGCGCGGGGCCGATGGCCTCGGGGTCGTACCGCCCGCTACCGGCCGGAACGGGGACGTCGCCCTCGTCCTCGATCCCGATCACGCGGTTCGCGGTGAGGTCGATGTGCACGATGAGCCCCTCGACGGGATGCGCCCACGCGATGTCGTCCTCGCTGTCGCGGAGGAAGGTGAGAGAGCGGATGACGCGGCGCCCGACCTCGTTCTCGCGCCCGATGAAGCCGGGGGCGAGCGGCGTGCAGAACGCGAGGTCGATGCGGTCGGTGAGGCCCCGTCGCTCCATCGCGGCGCGCCACTCGGGGGAGGCCTTGACCAGCTCGGCGGCCCGCTCGTACTCCTCGAACAGATACTGCGGCTGGCCGTACGGCGGGGCGTCGGCGGGGTACCGGCGAGAGTCGCGCACCTCACCTGCGGTGATCGACACGATCGCCTCGGTCACCTCGCCGGTCACTGAGTCGAGCAGGGTGACATCGGCGCGGCGGTCGATCGGGTCTCCCGGATGCCACGCGGCCACGGCCCTCTTATCGGGTTCGGCGGGCAGCAGCATGGGCACCCGCGCGGTTTCGCCCAGCAGTCCCGCGGCGACGAGGATGTCGCGCGTACGCTCGATCTCCTCCGCGGTGAGGGGGTCGAGCGGGTGGACCGTGCTGGCGCCGGCGGGCTGCGGGGGAGCGTCCTCGGCCGCGCGCTCGAGGTCGGGGTTCTCCATCGCCTGGTCGGGGACAGCGTGTACGTGATCGTGCATGGTGGACCTCCGGCATCCACTCTCGCCCGGCGCGTGCGTCCGGGCGTTGTCTGCGCGCGCACACCGCGTGTCCGTGCGTGCACCGCGACCCCGGCCGTCTGGTGACGCCGCGCCCTCGCCGGCGATGTCGGACGTGGCCTGCGAGCTTCGCGGAAAAGGGCCGCGCCCCTCTGCGGCGACTCGTGCGGGCTACAACGCCCCGCGGATCGCCTCGGCCGCGGCCCCCAACCGCGCCGCGATCGCCGCATCGTCGAGGGCGGTCGCCACGTGCACCGCGGCCACCGCGGCGGGCTCGCGACCCCGCACCGACAACGGGACCGCGACCGCGCGGAGCGAGGGGACGACTTCGTCGTGGCTCGTCGCCCACCCGCGATCGGCGGCGTCGGCGATTTCGGCGGCGAGTCGCGCGTCGACGGCGTCGGGCCACCGGCGCGGCGGCAGCTGCGCGAGGATGGCCCGCCCCGGAGCGCCCCGCGTGACCGGATGCCGCGCCCCCGGCCGCTGCGCCACCGTCGTCGTCGCGTGCCGCGGCTCGACGCTCGTGAGCGTCACGCACTCGTCGTGGTCCAGCACGACGAGGAAGCACGTCATCCCGAGGTCGTTCGCGGCCGCGGTGAGCTCGGGCAGCGCCTCTGCCTGCAGGTCGGCGGCGACACCCGCGGCCAGCGCGGCGAGGCCCGTCCCCAGGCGCACCGCGCCCGCGGCATCCCGACTGATCAGACCGTGGTCCTCGAGGGTGCGCAGCAGCCGGTACGTCACCGAGCGGTGCAGATCGACGCGGGCCGCGAGGTCGTCGATCGAGAGCGGCGTGCGCGCGTCGGCGAGCTCTTCGAGCAGGCGGATGCCGCGGCTCAGCGTCTGCGAGGCCGGAGCGGCGTCTTGCCGTGGCGGCATGTGTCGGTTAGCCTCTCGTTCGATAGCTGAACGGCACGTTCGAATATAGAACAGCACCGACGGCGCCGCAACCCGACATCGACGTCAGGAGAAACGATGCAGTTCCACCACCACGGCTACGTCTCGGGCGATCCGCGCGTGCAGAACGCCGCGGGCACCGGCGTCGACCGGCCCGCCGGCCTGCCCGACGAGGTCGACGTCCTCATCGTCGGATCGGGCCCCGCCGGAATGCTGCTCGCGGCGCAGATGTCGCAGTTCCCCCAGCTCACCACGCGTCTGATCGAGAAGCGCGACGGGCGTCTCGCCCTCGGACAGGCCGACGGCATCCAACCCCGCAGCGTCGAGACCTTCCAGGCCTTCGGGTTCGCCGACCGCATCACCGCCGAGGCGTACAACATCGGCTGGATGAACTTCTGGGCACCCGACCCCGAGAATCCCGACCGCATCGTCCGGACGACCCGCACCGAGGACTACGGCCTCAAGATCAGCGAGTTCCCGCACCTCATCGTCAACCAGGCGCGGGTGCTCGACTACTTCGCCGAGGCGGCGGCGCACGGTCCCGGGCGCATCGTGCCCGACTACGGGGTGCAGTTCCTCGGGCTCGAGGTGCACGACGACGACGTCGAGGTGCGCGTGGCGGATGCCACGGGCGAGCGCCTCATCCGCGCGCGGTACGTCGTGGGGTGCGACGGTGCCCGCAGCGGCGTGCGCCAGGCGATCGGCCGCACGCACGTCGGGGCGGCCGCTCGCCACGCCTGGGGTGTGATGGACGTGCTGGTGGAGACGGACTTCCCGGACTGGCGCATCAAGTGCGCGATCAACGCGGCGGCGGGCAACATCCTGCACATCCCGCGCGAGGGCGGGTACCTCAGCCGCATGTACATCGACCTCGGCGAGGTCGCGGCCGACGACGATCACCGCGTGCGGCAGACCCCGATCGAGGAGGTGATCCGACGGGCGAACGAGATCCTGCACCCCTACACGATCGATGTGAAGCAGGTCGCGTGGCACAGTGTGTACGAGGTGGGTCACCGGGTGACCGACCGGTTCGTGGACGACCTCGACGCCCCGCGCGTGTTCCTCGCCGGCGACGCTTGTCACACGCACAGCGCCAAGGCCGGTCAGGGGATGAACGTCTCGATGCAGGACGGCTTCAACCTCGGCTGGAAGCTCGGCCACGTGCTCACGGGCCTCTCATCCGCGGATCTGCTGCGCACCTACGACGAGGAGCGTCGACCGGTGGCCCAGCAGCTCATCGACTTCGACCGGGAGTGGTCCTCGCTCATGGCGCGCAAGCCGGGCGAGATCACCGACCCCGATGAACTCGCCACCTACTACCTGGCCACCGCGGAGTTCCCGTCCGGCTTCATGACGCAGTACGCCCCCTCCGCGATCGTTGCAGACGCGCCCGCCCAGGATCTGGCATCCGGATTCCCCGTCGGCAAGCGCTTCAAGAGCGTCGAGGTCGTGCGGGTGTGCGACGGCAACGCCGTGCACCTCGGTCATCACGCCCGGGCGGACGGGCGGTGGCGGATCTACGCCTTCGCGGATGCCGACGGCTCGGCGCTGGGGGAGTGGGCCGCCGCCGCGAGGTCCATCGTCGAGCGCTTCACCCCCGACGGCGCCGACCTCGACGCGGTGTTCGACGCGAAGGCGATCTTCCCCGGACGCTGGGAAGACGTCGTCGACGTGCCCGCGCTCTTCCGCCCGCGCTCGGGACCCCTGGGGCTCACGGACCTCGAGAAGGTGTTCGCCGCTGCGCCGTCGGCCTGGACGAGCGCCGACATCTTCGCCGAGCGCGGCATCGCCGCCGAGGGGGCCGTGGTCGTCGTGCGTCCCGACCAGTACGTGGCGCACGTGCTGCCGCTCGGCGACCCCGCCGGCCTCGAGCGCTTCCTCGCCGGGGTGATGGCGGTGCCCGCGGTCGCCCCGGCGAGCTGAGCGTCCGGTGCCCCCCCCCCCCGCCCCGCGAGTCGTCGCGGAACCCCGCGATAAACGCCGATCGTCGCGAGAAACGCTGCCTTGCCCCGTTTCCGGCGAGAAAGAGGGTTTATCGGCGGTGGCGTGGCGCCCCACCGGTCACGCCCGCGTCGGCCGCGGTGCCCGTTCCCCGTGGACTCCGCCCCGACCGCCCGGCATCACCCCGACCGGACACGCCGACGTCCGCCCCGCGGCCACCGCCCCGTCCGCGGCGGCGGTCGGGCTGTCCGGTTTGTACACGACGTATATCGGCCCCGCTTCGCGGGCTGAGCAGAATGGCGGGGAACCCCGCACACCGATCCAGGAGGATTCATGACCGATTCGCGCGAGAGCGAACTGCTGGCATCCGTACCCACCGGCCTGTTGATCAACGGGGAGTGGCGCTCCGCCGAGGCGGGCAAGACCGTCGCCGTGAACGACCCCGCCACCGGTGACGTCCTACTCGAGATCGCGGACGCGTCGATCGACGACGGCGTCGCGGCGATGGATGCCGCGGCGGACGCCTTCCCGTCATGGTCGACGACCCCGTCGCGCGAGCGCGCCGAGATCCTCCGCCGCGCCTTCGACCTGCTGCAGGAGCGCAAGGAAGACGTCGCTCTGCTCATGACCCTCGAGATGGGCAAGCCGCTCGCCGAGGCGCGCGGCGAGGTCGGCTACGGCGGGGAGTTCCTCCGCTGGTTCAGCGAGGTCACCGCTCACACCCAGGGCCGCTACGGCGCCAACCCCGAGGGCACCGGTCGCATGATCGTCTCGCAGCACGCCGTCGGGCCCTGCTACCTCATCACCCCGTGGAACTTCCCCCTCGCCATGGCCACCCGCAAGATCGCCCCCGCGCTCGCCGCCGGCTGCACGGTCGTCATCAAGCCCGCCACCCTCACGCCTCTGACGACGCTGTTCTTCGCGCAGATCCTGCAGGATGCCGGACTCCCCGCCGGTGTCGTCAACGTCGTCACCACCACGAACACCGGCCCCGTGTCGGAGCGCATCATCTCCGACCCGCGTCTGCGCAAGCTCTCGTTCACCGGCTCCACGCCGGTCGGCGTGAAGCTGCTGCAGCAGGCCGCCCCGGGCGTGCTGCGCACCTCGATGGAGCTCGGCGGCAACGCGCCGTTCGTCGTGTTCGACGACGCCGACCTCGACAAGGCGGTCGAGGGCGCGATGCTCGCGAAGTTCCGCAACATCGGACAGGCCTGCACCGCCGCCAACCGATTCATCGTGCAGCGCAGCGTCGTCGAGGAGTTCACTCGCCGTGCCACCGAGCGCGTGCGGGGCATGAAGATCGGCCGCGGCACCGAGGACGGCGTCCAGATCGGACCCCTCATCGACGACCGCGCCGTCGACAAGGCCAAGACCCTGGTGGGGGATGCCGTCGAGCGCGGCGCGACGGTCACCACGGGCGGATCGCCCATCGACGGCCCCGGCACGTTCTTCGAGCCCACCGTCGTGGCGGGTGTGCAGCCCGGCAGCGACATCCTCCGCGAGGAGATCTTCGGACCCGTGCTCGCGATCATCCCCTTCGACGACGAGGACGACGCCGTGCGCCTCGCCAACGACACCGAGTACGGCCTCGTCTCGTACGTCTTCACCGAGTCGCTCGCGCGCGGCCAGCGCATGATCGACAAGCTCGAGACCGGGATGATGGGCCTCAACGTCGGCGTCGTCTCCAATGCCGCCGCCCCCTTCGGCGGCTGGAAGCAGTCGGGCCTCGGCCGCGAGGGCGGCGACGAGGGCATCCACGAGTACCTGCAGACCAAGTACACGCTGACGGCGAACCCCTACGCCTGACCGCGGGGCAGCACACACCGGATGCCACGCCCCCGGCGCCCCGCGCGGGCCCGGGGTCGTGGCATCCGTCGTTCCGCCGTCTCGTGCGAGTCGCCGGATCTTGTCGCTCCCGGGCCGTGCGAAGCGACAGGATATGGCGACTCACGCGAGGAGGACGTCAGCCGTCCGCGTGCCGATCCAGGAACGCGAACACCTCGGCGTCGTCGACGCCGGGGAACATGCCGCGCGGCAGCGGCGAGAACATGTGCCGGTGCACGCGCGCGCTCGGCCAGGCCTTGCCCTGCCAGCGCTCCGCGGCCTCGGTGTCGGGGCGGCGGCAGCACGACTCGTCGGGGCAGTGCGAAATGCCGCGCTTGGTGGTCTCGCGTCCGCGGAACCACCGGGCGTCGTCGAAGGGGACGCCGACCGTGATCGAGAAGTCGCCATCGCTCGTCGTCCCCGTCTGGGTCGAGCACCAGAAGGTCCCGGCGGGGGTGTCGGTGTACTGGTAGTGCTCGGTGGTGCGGTTGTGCTCCGCGAAGGCGGATCGCGCCGAGAACTTCTTGCACACGACCTGTCCCTCGACGCTGCCCGTGACGTCGGTGGGCAACGGGAGCCCGTCGTTCTCGTACACCCGCGAGATCGCCCCGTCGCCGTCGACGCGCAGGAAGTGCAGATGGATGCCGAGGTGCGTCGTCATGAGGTTGGTCATGCGCATCGCGGCGGCCTCGTGGGTGACGCCGAACGCGTCGCGGAAGTCTTCGACGGCGAGGTTGCGGTCCTTCTTCGCCTGCGCGAGGAACGCCACGGAGCTGGTCTCGGGCATGAGGCAGCACGCCGCGTAGTAGTTGATCTCGAGCCGCTGCTGCAGGAAGTCGGCGTAGTCGGTCGGCGGGCGGTGTCCGAGCAGGCGGTGCGCCATCGCCTGCAGCGCCATCGACCGCAGGCCATGGCCGCCGGGGATGGATGCCGGGGGCAGGTAGATGCGGCCGTGCTCGAGGTCGGTGACCGAGCGCGCCGAGTGCGGCAGGTCGGCGACGTAGATGAGCTCGAAGCCCAACTGCTCGGCCATGATGCTCACGGTGCGGTGGGTGAGGGCGCCGGTCGAGTGGCCCGCGGCCTTGAGCTGCTTCTCGGCGAGCCGCTCGATCTCGGGCAGGTGGTTCGCCGTCTCACGCATGCGCAGGCGCAGTTCGGTGTTGGCGCGACGGGCCTCTTCGGGGCTCGCGATGGTCGCGCGCTCGCGCCTCTGCAGTTCGCGGTGCAGTCCGAGCACCGCCTCGATGGTCTCGTCGCTGGTGCCCTTGGTGACTTTGACGGGCGGGATGCCGAGCTGGCGGAAGAACGGGCTCGTCTGCGCCCGTTCGAGTTCGATCTCCAGCGCCGCGCGCCGGTTCGGGGGTTCGCGGGAGAGGAGCTCGGTGACCTCGGTCTCGGTCGCCCGCGCGATCTCCTGCAGCAGCGAGAGTTTGGGCTCGCGCTTGCCGTTCTCGATCAGGCTCAGCTGACTCCCCGCCACGCCGACCAGCGCGCCGAGCTCGTCGAGGGTGTACCCGCGCGCGAGCCGGTGATGCCGGATGCGATGACCGAGCGTGGTGAGTTCGAAGGACGAGGCCATTCCTTGACCATATCGAAAGAAGCGCAATTCTTACACCGGATTTGCTCCGAAAGACGCGGCACAAGACGCGCATCATGGGGGAAGAACATCGAATTCGCTCTCAACCGAGGAGAACGACATGGCACTCGCCGACATCTTCGCTTCCCGCTCCACCGGCCGCGCCGCCGCGGTCGCCGCCGCCCCCGCCTGCGCCGGATACGGCGTGAAGCCGGCCGTCGAGGGTCCCGGCCTCGCCGCCCTCACCGCGTGGGTCGACCAGGTCGCGGCCCTCACCACGCCCGACCGCATCCACTGGGTCGACGGCTCCGCCGCCGAGAACGACGCGCTTCTGCGCGAGATGGTCGACGAGGGCAAGCTCATCAAGCTGAACCCCGAATGGCGACCCGGTTCGTACCTCGCCCGCTCGCACCCCGGCGACGTGGCCCGTCTCGAGTCGCGCACCTACATCGCCTCCGAGCGCGAGGAGGATGCCGGTCCCACCAACAACTGGATCGCCCCGGCCGAGATCCGCTCGACGCTGAACGGCGTCTTCGAGGGCTCGATGCGCGGACGCACGATGTACGTCGTCCCCTTCTCGATGGGCGCGGTCGGCGGCCCCCTCAGCCACATCGGCGTGCAGATCACCGACAGCGCCTACGCCGTGGCATCCATCGGCGTGATGACCCGCGTCGGCACGGCCGTCACGCAGCAGATCGCGCAGGGCGCGCCGTGGGTGAAGACCGTGCACTCGGTCGGCGCACCTCTGGCCCCCGGGCAGGACGATGTGGCGTGGCCCTGCAACGACGAGAAGTACATCGTGCACTTCCCCGACACGCTTGAGGTCTGGTCGTTCGGTTCGGGCTACGGCGGGAACGCGATCCTCGCGAAGAAGTGCTTCGCGCTGCGCATCGCGTCGGTCATCGGTCGCGACGAGGGCTGGCTCGCCGAGCACATGCTGCTCATTCGCGTGATCGACCCGAAGGGCAAGGCGTACCACGTCGCTGCCGCGTTCCCTTCGGCGTGCGGCAAGACCAACCTGGCGATGCTGCGGCCGACGATCCCGGGCTGGCGCGTCGAGACGCTCGGCGACGACATCACCTGGATCCGCCCCGGTGAGGACGGGCGCCTCTGGGCGATCAACCCCGAGGCTGGCTTCTTCGGCGTCGCTCCCGGCACCGGCGAGTCGACCAACGTCACCGCGATCGAGACGCTGTGGGGCAACACGATCTTCACGAACGTGGCGCTGCGTCCCGACGGCGACGTGTGGTGGGAGGGACTGACCGACGAGGCGCCCCCGCACCTCATCGACTGGGAGGGCAAGCCTTGGACGCCCGCGTCGGGCCGCCCCGCCGCGCACCCCAACTCGCGCTTCACCGTCGGTGCGGCGCAGTGCCCCCAGATCGCCGAGGACTGGGAGACGCCCGACGGTGTGCCGCTCGACGTCATCCTCTTCGGCGGTCGCCGCGCGACCAATGTGCCCCTCGTGCTCGAGGCCACCGACTGGTCGCACGGCGTCTTCCTCGGCTCGACCGTGTCGAGCGAGAAGACGGCGGCGCAGGAGGGCACCGTCGGCGAGCTGCGCCGCGACCCGTTCGCGATGCTTCCGTTCTGCGGCTACAACATGGGCGACTACTTCGCTCACTGGCTCAAGGTCGGTGAGAAGCTGCGCTTCGACCGCGCACCGCGCATCTTCCAGGTCAATTGGTTCCGCAAGGGCGACGACGGCCGCTTCCTCTGGCCCGGCTTCGGTGACAACGCCCGCGTGATCGACTGGATCATCCGCCGCGTCGACGGACAGGTGGATGCCGTGGACAGCCCGATCGGACGCCTGCCGCGCACCGAAGACCTCGATCTGTCGGGCCTCGACCTGCCCGCCGCCGACCTCGAGGAGCTGTTCGCGATCGACCGCGACTCGTGGCTGGCCGAGGCCGAACTGACCGAGGAGTTCTACGACACCTTCGGCTCGCACCTCCCGGCCGCACTGCGCGCCGAGCTCGCCTCGCTGCGCTACCGCCTGCAGCGCTCCTGAGACCGGCTCGCCCCCGCGCCGTGTCGCGCAGAGGGGCGAGCCTTCGAATCGACGCCCCTCCCGTTCTTGGCGCGCGGGAGGGGCGTCGGTGCGTCTCCGGCAAGCAACGCGGGTCCGCCGCGGCGCGCGGCCGCTGCGCCGGACCCAATTCCCACCGAGAAACGCCCGCTGCGCTGAGAAACGCGTTCGGAAGGCGTTTCTCGGGGCACCGGGCGTTTATCGACGGCTCACGAGCGACGCGTCGGGTTGCTCGGCACGGGGGAGCGCCCGGCCCGTCGCAGCAGCTCACACCAGCAGCTGGTGCTTCGCCAGGTCGCGGTACAGGGGAGTGGATGCGACGAGCTCGCTGTGCGTGCCCTGGCCGACGACGCGACCGTCCTCGAGCACGACGATGAGGTCGCTGTCGACGACCGTCGACAGGCGGTGCGCGATGACGAGCAGCGTGCGCCCGGTCGCGACGGCGTCGATCGCCTCGCGCATGCGCTGTTCGTTGACGCCGTCGAGCGACGACGTCGACTCGTCGAGCAGCAGCACCGGGGGAGCCGCGAGCAGCGCGCGAGCGATCGCGAGGCGCTGCCGTTCGCCACCCGAGAGCATCACGCCGTCCTCACCGACGGGCGCGTCGACGCCGAGCGGGCTGCGTTCGAGCACGTCGCCGAGGTTGACCGCGCGCAGCACACGTTCGCAGTCGGCGTCGGATGCGTCGGGCGAGGCGAGACGCAGGTTGTCGGCGATCGTTCCGGCCAGCGTCGGGGCGTCCTGCTCGACGTAGCCGAAGCGCGCGCGCAGGTCGTCGCGCGGCAGGTCTCGGGCGTCGACGCCGTCGACGAGGATCACCCCGCCCGTGGGGTCGTAGAAGCGCTCGACGAGCGACAGGATGGTGCTCTTGCCGGCGCCCGACGGGCCGACGAGAGCGACGCGCGCGCCGCGCGGCACGGTGAACGACACTCCTCGCAGCACTTCGTGGTCGGTCTCGGCTGACGGCCCCGAAGAGTCGAGGTGCGCGCCCGCGAGCACCGACCTCGCTTCGGCCGCCGCCGCTTCGCGTGCTTTGACGACGTGGTCGGGATAGCGGAACCGCACGTCGCGGAACGCGATCGCCGCGGCATCCGGGGCGGGCGTGGCCGAGGTCGGCCGATCGCCATCGTCTTCGAGGGGCAGGTCGAGTACTTCCTGGATGCGTCCGAGCGCGCCGAGCGCCTGACTCACCGACGTGATCGCACCGATGGTCGAGGCGAGCGGCTGCACGAGGAGGAACAGGAAGATGACGAACGTGACGAGCGAGGCGACGTCGATCGCCCCGGATGCCACCCGGTATCCGCCGACGCCGAGGACGACGAGCAGCGACACCTGCAGGGCCACGAACGCGACGGGCACGATCAGCGCCGAGACCCGGGCGATCCGCACGCCGGCGGCGTAGGCCGCGGTGGCGTTCTCGGTGACGGTGGCGATCTCGCGCTCGGTCGCCCCCGCGGCGCGGATGGTGCGGATGGACCCCACGGCGCGCTCGACGCCCGACGACAGCTCGCCGACCTTGGCCTGCTGATCGGCCGACGCGGATCGGATGCGGGTGCTGAGCAGCACGACCAGCGCCAGGGACGCCCCCACGACCACGATGATCAAACCCAGCAGGAGGGGGTCGATGAACGCCATGGCGATGACGGCACCGACGAGGATGAGCGCGTTGCCGACGGCATCCGCGAACCCCTGGGTCAGGACGGCGTACAACAGGGTCGTGTCGGTGCCCACGCGCGAGACGAGGTCGCCCGTGCGACGCGCGTCGAACTCGCTGACGGGCAGGCGCAGGATGCGGGCGATCAGTCGCCGGCGGGAGGAGTACACCACCGCCGTGCCGGTGCGCTGCAGGAGGTAGTGCTGGAAGCCCGAGATCACCGACGACAGCACGACGAAGGCGACCAGCAGCCAGACCAGGGCGCCGAGCGGAACGGCGTCCTGCACGCGCGTGATGACCTGCCCGACCAGCAGCGGCTGGGCGAGTGTCGCTCCGGCGCCGAGGATACTCAGCACCGCCACGACGACGAGCGTCCGCTTGTGCTCGAGCAGGAACGGCAGCAGCTGACGGAACGACGCGCGCGGACCCTCGGGCACGCGGCGACCGCGCCGACCGCGCGCGGGAACGGGAGAAGACATGCTCATCCTCGCAGGAAGGGATCGGGGTACTTCGACCGTACCTTCCGTGGCTATGCGCCTCGCCCCCGCGGAGCACCGCGGGGGAGAAACCGGAGGACAGCGCCCGTGGGGAGGAGGAGTGCTTGCCCCCGGAACGACGGATGCCACGAGGCCCAGGCCCCGTGGCATCCGTCGTTCCGCCGAGAACCGCCTTACGGCGCCGTCGCCCCGGCGGCGATGTTGTCGTCGTAGTCGACGTCTCTCGTCTCGGGCGAGAGCACGAGCGCGATGAGGGTCAGCACGCCCATCGCCGAGAGATAGACCCCGACGAGCCAGGGGTTGCCGTCTCCCGCGGCCCACAGCGCCACGGCGACGATCGGAGCGAGGGCCGCGCCGAGGATCGACGAGACGTTGTACGAGATCGCCGAACCCGTGTAGCGCGTGTTCGTCGGGAACAGCTCGGGCAGCACCGCGCCCATGGGCCCGAAGGTCGACCCCATCAGCAGGAACCCGATGATGAGGAACGCCTGCACGTAGACGTGCGTCAGCGTCGCGTCGGCCTGGGGCAGCAGGAAGAACGCGAAGGTCAGACCGAAGACGATGATCGCCGCGGTCACCACGATGAGCAGGCGCTTGCGCCCGAAGCGGTCGGCGAGCGGGCCCGACAGCATCGTGAAGACGCCGAAGAACACGACACCGATGATCTGCATGATCACGAAGTCGGTGTAGCCGAACCCGAGGCCCGGTACGTAGGCGGCTGCGTCGAAGGCGGTCCCGGCCTTCTCTGCGGCGGCGGCCGCGCCCTCGGCGGTCGGCTTCGTGCCGTACGAGAGGGTGAAGCTCGTCATGAGGTAGAAGAGCACGTAGGTCGCCAGCATGATGAACGTGCCGAGGATGAGCTGCTTCCAGTTGCGGCGGATGACCTCGCCGAGCGGGAACTTGCGGATCGCGCCGCTCTTCTCCGCCTTCGAGAACGACTCGCTCTCGACGAGCTTGAGGCGCACCCACAGGCCCACGATGACCATCACGGCCGAGAAGAGGAACGGCACGCGCCAGCCCCACGCGAGAAACTCGGCGGAGCGCTGCGCCGTGCCGTCGGGGTGCGGCAGCGCGAAGTTGATGATGAGGAAGATGCCGTTGGCGATGATGAACCCGATGGGGGCGCCGAGCTGGGGGAACGTGCCGAACAGGGCGCGCTTGCCCTTCGGGGCGTTCTCGGTGGCCACCAGGGCCGCGCCCGACCACTCGCCGCCGAGGGCGAAGCCCTGCGCGAGACGCATGATGAGCAGCAGGATCGCCGCCCACACGCCGATCTCGTTGAACGTCGGGAGCAGACCGATGAGGAAGGTCGCGACACCCATCGTCAGCAGGGATGCCACGAGGGTCGCCTTGCGGCCGAAGCGATCGCCGAAGTGACCGAACACGACGGCGCCGAGGGGGCGCGCGACCATTGCGGCGCCGAAGACGCTGAAGGACAGCAGGAGTGAGGTGGTCTCGTTGCCGGTCGGGAAGAAGAGGATCGGGAAGACGAGCACGGCCGCGGTCGCGTACGCGTAGAAGTCGTAGAACTCGATCGTGGTGCCGATGAGGCTCGCGGTGATGACGCGCGAGCGGGGATTCGCCGGGGCCGAAGCCGGACGGGTGGAGGGGGATGACGTGGTCATGACTGCCTGACGGGAAGATTCTTCGTTCGCGTCCGGGGTGGGGCGCAGCGGTGGCACGCAGCGGTCACGGGGGTGGTGGTGAGAGAGCGCGCGGGCGGGGGCACCGGCGACGTCCCCGAGTGAGGGGCGTCTAGACCCTCCAGTCTATGCGCGCGCTGAGCGTGGTCCGTCCCGCGCCGTGGCCCTCCGCGTCGACCGCCGGCCGACTGAGAACCGTCACCCCTTCGCGTCGGCTCCTCGCCGCAGCTCGCCGCCGCCCGCGTCTCGCCGCGCTTACCGCCAGATGACCGCGAGACCCGCGTTGAGCAGCGTCAGGATGCCGATCGGCCAGAAGATCGCGGGGGAGAGGGAGCCGGTGCGCTTCTGGCGCGCCGACCCGATTCCGAGCAGCGCACCGATCACGAGCAGCACGACGAGTTTGATGCCGATCTTGGCGTAGTTGAGGTCGTGGTCCAGGCCCCACGGCGCCGACAGGGCGAGGCCGGTCACGAGCGAGATCACGAGGGCGTAGTTCATCAGCGGCGTCACCCGCACGCGGCGCGCGACCGCCTCGACGACCCATGCGCCGAACAGCACGGCGAACCCGACGAGGTGGACGAGGACGACGACGTTCCGCAGGATCTCCATACCCGTCAGGTTAGGGATGCCACACCCCCGCCGCCAGCAAGGAAGACCTCACCGCGCGGGTCCTCCCCGAGCCCCGCGTGTGGTCCCTGAGCTTCGCGCGCGGTCCCTGGGCTTGTCAAAGGGCCTGCCCCCCGACCCGCGGACGCCCGGTGGCTTCGACAGGCTCAGCCACATCCATCCCTCCCGCCGACAGGAACGGGCCCGGTGACCGCACTGGTCGCCGGGCCCGTCGTCAGAGCGTCTCAGCCCCGCAGCTCCCGCAGCACGAGGGCGGTGCGGATGGCCGCGTCGGCGGCCTCCTCGCCCTTGTCCTCCTTGGAGCCCTCGAGGCCCGCGCGGTCGAGGCCCTGCTGCTCGTCGTCGAGGGTCAGCACGCCGAACCCGACGGGCTTGCCCGTGTCGAGGGCGACGCGCGTGAGGCCGTCGGTCGCGGCCGACGAGACGAACTCGAAGTGCGGCGTCCCGCCCCGGATGATCACGCCGAGCGCGACCACGGCATCCGCCCCGGCGTCGAGCGCGGCCTTGGCCGCGACGGGCAGCTCGAACGAGCCCGGCACGCGCACGACGCGGTAGGTCGCGCCGGTGGCATCCAGCACGCGCTTCGCCCCGGCGATCAGTCCGTCGGTGATGACCTCGTGCCAGGTGCCGGCGATGACGACGACGTTCAGTCCCGACGCGTCGACGCCGCCGGTTTCGGGTGCTCCACTGCCGGCCATCAGGCGCTCTCTTCCTTCATGTGCGCGAGGGCGTCGCGCAGGTCGTCCTCGGCGATGATGTGACCCATCCGGTCGCGCTTCGTCTCGAGGTACTGGTGGTTGTTCGGGCCGACGCCCACGAGCAGCGGAACCTGCTCGACGACATCGAGGCCGAAGCCGCGCAGCTGCGCGACCTTGTCGGTGTTGTTCGTCAGCAGGCGCACCTTCTCGACACCGAGGTCGGTGAGGATGCCGGCGGCCGCGGCGTAGTCGCGGGCGTCGGCGGGCAGGCCCAGGGCCAGGTTGGCATCCACCGTGTCCATGCCGCGCTCCTGCAGGTTGTACGCGCGCAGCTTGTTGATGAGGCCGATGCCGCGTCCCTCGTGCCCGCGCATGTAGATGACGATGCCGCCGTCGCGGTCGATCGTGTCGAGGGCCGCGTCGAGCTGAGGTCCGCACTCGCACTTGAGCGAGCCGAAAGCCTCCCCGGTCAGGCACTCCGAGTGCACCCGCACGAGAGGTGCCTCCTCGGTCAGGTCGCCCGAGACGACGGCCAGGTGGTCGGTGCCGGTGACGCGGTCCTTGTACGCGAGGAAGCGGAACGTCCCGTGCGAGGTGGGCACGTTCGACTCGGCGCGCAGGCTCACGCGCCGTTTCGGCGCCGCCGTGGCCGGCAGCGGGTCGGTGTCGTTCAGGTGCGCGATGAGCTGCTCGATCGTGATGACCGGGATGCCGTCGCGCTCGCCGAGCTCGAACAGTCCGGGCAGGCGCATCATGCTGCCGTCCTCGGCGACGACCTCGGCGATCGCGCCGACGGGCTCGAGCCCCGCGAGGCGCATGAGGTCGACCGCTGCCTCGGTGTGCCCGGCGCGCTCGCGCACGCCGCCGTCGACCGCGCGCAGCGGCAGCACGTGCCCGGGGCGGATCAGGCTCGTGGGGACGGACTCGGGGTCGGCCAGGACGTTCAGCGTGCGCGCGCGGTCGGCGGCGCTGATGCCGGTGGTGACGCCCGACGCGGCATCCACGCTCACGGTGTAGGCGGTGCCGCGGGCGTCCTGGTTGACCTCGACCATGGGCGGCAGGTCGAGCCGGTCGGCCCACTCGGCGGGCATGGGCGCGCAGACGTAGCCGCTCGACCAGCGGACGGTCCAAGCGAGCCACTCGGGGGTCGCAAGCTGAGCCGAGATGATGACGTCGCCCTCGTTCTCGCGGTTCTCGTCGTCGGCGACCAGGATCGGGCGGCCCTGACGCAGGGCCTCCAGAGCCTCGGGGATGGGGGACAGGCTCATGCGGAGCCCCTCTCGGTCTGTGCGGCGGGCGCCGCGGGGTTCTCTGTCGTACGGAAGGCGAGCATGCGCTGAACATGACGGGCCAGGATGTCGGTCTCGAGGTTGACGGGCGTGCCGGCCTCGGCGCGACCGAGGGTCGTCGCCTCGAGCGTCTCGGGGATGAGCGACACCTCCAGCCACGGCTCGGCCTCGTCGGCGGGGCTCACGGCGCTGACGGTGAGCGAGACGCCGTCGATCGCGATCGAGCCCTTGTCGACGACGAGCGGCGCGAGCTCGAACGGGATTCCGACCCGCACGACGCTCCACTGCGCGCCGGGGCGTACCTCGCGCACGACGCCCGTACCGTCGATGTGGCCCTGGACGATGTGGCCGCCCAGACGCCCGTGGGCGGCGGTGGCCCGCTCGAGATTGACGGCGCGACCGGCGGCCACGTCAGCGAGCGTCGACATGTCGAGGGTCTGCTTCATCACGTCGGCGGTGAACCAGTCGTCGCCCTGGTCGACGACCGTCAGGCACACGCCGCTGACCGAGATCGAGTCGCCGTGCCCGGCATCCGAGACCGACAACGGGGCGCGCAGCGTCAGCCGCACGCCGTCTCCCGACGGCTCGACGGCGGTGACGGCGCCGATCTCTTCGACGATTCCGGTGAACATCAGGCTTCTCCTCTGTTCTCGTGGGTGCCGGCGGTTTCCGAGCCGGTCGGGTGGGGCGCGGCGACGAACAGCAGATCGTCGCCGAGGGTCTGAACGGATGCCACGCGCAGCCGCCGCGCGTGCGCGATGGAAGGTACGCCCACGTCGCCGAGCGCGAGGCGCGATCCGCCCAGCAGCACGGGGGCGACGTAGACGAGCAGCTCGTCGGCCAGGCCGTCGCGAATGAAGGCGCTCGCGAGCGTGGGACCCCCCTCGACGAAGACGCGCTGCACGCCTTTGCGGGCCAGGTCGGCGAGGACGGATGCGAGGTCGTGGGTCGAGTAGAACAGGGCCTCGCGCGGGTGGCGGCGCACGGCGGCATCCGGAGCCGTCTCGCTCGCGCCGATTACGACCGGGACGGGCTGCGACTCGAGCAGCGTGCCGTCGTCCGCCCGGGCCGTGAGGGCCGGGTCGTCGGCGCGCACGGTGCCGGTGCCGGCGACGATCGCGTCGGCCGCCGCGCGACGCGCGTGCACGTCGCGGCGGGCGTCGGGCCCGGTGATCCACTGGCTCGAGCCGTCGTCGGCGGCGGCGCGGCCGTCGAGGCTCTGCGCCCACTTGACGGTGACGTGCGGGCGACCGGTGCGCTGTAGGGCGATCCAGTCGTGGATGAGCTCCTCCGCGGCATCCGCTTCCGCGCCCGCCTCGACGTCGACGCCCGCCGCGCGCAGACGGTCGGCACCGCCGGCGGCGTCGTCGGTGGGGTCATCGAGCGCGTAGACGACGCGGCCCACCCCGGCTTCGATGAGGGCGAGGGCGCACGGGCCGGTGCGGCCGGTGTGGTTGCACGGCTCCAGGGTCACCACGGCGGTGGCGCCGCGGGCGGCTCCGGGTGTGAGCTGCGAGAGCGCGTCGACCTCGGCGTGCGGGGTGCCGGCGCCGCGGTGGAAGCCCTGCGCGAGCACCTCACCGGCGGGGGAGAGGATCACGGCGCCCACCTGCGGGTTGAGCCCGCGCGGGCCGCGCCGGGCGAGCTGGAGCGCTCGCCGCATGGCGTCGATCTCGACGGCGGATGCCATTTCCCTGTCCTTCCCGCACCGTCGGGGCAGGGCCAGCGGGAAGGCGCGACGCGCCATCCGTGCTGCCTCCTATCCGGACTAGCGAGGGGAGACCCTCGCATCACCGTCGGTCCCGGAATTCCACCGGATCGGCCCCGCCGCGTGATGCGGAGGGGTTCGCGGACTGTCACCGCCGGTTCGGATTCTCACCGACCCCGGAGCACGTTGTTTGCTCTTCGAAGTCTAGTCAACGCGGCATCCGCGGTTTCATTCCCCGTCATGCGGCGACGTTTCGAGAGAGGTCGGCCGGCCTGACGGCATCAGGCCGCCACAGCGCACCGCCCGTTCTCGGGCCTTTCCAGAGGTCGGCGATCGCCGGCTCTCGGTCACCGCCCCCTGTCGAAGCCCGACCGCAGGGCCCTCGACCTCGTGCATCGCACCCGTCACTTCAGCAGGCGCGACAACCGGCGATCCGCGAGCAGCTTGCCGCCCGTCTGGCAGGTGGGGCAGTACTCCAGGGAGTTGTCGGCGAAGAAGACGCTGCGCACCTCGTCGCTGCAGACCGGGCAGGCCTCGCCCCGTCGACCGTGCACGCGCATGCCCCGGCGCTTGGCATCCTTCAGCTCCGCCGGCGGTTTGCCGCCTGCGGCCTCGACCGCCTCGGTGAGCGTCGTCGTCATTGCGGCGAAGAGGCGGTCGACCTCGTCGTCGGACAGGGTCGCCGCGAGGGCGTAGGGCGACATCTTCGCCGCGTGCAGGATCTCGTCGGAGTAGGCGTTGCCGACCCCGGCGATGATCGACTGGTCGCGCAGCACGCCCTTGATCTGGGTGCGCCGGCCCTGCAGCAGCCCTCCGAACGCGGCCCGGTCGAAGCCCGCGCCGAGCGGATCGGGCCCGAGGCGCTCGATGCCGGGGACCTGGTCGGGCGCACGGACCACGTACACGGCAAGGGACTTCTTCGTCCCCGCCTCGGTGAGGTCGAAGCCCGACCCGTCATCGAAGCCCGCACGCAGGGCGATGGGGGTCTTGCCCGGCTTGATGACTGTCGCGGGCAGCGCGTCGTACCACCGCAGCCACCCCGCCTTGGCGAGATGGAAGACGAGATGGATGCCGGCATCCGTCGTGACGTCGACGAACTTGCCGTGCCGCTCGGCCCCGGTGACAGACGCGCCGACGAGCGCCGAGTGCGGCGGATCGAACGTCTTCAGCGCGTTGATCGCCGACACGGTGGCCTTGTCGATGCGCAGCCCCGTGATGCGATCCCGCAGGAACTCGACGAGTCCCTCGATCTCAGGCATCTCCGGCATGCGCCCATGGTGTCACGCCCCTCCGATATCGGCGACGGGCCTTGCGCCCGAGCCGAGGGCCGGCCAGGGCACCGGCGTGCGTTCGTCGTCGCGCAGCAGCCCGCCGATCCACACGTCGGCCCGTCCGAGAGAGTTGACGTGCGCCCGTCGCAGCAGCCCCTCGTAGCGGAAGCCCACCGATCGCGCGACGCGGGCCGAGCCGACGTTGCCCACGACGGCCCGCCATTCGATGCGTTCGATCGAGGGGCAATCGGGCGCGAACGCCCACTCGACGACCGCGCGGGCGGCCTCGGAGGCCACGCCCCGCCCGCGCACGCGGGACGACACCCAATAACCGATCTCGGGACCACCGCTCGCGAGCTTCGCGAGGCCGATCATCCCGACGAGCAGGCCGTCGAGCCGGATCGCCCAGGTCGCCTCCGACCCTTCCGCCCACCATGTTCGCGTCAGCTCGACGAACGTCTCGGCATCGGACCGCAGGTAGGGCGACGGCACCGTCGTGAAGCGCTGGATCGCGGCATCCTGGCACTCGGCGTGGACCGCGGCGACGTCGTCCTTCCGAGGCGCGGACAGCTTCAGGCGGGCGGTGTGCAGGGTCGGCGGCTCCATCCGGCCACGCTAGCGGGAGTCATCACCCCGGCAAGCCGCGCCGCAGACCAGCGGAAGCGCCGCGGACCAGGATGCCATCGGCCACGGCATCCTGATCCGGTGCCGCGTTCCGGATCCGCTGCGCTCGCGCCCGGCGGAACGCTGACGCCCGCCGCCGCTCGAAGGAGCGGGCGGGCGTCGCAGGTCGGGATCAGCCGCGGCGGAGCAGCCCGATGCGGTCGTAGACGTCGGTGAGGGTCTTCTCGGCGACGGATGCCGCCCTCCCGGCGTTGACGGCCAGCACGCGGTCCAGTTCGGCGGGGTCGGCCAGCAGCTCGAGGGCGCGCTCGCGCACCGGCTCGAACTCGCTCACGACGACCTCGGCGAGACCCTTCTTGAAGTCGCCGTACCCGCGTCCGGCGTACTCGTCCTCGATCGCGGTGATCTCCCGACCGGTCAGCGCCGAGTAGATGACGAGGAGGTTGGAGACGCCGGGCTTCTCGTCGCGGTCGAATCGCACCGCGCCCTCGGAGTCGGTGACGGCGCGCATGATCTTCTTCGCGGAGACCTTGGGGTCGTCGAGCAGCCACAGCACGCCGGCGTCGGACTCGGCCGACTTCGACATCTTCGACGTGGGGTTCTGCAGGTCGTAGATGCGCGCCGTCTCACGCTGGATCACCGGCTTCGGCACCGTGAACGTCTCGCCGAAGCGCTGGTTGAAACGCTCGGCGAGGTCGCGGGTGAGTTCGATGTGCTGCTTCTGGTCGTCGCCGACGGGGACGACGTCGGTCTGGTACAGCAGGATGTCGGCGGCCATCAGCACCGGGTAGGTGAAGAGGCCGACGTTGGTGGCATCCGTGCCGTAGCGGGCCGACTTGTCCTTGAACTGCGTCATCCGCCCGGCCTCGCCGAAGCCGGTGAGCGTCGACAGCACCCACTGCAGCTCCGCGTGCGCGGGCACGTGCGACTGCACGTACAGCGTCGAGCGCGAGGGCTCGATGCCCGCGGCGATGTACTGGGCGGCGGTGCGGCGGGTCTTCTCGCGACGCTCGGCGGGGTCGCCGGGCTGCGTGAGGGCATGCAGGTCGACGACGGAGAAGAACGCGTCGTACTCGTCCTGCAGGTCGCGCCACTGCAGCAGGGCCCCGATGTAGTTGCCGATCTGAAGGCTGTCCGCGGAGGGCTGCATTCCGGAGTAGAGGCGCTCGGTGGTCACCGTTCGATCCTAGGCGTCGGGGCGGGCCGCCCACGTCAGGGCCGACGTGGGCAACGCGCGCGTCCCCGAGGAGCCGGCGGGCGGCATCCCGCCCGCCCGTCGCTCATACCCCCAGCGTGTAATCCACGATGACGGGGGAGTGGTCGCTCCATCGGGTGTCGTACGACGGTGCGCGATCGACCCGGTACGCGGTGACCCGCTCGGCGAGGACCGGAGTGACGACGTGGTAGTCGATGCGCCAGCCGCTGTCGGTGTCGAACGCTTTTCCGCGCATGGACCAGAACGTGTACGGGCCGTCGACCTCGCCCATCGCGCGGCGGCCGACGTCGATCCACCCCAGGCCCGTGCCGGTCGAGCCGTCGACGCCCTCCACCTGCTCGCCGGCCGGGCCGAAGAACCGGTCGAAGTAGGCGCGCTCACGGGGCAGGAATCCCGCGTTCTTGCGGTTGCCGCGCCAGTTCTTGATGTCGAGCTCGCGGTGGCCGACGTTGAGATCACCGGCGACCAGGGCCAGGTCGCGCTCGGCCGCGAGCTCGCCGAGCCGGCGCTCCATGGCGTCGAGGAAGAGCCACTTGGCATCCTGCTTGGGGGTGTCGACCTCGCCGCTGTGCACGTAGGCGCTGACGATCGTGACGGTCTCGCCGTCGATGTCGAAGTCGGTCTCGATCCAGCGGCCCGAGGCATCGAGCGGCTCGGGGCCGAGGTGCGTGCGCGTGGCGACGCCCGGCAGCCGGCTGATGATCGCGACGCCGGCGCGCCCCTTCTGCAGTGCCTCGTCGTTGACGATCTCCCACCCGGGAAGCGCCTCGGCCAGCTGCTCGGCGGACGCGCGCACCTCCTGCAGCGCGACGATGTCGGCGCCGGAGGCGTCGAGCCACTCGGTCATGCCCTTGCGGACGGCGGCACGGATGCCATTGACGTTGACGGAGACGATACGCACGGAACGAGCCACCCGACGAGCCTAACCGCGACCTCCGACATCGCCCCGGGCTGGACGGCACAGCGCCGTGCGATCGCGCGGGCCCTCAGTCGAGGATGAGCGAGGTGCGACGCGGCGCGGGCACGTCGGCCTCGGCGCGGGCGAGCACCTTCTCCGCCGCCGCGAGGCGCCGACGGGCGCGCCACCGCCACGGCCAGCGCGACAGGGCGAGCGCCTTTTCGGCCTCGCGCACCCCCACCTGCGCGGCGATGACCAGCGCCGCCTGCTCCATAGCCCGGCGGTCTTCGGGGGAGCGCAGGGGCACATCGCGGTCGCCCGCGGCCACGGCGATCCAGGCGGCCGACACGAGGATGACGATGCCGATGAACCGGAACCACAGCAGGAAGCCGATGAGCACCGTGAACGTCGACAGCAGCGGGTTCGACGGGGTGTAGACGAAGAGGAAACCCGCCCCGATCTGGAGGACCACCATCCCCGTCGCGCCGACGAGAGCACCCGGCCAGGTGCGTCGCCAGCTGAGGGTCGTTCCCGTGAGGAAGCGGAACAGCGCGGCCAGGGCGACGGTGTTGATCCCGAACGCCACGATCAGCGAGATCAGGCGGGCTCCGATCGACCACCCGAGGGTCTCTTTGTCCCAGCCGATGAGCCCGAACACCAGATCCACCGCACCCGTGGTGATGGATCCCAGGAGGGCTCCGATGAGCAGGGACACCCCGAAGAGCACCGAGGCCACGAAGTCGCGCGCCTTGAGCATCACGTAGTTGCGCATGTCGAAGGGCAGGCCGAACGTGTCGCGCACCGCGCGTCGCGTGAAGGTGACGAAGCCGATGGCCGTCCACACCACGACGATCACGGCGACGATTCCGGTGATCGTCAGCAGGCGCCCGCTGTCCTGCGCCGCCGCCTCGACCTGATCGCGATCGACGAGACCGTTCTCGCTGATCAACCCCGGGATGTAGCTGTTGACGATCCGGATGAGACCGTCGATGGCGGCCTTGCTTCCCCCCAGCCAGATCCCGACGCCCGCGAACGCGAGGTAGAGCGCCGAGAAGACCGCGAAGAGTCCCTGGTAGCTCATCCCCGCGGCGAGCAGGAATCCGTTGTGCTGCAGGAAGTGCCGCCACACCCGGATGGGGAACCACCGCGCGATCTTGGCAGCCCGCGCGATGGGCTGGTCGAGGCGCTCGCGCACGGCGACCTGCGCCGCCTCGAGCCGGTCGCGCAGCGACGTGTCGTCGTCACGCACCGCGGGCAGCGGTCGCGGGTCGGCGTGCGTCTCGGTCACCCGTCGAGCCTACTGAAGGGATGCCGAGGGCTCGGCGTCGCCCGGGGCCACGGCATCCGCCCGCCCCCGCGTGAGTCGCCACGATCGGTCGCATCTGCGGGTATAGAAACGACGATCTCTGGCGACTCACGCGGAAGAAGGTCGGCGCGAACGCAGAACGGCGGGGCGCCGAAGCGCACCCGCCGTTCGAGAGGGGAGGGGTCAGCGGCCGCCGCGGAGGACGGCCTGCTTGACCTCGGCGATGGCCTTGGTGACCTCGATGCCACGGGGGCATGCCTCGGTGCAGTTGAAGGTGGTGCGGCAGCGCCACACGCCTTCCTTGTCGTTGAGGATGTCGAGGCGCACATCTCCCGCGTCGTCGCGCGAGTCGAAGATGAAGCGGTGCGCGTTGACGATCGCGGCGGGGCCGAAGTACTGCCCGTCGGTCCAGAACACGGGGCAGGACGAGGTGCACGCGGCGCAGAGGATGCACTTCGTGGTGTCGTCGAAGACCTCGCGGTCGACGATCGACTGGATGCGCTCCTTGCCCGCCTCGGGCTTCGAGTTCGAGATGAGGAAGGGCTGCACCTCGCGGTAGGAGGCGAAGAACGGCTCCATGTCGACGATGAGGTCCTTCTCCAGCGGCAGGCCCTTGATCGCCTCGACGTAGATGGGCTGCGAGATGTCGAGATCCTTGATCAGCGTCTTGCAGGCCAGGCGGTTGCGGCCGTTGATGCGCATGGCATCCGAACCGCAGATGCCGTGCGCGCACGAGCGGCGGAACGACAGCGAGCCGTCGACCTCCCATTTGATCTTGTGCAGGGCGTCGAGCACGCGGTCGGTGGAGTACAGCTCCACGTCGTAGTCGACCCAGCGCGGCTCGTCGTCGACCTCGGGGTCGAAGCGGCGAATGTTGAAGGTGACCAGGAACGACTGGATCCCCGTGTCTTCGGGGGTTTGCTCGACCTCGTCCGAGGTGTCGACCTGTTCGATGACGGTGGATGCCATCTCAGTACTTCCTCTCCAGCGGCGGGTAACGCAGTTCCCCGGCCTCGTTCTTGGTGAAGACCACGGGCTTCCAGCCGAGTTCGATGTGATCGGCGGGGTGCGACGAGTGGGGGTCGCCCGACAGGTACGCCATGGTGTGCTGCATGAACTTCTCGTCATCGCGCGTCGGGAAGTCGTCGCGCATGTGGCCGCCGCGGCTCTCCTCGCGGTTCTGCGCGGAGTAGACGACGACCTCGGCGAGATCGAGCAGGAAGCCCAGCTCGACGGCCTCGAGCAGGTCGGTGTTGAAGCGCTTGCCCTTGTCGTCGACGTGGATGTTCTTATAGCGCTCGCGCAGGTCGGCGATCACGTCCATGACGTGAGCCAACGACTCGTGCGTGCGGAACACCTGCGCGCCCTTGTCCATCTCGTCCTGCAGCGTCTTGCGCAGGACCGCGATGCGCTCGGTGCCGCTGTTGTTGCGCAGGCCCTCGATGAGACCGCGCACCTCGGCGGCGGGGTCCTCGGGCAGGGGCACGAAGTCGGCGGTCTTGACGTACTCGACGGCGTTGCGGCCGGCGCGCTTGCCGAAGACGTTGATGTCGAGCAGCGAGTTGGTGCCCAGACGGTTCGAGCCGTGCACCGAGACGCACGCGCACTCGCCGGCAGCGTACAGACCCGGCACGACGGTGTCGTTGTCGGCGAGCACCTCGGCCTTGATGTTCGTGGGGATGCCGCCCATCGCGTAGTGCGCGGTCGGCATCACGGGCACCGGCTCGACGACCGGGTCGACGCCCAGGTACGTGCGCGCGAACTCCGTGATGTCGGGGAGCTTGGTTTCGAGCACCTCGGCGCCCAGGTGCGTGCAGTCCAGCAGCACGTAGTCGCGGTGGGGGCCGGCACCGCGGCCCTCGGCCACCTCCTGCACCATGCAGCGCGCGACGATGTCGCGGGGCGCGAGGTCTTTGATGGTGGGGGCGTAGCGCTCCATGAAGCGCTCACCGCTGGCGTTGCGCAGGATCGCGCCCTCACCGCGGGCGCCCTCCGTGAGCAGGATGCCGAGACCGGCGAGACCGGTCGGGTGGAACTGGAAGAACTCCATGTCCTCCAGCGGCAGGCCCTTGCGCCACACGATGCCGACGCCGTCGCCGGTGAGCGTGTGCGCGTTGGAGGTGGTCTTGAAGATCTTGCCGAAGCCGCCGGTGGCGAAGACGACAGCCTTGGACTGGAAGACGTGGAGCTCGCCCGTGGCGAGGTCGTACGCCACGACGCCGGCGACCAGGGTCTTGCCGGCGGCATCCTTCACCGTGATGAGGTCGAGGACGTAGAACTCGTTGAAGAAGTTGATGCCGAGCTTGACGCAGTTCTGGAACAGCGTCTGCAGGATCATGTGGCCGGTGCGGTCGGCGGCGTAGCACGCGCGGCGCACGGGGGTCTTGCCGTGGTCGGCCGTGTGGCCGCCGAAGCGACGCTGGTCGATCTTGCCCTCGGGCGTGCGGTTGAACGGCAGGCCCATGTTCTCGAGGTCGATGACGGCGTCGATGGCCTCTTTGGCGAGGATCTCCGCGGCATCCTGGTCGACGAGGTAGTCGCCGCCCTTGATGGTGTCGAAGGTGTGCCACTCCCAGGAGTCCTCTTCGACGTTCGCGAGAGCCGCCGCCATACCGCCCTGCGCCGCACCGGTGTGCGAACGCGTGGGGTAGAGCTTCGAGATCACGGCGGTCTTCGCGCCGGGGCCGGCCTCGATGGCCGCGCGCATGCCCGCGCCGCCGGCGCCGACGATGACGACGTCGAACTGGTGGTAGTGGACGCCGTCTTTGACGATGGAGTCCGAGCTGGTCTGAGTGCTCACGGGCGAGATACCTCTGCTGTCAGGGGAAGGAAGGGATGCCGTCGGCTCACGCCGCCTGGCACACGTCCCACAGGGAGCTGCTCTCGGTCACGCCGAGGCAGGGGTCGAAGGTGAAGACGACGAGCGTGCCGAGGAGGATCAGGAACCCGGCCGACACCCAGAGCGAACCGACGAGGATCGTGCGGATCTTCGCATTCGTGACGTAGTCGTTCACGATCGTGCGCATGCCGTTCGCGCCGTGGATGAGCGCCAGCCACAGCATGAGGACGTCCCACCACTGCCAGAACGGCGAGGCGAGCTTGCCCGCGACGAATGCGAAGTCGATCTGGTGGATGCCGTCGCCCGTCATGAGGTTGACGAACAGGTGGCCGAAGATCAGGACGATCAGCAGCACGCCGGAGGCGCGCATGTAGATCCAGCCCCACTTCTCGTAGTTGGCGCCCTTCTTGCGGACGGCGGGCGTGCGCGGGGCGGGGATCGTGGCGGCTTCTTGGGCGACGGACATCAGTGGCTCCCGGTGACGGCGCTGAAGACGTTGATGAGGTGGCGCGGGGTGAACCCGAGCATGGTGACGACCCAGAGGCCGAGCACGCCCCACCACAGCTGACGCTGGTGGCGCGTGGCCCACGGCCAGAAGTCGACCAGGATGATGCGCAGGCCGTTGAACGCGTGGTAGGCGATCGCACCGACCAGCGCCACCTCGCCGAGACCCATGACGGGGTTCTTGTAGGTGCCGATGACGGCGTCGTACGCCTCGGGTGAGACGCGGATCAGCGCCGTGTCGAGGATGTGCACGAGGAGGAAGAAGAAGATCGCCACACCGGTGATGCGGTGAAGGACCCACGACCACATGCCCTCACGGCCGCGGTAGAGAGTGCCGCGAGGCCTCTTCGAAGTGGTCTCTTTCACCGACGGCGTGGCACGTGCTGGTGCTGACACGGTCGTCCTCCCTGATCGAACACGGTGTGGGACCCACGCGGGTCCGAGCGTCACACGGGCGCCATCGAATACTACGTCCGGCCTATGAACGGCGGGGATTAGGGCGGCCTAAGACTCTCTCGACATCGAGATATCTTCGGATGCCGTCGACCCGGCCGTCGGGACGCTGTCCTTCACCCGCCATGAGCCGCAAATGCGCCCCGACGCTCGACCAGTAGGGTCGAGGCCATGGCCGACATCGCTATCGACGACTTCTACGCCGTGATCCCCGCCGGAGGGATCGGCAGCCGCCTGTGGCCCCTCTCTCGCGCCGACGCGCCGAAGTTCCTCCACGACCTCACCGGGTCGGGGCAGACGCTGCTCCGCGACACGTGGGACCGCCTCGCCCCGCTCTCGGGCGCCGACCGCATCGCGGTCGTGACCGGCCGTGCGCACCGCGCCGCCGTCGAGCGGGAGCTGCCCGGCGTCCCCGACCACAACGTCTTCCTCGAGTCCGAGCCGCGCGACTCCTCCGCCGCGATCGGCCTCGCCGCCGCGATCCTCGTTCGTCGCGAGCCCGACGTCATCATCGGCTCCTTCGCCGCCGACCACGTCATCCGCCAGACCCGCCAGTTCGACTTCGCCGTCCGACAGGCGGTGGCGGTCGCACGGGCCGGATACATCTGCACCATCGGCATCCAGCCCAGCGAACCCTCCGTCGGCTTCGGGTACATCAAGCAGTCCGACGAACTGATCGTCGACGACGCCCCCGAGGCCTACATGGTCGAGCGCTTCGTCGAGAAGCCCGACCTCGACACCGCGAAGGAGTACTTCTCCGACCGCGCGTACCTGTGGAACGCGGGCATGTTCATCACCCGCGCCGACGTGCTGCTGGCCGAGCTCGCCGTCAACGAGCCGGAGCTGCACGCGGGCCTGCTCGAGCTCGCCGAAGCGTGGGACGACCGCGACCGCCGCGGCCCCGCGGTCGACCGCATCTGGCCGGGCCTGAAGAAGATCGCCATCGACTACTCCGTCGCCGAGCCCGCCGCGGAGAAGGGGCGCTTGGCCGTCATCCCCGGTCACTTCGACTGGGATGACGTGGGCGACTTCGCGAGCCTGTCCAAGCTCAACTCCTCGGGCGGTCGCAACGAGCTTGCCATCCTGGGCGAGGATGCCCGCGTGCTCTCCGACGCCTCCAGCGGCATCGTCGTCTCGCAGACCAAGCGCGTGATCAGCCTCATCGGCGTCCGCGACATCGTCGTGGTCGACACCCCCGACGCCCTCCTGGTGACCACCAGCGAGAACGCCCAGCGTGTGAAGGGCGTCGTCGACGCCCTCAAGCTCACCGGTCGCGGCG
Source organism: Microbacterium sp. RU1D (assembly GCF_900156435.1). Taxonomy (GTDB): domain Bacteria; phylum Actinomycetota; class Actinomycetes; order Actinomycetales; family Microbacteriaceae; genus Microbacterium. The sequence goes on from NZ_FTPQ01000001.1 coordinate 1,356,431, forward strand.
ACGTCCTCTGACACCGGATGCCGCTGCGCGTGGCATCCAGTGTCTACCTCCCGGTCGCGTATGGCGGTCGCGTGACGCGAGATTGCGTCTTTGTAACCATTGCTGCGCGCGAGCCCGTCCGGCGCGCAAGCGCGCCGACACAGTAGGTAACGTGACGGGATCGTCCCCCGAACCCGTTGGGGGCATCCGTCTTGGAGGACCATTCGTGAAGACCACGAAGAAGGCCGTCGTCAGCGGCCTCGCCATGATCGGCGCCGCGGCGCTGCTCGCCGGTTGCGGCGCCGCACCCGAGAGCAACGGCGCATCCGGTGGTGCCGCCGCCGGCGCCAGCGACTACCTGCCCTGCATGGTGTCCGACTCGGGTGGATTCGACGACAAGTCGTTCAACCAGCTCGGCAAGGAGGGCCTCGACGCCGCCGCGTCCGAACTCGGCTCGAAGAAGCCCATCGAGGTGCAGTCGCAGTCCGAGACCGACTTCGCATCGAACCTGCAGAACCTCGTCGACCAGGGCTGCAACACCATCATCACCGTCGGCTTCCTGCTGGCCCCCGCGGCGCTGGAGTCCGCCACGGCGAACCCCGACCTGCAGTACGTCTCGATCGACGACACCGTCGACCAGGACTTCGACGGCACCACCGACGCCCCGAACATCAAGCCGATCATCTTCGACACCGCCCAGGCGGCGTACCTCGCCGGCTACCTGGCCGCGGGCACCTCGAAGACCGGCGTCGTCGGCACCTTCGGCGGCATGAACATCCCGACCGTCACGATCTTCATGGACGGCTTCGCCCAGGGCGTCGAGAAGTACAACACCGACAACAACGCATCCGTGCGCGTCGTCGGCTGGGACCGCACCGCCAAGGACGGCTCGTTCACCGGTGGCTTCGAGGCCAACGACACCGCGCGCCAGACCGCGCAGGCGATCATCGACCAGAACGTCGACGTGCTGCTGCCCGTCGGCGGCCCGATCTACCAGTCGGCCGCCGTCGCCATCCAGGACTCCGGTCGTGAGATCGCGCTCGTCGGTGTCGACGCCGACGTGTACGAGACCGACCCGTCCATCGGCGACCTCCTGCTGACCTCGATCCTCAAGGGCATCGACGTGGGCACCAAGGACGCGATCGTCGCCGCGGGCGAGGGCTCGTTCGACACCGCCCCCTTCATCGGCACGCTCGAGAACGACGGTGTGGGCCTGGCCCCGTTCCACGACTGGTCCGACCGCGTGCCGGCCGACCTGTCGTCGAAGGTCGACGCTCTGAAGGCCGACATCGTCAGCGGCGAGATCAAGGTCGAGTCCTACCTGGCCGGCTGAGAGAACTCCACTCTCCTGGGGAGGCCGGCGCGCTGCCGGCCTCCCCTCCTCATGGAAAGGGCGGTCAGCGCCCCCTCCTCCCCAGACGCCGATCCGCTCACGAGGCGGGCCGGTCTCGTCGGACGCCTCCCGCGTCCGATGCCACAGAACTTAGGATCGGGAACATGAAGCTCGAACTCCGCGGGATCACGAAAACCTTCGGGTCCCTGGTGGCGAACGATCACATCGACCTCACCGTCGAGGCCGGAGAGATCCACTGCCTGCTCGGCGAGAACGGTGCCGGCAAGTCCACCCTGATGAACGTCCTCTACGGCCTCTACCAGGCCGACGGAGGAGAGATCCTGCTCGACGATGCCGTCCAGCACTTCTCCGGCCCCGGCGACGCCATGCGCGCGGGCATCGGCATGGTGCACCAGCACTTCATGCTCATCCCCGTCTTCACGGTGGCCGAGAACGTCATGCTCGGCCACGAGCCCACGAAGGTCGGCGGGCGTCTCGACCTCGCCGCAGCCCGCGCCAAGGTCCGCGAGATCTCCGACCGTTTCGGCTTCGACGTCGATCCCGACGCGCTCGTCGACGATCTCCCCGTCGGCGTGCAGCAGCGCGTCGAGATCATCAAGGCCCTCTCGCGCGACGCCAAGGTGCTCGTCTTCGATGAGCCCACGGCCGTGCTCACCCCGCAGGAGACCGACGAGCTGATGGCGATCATGCGCCAGCTCAAGGCCTCGGGGACTTCGATCGTCTTCATCACCCACAAGCTCCGCGAGGTGCGCGAGGTCGCCGACCGCATCACGGTCATCCGCCTCGGCAAGGTGGTCGGCGAGGCCGACCCCCGCGCCTCCAACGCCGAGCTCGCCTCTCTGATGGTCGGCCGCGCGGTCGAGCTCACCGTGCAGAAGGAGGAGCCGACGCTCGGCGAGGTCGGTCTGTCGGTGTCGAATCTCACCGTCGTCGACCCCATCGGCCAGCTCGTGGTCAACGACGTGAGCTTCGACGTGCGTCGCGGCGAGGTGCTCGCCATCGCCGGTGTGCAGGGCAACGGCCAGACCGAGCTCACGGAGGCGCTCCTCGGGCTGCAGGACCGCGTCGAGGGCTCCATTGTCCTGGACGGGACCGAGTTGAAGGGGCAGAGCGTGCGCGCGGTCCTCGACGCAGGGGTGGGCTTCGTGCCCGAAGATCGCAAGGAAGACGGCCTGGTGGGGGAGTTCTCCATCGCCGAGAACCTCATGCTCGACCGCGCCGACGGCGCCCCGTTCGTGAAGGGCGGGGCCATCCAGCTGTCCACCCTCGCTGACTTCGCGCGGGACAAGGTCAGCGAGTTCGACGTGCGCACGCCCTCGATCGAGACCCCCGTGGGACGCCTGTCGGGCGGCAACCAGCAGAAGGTCGTGCTGGCGCGCGAACTGAGCCGCGACCTTCGTCTGTTCGTCGCGGCGCAGCCGACCCGCGGCGTCGACGTCGGGTCCATCGAATTCATCCACAAGCGGGTCGTCGAGACGCGCGACGCCGGTGTCCCCGTCATCGTCGTCTCCACCGAGCTCGACGAGGTGACCGCCCTGGCCGACCGCATCATGGTCATGTACCGCGGCCGCGTCGTGGGCATCGTCCCCGGTGACACCTCGCGCGACGTGCTGGGCCTCATGATGGCCGGCGAAGCGCCCCAGAACGAAGGAGTCGCGGCGTGAGCGATCCGCACAGCCCGCACGACCCGACCGCTGCACGCGCCGACCGGGCCGCCGAGGTCGCCGAGGCCGGTCAGGCCGACCTCGCCCTCGAGGGCGAGTCCCGCGTCGATCCCGCCGCGGAGGCGCGCGTGGTCGCCTCCGAACCGGCGGGTGACGAGAACCGCTGGCGCCGCGCGTTCCGCGAGATCGCCACGGGAAACGCGATCATCTCGGTGCTGGCCGTCATCCTGGCGCTGATCGTCGGCGCCATCATGATCGCCGCCACCGACGAGAACGTGCAGGCCGCGGCGGGGTACTTCTTCGCCCGTCCCGGCGACACCCTCGCGGCCATCTGGCAGTCGGTCTCCGGCGCCTACTCGTCGTTCTTCCAGGGCGCGATCTACAACTTCCGGCGTCCCGAGTTCGCCACCGGCATCCGTCCGCTGACCGAGACGCTCACCTTCGCCACGCCGCTGATCGCCGCCGGTCTCGGTGCCGCCCTGGCGTTCCGCGTCGGCATGTTCAACATCGGCGGCCGCGGGCAGATGCTCGTCGCCGCGGCCGCGGGCGGCTGGGTCGCCTTCGCGTTCGACCTGCCCTGGGGCATCCACATGATCGTCGCGCTCGTCGCGGGTGTCGTGGCGGGTGCCGTGTGGGCGGGCATCGCCGGCGTGCTGAAGGCCCGAACCGGGGCGCACGAGGTGATCGTGACGATCATGCTGAACTACGTCGCCTTCTATGTCGTCTACTACCTGCTGCGCACCCCGGGGCTGCTGCAGGCGCCCGGGTCCAACAATCCGACCACTCCGCCGATGAAGGACACCGCGGTGTTCCCCGACCTCTTCGGCTCCGGGTACAACCTCCACTTCGGTTTCGTGCTCTCGCTCGTCGCCGTGGTCGTGGTCTGGTGGATCCTCGAGCGCTCCTCGCTCGGCTTCCGCTTCCGCGCCGTCGGTCTCAACCCCAATGCCGCACGCGTGGCGGGCATCAACGTGAAGTCGATGTACGTGTACGCCATGCTCATCTCGGGCGGCCTCGTGGGTCTTGCCGGCGTCGACCAGGTGCTCGGCACGGTGACCACCGGCTTTTCCAGCGGCATCGACGCCGGCATCGGCTTCGACGCGATCACCGTGGCCCTGCTCGGACGCTCCACCCCCGTCGGCGTGCTGGTCGCCGGCATCCTGTTCGGCGCGTTCAAGGCCGGCGGCTTCGCCATGCAGGCCGCCAACGGCGTTCCCGTCGACATCGTCCTGGTCGTTCAGTCGCTCATCGTGCTCTTCATCGCGGCGCCGCCGCTGGTGCGTGCGATCTTCCGTCTGCCGGCTCCCGGAGCGCGCCAGCCCAGGGTGCGCGCCGCCAAGAAGAAGGAGGCGGCCCGGTGAGCACCACCGCCGCACGCCCGGAGGCCACGGCCCCGGAGGCGCTCGACACCGCCGTCGTCGTCGGGTGGAAGGCGCCCATCGTCTACGGCGTCATCACGGTGCTGGCCGCCGTGCTGTTCGTCATCGCCCGTCAGGACGGCGACGCCGTCTTCCGCATCTCGAGCCCCGGTGAGTTCCTGCAGCTGCCCGAGGTGGTCCTCGGGGGCGTCGTCACCGGCATCGTCTGCACGGTGCTGCTCGCACTCATCACGCTTGCGAGCGTGCTCATGGTGCGCGCATGGCGCCGCCCCCCGATCTGGCTCGCGGTGATCTTCGCGCTGGTGTTCATGGTGGGCTTCCTCACCTGGGCGGCCGCGGGTGCGACCACCTCCGTCATCCCGCTGACCGGCCTGCTCGCCGGTGGCCTCAGCCTCTCGGTGCCGCTCATCTTCGGTGCCATGGCGGGCGTGCTCAGCGAGCGTGTGGGCGTGGTCAACATCGCCATCGAGGGTCAGCTGCTCGCGGGCGCGTTCACCTCGGCGATCGTGGCCACCGCGACGGGCAACCCGTTCATCGGTCTGCTGGCCGCCGGTGTCTCCGGCGTGCTGGTGTCGTTCGTGCTCGCCGCATTCGCGATCAAGTACTTCGTCGATCAGGTCATCGTGGGTGTCGTGCTCAACGTGCTCGTGGTGGGTCTGACGAGCTTCCTGTTCTCGCAGGTGCTCGCGCCCAACGCCGCGACCCTGAACTCGCCGCCCCGCTTCCCGCGCCTTCCGATCCCGTTCCTGGCCGACATCCCGATCCTGGGACCGATGCTGTTCAACCAGACGGTGATCGTCTACCTGATGTACGTCACCGTCGCGCTGGTCTATGTCGGGCTGTTCCACACCCGCTGGGGCCTGCGCCTGCGCGCGGTCGGAGAGCACCCGCAGGCCGCCGACACCGTCGGCATCAACATCGCCAAGACCCGCTTCTGGAACGTCTCGCTGGGCGGCGCGATCGCCGGCCTCGGCGGCGCGTTCTTCACGCTGGGATCGGTCGGCGCGTTCAACAAAGAGATGACGGCCGGCGCCGGATACATCGCCCTCGCGGCGGTCATCTTCGGGCAGTGGGACCCGATCCGCGCGACGCTCGCGGCCCTGCTGTTCGGCTTCGCGTCGAACCTGCAGAACACCCTTGGCGTCATCGGATCGCCCGTGCCCAGCGAGTTCATGCTCATGCTGCCGTACGTGGTGACGATCTTCGCCGTCGCCGGTCTCGTCGGAAAGGTCCGCGGTCCCGCGGCTGCCGGCAAACCGTACATAAAGGGCTGACCAGGCCCGCTTCCCCCTTCACGAGAGGACCCTCTGCACCACGATGACCGACATCGATTGGGACGAACTCCGTTCCGCCGCGACGGATGCCATGCACCGCGCCTACGCGCCCTACTCCCGCTTCAAGGTGGGCGCCGCGGCGCTGGTCGCCGACGGGCGCATCGTCTCGGGCTGCAACGTCGAGAACGCCTCCTACGGGGTGACGCTGTGCGCCGAGTGCGGGCTGGTGTCCGAGCTGCACATGTCGGGTGGGGGCCAGCTCGTCGCCTTCGTCTGCGTAGACGGCGAGGGGCGCACCCTCATGCCGTGCGGCCGCTGCCGGCAGCTGCTGTTCGAGCACGCCATCCCCGGGATGCTGCTCGAGACCGTCAGCGGCATCCGCACCATCGACGAGGTGCTTCCCGACGCCTTCGGTCCGCGCGACCTCGAGGAGGCGGCGCGGTGAGCGCGGAGCAGTACGACGCGGTCGACATCATCCGCGCGCAGCGCGACGGGCGCGCGATCACCGAGGGCGAGATCCGCTGGCTCGTCGACGCCTACACGCGCGGGTACGTCATGGACGCGCAGATGTCGGCGTTCACCATGGCCGTGCTGCTGAACGGCCTCGGGCGCGACCAGATCCGCGTGCTCACCGATGCGATGATCGCGTCGGGCGAGCGCATGGACTTCTCCTCCCTCGGCAAGGTCACCGTCGACAAGCACTCGACGGGCGGAGTGGGCGACAAGATCACGCTGCCTCTCGCGCCCCTCGTGGCCGCCTTCGGTGTCGCCGTTCCGCAGCTCTCCGGCCGCGGGCTCGGCCACACCGGGGGCACGCTCGACAAGCTCGAGTCGATCCCCGGCTGGAGGGCGGCGCTGTCGAACGACGAGATCATGGCGCAGTTGCGCGACGTGGGCGCCGTCATCTGCGCCGCGGGCACCGGACTCGCCCCCGCCGACAAGAAGCTCTATGCACTGCGCGACGTCACCGGCACGGTCGAGGCGATTCCGCTGATCGCGTCGAGCATCATGTCGAAGAAGATCGCGGAGGGCACCGACTCCCTCGTGCTCGACGTCAAGTTCGGCTCCGGCGCCTTCATGCAGGACATCGACCGCGCGCGCGAGCTCGCCGAGACGATGGTCGCCCTCGGCACCGACTCGGGGGTGAACACCACGGCTCTGCTGACCGACATGAACACCCCGCTGGGCCTCGCCATCGGCAACGCCAACGAGGTGCGCGAGTCTGTCGAGGTGCTCGCCGGAGGCGGCCCCGCCGACGTGGTCGAGCTGACTGTGGCGCTCGCCCGCGAGATGCTGACGCTGGCTGGCCGGCCCGACGCCGACGTGGAGGCCGCGCTCAGCGACGGTCGCGCGATGGACGTGTGGAAACGCATGATCCGCGCCCAGGACGGCGATCCGGATGCCGCCCTCCCGACCCCGCGCGAGACGCACACGGTCGTCGCCGACCGGTCCGGCGTCGTCACGCGCATCGAGGCCCTGCCGTTCGGAATCGGCGCCTGGCGCCTGGGCGCGGGCCGTGCCCGGGCGGAGGATGCCGTCGTGCACGCCGCCGGCATCGACCTGCATGTCACAGTCGGTCAGGCCATCGCCGCCGGTCAGCCCCTGTTCACCCTGTCCGCCGACGACGAGTCGCGCTTCGAGCGCGCCCTGGACGCCGTCGAGGGCGCGTGGGAGATCGGTGACACCGCCCCGGCGGCGACGTCGATCGTGCGCGAGCGCATCACCGCGTGATGACATCCAGCAAGAGGAGCACCCCCATGGTCACAGCCGCCGAGGACTTCCGCGTCGATGGCGTGAAGGTGAAGAACCTCCCGAAGGTGTCGCTGCACGATCACCTCGACGGGGGACTGCGCCCGCAGACCGTGCTCGAGCTCGCCGACGGGATCGGTCTGGACCTCCCGGTCGACGACGCGAAGAGCCTCGGGGCCTGGTTCTCCGATCACATCGACGGTGGCTCGCTCGAGGACTACCTCGAGAAGTTCGACGCCACGGTGGGCGTCATGCAGACGCGCGAGGGTCTCGTGCGCGTCGCGAAGGAATTCGTCGAGGACCTCGCCGCTGACGGCGTGGTCTACGGCGAAGTGCGGTGGGCGCCCGAGCAGCACCTGACCCGCGGTCTGAGCCTCGATGACGTGGTGGACGCCGTGCAGGAGGGCATCGAAGAGGGCGAGGATGCCGCGGACGCCCGCGGGCACGACATCCGCGTCGGACAACTGCTGACGGCTCTGCGGCACAACGACAACGCGCGTGACATCGCCGAACTCGCGGTCTCGTGGCGCGGGCGCGGGGTCGTGGGATTCGATCTCGCCGGCCCCGAGGACGGATTCCTCCCGGCGAGGCACCGCGACGCGTTCCAGTACCTCGCCGAGCAGTTCTTCCCCACGACGGTGCACGCGGGGGAAGGGGCCGGCCTGGCATCCATCCGCTCCGCGCTGATCGACGGACGCGCCCTGCGTCTCGGACACGGCGTGCGCATCGCCAACGACCTCGACGTCGTCTCGCGCGAGGGCGAGGAGGTGCAGGTCACCTTCGGTGACCTGGCGCGTTGGGTGCGCGACCGCGAGATCACGCTCGAGCTGTCTCCGACCTCGAACCTGCAGTCGGGCGCGGTCACCGCGTGGGGCGACACGATGGACGCCCACCCGTTCGACCTGCTGTATCAGCTCGACTTCTCGGTGACCGTGAACGTCGACAACCGCCTCATGAGCGCGACGACGCTGACCCGCGAGCTGGGTCTGCTGGCCCAGGCGTTCGAGTACGACCTCGACGATCTCGAGGCGTTCCAGCTCAACGCCGCCGCGGGTGCTTTCCTCCCCGTCGAGGAGCGCGAGGAGCTCATCGAGATCATCTCGGAGGGCTTCCAGCGCTGACGCGCGGGCTTCGAGTGGCGCGCACCCGCGGGTGCGCGCCACTTCGTCGTCCTCGGGGTCCTGTCCCCGTGCTGCCGCCCTGCGTGCCGAGCGTCCACGAGACGCCGCTCGACGCACCCGGTTCGCGGCGTGTGTTGGACACTCGAGGTCGTGGAAGGGCGAGGGACGGGGCAGGCCCCTTACGGCCGCGGCAGGAAACCGGCGAGCTCCTCGGCGATCACGCGGTCGACCTCCGCCGGATCGGCGGTGGGGGTGCCGTCGCCCGGCTGCGGGCCGTAGGCGCCGAACGACGCGTGCGAGGCGCCGGGGATCTCGACGAAGGTGGTGCCGGCGGGCAGCTCGCCCTTGGCATCCGCAATCTTCTGCGGCGTCGACAGGCCGTCCTCGGAACCGGACAGGCTCAGGACGGGGAGCCCGGATGCCGAGAGGTCGTTCGCGCAGTACGAGGCGAAGAGCACGAGAGCGTCGGCGTCGGTCGCGAGCTGGCAGGCGCGCACCCCGCCGAGCGAGTGCCCGCCCACCGCCCAGGTCGAGACGTCGGGCGCGAGGTCGGTGAAGGTCGACAGCGGGCGCGGGTCGAAGAAGGCCAGGTTCAGCCACGGCTTCGTGATCACGACCGTGACGCCGTCGTCGACGACCGTGCCGGCGAGGGTGGCGATGTAGCCCTCGGCCTGCACCTTGGCGCCCGGGATGAACACCAGTCCCTGGCCGGTCGCACCGGCGGTGGGGGAGAGAACGATCCCCGCGCCCTCGTCGGTGATCGTCAGCCCGGGGTCCGCCTCGGCCTCGGCGAGGGGGCCCGGCTCGGCGGCCATGACCCCGACCTGGCTGTAGATCAGGATGCCGCCGACCAGCAGCACCACGAGAGCGCCCACGCCGCCGAGGGTCCAGCGCAGCCATCGACGACGGCGACGCGGAGCGGGGGAGGGGACGGTGCTGTCGTTCACGCTCTCGAGCGTATCTCCGGGCCCGTCGTGCCGCGCGGAAACACGACACCGCCGACGCTCCGCCCGGGGGCGACCACGTCGGCGGTGTCGAGGTGCTCAGGCGGAGAGGGCCGCCTGTCGCGCGGCGACGATCTCGACGATCCGACCGAAGAGCGGGTGCCCGGCGTCCAGACCGGTCACCTCGGCGGTGAGGGCCTCGGCGTCGCGCTCGCGCAGCAATTGCTGCAGCTCGACGGCCTGGGCGTCCTCGGCATCCTGGAACTCGAGGGCGGCGGCCATCGCGGCGACGAGCGCGTCGACGCTCAGGCCCCGCTCGATCGCCTCGGCCGCGGGGCCGACGAAGCGCTCGTGCCGCGAGAGCTTGCGCAGCGGCTGACGGCCGACGCGCCACACGGTGTCGGGCAGGGCGTCGTTGCGGAAACGGCGGAGAATCGTGGCGCGGTATTCCCCCTGCACGCCGGCATCCAGTTCGTGCTTCTGCACCAGCAAGGCGCTGGTCTCCTCCAGCGCCGCCTCCACCTTCGCCGCGATCGCCGGGTCGGCGAGGGCGTCGGAGATCCGCTCGACACCCGCCTGGGCGCCGAAGTACGCGGTGGTGGCGTGTCCGGTGTTGACGGTGAACAGCTTGCGCTCGATGTAGGGCTCGAGGTCGTCGACGAAGTGCGCGCCGGGGATGTGGGGCGGGGCGTCGCCGAACGGTCCTCGCTCGATCGCCCATTCGTAGAAGGGCTCGACCGTGACGTCGACGCCGCCCTGGGCCTGCGCGGGCACGATCCGGTCGACCGCGGTGTTCGCGAAGACGGCCCGGGATGCCAGGGCGTCCCACGATTCGCCGGAGAGCTCGATGACGTGCTCGCGCAGCTGGTCGGTCGCGCCGATGGCGTTCTCGCACGCCATGATCTGCAGGGGCGCGAGCGACGGGTCGCGCAGGGCGAGGCCGGCGACGATGTGCGGCGCCACGAACTTCAGGATCGTGGGACCCACGGCGGTGGTCACCACGTCGGCGGTGGCGATCTCGTCGACCAGGGACTCGGCATCCACCGAGCTGTCGATCGCGCGGAAGTTCGTCACCTGCTTGTCGACGCCGCCCTCGCCCACCTCGTGCACGGTGTACGACGAGGCGTCGTTGATGGCGGCGACCAGCGCCGCGGAGACGTCGGAGAAGACGAGGTCGTAGCCGCCCTCGTGCAGCAGGAGGCCGACGAAGCCGCGGCCGATGTTGCCCGCGCCGAAGTGGACGGCCTTCATGCGTTGACGGAACCCGCGAGGGCCTCGTAGAGCTCCTCGGGGGAGGAGGCGGCCTTCAGCCGTGCGACGTCGTCCTCCTCGGAGAACAGGATCGCGATCTGCGACAGGATCTCGAGGTGCTCGTCGCCCTTGCCGGCGATGCCGATGACGAAGGTGACGGGCTCCCCGCCCCAGTCGACGCCGCCGTCGTAGCGGACGACCGACAGCCCGGACTCGAGGATGGCCTGCTTGGTCTCGTTGGTGCCGTGGGGGATGGCGAGTTCGTTGCCCATGTAGGTGGACACCGTCTCTTCGCGCTGCTGCATGGCGGCGAAGTAGTCGGCGGTCACCGATCCCGTGGCCTGCAGCAGGTCGGCGGCCTCTTTCATCGCCTCCTCGCGGGTGGCGCTTCCGGGGTGGATGCGGACGGATTCGATGCGGAGGACGTTCGACATGGTTCTCGCCTTTCTCGTCGTGCTGTCCAGCCTCGCAAAACACGGGCCGGACGGGAAGACGCCAGGGGCCGGGCTGACGCTCCGGCCCCTGGCGTGCTAGGGGTTACTTGGCTTCGTGCTGCGCGCGGACCATCTCCACGACCTCGTCGTACCGCGGCGAGTTCATGAAGTTGTCCACCGAGACGTGCACGGAGTCGGGCGACTGCGCCTTCGCGCGGTCGGTGAGCTGGTTCTGCGTGATCACCAGGTCGGCCGAGCCGTCGAGGTTCGCGATCGCCTGGTTGGTGACCGTGACGCCGTCGATGCCTGCCTTCTTGATCTTGTTGCGCAGGACGCTCGCGCCCATGGCCGAGGAGCCCATGCCGGCGTCGCAGGCGAACACGATGGTGTTCAGCTGCTTCGTGGCGACCCCGCCCTCGAGGCCGCCCAGGGCGGCGTCGACGTCGTGGTCGGCCGACTCGGTCGTGCCCGAACCGGTGGTGCCGGCGGCGCGGGTGCGGAGGGCTCCGAGGGTGGAGGACTCCTTGCCCTTGTTGGCCGCGGTCTGGTCGATGGCGGCGGCGAAGCTGTCGCCCTCGGCCTCCTGGTCGCGCTTGCGCGAGGCGCGGAGGATGACGCCCGAGACGAGGAACGTCACGACGGCCGCGACGATCACCGAGAGGTAGACCACGAGCACGTTCGCCACGCCGCCACCGGCCGCGGCGGCCGTCACGGCGATGATGCTGCCGGGAGCGGCCGGGAAGACCAGACCGCCGCCGAAGATCATGTTGACCGCGACACCCGAGGCGCCACCGGCGATGAGCGCGAGGATCGTCATCGGCTTGGCGAGGGCGTAGGGGAAGTAGATCTCGTGGATGCCACCGAGGAACTGGATGACGATGGCGCCGGGCGCCGACGCCTTCGCCGCACCGACACCGAAGAAGGTGAAGGCGAGGAGCAGGCCCAGGCCGGGGCCGGGGTTGGCCTCGATGAGGAACAGGATCGACTTGCCGGTGTCGGCCGCCTGCTCGATGCCGAGCGGGGTGAAGACGCCGTGGTTGATGGCGTTGTTGAGGAACAGCACCTTGGCCGGCTCGACGATGATCGACAGCACGGGGAGCAGGTTGAACTGCACGAGGAACGCGACGATGCTGCCGAGGACCGCGCTGATGCCGAGGAAGACGGGACCGAAGGCGAAGAAGCCGACGATCGCGAGGATCATGCCGAGGATGCCTGCGGAGAAGTTGTTCACGAGCATCTCGAAGCCGGGGCGGATCTTGCCGTCCCACAGCTTGTCCATCTGCTTGGTGATCCAGGCCGCGAGCGGGCCCATGATCATCGCACCGAGGAACATCGGGATGTTGGTACCCACGATCACGCCCATGACGGCGATGGTCGCGACCACGCCACCGCGCGCGCCGTAGACGATGCGTCCACCGGTGTTGGCGATGAGCAGGGGCAGCAGGTACGTGATCATGACGCTGACCAGACCGACGTAGCCCTGGTAGGTGCCGCCGTCGGCGTTCTCGGTCAGCGCCGTCGCCGCTCCGGGCCATCCGATGGCGGCGGCGTCACCGCCACCGCCGATGATCTCGGCGACCGGGGCCCAGTGCCAGCCGAAGGGGCTGTCGGCACCGAAGAACCCGGCGGGGATGAAGAGCATGGTGATGAATCCCCATGCGATGAATGCCGCGATGTTCGGCATGATCATGCCGGAGAGGAACGTGCCGAACCGCTGTACGGCGATCCGTGCTCCTCCCGGCTTCTTGGCGGGTGACGTCGTCGTCATTGCTGTGTCTCCTTGACTGGCGATGCGGCCGGGGCCGCGGTGGGCGGTGAGCGGCTGACGCCGCCGTACGGGAGGGGCGGCGAGAGCCGACCCCCAAGGGGTTACGGGGTGGGAACGAGAGACGAGGCGGCCTGGGCAGCCTCGCGGGCGGAGGCCGCGTCATCCGCGGCCAGGGCGGCCTCGGCGATGCGCAGGGCGTCGTCGAGAGTGTGGGAAAGAAGCGTGGCACGCACGTCGGCGAGGGCCGTCGGGGCCATCGACAGCGTGGTGGCGCCGAGACCGACGAGCACCACGGCCAGCAGCGGGTCGGCCGCCGCTTCGCCGCAGATGCCGACGGGCTTGCCGTGGGCACGACCCGCCGCCCCGACCTCGCGGATGAGGCGGAGCACGGCCGGATGCCACGGGTCCTGGAACGACGCGACCGAACCGAGCAGGCGGTCGGCGGCGAGCGTGTACTGCGTCAGGTCGTTGGTGCCGATCGAGGCGAAGTCCGCGATCTGCAGGATGCGGTCGGCGAGAAGCGCGGAGGAGGGCACCTCGACCATCACGCCGGTCGTCTTCAGGCCGTAGTCCTTGGCCAGGGCCGTGAAGTAGCGGGTCTCCTCGACCGTGGAGACCATGGGCGCCATGACCCACAGGTCGGCGGGGCCCGTTTCGGAGGCGCGGGTCGCGGCATCCGCCTCGGCGAGGGCGGTGAGCTGCTCGCGGAGGATGTCCTCGCTGGCGCGGAGGGCGCGCAGCCCCCGCAAGCCCAGCGCGGGGTTCTCCTCGTGCGCGTCGTTGAGGAAGGGCAGCGGCTTGTCGGCGCCGGCGTCGAGCACGCGCACGACGACCTTCTTGCCGGGGAACGCGCTCAGCAGCTCGATGTAGGCGGCGCGCTGCTCCTCGACGGTGGGGGCCGAGCTGGAGCTGAGGAACAAGAACTCGGTGCGGAAGAGTCCGACGCCCTCGGCACCGAGCTCCACGGCCTCGGCGGCGCCGCCCGGCTTGCCGAGGTTGGCGAGCAGCGGCACCTTCGTGCCGTCGGCGAGGGCGCCGTCGGTGATGGGGGCGGATGCCGCGGCGGCGCGGGCGTCGGCGCGGTTCTTGGCCCGCTCGAGGTCGTCGTCGCTGGGGTCGACCGTGACGACGCCCGCGGCGGCATCCACGATCACCGTCTGGCCGTCGACCAGGTCTTTCGCGCCGCTCGCGCCGACCACGGCGACGATCGACTTCTCGCGGGCGAGGATCGCGGTGTGCGAGGTGGGGCCGCCCTCGGTGGTGACCAGCGCGAGCACCTTGTCGAGGTCGAGCAGGGCGGTGTCGGCCGGGGCGAGATCCTTCGCCACGAGCACGAACGGGTGACCGGGATCGGGGATGCCGGGGGCCGCGACGCCGCGCAGGCGGGCGATGACACGCTGGGCGACGTCGTCGAGGTCGGCCGCGCGCTCGCCGAGGTAGCCGCCGAGGGCGACCAGCTGCTCGCGGAACGAGGCGAAGGCGTCGTGCACGGCGAACTCACCGGTCTTGCCGGCCGCGAGGCGGCTGTCGACCTCGGCTTCGAGGGTCGGGTCCTCGGCGATCATCGCCTGCGCCTCGAGCACGTCGCGGGCGGCGCCGCCCGCCTGGGCCCCGCGGGCCTCGAGCTCTCGGGCGACGGCGCCGACGGCCTCGCGCACGCGCGCCGTCTCCTCGTCGACCGAGAGCTCGCTCTGGGCATCCTTCGGGGCGGGCAGGGGCTCGGCCATGCGCGCGATGGGTCCCTGGGCGACGCCCAGTCCGATTCCGACTCCACGGAGTTCCGTCATGGTGCTTGTCTTCCTTACTCGGCGTCGTGGTCGGTGGTCAGCAGCTCGGCGAGGCGCTCGAGCGTGGCGTCGGCGTTGTCGCCGTCGGCGGTGAGGGTGACGTAGTCTCCCTGCTCCAGTCCCAGCGCGATGATCCCGAGGATGCTCGCGGCGTTGATGGGGGAGCCCGCGTCCTTGGCGAGGGTCACCGGGATGCCGGATTCCTTGGCCGCCTGCGCGAAGAGCTTCGCGGGGCGCGCGTGCAGGCCGTGCGATGAACCGATGCGGACGGTGCGGGTCAGATGGGGCATGGTCTCTCCGTCGAGCTCAGGTCGTGTCGGCCGTCTGGCGCGGACGCAGGGCGTCCTCGACCAGGGCGAGGGTTCGGGCGCCGCTGAGGTCGGCGAAGACGTCGTCGGGCAGGAGAACGACGGTCGCGCCGCGGGGAGCGGCATCCCGTCGGATGTGCTCCAGGTCGGCGGCCAGATGCGGACCGACGAGGACGACGTCGGCGGTGTCGAGGTCGACCGGCAGGGACCGGGCGGTCCCGGCCGACGTGGAGTAATCGAGGCCGCGTTCCTGCGCAGCACGACGAACGCGCTGCGCGACGAACGTGCTCGACGCACCCGCTCCACACACCACGAGGATCCTCATCGACCGGCCTTTCTTCCTCTCGATTGTCCGCACCTCGCTCACAGGAGACAACCAGGTTCGTTTCCCACCCCCCGGAACGTGGATGCCGCGCCCCCGCCCCGTCGCGAGCGCACCCTGCTCGCTCGTGCGGGTGCTCCCGCGCCTGCCCCGTGCATGCGCGCGCTTGCGCACCCGGATCGCGTGCGCCCGCGCCCGTCGCGGGAGGGCGTGAAAGGATGGACGGATCACCGCCCACGGGGGCGGCGCGGAGGACGGATCGTGACGACGAAGGCTCGCCAAGACCGGCTGCTGGCCCTGTTGCTGCGGGACGGGGAATGGTCGACCGCCGCATCGCTGGCAGACGCCCTGGGGGTCACGCCGCGCAGCGTCCGTTCCTACGTCACCGCGATCAACGCCCGTGTCTCCTCCGGCACCGCGATCGAGTCGGGGCCCCTCGGGTATCGCGCGGGCGGCGACGCCGCCGCAGCGCTGCGCTCCTTGTCGGGATCGGATGCCGGCACCCCGCGCGACCGCTTGCACACCCTCGTGCGGCGCCTGCTCGACTCCGCCGAGGGCATCGACGTGTTCGAGACCGCTGACGCGCTGCACGTGAGCACCGCCACGCTCGAGGCCGACCTGTCGCGCGTGCGTGGCCTGCTGGGTGGGACCGAGCTGACCCTCGAGCGCTCGGCATCCACCGCTCGTCTGCGCGGAACCGAGGTCGCCCAGCGGCGCCTGCTGTCGAAGCTCGCGCACGACGAGATGGATGCCGGCCTGTTCGACCTCGACGCGCTGCGGCGCACGCTCGGTGAGCGCTCGGTCGGAGCGCGGGCGTTCGGTCCGTTCAAGGCCGAGCTGGTCGCGGAGCTCGGGGCGCTGGGGTACTACGTCAACGAGATCGGAATCGGCGACGTCGTGATGCACATCGCCATCGCCGCCGACCGCACCACCCGCGACCGCGCCCTCGGCTCTCCCGGCGGCGACTCCTCCGACGCCGCGGCGGCGGTCGTCGCCCTGCTCGACCGCCTCACCGTCAAGCACATCGGCGTGCAGCTCGGCTCGGGCGACCTCCGCCATCTCGCCACCCTCGTCCTCACGCGCATCGTCGCCCCGGGGTCGCCGGGCGGCGACGACGTGCGCGCGCGCCTCGACCCCGCGGTGGAGGCGGCCGTGCGGCTGGTCGTCGAGAACGCGGCATCCGAGTTCCTCGTCGACATCGCGCACGACGACTTCATCCTGCGCCTGGCGCTGCACGTGCAGAACCTCCTCGCGCGCTCGCGGGAGCAGGCGTGGTCGCGCAACCCGCTGACGCGCTCGCTGAAGTCGACGTACCCGATGATCTTCGAGGTCGCCGTCTACATCGCGAAGGGCCTGCAGGACGGCCTCGGCATCCCGATCCTCGACGACGAGATCGCCTACATCGCCATGCACGTCGGCGGCCGACTCGAGCGCAGCCGCCGCGCCGACCAGCTGCTCACGGCGACCATCGTGTGCCCGGGATACTACGAGCTGCACGAGCTGTTGCGCTCGAGCGTCGACCGCTCCCTCGGGCAGGCGATCGAGGTCGTCGGCGTCGAGACGCGCATCGATCCGGCGTGGGATGCGATCGAGACCGACCTCGTGCTCACCACCATCGACCCGCCGCGGCCCGGCGACCGGTTCGTGCGCATCCAGCCGTTCCTCACCGGCGCCGACGTCGAGCGGGTGCAGGCCGCCGCGGGACGCATCCGCCGCGGACGGCGCCTGGCGCGACTGCGCGACGAGCTCGAGCGCTACTTCGCGCCGGGCGCGTTCGTGCGGGGCCTGGATGCCGCCGACGGCGAGGCCGGCGTCATCCGGCGCCTGGGCGGTCTGCTCGTGGAGCAGGGGGTCATCGACGAGGCCTACGTGGCCCGCGCGGTGGAGCGCGAGGCGATCTCGTCGACCGCGTTCACCGACGCGCTGGCGGTGCCGCACGCGATGGGGATGACCGCGACGCAGACCCGCATCGCCATCGGCATCGCCGACCCCTCGATCGCCTGGGGCGAGGGACGCGTGCAGGTGGTCGCGCTCGTGGCGTTCAGCGAGACCGACCGCGAGGCCTTCCAGACGGTGTTCGAGCAGTTCGTCGAGGTCTTCAGCGAGCGCGACAGCGTGCAGCGCATCGTGCGCCGCGCGACGGACTTCCCCGCGTTCCTCGACGAGCTGGTCGCGGTGATCGACGGCTGACGCGGGTCGGGTCGTCCGCCGCCGCCGCCGCCGCGGCCGCGGCCGCGGCCGCCGCTCGCGGTTGGGGGCGGATCCTGCATCTCGGGGCGGGATATTCGCGCCCCGAACGGCGAACTGCGCCCCGAATCCGGCGAGAGCGCGCCGCGCGATGCGTCGGCGCGGGAGGGATGGGCGTTGGACGCATCCGTTTCGGGGCGGGTCCTGCACCTCGGGGCGGGAAAATCATGCCCCGAACGGCGAAATGCGCCCCAAACCCGGCGAGAGGGCGCCGCGCGATGCGTCGGCGCGGGAGAGGGATGGGCGCTGGACGCATCCGTTTCGGGGCGGATCCTGCATCTCGGGGCGGGGAATTTACGCCCCGAACGCCGAAATGCGCCCCAAACCCGGTACGTCGGGCGATCCGGGCTCAACGCGGGCGGATGCCGAAGCTCGCGAGTCGCTGGGCGAGCGCATCAGCCGAGCGCAGGTGCGCCCACTTCCATCGGGCGAAGGGCCGCTGAGTGACCCCTCGGATCCAGTCCTCCCGCTGCTTCTCGCGCAGCAGGACCTCCTCGAGCGTGAGACCCGACCGCATCGCCTCGTCGCGGTACTTCTGTTCGCCGTCGAACTCACCCCATGCCTTCACATCGTCAAGGCCGAAGTCCACGAAGTACTTCTGTCCGGAGGGCCCGGCGACCTGTACCTGGAGGTCGAGACGGGCGAAGCCCAGCTCCACGAGGCGGATGCGACTGATGCTTTCGCCCGGCAGCTGGGCGCGGCCGTCGGCGAACCCGAGCGCACGGGCGGCACGCGCGCGCCCGTGGGCCGAGCGAGCGGCGATCTCGAGCACTTCTTCGCGGAGTCCTTCTGCCGCGGTGAGGTCGTGCACCCCCGGCTTCGGGGCAGTCACCGGGCGGAACGCGGCATCGAGCGTGCAGACCGCGACGTCGAACGGCGCCGTGCGCGCGACATCGGCCATCGTGCGTTCGAGGCTGGTGAAGCGGATGCCGAGGCGCTCCAGCTGCTGTTCCTCCGGAACCTCGCCGCGGTGTCTGATGACGAGCGCCTGCGCGCCTGGCCGTTCCGGGGGCACGGTGATGTGGACCTTCGGTGAGGCCGGACCCCGTACGGGGAGCCCGTGCAGGGCGGCGGCGGTGAGGTGGGAGAAGAGCGGAGGCTCAGCACTCGTCCGGGCCAGAGCCCGCGCCCGTGCGACGATCCACTCCTCCGGGGTCGGTGGCCGCTCGGGGTCGACGCGGAGGTAGACGCCGGGGCGGAGCCGAACGAGGTCGCCGGACACCAGCATCCGCCGCATCGGCCCAGGCCCGATCCCGGCCGACCGCAGCTCCTCGCGGGAGAAGAGCGGAGGACGCGCGGACATGAACTCGAGTGTGCGTGACGTTCGGCCTCCGGCATCCGCTCGACTGTTCGCCCCGTGGAGACGTACGCATCATTCACCGATGGGGAGGAGTCGTCCGCAAAGCGACCATTCCGGGGTTTGGGGCGCATTCCGCACTCCGGGGCGAGAAATTCACGCCCCGAACTGCGGATCGCGCCCCAAACCGGGATCACCCGCCGCCGTCTCAGCGCATCACAGCCGATCCCGCCTCAGCGCAGCGACGCCAGCAACTCCTCGGCGCCGGCGCGCAGCGCGGAGAGGCGCCGCGCGGCTTCCTCGGCCGACGAGCCGCGCACGTCGAGGTACAGCTTCAGCTTCGGCTCGGTGCCGCTCGGGCGCACGATGAGGCGGGAGCCGTCGTCGAGCCACAGTCGGAGCACGTCGCCCGGCGGCAGGCCGTCGACACCGCGCAGCAGGTCGTCGACCTTCGCCACGGCGACCTCCCCGACCGCGGTCGGGGGCTGTGCGCGAAGGGATGCCATGATCCCGGCGATCTCGCTCACATCGCTCACCCGAGTCGAGATCTGGTCGCTCCCGAACGCGCCGAACGTGTCGCGGAACTCCTGCAGCAGGTCGGCGACCGTGCGGCCCTCGGCCCGGGCCGCGGACGCCATGCCGAGCAGCGCCACGGCGGCGGAGATGCCGTCCTTGTCGCGCACGGTTCCGGGGTTCACGAGGTAGCCAAGCGCCTCCTCGAAGCCGAAGACGATCCCGGGCGCGCGCGAGATCCACTTGAACCCGGTGAGCGTCGCGTGGAAATCGAGTCCGTAGTGCTCGGCGACGGCCTGCAGCCCCGGCGACGACACGAGCGAGCAGGCGAGGGATGCCGGGTCCCCGGCGTCCGCGCCGGGGCCGGCCACAGCGTCCCGCGCCGCCGCCGCGTCCCGCGCCGCGCGCCAGCCGAGCAGCAGCCCGATCTCGTTGCCGGTGAGGCGGCGCCATTCGCCCTCGGCGTCGGCGGCGGGGATCGCGACGGCGAGGCGGTCGGCATCCGGGTCGTTGGCGATCACGAGCTCGGCGTCGGCCGCCCGAGCGGTCTCGAAGGCGAGGTCCATCGCCCCCGGTTCCTCGGGGTTGGGGAACGCCACGGTGGGGAAGCGTCCGTCGGGGTGGACCTGCGCCTCGACGAGCACCGGCTCCGGGTATCCGGCGGCCGAGAGCACCCGCGAGACGGTCTCCCACCCGACTCCGTGCATGGCGGTGTACACCCAGCGCAGACCCTCGGCGCCCGCGGGAGCGGGGGCGACGGATGCCGTGGCGGCGACGTAGGCCTCGACGACGGACTCGGGGGCGTTGGCGTAGCCCACCGAGCGGGGCAGCACGGTGACGTCTCCCTCGTCGGCGATGCGCTGAATGTGCGCGGCGATCTCCGCGTCGGCGGGCGAGACGATCTGCGCGCCCTCGTCGGTGCCGCCGAGGTAGACCTTGTACCCGTTGTCGTCGGGCGGGTTGTGGCTGGCGGTGACCATCACACCCGCGTCGGCGCCGAGGTGGCGCACGGCGAAGGCGAGCACGGGGGTGGGCAGCAGCCGGGGGAGCAGGATCGCGTTCAGGCCCGCCCCGGCGAAGATCTCCACGGAGTCGCGCGCGAAGACGTCGGAGTTGCGCCGCCCGTCGTACCCGACGACCACGGTCGGAGTGCCCGACGACCGCTCGCGCAGGTACGCCGCGAAGCCCGCTGCCGCCTGGGCGACGAGTACCCGGTTCATGCGGTTGGGACCGGCGCCGAGCGTGCCGCGCAGACCCGCCGTGCCGAACGCCAGGCGGGTGGAGAAGCGATCCTCCAGGTCCGCCGCGGCCTCGGCATCCCCCGATTCGACGCGGGCAACGAGCTCCTCCAGCTCAGCCCGGGTCACGGCATCCGGATCCTGCGCGATCCAGGCCCGCGCGGCGTCGAGGTGGGCGTTCACAGTGCGCCGATCACGCGCGCCAGCAGCGCGGAGATGACGGGCTCGGCCTCCCGGCCGGCCTCGAGCACCTCTTCATGGCTCAGCGGGGTCTGCTGGATGCCGGCGGCCAGGTTCGTGATGAGCGAGAAGCCGAGGATCTCCATGCCGGCCTGGCGGGCGGCGATCGCCTCGAGCGCCGTGGACATGCCGACGATGTGACCGCCGATGGTCTTGGCCATCTGCACCTCGGCGGGCGTCTCGTAGTGGGGCCCGCGGAACTGCGTGTAGACGCCCTCGTCGAGCGAGGGGTCGATCGAGCGCGCCACCTCGCGCAGGCGCTTCGAGTACAGGTCGGTGAGGTCGATGAAGGTCGCGCCCTCGAGCGGCGAGTCGGCGGTGAGGTTGATGTGGTCGCTGATGAGCACCGGCTGGCCGGGCTTCCACGTCTCGCGGATGCCGCCGGCGCCGTTGGTCAGGATCATCGTGGTCGCACCCGTCGCGGCAGCGGTGCGCACGCTGTGCACGACACGACGCACGCCGTGGCCCTCGTAGTAGTGCGTGCGCGCACCGATCACGAGGACGTTCTTGCCGCCGGGCGTGCGGACGCTGCGGAGGGTGCCGACGTGCCCTTCGAGAGCGGGCTTGCTGAAGCCGGTGACCTCGGTCGCGGGGAACGACGCCGTCTCCTCGCCGATGAGTCCGGCGGCGCGGCCCCAGCCCGACCCGAGGGTCACAGCGATGTCGTGGTGCTCGACCCCGGAGAGTCGGGCGATGTCGGCCGCTGCGGCCGCGGCGACCTCGAACGGGTCGACGGCCGGGTCGTCGAGCGGGTGAGATGTGCTGTTGGACATCCCCCCACTCTAGAAACTGCGGCGCCCGCGGGCCAGATGGCGCCTCCCGACGTCCAGCGTGTCGTGGGGAGCCGGGTGTCGCATCGGCATCCGCCCAGCGCTGACAGAATGGATGCCATGGTGCAGAGCTTCGAGCGCAAGCAGTCCGTCGCGATCGTCGGCGGCGGCCCCGGCGGGTACGAGGCGGCCCTCTCCGCGGCGCAGTTGGGCGCCGACGTCACCCTCGTCGAGCGCGCTGGCGTCGGCGGCTCGGCCGTCATCACCGACGTGGTCCCCTCGAAGACCCTCATCGCCACGGCCGACGCGGCCGTCGCCATCCGCAACGCCAGCGACCTGGGCGTGCAGCTGTTCGCGAAGGACGACCGCGGCAAGCCGCTGACTCCCGAGGTCGCCATCAACCTCGCCGCGGTCAACCAGCGTCTGCTCTCCCTCGCGCGGCAGCAGTCCGACGACATGCGCGCGTCGCTGCTGGAGGCGGGCGTCCGCATCATCTCCGGGCACGGTCGTCTCGACGGCAACGGCGCCGTGGTGGTGTCGACCGAGGCCGGCGGCACCGACTTCGACCGCGTCGAAGCCGAGACCCTCGTCGTCTCGGTGGGCGCGTCGCCCCGCGAGCTGCCCTCGGCCAAGCCCGACGGGCAGCGCATCCTCACCTGGACGCAGCTCTACAACATGAAGTCCGTGCCCGCGCACCTCATCGTGGTCGGCTCGGGCGTCACCGGCGCGGAGTTCGCCTCCGCCTACATGAACCTCGGCGCCAAGGTCACGCTCGTCTCGAGCCGCGATCAGGTGCTGCCCGGGGAAGACCAGGATGCCGCGGCCGTCCTCGAGCGCGTCTTCCAGCGCGGTGGCATGACGCTGTTGGCGAAGGCGCGTGCCGATTCGGTCGTCAACACCGGCGACGGCGTCACGGTGACCCTGTCGGACGGGCGCACGATCGAGGGCAGCCACTGCCTCATGGCCGTGGGCTCGATCCCGAACACCGCGGGACTCGGCCTCGAGCAGGCGGGGGTGCAGATGACGGCATCCGGGCACATCCGCGTGAACCGCGTGGCGCGCACGTCCGTGCCGAACATCTACGCCGCCGGCGACTGCACGAACTTCTATCCCCTCGCGTCGGTGGCTTCGATGCAGGGGCGACAAGCCATCTTCCACGCGCTCGGCGACATCGTCATCCCGCTCGAGACCCGCCGTATCACGGCCAACATCTTCACCGCCCCGGAGATCGCGACGATCGGCTTCAGCGAGCAGGACGTCATCGACGGTCGCATCGCTGGCAAGGTGCGCAAGCTCCCGCTCTCGGCGAACCCCCGCGCCAAGATGCAGGGCATCACCGACGGCTTCGTCAAGCTCATCGCCCGCGAGGGCAGCGGCACGGTCATGGGCGGCGTCATCGTCGGCCCGAAGGCCTCGGAGCTGATCTACCCCATCGCGATCGCCGTCGAGCGCCGTCTCACGGTCGACCAGGTCGCCCGCGTCTTCGCGGTGTACCCGTCGCTGACGTCGAGCATCACCGACGCCGCGCGCGCGATGCACATCGTCGACCGCGACGACCCCGGCGAGGACTGAGCGTTCCGGATGCCGCGATTCCGGATGCCGCCCCCTCGCGGCATCCGTCCGACGGCCCGGCGGCTCCGGGTACGCGCGTGGCGAGGCCCGGACGGCGACGCGGCCCCGCCCACGCGATAAACGCTGTATCTGCTGAGGAATGCGGCGTCGTAGCGTGTCTCGGCACGGATGCCGTTTATCGCCGCTCGGCCGCGGCGGACCCCGCCGCGCCGGACCGCGCCCCGCCCCGCCGGACCGCGTCCCGCCCCGCCGGACCGCGTCCCGCCCCGCCGGACCGCGCCCCGCCGGACCGCTTTCCGCCCCGCCGGACCGCGCCCCGCCGTCGCGATAAACGCTGTTTCTGCTGAGGAACGCGGCGTCGTAGCGTGTCTCGGCACGGATGCCGTTTATCACCGCTTCGCCCCTCCGCCCCTCCGCCGCCCGCCGCTCCGCCGCCCCCGCTACGCCGTAGCCCGTCGTAGCCCGCCGAGCGGGCGCGGCCCGCACGAACGACGGCGCCGCACCCCCGGAGGAGTGCGGCGTCGTGACGAAGCGAGCAGTCAGCTGATCAGCAGCAGCTGGTGCCCGGCCGAGACGGTGGTGCCGGGGTTCGCATCGATGGAGGCGACCGTGCCGTCCTTGTGCGCCTGGATGGGCTGCTCCATCTTCATCGCCTCGAGCACGACCACGAGGTCGCCCTTGACGACCTGCTGGCCCTCCTCGACCGCGACCTTGACGATCGTGGCCTGCATCGGCGACTTCACCGCGTCGCCCGTGGCGCCCGCGGCGGGAGAGGCCGCGTGCGAGCGACGGGACGGGGGAGCGGCGGCCGGACGGCCGGCCTGCGGGGCCGCGGCGGTGATGCGGTCGGGCAGGCTCACTTCGAGCCGCTTGCCGCCGACCTCGACGACGACGGTGTGGCGACCGGTCTCGGCGGCGGGGGCGTCGAGCTCGCCGTCCCACGCGGGGATGTCGTTGACGAACTCCGTCTCGATCCAGCGGGTGAAGACGCCGAAGGCGCCGTCCTGGGCCGTGAAGGCGGGGTCGCGCACGACCTTGCGGTGGAAGGGGAGCACGGTCGGCATCCCGGCCACCTCGAACTCGTCGAGGGCGCGGCGGGCGCGCTCGAGCGCCTCGGCGCGGTCGCGGCCGGTGACGATGATCTTCGCCAGCAGTGAGTCGAACGCCCCCGAGACGCTGTCGCCGGCGGTGACGCCGGAGTCGAGACGGATGCCGGGGCCCCCGAACGTCTTGAACACGTGGATCGGGCCGGGCTGGGGGAGGAAGCCCCGGCCGGGGTCCTCACCGTTGATGCGGAACTCGATCGAGTGGCCGACGGGGGCGGGGTCGTCGTAGCCCAGCTCCTCGCCCTCGGCGACGCGGAACTGCTCGCGCACGAGGTCGATGCCCGTGACCTCCTCCGACACGGGGTGCTCGACCTGGAGGCGCGTGTTGACCTCGAGGAACGAGATGGTGCCGTCGGCGCCGATGAGGAACTCGCAGGTTCCCGCGCCGACGTAGCCGACCTCCTTGAGGATGGCCTTGGATGCCGAGTAGAGGATCGCATTCTGCTCGTCGCTGAGGAAGGGGGCCGGGGCCTCCTCCACCAGCTTCTGGTGGCGGCGCTGCAGCGAGCAGTCGCGCGTGGAGACGACGACGACGTTGCCGGCCGCGTCGGCGAGGCACTGGGTCTCGACGTGGCGCGGCTTGTCGAGGTACTTCTCGACGAAGCACTCGCCGCGGCCGAAGGCGGCGACGGCCTCGCGGGTGGCCGACTCGAACATCTCGGCGACCTCGTCGAGTTCGCGCGCGACTTTCAGGCCGCGTCCACCGCCGCCATAGGCGGCCTTGATGGCGATGGGCAGGCCCACCTGCTCGGCGAAGGCGATGACCTCGTCGGCTCCGGAGACGGGGCCGGGAGTTCCGGGCGCGAGCGGGGCGCCGACCTTCTCGGCGACGTGGCGCGCGGTGACCTTGTCGCCGAGCGCCTCGATCGCGTCGGGCGAGGGGCCGATCCAGATGAGTCCCGCACCGATGACGGCGCGGGCGAAGTCGGCGTTCTCGGCGAGGAAGCCGTATCCGGGATGAACCGCGTCGGCGCCGGAGCGGCGGGCGACCGAGAGGATCTTCTCGATCGACAGGTAGGTGTCGGCGCTGGTGGCGCCGTCGAGCGCGTACGCCTCATCGGCGAGGCGGGTGTGGAGGGCGTCACGGTCCTGATCGGCGTAGACGGCGACGGAGGCCTTGCCCGAGTCGCGGGCGGCGCGGATGACACGGACGGCGATCTCGCCGCGGTTGGCGACAAGGACCTTGGCGATCTTCGGCATTCGTCCAGCCTAGCGAGGGCGACGGCGCGCCTTTTGACACTCCTCGACAAGAAACGCCGAGAAACGTGTGCGGGTGTCTACGAACGGTTCCAGAGCGACGTCCAGGATCCGCCGAGCTCGCGAACGAGGCGGCGAACGGTCGACAGCGACATCCCCACGACCGTGGACGGGTCGCCCTCGACCTTCTCGATGAACGCGCCGCCGAGGCTGTCGACCGTGAAGGCGCCCGCCACCAGCAACGGTTCCCCGCTGGCGACGTAGGCTGCGATCTCGTCGTCGTCGACGTCCGCCGCGAAGGTCACCGACGCCTCGGCCACGGCGAACGCCTCCCGCGCCTCGGAACCGGGGGAGAGGCGGAACACGCTGTGCCCCGAGTGCAGCACGCCCGTGCGACCGCGCATCCCGCGCCAGCGCGCCGTGGCGGCCTCGGCGGTGTACGGCTTGCCGAGGATTTCGTCGCCGAGGGCGAACATCGAGTCGCCCCCGATCACGAATCCGTCGAAGTCGGGCTCTTCCGCGCGCAGACGACGGGCCACGTCCGCCGCCTTGCGGCGCGCGAGCAGGAGCACGTGCTCGGGAGCGGGCAGGCGTCGCCCCTCGGCGGCCTCGACCTCGGCCATCACCGCTTCTTCGTCGACCCGGGGCGCGCGCGCTTCGGGTTCGATCCCCGCCTGGCGCATCAGCATCAGTCGGGCGGGGGAAGTGGATGCCAAGCACACGCGCATGCGTCCACGCTACCGACGCGAGGCGGCCCCGACCGCCCCGACCCCTCGACGGACTCGGAGACCTCAGGTGGCTGAGCCGGTCGAAGTCACTGGGCGCTGCGTGGGTCCCGGACCCCTCGACGGGCTCGGGGTCCTCGGGTCGGGAGGCGGCTGAGCCCGTCGAAGCCACCGGGCCCGGCCGAGAAGCCCCGGGCCCGGCAGTGAAGCCCCCGGTTGCTTCCCGGCCGCGTATGACAGGCTCGGAGGATGCACGACGGCGACCTCATCGAACTCGACATCACCGGCATCGCCCACGGCGGTGTCTTCGTCGGGCGGCACGAGGGGCGCGTCGTCTTCGTCCCCGACACTCTGCCGGGTGAGCGTATCCGCGCCCGGCTCACCGACACCCGCAAGAAGGCGTTCTGGCGGGCCGAGGCGATCGACGTGCTCGACCCCGCGCCCGAGCGGCGGCCGCACGTGTGGAGCGCTGCGTCCATCGAGGTCGATCCGGCCCAGCGCGTCGGCGGCGCGGAGTTCGGCCACATCGCCCTCGCGCACCAGCGCGCGCTGAAGGAGCGGGTGATCCGCGAAGCGGTCGAGCGCGTCGGTCGGCTCGACCTGCCGGTCGACGTCGCGGCCGCCGGAGACGCGTCGCAGACGGAATCACCCGACGGCACGGGATGGCGCACCCGCGTGAGCCTGCACGTCGATGACGCCGGCCGCGTCGGCGCTTTCGCCGCGCGTTCGCACCACGTCGTCGAGACCCCTGATCTGCCCCTGGCCACCGACGCCGTCGCGCGCGCGGCGGCCGAGGTGCGAGCCGGTCGTGCCCGCCCCGGGCGCATCGATCTGGTCCAACCCGCCGACGGTCGCGTCCGCGTCCTGCCCCGCCCCGACGGGGAGCGTTCGGCCGCAGCCCCCGAGGTGATCGAGGAGCGCGTCGGCGACCGCGTGTTCCGCGTCGACGCCGGCGGGTTCTGGCAGGTGCACCGTCTGGCGGCGCGCACCTTGACCGCACTCGTCGCGACGGAGTTGACGGCATCCCTCGGCGGACTCGACCCCGAGGCCGCTCATCTCGACCTGTACGGGGGCGTGGGGCTGTTCGCGGCGACCCTCGGGGAGATGGGCGGCAGTGGCACGCGCGTGGTGAGCGTCGAGAGCGACCCCCGCGCCACCGAGCACGCGGGCGAGAACCTCGCGGAGTGGATCGGGGCCCGCGCCGAGACGGCGCGCGTGGACCGGTTCGTCGCGAAGCTCACGGCGGACGCCTCCGCCCGCGAGCGGGAGCGCCTGGCCCGCGGTGTCGTCCTCCTCGACCCGCCCCGCGCCGGGGCCGGTCGCGTCGTCGTCGAGGGAGTCGCCGCCCTCGAACCGACGGCGGTCGTCTACGTCGCGTGCGACCCGGTCGCCCTGTCGCGCGATCTGGCGAGCTTCGCCGAGCTCGGCTACCGCGCGGACCGCGGCATCCGGGGTGTGGATCTGTTCCCGAACTCGCACCACGTCGAGGCGGTCGCCGTCCTGCGGCGCTGAGCCCGAGCCCGGACCCGGGGCGGTGACGACGGGACGCGCCGTGCCGAGAAGGTCCTCCGGCGCGGGGGGCTGCCGCGCCGATACGATGACACAATGACGCGCGTCGCCCTCATCGATGACCATGAGTCGGTCCGACTCGGGCTGGAGGCCGCCCTCGCGCGCACGGAAGCCACGAAGGTCGTCTTCTCCGGCGCCAACGTCGCGGCCTACCTGTCGTGGCGGCAGACCGCGGCCGAGACGCCGGCGGACGTCGTGGTCCTCGACCTCACCCTCGGCGACGGCACCACGGTGTCCGAGAACGTCGATCGCGTCGTCCGCGACGGTTCGAGCGTCATCATCCACAGCGTCGCCGACCGTGCCGGCGCTGTGCGCGAGGCCCTCGCCGCCGGCGCCGCCGGCATCGTCAGCAAGTCGTCGCCGACGCACGAGGTGCTGGGCGCCATCACCACCGTCGCGCGCGGCGAGCTGCTCGACAACGTCGAATGGGCCAGCGCCGTCGAGGGCGACCGCGACTTCGCCGACGCCCAGTTGTCGGCGCGCGAGCGCGAGGTGCTGCGGCTGTACGCGGCCGGTCTTCCCCTCAAGGCGGTCGCCGAGCGGCTCGGGGTGGCCTACTCCACCGCGAAGGAGAACATCACCCGGGTCAGGGTGAAGTACGTGGAGGTCGGGCGTCCGGCCCCCACCAAGGTCGATCTGCTGCGACGCGCGATGGAAGACGGCATCCTGCAGGATGCGCCAGATGACAGCAGCCGTGGCTGAGACGGAGCGGTCGGTGCTCGGCGAAGCGTGGGGGCGGATCCCGCATACGCGCGAGAGCCAGGCCGACCAGGGCACGTTCACCCAGACGCGCATCGAGCGGGTCATCACCCTCATCGTGGGGCCCGGGTCCCTCGTGCTCGGTGCGCAGGCGTTCGTCGCGGCCTTCGGGCCCGGCGACGAGGCCGAGGGGTGGCACACGCCGCTCGTGCTGGCGGTGTTCCTCCCCCTTCTCGCCATGGTGATCGCGTGCAGCGTGGGGCGTTTCGCGCGGGTGTTCTCCGGCGTCTTCGCCATCGTCTTCGTGCTGGCGCTGATGGTGTGGCCGGTTGCGACGGCCGGTGGACCGGCGCCCGCGCCCACCGAGAACCCGTGGATCTTCTACCTGATCAATGTCGCCACCGTCTCCACGATCGTGGCGTTCCCGTTGGTGCTGCAGATCGTGTGGACTGTCGCCACACCGTTGCTGTTCGGCGTCGTTCGCCTGCTGCAGGCGGGCGGGCAGCCCGACTTCGTGCTGCCGGTCGCCCTCGACGTCACGTTCGCCCTCATCCTCGGCAGCGTGCTGCTCACCCTCGGGTGGATGTACCGCTCCATCGCCGCCAACGTCGACCAGGCCCGCGCGGTCGCGGTCTCCAGCTATGCGTCGGCGGCGGCGACGGCGGCCACCGAGCACGAACGCGTCGCCGTCGCCGCCCTCATGCACGACAGCGTGCTGGGAGCCCTCCTCGCCGCGGAACGCGCGTCCAGTCCGCGCGAACGCACCCTGGCGGTCAGCATGGCCCGCGAGGCGCTGACGCGTCTCGCCAACGCCGAGAAGGACTCCCTCGAGGGCAGCGACGAGCCCGTGCCCGCTCTGCGCCTCGCCGACGACATCGAGGTCGCCGCTCGGGAGCTCGGCATCGATCTCGTCGTGACCCGCACGGTCGAGGAGGGCACGCCGCGCGTCCCGGGCCGCGTGGCGCGAGCGCTCGTCCTCGCCGCGATGCAGGCCGTGGCCAACGCCGTGCAGCACGCCGACGCCCAGGGCCTCACCGTCGAGCTCACCGGGGACAGTGCCCCCGGTGGCGTCGCCGTCCGCGTGCGCGACACGGGCCCGGGGTTCGACGTGGCCGCGATCCCGGCGGATCGTCTGGGCATCCGGGGTTCGATCAACGCGCGCCTGGCGGCCGTGGGTGGGCGCAGCGACATCGACTCGACCTCCGCCGGCACGACGGTGACGCTCGAGTGGGAGAGCGGGGACCGCTGGTGACCGTTCGCTCCGTGCTCTCGATCATCGGGCTGGCGTTCACCGCCTACCTCGCGGCGCGCGGCCTCATCTGGACCTCGCCCGAGACGGTGGAGCGGGGGTGGCTGATCGTGGCGGCCCTGGTCTTTTACCTCCCCGTCACCTGGTTGTGGATCTTCGCCATCGGTGCCCGCGAGCGCACGGATTCCTCCTCTCCCGTGGGCTCGCCCGCCAAGCTGCCGGGATGGGGTGTCGCGCTCGCCCTGCTGGCGGCCGTCATCGTGCCCAACGCGCCGTTCCTCGCGGTCACCGAAGCAGGCCGTTCGCAGCCCTTCGTCACGTGGGTGATCGGGGCGATCGGCGCGCTGATGACCATCGTGATGGTGCGCCGCCGCACGATCGTGGCCTGGGTGGGCATGGCTCTCCTGACCCTGTCCGCCTCGTTCTGGCTGGGCCCCCTGCAGGCCCTCAGCCTGGGTCTGGTGGGTTCGCTCGTGTGGGTCACCGCGGCGCAGCTCGTGACCATCGCGCTCGATCGCGCCGCGCGGGATGCCGAACGGCTCGCGGAGCTGCAGCAGGCGGCCTCCGCGTGGCAGGCGTCCCAGAGCGGGCGTCAGCGCGAGCGCCGACTGCACGTGCAGCGTGCGCTGCAAGCGGCGGGGCCGATCCTCGGGCGCACCATCGAGAACGGCGGCAACCTTCGCGCCGCCGACAAGGAGGCGGCCCGTCGGGCCGAGGCCAGTCTGCGCGACGAACTGCGCGGCAACCGACTCCTCGACGACGGCGTCCGGGCGGAGATCGAGGCGGCTCGTCGTCGCGGTACGGCGGTCAGCCTCTTCGACGAGGGCGGCCTCGAGGGGCTTCGCGCCGCCGACCTGGACGTCATCCGCACCGAGCTGGCATCCGTCCTCCGCGAGGCCGTCTCTCAGCGCGTGATCATCCGCACCTCGCCCCACCACGAGATCGCGGTGACGATCGTGGGTCGCTCTCGCGGCGACGGAGCGGGCGGCGACGACGACGAGGTCGACCTCTGGCGGGAGATCCGCCGACCGCGCTGACCTCGCGCACGTCTGCTCGACTCCGCGCGTGCGCGGGGCGGCCGCGGCCCCACCCCTCACCCGTCGGACTGACCGACGCAGATGGGGGGATTCGTCGACGCTACCGGGGAGTGAGGGGTGAGGGGCGGCGATGTCGCCTGCCCCCCACCCGGACGAACGGTTACCCGAAAACCGTTCGTGCGGCCGGATCCGGCTCGAAGGAGCGGTCCGACCGAACGCGTGATGCGTTCCAGCTCCTCCAGTATTCGCGAGGTGCGTCCCGCCGTCTGTAGGTATTTCGGGGGACACTTCCCGGCCGAACGGTCAGCCGGTGAAGCCGTTCCAGCCCGCGGCGCGGTTCAGGGGCGTCCGCAGGCCGCGCGCCGACAGCTCCCAACGGGACCGCGGGGCGTCGTCGGGCGCCGTCGCCTCGGCGACCTCGCGCACGTAGGCCTCGCTGACGACGACGATCGCCGCGGCCAACTCCTCCTCGGTGGGCGTGCCGCGCACGACCTCGGCCACGACGGGCCGAAGGTCGGAGTCGGGTGCGGCGCTCACAGCGGGATGTTCCCGTGCTTCTTGGCGGGGAGGCTCGCGCGCTTGTTGCGCAGAGCCCGCAGCGCCTTGGCGATCGATACGCGCGTCTGCGCCGGCTCGATGATGCCGTCGAGCTCGCCGCGCTCAGCCGCCAGGAACGGGGATGCCACGTTGTACGTGTACTCGTTCGCCAGGCGCGCGCGCACGGCGGCGACGTCTTCGCCCGCCTCCTCGGCGCGCTTGATCTCGCCGCGGTAGAGGATGTTCACCGCGCCCTGACCGCCCATGACGGCGATCTCGGCGGTCGGCCAGGCGAGGTTGATGTCGGCGCCGAGCTGCTTGGAGCCCATGACGATGTAGGCGCCGCCGTAGGCCTTGCGCAGGATGACGGTGACCAACGGCACGGTCGCCTCGGCGTAGGCGTACAGCAACTTGGCGCCGCGGCGGATGACGCCGGTCCACTCCTGGTCGGTGCCGGGGAGGTAACCGGGCACGTCGACGAGGGTGACGATCGGCACCGAGAACGCGTCGCAGAAGCGAACGAAGCGGCTGGCCTTCTCGCCCGCGTCGATGTTGAGCGTGCCGGCCATCTGCGACGGCTGGTTGGCGATGATGCCGACGGTGCGTCCCTCGATGCGTCCGAACCCGATGACGATGTTCGGTGCGAACAGCGGCTGCACCTCGAGGAAGTCCCCGGCATCCACGATCCCGTCGATGACGGTGTGGATGTCGTACGGCTGGTTGGGGGAGTCGGGGATGACGGAGTTGAGCGAGCGGTCGGCGTCGGTCGTCTCAAACTCGAAGGGGGTGTCGTAGACGGGGATCTCGGCGAGGTTGTTGTCGGGCAGATACCCGATGAGCCCGCGCGCGTAGTCGATCGCGTCGTCCTCGTCGTCGGCGAGGTAGTGCGCCACGCCCGAGCGGGTGTTGTGGGTCAGGGCGCCGCCGAGCTCCTCCATGCCGACGTCTTCGCCGGTCACGGTCTTGATCACGTCGGGGCCGGTGACGAACATCTGGCTGGTCTTGTCGACCATGATGACGAAGTCGGTGAGGGCGGGGGAGTACACCGCGCCGCCCGCGGCGGGTCCCATGACGATGGAGATCTGGGGGATCACGCCCGAGGCTGCGGTGTTCAGGCGGAAGATCTCGCCGTACTTGCCGAGGGCGACGACACCCTCCTGGATGCGCGCTCCACCGGAGTCCAGGATGCCGATGATCGGGATGCCGCTGCGCAGCGCGAGCTCCATGACCTTGATGATCTTGTCGCCGGCCACCTCGCCGAGCGACCCGCCGAAGGTGGAGAAGTCCTGGGCGTAGACGGCCACGTTGCGGCCGTGGATGGTGCCGGTGCCGGTGACGACGGAGTCGCCGTAGGGGCGGGACTTGTCCATGCCGAACGCGGTGGTGCGGTGGCGCACGTACTCGTCGAGCTCGACGAAGGAGCCCGGGTCGACCAGCATCTCCAGGCGCTCGCGGGCGGTGAGCTTGCCCTTCGCGTGCTGCTTCTGGCGCGCGGCGGCTTCGGCATCGACGACCGCCTCCTGGAACCTGCTGCGCAGGTCCGCGATCTTGCCGGCGGTGGTGAAGAGATCGGGCTGGTCGGTCACGCTTTCCACCCTAGCGACCGCACCGGCACCGGCGTTGGAGGGTGCGCACAAGCGAATCGCCGCCGGGCTGTGGCATCCGGCCACTGAGCACCTCGGGCGACGCGCGCAACCGGATGCCGACGAGCGGCCGGTTCTCTAGGGTGTGGACATGCCGATCCCCGCGTCCGGATACCCTCGCACCGCCGACATCAGCCCCCGCGTCCAGGTGGTGACGACCACCGACTCGACCAACGCCGACGTCGTCGCCGCCGTCACGGCCGATCCTGCCGGGTGGCCGCACCTGTCGCTGCTCGTGACCGACGACCAGCGCGCGGGCCGCGGGCGCCTCGATCGCACGTGGACCGCGCCGGCGGGTACGGCGCTCGCCGTGTCGGTCGTGGTCGACGCATCCAGCATTCCGATGTCGTCCCGGGGGTGGATCCCGCTGGTCGCGGGTGCCGCCATGACGCGCGCGGTGCGGGCGCAGCTGACCGGCCACGGTGGTAGCGCCGAGCTCAAGTGGCCCAACGACGTGCTCGTCGACGGCGCCAAGATCTGCGGCATCCTGGCCGAGGCGGTGCCGGGGACGTTCGACACGGTGGTGGTCGGAGCCGGGGTGAACACGCGCATGAGCCGCGCCGATCTGCCCGTGACGACCGCGACGTCGTTCCCGGCGATCGGCGCGGAATGCGACGACGACCGCCTGCTGGCCGACTACCTCGGTCACCTCCGCGACACCCTCTCCGCCCTCGCGTCCGGCGACGTCGCGAGCGTGCATCGCGACATCGAGGAGCTCTGCGCGACGGTGGGGCGCGACGTGGCCGTGTCGATGCCGGACGGCACCACGCTCGAGGGGCGCGCCGAGCGTCTCGACGACGACGGCCGCCTCGTCGTCGCGGCGGGCACGCTCCAGACGGTGGTGGCC
Organism: Microbacterium sp. RU1D; assembly: GCF_900156435.1. Classification (GTDB taxonomy): domain Bacteria; phylum Actinomycetota; class Actinomycetes; order Actinomycetales; family Microbacteriaceae; genus Microbacterium. The sequence continues at coordinate 1,390,251 of NZ_FTPQ01000001.1, forward strand.
GCGGGCGACGTCGTCCACGTGCGCTGACGCGCTCGTCGGCGCGGGTCGTCGCGACGGCCGCCCGCGTGTGCGCCGCGCTCGCCGGGCCCGGGGTCGCACAATGAGAGGGTGACCCAGCCGTCGAGCTCGATCGGGCGCCCGCGCATGCCGGCGCCGGGAACGAACGCGCCCGAACTGCGCATCGCCCGGTTGCACGCCCACGCCCGAGGGCTGTTCTGGTCCGCTCTCGTTCTGATCGCGGCCGCCGGGGCGACGGCCTACTTCTACGACAACCTCCCCGCCCCGTACGAGAACTGGATGCTGCTGACCGCGGCCGCGGTCGTTGTGCTGCTGCTGGTCGTCATCCCGTTCCTCGTGTGGCTCTCGCACACGTGGACCATCACGACGCGTCGCGTCATCGAGCGCTCCGGGCCCTTCGGGTCGACCCACCGCGAGATCTCCCACGTGCGGGGGTACGCGATCCAGATGCGCCGCGGCATCCTCCAGCGCCTGTGGGGAGCGGGCACATTGTCGTTGTCGAACGGCGTCGAGCCGCCGCTGCGCATGAAGAACATCCCGCACGCCGTTCTCGTGCACGAGACGCTGGTCGACCAGGTGGAGGTCAATCAGATCCTCGCCCACCGCGATTCCCAGACCTTCGGCTCGGGTTCCGTCGGGCTCTGACGGCGGGGCTTGCGGGCTCCGAACGTGCGTCCCGGCCCCTTCGACCGGCTCAGGGACCTCCACGGCACGCGGGGGCACGACGGCGAGACGGAGGTGCCTGAGCCTGTCGAACCCACCGGGCTCAGGCACCTCCGTTGCGGCGGCGGGGCGCAGGGGTGCCCGCGCCCGTCGAAGCTACCGGCGCCAGCGCTGATGCGTCCGAGGGCGTTGCCGCACCGACGCACGGCTCGCGCCCGCCCGGGAGGCCCGACAGAATGGATGCCGACGGAAGGAGCGGCATGGCGCTGCGAGTCGGAGTGGTCGGTGGCGGACAGCTGGCGCGGATGATGATCGCGCCGGCGGTCGAGCTGGGCGTCGAGATCCGCGTGCTCGCCGAGGAGGAGGGCATGTCGGCGGGTCTCGCGGCGACCGCCGTCGGCGACTACCGCGATGCCGAGACCGTGCTCGCCTTCGCGCGCGACGTCGACGTGATCACCTTCGATCACGAACACGTCCCGCAGGACGTCCTCGCCGCCCTCGTCGACGCGGGCGTCGTCGTACACCCCGGTCCTGCCCCGCTCGGCGTCGCCCAGGACAAGCTCGTCATGCGCGCCCGCATGGCGGAGCTGGGTCTGCCGCAGCCCGACTGGGCCGCCGTCTCCGACTCCGCGGGGCTGCAGGACTTCCTCGACGCCCACGGCGGCCGCGCTGTGGTGAAGACGCCGCGGGGCGGCTACGACGGCAAGGGCGTCCGTGTCGTGTCGGCCGCGACCGAGGCGGACGACTGGTTCGCCGCCCTCGCCGAGGACGGCAACGGCGGATCGCTTTTGGTCGAGGAACTCGTCGACTTCACGCGCGAGCTCGCCCAGCAGGTCGCCCGCCGCCCGTCCGGCGAGGTGCGGGCCTACCCCGTGGTCGAGACCGTCCAGCGCGGAGGCGTGTGCGCCGAGGTCGTCGCCCCCGCCCCGCGCGCCGATGAGCGCGTGCAGCGCGTGGCCGCCCAGATCGGCGTCGCGGTCGCGGAGGGCCTCGAAGTGACCGGCATGCTCGCCGTCGAGCTGTTCGAGACCACCGACGAGCGCATCCTCATCAACGAACTCGCCATGCGCCCCCACAACAGCGGCCACTGGACGCAGGACGGCGCCGTCACGAGCCAGTTCGAGCAGCACGTGCGCGCGGTGCTCGACCTCCCTCTCGGGTCGACGGATGCCGTGGCCCCGTGGACCGTCATGATCAACGTCCTGGGCGGGCCGGCGCAGGGCACGCTCGAGGAGCGGTTCCCCGCCGCCATGGCGGCGCACCCCTCGGCCAAGATCCACACTTATGGGAAGGCGCCCCGGCCGGGCCGCAAGGTCGGGCACGTCAACGTCGTCGGCGACGATCTCGACGACGTGGTCTACGAGGGGCGGGCGGCGGCGGCGTTCTTCGACTGAGCGAACGGCGGAGCGCGACTCCTGAGCGCGCCGTTCCGCGATCTTCCAGCGAGCCGCCCTAGCCTGGACCGGTGACCCGGCCGCTGCATTCCTCCGAGACGCCCGTGGTCGGCGTCGTCATGGGCTCCGACTCCGACTGGCGCGTCATGGACGCCGCCAGTGAGGTGCTGACCGAGTTCGGCATCCCGCACGAGGTGGAGGTCGTCTCGGCGCACCGCACGCCCGACAAGCTCGTGCGCTATGGCCGTGAGGCACGGGCCCGCGGGCTGCGCGCCATCATCGCCGGGGCCGGGGGAGCGGCGCACCTGCCGGGCATGCTGGCATCCGTCACCGCCCTTCCCGTGATCGGCGTCCCGGTGCAGCTGGCCACCCTCGACGGGCTCGACTCCCTGCTCAGCATCGTGCAGATGCCCGCGGGCATCCCCGTCGCGACGGTCTCGATCAACGGGGCGAAGAACGCGGGTCTCCTGGCAGCGCGCATCCTCGGCAGCGGAAACGCCGAGCTCGCGGAGCGCGTCGAGGCCTACGCCCGCGATCTCGAGGCTCAGGTCGAGGAGAAGAACCGGCGTCTGAAGGACTCCCTGTGACCCTGGCGGCCCCCGCACGTCCGCGCGCGCACGCGCCGATGATCGAGGCGCGGCCGCTGCGCACCCCCGACGCGTCGTCCGTCGAAGTCATGACCCGCCGCGGCTGGTGGCTCGTCGTGCTGAACGTCCTCATCCCCGGGTCGGCCCAGGTGCTCGCGGGCAACCGGCGGCTCGGGCGATTCGGGCTGGGGGCCACTCTGGCGCTGTGGACGCTGCTCGTGCTCGCGGGACTCGGCGCGATCCTGTGGCCCACCGGCCTGTTCACCCTCGCGACCGGATCGTTCTTCCCTGATTTCCTGTCGTGGTTCCGCCCTCTGCCGCTGACCCTCGTGCAGATCGTGCTCGTCGGCTACGTCGTGTTGTGGATCGTGCTGACGATCGACACCCTGCGCCTCATCCGCCTGGTCAAGGTCGGACCGCTCTCGCGCGTGGCGCTGACCGTCGTATCGGTGGGGATGCTGGTGCTCACCGGCTCGGGAGCCGCGTGGGCCGCGCAGGTCGCGGGCAGCACCCGCGACGCGTTCTCCACGATCTTCGCCCAGTCGGCGCCGGTCGTGCCGCCCTCCGACGGGTACTACAACATCCTCCTGCTCGGCGCCGACTCCGGCGAGGGTCGCGACTCGATGCGCTTCGACAGCATCTCCGTCGTCTCCATCGACGCCGCCACCGGCGCGACGACCATCACCGGCATCCCGCGCGACATGCCGCACTTCCCCTTCGCGCCGGGACCGATGCAGGACAAGTACCCCGACGGGCACACCGGTTACGCCAACGCGACGTGCGGCTGGGGCAGCGGCATCAACCAGCTCAAGACCGAGGTCGAGATCTGCCAGGACGGTGACGCCCTCTACCCCGACGCCGAGGCGCACGACTCCGAGCCCGGGATCGAGGCGACGAAGGATGCCGCTGAGGGGATCATGGGCATCCAGATCCCCTATTACGTGCTCATCGACATGAAGGGTTTCGCCGACGTCATCGATGCTCTCGGCGGGGTCGACATCACCGTCCAGGAGCGCCTGCCCAAGGGCGGACCCGCCTACGACGGCCAGCCGGTGGACGACTGGGCCTTCGGGTGGATCGAGCCCGGTCAGCAGCACATGGACGGAGACACCGCCCAGTGGTACGCCCGTTCGCGCTACACGACGAGCGACTTCGACCGCATGCGCCGCCAGCGCGAGCTTCAGGAGGCGATCCTCGCCCAGTTCACGCCGCAGAACGTGCTCGCCCACTTCCAGCAGGTGGCCACGTCGACCACGAACATCATCCAGACCGACCTGCCGCAGAGCCTCATCGCCCCGACCCTCGTGGGCCTCGCCCTCAAGGCGAAGGATCAGCCGGTCAACACCCTCGAGCTCACGCCCGAGGGCGGCGTCGACGAGTTCGACCCCGATTACGCCCAGGTCCAGCAGATGGTGAAGGACGCCCTGCACCCATCGACCGGAACGGAGAGCCCCGCGCCGTGACCGTCACCCTCCGTGTGGTCCTCGACCAACTCGTCACCCCGACCTCCCGTGACCTGGCGGAGGCCTCGGCATCCTTGACGGAAGCCCTGATCGCGACCGCTCCGCGCGGATGCGACGTCGCGGCGATCGTGCCCGCCCCCGGACTCGCCGACGATCAGGCGATCGCCGGGCTGACGTCGGAGACACGACTGGCCGTGCGACGCCGCGAACTCGCGGCCTCGTGGCAGCTGGGCGTGGCTCCGGGCATCGGCAAGGGACTGATCCACTCGCCCACGGCACTCGCGCCGCTGGTCCGCCACGACCGGGTCAACGAGACGCATCAGATCGTCGTGACGCTCTGGGACCTGCGGGCGTTCGAGACCCCTGACGAGTTGCCGAAGACCGAGAGCCTCGCCGCGCGGGCCCTGCTCTCACGCGTGGCGAAGCACGCGGATGCCGTGATCGTGCCGACCCACGCCATGGCCGATCGACTCGCCGAGACGGCCAAGGCCAAGCTGGTCAAGAAAGTCCGCGTGATCGGCGGAGCCCCCGCGGCAGGACTCCGCGTGCCCTCCGACGCCGTCGGGCGCCTGCGCGCCCTCGATCTCCCCTCGACATTCGTCGGGACCTCCGGGGGTACCGCCGCATCCGATGGGCTTGCCGAGGCCTTCGCCGCCGTGGTCGCGGCGGGCTGGGACGGCGACGTGGTCGTGCTCGACGTGCCCGAGGGGGAAGAGCCCGCTGTGGCCGACATCGCTGCGGCGGCCGGCCTCGCCGAGGCGCGCGTGCACGCCCGCGGTTCGCTCGACCGCTGGGACCGCGCCGCCGTCCTCTCGCACGCCGCCGCGTTCCTCGCGCCCTGCGCGCGCACCGACTGGCCCTGGCGGGCCGTGGACGCCCTCGCCCTCGCCGTGCCCGTCGCCGCCGCCGACACCGCCGCGCACCGTGAGGTGCTCGACGACGCCGCCGCCTACGGGCCCGCGGGCGACCTGGGCGACGCCCTCGCCCGCGCCCTCGGCGACGAGGCCGAGCGCCTCCGCGTGCTCGCCGGGGACCGGGCGAAGGGCTTCGCCTGGGGCGCCGCGGCCGAGCGCGTCTGGGCACTGCACGCGGAGCTGTGATCGACGGGGTGCCGCGAGGCTCCCGAGGCGGCGGCGGCATCGACCCTAAGCTTCGACGCATGCCTTCTCGCGTCGGGATCGTCGTCCGCACCCGTCAGCGCCCCGCGTTCCTGCGCCGGGCGCTCGCCGACATCGCCGCGCAGACCGACACCGACCGCCGGATCGTGGTCGTGGACGACGGCGGGGATGCCGCGGAGGTCGACCGCGTCGTGGCCGAGTCGGGGCTCGCCGACGTCGAGGTCGTGCACATCGCCGACGGGGAGGGCGGTCGGTGCATCGCTGCCAACACGGGCGTGCGCGCGCTCGACACCGACTACGTCGTGCTCCACGACGACGACGATCGGTGGCATCCGGATTTCCTCGCACGCACGGTGGCCTGGCTCGACGGGCACCCCGACCACGCCGCGGTCGCGGTGCCGACCGAGATCGTGTACGAGGAGGACCGCGGCGGCGCCTGGGTCGAGGTGGGCCGCGCCCCGTTCTGGGCCGGGATGCAGCGGGTTTCGCTCACCGAGATGATGAGCATCAACCGGATGGTGCCGATCGCCGTGCTGTACCGCCGCGCGGTGCACGCCGAGGTCGGGTGGTACGACGAGACCCTCGATGCGGTCGAGGACTGGGACCTCTACCTGCGCATCCTGCGCCACGGCGACATCGGCTTCCTCCCCGGCGAGGCTCTCGCCTACTGGACGCAGCGACCGGATGCCGACGGCCTCGACGCCAACAGCATGTTCAGTCTCGCCGCCGAGCACGCACGCGACGACGCCGTCGTCCGCGACCGGGCCCTCGCGGAGTGGGTGCGTCGGGAGGGCGCCGGACTCCCGCTGTTCGTCGCCGCGTCGCAGGCCGAGCTGGCGGCCCACGTCGACCGCTCGCTCGACAACGCTGCGGAGCGGATCGTGAAGCGCCTGCGCACCGAGATCGCGTCCGACGTCCGCCGCGAGATCGATGCGCATCAGCCGGTGATGTCGCGGATGCGGCGACTGCGGCGGAGGCTCGGGTGGCGTTAACATATGCCCCCCTTCCTTCACAATATTCCCATCCGTCACTCGGGCAACGCATAATGAACGCGTGAAGCACCTCCACGGCACCGTCGTCACGTCTCCCGCGAGGCGCGCGCGTGTCGCGTCGACCTCACTCCTCGTCCTCGCGCTGATCTCGTTGTCCGCGTGCGCGACCCCGGCGCCCGGAGCCGCGCCCGTCGCGTCCGACACGGCGTCACCGAGTGCGTCCCCCTCCGCGCCCGCGACGGCCTCTCCCTCTCCGACGGCCACCGCTGACCCCTCTCCTGCGCCGAGCGAGAGCGCGACCGATTCGCCGTACAACGGTGAGATCCTCGTCATCACCTCGGAGGTGATCGACGGGTCGCTCGAGGTCACCGCGATGGTCCCCGGGATCTCCGAGTCCGGCGGCACCTGCACCCTGACCCTCGAGAAGTCGCAGCGGACCGTGTCGGTGTCCGCCAACGAAGGCAAGGAAGTCACCTACTGCGGTCTCATGTCCATCCCCGTCGCCGAGGGTGAGGACGCGGCGTTCACCGTCTCGTACACCTCCGCGAACCTCCGGGCGCAATCGGCCCTCACCACCATCGAGACGGCGCCGTGATGCGTCGTTCCCGCCGCCGCAGCGTCGCGGCGGTCGTCGCCTCCTGGGCGTGCGCCATCGCTCTCCTCGCGGCAGCGCCGCTCGCGCTCCCGGCCACGGTCGCGCCCGCGCCGGCCGCGGCGGCCGCGGACGCGTCGGACTGGAACCCCGGCAGCATCATCGACGATGCGGTGTTCTACGACGGCGCCGCGATGTCGGCGGGGGAGATCCAGACCTTCCTCGACGGGAAGGTCCGCTCGTGTCAGTCGGGCTACACCTGCTTGAAGGACTATCGGCAGAGCACCGACGACCGCCCGGCCGACAAGTACTGCAACGGCTACGCGGGTGCCGCGAACGAGAGCGCCGCCACCATCATCGCGAAGGTGGCCCTCTCCTGCGGCATCAGCCAGAAAGCGCTCCTCGTGCTCCTGCAGAAGGAGCAGGGGCTGGTCACCTCGACCGCTCCGTCGGCATGGAACTACTCCGCGGCAACCGGTCAGGGCTGCCCCGACACCGCTCCGTGCGATCCTTCGACCCAGGGGTTCTTCTACCAGGTCTACTACGGCGCCCGTCAGTTCGAGGTCTACCGCCTCAATCCGACCTGGTGGGGGTATCAGGCCGGCCGGTGGAACAACATCCTGTACAACCCGTCCGCCAGCTGCGGCACGCAGCGCGTCTACATCGAGAACCAGGCCACGGCCGGTCTCTACATCTACACCCCGTACGTGCCCAACCAGGCCGCGCTGCGCAACCTCTACGGTGAGGGCGACGGGTGCAGCGCATACGGGAACCGCAACTTCTGGCGCACCTTCACCGACTGGTTCGGCTCGACCAAGGCGGGCGGTCGGCCCTTCGGCTCGATCGACGCGATCGAGGCGTACCCGGGGGGCATTCGCGTACGCGGGTGGGCGATCGATCCCGACACGTCCGGTTCCATCCAGGTCCGCGTCTCGCTTGCCGGGGCCGTCACGACTCTCACCGCCGACGCCGATCGGCCCGACGTGGGCGCCGCGTATCCCGGGAGCGGCAGTCGCCACGGGTTCGACACCCGCATCCCTGTCACGACGGGCGGCAGCGGGCAGGTGTGCCTGACCGCGGTGAACACCGGCCAGGGGGGCGACGTCGGGCTCGGATGCCGTGACATGCCGTTCTACACCGGTTCGCCCGTCGGTGCGCTCGATTCCGTCGCGGTATCGTCGGGCTCGATCACGGTGACGGGGTGGGCCATCGACCCGGACACCGCCGCTTCGATCGCCGTGCACGTCTACGTTGACGGTGTCGGAACGGCGGTTACCGCGCGTCGCGTCCGCGCCGACCTGGCCACGCCCTATCCGGTCCACGGCACGGCGCACGGGTACAGCACGACCCTCAAGGTGCCTCTGGATGCCCGACAGGTCTGCGTCTACGGCATCGACACCGGGGGTGGCGACAACACCACCCTCGGATGCCGCAGCATCATGACCCCCGCCTCGCGCGACATCGGTCGGGCGCCCATCGGCTACATCGACGGCATCGACGTCGCCGGCACCACCGCGCGCGTGCGGGGATGGGCCATCGACCCCGACACGCAGAAGCCCATCCCCGTGCACATCTACGTCGGTGGTGTCGGGCGCGCCTTCACGGCGGATGACAAGAGGACCGATATCGCCAAGGCCTACCCGGCCTACGGCGACAAGCACGGCTTCTCGGAGGTCGTCGACCTCCCCGCGGGCAACACGACCGTGTGCGCCTACGCGATCAACACCTCGGGCGACAACACGACCCTTGGCTGCCGCTCGGTCACCGGCGGAGATCAGGGCCGCGCACCCATCGGCAACTACGAGTCGGTCAGCGTCTCGGGGCGCAGCGCGACCGTCACGGGCTGGGCCATCGACCCCGACACGATCCGCCCCATCGCCGTCCGCATCTCGGTCGACGGGAAGTCCACGCGTGTCACCGCGCAGACGTCGCGGCCGGACGTCGCCGCCGCCTATCCGGTGTACGGCGCGACGCACGGCTACTCCCGCACCGTCGACATCCCCATCGGCCCCTCCACGGTGTGCGTGACGGCCGTCAATACCAGTGGGCCCGACACTGATCTCGGCTGCCGGTCGATCACGACGCCCGACGAGGGCAAGACGCCCATCGGCGCGGTCGACGAGGTCACCGTGTCCGGGACGACCGCGAACGTCCGCGGGTGGGCGATCGACCCCGACACCGCCAAACCGATCGATGTGCACGTCTACGTGGGGGCATCGGCGTCGGTGCTCACAGCCAACGCCAGCCGTCCCGACGTGGGCGCGGCCTACCCGCTGTACGGTTCCGGACACGGGTACCAGTCGTCGGTGCCCATCCCGGTGGGCACCTCTCGCCTGTGCATCTACGCGATCAACACCTCGGGGGCGAACCCGCTGCTCGGCTGCCGGACGGTGACCGGCGTCGCCGGGGCGCCCATCGGGCGGCTCGACGCGGTAAGCGCCGCGACGGGGGCGCTCACGGTGCGCGGATGGGCCTTCGACCCCGACGTGGCCGGCCCGGTCTCGGTGCAGATCTCCATCGACGGATCGGTCCGCACGGTCCGCGCTGATCGATCGCGCCCCGACGTAGGCGCGGCCTTCCCCGCGGCGGGTTCCGCCCACGGCTTCGAACAGCGATACACCGCGACGAAGGGGAAGCGTCAGGTCTGCGCGACCGTGGTGGACGACAAGGGCGGGTTCACGGTGTCGCTCGGCTGCCTCTCGGTCACCGTGCGCTGAATCGCTCGACCGGCGTCCCCCGGTTCGCACTGGGCTCGTGTGCGCCGCGAAGCGGCCCTCCCGGTCTGTGCGGCGTCCCGCGGCCGGCGCAGTCGGTCAGGCCGGTCGGTCACCGTGCGGTGACGCTCGATCTCGGGGCCCGCTCGACGAGGTCGCTCCCGCGCCGCACGAGGGTGCCGGTGAGCACGAGGAGCCCGCCGAAGAACGCCACGGCGAGGACGGGGACGGCGAGGGGAGGCGTCCACTGCCAGGCGGCCGTCAGAGCGCTCGTGTCGCCGGCCAGATAGCGGTGACCGGTGCGCACCGCCGTGATCGTCACTCCCATGACGAGGAATGTCGGCAGCAGCCAGCGCAACATTCCCACGACGCGTCGGGTGCCGGCATCCATCGGGGTCGTGCTCGGGCCCGCATCCGCGGCCAAGGCGGCGATGACGAGGAGGGCGGCGACGAGCGGCATGGTGTAGCGCCCCTGCCAGCCGTAGCCCGACCATTGCAGGCCTGACAGCACGCCCGGGATGAGCGTGGCGGAGCCGAACGCGATCAGGATGGCCCATCGGGCGCGCCGCGTCGCGAGACCGAAGCAGAACACGAGGGCGCCGCCGAGGAGCAGGACCCACGAGGTCGACAGGATGTTGGGACTGCGCAGGTCGAGCCAGCCGAGGTTCCCGTACATCTGCGTGACCTGCTCGTGGTAGTTCGAATAGAACACCGAGATGCCCGTGAGTCCGTCCGCGAGCGAGGCCGGCTTCTCGACCCCGACGTAGTTCGTCCCGTGTCCGAGCACCCACAGGACGCTGAAGGCGGTGACCGCGGCGACGCCGCCGGCGAGGATCCACGCCCGATGGTCGGTCAGCAGACGCCGTGTGCGCTCGACTCCGGCCACGACGAGCAGCGCGACAGCGGTCACCGCGAGGAACAACGGCGACAGCCCGCGTGTGACCACGAGCACGCACGAGGCGGCGAGCAGGAGGGAGTGCGCCTCACGCCATCCGGTCGTCGAAGGACCGCACGCGACGGCGAAACCGGCGACCGTGGCGGCGAAGAGGGTGGCGATCTCCCACGCGCTCGGGTTGAGCACCATCCCGACGTAGAGCGTCATCGGCGTCAGGAACAACGTTGCTGCGAGCGCGGGCAGGGGGGAGCGGGAGGACCGCCGCAGCAGCGAGAGGCCCCAGGCCAGGAAGAGGGCCGTGACAACGGCCGCCAGGACCCGGGAGAGGTACAGACCGTACTCGGTGGGCACGACCAGGGTGCCGAGACCCGTCCACAGATAGAAGACGGGGTTGTAGAGGCCGGCGTTCGTCTGCGAGAGCACCTCGGCGGTGGAGCTGATGCGGAGCGGTCCCTGACAGGCGGCCGTCACGTCGGGATGGAAGGCGATGCAACCGGCGAAGACGTCCATGTTCGAGAACCGGGCCGGCAGCGTGGGCTCCAATGTCCCCGCCTGGCCGCGCACCACGGCCGCCGCATAGACGTAGTGAGCCGCCTCGTCGGCGCCGGAGGCGATGGGCAGGAACGCGGCGCCCGACAGCAGGATCGCCAGCAGGGCGATGAAGACGACGGCAACGTCCACCAGGGGACGCCGGGGGAGGGCGAGGCGGGCGAGGAGTGCAGACATGAGGTGGATCCTTCTGGGCGTCCCTGCGCCGTCGGGGTGGAGGCGGTGACGACCCGTGTGATCCTACAAGCCGCCGCTTTCACCACCCGGATCGCCCCTCGAACAGCGGCGGCGCCCCGCGGACGCGGCGAGGGGCGCTGCTACGATGAGGGCGATGTCTGCGGCACGATCGAGCACTCTGGTCATCGTTCCAGCATGGAACGAGGGCGAGAGCGTCGGCCCCACGATCCGGGAGATCCTGGCCCAGCCCGAAGCCTGGGACATCCTCGTCGTCGACGACGGTTCTCGGGACGACACAGCGGTCAGAGCCCGCGAAGCCGGGGCCACGATCCTGTCGCTGCCGTTCAATCTCGGCGTCGGCGGGGCGATGCGGGCGGGGTTCCGTTACGCCCAGCGCCACGGGTACACGCGGGCGATCCAGGTCGACGCCGACGGCCAGCACAACCCGCGCGACATCGCGGCAGTGCTCGACGGTCTCGAGAGAGCAGACATCTCGATCGGCGCTCGATTCGCGGAGGTCGGCGATTACTCCGCGCGTGGCCCGAGACGGTGGGCAATGCGCATGCTCGCCGGCGTCCTCACCCGCATTTCCGGCACCCGGCTGACCGATGTGACAAGTGGGTTCCGTGCCGCCAACGTCCGGGCCATCGACCAGTACGTCGACTACTACCCCGCAGAGTATCTCGGCGACACCGTCGACTCGCTCGTCAACGCCGTGCACGCGGGGTTGACCGTGGTCCAGGTCCCCGTCGCGATGCGTCCGCGCGCCGCGGGCCGCCCCAGCCAGAATCCGCTGGGGGCCTCGCTCTACCTTCTGCGCTCCGTGTTCGCCCTGTCCCTGGCGATCATGCGCGGTGCCGCGTCGAAGACGGGAGTGCGCGCGTGATCGTCGCCGCCGGGGTCACCTTCGCCGTCGTGGTGCTGGGGTTGATCGTCGTCCTGCTTCTGCGTCGTCAGCTGCGCGAGAAGTACGCGACGTTGTGGCTCGTCGTCGGCTTGGCCCTGCTCGTGATCTCGATCTTCCCGGGCCTCCTCGTGCAGTTGACGCATCTGCTCGGTGTCGAGGTCCCCGCCAACCTCATCTTCGCGATCTCGATCGCTCTTCTCGTCGGCGTCGCTCTGCACCTCTCGTGGGAGCTTTCGCGCGCCGAGGAGGAGATCCGCAGCCTCGCCGAGGAGTCCGCCATCAACCGCGCCGACCTCGAGGCCCTGACCCGCCGGATCGCACATCTCGAATCCGCGCGGGCCGCCGACGACTCCCCGCACATCGAGTCCGATCTCCCGTGACCGGCCCCGCCCGGGCGACGGGATGCCGCGCCCTCGCCTATCAGGACGCGTCGGTGTCGGGCCGTGGCGCGGGGAAGATCCAGTACCGGTAGGCGAAGTAGTTCCACACGGTCGTCGAGCCCACCGCGACGACCTTCCCGACCACCCATGGCAGTCCCAGCGCGGCGACGCCGGCGACGATGCCGGTGGTCGCCACCGTGTTGAAGGCCACCAGCGCGGTGTATTTGACCGCGCTGGATGCCACACCGGTGTCGGAGGAGAACGTGAAGGTGCGCTGCAGCAGATAGGTGACGGCGAAGCTCAGGAGGAACGCCGTCGGGGTCGCGACGACCAGCGGCACTCCGATGACGTCATGAAGGAGGGCGAGCAGGCCGACGTCGATGAGGAACGCGCCGCCGCCCACGACCAGATAACGCACCGCGCTGTGCGACCACACGCGGCGAGCCGCCCGGGCGACGACGCCGGGGCGCCGCGCCCCCCGGCGCTCGTCGCCGCTCACGCGCGATCGAGGTAGGCGCGCAGTTGCGCGTCGGCGTCTCCGAGGGGGATGCCGACGGCGATCGTGCCCGCGGCGTCGAGCACGCTGTTGCGCGGACGCGGAGCGACGGGAACGGTGGCCCCGGCGAAGTACTCGTCGGTGCTGACGCCCGTGACGCGTGCGGGGTCGTGACCGGCCAGTTCGAAGACGCGGCGGGCGATGTCGAACCAGGAGGCGGGCTCGCCCTGTCCGGTGACGTTGTAGACCCCGGCCGGCACGTCTGCGTCGAGGACGACCCGGATGGCGCGGGCGATGTCGGAGGTGAACGTCAGCCGGCCGATCTGATCGTCCACCACGCGCGGATCGATCCCGCGGGCAGCGAGCGACGCCATGGTGCGCACGAAGTTGTTGCCGTCGCCGATGACCCAGCTCGTTCGCAGCACGAAGTGGCGCGGCACCGTCTGAACGATCGCGTCGCCCGCGGCCTTCGTCTGTCCGTAGACGCCCAGGGGGGAGAGGGCGTCTTCGGTGCCGTAGGCGTCGCTCTTCGTGCCGTCGAAGACGTAGTCGCTCGAGACGTGGACGAGGGTGATGCCGTTGGCCGTCGCGATACGGGCCAGGGCGGCGACCGCCGTGACGTTCGCAGCCCACGCCTCGCTACGGCCCTCGGGCGTCTCGGCTGCGTCGACCTTCGTGTACGCGGCGGCATTGACGATCGCGCCGTAATCGCGCCAGCGCCGCGCGGTGTCCAGGCCCGGGGAAGTGAGGTCGAGTTCGGAGCGGGTGGCGTACTCGATCCACGGGTGCTCGCCGAACTCCTCCCGCAGCGCGCGCCCGAGTTGGCCGTTCGCGCCCGTGACGAGGATCTTCTTCGGCGGCATCGGGATGACGTCGGCGAGCCGCGGGTGATCCTTGTCTTTGGCGCTGATCTCGACCTGCGCGAGGGGGATCGGCCACTCGATCGCGGCCGTCTCATCGGCGAGGTTGAGGAAGGTGTAGGTGGCGTCGGGAGACCAGTGGTCGTTGACCAGGTATGTGTACGCGGTATCGGCCTCGAGCGTCTGGTATGAGTTGCCGACGCCGCGCGGCACGAAGATGGCCGTCGAGGGGTCGAGTTCGGCGGTGAAGACGGCGCCGAAGGAATCGCCCTCACGCAGGTCGACCCAGGCGCCGAAGATGCGGCCCGTGGCGACGGAGACGTACTTGTCCCACGGTTCCGCGTGGATGCCGCGGGTGGTGCCCACCGCGTCGTTGAACGAGATGTTGTTCTGGACGGGCCCGAAGTCGGGCAGATCCACGGTCGACGCCGTCATCTTCTCGCGCTGCCAGTTCTCTTTGAACCACCCGCGGGAGTCGCCGTGCACGGGCAGGTCGAGCAGGATCAGGCCGGGGATGGTCGTCTCCCGTGCGGAGAGCGCCTTTCCGAAGTCGATCGACACCGCGTCACTGCCCCTTGCTGGCGTAGAACGCCTCGACGCCGTCCTTGGTGGGAGCCCACCAGGCCTCGTTCTCGCGGTACCAGTCGATCGTCGCGGCGAGGCCGGATTCGAAGTCGCCGTAGGTCGGCTTCCACCCGAGTTCGGTGCGCAGCTTGGTCGAGTCGATGGCGTACCGGAGGTCGTGACCTGGGCGGTCCGCGACCAGGTCGTAGGCGTCGACGGGCTGCCCGGTGATCTGCAGGATCAACTCGACGACGCTCTTGTTGTCCTTCTCGCCGTCGGCGCCGATGAGGTACGTCTCGCCGATCTCGCCCTTGTCGAGGATCGTCAGGACGGCGGAGGAGTGGTCGTCGGCGTGGATCCAGTCGCGGACGTTCTCGCCCGTTCCGTAGAGCTTCGGGCGAATGCCGCGCAGCACGTTGGTGATCTGGCGGGGGATGAACTTCTCGACGTGCTGGTACGGCCCGTAGTTGTTCGAGCAGTTGCTGATCGTCGCGCGCACCCCGAACGAGCGCACCCACGCGCGCACGAGGAGGTCGGAACCGGCCTTGGTCGACGAGTACGGCGACGAGGGGTTGTACGGCGTGCTCTCGGTGAAGCGGGCCGGGTCGTCGAGCTCGAGGTCGCCGTAGACCTCGTCGGTGGAGATGTGGTGGAACCGCACGTCGTGGCGCCGAGCCGCTTCCAGCAACGTGTAGGTGCCGATGATGTTGGTGTCGAGGAACGGGCGGGGGTCGTGCAGCGAGTTGTCGTTGTGCGACTCGGCCGCGTAGTGCACCACGGCGTCGGCCTCGGCGACGAGGGGGTCGACGACGGCGGCGTCGGCGATGTCGCCGACGACCAGACGCACGCGGTCCTCGGGAAGCCCCGCCAGCGACGACGCGTTGCCGGCGTAGGTGAGCTTGTCCAAGACGGTCACCGAGTGGTCGGTGTGCGCGATGACGTGGTGCACGAAATTGGATCCGATGAAACCGGCGCCACCGGTCACGAGAAGACGACTCATGCGCTCCAGATTAGCGGGGTCCTCCTGCGCCTCTTCCGGGGCGGATTGGCGCGCACAGCCGCATAGGGGAAAATGACCTCCATGCGCGGAATCATTCTTGCGGGCGGCACGGGCTCCCGACTCCACCCGATCACCCAGGGCATCTCGAAGCAGCTCGTGCCCGTCTACGACAAGCCGATGATCTACTACCCGCTGTCGACCCTGATCCTCGCCGGCATCCGAGACATCCTCATCATCACGACGCCGCAGGATTCCGAGCAGTTCCAGCGCCTGCTGGGCGACGGTTCGCGATTCGGCATCTCGCTCACCTACAAGGTGCAGCCCTCGCCCGACGGCCTCGCCCAGGCTTTCCTCCTGGGCGAGGAGCACATCGGCTCGGAGTCGGTGGCCCTCGTACTGGGCGACAACATCTTTTACGGGCAGGGCATGGGCACGCGGCTGCGCCAGTACAGCGAGCTCGACGGTGGCGTCGTGTTCGGCTACCGGGTCGCCGACCCGACCGCGTACGGGGTCGTTGAGTTCGACGCCGCGGGGCGCGTGGTCTCGCTCGAGGAGAAGCCCGAGCACCCGAAGAGCAACTACGCGGTCCCCGGTCTGTACTTCTACGACAACGACGTGATCGAGATCGCCCGGAACCTCACCCCCTCGCCGCGCGGCGAGCTCGAGATCACCGACGTCAACCGCGCCTACCTCGAGCAGGGCCGACTGCGGGTCGAGCTGCTGCCGCGCGGCACGGCATGGCTCGACACCGGGACGTTCGATTCGCTCAGCGAGGCGACCGAGTTCATCCGCACCGTCGAGAAGCGTCAGGGTCTGTCGATCGGATGCCCTGAAGAGGTTGCGTGGCGCATGGGCTTCCTCAGCGATGACGAGCTCCGGGAGCGCGCCGAGCCCCTGGTCAAGAGCGGTTACGGCCGCTACCTCCTCAGCGCCCTCGAGCATGGCGCCGAGCGCTGAGGCGGGCGCCGAGACGCACCTGAGCGCCGGTCCGACCGAAGCTCGCGCGGCGGGCGCCTCCGTCGAGCGTGCCGTGGTGTTCGCGGTCCGGGCCGCGGGGCGCGTCGAGGAGACGACGGTCCACGCACTCCGGGCCCTGCGTCGGGTCGCGTCGACGATCGTCCTCGTGCACCCCGGCGCTCTGGCATCCGATGTTCGTGGTCGCGTCGCGGCGCTCGTGGACGACACGGTTGAGACGGAGTCCGAGGAGTTCTCCTCCGACGCCTACACCGTCGCAATCGACCGCGTGCGTCACCGGGTTCCGACGGTCGACGAGATCGTGCTGACCGGCGACTCGTGGTTCGGCCCGGTCGGAGACGTGGCCGCCCTCTTCGATCGGATGTCGTCGATCGAGGCCGACGTCTGGGACGTGCTGCCGCCCGCCGCTCCGCGAGAGGCATTTCCGGGCGAGGGGTTCCCCGCCGTGAGCGATCGACCGTGGTTCCTGACCGTGATCCGCCGCCCGCTTCTCGACAGCTCGGTGTGGCACCGCTGGTGGGGGAACGGCGTGGCCGCCGGCGAGCGCGAGCGCGCCCTGGCCGGCGAGGTCGAGCGCGCGGGCTTCCGGCACGCGCGCGCATACGACACCGCCCATCTGCACGCGCACGATCCGGGACTGTTCGCCCCGGTGGACCTGCTCGACATGGGCGTGCCGTTCGTCGATCGAGCTGTGTTCACGAGCTATCCCCCGTTCCTCGATCGCTTCGCGATCATCGGCAGCGAGATCGAGCACTCAATGGGCGAGGGCGGTTTCCCCGTCGACGTCCTGCGCTCGAGCCTCGCCAGGTGCGTCCCGCCGAAGGCGCTCAACACCACCCTCGGACTGCTCTCGGTGCTGCCGGGCCGCGCGGTCGATCCCGAGGCGGGGTCGTCGCTGAAGCTGGCCGCGGTGGTGCACGTCAGCGACCTCGAAGAGATCGACGAGGTGCTGCGACGCCTGCAATTCCTCCCGCCGGGCGCCTCCGTCTTCGTGACCACGACGGAGGGCGTCACCGCGGCGCGCTTGGAACGCCTCCTCGAGACCTGGGCGGCGACGAACGCGCACACCTATGAACTGCGCGTGACTCCGCAGAGCCCGGGTCGCGACATGGCCGATTACTTCGTCGGATGCCGAGACGTTATCCAGTCCGACCAGTTCGACCTCATCGTCAAGCTCCACATGCGCCGGGCGCCGTGGAAGACCATGAACCGGCTGCGGTATTTCCGTCGCTACCAGTTCGAGAACCTGCTGGACAGCCCCGGATACGTGCGCAATCTGCTCTCCCTCTTCGAGAAGGAGGAACGGCTGGGCATCGTTTTCCCGCCGATGATCCACGTGGGCTACGCGACGATGGGCCGTGGGTGGGCACTGCTCGAACCGCACGCGCAGCGCCTGGCGACACAGCTCGGAATCCGCGTTCCCCTCGACACGGTGTCGCCGCTGGCCCCGTACGGCGGCATGTGGGTCGGACGCCCCGCGGCGTTCCGTGCGCTCACGCAACGCCGGTGGACCTTCGGCGACTACGGCTGGAAGGGCGAGCGTCGATATGGTCACCTCGCCCACCTGCAGGAGCGGCTCGTGAGCGCGTCGGCGGGGGAGTCCGGCTACTACTGCCGCACGGTCCTCACTCACGCCCACGCCGAGATCGCTTACACGGCGCTGGAGTACAAGGTCGACCAGATGTTCTCCACGACGCGCGGATGGCCCGTCGAGCAGATCGGGTTCCTGCACAGGGCGGGCTACACCGGATACGGCGGGACTGTGGCCCTGGTGCGCATGTACGTCCGCACGAACCATCCCCGCGTGGCCGACGCGTTCCGCCCCGTGTACCGGATCGCCCTGCGGGGGCACCGTGTGCTGTCGTCCGCTCGCCGAGTGGCATCCCGCTTGCGCAGTGAACGCGGTGAGAAAGAACGAGAGGCGTCATCGTGAAGACCGCGGAGCTCATCGGCGATTGGACGCGACCGGCCGACACCTTCCCCGACGACGGCAAGCGCCTCCTCGTCTACGTCGTCTACGACCGGCGTGGCGAGGTGGGGGATTTCGTCGTGTACGCACTCGAGCGCATGCGCGAGTTCTGCGACACGATCGTGGTCGTCTCCAACGGCCCGCTGACGGCTGGGGGACGGAAGCGCCTGGAGGCGCTGGGGGACGTGGTGCTCGAGCGCCCCAACGAGGGCTACGACATCTGGGGCTACAAGCACGGCCTCGACGCGATGCACGACCGCCTCGAGGAGTTCGACGAGCTTCTGCTCGTCAACGACACCTGGTTCGGGCCCATCCGGCCCTTCGCGCCGCTGTTCGAGCGCATGAACGGGCACCCTCTGCACTTCTGGGGCATGACGGACCACCTGCGCGTGGAGCCGCACCCCTTCACTCAGGAGGGTTACCTGCCCTACCACCTGCAGTCGTACTGGGTCGCCGTGCGTCGACAGATGTTCCTCTCGCCCGAGTGGGTGGCGTACTGGCGCGACCTGCCGAAGATGACGTCGTACTCCGACGCCGTGACCAAGCACGAGGGCGTGTTCACGGAGCACTTCACGCAGCAGGGCTTCTCCGGCGAGGTCGCCTTCCCGACCTTGACCGACAAGATCGAGAACCACGCGGTGCTGTATGCCGAGCAACTGATCGAGGCGGGGTGCCCGACTCTGAAGCGCCGGCCGTTCTTCCAGTGGCCGGTCTTCCTCGACCGCGTCGCCGTGGTCGGCAAGTGGACCCTGGAGGCGGCGGAACGCAGCGGCTACCCCGTGCGGCTCATCTTCGACGACCTCGCGCGCAACGTGGAACCGCGCGTGTTGAACGCGGACGCCGCGCTCCTGCGCGTCCTCTCGCCGACCGATGACGACTACGACCCGGCGGCGCCGTTGCGGACGGCGGTCTTCGCGCACATCTTCTACGTCGAGATGACGGACGAGATCCTCGACCGCGCGGGATACCTGCCCGGCGTGACCGATCTCATCGTGACGACGCCGGATGCCGAACGCGCACGCGCCATCGAGGACATCATCGCCGCGCGCAACCTGCCGGGCCGGACCGAGGTGCGGGTCGTGGCCTCCAACAACGGCCGCGATCAGGCCGCGTTCCTGATCGGATGCCGCGACATCCTGCTGTCGGACGAGTACGACCTCGTCGTCAAGATCCACTCGAAGAAGACGCCGCAGGACGGGGCGAACGTCGGTCGGCACTTCCGCCGCCATCAGTTCGAGAACCTGCTTCACGGTCCGCACGAGGCTGCCAATGTCGTCGCGCTGTTCCAGCAGCAGCCCGGCCTCGGGCTCGCCTTTCCGCCGACCGTCCACCTCGGTCACCCCACGATGGGCCACGCCTGGTGGGCGAACCGCCCGGGCGTGGAGAAGCTCTGCGGGGAACTCGGCATCCGGGTCCCCCTGGACGAGGTCTCGCCGCTCGCACCTTTCGGGTCGATGTTCTTCGCCCGGCCGCAGGCCCTGCGCCTCCTGGTGGAACGAGAGTGGACGTACGACGAGTTCGGGGGAGCGGAAGCCTACGTCGACGGCGGTCTCGCCCACGTCCTCGAACGCATGCCGGTGTACGCGGCGGGGGAGCTGGGCTTCCATTCGATGACCATCGCGACGCCCGACTATCTGGCCAAGAGCTACACGGCCTTCGACTACAACCTCGATCAGATGTCGGCCACCATGCCGGAGGACACCCAGCATCAGATCGAGTTCCTGCGTCGCGCGGGTTACATCGGGTGGGGCCGTTTCCGCGATTTCGTCGACATGTGGGTGCGCCTGCACCGCCCCGATTCCGCAGCGCGCATCGATCGGCTGTTCGCGCGCAGCGAGGGCATGCGCGGTCGTCTGTGGCGCGCACGTCAGCGGCTGCGCCGTCGCTGAGCACAGACGTCCCGCAGGAACAGCCCACTAGAATCGGACCTCATGCCCAGTCCTTCACCCTCCGGGGATAACGCGCGCTTCGCTCGGCTCGCGGAGATGCCGATGCGTACGGTCGGCGTCACCCCGGGGCTCGGGTTCGCGTCGTTGTGGACGACCCTCCGGGACATCTTCGCCCGTCGGGAGATGCTCGACCTCCTCGTCAAGCGCGACATCAAGGCTCGGTACAAGGACTCGGCCCTCGGTTTCGTCTGGGCGCTCATCCGCCCGCTCATCCTCCTCGGCATCTACTTCGTGGTGCTCGGGCAGTTCCTAGGCGCGGCGCGGGGCATCCCGGACTTCGCGATCTTCATCTTCACCGGCTTGACCGCCATGAGCCTCTTCCAGGAGATCGCCGTCGGTGGGACGGGATCCATCATCGCCAACGGCGGGGTGGTGAAGAAGGTCTACATGCCCCGCGAGATCTTCCCGCTCGCTGCGACGGGGTCCGCCCTGTTCAACTTCATGATCCAGTTGGGCGTGCTGCTGGTGGCGACCGTGATCGCGGGCAAGCCGCCGCTGCACTGGCAGATCGTGTACGCGATCCCCTCGCTCCTGCTGATCCTCGTTTACGGCCTGGCGTTCGCACTGTTCTTCGCCGCCGTGAACGTCTACTTGCGCGACGTGCAATACCTCGTCGAGGTCGTCACGATGCTGTTGATGTGGCTCTCGCCCGTGCTCTACGCCTGGCACCTCGCGAAGCAGATCATCACCAGCCCCACCCTGCTCGAGGTCTACACGAACAACCCCCTCACCCTCGCCGTGCTCGGCTTCCAACGGGCGTTCTGGCTCGGAGGCTATGGTCTGGAGGGGCCCGCGCACCTCGTGCTGCGCATGGCGGTCGCTCTGCTCATCGGTCTCGTCCTGCTCGTCCTGAGCCACCGGGTCTTCGTGCGCCTGCAGGGCAACTTCGCTCAGGAACTGTGATCGATATGTCGTTCGACGTGAATGTCCCTGCGGTGCGCCCCGAGGTCGTGGTGCTCACCGATGTGTCCAAGCGGTTCGTCGTGCGCCGCGACACCTCCATCAAGGAGCGCATCGTCACGCTCGGTCGTGCCGGGCGTCGCCACCGCCAGAACTTCTGGGCGCTGAGCGATGTGAGCCTCGACATCCGCGCGGGCAACACCATCGGCCTCATCGGGCACAACGGGTCCGGGAAGAGCACGCTTCTGAAGGTCATCGGCGGCATCATCCAGCCGACCTCGGGCGATGTGCGCCAGCGCGGCCGCGTGGCAGCGCTCATCGAGCTCGGTGCGGGCTTCCACCCGGATCTCACCGGTCGCGAGAACGTCTACCTGAACGCCTCCGTCCTCGGGCTGAGTCGCGAAGAGACGCGGGCGAGCTTCGACGACATCCTGGATTTCTCGGGCGTCGGCGACTTCATCGACACCCAGGTGAAGTTCTACTCCTCGGGCATGTTCGTTCGCCTCGCCTTCGCGATCGCGGTCCACACGGACCCCGACATCCTGCTCGTCGACGAGGTGCTGGCCGTCGGCGACGAGCAGTTCCAGCGCAAATGCCTCGACAAGATCAAGGAATTCCAGCGGCAGGGACGGACGATCATCATCGTCTCGCACGCGCTCGACCAGATCGAGGAACTCTGCGACCGCGTCATCCTGATGGACAAGGGCCGCGTCGCGTTCGACGGACTGGCCGATGCGGCCGTCGAGCGGTTCCGCGAACTGCTCGAGGAGGGTTCCGGAAAGGTCTCGAACCGCCCGGAGCAGATCACCCGGGCCGCTGAGATCGTTTCGGTCGACGTCCGCGCCGCCGACGGGCGCCGCTCGAACGACTTCCAAAGCGGCGAGTCGTTCCGCGTCGCGATCGCCGTGCGAGGGCTCCGCCAGCTCGACGAGTGGGCCCTCGGGTTCAGCATCGACACGTCGTCGGGTGTGCTCGCCCTCGCCTCCAACACGAGCATGCTGGGCGCTTCGGTCCCGGCTCTCCGCGCGGGCGAGACGGTGACGATCGAGGTCGACGTCGACGGCGCCCGCTTCAACCCCGGCAGCTATTGGATCAACGCCAACCTGCACGGCATCAGCGAGTCCACCTCGCACGCCCTCATGCAGGGCGCGGAATTCACCGTCCACGGGCGGTCCGACTCGCTCGGCTCCGTCCCCGCCGAGGTGCGCTTCCGCTAATTGCGGGAAGACCCCACCCCGCGTGCGGCCGGCGGGACGACCGCGTCAGCGGTGCCGCAGCGCCGCCTCGAGCAGGGTCCGTGCGCGGGCGTCGAACGAGTGCTCGGCGCGGATGCGTGCCGACACGGCATCCAGGTCTGCCGACGAGGGGAACACGGCGTCGAGGTCGCCGCTGAGCAGGGCGAGCAGGTCGGGGACGGTATCCCACGTGCGGACGGCGCCGCCGAAGAGCTCGTCGATGCCCTCGACCCGGTCGCTGATCGCGCGACCGCCCGCGGCGACGACGTCGAAGAGGCGGTTGCCGATGAACCCCCGCTCCTGCATGGCGGGCCAGTGGTCGTTCAGCACCACGCCGGCGGTCTCGTAGAGCGCGGGAAGCTCGTCGTTGCGCACCCCTGTCGCGGCGATGCGCTCGGCGGGAATCCACCCGCGCCAGTCGGGGCCGATCACGGTGACGGGGATGCCCGCTCGGATGGGCTCGACAACGGACGGGCGGAGGATGCCGCGCGCCGTCCCGACGAAGAGGATATCGGTGCCCCGCGGGCGCCCCGCCGGGTGGAACCGTGTGGCATCGGTGCACTGCAGCAGGGGGGTGATGGGCACGCCGAGGTCGCGGCCGGTCGCCTCGGCCCACGGCGCGGAGGCGGCGAAGACGTCGTGGAATCCGGCCACGTCGCGAGGGCCGACCTGGTCGGGATGACTGATGACCCACAACAGCGAGATGCCGGTGGCGCAGGCCTCGATCGGTTCGGGGCCTCGCAGGGCCACGGTCACGTCGTCGAGATGACGTGTGGGGCGGGTGCGGGCGGCGTAGGAGTCGATGACCACTTCTTGCCCGAGGCGCCGGAGGGCGTCGGCCAGGGCGCGCGCGAAGTGGGTGTCGCCCCACCCCTCGGCGCGGGGACCCACGGGCGCTGCCGTTCGCAGTGCCCAACGCAGGGCGGGCACCCGGCCGCCGTCGGGCAGTTCGATCAGGCGCTGGGGGCGCCGCACACGGGGGAGCGGGCCGTCGTCGAGCCGCTCCCAGCCCGCGCGGAGGAGCAGATCATCGCCGCCGGGCAGGTCCGCGGGGAGATCTGCTGCTGCGGCATGCGAGCGCGTGCGCGTCTCGATGTCCAGGGCGACGATCGCAGGGCCGCCGAGGCGGGCAGCGGCGTCGGGACCCCGGACGGCGACGCTGACGTCCGCGCGGCGGGCGGCGAACGTGCTCCCGGCCAGGGCGGGGACGTGGAGGTCGGTCGTGGGAGCGAGGGCGGTGAGGTCCTCGATCGGATGTCCGGCGAGGAAGCGTCCGTCGGCGCTCGCTCCCGCTGCGGCGATCGTGCCGTCGCCGTCCCGCCACACGGGGCCGAGCAGCGTGCCGGGGGGACGCTGCTCGACGCGCTCGGCGAGACGCATGGCGTCGACGGCGGTGAGCGTTTGATTGGGGCCGCGCACGACGACGACCTCGGCGCGCGAGGAGGCGACGAGTTCGTCGAGCGCGAGGGACGCGTCGTCATGGCGACGGCGACTGATCCGGACGCGGGGGCGTCCGGCCGCCAGCATCGACGCCAGCGTCCAATCCTCCGCGCGGTCGTCGAGCACGGCGATCGCGACGCCCTGGCCGGGCGCGTCCGAGAAGGCCACCGCCTCGGCGAACGATTCGTCGAAATCCCATTCCTCGGGGCCGATCGCGAGGATCAGTTCGCGATCCAGCGGCTCACCCTCCGGTGCCGGGTCGACCTCCCCGCCCACCCGCGCACGACGCGCAGCTTCGACGATGACCCGCGACAACTCGGGCCAGGATGCCGCCGCGGGCTCCGATCGCGGACCGAGGGGGAGCGAGTGCGTCTCACGACGACGCCAGGCGTGACCGAGGGGCCCACCGGGGGCGTCCCACGCCTCCGGGTGGGCGGCACCGTAGGCCACCGCATCCCAAAGTGGACTCACCTGTAGGCCCCGCGGGTCGGCGACGAGGTAGGCGTACAGCGCGGGGACGCGCCACGCTTCGGGCAGGTGGTCGCCGACCGCCGTGTCGACGAAGAGCGGCGACAGACGCAGCCCCTCGCGGAAGCCCCCGTCCACGTACCGGCGGACGGCAGCCGCCTCGCCGAGAGGACGTCCCACCTGTGCACGCACGTACTCGAGATCGACGACGCCGGCGCGACGGATGACCCGCGCCCACCACAGCCGGTCGGCGCGGGCGACGAGCGGTCGCAGGAGAGGAAGATCGCGCGCGGCGCGCACGCGCGAGCGGAGGGCGGTCAGCACTCTTCGACTATAGGCAGGGCGTCGGTCCCGTCGAGACGGCATCCGGATGCCGCGTCGGTCTCGCCGAGACGGCATCCGGATGCCGTCATCGCGGCGCGGTGGGACGCTCGGCCCAGTACCGGTCGCCGCGCATTCGCATCGATTCGCGCAGGCCGATCGTGCCGTCGACCGCGTCGAGCGGCAGGGCCGTGCGGGGCGCCTCGGCGCCGCGGAGCCACCCTTCCCACCGTCCCCGCAGCGACAGCATGTCGCGGCGCAGGACGAGTCGTGCGCCGCTGACCACGATCTCCACGGCGAGGGCACGCAGCGCCCAGCGCGAGCGGAGGACGCCGTACTTGCGCAGAAGGTATCCGCGCGCGAAGCCCGACAGGCGGCGTTGGCGAGCCGACTCCCGGCCCGCGCTCGCGCCACCGAGGTGCGTGCCGAGCGGACCTTCGATCGCGACGCAGTCCCATCCCGCCGCGCGCAGCCGGAACGCGAGGTCGAGTTCCTCGCCGTACATGAAGATGTTGGTGTCGAACAGGCCGACCTCGTCCAAGGCGGCGCGGTCGTAGACGGCGACGGCTCCGTAGGGGCCGAGCACGGGCGGGTCGACGGGGTCGGCTGCCGACAGCGCGGCCCCGTGGAAGCGCACGAATCCGGCGCCGGTGACGTCGGCGACGATGCCGTAGGAGTCGACGGTGCCGTCGGGTGCGAGCAGCAGGGTCGCTCCGCTGCCGAGGCGGGATGCCGTGGAGTCCGGCAGCGCGGCGATCGCGGCCGCCGCCGCGTCGGGTCGGAGGACGACGTCGCTGTTGACGAGCATGACCAAGCGTGCCCTCCCCGCCGAGATGCCCACATTGCAGCTGCGGGCGAACCCGAGGTTGACGTCGTTGCGCACGAGCTCGACCTCGGGGAAGGCCTCGGCGATGCGGTCGGCGGTGTCGTCCGGGGAGCGGTCGTCGACGACGGTGATGGTCACGGGGACGGTCTGCGCCAGGGCGGCACGCACGCAGGTGCGCACGAACTCCCACCCGCCGTGGACGGGGATCACGATGTCGACTTCGGGTTCGACGCCCATGCGGGACCGGCCTTTCCTCGGGACGCCACCGGGGCGAGGGGTGCGGTCGGTGGGGAGCGTCCAGTTTACCGGGGGGGCGATGCCGGCCGGGGAGACGAGCACCGCCCACCTCGGAGGGGGGCGCGTGTCCAGCGATCCGGGATTCGCACGTCCGGCCGTCGGGCGGCCGCGCCGGTAGCATGGAGCGGATCCCGACCACGCCGCCCATGACCTCCGCAGACTCCTTCGTTCCCCCCGCCGCCGAGGGATACATCGTGCTCGCGGCGTATCGGCCGCCCGAGGAGTTGTTCGCGCGGCAGCTGCGCTCGATCCAAGCGCAGACGCTTCAGACCTTCCGGTGCCTGATCGTCGCCGACGGCGACAGAGACGCCGTGCGGGCGCAGACGACGGCGGCTGTGGGCGACGACGGGCGCTTCAGCGTCATCGGGTTCGACGAGCGCGTGGGCTTCTACCGCAACTTCGAGCGCGGACTGGCCGCCGTTCCGACAGGGGTGCCGTGGGTCGCGCTGAGCGACCAGGATGACGACTGGATGCCCGACAAGCTCGCCACTCTCGTGGCCGCCCTCGAGGGGGTCAGCCTGGTCAGCGGGCAGGCGCGCGTGGTGACCTATCCCGATGGTGCCGTGGTCTCGGCATCCACGGATCGGCGGGTCGTGAGCGCTCCGGCGCTCGTGCTCGAGAATCAGTTCTCGGGGGCCCTGTGCGTGTTCCGCGGCGAACTGCTGGGGGTCGCCCTGCCGTTTCCCGCGTACCCGGGCCCGGCCCAGGTGCACGATCACTGGCTGGCCGTTTGCGCGGCCGCCTCCGCCGGAACCGACGTCGTCGACCGGGTCGTGCAGGATTACGTGCAGCACGGGGCGAATGTGCTCGGCGAGGCGGATGCCGCGCGCCTGGGCTGGCGTGAGACCATCCGTCGTCGCCGGGCCGCGCTGCGCGCCGAGGGTGGCGGCCCGCGGGCCCTCGCGCGCTCGATCTACACGGTGAACGCCGGGTGGGCCGAAGCCATGGCGGACGCGCTGCGCTCCCGCCTCGACTCCGACGTCGCGCGAGAGCTCGCCGCCGCCTACGGCGCACGTCGGCGCGCGATGACGACTCTGCGCGCCGTGCTCGGCGCGGTGCGCAGAGGCGAGGTCACGCCCCGTACGGCGATCGTCCACGTGAGCGGCGCCGCCTTGTGGAAGCTCACCGGCGGACGGCGCGCGTGACGCCCGCCGTCGCGCTGGAGAACAGTGCGGACGGGCCCGCGAGCCCCCGCCTCCGGCGCCACCGGCGTGACGACGGATCAGAGCAGCACAGCCCGCCGCGCCGGTGCCGCGGTCGTGAAGCGGGCGGACCCGTATCCGCCGGCGGTTCGGTCGAGACGGGGGAGCAGCGCGGCCCGACCCGGGCCCGTCGGTCCCGGGGCCGCGGAGGGCGGGGGATCAGCCGCGTGCCGCGCGCGCTCGCTGTCGCCGGATCTCCTGGAGGGCGGCGGTGCCGACGACGGTGAGCACGACGATCTCCGAGACGGCCAGGCCCCAGACGATCGCCGTCGCGCCGAGGGACGCGCCCAGGACGAACATGGCCGGAAGCCCGACAGCGGCTGACGCGACGATCGCCGTGAGCACGATGCGATTGCGCCCCGCGGGCACGAGCACGTTGCGAATGAGGGGCGTCGTCAGCGAGATGATGAGGTACGTCACCCCGTAGGCGGGGAACATGGATGCCGGAGGGGCGACCTCGGCGCCGAGGAACGCCGCCGTCAGCCAGGGGCCGAGGAGCACGAGCACCAGCAGCCCGACGACCCCGACCACCAGGTGCAACGCGAGGGCCACCAGGTGCCGACGGGTGCGACCGGCTTCCCAGGAGGCTTCGAGGACCCACTTCTGCAGGGTGTTGCCGACGATGAGGATCGCGGTCAGACCGACACGGTACAGCTTGTCGGCGGAGGTCAGCTCCGCCGCGGCTTGAGTGCCCACCACCCCCTGAGCGATCGGGACGGGAGCGGTGGTATAACTGCCGCCCAGACCGTCGGCGCTGGCGAGGGGGAGGTTCTGCCGGAAGCTGCGTCCGATGCCCGCGGCGTGGAACGGCGGGACGATGCGGCCGAAGAGGTGCAAGTGGAGGGCGGCGAGGCCGGTCAGCACCCCGACGATCATCATGAGGGGGTAAGCGATCAGCTGACCGGTGATCGACATGACCGCGGCGCTCGCGGCGGTGAACACGGCCATCGGCACCGCTTCGTACCACAGCACCATGCGCGCGCGGCCGGTGCCGACGGCGTACCACGACATGGTCAGGCCGGTGAGGCCCGTCGCCAGGACGACGAGTGCGGCGACCCCACCGAAAGCCCCGCCCACCAGGGCGGCGGCGACGGACGCTGTGACCGCCCCGCCGACGACGAACACCGCCAGGCGCGACCAGAAGCTGTGCGCGTACACCTCGCGACGAGCATCGTCGTGCTCGGCCATCGCGATGCGCGCGCCGCCGGCGACGTTCCAGCCGTAACTGGAGATCATGGCCAGGAGGCTCCCGAGGGCCTGGCCGGTGCCGATCGCCGCCCACCCCTCGGCGCCCTGGATGCGCGCCGCGATCGGGAGCACCAGCAGCGGCACCACCGCCACGATCATCGGCGCGACACCGAAGCCGATCAGCCGCGCGAGCAGGACCTTCACCGGCGCCGCTCCGACAACGCGCGCTCCAGCACCTCAGCCGTCGCGTCGGCGGCGTCGTCCCACGTGAAACGCGACGCCCAGCTCTGCGCGGCGGTGCGGGTGGCGGCATCCGTCGGCCGCTGCAGGGCATCGGCGATCGCGGCGCCGAACGCCGCGGCATCCGTCGCATCGGCGTAGCGGGCGGCGTCGCCGCCCACCTCGCGCAGCACCGGGACGTCATTCGCGAGCACGGGCACCGCTCGGCGCAGCGCGTCGACGACGGGAAGGCCGAAACCCTCGACGAGGGAGGGGCAGACGTACAGGTCCGCGACCTGGAACAGTGCCTCCAGCTGCTCGTCGCTCACCCATCCGGGGAGGACGACGTCGTCGTCGAGACCAAGGCGGGCGACATCGGCGGCGAGGGGGTCGGGGAGGCGGCTGCCCGCGATGACGGCGACCGGGCGAGCGGCGGCCGGCAGCGCCGCGAGAGCCGCGAGGAGGCCGGGGAAATTCTTGTGCGGCATGCGGTTGCCGACGCTCAAAAGCAGGGGGCGGGCGACGGGCAGTTCGAACAGAGCCAGGATGCCGCCCGGGTCGGTCACGGGACGCGGTTCGGCGCTGCCGTTGTGCACGACGTGGATGCGGTGGGGGGAGACCCCGAGGTGGTCCGCGATGCTCGCGGCGGCGGCATGAGAGACCGTCAGCACGTGATCGGCGGTGCGCGCCGAGCGCCGCATGAGGGTCGAGGTCACCACGCGCTGCGCGCGCTCGGCGAGCCCGCCGGGCACCTCGTCGTAGATCGCATCGTGCACCGTGACGACCCGCGGGATCCCCCGGAGGACGGGACCGAAGTTCGCGGGGGCCCACACCAGGTCGGCCCTCGCGCGCCGGGCGAGCGGATCGGTCGCGGCGACGGCGCCGAGCGCCCACGTCGCCGGGTCGGCCCCCACCCACGACAGTGTCTGCACCTGTCCGGGGAAGAAGGAGCGAACGCGGTCCGCGCCGACGCGACCGGTGATCGCGGCGAACCGTGTGCGCGGCATCCGATCCGCCAGGCGCGGCACGAGCTCGCGCACGTAGGTCTCAGTGCCGCCGCGCGACCCGGTGAAACCCAGCAGGTCGACGAGGACGCGTCGTTCGGACATCAGCTCTCGATGACGGCTTCGGGGCGCTGTTCGCGCCGCGGCGTCGTGAGCACACCGGAGAAGAAACTCATCATCGTGGTCTGGAAGCCGAGGATGATCAGCAGGGCGCTGGGAACCGCGATGCGCACAGCCTGAGCGGCGTTCTGCTGTCCGAAGTCGAGCGAGCCCCACAGGATGACCTGCACGATGCCGATGACGACGCCGAGCAGGAACAGGCCGACGCCGATCAGCAGGCCGCGCTCGGCGGACCATCGGGCGACGATGCGCCGGTATCGCTCGCTGGTGGGCAGGAAGCCCTCTTGCGTGGCGTACAGCTTGGTCAGCCAGAAGAACAACAGCGATTGGAATCCGATGACGCAGAGGGCGCTGGCGTAGACCATCGTCGTTACGTCGAAGCCGACCCCGCCCACGTTCACGCCGCCGAACGCGAGCACGGCCACCGCGATCGCGCCGAGGAAGAACGCCACCAGACCCGGGTAGACGAACAGCCAGCGGGGGGCGAACAGCAGCAGGAACCGCAGGTGCCGCCAGCCGTCGTGCCAGCTGCGCAGGTGCGGCGGGCGCGACCGCCCGTCCTTCTTCAGGGTCGTCGGGACCTCTTCGATGCGGTAGCGCGCGAGGGATGCGCGTACGACCATCTCGGAGGCGAACTCCATGCCGGTCGTCTGCAGGTCGAGGCGGCGGATGCGCGCGCGGTTGAACCCGCGCAGCCCGCAGTGGAAGTCGCGGATGCCCGGACGGAAGAACAGCTCGCCGATGAACGACAGCACCGGGTTGCCGAGGTACTTGTGCAGCGGAGGCATGGCCCCCGGTGCGATCCCGCCGCGGAAGCGGTTGCCCATGACGAGGTCGGCCCCGGCGCGAAGGCGCTCGACGAAAGGCTCGAGGTTCTCGAAGTCGTAGCTGTCGTCGGCGTCGGCCATGATGACGTACGTGCCGTGCGCCTGCTCGATCCCGTTGATGAGCGCCGCCCCGTAGCCGCGGCGGGGAGCGTGCGAAACGCGGGCGCCGAGGCGCTCGGCGATGGCCTGCGAACCGTCGGTGCTGCCGTTGTCGGAGATGAGGACCTCGCCCCGGATGCCGCTGCGCTGGAGAAAGCCCTGCGCCTTGCGGATGCAGACCTCGAGCGTTTCGGCCTCGTTGAGGCACGGCATGAGGATCGTCAACTCGACGTCGGTCGATGCGGGAGTGGTCACGGGGTGTCTTCTTTCGTCTTCACCGTGGCGGGGGTCGGCAGCGACAGCGCCGACATGATCCCCTCCACGGTGCGGCGGATGGTGCGGGTGCCCACGGCGTCTGCGTACCAGGCGCGGGCGGAGCGGCGCAGGTCGTCGCCCTCGTCGGCGACGGCGAGGATCGCGCGAGCGAGGTCGTCGGGGCCGGTGGTAGGGGAGACGACGCCGTTGATTCCCTCGTCGATGAGCTCGGTGGCCGCGTTGCCCTCGCCGGCCACCAGGACGACCGGCGTCCCGTGGGCGTTGGCCTCGACGACGACGAGACCGTAGCCCTCGCGGCGGGAGGGATGCACGAGGCACAGGGCGCCATGCAGCAGGGTGTCGAGTTCGGCATCCGAGACGAAACCGGGGAAGTCCGTCCACGCCTCGCCGCCCACTCGGCGAACCTCCGCCCGGACCGCGTCGGAGCTGGGACCGGTGCCGAGGATCACCAGCCGCAGGTCGGGGATGCGTTCACGCGCGGTGGCCACGGCCGCGGGGATGACCTCCACCTGTTTGTCGGGGATATGGCGGCCGACGTACAGCGCGTAGGGCGGGACGCTCGCGGGAGCGGGCTCGGCGACCTCGACGGCGCCGTCGATGAGCCCGGGGCTGACCAGGGGAGCACTGCGCAGCCCCTCGGCGCGCAGCCGGGAGGCGCTCAGCTGGGAGTGACACGTCGCAAGCGGCGTGATCGCGATCGCGGCGCGCTGGAGCACCCAGGCGATCGTGCCGGTGACGGGGCCGGAGTACTCGACCCACTGGCGGCGGTGCCAGACCTCGAGGTAGTCGACGACGAGCCGCGTGCCCGACCCGAGCAGCGCCGCGCGGGCGGCGAAGACGTTGAAGATCGGCAGACCGCTGACCATGACCGCCGCGTACCGGCGTCGCCGACGCACCAGGGTGCGCCACAGGGCGGCGGCATAGCGGAGCGCCGCCGGGATCCGGCGCACACCCCCCGCGGAATAGAGGCGCAGCCGACCCGTGATCGGACGGATGCGGAAGCGCTCCTCGACCGGCGCGGGGCCGTCCCACTGCACGGCGGTCAGATAGTCCACGTCGAGGCCCGCGCGCCCGAACTCGTCGGCCATGGCGCGGTACTGCCGCTCGCCGCCGCCGGTGGAGTACGGGAACAGGCAGTCGTAGGCGACCGCGACGGTCGTGGCGCGGGCCATGTCAGCATCCCTCGATACGGAAGAGGCGGGCGTCGGGCCCCTGCTCGTCGACCAGCTCAAGATGAGCGCCGGGGGTGAGGTCCTGGATGCCGTCGTAGTCGACCGCTCCAGCCGGGTCCATCACGTCCTGGCGACCGAAGTCGAGGACGTAGTCGATGCCGAGGTCGTCGACGATGCGGCACACGGCGGGATCGCTGTCGATGTCGCGCAGCCGGGTGTTGAGGAAGAGCAGTTCGGGGGAGGGGGAGCCGAACACATGACGCTGGGTGACCTCGCGATCGGCCAGGGCGAGGGCCAGGGAGGTACCGGTGCGCGGGCTGCCGATGATGAGCGCGTCGGCGGGCGTCTCGTCGTCCAGCCGCTCCAACAGGGCGTACTCCTGACTGGTCAGCAGGATCGAGCTGTCGGTGTAGGCGTAGGCCTCGGTCACCTGGCGCAGGGCGATGCGGGCGTTGGGGCCGGCGACCACCGAGAAGACCGTGGCGACGGCGATCACCGTGGCGACGGGGGCGATCCACCGGGGGACCCGGCGAGGGCGCGCCCATGCTCGCGCGAGATCGACCAGGGCGAGGGCGCCGAGGGTCGCGACGGGGATGGCGACGAGCGGCAGCAGAGCGGCCAGGCGGTTCGAGTCGTTGTACCAGGGGTTGGTCAGGACCTGGCGGAGGGGGTCGTCGATGAGCAGCCCCGACGAGATCGCGAACAACGCCACGGCCACGAGGAAGGTCGTGACCACCGGCATCCAGCGGGGGCGACGGACCGCCGTCACGAATCCCGCGATCAGGAGCACGGTGATGGCGGCCGTGGGGGTGTACCCCCGCGGCGAGGCGAGCAGTCCCTCGCCGATGGACTGGGCGAGCTCCTGCCACGGCACCCACCCCGAGTGTTCGGCGTTGGTGCGGAACACCGCCCAGGTCGCTGTGCCGGCGGCGCCGAAGCCGACGATCGCGACGCCGAGGGCGATGACCGCGCGTCGGGTGCGCTCGCGCGCGGCGCTCAGGGCGAGGGCGGTGACGACGTAGACGGCCGCGAAGGCCAGCAGGCTGAGGAACGCGTTGGGGTGCCCGAGGAAGACGCCGCCCGACAGCAACGCGATCAACAGGAGCGAACGAGTCAGCTGCGGGCGAGCGCGCTCGGTCACCGCGGTCACGACGACCGCGAGACCCGCCGGCACCATCGCGTAGCCGACGAGGTTGGGGTAGAGCACGCCCCAGTTGAAGAACAGTGCGGGGAACGCTCCGAACCCCATCGACAGCGCCGCGGAGACCACGTAGGCCGTGCGCCGCTGGGCGAACAGCGCCCCCGCGAGCGCCATGGTCGAGGCGGGCCACAGCAGCGAGACGATCGCGAGGTTCGAACCGTTCACCGCGACCGGGACCGTGGCGCCGGTCAGCTCGACCGCGAGGGTGGTCAGCGCGTGCCACCCGTTCGGATAGAAGCCGATGTCGGAGGTCGATCCGATCTGGAACGGCGAGGCGCTTCCCGCCTCGACGGCGAGGGCGATCGCGTTCAGATGGACGATGTTGTCGAAGCGCTGCGCGATGTTCTCGGGCGAGGCGAAGGCACGCGCGTAGACGATGGCCGTGGCCGCGGCGGTGACGGCGAGGGATGCGCCGACCACGAGAGCGGTCCGCCGCGCGGTCGGACCGGGCTCGGCCCCGGCGAAGCGGCGCAGCACCACGGCGATCGCGGTGACCACGACCGTCATGATCGCAAGGGGGATCAGCCCCCATCGCAGACCGACGAGCGGAGCAACGGATGCCGCCGCCGCCGCGATCGTGGTCGAGACGGCCGGCGCGAGCAGGAGCCGCTGGGGGCTGCGGACGCCCCATCCCGCGGCGATCACGGCGAGGCCGGGGACGAGGAGGACCAGAGCGACCGTCACGTACGACGGAATCACGCCGATCCACACACCCATCGAATTCCGTTCCCGTCCGCAGCTTTTTCGACACGTCATCGTATCGGACGGTCACTGCGCGCCCCCTGAGCGCGGCCGCGGGTGGGCGCAGGGGGCGCGGGTAGTATCGATGGACGTCTTCCGCGGGGCCGTGCCCCACCACCGACACGAAAGCCCGCTTCTCCATGGATCTCCTCATCGTCGGCTCCGGCTTCTTCGGTCTCACGATCGCCGAGCGCGCGGCCGCCGCGGGCCGCAAGGTGACGGTCATCGATCGTCGTCATCACATCGGCGGCAACGCCTACTCCGCGAACGAACCCGAAACGGGCATCGAGGTGCACCAGTACGGTGCGCACCTGTTCCACACCTCCAACCCGACGGTGTGGGAGTACGTCAACCGCTTCACCGATTTCACCTCGTACGTCCACCGCGTCTACACGACCCACAAGGGTGTGGTGTTCCCGCTGCCGATCAACCTCGGCACGATCAACCAGTTCTTCCAGGCGGCGTACACGCCCGACCAGGCCAAGGCGCTGGTGCAGGAACTCGCCGGCGAGTTCGACGCGAAGGATGCCGCGAACCTCGAGGAGAAGGGCATCGCCCTCATCGGTCGCCCCCTGTACGAGGCGTTCATCCGCGACTACACCGCCAAGCAGTGGCAGACCGATCCGAAGGACCTGCCGGCCGAGGTCATCTCGCGGCTGCCCGTGCGCTATACCTACGACAACCGCTACTTCAACGACACGTGGGAGGGTCTCCCCGTCGACGGGTACACCGCGTGGCTGGAGCGGATGGCCGATCACCCGAACATCGAGGTGAAGCTGTCGACCGACTACTTCGACGAGTCGCAGCCGCTCAACAAGAAGGCGACCGTGGGCCAGGTGCCGGTGGTCTACACCGGACCGGTCGACCGCTACTTCGACTATGCCGAGGGCGAGCTGTCGTGGCGCACGCTCGATTTCGAGCAGGAAGTCCTGCCGATCGGCGACTTCCAGGGCACGAGCGTGATGAATTACGCCGACGCCGACGTGCCGTACACGCGCATCCACGAGTTCAAGCACTTCCACCCGGAGCGCGCGGATCGCTACCCGACCGACAAGACGGTCGTCGTCCGCGAGTACTCGCGCTTCGCCACGCGGGCCGACGAGCCGTACTACCCCGTCAACACCGCGGACGACCGCTCGGGGCTGCTGGCGTATCGCGAGCTCGCCAAGGGCGAGAGCGACGTCCACTTCGGCGGACGTCTGGGCACGTACCAGTACCTCGACATGCACATGGCGATCGGGTCGGCGCTGTCGATGTGGAACAACCAGCTCGCGTGACCGGTCCGTGCGTCTGACGCTGCGTCAGCCGACCCGCCCGTCGGTCGACGGACGGGCGGTCGCGGGGCGATGGGCGTATCGGGCGGACGTCGACGGTCTCCGCGCCGTCGCCATCCTCCTCGTCGTCACGTACCACGTGTGGTTCGGTCGCGTCTCGGGCGGCGTGGACGTGTTCCTGATGCTGTCGGCGTTCTTCCTCACCCGCGGCTTCGTGCGGCGGATGGCGGGGCCGGACCCCGTGCGACCGCTTCCGCACCTGCTCGGCATCTTCCGTCGACTGCTGCCCGCCGCGGCGGTGACGCTGGCGGGTGTCCTCGCTCTCGTCTGGATTGCCTATCCGCCCACCGCCTGGCGCGCCCTCTGGGACCAGACCTGGGCCTCCCTCGCCTACGTCCAGAACGGGGTACTCGCGGCGGATGCGGTGGACTACTACGCCCGCACCGAGATCCCGAGCCCGCTGCAGCACTTCTGGTCGATGTCGGTCCAGGGGCAGGCGTTCGTGCTCTGGGTCGTGCTGCTGGGCCTCTGCCAGCTCATCGTGCGTCGGCGCGGCCTGTCGCCCGACCGGGTCGTGGGCGTCGTCTTCGGCGTCGTCTTCGCGGTGTCGTTCGCCTATTCAATCGCGCGAACGGCGACGGCGCAGGAACTGGCGTACTTCGACACCGGTGCACGTCTGTGGGAGTTCGCCGCCGGCTCGCTCCTGGTGGTCGCACTCCCGCATGTCCGTGTCGGCGCACTCGCGCGGGCCGTCCTCGGATGGGCCGGGCTCGCCGGCCTGCTGATCCTCGGCGCGGTCCTCGACGTGCGCGGCGGCTTCCCGGGGTTCCTCGCGCTCTGGCCGGTCCTGTGCGCCGCGGCGATCGTCGTGTCGGGCTCCGGTGACGACGGCGGTCGAGGGCCCGCGCGTCTGCTCTCCTCGCGCCCGCTGCAGGCGGTGGGACGTGACGCGTACGCGTTGTACCTGGTGCACTGGCCGATCCTGGTCACCTTCCTGGTCGTCAACGATCGCACCGAGGTCGGCCTCGTGGGCGGTGCCGCGATCATCGCCCTGTCGCTCCTGCTCGCGCGTGCCCTCACCTGGGCGGTGGATCGTCCCGTGCGGGCGTGGCGTCGGACGGACAGCTCGCCCCTGGTGCCGGTCGCGGTCGTCGCCGTCGCGGCGAGCGTGGTGGCTGTGCCGCTGGGATCCTGGCAGGTGTCGACGTGGGCGCAGGAGCGTGCGATCGAGGCGCAGGCTCTGCGCGACAACCCCGGCGCCGCGGTCCTGCGCGACCCGTCGCTGGCCGAGATCCCGGCCGATGCCGAACTGCTGCCCCTGCCGACCCTGCTCGACGACGAGTGGGTGCAGCTGGAGAACCCGTGCGCGGGTCGCTGGAGCGTCGACACGGAGATCCTGCTCGGGACGTGCTTCGAGACGTCGCGGACGGCCCGCGCCGGATTCACGATCGCGGTCATCGGCGACTCGCACGCGCAGCAGCTCACCGGGGCGCTTCTGCCCGTGGCGGAGGAGAACGGCTGGGGGGTCGTCAGTCTCATCAAGGGTGGCTGCTCGATGGGGCTCGCCGAGCCCGGAATGGACGAGCGCTGCGACGCGTGGCGCGAGGAGGCGATCGATCTCGTCGAACGGGTCGTGCCGGACGCCGTGCTGACCGTGGTCACCCGCTCCGACGCGGGGGAGGATGACGAAGTGCTGCGCCCCGGCATCGAGGTGTTCCTCGACCGCATGGGCGATGCCGGCATCCCGGTTCTGGCGGTGCGCGACAATCCCCGGTTCGCCTTCGACATGTACGGCTGCGTCATCGCCGCCGACGACCCGCTCGAGTGCGCCACCCCGCGCGCCGCCTCGCTGGCCGATGAGAATCCGGCTGCCGTGCTCGAACGTCCGGGTGTGGACCTGCTCGATCTGACGCCGTGGATCTGCCCGGACGACCTGTGCGTCGGCGTGGTCGGCAACGTGGTCGTGTACCGGGACGACAATCACCTGAGCCGTACCTACGCCCGCACCCTCGGCCCGTCGCTCGCCGAGCAGCTTCCGTCCAGCCTCGGATGATGCGGCCGCATAGGATTTCGAGGTGACTACCGCCGCCGTCGGCGCCCCCGGATCGGTGCGGCGCTCGCTCCACTCGCTGTGGCTGCTGTCGGCGCGCGACCTGCGCGTGCGGTACTCCACGAGTGCGCTGGGTTACCTGTGGTCGGTCCTGGACCCGCTGGTGATGACCGGCATCTACTGGTTCGTGTTCACCCAGGTCTTCCACCGCTCGGTGGGGGAGGACCCGTACATCGTGTTCCTCATCACGGCGCTGCTGCCGTGGGTGTGGTTCAACTCCGCCGTGACGGACTTCACCAAAGCGTTCAAGAAGGACGCCCGTCTCGTGCGCTCGACCGCGATCCCGCGGTGGATCTGGGTGAATCGGATCGTGCTCAGCAAGGGCATCGAGTTCCTGTTCGCGCTGCCGGTGCTGGCCCTGTTCGCCGTCTTCGGCGGGGCTCAGGTGTCGTGGGCGCTGCTCGCGTTCCCCCTCGCCGTGCTGCTGCAGTCGACCCTGCTGATCGGACTCGGGCTGATCGTCGCTCCCCTCTGCGTGATGTTCGGCGACCTCGAGCGCACCACGCGGCTCGTGCTGCGCGCGCTGTTCTACGCTTCGCCGATCATCTACGGAGTCGGCAACCTCCCCGGCGCCTTCGCCGACATCGCGGCGTTCAACCCGCTCGCCGGCATCTTCACCCTCTACCGCGTGGGCTTCTTCCCCGACCAGTGGGACCCTCTG
The DNA here is from genome assembly GCF_900156435.1 of Microbacterium sp. RU1D. Lineage (GTDB taxonomy): Bacteria > Actinomycetota > Actinomycetes > Actinomycetales > Microbacteriaceae > Microbacterium. The sequence goes on from NZ_FTPQ01000001.1 coordinate 1,428,094, forward strand.
ACCGTCGTCGTGGGCGCGGCGGTGAGCCTCGGCATCCTGACCGTCGGTCTGATCGTGTTCCCGCGGCTCGAGCGTCCCGTGCTGAAGGAGCTGTGATGACGCGACCCGCCATCGAGGTCGACGGGCTGGGCGTGCGCTTCCGGCGCAACCGTCGGGGCAGCCGCAGCCTCAAGGACCTGTTCGCGGGATCCGCGCGACGCTCGCGTCCCGACGAATTCTGGGCGCTGCGCGACGTGTCGTTCCGCGTTCAGCCGGGGGAGTCCATCGGGGTCGTCGGCCGCAACGGCCAGGGCAAGTCGACGCTGCTGAAGCTCGTCGCCGGCGTGCTCCTCCCCGACGAGGGCGGGGTCGTGGTCGACGGCGGCGTCGCTCCGCTCATCGAGATCACGGGGGGCTTCGTCGGCGACCTCACGGTGCGCGAGAACGTCCGCCTCACGGCGGGACTGCACGGGATGCCGCGCGCCGAGGTCGCGCGTCGGTTCGACGAGATGATCGCTTTCGCCGAGATCGGCGACTTCGTCGACACCCCCTACAAGCACCTCTCCAACGGCATGAAGGTGCGCCTCGCCTTCTCGGTGGTGTCGCAGCTGGACGAGCCGATCCTGCTCGTCGACGAGGTGCTCGCCGTGGGCGACCGCGCGTTCCGCGAGAAGTGCTATCGCCGCATCGACGAGCTTCTCGCCGCGGGCCGCACGCTCTTCTTCGTCAGCCACAACGAGAAGGACCTGCGCCGTTTCTGCACCCGCGGGCTCTACCTCGACGGGGGCGCCCTGAAGCTCGACGCCCCGATCGCCGAGGTCCTCGACCGCTACAACGCCGACTACTCCACGCGGTGATCTGCTCCGCTCACGCGGCGGGCTGCGCCTGCTCGAGCGGGGGCATCGGCTTCCACGAGGTGTCGCGCGCGATTGCCCGCCCGTCGCGGAGCCCCCGGAAGAGGTGGCTCGTGCCGCGCAGCTTGCGCTCGACCACGACGAGGCGGATGAGCTCCTTGGCGAAGGTGAGCGCGGTGCCGGTGGTGAACGGCAGCGGTCGGTACACCCCCAGCTCGCGGTAGTACTTCGCGAGGTACGCGCGGTTGCGCATGATGAAGTACCGGTAGGCGTCGCTGGAGGCGTTCATGTGCCGGATGCCCATGTCCCACTGCTTGATCTCGCGGGTGCGACGCAGTACGAACTCGTTCACGATCACCGACGGCGTCTGCCGGGAGGCGAGCCACCCGTAGAGCTGGTCGTCCCAGTAGATGAAGAAGCGGGGATCGGGGAGGCCGATCTTCGCGACGATGTCGCGATGGATGAACATGCCCTCGAAGCATCCCGAGTTCATCGGCTTGTAGCCCGAGGAGTCGAAGCCGGCCGGCGCGAAGGGGATGGGGATCGCCATCGCCTCGGCCACGCGGTACTGCCAGTAGAACTCGCTGCCGTCGGAGTCGTAGCGACGACCCTGGATGCTGCGGAACCGCGGCGCCCAGCGACCCATGCGCGCCAGGCCGTCGGAGACGACCTCGACGTCGTCGTCCATGAGCCAGATCCACTCGGATCCGAGGTCGTACGCCACGCGCATACCCTCGCTGAACCCGCCCGATCCGCCCGTGTTCGTCTCGAGACGCCGGTAGACCAGGGTCGTCGGCAGACGGTCGCGGAACGATTCCACGACCGCGGTGGTGTCGTCGGTCGAGGCGTTGTCGACGATGACGAGGTGGCCGGGCGCGGGGTCCATCTGCTCGATGCTCTCGAGCAGCCGCGTGAGCAGGGGCGTGCGGTTGTAGGTGACGACGACGATGGTCGCGGTCGTCGGGTCGAAGGCTGCCACGGTCAGGAACGCTCCTCGAAGGTGGCGGACCACTGCGCCTCGGAGACGAGGTCCGGCAGGGCGCGGCGGTATCGGCGCGAGAGGGAGGGCCACTCGCGCTGCAGACGACGGTGCAGGCGCCAGCTGTCGACGAGCATGCGGCGGAACATCGCACGGTCGCGGGTGTAGATGTTCTTGCCCGATCCGTCGGCGGCGCTCACGAGGGCGCTGTCGTACAGCGGCACGCGCCACCAATTGGCATCGCCCTTGCCGAATTCGACCTCGGGCTGCGCGACGTTCTCGGGGCGCGGGGTGTGGAACCAGTGCGAGAGGAGGGTGCGGGCCGTGAAGGTGCGCAGGGCGATGCCGGTCGGGCTGTCGAACTGGTGGCTCTTCAGCCGCTTGTACACCTGTCGTCCGCGACGCGAGCGCAGGGGCACACCGGAGTCCTTGTGGATGACCGTCTCGGGATGCTTCTTCGCGACGGCGCGGGCCGCGGGCATCGCCGTCGCGAGGTTCGCCCGCATGTGGTCGGGACCGGAGAGGACGTCGCGCAGCGCGCGATGGCGCAGCTCCACGGGGTAGTACTGCATCATCATGAGGTGCTTGAGGTCGACGCGTCGACTGTGGCGGATGAGGGACCCGCCCCGCGGGGAGCGCGAGTGCAGGAGCGCTGCCACGATGCGGTTGCGGGCGTGGAAGTAGGCCTGCCAGTCGATCGAGTCGTCCTTGCCGAGCCACGACACGTGCCAGAGCGCCACGCCCGGAACGGAGACGGTGGGATAACCGGCATCCCGTGCCCGGACGCAGAACTCGGCGTCGTCCCACTTGATGAACGCGGGTAGCGAAAGGCCGATCTCGCGCAGGATGCTGGTGGGGATCAGGCACATCCACCACCCGTTGTAGTCGGCGTCGAGGCGCATGTGCAGCAGCGGGGTCTGGCGGAGATTGGCGACGCTGAAGTCGTGGGGGAGGCGCTCCTGGAAGAGCGCGCGCCACATGAACGGGGCGTCGTCGACGACCTCGGCCCACGCGTGCAGCTTCGGGCGGTCGAGCAGGTCGAACATGTGCGCGCCCACGATGGTCGGCACGGAGGCGTAGCGGCCGAAGACGACCGAGCGGCGGATGGATTCGGGCTCGATGCGCACGTCGTCGTCGAGGAGCTGCACGAAGTCGCTGCCCTCGCGCGCCAGGGTCTCGATCATGGCGCGGGCGAAGCCGCCGGAGCCGCCGAGGTTCGGTTGACGCACGACGTTCAGCGTGTCGCCGAGGCGCCCCGCGACCTCGCCGAAGCCGTCCTGGTCGGCGACGAGGTCGGTGCCCTGATCGATCAGGAAGACCCGGTCGATCACCTCGAGCGCGCCCGGGGCGTCGGCGAGGGCGGTGAGCGTCTCGACGCAGTAGTCGGGCTTGTTGTAGGTGGTGATGCCGATGCTCGCCTTGCCCGCGCGCACCGGTTCCTGCTCGGTGGTCCACTCGGCGCCCTCGAACATCGCGTCGGCCCGGTCGGCGGCGACGTCGAACCAGATCCATCCGCCGTCGCTGTACTGGTCGAGCACGAGGTCGAACGAGGACTCGGTGGCCTCGCCGCGGACCTCGCGTGTGTCCACGCGCTGCTTCGTCCCGCCTCCGTTGGAGCGGTAGACGAGGATCGTGGCGTCTCCCGAGGTGCGCACGGTAAGGCGCACCTGGCGGACCGCGGTCCAGTGCTGCCAGTAGGACGCCGGGAAGGCGTTGAAGTAGGTGCCGAACGACACGCGCCGACCCGCGACGATGCGTGCGCGCGTACGGTCGAGGATGTTGCCCAGCTGCGCGACGTTGGTGACCCGCACCGGTTCTTCGTCGATCGTCGACCACGTCTCGGGGTCGACGTACAGGGGGAGAAGGTCGGGATCGCGGTCGAGCGGGAGCACGGCGTTCTGCAAGGTGTACGTCACGAAGAGGTCTTTCGTCTCAGGCGAGGGGGCCTCGGCGGGGCCGCCCGCAGTCTACCCGCCGTCACCGGCACCGCCCTGAGCGCCGGGCGCGCGACCACGCCCGTCGTTGAGGCCGGGACGGTCGTCGATCGCGGGGCCCGCGGCATCCGTCATCCGCTGCTCGAGGCGTTCGCGCCACGAGCGGGACTGCCCCGCCCGCACGGCGCACAGCGCGAGCAGGAGCCACCCGGGGCCGGTGAGGGTGAAGCTCTCGAACAGCGACACCGTGAGGAGGGCGACGAGGGTCAGCGGCGCCCACGCGTGCACGACCGCCCGACGTTCGCCGGCGACCAGCCACCCCCGCGCGAGGCCGAGGCCGCCCAGCGCCAGGAAGAGCAGGAGACCCACCCATCCGAGCTGCAGCAGCACGTCGAGATAGGCGTTCAGGGCCGAGGCGTGCGTGGCCCCGTCCGCGAGGTCGACGAGGGCGAAGGGGACGGCGTCGGGGTCCCACGCACCGAACCACCCGAAGCCCTGGACCGGGCGGATGTCGACGATGCCGAGCACGCGCGTCCACAGTCGTGTGCGCGCCTCGAGGTCGTCTTCGGCGCCGAGGGCGGCGACCAGCGGGGCGCGAGCGGCGTAGGCGACCGCCACCGCGACCGCCACGACCGCGCCCAGGGCGACCTGCACCGCTCGGCGCCGCTCGGCCGGCACGCGCCGTACGCCCCACAGCGCGAGCGCCGCGGCGGCGGTCACGAGGGCGACCACGATGACGGTCGGCGACCCGCTCAGCGCGGCCATCGCCCCGCCCAGTGCGACGGAACCGATCGCAACGCCGCCGCCGACGGACTGGGTGCGGAACTCCACGAGGAAGGTGATGAGAGCGATCACCGTGACGAAGCCCAGCGCGTTGCGCGTGCCGAACAGCCCCTGGATCGGACCCAGCTCGGCGATCGCCCCCTGGATGCCGAGGAACGGGATCGGCAGATCGAGGAGGATGCCGCTGAGCACTTCGAGGCCGAGCGAGATCCCGAGCAGCCAGCGCAGAACGTCGCCGAGCGCGCGCACCGTCTGCAGCGCGTCGCGCACGTGGCCGATCACGACGGCCAGGAGCGCGAGGCCCGCCAGCTGCGCCCAGCCCGCGAGGGCGACGCTCGGCGCCCCGCTCCAGAAGACGCTGGCGGCGGCCCACGCCACGACCAGGACGAGGGTCGTGGGGGCCAGGCGCACCGGCTCGATCTCGGCGCGTCGCGCGAACAGGATCGCCCCGCCCAGGACGCACAGGCCCGCGACGATGGTCGCGAGCGTGACAGCACCCGCGACGGCGGTGACGGCGAAGCCGCCGAACACCGCGGCGAAGACCGTCAGGGTGAACGCACGGGCGAGCGCCGCCGAGGACAGGAGGGCGAGCAGGCGAGGGCGGAGCGCGTCGGGCTCCGCGTTCACGGGGTCGGTCTCTGCAGTTCGCCGCGCTCCATCGAGATGCTCTGCTCGCCGGGGCCGACCCCCACCAGCGGCGTCTGCTTGATCTTGGCGCCGAAGAGCACCACGAACATCCAGCCCCACAGCAGCAGCGGGCCGGACTCGGTCAGCCCCTGCACGACGAGGAGCGCGCCGATGAGCGTGGGCAGGAGGGTGAGCGGGGAGTGCGGGCGGTCGTCGCGGAGGTCCCACCGCGGGCGGTCCACGGCGAAGAACCACGAGCGCCACACGTACGCCAGGTAGACCAGCGCGAGGAGGACGACGCCGATCCCCCCGAGCTGCAGGTAGGCGTCCAGCCACATGCTGTGCGCCTGCACGACGGTCTGACCGTGGTCGACGATCCATCCGTCGATGAGCGGCTCCGACGCGATCCACGGCGTCGAGAAGCCCCATCCGATCAGGGGATGCTGGTCGGCGCGGGCGATCACGTCGGCCCAGATGCTTTCGCGCCCGGTCAGGTCGGCGCCGCGGCCGAGCAGGCCGAACAGGGCGTCGCGCCCGAACCACAGCACCGCGCCCCCGCCGAGGCCGATCGCGGCGTACAGGAGGTACCAGCGGGTGCGCTCGCCGGGGCGCCGGGCCGTGCGCATCACGAGCACGGTGCCCAGCACGAGCGCCACGAAGGCGGCGGAGAGGAAGGCGGTGGCCGATCCTGCCCGCACGAACAGGAAGGCCGCGACGGCGATCCACGCGACCAACAGCACCCGCCGCGGAGCGCCGGCGGCGAGCCGCACCGCGAAGACGATGATCGCCACGAGCATGACGGCGGCGAGGAGGTTGGCGTTGCCGAACACGCCCTGGATGCGGCCCCCGTCGAAGAGGTTGTCGCGCGACCAGTAGACGATCGGGTCCATGCGCTCGTCGGGGATGACGAAGCCGGGCAGCACCGGTCCGCGCACGAACACCGAGACGACCAGCTCGAACAGGAGGGAGAGCCCCACGATCCACTTCGCGGCGGATGCCACGGCGCGCACGACGTCGCGCCAGGTGAGCACGGCTCCCACGAACAGGCCCTGGAACGTCGTGATCGCCAGGAGGAGCCAGGTCAGCACGGATGCCGCCGGCCACGCGCTCCACGCCAACGACGCCGTCGCCCACGCGACGTATCCGAAGGCCAGCCACGGCAGCCGGCGCACGGCCAGCGGAGGCCGGCTCACGAGCCAGACGACGGCCGAGACCACGGCGGAGGCGATCACCACGGCCGCGGTCACGACGGGACCGACGGCGTTGATCAGCCCGACGCCGCCCAGCGCCAGCACGAGGACGAACACGCACCAGGCGCGCAGCAGCAGGTGCCCGGTCGTCTCGCGCGGGGGCGCGGTCGGCAGCGCCGACACCGGGTGGTTCGTGTGCATCGCCATGGTGCTCTCAGGGTACCGGGCGGCATCCGGGGCCGCCGGGTCGGACCACTAGGCTGACGCCGTGCTCATCCCGATCTCCAACACCCCCCGCGACTACGCCTGGGGGAGTCCCACGCTCATCGCCGACCTCGAGGGTCGTGAGCCCTCCGGCGCCCCCGAGGCCGAGGTGTGGTTCGGCGATCACCCCGGGTCGCCGGCCCTGGTGCACGACGGCTCGGAGCGCACGCTCGACCAGTGGCTCCCCGCCCTCGCGGCCGAGCACGGCGTGCCCGCGAAGCTGCCCTACCTGCTGAAGCTGCTGGCCGCCGGGGCGCCGCTGTCGATCCAGGTGCACCCCTCGAAGGAGCAGGCCGTCGACGGCTTCGCCCGCGAGGAGACCGCGGGAATCCCGCGCGACGCCGGCGAGCGCAACTACAAGGACGACAATCACAAGCCCGAGGTCATCGTCGCGCTCAGTGACACGTTCACCGCGCTCGCGGGGCTCCGCGACATCGAGCGCACCCGCGCCCTGGTGGCGGCCCTGGGCGATGCCCCGGCCGTGCGGACCCTGCGGACCCTCCTGTCCACGGGTGACGCCGCCGACGCGCTGCGAGGGAGCATCGGGTGGCTCCTGGGTGAGGCCGACGCGTCCGCGATCCAGGAGATCGTGGATGCCGCGGCATCCGCCGATGCGGGGGAGTTCGCGGCCGAGCTGGCGCTGACGCGCTCGCTGCACACGGCCTACCCGGCCGACCCCGGGATCGTGGTGGCGCTGCTGATGAACCTCGTCGAGCTGCGCCGGGGCGAGGCGATCTTCGTGCCGGCGGGCGTCCTGCACGCCTACGTCGACGGTCTGGGCGTGGAGATCATGGCCGCGAGCGACAACGTCCTGCGCGGTGGCCTCACGCCCAAGCACATCGACGTGGACGAGCTGCTGGCGCTCGTGGACTTCCGTCCCGCCGAGCCGCCGTTCCTGCGGCCGACGGCGACGGGTGACGGCGCCGAGGTGTTCGCGCCGGGGATCGCCGACTTCGCCCTCGGCCACCTGGCCGCGGGCGCGTCGGGCGCGCTCGACCTGCGCGGCGTCGCGCTCGTCCTCGGCGTCGCCGGGGAGGCGACGATCACCGGCGCGTCGGGCGCGCACGTGAGCGTGCAGCCCGGACAGGCCGCGCTCGTGACGCCGGACGAGACCCCTCTGTCCAGCGACGGTCGCGGCGAGGTCTTCGTGGCCATGCCGGGGGCGTGACCGCGACACGCCGTGGGCGATCGTAAAGGTTCACCTCGGCCTTGAGGGTTTACGATCCGCGACTTGACCAATCCGAATCACACGGGTGTAATTATGTCTACGCGGAACCGCGTCATGGGGGCTTGAACGAGGCGGAGGACGATATGGCGACGTCGCAGTACCGGTCCGGTGTCCCGGACAACTGGTTCGTGGATCCGGTCGACCTGGGGGTTCCGGGCGTCCGCCGAGACATCGACGCCACCGAGGAGAACACCCTCGCCTGGCAGACCGACGCCCTCTGCTCGCAGACCGACCCCGAGGCCTTCTTCCCCGAGAAGGGCGGATCGACGCGCGACGCGAAGCGGATCTGCACCTCGTGCGACGTCAAGTCCGAGTGCCTCGAGTACGCCCTGCAGAATGACGAGCGTTTCGGCATCTGGGGCGGCCTCAGCGAGCGCGAGCGTCGCAAGCTTAAGCGCCGCGCCTGATCACGGCGCGCCCTTGCCGCGTGCGAACCGCGCGGCAGATCACCCGACGGTGAGCGATCCCGCCGCCGACGGCGCGGCGTCCTCGATCGGGGAGACGCCCACTTAGGCTGATCCGGTCATGCCCGCCCGTGTACACGCCATCCTCGTCGTGCGTCCCGAAGGACGCACGCCCGCCGCGAACCATCTGCAGCGCACGCTCGCAGCCCTCGCGGCCCAGACCCGTCCGGTCGACGCGCTGACCATCGTGCTGTGCGGCGCCGACCCCGCCCTGACGCAGGTCGCCGCCTCCTCCGGGGCCGAGGGGGTCATCACCGCACCGGCCGGAACCCCCTTCGCCGCGGCGACCGCGCTCGCGACCCCGCGGCTCACCGGCGACGCCGTGTGGCTGCTCGCGCAGGACACCGCGCCCGACCCCGACGCCCTCGTGCGCCTCGCCGGAGCGCTCGAGCTGTCGTCATCGCTCGCCGTCGCGGCGCCGAAGCTCGTGTCGTGGGACGACCGCGACGAGATCGTGTCGCTGGGCGTGAGCATGAACCGCTACGGCGGCACGGTGGAGCTGGCCGCGGGCGAGCTCGACCAGGGTCAGCACGACGGCGACGCCGACGTGCTCGGCGCGGACGTGCGCGGGATGCTCGTGCGCCGTGAGGCGTGGTCGACGCTGGGAGGGCTCGACCCCGCCCTGGGCGGCGCCGACGAGGGCCTCGATCTCGGTGTGCGTGCGCGGCTGGCGGGGCACCTCGTCTCCCTCGTGCCGGCGGCGCGCGTCGCCGTCGCGGGCGACGGTGTGGCCGCGATGGCCCGCGGTCGCCGTCGCGCCCGGCGTCGGGCCTTCGCCACCCGCACCGCCCAGTTGCACCGCCGACTGGCGTACGCGCCGTCGTCGACGGTCTTCCTGCATTGGCTGTCGTTCCTGCCGCTCGCGCTGTGGCGCACCGTGATGCACCTCGTGACGAAGATGCCGTACCGGGTGCTGCCCGAGTGGGGGGCGACGCTCCTCGTGCTCTTCCGGCCCGCCGCCGTCGCGCGCGCCCGCCGACGCATCCGTAGCGTGCGCACCGTGGGGTGGTCGCGCATCGCGCCGCTGCGCATCTCGCGCACCCAGATGCGCCTGCGACTCGACGCCGACGGTGCCGACCCCGACGCGCCCGTGCGCTCGGAACTGCGATTCTTCGTCGGCGGCGGTGCGTGGGCCGTCCTCGGCGCGCTCGCCGTGTCGGCGGCGCTCTTCGCCCCACTGCTGGCCTGGCCCGTCCTGGGCGGGGGAGCGCTCCTGCCGCTCCGCGCCGACGTCGCCCAGCTCTGGCAGGACGCCGCGTGGGGGGCCCGGCCTCTCGGGCTGGATGCCGTGGGCCCGGCGGATCCGTTCTCGGCGCTCGTCGCACTCCTCGGCACGCTGTCGCCCGGCGATCCCTCGCGGGCGTTCGTCGTGCTGTGGGTGCTCGCGCTCCCGCTGGCCGTTCTCGGGGGGTGGTTCGCCGCCACGCGGGTGACCGAGTCGTCGCTGCTGCGCATCACCGCCGCGTTCGCGTGGGCCCTGGCCCCCACCTTCCTCGCGGCGATCGTGGAGGGCCGGCCCGCCGCCCTGCTGCTGCACCTCCTGCTGCCGTGGCTGTTCTTCGCCGCGAGCGTCGCCCACCGCTCGTGGGCGCCGGCGGGAGCGGCCTCCCTGCTGCTGGTCGCCGTGCTCGCGTGCGCCCCCTCCCTCGCGCCGGCGGTCGTCGTGCTGTGGTCGGCGGCTCTCATCGTGGTGGCGCTCGTCGCCGGTCGCGGCGTCGCTCGCGTGGTGTGGCTCCTCGTGCCCTCCGCCGTGATCTTCGCGCCGCTGGTGTGGACGCAGGTGCGCCGGGGGACGCCATGGGCCCTCCTGGCCGATCCGGGTGTGCCCTACGCCGGGGCCGAGGCCACGGCCGACCCCCTCGGTCGGGCGCTCCTGGCCGCGGGCTTCCCGACCTCGGATCCGGGCGGCTGGGCCGGCGTGTTCGACGGGCCCGTGTGGTGGGTGGGTCTGCTCGTCGCACCCCTCGCCGTGCTCGCGCTGCTGGCCGTGCTCACACCGCGCTGGGTCACGGCATCCGCCCTCCTCGTCATCACGGTCGCGGGGCTCGCGACGGCTTTCGCGGCCGTGGGCGTGGCCGTGTCGTTCCGCGACGCGACCGCCGTGCCCGTGTGGGCGGGCTCCGGGCTGAGCCTCGCCTGGATCGGCCTGGTCGGGGCCGCGGTCGTGGCGCTCGACGCCGGCATCGTGGAGCGCGTGCGGGTGCTCCGGCCCATCGGCGCCCTGGCCGCGCTGGCGGCTCTGCTCGTCGCGGTCGCCCCGGCGCTGACCGCCCAGACGGCCGCCGCCGACAGCGGGCGGTCGGTGCTGACCAACGGTCCGGTGTCGACTCTGCCGGCCTTTGTCGCCGCCGAGGGCCGGGGGTCCACAGACATCGCGACGATCGTGCTCGATCCCCGCGCCGACGGCATGCGCGTCGACGTCGTCTGGGGCGACAGCGCCACCCTGTCGGGGCAGAGCACCGTGCAGGCCACGCGAACCGCCGCCTCTGTCGCCGACGAGGAGCTCGCCTCGCTCGCTGCCGACCTCGTCACCCCGTCCGCCGACGACGTGGTGACGCGCCTGGCCGACCGCGGCATCGGTTTCGTGCTGCTGGCGTCGGCGCCCGCGGGGGAGGACGACGTGATCCGCGGAGCGCGCCTGGGGGCGGCGACCGCGCTCGATCAGCGCGATCTGCTCGACCCCGTGGGCGCGACCTCGCGCGGCGACCTGTGGCGCCTGAACACGACCGTCGTCCCCCGCGCCTCCATCGACGACCATCAGATGGGACTGCAGCGGCTGGTGACCCTCGGCTCCCTGGGTGTGGTGCTCGTGGCGCTCCTGCTCGCCGTGCCCACCGCCGCGTCGCGCCGGGTCGCCCGGCGCACCCCGCGCACCGTCGGTCCGATCTCGGGAGGATCACGATGAGCGATCGTCGTCTCGTCCGCTTCGCCGCCACGAGCGCCCGCGTCGTGGCGGGCGCCGCCGTGGCCACCGCGGCCGTCGTGGGCACCGTTGCCGGCATCGCGGCGCCCTGGCCCGCGTACACCGCCGAGCCCGTCCGGCTGCAGGCCACCCCGGCTCCCTCCGACACCGTCCTCGCCTGCGACGGCCCCCTGCTCGCGCTGGGCAGGAGCGCCGACGCCGCCAACAGCCTCAGCGCTGCGGCCGCGCAGCAGGTGGTGAGCGGTCCCGCCTCCGCTTCCGCCCAGACGTCGTCGCTGACCGGGGCGACGGGCGGCGACGACGGCTCCGCCGATGCCTTCCGTGCGGCGCCCCAGGACGCGGTGCAGACGCCGCTGGCTGCGGCCGGATCCGCGACCGCGGTCTCGGACGACCTCACCGGATTCGCCGCTTCCGCCTGCCGCGCGCCTCTTGCGGAGTCGTGGCTGGTCGGCGGCGCCTCCACGACCGGCTCGAACGACCTCGTCGTGCTCGCCAATCCGGGCACCGTGCCGGCCACCGTGCAGCTGTCGGTGTACGGCGCCCAGGGCGTCTCCAATCCGCCCGGCGGCAGCAACCTCGTCGTCCCGCCCGGCGAACGGCGCGTCGTGCCCCTGGCCGGCCTGTTGCTGGGCGAGGAGAGCCCGGTCGTGCGGGTCGTGGCATCCGGTGCCCCCGTGCACGCCTCGCTGCAGGCGAGCCTGACGCGCGTGCTGCTGCCCGGCGGCAGCGATCAGGTCGCCCCTCTCGCTCAGGCCGACGCGCGACTCGTCATCCCCGGTGTGCAGGTGCTGACGACCGGGGAGGGCCAGGCGGGAACCGTGCTGCGCCTGCTTTCACCCGGCGCCGACACCACGGCCACGGTGGCGATGATCCCCTTGGATGCCGCCTCCGCGGCGCCCGAGCCGCGCTCGGTCCCACTTACGGCGGGGCATCCGACCTCGCTCGACCTGTCGGGAGTGGCGGCCGGGGCGTACACCCTCGAGGTGTCGGCCGCGGCGCCCGTCGTCGGCGCCGCCTGGTCGACCACGGGCTTCGGCGAGGGCGCGGACTTCGCCTGGTACGCCGCCGCGCCGGCGTTCTCGGCGTCCGGCGTGGTCGCCGTCGCGTCCGGCGTCGGGGCCTCCGTCGTCATCGCCGGTGACACGGCCGATGCGACCGTGACGCTGACCCCCGCCGACGGCGGCGACCCGCTGACGGCGACGGTGGGCGCCGGGGCGAGCATCGCTCTCCCGGTGGGTGCCGGGGTCTACCGGCTCGACACCGACGCGCCCGTGCGGGCCGCGGTGTCGTACTCCGCGGACGGCGCACTCGCGTCGTACCCGCTGTGGCCGGCGGATGCCGCGGCCTCGGCGGTCACGGTCCTGCCCTAGGCCGCCTGCGACCCGGGGCCGGGCTTCGGCGGGTCAGAGGAAGCGGAAGCGCTCGGGCCCGAGATCCCAGGGGTCGCGGTCGAGGAACTCGGCCGCGGCGCGGAAGACCGCGCCCTCGATCATCATGCGGCGGTGCAGGTCGTCGTCGTGGTGCGGGTGACCGAGGCGTTCGATCGGCACGCGGTACAGGATGATGCGCTTCTCGTCGCGCAGCACCGTCCAGCGGGGGATGCCGTCGGCCGCCGCCGGGGGCATGATTCCGATCTCGAACGAGACCTCGCGCAGCTCGGGCCACGCAGAACGCAGGAACTCCGCCGCCGTGCTGACGGCCACGTCGAACCGCTCGACGCGGGTGTCGATCGGGGGCAGCGGCGGGCGGACGACCGGGCTGCGGTTCTCGCGGCCGTGCCGACCGTGGCGGGAGGGGCGGACGACCGGACGCGCTTCGCGGGATCGACGACGCATCATCCGCCCATCCTACGTTCGCCGGCCGACCCCCGGTCATCCGGCGGACGCCGGACGCCCCGCGGGTCGGGCCGGTTCCGAATCCGACCCGCGGTCGTCTCACGGGACGACGACGACCTTGCCGGCGATGCGCCCGGTCATGGCCTCGGCGTGGAGCGCAGGAAGGTCGACGAGGTCGATGCGTCGGTCGACCGCGACGGAGAGTTCCCCCGCGTCGACCAGCGCCACGATCTCGGTGAGCCGCGGGGTGTCCGGGCGGACGAACACCGTCCTGGCGTCGACGCCGCGGCGATCGTCGCCGGGGGTCGCCATGAACGCCGTGGTACTGACCACGACCCCGTCGTCGCGCACGAGGTCGACCAGAGCGGCGAAGTCCTCGGGCTCGAGCGGGGCCAGGTTCACCAGGACGTCGACGGGTTCGTCGACGACGTCGAGCAGAGCGAAGCGGGTGTGGTCGACGATCTCGTGGGCCCCCGCTGCACGCACGGTCTCGAGGCTGCGCGGGCTCGCCGTGGCGATGACGTGCGCCCCCGCGCGGCGAGCGAGACGCACCGCGTGGCCGCCCACGGCCCCTCCGGCGCCGACGATCAGCACTCGCTGGCCGGATCGGATCCCACCGTCGTCGAACAGCGCCTGCCACGCGGTCAGTGCCACCGAGGGCAGGGCCGCCGCATCGACGAGATCGACGGTCGCGGGAGCCGCCGTGACGGCGTCGGCCGGCGCCACGACGTACTCCGCGGCGCCGCCGTCGGTCTCCATCGCGAGGAAGCCCACCACCGCCTGACCGATCTCGAGACCGTCGACGCCGGGGCCGATCGCGTCGATGGTGCCCGAGACGTCGTAGCCGGGCACGTGGGGGAGTCGCACGGGGATGGGGAGGAACCCGGCGCGCATGCCGTTGTCGGCGGCGTTGAAGGCGGATGCCGCCACCTTGATCCGCACCTGCCCGGGGCCGGGTGTCGGCACCTCGACGTCGTCGAGTCGCAGGACGTCGGGTCCGCCTACTTCATGGAATCGCATGGCCTTCATGGGGTGTCCTCTCCGTTTTTGCTTCGGATTCGAAGCAGTACGCCGACGGTAACACTGCTACGAACTCGAAGCAAGATAGGATCTCCCCATGGATCGGAACTCCGCCGAGGTCACCCCCACCCAGCTCCAGGCGTACTTCGCGTTCACCGAGGTGAGCGGCCTGCTGCGGCACGCGGTCGAGAAGCAGCTCCGCGATTCGGGCGATCTGAGCTACGTGCAGTTCCAGCTGCTCGCGACCCTGGGCGACAGTCCCGACGGGCGCCTGCGCATGACGGACCTCGCCGACCGGGTGGTCTACAGCCGCAGCGGCCTGACCTACCAGGCGCAGGTGCTCGAGGGGCGGGGACTGGTGACGCGGGCGCCGTCGCCCGACGACGAGCGAAGTGTCGTGGTCGTCCTCACGTCCGCGGGACGCGACGTGCTCGGCGCGGTGTTCCCCGGGCATATCGACGCGCTGCACCGCCTGCTCTTCTCGTCGCTCAGCGACGCGGACATCGCCGACCTGGCGCGGATCCTGCAGCGGGCTGCCGACCACCTGCGGGCGGATCCGCCGCGATCCGCGGCTCCGCGTCGACGCAGGGCGTGACGTTTGCGGCGATCGACCGGCGCCCGCGGCCGATTGCTCGCCGGGCGATGCGCGGCGCGGCGTCGCCGCCGTGTCGGAGGGGCTGAGTAGGCTGACCGCGATGCGCGACAGACTCTGCTCGAAGGTGGGATGCGCCCGCGAGGCGATGAGCACCCTCACCTACGACTACGGCGACCAGATGGCGGCCCTCGGCCCCCTCGGTCCCGCGAGCGACCCGCACGCGCACGATCTCTGCGCGATCCACGCCGACCGCCTGTCGGTCCCCAAGGGCTGGGTCGTCGTGCGGCACGAGACGCTGCGCGCCTGAAGTCGGCTGCGCGCTTCGCGGCTCGGCATCGTTCTCCGGGTGCGGGGCGCGTTCTGCTCCTTGGGGCGTGAGATTCGCGCCTCGAAAGGGCAAACGCGCCCCGAACGCCCGACGGCGCGGCCCGTGAGCGTGGCTCCCGACGGGCTCAGCTGCGCTCGGTGAGGGCCGCGGCGCGTTCGTTCTCGAGGATGAGGGCGCGGTACTCGCGATCGCGCCGCACCGCCGACACGGCGCGCACGAGGCTCTCGGCATCCACTGGGGGGACCGGAGACACGAAGGGCCTCACCGACTCGGCGAGCGAGGCCGCCACGCGTTCGCGAGCGGCCGGCGTGAGCGCGTCCGCGCCGCGCACGAACTGCGACAGGCGCGCGGCCAGGCGATCCGGCAGGCGCGAGACGTCGGCGACCCCGGCCCACGCCTCGAGCCCCGGAGGGATGCCGGGGGCCTCGAGGGGCAGGCGCGGGGTGCGCGTGCGCTCGCTGGCGGTGCCGGCGAGGAGGTCGCCGAGGCGCTGCGCGCGCGGGGTGAACATCCCCACGACCGCGGCGATCGCGCCGAAGGTGAACCAGATCTCGAGCACGCCCGTGAGCGCGCGGATGAGCGCCTGACGGAAGCCCGAGGCGCCGCCGTCGGTGCGCACGATGCGCGCCCCCACGGCGAGGCGGCCGAGGCTGCGCCCGCGCGACAGCGTCTCGACCGTGGTCGGCACCGCCACCATCACCAGCACGAGCAGCGTGATCACGCCGATGCCGATCGCCGCTTCCGGGAGCGAGCCCTGCACGGCGAGGGTGGCCAGCAGGAGGGCGCCGCCCAGCAGCAGCACCGCCCCGATGACGACATCGATGACGGCGCCCACCGCGCGGAGGAAGAAACCGATCGGCTGCACGTCGAGGGCGACGGCTTCGCCGGTGAGCGTCTCCTCGGCGGTGGTGTGCACGAGCGAGACCGCGGAGGAGGGGACCGGGGTCGATGCCATGCGTACAGTTGACCACATGGACCTCGACGCCCTCACGGCCGCGCGACGCCGCGAGTGGGAGCGGCTCGACGAACTGGGCCGCCGGCGGCGCCTGCGCGGCGAAGAGGTCGACGAGCTGGTCACCCGGTACCGGGCGGCATCCGCCGACCTGGCCGACATCAAGACCTCGGCCGGCCGCACCCCCCAGGGCGACTACGTCTCGATCCTGCTCGCGCGCACGCGCCTGCGCCTGACCGGCGTGCGCGAGAACGTGCTGAAGCAGCTGCCGCGCTTCTTCCTGCTGCAGCTGCCGGCGGCGCTGTACCGCGTGCGGTGGATGACGCTGGCCGTGACCGTCTTCTTCCTCGTCGTGGCCACCCTCGTGGCCCTGTGGATCTCCGGCGACCCGCAGGCCGTCGCGGCCCTCGGCGCGCAGAGCGACCTGCAGCGGTACGCCGACGAGCAGTTCGTCGACTACTACCGCGAGAACCCCAACGCGATCTTCGCCGGCACGGTGTGGACCAACAACGCCTGGATCGCCGCGCAGTGCGTGCTGTTCGGGGTGACCGGGTTCTGGCCGCTCATGGTGATCATGCAGAACGCGGTGGGCGTCGGCACCTCGGCCGCGATCATGATCGCCTTCGACCGGGCCGACGTGTTCTTCCAATTCATCCTCCCGCACGGCCTGCTGGAGCTCACGGCGATCTTCGTCGCCGGGGCCGCGGGGCTGCAGATCTTCTGGGCCTGGGTGGCTCCGGGACGCCGGACGCGCGCGGCGGCGCTCGCCGCGGCCGGGCGCTCGCTCGCGACCGTCGCGGTGGGGCTCGTCTTCGCCCTGGCCCTGTCGGGCGTCGTCGAGGGGTTCGTCACGCCGCGGGAGTGGCCGTGGCCGGTCAAGATCGCGATCGGTGCTGCGGCCCTCGGCGTCTTCCTCTTCTACATGCTGTGGGTCGGGCGTCGCGCTGTCCGCGCGGGCGAGACCGGCGACCTCACCGAGTACGAGGCGGGCACTCCCACCCTCACGGCCGGCTGACGGCATCCGGATGCCGCGGCGGCGGGGCCGCGGATATCCCGAGGCCGGTAGCGCGACGCGGGCCTCTCCGTGGTTCGACGGCCACGACGCCGTGCTGCGGCCGGCCGCCGGGGAGTGCCTGCTTCGCGGTGCCGACGGCATCCGCATGCTCTCCCCGGCCGTGACGGGTGCGTCGCGCGAGCCGCCGTCTCGGCTTTCTCGGGCGTTCTCCCGCGTGTCATTTTTGATTCACTCAAAACTAGATAGGCTGGACGCATGCTCGACAGTCAGCCGGACGCCCCCGCGGATGCCCTCATCCGCGGTGCGGGTCTGCGGGTCACGGCGACGCGCGTCGCCGTGCTCGAGGCCCTGCGCGCCCGGCCGCACGCCACCGCCGACGACGTGTTCTCACGCGTCAGCGGCACCCTCGCCGGCACGAGCAAGCAATCCGTGTACAACGCGCTCGGCGACTTCGCCGACGCGGGTCTCGCCCGTCGCATCGAACCGGCCGGTCATTCCGGCACGTTCGAGCTGCGTGTCGGCGACAACCACCACCACGTGGTGTGCACCGGATGCGGGCGCATCGACGACGTGAACTGCGTCGTCGGCGCGGCGCCGTGCCTGCACGTGCCGGAGGGGAGCGGTTTCGTCATCGAGACCGCCGAGGTGACGTTCTGGGGTGTGTGCCCCGACTGCCGGGCGAAGTCCGAAGCCGAAAAACCGAGAGGATCCCGATGAGCGACACTCTGAACGGATGCCCCGTCTTCCACGACGGCGCCGCCCCCGACGACAACCGACTGCCGGTGGGCGAGGCCCCCGCCGACAGCGAGCCCGCCGGCGCCCTGCCGCACCCGACCCAGGGGTCCGCGAACCGCGTGTGGTGGCCCGAGTCCCTGAACGTGAAGATCCTCGCGAAGAACAACGCCCTGCGCGACCCGCTCGACGAGGGCTTCGACTACAAGGCGGCCTTCGAGGCGCTCGACCTCGCCGCCGTCAAGCAGGACCTCAAGGAGGTCATGACGACCTCGCAGGACTGGTGGCCCGCCGACTTCGGCCACTACGGCCCCCTCATGATCCGCATGGCGTGGCACAGCGCCGGCACCTACCGCGTGACCGACGGTCGCGGCGGCTCGGGCGCGGGCATGCAGCGCTTCGCCCCGCTGAACAGCTGGCCCGACAACGTCAACCTCGACAAGGCCCGCCGTCTGCTGTGGCCGGTCAAGAAGAAGTACGGTCAGTCGATCTCGTGGGCCGACCTGATGATCCTCGCCGGCAACGTCGCGCTGGAGGACATGGGCTTCCCGACCTTCGGCTTCGCCGGAGGCCGCACCGACGTGTGGGAGCCCGACGACGACGTGTACTGGGGCCCCGAGACCACCTGGCTCGGCGACGAGCGCTACACGGGCAACCGCGAGCTCGAGCGCCCGCTCGCGGCCGTCCAGATGGGTCTGATCTACGTCAACCCCGAGGGCCCCAACGGCAACCCCGACCCGCAGCTGTCGGCCCACGACATCCGCGAGACGTTCGGCCGCATGGCGATGAACGACGAGGAGACCGTCGCCCTCATCGCCGGTGGCCACACCTTCGGCAAGACGCACGGCGCGGCGAGCGACTCGCACGTGGGCGTCAACCCCGAGGCCGCCGACATCAACGACCAGGGCCTGGGCTGGAAGAACAGCCACGGCACCGGCAAGGGCGACGACACCATCACCAGCGGCCTCGAGGTCACTTGGACTTACCACCCCACCCGCTGGGACAACGAGTTCTTCCACATCCTCTTCGCCTACGAGTGGGAGCTCTTTCAGAGCCCCGCGGGCGCCCACCAGTGGCGCCCCGTCAACGGCGGGGGAGCCGACATGGTCCCCGAGGCGCACTCGGCCGGACGCCGCGAGCCCCGCATGCTCACGAGCGACCTGGCACTGCGCGTCGACCCGGCCTACGAGAAGATCTCGCGACGCTTCGCCGAGGACCCGGCTGCGTTCCAGGACGCCTTCGCCCGCGCCTGGTTCAAGCTGACCCACCGCGACATGGGCCCGCGTGAGCGCTACCTCGGCTCCGAGGTGCCCGCCGAGGTGCTCGTGTGGCAGGACCCCGTGCCGGCCGTCGATCACCCCCTGATCGATCAGACGGATGCCGCTGCCCTCAAGCAGCAGATCCTCGACAGCGGCCTCACGGTGCAGCAGCTCGTCACCACGACGTGGGCCGCGGCATCCACGTTCCGCGGGAGCGACAAGCGCGGCGGCGTGAACGGCGCGCGCATCCGCCTCGAGCCGCAGAAGAGCTGGACGGTCAACAACCCCGAGCAGCTGGCATCCGTGCTCGAGGTGCTCGAGAAGATCAAGGCCGAGTTCGACGCGCAGGCGCAGGGCGGCAAGAAGGTCTCGATCGCCGACCTGCTCGTGCTCGCGGGCAACGCCGGTGTGGAGCAGGCCGCCCTCGCGGGGGGCGTCGAGGTCGAGGTGCCCTTCACCCCCGGCCGCACCGATGCGTCGCAGGAGCAGACCGAGATCGAGTCGTTCCGCTGGCTCGAGCCGATCGCCGATGGGTTCCGCAACTACGCCTCGCGCGAGGCGCGGCTGCCCGCCGAGTTCCTGCTGCTCGACAAGGCCAACCTGCTCACCCTCACGGCGCCCGAGATGACCGTGCTCGTCGGCGGCCTCCGCGCGATCGGCGCGAACTGGGACGGCGGCGATTGGGGCGTGTTCACCGACACCCCCGGTGCGCTGACGAACGACGTGTTCGCCAACCTCCTCGACCTCGGCACGACGTGGAAGCCGCTCGACAGCGGCAAGCACGCGTTCCAGGGCACCAAGGACGGTTCGGGCGAAACGGTCGGCATCGGCACCCGCGTCGACCTTGTGTTCTCGTCGAACTCCGAGCTGCGCGCGCTCGCCGAGGTCTACGCCTCGGACGACGCGAAGGAGAAGTTCGTGCGCGACTTCGTCGCCGCCTGGCGCAAGGTCACCGAGCTCGACCGGTTCGACCTGGTCTGAGTCCGGATCCGCTGCGGCTCGGTCGTCGCGGCAACCGGAAGGCCCGTCCCCTCGCGGGGCGGGCCTTCCTGCGTCCGGGGCATGAGTGATGTCCCACTTCGTGCTTGCCCGCGGGGCGTGGGGTCGCACGTTGTGGGACATGGTCCGCGGGCGGGGTAGAGCGTCGGGGTGCCGGTGTGGGGGGGTGTCCCCCTCGTGCTGCGCGTGGGGCGTGGATGTGCACGTCATGGGACGCGCCATCCGCGAGGCGCGAGGGGCGAGGGGCGAGGGGCGAGCGCGAGGGTGAGGACGGGCGCGAGAACGAGGGCGGAATCGAGCGGGACGGATGCCGCGGACTCAGGCGCGCGACAGGCGCCGCAGGCCCTCGTCGATCGACACCGCGGGACGCCAGCGCAGATCGCGGCGGATCTCGGTCTGGTCGAACCAGTGCGCGGTCGACAGCTGCTCGGCGAGGAAGCGCGTCATGGGCGGTTCGTCCTGCCCCGGACGCACGGCCCACACCCGTTCGATGAGCGACCCCGCGGCCTTCGCCAGTCCCGCCGGCACGCTGAACCGCGGCGGAGTGACGCCGGAGGCGCGGCAGATCCCGGCGAGCAGGTCGCCGACGGGCCGCGGCTCGCCGTTGGTCAGCACGTAGGCGCGACCGCTGACGTCGTCGACGCGGTCGAGGGCGGCGACGATCCCGGATGCCGCGTTGTCGACGTACGTGGAGTCGATGAGCGCCGTGCCGCCGTCGAGCAGCGGCAGCGTGCCGCGCCGCGCGCGATCGACCACGCGGGCGATGAGCTGCGTGTCGCCCGGCCCCCACACCAGGTGCGGCCGGATCGCGACGAGCGCGGTGCCGGAGCCGGCGCGCGCGAGGGCCAGGAGCTCCGCCTCGGCCTTGGTGCGGGCGTACTCGCCGTGCGCGGCATCCGGATCCGCGGGCTCGGCGCCGACGCCGGCGAGGGCGTGACCCGCGTGCGCGACCGACGGCGACGACACGTGCACGATGCGCGAGACGCCCGCCGCGTCCGCGGCGTCGAGGAGCGTGCGCGTGCCCTCCACGTTGACCGCGCGGAACTGCGCCGGGTCGCCCGCGAGGGAGACCTTCGCGGCGAGGTGCACGACCCCGTCGACGCCCTCGAGAGCGGATGCCACGGCACCGGCATCCGTCACCGAACCGAGGTGGTCCTCGGCGCCGTCGACGCCCGAGGGGCGGCGCTGCAGAGTGCGGACGTCGTGTCCGCCCTGCTGCAGGGCCCGCACGACCGCACGGCCGAGGAACCCGGACGCGCCGGTGGCGAGGACCTTCACAGCGCCGACGTCTTCTCGCCTGCGAGCACCCGCTCGGCCCAGGCCGCCACGCGGGAGCGGTCGATCTTGGAGTTGTGGCGGATGTCGGTCGGCAGCGCCGGGACGGCGAGCACGGCCGCGATCGGCTGCGCGGTGGCGGCGCGGACGGCGTCGGTGAGATCGGGGGACGCCAGCGCGGGGCGACGCACGTCTGTTTCGACGACCGCGACGACGACATGTCGTCCGATCGGGCCCACGCCCACGGCGGCGGCGCGGGTGACCGCGGGGACGGTCTCGACGTCCTGCTCGACACCGACCGGGGTGACCGGCCCGTCGGCGGTGGTGATGACATGGGGGAGACGCCCCTCGACCCAGAGGCGGCCCTCGGCGTCGAGATGACCGACGTCGCCCGTGCGGTGCCAGCGGTCGGGAAGGCCGCGGCGGGCGTCGCGGTCGGTGAGGTGGAGGCGGAAGTACCCTCGCTTCAGGTGCGGCGCCGAGATGACGATCTCGCCGGTGACCCCGGCATCCGTCGTCGTCTCGTCCGCGGCGCGGCCCCGGGCGTCGAGGGGCGAGATGCGCACCTCGCCCGTTCCGAGGGGTCGCCCCACGCAGACGCCGCGGTCGCCCGTGGCGGCCTCGATCTCGGGCAGCGTGACGTCGGCCACGAGCAGGCACTCGGTCATGCCGTAGGGCGTGTGCGCGACGGCGTTCGGCATGAGCGCCTGGGCGGCCCGTAGGAGCTCGACGCGCACGGGCGCCCCGGTCGACAGGAACGTGTGCACGCGCGCGAGCGCCGCGTGATCGGCATCCGTCAGCCGGTCGGCGGTGGCGACGACGTTGGCGACGGCCGCGGGGGAGAGGAAGACGATCTTCGCGTCGGAGGCGCGCACGGCGGCCGCCACCGCGGCGGCGGTGAGGGTGCGCGGGGCCGAGACGTCCATGTCGGGCGTCGCCGAGCGGGTGCCGAGGGCGGGCCCGAGCAGGGCGAAGGGGGCGAAGCCGGTGACGAGCCCCGTGTCGGCGGAGACCGCGAAGTGCGCGGCGAGGGTGTCGCGCAGCGCCGTCAACTGCGCGTGCGTGTAGACGACCCCCTTGGCGGGGCCCGTCGAACCCGAGGTGAACAGGACGGCGGCCTCGGCCTCGGCGGCGGGCGGCGCGGGGAGCGTGCGTCCGCGACCGGCGCGGGCGAGATCGGACAGGCTCGCTTCGACCCCCAGGGCGCGCGAGGTCGCGGCGGGCAGGGACGCCGACGAGATGCGGCGCCCCGGCCATCCCAGGGCGCGCGCCGCGGCGAGACCGGCGACCTCGCCGATCACGACGTCGGGCACGGCACCGCGGACGGCGCGAGACAGACCCCGGATGCCGAGGCCCCGGTCGGCCACGACGACCACGGCGCCGATGCGCAGGCACGCGTACAGCGCGGCGGTGAGGGTCGGGCCGGGCTGCACGAGCAGCGAGACGCGGTCGCCGGCGCGGACGCCGAACGCGTCGAGTCCCGCCGCGATCTCGTCGACCCGGGCGGAGAGCTGTCGCCAGCTCACGCGCAGCGGCTCCCCGTCGCTCGAGGCCGTGGTCATGTCGATCACCGCGGTGTCGTCGTCGTCGCGGCGGGCATCGAGGGCGTCCCAGAGGCGGCCGGTGGGCGTGGGGGCGGCGTCGGACGCCGGGGCAGGAGCGTCGCGCGGCGCGGGGGCGCCGCCTCGCGTCGCTGCAGATCCCCGCGTCACCGCCGGGCTCGCGCCGGGCGCCGGGGTACCGGCATCCACGACCTTCTCGTCGAGCCAGTCGAGCACCACGTCGGCGTAGGGGCGCTCCTCGGCGATCAGGTGGCCGGCGCCCTCGAAGCGGTGCACGTCGGCGTGGGGGAGGCGCTCCGTGAGGTCGTCCAGGTGGTCCTCGCCGAAGACGGGGTCCTTGGGACCGCGCAGCAAGAGCGCCGGCACCTCGAGGTCGCGCAGCCCCGCCGACATGCGGTGCAGGGCGGGGGTGCTGACGTGATCCGGTGTCGCCGGGATGTCGGCGACGAACCCGCCGATGCCCCGGCGGCGGGCCACGGTCGCGTACGGGGCGCGGAACGCGGAGCGCACGGCGGGGTCGAGGTCGGCGAGGGCGAGGGTGACGTCGAGGAACGCGGTCGTGCCGGTCGTCCCCGCCGCGAGCATGCCGCGGGCGGTCGCGACGCGCAGCGCGAACGGCAGGTCCGCGCCCTCGGGGTGGTGCACGGCGGTGTTCAGCGCGATCACGGCCGCGAGGCGCTCGCGGTTCTCGACCGCCCACCCGAGCGACACGGGTCCGCCCCAGTCGTGACCGATGGTGACCACGGGCCCCCGGATGCCGAGCGCCTCGACGAGCGCGTCCAGGTCGGCGATGCGCTGCGCGAGCGTGCGCCGCAGCGACGACCGCTCCGAGAAGCCCATCTCGAGCTGGTCGACGGCGACGACGCGCCACGCGGAGCGGCCGTCCAGCGCGCGGTCGAGCGAGGCGGTGACGAGCGCGCGCCACAGGTACGACCAGGTCGGATTGCCGTGCACGGCGATGATCGTGCCGAGGGGCTCGACGCCGTGCTCGGCCAGGGCGTCTCCGGTGTCGAGCACGTGCCAGAGGCGCGAGGCGCCGCGGTCGGCGAGGACGCCGTCCACGCTCACGAGGCGTGACAGGGCCGGGTCGAGGCCGGGGAGGCCCGCCGGGGGGAGGGTGGCCTGGGGTCCGGTCACGCGGGCCGACCTCACCAGGCCAGCTCCAGCATGCCGGTGTTCAAGCCGGAGCCCACTCCCATCAGCAGCACGCGGTCCCCGCGGCGCAGCGTCTTCTGCTCGGCGGCCAGGGTGATCGGAATGGATGCCGGACCGACGTTGCCGAGCTCGGGGTAGGTGACGGGGACCCGGTCGCGGTCGAGCTTCGCGGCACGCACGATCGCGCTGGTGTGCACCGACGAGACCTGATGCGTCACGTAGCGGTCCATACCCGTCCAGTCGAACTCTCCCTTGGCCTCTTTCCAGGCCGAGACGACGAGGTCGAGTCCGCCTTTGAGCAGGGCCTTGGCGTCGGTGAACATGCCGTCGACGCTTCCCACGCACAGGTCGTAGAACTGCGTCGCGGCCCGCGTCACGCCGCCCACGATGCGGTGGCCCTCGGGGTGGTCGCTCGCGCGACCGAGGACGGCCGCGGCCGCGCCCGACCCCAGGGTCAGCGAGGCGAACTCCTGCATGAAGGCGTCGCGGTCGAGGTCTTCGCGCACGAGGCGGTTGATGGTGTTCACCTGGATCTCGTCGGCATCCTCGCCGTTGACGATCAGGGCGTACTTCACCTGACCGGACTGGATCATCCCGGCGGCCAGGCTCATGCCGTTGATGAAGCCGAGGCAGGCGTTGGCGACGTCGAAATTGATGGCCGAGCTCGGCAGACCCAGGCCGTGGTGCAGCCGCACGGCGACCGACGGCTCGAGGTGCTTGCGCGTGACCGAGGTGTTGATGATGAGGCCGATCTCACCGGCATCGACCCCGGCTTCGGCGAGGGCCTGCTTGCCGGCGGCGATCGTCGCCTCGTCCGACGACTCGCCCTCGGCCCAGTTACGGCGTTCGTTCACGCCCGCGACGCGGCGCAGTAGTCCCGGCTTGAGCTTGAGACGCTTCAGCGCCGGGGCCAGACGCTCCTCGATGTCATCCGACGTCGTGACGCGGCTGGGCAAGACGCTCGCCACCGACACGAGGGCCACATCGTCGAAGTGCGTGGTGGCGTTACCTGGCAAGAGAGCTCCCGCATCCTGTGCATAGACGGCGAGGCCGCGCGCGGAGGGGACACGCTGACGACCGGAAGGGTACCCCCCAGAATAAGCCGCGTCGTATGTCGCGGGCTGCATGAGGGCTGGGTGTGCTAAAGCCGTCCCGCTGCCTTGAGGGCGAGATACCGGTCCGCGACGAGGGGAGGGAGGTCGTCGGCGGATGCCGCGACCGCGTCGCCACCGGCCCGGATGACGGCCTCGCGCACACGGTCGGCGTCGTGGCGCGCGCGTTCGATCGCCGCGGCGGCGTAGACGTCGGCGGCGTCGCGGTGCGAGGGCACGACGCCCGGGCCGTCGGTCGCGGTGGCCACCAGCAGGCGCGAGCGCGCGGCGACAGCGGGCAACGACGCGAGGAACGCGCGGGCCGCCTCCGGGTCGTCGGCCGCGGTCAGCAGCACCACGAGCGCCGGGCGCACCGACAGGCTGCGCACCTGGGCGAAGGCGGCGTCCCAGTCGGTGTCGATCAGCTGCGGGTCGACCGGGGTCATGGCATCCACCAGAGCGGGAAGCAGCTGCGCGCCGTCGACGCGGGTGACACGGGCGCGGGCCACGCGGTCGAACATCACGAGGTGCACGTGGTCGCCCGCGCGCGTCGCGAGCACGGAGAGCAGCAGGGCGGCCTCCATCGCGGCGTCCAGTCGCACGCCGTCGCCGACGCGCGCGGCGGCGGTACGGCCGGTGTCGATCACGATGACCACGTGCCGGTCGCGTTCGGGACGCCAGGTGCGCAGCATGGTCGTTCCGGCGCGGGCGGTCGCACGCCAATCGATCGAGCGCACGTCGTCGCCGCGCACGTACTCGCGCAGACTGTCGAACTCGGTGCCCTGCCCGCGGACCTGCAGCGTGGTGTTGCCGTCGAGCTCGCGCAGACGGGCCAGGCGCGAGGGCAGGTGCCGCCGCGAGGTGAAGGGCGGCAACACGCGGATGCGTCCGGGGGCGTCGATCCTCGCCTGTCGACCCGCCAGGCCCAGCAGCCCGGTCGCGCGGACCACGACGAACGCGCTGCGCAGTTCTCCACGCCGGCGGGGAAGGAGCGGCAGCGGGGCGCCGCGTCTCTCGCCCGGCGGCACGGTGAGGCGCAGCCGCTGCTCGGGCGCGCCCGCCGTCGGCTGCCACGCGTCGCGCACGCGGGCCCGCAGCATCCGGCTCCCGAGGTTGCGCACGCGCAGCTCGCCCGCGACCGGTTCGTCGCGCAGGGCGCGTTCGGGGAGGGTGCGCGTGACCTCGACCCGGCGCGGGTCGGCCGCCGTCGCCACGTCGACGACCATCGCGAGCGCGCACAGCAGCACCCAGCCGCCCGCGGCGATCCACGCCGGCACCCCCGCGGTGCTGAGCAGCACGAGGGGGACGACGCCGAGGGCGACGAGGAGGGCGAGGCGGCCGGTGACGAACATCAGATCGGGACGCGGGTCTGCTGCAGAACGGAGGTGAGGATGGCATCCACCGAGACACCCTCGATCTCGGCTTCGGGGCGGAGCCGGATGCGGTGGCGCCACACGGGTACGAGCATGGTCTGCACGTGGTCGGGGGTGATCGCGGGGTACCCGCCCAGCCAGGCCCACGCCTTCGCGGCGGCGAGCAGACCCGTCGTCGCGCGCGGGCTCACGCCCAGCTGCACCGACGGGCTCTGCCGCGTGGCCCGGGCGAGGTCGACGACGTACCCGAGCACGTCGTCGGCGACGGCGACGGATGCCGCGGCCCGCTGCGCGGCGAGGATGTCGCCCGCCGAGACGGCCGGCGCGACCCCCGCTTCGTCGAGGCGTCGCGGATCGAAGCCCTGCGCGTGGCGGCGCAGCACGGCGACCTCGGCGTCGCGGCCGGGCAGGTCGACCACGAGCTTGAGCAGGAAGCGGTCGAGCTGCGCTTCGGGCAGGGTGTAGGTGCCCTCGTGCTCGATGGGGTTCTGCGTCGCGGCGACGAGGAACGGATCGGGCAGGGCACGGCTCACGCCGTCGGACGACACCTGTCGCTCCTCCATCGCCTCGAGCAGGGCCGCCTGGGTCTTCGGGGGAGTGCGGTTGATCTCGTCGGCCAGCAGCACGTGGGTGAACACCGGTCCCGGGCGGAACTCGAATCCGCCCGCGCGGGCGTCGTAGACCAGCGACCCGGTCACATCGCCCGGCATGAGGTCGGGCGTGAACTGCACGCGATGCGTGTCGAGACCGAGCGCGCGGCTGAAGGAGCGCACGAGGAGCGTCTTGGCGACGCCGGGCACGCCCTCCAGCAGCACGTGTCCGCGAGAGAGCAGGGCGATGAGCAGTCCGGTCACCGTGCCGTCCTGTCCGACGACCGCCTTGCCCACCTCGAGGCGCACGCGGTGCATGGCCTCGCGGAGGGCCGTGTGGTCGTCGGTCGAGGCGATGCGGGCGCTTCCGGACGAGCGGTCATCGGCGACCGGAGGGGTCGCGGTCGACGAGGGGGCCGCGGTCGTGCCGGGCGCCGGCTCGCTGCCGGGGTTCTCGGGGCTCTCGGGGCTCTCGGTCATCGGGGTGTCCCTTCGGTTCGGACGGCGACGCGGACGCTCTCCTCGAGGTCGCGCAGTCGATCGGCGGCGGCGACGAGGTCGCGGTCGGTGCGGGGGATGTCGTCGACGAGGATGCCGCGCACTCGGGAGCGGTCCGTTCCCAGGCGCTCGGCGACCGCATCGGCGACGTCGGAGGGCGAGGTGCGCGGCGCCAGTGCCAGCAATCGCACGAGGCGCGCGCGGCTGGCGCGGCGGAGTTCGTCGAGGGCGTGCGGGGCGTCGCGCGCTCCGGCGTAGAGGCGGGCGCGCCCCTCGGTGGTCTCGTTGGCGCGGACCGTCACGGGCAAGCGCTCGGTCACGAGCGGACCGAAGCGTCGACCACGCCAGACGGCGGCCGTGAGTGCGGCCAGGAGCAGCAGCACGATGGCGGGGGTCACCCAGTCCGACGTCAGTTCGCCGAGCGTGGGGGGAGCCGTGCCGGGGTCGGCGTCGCCGGGGGCGGGGACGTACCAGACGAGGGTGGCGCTCCCGCCCAGCACGCTGAGCGCGAGGGCGGCGTCGCCGTCGCGCGGCAGGGCCGCGTTGGTCACCGTCGACAGGCCGTCGAGGGCGGTCACCGAGCGGCCCCCGGTGTCGAGGGTCAGCAGACCGAACTCGTCGCCGACGGGGAAGCAGCCGGTGACGTCGTCGCCGGCGATCAGGAGCTCGCCGACCCGCGCGCTCCGGGCGTTGGCGGCGGCGGGCGTCACGCAGTCGGCGGCGACGGCCGTGTCGTCGGCGAACCCGCCGAGCGATGAACCGTTCATCAGGACGTCGAGCGCACGTGAACGCGGCTCGATCAGCACCACGTGTCGGGCACGGGAGGCGATCTCGCGCAGGGTGTCGTCGGAGAGCATCGGCGCGTCCCGCATCACGAGCGTCGCCTCGCCGTCGGCCAGCGCGCGTTCCGCGGCGGCTCGGTCGCGCGCGACGACCACCCGCACGCCCTGCTGCTCGAGCACGCGCACGACGGCCCGTGTGCCGTCGGGGCCGGCGGACTCGGGGTCGAGGATCGCCCGCTGGGTGTAACCGCCGTAGACGAAGAGCCCGCCGACGAGCGACACGAGCAGCAGACCGACGACGAGGGCGACCCACCCGAGCGCGGCGCGTCGACGGGACCGCGGTCGGGCGGCGATCAGGGCGCTCACGTGGTGCCCACCGGTGACGGGCGGGTGCGCACGGCGGCGTCGTCGAGGTCGACGATGAGGCGGTAGCGTTCCGCCGTTCCCGGACGGCGCAGGTAGCGCACGTCGTCGAAGGTCGTCGCGGCCGTCTCGAGCCCGGCCGCGAGGGCGGGCAGGGCCGTGCCGGCCTCACGGGCGAACGCGCGCACCGTCGCCCCGGGCGGCGGGTCGACCAGACCCCGTTCCGACAGACCTCGCGCGACGGCGCGGAAGCGCAGCACGACGGCGTCGTCCCATGCTCCGCGTCGGGCGGCCGCCTCGGCCTCGGCCCGCAGCTGTTCGGCCGACCGGGTGTCGTCGTCGTCGAACAGGGCCCGAGCAGCCGGAGCCGCGCGCACGCTCCGACGGGGTCGACCCCAGATCAGGATGCCGACCACGATCGCCGCCACGACGAGCACCGCCAGCACGACGAGCGCGGCCGGACCCCACCCGTCGGTGCTCGGAATGCGCAGCAGGTCGTCGAGGAAGCGGACGACGGCCTGAGCCGCCCGGTCGATGATGCTCGGCTCGGCCGCCTGGTACGAGGGGTCGGCGAGCTCGCGCTCCGCCCACTCCCGCGCCTGGTCCGGATCGGGCAGCAGGGGCGAGAAGGCGGCGGCGAGCGCGGCGAGGCTCACGCGTCGCCGCTCGAGCCCGGCGCCGCCCACGTGGTCGGCGCATCTTTCGAAGCGGCATCCGGATTCGAGGTCGGCGGCGGGACGTCGGTCGACGGCGAATTCGGTGCCCCCGAGTCCACGCCGGGCGTCGCGGACGGCGCCGGGGATGCCGGCGGGGCCGGTGCGGCGGCGGGAGCACCGTACGGCTGCGGGGCCTGAGGTGCGGCGGGAGCACCGTATGGCTGCGGCGCCGGCGTCGCGGCGGGAGCACCGTACGGCTGCGGAACCCCGTGAGCGGGGGGATACGGCGCCGCACCCGGCGGAGCGGCGTAACCGGCGTAGGCCGGGGGAGCACCCACGGGCGTCGGAGCCGGACGCTCCACGATGCGCCCCACGCCGACCAAGTAGGGGTCGGCGAGGTCGGCGGCACCGGCGTCGCGCTGTTCGACGTAGGTGGCGAGGTCGTGGTCGAGGGCCTCCACCCGCATGCGGGCGTCGACGTAGACGAGCACCGCCGAGGTGGACTGCACCACCAGCGCGATGCATTGGACGAGGAGGATGCCGAACTGCCCGACGACCTGGACGGCGATGACGCCTACGAGGGCCCCCGTCGGGTCTTCGCCGGTGGGGGCGAGGATGCCGGGGACGATGCCCGCGACCAGGCTGAAGGGCACCGAGATGATCTGGGCGACGATGCTGAAGGCCACCGAGATGATGACGACGACGCCGAGCGTCGACCAGAAACGGCCCCGCGTGAGCCGCCACGACCGGGCGATCGCGGGGAAGATGCGCGCGCGCTCGAGGATGATGACCGACGGCACGAGGAAGAGCTTCGGTGTGAGCCAGAGGTAGAGGACGATGAGCCCCAGCAGGGACAGGACGCCCACCGCGACGCCCACCCACAGCACGTTGATCACCAGGAGCGCGACGATTCCGGCGAGCACGCCGATGACGACCACCGTCGCCAACAGGTACAGCGCGCTGTAGCCGATGAGACGCCACACGACCGGTTTCACGCGCGCCCACACGGCCCCGAGGGTCGGCTTCTCGGCGACGACGGCGTGGGCCACCTCCGCCACCACGACGCCTTGGACGATGATGCTCAGCGCCCCGGTCGCGATGCCGAGGACGAAGGCCGTCGCCGCCGTGATCACGGCGGAGCCGGCGAGGATCGCGTCGTAGTCGTCGCCGCCGACCGGCACGGTGTCGAGGCGCGAGAAGCTCGCGATCGCGACCCCGCCGACCGCGGCGGTGAGCACGACGTAGGCGACGGCCTGCACGATGAGAGCGAAGCCCAGCAGCACCTTGGGGTTGTGACGGAGCGCCACGAACGAGCGGCCCAGGATGGTGCCGAACCCGTAGGGGTGCAACGGAACGATCCCCGGGCGTGATGCCGGAGTCCAAGCCGGGTACGCGGTCATGTGGGGCCCCTCCTCGTCACATGGCGGTGCCCTCATCGTGTCACAGACCTCCGACACGCACGCCTGGCGTGCAGGCAGGTCGACTACTCTCGATACGACGTGCCCCGATCCGGGGCGTCATACCCGTCCCCGAGCGGGTTCGAGACGGAAGACGTACACCCGAATGACTTCACGGATCCTGGTTGTCGACGACGACACCGCGCTGGCCGAGATGATCGGCATCGTGCTGCGCACCGAGGGATTCGACACCGTGTTCTGCGCCGACGGAGCCCAGGCCGTCGACGCGTGGCGCACGGAGCGGCCCGACCTCATCCTCCTCGATCTCATGCTGCCCGGGGTCGACGGCATCGAGATCTGCACGCGCGTGCGCGCGGAATCCGGCATCCCGATCATCATGCTCACCGCCCGCACCGACACGGCCGACGTGGTCAAGGGCCTCGAGTCGGGGGCCGACGACTACATCGTCAAACCGTTCAACCCGAAGGAGCTCGTCGCGCGCATCCGCACGCGCCTGCGCCCCACCCAGGCCCCGGCCGACGAGACCCTGCGCATCGGCGACCTCACCGTCGACGTCGCCGCGCACGAGGTGCGCCGCGGCGACGCGCCGATCGCCCTGACCCCCCTCGAGTTCGAGCTGCTCGTGGCGCTCGCGGAGAAGCCGCAGCAGGTGTTCTCGCGCGAGATGCTGCTCGAGCAGGTGTGGGGCTACCACTACAAGGCCGACACACGACTGGTGAACGTGCACGTGCAGCGCCTGCGCGCCAAGATCGAGGCCGACCCCGACAACCCGCGGATCGTGACCACCGTGCGCGGCGTGGGCTACCGCGCCGGCGCGGTGGCCTGAGGCCCGCATGACGGGCGCGGTGCGCACCGTCTCGCCGTCGCGGCTGGGCGACTGGCGCGACTGGCGCCGCACGCGCGACCGCCTCGCCACGCTCTGGCGGCGATCGCTGCGCTTCCGCACGATCGTCATCACGGTGACCCTCACCGCGGCGACCATCCTCGTCACCTGCGTCGCGATGGCCCTCGTCATCCAGAACGAGCTGTTCACCGCGCGCAAGGACCAGGTGCTCCTCGAAGCGCAGCGTGCGACCGCGGCGGCCCAGGCGACCCTCGACGCCGCGGTCGACTCGACCGACCCCGCGGCCGCTCAGACGCTGATGAACGGCATCGCCACCCGCCTCTCGCAGCAGTCCTCGAGCGACCTGATCGCCCTCTACCGCATCGGACCGCCGTCACCGCTGGCTCCCCAGCCCTTCATCTCCCCCGCGTTCGAATCGGGCCTGGTCACCGACGCGTTGCGCACGCAGGTGCAGTC
The DNA here is from genome assembly GCF_900156435.1 of Microbacterium sp. RU1D. Taxonomy (GTDB): domain Bacteria; phylum Actinomycetota; class Actinomycetes; order Actinomycetales; family Microbacteriaceae; genus Microbacterium. The sequence goes on from NZ_FTPQ01000001.1 coordinate 1,460,117, forward strand.
GAGTCCCGACCTGCAATGGTGGCAGTCGGTGGCCCTGCCCTCCGACAACGGGCGTGACGTGCCCGGCATCCTGGTCGGCCATCAGCTGCGCTTCCCCGCCGAGGACGGGGTCGATTCCTACGAGCTCTACATGGGATACGACCTCTCGAGCGCCTCGCAGACGCTCGCGTTCGTGCAGGTGCTGCTGTGGGTGGTGGGCCTGGTGCTGGTGGTGCTCATCGGCGCGATCGCCTGGTTCGTGCTGCGGTCGGTGACCACGCCGATCGCGGATGCGGCGGAGACCAGTGCCAAGCTCGCCGCGGGTGACCTGGGCGTGCGTCTTCCCGTCCGCGGTGAGGACGAACTCGCGACGCTGAACCGCTCGTTCAACGCCATGGCCGACAGCATCGAGTCGCAGATCAAGGAGCTCGCCGACCTCTCGCTCGTGCAGCAGCGTTTCGTCTCGGATGTGTCGCACGAACTGCGCACGCCGCTGACGACCATCAGGCTCGCGGCCGACATGATCAACGACCAGCGCGAGGAGTTCGACCCCGTGACCGCCCGCGCTGCCGAACTGCTGCACGCGCAGGTGCAGCGCTTCGAGGTGCTGCTCACCGACCTGCTCGAGATCAGCCGGTACGACGCCGGTTCGGTTCAGCTCGAACGCGAGCCGACGAGCCTCGCCCACCTGGCCGAAGACGTGATCGAGTCGATGGAGCAGTTGGCGGAGGGACACGGATCCGACGTGCGGCTGGTGGCCCCCGGCGGCTACACGCCCGTCGACATGGACGCGCGCCGCGTGCGACGCATCGTGCGGAACCTCCTCGGCAACGCCATCGAGCACGGCGAGGGGCGTCCGATCGTCGTCTCCGTCGACAGCGACCGGGATGCCGTCGCCCTCGGCGTGCGCGATTTCGGCCTGGGCATGAAGCACGAGGACGTCGAGCGCGTGTTCGACCGGTTCTGGCGCGCGGACCCCTCGCGCGTGCGCACGATCGGCGGGACGGGCCTCGGCCTGTCGATCGCCCTCGGCGATGCCCGCCTGCATGGCGGGACCCTCGCGGTCTGGTCGGAGCCAGGGCGCGGATCGAACTTCGTGCTCACGCTCCCGCGCGACGACAGGCCGGTCACCGGCTCGCCGCTCCCTCTCGTGCCGGACGACGAGCAGGGCGGGGCGCTCGAAGCGCTCGGCCTCACGCAGCCGATCTCCACCCGCCCCAGCATCCGGAGGACGACATGAGACGCGCTCTGTCGCTGCTGAGCCTGATGCTCGTGCTCGCCCTGACCGCGTGCACCGGCCTGCCGACCTCCGGCTACGTCAACCCCGGTCGCGGTCCGCAGGTCGACGACACTCAGGCGTTCGCCTTCGTGCCCGACGGTCCGCAGGACGACGCGACCCCCGCCGAGATCGTCGAGGGCTTCCTGCGCGCGGGTTCCGGCCCCGCCGACGACTGGGCCACCGCGAAGCTCTTCCTCGCTCCCGGCACGCAGTGGGACCCCCGCTCGCGCGTGACGATCGACCGTCTCGCCGACCGGCGGGCGACCCCGAACGCCGACGGCACGTCGGTCGCGGTCGCCCTCACCGCGATCGCCGCGGTGGATGCCGACGGCGCGTACGCCCCGACGGCGGCGGGTGCGGCCGAGACCCTGAGCTACACGCTGACGCGCGTCGACGACCAATGGCGGATCTCCTCCGCGCCCGACGGGGTCGTGCTGTACGAAGAGGTCTTCCCGACGGTGTACCAGTCGGCATCCGTGGCGTACTTCGACCCCTCGTACAGCTTCATCGTCCCCGACGTTCGCTGGTTCCCGCGCCCCCTGGTCGCCAGTCGCGTCGCGACCGCGCTCGTCGACGGGCAGCCCAGCGCGTGGCTGGCCGGAGCGGTCCGCAGCGCCTTCCCCGACGAGCTGTCGCTGGTGGGACGCTCGGTGACGCTGTCGTCCGACGGCATCGCGCAGGTGCAGCTGCCGCGCGCCGCCCTCAGCCTCGACCGCACGACGCTCGATCGCATGCAGACCCAACTGGTGCGCAGCCTCACCACCGCCGGCATCAACGAGGTGCAGATGACGGTGGAGGGCACCCCGATCGCCGCCTCCGAGGTCCCGGTCCGCGTCACCCGCGTCGACCCGTCGCCGGCCGTGCTCACTGCGGTCGGGGTGTTCGGAGCGCTCGCCGGAGACGCGGTGGAACCGATCGACCGCCTCTCCGACGCGGTGGAGTCGCTGAGCCCGACGGCCGTCGAGCTCGAAGCCGACCGCAGCCTGGCCGCCGTTCGCACGCAGCAGGGCACCGTCGCGAGCGCCCTGAGCGACGGTCGCACCTTCCTGCTCGACGACCGCGCCGGTCTCATCGCTCCCTCGATCGACGGCGAGGGCGAGATCTGGAGCGTTCCGGCCGCCGCTCCGACGCAGGTCCGCGCGATCACCCCCGAGGGGGTTCCCCGCGAGGTCGGCAACGCCTGGCCGGATGCCGCGGAGATCGTGTCGATGCAGGTGTCCCGCGACGGCACGCGGGTCGCGGCGATCGTCACCGTGTCGGGGGTGCGCGAGGTGTGGGTGGCCGGCATCGAACGCGAGGGCACCGAGGTCGACCTCGGCCCGCCCCACGTGCTGTCCTTCAGCCAGCAGGGCGCTTTCGACCTCGCGTGGCTCGACGACACCACAGTGGGCGTGCTGGCCACGGTCGACGGGGTGAGCAAGCTGCGCGAACTGAACGTCGGCGGTCGCGGCACCGAGGCGACCGCCCCCGACGGTGCCCGAACCCTCGCGGCTGGCAGCACCAGCGTGCGCGTCCTCGACGATCAGGGTCGCCTCTACAGCCGTCGCGGCAGCTCGTGGACGCTCGTGGCTTCCGGCATCCGCGTCCTGGCGGCGCAGCAGGGCACCACGTCCTGAGAGCAGCGGCTCCTCCCCAGGCGGCGATCTCTGCACGAAAAGGCGCTGCGGGCTCCGCGGGGTGGCGGCGTAGGTCAGCATCGTGGCATGGAACTCGCATCCCTGCTCGCGTCCTCCGTCCGTGATGCCCTGACCTTCTGGCTTCCCGTCTCCTGCGCGGGATGCGGGGCCCTCGACATCGACGTGTGCGACGGATGCCGCGCCGCCCTCGTCCCGCGGCCGGTGAGCCGCGTCCTCGCGCCGGATCTGACCGTGACGAGCGCCCTCGCCTTCGCCGGGCCGGTGGCCCGGGTGATCCGGGCACTGAAGGAGGAGGGGCGCACCCCGCTCGCCGGCGCTCTCGCTCCCGCCCTCCGAGCGGTCCTGCACGAGGTGCCGCCGGACGCCCTCATCACCGCGGTGCCGTCGACCCGCGCGGCCCTGCGGCGACGCGGGTATCGACCGGTCGAACTGGTTCTTCGCCGCGCGGGCCACCGCGACCGGCGGCTCGTGGGACTGCGCCGTGCCACGCGGGATCAGCGCGGTCTCGATCGCGACGCGCGCCGTCAGAACGTCGGGGGAGCGTTCGCTGCTCGCCCTGTCGCGGGGGTTCCCGTCGTCCTGGTGGACGACGTGGTGACGACGGGAGCCACCCTGCTCGAGGCGGCCCGGGCGCTGCGCGCGGCGGGCGCGACCGGGGTTTCCGCCGTCACGCTGGCGCACACGCCGCGTTGCGGCGATCTCGGAGGTGAACCGAAGGTGATTGACACGTGACAGGGCGGTGCTGCGGCACTAGCGTGGGGATGACTGAAGGCGACGGACGTTCCGCCCTTAGACCGGGCGGAACCCGGAACAAGGAGGTCACGGATGGACACCAACATCGTCGGCGTGGGAGTCGGAATCACCGATCGTTTCCGCTCGGTGGTCGAAGAGAAGGTCAGCCGAATCGAGCACTTGGCGCCCCGCGCGAACATGCTCGAGGTCAAGGTCACGCATCGCTCCTATCGCAACGGCCGGATGGAAGACGATACGGTCGAGCTCACGCTCGACGGCAAGGGCCCTGTCGTGCGGGCCGAGGCCACGGATGCCGACAAGTTCGCCGCTCTCGACCTCGCGGTCGACAAGATCTCGGAGCAGGTGCGTCGCGCGAAGGACAAGCGCGTCGACGCCCGCAACCACCCGCGCGGCGCGAAGTTCGAGAAGGGCACCGGGGAGCTCGCGGGGATCGACGTCGAACCCGCCTCCGTCGACGTGCTCCGCGCCGTCGCCACCGGATCGGTCCCCGTGCAGGCGGACGCCGCCGAGGAGGAGGACTACTGCCCCGTCGTCATCCGGCAGAAGGAATTCGAGGCCGAGTGGATGACGGTCGAAGACGCGGTCGACCGCATGGAACTGGTCGGTCATGACTTCTTCCTCTTCATCGACGCCCGCACCGACCACCCGAGCGTCGTCTACCGCCGCAAGGGCTGGGACTACGGCGTGATCGAGCTGACGACGCAGGCGTCGCCGATGGTCTCAGCGGCATCCTGACGCACACAGGAACGACGCCCCCGGCCGGAAGGCCGGGGGCGTCGTCGTGACAGGAGACGGCTCAGCCGTCGAAGATGTCGCCGAGCAGCGAGCCGATGACCAGACCGCCGAGCATGCCGCCGACCATGTTTCCACCGCCCATGCCGCCGCCCCGGCCGTATCCACCGCCCTGACCGTACCCGTTGCCGCCCCAGTCGTTCGGGCGGGACTGCTCGATGTCGCGCTGGGCGATCTGCAGGGCCTCGGATGCCAGCGACCCGGCGCGACGCGCGGTGGCGAGCACCGTCTCGCGCTGGTCCTCGGCGACGGGGCCGAGGGGGAGACCGGCGCGCAGGCGCTCGGCCTCGACGAAGCGGGTTCGGGCGTCGGCCCCGATCCAGCCGCGGTGACCGGTGATCAGGCCGCGCGCGACGGCCAGCTGCCGGTCGGCGTCGTCGATCGCGTGCTCGACCTGCAGCTGCGACGGCACCGGGCGGGCGGCGCGCTCGCGGGCGAGGTCGAGATCGGCGTTGGCCTGACGCAGCGACGACAGGGCGGCGAAGGGATCGCTGCGCGTTCCCGACGCGGGCAAGGCGGACAGCGCCTGCTGGAGAGTCGCCATGGCGGCCGTGACGGCGGGGGTCTGCGCCCCCCGTCGCGCCTCGACGAGGTCGTTGCGCGAGTCGTCGACGACGGCGGCGAGGGTGGATTCGGCGCGCAGCGCCTCGATCTCGAACGTGTCGACGGCGTCCAGCAGCGACTCGGCCCGACGGACCGCCTCGGTCGCCGCCTCGAGGGCGACGGAGGCCTGCTCTCGCTGACCGGCTTCACGGCGACGCTCCGAGACGCCCGCGGTGTGCACCGCGAAGTCGAGGAGCTGCTCGATCTCGTCGGGGTTGCCGCCGATCTGGGCCAGGGCGGAGTCGCTGTACCGACGGGAGAGGCGATCGACGACCTCTCGGGCGCCGGGGATGCGAGCGGCGAGGCGCTCGCGGTCGGCGCGCACGCGCGCGAGGGTCTCCGGCGCGCGACGCACCGCGTCGATCTTCGGCTGCAGCACCTGCGTGCGCTCTTCGAGGAGGTCTTCCGCCCACTCCGAGAGCTGGATGATGCGCGCGTTGCGCGTACGCAGCTCCTCCTTGGTGTCGGGGATCTCGTCGTGGTTCAGCTGGTGCAGCCGGAAGGCCTCGGCGAGATGCGTGCGGACGGAGTCGAGGGCGGCCGCGAGATCCTCGGTCGCTTTGTCGCCGAGCTCGGCGCGGGCGAAGTCGAGCTCGTCGGAGGTGAGTCGCACCCGCTCGTCGGCGGCGACGATCGCGAGCTCCGCTCGACGTGCCAGATCGGCGTCCGCCGCGTCCTGCTCTTCGCGCTTCCTCTTGCCCCAGAAACCGGCCATGGCTCGATCCTAGGCGGCGGTTTCCCGGGCGTCGCCGTGTGTTCGCTACGGGCGCGCACAGAGACTTTCGGATTGCGGCATGCTCGCAGGTCACGAACGGGTAACACGGATAGCATGAGGAACGTATGCCTGTTCGCAGGCCGGCGTCCGCGCGGGCGCCGCACCCGACAGATGGAGATTCTTCGTGGCAAATCCGCTCGAGAAACTGCTGCGCGCCGGCGAAGGCCGCATCCTGCGCCGCCTGCAGGGCGTCGTGAAGGCGACCGGCGCCCTCGAAGAAGACTACGAGCAGCTCACCGACGACGAACTGCGCAACGAGACCATCGAGTTGCGTGCCCGCTACGACGCCGGCGAGACGCTCGACCAGCTCATGCCCGAGGCGTTCGCCGCTGTCCGCGAGGCGGCCAAGCGCACCCTCGGCCAGCGTCCGTACGACGTGCAGATCATGGGCGGCGCCGCCCTGCACCTCGGCAACATCGCCGAGATGAAGACCGGTGAGGGCAAGACCCTGACCGCGGCCCTCCCGGCCTACCTCAACGCGATCGCGGGCAAGGGCGTTCACGTCATCACGGTGAACGACTTCCTCGCGAGCTACCAGTCGGAGCTCATGGGTCGCGTCTACCGCGCGCTCGGCATGACCACCGGCACGGTCGTCGCGGGTCAGACGCCCGAGGTGCGTCGCGAGCAGTACGAGGCCGACATCAGCTACGGAACGAACAACGAGTTCGGCTTCGACTACCTGCGCGACAACATGGCCTGGCGCAAGGAGGACCTCGTTCAGCGTGGTCACTTCTTCGCCATCGTCGACGAGGTCGACTCGATCCTCATCGACGAGGCGCGCACGCCGCTGATCATCTCGGGTCCGGCATCCGGGGAGGCCAACCGCTGGTTCGCCGAGTTCGCCAAGCTCGCCCGCACCCTCGAGGCCGGCGTCGACTACGAGGTCGATGAGAAGAAGCGCACCATCGGCGTGCTGGAGCCCGGCATCGAGAAGGTCGAGGACTACCTCGGCATCGACAACCTCTACGAGTCGGCGAACACCCCGCTCATCTCGTTCCTCAACAACTCGATCAAGGCGATCGCGCTGTTCAAGCGCGACACCGACTACGTCGTGATGAACGACGAGGTGATGATCGTCGACGAGCACACCGGTCGCATCCTGGTCGGTCGCCGCTACAACGAGGGCATCCACCAGGCCATCGAGGCCAAGGAGGGCGTGCCGGTCAAGGCCGAGAACCAGACGCTGGCGACCGTCACGCTGCAGAACTACTTCCGCCTGTACGACAAGCTCTCGGGCATGACCGGTACGGCCGAGACCGAGGCCGCCGAGTTCATGTCGACCTACAAGCTCGGCGTCGTCCCGATCCCGACGAACAAGCCCATGATCCGCAAGGACCAGGCCGACCTCGTCTACAAGAACGAGACGGCCAAGTTCGCCCAGGTCGTCGAAGACATCGTCGAGCGCCACGAGAAGGGCCAGCCGGTCCTCGTCGGTACGACGAGCGTCGAGAAGAGCGAGTACCTCTCCCGCCTGCTGGCCAAGAAGGGCGTGCGCCACGAGGTGCTCAACGCCAAGAACCACGCGCGCGAGGCCGAGATCGTCGCCCGCGCCGGTCGCCTCGGCGCCGTCACCGTCGCCACCAACATGGCCGGTCGCGGCACCGACATCATGCTCGGCGGCAACGCCGAGTTCCTCGCCGTCCAGGAGATGAAGGCGAAGAACCTCGACCCGGTCGAGACGCCCGACGCCTACGAGGCGGAGTGGGACGGCGTGTACACCGCGATGCGCGACGCCGTCGCCGAAGAGGCAGCGAAGGTCACCGAGGCGGGCGGCCTGTACGTGCTCGGCACCGAGCGGCACGAGTCGCGCCGCATCGACAACCAGCTGCGCGGTCGCTCCGGCCGTCAGGGCGACCCCGGCGAGAGCCGCTTCTACCTGTCGCTCACCGACGACCTCATGCGCCTGTTCCAGTCGGGCGCCGCCGAGGCGATCCTCGCCCGCACCAACTTCCCCGACGACGTCGCGATCGAGTCGGGCCTGGTGTCGAGGGCCATCAAGAGCGCCCAGTCCCAGGTCGAGGCGCGCAACGCCGAGATGCGCAAGAACGTCCTCAAGTACGACGACGTGCTCAACCGCCAGCGCGAGGCCATCTACGCCGACCGTCGTCACATGCTCCAGGGCGACGACATCGCCGACCGCGTGCAGCACTTCATCGAAGACGCCATCACCGCCGTCATCGACGACCACACGGGATCGGGTCACACCGAGTCGTGGGACTTCGACGCCCTGTGGACCGAGCTCAAGACGCTTTACCCCGTGAGCGTCACGATCGACGAGGTCGTCGCCGAGGCGGGTGGCAACAAGGGCCGCATCACCCCCGAGGGCCTGAAGCGCGAGATCATCTCCGACGCGCGCATCGCGTACGAGAACCGCGAGAAGGCGCTCGGCGAGCAGGCCCTGCGTGAGCTCGAGCGCCGCGTGGTGCTCCAGGTCCTCGACCGCCGCTGGCGCGAGCACCTCTACGAGATGGACTACCTGAAGGACGGCATCGGCCTGCGGGCGATGGCTCAGCGCGATCCGCTCATCGAGTACCAGCGTGAGGGTTACCAGATGTTCCAGTCGATGATGGGGCAGATCAAGGAGGAGTCGGTCGGCTTCCTCTACAACCTCGAGGTCGAGGTGCGCAGCGTGGAGGGCGAGCCCGCGGCCCAGGTCGAGGCGAAGGGCCTGGCGCCCGCGCCGGTCGAGACGCAGCGCCTCGAGTACTCCGCGGCCAACGATGCGGGCGAGGTCGAGGTGCGCAACGACCGCGGTCAGGTGCAGCAGGCGGCGACCAGCCGTCTCCGTCAGGCGCAGCCGTCGGCGCCCACAGCCGAGGCCGCCCCGGCGGGCGGCGCACGCGGCGCCTTCGGCCAGCGCACCGACGCTCCCGCGGACGCCGCACCCGGCAACCGCGCCGACCGCCGCGCCGCGAAGAAGAAGTAACCCCGCACCGCCCGGATGCCGTGTCCCCGCCGGGGCACGGCATCCGCCGTTCCGGGGCGAACTGTCCGCAGAGCGGGGCGCGGGCGGTCCACCCGGTGTCGATTGGCCGGATCGGCCCGGGGATATCCTGAACCGATGAGCCCGCTTCGCCCTCTCGACCAGTCGTCCAAGCTGAAAGACGTCCTCTACGAGATCCGCGGGGAGGCCCTCGTCGAGGCCGACCGACTCGAGGCCGAGGGGCACTCGATCCTCAAGCTCAACACCGGCAACCCCGCGATCTTCGGCTTCGAGGCGCCGCACCAGATCGTGCGCGACATGATCGCGTCCGTGCCGAATGCGCACGGGTACAGCGACAGCCGCGGCATCCTGTCGGCGCGGCGCGCGGTCGTGTCGCGCTACGAGCAGGAGCCCGGGTTCCCGCACCTCGACCCAGACCATGTGTTCCTCGGCAACGGGGTCTCCGAGCTCATCACGATGACGATGCAGGCGCTGCTCGACGAGGGCGACGAGGTGCTCATCCCCGCGCCCGACTACCCGCTGTGGACGGCGATGACGAGCCTCGGCGGCGGCACGCCCGTGCATTACCTGTGCGACGAGCAGCGCGAGTGGCAGCCCGACCTGGAGGACATCCGGTCGAAGATCACGCCGCGGACCAAGGCGATCGTCGTCATCAACCCGAACAACCCGACCGGCGCGGTGTACTCGCGCGAGATCCTCGAGGGTATCGCCGACATCGCCCGCGAGAACTCGCTGCTCGTCCTGGCCGACGAGATCTACGACCGCATCCTCTTCGACGACGCCGTTCACATCCCGATGGCCACGGTCGCACCGGACCTTCTCGTGCTCACCTTCAACGGTCTGTCGAAGACGTATCGTGTCGCCGGCTACCGCTCGGGTTGGCTCGCGATCACGGGCCCCAAGGAGCACGCGCAGGGTTTCCTGCAGGGCATCAACCTGTTGGCATCCACGCGTCTGTGCCCCAACGTGCCCGCGCAGTTCGCGGTGCAGGCGGCGCTGTCGGGGGTGCAGTCCATCGACGCGCTCATCGCCCCGACCGGTCGTCTGCACGAGCAGCGGGATGCCGCCTGGCAGGGCCTCGAGGCGATCCCCGGGGTGTCGTGCGTGCTGCCGCGCGGTGCGCTCTACGCGTTCCCGCGTTTCGACCCCGAGGTGTACGAGATCCCCGACGACGCCCAGTTCGTGCGCGACTTCCTGCTCGCCGAGCACGTGCTGCTCGTGCAGGGGTCGGGCTTCAACTGGCCGGCCACCGACCACGTGCGCATCGTGACGCTGCCCGAGGCTCGCGTGATCAGCGACGCGATCGAACGGCTCGGCAACTTCCTCGCGTCTTGGCGGCCGTGACGCAGTCGAGGAGCGTCAGCACCGCGCGGCAACACGGGGGCTGACCGCTTCTCGCGGGACGGAGCGCCATGACCGTCGCGCTCGCGGCGCCCGCGGAGGGTTGTCGACGATCGTGACGGATGCCACGCGGGCCGACGCGGATCAGAGCAGAGCCAGGGCCGTCACGCGCCAGCGTCCGTCCATCCCCTCCAGCCGGACGGCGATGGCGCGCGTCCTCACCCGCGCGGACGCGGTGACGGTGGCCTCGACGACGCCGTCGGCGGGCGAGGAGATGTGCACGCTGCGGATCTCGTGCACGTCGCGGCGGGCGGGCACGCGCCGGGCGCTGCGGGCGCGGGCCGCGAGATTGGCGCGGGTCACGAGCGAGCGGTAGACCTCCTCCGACAGCCAGCGTGCGAGTTGCTCGACCTCGCGCACCCCGGCGAGGACTTCGAGGATGCCGCGCACGATGTTGCGCACGAAGACCTCGGGCGACGGCAGCTGGGCGGTCGAGGTCTTCTGCCGGGCGAAGTACTCCTCGCCACGGGGTCTCGATGGGCGGATCGGCTCGGGATCGGGTGCGAATGACATGGTCCCCTCATTCGTGCGCATTCGGCGTGTACGGATCAACGTGCGGCCGACAGTAGGGGAGTGCGGGCATACGCCGCGGCGCTTATGCGTCGGCTGTGGATGACCGATGCGGCGGGTGAGGTGGGGAGGAGGAATCCTCAGTCGCCGTGACGAACCTCGCCCCGGCCCCACAGCTCAGGGAAGCTCGCAGCCTGCGACTGCCGCCAGAGAGCCGCGCGGCGGGCCTCTTCCGTCCGGGCCTCGACGTACGCGTCGACGCTGTCGCGGTCGATTCGCCATCGAGCGGGTGAGCCGATGGCGGCCCCGCGCAGGTGTCCCTCGTGCACGAGGGCGACGACGTCATCGGGCGAGAGCGCCAGAGCGGAGGCGACATGCTCGAGCTCGACGAATCTCTCTACGGGTGAGGGATCAACCGGCATCCCCTCATTATGTCCCCCTTTCCGCGGGCGTTAGGAGTTCACCCGCACTCAGGCGGCAGGACGGTCGACCGTCGGGTCGATGACGACTCCAGGGGGGCCGTCGGCGAGCGGGTTTCGCCAGCCTTCCGCAGCCGAGCCGTGAGACATTCGCACACCGGATCACCCAGCGCGGTCGCGCCCGGGTGGGGAGACGCGCGACGGCGCGGGGCGGCCCCTAGGGTGGAGGGGTGTCGACACTCAGCGAACTCGTCTACGCCCAGGGCCGCTCCAGCGAGGCCGACGTCGAGTGGCTGCACCGCCTCGCCGGCGACGGGCAGCTGCTCGCCGACCTCGCCTTCGCCGACATCGTCATCTGGGTGCCGACCCCCGACGATTCGTTCGTCGCCGTCGCGCACACCCGGCCCGGCGGAGCGGCGACGCTGTTCTACCGCGACATCGTGGGGGACCGCGTCCGTCCGCAGTGGCGCACCCAGGTGCGCGAGGCGTTCCAGAGCGGACGCATCGTCGACTCGGCATCCCCCGACTGGTTCGAAGAGACCCCCACGCGCGTGCGCGCGGTGCCGATCGTGCGCGAGCTCTCTCGCGAGGGAGACGCCGTCACGACCGTCGGCGTGCTGACCCGGCACACGAACCTCGGCGAGACGCGCACGCCCTCGCGGCAGCAGATCACCTTCAACGATTGCGCCGACGACCTCTTCGGCATGATCTCGTCGGCGGAGTTCCCCGATCTGTCGGCACCCACGGCCCCTCGCCGCGGAGCCCCGCGTGCGTCGGACGGACTGATCCGTCTCGACGTCGACGGGATCACGACCTTCGCGAGCCCCAACGCGCTTTCAGCGTTCAACCGAATGGGCTTCGACGACGAGCTCGAGGGGGAGTCGCTCGCCGAGGTGACGGCGCGCATCCTGCCGGCCAAGCGGCAGGACGTCGACGAGTCCCTCCCCGTCGTGGTGAGCGGCCGCGCGCCGTGGCGCGCCGACATGGAGGCCCGGGGCGTTCAGGTGTCGCTACGCACCATTCCGCTGCGCGACCGCGGCACGCGGATCGGCGCGATCGTGCTCAGCCGCGACGTGACCGAGATCCGCCATCAGGAGCAGGAGCTCATCACCAAGGACGCGACGATCCGCGAGATCCACCACCGCGTCAAGAACAACCTGCAGACGGTGGCGTCGCTCCTGCGCATCCAGGCCCGGCGCACCCACTCCGACGAGGCGCGCGACGCGCTCACGCAAGCGATGCGACGAGTGTCGGCGATCGCCGTGGTGCACGACACACTGTCGGAGGGCCTCGCTCAGAACGTCGACTTCGACGACGTCTTCGCCCGCGTGCTGAAGCTGGTGGCCGAGGTGGCCGCCGCCCCCAACACCCGCGCGCGCACGCGCAGCACGGGGAAGTTCGGCACGCTGCCGAGCCAGTTCGCCACCCCCCTCGCTCTCGCTCTCACCGAGCTCGTGACCAACGCGGTCGAGCACGGTCTCGCCGGTCAGGAAGGCGACGTCGAGATCGCCGCCGAGCGCACCGGCGAAATGCTCGAGGTCAGCGTTCGCGACACGGGCGTGGGACTGCCCGAAGGCCAGGTGGGTCGCGGTCTCGGCACGCAGATCGTGCGCACGCTCATCCAGGGCGAGCTCGGCGGGACCATCGACTGGCACACCCTCATGGGTAGCGGTACCGAGGTGACCATCGAGATCCCTTTGCGCTACATCGGCGGCTCTGCCGGCTGAGACGCCCGCGGCGCGGCATCCTCTTCCGGATGCCGCGGGCTCGGGGCGGGCGGTACGGAGTCTCGAGCGGGGCAGGCTCGCAGCAGTGCCGCAACGGCGCGATCCGGCCGGATCCGGGTACCGATCGGCGAGCCACGCCCGGCGCGGCGGGAGCGTCCGATCAGGCTCCCCGCAACGCGAAGACGCCCGCCCCCGAAGGGGCGGGCGTCTTCGATGAGGCGGCGTCAGGAGGCGCGGCGCGCACGGGCGGCGCGGCGCTTGAGCGCGCGACGCTCGTCTTCGCTCAGACCGCCCCACACGCCCGAGTCCTGGCCGGACTCGAGGGCGTACTGCAGGCAGACCTCCGTGACGGTGCAGCGCGCGCAGACCGACTTCGCCTTTTCGATCTGGTCGACCGCGGGGCCGGTGTTGCCGACGGGGAAGAACAGCTCGGGGTCGACGGTCAGGCAGGCTGCTTTGTCGCGCCAATCCATAGGGGTGCTCCTTGTAACAGAAATTTCGACGATTCGGCACCGGGATTCGGGTCCGGTACCCTGGTGGGAACGCGAGCGATTGCTCGCCCCACTTCGCTGTGGGAGCACACGGCTTGTTCCATGCTCCCATAGCGATTCCGCCTGATCAAGAGGTAACCGGCAGGTTTCCGGATCGTAACGGGCGCGGTCGCGCCCGTAGGGGAGGCTCTCGGATGCCCATTCGCCTTGCGGCCGCCGTCCTTCTCGGCCTCGAGGCCGTCGGCATCCTGGCCCTCGCCGGATGGCAGACCGTCGCCCTCATCGGCGGCGACACCGACTCGGTGGTCAGCTCGATCGCCCTGATCGTCCTGACGGTGATCGGCGCCGCGATCGTCGCCGCCTTCGCGGTGGCCACTGCGCGCGACGTGTCGGCCGGCCGGTCGGGCGGTATCGTCACGCAGCTGCTCGTGCTGTCTGTTGCGATCGGTGCGATCACGGGGGAGTGGGCCTCTCCGGGGATCGCCCTGCTCATCGCGCTACCGGCCGTGATCGGTCTCGTGCTGCTCGTGCTCGCCGTGCGCGCTGCGGCGCCGCGACGCCGCGACGAAGACTGATGCCCGACACGGGAAGACCCCGCCGACCGCGGGCAGCGGGGCGGGGCCGTCGAGTCGCGCGGATCAGGCGGCGGCAAGTCCGAGCGTCTTGCGCAGGCGCGCGACGTGGCCGGTGGCCTTGACGTTGTAGAGCGCCTCGACGACCTCGCCGTCCTCATCGACGACGAACGTCGAGCGGAGCACACCCGTGATCGTCTTGCCGTAGTTCTGCTTCTCGCCCCAGGCGCCGTACGCCTCGTGTACCGAGTGGTCGGGGTCGCTGAGCAGCGGGAACGTGAGACCGTCGCTGTCGCGGAACGCCCGCAGCTTCTCGGGGGTGTCGCGCGAGATGCCGAGGACGGTGTACCCCGCGCCCTGGAGCGAGGCGAGGCTGTCACGGAAGTCGCACGCCTGCGTGGTGCAGCCGGGGGTCTGCGCGGCCGGGTAGAAGTACAGGATCACGCGGCGCCCGCGGAAATCGCTCAGCGAGACGGGGTGTTCGTCCTGGTCGAGAAGGGTGAAATCGGGCGCGGTGTCGCCCTTGTCGAGGTTCGTCACCCGTCCAGCCTAGAGCGCTCGATGCCCTGGAACGTCGTCAGGAGGCGCTGGAGGGAGTCGAGTCTCGCCGCGGCGCCCGGACCCAGACGCCCCGATTCCACGGCCTCGACGATCGCGCAGTCGGGGGCGTCGGGAAGGTGGGTGCACCCGCGGGGGCAGTCCTCGGCCACCTCCGCCAAGTCGGTGAACGCGCCGAGCACGTGCGCGGGATCGACGTGACCGAGGCCGAACGACCGGACGCCGGGGGTGTCGATGACCCATCCCGAACCGGCGGGGCCCCGGTACCGCAGCGACACCGCCGACGACGAGGTGTGTCGGCCGCGGCCGGTGACGGTGTTGACGTGTCCGGTCGCCCGCTCGGAGCCGGTGAGGGCGTTCACCAGGGTGGACTTGCCCACGCCCGAGTGCCCGACGAAGACGGTGGCGTGACCGGCGAGCGCCTCGCCGATGGTCTCGAGCGGCATGTCTCCCTGCGCGCTCGTGAAGACGCGGAGATCGAGTCCGGCGAAGTGCGACAGGAACTCGGCAGGGTCGGCCAGGTCGGTCTTCGTGACCACGAGGAGGGGCCGGATGCCGGCATCCAGCGCCGCGACCAGGTACCGGTCCACGAGACGCTCGCGCGGCTCGGGGTCGGCCGCGGCGACGACGATGAGCATCTGGTCGGCGTTGGCGACGATCACGCGCTCCACCTGGTCGGTGTCGTCGGCGCTGCGTCTCAGCAGCGACGTGCGCTCCTCGATACCGACGATGCGGCCGAGCGTGCCCTCGTCTCCCGACAGGTCTCCGACCACGCGGGCCCGGTCGCCGTTGACGATGGGCTGTTTGCGCAGTTCCCGCGCCCGGGTCGCAAGAACGCGCCGCTCGTCCGGGCCGTCCTCGTCGACGAGAACGGTGTATCGGCCGCGATCCACCCCGAGGACGCGCGCGATCTGAGCGTCGGCGTGGGCCGGACGGCGCTTCGTGCGCGGACGGTTGGCCTTGGGGTTGGGACGCATCCGGATCGACGACTCGTCGAATCCGAAGTCATCGTCGTCGTCGGCGTCGTCGAGCCAGCTCACGCGTCAGCCCCGGGCATCGGCATCCCGTCCCAGCATGGCGTGCCAGAGGTCCGCGAACTGGGGGAGCGTCTTCGCCGTCGTGCCGATGTCGTCGATCTGCACGCCGGGGACACGGAGCCCGATGAGGGCGCCCGTGGTCGCGAGACGGTGGTCGTGGTGCGCTTTCCACTCGCCGCCGTGCAGCGGCTGGGGAACGATGCGGATGCCATCCTCGAGCTCGTGCGCTTCGCCGCCGAGCGAGCGGAGGTTACCGACGAGGGCCGCGATGCGGTCGGTCTCGTGCCCGCGGATGTGACCGATGCCGTGCAGGGTGGTCGGGCCGTCGGCGAAAGCCGCGAGGCCGAACAGCGTCGGGGCGAGCTCGCCTGCGGCGGAGAGGTCGAGCTCGACCCCCAGGATGCCGTCGTCGCCGGCCGCCACGGTGAGGGCGCCGCCGCGCCGGCTGACGCGGGCGCCCATCTCGGCGAGGATGTCGACCAGGAGCGCGCCGGGCTGCGTGCTGTGCAGGGGCCAGCCCGACATCGTGACCGATCCGCCGGTGACCATCGCCGCCGCGAGGAACGACGACGCGTTCGAGAGGTCGGGTTCGATGTGGACGTCCTTGGCGCGCACGGGCCCGGCCGGAACGATCCACTCGCCCGGGGCGGGCCGCTCGACGTGCACGGCGCGGTGGGCGAGCGACTCGACCGTCATGTCGATGTGGGGGATGCTCGGCAGGCGGGAGCCGACGTGGCGCAGGTGCAGACCCACGTCGAAACGCGGCGCCGCGAGAAGCAGCCCGGAGACGAACTGGCTGGACTGACTGGCGTCGATCTCCACCTCGCCGCCGCGCACGTGACCGTGCCCGCGCACCGAGAACGGCAGGGCCCAGTGGCCGCCGTCGTCGATGTCGACGCCGACGTCGCGGAGGGCGCGGATCATCGCCCCCATGGGGCGGTGCAGAGCACTCTCGTGCGCCGTGACGTGCACGTCGCCGCGGGCCAGGCCCGCCAGCGGCGCCACGAAGCGCATCACGGTACCCGCCTGACCGCAGTCGATCTCGCCGTCGCCCGCGAAGGTCGACGGCGGGGTGACCAGCAGGTCGGGGCCGAACGGGGACTCGGTCTCGATCTCCTCGATCGCCACCCCGAGGGCGCGCAGCGCGTCGATCATGCGCGCCGAGTCGTCGGAGTGCAGCGGGGCGTGAAGCGTTCCCGGACCGTCCGCGATGGCGGCGAGCACGAGCTCGCGGTTGGTGAGCGACTTGGACCCCGGCACCGTGACCGCGGCATCCACGGGGTGGGCGGCGACGGGCGCGTCCCACGCGCCGCGGGGAGTGGCGGCGGAGGGGGAATACCCGAGGGGAGTCATCGGTTCCAACTCTACTGAAAGGGGACGACACGTGACCGCACTTCTGGAGCGCGACCGCACCGCGACGACCATCCCGGTGGCCGTCGAGGCACTCGACGTAGACTGGCGCGCGATGAACGACACCGCAGACGCCGGCCCGCTCGAGGTGGAGCCCCGCGCACAGTTCGAGGAGCAGGCTCTGCCCTTCATGGATCAGCTGTACGCCGCGGCCATGCGCATGACGCGCAACCCGGCCGATGCGGCCGATCTCGTGCAGGAGACCTTCGTGAAGGCCTTCGGCTCGTGGGCCACCTTCACGCAGGGCACCAACCTCAAGGCGTGGCTCTACCGCATCCTGACGAACACGTACATCAACACGTACCGCAAGAAGCAGCGCGAGCCCTATCAGAGCGCGATCGACGACCTGGAGGACTGGCAGCTCGGCGGGGCGGAGTCCACCACCGCCAGCAGTGCCCGCTCGGCCGAGGCCGAAGCGATCGACCACATGCCGGCCTCCGTCGTCAAGGACGCCCTGCAGTCGATCCCCGAGGATTTCCGGATGGCGGTGTACCTCGCCGACGTCGAGGGCTTCGCCTACCAGGAGATCGCCGACATCATGAAAACCCCGATCGGCACGGTCATGAGCCGTCTGCACCGCGGACGACGCCTTCTGCGTGACCTGCTGTCGGACTACGCCAAGGAGCGCGGCATCCAGGCCGCGACGGGAGAGACGAAATGAGCGACTGCGGCTGCGACAAGGCGCGACGCGACCTCGAGGAGTACCTGCGCAACGAGGTCTGCAAGACCGAGGCCAAGGACATCCGAGACCACCTCGAGAACTGCCCCGGATGCCAGGACGAGGCGCTCGTGGCGCGCACCCTGACCGAGGTCGTCGCGCGGGCGTGCAAGGAGACCGCTCCCGACGAACTGCGCGATCAGGTGCTCTCGCGCCTGCGCGCCATTCAGTCCACCCACTGACGGCGGCCGGCGAGCGCTCGGCGCGTGTCGGGGGCGGTCCCTAGGCTGGGGTCATGGCATCCATCGACACCCTGACGCTGCCCGCCGACCCCACCTCCGCCGCCGACCTCGCGGCCGTCGGTCTCGAGTACTCCCGGGTCGACGCCGACGGAGACGGGTTCCGTCCGTTCCAGCGCGCGGTCGCCCGTGGCTTCCTCGGCGGGGAGTCCACCGACGACGAGGCCGCACACTCGCGAAAGACCCTGCGCACCCGACGCCTGACCGGCGTGTTCGACCGCTCCGGCAGCGAGCCCGAGGTCCCCGTCGGCACGATCGACTCCTGGGCGTCGACCCTGACGACCTCGCCCGGCCGCACGGCCGACCTCTGGTCGATCAGCGCGGTCACCGTCGCCCCGACCCACCGTCGTCGGGGCATCGCCCGCGCGATGATCGGCGGGGAGCTGCGGACGGCGGCGGCGGCCGGTTTCGCGCTGGCGGGACTGACCGTCACGGAGGCCACGATCTACGGGCGCTGGGGCTTCTCACCCGCCGCCTGGGCATCGGACGTGGTCGTCGACACCCGACGCGCCCGGTGGACGGGGCCCACCGCACCGGGCCGGCTCGACTTCATCGCCCGTGACGGCATCGTCGAGCGCCTGCGGGCGATCCACGAGCGGGTCCGGGTCCTGCGTCCCGGCTCCGTTCCCGGGTGGGACGGACGGTGGCGCGGGGTGGCAGGAGTGGCTCCCGGCGACAAGGAGGCCGAGAAGGTACGGGCCGTCGTCTACCGCGACGTCGACGACGTGGAGCGCGGCATCCTGGTCTACACCCTCGCGGAGACCGACGAATACGCCGCCCACGACCTCTCCGTGCGGGCGATCTTCGCCGACGGTGACGAGGCCTACGCCGCGCTGTGGCGCTTCGCGATCGAGCACGACCTCGTGGGCAAGGTCAAGGCGTGGCTTCAGGCCCCCGTGCCTCCGGTGCAATGGATGGTCGCCGACCGCCGGGCCGTGACCGCGACGCTCACCGACCATCACTGGCTGCGCGTGCTCGACGTCGCCGGTGCCCTGTCGTCGCGGTCGTACGCGGCACCCCTCGAGCTCGTGCTGCGGGTGGACGACCCGCTCGGCTTCGCCGACGGGAGCTGGAGCGTCCGCATCGACGACGCGGGGGAGGCCGAGGTCACCTCCGCCTCCGCGGATGCAAGGGTCGACGTCGATCTGACCGTGGGGGCGCTCGGTTCGCTCCTGCTGGGCGGGGTGCGGGCCACGGAGCTGGCCTCCGCGGGTCTCGTGAGCGGCGGGGCGTCGGCGATCGCCGTTGTGGACGCCGCCTTCGCCCCGGCGGCGATCCCGCTGCTCGACATCTGGTACTGACGCTTTTTCATAGAATCCCGCCGTACGATTCCGCCGATGTCCGAAGCAGCCCCCTCCCCGACGGCTCCGCGCGGATCGACGCGGCTCGATGCCCTGCGTGCGATCCTGCGGCGCTACACGCGGGAGAACCCGGTCGCCCTCGTCGCGGGCGTCATCGTGATCGCCGCTGCGGCGGCCACGGGGTCGCTGTGGGGTGAGGATGCATCCGCGTGGGGGGCTGGCCCTCTCGCCACTTTCGCGAGCGGGAGATGGTGGACCCTGCTCACCGCGCTGGCGATCCCGGATTCCCCGGTGGATGCCGTGTCGTCGGTGCTGCTGGCGCTCACCGTGCTGGCGTACGCGGAGCGCCTTCTCGGCTCCCGGCGCACGGGCGTGCTGCTCGTGTCGCTGGGCGTCGCCGGGTTGTCGGTCGGCATCGGCCTGCACGCCGCGGCCTGGACGCTGACCGACCTGCGTCCGGTCGTCGCCGCCGAGGTCCCGGTGCTCGACCCCACGACGCCGATCGCGGGAGTGGTGATGGCGGCCTCCGCTCTCGCGCCGACGCTCTGGCGCCGTCGTCTGCGCCTGGTGGGTTTCGCCCTGCTCGCGCTCTTCGCGCTGTACGCGGGTGACGCCGACTCCTGGTACCGCTTGACCGCCGCGGTGATCGGTCTCGGCGTGGGGGCCGTGCTCGCGCGCGGTCGCGAACGGCGTTCGTGGCACCGCAGTTCCACGCGCGAGACGCGCACGCTCCTCGCCCTCCTGGCCGCCGTGGTGGGCAGCGGCCCGATCGTCGCGCTTGTGAGCGGCGGCGGACGCGGCCCGCTGTCGCTCGTGGTCGACGCCTACACGCAGTACGACGACGAGCTGTTGAGCCGGTGCGGGTCGGTGGCGCAGGCGGTGTGCGACGAGCAGGTCGCGCTGCTCATGACCCGCGGCGCGGGACCCGCGCTGCTGGCGATCACGCCGCTCGTCCTCCTGCTGGTCGCGGCGTGGGGCCTGCGCCAGGGCCGTCGCTCTGCGTGGATCCTCGCGCTCTTCGTCCTCGTCTCCTCCGCCGTCCTCCCCCTCGTCTCGCTGCTGGACGGGCGGCTGCGCATCGATCCCTGGGTCGACGGCAGCGGCGCGGAATACGTGCTGTGGGCGGTGGCATCCATCGTCATCCCGCTCGCCCTCGCCATGGCCCTCGTCCTCGCGCGCGGGCGCTTCACCGTTCGTGCCACCCGGACCGCGGCGCGAACCGTGGCCGCGGTGATCGTGCTGGCGTTCCTCGCGTGCGCGACGACGCTGTTCGTCGTCGAAGCCGTGGGGCGACGCAGCTTCGATCGCGAGCTCTCGGTGCTCGACCTGCTCGGTCTCACGCTGCGCCGCTTCTTCCCGCCCGCGTTCACCAACCCCGGCGGCGGGACGGCCTTCCCGCACCACGGCCCGGCGCTGTTCGCCTACCAGTGGATCGGCGTGCTGTTCTGGGCCATCGTGGTGGCGGCGATCCTCTGGTTGTACCGCCGGGCCCGCCGACCGGATGCCGGGGGAGCAGCGCACTACCGCGAACTGCTGCGTCGCGGCAGCGACACCCTCGGGTTCCTCGGCACGTGGGAGGGCAACCGCCACTGGTACTCGGAGGACGGCGAGTGCGCTGTCGCGTACCGCCTGGCCGGCGACGTCGCCCTGGCCGTCGCCGACCCGCTGGCACCCGCGGGGCGCCGGCCCGAGGCTCTGCGCGGATTCTCCGACTACTGCGTCGAGCATGGCTGGACGCCGGCGTTCTACAGCGTGCACGCGGAGACGCTCGACGATCTGGTCGAGCTGGGCTGGCGGCACGTGCCGGTGGGAGTCGAGACCGTCATGGACCTGCCGGGCCTGGCCTTCGCGGGCAAGACATGGCAGAAGGTGCGCCAACCGCTCACCCGCGCCGAGCGCGAGGGATACACCGCCGTGTGGGCGCGCTGGCACGAGCTCACCGTGGCGCAGGCCTCGCAGGTCGTCGCGATCGACGAGGAGTGGGTCGCCGATCGGGCGCTGCCCGAGATGGGCTTCACGCTCGGGTCGCTCGACGAATTGCGCGACCGCGACGTGCGACTCCTGCTGGCCGTCGGGCCCGACGACCGCATCGAGGCGGTCACCAGTTGGATGCCGAGCTGGACCGACGGCGAGATCACCGGGTGGACGCTGGACTTCATGCGTCGTCGCAGCGACGGCCCGAACGGCATGATGGAGTTCCTCATCGCCAAGGCGGCCCTGGAACTGCAGGCGGAGGGTGCCGTCGTGCTGAGTCTGTCGGGGGCGCCGCTGGCCGACGACCCGGACGAGCCCGTCGACGGCGACCCCGCTCCGCTGCGCTCCCTGCTGCGCTGGCTCGCCGAGGTGCTCGAGCCGGCCTACGGGTTCGCGTCGTTGTTCCGGTTCAAGGGCAAGTTCCGTCCGCGCTACCGTCCGCTGGCCCTCGTCTACCGCGACCCGCTGCAACTCCCCGCGATCGGTGCGGCCGTCGGCCGCGCATACCTCCCCGATGCCTCTCGCCGTGAGATTGTCGCTCTGGCGAAGACCGCGTGGGAGGGGCGTCGATGAACAGATTCATCCTGTCGTTCGAGTTGATCGATTCGCCCCTGCTCTGGATGACGGCCGTGATCGCGGGGCTCGGTGTCGTCGGGGTGACCCTGTGGGTACCGCGCCGCATCATCCGCACCGCCATCATCGCGGTGGCCGCGGGGGTCGTGATGTTCGTCGTCGCGAAAATCCTCGAGGCGATGGACACCTTCCAGGGGCCCCTGCCGGCGGGCGCCATCTGGTGGGCCACAGGAGCGGCCGCGGCAGTGGCCGTCGGAGTCGTCGGAGTCTGTCGTGGGCCCTGGCTGCGGCGCGTCATCGGCGTCTTCACCATCACCTCCGCTCTGCTCGCCGGCGCGCTCGGGGTGAACGCCTCCTACGGCGTCACGCACAATCTGGCCGCGATCCTCGGGGTGCAGGCGCTCGATCCTGCATCCCTGCCGCAGCGCGGCGACGCCGCCGGGGATCCGTCGACGCTGTATCAGACGTGGGAGCCCCCGGCCGATATGCCCGCCAAGGGGTCCGTCAGCGCGCTGACGGGGAGCAGCAGGATCCCGACGGGGCAGTACGCCGCGCGGGATGCGTCGCTCTACCTCCCGCCCGCCGCGCAGGTCGCGAACCCTCCGGCTCTCCCGCTTCTCGTGTTCATGATGGGGCAACCCGGGTCGCCCGACCCCACCGTCCTGGCGAAGGCGCTCGACGCTTTCGCGGCGGCGAACAAGGGCCTGGCCCCCATCGCCATCGTCGTCGATCAACTCACCGCCCCCGACCTCGACCCCGCGTGCGTGGACTCGGCGAAGTACGGCGCCGTGTCGACGTACGTCAACGAGCTCGTGCCGCAGTGGGCCGAGCAGAACCTGAACATCGTCACGGACCACCGGTACTGGACGATCGGCGGGTTCTCCAACGGCGGTTCGTGCGCCGCGCTCTACGGGACGAAGCACCCCGACACGTGGGGCCAGCTGCTCGACGTGATGGGCAACGAGTTCCCCGGCTCCGAGCACGTGGCGCAGACCGTGGCCGACGTCTACAACGGCGACGCGAACGCTTTCCAGGCGAACAAGCCGTCCGTGATCATGGCCGCCGCCCCCTCGGGCACGTACACCGGGCACCTCGCCGTCTTCACCTGGGGCAGCGCCGACACGACGTACGGCCCCGGCCAGCAGGCGAACGCCGACGCGGCGAAGGCGGCGGGCTTCACGGTGCTCACCCACGTCGTCGAGGGCGCCGGGCACACGGGCGAGGCGCTGGACGGCAGCCTGGCGTACGCCATTCCGGCGATGGCGCCCGTCCTCGGCCTCGCGGCGCCGTCGCCCTGACGGGTCGTCGACCGGGGGCGTCGTCGCCGCGGCGCCCCCGGGATGGGGCGGTCGCTCGTGCGCTGCCAAGCGGATGGGGCGGTCGCTCGTGCGCTGCCAAGCGGATGGAGCGGTCGCTCGTGCGCTGTCACGCGGATGGGGCAGTCGCTCGTGCGCTGCTACGCGGATGGGGCGGTCGCTCGTGCGCTGCCGGGCGGACGGGGAGTCGTCCCGCTCGTCACGCGGGCCGACGCGGGAACCGCCGGCCCGCGGGCCGTGCGAGCGTCGACGCCGAAGGGGCCCGACCGACTCTCGTCGATCGGGCCCCTCCTCAGCGGGTGTCAGCGCTGCGGGATGTCAGCGTGAAAGCGCTTCCTTCATGATTGCCGCGTGCTCGCCGGCGTGCACCTTGGGCGAACCGGTCGCCGTCGACGCCGCCGAAGCCCGGGAAATACGACGCACGGGGCGGTCGAGCTGGTCGGCCAACTCCAGCGCGATGAACGGCCACGCGCCCTGGTTCTCGGGCTCGTCCTGCACCCAGACCAGCTCGGCGTTCGGGTACTGCGCGAGAACGCGCGCGAGTTCCTCGACGGGGGCCGGGTAGTACTGCTCGAGGCGCACGAGGGCGATCTCGGGGTTCGGGTTCTTGTCGAGCTCCGCGCGCAGATCCCAGTGGATCTTGCCCGCGTGGAGCAGCACGCGCTTCACGGCGCCACGGTCGTTGCCACGGTCGTCGTCGAGCACGGGCTCGAACCGGCCCTCGAGGAAGTCCTCGACCGGGCTGGTCGCGCCGCGCAGGCGCAGCATGGCCTTGGGCGTGAACACCACGAGCGGGCGGCGGGGACGCTGGTACGCCTGGCGACGCAGCAGGTGGAAGTACGACGCCGGGGTGGACGGGCGGGCGACGATCATGTTGTCCTGCGCGCACATCTGCAGGTAGCGCTCGATGCGTGCCGACGAGTGGTCGGGGCCCTGGCCCTCATAGCCGTGTGGGAGGAGCAGCACGACGCTCGACTGCTGCGCCCACTTCTGGTCGGCCGAGGAGATGAACTCGTCGATGACGGACTGCGCGCCGTTGGCGAAGTCGCCGAACTGCGCCTCCCAGAGGACGAGCGCGTCCGAGCGCTCCACCGAGTAGCCGTACTCGAACGCCATGGCGGCGTACTCGCTGAGCAGCGAGTCGTAGACCCAGAAGCGCCCCTGGTTCTCGCTGAGGTTGGCGAGGGGCAGCCACTCCTGACCGTTGTCGCGGTCGTGCAGCACCGAGTGGCGCTGCACGAAGGTGCCGCGGCGCGAGTCCTGACCGGCGAGGCGCACCGGGGTGCCCTCCATCAGCACGGAGCCGAAGGCGAGCAGCTCGCCGAAGGCCCAGTCGATGTTGCCGTTCCGGCTCATGTCCAGACGCTTGTCGAGCAGCTGCTGGAGCTTCGTGTGCACGGTGAAGCCGTCGGGCTTGTTCACGAAGGCGTCGCCGATGTGCTGCACGACCTCGCGCGAGACACCGGTGGTCTCGGGAGCTCCGACCGCGGGCTCGTCGGCCGCGTCGGTCGCGATCACGGGGTTGGTGCCGGTCTCGGCTTCGTGCGTGTCGGCGAAGGCCACCTCGAGGCGGTTCTGGAAGTCCTGCTTCGCCTGCTCGTACTCGTCTTCGGTGATGTCACCGCGGCCGACGAGCGACTCGGTGTACAGGCGGCGCACCGATCGCTTGGCCTCGATGAGGTTCGTCATCAGCGGCTGCGTCATCGAGGGGTCGTCGCCCTCGTTGTGACCGCGACGGCGGTAGCAGACGAGGTCGATGACGATGTCGCGGTGGAACTCCTCGCGGTACAGGAACGCCAGCTCCGCGGCACGCACGACGGCCTCGGGGTCATCGCCGTTGACGTGCAGGATCGGAGCCTGGATCGTCTTGGCGACGTCGGTGGCGTACACCGAGGTGCGGGCGTCGGTCGGCGTGGTGGTGAAGCCGACCTGGTTGTTGACCACGACGTGGATCGTGCCGCCCGTGCGGTAGCCGCGCAGCTGCGACATCTGCAGCGTCTCGACCACGACGCCCTGACCCGCGAACGCGGCGTCGCCGTGGACCAGGATGGGCAGCCACGAGAAGGTGCCGATGGGCTTGCGGTCCTGCTTCGCGCGCACGATGCCCTCGAGCACGCCGTCGACGGTCTCGAGGTGCGACGGGTTGGCGGCGAGGTACACGGGGAGCTCGTCGCCGGCGTCGCCGACGAAGGTGCCCTCGGTGCCGAGGTGGTACTTCACGTCCCCCGAACCGCGCTTGCTGCCCACGGCGACGGCGCCCTCGAACTCGCGGAACACGTGACCGTAGGTCTTGCCCGCGATGTTGGTGAGCACGTTCAGGCGACCGCGGTGGGCCATGCCGATGGCGGCTCCGTCGAGACCCGCCGAGGCCGCGCCCTGCAGGATCTGGTCGAGCAGCGGGATGAGCGATTCGCCGCCTTCGAGGCTGAAGCGCTTCTGCCCGACGTACTTGGTCTGCAGGAAGGTCTCGAACGCCTCGGCCTGGTTGAGCTTCGACAGGATGCGAAGCTGCTCGTCGTGCCCGGGCTTGGTGTACTTGACCTCGATGTTGCGCTGGAACCACTGGCGCTGGACCGGATCCTGGATGTGCATGTACTCCACACCCATGGTGCGGCAGTACGAGTCGCGCAGCACACCGAGGATGTCGCGGAGCTTGGCCACGCGCTTGTTGCCCAGACCGCCGGTGACGAACTCGCGGTCGAGGTCCCAGAAGGTCAGGCCGTGCGACTCGATCTCGAGGTCGGGGTGGGTGCGCTGGACGTACTCGAGCGGATCGATGTCGGCCATGAGGTGGCCGCGCACGCGGTACGAGTTGATGAGCTCCTGCACGCGGGCGCTCTTGTCGATGCGCTCGGACAGGTCGACGCTGATGTCGGCGGCCCAATGGATGGGCGCGTAGGGGATGCGCAGGGCGGCGAAGATGTCGTCGTAGAAGCCGCGCTGACCGATGAGCAGCTCGTGCACCTTCTTGAGGAACTCGCCCGAACCCGCACCCTGGATGACGCGGTGGTCGTAGGTGCTGGTGAGGGTGATCGTCTTGCCGATCGCCAGCTCGTTGAGCGTCTTCTCGCTCGCACCCATGAACTCCGCGGGGTAGTCCAGCGCACCGGCGCCGATGATCGCACCCTGACCGCGCATCAGGCGGGGGACCGAGTGGACCGTACCGATGCCGCCGGGGTTGGTGAGCGAGACGGTGGTGCCCTGGAAATCGCCGGGCGTCAGCTTGTTGGTGCGGGCGCGGCGCACGAGGTCTTCGTAGGAGGCGAGGAACTCGCCGAACGACAGGGTGTCGGCGCGCTTGATGCTCGGGACGAGCAGGGCGCGCGAGCCGTCGGGCTTGGGCATGTCGATCGCGATGCCGAGGTTGACGTGCGCGGGGGCCACCACCGACGGCTTGCCGTCGATCTCGGCGTAGTAGACGTTCTGGCTCGGGAACTCCTTGAGCGCCTGGATGAGGGCCCACCCGATCAGGTGCGTGAAGCTCACCTTGCCGCCGCGCGTGCGCGACATGTGGTTGTTGATGACGATGCGGTTGTCGATCATCAGCTTCGCGGGGACGGTGCGCACGCTCGTCGCGGTGGGGACCGTGAGCGAGTCGTCCATGTTGGATGCCAGGGCCTTCGGCATCCCCTTCAGGACCGTCACGCGGTCTTCCTCGGTGCTCTCGGAGCCCGCGGAGGGGACGGCATTCGGGGCCTGCGCCGGGATGGGCTGCGGCGCCGCCGGCTTGGCCGTGGTGCGGGCGACGGGCGCCTGCCCCACCACGGGGATCGGGGCCGTCACCGGCTTGGGCTCGGACGCCGACGCCGACGGCGGAGCGGCGGGCGGTGGAGCGGCGGCCGAGGATCCGTCGACGACCGGGTGGTACGCCTCCAGGATCGGCCACCAGGCCTTGTCTACGGAGTGCTTGTCGACTTTGAACTGTTCGTAGAGTTCGTCTACGAGCCACTCGTTCGCGCCGAACTCGCCCTCGCTCGAAGTACCGACGCCCGTCACCTGGCTCGACACAGTCGATCGCCTGCTTTCCTCGATGAAGATTCCTGTGGATGCGCCGACGTCGCCGTCGATGACGTCGAACGTCCAACGCATCTTCCAGCCTAGCCGAGGATCTGCGGACGGCCACGGCTCCGGCGGGGCCTTTCCCTCCGAATGGTGTGATGGAGTGGATGCTATGGAGTTCTCCGGCGCGCAGCCCGATGTCGACCTGACGTACTCGGACGTCTTCCTCGTCCCCCGCCACTCCGAGGTGCGCAGCCGCCTCGACGTCGATCTGGCCCCGGGCGACGGCAGCGGGGCGACGATCCCGCTCGTCTCGGCGAACATGAACTCGGTGACGGGGACGCGCCTCGCGGCCACCCTCGCGCGTCGGGGCGGGCTCGGCGTCCTTCCGCAGGACCTCGCGCTCCCGCAGCTGATCGAGGCCGTCGAGTGGGTGAAGTCCCAGCCGGTCGCCTGGGACGCCCCTCTGGTGCTGCCCCCCACCGCGACCGTCGCCGACGCGCGTCTCGTGCTGCCCCCGGTCGCCGGCCGCGGCATTGTCGTCGCCGACGCGCGGGAGGACGGCGTCGTCGACGTGGCCGCGTTCCGCGGGATCGTCGCGGCCCGGCGGCTGTCGACCGCCCTTCCGGATGCCACGCTCGGCGACATCGCCCGCCGCGACGCCCCGCTCATCGCGGTGGAGCGCATCGGCGATCCCCGCGAGGTCTTCGCGCTCATCGAGGAGGCGCGCGTCGACATCGTGCCCGTCGTGGACGGCGACCGCGTCGTCGGCACCCTCTCGGCTCGCAGCGCCCTCCGCGACTCCGTCTACCGCCCCGCGGTCGATGCCGACGGTCGCCTGATCGTGGCCGCCGCGGTCGGCGTCAACGGCGACGTGGCGGGCAAGGCGCGGGCGCTCGCCGCCGCGGGCGTCGACGTGCTGGTCGTCGACACCGCGCACGGCCACCAGGCGCAGATGCTGCGCGCGCTGCGCGAGGTCGCGGCGCTGGAGCTCGGCATCCCGATCGCCGCGGGCAACGTCGTCACCGCCGAGGGCGTGCGCGACCTCACCGACGCCGGAGCGACGATCCTCAAGGTCGGCGTCGGCCCCGGAGCGATGTGCACGACCCGCATGATGACCGCGGTCGGTCGGCCCCAGTTCTCCGCCGTGCTCGAGACGGCGGAAGCCGCGCGCGGCGCCGGCGCCCACGTGTGGGCGGACGGCGGCGTCCGCTATCCCCGCGACGTGGCCCTCGCCCTGGCGGCGGGAGCCGCCTCGGTCATGATCGGCTCGTGGTTCGCGGGCACGATCGAAGCCCCCGGCCTGCTGCGCCGCGACGACGCGGGCCTGCTCTACAAGGAATCGCGGGGCATGGCATCCACCAAGGCGGTGCAGGGACGCTTCGGGCGGCTCGATCCGTTCGAGCGGGCGCGCAAGGAGCTGTTCGCCGAGGGCATCTCGTCGTCGCGCATCTACCTCGATCCGCAGCGGCCGGGGTTGGAGGACCTGCTCGACATGATCACCTCGGGCGTGCGCTCCTCGTTCACCTACGCGGGGGCGGCCACCGTCGCCGAGTTCCACGACCGGGCGCGGGTGGGCCTGCAGTCGGCCGCCGGCTACGAAGAGGGGAAGGCGCTCCCGGTCAGCTGGTGAACGCCCGCTCGAGGTCGACGTCGGCCTCGAGCGTGATCCACGCACCGACCTGCACGGACAGGTCGAGGTCGTCGCCGCTCGCGCGCGCGGCGCGTCGCGGGTCGGCAGGGAAGATTCCGCCGCGGCGGCCGTTCCACAGCGCCTCCGCGTTGCGGTGCACGAGCTCGCGGGCGACGTCCGCGACCGGCCGGTGGGTCTCGCTCGACACATCGTCGGCGAACCAGAGCGCGGCCTCGGCGAGATAGCGGGCAAGGATGCCGGCGAACAGGCCGCCGTCGCCGCCGCCGGCCGCGGGGAAGAGCCCGTCGTCGGCCGCGCACCACCGAGCGACGGCGTGCACGAGCGACGCGGCCCGCGCCTCGTGCGCCTCTCGGGCGTCGGCGTCGGGCGCCCCCTCGGCCAGGGCGAGGGCGGATCCGATGGCGACGCCCTGGTTGTACGTCCACAGCTCGGGGCGGACGACGCCGTGCTCGACCCCGTCGCGCACGAGCCCCGTCTCGGGGTCGTCGAGGGTCGCCGCGACCCACGCGTCGAGATCGACGGCCGAACCGCGGTGCGCGGACCACGCGAGCGCGATCGCCGCGGGACCGTTCGCGGGGGCGTTGTACAGGGCGCTGCCGACCGCCCAGGGGAGCGCTCCGACCGCGGGGTCGACCGCGTCGTCGAGACGGCGGGTGAGGTGGTCGATACGGCGGTCGTGCACGTCGTACCGCTGCAGCGCCAGGGCCATCCAGGCGACGTCGTCGTAGAACGGCGTCGTCCAGCGTCCGAGCGTCCGGACCGTGATCCCGTGGTGGAGCCGGCGTAGCAGGCGTGCGCGGCGCGGGTCGGGGCGGTGCTCCTGCGCGTCGCGGAGGACGTGGAGCAGGTGCGCGTGCCACCAGTAGTGCCAGGTTCGGGCGCCGTCGACGCCCGGCGTCGCGGCGTGCGCCCACGCGAGCGGGCCGTAGCGGTGGACGTAGCGGCGGACGACGGCCGACTCGGCCGCCATGGCGCGCGTCTGCGCCGGGGACGTGGCATCCATGTCTCCCATCCTCCCCAGGCCGGCCGTCTTGCGCAGGCGGGTACCGCCACCCTCCCGCTGCCATAGAATCGTCGGCACGATGGACGACCCTCCCAGTTGTAGACCCTGGCCCCGACGACCCTCTCCCGCCGCACGCCCGAGCGGGGGTGATGCCTGATGGATTTCGTCATGCTGGCCGTGGGGCTCCTGCTCACCGTGGGGACCGGACTCTTCGTCGCGAGCGAGTTCGCCCTCGTCAATCTCGACCGTGCCGACCTCGAGGCCCGTCGCGCCGCCGGGGAGTCCCGCCTGTCGCTCACGATCGACGCCCTGCGCATCACCTCGACGCACCTCTCGAGCGCTCAGTTGGGGATCACCCTGACGACACTGCTCACCGGCTACACGATGGAACCGGCCATCTCGAACCTGCTGCGGCCGGCCTTCCAGGCGTGGGGGCTGCCCGAGGCGCTCGTCGTCGGCCTCGCCGCCGTCATCGGCGTGGGCTTCGCGACCGTGCTGTCGATGATCCTGGGTGAACTCGTGCCGAAGAACTTCGCCCTGGCCATCCCGCGCCAGACGGCCAAGCTCGTCATCCCGTTCCAGGTCGCCTTCACGGCGGTGTTCAAGCCCGCGATCCTGGTGCTCAACGGCAGTGCGAACGGCGTGCTGCGCGCCATGGGCGTCGAGCCCAAGGAGGAGCTGTCGGGCGCCCGCTCCGCCGAGGAGCTGTCGAGCCTGGTGAAGCGCTCCGCGAGCGCCGGGATGCTCGAGAAGGACACAGCGTCGCTGCTCGATCGAAGCCTCACCTTCGCGCGCCTGAGCGCCGCGGACGTCATGACGCCCCGGCCGAGCGTGCACGCGCTGGCCGCGGGCGACCCCGCCGACGATGTCGTGCAGCTTGCGCGGCGAACGGGCCACAGCCGGTTCCCGGTCTACGGGGAGTCGATGGACGACATCGTCGGCGTCGTGCACCTCAAGGCCGCGATCGGCGTGCCGCGCGACCGCCGCGGCGACGTGCCGGTGGCCGCTCTCGCCACCGAACCGCTGCGCGTGCCCGAGACCGTGCACCTCGACACGCTCGTGTCCGAGTTGCGCTCGCGCGGTTACCAGATGGCGATCGTCGTCGACGAGTACGGCGGGACGGCCGGGGTCGTCACGCTCGAAGACCTCGTCGAGGAGATCGTCGGCGAGGTCCTCGACGAGCACGATCGTTCGCGCGCCGGCGTCGTTCGCTCGGCCGCGTCGGTCACTTTCCCCGGCGACCTGCGTCCCGACGAGGTGCTCGACCGCGCGGGCGTCCGCGTGCCCGAGGGCGAGGTCTACGACACGGTGGGCGGGTTCATCATGGCGGCGCTCGAGCGCATCCCCGTCGTCGGCGACACCGTCGCCCTCGACGACGGCGTCCTCGCGGTGCAGCGCATGGACGGGCGCCGCGTCGACCGCGTGCAATTCACGCCCACCCCGGAGGAGCAGGACGTCGACGACCTCGTCCGCGCGGCGAAGGGCGGTGATCAGTGATGAACGATTGGGCCGGAATCGCCTGGCTGGTGGTGCTGCTGGTGGCAAACGCCTTCTTCGTCGGTGCCGAATTTGCGGTCATCTCCGCGCGACGCTCGCAGATCGAACCGCACGCCGACCGGGGGTCCCGCGCGGCCAGGACTGCGCTGTACGCCATGGAGCACGCCACGATGATGCTGGCGACATGCCAGCTCGGCATCACGATCTGCTCGCTGCTGATCCTGAACGTGTCGGAACCGGCGATCCACCACCTGCTCGAGGGGCCGCTGGGGCTCACCGGCTTGCCCGAGGCCGCGGTCGGGGTCATCGGTTTCGTCGTCGCGCTGCTGCTGGTGTCGTACCTGCACGTCGTGTTCGGCGAGATGGTCCCGAAGAACCTGGCCTTCTCGCTGCCCGACCGTGCCGTGCTCATGCTCGCCCCGCCGCTCGTGGCGGTGTCGAAGGCGTTCCACCCGATCATCGTGGCGCTGAACTGGACGGCCAACCACGTGCTGCGGCTGTTCCGCGTGGAGCCCAAGGACGAGGCCGCGTCGACCTACACGCTCGACGAGGTCGCGACCATCGTGACGCAGTCGCGCCGCGAGGGCGTGCTCGACGACGCCGCCGGAACGGTGACGGCGGTGGTCGAGTTCACCGAGAAGAAAGCCGCCGACATCGCGGTTCCGGTGGCCGATCTGGTGACCCTGCCCGAGACGACGACCCCCGCCGAGATCGAGCGGGCCGTCGCCCAGCACGGATACTCCCGCTACGTGATCGTCGACGCTGCGGGCATCCCGACCGGGTACGTGCACCTGAAGGACGTGCTGCGCGCGGCGGAGGGGGCGGAGGCCGACATGGCGCGGCCGATCCCGGCAAAACGCATCCATCACATGGTGTCGGTGCTGGAGACCACCGACCTCGAGGACGCCCTGGCGCTCATGCGCCGCTCGGGCCGACACCTCGCGCAGGTGCGCGATGACGACGGCGACGTGCGGGCGATCCTCTTCCTCGAGGACGTCATCGAGGAGCTCGTCGGCGAGGTACAGGACGCCACGGAACGACGCCGCTTCGTCTGACGCCGTCGCACGGAGCACCGGATGCCACGGGCCCTCGGCCACCTGGCATCCGGTGCTCTCGTTGCCGGCGTCGACGGTGATGGACATCAGCTGGATCACTGGCGACCACCCGGTGCGCGCGGCGTCTGGTTGCGGGCGCGGACGGATTCTGCTCTGTCGGCGTGCTCACGGGGCCCGTCGTCGATGACTTCGACAGGTTCAGTCACTCCGGACGCGCCCGTCGAAGGGACCGGGGCCCTGCCTGAGGACGAGCCTCAGTAGGCGCGCAGGTATTGCGCGGGGGCGGGGGAGTCGGCACCGAGGGCGGCGGCGGCGCGCAGGGCGTAGTGCGGGTCGCGCAGCCACTCCCGTCCCGACATGACGGCATCGGCGCGCCCGTCGGCGACCACGTTCTCGGCGAGGGCCGGGTCGTCGATCATGCCGACCGCGCTGACGAGCAGTCCGGTCTCGCGGCGTACTGTCGCGGCGTACTCGACCTGGTAGCCGGGCCCGGGCACGATGCGCTGGTGGGGGACGAGCCCCCCGCTGGAGACGTCGATCAGGTCGGCGCCGGCTGCAGCGACGAGTCGGGACGCGGCGACGGTGTCGTCGACGCTCCAGCCGCCCTCGGCGGCATCGGTCGCGGAGAAGCGCACGAACACCGCCGCCTCGGGTGCGGCGCCGCGCACGGCCTCGGTCACGCGCACGAGAAGGCGCGCACGGTTCTCGAACGAGCCGCCGTACTCGTCGTCGCGGTGGTCGGTCAGGGGCGAGAGGAACTGGTGCAGCAGGTAGCCGTGCGCCGCGTGCAGCTCGAGCACCTGGAATCCCGCGTCGACGGCGCGGCGGGCGGCCTCGGCGAAGTCGGTCACGACCTTCTCGATCCCGTCGGCGTCGAGGGCCGCGGGCGCGGCGAAGTCGGCGTAAGCGACGGCGGAGGGAGCGACCGTGCCCCATCCGCCGTCGGCGACGGCGACCGAGCCGCGCGCGCCGGAGAGGGGCGCCGACGTCGAGGCCTTGCGGCCGGCGTGACCGAGCTGCACGCCCGCGACCGCTCCACGGGCGCGAATGGCGGCGACGACGGGCCGCCATGCCTCCGCCTGTGCGTCGGTCCACAACCCGGCATCCTGGGGGGAGATGCGCCCCTCGGGTGAGACGGCCGTTGCCTCGGCGATCACCAGGCCGGCCCCTCCCGCGGCGAACTGCGCGAGATGGACGTGGTGCCAGTCGTTCGGGACGCCCTCCACTGCGCTGTACTGGCACATGGGCGAGACCCAGAGGCGGTTGCGCATCTCGATACCGCGAATGGACAGGGGAGTGAAGAGGGCGCTCATGGAGACCTTTGCGTTCTAGGGTGACGCCATGACGGCGACGGACTGGGACGGACACGATGCCGCCCGCGTACTGCGGAGGCCAACGGCGGACGACGACAAGTATTCCCGCGGCGTCGTGGGCGTGCGCACCGGGTCGGCCCGCTACCCCGGAGCGGCGGTCCTGGGGGTGGAGGCGGCCTGGCGCACGGGCACGGGGATGGTGCGCTACCTCGGACCGGCCCGCGCGCAGGACCTCGTGCTCCAGCGTCGCCCCGAGACGGTCACGGCCGACGGGCGCGTCCAGGCGTGGCTGATGGGATCGGGGACGGATGCCGCGGAGCGCGACGCCGCCGAGACCGCGGCGCTGCGCGGCATCCTTCGCGGCGACCTCCCGGTCGTGGTCGATGCGGGCGCGCTCGACCTCGTCCCGGCGGCCATCGCACCGGTGATCGTGACGCCCCACGCACGCGAGCTCGACCGGCTGCGCGATGCGCTGGGGCTGCCGCAGGCGGCCACCGACGATCGCGAGCGCATCGCCCGGGAGACCGCCGACGCCTTCGGCGGGGTGGTGCTGTCGAAGGGCGCCGTCACCGTGGTCGCGGCGGCGGGCGGGTGGGTCCGCCGGGTGTCGGCGGGGACGCCGTGGCTCGCGACCGCCGGCACCGGCGACGTCCTCGGCGGCGTCCTGGGTGCGCTCGCCGCCGGATCGATCGCGGCCGGGCGCACCGGTCTCGACGATCTCGCGGCGTGCGCGGCGACCGCCGCCTGGCTGCACGGGCGCGCCGGTGCGGTGGCCTCGCTCGCAGCGGGTGAAGGGGGCGGTCCGATCACCGCCCTGGACGTCGCGGGGGCTCTCCCGCGCGTCGTGGCGGAACTCCTGCGGGACTCGATCGCATAACGGTTGATGCTCCCCCGCCGCTCGGGCGGGGGAGCGCGGCGGGGGCCGGTCGGGCGGCCCGCTTAGGATCGGGGGGTGCTGAGGCGTGTCATTCCCCTGTTGATCGTGTTCGTCGCCGTGCACGTCGTGGTGGGGGTCCTCGGCTACCAGCAGCCGAACGAACCCATGGGCGACGTGTACCTGGTGTACGAGCCGTGGTCGCGCTGCGCGCTCTTCGGCGGCATCGACGTGACCTCGTGCACGCGCAGCGACACCTGGCAGTGGCCGGGGATCACCGAGAAGTGGATCTACCCGCAGCTCGCCTTCCTGCCGATGACCTTCGCCTGGCTCCTCGCCTGGGCGGTCGGGTACACCCCGGCGTGGGCGATCACCGTCGCCCTGTTCAACCTCATCGCCTTCGTCGTGCTCGTGGGCGACGGGCGTTCACGGGGGCGGGTGCTCGCCGCGTGGTTCTGGCTGGCGGCGATCCTGCTCATCGGCCCGGTGGGCATCTACCGCATCGACGGCATCACCGTTCCCTTCGCCATCCTCGGCGGGATCTGGATGCTGCGGCGCCCTTTCCTGGCATCCGTCCTGTTGTCGGTGTCGGTGTGGATGAAGGTGTGGCCGGCGGCGATCCTCGCGGCCGGTCTCGTCGTCATCCGCCGACGTCTGGCCCTCGTCTGGGGCGCGGTGGCGGTGTCGCTCGCGACGATCATCCCCGTGGTGGCCCTGGGCGGAGCACCCTTCGTCTTCGGGTTCGTCGGCGATCAGACCTCCCGCGGCATCCAGATGGAGGCGCCGGTCGGGGGGCTCTACATGTTCCTCGCGGCGTTCTACGTCCCGGGGAGCGAGGTCTACTACGACGGCGACGTGCTGACGTTCCAGGTGACCGGACCGGGTGCCGAGGCGGTCATCGCCGCGATGACCCCGGTCATGCTGCTGACCATGGTGGGGGTCGCCGCCCTGGGCGTCTGGAAGCTGCGACACGGAGCGACGTTCCTCTCGCTGTTCCCGCCGCTGTCGCTGGCGCTGGTGACGGCGTTCATCGCGTTGAACAAGGTCGGTTCGCCGCAGTACTACGTGTGGCTGTTCGCGCCGGTGGTTCTCGGCCTCATGATCGACCGTCGCCGGTGGTTCGGCTTCGCGGCCCTGACGCTCGTGATCGCGGGATTGACGCAGTGGATGTACCCGCTGCTGTACGACGGGCTGATGGCCACCCACCCCAACCCGTTCCCGGTCGTCGTCCTCGAGGTGCGCAACGTCCTCGGTCTGGTGCTGCTGGTGTGGGCGATCGTGCGCGTCGCGCGCGTCTCGGTCGGTCGCGTGCGGCCCCCCGCGGGTCTGCGCGAGATCGTGACCGGGCGCCGGCCCGTCCCGCCGCGGGTGCGTTCGGGGCGCTGACCCCGGGGTGCCGTCCGCGGCGCTGGCCGTCCAGGCCGCCGCGGGTGCGTTCGGGCGCCGATTTCGGGTTGCGGTCCGCGGCGCTGGGCCATCCAGCCCGCCGCGCTCCGTTCCGCCACCCGCTGCCGCGTCGTAGTCTCGAGACATGCTCATCGCCTTCTCCGTCGCCCCGTCCGGCGTCGGCACCGCCGCTGCCGAGAACCCCGACGCCTCGGTGCACGACGCGGTGGCCGCGGCGGTCGCCGTCGTCCGCGCGTCAGGCCTGCCCCACCGCACCACCTCGATGTTCACTGAGGTGGAGGGGGAGTGGGACGAGGTCTTCGCGGTCGTCAAAGCGGCAACGGATGCCGTGATGCCTTACGGATCGCGGGTGTCGCTCGTGCTCAAGGCCGACATCCGGCCGGGGCGTACGGGTGAGATTGACGCCAAGGTCGAGCGGCTCGAGCAGGCGCTCGAGCGCCGCGAAGACCGAACGGACTGAGATCGGATCAGATCGCGGGAGGGTCGGCCCAGACGCGCTTGGTGAGGGCCGCG
The DNA here is from genome assembly GCF_900156435.1 of Microbacterium sp. RU1D. Lineage (GTDB taxonomy): Bacteria > Actinomycetota > Actinomycetes > Actinomycetales > Microbacteriaceae > Microbacterium. The sequence goes on from NZ_FTPQ01000001.1 coordinate 1,496,440, forward strand.
ACGTCGGCGTCGATGCGCGCGAGGTCACCGCGCAAGCGGCTCTCGACGCTGTCGATCTTGGCGTTGAGTCCGGCTTCGACGCTGTCGATCTTGGCGTTGAGTCCGGCTTCGACGCTGTGCAGCTCCATACGGGTGACGCGACTCTCGGCCATCGTCTCCGCGCGCAGGGAATCGATGCGCGCCTCCAGGCGGTCGGTGTTCGCGGTGATCACCTTCGTGAGCGAGCCCATGATGAGGTTCGTGCTGAACGTCATGCCTCCCAGGACGGCGGCAGCGAAGGTCCCGATCAGCACCCAGACCTGCGGTTCGGTCATCTCCGGCATCCCTTCATTGTGCGGTGAGGGGTTCGAGAGTGCCATCTTCGGAGCGGGTGAAATTCCTCCGCCGCCACGACGGGGGAGAGATGGGCCGATCCGTCGTCTGGGGAGGAGGGTGCCCGCGCCGCCGACCGGCGCAGGGCCTTCCGAGCGGGCCTCGAAACGATTCGGTCGACCGGGCGAACCCGGCTAGCATCGTCGGGTGACCTCTTCGACTCCCTCGAGAGGTGCGGCGATGCGGGCGCTCCTTTCTCTCGCCATCGGCAGTTTCGGCATCGGCATGACCGAGTTCGTCGTCATGGGCCTGCTGCCCAATATCGCCCGCGAGCTCGTCCCCGGCGTCTGGGCGTCGTCTCCCGACGACGCGATCGCCCAGGCCGGCTGGCTCATCTCGCTCTACGCCCTTGGCGTCGTCGTGGGTGCACCCACCATCGCCGGGTCGGTGGCGCGGTTCCCGCGGCACCGCGTCATGATCGTGCTCGCGGCGGCGCTCGCGTTCTTCACGCTGCTGACGGTCATCGCCCCGACCTTCGAGCTGGTCGCGGCATCCCGGTTCCTCGCCGGGCTTCCGCACGGTGCCTACTTCGGGATCGGCGCCCTCGTGGCCGCCGACGCGCTCGGACCGGGCAACCGCGCGAAGGGCGTGGCGTTCGTGCTCACCGGCCTGACGATCGCGAACGTCGTGGGCGTGCCGCTGGGCACGCTGCTCGGGCAGCAGGTCGGCTGGCGCGCGGCCTTCGCCGTGGTCACCGCGATCTTCGCCCTCGCGGCCGTCTGCATCGCGCTGTTCGTCCCGGCGCACCCGGGATCTCCGGGGAGGCGCCTGCGCGACGAGCTGCGGGTCTTCCGAATCGGTCAGGTGTGGTTCGCGCTCGGCATCGGCGCGGTCGGCTTCGGCGGGTTCTTCGCGATGTACAGCTACATCGCGCCGATGATCACCGACGTCGCGGGGCAGCCCGAATGGGCGGTCTCGCTCGTTCTCGTCCTGGTGGGCGTCGGGATGACCGTCGGCAACATCGTCGGCGGCGCGCTCGCCGACAAAGATCTGCGCTTCTGGCTGTACGCGGGCCTCGTCGCCCTGGGCGTGGCATCCGTCGGTCTGGCTCTGACCGCCGCCTGGATCGTGAGCCTCGTGCTGTTCGCCTTCCTCGTCGCGTTCTGCGGGGCAGCCCTGAGCCCCGCGATCCAGACCCGGGTGATGGACGTCGCGGAGGACAATCAGTCCATCGCAGCGGCGCTGAATCACTCCGCGCTGAACATCGGCAACAGCCTCGGGGCGTTCCTCGGCGGTCTCGCGATCGCCGCGGGTCTCGGACTCGTGGCCCCGGCATGGGTCGGCGCCGTCCTGGCCCTGGGCGGACTCGCGGTGGCCTTCGCGTCCTACCGTGTCGAGGACCGCTCCGGCCGTCATCCCGCGCACCGGATGCCGGCGGCCGAGGCCGCGCAGACCGCCATCACGGGTTCGATCCCGACGCAGCGCTGAGTCCTCTGCGCACCACGCCGTCCCGGGTCGAGTGTCCAGGCCACGCCGCGGAGACCCGACCGGGTCCGGCGTGTCCCGGACACTCGACGGTGTGGGGGCGGCGTGGGGCGGCGGCGGAACGGGGTGAATGCCGGGGCAGCGGCATCCGGGACGATCAGGTCGCGAAGAGGCGGCGCAGGTGCGTGGCCACGGCGGCGGTCTCGATGAGGAAGCCGTCGTGCCCGAAGTCGCTGGACAGGACGACGGACTGGTCGCCGTCGAGCGTGTTCGGGATGCCGCGCGCGATCCGGTGCTGCCCGTCGATGGGGAACAGGCGGTCGCTGTCGATGCCCAGGACGAGGGTCGTTGCCGTGACGCGACGGAGGGCGTCTTCGACGCCGTCGCGATCGCGTCCGACGTCGTGCGAGTTCATGGCCTCGACGAGCGTCAGGTAGCTGTTCGCGTCGAAGCGGCGGGTGAACTTGTTGCCGTGGAAATCGAGGTACGACTCCACCGCGAAGCGCCCCCCGCGTCCGAGCGGGCTGACCCCCGACTGCCACGAGCGCTGGAAGCGCGAGTTCAACTCGGTCGGGCTGCGGTAGTTCAGCAGCGCCATGCGGCGCGCGAGGGCGAGACCGCGGTGGGGGCCGTCGCCATCGCCGGCGTCGTAGTACTCGCCGCCCGCGAAGCGGGGATCCATGCGGACGGTGTCCAGCTGCACGGAGTTCAGCGCGATCTGGTCGGCGGTCGTGATCGGCGGGGCCGACAGGATCGCCGAGCGGGCGACGCGGTCGGGGTGCCCCACCGCCCATTCCAGAGCGTGCATCCCGCCCATCGACCCGCCGACGACCGCGAACCAGCGGTCGATGCCGAGAGTGTCGGCCAGCGCCGCCTGCGCTGCGACCTGGTCGCGGATGGTGAGGTAGGGGAAGCGCGAGGCCCACTCGTACCCGTCGTGCGCGATGCTGGCCGGCCCGGTCGAGCCCTGGCATCCGCCGAGCATGTTCGGAGCGACCACGAACCACCGGTCGGTGTCGATCGCGGCTCCGGGGCCCACGAGGTCGCTCCACCAGCCCGCCGTGGCGTGCCCGGGGCTCGCGGCGCCGCGAACGTGACTGTCGCCGGTGAGGGCGTGGAGGATCAGGACGGCGTTGTCGCGCGCGGGGGACAGATCGCCCCACGTCTCGTAGGCGAGGCGCACGTGCGGCAGCGATTCGCCGTTCTCGGTCTCGAACGGACCGAACGACACGAATCTGCGGTCGCCGACGGGGTCGCCGTCGCGCCACGCGCCGGTGGCGGGGGGTCGACCGAGCAGTGAGCGGGCATCGGCCTCCGTCACCGGCGCCGAGGGCACGGTGTCTTCGGAGATCTGCCAGTCCATGGCATCCATTCTCTCCGGTGTCCGTGGACGCACGCGGTCTGTTACGACGACGCAGGACTCGGAGGCCGGTTGTCCAGCCCCCGTTCGCACCCGAGTGGGGTGGTCATGATCCCGGCATGGCGAACTTCCTTCTCATCGCGGCCTCCAGCGACATCGGTCAGGCGACGGCGACACGACTGCGCGATGCGGGACACCGCGTCGTGACCACCGCGCGGGATTCCTCGCGCATCGACCCGGATTTCACCCTCGACGCGACCGACTTCGACGCGGTCGACAAGGTCGTCACTGAGGCGGGGGAGCTCGACGGCATCGCGGTGTTCGCGGGCTCGATGCTGCTCAAGCCCGCCCATCTGACCTCGCGCGCGCAGTACGACGAGCTCATCGCGGCCTCGCTCACCACCGCCTTCGCGGCGGTACGGGCGGCGGGCGCCCACATGCGCGACGGCGGTGCGGTGGTGCTGGTGTCGTCGGCGGCGGCGTTGGCGGGGCTGCCCAACCACGACGGCATCGCGGCGGCCAAGGCCGGCGTGATCGGGCTGACGCTGTCGGCCGCGGCGAGCTACGCGGCGCACGGGCTGCGCGTGAACGCGGTCGCCCCGGGGCTCGTGCAGACGCGCCTCACGGAGAAGCTCACCTCGAGCGACATGTCGCGCAAGGTGTCGGAGGCGATGCATCCGCTCGGTCGACTCGGCGAGCCGGACGACGTCGCGCGCGCGGTGGAGTTCCTGCTCGCCCCCGAGAATGCGTGGATGACGGGGCAGGTCATCGGGGTGGACGGCGGCCTCGGCAGCCTGCGCCCGCGTCAGAAGATCTGACCGCCGCTGTGTGAGGGGTCGCTTTCTGTGGCCGAGCGCGCGGCTGAGCGACACTTCTCGACCCCTCACGCGCGCGGCATACGCGCGAACGCCCCGACCCGGCAGACCGGGGCGGGGCGTCCGAACGGATGGGGTCAGGCGCGAGCGGCCTCCGACAGGCGCCGCGCGGCCGCGAGGGCCTGGTCGAGGTCGGCCTTGAGGTCGTCGATGTTCTCGAGGCCCACCGACAGACGCACGAGCCCGGGGGTGACCTCGGCGGTCAGCTGCTGCTCGGGGGTGAGCTGCGAGTGCGTGGTGGATGCCGGGTGGATGACGAGCGAGCGCACGTCGCCGATGTTCGCCAGGTGGCTGAACAGGCTGAGGGAGTTCACGAACTCGCGGCCCGCCTCGACACCGCCCTTGAGCTCGAACGACAGCACGGCGCCGACGCCCTTGGGGGCGTAGTTGTTCGCGGCGGCGTACCAGGGCGAGGTGGGCAGGCCCGAGTAGTTCACGCTCGCGACGTCGGGGTGCGACTCGAGCCACTCCGCGATCTCCTGCGCGTTCTGCACGTGGCGCTCGATGCGCAGAGACAGCGTCTCGATCCCCTGGATGAGCTGCCACGCGCTCTGCGGGGCGATGGAGGCGCCCAGGTCGCGCAGCAGCTGCACGCGGGCCTTGATGATGTACGCCAGGCCGTCGCCGACCGCCTGGGTGTAGACCGCGCCGTGGTACGAGGGATCGGGCGTCGTGAGGCCCGGGAAGCGGTCGGAGTGCTCGGACCACGGGAAGGTGCCGCCGTCGACGATCACGCCGCCGATCACGGTGCCGTGGCCGCCCAGGAACTTCGTCGCCGAGTGCACGACGATGTCGGCGCCGTGCTCGAAGGGGCGGATGAGGTAGGGGGTGGCGATCGTGTTGTCGACGATGAGCGGGACGCCCGCCTCGTGCGCGACGTCGGCGACGGCGCGGATGTCGAGCACGTTGATCTTCGGGTTGCCGATGGTCTCGGCGAAGAAGAGCTTGGTGTTCGGCTGCACCGCCGCGCGCCAGGCCTCGCGGTCGTCCTGGTTCTCGACGAAGGTCGTCTCGATGCCGAGCTTGGCCAGGGTGTACTTGAAGAGGTTGTAGGTGCCGCCGTAGATCGAGCTCGACGACACGATGTGATCGCCCGCCTGGGCGATGTTGAGCACGGCGAAGGTCTCGGCCGCCTGTCCGCTGGCGACGAGGAGGGCGCCGGTGCCGCCCTCGAGGCCCGCGACGCGCTGCTCGACGACGTCCTGCGTGGGGTTCTGGATGCGCGTGTAGATGTTGCCGAACTCGGACAGCGCGAACAGGTTCGCCGCGTGATCGGCGTTGTCGAAGACGTAGGAGGTCGTCTGGTAGATCGGCGTGGCGCGCGCCTTGGTGACCGGGTCGGGCTGAGCGCCCGTGTGGATCTGCTTGGTCTCGAAACGCCAGTTCTCGGGTGCCGACATTGCTGCTCCTCAGGTTCCGGAGGCCGGGCGAACGCCCTGACCTGCTGCGAGCGTAGAGACGGGTGAATTCCAGGACAAGCACGGAGGACACGGGCCGTCACACAACCGCCGCCCGTCCGTGTCGGAGGGGAGCAGTAGCGTGGATGCCATGACGCGACGTGCAGTGGTGACCGGGGCCAGTTCGGGAATCGGGGAGGCGACGGCGCGACTGCTGCGCGCGAGAGGGTGGGAGGTCGTCGGCGTCGCCCGCCGCGCCGAGCGTCTCGCGGCGCTCGAGGCCGAGACGGGCGTGGTCGCCCATGCCGCCGATCTCACCGACGCCGACGCTGTGGCGGCGCTCGCCGCCTGGATCGACGAGACCGGCGGCGTCGACGCGCTGGTACACGTCGCCGGCGGAGCGCGCGGGAGCGACCGCGTCGAGGACGGCGACCCCGAGGACTGGCGCTGGATGTTCGAGGCGAACGTGCTGTCGGGACAGCGGCTCGTGGCATCCCTGCTGCCGGCGCTCCGGCGCGCGGCGGACGCCGAGGGGCACGCCGATCTGCTCTTCGTCACCTCCACTGCCGCGCAGACGGCGTACCCGGGCGGTGGCGGCTACAACGCCGCGAAGGCCGGCGAGGCGATGCTCGTGCATGCGCTGCGGCAGGAGCTCAACGGCGAGCCGCTACGCGTGATCGAGGTCGCCCCGGGCATGGTGCGCACCGAGGAGTTCACCCTCAACCGCTTGGGCGGCGATCGGGATGCCGCCGACAAGCTCTACGAGGGCGTCGAGGCCCCGCTGGTCGCAGACGACGTGGCCGACGTGATCGCCTACGCGCTCGACGCGCCCGGGCACGTCAACCTCGACCTGGTGACGATGCGTCCCGTCGCGCAGTCGGCGCAGCACCTGCTCGCGCGGGGTCCGCTGGCGACGCGCTGACGCGGACTCCCCGCTGGCGCGGACTCCCGCTGACGCGGAGAACCCGCGCGGAGCGGGACTCGGGGTGCCGTGACGAGCTGTGGTGACCCGCGCGAGCCGGATAGTGGCATGCGAAGTCCGGCCGTGCGCACGAAGCAGCGTCACGCGAGGTCGCCGCGCGGGGCGGTGGCCCGGGCGTCGGTCTCGGCATCCGCGAACGCCACCTTGGGGACGAAGAACAGCAGGATCGCGGCGAGGAACCCTCCTACGCTGCAGATGATCCAGACCGTGACGTATCCGGCGAAGGGGGCGGCCGTGCCGATCGCGGCCCCCGCACCGCCGGCGAGCACGACGCCGAAGATGGCGGACGACATCGTGCCGCCCACCGTCTTCGTGGTGTTGGTGAGGGCGGATGCCACGCCGGTCTGGCCGCGCGGGGCGGCTGCCGCCGCGGCGGCCGGCATCGCGGCGACGAGGGCGCCCGACCCAAGGCCGGCGATGCCGAGGCACAACAGCACCTGCCACAGCGTGGTGTGCAGCGGGAGGAAGAGCGCGTACCCGATGCCGACGAGGGCGGCCGCCCCGATCAGCACGATGCGCGGGCTCGCGCGTCGCGAGGTGATGGCGAAGAGGATCGCGCCGACGATGAGCGACACGAGATACACCCCGATCACGTTCGAACGGTCGGTGGCATCCAATCCCAGTCCGTAGCCGAGCGCGGGATCGGTTCCGGCGTAGGTGGCCAGCGGGCCCTGCGCGCCGAGGAGGCTGATGCCGACCAGGAAGGCCGTGGCCTGGACCGGCCACATCTCGGGCCGCCGGAGCACGCGGATGTCGATCGCGGGGTCGCGCTGACGCAGTTCGTGGCGCACGAACACCGCCCCCAACGCTCCACCCGCCAGCAGCAGGGCGACGATGACGGCGGGACCCGGGCCGTCGGGCAGGCGTACGAACGACAGCGCTCCCGTGACGCACAGCAGCGCCCCGGCGAGGATCGCGAAGCCGCCCACGTCGAGGCGGCGCTCACCTCCCGCGCGTTCGGATTCAGGGACGCCCAGCCAGATCACGACGCAGACGAGGGTGACCACGACCGCGGGGATCGCGAGCGACAGTCGCAGGTCGCCCCCGGTTGCGGCGAAGACTCGCCCGGCCGCGAGGGCGCCGAGGATCGCGCCCACCTGCAGACCGACCACGAGCAGGCCCGCCGCGCGCCGGGTGCGCGAGACCCCGCGCGCGGCGCGTCGGCCCCGGTCGAAGATGAGGGCGATCTCCAGGGGCAGCCACACGACGTAGAAGCCCTGGAGCGCCCAGGCGGCGAGGAAGGTGGCGAACGAGTCGGCGAAGACGAGCCACCAGCTCGCCGCGGCCGTCGCCAGAGCGGAGACGAGCAGGATGCGCTTGTGCCCGAACATGTCGCCGAGTTTGGCGAGCACGGGCAGGACGAGCGACGAGAGCAGCAGCTGCGCGGCCTCGAACCAGTTGACGTCGGCGTCGCGGATGCCGAGGTGCACGACGATGTCGGGTAGCAGCGGCACGTAGAACCCCTGCAGGATGCCGCTGGCCAGTTCGACCAGCACGAACCACCCGATGAGCCCCGCGGTCACGCCGAGGGCGGACGAGCGCACCCTCGCGACCGCGCCGGAGACGCGCGACATGGCGCGAGAGTAGCACCGGGCCCGTGCGCACGTTCGGCGGTAGTTCTCGAGGCCACCAGGGTCGTGCTATTTTCACTCGTAAACGTGCATTTTCGAGGAGGCGCCGTGACGTTCGACGCGCGACGCGCCTCCGTGCGCGGGGGAGAGGCGGGCCTGCGGGCCGGAATGAGCACCGCGGACATGCTCGAGCGTTTCGCGCGGCTCAACGATCTCGATCCGCGTGACGCGATGCAGCATATCGCCGACGCGACCTCGCCGTCGCCGTACCTGCGTGCCCGTCTCGTCGCCGACCGCCTCGCGGCGGAGCGCGGCGCGCCCGGCCGCGGCTTCGACGCCGCCCTCGCCGACCCGTTCTTCGACCGGTGGCTGGCGGCGCGGGGGTTCATCGCCCACAGGGGCGTGACCTGGACGCGCGTGCGGACGCTGGGGCACCATCCGATCGTCTTGACCCTGGCCGCGGTCGCGCGCCTGCGCACCCGCACCGAGCTCATGCGGCTCGACGACGACCTGCGTCGCGGCTGCGAGGCGCTCGGGGTGGATCTGCTGTCGGGGAGCGCCTCGAGCGCCCGTCGGGATGGTCTGCGCGGTTTCTCGCATCCGGCGCGTCCGTGGCAGCAGGCGGGCGTGCACCTGAGCGCGGACCGGCCGTGGCGCTGGATCGAGTGGGAGCGCTTCGCGACTCTTCTGCGGCGCCACGGGCTGCGTGCGCGGTTCGGGCTCGAGGAGGACCAGATCGCCGTCACGCCCGTCACGCCGGTCGTGATCTGGAATCCGGCCGCCACGGCGATGCCCCTCGTGGGTGCGAGCACGGCCACCGTCGAGCTGCGCGTGGTCGGCCGGCGCTGACGGGTCGCGTCGCATCGGGTCCGTGCTCCCGGCGACGCGCGTCGCGGCGTCCGGCGCCCTTGCGAACCGAGATGCGGTCGATTCGTCTTTCTGTGTTAGTTTCTGCTCATAAACAAGCAAAAACAGCAGGAGTCGTGATGTCGAGCACCGTCCTTGCCGCCGTTTCCGACGTGCCCCTCTCAGCCGAGCGACTCGCGCGGGAGAACCTTCCCCTGGCGAAGTACCTCGCGGTCGAGAAAGCGCGGACCGCGTTGCACGTCGACCTCGACGACCTGCTGTCGGCGGCCTACCTCGGCCTGGCCGTGGCATCCCTCGAATACGACCCCTCGCGCGGCGTGCCCTTCGGCGCCTACGCGCGCACGAAGATCACGTGGGCCATCCTCAGCGAGATGCGCGCGGCCGACCCGGCCGGGGAGCGCAGCCGCGACAAGATCGAGCGCGTCCGCGTGGCGACCGAACTCGTGCGCGTGCGCACGGGACGCACCGCCACCCTTGCGGAGGTGGCCGCGGAGTCGGGACTGGATGCCGAGACCGTCACCCGCATGCAGCTGCTCGACGAGATGGTGCGCACCGCGACGAGCTTCGAGGCGCGCTTCGAGGGCGACGACGGGCGCCAGGCGGTCGACCTCACCGACAGCGTCATCCTGCCCGAACACGCCGCCGAGCAGGCGGAGACCCAGCGCATGCTGGAGCGCATCGTCGCGGCCCTGCCCGATCAGATGCGCCAGGTGATCCGCGGGGTCTACCTCGAGGAGCGCATGGTCAAGGACGTCGCGCTCGACCTCGACGTCAGTCACGCCTACGTCTCGAAACTGCGCCGCATCGGACTGACCCTCATGCGCGAGGCCCTCGACGCCTGGGAGAACGGCACCGAACCGGACCGCTCGACCAAGGCCAAGGCCGCGTTCTTCGACGGCGTCTTCGGGGCCGCTGCTGCTCCCGTCGTCGCCGTGCCCGCCTGACGCGCGGACGACCGCAACGGGGGTTCCCGTTTCGAGCGGAAGGAAAACCGCGACGCCGGTTACGGCGGTGCCGACCCGTCGCGAAGGTGGGGGATGGAGGGCCACGGACGGCCCCCGCACGACAATCCCATCCACGGAGGAACAACATGGGTCTTCAGATCGCAACCAACGTCGGTGCTCTCAACGCGTACCGCAACCTGTCGGCCAACCAGGCCGACGTCTCGAAGTCGCTCGAGAAGCTCTCGAGCGGTCTGCGCATCAACCGGGCCGCGGACGACGCCGCCGGTCTCGCCATCTCCGAGGGCCTGCGCTCGCAGGTCAACGGCCTCAACGTCGCCGCGCGCAACGCCCAGGACGGCATCTCGGTCATCCAGACCGCGGAAGGCGCCCTGACCGAGGTGCACTCGATCCTGCAGCGCGTGCGCGACCTCGCGGTGCAGGCGGGCAACGACTCGAACAACGCCGACTCGCGTACCGCCATCAAGACCGAGCTCGACACGCTGGGCGACGAGCTCACCCGCGTCGCGGAGAGCACGAACTTCAACGGCATCAAGCTGCTCTCGGGCGGCGACACCCTGACGTTCCAGGTCGGCGCCGGCTCCACGGCGGCCGAGGACCAGATCGCGGTCGCGCTGACCGACTTCTCGGGCCTCGGCGCGACGGTCAAGGCCCTCGACGTCGACAGCGCCGCCAACGCGCTGACCTCGATCGCCGCGATCGACGCCGAGATCGTGAACGTCTCGACCGCCCGCTCGGGCTACGGTGCCGTGCAGAACCGCTTCGAGTCGACCATCAACTCGCTGCAGGTCTCGGCCGAGAACCTCTCCGCCGCCAAGAGCCGCATCGTCGACACCGACATGGCATCCGAGATGGTCAAGTACACCGCCTCGAACATCCTCCAGCAGGCCGGTACCGCCATGCTCGCGCAGGCGAACCAGTCGGGCCAGGGCGTTCTCCAGCTCCTGCGCTGAGTCGCAGCGCTGATGGCCACGGGCGCCCGGGCGGGGGAGACCTCCCGCCCGGGCGTCTTGGCATAACCCCCCACGACCTCGACGGAAGAGAGACGCAGGATCATGCAGATCGACGGCATCGCCTCGGGACTGAAGACCGCCGAGCTCATCGACGCCCTCATCAACGTCGCGGCGATCCCGAAGACGCTCGTGGCGAATCGCATCACCGACCGCAACAGCGTCATCTCCAACCTGCAGTCGCTCAACACCGCGCTGCAGGCCCTCACCGACAAGGCCAAGGCTGCGGCATCCTCCACCTCCCTCGCCCGGTACACCGCGACGAGCTCGGCGGAGGCCGTCACCGTCGTCGCGGGGGAGACGGCGCGGGCGTTCTCGACCGACGTCGTCGTCGACACGCTCGCGCGCGCGCACGCGGTGGTCACGGCCGCGGGCGGCGACTCGGCGTTCGGGGGGACGTTCTCGCTGGTCGCCGCCGACGGCAGCGTCACCGAGCTCGCGCCGGGAGGCGGATCGGCCGCGCAGCTCGCCGCGGCGATCAACGCCGCGAAGGCCGGGGTGACCGCCACGGTCGTGCCCGGTGGACGCGACGCGCAGGGCGCGGCGCTCTCGCGCATCCAGATCACCTCGACCCGGACCGGTGCGGAGGGCGTTTTCAGCCTGCAGCGGGGCACCGCGGCCGAGGTCGCGGCATCCACCTCGATCGACGTCTCCACCGAACCGGGCGCCGCCGTGCTCGCGCAAGGGACGGATGCCGTCATCCGGCTGTTCGCCGGGACGGCCGCCGAGCAGGTGGTGACGAGCGCGTCGAACACCTTCACCGACGTCGGAGAGGGCATCGACATCACGGTGAGCAAGGTCTCGGCCGACCCGGTCACCGTGACCGTGACGCCCGATGCGAAGGCGCAGTCGGATGCCGCCGCGGCCTTCGTGAAGGAGATCGCGACGCTGCTGACCCGGATCGACAACGGCTCGAAGGCGACGGTCGCCGAACCCGGCAAGACGACGACGCTCGGGGTCTTCACCGGGGACAGCACCGTGCGGTCGCTGCGCGCGGCCCTCGCCTCGGCCGTTCAGAGCCCGGTCGACGGGGTCTCGCCCTCGAGCATCGGCATCAGCATCGACAAGGCCGGGGCGCTCTCGTTCGACGCGGACCGGTTCGCGGAGGCGATGGCCGACGACCCGGAGGCCGTGCAAGCGGCCTTCGCCGCGGTCTCGGCGCGCGTGCAGGCCACCACGACGCAGTACTCCGACAAGTACGACGGTCTCGTCACCCAGCGCATCACGGGCCAGCAGAGCGAGGTCAAGACGCTCGAGAAGCAGGTCGAGCGCATGGACCTGCGCCTCGACATGCGGCGGGCCACCCTCGAGCGCACCTACGCCGCGATGGAGGTGCGCCTGTCGGGCCTGCAGTCGCGGTCGGACTGGCTCACCTCGCAGCTGTCGGCGATGACGCCGTCGTCGAAGTAGTCAGCATCCCGTCCCTCGAGAAGGAGAACGCCTCATGCCCACCGCCCTCGAACGCGCCAAGCAGGAGTACCTGGAGCAGCAGGTGAACGCCGCGACGCCGGAGCGCCTCGTGACCATGCTGTACGACCGGCTGCTGGTCGACGTCGAGCGCGCCGCCGCGGCGCAGGCCGGGGGAGACATGGCCTCCGCCGGCACCTACCTCACGCACGCGCAGGCGATCGTCGCCGAGCTCAGCGGATCGCTCGAGAACACCTGGGACGGCGCGGACGGGCTGCGGGCGCTGTACACCTACATCACCGGGCGCCTGATCGTCGCCAACGTCGCGCACGACGCCGACGCGACCCGCGAGTGCCGCGACCTCATCGCCCCGCTCCGCGACGCCTGGCACGCCGCGGCCGACGCCGTCTCGACCGTCTGACACCCGTGACGACGAACCTCGCGGCGTGGAACCGGCTGCTCGACGCGTTCGAACGCTCGCTCGACGCTGCCGACGACCCCGCCGACGGCCCCGTCGAGGAGCCGCCCGGGCCGCCGCCGCCCGAGGTCGTCGAGCGCGTGCGACTCGTGCTGGAGCGCCAGCGCGCCAGCATCAGCGGTCTCATGGCCGCGCGCGAGAACGTCGCCCGCGAACTCGCCGCGATCCGGCGGATCCCCTCGGTCCACCCGGACGCCCCGGTGTATCTCGACGTCGAGGGGTGATCCCCGGTTACGCCGACGCCGCCGCGTCGCGATAGTCGCGGGGGAGCACGGATCGCTCGACCACACAGCCACGGATCGGCTCGCCCCTTCGACCGGAGTGCCGCGTGCTCGATTCCGTCACCTCAACCGCCCTGTCCAGCGCGCTGGACGGCCTCGCTCTGCGCCAGCGCTCGATCGCGGAGAACATCGCCAACGTCAACACCCCCGACTACCAGGCCAAGCGCGTGCTGTTCGAGGAGCGCCTGCGCAGCGCCGTCGAAAGCGGAGCGGGCACGGTCGCACCGACGGTGGAGCGCTCGCTCGAGCCCACCCGGCGCAACGGCAACAACGTCAACCTCGACACCGAGACGCTGTCGAACATCGACACGGTGCTGCGCTACCAGTTCGCGGCCCAGGCGTTGAGCGGTCAGGCGGCATCCATCACCAAGGCGATCGGGCAGGCCTCGGCATGACCTTCGACACCATCGGCATCGCCGGCACCGGGCTGACCGCGCACCGCAAGTGGATGGACGCCCTGAGCGACAACATCGCCAACGTCAACACCGCCACCCCGGCGGGGCAGGACATGTTCCGCGAGAAGTACGTCACCGTGGCCGAGGGCACGCGCAGCCCGGGCGTCTACGTCACCGGCGTGCAGGAGTCGACGGCCGAGGGGCGCCTGGTCTACGAGCCCGAGCACCCGTACGCGAACGAGGACGGCTACGTGCAGTACCCCAACGTCGACCTCGGCGACCAGATGAGCATGCTGATCCTCGCGCAGCGCGGCTACCAGGCGAACGCCGCGGTGGTCGATCGCGCGAAGACGACCTACGAGTCCGCGCTCCAGATCGGGCGGTCGTGATGAGCACCCCGATCGACCCCGTCGCGGCGTGGGGCGTGAGCCCACTCGCCTCTCTCAGCTTCGAGGCGACCCCCGCGCCGACGAGCGCGGGCGCCACCGCGGGGGCGCAACCGTTCGCCGCCTCGCTGACGGCGGCGGTCGAGAACCTGCAGCAGCTGCAGTCCACCTCGAACGAGCTCGCCGTGCAGGCTGTCACGGGCGACCTCGACGACATCCACCGGGCCACGCTGGCATCGTCGCGCGCGGGCGTGACCCTCGACCTGATGGTGGCGGTGCGCGATCGCGGCGTCGCTGCCTTCAACGACATCATGAGGATGCAGGCCTGACATGCCCCCGTTCCTTGCGACGACCATCGGTCGCGCGAAGCAGATCGCGGGCGGCTTCACGGTCGCGCAGCGCACCATCGCCGTCATCGGCGCCGCCCTGCTGGTGATGGGCGTCATCGCCCTGGGCACGTGGCTGTCGAAGCCGCAGATGAGCCCGCTGTTCACGGGGCTGAGCGCGACCGACGCGTCGGCGGTGGTCGAGCAGCTCAAGTCGGCGGGCGTGCCCTACGAGCTCACCGAGGGCGGGGCGACCATCCTCGTCCCCGACGAGCAGGTCTACCCGCAGCGGCTCACCGCGGCGGCGGCGGGGCTGCCCAGCGACACCAGCGGCGGGTACACGCTGCTGGACAAGATGGGCGTGACCGCGAGCGAATTCCAACAGTCCGTGACCTACAAGCGCGCCATCGAGGGGGAGCTCGCCCGTACGATCGGCGCGATGTCGGGGGTCACCGCCGCATCCGTGCAACTGGCCATCCCGGAGCAGAGCGTGTTCGTCGCCGAGGAGCGGCATCCCACCGCCTCGGTCTTCGTCAAGACGCAGGGCGGGGGATCGCTCGCCGACGACCAGGTGGCGGCGATCGTGCACCTCACCAGCGCCTCGATCCCGGGGATGACGCCCGAGGACGTCGCGGTCACCGACCAGTCGGGCAAGGTGCTCGCCGCCGTGGGGACCGGACTCACCGGGTCGGCGAACACGCAGGCCACCGAATACGAGGCCAAGGTCGCCTCGACGGTGACGAAGATGCTCGAGACCATCGTCGGTCCGGGCAACGCCACCGTGAGCGTTGCCGCGGACGTCGCGAACTCGACCTCGGAGCGGATGGACGAGACCTACACCGCGCCGGAGGGCGACGTGATGTCGAACGAGCAGACGAAGACAGAGACCTACACGGGCGGTCAGGGGACCGGAACGGGCGTCCTGGGCCCCGACAACATCGCGGTGCCGAACGCGGCGGGCGGCGGCAACTACGAGGCCGAGGAGTCCACGCGGAACAACGCGGTCAACAAGACCACAGAGAAGACCATGACCCCGGCCGGCGAGGTCACCCGCCAGACGATCAGCGTCGCTCTGGACCGGGGCGCGGTGAACGGCGTGACCGCGGAGCAGGTGCAGGCGCTGGTGTCCACCGCGGCGGGGATCAACGCCCAGCGCGGCGACACCGTCACGGTCGAGATGGTGGAGTTCAGTCAGACCGGCGCCGCGGCGGCGCAAGCGGCCCTCGAGGCGGCCGAGGCCGAGAAGGCCGCGCAGATGCAGGCCGACCTGCTGCGCGCGGCGATCATCGGCGGCTCGATCGTGCTCGCGGCCATCATCCTCGTCGTCGCCCTACTGGTGAGGCGCAGGATGAAGCGCCGCACCCTCTACACGGATGAAGGGCCGATCGAATACTTCTCGACGATCACCGAGACCGAGGAGCAGAAGCTCAAGAGCCTCAAGGGCCTCGCCGACCCGATCCCGCTGCCCGCGGCCGCCCCGCCGACCAAGGTGCTCCCCACCCTCCTCGACATCGAGGAGGAACCCGAGGCCACACAGGTGCTCGTGGAGCAGCGCCGCCGTGACGTCGAGCACCTGGCCAAGAGCGACCCACAGAACGCCGCCAAGGCCCTCGCGAGCATGATGGACGAGGCGATGGCATGAGCCTGCTGCAGACGCGGGTACCCGCGGAGGACGGCGCGCCCGTGGCCAGCCCCACGGCGGCCACCGAGGTGATGCCGGTCGCCCCCGCCGTCGCGGCGATGTCGGGGCTGCGCAAGGCAGCGATCGTCATGCTCAACATGGACCGAGACGTCAGCGCCGAAGTTCTCCGGCACCTCGGCGAAGCCCGGGCGGAACTGCTCGCGGCGGAACTGGCCCAGCTGGGGGGTGTCGACACGGCGGCGATCGCCGCAGCCCTCGCCGACTTCCGCCGCATCGCATCCGGGGGATCCGCCGTCAGCCGCGGGGGCCAGGAGTTCGCCACCGGGCTGCTCGAGACCGCGTTCGGCCGGGAGAAGGCGGTCGGCATGGTCGGTCGGGTGATGTCGCAGGGGGTCGTGTCGTTCGACTTCCTCAACAGCGCCGACCCGACCCAGCTCGCGACGATCCTCGACGGCGAGATGCCCACGACGGTCGCCGTCGTGCTGGCGAACCTGCGCGCCGAGCGCGCCGCCGCGGTCCTCGCGGCGCTCCAGGACCCGCTGCGCACCGACGTCGCCCAGGCGATCGCGACCCTCGGCACCGCATCGCAGGAGGCGATCGCGGTCGTCGCCGAGTCGCTCCGCGCCCGCACCGGCATCTTCGGCATGCGCGAGGCGCACGAGGCGACCGGGGGCGTGCAACCCCTCGTCGACATCATCAACCGCTCCGACACCGTGCTCGAGAAGGCGCTCCTGGCCAGCCTCGAGGACCGCGACCACGACCTCGCCGAAGAGGTGCGCAGTCGCATGGTGACCTTCGCCGACATCTCCCGGCTCGAGGACCGCGACGCCCAGCGCGTGCTCCGCGGCATCGACCTGCGCGTGCTCGCCCTGGCGCTGAAGGGCGCCGACGAGCAGGTCGGCGAGGTCATCCGGCGCAACATGACCGAACGCAACCGGGAGAACCTCGCCGAGGAGGCGTCGGCGCTCGGGCCGGTGCGCATGCGGCAGGTCGACGAGGCGCGCGCCGAGGTGGTCCGCATCATCCGCGAGCTCGAGGCCGCCGAGGAGATCACGATCGCGCGCGAAGACGACGACGAGCTCATCGAGTGAGGATGCCAGTGCCCGCCGCCGCACCGTCGGTTACGCAGGTGCGCGCGCGTCGCGATAGTCGGGCACGAGCAGGGATCGCTCGTCGACGTGGCCACGGATCGGCTTCCCCAGAACCCCCCGGGTGACCGCCGTGACCGATGCAACCTTCACACCGCTGGTGCCGCCGCGCCTCGGCGGGAGCACGCCGGATGCCCGCGCGATCAGCGCGAAGGCGCGCGTGCGCGGATACGCCGACGGATTCGCCGAGGGACGCCGGCGCGCCGAGGAGGAGCTCGCGCGCTCCCGCGCCGCGCTCGAGGCGCGCACCGCACAGCACGACGCCGCGACGCGCGAGGCGCTGCGCACGGCGCTCGCGGCGCTGGATGCGGTCCGCTCCGACCTGGACGGGCATCTCGCGAGACTGGTGGCCGCCGACGCCGAGCGGGTCGAGGAGCTGGCGATCGGTCTCGCCGAGGCGATCCTCGACGTGGAGCTCTCGGATGCCACTCGCTCGGCTGCGCACGCGGTGCGCCGCGCCGTGGCGGAGGCCCCCGTGTCGACGTGGGTGCGCGTGCACCTCTCCGATCGCGACGCGCGCACTCTCCGCGACGGCGCATCGCCGATCCTGACGGAGGCGGAGGTCGTCGTCTCGACGGACGTCGATGCGGGCGGGGCGGTCGTGGAGCTGGCGGACGCCCGCGTGGACGCGCGGATCTCGTCGGCCGTCGCCCGTGCCCGCGCGGCGCTGCGCGCCGACGACGGGGGAGAGTCCGCATGAGCGGCACCACCGCGTCGTGGCGACGCGTGCTGACCGCCGCGCGACCGGAGCGCGCGGGCACGGTCACGGCCGTGGTCGGTCTCGGGGTCGAGGTGCTCGGCATCCGGGCCGCGGTCGGCGATCGCGTGGGCATCGGCGCGGAGGGCGGTCGACGCGTGGAGGCGGAAGTCGTCGCGGTCGACGGGGCGACCTCGCGCTGCATGCCGCTCGCGCCGCTCACCGGAATTCGGGCGGGAGCGTCGGTGCACCACGTCGGCGCCGCGGCGCTCGTGCCCACCGGATCGGCCCTGCTCGGGCGCGTGCTCGACGGTCTCGGACGCCCCATCGACGGTCGGGGGCCGCTCGTGGGCGCGCGGCGCGTCGCGCTGGGCAACGACGCCCCCAGCGTGCTCGGTCGCCGGCGCATCGATCGTCAGCTCGGGCTCGGGGTGCGCGTGCTCGACACCATGACCCCCGTCGGGGTGGGTCAGCGCCTCGGCCTGTTCGCGGGATCGGGTGTCGGCAAGTCGTCGCTGCTGTCGATGATCGCGCGCGGATCGACCGCCGACGTCACCGTCATCGCGCTCGTGGGCGAGCGCGGCCGCGAGGTGCGGGAGTTCCTCGAGGACGACCTGGGCCCCGAGGGCCTCGCCCGGTCGGTCGTCGTCGTGGCGACCTCGGATCAGCCGGCGATGGCCCGTCTGCGCTCGGCGTTCCTCGCCACGCGCATCGCCGAGGCGTTCCGCGACGACGGGCGCGACGTCGTGCTGATGATGGACTCGCTCACCCGCGTGGCGATGGCCCAGCGCGAGATCGGTCTGTCGGCGGGGGAGCCGCCCGCGACGCGCGGTTACCCGCCGTCCACGTTCTCGGTGCTCGCCGCCCTCCTCGAACGCGCCGGCACCGGAGCGGACGGATCGATCACGGGGCTGTACACGGTGCTCGTCGACGGAGACGATCACAACGAACCGATCGCGGACGCCGCGCGCGGCATCCTGGACGGTCACGTGGTGCTGGACCGCTCTCTCGCGGTGCGCGGCCATTTCCCCGCGGTGGACGTCCTCGGTTCGGTCTCGCGCGTGGTCGGCAAGGTGACCACGTCCGTCCAGCGGCAGCGCGCGGTGACCCTGCGCAGCGTCCTCGCCGCGCGCCGTCAGGCGAACGACCTCATCGACATCGGGGCGTACACGCACGGGGCGAACCCCCTGGTGGATGCCGCGCTGCTGCACCAGCGCGCGATCGACGCGTTCCTCACACAGTCGATCGACGAGCACTCGACGACCGACGAATCCTGGCGGCAGCTGACCGCCTTGACCGAGACCTTCGGAGGCATGAACGCATGACGTTTCCCTTGGCGGGCCTGCTGCGCGTGCGCGGCGTCCAGGAACGTGTCGCGGCGGAGGACGCCGCCCGGGCGCGCACCGAGGCGCGCGCGGCGGAGTCGGCCGCGCAGCACGCGGTGACGAGCCTCGCCGCCGTGTCGACCCGCATCGACGATCCCGCGACCCTACGGGCCATGGCCGCCGCCCGCGCGGCGGGCCAGGCGTCGCTGGCCGACCTGCAGGTGCTCGCGAGCCTGCGGCGCGGCGACGCGGCCACCGCCGAGGCGGCGCACGTCGAGGCCCGGCGCGAACTCAAGGGGCTCGAGCGGCTCGAGGGCACGCACCGGGCGCGCGAACGCGAGACCGAGGCGCGCACCGAGCAGAACGCCCTCGATGAGATCGCCACCACGCGCGCGGGTCGCGGCGAGGGGAGCGCCGCGTGAGCGTCGACGCCGTGATGGGGCGCGTCGAGGCGATCTCGGGGCAGATCTCGTCGCTGCAGCCGGCGGCCGCGGAGAAGACCGCCGCGGCGCCGACCACCGGCGTCGCCGGCGGTGCGGAGACCACCGCGACGGCGACGACCTCGTCGACCGCGGCGACGCGATTCGCCGACCTCCTCGAACAGGCCGCCGCGGCCGCACGGGAGCTCGCCGCGCCGACGACGCCGGTCGCGGCGGCGACCTCCGCCGCCGCGTCCGCCGCGCCCCGCGCCCAGAACCCGGCCGAGCTCGCGGCGGCGCTGCAGACGCTGTTCGCCGCGGGCACGGCCGGCACCGGTGGGCTCGGTGCCCTCGCGACATCGACGGGGCGCAGCGCATGACCCTCCTCGTGCCGCCGGCTTCCCCCTCGGCGGCGGCTCCTGCGGCGGGAGCGGCCGCTCCGACCGCCCCGGGCTCCGCGTCAGCGAGCGCATCGGCCTTCGGCGAGGAGTTCTCGCGTGCAGCCGACGCGCTCGCGCGGGCGACCGACGCGCGACCCGCGCGCGTGCCGTCGACGGATGCCGGGGGCCCGGCGTGGGAGGAGACGTCCGAGCGCGCGCGCACGGCGACGGCGTCGACCGGTCCGGCGGCGAGCGAGGTGGTGGCATCCGCTCGGGTGGCGTCAGCGGCCGCAACGGGCGGACCTCCCGCCCCGTCGGCCGGGGATCCGGAGACGGGCGGTCCGCGCCCGACGGAGGGGGCGACCGCACGCCCGGTGCTGCGGACGATGCCGGCGGTGTGGGTCATGCCGACGCCCGAGCCGGTGCCCGCCGCGTCGCCCGCCGGGACGTCGCCCGCCGGAATCCCGCCCGTCCCGTCCTCGCCTGCCCGGACCTCGCCCGCGGGGACGGACCAAGGCGGATCGACCCCGGACGAGACGACGGCCGGCGCGATCCCGGAGAGGCCGACTGCCGCGGGGACCGCGGGGGGCACGACGCCCGCCGATCCCGCGTCGGCTGCGGCCGCCACCGCACCCCCCGTGCTCTGGACGATGCCGGGCCGCGTCGACCGCGCGCTGCCCGATGCGGCACCGACGGAGGGAGGGCGGCCGTCGGTGCTGCGGACCATGCCGGCCGAGGCGACTCTCGCCCCGCTCCCGCGGGATGCCGCTGTCGGTGTGGATGCCGCGGCGCCGCCGGCTCCATCTCCGAACGCGGGTCCGCTCCGGGACGGCCCCGCCACCCCCGCCACCGGCGGCATCGCATCCGCGGCGAACCCGGCGGGGGAGGCCGCCGCCGCACCGCCGCCCGCGAAGACGGCCGTCGCCCCGGCGCGATCCGCGGAGACGGCGGCCTCCGTGTCCGGGTCGGCCGTCGCGCAGCCCGTGCCCCCGTCCGTGCGAATGCCGTCGACGGCATCCTCCGGCGCCGACGGCTCAGCTTCGGGGATGCCGGCCTCCACCCCCTCGGTCGGGATCGACGCGGCCGGACTCCCGTCGACCACTGTTCCCCTCGGCGCGATCTCGGGCGGGGGAGCCGCCGCTGCCTCGGCGCCCGGCACCCCGGCTTCCGCCGCCACGGCCGCCACCGCCGCCGGCCCCTCCGCGGCTGCAACGTCCGCGGCCGCGGCGTCCGGCAGCGCCGCTCCCGGTATCGCGGCGTCCGGCGGCTCCGCCTCGGGCGGTTCGGCCTCCGGCGCGTCGGCCGCGCCCGTCCCGGCATCCGTCGCCGTCCTGGCATCCGCCGCGCCTCCCTCCGCGGGCCAGACCGCGGCTCGACCCGCGCCGGCAGCCGCCGTTCCGGCATCCGTCGCGTCCGCCGCCGTGCCGGCATCCACCGCGCCTCCCTCCGCGGGCGAGGCCGCGCCTCGGCCCGCGGCCCCGGCCCCCGCTGACAACGCCGCGCCCACCGGGCGAACGGCGGCGTCCTCGGCCTCGGGCACCGTCGACCCGCCCCCCGCCCCGTCAGCGGAACCGACGGCGAGGCCGCACGCCACCCCGGCCCCGCCCACCGGCGGCACCGGCGCGCCGACCGCCGCCGCGCCGGCGTCCGTGCCCGCGGACCCGCGCTCGGCGACGGGCTCCGCGACGCCGACCCCGCACGCATCGGCCGTCGCCGCCGCCGAGAACGCGAGCCCCGCAGCCGCGGCGTGGGTCCCCGCGTCCGCCGCGACGTCGGCCGCGACGCCTCCGGTGCCGCCCGAGGCCGCGACCCCGCGCGCGGTCGCGGCGCAGATCGTGCCCGCCGTCGTGCATCTCGCCCAGCGCCCGGCGGGGGCGCACGAGCTCATCCTCACCGTGCGGCCCGACGCGCTCGGTCCGGTCACGGTCCGCGCCCGTATCGGCGCAGGGGGAGAGGTGCGCGTCGAGCTCTCGGGCGCGACGGACGCGGCACGCGAGATCCTGCGGACGATGGCGTCCGACCTGCGCCGCGACCTCGCCGCGATCGTGCCCCACGCCCAGCTCGCGGTGGGGACCGGCGACGGCGGGGCCGCCGACCGCGGAGCGTCCGGCGGGTCGGGCGGTGCGCCCGGCGATCCCCCCAGCGACCAGCGCGACCGCGCCGCCGCCTCCCCGTCCGCCGACACCCGCCCCCGATTCGTCGGCGCGCCCGCGCCCATCGACACCCCCCGCGCCGACGCCGGCGGCGGGCTCGACATCTTCGCCTGAGAGGACCCCCCATGACCGTCGACGCCGTCACCGCGACAGCGACCCCGTTCGCGACCGCGACCACCGGTGCCACCGGCGCCGCGACCAGTGCCGCGAGCCCGAAGAAGGAGCTCGACAGCGAGGTGTTCATGAAGCTGCTCGTCACGCAGCTGACGAACCAGGACCCGTCCACCCCCATGGACACCAATCAGATGATCTCGCAGACGACCCAGCTGGCCATGATGGAGCAGCTCACCGCCATGAGCCGCAACAGCTCCGAGGCCTTCGCCCTCAACATGCGGCAGGCGGCCACCGCCCTCATCGGCCAGCGAGCCGGCTACCTCGACGCCACCGGCGCCCCCGCATCGGGGATCGTCTCGAAGGTGTCGTTCGAGGGCTCCGTCCCGCAGGTGACGATCGGCGACGTCACCGTCGCCCTCGACGCGATCACCTCCGTCACCCCTGCCACCCCCTGACCTCCACCGCTCGACCACCCACACGAAAGAGACCTCCATGCTCCGTTCGCTCTTCTCCGGGATCTCCGGACTCCGCTCGCACCAGACGATGCTCGACACGACCGGCAACAACATCGCCAACGTCAACACCGCGGGCTTCAAAGGCTCCTCGGTGCTCTTCGAGGACTCGCTCTCGCAGGTCGTCGGCGAAGCCGGCATCCCGGATGCCGCGAACGGAGGTCAGAACCCCGCGCAGGTGGGTCTCGGCGTGCAGGTCGGCGGCATCCGCACCAACTTCGCCCAGGGTGCGGCGCAGACGACCGGCCGTGGCAGCGACCTGATGATCCAGGGCGACGGGTTCTTCGCGGTCCGCTCGGGCGGCGAGACCCTCTACACCCGCGCGGGCGGGTTCTCGTTCGACGGCCAGGGCAAGATGGTCACCGCCGACGGCTCGCTCGTGCAGGGCTGGTCGGGGCAGAACGGGGTGGTCGACACCGGTCAGGCGCCCGGCACCATCTCGATCCCGCAGGACCTCGTCTCGGCTGCCCGCGCCACCACCGCCTCCACCGCCACGGGCAACCTGCCCTCCACCGCCGCGGTCGGCACGCAGCTCGTGCGCGACATCGCGGTCTACGACGCCCAGGGCACCGAGACCTCGCTGAGCCTGACGTTCACGCGCACGGCGGCCGGCTGGGACGTCACCGAGCCCGTCAGCGGTGCCACCGGTGCGCTCGTCTTCACGGACGGACGCCAGACCGCCGGTCTGACGCTGAACGCCGGCGGCATCGCCGTCGATCTCGGTGCCGTGACGGGCTTCGCCGACATGAGCACGGTCGCCCTCACCGGCCAGAACGGCGCCGCCGCGGGGACGCTGAAGTCCTACGCGATCACGGCCGACGGCTCGATCGTCGGCACCTTCAGCAACGGACGCACCGAGACGCTCGCGAAGATCGCCATGGCGACCTTCGCCAACGCCGAGGGGCTCGAGAAGGTCGGCGGCACGGCCTACCGCGCGAGCGTGAACAGCGGCGAGGCGCAGATCGGCGAGGCGGGACGAGCGGGGGTCGGCTCCCTCCTGTCGGGCGCGCTGGAGATGAGCAACGTGGACCTCTCCCAGGAGTTCACCAACCTCATCGTCGCGCAGCGCGGATTCCAGGCGAGCGCGCGCGTCATCACCACGAGCGACGAGGTGCTGCAGGAGCTGACCAACCTCAAGCGTTGACCCCGAGGTCCGGATCGACGCGGCCCGCCCGGGTTACCCCGGGCGGGCCGCGTCGCGATAGTCCCCACCGTCCCCTCCCGCAGTGAAAGCCGAGACCGTCCCCGATGATCACGCTCACCCGCCTCGACCGCACGCGGTTCGCGGTGAACCCCGATCTCATCGAGCGCGTTCACGAGTCTCCTGACACGACCCTCCACATGGTCGACGGTCGGGTGTACAACGTCGAGGAGAGCCTCGACGAGCTGATCTCGCGGATCGTGGCCTACCGGGCGCGCGTGCTCGCGGCGGCGTCCGCGCTCACGGCATCCGCCGCCCAGGACTGACCGACGTGGACATCGCATTCATCCTCGGCGTGGTCGCCGCCTTCGGCGCGCTCTACGCCATGATCACGATGGAGGGCGCGTCGCTGAGCGCGCTCTTCCTGCCCGCGCCGATGATCCTGGTGCTGGGATCGACCATCGGCGTCGGCATCGCCAGTCACACCCTCCGTGACGCGATCACCGCCTTCGGCTCGCTCGGGCGCATGGTGCGCGGCCCGCGTTCCACCCCCGCCGCCGTCATCCCGGTCCTCGTCGGCTACGCCGAGAAGGCCCGCACCGACGGCCTGCTGCGCCTGGAGGAGGAGCTCGACACCGCTCCCGACGACTACACGCGTCGCGCCGTGCAGGCCCTCGCCGACGGGGTGGATGCCGAAGACCTGCGCACCCTCATGCTCGACGAGATCGACTCGGAGTCGGCCCGCAACCGGGTCTCGGCGAAGTTCTTCGCCTCGCTCGGCGGCTACGCCCCCACGATCGGCATCGTCGGCACCGTCGTCTCGCTCACCCACGTGCTCGAGAACCTCAGCAAGCCCGACGAACTCGGTCACATGATCGCCGCCGCCTTCGTCGCCACCCTCTGGGGCCTGCTCTCGGCCAACTTCATCTGGAACCCGATCGCGGGTCGCCTCAACCGCATGGCCACCCTCGAGCAGGAGCGGATGACGCTCGTGTGCGAGGGCATCCTCGCGATCCAGGCGGGAAGCCCGCCCCGCCTGCTCGAGGAGCGTCTGCTGGCCATGACGACTTCCCCGCCGGCGAAGAAGAAGCAACCGCGCCCCGACCCCGCTCCCGCGGGGGAGGACGCGGCGTGACGAGCGCCCGACGCGCGGGCGGACGCGGACACGAGGATGCCGCGCACGACGAGCCCGACGAACGGTGGGCCGTGTCGTACGCCGACATGGTGACCGTCCTGATGTGCCTGTTCATCGTGCTGTACGCGGTCTCGGTCGTCGACGAGACGAAGTACGACCAGCTCAAGAACGGCCTGGCGGCCGCGTTCGGCCAGTCCCAGGTGGAGGGCGGCGGCGATCTCACCGAGGGATTGGTGATCCCGCCGGAGCTGCTCGACGACGACGGGGTGCGCGACGTCGCGGCCCGGGCGGCGCAGGAGCTGGACGGCCTGGAGAAGATGCGTCAGCAGATCACCGACGCCCTGGCATCCCAGGGTCTGCAGGACACGGTGGACTTCGTCATCGACGATCGCGGTCTGAAGATCGGGCTGGTGGGGGCCGAGACCTTCTTCGCCGACAACCGGGCGGACCTGAGTGAGAAGGCCGATCGCGTCCTGGCCCTCATCGGTGACGTGCTCGCGGCCTCCGGAAACCAGATCAGCATCGAGGGTCACGCCGACCACCGCGCCGCCGTCGCTCCGTTCGAGAGCAACTGGGAGCTGAGCAGTGGACGCGCGACGAAGGTGGCGCGCTACCTCGTCGAGCAGAAGAGCATCGCCGGCACCCGCGTGCAGGCGGTGGGCTTCTCCGACCAGCGGCCGATCGTCGCCGGCGACAGCCCCGAAGACCTCGCGGCCAACCGTCGCGTCGACATCGTCGTGCTCTCCGGCGCCGACGAGCAGGTGCGCTCCCTCATCCCCGGTCTGGTGCAGGCCGGCACGCAGAGCTGACCCGTGAAGAACTTCCTGGAGGACACGCCATGACGACAGCGGCCGTTCGCGACGACCCCCTCCGTCGCTATCCCGCGTACGATTTCAGCCGCCCGGCGCAGCTGGGTCGCGAGCACACGCGCCAGCTCGAGGCCGCGTTCGAGACCTTCGCGCGTCAGTGGGCCTCCCAGCTGACGGCCAAGGTGCGCCTGCGCACCCACCTCGTCCCCGCGGGGCTCGAACTGGTGTCGTACCAGGAGTACGCCGACACCCTCCCGACCACCACGGCGATGGTGGCCGGCTCCACCGCCGACCGCGAGGAGCCCTGCGTCGTGCAGTTCGGTCTCGACAGCGCGCTGATGTGGGTCGTGCAGATGCTGGGCGGCAAGCCCGCGGCGGACATCGAGGCGCGCACGCTCACGCCGATCGAGACGGCGCTCATCCTGCAGCTCATGGACGGCACCTTCGAGCTGCTCAGCGCGTGCCTGGGCCCGCTGCTGCCGGGCGCCGTCACCTTCTCGGGCCTGCACGAGAACCCGCAGTACATGCAGGTCATCTCGCCGGGCGAGGCCGTCATCGTGGCGCGCTTCGCGATGAGCGCGGGCGAGGCGCGCAGCACGGCGACGGTGATGCTCCCGGCCGCGATCGTCGTGGACCAGCTCGCCGAGAGCGACCGACACGCCGCGACGGCCCACCGCGAGGGGGCGATGCGCGACCAGGTGAACGACACGCCCCTCGAGGTGTCGCTGCGCGTCACGCCGCGCGTGATCGGCGCCGGCGAGGTGCTCGACCTCGCCCCCGGCGACCTGCTGCGCTTCGCCCATCCCGAGACGAAGCCGTTCGAACTCGTCGTGGGCGGCACCCCGATCGCCCGCGCGGTGCCGGGCGCGCAGGGCTCGCGCCTCGCCTGCACCATCACCACCATCCACGAGGAGAAGACCCGATGAGCACCTTCCACGCCGCCGCCATGGCCGCCGCGATCGCGGCGAAGCTCCCCTTCGCGTTCCCGGTGCTCCCCGCCCCCTCCACCGACCCGGGTGCCACGGGCCGCGCCGTGGCGGTCGCCTTCACCGGGGCCCCCGGAGCCACCGTCGCCATCCAGATCGCCGACGTCGCAACCCTCGACGACGGATCCGTCGGGAGCGCCCTCGCCGACCGTCTGCATCCGGTCTTCGAAGCGGCCGTCGCCGTGCTGGGGGCCGGCACGCTCGGCGACGGCGAGGAGGTCGACGCGGCGGGGGTGTTCACGGTCGCCGGCGCCCAGGTGTTCGATCTCGTGCGCGAGGACGGCTCGGTCGTCGCGCGCGCGGCCGTCCGCATCGACGACGCCGCGGCGTCCGCGCCGGCGGCCCCCACGCGCATCAGCCGCATCGCCGGGGTCGAGATGGAGCTCGTCGTCGAGATCGGCCGCACGCGCATGGCGGTGCGAGACGTCCTCTCGCTCGAACCCGGCCGGGTCGTCGAACTCGACCGTGCCGCCGGCTCGCCGGCCGACATCACCCTCAACGGACGCCTGATCGGCCACGGCACCGTCGTGGTGGCCGACGGCGACTACGCCGTGCGCGTCGAGCGCATCATCGACCAGGCGGAGAGCGCATGAGCGGCGACGAACTGCTCCTGGCGCTGCGCACGATCGTCTCGCTCGCGGCCGTCATCGGACTGCTGCTGTTCCTCGGCCGACGGCTGCAGAAGGGCCAGGCGGCCGGCGGCAGCCCCTTCGCGGCGCTCGTGCCGCGCCGTCTGGGGCGTCTGCGGGAGCTCGCCGGCGCGCGCGTCGGGGCGGCCCCGCGCTCCCAGACGGAGAAGATCACGCTCGTCGCCCGGACCACCCTCGGCGCCAAGGCCCAGCTCGTCGTCGCCGAGTTCGGCGGCATCCGGTACGTCCTGGGCGTGAGCGAGAAGGGCATCGACGTCGTCGACACCCAGGAGGTCCCGGCGGCCGAGGGCGACGCGTCCGAGAACGTCATCTCGCTCGCCGAGGCGGGCGCGACCCGCGGAGAGGATGCCGGGGCGAGCACCGCGGCGTGACCGGGGCGGCGTCGTCGGTTACGCCCGCCGCCACCGTCGCGATAGTGGGTCGCGAGCACGGATCGCTCGCACCCCTGGCTACGGATCGGCCTCGACACCCTCGCGAAAGTGCCGTCGTGCCCGCATCCGTCTCCCGTGCCGTCGCGGCGCGCGTCGACCCGCCGCGGCGTCGACGTCTCGCGCAGCGGGCGGTCGGGACCGTCGGGGCGCTCGTGCTCGCCGGCGTTCTCGATCTGGCCACGGCCCGGGCCGCGTCCGCGTCGACGGGGGATTCGGGCGGCATCAGCATCAACGGGATCAACGGATCCCCGTCCGACAGCATCACCACCCTGCTCGGCATCACGGTGCTCAGCGTCGCCCCGGCGCTGCTGCTGATGATGACGAGCTTCACGAAGATCTTCGTCGTGCTCGCGCTCACCCGCAACGCGCTGTCGCTGCCGTCCATCCCACCGAACCAGGTGCTCGCGGGACTCAGCCTCTTCCTGACGCTGTTCATCATGTGGCCGGTGCTCGCCGACATCAATCAGGTGGCCGTCACGCCCTTCACCTCGGGGCAGATCGACTTCGGTCAGGCCTTCGACGCGGCCCAGCAGCCGCTGCGCACGTGGATGCTGCACTTCACGCGCGAGGAGGACATCGCCCTGATGCACCGCGCGGCGCAGATGGACAATCCGACCGCGCCCGACAGCATCCCGCTGTACACGCTCATCCCGGCCTTCATGCTGAGCGAGCTGCGGGCGGCGTTCGTGATCGGCTTCATCGTCTTCATCCCGTTCCTCATCATCGATCTCGTCGTCTCGAGCGCCCTGATGTCGATGGGCATGATGATGCTCCCGCCGGTCATGATCTCGCTGCCCTTCAAGATCCTGCTGTTCCTCCTCGTCGACGGGTGGGGGCTGGTCATCACCTCGCTGGTGCAGTCGTATCGGGGCGCCGGATGAAGCCCGAGGCGGTCATGGACATCGGCCTGAGCGCCCTGATGCTCGCGGCCAAGCTGAGCGCGCCGCTGCTCATCACCGCGCTGGTGGTCGGCTTCGCGATCTCGCTGCTGCAGTCGATCACGCAGGTGCAGGAGATGACGATGTCGTTCGTGCCCAAGCTGATCGCCGTGGGCATCGCGCTGCTGGTGTGCGGCAACTGGATGATCGCCGAGAGCATCGCGTTCACGAACGAACTGTTCGCGCGGATCCCGTCGCTGCTGAACGGCGGAGGATGAACATCCCCCTGGACTTCGTCTGGCTCGAGGCCACGGCCCTGGCGATCGTGCGCATCACGGCGTTCCTGGTCATCGCGCCACCCTTCAGCCATGGGGCGATCCCGCTCCGCGTCCGCGCGATGCTCGGCGTCGGCCTCGGCCTGGCCGTCTCGCCCGTCGTCGTCGCCGGGTACCAGCGCCTCGACACCGGCGGGTTCCTGCTCGCGCTCGCCGGCCAGGTGCTCGTGGGGAGCCTTCTCGGCTTCCTCGTTCTGGTGCTCTTCAGCGCGGTCCAGAGCGCGGGTTTTCTCGTCGACACCTTCGGCGGCTTCCAGCTCGCCCAGGCCTACGACCCCGGGATGAACGTCAACGGCGCCCAGTTCACCCGTCTGTTCCAGATGACCGCGATCCTGCTCCTGTTCGCCTCCAACGGATACCAGCTCGTGCTCGGCGGTCTCTTCCGCTCGTTCGACGCCGTCTCCGTCACGGGGACGATCGATCTCGGACGGCCCGCCGAGGTGCTCACCGACGCGGTCGGTCAGATGCTCGTGAGCGCCGTGCAGATCGCCGGGCCCCTGCTCATCGTGCTGTTCCTCGCCGACGTCGGACTGGGGCTGGTCTCGCGCGTCGCGCCGGCCCTGAACGCCTTCGCCCTCGGGTTCCCGATCAAGATCGCGTTGACCCTGCTGCTGGTGGGGTTCGTCTTCACCGCCCTGCCCGCCATCGTCTCCTCCCTCGCCGGCGAGGCCGCGCAGGTGCTGATCGGGGTGACGCGATGAGCGGGACCGACAGCGGGGAACGCACCGAGAAGGCGACGCCCGAGCGCCTGCGCAAAGCCATCCGCAAGGGGCACATCGGCCGCAGCCAGGACTTCACGGCGTGGGTGTGCATCGGCGCCGCGGGCGTGATGATCCCGTCCACGGTGGATGCCGCGTCCCGGGCCGTGTCCGCACCCCTGGCGGCCCTCGCGGCCGTGGCGCGTGACCCCGATCCCGCGCGGGCGGTCGAGGCGATCGGCGCCGCCGTCGGCACGGTCGGCGAGGTGCTCGCTCCGCTGCTCGTCGTCGTGCTGGTCGCCACGACCGCCACGGCGATCGCGCAGGGCGGCATCCACCTCCGCGGCATCCCGACGCGCGTCGAGCAGTTCGACGTCGTGGCGGGGCTGAAGCGCATCGTCGGCAAGGCGGCGCTGTGGGAGGGTGCGAAGGCGCTGCTGAAGACGGCCGCCATCGGCGCCGCCCTGTGGATCGTCGTCGCCGGACTCGTCCCGGTGCTGATGGGAAGCGGGCGCCACACCGTCGGCTGGCTCCTGGAGCTCGCCGGCGGGGGAGTGGCGACCCTGCTGCAGGTGGCGGTGGCGGTGGGCCTGCTGCTCGCGGCGATAGACGTCTTCGTGGTGATGAAGCGCAACCGCCAGCACACGCGCATGACCAAGCAGGAGGCGCGCGACGAGCACAAGAAGAGCGAGGGCGACCCGCTCATCAAGTCGCAGCGTCGAGCGCGCCAGATGGCGGTGAGTCGCAACCGCATGATCGCGGCCGTCGCCGACAGCGACGTCGTGCTGCTGAACCCGACGCACATCGCCGTGGCGCTGCGCTACGAGCCGGGCAGATCCGCTCCGCGGGTGGTCGCGAAGGGCGCCGGGGTCATCGCGCAGAAGATCCGCGAACGCGCGGAGAGCGAGAAGGTGCCGATGGTGCGCGACGTCGCGCTCGCGCGCGCCCTGCACGCGGCGGTGGAGGTCGGGCACGAGATCCCCGAGCACCTCTACACCGCGGTCGCGCAGGTGCTCGCGTTCGTCCAGCAGCTGAACAAGAGGGGCTCGCGCGCGGGGACGCACACGATGCCCCCCGCGGCCCTCGTCGGGCGCGACCTGTGACGGCGCCGCGCCGACACCGGAACACCAGGAGGAAGCGGAGATCATGATCGGTGGAGTGCTGTCGAAGGGCGCCGTCCCCCTCGGCGTCGTGGGGATCATCCTGCTGCTGATCGTGCCGATCCCGGCGCCGCTGCTGGACGTGCTCATCGTGTCGAACATCGCATTCGCGCTGCTGATCCTGCTCACGGCGATGTTCATCAAGAAACCGCTCGACTTCTCCGTCTTCCCGAGCCTGCTGCTGGTGGCGACCCTCTTCCGTCTCGGTCTGAACGTGGCATCCACGCGGTTGATCCTCAGCGAGGCGCACGCCGGCCAGGTCATCGCGGCCTTCGGTCAGATCACCATCAGCGGATCCCTGGTCATCGGCGCGGTGATCTTCCTCATCCTGGCCGTCATACAGTTCGTCGTCGTCACGAAGGGTGCGGAGCGCGTCGCGGAGGTCGGGGCGCGCTTCACCCTGGATGCCATGCCGGGCAAGCAGATGGCGATCGACGCCGACCTGAACGCGGGCCTCATCACCGACGAGGAGGCCCGCCGTCGGCGCGCGGAGGTCGCCGCGGAGTCCGACTTCTACGGTGCGATGGACGGGGCGAGCAAGTTCGTCAAGGGCGACGCGATCGCCGGCATCGTCATCCTCGTCATCAACTTCGCCGGCGGCATCGTCATCGGCATGACCATGCACGGCATGAGCATCGACAAGGCGCTCGAGACCTACAGCCTGCTGACGATCGGCGACGGGCTCGTGACGCAGGTCCCGGCGCTTCTGATGGCCGTGTCGACGGGCATGATCGTCACGCGCGAGAACGCCGAGGCCGAGCTCGGTCGCGCCGCCGGGCGCCAGCTGCTCCAGTCGCGCAATGCGCTCATCATCACGGCCCTGGCGGCGCTGGGCATGGGGCTGATCCCGGGGATGCCGTTCCTGGCCTTCCTCGCGATCGGCGCCGTGCTGCTCTTCGCGGCGTCGCGGGTCAAGGCGAACGCGGATCGCGCCGCGGCCGACGAGGCCGACGCGCAGGCGCAGCTCGCGGTCGAGGCCGCGGCGGAGCGGCCGGACGACCTCATGGACACGATGCGCGTCCACGCGCTGGAGATCTCGCTCTCGCCCGACATCGTCGACCTGGCCGCGGGAGGACAGGGCGACCTGCTCACCCGGGTGAAGGCGCTGCGACGCAAGGTCGCCCTCGATCTCGGGGCCCTCATGCCGCCGGTCCGCACGCGCGACAAGGTCGAGCTGCCGGCGGAGACCTACGCCATCCTCGTCGCGGGCGTCGAAGCGGGACGGGGGATCGTGCCGCGCGGGCACGTCCTGGCGCTCGGGACGGGGCTGGAGGGCCTTGCGGGCACGACGGTCGTCGATCCGGTGTTCGGCCTCGAGGGCAAGTGGGTGCGCACCGAGATGTCGCACGCGGCCGACCTCGCCGGCGCAACGGTCATCGACCGCTCGAGCGTCATCATCACCCACCTCTCCGACATCGTGCACGCGCACGCGCACCGGCTGCTCTCGCTCGAGGACGTGCGCCAGCTCACCGAGCACCTGAAGCAGTCCAATCCCGCGGCCGTCGACGAGCTCACCCCGACCCTCCTTCCCCTGGCCGTGGTGCAGCGGGTGCTGGCCAGCCTCCTGGCCGAGCGGGTGTCGATCAACGACCTCGGGCGCATCTACGAGGCGCTCGCGCTCCGTGCGAAGTCCTCGACGGAGATCCCCTCCCTCGTCGAGGCCGCGCGCAGTGCCCTCGGCCCGGCGATCGCGGCGCGATTCGCCCGCGACGGTCGCCTGCGGGTCGTCATGTTCGACCCGGTGCTCGAGCAGCAGATGCTCGAGGGGCTCCGCCAGGTGGAGGGGCGCCCGCAGATCGTGTTGAGCGCCGAGGCGACGATGCAGCTTCTCGAGGGCGTCCGCCGCACCGTCGGCGAGCTCGATCCCGTGGGCGCCGAACCGATCCTGGTGTGCGCGCCGTCGCTGCGCCAGGGAGTACGTGCCCTGGTGTCGGGGCAGGTCGCGGGGATGCCGATCCTGTCGTACGACGAAGCCGCCATCGGCGGGTTCGCGACCGACGTCGTGGGCGTCGTGCGGCTCGAGCAGGTCGCAATCGGCTCCGCGTGATGCGCTGAATCCGCTCGTCATCGAGTGGAAAAGGTATATTCGTCGGCAGGACGGCGCTCCGCGCAGAAGCCAGGGAAGGCGGTCATTCCGACGTGCTCGTACTCACACGACGACCCAACGAGAGCATCATGATCGGCGACGACGTGACCGTCACCGTGCTGGGGGTGACGGCGACCGGCGTCCGCATCGGCATCGACGCTCCCCGGGACACCCGCATCCACCGCAGCGAGATCGTGGTCGCGGTCGGTTCCGAGAACCACGACGCCCTGACGGCGGCCCGATCCGACGACGCGCAGACCGCTCTGCTGACGGCGCTGCGCACGTCGACGCCGGCCGAGTAGATCACCGGTCGGCGGCTCCGACGCGGTGCGGGTCGGATGCGCCGCCGGTTACTGGCGCACGGCATCGTCGCGATAGTGGCTGTCGTGACGGGTGCACCTGTCACGACGACTCGACCCGAACGAGGAGACCCCGTGGCCGCCACCGACCTGAGCATGCAGCTGCTGCGTCAGCGCGAACTGCTCGAGCTGATGCTGTTCAAGCTCGAGGAGCTCGAGATGCTCGTGACGACCGGGCGCACGCGCTGGGTCCAGCACGCCACGACTGAGGTCGAGCGGGTCGCGAAAGCTCTCGCATCCGGGGCGATGCTGCGCGACACGATGTTCGTCGACGTCGCGACGGAGTGGGGCGCTCCGGAGGCCACCACGCTGCGCGAGCTCGTCGAGATCGCGCCGACCGACGCCTGGCGCGAGGTCATGGGCTCCCACCACGCGGTGATGACCGGCCTGGCCGAGGAGATCGCCCAGAAGAGGAACACCGTCAACCAGCATCTGCGCACGGCTCTGCGCGTGACGCAGGAGACCATCGCCGGACTGGGGGAGCCCACCGGGGAGTACGCCGCGAGCGGCTCGCTCGTCGGCGGTCGCGGATCCCGTCTCCTCGACGTGCAGGTCTGAGCGCATGTCGACCTTCGCGGGACTCCAGGTGGCCGCCTCCGGCCTCGCCGCCGCGCGCGCCGGCATGAACGTGACCGGGCAGAACATCGCCAACGAGACCACGACCGGGTACACCCGTCAGCGCATCGATCAGACGTCGGTGGCGGCTCCCGGCACCCTCACCGCGTGGGGGTCGGGCCTGAGCGTCGGTGGCGGGGTCGCGGTGACGGGGATCGCGCGGCTCGGCGACGAGGTGCTGGATGCACGCGTGCGCGACGCGCTGTCGGCATCCGGATTCTGGGCGACACGCGCCGCGGCGGCGGGCGCCGCAGAGGCCGTGCTCGCCGAGCCGACGAAAGACGGGCTGGCCGCGAACCTCAACC
Organism: Microbacterium sp. RU1D; assembly: GCF_900156435.1. GTDB lineage: Bacteria > Actinomycetota > Actinomycetes > Actinomycetales > Microbacteriaceae > Microbacterium. The sequence continues at coordinate 1,530,512 of NZ_FTPQ01000001.1, forward strand.
GTTTTTGGGCGGGATGGTCCGACCTGGCGAACACGCCCGAGCCCGCGGCGGCCCAGGTGGTCCTGACGAACGCCTCAGTGCTCGCCGCGCAGATCGCGTCGGGCTACGACACCGTGGTGGGGCAGTGGACCGACCTGCGCGCCCAGGTCGACCGGCAGATCGCCGACGTCAACGTCACCGCGGCCCAGGTCGCGACCCTGAACGGGCAGATCCGCACGGCTCTGCAGTCCGGGCGCTCCGCCAACGAGCTCATCGACCAGCGCAACGTGCTCGCCCAGCAGCTGTCCACCGTCGTCGGCGCCACCGGGCGCCTCGAAGACGACGGCACGATGACGCTCCGCCTCGACGGCAACGCGCTGGTCGCGGGCGACTCCAGCCGCGCCCTGACCGTGACGGGACCGCGCGAGATGACCGATCCGACGCGCATGACCGTCTCGTGGACCGACCGCCCCGACGTCCCGGTCGCCGTGACCGGCGGGTCGGTCGGAGGTGCGCTGAGCGTGCTCGCGCCGGCATCCGAGGGCGGCACCCTGGCCGCCGTGGCCGACGCCTACAACGCGGTGGCGACCGCGCTCGCCACCGCCGTCAACGGCATCCACCGATCCGGGCAGACCGCGACGGGCGCCGGCGGCGGGGATTTCTTCTCCCTGGATGCCACGGGCCCGGCCGCGCGCGGACTGCGGGTCGTCCCGACGGGTCTCGCTCAGCTCGCTCTCGCGGCCCCCGGAGCGGGGGCGCTGGACACCTCGATCGCCGACCGCATCTCCGTGCTCGGGACCTCCGCGACCGGTCCGTCGGCGACGTGGTCGAGCTTCGTGACCGGCTTCGGCGTCGCGGTCGGGGGAGACGTGCAGCGCGCCGACACGGCGGATCGCAGCGCCATCGCGGCGATCAGCGGGCAGCAGTCGCAGGCGTCGGTCGACGGCGACGAGGAGACGATCAACCTCCTCAAGTACCAGACCGCCTACCAGGCCGCGGCCCGCGTGCTGACCGCGGTGGACGAAGCCCTCGACCTGCTCATCAACCGCGTCGGCCTCGTCGGCCGCTGACTTCCGGAGTGGCCATGATCGGACGCATCACCAGCAGCACCGTCAATCAGCAGGCGCTGCGCACCCTGCAGGCCGGCCTCGCCGATCGGGCGCGGTTGCAGGACCAGGCGACCTCGCAACGCGCCATCCGCACCTCCAGCGACGATCCGGCGGCCGCGGCCGCGATCCTCGGGGTGCACGGCGAGCAGGCGCGGGTGTCGCAGTACGCCCGCAACATCAGCGACGGCCTCGCCTGGGTCACCACCGCCGACACGGCGCTGGGGGCGAGCATCGATCTGCTCAACCGTGCGCGCGACCTCACCGCGCAGGGCGCCAACTCCGGGGCGTTGAGCGCGTCGGCCCGGGAGTCGATCGCCGCCGAGCTCGACAGCCTGAGCACCGAGCTGTTGGCGCAGGCGAACACGACGGTGCTCGGACGCACGGTCTTCGCGGGGACGGACGACAGCGGTTCGGCCTTCGATGCGACGACGTTCGCGTTCTCCGGTGCCGGTGGCGCGGGGGTCGAGCGGCGCGTCTCCGACGGCGAGAAGGTGCGCGTGGACCTCGACGGCGCGCAGGTCTTCGGAGAGGGTGCCGACAGCGTCTTCGCGGCGCTCCGCGGAATCGCGTCGGATCTGCGCGCGGGGGCGGAGGTCGGCCCGCGACTCGCGACGATCGACGCGCACCTGAAGGACCTCGCGACGGCCCGGGGTGTCGCCGGCGCCCGCCAGGCCCAGATCGAGAGGGCGTCCGCCGCGAACACCAGCGTCAGTGTCGACCTCGAGGCGCGCCGCGCCGAGGTCGAGAACGTCGACACCCTCGAGGTCTACATCGCGCTGCAGTCCGCCGAGCTCGTCTACCAATCCGCCCTGCAGGTGACGGCCAAGAGCCTGCAGACCAACCTCCTGGAGTTCCTGCGATGACCACCGCGACGACGACCGCCACGAAGACCGCCGCCGGAACCCCCGCGGAGGTCACCGACCTCGACGTCGAGTTCGCGGCATCCCTCCCGGGGCTCGGCCCGTTCACCGCCTTCCGTCTCGTGCGCATCGAGGGGGCCGAGGGGCTGTACGCGCTGCGCTCGACGGGTGACGAGGTGCGGGTGTTCCTCGTCGACCCCTCGACGGTGGTCGCGGACTACCACCCGCGCATCACCGCCGGGATGCGTGCCGAGATCGGCGCCGATGAGGATGCCGTCCGCATGCTCGTGGTGGCCAATCCCTCGGAGGAGGGGGTGTTCGTGAACCTGCGCGCGCCCATCCTCGTCAACGAGCGCACGGGAGCCGCGACGCAGATCATCTTCGAGGACACGTCGTATCCGTTGCGCGCGCAGCTCGGTGCGGCCTGATCGCCGACTCTTCGTGAGCCCCTCGCGCCGCGGAGGGAACCCGAACGGAAACAATCCCCCGCGCGGCGCCGTCAGGCGCTAGGATCATCACGAAAACGAGCAGAAACCGACCCAGCACCGCGACCCGAACGCGGTGTGCGCCCTCCCGAAGGGGCGCGGGGCGGAGTCAGCCCGCTGGAGGCGACCTCACTCCGAGGGGGCGACGGCGGCGAGCTCGGCGTCGCGCACGCGCCGCCGGACCGACCGTCCCGTTCGCGGAGACGGCCGCGTCGGCGGGCGACGACGCGTACCGCCGGCGTCTTCACCCGAAGGATCCGAGTCCGCGTCGCAGCACGGTCCACCCGTCGTCCGTGATTGGCAACCCCGAGGCCGATCACGAGATCGACACATACGCTCGTTCACGAGCAAGAGCAATGGATGGTGAGATATGCCTGTCACGAGGTCCGAAGAGCCCAAGGTGAGCAAGCGCGAGTTCGTCCAGCGAGTATCCAAGCGCGCGGGTCTGTCCCTGCGGACGACCCAGCTCGCCTACGACGCGATCTTCGAGGAGATCCTCGAGCTGGTCAACGCGGGCAACCGCGTCACCCTGACCGGGTTCGGCAAGTTCTACGCCCAACCGCACAAGGGGCACAACGTCGTCCTGAACATCCGCGCCGACGCCCACGCGCGCGGTCAGGTCGACGATTACGCGGTGCTGAAGTTCTCCGCGACCCGCGAGGTCAACAAGAAGGTGACCGTCCCGGCCCGCTCCCGCGAGGACGGATAGCCCGGAGCCCGCGAGGGCTGCCTGTCGTGGTCATCGATCGAACGAGTAGCTGGTCTGGCCGACGAGGGTGAGCGTAATGCGCGCGGGCAGCTCGTCGGGCAGTTCCTCGTCCTCGTCCATCGCGTCGATCGTGTGGACGGGGATCGAGATGCTCCCGTCGTCCTCGAACACGACGTCCCGCGGGGCGAAGGAGAAGAACAGCGCGCGCTGCGTGCCGCGCAGTTCGATCGTGCGCTGTACGTCGCTGCGCTCGTGCAGGTTGAGCACCGACTCGTCGGCCAGGACGGTCCCGTCGAGGTACTTCGCCTCGACGCGGTAGGTGCTCGGTTCGATCGCCTTGATGTTGAGGTCCTCCACGATCTCCGAGAACTTCGCCTCGGGGTGGTTCATCTCGAAGGCGATCGCGCGCAGGTGATCGTACGTGAGGTTCACCCGGCGCGAGAACAGCGCAGCGTTCTCGACCTCCGACGCCGCGGCGTGCGGCGCCTGGTCGGCGAGGTACTCCCGCACTTCGTCCGGGCCCGGGTAGTCGAACCGCATGTGGTAGTGGAAGCGGCCCGGCCGATTGACGATGTAATGGCTGACGTCCTGCACGTCGTTGACCGTCACGCAGTAGATGCGTCGGACCGACGACATGCCGTCGAAGAGCGTGAGGAACTGGTTCTGGCGGTTCGGCTCCGCGAGGTGGCCACGACCGGATGCGAAGACCTTCTCGAACTCGTCGAAGATGACGAGGCATTCGTCGAGGGTGTCGAGGAAGTCCACGATGCCGTCGGCGTCCTCGGTCACGAGCACCACGGGGAGCCCCTGCGCGATCGCCCGTTCCGCCACCATGCGCAGGAACATCGACTTGCCCTGCCCCTTGTTGCCCGAGAGCATCACGCCCAGGTTGCGGTCGAGTCGGGCATAGGTGCGGAAGATCTTGTCGACCTTCGCCTCGCGTTGTCCGTAGACCTTCTCCGCACCGACCGCGAGATCCGCCGTGCGCACGAGGCTGAAACCCTCTTTGCTGCTGAAACGCACGCGATAGGTGCCCAGGGGAAGGCGGTCGTGAGCCTTCACGGCGGAATCGTAGACCCGGACCTGACCGCCGGTCTCGATGTAAGTGCTGCTCACGTGGTCGTGCTCCTCTAGGGGGGAAGGGGCGTTCCGAAAGGGCTGTCAATACCCTAAGAATGAGATGAGTACTTTCTAATGTAAGCCTTGGTGGGCGCGCCGCGAGACCATTCGCGGTAAAGGAATGCGGGACGGCGCGTTGCCGAGTCGGCGGAGCGCGGGGGGCGCGAATCGACTCGAAAAAGAGAGGAAACGCGGCGACGCCGGGAACGGGCCGAGTGGCGCGGCCGACGATGCGGATAATTCCGCGAGACTTCCCGGCGAGATGCGGCGTGATGAACGAAGAAGATGGATCGATTGACGAGGGGCGGCGACCGGATGACGCGCGACGACCCCTGGGGGGCCCATGCACGATGACGCCGATATCGGAGCGACGGCGCTCCACCTCACCGTCCGGGTCGACGCGCGACGGGTCGAGCCGGAGGTCTGGCACGCGGTCATCCGCTCTGGAGATGAGACGGACCCGGGCGCGCGTGTCCTGACGGCCGCGACGCTCCACCGCGTCCATTACGCCGACCCGTCGTGGGCCGAACAGCTGCGGGAGGCCGTGCCCGACCTGTCGTCGATCGGATCCGCGTTCGCGGATCGCGAGCTGATCTCGATGATCGACGAGTCGTCGCTGTTCACCGACAGCCTGTGCGTGATCTCCTCCGTCGACGTCGACGACGCCGCCGTCGGATCGCTCGTGAGTCACGCGCTCGTGCGCGGTGTCGCGCGCGTCTTCGACGGCGACACGATCGCCATCCTGCTCGCGGGGGCGTTCCCGCCTTCGGCCGGCGGGCCGGTGGTCGATCCCGCCGATCTGGCCGCCCGTCGGGCCCACTGGGCGAGCATCGGCTTCGTCGACATCCCCGGAACCGCGGCGATGCTGCTCCCCGTGGGCTCACGCCCGTAGGGGCGCCCACGCCTGCGTCGTCGGCGGGAGCGGTATCCCCTGCGCTCTAGGGTGGGGGAGACGATGAGAGGGGCCCGCGAGTGGCTGACGAACGCGAACGGTTGAGCTGGGACGACTTCGGGGTCGCGACGAGGGATATCTCCCGCGCGATCGTCGCCGACGGATTCCACCCCGAGGTGGTCGTGGCCATCGCGCGCGGAGGTCTGCTGCCCGGCGGGGCGATCGCCTACGGTCTGGGCGTGAAGAACTGCGGTGCGCTGAACGTCGAGTTCTACACCGGTGTCGGCACGGTGCTCGATGCCCCCGAGGTGCTGCCCCCGGCCCTGGACCTGTCGTATCTGACGGGACGTCGCGTGCTGCTCGTCGATGACGTCGCCGACAGCGGCCGCACCCTCGATCTGGCCATCAAGCTGCTCGATCGTCACGGAGCCGAGGCGCGCTCGGCCGTGATCTACACCAAGCCGACCACCGTGGTGCAGCCCGACTACGCCTGGAAGGACACCTCGCTCTGGATCGACTTCCCGTGGTCGCACCAGGGGTCGGTGCACGAAGAAGACGCCGCGTGACGGCGAAGTCGCTGGCCGGACTGGCGGATGCCGGGCTGATCGACGCTTCGTGGGTGCAGCCCCTCGCCCCGGTCGCCGATGACATCGCGGCGCTGGGCGAGCGCCTGCGCGCCGAGGGAGCGCCCTATCTCCCGGCCGGAGATCTCGTGCTGCGGGCCTTCCGCACTCCGCTCGAGGCGGTTCGCGTCCTCATCGTGGGGCAGGACCCCTACCCGACCCCCGGGCACCCGATCGGCCTGTCGTTCGCGGTCGACCCGCACGTGCGGCCGCTCCCGCGGAGCCTCGCCAACATCTACCGCGAACTGCACGACGACCTCGGTATCGCCCCCGCGCCGCACGGCGACCTGTCGGCCTGGTCGGCGCAGGGCGTCATGCTGCTCAACAGGGTGCTGACCGTGGCCCCGGGGCAACCGGCATCCCACCGCGGCTGGGGATGGGAGCGGGTGACCGAGCACGCCATCCGGGTGCTCGTCGCGCGCGATCGGCCGCTGGTCGCCGTGCTCTGGGGAAGGGATGCCATGAACCTGGCGCCCCTGCTCGGCTCGACGGCGACCGTGTCGTCGCCGCACCCCTCGCCGTTGTCGGCGAGCCGCGGCTTCTTCGGCTCGCGTCCGTTCTCGCAGGTCAACGCCCTGCTGGAGCAGCAGGGGGCGAATGCCGTGGACTGGCGGATCCCGGCCTGAGGACGGCGCGCCGTCGGCGCGGACGGCGGACACACGCCGGAAACCGACGCGCCCGTAGAGTGGCGGGGTGCTGGAAGAGGAGTACGAGAAGAGCCGTCGGCGGCTGCCCGCTCATCTGCGGCGCGCGCCCGAACCCGAGCGGCCGTTCTCGTTCGAGATCCGCCCGGCCACGGAGGCCGACATCCCCGACATCCGCGAGATATACAACTACTACGTGCGCAATTCCGTGGTGACCTTCGACGAGAAGGCCTGGTCGATCGCCAAGTGGCGCGACAAGTTCGCCACCCTGCACAAGCTCGGTCTCCCCTTCCTCGTCGCCCAGTCGCCCAGCGGCCAGATCCTCGGCTACGCGCTCGTTCAGCCCTGGCAGTCGAAGTCGGCCTACCGGTATACGGTCGAGAACTCGATCTACCTGGGGCAGGCGGCGGCGGGCAAGGGTCTCGGCCGGGCGCTGCTGGAGGCGCTCATCGGCGCGTGTCAGGACCTCGGCATCCGCGAGATGGTCGCCGCCATCAGCGACAAGGGCGCCGACGCCTCGATCGCCCTGCACGAGAAGCTCGGGTTCACCGAGGTGGGCCGGATGGGACGCGTGGGCTTCAAGTTCGGGCGCTGGCTCGGCGTGGTCTACCTGCAGAAGAGCATCCCGTCGAAGAAGAAGCGGCGGAAACTGTTCGGCTGAACGGTGCCGCGAACCGGTCGCGGCGCTGCGCGGTCAGCGCGCCGACGGCTGCTCCGCTGCGACGCGACGCACTTCGTCGACGAGCGCGCGCCACGGCCCGTCGATCTGGCCGTCGCCGAGGCGGGCGCGATGCACGGCGGTGTCGCCCCGGTGCACCTCGATCCGCCATTGATATCTGTCGGCTCCTGTCGGGGGCGCCGGTGCGGCGTCCCACGGGCAGCTTTCGACGAGCTCCCGCCAGTGCGGTTCGCGTTCGGGCGCGGCTTCGGCGCGCCACTGCTTCGACAGGCCCGCGATACCGCCAGAGCGCACCACGACGACGATGAGACGCCCGTCGTCATCGACGGTGTCGGTGTCAGGCTGCGGCATCCTTCACGACGCCGACGCCGGCCCATGCGGCGCGGACGGCGGCGACCTCCTCGGAATCCTCACCGTACTCCGTGGCGGCGGTACGCAGAGTCGCCGACGCGAAGGCGAGGAAGTCGGCCGTCGGTGAGAGCAGACCGCCGGTGAGGGTGCGGTACCAGATGAGGCCCGCGCGTTCCCACGCGAAACCGCCCAGCGCGGTCGCCGCGAGGAAGAAGGCCCGGTTGGGGATGCCGGAGTTGATGTGCACGCCGCCGTTGTCGTCTTCCGTCTCGACGTAGTCGCGCATGTGCCCGGGCTGCGGGTCTTTCCCGAGCACGTCGTCGTCGTAGGCGGTGCCCGGTGCCTTCATCGACCGCAAAGCGTCGCCCTGGACGGCGGCGGCGAAGATGCCCTCGCCGATCAGCCATGAGGCTTCGTCTGCCCGCTGGCCGAGGTGATGCTGTTCCGCGAGAGCGCCGAACACGTCGGACAGCGACTCGTTGAGGGCTCCCGACTGCCCCTGGTACTCGAGCCCGCCCGCGGCCTCGGTGACGCCGTGCCCGAGTTCATGGGCGATGACGCTGAGCGAACGCGTGAAACCGACGAACACGTCGCCGTCGCCGTCGCCGAACACCATCCGTTCGCCGTTCCAGAACGCGTTGTCGTAGTCGTCGCCGTAGTGCACCGTGGCCAGGAGCGACCCGCCCGACGCGTCGATGCCGTCGCGGGCGAAGGCGTCCCAGAAGAAGTCGTAGGTCTCGCCCAGTCCGTCGTAGGCCTCGTCGACGGCGCTGTCGCCCGTGGGGGCGTCGTCTTCGCTGCGCACGCGACGCCCCGGCAGATTCTCGGTGTTGGCGGCGTCGGAGACGATGCGATCGGGGGCCGGTCCGGTTTCGGCGATCAGGGCGTCGCCTTCGATCGAGAGGCGCAGGCGCGTGCGCGTGGGCCGCGGTGGGCGCGGCAGGGCCAGGGTCTTCCGCGCCGCGGCGGCCGCCCGCGCGAGGCGGGGGTCGTCGGTCTGCGCGAGACGGTCGAGCAGGAACGGGGGGACGATACCGGGGGTCATGGGGCGAGGCTAACGCCGACCTCCGACATCGCGGCATCCCTTGTGGGCGACCTGGGGGCGGATTCCCACTCGAGACGGGCAGGGGAGGAGCCTCGGACGGGAGTCCGGGGCGGGGCCTCAGGCGGGCAGCGTCGGGATCGACGCGAGCAATCGTCGGGTATAGGCCGCCTGCGGCTGCAGCAGCACCTTCTCGGTGGGCCCCTGCTCGACGATGCGGCCGTCCTTCATCACGATCACCTGGTCGCAGACGCTCTGCACCACGCCGATGTCGTGCGAGACGAGCACGAGCGTGAGCTGCTCCTCGGCGCGCAGGCGCGCGATCAGGCGCAGGATCTGCGCGCGTACGGTGACGTCGAGGGCCGAGAGCGGCTCGTCGCCCACGAGGATGCGCGGGCGATGCACGATCGCGCGCGCGAGGGCGATGCGCTGTCGCTGACCCCCCGAGAACTCGTGGGGGAAGCGCGTCGCCATCTCGGCGTCGAGCCCGACCTGCTCGAGCACCTCGCGCACGCGCGCACGACGGTCGCCGTCGATCCCGAGCGCCCACAGCGGTTCGCCGACGATGCGCTCCACGCTCATGCGCGGGTCGAGGGAGGCGTACGGGTCCTGGAAGACGATGCCCGTCGCCCGTCGCAGCCAGTGCAGCGATCGCGCGGAACCGCGGGCGTCGACGGCGCGGCCCTCCACCTCGACGCTCCCGGCGCTGGGCACGTCGAGGCCGAGGAGCAGGCGGACGAGCGTCGACTTGCCCGAGCCCGACTCGCCGATGATCCCCACCGCGGATCCGGCCGTGACCGACAGGTCGACGTCGACGAGTCCGGCGGTGCGCTCGGCGCGGCCGAAGCCCCGGGTGCGCGGCGTGAGGTAGTCGCGGGAGAGCCCCCGCGCGCGGATCAGCGTCTCGCTCACGGCGCCCCCACCGTCCCCAAGCCGGAGCCGGAGCCGGAGCCGGAATCGGTGCCGGGGCCGGGACCGGAGCTGGAGCCGCGGCCAAAGCCGGAGCCGCGGCCGGGGCCGGTTCCGGAGTCGGTGCCGTCCGCCGGCGCGGCCGGGGTCTCCGCATCCGGGACCGGCGACGCCGGCGTGCGCGGCACGGATCGTTCCGGATGCCAGAGCGTCGCCGTCGCGTCGCGCAGCAAAGCCTGCGTGACCGGCGACGACGGCGCGCGCAGCAGCTCGTCGACGGCACCCTGCTCGACCACGCGCCCGTGCTCGAGCACGACGGCGTGGGTGGCGACCTGGGCCAGCACCGCGAGATCGTGCGTGATGAACACGAGCGACATGCCGGCATCCTGCACCAGCGTTCGCAGCAGCGACAGGATGCCGGCCTGGATCGTCACGTCAAGGGCGGTCGTCGGCTCGTCGGCGATGAGCAGGCGCGGCCGGCAGGCGAGCGCCATCGCGATCGCGACGCGCTGGCGCTGGCCGCCCGAGAGCTGGTGCGGGTAGCGGGCGACGATCCGGTCCGGATCGGGCAGGGCGACCCGTTCGGCCTCGGCGACCGCCCGACGGAGGGCCTCCCGGCGCGAGACGCCCTCGTGGATGCGCACCGACTCGCCGATCTGACGACCGACCGTGCGGATCGGGTTCAGCGCGGTGCGGGGCTCCTGGAACACGATGCCGATGTCGTCGCCGCGCAGCGCTGCGAGCTGGGCGTCGGGGAGGTTCAGGATCTCGCGGTCGTTCCACCGCACGCTGCCGGTGGCACGGGCGCCGTCGGGAAGCAGCCCCAGGATCGCGAGGGCCGTCAGCGATTTGCCGGAACCGGATTCGCCGATGAGGCCGACGCGGGCGCCGTCGGGCACGTCGAACGTCACGCCGTCCACGACGGGACGGCCACCGATCTCGATGCGCAGGTCGTGCACCGCGAGGCTCACGCGACCACTCCCGGTACCGGCGTGCGCGCGGAGGGGGCGCGCTCGGCGAGGGTCGGGTCGGCGGCTTCGCGCAGCGCGTCGCCGAGCAAATTGAGTCCAAGCACGGTGAGGGTGATCGCCAATCCCGGCCATACGACCGTCAGGGGGTGCACGGCGATGTATGCCTGCAGGTCGCTGAGCAGCACGCCCCAGGAGGGCTGCGTGACCGGAGCGCCGAAACCGAGGTACGACAGGCCCGCCTCCGCGAGCACGGCGACCGCCATGCCCCACGACAGCTGCACGATGAACACCGGCGCCACGTTCGGCAGCAGATGCCGGGTGAGGTTCTGCCACGTCGACAGGCCGCCGGCCCGCCCCGCGAGCACGAAGTCGCTGTGCAGCACACGCCGCAGTTCGGGGCGCGTCACGCGGGCGACGTTGACGCCGAACCCGATGCCCACCGACCAGATCACCACCGCGAGCGACCCGCCCCACACCGCGGAGATCATCATCGCGATGATCAGCACCGGGAACGCCACGAGGATGTCGACCAGCACCGCGACGCTCTCGCGGATCCATCGAGTGGTGAGCGCCCCGAGCGCGGCGAGCGCGATGCCGAGGACGGATGCCACGATCCCCGCGCCGATCGCCACGACGACCGTCGTGCGCGCCCCGGCCATCAGGAGGCTGGCGATGTCGCGTCCGCTGTTGTCGGTGCCGAGGACGTGCGACCACGAGGGGTCCGCCCACCGGTTCCGCACGTCGACGGCCCCCGGGTCGAACGGCGTCCACACGAGGGAGACGAGGGCGGTCAGCACGACAAGGCCCACGACCAGGATGCCGAAACGGCCGGTGCCGATGGCGAGGAGACGTCTCAGGGTGCTCACGCGACCTCCCGCTGTCGGGGGTCGATCAGGCGGTGCACGAGATCGACCACGAAGCCGATGATCAGCACCACCCCGGTCAGGGCGAGCAGTTCGCCCTGCACCTTCGGCAGGTCGCGCGCCGCGACGTCGGAGACGAGCATGCGGCCCACCCCGGGCAGGGTGAACAGCTGCTCGATGACCACGGCTCCCACGATGATGCCCGCGATCTGCAGGCCCAGCACCGTGATGACCGACAGTCCGACGTTCGGCAGGCCATGACTGAGCAGCGCGCGCGTGCGGGTGAGCCCCTTCGCGGCGGCCGTGCGCACGTAGTCCTGACCGAGGGCCTGGAGAGTGGCGCTCCGCACGAAGCGCAGCAGCATCGCCCCCTCGACGACGCCGATGGTGAGTGCGGGCAGGACGAGGGCGCGTACCGCGGCTGCCGGATCGTTCCACCCGGCGCGTGGGAAGCCCTGCGGCGGCAGCCACCCGAGCCACACCGCGAAAACGACGACGAGCATCATGCCGGCCCAGACGACCGGGACCGCGGCGAGCGCCTGGGCGCCCACGCTGAGCGCCGTCCCCCCGGCACGCCGACGGCCGAGCGCCGACAGGACCCCGAACGGGATGCCGACGACCAGCGCCACCGTGAGTGACATCGCCGCGAGCGGTACGGTCACCTGCGCCTTGTCGAGCAGCTCGGAAGCCACCGACGTCCCCGTCAGCAGAGAGATGCCGAGGTCGCCGCGGAACAGGCCGCCGATCCAGTCGGCGTACTGCTGCCAGAGCGGCGCGTTCAGGCCGAGGCTCTCCCGGAGGGCGGCGACCTGCTCCGGGCTCGCCTGCGTCCCCCCGACCAACTGCGCGACATCGCCTGGGAGCACCCGGAGCGAGAGGAAGATCAGCACGCTGGCCACGGCCAGGCCCAGCACGAGCAGGCCCAGCCGTGTCAGCGTGTAGCGGATCACTCCGCCGCGACCGTCACGCCCGCGAGCGGCAGACGCACGTTGAGCGAGTTCTTCGGGAAGCCCGCGACGTCGTTCGCGATCGCGGTGCGCGGGGTCGAGAGGAACAGCCAGTCGGCGGCATCCTCGTCGTCCACGATGCGGGCGGCCTCGGCGAGCAGGTCGGAGGACTGCTGCTCGTCGGTGGTCGCGAGCGCCTGGGCGTACAGGCTCTGCACCTCGGGGTTGTCGTAGCCGAAGTAATACGAGGGGTTGGCCCAGTTGCCGAAGTCGCGCGCCTCGACGTGGCGCACGAAGCTCAGGTCGTAGTCGTGATTGGTGTAGACGTCGGTCAGCCAGGTGGAGAAGTCCACCTGGTCGACCTTCAGCGTCACGCCCACGTCGGCGAACGACGACACGAGGAACGTCGCGAGCGTGCCGGGGTAGACGTTGGGGATGGTCAACGTCAGGTCGAGGTTCTCGGCGCCGGCCTCGGCGAGCAGTTCGCGCGCGCGGTCGGGGTTGTACGAGATGCTGCCGGTGAGGTCTTCGTATCCCGGGTCGAGCGGGGGGATCGGACCGTTCAGCGGCTGCGCGGTGATGAGGGTCTCGGCGAGGGCGCTGTGGTCGATCGCGAGCCGCAGCGCTTCGCGCACGCGCTGGTCGCTCAGCGGTGCCTTCGCGTTGTTGAAGGCGAGGGTGCCCTTATCGGTGGTCAGGCCCGATTCGATCGTGAAGTCCCCGGTGCCCTCGATCTGGCTCTGCAGCTCGGGGTCGATCTCCAAGGCCACGTCGATGTCTCCGCTGACGGCGGCGTTCGTGGCGGCGCTCTGGTCGGGGATGTAGTCGAGGACCACCTCGGCGACACCGGCCTTCTCGCCCCAGTACTCGTCGTACCGGGCGAGCGTCAGGCTCTGGCCGGTGTTCCAGCTCTCCACGCGGAACGGACCCGTGCCGTTGGCCGACGTCTGGAAGTTCGTCGTGTCGCCGTTCTTGAAGACGAGCCCGGCGCGACCGGTGAGGGCGAACAGGAAGTCGATGTTCGGCTGCGCGAGCGTGACGACGACGGTCGTCGCATCCGGGGAGGCGATGGAGGCGACGCCGGCGAGGTCGGCGCTGTTCTGGATGGTCGCGTCGTCCTTGGCGGTCTGCAGCGAGGTCACGACGTCGTCGGCGGTGAGCGCGCTGCCGTCGTGGAAGGTCACGCCCTCGCGCAGGGTGAAGGTGTAGGTGAGCCCGTCGGGCGAGACCTCCCACGCCGTGGCGAGGGCGGGCACGATCGCGTTGTCCTGGTCGCCGTCGCGGGTGACGAGGCCCTGATAGACGTTGTCGATGAGCGCCTGCTCCAACGAAGCGCCGCTGGTGTGGCGGATGTCGAGATTCGACGGCTCGAGAGACAGGCGCACGGTGAGGGTGGCGTTCGGGTCGGGGTCGCCCGTGGGTCCGGGCGAGGCGGTGGGCCCGGTGCACGAAGTGAGCATGAGGGCTCCGATCAGGAGCGTGCTCGTGGCGAGGGCGGTGCGGCGCAGCATTGCGGGGTGTCCTTTCGCAGGCCGAGGGCATCCGAGTGCTGTGGATGCCGTGCAGGAGTGCCAACAGCCTACTTTCACCCGCATTCCCTCACCGCCGCGTGTGACGGTGCGCGACGTCGTATGACATCGCGTGCCGGCGCGTCGGTAGGAATGCCTCAGAGTGCGGTGTCGGTGACCACCTCGCGGACGAGGGCGGCGAGGGCGGCGGGGTCCTCCTCCTGCGCATTGTGGCCGGTCGAGAGGGTGCGGACGTCTGCTCCAAGCACCCGACGGCGCAGTTCGTCGGCATCCGCCGCCGTGACGAAACCGCGCTCGCCGCGGACGAGGGTCACCGGTGCCTCGACCTGTGCCAGGTCGTCCCAGCCCGTGCTCGCGAGCACCGCGCGGACGGCATCCGGAGGGGTGGGGTCGGCGGCTGGGTGCGCGGCCGTGTCGTCCTGGGCCGCGTTCGCGGCGGCGGCGGCGAGGTGCGCGAAGTGGTGCTTCCACTCGACGCGTCCGTCCTCGCGCACGCGCGAGTTGAGGAAGACGCCGCGCGCGGCGGCCTCGGGGGAGCCCCCGAGCCCGAACGACAGGGCCCGCTCCACCAACTCGTCGCGCGTCGCCCAGTCGGTCGGCCCCGCGAAGAACGCGCGGATCTGGGCCGGCCCGGCACTCGGGTCGACGCCGGGCGTGATGTCGACCACGACCAGTCGTGACACCAGGTCGGGACGGGATGCCGCGACGGCCGCCGCCGTGAGACCGCCGAGCGAGTGGCCGACCAGCACCTGCGGGCCCGCGGCCCACGTCTGGAGGGCGCTCACCACGTCGGGGGCGAGGACGCGCGCGACGTAGGCGGCGTCGTCGCGCCAGGACGAGTCGCCGTGACCCGGCAGATCGAGCGCGAGCGCCGGGAGCCCGAGGTGCAGCAGGGTCGTGTCCCACGTGTGCGCGTTGAGCCCCGCGCCGTGCAACAGCGTCACCGCCGGGGGAGCGTCGCCCCACCGCAGCCCGCTGAGTCGGCGGCCGTCCGCGAGCGAGAGATCGACGCGCGAGACGGTCGGGACGGGGGCGCCGAGGGCGGCGGCCTGGGCGGGGAGGAAGGAGAACTCGTCGAGCTCGGGCATGGCATCCAGCCTGTCATCCGGCGTCCGGATATCGCCACCGCGTCGCCGCGCGGCGTCACCACGCACCGTGTTCTTCGTCGGTGCCCTCGAGGCGATCGCCCGCGGAACGGATGCCGAGGCGTCGTCGAGCGTTCCCGCGCCGCTCCTCCGGCGCGGTCCTAGGCTGTCGCCATGGGCGAGGAACGGCGTGTGCACCTGTCGAGGTCGGCTCCCGAGGCGTACGCGGCGCTGCGCGCCTTCTCCACGACGGTGGGCCGGCTGGCCACCGACGCGGGGATCGACGCGCGGTTGCGCGAGATCGTCCAGATCCACGCGTCGCAACTGAACGGCTGCGCCTACTGCGTGCGCGTGCACGTCGACGGCGCGGTAAAGGCGGGCCTGGATGCCGACGTGATCGCCCAGATCGCGACCTGGCGCGAATCCGGGGTGTTCGACGAGCGCGAGCGCGCGGCGCTCGAGCTGACGGAATCGTTCACGTTCATCCACGAGGAAGGCATCCCCGACGAGGTGTACGACCAGGCGGGCGGCATCCTGAGCGAGGCCGAGTACGTCGCGCTCAGCTGGGTGCTCGTGGCCATCAACGCCTTCAACCGCGTCGCCATCGCGGGTCGCTACCCGGTTCCGCCGCGCGGCACGGCGCCGGCCGTCATCGCGACGGATGCGGCCCCTGCCGCGGCCGTCATCGCGACGGATGCGGCCCCTGCAGCGACGACGGCCCCTCGCACCCCGCACGTGCACGCGGACGGCACCGCGTGAGCGGGTCGCTGGTGTCGGGCGCGGTCAACTTCCGCGACGTCGGGGGCCTCCCCGCGGGCGGGAGCCGTACCCGGGAGGGCGTGCTGTTCCGCTCGGGCAATCTCGTCGCGGTCGACGACGACGGCATCGACACGCTCCGCTCGATGGGCCTCCGCCGGGTCGTCGACCTTCGCGACGAGAGCGAGCTCGCGCACGACCCCAGCCGGCTCGACGACCTGCCGGTGCAGGTGCAGCACGAGCCCCTCTTCCTCGGGTCGGTGGCGTCGTTCTTCGCGCGCGACCTGAGCCTGGAGCAGCTCTACGCCGAGATCGCCGACGCCTCCGCCGAGCGCGTCGTCTCGGCCATCCGCGGCATCCTGGTGGATCAGCCCGTGCTCGTGCACTGCACCATCGGCAAGGACCGCACCGGGGTGACGGTGGGTATCGCGCTCGCCGCGGCGGGGGTCGACCCCGAGGCGGTCGTCGCGGACTACGCGCGGACCGAGGCTCTTCTCCCCGCCGGCCGCAACGCGCGCGTGCTCGCCGCCATCCGCGCGCTGCACCCCGAGAACGTCCACGCCGAGGATCTGGCGACCCGCTCGCCCGCGCGGGCCATGCGCGCCCTGCTGACGCACCTCGACGACACCTACGGGTCCGCGGCCGGATATCTGTGCGCCCACGGCATGACGGATGCCGAGATCGAGCACCTGCGCGAGGTGCTGGTGGAGTGATCCACGCGTGGACCACCAGCACGAACACAGGTTAGGCAACCCTACGTCGGGGGTATACTCGACCTCATCATGCCCACCTCCTCCGAGCACAACGACGCCGCCTGCCGCGCGTCGCGGCACACCCGCGTGCAGCACCTCGTGACCGCCGACGAGACCTCTCTCGCCGAGCTCGAGACGCTGCTCGCGACGCTGCCCATCTGCTCGACCGGGCGCGTGTTCATCGAGGTCCCCGACGCCTCGTGGATCGGCCGCGTCGCCGCGCCCGCGCGCATGACCATCGCGTGGCTCGACCGTTCGCGCCGCGGCGGCGCCCCCGGCACGGGTCGCGCCTGCGCCCCGGGCCAGGCTCTCGCGCGCGCCGTCTCGGGGTGGGCGGGCGAGATGCTCTGCTGCGACGACGACGCGACCCGCGTCATCCTGCTCGGGGGCTACCTCGGCACCGCCGAGATCGTCGACGACCTCGTCTCGCGTCACGGTGTCGAGCCGCTCGCGATCCACACCCCCGAGCGTTTCGGCCTCGCGACCGCCCGCTGACGCCCCGCCCGCGCCCGCGCCCCCGCATCCTCGACGTCGAGTGTCCGGAACACGCCACGGGCGGGTTCGCCCCGGCGGCGTGTCCTGGACACTCGATGGGGACTCGCCGTGCCGGGGACCGTCGCGGGTTGCGGCGCCGCGCGTACCCACGGGGTCGAGTGTCCGGGAAACGCCGAGTGCCGGACGCCCGAGCGGCATGTCTTGGACACTCGACGTGAGCGAGGCGGGGTCGCGCGGGAGAGAGGGGCGCGCGCGTCAGGTGCCGCGGGGCACGTAATTGCCTTCGATGAGCCCCGCCTCGACCTCGAAGCGGTTGCGCAGCGGATCGCGGCCCGCGAGCGCGTACAGCAGCGGCATGAGGAAGCCGTAGCGGCGCCACTGGCGGCGATGAACGGCCTCGTGCCCGAGGACCACGTCGGTGGGTCGGTCGTCGCCGGTCAGGAAGCATCCGCCGACGCACACGCCGCCGCGGGGGAAGGCCCAGGCCGGGAGGCCGCGGAACACCCAGAGACCCTGGCGCTTCTCGACGCGCCCGGTGCTCCAGATCGACCCCCAGACCCAACCCACGGTGCACCCGTACCAGTAGCCGACGCGACTGATCGGGGAGTCGAGCAGAAAGCCGGGGATGAACCGATCGAGACGGCGGCCGCGGGCGACCGCACGGTCGGCGCGCTCGCGCCAGTCGGACGGCGGGCGGGGGATCGGGCTCACGCGAGCGCCCCGATCAGGCGGAGGATGGTGCCGAGGTCGTCGACGGCCGCCGCGGGGGACGCGGGGGAGAACTCGGTCAGTGTGGCGCCCGCCAGCGGAAGACGCTCGCGGAGGCGGCGGATGGATGCCACGACATCGGACGTCCGCGCACCGAAGGGCTCGGCGAGCGCGACGCCCGTCATCTCCGAGGGGTCGAGCACGTCCAGGTCGACGTGCACGTAGACCCGCGCAGCGCCGGTCGCGAGGACGGCGTCGGCGAGGACGTCGGGATCGGCCAGGTCGGCTGGAGCGACGACGCGGACGTTGTGCTCGGTGATGAACCGCTGCTCCTCGGCATCCAGGGCGCGGGTGCCCGCGAGGATGAGGCGGGAGGGGGCGAGTCCGGGCTCCAGGCGGTGGACGGCCTCGCCCTCGCCCGCGATGGCGCGCAGCACCATGCCGTGGAAGGCTCCGCTGGGGGAGGAGTCGGGGGTGTGGAGATCGGCGTGCGCGTCGATCCACACCACGGCGAGATCGTCTGCCGCGACGGCCGACACGGCGCCCAGCGCGACGCCGCAGTCGCCCCCGATCACGATCGCGGGGTCGTCGGCGCTGCGCACGGCCTCCTCGATGCGTTCGCGCATGCGTACGAGCGCGCTGAGACGGTGGACCCGCGTGCCCTGCGCGTCGCCGGCCTCGGTCGGTGCGGCCAGCACCGTGGTCGAGGTGCGGGGGAGATCGCCGGCGATGGCCTCGGCCCCGTCGATCAGCTGCATCGCGCGCGACGACGACGAGCCCTGCCACTGCGGGGCGACGATGAATCGGGCCATGGGGTGTCCTCGCCGGGAGACGGGAGCGCGCCGCCCGGTGGACGGACGGCGCGCTCAGGAGTCGATCAGAGCTGGTCGGGGCTGGGGGCGTCGATCGCCGCGCGCTGCGGGCCGCCGACCTTGAGGGCGGCAAGACGGGCCTCGACCTCGGTGAGCTCGCCCACGTCTTCGAGCGCGTTGAACTGCGCGTCGATGCTCGACGCGGCGAGCTCCTGCTTGCCGGCGGCGAGGGCCTCTTCGCGACGGATCTTGTCCTCGAAGCGGCCGAGTTCGCTGGTCGGGTCGAGCACGTCGATCGACTTGACCGCGTCGTGCACCTTGTTCTGCGCCTCGGCGACCTTGGCGCGCGCGGTGAGCTCGTTGCGCTTCGCCTTCAGCTGGTCGAGCTTGGTCTTCATGCCGTTGAGGCCGTCTTTGAGCTTGTCGACGACCTCGGTCTGCGCGGCGATGGTGGGAGCGGCGGCCTTGGCCTCGCCCTCGGCGGTGATCTGACGCTGCAGGGCGATCTTGGCGAGGTTGTCGAACTTGTCGGCCTCGCCGACGTTGCCCGCGGCGCGGAGCTCGTCGCCCTTGCGGCTCGCGGCGAGGGCCTTGTTGCCCCACTCGGCCGCGGCCTGGACGTCTTCCTGGTGGTCGCGCTCGAGCAGACGCAGGTTGCCGATGGTCTCGGCGATGGCCGACTCGGCGTCGGCGATCGAGTTCGAGTAGTCGCGCACGAGCTGGTCGATCATCTTCTGCGGGTCCTCGGCCTGATCGAGGAGCGCGTTGATGTTCGCGCGGACGAGGGTCGAGATGCGACCGAAGATGGACTGCTTGGCCATGCGGGGTGTTCCTTCCTGAGGGCGACGATGTCGAGTCTGGTGTCGAATGCTACGAATTCTCTGTGATCGGCGGCTGTGCCGCGAGGGGGTCAGCGGCGTCGGCCTCCTCCGCCCCCGGCTCGGCTGCGACCGCCGCCGCCCCCGCCCGAGAACCCGCGTCCCCCGCCGGTGCGCGACCGGCCGCCGCCGGAGAGCCCGCCGCCGCCGAATGCTCCGCCGAAGCCGCCGCCGGAGCGCGAGCGTCCCCCGCCCAAGCCGCCGCCGAGGCCACCCAGGCCGCCGAGGCTACCGAGGCCCCCGCCGCCGAACCCGCCGCGCCGCCCGCCGCCCGAGAGCGCGTTGATGGCGATGCCGCCGAGGATCGCCCCCATGAGGTCACCACCGCCGCCGCTCCCGAAAGAGCCCACGTCGTTCTGCGCGAGCGAGGCGGCTTCGCCCGCCTTCTGCGCGGCGCGCTGCGCCGCCGCGAGCGCCGCCACGGGATCGGTCGTCTGCAACTGCTCGGCCTGCACCAGGGCCGCTCCGGCCTCGGCGAGGCGGGTACGGGCGGCCGGGCCGACGGCTCCGCGCCGGGCGGCGATGAAGTCTTCCGTGGCGCTGACCTGGGCGCGCGCCTGCGCGAGCACGGTGTCGAGTTGTGCTCGGGCGCGGCGGTCGCGCTCCGCGGTGTCGCGGGCCGCGTCGAGGACGCCGTCGATGGTCGCGTTCGCCTGTTGCAGCCCGTCGACCGCGCGCAGCGGGCTCGGACGCTCGCCGGTCAGCAGGGCGCGCGCGGCGTCCAGCTGCGAGCGCGCCGACGCGGCCGCCGCGGCGACCCTCCCGTCGGGGTCGGGCAGACCCTGGGCCGCGACGAGGTCGCCCTCGATCTCGGCGACGAGCGCTCCCGCGCGCTGGGCGGCGTCGTCGAGGGCGGTGCCGAGCGTGGAGACGGCTTGTTCGAGGGTGTCGGCCTGGGCGACGGCTGCCTGAGCTGCGCGGATGGCCACGGCCGCCTCGCCGGTGCGGCCCGCCGCCAGGGCGCCCTCCGCTTCCGTCTCCTGCCCCGCGGCGAGATCGAGACGCGACCGTGCTTGCGCGGGGTTGTCGGCGACGGGGCTCAGCGCGTCATCGGCGAACCGAGCGCGCAGGCGCTCGAGCTCCTCCTCCGCGGCGGCGAGGGCCGAGGCGACGGCCTCGCGGCGGGTGCGGGCGGTTCGCAGTGCAGCCGGGGCGTCGGCCTCGAGAGCGCGGAGCTCGTCGAACGCCGCGGCCCTGGCATCCAGGGCCGCGTCGGCGGCCTGGCACAGGCGCAGGATCTCGGCGTACCCGGCGCGCTGCTGGTCCGGGGTCTCGGGGGTGTCGTCGTCGAGCTTCTGCTGGAGGGCGAAGGCCCGGTCGAGGTCGGCCTTCGCCTGCGCCAGCGTGTCGGCGAACGGCGCGGCGGCCTCGTCGCCGAACTGGGCGCGGGCGAAACCGAGCTCCTGCTCGCTGGTCTTCACGGCGTCGTCGGTCGCGACGAGGGCGGAGCCGGCGCGGCGGGCGAGGTCGGCGACGGTCTCGGTGGACGCCGACGTCGCGGAGGCCGCTGCGCGGCGCCGCCGCAGGAACAGCCACAGCAGCACGCCCGCGATGGCGAGCAGCAGCACGGCGACGACGACGATCGGTCCGAGGGCCGGACCGCCGTCCGTGGCGGGCGTCGGCGGAGGCGCGGGCAGGTTGCC
This sequence comes from Microbacterium sp. RU1D, assembly GCF_900156435.1. Classification (GTDB taxonomy): domain Bacteria; phylum Actinomycetota; class Actinomycetes; order Actinomycetales; family Microbacteriaceae; genus Microbacterium. Next base: position 1,551,352 of record NZ_FTPQ01000001.1, read on the forward strand.
ACCGGACTGCGCGTGCGCCGTGCGGATGCCGTCGGCCGCGGCGATCGCCGCGCCCGCATCGTCTCCGGCTTCCAGCGCCGGCTGGATGCGGTCCTGCTCGATCGACGACAGTTGGGCGGCCGACAGCTCCCCGTCGTCGACGTCGCCGGAGAGGTAGAAGGAGAAGGTGTCGCCGTCGATCGCGATCGCGAGCACGTACTGGTCGGGCCCGAGCCTGTTCTGATTGGCCGTGTCGTTCGCCCAGTCCTGCGCGTCGGCGGGGTCGGTGAAGGCGTCGACGTACACGACCCAGAGATCGAGGCCGGTCTGCTCCGACAGCGCCACCAGGCGCGATTGCACCTCCGCCTCCTGGGCGTCGGTGAGCGCGTCGACCCGGTCGACGACGTAGCTCGATCCGAGCGAGGGAGGGGGGACGGCGGCCGCGGTCAGCGGCACCCCCAGAATCGCGACGAGCGTCAGGAAGACGACGACGATCGCCCGGGCCACTCTCGGCATCCGCATGCATCCCCCTTCGGTGCGCAACGGATCCACCCTATAAACGACCGCCGACACCGGGGTAGGAGCGGCGCGTCCGCTGTCAGCGCACAGGTGCGCCGCCTAGGCTCGAACGCTCGGAGGTACAGCACATGGACGACCGCTACGGCACCGACGTGCTCGCGCGAGGCTGGCGCGAGGCCGGACGCACCGCCCCGGCTCGGGTCGCGGCATCCGCCGATCTCGTGGTGGAGGTCGCGGGCGACGGCTACGTCGGCGCGGTGACCCGCATCGACGGGATGAACGTCGAGCTCGAGGACCGCTTCGGCAAGCGCCGGCTCTTCCCGCTCGGCGGAGGCTTCCTCGTCGACGGCACGCCCGTGGTGCTCACCGCTCCCACCTCCGCTCCGAAGGGGCGCACGCGCACGGCATCCGGATCCTTCGCCGTCACCGACCAGCGCGCGCGCACCGCCCGCGCCAGCCGCATCTTCGTCGAGGGCAAGCACGACGCCGAGCTGGTCGAGAAGGTCTGGGGCGCGGACCTGCGCGCCGAGGGCGTCGTGGTCGAGTTCCTCGAGGGCGTCGACCTGCTCGAAGAGAAGCTGGATGCCGAGCCCCCCACCGCCGAGCGCCGATACGGCGTGCTCGTGGACCACCTCGTGCCGAACTCGAAGGAGTCGCGCATCGCGGAGAAGATCGCGCGCGGCCGGCACGGCGCGCACGTGCGCATCGTCGGCCATCCCTTCGTCGACGTCTGGCAGTGCGTCACCCCGCGCGCCCTCGGCATCGCCACGTGGCCCGAGGTGCCGCGGGGGATCGATTGGAAGGTGGGCGTATGCCGCGCCCTCGGCTGGCCCGCCGAGGAGCAGGCCGACACCGCCCGCGCATGGCAGCACATCCTGTCGAGGGTGACGACCTTCCGCGACCTCGAGCCCGCCCTCCTCGGCCGGGTCGAGGAACTCATCGACTTCGTGACCGTCCCGTGAGCGGCCGCAAGCGTTCGCTCTCGCGTGAGGGGTCGGAAACTGGCGCCTCGGCGTCGGCTGAGCGACGGAAACTGACCCCTCACACGGCGGATAGCCTGGACGACATGGATGCCACCGCCCCCGTGTTCCGCGACAAGCCGGTGTCTTTCGTGCGCCGCAGCGGCCGCATGTCGGAGGCGCAGGACCGCGCGTGGGCTGAGCTCTCGCCGTTCTACCTGCTCCCGGTCGAGCGCGCAGCCGCCGCGACCAGCGTCAAGGCGGGGACGGCCGTCGACCTCGAGCAGGTGTACGGCCGCACGAGCCGGCTGGTGGTGGAGATCGGGTCGGGTCAGGGTCATCAGATCGTCTCGGCCGCGGCCGCCGACCCCGACACAGACTTCCTCGCCGTCGAGGTGTTCACCGCCGGCCTTGCCCGCACCATGCTCGACGCCGACCGCGAGGGCGTGAAGAACCTGCGACTGGTCGAGGCCAACGCGCCGGAGGCGCTCGAGCACCTGCTGCCGGCGGCATCCGTCGACGAGCTGTGGGTCTTCTTCCCCGACCCCTGGCACAAGAACAAGCACACCAAGCGCCGCCTCGTCGCCCCCGACTTCGCCCGCATCGCGGCCCTGGCGCTACGCCCGGGCGGGACCCTGCGTCTGGCGACCGACTGGCAGGACTACGCCGACCAGATGCGCGACGTGCTCGACGAGGCCCCCGACTTCGAGCGGGCGTTCGAAGGGGAGTGGGCCGAGCGCTTCGAGGGACGCGTACTGACCGCCTTCGAGCGCAAAGGCCTGCGCGTCGGACGCGACATCCGCGACCTCACCTACGCGCGGGTCTCACCGTGACCGCGCACACCGCGGCGCCGGTCCGCGGGCGTTCGACGTGGACGCCCAAGCTCGTCCCGGCGCTCGCGGTGTGCCTCGCCGCCCCGGCGCTCTTCGTCGTGCAGATCGTCTGGCTCGGGTGGGTCCTGCTCGCCCTCGCCGTGGCATCCGCCGTCATCGTCGACCGGCGCGCCGGCGTCCCCCTCGCGCGGGGGGAGGAGCCGAGCATCGCCCGCGACGTCTCGCTCGTCGCGATCGGCCAGTTCATCGTGAGCCTGATCCCGCTGCACGCCGAGCTCGACGATGCGGCGTTCGTCCGCTTCACGCTCGCGCTCGGCGGAGCGGTGGTCGTGCCCTACGTCGTCTCGCGGTTCGTCTACCGTGACCACGCGATCCGCTTCCCGTGGCGCGGCGGGGGCCGCTGGACGTGGTGGCAGTGGGCGTGGCTGGGCGGCGTGATCGTCCTGGGCTACCTGATCCTGCCGTTCTACTTCATCACCTCCGGCGTCTACATGAACTGGCCCGCGGTGACCACGCCCGACCTCATCGCGCGGCTCTTCGTCGGCGTCGGCGCCGTCGGCATCTGGGACGAGCTGTTCTTCATCTGCACGGTCTTCGTGCTGCTGCGGCGGCACTTCCCCGACCTCACCGCGAACCTGCTGCAGGCGATCGTCTTCGTCTCGTTCCTCTGGGAGCTCGGCTACCAGGCGTGGGGGCCGCTGCTCACCGTCCCGTTCGCGATCGTGCAGGGCTTCCTCTTCCTCAAGACCCGTTCGCTCTGGTACGTCGTGACGGTGCATCTGCTCTTCGACGCCGTGGTCTTCGGCGTGCTCGTCCACGCCCACAACCCCGGCGCGGCATCCATCTTCCTGATCTGACGCCGGCTGCCGGATCCCGTATGCCAGATGCCGGATGCCGGATGCCGGATGCCGGATGCCGGATGCCGGACGCCGGATGCCGGATGCCGGATGCCGGATGCCGGATGCCGGATGCCGGATGCCCCCGGTGTCCCGCTCGCCCTTGACGCCCGGCTGCTCCGCGTGGTCCGCGATAAACGGCGATTCTCGTGAGACACGCGGCGCGACGGCGTGTCTCGACACGGAGAGCGTTTATCGCGTGCCGGGGCCGGGCCGGGCCGGGGCCGGTGCGGGAGCGGAGGCGGATCGACTGCCCGGGTTCTGCCCAGCCGCGCCCGCTACCCTCGACACCGGACGCCCACCGCGTCCCCGGACGAGGGATCAGTACCCGGACAGCGACAAGACTGGCCAAGGAGCTGCACCGTCATGTCGTGGATCATCCTCATCCTCTCCGGCGTCCTCGAAGCCGTCTGGGCCACCGCGCTCGGGCGATCGGAGGGCTTCACCAAGCTCTGGCCCAGCGTGATCTTCGGCGTGGCGCTCGTGGCATCCATGGGTGGGCTCGCCCTCGCCATGCGCGAGATCCCCACCGGTACGGCGTACGCGGTCTGGGTGGGGATCGGGGCCGCATTGACGGTCGTCGTCGCCATGGTCACGGGCACCGAGGCGATCTCGGTGGTGAAAGTGCTGCTGGTGCTCGGTCTCGTCGGGTGCGTCGTCGGTCTGAAGCTCGTGGGCGACACCCACTGACCTGGGGTTTCCTCGGATGTCAACCGGATGGAACGGTCAGTTTGATCCGGTACCATCTCGCCTTACTGCACTTCCCCGGGCCAGACACCGTCGTCACTCGCCCTCGTCTTCCCCCGTGAAAGGTTCCGAGTGAGCGCACCGCCGAGCGAGCTTGTCACCCCGACGCAACCGTCGAGGGTCATCGGGCGTCCGTCGCGACGCCTCGATCGTCTGCGCGAGTCCCGCATCGGTCGCGCGCTGCGACAGTACGCCAGCGATGTGCTGCGCACGCCCGAGGGCATCGTCCCCCTCGAACGCGGGGCGTTCACCCGCATCCTGATCCTGTGGGCCATCGCGCGCACCGTGAACTTCGGCCTCCTGTGGGGTTTCTACTCGATCGCCAAGGCGGCGCGGTGGGGCTTCGGGCCCGACAGCGAGCGCCTCGGCACTTTCTTCGACTACCTGACCGGGTGGGATGCCGATCGCTACGGGCAGATCGCCGCGCAGGGCTATCCGATGTCGCTGCCGATGAACGTCTCGGGCGACATCCTCCCCAACAACTGGGCGTTCCTGCCCGTGTTCCCCACGATGGTCCGCGTGATCTCCGGGGCGACGGGTCTCGGGTGGCAGCCGGTCGCGATCCTGCTCAGCCTCGGGGCGAGCCTGGGCGCCACCTGGCTGCTCTTCGTGCTGCTGCGCACCGTCACCAAGCCGCAGCCGGCCTGGTGGGCCGTCGTGTTCTTCTCCTTCGCGCCGATGTCGTTCCTCTTCGTGATCGGCTACAGCGAGGGCCTGTTCATGCTGCTGATGTTCGCCGGCATGCTGCTGGCGATCAAGCGTCGCTACCTGTGGATCCTGCCCATCGGCCTCATCACGGCGTACACACGTCCGGGAGTGCTGGCCCTGGGTCTGGCCCTGGGCATCGTGTTCCTCGTGCGCTTCTTCCGCCGCCGGGTCGACCCGTTCCCGGTGCGCGAATGGGCCTCGCTCATGGCATCCGGTCTCGTGATCGCCGCCGCGGGGCTGTCGTGGAACCACATCGCGCAGTTCGTCACCGGCACGCACAACGCGTACATCCGCACCGAGCTCGGGTGGTGGCTCGACTACGTCGGCAACGACGAGTTCACGCCCTTCACCCCGTGGTTCCGGCAGGCCGGCACGCACCTGGGCGTCGTGGGCATCGTGCTGGTGATCGCCCTCGTCGTGGCGTTCGTGGCGCTGATGTGGTCGCGTCCCGTCCGCAAGCTCGGCCTGATGGTCGTCGCCTACGGCTTCAGCTACGGCGTCTACATCTTCGCGGTGTTCCTGCCGCAGCAGAGCACCTTCCGCCTGCTCATGCCCATGGCCCCGCTCATGGGCGACGAGCGGTGGTCGTCGACGCCGCGGCGCAGGACCGCCATCCTGGTGGGCTGCCTCGTGCTGCAGGCCGTCGCCATCCTCCTGCTGTGGACGCGCGGCAACCCGTGATCCTCACCTGAACGCCGAAGGGGGCGGTGCCGATGCGGCATCGCCCCCTTCGCATGCTTCCGGATCAATCGGGACGGCCGCCCGGGTCCACCGCGTCGACCACGGCCTCCTCGACCGCATTGTCGGCAACCGTCTCGGCGGAGCCGATCGCCTCGCCGTCGTCCGCGGCGAAGGCTCCCGCCCCGTCGTCACCGGTGGTCGAGGCGTCGCCGGTCCCGCTTGCGGGGGCGGGCTGCGTCTCGGGCGGCAGCGGCACGGTCGGTTCGGACGGCGCCGGCGTGGTCGGCTCGGCGGGGGTGGGCGCCGTGGGCTCGGACGGTGTCTGGGGGAAGGTCGGGGTGCTCATGAGCCGACTCTGCGCCACGCGGTCGATGCGCGCGAGCCCCTTCCTCTCCCGGCCGTCCCGGTGTAACCCTCAGCCGCTAGGCTCTTCGGCGGGAACACCAGGGGGGATGCCGTGTCGACTGCGCACGATGTGACCAGGCGAGACGCGATCGCCCAGTACCGTCTCGTGGGCGAGCCGTCCGAACCCGACCTCCAGGGACTCGTCGAGTTGGCCGCGACCGTGTGCGGAGTGCCGACCGCCGTCATCAACATCATCGACGACCGCATGCAGCACCAGGTGGCCGCCGTCGGCATCCAGGCGGCCTCGTGCGAGCGCGAGGACTCGATGTGCGCGGCGGTCATCTCCGACCCGGGCCGCGTGGTCGTGGCCGATGCCCGGCTCGACGGCCGCTTCGCCCGCAACGCCTTCGTCACCGGCGAGATCGCGAACGTCCGCTTCTACGCCTCCAGCCCGCTCATCACGCCGTCGGGTGTCGCGATCGGCACGCTGTGCGTGTTCGACGACGAGGTGGGGGAGCTCTCGGATGCCAGCGCTCACGCCCTCGACCTTCTCGCCCATCAGGTGATCGACGTGCTGGAGTTGCGCCGCGTCCAGCGCGACCTCCTCGAATCGAACCAGCAGCTCGAGAGCTTCGCGACGCAGGTCAGCCACGACCTGCGCAACCCGCTGACGGCTCTGACCGGCTTCCTCGAGCTCGCGGCGGACAGCCCCGAGATGGCGCACGCCCCGCGCGCGGCGCAATCCCTCGCTCGCGCCGAGGCGGCGGCGGGCCGCATGACGTCGATGGTCACCGACCTGCTCGACTTCGCGCGGATGGGCGGCGCGCGCCCGCACATGACGCAGGTCGACGTGGCCGAGACCGTTGACGCGGTGCTGGAAGACCTCGACGGCGCCCTCGTCAACACGGGTGCCGTGGTCACCGTCGACGCCTCGACCTTCGTGCGGGCTGACGACACGCTGCTGCGCGTCCTCCTGCAGAACCTCATCGCCAACGCGGTGAAGTTCACCGTCGCGTCCGAGAAGACCCCCGACGTCCGCATCAGCGTCGAGACGCTGCCCGACGGGTGGCGCATCCGCGTCGACGACAACGGCGACGTGGTGCCGGAAGACCTGCGCGAGCGGGTCTTCGAGCCCCTGCAGCGCGGGCACGGCGCCGACGTGCAGGGTATCGGCATCGGTCTCGCGACCTGCCGCCGCATCGTCGAGGCGCACGGCGGATCAATCGGTCTCGACGCCTCCCCGGCGGGTGGGACGCGCGCCTGGTTCGTCCTGCCCACCGCGGCGTGACGCGGCCGGGGGCGATACCGGCCGAGGCGCCGGGGCGCAACCACCGCGACCGACGTCGGAGACGGGCCGTACCGTAAGCGTGGTCGGGGGTCGTCCCCCGGCATCCGCCCGTCCCGGGACGATGACGAGGAGCGACCATGGCCCGCAACGTCCGTCTGCTGCACTGCACGCCGGAAGACGTCTTCCGTGTGCTCGAGAACGGCTGGCTGTATCCGCTGTGGGTGGTCGGCGCCTCGCGCATGCGCGACGTGGGGGAGTCGTGGCCCGAGGAGGGCGCGACGCTGCACCACTCGTTCGGGTCATGGCCGCTGCTGGTCAACGACACGACGATCATGCGCGTGTGGGATCCGCCGCACCGCGCCGTCCTCGAGCCGCACGGCGGTCCGATCGGCGTCGCGCGCGTCGCGATCGACGTCAAGCCGCGCGGAGACGGGTGCGTCGTGCGCATCCAGGAGGAGCCCGTGACGGGCCCCACCCGCATCCTGCCCGACACCCTGTTCGACGCCATCACCCGCTGGCGCAACGCCGAGACGCTGCACCGCCTCGCCTACCTGGCGGAAGGCGGAGCCCCCGGCACTCACGGCGGCGCTAAGGCGATCGGTCGCGAATCCACCGCCGAGAGGGAGCCGATCCAGCGATGAGCGAACAGTACGACGCGATCGTCGTCGGCTCCGGCCCGAACGGCCTCGCCGCCGCCGTCACGCTGGCCCGCGCCGGCCTGTCGGTCGCGGTCTACGAGAGGGCGGCCACCTTCGGGGGAGCGGCCTCGACCGCGGAGCTGACCCTTCCGGGCTTCCTCCACGACGTGGGGTCGGCGGTGCACCCCCTCGCCCTCGAGTCGTGGTTCTTCCGCGAGTTCGGACTGGACCGCCGGGTGCCGTTCGTCGTTCCGGATGTCTCGTACGCGCACCCGCTCGACGGGGGGCGGGCGGCGTTGGCGTACCGCGACCTCGCGCGCGCGGCCGAGGGACTGGGTGTCGACGGTCCCGCCTACGAGCGGCTCATGCGCCCGCTCGTCGAGCACCTGCGCGGCGTCGCCGACTTCACGGGGAATGCGCTCCTGCGCATCCCCGGTGATCCCCTCGCGGCGTTCTTCTTCGGCATCCGGGCTCTGGAGCAGGGCGGTCCGTGGTGGAACGCGCGCTTCCGGGAGGAAGCGGTGCCGAGCATGATCACGGGCGTCTCCGCGCACACGATCCTGCACCAGCCGAGCCTGGCGGCCGGCGGGGCGGGTCTCGTGCTGGCCACCTACGGGCACGGACGCGGGTGGCCCGTCCCGGTCGGCGGTAGCCAGTCGATCGCCGACGCGATGATCGCCGACATCCGGGCGCACGGCGGCGTGCTGCACGCCGGTGTCGAGGTGACCTCGCTCGACGAGCTCCCGCCTTCGCGTGCGGTCCTGCTCGACACCACCCCGCGAGCACTGATCCGCCTCGCCGGCGAGCGGATGCCGATGGCCTACCGTCGCGTGCTGGAGCGGTTCCGGTACGGCGGGGGTGTGGCCAAGGTCGACTTCGCGCTGTCGGAGCCGGTGCCGTGGGCCGATCCCGACGTCGCCCTCTCGGGGACGATCCACATCGGCGGCACGCGCGCCGAGATCGCCGCGGCCGAGAACGCCGTCGCGCGGGGCGAGCTCCCTGACGCCCCCTACGTCCTGGCCGCTCAGCCCACGCTGTTCGACTCCACCCGCGCGCCCGGGGGTTCGCACGTGCTCTGGGCCTACACGCACGTGCCATCGGGAAGCCCGGCCGATCGCGAGGAGGCCGTCGTCCGCCAGATCGAGCGGTTCGCGCCGGGGTTCCGTGACACGATCCTCGCCTCGACCTCGCGCAGCGCGGTCGACGTCGCCGCGTGGAACCCCAACTTCCCGGGCGGTGACATCTCGGCCGGGGCGCCCACCCTGAACCAGCTGCTCGGGCGGCCCGTGTACAGCCCCGACCCGTGGCGCACGCCCATGACGGGCGTGTACCTGTGCTCCTCGTCGACGAGCCCCGGCCCCGGCGTCCACGGCCTCGCCGGGTGGCAGGCGGCTTTGAGCGCCCTGCGGCACGAGTTCGGGACACGGCTGCGTCCCGGCCTCGCGCCGCGCGACGACCAGATCCTCCCCGCGGCGCGCTAGCCGTGCCGGAGGGCGACAGCGTCTACCGCCTCCGTCAGCGCCTGGATGCCGCGACGACCGGGGCCCGCGTCCGCGACGGGGAGCTGCGCGCGGGCAACGCGGCCGGTCTTCCTCTCGCCGACCGCACGATCCTCGGCTACGACACGCACGGCAAGCACCTGCTGACGCGCTTCGACTCCGGTGAGACCCTGCACACGCACCTGCGCATGCAGGGATCGTGGACGATCACACGCGCCGGTCGCTCCCTCCCGACCACGGCGCGTGAGAAGGCGCGCGTCCGGCTGCGCCTCGACGACGGCCGCGAGGTGTGGGGTCTCGACCTGCCGGTCGTCGAGCTCGTCCCGACCGCGCACGAGCACGACGTCGTCGGATACCTCGGTCCCGACCCCCTCCGCGCGGACTGGGATGCCGCGGAGGCGGTGCGTCGACTGGCTTCCCGCCCGGACCGCCCCGTCGTGGCCGCGCTCCTGGATCAGCGCGGGATGGCCGGACTCGGCAACCTGTGGGTCAACGAACTCGCCTTCCTGCGCGGCATCCATCCCTTCGCGCCGATCGGCGCGACCGATCTCGACGCCCTCGTGTCGCTCGCCGCGCGGTGCCTGCGCGTGTCGGCGACGGTGCCGGGGATGTATCAGGTCACCACGGGCGACCGGCGCAAGGGCTCGTCGCACTGGGTGGTCGGGCGGGCGGGACGACCGTGCGTGCGCTGCGGAACCCGCGTCCGGGTGCGCGACGAGGTGGCGAACGATCCCGAGCAGCGGCGCACCTGGTGGTGTCCCCGGTGCCAGCCGGCGCCTGCGGGCGCCGATGTCGGAACCCCGGAGTAGAACGGGACGATGGCCGTGGAACGAGAGAACCTGCTGCGTATCACCCGCATCTACGCGGAGGACGCGGCCCTCGAGCTCGAACGCGGGCGGGAGATCGTGGCGCGCTGGCCCGACGCCGACATCGTGCCGATCGCCTCGCACTGGCAGATCCCCGAGGTGCACGGCGACGAGACCAACGTGGCCCGGTGGGTGCGCATCAAGACCGAGGCGCTCGTCCTGGGGGTGAAGAAGGGCGTCGCCACGCGGGTGAATGGCCGCTCGGCGGATTTCATCGCCCCCTCCCTCTCGAACGGCTGCGCGATGGCCTGCGCCTACTGCTACGTGCCGCGGCGCAAGGGGTACAGCAACCCGATCACGGTCTTCGCCAACATCGATCAGATCACCCGCCATCTCGCGCGACACGTCGCGGCGAGGGGGCCGAAGACCGAGCCGAACCAGTGCGATCCCGACGCGTGGGTGTACGACATCGGCGAGAACGGCGACTGCTCCGTCGATGCACTCGTCAGCGAGAACGTCCGCGACGTGTGCGATCTGTTCCGCATGACGCCTACGGCCAAGGCTTCCTTCGCGACGAAGTTCGTCAACCGCGACCTGCTCGAGTGGGACCCCGCGGGCCGCACCCGCATCCGCTTCTCCCTCATGCCCGCCGACACCGCGCGGGTCACCGACCTGCGCACGTCGCCGATGGTGGAGCGCATCGCGGCGATCAACGACTTCGTCGACGCCGGATACGAGGTGCACGTCAACTTCTCGCCGGTCATCCTCACGCCCACCTGGCTCGCCGACTGGAGCGAGCTGTTCGACCAGCTCGACGCGGCACTGCACGCGCGGGCGAAGGCTCAGCTCGCGTGCGAGGTCATCTTCCTCACGCACAACGAGGGCCTGCACGACGTGAACCTCGGATGGCATCCCAAGGGCGAGGAACTGTTGTGGACGCCCACGGTCCAGGAGGAGAAGCGGTCGCAGAACGGCGCGGTCAACGTGCGATACCGGCATCCGCTCAAAGCCCAGAGCGTCGCGGCGCTGTCCGATCTCATCGCCCGGAAACTGCCCTACTGCCGGGTGCGCTACGCGTTCTGAGACCACAACGCAACGGCCGGCGCTCTCCCGACCGGGAGCCGCGCCGACCGTGCCGCCGTGTCAGCCGATATCGCCGGCGGGGGAGTCGTCCGTCGTGGCCGCCTCGTCCGCGTCACGCTGAGCGGCCGCGCCTTCCTCGGGGGATTCGCTGCCCGCGCCGTTGGACTGCTCGTCGGGAGCGTCGTCGGCTCGTCCGTTGTCGATCGTCATGGGGTCTCCATCCGTTGGTGGACCGCCGACAGTGTCATGTCCGGGCCCGTGCGTCCAGGGGGTCGACGACGTCAGAGGGGAGTGACGCCGTAGCGAGCAGCGAATTCCGCACTCGCCGCGTCCTCGAAGTCGTCGGCGTCGTCGCGCAGCTCGACCTCCGTCATGCCGTTCACAGGTACGGCGCCAGGGCGCCCGCGGTCAGTGCGAACGCGAGGGCCGTGCCCCCGACGGCGGTCGCGGCGACCACGGAGGCACGTTCCATCCGGCGGCGACGCGACACGTTCGCGGGGTGCGTGGTCGAGCGCAGCGATGCCTTCGCGGCGTCGAGACTGTCGTATCGGCCGATCGGGACGCCGTGGGCGTCGCGCGAGACGAACCCGCCCGCGACGGCGTCGATGCAACCGTCGTACTCGCCGCCGCGGTGGGCGACCCAGAATCCCGTGTCGACCTTCGCCCAGAGGACGCGGGCCGGTGAGGGAACCGGCGTAGGGGTGAGGGTGGAGGCGCTCATGTCAGGCGGCTACCGAGAGGGAGCGGCCACGTGCAGAGGCAGTGGAGCGGGAGGGAGCCGGACGGGCGGCGCCTGCCGCGGGGATCTCGGCCTGCAGGTCGACGATGAGGCCGGCGGACGAGTTCGCCATGTCCGCCATGTTCTTCAGGGTGGCCGCGTCGAGCGTCTCGGGCTCCGCGGAGTCGAACACGAAGCGGAAGGGGATCGCCGGCTGCAGCCAGAGGGTGGAGCGGCCGGGGGTGCCGTCGACGTGGGTCCAGCTCAGGGTGAAACTCTCGCTGCGGCGGAGCTTGGTCGTCATGACCACCTTGAGGTGCGAGAGGAGACGGTCCGGGATGCGGATCGGTTCGGTCGACGTGCCATAGAACAGGTGGCCCATGAGAACTCCCTTCGTTAGCGATTAGCTTTGTGTAGAACATACTCGCTTAGTAACTAGTTTGTCGAACTATTATTTCCGCTGTATAGTCGGGACCAAGAGCGGGGAGGAGTGTGTCATGACAGACGTCGAAACCACGTCCCGCGGACTCGCGCCCACGGGGTCGAACGAAGAAGTCACCTACTGGTACGGCGACGAGCCGACCGATCGTCGGCGACGGAGCAAAGCCGTTCTCGAGGCACTTCGCATCTATCGTGCCGCCGAGGTGGCGATGCGTCGCCGCACCCGCGACTCGATGTCGATGGGGGAGAACGAACTGCTCGTCCTCCGTTATCTGCTGCGGGATCCGTCCCGTCAGGTGCGGCCGGGTGAGCTCACGCGCTACCTCGGGCTCTCGACGGCCTCGACCACCGCGATCCTCGACCGGCTCGAACGGACCGGGCACATCACCCGCGCCGCGAATCCCGAAGACCGACGCAGCATCTTCATCACGGCGACGCCCCGAGCCGACGCCGAGGTGCGGCAGACCCTCGGCAACATGCACGACCGCATGCTCGCGGCCGTCATCGACATGTCGCCGGAGGAGTCCGCGGCGGTCGTCGCCTTCCTGCACCGTATGAGTGACGCCGTCGACGGTGTCGCCGTCGACAAGCAGGCGGTCGATTCTCCGTGATCTACGTGCTCGTCGGCGGCCCGCGCGACGGACAGCACGTGGATGATCTTCCTCGCGGTTACCGCCTCTCCCTCACCGACCCTCAGCCGGAACCGTTCGCCGAGTTCGACACCGTTCGCGCGATCTGGTTCGAGCTCGACGAGGCGATGTTCGGCTCCGTCCGACGGCGCGACTGATCCGTATCCCACAGCGGATGCCGGGGCAACCCACCCCCGCGCCGATGACTCCGGACCGCACAGTGGAGTCATGCGATGCGTGACCTATGCCGGTGAGACCGTGATGACCACCGACGACGTCGCCGCGTCGCTCGTCGAATTGACCGCGGCGGTGGCCAAGGAGGGTCAGGCCGAGGCCGTCAGCATCCCGATCGTCACAGACGGCAAGAAGGTCGCTCAGGCCGAGCTCGTGATCGGCGTCGGCAACGACGTCCTCTCCGCGCCCGTCGCCTGGGACGACGAGGAGCCCGACTTCGCCCACGCCGCGGCGGAGCTGAAGAACCACCGCCTGTTTCCCCGCCCGCACCTTCGCGCGGTCGAGCCCGACCCCGACGGTGACGACGAGCCCATCGACTGGGACTTCGACCAGCCCACGCGGGCCTGATCGCGGGGCGGGCGATGACCGGTCGCCCGGAGGGGCGTTCTCTCCCATCGAGCGGAAGCGGCATCCGTCGTTCACAGGAGCGAAATAGTCCTCAGGGATGATGTGGGTCATCCGGCCTTCGGCGAGGCTGGAGAGGTGCTCGCGGCCGTGCGAGCCGGACGCTTCCCCGGAGTGGAGACCATGTCGCCCGACCAGCCGCGAACCGCCCCCACGATCGATGCCCCGACCGCCGCCGCAGACGGCCGGGAGCGTCAGCGCCGGAGCATCCGCCATGCGCAGGCGCAGCTCGCCGCGTTCGTGCGCAGCTCGGCCGACGACGTCGCCGAGGCCGCCCACGCGGCCGAGGCGGCACTGCGCAGCGCGCTCTCGTCGGGGGCGGGAGTGGAACGCGTCTCGGCCGAGCTGGAGGTCAGTCCCCGAGCGCTGCGGGCCATCGCCGACGGTTCGGTGCCACTGCGCAGCCTCCACCCCGACGACCGCCTGCGGTTCGCCTGACGGCTCGACCGCCCGGCTCAGGCCAGGCGTTCGGGGCGGTATTTGTCGTCGCCGAACCCGATGACGAGATATCCGATGACGTAGAAGATCACGAGCAGGAACAGCGAGAACACCCAGCCGTGGCCGAAGGCGCGGCCGACGCGGATGTGCACGATGACGTGGAACACGATGTTCACGATCGGCACGAGGTACAGCAGGGTCAGCCACCCCGAGAAGCCGGCGATGCGCACCGTCACGACGAGGTTGACGATCGGGATGATGGCCAGCCATCCGGCATGCCCGGCCTTGGTGAACACGCGCCAGAGGGCGACCACCATGAGGACGTAGACCGCGAGGGCGATGAAGGAGTTGGTTGCGCCGAGCGCGAAGATCGAGGTCTGATCGGTGATCGACGAGGGCGAAGAGGTCAGCATGCGCTCATCGTAGGGCTCTCCCAGTCGACGCTCAGGTTGCTCCCCCACGCGGCGACTCGCGAGCGCTCGGGTCTACGCTCTGAACGAGGAGGCCGGCACATGGGTGAGCGCAGGTTCGAGTGGGGCGGCTTGAGCGCTGACCGCGCCGATTACGTCACGGCCGCCGAGGCGCTCGCCATGCTCGAAGTGCTCGTGGTCGCGCAGGCCGATCTCGACGTGTCGACCGAGCTGCGCGACGGCGCCGCGTGGGCGCGCTTCTCGCGCGGTCCGCGGTGGGCTCTCGTGTCGACGCCCGGATCGCGCTGGTTCTCCGTCGAGACCGACACCGGCCACCGCATGCAACTCGTCGATGCGTCGTCGTCGAAGGACCAGAGCGCACAGCTGCTCGCCGTCTACGTCGACGTCGCCGAGGCCTATGTCCGTTCCGAGGCCGTGCCCACGCCGGGTCGGGGCCTCGGCGGGTCCGTCGTCGCGGTCGACGTCGACGGACGCGAGGTGCTGCTGCACCTGCCTCTCGCACGCCGCGTCCGGGGCATGTTCCGGCACTAGGACGCCGCGCGGGCCCGGTCAACCCGGTGCGCCGGGTCGCGCCGGATTGCGACGCTGGTTCTCTCGACGAAGGGAACACCATGAGCGACCCGCAGAACACCCCGGCCGACGACGCGTCCGACCTCGGAGACGACCCCACGGTCAAGCCGAGCCAGGAGAACGACGTCGACGAGGCCTCGAAGGCGCCGTCCTCCGACGACCCGAACGCCGACCACCAGGCGAGCGGCATCGGCGTCATCGGCGACGAGTGATCCGGATGCCGTGGACCGGGGTGGCACTGCGCAGCACCGGTCCACGGCCCCGGGCCCGTCCGTCGGGACGACCGCCGGTGCGGTGATAGCCTGGACCGGTCCGCCTCCGTAGCTCAGGGGATAGAGCGTTGGTTTCCGGTACCAAAGGTCGCAGGTTCGATTCCTGTCGGGGGCACATGTGACGAGGCCGCGGTCGATGACCGCGGTCTCCAACGTTCCCCGGTGGATTCAGCCCTCGTCGGTCGGGGCGCCCGTCGGCTCGGCGTCCTCCACGATGTGCTGCGAGCCGAGCTCATCGGCCGTGACACGACCCTGATCGATCGCCTCCTCCTTGCTCGAGAAGCTCGCCGACAGTTCCGGGCGGCCTTCCACGGCGTTCTCCCACTGGCCCCGGTTCGATCTGGTCGTCACGTCGTTCTGGCTCATGGCATCCAGCAGACACCCCCTCCGTCGGACGGCGGACCGGCTTGACAGGCGCCGCATCGGCGGGGCCTTCGCGCGCTCGGCCGTGCTCGGCGGTTCTCAACGCCCGCCGCCGTGCTCGAGCCATCCCCGACCGCGCAGAAAGCGCGGCGTCCCGGGAGCCGCGCCCCGGGAAGCGATCCTCGACACCCGGAGACGAACCCCTGTCCGGGGCCGATGTCAAGACCATCGGGCTCTTCGGTCCCCGGTTGGGATGCTGAAATCCCCTTCGAAAGGACCTGCCATGAGCATCGGAGCCGGCATCGCGCTGTTCGTCATCGGCGCCATCCTCGCCTTCGCCGTCAACCTGCCCAACGACTACGTCAGCTTGAGCATGATCGGCTACATCATGATGGGAGCCGGCGTCGTCGTGTTCCTGATCGGCGTCGTCCTGCTCGTGCGTCGTCGGCAAACCGATACGGTCACCCGTACCGAAGGAGCGGGGGGCGCCCAGGTCACCCGCTCGACCACGCGCTCGTCCAACGACGACCTCGTCTGAGTTCCCCGGGGTCGCCACCCCGGAAGGACACCCATGACCGAACCGACGCGCACCGTCGCCTCCGACTCATCCGGCGACCTGTTCGACGGACGCTACCGCCTCGGCCGTCTCCTCGGCCGGGGCGGTCGTGCGCGCGTGTACGAGGCGGTCGACACGGCTCTCGGGCGCACGCTCGCGATCAAGGTCATCGACGGAGACGGGGCGGACCCCTCCGACGTGGCCCGCGTCCGGTCGGAGATCCGCCTGCTCGCCTCGCTCTCGCATCCGTCGCTCGTCACCCTCTACGACGCGCGACTGGACGCGACGCCCGCGTATCTCGCGATGGAACTCATTGCGGGGCCCACGCTCACCGACCTCATCGCGCGCGGCCGCCTCACCGGCCCCGAGACCGCCCGTGTCGGCCGTGAGGTCGCGGAAGCGTTCGCCGTGATCCACGGCCGGAGGATCGTGCACCGCGACGTGAAGCCGTCGAACATCCTGATGCGACCCGCCGCGCACGCGGGGGATTCCCCGCGGGCGACCCTGGCTGACTTCGGCATCGCCTCCCTCGTCGGGGCGACCCGGGTGACGCGGGCCGACACGGTGATCGGCACGGCCGCCTACCTGAGTCCCGAGCAGGCGCGCGGGATGCCGGCCGCACTGGCGAGCGATGTGTACGCCCTCGGGCTCGTGCTGCTGGAGGCCCTCACCGGGTCGCGTCCGTTCGGCTCCCGCACCCCGCATGAGGCGCTCGCCGCCCGGCTCGTCTCTTCCCCCGAGATCCCCGCGCACATCCCGTCCGCATGGCGCGATGTGCTCGAGCGGATGACGGCCATCGACCCCGCCGAGCGACCGGATGCCGGGGGCGTCATCGTCGCGTTGCGGACGCTGTCGGACCTGCCGGTCCCCGCCCCGGGCGAGGGGACGACCTCTCGGATGTCGGCGGTTCCGGGGTCCACCGGCCCCACCCGCATCCTCGCAGCGCCCACGTCGGGGGCATCCGCCTCGGCGGGCCGCCGGCGCCGCGTCCCGCGACGCGCCGTGGTCGTGGCATCCGTCGTCGCCGGCGTCCTCGCCGTGGGCGGAATCACCGCCGCCGTGGCGGCGGGCACCGGGGGAGCGGCCGAGGTGGACCTGCCCTCGCTGCCCCAGCCGCTCGACCAGCATATCGACGACCTGTGGAAGGAGGTCGGGCAGTGATCCGTCGTCCCGCCTTCGCCGCCGCCCTGACGCTGGCCGCAGCCCTCGCCCTGACCGGCTGTGCGCCGCCCGCCGCGCCCACCGCGTGGCAGCAGAACGTGCAGACCATCGCGGAGCAGGCATCCACCGGCGACTACGCCTCGGCACTCGCGAGCCTGGACGCCCTCGAGGCCCAGGTCGCCTCCCGCCGCGACGCGGGCGAGATCACGCCCGAGGAGGCCGACGGCATCCTGACGCGGATTGCGACGGTACGCGCCGATCTCACCGGCCTCGTTCCGACGCCCACCCCCGAGCCCGCGCAGACGACGGAGCCCGCACCCGACGACCAGCAGGACGTCGTCGACGACACCGGCGGGAACGAGAACGCCGGGAACGGCAACGGCGGAAACGGTGGTGGCGGGGGCCCGTCCGACAAGAAGCCGGGCGAGGACAAGGGCCCGGGCAACGGCAAGGGGTCGGGGAAGAAAGACGGCTGACCGCCCGAACGAGACCCCGGTCCGCAGCCGTCCGGAGCGATGGCCCCGGCGCCCGTGAGCCCATGCGAGGATTGCCCGGTGCCGCGCCGTGTGACCGCTGAACTCGACCTCGATCTCGGGGCGTCCGTCGACCTCATCTTCCAGATCTCCACCGCTCAGGGCGTCCCCCTTCTGAGCGAGGACCTGACGTTCGCGCAAGGCGATCGCGTCTACACGCCCACCGAGATCGTCGACCAGTCGGGCAGCCGTCTGCACCGCATCACCGGCGAGCCCGGACCCCTGACGGTGCGGTACGACGCGCTCGTCGTCGGTCCTGCGCCCACCCCCCGCACGAGCGATCTCGAGACGATCACCTACCTGCGCCCCAGCCGGTACTGCCAGTCCGACGAGGTGTTCGCGCAGGCGCGTCGCCAGTTCCGCGGGCTCGCGGGCGAGGAACTGCTGGCCGCGGTGTCGACGTTCGTGGCATCCACCGTCACCTACACCCCGGGTCTGAGCCTCGGCACCGACAGCGCGGTCACCACCCTCATGACCGGGCAGGGCGTCTGCCGCGACTACGCGCACGTCGTCATCGCGCTCCTGCGCGCGATGGACATGCCCGCCCGCTACGCCGCGTGCTACGCGCCCGGGCTCGAGCCGATGGACTTCCACGCCGTCGCTGAGGCCTACATCGACGGCGCCTGGTATGTCGTCGACGCGACCCGCCTCGCCGACCGCCGCTCGCTCGTGCGCATCGCCACGGGCCGCGACGCCGCGGACTGCGCCTTCCTCAGCTACCACGGCGGATACGTGGGCCTGGAGCGCATGCACGTGGACGCCGTGCTCGACGGCGAGATCCCGGATGCCGCGACCCCCGACGACCACGAAGCCCTGGTGCAGATCGGCTGAGCGGGGTCGCCGCGGCCGCCGCTCGACGGCGAGCGGATGCCGACCGGTCAGGCGCTGCGGCATCCGGCGACCCGCGTTCCGCCGGCACGCAGGGTGGGTCATCGCTGTCCGCCTAGAATTGCAGGGTTATGGATCCCGCAGCCCTCTCCGCAGCCCTGCTCGCCGTCATCGCCCCGCTCGCCGAGGCGCGACGAGAGGGCTCCTCGGCGGGGCTCACCGCCGCCGACCTCCCGCTGGAGCGGCCGAAGAACCGCGACCACGGCGACTGGGCGTCCAACGCGGCGCTGAAGCTGTCGAAGATCGTGGGCGCCAACCCGCGCGAGTTCGCCGGTGACATCGCGAAGGGGCTCGAGGCCGTCGACGGCGTCGCGAGCGTCGAGGTCGCCGGTCCCGGCTTCATCAACATCCGTCTCGACGCGGCAGCGGCCGGCGCGCTCGCGAAGACGATCGTCGAGCAGGGCGCGGCGTTCGGTACGAACGAGTCGCAGCGGGGCAACACGATCAACCTGGAGTTCGTCAGCGCGAACCCGACCGGTCCGCTGCACATCGGCCACACTCGCTGGGCGGCCCTCGGCGACGCGATCGCCCGCGTGCTGCTGGCCAGCGGGGCGACGCTCGTGCGCGAGTTCTACATCAATGACGCCGGCGCCCAGATGGAGCGCTTCGGTCGCTCGGTCGTGGCCGCGGCGCACGGCGAGCCGACCCCCGACGACGGCTACGGCGGGGCCTACATCGCCGCGCTCGCCGAGCGCGTCGTGGCCGAGCGGCCCGACCTGCGCGAGCTCGACCGCGAGGAGCAGACCGCCGTCGCCACCGAGCTGGCGTACCGCTTTCAGCTCGGCGAGATCCAGGCGTCGCTCGCGCGTTTCAACGTGCACTTCGACGTGTGGTTCTCCGAGCGCGATCTGCACGCGCACATCGACGGACAGCCGAGTCTCGTCGACGAGGCGGTCGATCGCCTGCGCGAGCAGGGACACGTCTTCGACGACGAGGGCGCCGTGTGGGTGCGCACCACCGACTTCGGCGACGACAAAGACCGCGTCATCCGTCGCTCGAACGGCGAGTACACCTACTTCGCCGCCGACGCCGCCTACTACCTGAACAAGGGCGATCGCGGCTTCGCGCACAAGATCTACCTGCTCGGCGCCGACCACCACGGCTACGTGCACCGCCTCAAGGCGCTCGCGGGCGCTGCGGGCGACGACCCCGAGAAGGACATCGAGGTGCTCATCGGGCAGCTCGTGTCGATCAACGGCGCCAAACTGTCCAAGCGAGCGGGCAACATCATCGAGCTCGACGACCTCCAGCAGTGGCTCGGCACCGACGCGCTGCGGTACTCCCTCGCGCGTTACCCCGCCGACTCGCCGCTGACGCTCGACCCCGAGATCCTGCAGAAGCGCACGAACGACAACCCGGTGTTCTACGTGCAGTACGCGCATGCCCGCACCTTCAACGTCGCGCGCAACGCCGCCGATTCCGGCGTCGACCGGTCGGAGTTCGCACCCGAGCTGCTCGATCACGAGACGGAATCCGCCCTGCTGGGCGCTCTTCAGGAGTACCCCCGCATCGTCGCCTTCGCCGCCGACGTCCGCGAGCCGCACCGTGTCGCGCGCTACCTCGAAGAACTCGCCGGCCTGTACCACCGCTGGTACGACAACTGCCGCGTCATCCCGTTGGGCGACGGCCCCGTGGAGCCGGTGCACCGCACCCGCCTGTGGCTCAACGACGCGACGGGTCAGGTGCTGCGCAACGGTCTCGATCTGCTGGGCGTCAGCGCTCCGGAACGGATGTGACCATGACGGATGCCACGGCCCCCCGCCGCAGGACAGGTCGATGGATCGCGGTCCTGATCGTGATCGTGGTGCTGCTGGCGGGTGCGGTCGTGGCCGCCGAGTTCATCGCCCGCTCGATCGTGACGAACACCGTGCGATCGCTCGTCGTGAAGAACGTCGGCATCCCCGAGGACCAGGACGTCGACGTGTCGGTGGCCGGCATCGTCCTGCCGCAGGTGATCAGTGGGCGCCTCGACGACGTCACCGTGCGTTCCGACGACGTGACTCTCGGCCCGCTGACCGGCGACGTGCTCGTCGAGATGCAGGGCGTGCCGGTCTCGGGCACGGCCTCGGCCGACAGCGGGTCCGCCTCGGTGCGGCTCGACGAGGAGCAGCTGCGCGCCCTGCTCGCCCAGATCCCCGACTTCCCCTCGGGCACCGTCGGGCTCGCGGCCCCCGACGTGACGTTCTCGAGCGAGCTGTCGCTGTTCGGCGTCGGCATCCCGGTGGGTGTGACGGTCACCCCGGGTGCCTCCGACGGCGACATCGCGCTGACCCCGGCGTCGTTCGAGCTCGCCGGCAACGTGATCGACGCCGACACGCTGCGGGCGCAGTTCGGCGCGGTGGCGGATGCCGTCGTCGGCACGCAGACGTTGTGCATCGCCGATCGGCTGCCCTCCGCGCTCACCCTGACCTCGGCGACGGTGCAGGGCCAGACCCTCGTCGCGGCCTTCGATGTCGCGGGCGGTGTGCTGAACGATCCCGCTCTGCAGGCGAACGGCACCTGCGGCTGAACGCGTCGGGTCTCTCCCTTTCGCCGCGACGCCCGTGCCCGTGGCGTCTCCATGACGGGGCGGGCCGCACGGGAACGCCCGAGTCGCACGATGTGACGGGTCCCGGAATGCGTGTCACACGGTGACGGTGAGCAAACCGGCCTCGACCAGCTGAGCGAGCAGGCCGTCGATCGACCGGGTCGCTTCGGCGTCGGGGCGTCCGAGGGTGGCGGCGTCGAACACCTCGTCGCGGGTCGAATCGGCGGCCGCTCGCCAGACGACGGATGCGGCCGCACTGAGGATGCGCAACGTGCCGCGGCCGTCGTGCTCCGCGGTGAGGACCGCGACGCGGCCGTCGCTGAAAGCGAGCGAGTCCACCACCGCGACGCGTCGGTAACGGATCGCCGCAGTGTCCACGCGGGCGGGCGCCGGCACCGTCGGGAGTGCGTCGTCTTCCCCCGTGGTGGGTCCGGGCGCCCCACCGGGCTGCTGCGTCATGAGTCCACGGACGAGGAGCACGAGGTCTTCGGCGTCGTGATATTCGGCCCGCAGCACCCCACCCGACCTCGTGAGGAGCGTGGCCACGGTGTGCAGCGGCCGAGGCAGGGCGGCCAGCGCGCTCGAGTGCGGCGCCAACGCGACGAGCGCGTCCGGCAGGTCGAGGGGGACGAGCCGCGCGGGGGTCGGACGGGTCCGGCGGTCGAGGACGATGACGCGTCGGAGTCGCAGGGGCGCAGAAGGGAGCGGACGCAGCCCCAGCGTGACGGGGGAGTGCTGCTGCTTGAACGGGCGGTCGCCGGAGATGATCGACAGCGGCTTGCGGTAGGCGTGGACGCGGCCGTCGCACTCCACACCGATCGTCTCGTCCGAGACATAGCCCCACGACCGCGCGAGTGCGCGTGCGGCGGTGGTTTTGCCGGCGCCGGACCGGCCCACCAGTGCGACGACGCCGCCATCGGGCGCGGCGAGCCCCGCCGCGTGCAGCATCCACAGCGTCCCGCTCCGCGCCGCGATCGCGGCTTGGGTCACCGCGGACGACAGACCCGACAGCATCTCGTCGTCCTCGCCGCCCCGGACCGGCGACACGGTGGCGTCCACCCCGTCGACGATGGTCAGGGTGGCGGCGTCCCAGGCGCCGACGACGGCGTCGCGGTCGGTCGCGGACAGGCCCGACAGATCGATGCGGATGGGCGCGCCGACGGCGTCGACGACGATCGAGGACAGTGTCTGGGCTGGCACCTCCGCACCATAGGTCCCCGTGCGGCGGAGACCGTGCCCTCGTCGATGCTGCGCAGGGTCCGTCGAGCCCTCATCACCCGCGGCATCACCCTCTACGCCCGGCTCCTTCGCCTCCTCGCACGCCGGGAAGCGCGCCCGATCGCATCGTTGCACGGCCTCCGGGGCGCGGTGCTCCACGTCGCGTCGTCCGAGGGGACGAAACCCGTACCGTAGACTGCAGGGACTGCCCGCCGCGTGACTCTCCGCGGGGGTGGGAGCCGTGATCCGCGGCCGTCGCGTCGCCGCAAAACCCGATTGGTTCCTCCGTGTCCGCCTCGCACTCCGCGCTCGTGCCCGAGTGGCTCACCGCCCCGACCGAAGCGAACGAGCTCATCGCGCCCGTCTGGCCGTCCTCCGCCCGTCGCGTCGACGACGGTTCCGTCGAGATCGGCGGGGTCTCGGTGTTCGACCTGCGCGCCCGCTTCGGCACGCCCCTCTACGTCCTCGACGAGCACGAGGTGCGCGATCACGCCCGACGCGCCCGCGCGGCCTTCGACGCCGCGGCGACGCGTCACGGCGTCCGGGCCCGGGTGTACTACGCGGGCAAGGCGTTCCTGTCGACCGAGGTCGTGCGCTGGGTCGTCGATGAGGGCCTCGCGGTCGACGTGTGCACCCTCGGCGAGCTCGAGGTGGCCCTCGCCGGCGGCGCGGACCCCGCGCGGCTCGGGTTCCACGGCAACAACAAGAGCGTGCGCGAGCTCGAACGCGCGGTCGAGGTCGGCATCGGGTCGGTCGTCGTCGACAGCCCCATCGAGATCGAGCGGCTCGCCGCGATCGCCGAGCGCCGCGGCGCCGTGCAGTCCGTGCTCGTCCGCGTCCGCACCGGCGTGCACGCCGAGACCCACGCCTTCCTCGCCACGGCGCACGAAGACCAGAAGTTCGGCTTCTCGCTCGAGGGGGCGGACGCGGCCGTCGCGCGCATCCGCGAGCTGACCAGTCTGCGTTTCGTCGGGCTGCATGCCCACATCGGCTCGCAGATCTTCGACTCGTCGGGCTTCCGCGAGTCCGCCGCGCGCCTGGTCGACCTGCACGCCGACCTGCTGGCCGGGGGAGAGATCCCCCTGCTCAACGTCGGCGGCGGTTTCGGCATCTCCTACACCTCGGTGGACGACCCCAAGCCCATCGAGGAGATCGCCGACGGCATCCTCGACGCGATCGCCGACGAGTGCGCGGTGCGCGGCATCCCGATGCCCGACGTGGCCACCGAGCCGGGTCGCGTGATCGTCGGTCAGGCGGGGGTGACGCTCTACGAGGTCGGGACGGTCAAGACCGTCACCGCGGCCGAGGGCCTCGAGCGCACCTACGTCAGCGTCGACGGCGGAATGAGCGACAACGCCCGTCCCGCGCTCTACGGCGCGGACTTCTCGGCGCGCATCGTCTCGCGCACGAGCTCCGAGACCCCGGCGCTCTCGCGCGTCGTCGGCCACCACTGCGAATCCGGCGACATCGTCGTGGATGCCGAGTACCTCCCCGCCGACGTCACCCCGGGCGATCTGCTGGCCGTCCCCGCCACCGGCGCGTACTGCTTCTCGCTCGCGAGCAACTACAACTACACGCCACGTCCCCCCGTCGTCGCGGTCCGCGACGGCGCGGCCCGCGTGATCGTGCGCGGCGAGACCGTGGCCGATCTACTCGCGCGCGACGCCGGGATCCCGCCATCCGCTTCCACCGCAACACCCCACGGAGACACCGAATGACCGACTACCGCACGCTCCGCGTGGCGCTCCTCGGCGCCGGCGCCGTCGGCTCGCAGGTCGCCGACCTGCTGCTCAAGCACGGCGACGAGCTCGCCGATCGCGCGGGCGCGAAGCTCGAACTCGCCGGCATCGCCGTGCGCGACGTCGACGCGAAGCGCGACGCCGACCTGCCGCGCGAGCTGTTCACCACGGACGCCGAGACGCTCATCGTGGGCAGCGACATCGTCATCGAGCTCATGGGCGGCATCGAACCGGCCCGCACGCAGGTGCTGCACGCGATCGCGTCGGGCGCCGACGTCGTCACCGCCAACAAGGCGCTGCTGGCCACGCACGGCTCCGAGGTGTTCGAGGCCGCCGACCAGGTCGGCGCCGAGGTGTACTACGAGGCCGCCGCCGCCGGTGCCATCCCCATCATCCGGCCGCTGCGCGACTCCCTCGCCGGCGACCGCGTCGTGCGCATCATGGGCATCGTCAACGGCACGACGAACTACATCCTCGACCGCATGGACACCGAGGGCGCCGACTTCGCCGACGTCCTCGCCCAGGCTCAGGCGCTCGGCTACGCCGAGGCCGATCCCACGGCCGACGTCGAGGGCTACGACGCCGCGCAGAAGGCCGCGATCCTCGCGAGCCTGGCCTTCCACACCACGGTCCCCCTGGATGCCGTGCACCGCGAGGGCATCACCTCGATCGACGCCGCGATGATCGAGTCCGCGCGCCACGCGGGGTACGTCATCAAGCTGCTCGCCGTCTGCGAGCGCCTGGCCGCCGAGGAGGGCGGCACCGAGTCCATCTCGGTGCGCGTGTACCCGGCCCTGGTCGAGCGCACCCACCCCCTGGCCAGCGTGCACGGCGCCAACAACGCCGTCTTCGTGCAGGCCGAGGCCGCGGGCGACCTCATGTTCTACGGCGCGGGTGCCGGCGGCGTGCAGACGGCCTCCGCCGTGCTCGGCGACGTCGTCTCCGCCGCGCGACGGCACATCGCCGGCGGCGTCGGCGTGGGCGAGTCCACGCGCGCCAACCTGCCGGCCGTACCGATCGGTCACGTCATCACGCGCTACCAGATCACGCTCGAGGTCGACGATCAGCCGGGCGTGCTGGCCACGGTCGCCGGCATCCTGAGCGAGGGGCGCGTGTCGATCGCGACGGTCGAGCAGACCGTCATCGAGGCATCCACGGATGCCGTCGCTTCGACGGGCTCGGCGACCGAAGCGGAAGGCTCAACGACCGGAGCGGGATCCGCCCGGTTGGTCATCGGAACACACAAGGCCCGCGAGCAGGACCTGAGCGAGACCGTCGAGCGT
Source organism: Microbacterium sp. RU1D (assembly GCF_900156435.1). Lineage (GTDB taxonomy): Bacteria > Actinomycetota > Actinomycetes > Actinomycetales > Microbacteriaceae > Microbacterium. The sequence goes on from NZ_FTPQ01000001.1 coordinate 1,576,739, forward strand.
CTCGCCGCGAGCGGCGTCGTCGAGCGCGTGGTCTCCGTGCTGCGCGTGGAAGGGAACTGACATGGCACACCTCTGGCGCGGAGTCCTCCGCGAATACGCCGACCGTCTGGGTGTCACCGACGCCTCCACCGTCGTCACCCTCGGCGAGGGCGGCACGCCGCTCATCCCCGCCCCGGCGCTGTCGCGGCGCACGGGCGCCGACGTGTGGGTCAAGTTCGAGGGCATGAACCCCACCGGCTCGTTCAAGGACCGCGGCATGACCGTCGCGCTCTCGCGCGCCGTCGAGCACGGTGCCAAGGCCGTCATCTGCGCCTCCACCGGCAACACCTCGGCCTCCGCCGCGGCCTACGCCGCCCACGCCGGCATCACCGCGGCCGTCCTCGTTCCCGAGGGCAAGATCGCGATGGGCAAGCTCAGCCAGGCCGTGGCGCACAACGGGCGCCTCATCCAGATCCGCGGCAACTTCGACGACTGCCTCGAGATCGCGCGCGAGCTCGCCGACCACTACCCGGTGCACCTGGTCAACTCGGTCAACCCCGACCGCATCGAGGGGCAGAAGACGGCGGCCTACGAGGTCGTGGAGCAGCTGGGCGACGCCCCCGACTTCCACTTCATCCCCGTCGGCAACGCCGGCAATTACACGGCCTACTCGCGCGGCTACCGCGAAGAGGCCGCGCGCGGCGTCGCGACGAAGGTGCCCCGCATGTTCGGTCTGCAGGCGGCCGGTTCCGCGCCCCTCGTGCGCGGCGAGGTCGTGAAGAACCCGGAGACGATCGCCAGCGCGATCCGCATCGGCAACCCCGCCTCGTGGGACCTCGCGCTCGAGGCGCGGGATGCCACCGACGGCTGGTTCGGGGCGATCGACGACGAGGGCATCCTCGAGGCGCAGAAGATCCTCGCGGGCGAGGTCGGCGTGTTCGTCGAGCCGGCGTCGGCGATCAGCGTCGCGGGTCTGCTCAGCCGCGCCGAGGCGGGCGTCGTGCCGGCGGGGGCGAAGGTCGTGCTGACCGTCACCGGTCACGGCCTGAAGGATCCCCAGTGGGCCCTGCGCCAGGCCGACGGCACGACCGTCGAGCCGACCGTCGTCGACGCCACCACCTCGGAGGTCGCCTCCGTGCTCGACCTGCAGCCGGTGACCGCGTGAGCTCAGGCCCCGGTCGCCGGGTCGCCGTCCGCGTTCCCGCCACCAGCGCGAACCTCGGTCCCGGCTTCGACACCCTGGGCCTGGCCTTGAGCGTCTACGACGAGCTCGTCGTCGAGCAGCTCGACGGCGACCGCCTCGAGATCGAGGTCGCGGGGGAGGGGACGGCCGACGTCCCCCGCGACGCGTCGCACCTCGTCGTCCGCGCGATGGCGCACACCTACGCCTCGGTCGGTCGCACCCTCCCCGGGCTGCGATTGACGGCGCACAACGTCATCCCGCACGGGCGCGGCATGGGCTCGTCCGGAGCGGCGGTGGTGGCCGGCATCCTGGCCGCGAAGGGTCTGCTCGAGGGAGAGGTCGCCTTCGGCGACGTCGACCTGCTGCGCCTGGCGACCGAGATGGAGGGCCACCCCGACAACGTCGCCCCCGGCCTGTTCGGCGGTCTCACCATCGCCTGGATGGATGCCGAGGGCCCCCAGCACAAGCAGCTCATCGTTCACCGCGGGGTGTCGCCGCTGGTCCTCGTGCCGGGCTTCACGATGTCCACCGCCGTCGCGCGCAGCTTGCAGCCGCTGCAGGTGCCGCGCGAGGACGCGGTCTTCAACGTCTCGCGCTCGGCGCTGCTGATCGCGGCGATGACGCAGAGCCCCGAGCTGCTGATGGCGGCGACCGAGGACAAGCTGCACCAGAACTACCGTGCACAGGCCATGCCCGAGACCGACCGGCTCGTGCGGGCGCTGCGCGCCGAGGGGTATGCGGCGGTCGTCTCGGGCGCCGGGCCCAGCGTGCTCGTGCTCGCCGACGGGCCGGGACAGCGACTCGAGGCGGCAGATCTTATGGCATCCGTCGTCGACACCCCGTGGCAGGCGCTCATGCTCGCCGTCGACGTCAAGGGTGGTACAGTGAAAAACGCAGAGGGTTCCGCGTAGATTCGCGAATCTGAGCCTCTGCACACCTGCGAAATCCGCAACACATCGCGAACCCGGTATCGGCTGCAGTCTTCCGAACCGCTGGTGTCTCTTCGTCTGCGTTCTGCATGGCGAAGCGCGATCTGATCACGTTTCATTTCTGAGGAGCACTCGTGGAGTCCATCTCCGAGACCCAGCCCGTCGACGCGCCCGAGAGCGCGGAGAACCCCGCCGAGGAGCAGCCCACGGCTGCGGCGGACGGCACCGACACCGCGGCGGCCGAGACGCCCGCCGCCGAGACCCCCGAGGCCGACGAGGCGCCCGAGGCCGATGGCGCTGAGGCCCCGGCCCTCGCGGAGGAGCCCGCCGTCGACGCGCAGCCCGAGGCGCTGTTCCCCGCCGATGCCGTCGAGGCGCCGGCCGAGGAGGCCGCCGCCGACGCCCCGGCCGCCGACGCCCCCGCTGCCGATGCCGCGGCATCCGCCGCTCCGGTCGCCGAGGCGCCCGCTGCGGACGAGCCGGCGCCGGCCGAGAAGCCCGCGCGCGCCCCCCGCAAGCGCGCGCCGCGCCGTGCGAAGAGCGCGACGGCGGAAGAGAAGGCCGCGGCGGACGCCGCCGCTTCCGAGGCCGCCGCTGCTGCCGCCGACGCCGCTGCGGAGGCCGTTACCGCAGAGGACCTCGCGGCCGAGGCTGCGGTGTCCGACGCTCCCGCCGCCGACGCCGCGGCATCCGATGCTGCCGACCCCGACGCCGCCGACGCCGCGGTCGAGGAGCCGACCACCCCCGTCACGACCGCGGCCGACGTCGCCGCCGACGCGACGCCCGCCGAAGCCGACGCCGAGACGGCGGCCGAGAAGTCCGACGCGGTCGCCGACTCGAGCGATCAGGCGGACGAGACCCCGGCTCGCGGCCGCGGCCGCAGCCGTTCGCGCAACCGCAACCGCAACAAGGCCGACGCCGCCGAGAAGAACGACGGCGCTGCCGCGGCCGCCCCCGCCGACGAGGCCGAGGCCCCCGCGCAGAGCGGTCAGCGCGACGCCGGCTCGCAGGGCAACCAGCGCGACAACGCCGCGCAGAACGGCCAGCAGGCCCAGCAGCAGCAGGGGTCGGCGAACAGCCGCAACCGTCAGCGCAACAAGCGTCGTGGCCAGAACACCACCGGCGACGAGTTCGAGACCGAGATCGGCGAAGACGACGTGCTCGTGCCCATCGCGGGTGTCCTCGACGTGCTCGACAACTACGCGTTCGTCCGCACCACCGGCTACCTGCCCGGCCCGAGCGACGTGTACGTCTCGCTCGGCCAGGTGAAGAAGTACAACCTGCGCAAGGGCGACGCCGTCGTCGGCGCCATCAAGCAGCCCCGCGAGGGCGAGCAGCAGGGGCGTCAGAAGTACAACGCCCTCGTTCAGGTCGACTCGATCAACGGTCTGTCCGTCGATGACGCCGCAGCGCGCGTCGAGTTCAACAACCTCACCCCGCTCTACCCGCAGGAGCGCCTGCGCCTGGAGACCGGTCCCGAGAAGCTCACGCAGCGCATCATCGATCTGGTCGCCCCGGTCGGCAAGGGTCAGCGCGGCCTCATCGTCGCGCCTCCCAAGGCGGGCAAGACCATCGTGCTGCAGCAGATCGCCAACGCGATCGCGACGAACAACCCCGAGGTCCACCTCATGGTCGTGCTCGTCGACGAGCGGCCCGAAGAGGTCACCGACATGCAGCGGACCGTCCGCGGCGAGGTCATCGCCTCGACGTTCGACCGTCCGGCCGAGGACCACACCACGGTCGCGGAGCTGGCCATCGAGCGCGCGAAGCGCCTCGTCGAGCTGGGCCGCGACGTCGTCGTGCTGCTCGACTCGATCACCCGCCTCGGTCGTGCCTACAACCTGGCCGCCCCCACCTCGGGCCGTGTACTCTCCGGCGGCGTCGACGCGTCGGCGCTGTACCCGCCCAAGCGTTTCTTCGGCGCCGCGCGGAACATCGAGAACGGCGGGTCGCTCACGATCCTCGCCACCGCGCTGGTGGAGACCGGTTCGAAGATGGACGACGTCATCTTCGAGGAGTTCAAGGGCACGGGCAACAGCGAGCTGCGCCTGAACCGCCAGCTCGCCGACAAGCGCATCTTCCCGGCCGTCGACGTCAACGCGTCGAGCACCCGCCGCGAGGAGATGCTGCTCTCGCCCGACGAGGTCAAGATCACCTGGAAGCTGCGCCGCGCCCTCGCCGGGCTCGAGCCCCAGCAGGCCCTCGAGGTCGTTCTCGGCAAGCTCAAGGAGACGCAGTCGAACGTCGAGTTCCTCGTGCAGATGCAGAAGTCGATCCCGGCGCCCGCGCGCGGCGGTGACGACAACAGCATCCGCTGACCCGGGGCGCTGGCGCGATGGCGGAGCCCGCGATGTTCGAGTCGGTCCGTGGACTGCTCGAGGAGCACAAGGCCGTTCAGGAGGAGCTCTCCGACCCGGCCGTGCACGCGGACGCCGCGCGCGCGAAGCGCGTCAATCGGCGCTACGCCGAACTGTCGCGGATCGTCGCGGCCCACGAGGCGTGGACCGCGGCGTCCGACGACCTCGAAGCCGCGCGCGAACTCGCCCGTGAGGACTCCGCCTTCGCCGAGGAGGTCCCCGCGCTCGAGGAGCGCGTGACGGAGACGCAGGAGCGCCTGCGCCGCCTGCTCATCCCGCGCGACCCCGACGACGCCCGCGACGTCATCATGGAGATCAAGGGCGGCGAGGGCGGTGCGGAAAGCGCCCTGTTCGCGGCCGATCTGCTGCGGATGTACCTGCAGTACGCGGCATCCATGGGGTGGAAGGCGGAGCTGCTGGAGCGCACCGAGTCCGACCTCGGCGGCTACAAGGACGTCCAGGTGGCGATCAAGGGCTCCTCCACCGACCCGGCGCAGGGCGTGTGGGCGCACTTGAAGTACGAGGGCGGTGTGCACCGCGTGCAGCGCGTCCCCGCGACGGAGTCGCAGGGGCGCATCCACACCTCGACGACCGGCGTGCTCGTGTTCCCCGAGGTCGACGAGCCCGAAGAGGTCGCGATCGACCCGAACGACCTCAAGATCGACGTCTTCCGCTCCTCCGGTCCGGGTGGGCAATCGGTCAACACGACCGACTCGGCGGTACGCATCACGCACGTGCCCACCGGCATCGTCGTGTCGATGCAGAACGAGAAGTCGCAGCTGCAGAACCGCGAGGCCGGCATGCGCGTTCTGCGCGCCCGACTGCTCGCCAAGCAGCAGGAGGAGCGCGACGCCGTCGCCGCTGACGCGCGGCGCTCGCAGATTCGCGGAATGGACCGCTCCGAGCGCATCCGCACGTACAACTTCCCCGAGAATCGCATCGCCGATCACCGCACGGGGTACAAGGCCTACAACCTCGACCAGGTGATGGACGGTGCCCTCGGCCCGATCATCGACTCGGCGATCACGGCCGATGAAGAAGCGCGCCTCGCTGCCCTCGCCGACGGCTGACCGGCGGCACGCGCGAACGGAGCCCACAGCGGCGGCGGCCGGTCGGCTCGGCTGCCGTAGGGTCGGGTGGTGCTCACCGCCGCCCAGATCGTCTCGTTCGACGACACGTCCCCGCCGCCGGGCGCCTCGCCGTGGGTGGGGGAGCCCGAGCAGGCGCGGCGCATCGAGATCGTCGAACCGGATGCCGCATGGCCGCTGCTCTTCGCCGCGGTGCGCGACCGGATCCTGGGGACGCTCGACGACCGGGCGTTGCGCATCGACCACGTCGGTTCGACCGCGGTGCCCAGCCTGGCGGCCAAGCCCGTGATCGACGTCGATCTCACGGTCGCCGACACCGACGACGAGGATGCGTACGTCCCCGCTCTCGAAGCCGCGGGTTTCACGCTCCGGGTGCGCGAACCGTGGTGGCTCGGGCACCGGATGCTCGTCGCGAGCGAGCCGGCCGTCCACCTGCACGTCTGGCCCCTCGACAGCCCCGAGGCGGCGCGGCACCGCCTCTTCCGGGACCACCTGCGCGCCGACGCGGCCGACCGGGCGCTCTACGCGCGCGTCAAGCGCGAGGTCGCGGCCGACGGCCTCATGAGCGCGTACAACGAGCGCAAGCAGGCCGCCGTCCGCGCGATCTACGCCCGTGCGTTCGCGGCGGCCGGTCTGCTCCCCGGGTAAGGCTCATCCGTTCCACATCGGCGGATGGGGGAGCGGTCCGCGTTGCTGCTCGAGCTGCGCCGCGAGCGACAGCAGCGCCGCTTCGCCGCCGGGACGCCCGATGAGCTGCACCGAGACGGGGTGGCCGTCGGCATCCGTGGTCACCGGGAGCGTCAGCGCCGGGAGCCCCGCGACGTTGACGAAACTCGAGTACGGCGCGTATTCGACCTGCATCGCGAAGGTCCGCTCCGGAGAGTGGCCGGCGTACGACCCCACGGGCTGCGGCGACTGCGCGAGCGCCGGGGTGAGCACGGCGTCGAAGGCCGAGAAGTCGGCGATCGTCCGCCGTTCGAACGCCCGCGCGGCGGTCAGACCGTCGAGGAGGTCGAGGGTCGACAGTCGTCGACCCTCCCGCACGAGCCACGCGGTGAGGGGCTCGACGAGAGCCATGTCGTCGTCGGTGAGGGGGAGGCGGGCGGCGCTGGCGCGCCAGAGCACGGGGAACAGTTCCGCGTAACCCCGAGGATGCCAGTCGGCATCCGCCACCGCGTGTCCGGCGTCGCTGAGCCAGGCGGTCGCCGTGTCGACCGCGGCGCGCGCGTCGGGGTCGAGCTCGATGTGCTCGGTGTCATCCCACGGGGAGACGGTCGTGACGCCGATGCGCAGCTCCCGCGGCTCCCGACGGGCCGCCTCGACGAAGGGCCCGTCGCCCGGCGCCGCTGTCGCGTAGCGGAAGGCCTCAAGGCCGACGAGTGCGTCGAGGAGGAACCCCGCGTCTTCGGCGCTGCGGGCGATCGGCCCGGTGACCGACAGTCCGTCGGGGGAGTCGAAGCCGGATCCGATGGGCAGGCGCCCGCGCGAGGGCTTGAGGCCGAGCACGCCGACGGTGGCGGAGGGGATGCGGATGGACCCTCCGCCGTCCGAACCCACCGCCGCGGGCAGCAGACCGGCGGCCACGGCGACGGCCGCGCCCCCGCTCGACCCGCCCGCGCCGGCGGTGAGGCGCCAGGGGTCACGCGCCGGTGCGTGGATGAGCGGCTCGGTGAAGCCGGTGAGTCCGAATTCCGACGTGGACGTCTTGCCGATGTTCACGGCCCCGGCGGCGTCGAGCGCGGCCGCGAGGGGGTCGGATGCCGTGGGTACGTGGTCGGCACGTGACCGGGAGCCGTAGCGGGTGGGCGTACCCGCGCGCGCAACGAGGTCCTTGTCGGCGAGGGGGACGCCCCAGAGCGCTCCGTCCGGCGCGGACGGCAGCTCCGCGACCCGCCGCCGCGCCGCATCGGGGGAGATCTCGGCGAACGCGCCGAGACCGGCGAATCGCTCGGCCCGGTCGAGATAGTGCGCGGTGAGTGCCGCCGGTGCGAGGTCGCCCCGGCGGAGGGCGTCGACCTGGGCGACGAGCGACAGATCGTGCAGTCGGGTCATGTTCCGAGCCTACGGCGCGGGCTGTTCGTGACCGCCGTCAGGTCACCGAGCCGATCACACCCGCGGTCCGGTCTCCGGCCTTGGCGCCGATACCGCCCGACGGGGTGCACCGAGGCGACGAGCCCAGGAGAACATGAACGCCCAATGGTCGCGTCGCCGCACGGGCCGACTTCCGGGCAGCGGAGCGATCAGATCCAGTACTCGGGCGTCGTGAGGAGGGCACGGGTGTCCTCGCCGCTGCGCCGCGTGCGCGCTGTGGCCGGGACGCCCACGAGGACGCTGTCGGCGGGGGCGTCGCGGGTCACGACGGCGTTCGCCCCCACGACGGAGCGCGCGCCCAGCGTGATGGGCCCCAGGATCTTGGCTCCCGCGCCGATCGCGACGCCGTCGTGCAGGGTGGGGTGGCGCTTGCCGCCCTCGCGCTGGCGACCGCCGAGGGTCACGCCGTGATACAGCATCACGTCGTCGCCGACCTCGGCAGTTTCGCCCACCACCACGCCCATGCCGTGGTCGATGAAGAAGCGCCGACCGATCGTCGCCCCCGGGTGGATCTCGACGCCGGTGAGCCAGCGTGTGACCTGCGACAGAGCGCGCGCCGGGAACCGCAGCCCCCGCCGCCACAGGCGGTTGGCCACCCGGTACGCCCACACGGCGTGGAGCCCGGGATACAGCAGTGCGATCTCGAGACCGCCGCGCGCCGCGGGGTCGCGGAGCTTGGCGGAGGCGATGTCTTCTCGGATGCGGGAGAGGAGCCCCACGTCAGTCTTCGCGCAGGTGCTCGTAGAGCGCCGTGGAGAGGTACCGCTCGCCGTACGACGGGATGATGACGACGACGTTCTTGCCGGCCGCCTCGGGGCGACGGGCGACCTCGAGAGCGGCCCAGATGGCCGCCCCCGACGACATGCCGACCAGGATGCCGTCTTTCGCGGCCGTTTCGCGCGCCAGCCGGATCGCGTCGTCGAACTCGACGTCGATGACCTCGTCGATGATGTCGCGGTCGAGGATCGCGGGCACGAAGTTCGGGCCGATGCCCTGGATCTTGTGGGGTCCGGGGTGGCCCTTCGTCAGCACGGGGGAGTCGGCGGGCTCGACGGCGACGATCTTGACGTCGGGGTTGCGCTCCTTCAGCACCTGGCCGACACCGGTGATGGTGCCGCCCGTGCCGATGCCGGCGACGAAGTAGTCGACCTTGCCCTCGGTGTCGCGGAGGATCTCCTCCGCGGTGGTCTTGCGGTGGATGGCCGGATTGGCCTCGTTCTCGAACTGACGGGCCCACACGGCGCCCGGCGTCTCGGCGACGATCCGCTTGGCCTCGTCGACAGCGTGCGACATCCCCTTGGTGGGATCGGTGAGCACGAGCTCGGCGCCGAACGCCTTGAGCAGGATGCGGCGCTCCTTCGACATCGATGCCGGCATGGTCAGGATGACCTTGTACCCGCGCGCAGCGCCGACCATGGCCAGGGCGATGCCGGTGTTGCCGCTCGTCGATTCCACGAGCGTTCCGCCGGGCTTCAGCTCGCCCGACGCCTCCGCCGCATCCACGATCGCGATGCCGAGGCGGTCTTTGACGCTCGAGGCCGGGTTGTAGAACTCGAGCTTCGCAAGGATCTGTCCCCCGGCGCCCTCGGCCACGCGGTTCAGCCGCACGAGCGGCGTGTCGCCGAATGCAGAGGTGATGTCGGAGTGGATGCCGGGCATGGCTCGCCTTTCGCCGTCGGTCGGGACGCGATCATTTTAGGCGAGCCCTCCAACACGGCGGCCCGTATGACGACTCTTGACAACGCGTTCCGCATCGCCTCACCCGTCGTGCGCACGGCGGCCGGGGCGGGCACCGCGCCGGACTAGGCTGGGCTTCCGTCATGCCTGAGACCGCCCCTCTCCCCGCACCCACGGCCGCATTGGTCGCAGACGTCGTCCGTGAGACCGCCGCCCGCCTGCGCAGCGCCGGCATCACCGACCCCCAGGTGGATGCCGAGCTGCTCGTGGCGCACGTGCTGGAGTCGTCGCGCGGGGGCGTGCAGGCGGCGGCCGTCCGCGGGGACCGCATGCCCGCGTGGGCATCCACTGCCCTCGCCCCCCTCGTGGACCGCCGATGCGCGCGCGAGCCGCTGCAGCACCTCACCGGCCGCGCCCCCTTCCGCTCGATGGAGCTGGCCGTCGGCCCGGGCGTGTTCGTCCCGCGACCCGAGACCGAGATGGTCGCCCAGCTGGCGATCGACGCGCTGCGGGCGGTCCCCTCCGACGCGCCGATCGCCGTCGACCTCGGTACCGGCAGCGGCGCGATCGCGCTCGCCATGGCGACCGAGGTGCCGCACGCACGCGTCTACGCCGCGGAGAACAGCGTCGACGCCTTCGTCTGGACGAAGCAGAACCATGCCCTGATCGGTGCCGACAATCTCTCCCTCGCGTTCATCGACCTCGCGGAGGCGTTCCCCGAACTCGACGGCACGGTCTCCGTCGTCGCCTCCAACCCGCCGTACGTTCCCGACGACGCCATTCCGCGCGACCCCGAGGTGCGGTTGTTCGACCCGCCCGCGGCCCTCTACGGCGGACCCGACGGCCTGGATGCCGTGCGGCAGCTGAGCCGGGTGGGACTGCGCCTCGCGCACCCCGGCGGCGTTATCGTGATCGAGCACGGGGAGTGGCAGGGCGCAGCGATCCGCGACATCCTCACCGCGGACGGGTGGCGCTCGGCATCCACTCATCCCGACCTGACGACGCGCGACCGCGCCACGACGGCGATCCGCCCCTGAGGCGCCGGGTGACAGCACAGCACGCACGGCGCGACTAGACTGGCGCGCGACATGTCACCCGTCTACGACTGCCGTGACGAGTCGCAGCTGCTGTCCGGGATGCGCCACGCGCGTCAGGCGATCGGCCGAGGCGAACTCGTCGTGCTCCCCACCGACACCGTCTACGGAATCGCCGCCGACGCGTTCAACGCGCGCGCCGTCGCGGGCCTCCTCGAAGCGAAGGGGCGGGGCCGACAGCAGCCGCCGCCCGTCCTGGTCGCGGGCGTCAGCACGCTGCGCGCCCTGGTCGCGGAGATCCCTCCCGCGGTCGACGACCTCGTGCGCGAGTTCTGGCCGGGCGGCCTGACCATCGTCCTGCCCGCGCAGCCCTCGCTGTCGTGGGACCTCGGCGACACCCACGGGACCGTCGCCGTGCGCATGCCCGCGCAGAAGATGACCCTGGAGCTCCTGGAGGAGACGGGGCCGCTGGCGGTGTCGAGCGCGAACCTCACCGGTATGCCCGCCGCCGTCGACATCGACGCCGCGCGCGACATGCTGGGCGACAGCGTCGCCGCCTACCTCGACGCCGGCGTGAGCGAGACGGGGGTCGCCTCGACCATCGTCGACGCCACGCTGCTGGTCGGCGGGGCCGACCCCGTGGTGCGCGTCCTCCGCGAGGGGGCCGTCTCGCGCGAACAGCTCCGCGCGGTGCTCGGCGATCTGCTCGAGTCCGACCCGGTCGACGACCGCGACGCACCGACCCCGGCGGACGCGCCCGCCGATGCGACCCCGGATGACGAGGCTCCGGGTCCGTGACCCAGTACCTCCTCACCATCCTCTTCACGGCGGCGGTCACGCTCGCGCTGTCGTGGGTGGTGTGGAAGCTCGCTCTGCGGTTCAAGCTCTATCCCGGCATCCGCGACCGCGATGTGCACAAGACGCCCACGCCGCGCCTGGGCGGAGTGGCGATGTTCCTCGGGGTCGTCGCGGCTTTCGCCTTGTCGAGCCGCAACCCGTACTTCTCGATCTTCTGGACGGACCCGGTCCCGGTGCTCTCGCTCCTGGGGGCCGTACTGCTCATCGTGCTGGTCGGGGTCGCCGATGACCTCTGGGACCTCGACTGGATGATCAAACTCGGCGCGCAATTCATCGCCGCCGGGATCATCGCATGGTTCGGACAGTTGCAGATCCTCTCGCTCCCCATCGGAGCGCTCACGGTGGGATCGAGCTGGGTGAGCTTCCTGCTCACCGTGTTCGCCCTCGTCGTCGTGATGAACGCCGTCAACTTCATCGACGGGCTCAACGGTCTCGTCGCGGGGGTCTGCCTCATCGCCAACGGCGTGTTCTTCGCCTACTCCTACCTCCTCGTGCGCGACACCGGTGCCAGCACGTACTTCAACCTGGCGTCGTTCATCGCGGCCGTCCTGGTCGGTGCGTGCCTGGGGTTCCTGCCGATGAACTGGACGCCCGCCAAACTCTTCATGGGGGATGCCGGTGCCCTCATGCTGGGCCTGCTGATGGCCAGTTCAGCCGTCGCCATCACGGGGCAGCTCGATCCGGCGGTCCTCGACCCCGAGAAAATCGGTCGCTCCCAGCTGCTCGGTGCCTTCATCCCGATCCTGCTGCCGGTGGTCATCGTGCTGCTGCCCCTGCTCGATTTCGGTCTCGCCGTCGCGCGGCGCCAGTGGGCCGGTCGCTCGCCGTTCTCGCCCGACCGGAAGCATCTCCATCACCGCATGCTCGACATGGGGCACACCGACCGGGATGCCGTCCTCATCTTCTACAGCTGGACCGCGGTGGTGAGCCTCGCGTTCCTGCTCATGTACATCGGCACCCAGCAGAGCTGGCCCGGCGACTACGCCTTCGGGATCGCCTTCGGCGTGACCGGCGTGATCGCGTGCGCCGTCCTGACCCTCCTTCCCTCTACGCACCGTCTGCGACGGTTCTCCCGTCGCGTCCGACCCACCCGACCGGAGTCCCCCTTATGAGCAGCGTCCCTCCCGCCCCCCGCCGACCCCTCTCCAGTACCCCCGTCCTGCGCACCGCCCTGGTGTGGGGCGGTGTCGTCACTGCCGTGCTCCTAGTGGTCGGCGCCGTCGTCGGCTTCGCCGTCGGGGGAGCGGGCGGCCTCGGCAGCGCCCTCGCGGGGGTGGCCGTGAGCGCGATCTTCCTCGCCGTCACCGCGACGAGCATCCTCGTGGCCAACCGCTGGTTCGGAGACCCGCTCTACGTCCCGATCTTCTTCGGAATCGTCCTCGGCGGATGGTTGCTCAAGCTCATCCTGTTCATCGTGGCGATCGTCGTGCTGCGCGGACAGGACTGGGTCGACCCGGTGGTGTTCTACGTCGCCCTGGTCGTCAGCGTCATCGCGTCGCTCGCGGTCGACGTCGTCGTGCTGCTGCGCATGCGGATCCCGAGCGTCAGCGACATCACGCTCCCCACCGACCCCGACGCCGGTGACCTGCGGGCCTGACGGGCCCATAACCCACCCGGCCGCCCCGCCGCGCACGTTAGTCCGGCGGCGAGACGATCACCCCCTGCGGACTCATGGATTCGCCGGGAGTTTGATAGGGTGGCATAAGTACCCGCCCGCGATGGGAAATCTTCTCCAGGTTCGCACTTCGGGTACCGTCACCGACCATCGTCGCAACGGTTCACACCGATGCCCCGAAGCTGGAGCCAGCGCTGTCCACTCAAGCTGCGACCCTGATCACGAACTTCGCGTCTGCGGGTGCGGAGTTCCACCCGCCCTCCATCTCCGAGTTCTTCCCCGACGCGGTCCTGTTCGAGGGCACGATCTTCGCGATCACCCGCATCAACCTCACGCAGATGCTGGCGACGCTCGCGCTGGTCCTGTTCCTCGTCCTCGGCACGCGCCGCATGAAGATCGTCCCCGGCCGCTTCCAGAGCGTCGCCGAGATGGGCCTCGACTTCGTCCGCGTCAACATCGCCGAAGACATCCTGGGTCGCACGGACGGCAAGCGCTTCCTCCCGATCCTCACCACGATCTTCTTCATGGTGCTGTTCATGAACATCACGGGTGTCATCCCGTTCCTGAACATCGCCGGCACCAGCGTCATCGCGGTGCCGTTGATCCTCGCGATCGTCGCCTATGTGACCTTCATCTACGCGGGTATCAAGAAGAGCCCGGGCGGCTTCTTCAAGAACGCTCTGCTGCCCTCGGGCGTGCCGTGGCCGCTCTACATCATCATCGTCCCGCTCGAGTTCCTCTCGACCTTCATCATCCGCCCCGTCACGCTGACGCTGCGTCTGCTGATGAACATGGTCGTCGGCCACCTCATGCTGGTGCTGTTCTTCTCGGCGACGCAGTTCTTCGTGGTCGGTCTGAGCGGATGGTGGACGGCTCTCGGCGCCGGCTCCCTCGCCTTCGGCCTCGCCTTCACCCTGTTCGAAATCTTCGTCGCCTTCCTCCAGGCGTACGTCTTCGCGATCCTCACCGCGGTCTACATCCAGCTCGCGGTCGCAGAAGAGCACTGAGCGGCCCGGCGCACGCCGAGCCACCCAACCGAAAGGAAAAAACCCGTGGACGCAACTACGGTTCTCGCCCAGGTCACCGGTAACGTCGCCACGATCGGCTACGGCCTCGCGGCCATCGGCCCCGCCATCGGCGTGGGCATCGTCGTCGGCAAGACCATCGAGGGCGTCGCCCGTCAGCCCGAACTCGCGGGCCGCCTGCAGGTCCTGATGTTCATCGGTATCGCCTTCACCGAGGCGCTCGCCTTCATCGGTATCGCGACCGGCTTCATCTTCACCTGAACCGGCCGCTCTCGACTCACTGTAAGGAGACAGGATGCTGAACGCTCTTGTCACACTCGCCGCGGAGCCCGCGGGGGAGGAAGCGCACAACCCGCTTCTTCCCGCCGCGTACGACATCATCTGGTCGCTCGTGTGCTTCGTCGTCATCCTCTTCGTGGTCTGGCGCGTCGCCCTGCCCCGCATGGCGAAGCTGCTCGACGAGCGCAGTGCTGCCATCGAGGGCAACATCGCCAAGGCCGACGAGGCTCAGCGACAGGCCGAGGCCGCCCTCGAGGAGTACACCGCGCAGCTCGCCGAGGCGCGCCGCGAAGCCGGTGAGATCCGCGAGTCCGCGACTCAGGACGGTCGCAAGATCGTCGCCGAGGCCAAGGAGACCGCCGCGTCCGAGGCAGCCCGCATCACCGCCAGCGCTCACGCGCAGATCGAGGCCGAGCGTCAGACGACCCTCGTGCAGCTGCGCTCCGAGGTCGGTACCCTCGCGGTCGACCTCGCCGGCAACGTGATCGGCGAGACCTTGTCGGACGACGCACGCGCCAACGCCGTGGTCGACCGCTTCCTCGCCGAGCTCGAGGCTTCCGAGAAGGCGGCCAAGTAATGGGCAGCGCGACCACTCAGGCCCGGACCGCGACGTCGGAGGCCCTGGCCTCCGCGTCGGGTGTCGATCTCGACGTCGCACGCGAGCTGTTCGCTGCCGTGGCCGCCGTGAGCGGATCGGCGCAGCTGAGCGGCGCGCTGTCCGACTCGTCGGTGCCGGCGGACGCTCGGGCGGGGCTCGTCTCCGCCGTATTCGGCCCCTCGTACCGCCCCGCCACGGTGGCGTTGCTCTCCAGCGCCGCTCAGCAGCGCTGGTCGAGCGCCGCGGAGTTCGTCGAGGGGCTCGAGGAGCTTGCCGTGCGGGCCACCTCGGTCGCCGAGTCCGGCGACATCGAGGCGGAGCTCTTCTCGTTCTCCCGCACCGTCGCCTCCAACGGCGAACTCGAGCTCGCGCTCGGGGGTCGCCTCGGTGACGCGTCGGCGAAGGGAACGCTCGTCTCGACGCTGCTCGACGGTCGCGCAAGCGCCGGTACCGCTCTGATCGTGTCGTCGCTCGTCGAGCACGCGCGCGGTCGCCGGGTCCGCGCTCTCCTCCGTCGCGCGGAGCGCATCGTGGCCGACCAGCGTTCGCGCATCGTCGCCACCGTCTCCGCCGCCGCACCGCTGAGCGCCGACCAGCAGACCCGTCTGCAGAACGCTCTCAGCGCACGTTACGGCTCGGCTGTCACCCTGAACACCGTCATCGACCCGACCGTGCTCGGAGGTCTGCGCGTGCAGGTCGCCGACGACGTCATCGACGCGAGCGTGTCCGCACGTCTCGCCGATCTCCGCCAGCGGATCGCCGGCTGAAGACTTTCCGCCCGAGTGGGCGTGATCTTGGGGGCCGAGGGCCCCACGAACGAAGGAAGACAATGGCAGATCTCTCTATCAGCCCCGACGTCATTCGTGACGCGCTGAAGGACTTCGTCACCGCCTACGAGCCCACCGGCGCCGCGGCGACCGAGGTCGGCGCCGTCGTCGACGCGGCCGACGGCATCGCTCACGTCGAGGGCCTTCCGGGTGTCATGGCCAACGAGCTCATCCGCTTCGCGGACGGCACGCTCGGCCTCGCCCAGAACCTCGACGAGAACGAGGTCGGTGTCGTCGTGCTCGGCGAGTTCTCCGGCATCGAGGAGGGCCAGAGCGTCACCCGCACGGGCGAGGTGCTCTCGGTCGGCGTCGGCGAGGGCTATCTCGGTCGCGTCGTCGACCCGCTGGGCAACCCCATCGACGGTCTCGGTGAGATCGCGACGACCGGCCGCCGCGCGCTCGAGCTCCAGGCCCCGGGCGTCATGCAGCGCAAGAGCGTGCACGAGCCGCTGCAGACGGGCATCAAGGCGATCGACGCCATGATCCCGGTCGGTCGCGGACAGCGTCAGCTGATCATCGGTGACCGCCAGACCGGCAAGACCGCCATCGCCATCGACACGATCATCAACCAGAAGGCGAACTGGGAGACGGGCGACGTCAACAAGCAGGTGCGCTGCATCTACGTCGCGATCGGCCAGAAGGGCTCGACCATCGCTTCGGTGAAGGGCGCCCTCGAGGACGCGGGCGCGATGGATTACACCACCATCGTCGCGGCCCCCGCCTCCGACCCCGCGGGCTTCAAGTACCTCGCCCCCTACACCGGCTCGGCCATCGGCCAGCACTGGATGTACGAGGGCAAGCACGTCCTCATCATCTTCGACGACCTGTCGAAGCAGGCCGAGGCTTACCGCGCCGTGTCGCTGCTCCTGCGCCGTCCGCCGGGCCGCGAGGCGTACCCCGGCGACGTGTTCTACCTGCACTCGCGTCTGCTCGAGCGTTGCGCGAAGCTGTCCGACGAGCTCGGTGCCGGCTCGATGACGGGTCTGCCCATCATCGAGACGAAGGCCAACGACGTCTCGGCGTACATCCCGACCAACGTGATCTCGATCACCGACGGCCAGATCTTCCTGCAGTCCGACCTGTTCAACGCCAACCAGCGTCCTGCGGTCGACGTGGGTATCTCGGTCTCGCGCGTCGGTGGTGACGCTCAGGTGAAGTCGATCAAGAAGGTCTCCGGCACGCTCAAGCTCGAACTCGCGCAGTACCGTTCGCTCGAGGCCTTCGCGATGTTCGCGAGCGACCTCGACGCGGCCTCGCGTCGTCAGCTCGCCCGTGGTGCGCGCCTGACCGAGCTGCTCAAGCAGCCGCAGTACTCGCCGTACCCCGTCGAGGAGCAGGTCGTCTCGATCTGGGCCGGCACCAACGGCAAGCTCGACGCGGTCGAGGTCTCCGACGTGCTGCGCTTCGAGCGCGAGCTGCTCGACTACCTGCGGCGCAACTCGACCGTGCTCGACACGCTCCGCGAGACCAACGTGCTCGGCGACGACACGCTCGCCGAGCTCGAGCAGAAGATCGACGCGTTCGCGAAGGAGTTCCAGCCCGGCAAGGACCAGAGCGTCGTCGGCGCCGAGAAGGTCGATGCCGCCGAGGCGGAGGACGTCAACCAGGAGCGGATCGTCAAGGGCCGTCGCTGACAGCGACGACACGAGAACGGAATCATGGGCGCACAACTGCGGGTCTACAAGCAGAAGATCAGTTCTGCTCAGACGACCAAGAAGATCACCAAGGCGATGGAGCTCATCGCGGCCTCGCGCATCCAGAAGGCGATGGCGCGTGTGCGCGCGGCATCCCCCTTCGCGCGGGCCGTCACGAGCGCCGTCTCGGCGGTCGCCACGCACTCCTCCGTCGATCACCCGCTGACGACCGAGCGCGAGAACATCCGTCGTTCGGCCGTTGTCATCTTCACCTCCGACCGGGGCCTCGCCGGCGCGTTCAACTCGCAGATCCTCCGTGAGGGTCTCGAGCTGGCCGAGCTGCTCCGCTCGCAGGGCAAGGAGGTCGTCTACTACCTGGTCGGGCGCAAGGCCGTCGGATACTTCCAGTTCCGTCGCATGCCGAGCGTCGCGCAGTGGGTGGGCGACACCGACACCCCGCAGTTCTCCACCGCGGAGGAGATCTCGGATGCCGTGATCGAGGCGTACCGCGCCGGCGGCGACAACGAGGGCGGCGTCGACGAGATCCACCTCGTGTACAACCGCTTCGTCAGCATGATGACGCAGTCGCCGGAGTCCGTGCGCCTGCTCCCGCTCGAGGTGCTCGAGGCCGATGAGGCTCCCGCGCAGTCCGAGGTCTACCCGCTCTACGAGTTCGAGCCGGACGCCGAGACGGTTCTCGACGCGCTCCTGCCGACGTACGTCCAGAGCCGCATCTTCAACGCCCTGCTGCAGTCGTCGGCCGCCAAGCACGCCGCGACCCAGAAGGCGATGAAGTCGGCCAGCGACAACGCGGACAAGCTCATCACCGACTACACCCGCCTGCGCAACAACGCGCGTCAGGCGGAGATCACGCAGCAGATCGCCGAGATCGTCGGCGGCGCCGATGCCCTGGCATCCGGCAAGTAAGTTCCCAAGGAGAGAAGAAGCCATGAGCCTCACCGCCGAGAAGACCGACGCGGCCGTCGTCGGACGCGTCGCGCGCGTCACCGGCCCGGTCGTCGACATCGAGTTCCCGCATGACGCGATCCCCGAGATCTATAACGCGCTGAAGACCACGATCACCATCGGTGACGAGTCGACCGAGATCACCCTCGAGGTCGCGCAGCACCTGGGCGACGACCTCGTCCGCGCCATCTCGCTCAAGCCCACCGACGGCATGGTCCGCGGTCAGGAAGTGCGCGACACCGGCGGCCCCATCTCGGTGCCCGTCGGCGACGTGACCAAGGGCAAGGTCTTCGACGTCACCGGTGAGGTGCTCAACGCCGCTCCCGGCGAGACGATCGAGGTCACCGAGCGCTGGGGCATCCACCGCAAGGCGCCCAGCTTCGACCAGCTCGAGTCCAAGACCGAGATGTTCGAGACCGGCATCAAGTCGATCGACCTCCTGACCCCCTACGTCCAGGGTGGCAAGATCGGTCTGTTCGGCGGCGCGGGCGTCGGCAAGACCGTCCTCATCCAGGAGATGATCCAGCGCGTGGCGCAGGACCACGGTGGTGTCTCGGTGTTCGCCGGTGTCGGCGAGCGCACCCGTGAGGGCAACGACCTCATCGGCGAGATGGAAGAGGCGGGCGTCTTCGACAAGACCGCCCTCGTGTTCGGCCAGATGGACGAGCCGCCGGGGACGCGTCTTCGCGTCGCGCTGTCGGCGCTGACGATGGCGGAGTACTTCCGCGACGTCCAGAAGCAGGACGTGCTGCTGTTCATCGACAACATCTTCCGCTTCACGCAGGCCGGTTCCGAGGTCTCCACGCTGCTGGGCCGCATGCCCTCGGCCGTGGGATACCAGCCGAACCTCGCCGACGAGATGGGTGTGCTCCAGGAGCGCATCACCTCGACCCGCGGCCACTCGATCACGTCGCTTCAGGCCATCTACGTGCCCGCCGACGACTACACCGACCCGGCCCCCGCGACCACGTTCGCGCACCTCGACGCCACCACCGAGCTTTCGCGTGAGATCGCGTCGAAGGGTCTGTACCCGGCCATCGACCCCCTGACGTCGACGAGCCGCATCCTCGACCCGCGCTACATCGGCGCCGACCACTACCGCGTGGCCACCGCCGTGAAGCAGATCCTGCAGAAGAACAAGGAACTGCAGGAGATCATCGCCATCCTCGGTGTCGACGAGCTCTCCGAGGAAGACAAGATCGTCGTGTCGCGTGCACGTCGCATCCAGCAGTTCCTCTCGCAGAACACCTACATGGCCAAGAAGTTCACCGGCGTCGAGGGCTCCACGGTCCCGATCAAGGAGACCATCGAGTCGTTCGACGCGATTGTCAAGGGTGACTTCGACCACGTCGCCGAGCAGGCGTTCTTCAACGTCGGCGGCATCTCCGACGTCGAGGCAAAGTGGGCGCAGATCCAGAAGGAGAACGGCTGACATGTCGTTGCGCGTGAGCCTGGTGTCGGCGGACGCCGAGGTGTGGACGGGGGAGGCCTCGCTCGTCGTGGCCAAGACCGTCGAGGGTGAGATCGGCTTCATGCAGGGGCATGAGCCGGTGCTCGCGATCCTCGCCCAGGGCGAGGTGCGCATCACCCGCGCCGACGGCACGAAGGTCCTGGCCAACGCGGAGGACGGCTTCCTGTCGATGGCGAACGACGAAGTCACGATCGTCGCCGGGAACGCCGCCCTCGTCTCCTGACGCTGTTCCTCCACCGACGCGCGTCGCCCCATGCGGGCGGCGCGCGTCGGTCGTTTCCCCGAGAGATCCCATGCTCGTCCTCCTCCCTCCGTCCGAGACGAAGCGTCCGGGCGGTGACGGTGCACCGCTTTCGCTCGCGTCGCTGTGGTCCCCGTCGCTGCGCGCCCCGCGCGAGGCCGTCGTCGACGCGCTCGTCGCGCTCAGCGCCGACCAGGAGACCGCCGCGCGCGTGCTCAAGCTGAGCCCCAAACGGCGACACGAGATCGCCGACAACGCGGCGCTGCGGACCGCTCCCAGCCTCCCGGCGGTGGACCGCTACACGGGAGTGCTGTTCGACGCCCTCGACGCGGGCGGGCTCGGCGCGTCGGAGCGCTCCTGGCTCGCCGAGCATGTCGTCATCCACTCCGCCCCGTTCGGACCCCTCGGCGCGCTCGACCCGATCCCGGCGTACCGACTGGCCGCGGGAACGTCCCTCCCCGGACTCCCGCCCCTGCGGCGCGTATGGGCGGATGCCGTGAGCTCGGCCCTCGACACGGCCCGCCCGTCGTTCGTGCTCGATCTCCGGTCCGAGGCGTACGCCGCTCTCGGGCCGGTGCCCCCGGGGATCGACGCAGCGTACGTGCGCATCGTGACCGCCAGCGGCGACGGGGGAGAGGTGCGCGCTTTGAACCACTTCAACAAACATGCGAAGGGCGACCTCGTCCGAGCACTCGCACAGACCGCTGCGGAGGTGACCACCGCCGACGGTTTCCGCGGGTGGGCGGATGCGAACGGCTGGACCGTGCGGGTCGCAGGCGACCGGGAGCTGTTCGTCGTGGTGTGAGACTTTCGGGCGTGGGGGATTTCAGCGAACACACAGGTTCGCTACCATGACACGCGCGGGAGACACCCGCCGGCTCGCGACATCGTGCGGGCCGCTCGAGAGGATCGACGTGAACATCATCAATCTCGCTTACTCCGACTATGGGACGACCAGTGCCGGCGAGGCGGCATTCCTGGCCGTCGCGTATCTCTTCATCTTCCTGTTCGCCATCGCCGGGTACCTCATCAGCTCCTTCCTGCTGATGAAGGTCTTCGAAAAGGCCGGTGTCCAGGGCAAATGGCGTGCCTGGGTCCCGGTGTACAACAGCCTCGTCTACGCCAAGCTGGGCGACTTCTCGCCGTGGGTCCTTCTGGGCCTGGCCGTGGCCTCGGCCATTCCGATCCTGAACTTCCTCGCCGGTATCGCGATCGTCGTCGCACTGGTCATGATCTCGTACCGCGTGGCCGCCAAGTTCGGGCGCGACTGGCCCATCCTGCTGCTGTTCATCCTCGGACCGCTCGGTCAGTGGATCTTCCTCGGCATCCTGGGCTTCAGCAGCAACCGCTGGAACCCCGCTGCCGCGTCGCCGTCGCCGTGGGGCTCGTCGTTCCTCGCCGACAAGACGTTCTGGAACGGCATCCCCGCCCAGCCCGCGCAGAACGTGCAGGGGCAGAACGGCGGCGGATACGGCGCACCCGTCGCCCCGCCTGCGCAGGGCTACGCGCCCCCGGCCGCTCCCGGGTACGCTCCGCCGCAGACGCCGCCCGCTGCGGGCACCACGCCGCCGCCGCCGGCACCCCCGGCAGGTCCCCAGGTCTGAGCACCGCTCCGCCCATCGCATGAGCTCCCCGTCGTGGCGGGGAGCTCATGCTCGTTCCGGGGATAGCGTGGAGGGATGACCCCTCCTCCTCTCCCGCTTCGCGCTGTCGGTCGCTCGGGGCTGCGCGTGTCGGCCGTCGGCCTCGGATGCAACAACTTCGGTCGAGCGGGCACGCCGACCGAGACGCCGACCGGAACGAGGGACGTCCTCGACGCCGCGATCGACGCCGGGGTGACCTTCGTCGACACGGCGGACATCTACGGTCGCTCGTTCGGGCTGTCCGAGACGCTGATGGGGGAGGCGCTCGAGGGCCGCCGCGACCGGGTCGTGCTCGCGACCAAGTTCGGGCACGCCGACTTCGCGCCGGCGATCGCGGGCGGCTCCAAGGGCTCGCGCGCGCATATCCGCCGAGCGGTCGAGGACTCGCTGCGACGCCTGCGCACCGACTGGATCGACCTGTACCAGCTGCACACGCCCGACCCGGAGACGCCGATCGACGAGACGCTCGACGCGCTCGCGGATCTCGTGCGCGAGGGCAAGGTGCGTTACATCGGCCACTCGAACTTCTCAGGGTGGCAGATCGCCGAGGCGGATGCCGCGGCCTCGGGCGTGCGCTTCGTGTCGGCGCAGAATCAGTACAGCCTCCTGGCCCGGGCGGCCGAGCGGGAGGTGCTCCCGGCAGCCCGGCGCTTCGGTCTCGGTTTCCTGCCCTTCTTCCCGCTGCACAACGGGCTGCTCACCGGCAAGTTCACGCGCGAGGGCGGTCCCGACGACAGTCGCATCATGCGTCAGCGGCCGCACCTGTGGCGCGACGCTCCCTGGGACGCTCTCGAGCGCTACCAGGACTTCTGCGACGCCCGCGGCATCTCGATGCTCGAGGCCACCTTCGGGTGGTTCCTCGCCAACCCGCTCGTCTCCAGCGTCATCGCCGGGGCGACCAGCGCCGCGCAGGTGCGGGCGAATGCCGCCGCCGCCACCGCGTGGTCGCCGAGCGCTGCGGACATCGCCGAGCTCGATGGCATCCTGAGTCTGCCGGCTGACCCGGCGGCGGGATGAATGCGGCACGGGGGATGCACCACGGCGGCGCGTCCGCGGTCGACGCCCTCGGGTCGACTAGGATGACAGGGCCGCGCGGTTCCGCCGGCGCAGCTGTCGGCCAACCGGAGGATCATTCGTGCCCGAGGTGACCACCTACACGCGCACCGTCTCCCTGGGAGACGGCGCCCTCGAGCTCCGGTGGGCGGCCAGCACCGACACCGGGCGTCGTCGCGAAGTCAATCAGGACGCGGTGCTCGCGGACTACCCCCTCTTCGTCGTCGCCGACGGGATGGGCGGCCACCTCGGCGGCGAGATCGCCAGTGCCAGCACCGTCGAACGCCTTCGGGCCGTCGTCGAGGCGGGGACAGTGTCGACGAAGAACATCGAGAAGGCCCTCTCGCGCGCGGTGAAGGACATCGTCGCTCACCCCGAGACGACCGACGAGGGCACGGGCACCACGCTCACCGGGCTCTACCTCGAGACGCACACCGACGAGCCGCACTGGGTCACGCTCAACATCGGCGATTCTCGCGTGTATCTCCTGCGCGACGGGGAGATCGTGCAGGTCACGACCGACCACTCGGTCGTACAGGAGCTCATCGCCGCGGGCCGTCTGAGCCCGGAAGAGGCGGAGAATCACCCGTACGGCAACGTCATCACCCGCGCCGTCGGGCCGAGCGACAGCGTCAAGCCGGACTACCTGCGCCTCGACGTCCTCGACGGCGACCGCTTCGTGATCTGCTCCGACGGGCTCACGAAGGAGCTCACCGATTTCGGCATCCGTCACTTCCTCGAAGCGAACGCCGACCCCGCTGCGGCCGTCGACGCGATGATGGCGGCGGCGCTCGAGAACGGCGGACGCGACAACATCACCATCGTCGTCCTCGACGTCGAGCGTCGCTCCGCCTGAGAATCTCCTCTTGACCGCGGCTGGCCGCGGATTCTACGTTCGGCATATGACCTCCGCACCCGAACGGACGGCCGGCAAAGGCCTGGCCAGTGGGACGCTGGGGCTGTGGGGCTCGACCGTCATCGGTCTGGCATCCACCGCTCCCGTCTATTCGCTCGTCGCCACGCTGGGCTTCGTCGTCCTCGCCGTGGGGGCGCAGGCGCCCATCGCGTTCGTCGTCGCCTTCGTGCCGATGCTCTTCATCGCCTTCGCCTACCGCGAGCTGAACAACGAGATCCCCGACTGCGGGACCACGTTCACCTGGGGGACCAAGGCTTTCGGGCCGTGGATCGGCTGGATGGGCGGCTGGGGCGTCGCCGTGGCCGGGATGGTGGTGCTCGCCAACCTCTCGCAGATCGCCGGCATCTACCTGTGGTCGCTCATCGGAGACGGCTCGCTCGCCGAGAACGTCCCTCTCGTGACCGCCACCGGCGTCGCGTTCATCGCCGCGATGACTTACGTGAGCTACCGCGGCGTCGAGATCGGCGAGCGGATCCAGAACGTTCTCTTGGCCGTGCAGTACCTCGTGCTCGCGCTGTTCGTCGTGCTCGCCCTCTGGAAGTTCTTCGACGGGACGGCCCCGAACCCGACGCCGTTCGACATCGCGTGGTTCAACCCGCTCGGGTTCACCGACTGGAGCGGTTTCACCGAGGCCGTGCTGCTCGCGCTCTTCATCTACTGGGGGTGGGATACCTGCCTCGCGCTGAACGAGGAGACCAAAGACCCCAAGCGCATCCCCGGACGAGCGGCGCTGCTGACCACTGTCATTTTGCTCGGTACGTACGTGACGGTCACCGTCGCCGCAATGATGTACGCCGGGGTGGGGGAGGACGGTGCGGGCCTGGCCAACCCCGACAACGCCGACGACGTGTTCCTGGCGCTCAAGGACGGCTTGTTCGGGCCGTTCGGCTGGGTGCTCATCGTCGCCGTGCTCATCTCGGCCGTGTCGTCCACCCAGACCACGATCCTGCCCACCGCCCGCGGCACGCTGGCGATGGCCGCGTACAAAGCGCTGCCCGAGCGGTTCCGCTCGGTGCACCCGCGCTACAAGACGCCGTCGTTCTCGACCCTCGTCATGGGTATCGTCGCGAGCGTCTACTACGTCGGCATGACGCTCATCAGCGACAACATCCTGCAGGACTCGATCCTGTCGCTGGGCCTCGCGATCGCGTTCTACTACGCCATGACCGGGTACGCGTGCGTCTGGTACTACCGCCGCGAACTCTTGGCCTCGGGCAAGAACCTCGTGTACCGCGGCATCCTGCCGCTTCTCGGCGCGCTCATGCTGACCTACGCCTTCGTACAGTCGGCGATCGACATGTACGACCCCGAGTACGGCAACACGGTGCTGCTCGGGGTGGGCGGTACGTTCGTCGTCGGTATCGGGGCCCTCGCCATCGGTGTCGTGCTGATGGTGGTGTGGTTCGCCCTCCCAGGATCGAAGCCGTTCTTCCGCGGCGAGAGCCTCAACCGCGAGACCGAGGTGCTCGTCCCCGACGAGCCGATCGCCTACCCGCGATCCGTCGACGGCGGGATCTGAGCGCTCTCAACCTGCCTGAGGGGTCGGGGGATGCCGGCAACCGGCGCCGGTACCGGTGCGGGCAGGCGCCCCGAGGGGTTAGACGACGGCGCGGATCGAGCCGACGACACCGCCGCCGCCCGACACCGTCAGCGGCAGGAGCGCGAGCGTTTCGGAAACCGCCTCGGCGGGAAGGGCGCCCGCGCGCTCGAGCAGGCGCAGGGCCACGGCCCAGCCCGCGCGGTTGGATCCGTCGAGCATCTTCAGGGCGACGGTCGTGCCGTCGGGCGCCGTCATCACCTGGACGCCCTCGGCGCCCATCTTGGAGAAGACGCCGAGGCGTTCGATCACGAGCGTGTCGGGACGACCCGGCCCGTCGATCGTCCAGGGGTGCTCCTTGACGGCGCGCACGAGTGCGCCGGCGCTGCGGTGCAGGGCGAAGGGCGAACGCTCCGACGACGTGGCGATGCGCTGGATCGCCCGCGCGAGACCGACCAGGCTCATCGCGTAGACGGGGGCCCCGCAGCCGTCGATCGCCGTGGTGGTCATGCGTTCGCCGACGAGGCGCTCGAGCACCTCGCGGATGTGCACCTGCAGGGGATGCTGGGGGTCGAGGTAGTCGGCGGTCGACCAGCCGTTGGCCACGCACGTCAGCAGCATCGCGGCGTGCTTGCCCGAGCAGTTCATCCGGAGCGCGGAGGGGGCGCCGTGATCGCGCACGAGCTCGTCGCGCGAGGCGGTGTCGGTGGGCCAGGCGGCGGGGCAGCCCAGGTCGTCTTCGGTGAGTCCGGCCGACTGCAGGATGTCGCGCGCCAGCTCGGCGTGGCGGTCGGTGCCGCAGTGGCTGGCCATGGAGATCGCGAGACGCTCGCCCGCGAGGTCCGCACCCGCGGACAGGCACGCCAGGGCCTGCAGGGGCTTCATGCTCGAACGCGGGAGGAACGCCGCCGTCGTCTCGCCCAGGGTGAGCGTCTCGGTGCCGTCGGGTGCGAGCACGACGGCGACGCCGAAGTGACGGGATTCGACGAAGCCGTTGCGGTCGACGACGGCGAGTTCGACGGAGGCGGGAGGCGTGGTGGGCATCCCTTCATCGTATCCCGCCGGCCCCTTCCCGCCCCGGAGGGGCGGCCGACGCGAGTCGCCAGGATCTGTCGCTCCACGCCGTCCGAAGCGACGATTTCCCGCGACTCGCGCGAGGGGAGGGGGCAGACTGAGGGGATGAACGGAGAGCATCACTACCGCCTGCGCTCGACCTGGACCGGGGACCGGGGAACGGGGACGAGCGGATACCGCGACTACGACCGGTCGGTGACCCTCGAGGTCGACGGCAAGCCCGCGATCGCGGCATCCGCTGACACGCCCTTCCGCGGGGACCGGGCGAAGTGGAATCCCGAGGAGCTGCTGCTGGCCGCTCTCAGCGAGTGCCACCTGCTGTCGTACCTGCACGCCTGCGTCACGACCGGGGTGGTTGTGACCTCGTACGAGGACGACGCGGCGGGCACCATGAAGGAGGACGGCAACAGCGGGGGAGCGTTCACCGAGGTCGTGCTGCACCCGCGGGTGACGGTCGCGGAGGAGTCGATGATCGAAGCCGCCACGGTGGCCCACCGCCAGGCGCGCGAGTGGTGCTTCATCGCGAACTCGGTCAACTTCCCCGTGCGCCACGAGCCGGTCATCACGGTCGGCTGAGCGCACGCGCGGTGACGGCGCGGCAGATTTCGGCGCGGCCGAGCGCGGCACGGTACGGCACAGGACGGCGTCGTACAGTGAGCGCATGCAGCTCGAACCCGCCCTGCGCCGCCTCGACCGGATCGCCGGCGGTCGCCAGGCCGATCACCGTGTCGCGGCATCCGGCGATCCGAAGGTGCGACGCGCCTTCCGCGCGATGGCGCTGCTGCTCGCGGTAGGGTTCGTGCTCGGCGTCGCGACGGTGGTCGTCGCGCTGTGGATGACCGCGAACGGCGACGACGTGGGCTTCGCCGTGTGGATGCGATGCCTCGTGGTGCTGGCGATCACCACGACGCTGTTCTACTTCCTCTGGCGTGCGCACGCCGGGTGGTACTGGGCCTTCCGGCGGCTGCAGCTGTTCAGCCGCATCTTCCCCGTGGTGGCGCTCGTGCTGGCGGCCATCCCGGGGCTGTACCCGTTCTGGATGGTCACCGAGCAGATCCTCTTCGCCCTGCTGCTCATCGGCGTCTCGGACTACCTGCAGTCCGACGCGATGCGCGCGGCATACCCGAAGCCGCAGCGCTGAGGTCTCGGCATCCGGATGCCGGGCGGGCGGCGCGCGGAGGGGGCCGGTCCCCTCCGCGGGCTCAGGGACCTGCGGCCCGCGGGACGGGGCGGGCGGGAACGACGGAACCCCGCCGGCGCAAGGCCGACGGGGTTCCGGTGGTGAAAGGCGGGATCAGCGCACGTCGTCGTCGATCCAGTCCATCGACTTGGTGACGGCCTTCTTCCACAGGCGCAGCTCGCGTTCGCGCTCGCTGTCGTCCATGTTCGGCTCCCAGCGCTTGTCTTCCTGCCAGTTGGCGCGCAGGTCGTCGAGGTTGTCCCAGAAGCCGACGGCCAGGCCCGCGGCGTAGGCGGCGCCGAGGGCGGTGGTCTCCGCGACGACCGGGCGCACGACGGGCACGCCGAGGATGTCGGCCTGGAACTGCATGAGCGCGTCGTTGGCGGTCATGCCGCCGTCGACCTTGAGCTCGGCCAGGTCGACGCCCGAGTCCGCGTTGACGGCGTCCAGCACCTCGCGCGACTGGAAGGCGGTGGCCTCCAGCGCGGCGCGGGCGATGTGGCCGCGGTTCACGTAGCGGGTCATGCCGACGATCGCGCCGCGGGCGTCGGGACGCCAGTACGGGGCGAACAGGCCCGAGAACGCGGGCACGAAGTACACACCGCCGTTGTCGTCGACGCTCGAGGCCAGCGCCTCGACCTCGGGAGCCGAGGAGATAATGCCGAGCTGGTCGCGCAGCCACTGGATCAGCGAGCCGGTGACGGCGATCGAGCCCTCGAGCGCGTAGCGGGCGGGCTGGTCGCCGAGCTTGTATCCGAGGGTGGTGAGCAGGCCGTTCTTGGAGTGGACGATCTCCTCGCCCGTCTGGAAGATGAGGAAGTTACCCGTGCCGTAGGTGTTCTTGCTCTCGCCCGGGTCGAAGGCGGCCTGACCGAAGGTCGCGGCCTGCTGGTCGCCCAGGATGCCGGCGATCGGGGTCTCACGCAGCAGCGACGACGACTCGACGGTGCCGTAGACCTCGGAGGAGGAGCGGATCTCGGGCAGCATCGAGGCGGGCACGCCGAAGTCGGCGAGGATGTCGTCGCGCCACGACAGCGTCTCGAGGTCCATGAACAGGGTGCGGCTGGCGTTGGTGACGTCGGTCGCGTGCACGCCGCCGTCGATGCCGCCGGTCAGGTTCCACAGCACCCAGGTGTCGGTCGTGCCGAAGAGCAGGTCGCCGGCCTCGGCCTTCTCACGGGCTCCGTCGACGTTCTCGAGGATCCAGACGATCTTGGTGCCCGAGAAGTACGTCGCCAGCGGGAGGCCGACGATGCTCTTGTAGCGCTCGGGGTCGCCGTCGGCGAGACGGTCGACGATCGACTGCGTGCGCGTGTCCTGCCACACGATCGCGTTGTACACGGGCTTGCCGGTGTTCTTGTCCCAGACCACCGCGGTCTCGCGCTGGTTGGTGATGCCGACGGCGGCGATGTCGTGGCGGGTGATGTCGGCGCGGCTCAGGGCGAGGCCGATCACCTCCTGGGTGTTGCGCCAGATCTCGAGCGGGTCGTGCTCGACCCATCCCGCGCGCGGGAAGATCTGCTCGTGCTCCTTCTGCCCGACGGAGACGACGCTCCCGGACTTGTCGAAGATCATCGCGCGCGTCGAGGTCGTGCCCTGGTCGATGGCGAGGACGTAGTCGGCCATGGATGGACTCCTTTGTCAGTTTTCGGTGAACGGGTGAAGAGAGGAAGAGGGAGGCGGGGGCGCCGGAGGACGCCCCCGCGACGGCTTTACTTGCCGAGGCTGAGGAGCACGGGGGCGAGCAGGCCCGCGAGCAGACCGCCCACGAGCGGGCCGGCCACCGGAACCCAGGCGTAGCTCCAGTCGCTGGAACCCTTGCCCTTGATGGGGAGGATGGCGTGGGCGATGCGGGGTCCGAGGTCACGGGCCGGGTTGATCGCGTAACCGGTGGGGCCACCGAGCGAGGCGCCGATACCGACCACGAGGAGGGCCACGGGCACGGCCGCGAGACCCCCGATGCCGCCGGGGACGCCGATGTCGGCCACGCCGTAGTCGCTGAAGCCGAAGATCACGAAGACCAGCACGAAGGTCGCGATGACCTCGGTGAGGAAGTTGAAGCCGTAGGAGCGGATCGCCGGGCCGGTCGAGAACACGCCGAGCTTGTTGGCGGGGTCGGGCTCGTCGTCGAAGTGCTGCTTGTACGAGGCCCAGGCGAGCACGGCGCCGATGATGGCACCGACCATCTGCGCGGCGACGGCCACGAGGAACTGGACGAAGGCGATCTTCCCGGCGACGAGGAGGCCGATCGAGACGGCCGGGTTCAGCTGCGCACCGGAGTACGCGGAGACGATGACACCGGCGAAGACCGCCAGGCCCCATCCCCAGTTGACCATCAGGGTGCCGCCCGCGTTGCCCTTGGTCTTGGCCAGGGCCACGTTGGCGACCACGCCGCAGCCCAACAGGATGAGCATCGCGGTTCCGACCACCTCCGAGAGGAAGTACAGACCCAGGTTCACTTCTTGCATGTCGTCATCGACCTTTCTTTTCTCACCCGGACACCTTCGGCTCGGGTGGTGATGCGGCTCGGTGTTCCGAACCTATGCGCGTCGTGCGGGCGCGCGACAGGTGGCGCGCCCGCACGTTCTCTCAGATTCGCGCGACTCCGGCCTGAGCCAGGTCGACCCGGTGCGCGGAGCGCAGGATCTCGGTGGTACGGCTGATCTCGTCGTCGACGCGATCGGCATCCCACCCGAGGGGACCGGCCACGGCCTCGGCGACCTCGCGCAGCGTGCGCTCGGTCATGCCCCCGACGAATGCCAGGTGCGTGCGGCGCAGCAGCACATCGATCAGGTGCACGACCTGCTCGTTCGCCGCGATCCACTCGAGCTCCTCGCGGTAGTACCCGGGCGCGTCCGCGACCGCGGTCGGCTCGGACGGCAGCACGTCGAGGATCGCGTCTGCACGCGTGCCGTAGCGCTCGAGCATGGCATCCACGAGTTCCGCCGAGTGCGCATTCGTGCGTGCGGAGATCCAGCGGCGGCGCTGCTCGGGCGTGGCGGGGAAGCCGGCGCCACCGCCGATCGAGAGGCCCTGGGTGCTCACGCGGTGCGGGCGACGCAGCTTCTGCAGCGTCTTCATGCTGAGGTGCTCGGCGAGGGCGCGGAAGGTGGTCCACTTGCCGCCGACGAGGCTCATGGCGGGGACGCCGGCGATCTCGTCCTCGACGATGCGGTAATCGCGCGAGACGAAGCCGGGAGCGGTGTCGTCGTGGCGGGGGAGCGGACGGATGCCGGAGAACGTGTAGACGATCTGCGAACGGTCGACGCCGACGGTCGGGAAGACGTGTCCGATGAGGTCGAAGAAGTACTCGATCTCGTCGTCGGTGCACACGACGGGCTTCGAGGGATCGGCGTCGATGTCGGTGGTGCCGACCAGGACGCGGTCCTTGAGCGGGTAGATGAGCACGATGCGGCCGTCGGAGTGCTCGAAGAAGATCTCGCGCCCGCCGGTCGCGGCCAGCAGCTCGGGGTTGTCGAGCACGATGTGCGAACCCTTGGTGCCGCCCATGAACCGGGTGGTGAGCCCCATGGCCTGATTGGCGAGGTCGGTCCAGGGGCCGGCGGTGTTGAGGATGACCTTGGCCTTGACGCTGAACTCCTCGCCGGAGACCTCGTCGCGCACACGGACGCCGTTCTCGTCGGCGCCGACGGCCGAGACGTAGTTGACGGCCTGGGTGCGACCGGCGCCCGCCTCGATGCCGTCGCGCAGAACGTCGAGGGCGATGCGCTCGGGGTCGTGCATCGACGCGTCGAAGTACGTGGCCGTGTAGGCGAGGTCGTTGTTGAGCTTCGGAAGCTCGGCGAGCGACTTCTTCTTGCCGAGGAACTTGTGACGCGGCACCGAGCCGCCGTCGCGCGAGAAGGTGTCGTACATGATGAGGCCGACCTTGATCAGCAGCGCACCGCGCTCGTTCGGCTTGCCGCGGCCGTGCGTCACCAGGAGGCGGAACGGGGCGGACAGGATGCCGGAGAACGTCTTGTAGATCGGGATCGTCGTCTCGAGCGGCTTGACGTAGTGGGGGGCCGTCTTGAGCAGGTCGTTGCGCTCGGTGACGGCTTCCTTCACCAGACGGAACTCGCCGTTCTCGAGGTAGCGGATGCCGCCGTGCACCATGTGGCTGGAGGCGGACGACGCGCCCGACACGAAGTCGCCGCGTTCGACGAGGGCGACGCTGACGCCCTGCAGGGCCAGGTCGCGCAGGGTGGCGAGGCCGTTGATGCCTCCGCCGATGATCAGGACGTCGAGGTCTTCGGCGTCACGGAGCGCCTGGACGTCGGCGCGGAGCGAAGTGGGGGACGACATGTCGACTGCGACCTTTCGTTGTTGGTACGACGAACAGGATGCGCCCGTCTGCACGTTGTTGCAAGCCCCTTGAACAAACGTGCAGAATGGTGCTCATGAAGGTGCCAAGACGGTGACGACACAGGCGGAGGAGCGCTCCCGCGACGCCCTGCGCGCGGCGCAGCTCTACTACATGCAGGACCTCACGATGGATGCCATCGCGCACGAGATGCGCGTCTCGCGCTCATCGGTCTCACGGCTGCTGCAGCACGCCCGCGACGTCGGGCTCGTCACCATCTCGATCAGTCCGCCCGACGACGCGCGCGGTCAGATGGCCCAGCGCATCGCGGACCGGTTCGGCATCACGGCCCACATCGTGCCCACTCCCGCCCGCACCTCGGAGGCGGAGCGTCTGGAGCGGACCGCTCTGACCGCGGCGAGGATCCTCGCCGAGCGCGTCGAGTCGTCGATGACGGTCGGCGTGGCGTGGGGGTCGACGCTGTCGGCCATGGCGCGCCACGTGCCGCAGAAGGACGTGCACGACACCCACATCGTGCAGATGAACGGCGCCGCGAACGTGCGCACCTCCGGCATCCCGTACGCGGGGGAGATCCTGTCGAAGTTCGGCGCGGCGTGGTCGTCGTCGGTGCACCAATTCCCGGTGCCGGCGCTGTTCGACGATCCGCGCACGAAGCAGGCCATGTGGCGCGAGCGCTCCGTGCGCTCGGTGCTGGAGATCCAGCAGCGCGTGGGCCTGTTCGTCTTCGGCCTCGGCTCGCCGCACGCCGACGTGCCCTCGCATGTCTACAGCGGCGACTACTTCGACGAGCGCGACCGCGCCGTCATCGAGCGCGAGGGAGTGGTGGGCGACTGCGCGACGGTGTTCTATCGTGCCGACGGCTCGAGCGACATCCCCGAGCTCAACGCCCGCTCCAGCGGGCCCGACCTCGACACCGTCCGTCGCATCCCGCGTCGGTTCTGCGTCGTGTCGAGCCTGTCGAAGCTCGACGGTCTGCGCGGTGCGTTGGCTGCCGGCCTGGTGACGGAGCTCGTCGTCGAGGAGTCGCTGGCGCGACGCCTGCTCAGCGTCACGCGCTGATCCCGGTGTCCGCGCGAGGCGGACGGACCCTCAGTGCTCGCCGAAGCCGTCGTCGATGAGCGTGCGCAGCTCGTCGAGTGCTTGCGCGGCCTGCGGTCCCGTCGCGCTGACGCGCACCCGGGACCCCCGGCGCACGCCCAGCGCCATGAGAGCGAGAAGGCTGCGCCCCGACACCTCGTCGCTGCCGGCGTCGAGGTCGACGATGCGCACGTCGGCGTCGTAGCGCGACGCGGCCTTGACGAACGTCGCGGCCGGACGGGCGTGCAGCCCCGAGGGATTGACGACCACGGTCTCGAAGGCCTGCGCGGCGGGCTCGTCGTCCGGAGCGGATGCCGGGCGCGCGGGCTGTTGCGCGCCGTCGGCCGTCGAGCCGAGTTGGCGTCTCTTCGCCTCGCCGGCTCCCGCCACCTCCGCGGCGACCTCGTCGAGACCGGCACCGCCGGCGGCCGTCACCACCGCGGCGACGAGCCCCTCCACGAACGGCGCGGGGCTCAGTCGGACGTGCTCGGGGACGGCGGCGAACTCCAGAGCGGTCTCGGCGCTGAGGATCGCCGAGCCGAGGTCCATGAGCACGAGCACGCCGTCGCCGGAATCCGCCTCGTCCATCGCGGCGGCGATCGCCACGGCATCCGTTCCGAGGTCGTCGTCGGGACCGCCCGCCGCCACGCGCACGACGGGCGGCTCGGCCCCGCCCATCTGCAGGGCGAGTTCCATCGCCGCCTCCGCCAGGGCGCGGCTGTGCGAGACCGCGACGATGCCGATCACTCGGCGGCCGCCAGGGCGTCGCGCAGCGCCTCGAGGAGCAGCGTCGCGGAAGCCGCGCCCGGGTCGAGGTGCCCGGCGCTGCGCTCGCCGAGGTAGCTCGCACGCCCCTTCCGCGCGACGAGCGGCTCGGTCGCATCGCGGCCGCGCGCGGCGGCCTCGGCGGCGGCGCCGGCAGCGGCGGCGGGCGACGCGCCGTCCCGCGCCGCGGAGTCCCAGGCCTCCAGGGCGGGGGAGAGGGCATCGATCATCGTCTTGTCGCCGACCTCGGCCTTGCCGCGGGCGATGACGCCCTCGACGCCGGCCCGGAGCGCCGCGCCGAGGGCGGCGGCATCCACCGGATCGGCCTCGGCGAGGGCGGGCCCCATGCGTAGGAAGAGGGTGCCGTAGAGCGGGCCACTGGCCCCGCCGACCGTGGAGACGAGGGTCATTCCCACCGTCTTGAACAGCTCGGTCGGGCTCGCCGGCGCCACATCGAGCTTCGCGATCACCGCGTCGAGCCCGCGGGCCATGTTCGAGCCGTGGTCGGCGTCGCCGATCTCGGAGTCGAGGCGGGTCAGCTCGTCCTTCTGCTGGTGCACGGCGTCGCGGAACGCGCGGATCCACGCGACGAGGTCGCTGGTCGTCACGGCGGCGCTCATGCGCCCCACCGCAGTCCCGGGGTCACGACGGGGGCATCCCACAGGCGCAGCATCTCGTCGTCCGCCTCGACGACCGTGAGCGAGGCGCCGGCCATGTCGAGGCTCGTGATGTAGTCGCCGATGAGCACGCGCTGCACGTCGACGCCGGCGTCGGCCAGGAGCGGCGCGATCTCGCCGTACAGCAGGTACTGCTCGATCAGGGGTGTGCCGCCCAGTCCCGACAGCAGCACGATCGCCGGTCCCACCGCGTCGCCGAAGTCGTGCACGATCGGGTCGACCATGAGCTTCGCGATCTCGCGAGCGGATGCCAGTTTCACGCGGGAGCGACCGGGCTCGCCGTGGATGCCGACGCCGACCTCCATCTCGTCGTCGGGGAGCTCGAAGGTGGGGCGACCGGCCGCGGGCACGGTGCAGCTGGTCAACGCGACGCCCATCGAGCGTCCGGCCTCCGACACCCGGCGCGCCAGGGCAGCGACGGCTGCGAGGTCGGCGCCCTCCTCGGCCAGGGCTCCCACGATCTTCTCCAGGATGACGGTGGTGCCCGTCCCGCGGCGACCGGCGGTCCAGGTGGAATCGGTGACCGCGACGTCGTCGGCGACCACCACGGACTCCACCTGCACGCCCTCGGCGGCGGCGAGCTCGGCGGCCATCTCGAAGTTGAGCACGTCACCCGTGTAGTTCTTCACGATGTGCAGGACTCCGGCGCCGGAGTCGGCGGCCTGCGTGGCGGCGAGCACCTGGTCGGGGGTGGGGGAGGTGAACACCTCGCCCGCGGCGGCCGCGTCGAGCATGCCGCGGCCGACGAATCCGCCGTGCATCGGCTCGTGTCCAGAGCCTCCCCCGGAGACGAGGGCCACCTTGCCCGCGCGCGTCGGTTCCGCGCGCAGGATGACGCGGTTCTCGGCATCCACGCGAAGATCGGGGTGGGCCGCCTGGATCCCGCGCAGGGCCTCGGCCAGCACGTCGGCCGGGTCGTTGACGAACTTCTTCACGATGCCTCCTCGTTGTGGCGTCGACGGTTCGGGCCGTCGGTTCGACCCTGGTCGTCGCGCGGCGCCGCGTCAAGGGCGAGGAGGAGCGCGTCAGAGCCGCTCGTGCGGCAGGACCTGCTTGATGCGTTCGATCGGGTTCTGCGCGGGCGCCTCGTTGTAGGCGTTCGCCAGCTCCTGGCCGCTCAGGGCGTGGATGGCGGCCATGATCTCGTCGGTGGCACCGCGGCGCGCGCGACCCGAGCCGGCGGGACCGTGCGGGGAGAGATCGAGGGGCTCGCCGAAGCGCACCGTGATGCGCTCGCTCGTGCTGGGGAACTTCGCGCCGACCGGCATGGCCTTGTCGGTGCCGATCAGCCCCACCGGCACGACGGGGGCGCCGGTCTGCAGCGCGAGGAACGCCACGCCCGTGCGGCCCTTGTAGAGCCGGCCGTCGAGAGAGCGCGTGCCCTCGGGGTAGAGCGCGACGGCACGACCGTCCTCGAGGAGCACACGCTGCTGGTCGAGGGCGTCGAGGGCCTTCTGCCCCGCCCCGCGTTCCACGGGGATCGCGCCGATGGCGGTGAAGAACTGCCGTGAGGCCCACTTCTCGAAGTACGCCGACTTCGCCATGAAGTGCACGGGCCGGGGAGCGGCGACCGGGATGGCGATCGAGTCGATGAACGACAGGTGGTTGCTCGCGAAGATCACCGGACCCGTGCGGGGGACGTTCTCGCGCCCCTCGACGTGCGGCCGGTAGACGGCGCGGGCGAGGGGGGCGATGAGGAAGCGCCCGAGTCCGTAGGCCGCACCCATCTGCTGCGGCGGAGCGGCGGCGGGGGTCTCGGCGGGCAGGTCGGAACTCACTCGTCGAGGCTACTAGCCGCCGCATGCCGGGGCGTGCATGGGGCGGGACGCACGGCATCCGGAAGGCTCTCCCAGCCGCGCCAAAGCCGGATGCGCGAGGATGAGGGCTTCCCGTCTTCCTCCGAGAGGTCTCCCGTGCGCTTCCGCCCGATCGCTTCCCTGTCCGTCGCCGCCGTCGCGGCGCTGCTGCTGGCCGGGTGCTCCGGCTCGTCCACCGACGCGCAGACGCCGGATGCCACGGCGACCCCGGATGCGGGAGCGTGCACGACTCCGTTCACCGGCGACGTCCCCGAGGGCCTCGAGGTGTCCGGCGACTTCCAGGGTCCCGTGACCGTCACGCGTCCCGACGGCTTCGCCCCCGGCGACATCCAGCGCTCCACCCTCATCGACGGCAGCGGCGAGGAGATCCAGGCCGGTGACATCGTCAAGGCGAACTACACGGTGCTCGACGCCGGCACGGGCGAGGTCGTCCTGGACTCGCTGTCGTCCGACCCGTCCGGCATGGACATGATCGTGAACTCGCAGCAGATCTTCGGCGCCGCCGTGTCGTGCGTCCCGGTCGGCTCGCGCACCGTCTCGACCTTCCCCGCCGGCATCCTCGGAGAGGGCTCGCCCGCGTACGTGCTCGTGGCCGACGCGATCGCGGAGCTTCCCACCCGCGCCGACGGCGCCGAGGTCGCCCCGGTCGACGGCATGCCCACCGTGACCTTCGCCGACAACGGCGCGCCCACGATCACCGTGCCGACCACCGCCGCCCCCACCGAGACGCGGGTGGAGAACCTGCGCCAGGGCTCCGGAGACGTCGTCAACCCGGGCGACACCGTCATCGTGCAGTACACCGGCGTCCTCTACGACGGCGGCACCGTCTTTGACTCGAGCTGGGACAAGGGAGCGCCGACGCAGTTCGCGACCACCGCGGTCGTCCCCGGCTTCAAGAAGGCCCTCGAGGGGCAGACGGTCGGATCGCAGGTCGTCGCGGTCATCCCGCCCGCCGACGGCTACGGCGACCAGGAGCAGGGCTCGATCCCCGCGAACTCGACGCTCGTGTTCGTCGCCGACATCCTCGGCGTCCAGCACGCCCCCGCCGCGCAGTGAGCCCGGCCGGCGTCGCGCCCGCACGAATGCGTGCGCCGCGCGACGCCCGGGGGCCGACGGCTCAGTAGGCTGACGTGATGCGCCGCGTCCTCATCCTCGGTTCCACCGGCTCGATCGGCACGCAGGCGCTCGACGTCATCCGCGCCAACGCCGACCGTTTCGAGGTCGTCGGCCTCGCGGCGGGTACCGACCGTGCCGGCGTCGAAGCGCAGGCGGAGACGTTCGACGTCGAGCACATCGCCCTCGGCGCGGTCGAAGCCGAACAACTCGTCCGCGACGTCGACGCCGACGTCGTGCTCAACGGCATCACCGGATCGGTGGGTCTCGGGCCGACCCTCGCGGCCTTGGAAGAGGGTCGCACCCTCGCGCTGGCGAACAAGGAGTCGCTGATCGTCGGTGGCGAACTCGTCACCGCGCTCGCCGCCCCCGGGCAGATCGTCCCCGTCGACTCGGAGCACTCGGCCATCGCCCAGGCTCTGCGCGCGGGGGCACCGAACGAGGTGCGCCGGCTCGTGCTCACGGCATCCGGGGGGCCGTTCCGGGGCCGCTCGCGCGACGAGCTCGGCGCCGTCACCCCGGCTGAGGCGCTCGCCCACCCCACGTGGGACATGGGCCGGGTGGTGACGACGAACTCCGCGACGCTGGTCAACAAGGGCCTCGAGGTGATCGAGGCGCACCTGCTCTTCGACGTCGCCTACGACCGCATCGCGGTGACCGTTCACCCGCAGTCGATCGTGCACTCGATGGTGGAATTCGTCGACGGCTCCACGATCGCCCAGGCCTCGCCGCCCGACATGCGCCTGCCGATCTCCCTCGGTCTCGACTGGCCGCACCGCGTCGGCGGGGTCGGGGCGCCGCTGGATTGGACCACGGCGTCGCAGTGGACGTTCGAGCCGCTCGACGAGGAAGCCTTCGGCTCGGTCGCGCTGGCCAAGCGCGTGGGGCGGGCGGGGGCGACGTTCCCGGCGGTGTTCAATGCCGCGAACGAGCAGGCGGTCGACGCCTTCCACGAGGGGCGGCTGAGCTTCCTGGGCATCGTCGACCTCATCGAGCGCGTCGTCGATCGGCACGAGCCCCCGGCGGCCCTCACACGTGAGAGCCTCGCCGAGGCGGAGTCCTGGGCGCGGCGGACGGCCGACGAGATCATCGCGGCGCAGTGACGCCGGTCGGCGGACGGCCCGGTGTGGCGGCACGTCGGGCCGCGGGGGGTCGCTGAGCCGCGCTCGACGACCAGTGCCCGACGCGGGGGTCCCTGAGCCTGTCGAAGGGCCGGGCGTGCGCGGGTGCCGGTGGCTTCGATGGGCTCGGCCACCTCGCCGGGGAGCTCGTGCGGACGAACGGGCGGCGACGCCCGATCAGGCCGGGAAGTCGACCGGACGCTCGGGGTCGGACGACGGCGTACGGTCGGCCGGGTAGGGCACGGGCCACTGCGGGTCGGGCACGGCCCAACCGGCTGCGCGCAGCGCGCGCCGTGACAGCTCGCGTGCCGAGTAGGGCGTGCGCACACCGCGGATGTCGCGGTAATCCTGGTGTCCGGGACCGGCCCACAGGATCGCATCGCCCTCCCCGGCGAGCTTCACGGCCTCCAGGATCGCCCGCTCCGGAGGGGTGAACTCGTGGATCTCGGCGTCGGGCCGCGCGCGCCGAGCGCCCTCGACGAGCACCGCGCGGATGGCATCCGGGTTCTCGTGACGCGGGTGGTGATCGGTGACGACGAGGATGTCGCTGCCCTCGACGGCCGTGCGTCCCATGTCATGACGCTTGGTCGCGTCGCGGTCGCCGTCGGCGCCGAACAGCATGACGACCTTGCCGGGAGTGACGCGCCGGACCGCGGCGAGCGTCTTCTCGAACGCGTCGGGGGAGTGACCGAAGTCGACGTAGACGGCGGGGCCCTCGGCGCCCGACACCAGCTGCGTGCGGCCGGGGAGGGACGCGTCGATGCGCTCGCCGTCGAGGGTGCTGAACAGGTGCTCCCACGTGTAGCCGGTCTCGAGCAGCATGACGATCGCAAGTCCCGCGTTCGCGGCCATGTGCCGGCCGATCACGGGCACGACCGTGGTGAGCGAGCGCCCCTTACCGTCCGACAGCGTGAACTCGGTGCCCTCCTGGCGCTCGTCGACGATGTCGACTGTCCAGTCGGCGGATGCCGCGGCCGCAGCGTCGTGGGCGATCGCCGGCGTCGCGATGGTCACGACCGGGATCTCGGCGCGCGCGGCGATCTCGGCGCCTGCGGGCGAGTCGAGGCACACCACGCCGCGGCGCGCACGGTCGGGGCGGAACAGCGGCAGCTTGGCCTCGAAGTACTCGCGCATGTCGGCGTAGTCGTCGAGGTGGTCGTGCGTGAGATTGGTGAACCCGGCGACGTCGAACACGAGACCGTCGACGCGGTGACGCGTGAGGGCCTGGGCGCTGACCTCGACCGCGACCGCCTCCACACCGCGCTCGCGCATCAGGGCGAGGAGGGCGTGGAATTCCGAGGCCTCGGGCGTGGTGAGGCGCGAGACGATCACGTCTCCCGCGATGTGCCGCTCGGCGGTCGACGACAGCCCGGTTACCACGCCGAGCTGGCCGAGGATGCCCTCGAGCAGGTGCGACACGCTCGTCTTGCCGTTGGTGCCGGTGGTCGCGAGCAGGCGGGGGAGGTCGTCGTCGGGGCCGGTGCCGTACACCCACGCGGAGAGATCGCCCAGCAGGGCGCGGGGGTCGTCGACCACGACGATCGGCAGTCCCGCGGGGGCGGCGATGTCGGCGCCCGCGTCGTCGGTGATGACCGCGACCGCACCGCGGTCGGCCGCGGTGGCCGCGAACTCGGCGCCGTGCCGGTTCACTCCGCGGATCGCGACGAACGCCTCACCCGCGCGCAGATCGGCGGTGGCCAGCGTGATGCCGGTCAGCACGGTTCCGTCGACGGCGCCGACCGTGCGCACGCCCCACCGGCGGGCCAGTTCCGCGAGGTCGCGACGGGGCGGACGCTCGGGTCGGAGGACGGGGGGCAGGTTCGAGGGGGCGTCGCTGGGCATCGGATCCATTGTCGCATCCGGGGCCGCACAGACACCGCATCGCGGCCGCACGGGCCGTTCAAAGGCTCTCGGCGGTATCGTCACGAAGGTGACCGCGATCGCCTTCCTCATCGGCGTGCTCGTGCTCGTGATCGGCCTCGCGATCTCGATCGCGCTGCACGAGATCGGGCACCTGCTGCCCGCCAAGCTGTTCGGCGTGCGCGTCGGGCAGTACATGATCGGCTTCGGGCCGACCCTCTGGTCCAAGCGGATCGGCGAGACGGAGTACGGCTTCAAGCTCCTCCCGCTCGGCGGATTCATCTCCATGGCGGGCATGTACCCGCCCGCGCCCGACGACGCCGAACCCGGCACCAAGCGCTCTCGGTTCTTCGCCACGATGGTGCAGGACGCCCGCGACGCCAACGCCGAGACGCTCATCGCCGCCGACGACCGCGTCTTCTACAAGCTGCCCGTCCACAAGCGCATCATCGTCATGCTCGGCGGCCCGATCATGAACCTCCTTCTCGCGTTCGTGCTGTCGGCCGTCGCGGTGAGCGGCATCGGCATCGCGCAGGGCACGACGACCGTCGCCTCGGTGTCGCAGTGCGTCATCCCGGCGACCGCCGATCGCTCGGCCTGCGAGGCGGGTGATCCCGTCGCCCCCGCGGCCGCCGCCGGTCTGCTCCCGGGCGACACCATCGTCTCGATCGACGGCACCGCGGTGTCGACCTTCGACGAGGCCGCCGCCATCATCCAGCGCTCGCCGGGACAGGCCCTGCCCGTGGTCGTCGAACGCGACGGCGCCGAGCAGACCCTCACGATCACCCCGGTGCAGACCGACCGCGCGATCACGGGCGCCGATGGACGCCCCGTGCTCGACGACGCCGGTCAGCCCGAGTTCCAGAGCGTCGGTTTCGCCGGGCTCAGCCCGCAGTCGGCGCTCGTCCCGCAGCCGATCTGGGCCGGGCCCGAGGCGACCATCCAGCAGGTGGGTGCGGTCGCGCAGATCATGACGCAGCTGCCGGTCCGCGTATACGACACAGCGGTCGACCTCGTCACCGGTCAGCCGCGCGACCCGAACGGCCCCTTGAGCGTCGTCGGGGCCGGACGCCTCGCGGGGGAGTACGCCGCGATCGATGCGCCCATCGCCGCCCGCGTGCAGTCGATCATCGGCCTGCTCGCTGCGCTGAACATCGCCCTCTTCGTCTTCAACCTCATCCCGCTGCTGCCTCTGGACGGCGGGCACGTCGTCGTCGCCCTGTGGGACGGCCTCAAGCGCTGGATAGCGCGCCGGCGCGGCAGGGTCGCCCGCCCGGCGGATGCCACGAAGCTCGTGCCCGTGACCTTCGTCGTCGTCGTGCTGCTGGTGGGAATGGGCGGCGTGCTGTTCCTCGCCGACGTCTTCAACCCGGTGCAGCTGCTGTAGCGCGAAGCTACGGCGACGCCGGCTTCGACGAGCTCAGCCACCTGCTGGGAAGGACCCTGGGACTGCCGAAGGGTCCGCGGGGTCGGCGCGGGCGCGGTGGTGGCTTCGACGGGCTCATCCGCCTCCGCGGGGGAGGACCCTGAGCTTGGCGACGGGTCCGGGCGTTTCGACCGCGTCGCGACCTCCACCGGCCCGGCCGCACGGGGCTCGCCGCGGGTCGGCCTCAGAGCGCGTGGGCGATGAGCCGCTCGAGCGTGCGCATGCCGTCGCGCGACAGGATCGACTCCAGGTGCCCCTGCACGCTCGCGAAGCCGGGACCGCGCAGCGCGTACACGTCTCCGGTCTCGGCATCCGCAGCGATCTCGGCCACGACCTCGGTCGTATTCGATCCGCGGCCGACGCTGAGTCCCCGACGCGTGTCGCCCGGTGCGACGCGCGCGGTGAAGGTGTTGTAGAAGCCGATCGACGCCGGCTCGCCGAACACGTCGACACTCTTCTGCAGCCCCTGGTGGGGTTGGGCGAGTGGGGCGAGGTCGATGCCGAGCTGGTCGGCGAGGATCTGGTGGCTCAGGCACACGGCGAGCAGCGGGGCGCCTCGCGACAGTCGGCGCGACACCACGTCGCGCATGGCGGCGATGCGCGCGCTGTCGTCATCGCGCGGGTCGCCGGGCCCCGGTCCCGACACCACGAGGTCGGCGGCGTCGACGTCGGCCTCGACGGCATCCGCCCAGTGCACGATGCGGGTGTCGAGCCCGAGGTGGCGCAGCTGGTGGGCGAGCATCGTGGTGAAGCGGTCCTCGGCATCCACGACCAGGGCCGTGCGACCGGCGAACGGGCCCGATCCGTCGGGATCCTGCGGGTTCATCCAGAACGGCGCGAGACGGTCGTTGCGGGATGCCAGGAGCTCGGCGATCGCGGGATCCTCGGCGAGCGGCCGGCGCTCGGCCACCGGGGCGTCGGGATCGGCCTCGGCGGGGGCGGCGGGGACGTCGCGGGGGATCGCCCCGATCGCGCCGAGCACGCCCGCGGCCTTGCCGTGCGTCTCGCCGACCTCGCCGTACGGGTCGGAGTGGCGCACGAGCGTCGCTCCCACGGGCACGCGCAGGCGGCCGTCGACGAGATAGGCCGTGCGAATGAGGATCGGCGCGTCGAGGTCGTGGGTCGGACCCTCGGCGTTGCCGTTGGGCGTGAACAGCGCCGCGACGCCGGAGTAGTACCCGCGCGGGGTCGTCTCGTGGCGCGCGATCACGGTGCAGGCGTTCTGCATGGGGGAGCCGGTGACCGTGGGGGCGAACATCGTCTCGCGCAGGATGTCGCGCGGGTCGAGGTCGCTCCGGCCGCGCAGCATGTACTCGGTGTGCGTGAGACGCGACATCTCCTTCAGGTGGGGCCCGGTGATGCGGCCGCCGTCGCTGCACACGGCGCTCATCATCTTCAGCTCCTCGTCGACGACCATGAAGAGCTCCTCGGTCTCCTTGGTCGAGCGCAGGAACTCCGCGAGCGTGTCCGCGGTGGCACCTCCGGCGGGGTGGCGGAACGTGCCCGAGATGGGGTTCATCGTGACGATGCCGTCCTGGGCGCTCACGTGCGCCTCCGGGCTCGCTCCGACCGCGATGTGCCCCTCGGTGACCACCGCGAAGGTCCAGTACGCGCCCTTCTCGTGCTCCAGCAGCGCGCGGAACCAGGTCAGTGCGGCGGTGCGCGGATCGGCATCGACGCCCGCGACGAAGTCACGCCTGATGACGAAGTTCGCCCCCTCGCCGCGGCCGATCTCCTCGGCGATCACCCGGCGCACGATGTCGGCGTACTCCTCGTCGGCGATGTCGAATCCGGCATCCGCCAGTTCCACGGGAGCGGAGGGGAGGGATGCCATGACCCCGGCGCGGGGGAGCGCGACGCGCTCGCCGATGACGAGGCAGCGCAGGGGAGCGCCGTCGTCGTGGCAGACGAACCCGCGCTCGCGCACCTGACGGAACGGCACGAGGGCCAGGACCTCGCGGGCGACGCCCTCGGCATCCGTCAGGGGGATGTCGGCGAGGAGGTCCACGTCGACGACATCGCCCGTGAGCACCTCGACGGTGGCGTCGTCACCGGCGGCGGGGCCGCGCGCGATGAGCGCGAACGGCGCCGAGCCGGCGAGGAGGTCGTGGATCAGAGAGGAGGGGTCGGGCCCGGTCATCGAAGTACTTCCGTCTGTGAGCGAGGGTCCTACGCGGCCGCCGAAACACGAAGACCGCCCGGATCCCGAGGGAGGGCGGTCTGTCGCACGCGTGCTCACCGCCTAGACGGTGGGCCACCAGTTGATTCGCGCGCGCATGGCGCCGAACCTACCACAGGGAGCATTCGCAGCCCGTTCCGGCTCCGTCCAGCGACGGCGGCGTAGGCTGAGCCCGTGCCTGCTGTGAATCTCGGAATGCCCCGCGTGCCGGAGACCCTCGCTCCCCGTCGCAAGACCCGTCAGATCCGGGTCGGCAAGGTGCTCGTCGGCGGCGACGCCCCCGTGAGCGTCC
This sequence comes from Microbacterium sp. RU1D, assembly GCF_900156435.1. GTDB lineage: Bacteria > Actinomycetota > Actinomycetes > Actinomycetales > Microbacteriaceae > Microbacterium. The sequence goes on from NZ_FTPQ01000001.1 coordinate 1,620,645, forward strand.
AGTCCATGACAACGACGCCGACGACCAACATCAACGCCACCCTGCAGCAGATCGCCGAGTTGACGGCATCCGGATGCGAGATCGTGCGCGTCGCGGTGCCGTCGCAGGACGACGCGGACGTGCTCCACATCATCGCGAAGAAGAGCCAGATCCCGGTCATCGCCGACATCCACTTCCAGCCGAAGTACGTCTTCCAGGCCATCGACGCCGGCTGCGGTGCCGTGCGCGTGAACCCGGGCAACATCCGCAAGTTCGACGACCAGGTCGGCGCGATCGCGAAGGCCGCGAAGGATGCCGGAGTGTCGCTCCGCATCGGCGTCAACGCCGGTTCGCTCGATCGCCGCCTGCTCGAGAAGTACGGCAAGGCGACCCCGGAGGCGCTCGTGGAGAGCGCCGTGTGGGAGGCCTCACTGTTCGAGGAGCACGACTTCCACGACTTCAAGATCTCGGTCAAGCACAACGACCCGATCGTCATGGTGAAGGCCTACCGCCTGCTCGCCGAGCGGGGCGACTGGCCCCTTCACCTCGGCGTGACCGAGGCCGGCCCCGCGTTCCAGGGCACGATCAAGAGCGCCACCGCGTTCGGCATCCTGCTCTCCGAGGGCATCGGCGACACGATCCGTGTGTCGCTGTCGGCCCCGCCGGCCGAAGAGGTCAAGGTCGGTCACCAGATCCTCCAGTCGCTGAACCTGCGCGAGCGCAAGCTCGAGATCGTCTCGTGCCCCTCGTGCGGCCGTGCGCAGGTCGACGTCTACACCCTCGCCGACGACGTGACCGAGGGCCTGAAAGACATGACCGTCCCGCTGCGCGTGGCCGTCATGGGCTGCGTCGTCAACGGCCCCGGCGAAGCGCGCGACGCCGACCTCGGTGTGGCCTCCGGCAACGGCAAGGGGCAGATCTTCGTGAAGGGCCAGGTCATCAAGACCGTGCCCGAGGCCGAGATCGTGCAGACCCTGATCGAGGAGGCCAACCGCCTCGCCGACGAGATGGGCCCCGACGCCGCGACCGGCACCGCGCAGGTCATCACGGCCTGAGCGCTTCGGGCACCGGCGCGCGGACAGCGGTCCGCCGTCCGATAGCGTCGGGAGCCTCATGACCGACGCACCCGCCGCCTCCTTCGCCCGCCCGCTCGTCGCGGGGGTCGTCACCGCCCTCGTCGGCTTCACCAGCACCTTCGCCGTCGTTCTGACGGGGCTTCGCACGGTGGGCGCGTCGGCCGCGCAGGCGGCGAGCGGTCTGCTCGCGATCACGCTCGTCGTGGGTATCGGGTGCATCGTGCTCGCGTCGCGGTACCGCATCCCCATCACGGTCGCGTGGTCCACGCCGGGAGTCGCACTGCTCGCGGCGACGGGAGCGGTCGACGGCGGGTGGCCCGCGGTCGTGGGCGGGTTCTTCGTGTGCGCCGCGCTCATCCTGTGCACCGCGCTGTTCCCGCCGCTGGGCGCGCTCATCGCCCGCATCCCTCCCTCCATCGCGCAGGCCATGCTGGCCGGCGTCCTCCTGCCCCTCTGCGTGGCGCCGTTCGTCGGCCTCGTCGACGACCCGTGGGGCGTCGCCCCGGTGCTGATCGTCTGGCTCGTGGCATCCCGTCTGCTGCCGCGGTGGGCGGTGCCGCTCGCGTTCGTGGCGGCGATCGTCGTGGTCGCCGTCGAGCTCGCGCGCACCGGGATCGACACGGATGCCGCGTCCCTGTTGCCGCGCCTGGAGGTCACCGCCCCGACGCTCACCGTCGGCGCCGTGGTGGGCATCGCCCTGCCGCTGTTCGTGGTGACGATGGCGTCGCAGAACGTCCCCGGGGTCGCGGTGATGAAGAGCCTCGGCTACACGATCCCGTGGCGTCCCGCGATGCTGGTCACCGGCCTCGGATCGGCCGCGGCGGCCGGCTTCGGCGGTCACGTGATGAACCTCGGCGCGATCAGCGCGGCGATCGCCGCGGGCCCCGACGCCCACCCCGACCCGCGGCGCCGGTGGGTGGCGGGGGTCTCGGCCGGCGGCACGTACCTCGCGCTGGGAGCGCTGTCGGCGGCGTTCGCGGCCATCGTGCTGCTGGCCCCGGCGGGCGTCATCCCCGCCGTCGCCGGCGTGGCGCTCTTCGGCGCGTTCGGATCCGCCGTGCAGCAGGCGATCGACGACCCGGGCGAGCGTCTGCCGGCCGTCGTGACCTTCCTGGTCGCGGCATCCGGCATCGCGGTCTTCGGGGTGAGCGCGGCCTTCTGGGCGTTGCTGGCCGGACTCGTGACGCGCACGGTGCTGCACCTCGGGCGGCGGGCCGGCTGAGGAGGCGTCCGGTCGAGGCGCGGCATCCACCGCTCTAGACTCGATGATCGTGGTCACCCGTCTGTCGAACTACTTCCTCCGCACGCTCCGCGAAGATCCCTCGGATGCCGAGGTCACGAGCCACCGTCTGCTCGTGCGCGCCGGTTACATCCGCCGCAACGCCCCGGGCATCTTCGCGTGGCTGCCGCTCGGCCTGAAGGTCAAGGCCAAGATCGAGACGGTCGTGCGCGAGGAGATGGCGAACGCCGGTGCCTTCGAGGTGCACTTCCCCGCGCTGCTCCCGCGTGAGCCCTACGAGGTCACCGGTCGCTGGGAGGAGTACGGCGACGCGCTGTTCCGCCTGCAGGACCGCAAGGGCGCCGACTACCTGCTCGCCCCGACGCACGAGGAGATGTTCACCCTCCTGGTAAAGGACCTCTACTCGTCGTACAAGGACCTGCCGCTGACGATCTACCAGATCCAGGACAAGTACCGCGACGAGGCGCGTCCCCGTGCCGGCCTCCTGCGCGGCCGCGAGTTCACGATGAAGGACGCGTACTCGTTCGACGCGACGGATGCCGGTCTCGACGCGTCGTATCAGGCGCAGCGCGACGCGTACGAGCGCATCTTCACCCGCCTGGGTCTCGAGTACGTCATCGTCGCCGCCGACGCCGGCGCGATGGGCGGGTCGAAGTCGGAGGAGTTCCTGCACCCGACCCCGGTCGGGGAAGACACCTTCGTGCGCTCGGCCGGCGGCTACGCCGCCAACGTCGAGGCGTTCACGACCGTCGCACCCGACGCCCTCCCCATCGAGGGGCAGCCGGACGCCGTGATCTTCGACTCGCCGAACACCCCCACGATCGCAACCCTGGTCGACCACGCCAACGCGCACCTCGACGCTCCCGCCCCCGGCATCGCCGGCCCCGCGACGGCCGAGGCCACCGTGTGGACCGCGGCGCACACGCTCAAGAACGTCGTGCTCGCCCTCACCCACCTCGACGGCACGCGCGAGCTGGTCGTCGTGGGTCTGCCCGGCGACCGCGACGTCGACGACAAGCGCGTCGAGGTGGCGTTCGCCCCGGCCGAGGTCGAGGCCGCAACCGACGAGGACTTCGCGAAGAACCCCCTGCTGGTCAAGGGCTACATCGGCCCCTGGTCGCCCACCGGCCCCGTGCTGGGCGAGGAGTCGGCGACGAAGATCCGCTACCTGCTCGACCCCCGCGTGGTCGACGGCACCGCGTGGATCACCGGCGCCAACGTCGACCAGAAGCACGTGCACGCCCTCGTCGCGGGCCGTGACTTCGTCGGCGACGGCTTCGTCGAGGTCGCCACGGTGCGCCCGGGCGACCCCGCCCCCGACGGCTCGGGTCCGGTGGAGCTGGCGCGCGGCATGGAGATCGGCCACGTCTTCCAACTCGGTCGCAAGTACGCCGACGCTCTGGGCCTGAAGGTGCTCGACGAGAACGGCAAGCTCGCGACCGTCACGATGGGCTCGTACGGGATCGGCGTCACCCGCATCCTCGCGATCATCGCCGAACTCAACAACGACGCCAAGGGACTCATCTGGCCCGCCTCGGTCGCCCCCTTCGACGTTCACGTCGTGGCGACGGGTCGGGATGCCGTGGCCTTCGACCTCGCGGCCTCCGTGTCCGAGCAGCTCGAGGCCGCCGGTCTCGACGTGCTGTACGACGACCGACCCAAGGTGTCGCCCGGCGTGAAGTTCGGCGACGCCGAGCTCGTCGGCATCCCGCGCATCCTCATCGTGGGCCGCGGTGCCGCCGAGGGCCAGGTCGAGCTGTGGGACCGCCGCACGGGCGAGCGCGAGACCCTGTCGGTCGACGACGCCGTGGCGGCGCTGACCCGCTGACGTCCCTCCCGCGACGGCATCCCTTCCCTTCGGGGGAGGGATGCCGTTTCAGCACCCCGGGCAGGCGCGCGCCTCGGTAGCGTGGACACCATGATCGCTGCACCTCGCCTGTCGCTCAGCGACGGCTCCACGATTCCCCAGCTCGGCATCGGCACGTACAAGGTGCCGGCCGAGAGCACGGCCGCCCTCGTCGAGGGGGCGATCGCCGCGGGGTACCGTCACATCGACACCGCCGCCCTGTACGGCAACGAGGCCGAGGTGGGCGAGGGCCTGCGGGCCTCGGGCGTCGATCGCGACGAGCTGTTCGTCACGACGAAGGTCTGGAACGACGATCAGGGCTACGACCGGACCCTGCGGGCGTTCGACGCGAGCGCTGAGAAGCTCGGCCTCGACCGCGTCGACCTGTACCTGATCCACTGGCCGATCCCCAGCGCCGACCGCTACGTCGACACGTGGAAGGCGCTGCTGCGGCTGCAGCAGGAGGGACGTGCCACCTCGATCGGCGTCAGCAACTTCTCGGTGCCGCACCTCGAGCGCCTGCGCGACGAGACGGGGGTGCTGCCCGCGGTCAACCAGGTGGAGCTGCACCCGCGCTTCCCCCAGGACGACCTCGTCGCGTGGCATGCCGCCCACGGCATCGTCACCGAGGCGTGGGCGCCGCTCGCCCGGGGCGGCCTGCTGGACGACCCGGTGCTCGCGCGCCTCGCCGAGAAGTACGGCAAGACCCCGGCCCAGGTCGTCGTCCGCTGGCACCTCGACCGCGACCTCGTGGTGTTCCCCAAGTCGGTGTCGCTCGAGCGCGTCCGCGAGAACGGCGAGGTCTTCGACTTCACCCTCGACGCCGACGACCACGCGCAGATCGCGACGCTGAACACGGGGGAGCGCACGGGCCGCAACCCCGACCTCGACTGACGCGGCACACGACGGCATCCTCGGTCGTCGGTCGCGAGAGCCGCGCAGGAGCCTGAAGCGTCAGGGATCGACGGCCCGGCTCAGGCGTCGAGACGGGCGTACCGCGCACGGAAAATCGTGAAGACGCCGTAGGCGAGGAACCCGAGGCCGACCAGGCACGCCAGGACCGGGCCCGCGGGCAACGCCATCAGGGCCGACACGGCGCCGTCGAGTCCGCCCGCCGTGTCGGGCTCGACGGTGACGGCCGCGACCACGACGAGGACGCCGACGATCAGCAACGCCACACCCTTCGTCACGAACCCGATCACCCCGAGGGTCGTGAGGGCGAACCCCGCCGGCCCGTCGGGCGTGCGCACCTTGGTGTGGAACGAGCGGCGCAGTCCCATCCACACGAACCCGATGCCCACGGCCGCCACCACGGCTCCCACCGTCCCGAGCACGAACCCGCCGACCGACCAGGCCAGCACCCCTTCGCTGAGGTTCTCGGCGGCCTGCTCCGCGCGCGGGCGGGCACCGAGGGCGACGGATGCCGACACCAGACCGATCACGACGAAGACGACGCCCTGCGGCGCCTCGGTGAAGATGCGGCCGATTCGTCGCCACACCGTGAGGTGGCGCGGCGCGAACGCCTGCAGCAGGTGCCAACCGCCGAGGGCGACGAGGCCGATGGCCAGGGCCCACAGCGCAGCCGCACCGAGCGGTGCCCCCGCGAGCGCGCGGAACGCCCCGGTCTGGTCGCTGTCCTCCTGCGCGCCGAGGCCCACCGCGATCACCAGCGCTCCGATGAGCAGATGCAGGATGCCGTTGGCGGCATAGCCCGCGCGTGCGGCGACGCGGAACGCGGGGTTGGCCTCGGCGTCGCGGGCGGCGGCGCGGGCGGGAGTCGACATCAGGCCACCGTATGCCGTCGCGGGGGAGGATGCGATCGGCGCGAGCGGCGCGTCGGCGGTGCCTATCATGGCCTGATGCCCGCCACCCGCCGACCGCGCCTGCGCCGGTGGAACGCCCTTCCCGAACTCGTGCGCGACGCCCCGCCGCGCGTCCTGCTCGTGGTGGGCGCCGTGGTCGTGGCGCTCGGCGTGCTGATCGTCTCGCGCCCCCTCACCTCCCTCGTCCTGCTGGGGATCTACGTGGGCGCGAGCGCGGTGGTCATGGGGATCGTCGAGCTCGTCGGGCGCCCCGCGAGCTGGTGGGCGCGGTCGGTGTCGGCCGCATGGATCCTCGCCGGGCTCGCCGTGCTGGTCTGGCTCGGCCGCAGCCTCGAACTGCTCCCGCCGGTGCTCGCGGTGCTGCTCGTGATCGGTGGTCTCGCCTCGATCGGTCGGGCGGTCAGTCGTGGCCGCGTGAGCGCCCGCATCCTCGCCCTCTCGTGGGGCGTCGCGCAGGTCGCCTTCGGCGTGCTGTCCTTCACCTGGCCCGACGTGACGGTGCTCGTGCTCGCCGTCGTCTTCGGTGTGCGCACGATCGTCTTCGGCCTGGGCGTGCTCGCGCGCGGGGTGGCCGGCATCCGTCGCACCCGGCAGCGGAAGACGCCGTTCGATGCGCAGCGCGCGGTGCGGCGCCGACGCATTCGTGCGGGATGGGCCGCCGCCGGCCGCTACGCCCTGTCGCTCGTGCTCGTCGCGACCGCCGCGGGCGGGTGGTGGCTGAACGACTGGCTGAACGACGGCGCCCCCGTCGTCGACGCCTTCTACGACCCGCCGGTGCAGGTGCCGAGCGGGCACGGCCGGCTCATCCGGTCCGACGGCTACCTCGGCCGCCTGCCCGAGAACGGCGACGTCACCCGCATCCTCTACACGACCCGGGATGCCGTGAGTCGACCCGCCGTGGCCAGCGCGCTGGTCATCGTGCCGAAGGATCCGCCCCCGGGCCCGCGCCCGGTCATCGTGTGGAACCACGGCACGACGGGCGTGGCCCAGGGATGCGCACCGAGCCTGCGCGACGCCTCGGCGACGAAGTGGTCCATCCCCGCGCTCGAGCAGGCGCTCAAGGCCGGGTGGGTCGTCGTCGCCTCCGACTTCTCGGGGCAGGGTGCCCCCGGGGCCTATCCCTACCTCATCGGCAAGGGCGAGGCCCGCTCGTCGCTCGACGCGGTGCTCGCTACGAGCGAGCTGCGCACCGACCTCACGCTCTCGCCCGACACCGTCGTGTGGGGCCACTCCCAGGGCGGGCACGCGGCGCTGTGGACCACCGCGATCGCGGAGCACTACGCCCCGGGCATCGACGTGAAGGGCACCGCCGTCGTCGCCCCCGTCGCCGACCCGCCGGCGCTCGCGCGCGAGCTGTTGTCGGGGCCGCCGAACGCCATGCTGTCGGTGATCACGTCGTGGGTGCTCGTGCCGTACTCCGAGACCTACGCCGACGTGCATCTCGACGACTACATCGCCGAGGGATCCCGCTCGATCGTGCTGGAGATGACCCAGCGGTGCCCGAGCGAGCCGGGAGTGGTCGTCTCGGTGCTGACGGCCCTCGGCGTTTCGGAGGACCGACCGCTCTACAACGCCGACCTCACCGACGGCGCGCTCGGCCGCCGCCTCGCCGAGAACGCGATGACCGAACCGCTCGGCACCCCGATGCTCGTCGCGTGGGGCGCCGACGACGAGGTCATCCCGCCGCAGCTGCAGCGCGACTACGTGCAGAAGCTGTGCGCGGAGGGGCAGCCGGTGCGGTGGGCGACCTACGCCGGCTACGACCACCTGCGGCCGATCCTGCCGAAATCGCGCTTCCTGCCCGTGCTGTACAGCTGGACGAAGAACCTCCTCGAGGGGCGGGATCAGGTCGTCGACGGGTGCGGTCTGCGCTGATCCGGGTCCGGCCGCTCCGGGCCCGCCCGCTCCGGCGGTTCCGTCCGTGCGGCGAACGGGTGAAGATCGTGTGTCGGCGCGGATGCGGTCTTGGAAGTCTTCGCGGTTCTCATTACGGTCGGAGAGTGCCCGAGAACACCCCTGAGCTGCGCCCGACCCACCCCCTGGCCCTCGCGCCCGTCGTCGCCCCCGCGGCATCCGTCGACGGTTTCGCGAAACAGTTCCTGCAGAACCTGAACTTCGACCAGGGCGTGACCCTGTCGAGCTCCGACGTCAACGACCAGTACCTGGCCCTCGCGTACACGGTGCGCGACTACCTGATGGCGCGGTGGTTCGACGACCGCGCGCAGCAGAAGGCCCAGCAGAACAAGACCGTCTGCTACCTCTCGGCCGAATACCTGCTCGGTCGTCAGCTCGACAACAACCTCCTCGCCGCACGTCTGACCGACATCGCCACCGAGGCCCTCGCGCAGTGCGGCATCGACATCGACGACCTCCGCGCCGTCGAGATCGAGCCCGGCCTCGGCAACGGCGGCCTCGGCCGCCTTGCCGCGTGCTTCGTGGACTCGCTCGCGACGATGAGCGTGCCGGCGATCGGATACGGCATCCGCTACGAGTACGGCATCTTCCGCCAGGCGTTCGCCGACGGGCAGCAGATCGAGCAGCCCGACGCGTGGCTGCGCATGGGCTCGCCGTGGGACTTCGCCCACCCCGAGGCCGCGCAGACCATCTCGTTCGCCGGCACCACCGAGACCTACGACGACAATGACGTCGAGCGCACCCGCTGGGTGCCCGAGTGGAGCGTGCTCGCCGTGCCGTACAACATGATGGTCCCCGGCTACCACAACGGTCGCGTGAACACCCTGCGCCTCTGGCGGGCCGTGGCCACGAACGCCTTCGACCTCCACACCTTCAACTCCGGCGACTACGTGCAGTCGGTGCGCGCGCAGACCTTCGCGGAGAACATCTCCAAGGTGCTCTACCCCGAGGACTCCACGCCCCAGGGCAAGGAGCTGCGTTTGCAGCAGCAGTACTTCTTCGTCGCGGCATCCATCGCCGACTTCATCGAGAACGTGCTGCCCGACGACTTCGATCTCGAGAAGCTCCCCGAGCGCGTCATCTTCCAGCTCAACGACACGCACCCCGTCATCGGGGTGCCCGAGCTCATGCGCGTGCTCGTCGACGAGAAGAAGCTCGAATGGGATGCCGCGTGGGCCATCACCCAGAAGTGCTTCGCCTACACGTGCCACACGCTGCTGCCCGAGGCGCTCGAGGTCTGGTCGGTCGACCTGCTCGGCCGCCTGCTGCCGCGCCACCTCGAGATCATCTACAAGATCAACGACGCGTTCCTGCTCGAGGTGCGCGAGCGATTCGGCGACGACGAGCTGCTCATCCGCAACATGTCGATCATCGGCGAGCACCCGTTCCGCTCCGTGCGCATGGCCTACCTCGCCACGGTCGCCGGATCGAAGGTCAACGGCGTCGCCGAGCTGCACTCGCAGCTGCTGCGCGACAACGTACTGAAGGACTTCGCCACGATGTGGCCCGACAAGTTCACCAACGTCACCAACGGCGTCACGCCGCGCCGCTTCCTGCGCCTAGCCAACCCCGACCTCTCAGCCCTCATCACCGAAGCCCTCGGCGCCGGGTGGACCGTCGACCTCGAGCGTCTCCGGGGTCTGGAGGCCCTCGCCGACGACGCCGATTTCCGCGAGCGGTTCGCCGCGGTGAAGGCGTCGAACAAGCGCCGGCTCAGCCGCGTGCTCGAGGCCCGCGGAGAGGCGCCGCTGTCGGACGACCACCTCATCGACGTCATGATCAAGCGCCTGCACGAGTACAAGCGCCAGACGCTGAAGGTGCTGCACATCGTCAGCACCTACGAGGGCATCGTCTCCGGCCGTCTCGATGTGGATGCCGTGCAGCCGCGCACGTTCCTCTTCGGCGCCAAGGCCGCCCCGGGTTACGGCATGGCCAAGCGCATCATCCACCTCGTCAACGCCGTCGGCGAGGTGGTCAGCGCCGACGAGCGCGTCCAGGGCAAGCTCAAGGTGCTCTATCCCGCCAATTACAACGTGACGCTGGCGGAGAGCATCATCCCCGCCGCCGACCTGTCGGAGCAGATCTCGCTCGCGGGCAAGGAGGCCTCGGGAACGGGCAACATGAAGCTCGCGCTGAACGGCGCGTTGACGATCGGAACGGACGACGGCGCGAACGTCGAGATCCGCAAGCTGGTCGGCGACGACAACTTCTTCCTCTTCGGCATGAGCGAGCCCGAGGTCGAGGCGCTGTGGGCCGACGGCTACCGCCCCGCCGAGTTCTACCAGCGCGACGAGCGACTGCGCAGTGCCATCGACCTGATCGCTTCGGGGGCGTTCTCCGACGGCGACCGCACGGTCTTCGAGCCCCTCGTGTCGAACCTGCTGTACGAAGACCGGTTCATGGCGCTCGCCGACTTCTCGTCGTACCTCGACGCCCAGGACCGCGTCGACGCCGCCTACGCCGACCAGGACGGCTGGGTGCGCTCGGCCATCCTCAACGTCGCCCGTAGCGGCTACTTCTCCTCCGATCGGGCGATGCGCGACTACCTCGACCGCATCTGGCACGCGACCCCGGTCAGCTGAGTCGGACCGGCTGCCACGGCCATGCCGGTCGTGGCATCCGGAACGCTTCGGCAGGAAGCCGACGGCGGTTGACCGTCGCGGCACGGCGCAGCGAGACGCCACGCGCGAGGCTGGGGGGACCCGATCCTGGAGGCCTCGTGCGCATCGACGACATCCCCGTGCCCGATACCGCCGCCGCGCGCGCGGCCCTGACGCTCGCGCAGGAGTACCAGTCGGCGGCGATCACCGCCCACGGCTTGAGGTCGTGGCTGTGGGCGGAGGGGTTCGCCCGGGCCGGCGGATTCGACGGCATCGACCACGAGCTGCTGTACGTCTCGGCCGTGCTGCACGACATCGGCACGGTGCACGAGTTCGACAACCACACGCTGTCGTACGAAGACGCCGGCGGGCACGTGGCGATCGCCCTCACTGCGGGGGCGGGGTGGCCGCGTGAGCGTCGCCGGCGGGCGCTGGAGGTGATCGTGCGGCACAACTGGACCAGCGTCGATCCGACGATGGATGCCGAGGGCCACCTCCTCGAGATCGCCACGGGTCTCGACATCTCCGGCGCGCGGGCCGACGTGCTGCCCGAGGCGTTCCTGCGGGAGGTGCTGACGGCTCATCCCCGCGGCGACCTGGCCGCCGAGTTCGGTGCGTGCGTGCGCGATCAGGCCGCCCGCAAGCCCGACACCGCCGCGCGACGGCTCGTCGACGGGGGAGTGGTCGCGAAGCTCGCCGCCAACCCGCTCGAGCGACTCTGAAACGACTGTGCATCGGCATCCGGCATCCCTCCGGAGTCGCGAGGCGCGGGGCATCCCGGGTATCGTAGGAGGGTTGTCGGCGCCGGTCGCGTCGACGAGAGCTGAATAACGGAGGGCCTTGTGGACATCGATCTCGCACTTCTGAAGACGATCGAACGCGAGAAGGAGATCCCCTTCGACGAACTCGCGCGCATCATCGAGCAGGCGATCCTGACCGCCTACGCCAAGCACATCTCGCCGTCCGGCGAGATCCCGGTCGGCGCCCGCGCCTCGCTCGACCGCAAGACCGGTCACGTGGGCATCTTCACCCCCGTCACCGACGACGAGGGCGCCGTCATCGGCGAAGAGGAGCAGGCTCCCGACGACTTCGGCCGTATCGCCGCCTTCGCCGCGAAGCAGGTCATCAGCCAGCGCCTGCGCGACATCGCCGACGATGCGGTGCTGGGCGAGTTCCGCGGCAAAGAGGGCGACATCGTCGCCGGCGTCGTGCAGCAGGGTCCCAACCCCCGCATGGTCCACGTCGACCTCGGCACGGTCGAGGCGATCCTCCCGCCCGAGGAGCAGGTCCCGGGCGAGACCTACCCGCACGGCTCCCGCCTGCGCGTGTACGTGACGAGCGTCGCGAAGGGCAACAAGGGCCCGCAGATCACCGTGTCGCGCACGCACCCGGGTCTCGTGCGCAAGCTGTTCGCGCTCGAGGTCCCCGAGATCGCCGCGGGCCTGGTCGAGATCGTCTCGCTCGCGCGCGAAGCCGGTCACCGCTCCAAGATCGCCGTGAAGGCCAACGACCCGACGGTGAACGCCAAGGGCGCCTGCATCGGAGAGCTCGGTCGCCGCGTGCGCGCCGTGACCGAGGAACTCGCCGGCGAGAAGATCGACATCATCGACTACGACGCCGAGCTGCCGCGCTTCGTCGCCAATGCGCTGTCGCCCGCGAAGGTCACGTCGTCGTTCGTGCTCGACGCTTCGACCAAGGCCGTCCGCGCCCTCGTCCCGGACTACCAGCTGTCGCTCGCGATCGGCAAGGAGGGGCAGAACGCCCGCCTCGCCGCCAAGCTGACCGGCGCCAAGATCGACATCCAGCCGGACAGCATCCTCGAAGACAACTGAGCGTCAGATCGTCCGGGCGATCGCGAGGTGTAAGATGGAACCCGTACGAACGTGCGTCGGATGCCGCGCACGCGCCCCCCGATCATCGCTTCTGCGTGTGGTCGCCGACGGATCGGTCCTCGTCGCAGACGAGCGAGCGGTGCTGCCGGGCCGGGGAGCGTGGGTGCACGAGACGGACGCATGCGTGAGCAAAGCGCTTTCGCGTCGCGCCTTCGTACGAGCATTGCGTGTGTCAGGCCCGCTTGACACGCAGACCTTCGAATCAACCCTCCAGCGAAAAGGCTGAACGGCTATGGACACGAAGTGAACGGCTCGAAATGAGACCCGTCCGCAACTAGCGGTCTGCCCTGTCCGGGGTAGGCCCTCAGACAGGAGAATTGTGGCAAAACCACGCGTGCACGAGATCGCCTCCGAGCTCGGCGTCGACAGCAAGGTCGCGCTTGCGAAGCTGAAGGAGCTCGGCGAGTTCGTCAAGAGCCCCTCATCCACCATCGAGCCTCCCGTGGCTCGCAAGCTCCGCGCCGCCCTCGCGGCCGAGGGCTCCTCCGGATCGTCGGATGCCAAGCCCGCCGCCCCCGCGGCGCGCCCCGGCGCCGGCGCCCGCCCGGGCCCCGCCCGTCCGGCGGCGACCCCCGGCGCCCGTCCCTCGGGCCCGACCCCCGGACCCGCCAAGCCCGCCGCTCCGGCGGCTCCCGAGGCCGCCCCGGCCCCCGCGGCATCCACCCCGGCCGCTTCGGCTCCCGCCGCGTCGACTCCCGCACCCTCCGCTCCGGCCAAGCCCGGCGCGAAGCCCGCGGCTCCGTCGTCGGCCCCCACTCCCGGTGGCAGCGCGCCCAAGCCCGGCCCCAGCTCGCCCCCGCGTCCCGGTGGCGCGCGTCCGGGCAACAACCCGTTCGCCTCGTCGCAGGGCATGGGCCAGCGTCCCGCCGGCCCCCGCCCGGGTAACAACCCGTTCGCGTCGGCGCAGGGCATGGGCCAGCGCCCGACCCCCGGCAACATCCCGCGTCCGCAGGCTCCGCGCCCCGGCGCCCCGCGTCCCGGTGCTCCGCGCCCCGGCGGCGCCGGTCGTCCCGGCGGCGGCGGTCGTCCCGGCGCTCCGTTCCAGCAGCGTCCCGGCGGTCCCGGTCGTCCCGGCGGTGCCGGTGGCGGCTTCCAGCGCCCCGGTGGCGGTGCTCCCGGTGGCGGTTTCGCCGGTCGTCCCGGTGGCGGCGGTGGCCGTGGCCGTGGCCCCGGCGGTGGTACCGCGGGTGCCTTCGGTAAGGGCGGCGGCAAGTCGAAGCAGCGCAAGTCGCGTCGGGCGAAGCGGCAGGAGTTCGAGATGCGGTCGGCGCCGGTCGTCGGCGGCGTCAACGTCTCGAAGGGCAACGGCGAGATCATCCGCCTGCGCCGCGGTGCCTCCATCGCCGACTTCGCCGACAAGCTCGAGGCGCTGCGCGGCTACACCGTGCAGCCCGGCACGCTCGTGACCATCCTGTTCAACCTGGGCGAGATGGCCACCGCGACCGAGTCGCTCGACGAGGCCACCTTCGAGGTGCTCGGTGCCGAGCTCGGCTACAAGATCCAGATGGTCTCGCCCGAGGACGAGGACAAGGAGCTCCTCGAGGGCTTCGGTCTCGACCTCGACGCCGAGCTCGAGGCCGAGAGCGAGGACGATCTCGAGATCCGTCCTCCCGTGGTCACCGTCATGGGCCACGTCGACCACGGTAAGACGCGACTGCTCGACGCCATCCGCCAGACCAACGTGGTCGCGGGCGAGGCCGGCGGCATCACGCAGCACATCGGTGCGTACCAGATCTGGACCGAGCACGAGGGCATCGAGCGCGCGATCACCTTCATCGACACCCCGGGTCACGAGGCGTTCACCGCCATGCGTGCCCGTGGTGCGCAGGTGACCGACATCGCGATCCTCGTGGTCGCGGCCGACGACGGCATCATGCCCCAGACGGTCGAGGCGCTCAACCACGCCCAGGCGGCGAACGTGCCGATCGTGGTCGCGGTGAACAAGGTCGACAAGCCCGATGCCAACCCGGCCAAGGTGCGCCAGCAGCTCACCGAGTACGGCCTGGTCGCCGAGGAGTACGGCGGAGACGTCATGTTCGTCGACGTCTCGGCGCGACAGAACCTCAACATCCAGGCCCTCCTGGACGCGGTTCTGCTCACCGCCGACGCCGGTCTCGACCTCACGGCCAACCCGAACAAGGCGGCCCGCGGTGTCGCGATCGAGGCGAAGCTCGACAAGGGTCGCGGTTCGGTCGCCACGGTGCTCATCCAGTCCGGAACCCTGCGCGTCGGCGACGCGATCGTCGCCGGCACGGCCTACGGCCGTGTCCGCGCGATGATGGACGAGAACGGCGAAGCGGTCGAAGAGGCCTACCCGTCGCGTCCCGTGCAGGTGCAGGGTCTGAACTCCGTGCCCCGCGCCGGCGACGTCTTCATCGTCACCGAGGAAGACCGCACCGCGCGTCAGATCGCCGAGAAGCGCGAAGCCGCCGAGCGCAACGCCCAGCTGGCCAAGGCCCGCAAGCGCATCTCGCTCGAGGACTTCACCCGCGCTCTCGAAGAGGGCAAGGTCGAATCGCTCAACCTCATCATCAAGGGCGACGTGTCGGGTGCCGTCGAGGCGCTCGAGGAATCGCTGCTCAAGATCGAGGTCGACGACAGCGTCCAGCTGCGCATCATCCACCGCGGTGTGGGTGCGATCACCGAGTCGGACATCAACCTGGCCACGATCGACAACGCGATCGTGATCGGCTTCAACGTCCGCCCCGACACCAAGGCTCGCGAGCGTGCCGCCCGCGAGGGTGTGGACGTGCGGTTCTACTCGGTCATCTACAACGCGATCGACGACGTCGAGCAGTCGCTCAAGGGCCTGCTCAAGCCGGAGTTCGAAGAGGTGCAGTCGGGTGTCGCCGAGATCCGCGAGGTGTTCCGCTCCTCGAAGTTCGGCAACATCGCCGGTGTCATCGTGCGGTCGGGAACGATCACGCGAAACGCCAAGGCCCGCGTCATCCGCGACGGTGTCGTGCTGGCCGACGGCCTGGCCATCGAGTCGCTGCGCCGCTTCAAGGACGACGTCACCGAGGTCCGCACGGACTTCGAGTGCGGTATCGGCCTGGGCAAGTTCAACGACATCCAGGTCGGCGACGAGATCGAAACGACGGAAATGGTCGAGAAGCCGCGAGGCTGATCACACCTGGCGGGAGTCGCGCTTTCGGGCGCGGCTCCCGCTTCGGGCTGCGGGGGTGTGTGCCTCCCCGAGCAGAGCGGGGCCCCTACCCCGATGCTCGTGGAGGCACACACCCCCTCCGCCCTACGCTGGGGGCGGCGTCCGTGAACGAGACGCCCACCCGCCGTGATTACTCGCGGCGGTATGAGAAAAGGAGAAGGACGTGGCAGGGGAACGACAGGCTCGAGTGGCGGACCGCATCCGCGTGGTGCTCGCCGAACGCCTCGAGAAGGGGTTGCGCGACCCGCGGCTCGGATTCGTGACCATCACCGACGTGCGCGTCACGGGTGACCTGCAGCGCGCATCGGTGTTCTACACCGTCATGGGCGACGAGGCGCACCGCGCCGACACCGCCGCGGCGCTCAAGTCGGCGACCGGCATGCTGCGCAGCGAGGTCGGCAAGCACCTCAACACGCGGCTCACCCCGTCGCTGGAGTTCATCCTCGACGGCATCCCGGAGAACGCCGACCACATCTCGGCGCTGCTGCGCGAGGCGCGCGAGCGCGACGAGTCGGTCGCCGGTCTCGCGGCATCCGCCGCCTACGCCGGCGAGGCCGACCCGTACGTGAAGCCCCGCGCGGACGACGACGAGGACGACCTCGACGACGACGGAGACGACGACGAAGACGACGAGGCCGCGCGCATCTGAGCCCGCGGACCTGAGGCCGGATGCCACCCCGAGCGGGCGGCGTCCGGCCTTTCGCGTTGCGGGGGGTCTCCGCCGACGCCCGCGAGGCGCGGACCCCCGCCCGGGGCGGGTGAAACTCCGGAGGGTCCGTGTGTGGAAGGGGTGAGTGGGCCGTTCACGGGGCAAGGGGCCGGTCACGCCGAGGTTCGGCCCGGGGCCGCTGCGTGAGGCTCGGCCGGGGCCAGGTCAGGATGCCGGGTGGCCCGGCAGGCGCAGCTGCTCGTCGGCCGCCTCGGCGAGGCCGTCCGCCACGAGCGAGTCGATCGCGCGGTCGCGCTGCGCGGCGTCGGGCCAGTCCGGGAGCACCGCGAACAGGGGCACGGCCTCCGGGGCCGCGTCGCGGAGGGTCTTGAGCACCGCACCGCGGGCCTGCCGGTCGCTGCCCTCGTAGGTCGCCTGTTTGCGGCGGCGATCTTCGGAGGGAGGGTATCCGGCTGCCCGCCAGGCGCACTGCGCCGCCAACGGACAGGCCTCGCACCTCGGCGCCCGCGCCGTGCACACGATCGCGCCGAGCTCCATGGCGGCCGCATTCACGACCGCGGCCTCGGCGACGTCGGCGGGGAGCTCGGCATCCATCCGCTCCAGGTCGCGGCGGTGCGGGGGCCCGGGTTGCGCGCGGCCCTCGACCGCGCGGGCGAGCACGCGGCGGGTGTTGGTGTCGACGACGGGATGCCGATCGCCGTATGCGAAGACCGCGACGGCGCGCGCGGTGTAGTCGCCGATGCCCGTCAGCGCCAGCAGGGCGTCGACGTCGCGAGGGACGACGCCGTCGTGACGATCGCGGATCTCCACCGCCGCCCGATGCAGCCACAGCGCGCGTCGGGGGTAGCCGAGGTTGGCCCACTGGGTCACGGCATCGCCCGGGGGAGAGGTTGCGAGGTCGGCGGGCGTCGGCCAGCGGGTCAGCCACGCCTCGAGGTGCGGGATGACGCGGTTCACCGGCGTCTGCTGCAGCATGAACTCGCTCACCAGGGTGCCCCACGCGCCGAAGCCCTCGCGACGCCACGGCAGGTCGCGCGCCGCGTCGCGATACCAGTCGATGAGCGGCGTGGCGAGTCCCGGCATCCGCCCAGCCTACGGTCGGTGGGCCACGGCCGGTCGCGGGCGGAGACGTCGTTCGTGCGCGGGAACGCGAGGACGCGGTGTTCGCGCTCGCGGAACCGCGGAGACGGGTTGTTCGCGAGCCCGGATCGCCTTCTCGCGGAGGGAGGGTGCCCGCCCCGGCAGCGCGGGGGCCGGTGTCGGTGGTCGATCGTAGGCTGGAGGTATGTCGAGTGAGAACGCCGTCGAGACCCTGCAGCGGAGCATCCGCGACCTGATGCGGCAGAACAACCGCGCCGGGCGCGTAGTAGTGGCGGTCGATGCGCTCGACGCGGAAGCTGCCGGCTCCTTCGCCGATGCCTTCGCCGAGGTCGTCGGGGAAGACGGCACGGCGGTGGCCCGCGTGCCGCTGGCCGATCACGCCGATGACGTCCGCGAGCGCATCGTCGTGCCGTTCCGCGCGGGTGAGCCGTTCGGCGACTCTCCGGGGCCTCCTGCAGACGCGGTCCTCGTCGTCTCCGGGCGCTTCCTGCACGCGCCCGAGGTGCGCGGGCTCTGGAACTTCTCGATCTGGCTCGAGAGCAACCCCCCGATCGGCGCCCCGCGACCCGAGCTCCCGGATGCCGAGAGGCACTACCTCCGCACGGTTCGACCGAAGGCGGCCGCATCGGTCATCGTCGAGAACTCCGACCCCGCGCACCCCGTGCAGGTCTTCGGAGACTTCTGCTGATGGTGCGTCCCGGCATCCTCCTGGTCGACAAGCCCGGAGGCATCACCAGTCATGACGTCGTGGCGCGCGCGCGGCGGGCGCTCGGCACGCGCAAGATCGGGCACGCCGGCACGCTCGACCCGATGGCGACGGGTCTGCTCGTGCTCGGCGTCGAGGGCGCGACGCGGCTGCTGACCTACATCGTCGGCGCCGACAAGACCTACGCGGCGACCATCCTGCTCGGTGTTGCGACAGACAGCGACGACGCCGACGGCGTCGAGACGGAGCGGGCGGATGCCGCTGTCGTCGGCGCCGTGACCGACGACGCGATCCGCGCCGGCATCGCCGCCCTCACGGGCGAGATCGATCAGGTGCCGAGCACGGTGTCGGCGATCAAGGTCGACGGGCGCCGCGCGTACGACCTCGCGCGCGCGGGGGAGCAGGTGGAGCTGAAGTCCCGGCGGGTCACCGTGGCGCGCTTCGACGTGCGCGCCACCCGTCGACGCGAGGATGGGATCGAACTCGACGTCGTGGTCGATTGCACGTCCGGCACGTATATCCGCGCCCTCGCGCGCGACCTCGGCCGCGCGCTGGGCGTGGGCGGGCACCTGACGGCCCTGCGCCGCACGCGTATCGGGGCGTTCGACGTCACCGCCGCGGCATCCGTCGACGACATCGCCGAGGCGGCGCTCGTCGAGCCCGCCACCGCCGCGGCGGTCGTGATGGGCGCGCTCGCGGTGGGCGCCGACGAGGCGCGCGACCTGCGCCACGGCAAGCGCATCGACGGCGGCGGGCGCCTGACCGGCGCCGTCGCGGCCGCGATCGACCCCGACGGGCGTCTCGTCGGCGTGGTCGAGAAGCGCGGCGCGCAGCTGAAGAGTGTCATGAACATGCCGGAGGAGGCTCGATGATCCTGTGGTTCACGCTCGTGCAGGTGGGCCTGGCCGTGCTCGCCGGGGTCGTGGCCGTCGGCGCTGGGCTCATCGGACGTCGGCCCGGAGACATCACCGTCGGTTCGCTCGCCCTCATCGAGCTCCTGCTGATCGTGCAGATCGTCGTGGCGATCATCGCGCCGTTCGCGGGCAACCCGCCCTCCGGCAGTCTGCTGGAGTTCTGGACCTACCTCGTGTCCGCAGCGCTCGTGCCGATCGCCGGCGTCGCGTGGGCACTGCTGGAGCGCAGTCGGTGGAGCACCGTGGTGATGGGCGTCGCCGCGCTCGCCGTCGCGGTGATGGTGTGGCGCATGCACGTCATCTGGACCGTGCAGATCGCCTGAGCGTGCACCGCCGCTCGGCGATGGCCGGGGCGAACTAGAATCGTCAGGTCATGGCATCCACCACTCCCACCCGTTCCCGGGGGATGACCGGCATCGGCCGTGTCCTCGTCGTCGTCTACGGCATCATGGCGCTCGCCGCCACGGGCCGCTCCTTCGTGCAGATCGTCCGCGAGTTCGACGATGCCCCCGTGGCGTATTCGCTGTCGGCCCTCGCCGCGGTCGTCTACATCCTCGCGACCCTCGCGCTGATCTTCTCGGCGCGGCCGACCTGGTACCGCGTGGCCTGGGTCGCGATCGGCTTCGAGCTGGTCGGCGTGCTCGTGGTGGGAACGCTGAGCCTCGCGCTGCCGACGCTGTTCCAACACCCGACCGTGTGGTCGGTGTACGGGTACGGCTACCTCTTCATCCCGCTCGTGCTGCCCTTCCTGGGGCTGTGGTGGCTCGTGCGCCACCGCCGGGCGACGTCGTGATCGTCTTCCGCGACCCCGCGGAGGTCCCCGCGGGCTTCGGTCCCACGGTGGTGGCGATCGGCAAGTTCGACGGCGTCCACACGGGTCACCGCGCGGTGATCGACCGCGCCCGGGTCGACGCCTCCGACGGCGCGCGCGTCGTCGCGGTGACCTTCGACCGCAATCCCTTGAGCGTCCTGCGTCCGGAGAAGTGCCCCGCCGACGTCATCGGCCCGCACCAGAAACTCGAGCTGCTCGAGCGGGCCGGAGTGGACGCCACCCTGCTGCTGACCTTCGACGAAGCCATGGCGGCGATCCCCGCGGGGGAGTTCGTCCGCGGCATCCTGGTCGACGCCCTTCAGGCGCGCACCGTGCTCGTCGGGCGCGACTTCCGCTTCGGCGCCGGGGGGGCGGGCGACCCCGCTCTGCTGGAGCGCCTGGGCGCCGAGCACGGATTCCGCGTCGACGTCGTCGATGACGTCCGCGCGGTGCACGCCGACCGGCGTGTGTCGTCGACGTGGATCCGCGAGGCGCTGTCGGCCGGCGACATCGCGACGGCGGCGCGGCTGCTGGGACGCGCGCCCTCGGTCTGGGGCGAGGTCGTGCACGGCCTGAAGCGTGGCCGCGAGCTGGGGTACCCGACCGCGAACCTCTCGCCCGACCTCGAGGGCTTCGTGCCCGCCGACGGCGTGTACGCCGGATGGCTCGTCGATGTCGACGGCGCGCGTCGCACGAGCTATCCCGCCGCGATCAGCGTCGGCACGAACCCCACCTTCGACGACGTGCACGCGCGGCAGGTCGAGGCGTACGTGATCGACGAGACCGGCCTCGACCTGTACGGCCATCACGTCGAGGTGCGCTTCGTCGAGCGCGTGCGCGAGATGACGGCGTTCGACGGCATCGATGCACTGCTGGTGCAGATGGCCGACGACGTGGAGCGGGCGCGGGCGATCCTGCGCTGACCCGCAGGCGTGCTGACCGGCGGACCCGGAGCCGCGGGTCCGCGTCGTGGGGTGAGGCCCGCCGCCCCGCGGGTGGCGCTGTGACCCGGCCTTGCCGCGCCGCGACCCCCACGGCATCCGGCGAACCGGTCTCCGCGCCTGACGGGAGGGTCAGTCCTGCCGCGACAGGTGGTTCCGGATGCCGAGGAACGACGCCGCGGCCCCGAGCGCCATGAGCGCGGCGGTGAACAGCGCCGCCCGGTGGAACCCGTCGAGGTCCAGCGATCCGCCGACCACCGCCGATACGGCGGCGATGGCCAGCAGGCCGGCCACGCGGGAGACGGCGTTGTTGACGGCGGAGGCGATGCCGGAGCGCTCGGAGTCGATCGCTCCCAGCACCGCGGCGGTCAGCGGCGAGACCGTGGCGGTCAGGCCGAGGCCGAACACGATCACGCCCGGAAGCACCTGCGTCCAGTAGTCGAAGTCGTCGCCGACGCGCAGCAGGAGCAGCGCCCCGACGGCCATCACGAGCGGTCCCGCGGTCATGAACAGACGGGGCCCGAGCCGGCCCGAGAGCGCGCCCATGCGCGAGCTCAGCACGATCATCAGTACCGTGCTCGGCAGCGACGCGAGCCCCGCGAGGGTCGCGGGCAGCCCCGCGCCCTGCTGCAGGTACACGCTCACCACGAACCCGTTCAACGAGAGCGCCGCGTACACGAAGACGGTGGCGAGGTTGCCCGCCCAGAAGTTGCGGGCCCGGAAGAGGTCGAGCGGCATCATCGGTTCGCGTGCCGTCCTCTGCCGCACGAGGAAGCCCGAGAAGGCCAGGATGCCGATGATCCCGGGCATCCAGATGACGGGGGAGGCCCAACCGAGATTCGGCTGTTCGATGAGCGCGAACACGATGCCGCCGAGGCCCGCGGCGCACAGGACGGCGCCGAGGATGTCGACGCGCGCGTCGGGGCGGCGGTGGTCGCGATGGCCCAGGCGGGTGAGCAGCCACATCGTGACGCCGATGGGCAGCACGTTGACGAGGAACACCAGCCGCCAGGACAGGGTGTCGACGAACACGCCGCCGATGAGGGGCCCCGCGAGCATGGCGACCGTCGTCGCGCCCGTCCAGATGCCGATCGCGCGCGCCTGCGTCGCGCCGCGGAACGTGGAGGTGATGAGTGCGAGAGAGCTCGGCACGAGGAGGGCTCCCGCAACACCCTGCAGTGCGCGCGCCACGATGAGGAACTCCGCGGTGGGGGCGGCGGCGATCGCGAGGGAGGTGACGCCGAAGCCGATCAAGCCGATGCGCAGGACCACCACCCGGCCCAGCACGTCGCTGAGGGAGCCCGCGACCAGGATGAACGCCCCCAGCGTGACGAGGTAGGCGTCGACGACCCACTGCTGCGTGCTCAAGCCTCCGCCCAGGTCACCGGCGATCGCGGGAAGGGCGACGTTGACGACCGTGCCGTCGAGGAACGACACGAACGAGGCGAGGACGGCGACCGCGAGCACCGTGCGTTGCTCGCGTGTCATCGCCTCGGCCATTCCTCCAGCGTAGGGTCGTGGCGGTCGCCGAGGGCGGGGATGCACGTCGGGGGCGCGCCGCACACGCGAATGACGGCGACGAGGGCCCCTGGGAATACCCCCAGGGGGTATCCTGTTGACGACGGGGTGACCGGAGGAGGAGCCATGGGCGACCAGACGGATGCCGCACCGACCGCCGAGGCGGTGCTCGACATCGAGGGGATGACGTGCGCGAGCTGCGTCGCGCGCGTCGAGAAGCGACTCGGACGCGTCGACGGCGTCGAGGCCGCGGTCAACCTGGCGACCGAGACGGCGCGTGTACGCTACCCCGCAGATCTCGACACGTCCGCCCTCGTGGATGCCGTGCGCGCCGCCGGCTACGACGCCCGCGTCCGCACCCGCACGTCGACGGAGCCCGCTCCGGTACCCGTCCCCGCCCCCGGCGGCGACGTGGATGCCGTGACCGGCCGCGACCTCACCGCCGATCGATCCGGCGACCCGGAGGGCTCAGGTCACGAACACGTCGAACACGTGCACGACACGGCCGACGCCCCGGGGGAGACCCCGCTGCGCGTGCGCCTGTGGGTGTCGCTCGCCCTCGCCGTCCCCGTGGTGGCGCTCGGCATGATCCCGGCCTGGCAGTTCCCCGCCTGGCAGTGGGTGTCGCTCGTGCTGGCCACCCCGATCGTGGTGTGGGGCGGATGGCCGTTCCACCGCGCGACGCTGCGCAACGCGCGACACGGCGCCGCCACGATGGACACCCTCATCACGCTCGGCACCTTCGCCGCATACCTGTGGAGCGTCTGGGCTCTCGTGTTCGGAACGGCCGGGCGCATCGGCATCCGTCACGAGGTGATGCTGTTCGGGCCCGTGCATGACGCCACCTCTGTGGTGTACTTCGAGGTCGCCGCGGCGGTCACCGTCTTCCTGCTGCTCGGCCGCGTGATCGAGCAGCGTTCCACACGGCGCGCCGGAGCGGCCCTGCGGTCACTGCTCGACCTCGGCGCGCGGGAGGCCGAGCTCGTCGACGGGCGCCGCATCGACATCGCGCAGCTCGCCGTCGGCGATGAGTTCGTCGTGCGCCCCGGGGCCACCGTCGCAACCGACGGAGAGGTGCTCGACGGGCGCGCCTCGGTGGACGAGAGCATGCTCACCGGGGAGTCGCTCCCGGTCGACGTGGGTCCCGGATCGCGCGTCACCGGCGGCACCATCGCCTCGGGCGGCCGGCTCGTCGTGCGGGCGACGGGGGTCGGCGAGCAGACGCGCCTCGCCCGCATCGCCCGTCTCGTCGAGGACGCGCAGCTCGGCAAGAGCCGCGTGCAGCGACTCGCGGACCGCATCTCGGGCGTCTTCGTCCCCGTCGTGATCGTGCTGGCCGTCCTGACCCTCATCGGCTGGCTGGTCGCCGGGCAGCCCCTCGCGGCGGGCTTCACCGCGGCCGTCGCGGTGCTCATCATCGCCTGCCCGTGCGCCCTGGGCCTGGCCACCCCGATCGCGATCCTCGTCGGGACCGGCCGCGCCGCCCAGCTCGGCATCCTGGTCACGGGTCCGGCAGCCCTGGAGTCCGCGGAGCGCATCGACACGATCGTCCTCGACAAGACCGGCACCCTGACCGCGGGACGCATGAGCGTCGCGAACGTCACCGCCGCCCCCGGTCAGGATGCCGACGACGCCCTCCGTCTGCTGGCGGCGCTCGAACGCGCGTCGGAGCACCCCGTCGCCCACGCGATCGTGGCCGCCGCGGGCGACGGACAGGTCGCCCGCGACGTCGAGGCGCTGCCCGGTCGCGGCATCGTCGGTGTTGTCGACGGTCTTCGCGTGTTCGCGGGGCGGCCGGCGCTGGCCGCCGAGCTCGCTGCGCCGCTGCCCGAGGCGCTCGCCGCAGCCGTGGCGCAGGGGGAGCAGCGCGGGACCGTCGTGCTCGCGGGATGGCCGGACGCCGACGGCACCGTGCGGGTGCGCCTGGTCGTCGAGGTCGCCGACACCGTGCGACCCGAGAGCGCGTCGACGGTGGCGCGCCTGCGCGGGATGGGACTCGAGCCGGTGCTGCTGACCGGCGACAACCCGCACGTCGCGCGCGCCGTGGCCGCCGAGCTCGGCATCGAGAAGGTCCGTGCCGGCGTCCTGCCCGAGGGCAAGGTCGACGCGATCGCCGCTCTCCGCGCCGAGGGGCGCACCGTCGCGATGGTCGGCGACGGGGTCAACGACGCCGCCGCCCTGGCATCCGCCGATCTGGGCATCGCGATGGGCGGGGGGACGGATGCCGCGCTGCACGCGAGCGACGTCGCCTTGATGCGCGACGACCCGCGGGGGATCGTCACCGCGGTGGCCCTGAGCCGCCGCACGATGCGCGTCATCCGCGGCAACCTGTTCTGGGCGTTCGCCTACAACATTGCGGCTCTGCCGCTGGCGGCCCTCGGGCTGCTGAACCCCATGCTGGCGGGGGCGGCGATGGCGTTCTCGAGCGTCTTCGTGGTGCTCAACAGCCTGCGGCTGCGGCGCGCGGCCTGAGGCGCCGCCCGGCGGGGGATGCGCGGATCGTCCACAATGGCGCGTCTTCGCGGTCGGGACCGGGGCGGTTCGCGCTAGAATGATGTCGATCCCGCCATCCGCCCCTGTCGCGAACCGTTCCGGTCACAGCGCTCTCGGGCCGCAGGCATCGCCGCTCCGGCGGCATGCCGGGTGATGTTCCCCGGGGTCACTGATCCACCGGCCTCGCGCCGGAACGTTCCGGACTCTTTCCGGACGACACGCTCAGGAGGAGCATGCCGACCACGGCAACCGCCGCCCGTAGCTCGAGCCAGCGGCGCAGGAAGACCACGTCATCCCGACGCGACGACGAAGCCCCCGTCATCCCGATCCTCGCCCGCAAGGTGCGCGAGGTCGAGGCGAAGGCGCAGCGCGGAAAGCTCGGGCCCACGAACCGCGTCAAGTTCCAGGTGATCGCGTTCCTCGTGCGCGAGGAGCGCGCCCGGGTCAAGGCCGACACCGAGATCACCGGCGCCGCGCGCGCGGAGCTGCTGAAGCGCCTCGACGGCGTGGCGACCATCCTCGCCAAGACCGCCGCGCGGGACACCTCGCTCATCCAGCTGCTCGAGGTCGATGCGGCCACCTCGCCCGTCGCCCGCCGCATGCGTCGCGACTGGCTGCTCGAGTCCGGCGCCGAACTGCCGGCCGACGAGCTGATCATCACCGACAACACGCCCAAGATCACCCCGGTCGTCCCGGCGGCCCTCGCCGAGAAGCAGGTCGTCCCGGCATCCATCGAGGCGCGTCAGATGGCGAACCCGTTCCGCGCGCCCGACCTCACGCCGCGGCCCACCGGTGACGCCCCGCGCCGCCGCCTCGACGGCTGGGAGCTCATGGGCCCGCTGTACAAGGCGTTCGAGACCGGCGCGGGCGGGTCCGCGGCGAGCATGGAGCTGCCGCCCGTCCCCGAGTTCGACCGGCTGTCGCCGCGCGGACTCGAGGTCATGCCGCACCAGTCGCGCTTCCTCGAGGCCGTGCGCCTGGGGCATCGCGAGTTCCTCCTCGCCGACGAGCCGGGCCTGGGCAAGACCGCGGAGTCGGTCCTCGCGGCATCCGTCGCCGACGCGTACCCGCTGCTGGTCGTCGTGCCCAACGTCGTGAAGATGAACTGGGCGCGCGAGGTGCAGCGGTGGACGCCGCAGCGTCGCGCGACCGTCATCTCCGGCGGCGGCGCCGACATCGACGCCTTCGCCGACGTCTTCATCGTCAACTACGAGATCCTCGACCGGCACCTGTCGTGGTTGTCGTCGATCGGCCTGAAGGGCATCGTCGTCGACGAGGCGCACTTCATCAAGAACCTCACGTCGCAGCGCTCGCAGAACGTGCTGGCGCTCGCGTCCCGCGTCCGCGAGCAGACCCGTCATCCGCTGCTGCTGGCCCTGACCGGTACCCCACTGATCAACGACGTCGAGGACTTCGACGCGATCTGGCGCTTCCTCGGCTGGACCAACGGCGAGAAGCCGGGCCCCGAGCTCATGGAGAAGCTGGATGCCACGGGCCTGACGCCCGCCGACAAGGCGTTCTATCCCGAGGCGCGCGAAGCCGTCATCTCGATGGGCATCGTCCGGCGCAAGAAGAAGGACGTCGCCGCCGACCTGCCCGACAAGCTCGTCGCCGACCTGCCCGTCGAGCTCGACGACGAGTACGGCCGTTCGATCCGTCAGGCGGAGCGCGAACTCGGCGCCCGGCTGGCGGCGAAGTACCGCCGCATCATCGAGGCGCGCGGCGACCGCGGGCTCGCCGCCGGCGAGATCGACGACGACATCGTGCGTCTGGTCGCCCACGGCGAGCTCGAGGAGTCGAAGGCGGCCGGCTCGGGCAGCGAGAACGTCTTCACCATGGTCCGTCGCATCGGCCAAGCCAAGGCGCACCTCGCGGCGGATTACGCCGTGCAGCTGCAGCGCTCGGTCGGCAAGGTCGTGTTCTTCGCGAAGCACATCGACGTGATGGATGCCGCGGAGGCTCACTTCAAAGCCTCCGGCCTCAAGGCCGTCTCGGTGCGCGGCGAGCAGACCTCGACCGCGCGCCAGGCCGCGATCGACGCCTTCAACAGCGACCCCGACGTGGGCATCGCGGTGTGTTCGCTCACCGCCGCCGGCGTCGGCCTGAACATGCAGGCCGCCTCCAACGTCGTGCTCGCGGAGCTGTCGTGGACCGCGGCCGAGCAGACGCAGGCGATCGACCGCGTGCACCGCATCGGCCAGGAGGAGCCCGTGACGGCGTGGCGCATCATCGCCGCGCACACGATCGACACGAAGATCGCCGAGCTCATCGACTCGAAGGAGGGTCTCGCTCAGCGCGCCCTCGACGGCCAGGCCGTCGAGCCCGGTTCGAGCGACTCGGTGCAGCTCTCGGCGCTCATGCACCTGCTGCGTCAGGCGCTCGGCGCGGCCTGAGCCCGTCCCTTCGAACGCCCCGGCCGCTTCGGCGCCGGGGCGTTCGCTCGTCCACGCCCACTCTCACCGTGTGGCAGCGTTCCCGCCCGCGGCGATAGGGTCGAAGACGGCAACGGCGCCGACCCTTCACCCGAACCACAGCACCAGAGGACTCTGCCCATGAAGATCGGCATCCTGACCAGCGGCGGCGACTGCCCCGGTCTCAACGCGGTCATCCGTGGCGTCGTGCTGAAGGGCACGACCAACTACGACATCGAGTTCGTCGGCATCCGCGACGGCTGGCGCGGCGTGGTCGACGGCGACTTCTTCCCCCTGACGCGTCACGAGGTGAAGGGCCTGTCCAAGGTCGGCGGCACCATCCTCGGAACCAGCCGCACCAATCCGTACGAGGGCGTGCGCGGCGGCGCCGAGAACATCTCGAAGACCATGTACGGGCACCGCCTCGACGGCATCCTGGCCATCGGCGGCGAGGGCACACTGGCCGCGGCCGACCGTCTGTCGAACGACGGCATCAACGTGCTCGGCGTGCCGAAGACGATCGACAACGATCTGCGCGCGACCGACTACTCCTTCGGTTTCGACACCGCCGTGAACATCGCGACGGATGCCATGGACCGCCTGCGCACGACCGGTGACTCGCACCAGCGCTGCATGGTGGCCGAGGTCATGGGTCGCCACGTCGGCTGGATCGCGCTGCACGCGGGGATCGCGGCGGGCGCCCACGTCATCTGCATCCCCGAGGTGCCGATGTCGATCGACGAGATCGTCGAGCAGGTCACGCGAGCCCACGACCGCGGCCGCGCTCCGCTGGTCGTCGTGTCGGAGGGCTTCAAGCTCAAGGGCATGGACGAGGCGTTCAGCGACAAGGGCCTCGACGCCTTCAACCGTCCCCGCCTCGGCGGCATCGGCGAGCTGCTCGCCCCCGAGATCGAGCGCCTGACCGGCATCGAGACCCGGTCCACCGTGCTCGGTCACATCCAGCGCGGCGGTTCGCCCTCCGCCTTCGACCGCGTGCTCGCGACGCGCCTCGGCCTTCACGCCGCCGACGCCCTGAACGAGGGCGCGTGGGGCCAGATGGTCGCCATGCGCGGCACCGACATCGTGCGCGTGCCCTTCGCCGACGCCCTCGGCGAGCTCAACAGCGTTCCGCTGTACCGGTACGAGGAGGCCGCCGCGTTGTTCGGCTGAGCCCGCTGCACTGACGCCCCGTCCCCGCAGCACGCAGTGCGGGGCGGGGTGTTGCGCGGTGTGGGGTCTGGCGGTGGTGCTACCGGAGGCGCTGCGTGCGTCGTACCTCCGGGTTTGGGGCGTCTTCCGCACCCTGGGGCGTGCAGTGCGCGCCCCGAGAAGCGGATCCTGCCCCAAACCCCAGGACGCCCACGCCGTGAAGAGGCTTGCGAGCGCCCCGCGCAGAGCGACGCCCCGCCGCAGCAGGCGACGGGGCGTTCGGCGGCGGCGGCCCGCCCCTACTCCGCCAGCCCCAGCACGTCGAGCAGCCACGCCAGCTCGAACGCGCGCTCGCGCCAGGCGTTGTAGCGGCCGCTGACGCCGCCGTGGCCGGCCACCATCTCGCACTTCAGCATCGCGTCGGCGCCGACCTCGCGCAGGCGCTGCACCCACTTGGCCGGCTCGACGTACAGCACGCGCGTGTCGTTGAGCGAGGTCACGGCCAGGATGCGGGGGTACGCGACGCCCTCGCGCACGTTCTCGTACGGCGAGTACGACTTCATGTAGGCGTACACCTCGGCGTCATGCAGCGGGTCGCCCCATTCGTCCCACTCGATCACCGTGAGCGGCAGCGACGGGTCGAGGATCGTGGTCAGCGCATCCACGAACGGCACGTCGGCCAGGATGCCGGCGAACAGCTCGGGCGCGAGGTTCGCCACCGCGCCCATCAGCAGCCCGCCGGCGCTGCCGCCCTCGGCGACGATGCGGTCGGGCGTCGTGTACCCCTCGGCCACGAGGTGACGCGCCGCCGCGACGAAGTCGGTGAAGGTGTTGCGCTTGGCCTGCAGCTTGCCGTCCTCGTACCACTGGCGGCCCATCTCGCCGCCGCCGCGCACGTGCGCCACGGCGAAGACGACGCCGCGGTCGAGGAGCGACAGGCGGGGCACCGAGAAGCCGGGCTCGATCGAGTGCTCGTAGGAGCCGTAGCCGTACAGGTGCACGGGGCGCGGCGCGTCGCCGGGCTCGCCGAACGACCGCTTCCACACGAGCGACACCGGCACCTGCGTGCCGTCGTCGGCCGGAGCCCAGACGCGCGCCTGGCCGTAGTCCGCCGGGTCGAATCCGCCGAGCACGGGCTGGCGCTTGCGCAGCAGGAGCTCACCGGTCGCGATGACGTAGTCGAACACCGTGCCCGGCGTGACGAACGAGCCGTACCCGAGGCGCAGCACCGGCGGCGCCCACTCGGGGTTGCCGCCCGTGCCGACGCTGTACAGCGGCTCGTCGAACGCGATCTCGGTGACGGCCCCGTCGACGTACGACAGCATGCCCAGGCGCGCCAGGCCGTCTCGGCGGTAGGCCACGACACCCCAGTCGCGGAACGTGTCGACGCCCAGCAGGCGCTGCCCGGTGCGATGGGGGATCACGGTCTCGCGCGGCCCCTGAGGGGCGGATGCCGAGACCCGGACCAGCTCGAAATCGAGGGCGCCGTCGTTGTGGAGGATGTAGAGCACGTCCTCGCCGTCGACGACGGCGTGATCGACCGAGTACTCCACGCCCTCCTGGCGCGGCCACACGACACGGGCCTCGCCGCGCAGGTCGTCGGCGTCGATCAGGCGTTCCTCCGACGTGATCGAGGAGCCCACGCCGATCACGAGGTAAGTGTCGCTGCGGGTGAAGTCCGCACCGACCCAGTAGCGGTCGTCGGGTTCGTGAAACAGCTTCACGTCGGCATCCACGTCGGTCCCGATCTCGTGCAGCCACACGGTGTCGGGGCGCCACGCGTCGTCGACGGTGGTGTACACGATGAAGCGGCCGTCGGGGGAGAAGGTCGCACCCGAGAA
Organism: Microbacterium sp. RU1D; assembly: GCF_900156435.1. Classification (GTDB taxonomy): domain Bacteria; phylum Actinomycetota; class Actinomycetes; order Actinomycetales; family Microbacteriaceae; genus Microbacterium. Next base: position 1,650,736 of record NZ_FTPQ01000001.1, read on the forward strand.
GGTGCCGGGGATCTCGTCGGGGAGGGTCTCGCCGGTCGTCAGGTCGCGGACGCGCACGGTGTAGCGCTCGTCGCCGGCGACGTCGATCGCGTAGAGCATGCGCGTGCCGTCGTTGGAGATCTCGAAGCTGCCGAGCGAGAAGAAGTCGGTGCCCTCGGCCTCGACGTTGCCGTCGAAGAGCACCTGCTCGCCCGGGACCGCGCGGTCGGGTGAGAGGGTCGGCGGCGTCCAGTCATCGGGGGAGTCCAGCGGCGCGCGGCACTGGATGCCGTACTGCGCGCCGGCGACGGTGCGCCCGTAGTACCACCAGTCGCCGCGGCGGGCGGGAACGGAGAGGTCGGTCTCGAGCGTGCGGCCCTTGATCTCGCCGAAGATCGTGTCGCGCAGCCCCGAGAGGTGCGCGGTCCGGGCGGCGGTGTAGGCGTTCTCGGCCTCGAGGTGGGCGACGACCTCGGCGTCGTCCTTCGCCCGCAGCCATTCGTACGGGTCGTAGAAGGTGTCGCCATGATGGGTGCGGGCGACGGGACGGCGGTCGGCGAGGGGCGGGGTGGGCTGCGGGTCGAGGTCGGTCACCGTTCCACGGTAGTGCGCCGCCGCGGCATCCGGCCGGAGGAATCGGGGGAGAGGCGCGCGCCCGTCGGGCCGCGCGTTTGACCCTCACAGGTCCGGATGAAAGGATGTCGTCGCGTCTTTCGGTGAACGAAAGATCAACGCCAGGTGAACTCTTCGTTCGTCACGCCGATCCCGTCGGCATCCCTTCCTCCTTCTCACGGAAAGCGAACGGTGGAGAGCGCAGCCCTCATCATCGTGCTGGTCATCGCGCTGGCACTGTTCTTCGATTTCACCAACGGATTCCACGACACCGCGAACGCGATGGCCACCCCCATCGCCACCGGTGCACTGAAGCCGAAGGTGGCCGTCCTCCTCGCCGCCAGCCTCAACCTGGTCGGCGCGTTCCTGTCGACGGAGGTCGCCAAGACGATCTCGGGCGGCATGATCCGGGAAGACCAGTTGAGTCCCGACATCTTCCCGCCGATCATCTTCGCGGGCCTCATCGGGGCGATCACGTGGAACATGCTCACGTGGCTGCTGGGGCTCCCCTCCAGCTCCTCGCACGCGCTCTTCGGCGGCCTGATCGGCGCGACCCTCGTGGGCGTCGGCGCCTCGGCCATCGACACGGGCGTCGTGTTGAGCAAGGTCATCCTCCCGGCTCTGATCGCCCCGCTCACGGCGGGCATCATCGCCTTCGCCGTGACCAAGATCGCCTACGGCGTCACCCGGCGCTACGACCTCAAGGCCGACGGCCGCGACGGCTTCCGTTGGGGACAGATCTTCACCTCGTCGCTCGTGGCACTCGCCCACGGCACCAACGACGCGCAGAAGACGATGGGCGTCATCACCCTCGCCCTCATCACCGTCGGGTGGCAATCGACCGCGAACCCCGACCCGCAGCTGTGGGTCGTCTTCGCCTGCGCGATCACCATCGCCCTGGGCACCTACATGGGCGGGTGGCGCATCATCCGCACCCTTGGCAAGGGCCTCACCGACGTCAAGCCCGCCCAGGGCTTCTCGGCCGAGACCTCGACGGCGGCGACGATCCTGGCCTCCAGCGCCCTCGGTTTCGCCCTCTCGACGACGCAGGTGGCATCCGGTTCGGTCATCGGATCGGGCCTCGGACGCCGCGGATCGACCGTGCGCTGGAACACCGTCGGCCGCATCATGATCGGCTGGGTGCTGACGCTCCCCGCCGCCGGAGCAGTGGGCGCCGCGGCCGCCCTCATCGTCGTGTGGCTGGGCGGATGGGGTGTCGCCGTCGACGCGGTGATCGCCGTGGCCATCGTGCTCGGTCTGTTCCTGCGCTCACGGCGCGACGAGGTCACCTCGGCGAACGCGATGAGCGAGGTCGCCGACTCCGGCGCCGCGGTGAAGGTTCCGCGCAAGCCCGGACCCACCCGCCGCCAGCGCCGCCTCGAGCGCGAGAAGGCCGGGAAGGACGCCTGATGCTGATCAACTGGGAAGCCTTCCTGCAGGTCTTCGTCGCCGCCCTCGTGGGCGCCACGGTCGTCGTGACCTCCTACGCCCTCGGGTTGCGTCTGCTCGTGCGCGGCGGTCGCCCGCCGCTGGTCGCGCCCGCGGAGTTCACCGACGCCATCACCGTGCTCACCGACAAGCAGCGTCGCCGGGCCGAGAAGGCGGTGGCCAAGGCCGCGAAGAAGAACCCCCTCAGCGACGGGCAGAAGCGCCTCTCGCTCGTGGGCGCCTACGCGTGCTTCGCCGTGTGCGCGGCGGCGGTGCTCGGCGCGCTGCTGCTGATCCTCTTCAACCACTGAGCCGCGGAGCCTCTCGCAGGTTCGATTCCGGATGCCGTCGGCGGGACGCCCCGCTCTCGGCTCTCCGGCGGGATGCCGTCGGGCTCGGGGCCGCGGACGGCCGCTGTCGCGCGTCGGTGTCGGAGCTCCCTCGTAGGCTGAGGACATGGCATCCGTGCAGTTCGGTCAGCACGCGCCCGCCGCGCGCGTGATCCTCCACCTCAGCGACACCCATCTGCTCGGGGGCGACCGTCTGCTCGGCGACCGCTACGACACGGCTGCGCACCTGCGCCGCACCCTCGACGCGGCCGAAGCCACGGGCGTGCGTCCGGATGCCGTCGTCTTCACCGGCGACCTCACCGACCTCGGCGAGCCCGAGGCCTATCGCGCCCTGCGCGCGGCGGTCGAGCCGTGGGCGGAGCGGCTGGGGGCGCCGGTGGTGTGGGTGGCCGGCAATCACGACGAGCGTCCCGCGATGCGCGCCGCGCTGCTCGACGCCGAGGCCACCGAGGAGCCGGTGACGAGCGTCCACGACCTCGGCGGCCTGCGCCTGATCGCCCTGGATTCCACCGTGCCCGGCTGGCATCACGGCGACCTCGATCCCGCGCAGCTCGCGTGGCTGCGCGCAGAGCTGGCGACCCCCGCGCCGCTGGGCACGATCATCGCCCTCCACCACCCGCCGCTGCCCACCCATATCCCCTTCTTCGACATCCTCGAGCTGCGCGACCAGCCCGGCCTGGCCGACGCGATCGCGGGCAGCGACGTGCGCGCGATCCTCGCCGGCCATCTGCATTACTCCACCTCCGGCACCTTCGCGGGCGTACCCGTGAGCGTCGCCGCGGCCTCGTGCTACACGATGGACCTCGCGCGTCCCGCCGACGCGGTCAACGGAATGGATGCCGGGCGCTCGTTCCACCTCGTGCACGTGTGGGACGACACGATCACCCACGCCGTCGTGCCGGTGGTCGACGCGGGGGCGACGGGGTACTTCACGCCCGAGTGGACGGCGCGCATGGCCGCGCTCAGCCCGGACGAGCGGCTCGAGGCGTTCTCGCGGAAGCGCCCCGTCGGGCAATAGACGCGGCGGACGGTGCCGATCCGACGACCGGCCGCCGTGTCCAGCGACCGTCTCGCTCGCCGTGGTTAGGCTCGTGGCATCCCTGCTCGCCGTGAACCCACGAGGACCCCCCACATGGCTTTGGACGCAATGATGCGCACCCGTATCGAGACCGACTCCCTCGGATCGCTGGAGATCCCCGCCGACGCGTATTGGGGGATCCACACGGCGCGGGCCCTCGAGAACTTCCCGATCGCCAAGCGGCCCATCTCGGTCTACCCCGACCTCGTCCGTGCCCTCGCGATGGTCAAGCAGGCCTCGGCCCGGGCCAACCGTGAGATCGGCGTGCTCGACGCGGCGAAGGCCGATCTGATCGACCGCGCAGCGCAGCGCGTGATCGACGGCGAGTTCCACGACGAGTTCACCGTCGGCGTCATCCAGGGCGGCGCGGGCACGTCGACGAACATGAACGCCAACGAGGTCATCACCAACATCGCCCTCGAGATGGCGGGCCGTGAGAAGGGCGACTACGCCTTCCTCTCACCCATCGACGACACCAACCGCAGCCAGTCGACGAACGACGTGTACCCGACGGCGATCAAGATCGGTCTGTCGCTCACGCTCCAGAGCCTGCTCGAGGAGCTCGCGCTGCTGCGCCAGTCGTTCCTCAGCAAGTCGGAGGAGTTCCACGACGTACTCAAGGTCGGCCGCACCCAGCTCCAGGATGCCGTGCCCATGACGCTCGGGCAGGAGTTCCACGGCTTCGCCACGACGCTCGGCGAGGACTACAACCGCCTCACCGAGAACGCGTACCTGCTGTTCGAGATCAACATGGGCGCGACCGCGATCGGCACGGGCATCACCGCGCACGCGGGCTACGCCGGGGCCGTGCTCCGGCACCTCCGCGAGATCACCGGGCTCGACCTCGAGACAGCGACCGATCTCGTCGAGTCCACGAGCGACACGGGCGCCTTCATGTCGTTCTCCTCGTCGCTCAAGCGCAACGCGGTGAAGCTGTCGAAGATCTGCAACGACCTGCGCCTGCTCTCGTCGGGCCCGCAGGCGGGCCTCGGCGAGATCAACCTCCCGCCCCGCCAGGCGGGCTCGAGCATCATGCCCGGCAAGGTGAACCCCGTCATCCCGGAAGTCGTGAACCAGGTCGCGTTCTCGGTCGTGGGCGCCGACATGACGGTCACCATGGCGGTCGAGGGAGGGCAGTTGCAGCTGAACGCCTTCGAACCGGTGATCGCCCACTCGATCTACCAGTCGATCACCTGGATGCGCCAGGCGATGTGGACGCTGCGCGTGAACTGCGTCGACGGCATCACGGCCAACCGCGAGCGACTGGGTGCGATGGTGGGGTCGTCGGTCGGTGTCGTGACGGCGCTGACGCCCTTCATCGGCTACGCCGCGGCCGCAGCTCTCGCCAAGACGGCGCTGCTGACGCACCGCAACGTCGCCGACCTCGTGGTGGAGGCTGGTCTGATGACCCGCGAGGAGGTCACGAAGCAGATCTCGCCGGCGCGCCTGTCGGGCCTGCAGGCCGTGACCGCGGCGATCCCGATCGTCCGCGCCGCCGACAGCGTTGTGGAGGACTGACGCGACGTTTCTCCGCGAGGACCACGAAGGGCCGGGACGCGTCGTCCCGGCCCTTCGTCATGGATGCCGCGTCAGTCGAGGATGCGGCAGTGCGTGGTCAGCTCGCCGATGCCGTCGATGCCGACGGTCACGGTCGAGCGGTCGCGGAGGAAGATCTGCGGGTCGCGGGAGTAGCCGGCGCCGCCCGGGCTGCCGGTGGAGATGAGAGTGCCCGGCAGCAGGGTCACCGACTCGGACAGCTTGTTGATGAGCGTCTTCACCGACCGCACCATCTGGCCGGTGCTGGCATCCTGCACGGTGTGTCCGTCGACGACGGTCCAGATGTGCAAGTCCTGCGGGTCGGGGATCTCGTCGGCCGTGACGACGAAGGGGCCGGTGGGGGTGAAGCCGTCGAACGACTTGCACCGCGACCACTGCGCCTCGGAGAACTGGATGTTGCGCGCCGTGATGTCGTTGACGACGGTGTAGCCCCACACGTGGTCGAGCGCCTCGTCTTCGGGGATGTCACGGCCGGGGCGGCCGATGATGACCCCGAGCTCGGCCTCGTAGTCGACGGCCTCGCTCAGCGCACGCGGCCACGAGGTCGTCGCCTCGTGCGCGGCGAGGGAGTTGGGCCACAGCACGAACACGGTCGGCCCCGCGTCGGTCTTCAGTCCCAGCTCGCCCGAGTGCGCCGCGTAGTTCAGTCCCACCGCGAGGATCGACGGGGGAGCGAGCACCGCCGAGGCGAAGCGGATGCCGCCGAGGGGCTGCCGCGGTGCGGTCGCGGCCTCGTCGCGGACACGGTCGAGCAGGGTCTCGCCGCCGGCGATGAGCTGCTCGAGCGTTGCGGGGGCGCCCTCGAAGAGCGCGTCGACGAAGGAGAACTCCTCACCGTGGACGCTGACGAGACGGGGGGCTTCCGCCCCTTCCTGAGACCGGACGTGGGCGAAACGCATGCCTCCACGCTACCGGCCCGCGCCCCGCGCCGGAGGCCGCAACCCCCGGATGCCGTGTCGGAGGGCCGCTCTAGGCTGAGCGCATGAGCTCCCCCTCGCCGCTGTCCCGGCCCGGTTCGGTCGAACCGACCCGCATCGTCACGGCTCCGCAGGTGACGACATCGGCCGCCCCGCCGCGGTCGCGCCGAGGCGGGGTGGCGCTGTGGGTGGTGGCCGTGCTGCTCGTTCCGCTGCTGGCGCTGCTCGTGCGGTACTTCACCGGGTTCCTGGGGACGGCGGCGACCTTCCTCGGGCTGGTGCTCGCCGCGATCCCGTTCGTGATCGTGTGGTTCGCGGTGCGCTACATCGACAGGTGGGAGCCCGAGCCGCGTCGACTGCTCGTGTTCGCCGTGGCGTGGGGCGCGATCGCCGCGGTCGTCATCGCGCTGGGTGTCGACTTGCTGCTCACCCTCGCGCTCGGTCGTCTCCCCGAGGCGTTCAGCGCCGTCGTGCAGGCGCCCATCGTCGAAGAGGTCGCGAAGGGGCTCGGGGTGCTGCTCATCTTCTCGTTCGCCCGTCGTGCCTTCGACGGCCCCGTCGACGGCATCGTCTACGGCGCCCTCATCGGGGCGGGCTTCGCCCTCACCGAGAACGTGCAGTACTTCGCGATCAGCTACCTCGAGGGCGGCCCGGCGCAGGTCGCGAGCACGTTCTTCCTGCGTGCCGTGCTCTCGCCCTTCGCTCACGTCATGTTCACCAGCCTCACGGGCTTCGCCTTCGGTCTCGCCGCGCGCCGCGGCCTGCGCACGGGCGCGGCGCTGGCCTACGGCATCCCGGGACTCATCGGGGCGATCGTGCTGCACGGCCTGTGGAACGGGTCGGCCACGTTCGCGAACTTCTTCGAGGTCTACGCGGCGCTGCAGGTTCCGCTGTTCGTGCTGTTCATCCTCGGCATCCTGGCCCTGCGCCGCGAGGAGTCCCGCCTCACGCGGGCCCGCCTCGGCGAGTACGCGGCGGCCGGGTGGTTCACCCCGCAGGAGGTCGACATGCTCGCCACGGGCCCGGGGCGCCGCTCCGCCGTCGCCTGGGCGCGAACGCTGCCGGGGGACCGGTCGCCCGTCATGAAGGCGTTCATCGTGGATGCCACCGCCCTCGCCGCCGCGCGCCAGCGCACCCTGTCCGGGCGCGATCCTCAGGCCCCCGCCACCGAGCGCTACCTGCTCGAGCGCACGACCGCCGCGCGCGCGGCACTGCTGTCACGCTGACGCACGGCGCGTGCCGCTCCCCCCATCCACTCGTCGCCGAGACCGCACGCTGATGCCGAGACCGCAGGCGCCTCGTCGTCATGCGGTGCGGTCTCGGTGACGCGCGCGGTCGCGGCGCCGCAGGTCGCCGGGCCCGGGGTCTTGACACCGCCGTGGGGTGGGAGCACCATCGACGTAGGCCAACTCAGCGCCCGGAAGACTCGCAGGCATCGCCGCGGCACCGGGCGCTGAGTCTTTTCCGGGGCGGTGTCCAGGGGCTGTCTCCGACGCGCGGGCGTGCTTGGATGGATGCATGACTGATCGCACCAAGCCGGAGTTCGACGCTCCCAGCGGCCCCGCCCCCTCCGACCTCGTCATCCGCGACATCATCGTCGGCGACGGCGACGAGGCCAAGCCCGGCGACACGGTCACCGTGCATTACGCCGGTGTCGAGTACGAGTCGGGCGAGGAGTTCGACTCGTCGTGGGGCCGGGGCGAGAGCATCCAGTTTCCCCTCCGCGGCCTCATCCAGGGCTGGCAGGACGGCATCCCGGGCATGAAGGTCGGCGGCCGTCGCGAGCTCGTGATCCCCCCGCACCTGGCGTACGGTCCCGCGGGCGGACACTTCCTGGGCGGCAAGACGCTCATCTTCATCATCGACCTGCTCAAGGTCGGCTGACCAGCCGTTCTTCATCGAACGTTCACGAACCCGAGGGGGCTGCGGCACCCTCGGGTTCGTCGTTTTCCACGATCGTGGAATACATTCGTGTGAATGGGAGTTGGACTCCCGCAGGACGCCGACACGGCTCCCCAGACCTCTAGGAGTGACATGACCGACGCAACTACTCTCGACATCCCCGGCTACAAGGCGGGCACCTGGGTCCTCGACCCCTCGCACAGCGAGGTGACCTTCTCGGTTCGCCACATGATGATCTCCAAGGTGCGCGGCACCTTCGGCATGAAGAGCGCCACCATCGTCGCCCCTGAGAACCCGCTCGAGGCCACCGTCGAGGCTTCCGTCGACGTCACCTCGGTCGACACCAAGGACGAGGGCCGCGACCAGCACCTGCGCTCGGCCGAGTTCTTCGACGTCGAGACCTACCCCACGATGGACTTCCGCTCCACCGGCGTCCGCCTCGAAGACGGTGACTTCCTCGTCGACGGCAACTTGACCATCCGCGGCATCACCAAGCCCGCCACCTTCGCGCTCGACTTCGGCGGCTTCGGCACCGACCCGTGGGGCAACTACAAGGCCGGCGCCACCGCCAAGACGGTCGTCAACCGCGAGGACTTCGGCCTCACCTGGAACGCCGCGCTCGAGACCGGCGGCGTGCTCGTCGGCAAGGACGTCACCATCGAGCTCGACCTGCAGCTCTCGCTCCAGGCGTGATCCCGCCGCAGCTCCCGCTGCGAGCCGGATCATGCTTCAGCTCTCGCTGAGGACCTGATCCCGCCGCCCCTCGCGCGGCGGCTGCGATCCTTATGAAGACCCCGGATGCCGGCATCCGGGGTCTTCGTCGTCCCGTCTACGCGCGCGCGCGACGCGGGAGCCGCAGGCGTTGCTGCACGAGCAGGATGCCGAGGAAGACGACGGCGGCGCCCACCGGCTCGTTCCAGGAGATGCGTTCGCCGAGGACCAGGATGCCGAGGCCCACCCCGACGACCGGGGTGATGTAGGTGACGGTCGAGGCGCGGGTCGGGCCCCAGGCGCGCAGGGTGTTCTGGTTCCACACGTAGGCGATGCCTGTTCCGAGCACTCCCAGCGCGACGATGCTTGCCACCACGGGCAGGTCGAGGTGCATCGGCTCGGCGAGGATCAGCGGCGAGGCCAGGATCATGAACGCCGCGGCGGGACCGATGTAGCCGAAGGCGAACGCGATGCCCGACAGGCCGGCGTCGGCGAGGAAGCGGCGCATGTAGGCGAGGCTGAAGCCGTAGCAGGCGGTCGCACCGAGCAGGGCGAGTTGGGCGACGGTGCTGTCGCCGACGTCGGACACGGCGCCGGGAGCGATGATCACGACCACGCCGACGATCCCCACGGCGATGCCGACCAGCTGGCCCCGCCCGAGTCGCTCGACGCGGAACACCGCCCACGCCATGACCGCCGTCATGATCGGAGTGGTGGCGTTGAAGATGCTGGCCAGCCCCGACGGCACGTGCTGCTCGGCCCATGCGAACAACAGGAACGGCACGACGCAGAAGCTGAAGGCCAGCACGCACAGGTGGCCCCACACGCGTCGGCTGCGGGGAAGGCGCTCGCGTCGGATGGCGACGATCGCGCCCAGCGCGAGCGCCCCGAACAGCAGGCGGCCGCCCGCGACCTGCGCCGGCGTCATGCCGGTGAGCGCGACGGCGATGAAGAGGAAGCTCGACCCCCACACGATGCCCGTGAGCACGAACTGGACGGCGATCGAGACGGGGGAGGGGGAGGGACCGGATGCCACGTTCCCGACGATAGGGCGAAGCTCCGACATCGACCGGGTCGCCGGGATGCGACGTCCGGAATCCGCCGACGATCGGCAGTCGGCGGGGTCTTCCCGGGATCAGGGCTGCGGGTTCAGCGCGTCGTATTCGCGGAAGCGCGGTGCGAAGCGCACGAGGGTGCCGACGAGGCCGAGGATGACGATCCCGCCCAGCAGCGGAGGAACCCACAGCGCGGCGACGGTCGCGAGGGTGCCGGCGTAGAGCGCCCCCACGCGGGGACCGCCGGCCACCACGACGATGAAGATGCCCTGGAGGCGCCCGCGCATGGCATCCGGGACCGCCGCCTGCATCATCGTCGAGCGGTAGATCGCACTGACGTTGTCGGCCGCGCCCGAGACCGCGAGGACCAGGGCGGCCAGAACGATGAGGATCACGGCGCCGCGGTCTTCTCCCGTGTCGGCGGGGCGGCCCCAGCCGAGGGCCGCGGCCAGCAGCACGAGACCGAAGAGGGCGATGGCGAGGCCGTAGACCTGGATCGCGCGCTCGATGCCGAGTCCCTGGCGTCGCACGCGGCCGATCGGCCCGGAGAACAGGCTCGACAGGAACGCCCCCGCGGCCACCGCGGCGGTGAGCACGCCGGTCGTGATCGCTCCGCCGCCCAGCAGCACCGCGCCGATCGCGGGGAAGAGGGCCACCGGCTGGCCGAAGGTCATCGCGACGATGTCGAGGATGTACTGCAGGCGGATGTTCGGGGCGCGGCGCAGGAACCGCGCGCCGTCGCGGAGCGACGCGAGCCCCGGACGCACGATCTCGCCCTCGGGGCGCAGCTTCGGCAGCGACCACAGGCCCAGGAACAGCGAGGTCATCAGCAGCACGTCGAGCGAATACGTCCAGGCGTATCCGGCGAAGGCGACGAGAACGCCCGCGAGGGCGGGTCCGGCCATGACCATGATGCCGACGGTGACCCCCTGCAGGGCCGCCGCGGCCGGGAGGAGATCGCGCGGCAGGAGGCGCGGGGTGATGGCGGACTTGGTCGCCATCACGATGGAGTTCGCCGCGGAATTGACGACGCTGAGGACGAAGAGCCACCCGACCGTCTCGAGTCCCGTCCACGCGAGAGCCGCCAGCAGGGCGGTGGAGGCGAAGGTGACCACCGCGGCGAGGAGCGCGACCGTGCGGCGGTCGAAGGCGTCCGCGAGCATGCCGCCGTACAGCCCCGCGGCCACCATCGGCAGGAGGCCTGCGACTGCGATCATCGACACGGCGAAGGTGCTCTGCGTCAGCTCGAACACGTGCAGCATGACCGCGACGACCGTGAGCTGGCCGCCGAGACCCGCGAGCGTCGATCCCACCCACAGGCGGGCGAACGCGGGCGAGGCGGTGAACGGGCGCAGGTCGATGAGGGCGCTCTGATGGGTGCTCATGCGTCTACGTCCACGCGCTTCACTCGAGCCGTGTGGCCGCGCAGGATGTCGACGTCGCGCGGGGCGACGCCGAAGTGCGCGGCGAGGGCCTTGACCACACCGTCATTGGCGGCTCCGTCGACGGCGCGCTCGCGCACGTGGACGACGAGGCCGTCGGCGGTGTCTTCGACGAGCGGGCCGCGGCGGCTGCCGGGCTTGACGCGGACGGTGAGCTGCACGGATCGAGGCTACGCCAGGCGTCCGACGCCCTCGCGCGGAGGTGACCCCGGGCCGCGTGGCGGCGCCGGGGCGCAGCGGTTCGTCGGTGGCATCCGGATGCTGGTAGACTCATGCGGTTGCCGTTCGATCGGCCGCGGATAAAGAGAGCTCGCACATCGTGTGACGGGCGCCGCGCAATGAGAAGGAAGGGGATCCCATCTATGGCACTCGAAGCAGACGTCAAGAAGGCGATCATCGAAGAGTACGCGACGCACCCCGGTGACACCGGATCCCCCGAGGTGCAGGTCGCGATGATGACGCAGCGCATCAAGGACCTCACCGAGCACCTCAAGATCCACAAGCACGACCACCACTCGCGCCGTGGACTCTTCCTGCTCGTCGGTCAGCGCCGCCGCCTGCTGGGTTACCTGCAGGACGTCGACATCAACCGTTACCGCTCGCTCATCGAGCGTCTCGGTCTGCGTCGCTAATCGCACCAGCGTTCTATCGCGCAAAACATTCTTGGAAGGCCGCCCCACGGTGTGGGGCGGCCTTCGGCGTTCCCGGGCGCGCGCCGCACCCGCTTCCCCGTGCCTTCACGCGATAAACGCCGATGCTGCCGAGACATGCGGCGTCGAGGCGTGTCTCGGCAGGATCGGCGTTTATCGGGAAGATTCCCCGGGGCTCAGGATGCCGTGCGCGCGGCGACCAGGTCGGGATGCCACCGCTCCGCGACGTCGGGGTGCGCCCGCAGGCGCGACTTCAGCGCGTTCTCGCCGTACGTGGCGTGGATCGGGTTGGTCGGGTCCTGCGAAACGCCGCGCGCCTCGGCGGCGAGCTCCGCGGGAAGCTCGATGATCGGCAGTCGCGCGTCGAGCGCCGGGTTGAAGAAGAACGGGACCGAGATGCGCTCGTCGGGGAACGTCGGCGAGATCACCCGGTGGTTGGTCGCGGTGAGGTAGCCCTGCGTGGCGTACTCGAGCAACTCGCCGATGTTCACGACGAATGCGCCCGGCACCGGGGGAGCGTCGACCCACTCGCCGTCGCGCTCGACCTGCAGCCCGCCCTTGCCGGGCTCGACCCAGAGCAGCGTGAGCACCCCGGAGTCCTTGTGGGCGCCGACGCCTTGCTGGGGCGTGGGGTCGTCCTTGCCGGGGTAGCGGACGATCTTGATGAGGGTTTGCGGGTCGCCGAAGTGGCTGTCGAAGTACTGCTCCTCGGCGCCGAGGGCGAGGGCCCACGCGCGCAGCAGCTTGCGGGCGATGCCGGTGAGGTGGTCGTGCCATTCCGTGACGACATCGCGCAGCTCGGGCTGGGCCGCCGGCCACAGGTTCGGTCCGACGAGGCGGTTGTAGCCGGGGCCGTCCGTCTCGACGATCGCGTCGCGCTCGGGGCCGATGTCGATCTGCTCGCGCCAGTCCACGCGACCCTGCGTGCGCTCGCCTCCGACGCGGGTGTAGCCGCGGAAGTGGGGGCTGGTGACGTTCTCGATCGCGAGCTTCTCGGCCTCGGGGAGGGCGAAGAAGTCGTGGGCGGCCTGCAGCAGGCGCTCCTCGAGCTCGGGCGTGACGCCCGTGCCGGTGAGGTAGAAGAAGCCGACGTCATGGGTGGCGGCGCGCAGCTCGTCGCGGAAGCGGGACGCGGCCTCGGGCCCCTGGTCGAGGAGCGAGAGGTCGAGGATCGGGAGGTTCAACTCGGACATGGATCGAGGCTAGGTCGGGGCGCCCGGCGGCGCCCGAATGTTGCCGAGCGTTACCGCGGACAGCCGCGTCGTCCGCATCCCGAGGACATCAGGGTGCGCGAAACGGCGAATGTGCGTAATCTGTCACAGTCAGGTGAGGCTGTCCTTACCTGATCCGCAGCGTCGCGGTCCTTCCACCTCGTGAAAGTCGGAACTCCCGCCCGTGCTTGCCAGCTTCTTCGCCACCTTCCTCATCGGCCTCCGTGAAGGCCTCGAGGCCGCGCTCGTCGTCGGCATCCTCGTCGCCTACCTCACACGCCTCGACCGTCGCGACGCCCTGCCGAAGCTGTGGACCGGCGTGGGACTCGCGGTGGCCCTCGCACTCGGCGTCGGAGCGATCTTCACGTTCGGCGCCTACATGCTGACGTTCGAGGCGCAGGAACTGCTCGGCGGGGGACTCTCGCTGCTCGCCGTCGCGATGGTCACCTGGATGATCTTCTGGATGCAGAAGGCCGGACGCACCCTGAAGGCGGGCCTCGAAGGGGGCATCGACAAGGCGCTCCGCGGCGGCGTGTGGGCGCTCGTCGCGATCGGCTTCGTGTCGGTGGCGCGCGAGGGTGTGGAGACGACGCTGCTGCTGTGGTCGATGGTGCAGTCGTTCGGCGAGTCACCCGTCGCTCTGCTCGGCGCCCTCCTGGGGCTCGCCACCGCCGTCGTGCTGGGGTGGTTCATCGCCCGCGGCATGCTGCGCCTGAACCTCGGCCGTTTCTTCACCTGGACGGGCGGTTTCCTCGTCGTCGTCGCCGCGGGCGTCCTCGCCTACGCGTTCCACGACCTGCAGGAAGCCGGCGCCCTGCCCGGCCCGTTCGGCGCGGGCGCGCCCATCGACCCCGTCACCGGCCTGGTCGCCACCGGCTGGGCGGGCTTCCCGTTCGGGTGGGCGTTCGACGTGTCGACCGCCATCGCCCCTGACAGCGCCCTCGCCGTGCTGCTGCAGGCGACCGTGGGCTTCATGCCGCAGATGACGTGGCTGCAGGTCATCGCCTGGGTCGTCTACGTCGCCGTGGTGGTCCCGCTGTTCGTGCGGGGCGTGCGCGCGGGCCGTCGTCCGCGCCCCCTCGCATCGACGGGGACCGCGCCGCAGACGGGACCGCGGCCCGCCGTCGCGGCCGGCGCCCCCACCACGCCCTGAGACCTCTCATCTCCCGCGCGCATCCGACACCGCGGCATCCCTTCCTCGAACGGAGACAGCACCATGAAGTCCACACGCCTCCTCGCGGCCACCGCCGTAGCCGGCGCGGCCGTCCTCGTCCTCTCGGGCTGCGTCGCCAAGACCGGCGCCGCGGCCTCCGGCGCCCTCACGGTGACCTCGACCGGCGACGACTGCGCCGTTTCGGCGGGCAGCGCCCCCAGCGGCACCGTCGCCTTCACCGTCGACAACAGGAGCGAGCAGGTCACGGAGTTCTACCTCCTGGCATCCGACGGTCTGCGTATCGTCGGCGAGGTCGAGAACATCGCCCCGGGCGCTTCGCGCAACCTCACCGTCGTCGCGCAGCCGGGCGACTACTACACCCTGTGCAAGCCGGGGATGGTCGGCGACGGCGTCGGAAAGGCCGCCTTCACGGTGACCGGCGACGCCGTGGCCGTCGAGGGACCGGATGCCGAGCAGAAGCAGCAAGCCGTCGACCTGTATGCGGCCTTCGTGAAGGACCAGGTCGGCCAGCTCATCCCCGCCGGGCAGACGTTCGCCGCGGCCTACGCGGGCGGCGCCGACGCCGCGGCCCGCGAGCAGTTCCCGCGCGTCCGCGCGTACTACGAGCGCATCGAGCCCATCGCCGAGGCGCTCGGCGACCTCGACCCCCGCATCGACTACCGCGAGGTCGACGCCGTGGCCGAGGGGCTGGACTGGACGGGCTTCCACCGCATCGAGAAGGACCTCTGGGTTCCCGCGCAGGACGCGCTGAACGCCGACGGCGAGACGCCCGCGTGGAGCGGCTGGGTGCCGTCGACGCCGGCGGAGCGCGCCACGTACGGCGACAAGCTGATCGCCGACACCCAGGAGCTGTACGACTACGTGCACTCCGATGCCTTCACCCAGGCGCTCGATGCGCAGGGCGTCGCGGGCATCTCGAACGGCGCGATCGCGCTGCTCGACGAGGTGGCCACGGGCAAGATCAGCGGCGAAGAGGACTGGTGGTCGGGGACGGATCTGTACGACTTCGCGGCCAACGTCGAGGGGTCGAAGATGGCCTTCTCGCTCGTGCGCGACTTCGCGGAGTCGAAGGGCGACAAGGGCGCGGCTCTGGTCGGCCGCATCGACGGCGGCTACGCCGACCTGGAGGCGGCCCTCGCCGCGCACGGCTCCGCCGACGCCGGCTTCGTTCCCTATTCGCAGCTCACCGAGGCCGACAAGCGTCAGCTCACCGAGCTCATCAACGCCCTCGCCGAGCCGCTGTCGCAGCTGACGGTGACGATCCTGGAGTGAGCGTGACCGACGACGAACGCACGTCTCCGGCCTCGCGCCCGCAGACGGATGCCGCCGCATCCGGCGACGCGAGCGCGGCGGCCGTTTCACGGCGCGAGCTCATCGGCCTCGCCATCGGGGCGAGCGCGACGAGCCTCGTCGTCGGCGCGGGCGCGGGTGTTACCGGCGGCGCCGCCTACGGCCAGGAACAGGCTCGACGGGTGACGGATGCCGTGGCCCCGGCCGCCGGCATCCACCAGCCCGGGATCACGACCCCCGTGCAGGACCACCTGCACTTCGCGTCGTACGACATGATGGCCCGCACGACCCGCGACGACCTCGCCGAGCTGCTCGCGGACTGGACGTACGCGGCGACCCGCATGATGCGGGGCCTGGACGTCAGCGCCTCGGGTGCGGTCGGCGGGTCGCCCGAGGCGCCGCCCGACGACACGGGCGAGGCGCTCGGTCTGCCCGCGAGCAACCTGACCATCACGTTCGGGTTCGGGCCGTCGCTGTTCGACCAGCGCTTCGGTCTCGAGGGACCGAAGCCCGCGGGGCTCGAGCGGCTCCCGGCATTCCTCGGCGACGACCTCGATCCGCTGCGCTCCGACGGCGACCTATGCATCCAGGCGTGCGCCGACGACCCGCAGGTCGCCGTGCACGCGATCCGCAACCTCAGCCGCATCGCGTTCGGCCGCGCGACCATCCGATGGTCGCAGCTCGGGTTCGGGCGCACGTCCAAGACCACCGCGTCGCAGGCCACGCCTCGCAACCTCTTCGGCTACAAGGACGGCACGGCCAACATCCTCGCCGACGACACCGCCGCCCTCGACGAGAACGTCTGGGTGTCGGTATCCGAGGGACCGGCGTGGCTCGCGGGCGGGTCGTACCTCGTCGCGCGGCGCATCGCGATGCTCATCGAGACGTGGGACCGCACGCGCCTGGCCGAGCAGGACCGGGTCGTGGGCCGAGACAAGGCGAACGGCGCGCCGCTCTCGGGCGGCGACGAGTTCGCTGCCCCCGACTTCGCGGCGGTCGGGGCGGGGGGCGCCCCCGCGATCGACCCGCGCAGTCACGTGCGCCTCGCGCACCCCGATATGAACGGCGGTATCCGGCTGCTCCGCCGCGGATACAACTTCGTCGACGGCACCACCGACCTCGGGCGGCTGAACGCCGGGCTGTTCTTCCTGTCGTTCCAGAAGAGCCCCGACCGCTACATCACGGTGCAGAAGGCTCTGGCGACGGATGCCATGGGCGAATACCTGCGCCACGTCGGCTCGGGCCTGTGGGCGGTGCCGCCCGCCGCGCCCGCCGGGACCTCGATCGGGGCGGGGCTGCTCGGGGCGTGAGGCGAGCGCCCGCCGCAGGGTACGGTCCCTTCGACGGGCTCAGGGACCTGGCCCGCCGCGGGGTCCGGTTCCTTCGACGAGCTCGGGGACCTGGCCCGTCACGGGGTCCGGTCCCTTCGACAGGCTCAGGGACTTTGCCGGGCCGGTCCGCGGGGGTGCGGCCCGAGGTCAAGAATCCTGCCGTGCGCTCCCGGACGCCGCGGCCGCGCGACCGGCCCCGAGCGCGCGCTCGCGGAACAGCCATGGCATCCGGGGCTCCACGAGGGGGCGGGCGAGGCGACGCACCGGGCGACTCGACAGCGCCACCGCGATGACGACGCTCGCCGCCACGACGGGGATCCACAGCCACATCGGCTCGAGGCCGCGCAGCACTCCGGACTGGCGGAACGGGTAGAGCACGAACGTGTGCAGCAGATAGACGTACATCGTGTACCGGCCGAGGTGGGTCCAGCGGGTCTGGCGGCGGGGGACCAGCAGGAGGAAGGCCGCCATCAGCACGAGGGCGAGCGCGATGATCGCGAGTCGCACCCCTCCCGCCCACCACTGCGGGGCGTCGAGGTCGACGTAGGCGTCGACGAAGAAGAACCACGTTCCGAGGCGCACCTCGCGCCAGGTGTCCACGAAGACGAACGCGAGCACGCCGGCCGTCGCGAGGACCGCTGCGGCGGCGATGCGCAGCCACGCGGGCCGGGCGTCGAGCAGTCCGGCGCGCGCGACGGCGTCGTGCTCGCGCAGCCACCACCCGAGGGTGAAGAACGGCAGCAACCCGAGGAACCGCGACACCGAGAACGTCGAGTCGATGCTGGGCAGGTAGCCGGCGACGATCGAGATCGCGAGGGCCCAAACGACGGGCCCGCGCAGCAGTGCGAGGTACGGGAGGACGAGCCGGAAGAGTGCGAGGGCGAGCAGGAACCACAGGGTCCACGACGGTTGCGCGGGGTCGAGATTGGTCCTGCCGGTCACGAGGAACTGCGTGATCGTCCACAGCGTCTCGAAGATCAGGTACGGGGCGATCAGGTCGGTGAACAGCCGCGCCATGCGCCGCCGCGTCGGCTCGGCCGACGAGGAGAAGTAGCCGGCCACCAGCGCGAACAACGGCATGTGGAACGCGTAGACGAGCAGGTACAGCGCCTCCGCGGCATCCGAGTCGTAGGTCAGGCGTTGGATCGCGTGGCCCAGCACGACCAGCACGATGGCGGCGAAGCGCGCGTTGTCCCAGAACGGCACCCGTGTCGGGGCTTCGGGGGGTGTGGCATCCGTCATCCCGGGCGACGATATCGGCGCGGCGCCGCGCGGTCCACGGGGGTGGATCCTGGATGCCGATGGGGTACGGCGGAATAAAGTCCGGCGACCTGCGTTCCACCATGTATATTCAGATGCATACAAAACAGGAGGCGCATCATGGGTGAGACGAACAACTGGCCGGGCATGCAGTTCGGTGTCATGACGGTGAGCGACATCACCCAGGACCCCACCACCGGCACGACCCCGAGCGAAGCCCAGCGCATCAAGGACACGCTCACGATCGCCAAGCACACCGAAGAGGTGGGTCTCGACGTCTTCGCCCTCGGTGAGCACCACAACCCGCCGTTCTGGTCGTCGTCGCCGACCACGACGCTTGCGTACATCGCCGCCCAGACCGAGCGCCTCATCCTCACGACGTCCACGACCCTCATCACCACGAACGACCCGGTGAAGATCGCCGAGGACTTCGCGATGCTGCAGCACGTGTCGGGCGGCCGCGCCGACCTCATGCTCGGTCGCGGCAACACCGGTCCGGTCTATCCCTGGTTCGGTAAGGACATCCGTCAGGGACTGCCGCTGACCATCGAGAACTACGACCTGCTGCACAAGCTGTGGCGCGAGGACGTCGTCGACTGGGAGGGGAAGTTCCGTACCCCGCTGCAGGGCTTCACCTCGACTCCGCGTCCGCTGGACGGCGTGCCCCCGTTCGTCTGGCACGGCTCGATCCGCACGCCCGAGATCGCCGAGCAGGCCGCGTACTACGGCAACGGCTTCTTCGCGAACAACATCTTCTGGCCGAAGGAGCACTACCAGCGCCTCATCACGCTGTACCGCGAGCGGTTCGCCCACTACGGCCACGGCACGCCCCAGCAGGCGATCGTCGGCCTCGGCGGGCAGGTGTTCATGCGCGCCAACTCGCAGGATGCCGTGCGCGAGTTCCGCCCGTACTTCGACAACGCCCCCGTCTACGGCCACGGCCCGAGCCTGGAGGACTTCAGCGAGATGACCCCGCTGACCGTCGGCTCGCCGCAGCAGATCATCGACCGCTACGCCGCGATGCGCGAGACGTTCGGCGACTACCAGCGCCAGCTGTTCCTCATCGACCACGCGGGCCTGCCCACCAAGACCGTGCTGGAGCAGCTCGACATCCTCGGCGGTGAGGTCGTGCCGGTTCTGCGCAAGGAGCTGCAAAGGAACCGCCCCGCCGAGGTGCCCGACGCGCCGACGCACGCGAACCAGGTCGAGAAGATCTACGCCGGTGCGGCCCCGCGCCAGGCCGTGCCCGGGGCGAACCGCGGCGACAACATGGTCTCGGGCAGCCCGTACCAGGATGCCGCTCCCCGGGCGGGTAGCGCCTTCGGTGCCGCGGCGACGAAGGTGGGTGCCTGAGATGGCCGCCCGTCGGATCGCCGTCGTCACCGCGGGACTGTCGACGCCCTCGTCGACGCGCATGCTCGGTGATCGCCTCGCGCACGCCGCGCTCGCCGAACTGCGCGAGCGCGGCATCGACGCCACCAGTGACGTGTTCGAGCTGCGCGACTACGCGCACGACCTCACCGACAACCTGCTCACGGGCTTCGCCCCGCCGGCGCTCGAGCAGATGATCAACACGGTCGTCTCGGCCGACGGCATCATCGCCGTCACGCCGATCTTCTCCACCAGCTACTCCGGTCTGTTCAAGTCGTTCATCGACGTGCTCGACCCGCAGGCGCTGACCGGTACGCCCGTGCTCCTCGGAGCGAACGCCGGCACCGCTCGGCACTCCCTCGCGATCGACTACGCGATCCGTCCGCTGTTCACCTACCTGCACGCCGCTCCGGTGCCGACCGGGGTTTTCGCGGCATCCAGTGACTGGGGTGCCAACGCCGACGAGGTCGCCCCGCTCGGCTCCCGCGTCGACCGCGGCGCACGCGAGTTCGCCGATGCGATCGCTGCGCGCGAGCCCGTGCGCGACGCCGACCCGTTCGACCCGTCGTCGTACCTCGGCGAGGGTCGCTCGTTCGGACACCTCCTCGGCGGCCTGTCGGGGGAGTGACCCCTTTCTCCGCCCCGTCGCCCCGTGTGGGCGGCGGGGCCTCGTCGTCGGTGCGGGCCTGGCGCAGACACGGTGATCCGCGCACCCTCAGCCGTGGGGTGGGCGGGTCTGGCTGAAGACGTGCAGATCGCGGAGGGCGCGCGAGCGCACATGAACGCTGCGCCTAGGGTGGGGGCGAGCAGAAGGAGTCGGAATGGATGCCGCGCAGTGGGACGAGCGATACCGCGCCTCGGCCGGGGGAGTGTGGGCCACGCAGCCACCCGCCGTCGTGCGGGAGATCATCGCGCCGCTGCCGTCGGGGAGCGCCATCGACGTCGCCACCGGCGACGGCCGCACCGCGCTGTGGCTCGCCGAACGGGGATGGACCTGCACCGGTCTCGACTTCTCGAGCGCGGGTCTCGCACTCGCCGCGGCTCGACCTCGGGGTGACGCGGTCCGCTGGGTCGAGGGTGACGTGCACGAGTGGGAGCCCGACGCGCCCGTCGACCTCGTCGTCTCCTGCTACCTGCACCTGCCCGATAGTGCGGCAGCCGTGGCTCGGATCGCGCAGTGGGTGGCGCCCGGAGGCACGCTCGTCGTCGTCGGCCACGATGTCGAGAACATCGCCGCGGGAGGTCACGGGCCGGCCGATCCCGCCATCCTCTACACGCCTGAGCTGCTGCGCGGTGCGCTCGACGAGCGGTTCCGCATCGAGCGCTGCGAACGCGTCGTGCGTACCAGCGCGGATGCCGAGCTGCGAGAGGGACACCCCGCCGCGGCGGTGGATACGCTGCTGCACGCGGTGCGCGTGCGCTGACGCGCGCCTGTCCGTCGCGCGCGTGCGCTGACCCGCGCCTGCCCGTCGCGTGCGTGCGCTGAGCCGGGCCGCGCCCGGCTGCACGACCGGCGAGTGCGGTGAGACGGGCCCCGCCCTCGTGCTCCACCGGCGCGTGCGGTAAGACGGGCCGCGCCCTCGGGCTCGGTCGGCACGTGTGCCGACCGGGGCCCTGCTGCAGGTCCGGCGCACCGACGGACGGACGGCCTCACTGCACGACGGCGCACGGCTCCGGACCTCACAGCACGATGTCGTCCGCATCTCGGAGTTCGCGCGCGATGACCGGGCGGAGCCCGCGCCGGACGAACGTGTCGGCCCCGGCGAGCGGACCGACGTCGATGCCCGCCTCGGCGGCGATGTCGGCCACCGGCACCTGGAACGTGCGGAACGCCCCCAGCGGCGGCACGGCGAGCCCCTGGCGGGTGTCGACCAGGTCGCTCTGATCGAGCACGAAGCCGGCGGCCGCCAGCGCGTCACCCTCGCGCCACGCCGCGATCTTCCAGAAGCGCAGCGGCACGCGGATGCCTCGATAGGGCGGATCGCCGCCGGCGAGCACCGGTGCGGTGAACACCGCGAGGCGTCGATCGGTGGTCTCGGCGTACGCCAGCACGTGGTCTTCGAGCCCCAACCAGAGCTCCTTCGACTGGTTGAAGCCCGCCGCCTGCGGCGCGGCGTTCGTGTAGAAGAACGTCGCCTCGGTGGCATCCTGCGCCTGGGTAGCCGTGCCCCAGCCCGGGTCTCGACGCCGCACGAGGTGTCCGCGATCGAGGTCGTTGCGGCTGTAGACCTCGGGGCCGGCCTGCGCCTCGGCGTCGACCCGGGGGTCGAGCCGCCAGTCGCCGGTGCGCGGGAGGTCGCGCAGCGTCGCGCCGTCGATCACCACGCCGGTGACCGCCGCGAACCGACGCTCCTCGTCGAGCAGCACCGAGAAGCGCGGGTAGTCGAGCCGCGTGGTGGGCCGCGCGGACGAGGGGAGGGGCAGGGGGATGCCGAGGAAGTCCGGGTCGTAGCCGTCGGTCATGCCCCCATCGTGCCCGGGACCTCCGACATCGCGACAGACTGGGACGATGGAACAGCACGTGAAGACCCGGTCCGACGCACCCGCGGGCTTCTTCGCGGCGGAGGCGGCCGGCCTCCGCTGGCTCGCGGACGGGCGGGGCGCGCGGATCGCGCGGGTGCACGACGTCGCCGAGGGACGCATCGCGCTGGAGCGGATCGACGAGACGGTTCCCACGGCGCAGGCCGCCGACGCCTTCGGCGCCGCGCTCGCCGCGACCCACGACGCCGGCGCCCCGGCCTTCGGCTCCCCGCCGCCCGGGTGGGAGGGCGACATCTTCATCGGACGCCGCGTCCAACCCGCCCGGCCCACCGCGACGTGGGGCGCCTTCTACGCCGCCCAGCGCGTCGAGCCCTTCCTGCCGATCGCGCTCGCCGCGGGCTCCCTGTCGGCATCCGGGGTCGAGGTCGTCGAGCGCGCGTGCGCCCTGGTCGCGGAGGGGGCGTTCGACGACGGCGAGCCGCCCGCGCGCCTGCACGGCGACCTGTGGGCCGGGAACGTGCTGTGGGCCCCCGACGCAGTGGTCCTCATCGATCCCGCGGCGCACGGCGGTCACCGCGAGACCGACCTCGCGATGCTCGCGCTGTTCGGCTGCCCCTTCCTCGACGGCGTGCTCGCTGCGTACGACCGCGCCCATCCGCTCCGCGAGGGCTGGCGTGATCGCATCCCCGTGCATCAGCTGCATCCGCTCGCGGTCCACGCCGCAGGCCACGGTCCCTCCTACGGTCGGGCGCTGGTGGATGCCGCGGAACGGACGCTCGCGCTGGCCTGAGGCGGTCGAGTCCCGGCATCCCTCGCCCGTCGCCCGCGGACTCCTCGCAAAGGCCCGCGTGAGGGGGTGATCCGCGAGCTACCGCGCCGCCCCCACACACCGCGTCAGGCGCGTCGGCCCGAAACTGCCGCGCCATGCGAGGCCGCCGAGGTCCGCCGAGCCGGGATCAGCCCTGCGTCGTCGCCCGCCGTTTCGCCCGGCGGGCGAGGACCAGGTCGATGCCGACGCCGATGCCCACCGCCACGAGGACCGACACGATCACCGCGACGACCGGACCGCCCGGCACGACCGCGGCCACCACCGCGCCGATGACCGCTTGGTACGCCGCCCAGGCCAGAGCTGCCACGGCGGCGACGCCGAGATATCGCGCCGGGTTCACGCGCGACGCCCCGGCGGCGAGGTTCACCGCGAGCCGGGCGAACGGCACGAAGCGGGCGGTGAACAGCACGACCGCGGCGTTGCGCTCGAGGCGCCGGCGCGCCCATCCCAGCGCGCCCGCCACGCGGGGACCGCGCATCCAGGCCCACCGTTCGACGCCCACCGCGCGTCCCACCAGATAACAGCACAGGTCGCCCGCGAAGGCCGCCGCGCCCGCGACGACCACCACCCCGAGCAGCGAGGGCGTGCCGTGCGCGACGGCCAGGGCGCCGAACGCGGTCACGGCCGCTTCACCCGGCACCACGACGAGGAACGCGTCGGCGAACACGAGCACCGCCATCGACACCAGCGCCCAGGGGCTCGCCGCGACCATCTGCAGCAACGCGTCGACACCGTCCATCCCGACACTCTCCGCCGCCGATCGAGACGCCCCGCCCACGCGGCGGTGACGCCGCGCGGAGCATCCGGTGAACATCGCGAACGTCGGCCCTCCGCGTGCCCCACGGCGTCCGCCGAGGTCGCACCCTGGTCTCGTGAGAGTCGCGCTGCTGGCCGAGTCCTTCCTCCCGCACATGAACGGGGTCACCGGTTCGGTGCTCCATGTGCTGCGTCACCTCGCCGAGGCGGGGCACGAGACGCTCGTCATCGCCCCGCGAGCGGGCGACGTCACGGCCGACCTGCACGGCGCCCGAACCGAGCTGTTGCGCTCCGTGCCGCTGCCGTCGTACCCCGAGGTGCGTGTGGTGTTCGCGCGCGCGGCACGCCTGGGTGCCCTGCTGCGCGACTTCGACCCCGACGTCGTGCATCTGGCATCCCCGTTCGTGCTCGGATGGCAGGGGCTCGCCGCCGCCGACGCCCTGAAGATCCCCTCCGTCGCCGTCTATCAGACGGACGTCGTCGCGTACGCGCAGAAGTACGGCCTGCCGCACGCCACGGCCCTCGTCGCCGCGCACGTGGCGCGCCTGCACCGGCGCGCGACGCTCACCCTCGCGCCCTCGTCGGCGTCGACCCGACAACTCGAGGAGCTCGGCGTCGATCGCATCCGCCGCTGGGGCCGGGGAGTGGATGCCGTGCGCTTCGCCCCCGAACACCGCGACGACGCCCGGCGCGCCGAGATCGCCCCGCGCGGCGAGCGCATCGTGGGGTACGTCGGCCGTCTCGCTCCCGAGAAGCAGGTCGACGACCTCCGCGCCCTCGCGGGCCTGCCGGACACCCGCCTGGTGATCGTGGGCGACGGTCCCTCGCGTCCCGCGCTCGAGAAGGCGCTCCCGGATGCCGTGTTCACCGGCCACCTGTCCGGCTCGGCGCTGTCGACGGTGATGGCGGGCTTCGACGTGTTCGTGCACCCCGGGGAGAGCGAGACGTTCGGGCAGACCATTCAGGAGGCCCTCGCGAGCGGGGTGCCCGTGGTCGCGACCGGTGTGGGCGGGCCCCTGGATCTCGTGCGCTCGAGCGTCGACGGCTGGCTCTACCGACCCGGCGATCTCGACGACCTGCGCACGCGCGTCGCCGACCTCGCCGGCGACGAGGCCAAACGTCGCGCCTTCGCCCGCGCCGCCCGTGAGTCCGTGCAGGGGCGCACATGGCAGGCGCTCACGACGGACCTCGTCGGACACTACGCGGATGCCATCGCCCTCCGCCGCATCGACGACGGCCTGCTGCTGCGCGGCGGGCCGCGCCCGGCGGCGCCCGAGGCCACTCGCCCGCGGGGACGGTGGACCCGGTTCGTCGCGCTCGGCGACTCGCTGACCGAGGGGCTGTGCGACGCCTCGCGGATGCCGACGGGACAGTTCCGCGGATGGGCGGACCGCCTCGCGGAGCTCCTCGCGCACACGAGCGACGAGGGGCCCTTCCGCTATGCGAACCTCGCCGTGCGCAGCCGCCGCGTACGGCACCTGATCGACGAGCAGATCCCCGCAGCCCTCGCCCTCCGGCCCGATCTCGTCTCGATCCTCATCGGCGCCAACGATCTCGTCGGGCCGGCCCCCATCCTGCCCGCCCTCGTGGCTGAGGTGGAGTCGGCGGTGCGGGCTGTGCGCGGCACGGGCGCCGATGTCCTCCTGGTGACGACGTTCCTCCCGCGGCGTCCGGCCGCCCGCATCTTCGCCCGTCGCTTCGCGGCCTACAACGTGCACCTGCGCCGTATCGCGGCCGAGCAGGGCGCGATCCTGCTCGACCTGGAGGCCGTGGCAGACATCGGGGAGCCGCCCCTGTGGGCCGACGATCTGGTGCACCTGCGGTCGTCAGGGCACCGGCTCGTCGCCTACCGGGCGGCCGAGGCGCTCGGCGTGCCCGACGCGAACGCCCTGCTCGGCCTCGACGAAGCGTTGCACGCCGACGACGACGAGCCGCGGGGCGGCTGGCTCACCCGCGACGCGCTGCCGTGGGTGTGGCGCCGTGTGCGCGGCCGCACGGCCGGCGACGGCATCCACGCCAAGCACGAGGGGTACGTGGAGCTCCCCACCCGCGGCGACCGGGAGCGCACTTCCGCGTCCTGAGGCGACCGCGAGCGATCCGGGGCTGTCGGCGGGTGTGGTGGCTTCGACAGGCTCAGCCACCTTCCACCGAGGACCCTGAGCGTGTCGAAGGGTCCGGGGCCGACCGTCGCGCCGCGCCGTCGCTCAGTACCAGCCGGTCTGTTCCGAGTGCGCCCACGCCCCGCACGGGCTGCCGTAGCGCGCGCTGATGTACGACAGTCCCCACGAGATCTGCGTCACCGCGTTCGTGCGCCAGTCGAGACCGGCGGATGCCATCTTCTCGCCCGGCAGGGCCTGCGGGATGCCGTAGGCGCCGCTCCACGGATTGAGGGCGTCGGCGCGCCAGCCCGACTCGCGGTTCCACAGCGACACGAGGCAGGAGAACTGGTCGTCGCCCCAGCCGTAGGCGCGGATCGCGCCGCGGGCATGTTCGCGGGCGGCGCTCGGGCTCATGATCGGGCCCGCGGGGGCCGTCGATCCGCCGTCGCCGGAGCCGCCGCTGTTCGACCCGCCGCCGCCGGAGCCGTTTCCGCCGGAACCGCTCCCACCTGAGCCGCTGCCGCCGGAGCCGCCGCCGGAGCCGCCGCCGGAGCCGGAGCCGGAGCCACCGCCGGAGCCGCTGCCGCCCGAGCCGCCCGATCCCGACCCGCCCGATCCCGACCCGCCGGAGCCCGATCCGCCCGAGCCGCCCGACCCTGCGCCGCCGGAGCCGCCCGATGACGAGCCGCCGCCGGTCGCACCGCCGGACTCAGCCGCGTCGCGTTGCGCCTTCTCGCGCTCGCGGGCGGCGCGCTCCTGGGCCGCGGTGGTCTCGCGCAGCGCCGCGAGCTGCGCGTAGAGCTCGTCCAGCCGGGTCTGCGCTGCCGCGACGCCGGCCGCCTCGGCATCCGCCTCGGTCGAGGCGAGGGCCGCGGTGGTCTCGGCCTCCGCGGCGAGTCGCGCGGCTTCGGTCCGCGCCGCCTCCGCCTGCGCGCGCAGCGAGGTCGCGACATCGGCGGCGGAGCGCGCGTCGCCCGCGGTGCGGGCGCTGACGGCGGTGACGTGATCGAGGAGACCCAGGCGCTGCAGGAGGGAATCGGGATCGGCCTCGGTGAGCAGTTGGGCGAGGAGGGGTCCCGCGCCGACCGTGCGGTACAGCCGGGCCGCGCTCGCGCCGGCGCGGGTGCTCGCCTGCGACAGCGCGGCGTCGGCCGTCGCGCTCTGCTGCGAGAGGGCGTCGGCGCGGGCGGCGGTCGTCGCCGCGAGTCGGCGCGTGCGCTCGGCGGCGGCCGACGCATCCAGCGCGCGCCGGGAGGCCGATGCAGCGGATGCTTCGGCGGCATCCAGCTGCGCCTTCACCGCTGCCACGGCCGCGTCGTCGACGGCTGCGGGGCGCGGGCCCAATCCGGCCGTTGTGCCCGCGGAGGCCGGGAAGGGTGCGAAGACAGCGCCGATCACCAGGCACACGGTGAGCGTGTGACGGGTGAGACGCGTGAGACCCATGAGGTCACGCTAGAGCACGATGGCGTGGCGCGACCACCCCGCGGGAGTCGGCGCTGGTAGGGTGAAGCGTGAATGCCGTCGTGGCATCCGCTCAACTACATATGAGCTCACGGAGCAGGCCGGCAGACGCTGGTCCCCTGTGGTGGACTCCCCGTCGGATCGCCGGGTGGTCGTCTACTGGTGGCCAGTCGCCGGGATTTCCGGGTCGATTCGTCGGCGCGCCCTTTCTGCCTGTTCCTGCTCCTTCGCATGTCAGCTCGTCGCCCACACGGGGCGGCGAGCCTAAACAAAGAAGGAGGGACCTCTTGGAAGGTCCAGAAATCACCGCCGCCGAGGCCGTTCTCGACAACGGCCGCTTCGGCACCCGTACCGTCCGGTTCGAGACCGGACGCCTCGCACAGCAGGCCCAGGGCGCCGTCGCCGCCTACCTCGACGAGGAGACGATGCTCCTGTCGGCCACCAGCGCCGGCAAGCACCCCCGTGAGGGCTTCGACTTCTTCCCGCTGACCGTCGACGTCGAAGAGCGTTCGTACGCCGCCGGCAAGATCCCCGGCTCGTTCTTCCGCCGCGAGGGTCGCCCGTCGACCGAGGCCATCCTCGTGTGTCGTCTCATCGACCGCCCGCTGCGCCCGTCGTTCGTCGAGGGCCTGCGCAACGAGGTCCAGATCGTCGTCACCGTGCTCTCGATCGCTCCCGGCGAGTTCTACGACGCCCTCGCGATCAATGCCGCGTCGATGTCGACCCAGATCTCGGGTCTGCCCTTCTCGGGCCCCATCGCTGGTGTGCGCCTGGCGCTCATCCCCGGCCAGGGCGAGCACGCCGACCAGTGGGTCGCCTTCCCCAAGGCCGAGCAGCTCGAGGATGCCGTCTTCGACCTGATCGTCGCGGGCCGCGTGCTCGACGACGGCGACGTCGCCATCATGATGGTGGAGGCCGAGGCCACCGAGGGCAGCTGGAACATGATCAAGGGCGGCGCGACCAAGCCCAACGAGCAGGTCGTGGCCGAGGGCCTCGAGGCCGCCAAGCCGTTCCTGCGTCAGCTCGTCGACGCGCAGAACGAGGTCGCTCGTACCGCGTCGAAGGAGATCCAGTCGTTCCCCGTCTTCCCGGCCTACAGCCAGGAGACCTACGACTTCGTCGCCGGTCGCGCCTACGACCGCCTGGTGCCCGTGTACCAGATCGCCGACAAGCAGGAGCGCCAGAACGCCGACGACGAGGTCAAAACCTCCGTCAAGGAGCAGCTGCTCGCCGCCGTCGAGTCGGGCGAACTGCCCGCCGTCGCGACCCTCGAGTTCAACGCCGCCTACAAGTCGGTCACCAAGACGATCGTGCGCGGTCGCATCCTCGCCGAGGGCGTCCGCATGGACGGTCGTGGTCTGGCCGACATCCGTCCGCTCGACGCCGAGGTGCAGGTCATCCCGCGCGTCCACGGCTCGGCGATCTTCCAGCGCGGCGAGACCCAGATCCTGGGCGTCACCACGCTGAACATGCTCAAGATGGAGCAGCAGATCGACTCGCTGTCGCCCATCACGAGCAAGCGCTACCTGCACCACTACAACTTCCCGCCCTACTCGACCGGTGAGACCGGCCGCGTCGGCAGCCCGAAGCGTCGCGAGATCGGCCACGGCTTCCTCGCCGAGCGCGCGCTCGTTCCGGTGCTGCCCAGCCGCGAGGAGTTCCCCTATGCGATCCGTCAGGTGTCCGAGGCCCTCGGGTCCAACGGCTCCACCTCGATGGGGTCCGTCTGCGCCTCGACCCTGTCGCTGCTGAACGCGGGTGTGCCGCTGCGCGCTCCCGTCGCCGGTATCGCGATGGGTCTGGTCACCGACGAGGTCGACGGCCAGACGCGATACGCCGCGCTGACCGACATCCTCGGTGCGGAAGACGCCCTCGGCGACATGGACTTCAAGGTCGCGGGCACGTCGGAATTCATCACGGCGATCCAGCTCGACACCAAGCTCGACGGTATCCCGTCGTCGGTCCTGGCCGCAGCCCTCACCCAGGCGAAGGAGGCTCGCCTGACGATCCTCAACGTCCTGAACGCCGCGATCGACGCCCCCGACGAGATGGCGCCCACCGCGCCGCGCGTCATCAGCGTGCAGATCCCGGTCGACAAGATCGGTGAGCTCATCGGGCCCAAGGGCAAGACGATCAACGCCATCCAGGACGAGACCGGCGCGCAGATCTCCATCGAGGAGGACGGCACCGTCTACATCGGCGCGACCGACGGCCCCTCGGCCGAGGCCGCCCGAGCCCAGGTGAACGCGATCGCCAACCCCACCAACCCCGAGGTGGGCGAGCAGTTCCTCGGAACCGTCG
Source organism: Microbacterium sp. RU1D (assembly GCF_900156435.1). Classification (GTDB taxonomy): domain Bacteria; phylum Actinomycetota; class Actinomycetes; order Actinomycetales; family Microbacteriaceae; genus Microbacterium. The sequence continues at coordinate 1,679,981 of NZ_FTPQ01000001.1, forward strand.
TCAAGATCGCGACCTTCGGCGCGTTCGTCTCGCTCCTTCCCGGCAAGGACGGCCTGCTGCACGTCAGCGAGGTCCGCAAGCTCGCCGGTGGCAAGCGCGTCGAGAACGTCGAAGACGTGCTTTCGGTCGGTCGCAAGATCCTCGTGCGCATCACGAAGATCGACGACCGCGGCAAGCTCTCGCTCGAGCCCGTGCTTGACGAGGAGGCCACCACGCCGGAGCCCGCCGACACGCAGAGCTCGGCCGCCGCGAGCGAGGGCCCCGAGGCTCCCGCCGAAGGCTGATCCCTGCCTCACCGGATGCCCGTCCCGCTTCGTGCGGGGCGGGCATCCGTCGTGTGACGCGAGTGACCAGCGGGAAGGGTGTGATCCCGGCGTCCGCAGTCGTTACGGAATGTTTATCGCCATGCCGGGTGAAACAGCAGCCCCGTCCGGGCGAACGCATACCCTCGAAGTACGTCGGGGGGCGAGGGGTGCGGTGATTCCGCACCGTTTCCCGGCGCGAGAGGGGAGCCCACCATGAGCGGCTCGGGCGTCGACGAGACGGCCTCGCCGCGCCTGCGTCGGGATCGTGCGCCCCACCCGTCCGCCCCCATCACGCTGCAGGGCCCCGGTCTCGGCTCGCACGTGCGTGTCCCTCTCGGGGAGACGGGGTTCGAGGTCTTCCCCCTGTTCCTCGGCGGCGGCGAATTCGGCTGGAATGTCGACGCCGGCGCCAGCCACGAGATCCTCGACGCCTACGCCGAGCTCGGTGGGAACGCCCTGCACACCGCCGACAGCTACGCCGCCGGCCGCAGCGAGCACATCATCGGCGCGTGGCTGCGCTCCCGGCGCAGGCGCGACGACACGGTCCTGACCGTGCGCGTCGGCGGGCACCCCGACAACCCGGGTCTCGACTCCGTCAACCTCGTGCGGGCCGTCGAGGCCTCTCTCACCCGGCTGGGTACCGACCGCATCGACGTCCTCTCGCTCGACGCCGCCCGCGGCGATACGGCGATGCTCGAGGACACCCTCGCCACGAGCGAGTGGCTCGTCGACTCCGGCAAGGTCCGCGCGATCGGCGCCCACGGCTACACCGCCGCCCAGCTCGTGGAGGCGCGCATCCTGTCGTCGGCGGGATACCCGCGCATCACCGTGCTCGACGTGCCCTACAACGTCCTGCGGCGCTCCGAGTTCGACGGTGACGTCCGCCTCATCGCGTCGGCGCAGAACATGGCCGTGACGCCGTCGCACCCTCTCGCCCACGGCTTCCTCGCGGGGGAGACCCGCTCGCGCGGGCAGTCGACGCGGTCGGTACGCGGCTCGCAGGTGGCCGCCCACCTCAACCGGCGCGGCTCGCGCGTGCTGCGCGCCCTCGACGCTGTGGGAGACGAGCTCGGCATCCCGGATGCCGCGGTGGCCGTGGCGTGGCTGCTCGCGCAGAAGATCATCACCGCGCCCATCGTGAACGCCTTCGCGCCGCGCCACGTGGTGGAGTGCATGCGCGCCGTGGGCGTGCGTCTCAGCCGCGCGCAGCTGTCCGACATCGCCCGCGCCGCCGAGTGAGAGCCGCCCTCGCCGAGCCGTGACGTAGGCTGGGAGGACCGGCCGGGGGAACGGCAGATCGACAACGGGGTGAGCTGACGTGACGCACTACATCTACCTGGTGCGCCATGGCGAGCACCAGGATGCCGAGCACGGACTCACCGACGGCCCCCTCTCGCCGCGCGGTCAGCGTCAGGCGGCGCTCCTCGCCGACAGGCTGTCGGGACTTCCCCTCGACGCGGTCTGGCACTCGCCCCTCGAACGCGCGGCGCAGACGGCGCGCGCCGTCGCCGACCGGCTGCCGTCGGTGTCGCCGGAGTCCTCGGCACTGCTGTTCGACTGCGTGCCCACCGGCATGACGCCCGAGACCCCCGCGGCGTACGAGCCCTTCTTCGGTTCCGTGACCGAGGCCGAGATCGACGCCGGCCGCGCGCAGATGGCCGACGCGACCGCCGAGTTCCTCGCCCGCAAAGCGGGGGAGGTGCACGAGCTGGTGATCACGCACAACTTCGTCATCTCGTGGTTCGTGCGCGAGGTGCTGCAGGCGCCCGACTGGCGCTGGATGACGATCAATCAGGCCTACTGCGGTCTCACGGTCATCGCGCAGAAGAAGGGTCGCCCCTGGACGCTGTTGTCGCACAACGACCTCGCGCACTTGCCGGTCGAGCTGCGCACGGGGCTGATCGACCCGCTCCCGGTCTGACGGATGCCGCCCGCGCGGCGCGTCTGTGGACAGCGCCCCACCCGTCGGGGCGCCGACGCCTAGGCTGGGGGAATGACCACACGCGTTGCCATCGTGGGCGGAACAGGCAAGCTCGGCGGAGTGATCCGCGAGGTCGTCGAGGCCGAAGAGGGGTACGAGGTCACCGCCGTCCTCGGCTCGCAGTCCGACCTCGCCGAGCTCGACGGCGCCGACCTCGTGATCGACGCGTCGACGCCCGCGGTCTCGATAGACGTGGTGCGCGCCGCGGTCGAGCGGGGCATCAACGTCCTCGTCGGTACGTCCGGGTGGTCGAACGAGCGCATCGCGCTCGTCCGACCTCTCGCCGAGGCCGCCGGTACCGGGGTCGTCTTCATCCCCAACTTCTCACTGGGGTCGGTGATCGGGAGCGCTCTCGCGGCTGCCGCCGCGCCGTTCTTCCCGTCGATCGAGATCGTCGAGGCGCACCGCGACACGAAGGTCGATTCCCCCAGCGGCACGGCCGTGCGCACGGCGGAGCTCATCGCGGCCGCCCGCGCCGATGTCGGACCCGTCGAGTCCCCGCATGTCGATCAGCGCGCGCGCGGCCAGCGTGTGGCATCCGTCCCGATCCACTCGCTGCGCCGCCCGGGAGTGGTGGCCCGGCAGGAGACGGTCCTCTCGGGGGCGGGGGAGTCGCTCACGATCGTGCACGACACGATCGACCCCACGACCGCCTACGCACCCGGCGTCCGCATCGCCCTGGCGGCCGCCCGCGACGCGCGGGGCGTCATCATCGGTCTCGACAGTTTCATCGACATCGGCGTGCGCACCCGGCCGGTCGACACCGGCGCCCCCGTCTCCGACGGCGACGTATCGGGTCAGGTCGCGAGCGCGACGAGCGCATGAGGATCCGCATCGCCGTCGCCGTCATGACGGTGCTGCTGCTGCTGTACGTCGTCCTGGCGGGGCAACGGGCGCTCGTCCTGCTCGCCAGTGGCGAGACCGTGGGGGTCGTGATGGGGATCGCCCTCATCGTCCTCCCGCTGATCGCCCTGTGGGCCATCGGGCGCGAGCTGTGGTTCGGCGTCCGGGCTCAGCGGATCGGAGAGAAGCTCGACGCCGAGGGCGGGCTCCCCGACGAAGACCTCCCCGTGCGACCGAGTGGCCGCATCGAACGCGCCGACGGCGATGCGCTGTTCCCGCGCTATCGCGCGGAGGTCGAGGCCGATCCCTCCGACTGGCGCGCCCGCTACCGCCTCGCCCTGGCCTACGACGCCGCGGGCGACCGTCGACGCGCGCGCGAGGCCGTCCGCACGGCGATCCGTCTCGAGGCGGCGGAGCGGCGCGCGCGCTGAGAGCCCGACCGTCACCGCCGCCTCGTCGTCAGCCGACGGCGGGGACGGCCGATGTGACGGCATCCTCGACCGTGCGATGCGCGAAGGAGAACCCGGTGTCGTTCAGCACCGCGGGCTTCACATCGGCGTCGGAGGTGAGCAGTGCCTCCGTGGCATCCGTTCCGAGAGCGAGCTTGACGCCCCAGATCGGAGCGCGCACCACGTAGGGCCTGTTCATGCGCCGCGCCAGCGCGAAACCGAGGTCGTTCGCGGTCGCCCGAGTCGGCCCCGTGAGGTTGACGGGACCGGCGATGTCGGAGTCGATCACGTGACGGATGGCGCGCACTTCGTCGTCGAGCGAGATCCACGGCCAGACCTGGGTGCCGCGCCCGATGGGCCCGGAGATGCCGAGCTTGGTCAGGAGCAGGAGGGGCTTGAGCACACCCTGTTCGTGCACGACGGGTGCCGTGCGCAGCAGAGCCACGCGCACCTTGTCACCGGCGTCACGGGCAGCCGCCTCCCAGTCCACGCAGATGTCGGCGAGCAGGCCCGAGCCGCGGGGCGACGACTCGGTCAGTTCGACGCGCGGCTGCGATCCGTAGAAGCCGGTCGCGCTGGCATTGATCAGCGCGGGAGCGTCGTCGCCGAGCGCGCGGACAGCGGCGGCGAGCGTACGCGTCGGCGTGACCCGCGACCACAGCAGCGTCGACTTGTACGACGGGGTCCACGGGAAGTGACCGATCGAGGCGCCGTTGAGGCACACCACCGCGTCCGCCTCGGCGATCACGTCGGGGTCGAGCGGGGCGGCATCCTGGAGCCACTCCCGCTCGTGCGGCGCCGACGGCGCGTGACGCACGAGGGAGGTGACCTCGACGCCGTCCGCGCGCAGGGAGTCGAGGAGGGCCGAGCCGATGAGGCCCGACGCGCCGGCGATGACGACGCGTCGGGCCGGGGTCTCAGGCAAGCGTCGCCTCGAGGGTGATGTCGATACCGGCGAGCGCCTGCGACACGGGGCAGTTCGCCTTGGCGTCGGCGGCGATCTTCTGGAACGTCGCGTCGTCGAGGTCGGGCACGACGGCGTTGACGTTGAGGTGGCTGCCGCTGATGCCGGTGCCGGGCTTGAAGGTGATCGAAGCGGTCGTGTCGACCGACGTGGGCGGGGTGCCGTTGTCGGCGAGGGCGTTCGACAGCGCCATGCTGAAGCAGGCGGAGTGGGCGCCCGCGAGCAGCTCCTCGGGCGTGGTGACCGAGTTCGAGCCTTCGCTGCGCGCCTTCCAGTTCACGTCGAACGTGCCGATGCCCGACGAGGTGAACGTGACCTCGCCCGATCCCTCGAACAGGCTGCCTTTCCAGGCGGTGTTGGCTTCGCTCGTGACGGCCATGGGGAACCTCCGAATATCCGGCGCGGTCCGGGGTGACCGCGACGCGGCCAGCCTAACGACGGGGCCCACACCGGCGCGGGACTTGACAGCCCGGTCTCGCGAAGCGTTCAAGCGGCGGCGGGACCGCGGCGTCCGAGGAGTCCTGCGCGCTGCAGCACCAGGTAGAGCTGGCAGCCGAGACACAGGCCGAACACGGCGTTGAGGAACGCCGCGACGAACGCCATCGCGGCCGCGATCGGCAGGGCCCAGGGGACTCCGGCGAGGTGCAGCAGAAGGCCGGCGGCCGTGACGACCAGGCCGACACCCTGCGCGAAGCGCGGCGGACGCGGGTCTTCGAACTCGGTGGCGGGAGCCAGCCGCGGTTGCACGACGCGGCGGTACAGCACACCCCACGGGGCGGTGCGCGGTGCCGTCACTCCCCAGACGAAGAGAAGGGCGATCACGAGCAGGAGCAGGAAGCCCGGGTCGGCCGCGCGTTCGAGCATTGAGGCCTGCGGAAGCGCCGGCTGCGAGGGGAAGAAGGCGTCGGTCGCGAGGGGCTCAGAAGCGATGAACGCCGCGATGGAACGCGTGGAGATCCCGACGAGACTCAGCAGCGTCGCAACGAGGAGCAGGACGGCGGTGACGGATGCCGCGAACCGCGGGCCGCGGGCATCGATGCGCGGGACGTCAGGCACGGGTGGTCTCCTTCTTCAGGCTGTCGAGCTCGAATTCGACGACCGCGCGTCCGGGCGTTCCGCCGAAGCGGGTGCGGACGACACCGCGGCGGTCCAGGACGAGCGTCGTCGGCGTCTGCAGCACGCGGAAGTGCTGCGCGATATCGGGGCGGTGGGTGAGGTCGACGTCGAGGTGGCGCACGCCCGCGCGGGCGTCGGCGACCTCGGAGAGCATGCGGTGCACGCCCGGGCAGCGTGCGCACATCTCGGTGCTGAACTGCAACAGCGTCGCCTCCCGGCCGAGGCCGTCGGCGCCGAGGCGGCGCGGATCGACGACCTCGGCCGAATCGATCACGCGGGCGCGGCCGTCGCGACGGCGCAGGAGCAGGCCCGCGGCCGTCGTCACGACGACGAGGGCCACGACGGCGATCACGGCGAAGGTCAGATCCACGACAGGAAACGCTAATGCGCACGAAGGGTTGCGGGGCCGATGAGTCGCTGCGTGACGGTGACGCTCAGCGATCTCACGGGTCGGACGCAGCGGCATCCTCGTGCGCCCCTCCTCCCCACGCTCGGCGGCCGGGGCGACAGGTGGGGACGGGCCCCGGACCGGGCGTCCGCGCGGGTATCGTGATGCGCGTGACCGCCGACATCCCGACGCCCTACGAAGACCTGCTCCGCGACGTCCTCGAGGGTGGCGTCCACAAGTCCGATCGCACCGGAACGGGGACGACGAGCGTGTTCGGCCGGCAGATCCGGTTCGACTTGGCCGAGGGATTTCCGCTCGTCACGACGAAGCGCGTGCACATGAAGTCCATCGTGTACGAACTGCTGTGGTTCCTGCGCGGCGAGTCCAATGTCTCGTGGCTGCAGGAGAACGGCGTCACGATCTGGGACGAGTGGGCCGACGCCGACGGCGAGTTGGGGCCCGTCTACGGCGTGCAATGGCGCTCTTGGCCGACCGCCGACGGCGGCACGATCGATCAGATCGCCCAGGTCGTCGAGCAGATCCGACGCGATCCCGATTCGCGTCGCCTGATCGTCTCGGCATGGAACCCCGCCGACATCCCCGACATGGCCCTCGCGCCCTGCCACGCGTTGTTCCAGTTCTACGTGGCCGACGGCAAGCTGTCGTGCCAGCTGTACCAGCGCAGCGCCGACATGTTCCTGGGCGTGCCGTTCAACATCGCCTCCTACGCGCTGCTGACCCTCATGGTCGCCCAGCAGACGGGACTCGAACCCGGCGAGTTCGTGTGGACGGGCGGCGACTGCCACATCTACGACAACCACCGGGAGCAGGTCGCCGAGCAGCTTTCGCGAGAGGCGTACCCCGCCCCGACGCTGCGCTTCGCCCGCACGCCCGCCTCGATCTTCGACTACACCTACGACGACATCGTCGTCGAGGACTACCGGCATCACCCCGCGATCCGTGCGGCCGTGGCCGTATGACCTCGACCGGTCTGGTCTGGGCCGAGGCCCGCGACGGCGTCATCGGGGCGGACGGCGGGATGCCGTGGCACGTCCCGGAAGACATGGCGCACTTCCGTGCGGTGACGGCGTCGCACGACGTCATCATGGGGCGGCGCACGTGGGAGTCGCTCCCGCCACGGTTCCGCCCCCTGCCGGGGCGGCGGAACATCGTGGTCACCCGCTCCGACTCGTGGGCCGCCGAGGGGGCCGAGCGTGCCGGGTCGCTCGACGAGGCTCTGCAGCTGGCCGACGGCGACGAGGTGTGGGTCATCGGGGGCGGCATGCTCTACGCCGAGGCCGTTCGCCGCGCCGACGTCCTCGAGGTCACGCGCCTCGACCTCGCGGTCGACGGCGACACGCGCGCCCCCTCGACCGAGGGCTGGCGCCGGGTGGCGTCGGACCCCGCCGAGGGATGGCACGCCTCGCGGAGCGGCATCCGGTACCGCTTCGAGACGTACCATCGGGGGGACTGACATGACCCGCACCGCGCTGATCACGGGAGCGAGCTCCGGTCTCGGGGCCGAGTTCGCGCGACAGCTCGCGGCGCGCGGCGCCGACCTCGTGCTGGTCGCCCGCGACGAGGCAGCGCTCGAGGGCGTCGCCGCGGACGTACGTGCCCGCCACGGCGTCGCGGTCGATGTGCTCGCGGCCGACCTGCTCGCGCCCGACGCCCTGGCGCGGGTCGAGGAGCGGCTCTCTGCCGGTGGCGTCGACGTCCTCGTCAACAACGCGGGGTTCGGGCTCGACCTCGCCTTCGAACAGAACGACGTCGACGCCGAGGTGCGCCACCTGCGCCTGCACGTCGAGGCCGCGATGCGGCTCACTCGGGCCGTGCTGCCCTCGATGCTGGCGCGGGGGAGCGGTCGTATCGTGAACGTCGCGTCCGTCGCCGGTTTCGTTCCGCGGGGCACCTACGGCGCCGCGAAGGGGTGGCTGATCTCGTTCAGCCGATGGGCGAACGTGGCGTACCGGCCCCGGGGCGTCACGGTGACGGCCGTCTGCCCCGGCTTCGTGCACACGAGCTTCCACGAGCGCCTGGGCCTGCCGCCCGGGGAAGAAGGCGTGCCCGACCGCATGTGGCTCGACGCCGCCACCGTCGTGCGCGAGGGTTTGCGCGACGCCGCGCGGGGCCGGTCGGTGTCGGTGCCGTCGTGGCGGTACAAGGCGCTCGTCGCGGCCTCGCGCCTTCTGCCGGATGCGGTGGTCGTGCGGGCGGCCGCGCGAGGCCGCTGAACCGGCGCGGCGGCGTTCAGACGGCGCCGCACGGGCGCCGATGCGGCTCGACGTCCGCACGACGGCGGGGCGGACACCGACGCGGGATGCGGTCCCCTGGGTGCCGCTCCCGCGCCCGTGTCAACGGAAGCGCCCCAGTCGGATCCCGGCGAAGGCGAGGGCGGCGATCGTCTCCCCGTCAGTGATGCCACCGTCCGCGATCAGGGCGAGCGCATCGGCGAACGGGATCCACCGCACCGCGTCGATGCCCTCCTCGGTCTGCGAGGCCGTGGCATCCGTCACCGACAACCCGCGGGCAAGGAAGACGTGCTCGGGGGCATCGGCGATGCCGTTGAGGGCGTTCATCGTCCCGAGGTCGTGCCACTCGGATGCCGTCACCCCGGCCTCCTCGAGCAGCTCGCGCTGAGCCGCCACGAGCGGATCCTCTCCGTCGGAACCGCCCGCGGGGATCTCGAGCGAGCGACCCGTCGTATAGCGCTCGAGCTCGACGAAGCAGATGCGCTCCTCATCGTCGAGGGCCACGACGAAGACCGCGGGATGCTGCATGCGCACCACGCCGTAGATGCCGTCGCCGTGCGGTCCGGTCACGTCGTCCTCGCGGACGTGGATCCAGCGGTTCTCGTACACGGTGCGCGTCGCGCGCGTCGTCCAGGCCATGCGCTCACCCTAGGACGCGGTCGCCGTCACGCATTGTTCACACCGACTGCGGTGGACGCCGGGGGAGGGGGCCGCCGAACCGATAACCTGGGAGCATGACGCACTCCGGCAATCCCTTCGGTCAGGTGCTCGTCGCGCTCATCACTCCGATGACCGCCGACGGCGAGGTCGATTGGCCCGCCACCGAGAAGCACATCGACGACGTCATCACCGCGGGCGCCGACGGCATCGTCGTCACCGGCACCACGGGTGAGACCTCGACGCTCACCGACCCCGAGAAGTTGCGTCTGGTGGAGGTCGGCAAGAGCGTCTCGGCCGGTCGCGCCAAGATCATCACGGGCGGCGGATCCAACGAGACCGCGCACGCGATCGAGCTCTACAAGGCCAGCGAGAAGGCCGGCGCCGACGGCATCATGATCGTCACGCCGTATTACAACAAGCCCACGCAGGCCGGCATCCTCACGCACTTCCGTCTGGTCGCCGACGCCACCGACCTGCCGGTCATCCTCTACGACATCCCCGGCCGCACCGGCGTGCCCATCAAATACGAGACGATCCTGCGCCTGGCGAAGCATCCCAGCATCCTCGCGATCAAAGACGCCAAGGGCGATTTCAGCGAGGTCAGCCGCGTGCTCAACCAGACCGACCTGATGTACTTCTCCGGCGACGACGCCAACGTGCTGCCGCACCTGTCGATCGGCGCCTCGGGGCTCATCGGCGTGACGGCGAACATCGCCGCAGCCCCCTATCGCACCATCGTCGATGCGGTGAATGCGGGCGACCTGGCCTCGGCCACCGCCGCGCACAAGGGCCTCGAGCCGCTCGTGCGCGCCGTCATGACGCACGTCCCCGGCACCGTCGCGGCGAAGTACATCCTGCACGGCCTGGGCCGTATCGGCAGCCCGCGCGTCCGCCTGCCCCTCGTCGGGCCGGAGGAGTGGGAAGCCGCCGTCATCGAAGACGAGCTGGCCCTCGTGAAGAACGTGGCCGGCGCCGACTTCTCCAACTTCCGCCCCGACCGCAATGCGGCCGCCGGCGGCGCGCTGCCGAAGGTGCACGGCACGACGAGATAAGCATCGGCGTCCGCCGAACCGCGGCCTGGGCGCCACGAGAAGGATGCCGCGAAACGGCATCCGAGACGAAGAGGGATGCCGCGAGGCGGCATCCGAGGAGGCTCACATGCCCACTACCCCGTTCGACCCGCCCGCGCTCGCCGCGGGCACCCTCCGCGTCATCCCGCTCGGCGGCCTCGGCGAGGTCGGCCGCAACATGACCGTCTTCGAGTTCGACGGCAAGCTGCTCGTCGTCGACTGCGGCGTGCTGTTCCCCGAGGAGCACCAGCCGGGCGTCGACCTGATCCTGCCCGACTTCGAGCCGATCCGGCACCGTCTCGACGACATCGTCGGCGTCGTCCTGACGCACGGTCACGAAGACCACATCGGCGCCGTCCCGTACCTGCTCAAGCTCAAGGGCGACATCCCCCTCATCGGGTCCGGACTGACCCTCGCGCTCATCGAGGCGAAGCTCAAGGAGCACCGCATCCGCCCCTACACGCTCACGGTGGAGGAGGGCCAGCGCGAGCAGGTCGGCCCCTTCGACCTCGAGTTCGTGGCGGTCAACCACTCCATCCCCGACGCCCTCGCCGTCGCGATCCGCACCCCCGCGGGCCTGGTGCTGGCCACCGGCGACTTCAAGATGGACCAGCTGCCGCTCGACGGCCGCATCACCGACCTCCGCGCGTTCGCGCGCCTCGGTGAAGAGGGTGTCGACCTCTTCCTCGTCGACTCGACCAATGCCGACGTGCCCGGCTTCACGCCCACCGAGCGGGGCATCGGTCCCGTGCTCGACCAGGTGATCGCCAAAGCTCCGCGCCGTGTCGTCGTGGCCAGCTTCTCCAGCCACGTGCACCGCGTGCAGCAGGTGCTCGACGCGGCGCACGCCAACGGGCGCCGCGTGGCCCTGCTCGGGCGCAGCATGGTGCGCAACATGGGCATCGCCGCCGACCTCGGATACCTCAACGTGCCCGACGGCGTGCTCATCGACTACAAGAAGGCGCGCGACCTGCCCGACGACCGCATCGTCTACATGTCGACGGGATCGCAGGGAGAGCCGATGGCGGTGCTCAGCCGCATGGCGAACCTCGACCACGCGATCGAGCCGGGCGAGGGCGACACGATCATCCTGGCATCCAGTCAGATCCCCGGGAACGAGAACGCGATCTACCGCGTGATCGACGGGCTGACCAAGCTCGGCGCGACGGTGGTGCACAAGGGCAACGCCAAGGTGCACGTCTCCGGGCACGCCGCCGCCGGCGAGCTGCTGTACTGCTACAACATCCTCAAGCCCAAGAACGTGCTGCCCGTGCACGGCGAATACCGCCACCTCATGGCGAACGCGAAGCTCGCGCGCGAGACCGGCATCCCCGAGGAGAACACCATCCTCGGAGAGAACGGCACCGTCGTCGATCTGCGCGACGGCGTCGCCCGCGTCGTCGGCCAGGTCGACATCGGCTTCGTCTACGTCGACGGCTCGTCGGTGGGCGAGATCACGGATGCCGACCTGAAGGACCGACGCATCCTCGGTGAGGAGGGCTTCATCTCCGTCATCGTGGTCGTCGATTCCGCCACCGGCAAGATCGTGTCCGGACCCGAGATCCACGCGCGCGGCGTCGCGGAAGACGACAAGGTCTTCGACAGCGTCAAGCCGAAGATCGCGGCGGCGCTCGCCGAGGCCGCGAAGTCGGGCGTGCGCGACAACCACGCGCTGTCGCAGGTCGTGCGCCGCACGATCGGTCGCTGGGTCAACCAGTCGCTGCGTCGACGGCCGATGATCGTGCCGATGGTCATCGAGGCCTGAGCATCTGGGAGCGCCGCGGGGTCCGCCTCGCGGCGCTCCGACGCCTCCCGGCGCCGTCTTGGGTGCGTTCGCGCGACGGACGTGCCCCCGGTGGATGCCGCGACCCGGCGCGGGGCGGGATCCTGTCCGCGCCGGCGCCGTCCACCGGGGCCCGCATGCCGGAGGTCCGTTCGGTCGTCGTGGCCGCACGGCCCGCACGCTCGATATCATGCGGGCATGCCCGGCCTCCCGATCCGTGCGGCGCTCGCCTCCGACGGCGCCTTCCTCGCCGATATGACCGTCGAGGCCGCCAATTGGCGCGCCGGTGGATCGCGCCCCCGCCACGAGGTGCTGAGCAGTCCCGACCACCGCCGCTACATCGCCGGATGGCAGCGACCGGGCGACGCGGGATTCATCGCGGAGTCGCCGACGGGTGAGGCCATCGGCGCCGCCTGGTACCGGATGCTGCCGCGCGACGAGCCGGGTTTCGGGTGGGTCGGCACCGGGGTGCCCGAGCTGATCATCGGGGTACGGCCCGTGTGGCGCTCCCACGGGACCGGTCGCGCCCTTCTGCAGCGCCTCGTCGACCACGCGCGCGGCGAGGGGTACGCGCGCATCAGCCTGAGCGTCGAACGCGACAACTTCGCCGTCTCCCTCTACCGCTCGGAGGGATTCGCGGTGGTGCGCCGGGGGATCGGCCGCGACGTCCTGGTCAAGCGCCTGGGCTGAACCCCGCGTCGGTACCTTCGAATGTCGGAGGTCGCGCCTACCGTGGAAGCATGGCTCGCACCTCGTCCCCGTCCGGCGGTCGCGCCCCCGCGAAGGGGTCGTCGCGATCGAAAGCATCGGCGCCCGCGCCGAAGCGCTACGTCGACGAGCCCGAGAAGCCGCCCCTCGCTGCGCGCGCCTGGATGACGGTGGCCCACGGCGTGGGCGGGATGTTCCGAGCTTTCGGCCCGGAGAACCTCGAGCGCGATCAGCGTCGCGACGGCTTCCCGTTCTTCCTCGTCGTGCTGGCCGTGATCGGCGCGGTGGTGGAGTGGTTCTTCATCGGCACCGAGGCGGCGACGCTGATCAGCGCCTACAGCTTCGGGGCCCTCTTCGGCCGTGTGGCGTTCGTCCTTCCGGTCTTCCTTCTGCTGCTGGCGGGCTGGCTCTTCCGCCATCCGGCTTCGGTGCACGACAACGGCCGCGTCGGCATCGGGTTCGGGCTGTTCATCGTGACCCTCGCCGGGTTCTGTCACGTCGCCGGAGGGCGTCCCGTCCCGAGTGCGGGCGGTCTGCCCGCCCTCAGCCCGGCCGGTGGCATCGCGGGATGGATCGTGGGGGAGCCCCTCGCCTTCGCGCTCACTGATGTGGGCGCCTACATCGCGCTGTCTCTGCTGGCGGTGCTCAGTGTGCTGATCCTCACCAAGACGCCGCCCAATCGCATCGGGCGGCGGCTCGGCGACCTCTACGCCTGGATGTTCGGGGTCGAGCGCGTCGAACGGCCCGACCCGGCCACCAAGATCCTCCCCGTCGACGACTCGGATGATGAGCCCGCCGAGAAGTCGCTGCCGTGGTGGCGGCGCAACAAGTCGGGCCGTGAAGAGGACACCGACGGCTCCCTCGGCTCCGACGACCTCACGACGCTGCTCTCGCCCGGAACGACGCAGGGCGGCTTCGAGTCGGCGATGGTGGAGCCCGAGCCCGTGGCCCCTCGCGCGAAGGCGCCGACGCCGCCTCCCCTTCCTCCCACGCCCGACGCCCTCACGGAGGTGTTCGATGCGAGCGCTCTCGCCGGCGCCGTCTCGGGCCGCGGGCTGCACGACGACGCGACGATCGACCTCGGCGACGACGACGACCTCCCGGGCATGACCGGGCTCGGCGGCGACAGCGCCGGTGCGCCGCCCGCCGCGAACTACCGCCTGCCCGCCGTCACGGCTCTCGCCACGGGCACCCCGCCCAAAGCCCGCTCCGCGGCGAACGACGCGGTGGTCGCCGCCATCGAAAGCGTGATGGAGCAGTTCAAGGTCGATGCGCGCGTGACGGGGTTCTCGCGCGGCCCGACCGTCACGCAGTACGAGATCGAGGTCGGACCCGGGGTGAAGGTCGAGCGCATCACCGCGCTCACCAACAACATCGCCTACGCCGTCGCCTCCAACGAGGTGCGCATCCTCGCGCCCATTCCGGGCAAGAGCGCGATCGGTGTCGAGATCCCCAACGCCGACCGTGAGATCGTGACCCTCGGCGACATCCTCCGATCGGATGCCGCCACCTCCTCGACGCACCCCATGACCATCGGGGTGGGCAAAGACGTCGGCGGCGGGTTCGTGGTCGCCAACCTGGCCAAGATGCCCCACCTGCTGGTCGCCGGTTCGACCGGCTCTGGCAAGTCCAGCTTCGTCAACTCGATGATCACGAGCCTCCTGATGCGCGCCAAGCCCTCGGACGTGCGGATGGTGCTCATCGACCCCAAGCGCGTCGAGCTCACGTCCTACGCCGGCGTGCCCCACCTCATCACCCCGATCATCACGAACCCCAAGAAGGCCGCCGAGGCGCTGCAGTGGGTCGTGAAGGAGATGGACATGCGGTACGACGACCTCGCGTCGTTCGGCTTCCGTCACATCGACGACTTCAACAAGGCCGTCGTCGCGGGGGAGATCCAGCTGCCGGCCGGCAGCGAGCGGGTGCTCAAGCCCTACCCGTACCTCCTGGTGGTGGTCGACGAGCTCGCCGACCTCATGATGGTCGCCCCCCGCGATGTCGAGGACTCGATCGTTCGCATCACCCAGCTCGCCCGCGCGAGCGGCATCCATCTCGTCCTCGCGACGCAGCGCCCGTCGGTCGACGTCGTCACCGGCCTCATCAAGGCGAACGTGCCCTCGCGTCTCGCCTTCGCCGTGACCAGCGTCACCGACTCCCGCGTCATCCTGGACCAGCCGGGCGCCGACCGCCTCATCGGTCAGGGCGATGGTCTCTTCCTGCCGATGGGGGCGTCCAAGGCCGTCCGCGTGCAGGGCGCGTGGGTCAGCGAGCAGGAGATCGAGAAGGTCGTCGCCCACGTCACCCAGCAGGCTCGGCCCGAGTACCGTGCCGACGTGCAGGCGGCCGCCGAGAAGAAGGAGATCGACGCCGACATCGGCGACGATCTCGAGCTCCTCCTCGCCGCCGCCGAGCTCGTGGTGTCGACGCAGTTCGGATCGACCTCGATGCTGCAGCGCAAGCTCCGCGTGGGCTTCGCTAAGGCGGGCCGCCTCATGGACCTGCTGGAGTCGCGCGAGATCGTCGGACCGTCCGAGGGCTCGAAGGCACGCGACGTCCTCGTCACGAACGAGCAACTGCCGGCTGTCCTCGCACGCCTCCGTGGCGATGACGCTCCCGAGCCGCCATCGGCGGCGGCCGACGACGACCGTTACGGCGAGGACCCGATCGAGGCGCAGTACGAGGGGCTCCCCGTCGTCGAGGATGACGAGGGTTCCGAAGACGCCTGGCAGCTGACGGGACGAGACTGATGGCCGTGCACCCGCAGCTCCCCAACGCGATCACCGTCGCGCGCATCCTCTGCGCGCCGGTGTTCCTCTGGTTGCTGCTGGCCGATGCCGGCCACGGCGGCGCTCTCCGTTGGGCGGCCGCCGTCCTGTTCATCGTCGCCATCGCCACCGACGGTGTCGACGGGTACATCGCGCGGCGGTACGAGATCGTCAGTGATCTCGGAAAGCTTCTCGACCCGATCGCCGACAAAGCGCTCACCGGTGTCGCGTTCGTCGGGCTCTCGATCCTCGGCGAGTTGCCGTGGTGGGTGACGGTCGTCGTGCTCGTGCGGGAGATCGGAATCACGGTCTACCGTTTCATCGTGGTGAGCGACCATGTGCTCGCCGCGGCATGGATGGGCAAGCTCAAGACGGTGTTCCAAGCCGTCGCGCTCTCGATCGCCCTGATCCCGTTCGCGGGGCTCTCCGACGCTGCCTCCTGGCAGAGCGCTGTGTGGTGGGTCTCGGTCATCACCATGACGATCGCCGTCCTCCTGACGATCGCCTCGGGCATCGACTACGTCGTGACCGAGGTCCGCGCCGCACGCAAGAGCCGAGGTCGTCGATGATCGACGGCGTCCCCGACGACTTCGACGAGACGCTCGTGCGCGACCCTCGAGAGAGCGCGTCGGTGCTGCTGGACCGTCTCGCCGAACTGGGGTGGTCGATCGCCGTCGCCGAATCGCTCACCGGCGGGCTCGTCGTCTCTTCGCTGGTCGACGTGCCCGGAGCGTCGCGCGTGCTGCGCGGGGGAGTGGTCGCGTACGCGACCGACCTCAAGCACAGCGTGCTCGGGGTCGACCGAGCCCTGCTCGACGCTCACGGCGCGGTCCATCCTCGCGTCGCCCGTCAGATGGCACGCGGTGTGCGCGAAACGCTGGGCGCCGACGGAGTCGCGGCCGACGTCGGCGTGGCGACGACCGGCGTGGCGGGTCCCGATGAGCAGGACGGGCAGCCCGTGGGTACGGTGCACATCGCGGTGTCGACGCCGCTCGGCACCCGCGTCGATTCCCTCGTCATCGCGGGCGATCGCGAACGCATCCGCCGCGAGACCGCACATCTCGCGATCCGACGGGTGCTCGCCGCGCTGTGATTTCTCGGTGGTGGAGGATCGGCGCCGAATGCGGGAACAAATGATCGCACACTCCGGTTTGGTCCAGCGATTCCCATCCGGTGCACAGCGCGCGGCATTAGGGTGACCACAGACGGTGTTTTACAGTTGCTCATCCGGGCAGCGACGGAATCAGCAGTGAGGAGGGCCCCAAATGATCCTGGTTCGTCAAGAGATCGGCGAAGTCCTGCGTGACCTCCGCCAGCAGAAGGGCCGTACCCTCCGCCAGGTCGCCAGTCGCGCGAGTGTCGCGCTGGGTTACCTCAGCGAGGTCGAGCGCGGCCAGAAGGAAGCCTCGAGCGAGATCCTCGCATCGGTGGCCGAAGCACTCGACGTGCCCATCTCGACCATCATGCGACAGGTGGGCGATCGGCTCTCCGTGCTCGAAGGCCTGCAGACCTTCCCTGACGTCGTCCCCGACGATCTCGTCGCCGCGGTCGAGCCCGAGCTGTCCCTCCGCTGACGCGTCCGCCGTATGCGACGGAGCGAGTTCGATCGCGCGGTCGCCGATGAGTTCGGCGCCCGCGGTGGTTCCCTGCTGACCGACCTGGTGTTGTCGGCCGTGGGCGGCCGCACGAGCGTCGACGCTCTCGCGGCCGGTGTCGACCCCCGCGAGGTGTGGCTTGCGCTGTGCGCGGAGACGGACGTGCCCGAAAACCGTCGTTACGGCGTCGGGCGGCTCGAGCCGCGACGTTCCTGACCACGATCGCGGGCCCGGCGCGGAGCGTCGGTTCGGAACTCGCAGACCGTTCTCCGGCGTGTCATCGAAGCTACGTTCGATTCCGGCGTAGGCTCCTGCACAACGAGGTTCGTCCCCCGTTCATCCACAGAAAGGTCGCGTTCCGACACCAATGTCGGAGGCCCTCCCTAACGTGGTGAACGTCGAACGACACTCTGAACGCCTTGTCGGGTACCCCCATCGTCGATGGGAGGCGCGACAGCCTATAGGCGACCGGAACGCGAGCAGAAAGAAGACGTCATGCCCTCACCCGCAGAGCGCGAAAAGGCCCTCGAATCGGCCCTGGCGCAGATCGACCGGCAGTTCGGAAAGGGCTCGGTCATGCGACTGGGCAGCGACGACCGCGCCCCGATCGAGACCATCCCCACCGGCTCCGTCGCCCTCGACGTGGCCCTCGGCATCGGCGGCCTGCCTCGCGGCCGCATCATCGAGATCTATGGACCGGAGTCGTCAGGAAAGACGACCCTGACGCTCCACGCGATCGCCAACGCGCAGCGTGCCGGCGGTATCGCCGCGTTCATCGACGCCGAGCACGCGCTCGACCCGGAGTACGCCAAGAAGCTCGGCGTCGACATCGACGCCTTGCTCGTGTCGCAGCCCGACACGGGTGAGCAGGCCCTCGAGATCGCCGACATGCTGATCCGGTCCGGCGCGATCGACCTCGTCGTCATCGACTCCGTGGCGGCGCTGGTGCCCGAGGCTGAGATCAAGGGCGAGATGGGCGACTCTCACGTCGGCCTGCAGGCGCGTCTCATGTCGCAGGCGCTCCGCAAGCTGACCGGCGGTCTGAACACCACCAAGACCACGGCCATCTTCATCAACCAACTGCGCGAGAAGATCGGCGTCTTCTTCGGTTCGCCCGAAACGACCGCCGGTGGAAAGGCGCTGAAGTTCTACGCGTCCGTGCGCCTCGACATCCGTCGCATCGAGACGTTGAAAGACGGCACCGAAGCGGTCGGCAACCGTACCCGTGTCAAGGTCGTCAAGAACAAGATGGCCCCGCCCTTCAAGCAGGCGGAGTTCGACATCCTGTATGGCGTGGGTATCTCGCGTGAGGGCAGCTTGATCGACTTCGGCGTCGAGCACGCGATCGTCAAGAAGTCGGGCGCGTGGTACACGTACGAGGGCGAGCAGCTCGGACAGGGCAAGGAGAACGCCCGCAACTTCCTCATCAAGAACCCCGACATCGCCGCCGAGATCGAGTCGAAGATCAAGACGAAGCTCGGCATCGGGGGAGCGCCCGCGGTAGCGGCATCCGCAGACGACGAGCTGGCTCAGCGCCGCCCGGCCTGATGAGCGACGACACGCGGGACTCCGGCCGTCCGCCCTCGACCGGTGAGGGAGACGAACGGGGTCCCTCGACGTCGGAGTTCACCGAGTCCGCGCGTGCCGGCCACCTGGCACGCCGTCGCTCGAGTGCCGAAGGCGACGCGGGCATCGGTGACGGGCAGGGTGCCCCGCTGCATGCTGTCGACGCCGACCTCGCCCCAGTGATCCCGCTTTTCGGCGCACCTCAGGTCGGGCGCCCCGGGGACGGTGCCGACGCTCTCCATCCGTCGCGCGGTCGTTCCGCGCTCGGGGCGCCGTCGTCGCACGAGGCGGCGGCTCCGCCGCCTGCGCGGCCGCGTCTGAGGGCACTGAGGAACGACGACGTGCAAGGGAGCTCCGACGTCAGCGCGTCCGAGTGGAACGTGCCCGGCGGTGCGGCCGGCGGCTCGGCGAATCCCTTCCAGGCCGACGCGCCCGCCGGGGCGGACGATGTTCGCGAACGCGCCGAGGCGCTGCTCTTGCGGAAGCTCCGTTCGCGCTCGCTGTCTCTGTCTGAAGCGCGCATCGCGATCCGGGGTGTCGACGGTACCGATGAGACCCTTGTCGAAGACCTCGTCGCGCGATTCGTCGATCTGGGTTACCTCGACGACGCGGCGTTCGCAGAGCAACTCGCGATGTCGGCGGTCGAACGTCGCGGTGAAGGACGGCGCGCCGTCGCCGAGACGTTGCGGAAGCGCGGGATCCCACGCGACATCGCGGAAGCCGCACTGGCGGAGCTTCCCGACGACGACGCGGAGCGAGCCCTGGACTTCGCGCGGTCCAAGGTGCGCGGTGTGGAGGGGAAAGACTACGAGGCGTCTCTGCGACGGTTGTCGGGCCAGTTGGCGCGACGCGGGTATCCGTCGTCGGTCGCTCTCACGGCGGCGAAAACCGCGCTCAGCGAGGCGGGTTTGGGACGGGCGCGATCCTTCGGCCGACCGGAGTCGGGGGTCCGTTTCACGCCGGACGATTGAGTATCGCTTAATCGCCCCAGAGCGTGCCCTCGGCGCCGTGCGCTGCGACGTTGTGCCGCTCGACGATGAGCTCTCGGCGCACGTCACACCACCCCCACGTCACACCCGGCGGGAGCTCGCGAGCGGTTTGCCGCCTCTCACCGGCCATGCGGTCGGTTCCCATGGCCCCCGGGCGACTGCGAAGGCCCGGCCACCCGGTCGCCGCAGCCGAGCTCGTCACGAGGACCGCGGCGGCGGGGAGGGCTCACGTGGGCTCACCATTTCGGCCACCATCCGTGCGAGGTCACGCCGAGATGCCGCGCCGAGCTTCAAGCGGGCCTGGTAGACGTGAGATTCCACGGTGCGGATCGACAAGAAGAGCCGTGCAGCGATCTGGCGGTTCGTCAGGCCGTCGTTCGCGAGCAGAGCCACCTCGCGTTCCCGTGAGGTGAGCTCCTCCCGCGGCGCGGGCGGGGGCGCTGCGGTCGGGGTGTCCGATTGTGCGGCGATTTCCGCGGGTGTCGTCGACCACAGGGCATGGAGGCGCAATTCGTCGACGGGAAGGCCGTCCTCTGCGGCACACCGCGCAGAGGCACGTCGAACCGCGTCCGCGGCGAGGGGGAGGTCGGTGGTCGCCGCCAACTGGACGAGTTCGTCGATCTCGTCCGCCTCGGCGATATCGAGGCTCACCAGTCGGAAGAGGTCGCGGATGCGCAGAGCAGCAGCCGTGCTGCCGGCGCTCAAGTCCGCCGCCGCGCGTGCTGTCGCGCACGCCTGGGCGATCCGTCCTTCCGCGACCAGGACGGTGGTCTGGACATATAAGCGACTGCGTCGTACGAGGAGCGGGCCGTCATCGTCGACGTGCGCGATCAGGGAACGCGCGTGATCGGGCCTTCCCGCGAGGGCC
Source organism: Microbacterium sp. RU1D (assembly GCF_900156435.1). GTDB lineage: Bacteria > Actinomycetota > Actinomycetes > Actinomycetales > Microbacteriaceae > Microbacterium. The sequence continues at coordinate 1,700,283 of NZ_FTPQ01000001.1, forward strand.
AGTTCTTCAGCGACGCTCAGCTCCATCATCGCGGTTTCGGGATCGCTCAGTGCGGGGCGACCGCGACGCAGGGCGGAGACCAATTCACGGTGGGACTGCTCGGGGCGTCCGGATCCGGCGAAAGCGATTGCCGCCGCGCTGCCTGCGACGGTCAGTTCCGACGCGTTGCCCTCGCGCGCCGCTGTGTCGAGCTCCCGTTCGAGCCGGAGATGGGCGGCGGTGCCGTCGGCTCCGGAGATCTGGTGACCGATGAGGATGAACATCAGGGCCCGCAGTCGCTCGCGTGTCGAGATGCCTCGGGGGTGCGGCTGTGCATCCAGGAGTCGCCGCGCGTCGCGGTAGTGGGCACGAGCGACCTCCCACTGACCCCGCACACCCTGCGCGGTGCCCGCAGCCACCAGGGCTCGCAACCGTCCGAGCGGTGAGACGTCGGGAAGAGACAGAGCCAGGTCAAGCAGTTCGCACGCCTTCGCGGTATCGAGGCGGTTACCCGCTCTGGTCGCCTCGCTCAGCAGACGCTCCACCTGCGCATCGGCCTCGGCCTGCTCGAGGGAAATCTGCGCAGAGTGGGCGGACGTAGGCATCCCCGCGGCGGCTCTCAAGGCCTGCAAGCGCGCGAGTCGGCGACGGGCGGACTCATCGGTGACATCGTCATCGACCGCCTCGAGGTCGCCGTGGTGTGCCAGGGCGACCTCGACGCGCAAGGCGGGATCCTCGACGGCGGCGAGGCCCCGGGCGGCATGGGCGGCCGCATGAGCGGTGTCGCCGCGGTCGTTCGCGTCACGAGCGGCGTCCAGGGCGATGCGGGCGCGGAGGTCCGGCGCGTACGCCGACTCGCCCGACGCGTCATGCCCGAGGCGGTGCCATCGTTCCGCCACGGCGACGGCGATCGTCGAACTCCACCACTGTCCGGCTGCGGCGAGCATACGCGTACCGGCGCGCTCGATCACCCCGTCGACGGCATCGTCGCCGAGTTCTCGATGCGCTCCCGAGGCGAAAAGATCGTTGGCTGTGAGCCGTCGTTCGGGCGACCCATCGGCGTGCAGCAGGCCGCTCCCGAGCAGGGCCTCGACCGAGTCGGGGTCGAAGAGTCGGGTCGCGACGGCGAGTTCGAGGTGGGCGAGGCGGCGGATGCCGGCGAGGCATTCGAGGTCCTGTCGGAGGAAGCCCGCGACGTGGCGGTCGAGGGCGATGGCCAGTCGGCTGTCGCGTGCGACCGAACGGACCGCCCGCAGCGGATCGCGACCGGCCCGGACGGCCCGGAGCGCTTCGAGCACCAGTTGGCGCAGCAGGGTCCGTGAACCGTCCGCGCGCCACACGAGACCCGCGCGGGTCGGGACGTCGAGTAGATCGGCGTCGGAGAACAGCTCGATCATCCGGCGCGCATCGTCGTCGCTCAGCTCCGGCAGGTCGATCCGTCGGATGAGGCCGTCCATCCAGAGGTCGAGGAAGGTGCGACGCACCTCGTCGGCACCGTCGGGGTGGTGCTGCGAGCGCGGGCGGGCGGTACGCAGCCCGACCACGGCCGTGAGGCGACGCGTCGCCACCGCTCGGGCGATTACGCGGGCCGAGTCGGGGTCGAGTTCATCGACGTCATCGAGCACGACGACGCCATCGAACGCGGCCGACGATCCTTCGGTCAAGGTGCGGAGCGCCGGGCTGTTCCCGGCCGTCAGCGCGCCGAACGGAACGGACGCCAGGGCCGATGCGGGCCGAACGACGAAGACCTCCGAGCCGAGTTCCTGCAGCCTCTCGGCGATCGTTCTCAACATGTAGCTGCGACCGCTACCGCGCGGCCCGGCCACGAGGAGCGACGTGCCCGCGCGCACGCGGAGTGCCAGGTCGGCGGCATCCCTGTCCGAACCGATCAGATCGCGCGACCACGACGTCGCCACTTCTGTCCGCATACTTCTCCCCCCCCGGATACCCGCAGGCGGACGGGTCAGCGTGGCGACACACTATCGATTCACTATGACCGCCGCTAGGTCGACGAGCGAAACGACCCGCCCGTGAAACGAAGGACGTCGGTCGGCGGCCGACGACGTCCTCGAAGAGGACGGGCTTTAGAATTGCTCGCATCATGACCACCCCCGTCTCCACTCCGACGCTCATCGCGCCCTCCGTCGCCGCTCACGGCGAAGCCGGAGCGCGCACCTACGAAGTCCGCACGTTCGGATGCCAGATGAACGTGCACGACTCGGAGCGCCTCAGCGGGTCGCTCGAGAGCGCCGGCTACGTGCGCGCCGAGGCGGGCACGGAAGCCGACGTCGTCGTCATCAACACCTGCGCCGTGCGCGACAACGCCGCGGGCAAGCTCTACGGAACGCTGGGCCACCTGAAGTCCCGCAAGGACGCGCACGCCGGCATGCAGATCGCGGTCGGCGGCTGCCTGGCCCAGATGGACAAGGATGCCGTCCAGCAGAAGGCGCCGTGGGTCGACGTCGTGTTCGGCACCCACAACATGGGCTCTCTCCCCGGCATGCTCGAGCGAGCCCGCCATAACGGCGAGGCGGAGCTGGAGATCCTCGAGTCGCTCGAGATCTTCCCCTCGACCCTGCCCACCAAGCGCGACTCGGTGCACAGCGGGTGGGTCTCGATCTCGGTCGGCTGCAACAACACGTGCACCTTCTGCATCGTTCCGAGCCTGCGCGGCAAGGAGAAGGACCGCCGACCCGGCGACATCCTGAACGAGATCCGCCTGCTCGTCGACGACGGCGCGATCGAGGTCACCCTGCTCGGGCAGAACGTCAACTCCTACGGCGTCGAGTTCGGTGACCGCCTGGCTTTCGGCAAGCTCCTGCGCGCCGCGGGCGAGATCGACGGCCTCGAGCGCATCCGCTTCACCAGCCCCCACCCGGCCGCCTTCACCGACGACGTCATCGCCGCGATGGCGGAGACCCCCGCTGTCATGCCGCAGCTGCACATGCCGTTGCAGTCGGGCTCCGATCGCATCCTCAAGGCGATGCGTCGCTCGTACCGCAGCGAGAAGTTCCTCGGCATCCTGGACCGGGTGCGGGATCGGATCCCGCACGCGGCGATCACGACCGACATCATCGTGGGCTTCCCGGGCGAGACCGAGGAGGACTTCCAGGAGACCCTCCGCGTGGTCGAGGCGTCGCGGTTCTCCAGCGCCTTCACGTTCCAGTACTCGATCCGCGAAGGCACGCCCGCGGCCACCATGGCCGACCAGGTCCCCAAGGCCGTCGTGCAGGAGCGGTTCGAGCGTCTCGTCGCGCTGCAGGACCGGATCTCGGCGGAGGAGAACCGCAAGCAGCTGGGCCGCACGCTCGAGGTGCTCGTGTCGGCGGGCGAGGGCAAGAAGGATGCCGAGACTCACCGTCTCACCGGGCGCGCCGAAGACAACCGCCTCGTGCACTTCGAGCTGCCCGCGGGCTCGCCCGTGCCGCGCCCGGGCGATGTCGTGTCGGTCACGGTGACCCACGCGGCGCCGTTCCACCTGCTCGCCGACGCCGTCGACGGCGCACCGCTGCGCATCCGCCGCACGCGCGCCGGCGACGCGTGGGACCGTTCGCAGGCCGAGTCGTGCGGCGTTCCGACGCCCGCCGGCGAGGCCGGCGCACCCCGCGCGGTGTCGCTCGGCCTCCCCACCCTGCGCGTCGGCGTGTGACGGGCCCAACCCTCTGGGCCGTCGTCGGGGCCACGGGGACGGGGAAGACGGTTCTCTCGCTCGACCTCGCGGAGGCCCTCGCCGCCGAGGGGCGGCCGGCGGAGATCGTCAACGCCGACGCCATGCAGCTGTACCGCGGGATGGACATCGGCACCGCCAAGATCCCGGTCGCCGAGCGGCGCGGCATCCCGCACCACCTCTTCGACGCGCTCGCGGTCACCGATGAGGCCGCAGTCGCCTGGTATCAGGATGCCGCCCGCGCGGCGATCTCCGCGATCCACGCCCGGGGCGCGGATGCGATCCTGGTGGGCGGGTCGGGGCTGTACGTGTCGAGCGTGCTGTGGGACTTCCGCTTCCCCCCGCGCGACGAAGCGCTGCGTGCGCGGCTCGAGGTGGAGCTGGAACGCGAGGGTGCCGGGGCGCTGTTCGCCCGGCTCCGCGCGGCCGACCCCGCCGCGGCCGCGAACATCGACGCCCGCAACGGCCGGCGTGTCGTCCGCGCGCTCGAGGTGCTGGAACAGGGCAGCGAGACGCACGGCGGCGCGCTTCCCGAGGCGCCGGTGCGGTGGCATCCCTCCACGCGCATCGTCGCGACGGGCATCGAGCGCGAGCAGCTCGTCACGATGCTCGACGCGCGCGTCGAGGTGATGTGGGCAGCGGGTCTCGTGGACGAGGTCGACACGTTGCGGCGCGAGGGTCTCGAGCGCGGCGTGACCGCGTCACGCGCGATCGGCTACGCCCAGGCGCTCGCTCAGCTGCGCGGCGACATCACGCGCGAGGAGGCGGTGGCCCAGACGCAGGCGTTGACGCGCCGGTACGCCCGCCGTCAGGTGTCGTGGTTCCGCCGTTACACCGACGCGCACCGGGTGGACGCCCGGACGACGGATGCCGCGCAGATCGTGCGCGCGGCGGAGGAAGGAGCAGCTCCGTGACCTTTGCCATCCGCGCATTCGCGCCATCCGACGAGGACTCCGTCGTCGCGCTGTGGGAGGAGGCGGGGCTGACGCGGCCGTGGAACGATCCGCGCGCCGACATCCGCCGCAAGATCACGGTGCAGCCGGAGCTCTTCCTCGTCGCCGTCGAGGACGGGTCGGTCGTCGGCAGCGTCATGGCCGGGTACGACGGCCACCGCGGGTGGCTCTACTACCTTGCGGCGGCGGCGTCGCACCGCGGGCGGGGCGTGGGGCGGGCGCTCGTGGCCGAGGCCGAGCGTCTCCTGGAGGCGATGGGGTGTCCGAAGGTGCAGCTCATGGTGCGCCCCGACAACACCGGCGCCCGCGGGTTCTACGACGCGCTCGGGTACGAGCCGTTCACCACATGGACGACGGGTCGGCGGCTGATCGTCGACGGCCCCGGCGGGCCGGCTTGAGCCGACGGGAGCGCCTCACCTTCCCGATGGCCCGCGGCTGTACCGCCTCACCCTCACGATGACGCGGCTGCACCGCCCGGGCTGCCGCCACCGCGCGGATGACGCCGCGGCGGGAGGCGCGACCGCTCTGGCACCATCCGTAGACTGAGGCCATGTCCTCTCTCGCGTTCACCAAGGGTCACGGCACCGGCAACGATTTCGTCGTGGTGGCCGATCCCGACGGCGAACTCGACCTCTCCGACGCCCAGGTGGCGGCCCTCTGCGACCGCCACTTCGGCATCGGCGCCGACGGACTGCTGCGCGTCGTCCGCTCGGCCGCGATCGGCGAGGGGGCCGAGGCCGCGGCATCCGGTGCCGAGTGGTTCATGGACTACCGCAACGCCGACGGGTCGAAGGCGGAGATGTGCGGCAACGGCACGCGCGTGTTCGCGCGGTACCTCACCGACACGGGCCTCGCCGCGATCGACGGGGGCCTGCGCATCGGCACCCGGGCGGGTGTGAAGACCCTCACCCGCAGCGAACGCGGATTCGAGGTCGACCTCGGCGCTTTCACCGTGGATGCCGACGAGACCCTCGTCCGCGCCAAGGGCCTGCCGGTCGCGCGACCCGGCGTCGGCATCGACGTCGGCAACCCGCACGTCGTGGTCGCGCTGTCGTCGGATGCCGAGCTCGAGGGGCTCGACCTCGCGTTCCAGCCCGTGCTCGACCCCGCGCCGCGACACGGTGCCAACGTCGAGTTCGTCGTTCCGGCCGATCCGCTCGTGCGCGACGGCGTCGGGGCGATCCGTCTGCGCGTGTTCGAGCGCGGCGTCGGCGAGACGCTCAGCTGCGGCACGGGCGTGGCCGCAGCGGCCCTCGCCGTGCGGCACTGGGCCGGCGCCGCCGCTCCCGACCACTGGGTCGTCGACACCCCGGGCGGAACGCTCGGCGTCCGCGTGGCCGACGGCCGGGTCTTCCTGTCGGGTCCCGCGTCGCTCGTCTTCACCGGCGAGGTCGCTCTCGCCTGAGTCCGCGACACGGTCGACGCTCGGGGCCGGGGTGTGCCCGCGGCATCCGGGACAGCGTCCGCGATGGACGGACGGCGCTGGCTTCAGCGGATGACGTCGATGAGCTCGCTCGGCGGAGATCCGTGGCGACGCACGCGGAGCACGCGGTATCCGCGGCCGGTGGCGGCGCGCTGCACGCCGTAACCGTCGGGGAAGGTCGCGGCGAGCCAGCGCTGCAGGGAGTCGGAGCCGAGGTTGCGCTGCACCACGAACCAGCCGTCGCTGCGCTCCTGCAGGCGCGGGATCCAGTGCTGCAGCATTGCGTGCAGCTCGTTCTTCCCGACGCGGATGGGCGGGTTGGACCGGATGGTCCGGAAGGTCACGTCGTCGGGAACATCCTCGGGACGAACCGCGTTGACGTTATCGAGGCCGAGCGATCCGGCATTGCGCCTCACGAGATCGAGAGCACGCTCGTTGACGTCGACCGCCCACACGGTCGCGTGCGGTGACGCGAGCGCCAGCGACAGCGAGATCGGACCCCACCCGCACCCCAGGTCGAGGAAGTTCCCACCGGCGGGCGGGGGAGGCGTGTTGGCGAAGAGCACCGACGTCCCGGCATCCACGTGATCGGGGCTGAAGACGCCGCCTGCCGTGACCACCTCGAGTTCGCGACCGGCAAGCGTCACGCGGATGCGGCGGAGCTGCTCGGGACTCGACGGCGACGCGCTGAAGTAGTGCTCGCTCCCCATCAGCACAGGATATCCGACCGGGGCTTGCGCCGCCGGGCCGGATAAAGTGCCAGAACATCAGTACCACCGCGGACGGCGTCCGCGACGAAAGGAACACATGACCGAACAGACCACACCCCCGAGCACCGACGCGTCCGCCGTGGATCCGGTCGACCGTGTGCTCGCGCGCGCCGATGCGCACCGCGGGGTCCGGGTCTTCGGTGCCGCACAGGCCCTCCAAGACAACACCACCGCGTACGGCGGCGACAGCGACGGCGATCAGTGGGACCGCGAGGAACGCGCGGCGCTGCGCCGTGTCGTCGGCTTGTCGACCGAGCTCGAGGACGTCACCGAGGTCGAGTACCGCCAGTTGCGCCTCGAGAACGTCGTGCTCGTCGGCGTCCACCCCCAGGGTGAGCAGACGGATGCCGAGAACTCGCTGCGCGAGCTGTCGGCGCTCGCCGAGACGGCCGGTGCGGTCGTGCTCGACGGCGTCCTGCAACGCCGCCCGCACCCGGACCCGGCGACGTACGTCGGCCGGGGCAAGGCCGCCGAGCTGCGCGACATCGTCGCCGCCGTCGGCGCTGACACGGTGATCGCCGACACCGAACTCGCGCCCAGCCAGCGGCGTGCGCTCGAAGACGTCGTGAAGGTGAAGGTGATCGACCGCACCACGGTGATCCTCGACATCTTCAGCCAGCACGCCAAGAGCCGAGAGGGCAAGGCGCAGGTCGAACTCGCCCAGCTCGAGTACCTCCTGCCGCGTCTGCGCGGATGGGGTGACTCGATGTCGCGTCAGGCCGGTGGACAGGTCGGAGCGGGCGGCGCGGGCATGGGCTCGCGTGGCCCCGGTGAGACGAAGATCGAGCTCGATCGCCGTCGCATCCGCACCCGCATGGCGCAGCTGCGCAAGCAGTTGCGCGACTTCGCGCCCGCGCGCGAGGCCAAGCGCGCCGAGCGCAAGCGGCACACGATCCCGTCCGTCGCGATCGCCGGGTACACCAACGCCGGCAAATCGAGCCTGCTCAACCGCCTCACCAGTGCCGGCGTTCTGGTCGAGAACGCCCTGTTCGCGACCCTGGATGCCACCGTGCGCCGCTCCGAGACATCCGACGGCCGCGTGTACACGCTGACCGACACCGTGGGGTTCGTGCGAAATCTGCCGCACCAGCTCGTGGAGGCGTTCCGCTCCACGCTCGAGGAGGTCGGCGACGCCGACGTCATCCTGCACGTCGTGGACGCGTCGCATCCCGACCCCGCCGCGCAGCTCATGACGGTGCGCGATGTGATGGGCGACGTCGACGCGAACTTCGGTCAGGAGATCGTCGTCTTCAACAAGGCCGATCTCGTGAGCGAGGACGACCGGCTCGTGCTGCGGGGTCTCGCCCCGAACGCGAAATTCGTCTCGTCGCGCACGGGCGAGGGCATCGACGAGTTGCGAGCCGCGATCGAGGATGCGCTGCCCCTGCCGGCGGTCGAGGTGCAGGCGGTCGTTCCCTACGACCGCGGCGACCTCGTGTCCGCCGTGCACGAGAGCGGGCTCATCGTCGCGCAGGAGCACCGCGAGAGTGGCACCTTCCTGCACGCCCACGTCGGGGCTCGCCTGGCCGCCGAACTGGCGGCGTTCGAGGCCTGAGCTTCAGCCGCACCACGGGCCCTCGCGCTTCGGCGCGGGGGCCCGTTTCGCTGTCGGTCGGGGCTGGACGCTCCGCCGCGTGCGGGGTGACGCCGCGTCGCGTGCGAAGGGGAGCGGCGCTCCGCTGCGTGCGGGGTGACCCGCCGCCGTGCGCGAAGGGAAGCGGCGCCCGCAGCGTCCGCTGCGACTCCGTCCGAGGGGCAGGCGCGTGCGCAGGGCGGGGGCGGACGGGGCAGTGCGCGGGACGGGCGCGTGCGCACCGCGGGAGGCAGGCGCATGCGCTCCGCGGAGTCGGGCGCGTGCGCACCGGGGGCGCGTCCGCGTGCGCTCCCACGTCTTCGGCGGGGCAGTCGACCGCGCCGAAGACGATACCCGTGACCTCAGTCGAGCTCGAGCGCCGGGACGCCCGGGGTCTCGAAACCGAACACGGCACCGAGGAACCCGAGCTCGCGCTCGAGCGAGTCAATCACCGTCTCCGACCGGCGGAAACCGTGGCCCTCACCCTCGTACAGGACGTACGCGTGCGGGACGCCGTGCGCCGTCAGGGCGTCGCGGATGGCCTCGGCCTGCGACGGAGGCACCACGCGGTCTTCCGCGCCCTGCAGGATCAGCAGCGGCACGCGGAAGAGTTCGGGACGCCCCAGGGGTGAGCGCTCGACGTATACCGACTCGGCCTCGGGCAGGGGTCCGATGAGTCCGTCGAGGTAGCGCGCCTCGAAGTCGTGGGTGTCTTCGGCCAGTGCCCGCGCGTCTCCGACGCCGTACCGCGAGATCCCGGCGGCGAAGACCTCGGTGCGGGTCACCGCGGCCAGCACCGTCCAGCCCCCGGCGGAGCCGCCCGCGATGGCGAGGCGCTCCGGGTCGGCGAGGCCGGCGTCGGCGAGGGCGGATGCCGCAGCGGCGACGTCGTCGACGTCGACCACGCCCCATTGGCCCTTGAGGCGGTCGCGGTAGGCCCGGCCGTAGCCGGTGGAGCCGCCGTAGTTGACATCGAGCACGCCGATGCCGCGACTGGTGAAGAAGGCCGTCTTGGCCGACGGGGCGGGTCCCACGTGGGAGGTCGGCCCTCCGTGCACGAGGACGACGTACGGCGGGCGCTCGCCGGCGGCAGGTGAGACCTCGGGGTTGGTGGGGGCGTAGGCGAACGCGTGCACCGGGCCGTGGGGCCCATCGGTCGTGAGGGCGCGGGCGGCCGGCATCCACTCGTCGCCCCACGCGCCGGCGCCGCCTGTCACGAGGTCGACCCGTCCGGAATCGAGGTCGACCAGCCAGAGGCCGGAGCGTCCCCCCGCGTCGGAACCCGAGACGAGCGCGCGTGATCCGCCGACGTCGTCGATCGCGGCTCCGGCGACGACGGGGACGTCGATTGGTCGCACGCCGCTGGGGGCGATCTCGACGATCTCGTCGGCGCCGTTCGTGCGGACGGCGACGACGCGGCCGTCGTCGGCGGCTCCGAACCACCGGGTGCCGAGCACCCAGAGGCCACCGCCGGTGTCGGCGTGGGCGGGTGCGAGCGGCTGCGCGTCGCCGTCGAGCAGACGGTGGAAGAGGTTCCACCGGCCGTCCGGGTCGTCGGCGTAGAGGAGCTCGTCGTCGGCGATCCACACCGGCTGCAGGGGCGCCCGGCGGTCGCCGCCGGCGATGTCGCGAACCGACCCGGTTTCGAGATCGGCGACGCGGAGGACCGTGGCATCCCACGGCATGTCGGGGTGGTTCCATGCGACCCAGGCCAGGCGGCGTCCGTCGGGGGAGAGGGCGGGTTGCGCGAGGAAGTCGCTCCCCTCGGCGAGCACGTCGACGTCACCGTCGAGGGGGATGCGCACGATCGCGCGGTGGGGCACGCGCGACGTGCCGTGGGTCTCGCGGATCGCGAGCAGCACACCGTGCTCCCACCGGAGGCCGCCGTGGCGCACCGCCTCATCGGCCGGGGTGAGCGCGCGCGCGATTCCGCCCGGGCGCAGGGCGTACACGCGCTGGTCGGTCTTCTCGACGTAGTAGAGCTCGCCGTCGTCGGACGCGGTCCACGCGCCTCCGCCGTACTCGTGCACGGCCGAGCGGGCGTTCGCGGGAGCGGGAAGGACCGTCTCGACCGAACCGTCGACGCGGCGCCGCTTGACCGCGACGCGTCCGGCCTCGTGTGGGATGGACTCGCCCCACCACACCTCGTCTCCCACGAGACGGGCTCCGTCGACGCGCGGCGACGCCTGCGCAACGGACTCGGGCGTGATCGGCGAGGGCCAGGAACCGTAGGGGAGGGTGTCAGCCATGACTCCAGCCTAGGCAGGGCCTCCGACATCCGCCCGGCCTTCGTCGTCGTGACAGGTCGGCTCAGGAAAGAAGCCGGATGCCACCTCGCGATGCGCAGCCGGCCTCGGGTCGCAGCGGGTCAGACCGCGCGCAGAACCGCGACGACGCGGCCCAGCACGACGGCCTCGTCGCCCAGGATCGGCTCGAACGCGCTGTTGCGCGGCAGCAGCCAGGTGTGGCCGTCGCGGCGGCGGAACGTCTTCACGGTCGCCTCACCGTCGAGCATGGCGGCGACGATCTCGCCGTTCTCCGCCGTCGCCTGCGCGCGGATGACGACCCAGTCGCCGTCGCAGATCGCCGCATCGATCATCGAGTCGCCCGACACGTTGAGCATGAAGAGCTCGCCCTTGCCCACCAGCTGGCGGGGGAGGGGGAAGATCTCCTCCACCTGCTGATCGGCGGTGATCGGCACGCCGGCGGCGATACGGCCCACGAGGGGGACGAGAGCCGCGTCGCCCAGCGCGGGGGCGGTGTCGGCGGGGTTCTCGGCGGCGGCGCCGGGAAGGTCGATGAGCACCTCCATCGCGCGCGTCTTGCCGGGGTCACGTCGCAGGTAGCCGCTGAGCTCCAGCTGGTTGAGCTGGTGGGTCACGCTCGACAGCGACTTGAGGCCGACCGCGTCGCCGATCTCGCGCATGCTCGGCGGGTAGCCGTGGCGGGCGATCGACCGCTGGATGACCTCGAGGATCGCGAGCTGCTTGTCGCTGAGGTTCTTGCGGCGCCGCGTCTGCGGACGTTCGCGGCCGGCGGCGGTCGTCGCGTCGGTCATCTGTGCTCCCCTCGCGCCGCGTGGAGGGCGGCGGAAATTCGAATGTCGGAGGTTGGTGATGAGGTCTCCGTGTCGAAACCGTATCCGGTGAACGAGCCGAAAGACATGGAGCGTCGCGCGTGTCGCGTTCGATTCGTCTCCGACATCGGCGGTCTTGACACATCGAAAGTATCGAAGATAGATTCGGAATACAGATTCGCACTCCCGCCCTCCCGGCCGAGGGTGGAGTGCGAATCTCTCCCCACCGAGGAGCACATCATGAGCAGCATCGCCATCACCGCCCCGACTACACGCCTGCGCATCACCGCGCGCGGCCGCCGCGTCGTCGCGTTCCTTGTCGCCCTCCCCCTCGCGGTCGCGCTGGGGCTCGCCGTCGTCGGCGGGGGAGCCGCGCTCGCGTCGAACGAGGCGGGAGCACCTGCCGGGTCGTTCACCGAGATCACGGTGATGAGCGGACAGACGCTCTGGTCGATCGCCGAAGAGCTCGCGCCCGCGGCCGACCCGCGTGACGTGATCGCGCAGATCACGCGCCTCAACGCCCTGTCGGGCGGGTCCGTCACGGCGGGCCAGCGCATCGCCATCCCCAGTGAATACGCCCCGACGAACTGACCGGCCCGACGAGTCCGACAGCCGAGGTCCCGTGGTTCGTGACCGCGGGCGCGCGTGAGCCGCTCATGTCGCCGCCGCCTACGATGGGTGAGGTGAACGTACGCCTCGACGACCTCCCGCTTCGCGACGATCTCCGGGGCATGACGCCCTACGGAGCTCCGCAGGCCGCCCTGCCGGTGGCGCTGAACGTGAACGAGAACACGCATCCCGTGCCGGCCGAGGTCGCCGACGACATCTTGGATGCCGTGGCCCGGGCGCTGCGCGACGTCAACCGGTACCCCGACCGGGAGTTCACCACGCTCCGCGAGGCCTTCGCGCAGTACCTGGGTCACGGTCTGAACCCCGACCAGATCTGGGCCGCGAACGGCTCGAACGAGGTTCTGCAGCACATCCTCCAGGCCTTCGGAGGGCCCGGGCGGGCCGCGATGGGCTTCGCCCCCACCTACTCGATGTACCCCATCCTCACCCGCGCCACGGGGGCGCGATGGATCGCGGGAGAGCGGGAGCACGACTTCACCCTCTCCGCGGAGTCCGCAGCGGACCAGGTCCGCGAGCAGCGACCCGACATCGTCTTCCTCTGCGCCCCGAACAACCCGACGGGAACACCGCTGCGCCTCGATGTCGTCGAGGCCGTCTACGACGCCTTCGACGGCGTCGTCATCGTCGACGAGGCCTACGAGGAGTTCGCCCCGCGCGACGAGCCCTCGGCGGTCTCGCTCCTTCCCGGTCGCCCGCGTCTGGTCGTCTCGCGCACGATGAGCAAGGCCTTCGCCTTCGCGGGAGCGCGCGTGGGCTACCTCGCCGCGGACCCGGCTTTCGTCGACGCCCTGCGCCTGGTGCGACTGCCCTACCACCTGAGCGCGCTCACCCAGGCCGCGGCCACGGCGGCCCTCGGGCATGCCGACACCATGCTCGCGATGGTCGACGAGATCGTCGCGCAGCGCGACCGCATCTCGGCGACCGTCTCTGCGCTGGGGTATACGGCGCACGAGTCCTGGACGAACTTCGTCCTCTTCGGTGGGGTCGACGACCCCGCCGCCACGTGGAAGGCGCTCTATGACCGCGGCGTGCTGATCCGCGACGTCGGCATCCCGCACCACCTCCGCGTCTCGGCCGGAACGGCCGACGAGACCACCGCGTTCCTCGACGCCCTCGCCTCGATAGGATCCCGAGCATGACCGGCCCCGCCACCTCCCGCACCGCCTCGATCACCCGCGAGACGAGCGAGTCGCGCGTCGAGCTCGAGCTCGACCTCGACGGTCGCGGCGTCAGTGACATCTCCACGAGCGTGCCGTTCTTCGACCACATGCTCACGGCGTTCGCGAAGCACTCCCTGACCGACCTGCGGGTGCGTGCGACCGGCGACACCCACATCGACGCCCACCACACGGTGGAGGACACCTCCATCGTGCTCGGTCAGGCCATCCGTCAGGCGCTCGGCGACAAGTCGGGCATCGCGCGGTACGGTGACGCGCTCGTCCCCCTCGACGAGGCGCTGGCCCAGGCGGTCGTCGACATCAGCGGACGTCCGTACCTCGTCCACACGGGGGAGCCCGCCGGGTTCGAGCACCACCTCATCGGTGGACACTTCACCGGCTCGCTCGTGCGCCACTCCTTCGAGGCCATCTCCATCCACGCGGGCCTCACCGTCCACGTGCGCGTGGTCGGGGGACGCGACCCGCACCACATCGCCGAGGCCGAATACAAGGCGCTCGCGCGCGCCTTCCGCCAGGCGAAGGCCCTCGACCCGCTCGTCGACGGCATTCCGAGCACGAAGGGCGCGCTGTGACGGCCAAGCCCGTCGTCGCCGTCCTCGACTACGGCTCGGGCAACGTCCACTCCGCGGTCAAGGCGCTGGTCGAGGCCGGAGCCGACGCCAGGCTGACGTCCGACCGGTCGTTGCTGATGGACGCCGACGGTCTCCTCGTGCCCGGTGTCGGAGCGTTCAGCGCCGTCATGGGCGCCCTGAACGCGAGCCGCGGCGGCGAGATCATCGACCGTCGTCTGGCGGGCGGGCGCCCCGTCCTCGGCATCTGCGTGGGGATGCAGGTCATGTTCGACCGCGGCATCGAGCGCGGCACCGACACCCCCGGCCTGGGGGAGTGGCCCGGGACCGTCGACGAGCTCGCCGCTCCCGTGCTGCCGCACATGGGCTGGAACACCGTCACCGCGGGTGAGGGGTCGCGGCTGTTCGAGGGCATCGAGGACGAGCGCTTCTACTTCGTGCACTCCTACGCCGCGCAGGACTGGTCGCTCGAGGTGACGCCGCCCTTCCCGCAACCCGCAGTCACCTGGTGCACCTACGGGGCGCCCTTCATCGCGGCCGTGGAGAACGGCCCTCTGGCGGCGACGCAGTTCCACCCCGAGAAGTCGGGCGAAGCCGGCATCCGGCTGCTCGCCAATTGGATCGACGGGCTGCGCACGACTACTGTGTGACCTCGTGCCCGGGCTGGCGAGAGGCGCCTGCCGGCACGAGGAGCCATGAACGATTTCGCGTCCACGCCCGAGCTTGTCCTTCTTCCCGCGGTCGACGTGGCAGACGGCAAGGCCGTCCGCCTGACCCAGGGAGAGGCCGGCACCGAGACCAGCTACGGCGACCCCGTCGACGCCGCCGCCGACTTCGCGCGTCAGGGCGCGCAGTGGATCCACCTCGTCGACCTGGATGCCGCCTTCGGGCGAGGCAGCAACGCGCACGTGATGCGCAAGGTCATCAAGCAGGTCAAGGGCGTGCAGGTCGAGCTGTCGGGCGGCATCCGCGACGACCGTTCGCTCGAGGCAGCCCTCGAGAGCGGCGCGAGCCGCATCAACCTCGGCACCGCCGCCCTGGAGAACCCCGAGTGGGCCGCCGACGTCATCAACCGTTACGGCGAGGCGATCGCGGTCGGGCTCGACGTGCGTGGAACGACCCTCGCCGCCCGCGGCTGGACTCGCGACGGCGGCGACCTCTGGACCGTCCTCGAGCGCCTGGAGGACGCCGGCTGCAGCCGCTACGTCGTCACCGACGTGACGAAGGACGGCACGCTGCGCGGCCCCAACATCGAGCTCCTCCGCGAGATGACCCAGCGCACCCCCAAGCCGATCGTTGCCTCCGGCGGCGTGTCGAGCCTCGACGACATCGCCGCCCTGCGCGAGCTCGTGCCGCTCGGCGTCGAGGGCGCGATCGTCGGCAAGGCCCTGTACGCGGGGCAGTTCACCCTCGCTGAGGCGCTGGATGTCGCCGGACACTGACGGTCCCCCCGCGGGCGGTCCCCACGACCACGCGCACCGCGCCGACTCGGCGGGCGTCCCCTGGGAGGGGCGCCGGTTCGAATCGAACCCCCACTCCGGCGACGACGGATCCGCCGATCCGGCCCTCCTCGCCGCCCTGGTGGCCTTCCGCTCGGGCGACGGCGACGCGCGCGCCGTCATCGACGCGTATCGCGAGGCCCGACTGCTGATCCCTCTGGTCGCCGAGAAGGGTGACCACGGCATCGGCGCGCACGGCCTCGAAGTCGACAAGACGCAGGAGCTGTCGATCGTCACGGTGGCCGCCCCCGACGGCCGCAAGGTCCTGCCCGTGTTCACCTCGGTGAGAGCCCTTCAGGCCTGGGATGCCGCGGCCCGCCCCGTGCCCGCCGACGGTCGCCGCACGGCGCTGGCCGCCGCGTCGGAGGACACCGAGCTCATCGTCATTGATCCCGCGTCGGAGACGGAGTTCGTCGTCCGTCGTCCCGCCGTCTGGGCGATCGCGCAGGGGGAGACCTGGGAGCCCGCCCACACCTCACCCGCGATCTTCACCGGTCTGCAGGAGAGCATCTCCGGCGAACTCGCGGTGCTCGACCTCGCCGTCGAGTCCGGCGACCCCACCGGGCGTCTCCGCGGCCCCGAGCTCGTGGTGCACCTGCAGCTCATGTCCGGGTTGGAGCAGGAGGAGCTGGATGCCGTGCTCGCCCGCATCGCGCGCCGGTGGTCGGCCGACGACCGCATCGCGGTGCTGGTCGACTCGCTCACGGTGAAGCTGCACCGCAGCAAGGACGTCTGACCCGCACGGCGGGCGTGGCGCGATCGCGTCGCGACAGGCGATCGTTCGAGAACAGGGCTGCGTCCCGCCCGCGCGTCCTGCTCTCGCGCGATCCATACCCCGCGGGTGTCACGGCGGAGTCGGCCCACGGCACAGGCGAAGGGGTGCCCCTCTTCGGAAGCAATCGGGGAAGGGGCCCCGCTCTTGCGTCCGAAGAGGGGCACCCCGTAGCCGGTACCCCAGAACGAACGACCTACGTGACGGGACCCGTCCACTTCTCGCCGGGACCCTTCCCGATCGGGTCGGGGATGACGGATGCCTCGCGGAAAGCGAGCTGCAGCGAACGCAGGCCGTCGCGCAACGAGCGGGCGTGCATGTCGCTGATCTCCGGCGCGCCGGCGGTGATGAGGCCGGCGAGGGAGTTGATGAGCTTGCGCGCCTCGTCCAGGTCGAGCTGCTCGGCGGGGTTGTCGGCCAGGCCGGTCTTGACGGCGGCGGCGCTCATGAGGTGAACAGCGGCGGTGGTGATGACCTCGACCGCCGGCACGTCGGCGATGTCGCGCGTCGCGGAGGCCGAGGCGCGCTCCTGTTCCTCCCAGCGGGCGAGCCGCTCGTCTTCTCCGCCATGGCGGTGCGCGGCGTGGTCGTCGGAGGGGTGGTCGGAGGGGATCGTGTCCACGTGAATCTCTCTGCTAGACTATGGCGGGCTTCGGAGTGTCTCACTCCGTACGAAAGAGGATCACATCCCACCCGCGCTTGCCGCTCCAGGCTACCGGGTTCCCGCACTCCGCTCCGTGTCGCACGGGGTCGCCAGGGTGCAGAAGCCGGTGCTGACAGCACCGTGCCGGGTGGCGTGTGTACTCCTCTTCGCCCGCGAATCCATCGGATCGCGGCGGCCACCACCCGCACACAAGAGGAGTTCCGCATCAGCGATCCCCGCACCAACGAGCGCATCCGAGTCCCGGAGGTCCGTCTCGTCGGACCCAACGGCGAGCAGGTCGGCATCGTCCGAATCGAAGCTGCGCTGCGCCTGGCCCAGGAAGCGGACCTCGACCTGGTCGAGGTTGCGCCGAGCTCGAAGCCGCCCGTGGTCAAGATCATGGATTACGGCAAGTTCAAGTACGAGGCCGCTCAGAAGGCCAAGGAAACGCGTCGTAACCAGGCGAACACGGTCCTCAAAGAGGTTCGTTTCCGTCTGAAGATCGAGGCCCACGACTACATCACCAAGCTCAAGCGCGCCGAGGGCTTCCTCCAGGCGGGCGACAAGGTGAAGGCCATGATCCTGTTCCGCGGTCGTGAGCAGTCGCGTCCCGAGCAGGGTGTGCGCCTGCTCCGCAAATTCGCGGAAGACGTCGCCGAGTTCGGCACGGTCGAGTCGAACCCCACGATCGACGGCCGCAACATGGTGATGGTGGTCGCTCCTCACAAGAACAAGTCCGAGGTCAAGACCGAGCAGAACGCGCAGCGCGCGGCGAACCGCGAGGCGGCGCGCAGCGCATCCCGCGGCGAATCGGCCCCGGAAGAAACGCCGACCTCGGCCCCCGCCGAGTAAAGCTCCCCAGACTCCCGCTCCGCCGGGAACACCAACGAAGGAAGACAGATGCCGAAGCAGAAGACCCACTCGGGTGCCAAGAAGCGCTTCAAGCTCACCGGTAGCGGCAAGCTCATGAAGCAGCAGGCCGGTATGCGCCACAACCTCGAAGGCAAGGCCTCGAAGCGCACTCGCCGCCTCAACCAGGAGCAGGTCCTGGCCAAGGGTGACTCGAAGGTCGCCAAGAAGCTCCTCGGTCTCTGAGCGCCGACGCACGTTAGGAAGAAACAGAAATGGCTAGAGTCAAGCGGGCAGTAAACGCCCACAAGAAGCGTCGCGTCATCCTCGAGCGCGCCTCCGGTTACCGCGGACAGCGTTCGCGCCTGTACCGCAAGGCCAAGGAGCAGGTCACCCACTCCCTCGTCTACGCGTACCGCGACCGTCGCAAGCGCAAGGGCGACTTCCGTCGTCTGTGGATCCAGCGCATCAACGCCGCGTCCCGTCAGAACGGCCTCACCTACAACCGCTTCATCCAGGGCCTCGGCCTCGCGGGTGTGCAGGTCGACCGTCGCATGCTCGCCGAGCTCGCCGTGAACGAGCCGGCCGTGTTCGCCTCGCTCGTGCAGACCGCCAAGGCGGCGCTGCCCAGCGACGTCAACGCTCCGAAGTCCGCGTAAGTCGCGTCTTCCCCCGAACGGGCGTCCTCCTCGGAGGGCGCCCGTTTCGTCGTTCGCGCGCGGCATCCCGGGCTCCATGCCGCCACCGCCATACACTGGTCACGTGCTGGAGAACCCCCGTTCGCCGCGGGTGCGCGCCGTGGCCAAGCTCAGCAAGCGCGCTGCCCGCCAGGAGACCGGCCTGTTCCTCCTCGAGGGGCCGCAGGCCGCCCGCGAGGCTCTGGCCTGGGCGCCCGAGACGGTGCTCGAGCTGTACGCGACGCCGGCCGCCATGGAGAAGCACGCCGACGTGCGCGATGCCGCCGACCGCGCCGGCGTGGAGCTGCAGTACACGACCGAGGCGGTCCTGGATGCCATGGCCGACACGGTCACGCCGCAGGGCATCGTCGCCGTGGCCCGACAGTCGCCGACGGCGCTGAGGGACGTGCTCGCGGCGGGGCCGCGCCTGGTCGCGATCTGCGAGGAGGTGCGCGATCCCGGCAACCTCGGCACCATCATCCGTGCCGCCGACGCCGCGGGCGCGGACGCCGTCATCCTGACCGGTCGCACCGTGGACCCCTACAACCCGAAGGTCGTGCGCTCCACCACGGGGTCGCTGTTCCACGTGCCCGTGGCCGTCGACCTCGAGCTGTCCGACGTCGTCGCGCGCATGCACGAGGCGGGGCTCCGGGTGGTCGCGGCGGACGTCGACGGTGACGACTTCCTGGCATCCCGCGACCGTCTCGCCGAGCCCACGGCGTGGCTGTTCGGCAACGAGGCGCGCGGTCTCGACGACGACGCCCTGGCGTACGCCGATCTGGCTCTGCGCCTGCCGATCTACGGCCGCGCCGAGTCGTTGAACCTCGCGACCGCCGCGAGCGTCTGCCTGTACGAGACCGCGTTCGCCCAGCGGGCCCGCTGAGCCGCTGCGCGCACGCCTCCGGCTGTTACAGAACGGTTAAGGCGTGCGCGGGAATGTGGTCGCTCGCACCACATGCTCATAGGGTGATCACATGGCATCCGTTCCCCCGGCGGGCTCCGAGCCCCTCGTCGTCGTCTCCGACGTGCAGAAGCATTACGGCCAGTTCCAGGCGCTGAAGGACATCGACCTGACCGTCGACCGCGGCGAGGTCGTCGTCGTCATCGGTCCGTCGGGGTCGGGCAAGTCGACGCTCTGCCGCACCATCAACCGTCTCGAGACCATCACGAGCGGTTCGATCACGATCGACGGCAAGGAGCTTCCCAAGGAGGGGAAGGGCCTGGCCGAACTGCGTGCCGACGTCGGCATGGTCTTCCAGTCGTTCAACCTCTTCGCGCACCTCACGATCCTCGAGAACGTCACGCTCGGCCCGATCAAGGTCCGCAAGATGAAGAAGGCGGATGCCGAGAAGGAGGCGCGCGCGCTCCTGGACCGCGTGGGCGTCGGGCACCAGGCCGACAAGCTCCCCGCCCAGCTCTCGGGCGGCCAGCAGCAGCGCGTCGCGATCGCGCGCGCACTGGCGATGAAGCCCAAGGTCATGCTCTTCGACGAGCCCACATCCGCGCTCGACCCCGAGATGATCAACGAGGTGCTCGACGTCATGGTCGGCCTCGCCAAGGACGGCATGACGATGATCGTCGTGACGCACGAGATGGGCTTCGCCCGGAAGGCGGCGAACCGCGTGGTCTTCATGGCCGACGGCCAGATCGTGGAGCAGGCCGCCCCCGAGCAGTTCTTCACCCGGCCCGAGTCGGACCGTGCGAAGGACTTCCTGTCGAAGCTCATCACGCACTGACCGCCCGACGGCGTGGAACGAGGAGGTTCTCCCGCCGACCGACACTCGACCGTCCCCGGTCGTCCTCGCGCGCCGTCGCCCCCCCCGACCCCTTTCCGCACAGCACACGTAACCAAGGAGACATCACATGCGTAAGACTCGTTTTCTCGCCGGCGCGAGCATCGTCGCCGCCGGCCTGCTGGCCCTGACGGCCTGCAACAGCGGCACCCCCGGCGCCGCTCCCGCCGAGGGCGACGGCACCGACACCACGCAGCTGTGGGAGGTGGCGTCCGACGTCTCGCTCGACGGCAGCCCCACCTACGAGCGCATGGTCTCGGCTGACAAGGTCGTCGTCGGCGTCAAGGAAGACCAGCCCGGCCTCGGCTTCAAGGACCCGGTCTCGAACGAGCGCGGCGGCTTCGACGTCGAGATCGCCCAGTGGATCGCGGCGTCGCTCGGCTTCGACGCCGACAAGATCGAGTACAAGACGATCCCCTCGGCCAACCGCGAGCAGGAGCTGGTGAACGGCAACGTCGACTACTACGTCGGCACCTATTCCATCACCGACAAGCGCAAGCAGCAGATCGACTTCGCCGGACCGTACCTGATCACGGGCCAGGGCCTGCTGGTCGCGGCCGACAACGAGGACATCAACGGCCCCGACGACCTCGCCGGCAAGATCGTCTGCTCGGTCACGGGTTCGACCCCGCTGCAGCGCATCCGCGACGAGTACAACCCGGGCGACACCGTCGAGTACGACACCTACACGCAGTGCCTCGAGCAGCTGCGCTCCGGCTCGGTGGACGCCGTCACGACCGACCAGGCGATCCTCGCCGGATACGTCGCGCAGGAGCCGGAGACGTTCAAGATCGCCGGTGACACCTTCAGCGAGGAGCGCTACGGCGTCGGCCTCCCCAAGGGCGACACCGTGCTGAAGGACCACATCAACACCCTGTTCAACGACGGTGGCGACGTCTGGACCGCGCTGTTCGAGAAGAACCTCGCGCCGGCCGGCATCGAGGGCGAGCAGCCCACCGCCGACGAGTGACCCGTTCGGGGTCGGCTCATCCGGACGGGTGAGCCGACCCCGAACCCCTCCTACGACTAAGGACCACGCATGGGTGTCATCACCGACAACCTCGACATCTGGAGCGAAGCGCTCGTCGGCACGCTCGTGCTGTTCTTCGCGGGCGGCGCGCTCGCGCTCGTGCTCGGCATCATCGTGGGCGCGATGCGTGTCTCGCCCGTGCCGATCGCGCGCGCGGTGGGCACGTTCTACGTCAGCGCCATCCGCAACACCCCGCTGACCCTGGTGTTCTTCGCCTTCGTGTTCGCGCTACCCCCGCTGCTGGGACTCCGGCTGACCGGCGACGTCTCGTTGACGCTCGGCATCTGCGCCCTGGGCATCTACACCGCAACCTACGTCGCCGAGGCCATCCGCTCCGGCGTCAACACCGTTCCCGTCGGGCAGGCCGAAGCCGCGCGGGCGCTGGGGCTCGGGTTCGGTCAGGTCATGACCCTCGTCGTGCTCCCGCAAGCCTTCCGATCCGTCATCCCCCCGATGATGAGCGTGTTCATCGCGCTGCTGAAGAACACCACCGTCGCCGCCGGCTTCTCGATCGTCAACCTCGGCTCGGTGCGCAACTACCTCAGTGAGCGCGGCGAGAACGCGTTCCTCGTCATCCTGTGGGTGATGGTCATCTTCGTCGCGCTGGTGCTCCTGCTCTCGTGGGTGCAGCGCACGCTCGAGAACCGATGGAGGGTCGCACGATGAGCAGCGTCCTGTACGACGTCCCCGGCCCGAAGGCCATCCTGCGCAACCGCATCCTCGGGGTGCTCACGATCCTGGTGGTGCTCGGCATCCTGGCCTTCTTCGTGTGGCGCCTGCTGGAGACGGGCCAGTTCACCGCGAAGAAATGGTCCGCGTTCACCTACACCAACGTGTGGACCAGCATCCTGAACGCGACCCTGGCGACCCTCGCCGCCTTCGGCGCGGCCGCGGTCGGCGCCCTGGTGCTGGGCTTCGTGCTCGCCATCGGCCGCCTCTCCGACCACGCCTGGGTGCGCTGGCCCTTCACCGCCGTGATCGAGGTGTTCCGCGCGATCCCCGTGCTGGTCTTCATGTTCCTGCTGTACTACGGGTTCCCGGTGATCGGCATCCGTATGGAGCCGTACTGGGCCGTCGTGATCGCGCTCATCTGCTACAACGGCTCCGTGCTGGCGGAGGTCATCCGTGCCGGCGTCGAATCGCTCCCGCGGGGCCAGGCCGAGGCCGGGTACGCCGTCGGGCTGCGCAAGGCCGGGGTGATGCGTCTCGTGCTCCTGCCGCAGGCGATCCGCGCGATGATGCCCGTCATCATCGCCCAGCTCGTGGTGACGCTGAAGGACACGGCGCTGGGCTTCATCATCACCTACCCCGAGCTGCTGTTCTACGCGAAGTACATCGGGGCACAGCCGACGGTGGGCTCGCCGATCGTGCCGGCGACCATCGTCGTCGGTGCGATCTACATCGCCCTGTGCCTGCTGCTGTCGTTCGTGGCGAACCTCGTCGAGAAGCGACTGCGCCGCTCGCCGCGCGGCGACGTCGCCGCTCCCGTTCAGCCGCTGCAGCAGGGGGCGACCGACACGTCGCTCATCGTCGCCCAGCGCGGCGGGTCCGCGACCTGATCCGGCCCCGGCGGGCGGGGGAGTGTCCCCGCCCGTCGGTAGACTCTCATCTCGTGTCCGACGCACCCGAGATCACCCCCGAGGCCGTCGCCTCCGCCGTCGATGCCGCACTCGCGGCCATCGCCGCGGCCGCGACCACGGCCGAGTTGAAAGCCGCCCGCTCCGCGCACACCGGGGAGCAGTCCTCCCTCGCGCGCCTGAACGCCCAGATGCGCCACGTGGCCCCCGAGCAGAAGGCTGCGGTCGGCAAGCTCGTCGGCCAGGCGCGCGGGCAGGTCAACCAGGCGCTCGCCGCTCGCGAGGCCGAGCTCGCCGAGGCCGAGACGGCCGCGCAGCTCGAGGCCGAGCGCATCGACGTCACCGCGCTGCCGCAGCGCGCCCGGGTCGGCGCACGGCATCCCATCTCGCTGCTCCAGGAGCAGGTGTCCGACATCTTCGTCGGCATGGGATGGGAAATCGCCGAGGGGCCCGAGCTCGAGCACGAGTGGTTCAACTTCGACGCGCTCAACTTCGACGTCGACCACCCCGCGCGGCAGATGCAGGACACGTTCTTCGTCGACCCGGTCGCGCGCCACCTGGTGTTGCGGACCCACACCAGCCCCGTGCAGGTGCGTTCGATGCTCGAGCGCGACCTGCCCATCTACGTGCTCTGCCCGGGCCGGGTGTACCGCACCGACGAGTTCGACGCGACGCACCTGCCGGTGTTCACGCAGTTCGAGGGACTCGTCGTCGACAAGGGCATCACCATGGCCCACCTCAAGGGCACCCTCGACCACGCCGCGCGCGTGCTGTTCGGGCCCGAGGCCAAGACGCGCTTCCGCGCGAACTTCTTCCCCTTCACCGAGCCGAGCGCCGAGCTCGACCTGTGGCATCCCACCTTCAAGGGCGGGGCGCGATGGATCGAGTGGGGCGGCTGCGGAATGGTGAACCCCAACGTCCTGCGCGCCGCCGGCATCGACCCCGAGGAGTACTCGGGCTTCGCCTTCGGCATGGGCATCGAGCGCACGCTCATGTTCCGCAGCGACGTCCAAGACATGCGCGACATGGCCGAGGGTGATGTGCGCTTCAGCGAGCAGTTCGGAATGGTGGTCTGATGCGGGTTCCGCTGTCGTGGTTGCGTGAGTACGTCGATCTCCCGACGGACGTCACGCCCGAGCAGGTGCTCGCCGATCTCGTGCGGGTCGGCTTCGAAGAGGAGGAGGTGCACCGTTTCGAGCTCGAGGGGCCGATCGTCGTCGGTCAGGTCGTCTCGTTCGAGGCCGAGCCGCAGTCCAACGGCAAGACCATCCGCTGGTGCCAGGTCGACGTCGGCGCCGAGCACGGGGGAGTGCGCGGCATCGTCTGCGGCGCGGGCAACTTCTTCCCCGGCGACAAGGTCGTGGTGACCCTGCCTGGCGCCGTCCTGCCCGGGCCCTTCCCGATCGCGGCCCGCAAAACGTACGGTCACGTCTCCGACGGCATGATCGCCTCCGCGCGCGAGCTGGGGCTCGGCGACGAGCACAACGGCATCCTGCGTCTCGTCGAGCTGGGACTCGACGCGCCCGTCGGCACCGACGCGATCGCGCTCCTCGGGCTCGACGACGTGGCCGTCGAGATCAACGTGACCCCCGACCGCGGGTACGCCCTTTCGCTGCGCGGCGTGGCCCGCGAGTACTCCCACGCGACCGGCGCCGCGTTCCGCGACCCCGCCGAGCGCACCTGGGGCGACCTCGAGCCCGGCACCGGGTTCCCGGTCGCCGTCGACGATCAGGCGCCCATCCGCGGGCGCGTCGGCGCGACGGAGTTCGTCGCCCGCATCGTGCGCGGCGTCGATCCCACCAAGCCGACGCCGGCGTGGATGATCGCGCGGCTGACACTGGCCGGCATCCGCTCCCTCGGCGTGCTGATCGACATCACCAACTACGTCATGCTCGAGCTCGGCGAGCCCATCCACGGCTACGACCTCGACCGCCTGCAGGGCGGCATCACCGTCCGTCGTGCGCGGGCCGGCGAGACCCTCGAGACCCTCGACGGCAAGGTGCGCACCCTCGACCCCGAGGACCTGCTGATCACCGACGAGTCCGGTCCCATCGGCCTGGCCGGCGTCATGGGTGGCGGGACGACCGAGATGACCGACGCGACGCGCAACGTGCTCATCGAGGCGGCCGTCTTCGACACCGTGACGATCGCGCGGACGGCCCGCCGGCACAAGCTGCCCTCCGAGGCGTCGCGCCGCTTCGAGCGGGGTGTCGACCCGAACGTCCCGTTCGCGGCCGCGCGCCGCGTCGCCGACCTCATGGTCGAGTACGCCGGCGGAACGCTGGACACGACCACCGGCGGCGCGCTCATGACCGAGGTGCACATCGACGGCATCGTCCTTCCCGATGGGTTCGTCTCGGGCCTGATCGGCGTCGACTACCCCGACGAGGAGATCGTCGCCTCGCTCGAGAAGATCGGATGCCGCGTCCTCGACGAGGGTGCGCAGCGCCTGGTCGTCCCGCCGTCCTGGCGCCCCGATCTCACGGACCGGTGGACGCTCGCCGAGGAGGTCGCCCGCATCGGTGGGTACGACCGGATCCCCTCGATCCTCCCGACGCCCCCGTCCGGCCGCGGCCTCACCTCCGCCCAGCAGGGCCGTCGCCGTGTCGCCAACGCCCTCGCGGCAGCGGGCTTCGTCGAGACGCCCTCGTTCCCCTTCACCACCGAGGAGCAGAACGCCTTGCACGGCTCGCCCTCCGGTGATCCGCTGCCGAGCGTCAAGCTCGCGAACCCGCTCGACGGACTCGCGCCGTTCCTCCGTCGCTCGCTGGTCCCGGCGCTGCTGCAGGTCGCGCACCGCAACGTCTCGCGCGGCATCGTCGACCTCGCGCTCTTCGAGGCGGGGACGGTCTTCCTCCCCAAGCCCGGTGTGCAGTACGGCACGGCGTCCGTGCCGCCGCTGGCCGTGCGCCCCGACGCCGCCACCCTCGCGGCGCTCGACGCGTCGATCCCGCCGCAGCGTCGTCACGTCGCGATCCTGCTGTCCGGGCACTCCGTGCCGAAGCAGCCGGGACAGCCCCCCCTGGCCGCCGACCTCGCGGATGCCGTCGACGCGGTGCGCGTCCTGGCCGCGGCCGCGGGTGTCGACGTCGAACTGGTCCAGGCGCAGCGCGCGGCCCTCCACCCGGGTCGCACGGCGCGCGTGCTGGCCTCGGGTCAGGACATCGGGTACGTCGGCGAACTGCTGCCCGCGGTGTCCGCCGCGGCGGACCTGCCCGGGCGGGTGCTCGTGGCTGAGCTCGACCTCGACGCGATGCTCGAGCTGGCGCAGTCGCGCGTGGTCGCGGCATCCCTGTCGGGATTCCCGGCGGCGACGCAGGATGTATCGCTGACCGTTCCGCTCGAGGTCGCCGCTGGCGACGTGCGCGCCGCCCTCGTCGAAGGGGGCGCGCCCCTGCTCGAGGGTGCCCGCCTCGTCGACGACTACCGCGGGCAGGGGCTCGCCGACGGGACGAAGAGCCTCACGTTCGCCCTGCGCTTCCGCGCCGACGACCGCACGCTGACGGCCGCCGAGGCGACGGATGCCAAGCTCGCCGGCGTCGCGGTCGCGTCCGAGCGTCTCGGCGCCGCCATCCGCGACTGACGATCCGTCCCCTCGGGAGCGCCGCCCGGCTCACGCCGCGCGGCGCTCCGGTGCGTTCGACGTGTGTGCCGACGCCCGAGCGACCGGGGAGGTGTTGCGCGTCACGAGCGAGCGCTCGCGCAGAGCGCGCATCGTCCTGCCGCGCGTTCCGTCTGGACGCGCACCGGGCGCGGAGGCGGCGCGAGCCGACCGCGGGGCGTGAGACGACCGCGGGTGCGCCCCGACCGCTCATTCGCTCCGACCGCGAGGACGGCTGCCCTCATCGCCGATAAGGGGGCAGTCGGGGGTGCTCGGCGATGAGGGCAGGCCTCCGAGCGTACACGACGTTTGTCCCCCAAATGGGGGACAGGCGTGCGAGTGAGTGCGTCCGGGCGCTCCGGCCGCGTGAGACCGCGGGCGGTCGACGTTGATTTGCCCCGTCGACCTCACGGCCGATACCCTCGCCCTATGTCGTCGACCACCGCACGCGCCGAGGAGCTCTTCGTGAGCACCGGCGACGAGCGTCGACGTCGGGTCGCGCGCCGATTCTCGGCGACCTCGTAACCCGCCACCGGTCGGGCATACGGGCGTCGCCGCCCCGCTTCACGCTGCGTGCAGCATCAGCCCCGACTCGTAAGGTGGATACATGACCCTCTCGGTCGCCGTCTCCGGCGCTTCCGGCTATGCGGGTGGCGAGATCCTCCGCCTCCTCGCCGACCATCCCGACGTGGAGATCCGCACGGTCACCGCGCACTCCAGCGCCGGCCAGCGGCTCGTCACCCACCAACCGCACCTGCGCTCGCTCGCCCACCTCGACCTGCAGCCGACCACGCCCGAGGTGCTCGCCGGTCACGACATCGTCGTGCTCGCCCTGCCTCACGGACAGTCGGCGCAGTACACCGACGCCCTCGCCGACACCCCGCTGGTGATCGACGCCGGCGCCGACCAT
Source organism: Microbacterium sp. RU1D (assembly GCF_900156435.1). Lineage (GTDB taxonomy): Bacteria > Actinomycetota > Actinomycetes > Actinomycetales > Microbacteriaceae > Microbacterium. The sequence continues at coordinate 1,727,452 of NZ_FTPQ01000001.1, forward strand.
CGCCTGACATCGGCGGAGGACTGGGCCGCCTTCTACGGCGGCGAGCACCCCGAGCCCTGGACGTACGGCGTCCCCGAGCTGACCGTCGACGGCGTCAAGCAGCGCGAGCACCTCCGCGGGGCCACGCGCATCGCCGCGCCCGGGTGCAACGCCTCGACCGTCGCGCTCTCCCTCGCGCCGGGCGTCGCGGCGGGCGTGATCGACCCGGGGGACATCGTGTCGGTGCTCGCCGTGGGGCCGAGCGGCGCCGGGAAGTCGGCGAAGACGAACCTGCTCGCCAGCGAGATCCTCGGCACCGCGAACCCGTATGCCGTCGGCGGTACGCACCGGCACATCCCCGAGATCCGCCAGGCGCTGGCCGCCGCCGGGGCGCCGCGTGACGGCATCCGTCTGTCGTTCACGCCCGTGCTCGTGCCGATGGCGCGCGGCATCCTCGCGACCTCCTCGGCGCCGATCATCGACGGCGCGACGGATGCCGAGATCCGGGCCGCGTGGGAGAGCGCCTATGCCGACGAGACCTTCGTCGAGCTGCTGCCCGCGGGGGTCTTCCCGCGCACCGCGGACGTGCTCGGCGCCAACATCGCATCGATGGGTCTCGCGGTCGATCGCGCGGCGAACCGCGTGACCGTCGTCGCCGCCGTCGACAATCTCGTCAAGGGCACGGCGGGAGCCGCCGTGCAGTCCATGAACATCGCGCTGGGCCTCGCCGAGACCACCGCCCTTCCCCTGAACGGAGTCGCCCCGTGAGTGTGACGATCCCCGCTGGTTTCGAAGCGGCCGGCGTCGCCGTCGGCCTCAAGTCCTCCGGTGCCCGCGACGTCGCCCTCGTCGTCAACCGCGGACCGCTCAAGGTGGGCGCGGCGGTGTTCACCTCGAACCGCGCGAAGGCCAACCCCATCCTGTGGTCGGAGCAGGTCGTGAAAGACGGCGTGATCGAAGCCGTCGTGCTGAACTCCGGCGGCGCGAACTGCTTCACCGGTGCCTTCGGCTTCCAGACCACGCACCAGACCGCGGAGCGCGCGGCCGACCTGCTCGGCGTCGGCGCGGGCGACGTCGTCGTGTGTTCGACGGGACTGATCGGCACGGGCGACGAGGTGTTCCGCGCGAAGGTGCTCGACGGCGTCGAGAAGGGCGTCGCCGCTCTCTCGGCCGACGGCGGAGAGGACGCCTCTCTCGCCATCATGACCACCGACTCGAGGCCGAAGCGCGCCGCTCACCATGGCGAGGGGTGGAGCATCGGCGGGATGGCCAAGGGCGCCGGCATGCTCGCCCCGGGCCTGGCCACCATGCTCGTGGTCCTCACCACCGACGTCGTGCTCGGTGCGGCGGAGGCCGACGCGGCGCTGCGATCGGCGACGCGCGTCAGTTTCGACCGCCTCGACTCCGACGGCTGCATGTCGACCAACGATCAGGTGACCCTGGTGTCCAGCGGGGCCAGTGGCATCCGGGTGGATGCCGACGAGTTCGGCGCCGCGCTCGCCGCCGTGTGCGACGACCTCGCCGCGCAGCTGCAGGGTGACGCCGAGGGCGCGAGCCACGACATCACCATCCGGGTCGTGAACGCCGCGAGCGAGGACGACGCGGTCGAGGTGGGCCGCTCGATCGCGCGGAACAACCTCTTCAAGGCCGCGGTCTTCGGAGGCGACGCGAATTGGGGGCGCGTCCTCGCCGCGATCGGCACGACCGACGCGGCCTTCGACCCCTACGACGTCGACGTGTGGATGAACGGGGTGCGCGTATGCACCGCCGGCGGTCCCGACCGTCCCCGCGAGGACGTGGATCTGACCCCCCGCGCCACCGACCTCGTCGTCGACCTCCGCGTCGGCGACGCCGCGGCCACGATCCGTACCAACGACCTCACGCACGATTACGTCCACGAGAACAGCGCCTACTCCTCATGACCCACGTCGACCTCCAAGACACCGATCCCGCCGCCGCCAGCGAACGGGCGGTCACGCTCGTCGAGTCATTGCCCTGGGTGCGCAAGTACCGCGATCAGGTCGTCGTGGTGAAGTACGGCGGCAACGCCATGGTCAGCGATGAGCTGCAGGACGCCTTCGCCGCCGACATCGCCTACCTGCGTTACGTCGGGGTGAAGCCGGTCGTGGTGCACGGCGGCGGCCCGCAGATCTCGTCGATGCTGAACCGGCTCGACATCCCGAGCGAGTTCCGCGGCGGCTACCGCGTCACCTCGACCGAGGCGATCGGCGTCGTCCGCATGGTGCTCACCGGCCAGATCAACCCGCAGCTCGTGGCCAAGGTCAACGCGCACGGGCCGCTGGCGACGGGCCTGAGCGGAGAGGATGCCGGGTTGTTCGGCGGTCGTCGACGCGGTGTCGTGGTCGACGGGGTCGAGCACGACCTCGGCCGCGTGGGCGACGTCGTCACGGTCGACCCGCAGCCGGTGCTGGACCACCTCGCCGCGGGACGCGTGCCGATCGTGTCGAGCATCGCCCCCGACCTGGACCACCCCGGCACCTCGCTCAACGTCAACGCCGATGCGGCCGCGGCGGCGCTCGCGATCGCGCTGAACGCGAAGAAGCTCGTCGTGCTCACCGACGTGCCCGGCCTCTACGCCGACTGGCCCAACCGCGACTCGCTCGTGTCGCACCTGACCTCGACGGAGCTGCGGGCGATGGTGCCCACGCTCGAGTCGGGGATGATCCCCAAGATGCAGGCGTGCCTCGACGCCGTCGACGGGGGAGTGCCCACGGCCGCCATCATCGACGGACGCGTGCCGCACTCGGTGCTCGTCGAACTCTTCACCAACAAAGGAATCGGAACGGAGGTGGTCGCGTGAACGCGGACACGACTCAGGAACCCGCGACGCCCCGCGCCGCCTGGCAGGACGACGCCGGACGCGACCTCGTGCGCAGCTTCGGCGACCGCATGGCGCTCTTCGTCCGCGGTGAAGGCGCCTACGTGTGGGACGGCGACGGCAAGAAGTACCTCGACTTCCTCGCCGGCATCGCCGTGAACGCCCTGGGCCACGCCCACCCGGTGTTCGTCGAGGCGATCACCGCGCAGGCCTCGACCCTCTCGCACGTGTCCAACTACTTCGCCACGCCCCCGCAGCTGGCGATGGCCGCGCGGCTCAAGCGCCTCGCCGGCACGGGGGAGTCGGGCCGGGTCTACTTCGGCAACTCCGGCGCCGAAGCCAACGAAGCAGCTCTCAAGCTCGCCCGCCTGCACGGGCGCGGCACCGACCGCACGCGCATCCTCACGCTCAAGGGCGGCTTCCACGGACGCACGATGGGCGCGCTGGCGTTGACCGGCAAGCCCGCCCTGCAGGCCGACTTCCTGCCCATGGTGCCCGGGGTCGAGCACATCGACGCCACGATCGACGCCCTCGAAGCCGCCATGGACGAGCGCGTCGCCGCGCTCCTCGTCGAGCCCATTCAGGGCGAGGCGGGTGTCGTCGAGCTGCCCGAGGGGTACCTCCGGGTGGCGCGCGAGCTCACCCAGCGGCACGGCGCCCTGCTCATCGTCGACGAGATCCAGACCGGCGCCGGCCGCACCGGCGCATGGTTCGGTTTCCAGCACGCCGGTATCGTCCCCGACGCGATCACCGTGGCCAAGGGGATCGGCGGTGGCTTCCCGATCGGCGCGCTCATCACCTTCGGCGCGGCGAGCCACCTGTTCTTCCCCGGCACCCACGGATCCACCTTCGGCGGCAACGCGCTCGGAACCGCCGTCGGCGGCGCCGTGCTGAACGAGATCGAGTCGGCCGGACTCGTCGACAACGCCGCCCGGCGCGAGACGCAGCTGCGCGCGGGCATCGCCGCACTCGATTCCCCGCTGGTCGCGGGCGTGCGGGGCAAGGGACTGCTCCTCGGCATCGGCCTCACCAGCCCCGTCGCGAAGGCCGTCGTGGCCGCCGCCCAGGAGCACGGCCTGGTCGTCAACGCCGCCAACGACGACACCATCCGCATCGCCCCGCCGCTGACGATCGGGGATGCCGAGGTCGAGGAGTTCCTGCGCCTGTTCGGCGCGGCACTCGCCACCGTCTCCGATGCCCTCATCCTCGAAGGAGCCCCCGCGTGACCCGCCACCTGCTGCGCGACGACGACCTGACCCCGGCCGAACAGGCCGAGATCCTCGACCTCGCCATCGAGCTGAAGAAGGACCGTTGGGCGCAGAAGCCGCTCGAGGGCCCCCAGACGGTGGCGGTGATCTTCGACAAGTCGTCGACACGCACGCGTGTGTCGTTCGCCGTCGGGATCGCCGACCTGGGGGGATCGCCCCTCATCATCTCGACCGCCAACAGCCAGCTCGGCGGCAAGGAGACCCCCTCCGACACCGCGCGCGTGCTCGAGCGTCAGGTGGCCGCGATCGTGTGGCGCACCTACGCGCAGGCCGGCCTCGAGGAGATGGCGCGCGGAACCCGCGTGCCCGTGGTCAACGCCCTGAGCGACGACTTCCACCCGTGCCAGCTGCTCGCCGACCTTCTCACCATCCGCGAGCACAAGGGCGAGCTGAAGGGGCTGACGCTGTCGTTCTTCGGCGACGGCCGCAGCAACATGGCCCACTCCTACGTCCTCGCCGGTGTCACGGCCGGCATGCACGTGCGCGTCGCCGCCCCCGACGACTACGCGCCCCGTGCCGACGTGATCGCGGATGCCGAGCGCATCGCCGCCGAGACCGGCGGATCGGTGACGCTGCTCGCCGACCCCGAGGCCGCGGCATCCGGGGCCGACGTCGTGGTCACCGACACGTGGGTGTCGATGGGCAAGGAGGAGGAGAAGATCGCGCGCATCCGCGACCTCGGCGGCTTCAAGGTCACGAGCGAGCTGATGACGCGCGCGGCCGACGACGCGATCTTCATCCACTGCCTCCCCGCCGACCGCGGGTACGAGGTCGACGCGGAGGTCATCGACGGCCCGCAGAGCGTCGTGTGGGACGAGGCCGAGAACCGTCTCCACGCCCAGAAGGCGCTGCTGGTGTGGCTTCTGCGCCAGGACTGACGCCGCGGGTCGGCCGGCTCTGGACCCGTTTCGACGGGCCGGGCCGGCTGGCCGGCGTGGACCTCGCCCGGGGGCTCGCGGTGCTCGGCATGCTGGCGGCGCACCTGCTCGACACCGAGCGGCTGCTCACCCCCGACCCGGTGTCGTGGATCACGCTCGTCAACGGCCGCTCGTCGATCCTCTTCGCCGTGCTCGCGGGTCTGTCGATCTCGCTGGTCACCGGCGGTACCCGTCCGCTGCCGCCGGAACGGCGTCCGCGCGCGGCCGCGCGTCTGGCGATGCGCGGGGCGATGCTGTGGGTCATCGGGCTGCTGCTGGTCATGACCGGTGTGCCCGTCTACGTCATCCTGCCCGCGTACGCCCTGCTCTTCGTCCTCGCCCTCCCGTTCCTGGGCCTGCGCGCGCGCGGTCTGTTCACGGCGGCCGCGGTGCTGGCCGTGATCATGCCGTGGGTGCAGCCCGTGCTCGACGCGGCGCCCATCTGGGCGGGGCCGGGGGGAGACGAGCTCGCGGCGCTCGTGGGGTGGAACTACCCGTTCACCACGTGGATCGCCTTCCTCCTGGCGGGCATGGGGGTGGGGCGTCTCGACCTGCGCGCACTGCCCGAACAGGGACTGCTCGTGACGGTGGGCGGCGCTCTCGCACTCGCCGGATACGGTGCCGCGCTGCTCACGGCCCCCGCGGTGGTGGACGTTCCGTACCTCTCCGCCGTGCTGACCGCCGAGGACCACTCCTCGGGGCTGTGGGAGGTCATCGGCTCGGGCGGCTTCGCCATCGCCGTCATCGGCGCGTGTCTGCTGCTCTGCCGGACCCCGCTGCGATGGGTGACGGTGCCGCTGCGCGCCGTGGGATCCATGCCGCTGACCGCCTACGTGCTGCAGCTCGTGGTGTGGGCGGTCGTGGCGCTCGCACTGCTGGGCGACACGTCGGATCTGTACGGCATCCGCGAGGCGGGACTGTTCGGACCGCTCGTGTGGGGACTCGTCGTGCTCTGCACGGTCTGGGTGCTCGTGATCGGGCGGGGCCCGCTCGAGACGCTGATCGACCGCGTCGTGCGGGCCGTCGTCGGCAGGGATGCCGTGAGCCCCACGGCGCAGCGGCGTTGAGGCCGCGGCGCCGTCGCGGTGCTCCCGGCTCGGGGGATGTCGGCAGCCGTCGGTAGGCTGGGGGGATGAGCAGCGAGACCGGCCAGGCGACGAACGAGGGTGCCCTGTGGGGCGCCCGTTTCTCGGGCGGACCCTCTCCCGAACTGGCGGCGCTGAGCCGCTCCACGCACTTCGATTGGGACCTCGCGCTCTACGACATCCAGGGGTCGCACGCCCACACCGCCGCCCTCGAGGCGGCGGGGTATCTCGACGCCGACGAGGCTCGGGCCATGCACGAGGGCCTCGACGAGCTCGCTGCACGCGTCACGGACGGGTCGCTCGTCGCCGCGCCGGGTGACGAAGACGTCCACGGCGCCCTCGAGCGGGTGCTGATAGAGACGGTGGGGCCCGCCCTCGGGGGGAAGCTCCGCGCCGGTCGCAGCCGCAACGATCAGATCGCGACCCTCGTGCGTCTCTACCTGCTCGATCACTCCCGCACGCTCACCCGCGAGCTTCTGCGTCTCATCGACGCGCTCGTTGCACAGGCCGAGGCCAACGGCTCGGCGATCATGCCCGGGCGCACCCACCTGCAGCACGCGCAGCCCGTCCTCCTCGCCCACCACCTGCAGGCCTACGGGTGGGCGTTCGTCCGGGGCATCGAGCGCCTGCGCGACTGGGCGACGCGCGCCTCGGTCTCGCCTTACGGCGGAGGGGCGCTCGCCGGAGCCACCCTCGGCCTCGACCCTCAGCTCGTCGCCGACCACCTCGGGCTCGCGCGTCCGTCCGAGAACTCCCTCGACGGCACCGCGTCGCGCGACGTCGTGGCCGAGTTCGCCTTCATCACCGCGATGATCGGTGTCGACCTCTCGCGCCTGTCGGAAGACGTCATCCTCTGGAACACGCGCGAGTTCGGCTTCGTCACCCTCGACGACGCGTACTCGACCGGCTCGAGCATCATGCCGCAGAAGAAGAACCCCGACATCGCGGAGCTCGCCCGCGGCAAGGCGGGGCGCCTCATCGGCAACCTCTCGGGGCTGCTCGCGACCCTCAAGGGCCTTCCGCTGGCCTACAACCGCGACCTGCAGGAAGACAAGGAGCCCGTCTTCGACTCCGTGCGCACGCTCGAGCTCGTGCTCCCGGCGTTCTCGGGCATGATCGCGACGCTGCGCTTCCACGCCGACCGCATGGCCGAGCTCGCGCCGCAGGGCTTCTCCCTCGCGACGGACGTGGCCGAGTGGCTGGTGCGGCAGGGCGTGGCGTTCCGCGATGCGCATGAGATCTCCGGCGCGCTCGTTCGCGCGTGCGAGGATCGCGAGATCGGCCTCGAAGACGCCGACGATGCGCTGCTCGCCTCGGTCTCTCCGGCCCTCACCCCGGCCGTTCGCGAGGTGCTGACCATCGAAGGATCGGTGGCGAGCCGCAGCGGCGTCGGCGGAACGTCGCCCGTGCGGGTGGGGGAGCAGCGCGAAGAGCTCGTCGTCCGCGCGCAGGCTGCTGCCCGCTCGCTCGTGTCGTGAATATCAGCATTTTACTTATCAAGCGCACTTCATAAGCGTTATGCTTATCGCATGACCGTCGCCGTCATCGCCGATATCGTCGCCTCGCGACGCCTGGACGATCGGGCCGGAGCGCAGCGTGCGATCTCCGACGCCGTCGCCGACGTCGAGCGTGCGCTGCCGGTCGCGACGGCACCGCTCACCGCGGTCGTCGGCGACGAGCTGCAGGGGGAGTACCCGTCGCTATCCGCCGCGCTCGCCTCGCTGCTGCTGCTGCGTCTCGCGCTGCCCGAGGGCGTCGACTGCCGGTTCGGCGTGGGAGTGGGCGAGGTGCGCCCCATCGCGATCGAGGGCCGGGAGCTGCCCGAGGGACCGGCGTGGTGGGCCGCCCGGGCCGCGATCGAGAAGGTCGAGCGGCTGCAGCAGCGCGCCGCGCCGCTCGCGCGCACGTGGATCGAACGGGCTGAGGGGGAGGATGCCGGCATGACCGAGACCATCGCGCTGGCCACCGCGTACGCCCTGAGCCGTGACCAGGCTGTCTCGGCCATGAGCGACCGCGCGCGCCGCCTCACCTACGGCCGGTGTCTCGGCCGGTCGCAGCGAGATCTCGCCGCGCAGGAGGGAATCAGCCAGTCCGCGGTGTCGCAGGCCCTTTCCTCCGCGGGGTCCGCCGTCGTGGTCGAGGGCTACGAGCTACTGGTGGCGGGGGTGCACGCGTGATCGCCGCGGGTCTTCTGCTGCTCGCGGTGGGCGGGGTCGATCTGGTGCGCCAGATGATCCGCTCCCGCCGGTGGATCGCTCTCGCCATCGCGGGCGTCGCGCTGATCATCCTGTCGGCCGGTCTCGACGCCGTCGTCGCCGGGGTCCTGGCCGTCGCCATCGCGGCGATCTGGACGTGGGTGCTTCCCGAGCGAGGGCCCGCGCGCGCGGGGCTGTGGCCGGTCGCGCTGCTGGCACTGGCCGCGGCGGCGTGCGTGGTCATCGCTCCCGCGCGTGCGCGTCCGGGGCTCATCGGCGAGGCATGGGCCGCCTACCGCCCGGGCGACGCCGTCTCGGTCGACGTGGTGCTGCTCGTGGTGGGGTGTCTCGTCTTCCTCCTCGAGTCGGGCAATGCGGTGGTGCGCATCGCGCTGCGGTCGGAGATGGGCGGGGCGCCGGGTGACGAGCAGGCCGCACCCACGCTCAAGGGCGGACGGCTCATCGGTCCGCTCGAGCGGATCCTCGTGTTCGTCCTCACCCTCGCCGGCGCCTACACGCTGCTGGCGGCCGTGCTCGCGGCGAAGGGCATCGTGCGCTTCCCCGAGATCTCGCGCGATCGCGACGACGGCGATCGCGCCGAATACTTCCTCATCGGCAGCCTGGTCAGCTGGGTGACCTCGCTCGCGGCGGCGTTCCTCGTGTGGTGGGGCGTGCACGCCGGCTGACCCCCGATCCGAGCGCGTCGTCCCTGTCAGGCGAGCGGGGCATCGCATCCGTCGGGGCGCCAGGCCGTGGCATCCGGGGGCACCCGAGCCCGCTGGTAGCCTGAACCGGTGTCTGCCTCCACCGACGCGGCGCCCGTGAGCGCCCTCGCACCCGCCAACGACCCGACGTTCGCAGGCGTCTGGGACGAGCTGCTGTGGCGCGGCCTGGTCCACGTCTCCACCGACCAGGACGAACTGCGCGAACTGCTGTCGGGGGAGCCGATCGTCTTCTATTGCGGGTTCGACCCGACCGCGCCGAGCCTGCACCTGGGCAACCTCGTGCAGCTGCTCACCATGCGTCGCCTGCAGCTCGCCGGACACCGCCCGCTCGGGCTCGTCGGCGGATCGACCGGGCTCGTGGGCGACCCGCGACCGACGGCCGAGCGCACGCTCAACACGCGCGAGACGGTGGCCGAGTGGGTCGCGAGCCTGCGCGCCCAGGTCGAGCGCTTCCTGAGCTTCGAGGGCGACAATGCGGCGCGCATCGTGAACAACCTCGACTGGACCGCGCCGCTCAGCGCGATCGATTTCCTCCGCGAGATCGGCAAGCACTTCCGCGTCGGCACGATGCTGAAGAAGGATGCCGTGAGCGCGCGCCTGAACTCCGAGGCGGGCATCAGCTACACCGAGTTCAGCTACCAGATCCTCCAGGGCATGGATTACCTCGAGCTGCACCGCCAGTACGGCTGCGTGCTGCAGACCGGCGGCAGCGACCAGTGGGGCAACCTCACCAGCGGCACCGACCTCGTGCGCAAGGTCGAGGGCGTCTCGGTGCACGCCATCGGCACGCCGCTGATCACCAACAGCGACGGCACGAAGTTCGGCAAGAGCGAGGGCAACGCGATCTGGCTGGATGCCGAGATGTGCAGCCCGTGGGTGATGTACCAGTTCTGGTTGAACACCGACGACCGCGACGTGATCGAGCGCCTCAAGGTGTTCACGTTTCTCTCGCGCGCCGAGATCGACGAGTACGCCCGCCTGGTCGAGGAGGAGCCCTTCCGTCGCGCCGCGCAGAAGCGTCTCGCCCGCGAGGTCGTCACGACCGTGCACGGCGCGGAGACGACCGAGAGCGTCATCGCCGCGACCGAGGCCCTGTTCGGCCAGGGCGACCTGACGGGTCTGGATGCCGCGGTGCTCCGCACGGCGCTGCAGGAGCTGCCCCACGCGACCGTCGCCGCCGGATCGAGCGTCGTCGAGGCGCTCACGGCCACGGGCCTGTCGTCGAGCCTCAGCGACGCGCGTCGCGCGATCGCCCAGGGCGGCGTCTCGCTCGACGGCGCGAAGGTCGTGGGCGACGACGCGGTCGTCGAGGGGACGCTCCCCGGCGGGGTGTCGGTGCTGCGGCGCGGTAAGAAGACGCTCGCGGGGCTCTTCGTCGACTGACATGCCGTTCACCGTCAGCCACGCGGTCGTCGCGCTCCCGTTCGTGCGGACGCCGCTGGTGCCGGCGGCGATTGCGATCGGGGCGATGACCCCCGACCTGCCCCTCTTCCTGCGGGGTATGTGGCCCGACTACACGCTGACGCACGATCTCGCGTGGCTGCCGGTGACGGTCGTGGTCGCGCTCGTGCTGCTGCTCGTGTGGCGCTGCGTGCTGCGGCCGGCGACCCGTGAGCTGCTGCCGCGCGCAGTCGCGGAGCGGTCGCCGGCTGACTGGGATGCGGGGGCCGGCGCGGCGGCGCGCGAGAGCCTGAGCGGGGGAGCCGTCGGCATCCTGTGGCTCCTCGCCTCGCTCGCGCTCGGGGTGGTCACGCACGTGGTGTGGGATTTCTTCACGCACGAGGGCAGGGCGGGCGATGCCCTGTTCCCCGCTCTCGAGCAGCAGTGGGGACCGCTGCTCGGGGTGAAGTGGCTGCAGTACGGCTCGGGTGCCCTCGGGCTCGCCGGGCTCGCGGCGTTCGGCCCGGGGTGGCTGTCGCGTCGCTCCCCGCAGCCGCTGATCCGGGCGCTGCCGGATGCCGTCCGCGTGACGTGGTGGCTGTCTCTGCCGATCGCGCTGGTCGTGGCATCCCTCGTCGCGGTGACGGTCGCGGGAGGCTTCGGCGAGGACTACACCCCCACCCACCTGATCTACGGCGTCCTGGTGAAGGTCGCCGCGGCGTGGGGGCTCGCGACGCTCGCCCTCGCGATTCTCGTGCAGGTGCGGCGCGTGCGCACGGTCGGTGATTCGCGCAAACCCCGTTGAGCCCCGCGGTTTCGGGCTGAGATTGTGCGAATCGCGGAGGATGTGCGCGATGGTCGGGGCGGACCCGGGTGCCGGGGCAGCTGTGTGCAGCGTGGCCCGGTCCCTTCGACAGGCTCAGGGACCTGGGTTGCGGCTCAGGGGCCCCCGCGGGTCACGCGGGCGCGCGGGCGGGCGGCGGCTAGACTCGGGGACGTTATGACGAAGGCGGGAGATTCGGTGTCGGCGAGCACGAAGGGCACGAAGACGGGCGCGGACGAGGTCATCCTCGGACCCACCGGACGCCCCTACCAGGGGTTCCCCACCCCGAAGCCGCTCGACGGACACGGTCCTGCCCGCATCATCGCGCTGTGCAACCAGAAGGGCGGCGTCGGCAAGACGACGACGACCATCAACCTGGCCGCCTCCCTGGCGGGCTACGGCCGTCGCGTCCTCGCGATCGACTTCGACCCGCAGGGCGCGCTGTCGGCGGGTCTCGGCATCCAGACGCACGACGTGCCCACCATCTACGACCTGCTGCTCGACACGAAGCGCGACCCGCACGAGGTCATCGTGCATACGCGCGTCGAGGGGCTCGACGTCATCCCGGCCAACATCGACCTGTCGGCGGCCGAGGTGCACCTGGTCAACGAGGTCGCCCGCGAGACGATCCTGGCGCGCGTGCTGCGCAAGGTCGCCGCGGATTACGACGTGATCCTCGTCGACTGCCAGCCCTCGCTCGGTCTGCTCACCGTCAACGCCCTCACCGCGGCGCACGGCGTGCTCATCCCGCTCGAGTGCGAGTTCTTCGCGCTGCGCGGCGTCGCCCTGCTGGTCGAGACGATCGACAAGGTGCGCGACCGGCTCAACCCGGCGATCGAGCTCGACGGCGTCCTGGCCACGATGTACGACCCGCGCACCCTGCACTCGCGCGAGGTGCTCGAGCGCGTGGTCGAGGCCTTCGGCGACGACGTGCTCGAAACGGTGATCGGCCGCACGGTCAAGTTCCCCGATGCCTCGGTGTCGGGCATGCCCATCACGGAGTTCGCCCCCGAACACGCCGCCGCACAGGCCTACCTGCGGTTGGCGCGGGAACTGGTCGCCCGTGGCGCCGTCGCCTGACGACACCCTCCCCGACGCCGCCGCGTCCGGTGGCTGCGACGAGCTCAGTCACCTGGGCTCCGAGGGCCCTGAGCCTGTCGGAGGGACCGGTTTCGACGGGCCCCGCTTCCGCGTCTCGCTCCCCGACTTCGACGGGCCGTTCGACCTGCTCCTCACCCTCATCTCGCGCGCCGAGCTCGACGTCACCGAGGTGGCGCTCAGCCGGGTGACCGACGAGTTCATCGCCTACCTGCGTGCCCTCGGACCCGACGCCGATCTCGACGAGGCGTCGGAGTTCCTCGTCGTCGCCGCCACGCTGCTCGACATGAAGATCGCCGGGCTCCTGCCGCAGGGCGAGCTCGTGGATGCCGAGTCGGTGGCGCTGCTGGAGGCGCGAGACCTGCTCTTCGCACGTCTGCTGCAGTACCGCGCCTTCAAGGAGGTGTCGGCCTGGTTCGCCCGCTGCCTGCAGCGCGAGGACAAGCGGCACACCCGGAACGTACGCCTCGACGAGAAGTACCGCAGTGCCGTGCCGGAGCTGAAATGGACGCTCAGCGCCGAGGACTTCGCGGCCCTGGCCGTCGTGGCCTTCGCCCCGAAGCAGATCCCGACGGTCGGGCTCGACCATCTGCACGCCCCGCTCGTGAGCATTCGCGAGCAGGCGGCGATCGTCGTGACGCTGCTGCGCTCGGCGGGGACCCTGAACTTCCGCGACCTCGTGGCGGGCGTCACCGAGACCGGCGTCGTCGTCGCGCGCTTCCTGTCGATCCTCGAGCTGTACCGCCACGCCGCGCTCTCGTTCGAGCAGCTCGAGCCGCTCGGGGAGCTGACGCTACGTTGGACCGCCGAACGGTGGTCCGAAGAGAACCTCGCCGCCCTCGGAGCCGATTATGACCGCTGACCCCGCCACCCGGACCCCCGCGGAAGCGACCCCCGTGCAGAGCGCGACCCCCGTGCAGAGCGCGACCCCCGTGCAGACCGCGACAGCCGCGCACACGCCCACCCCCGCGCCCCGCCCGGCCGACCCGGCATCCGTCGCCCGTCGCCTCGAGGCGATCCTGCTCGTGCTCGAGGAGCCGCAGAGCCTCGTGAGCCTCGCCGCCGCGGTCGGCGCCCCCGTGCCGGCCGTCCGTCAGGCGGTCGAGGCGCTCGTCGCCGACTACGACGGCGAGACGGGCGGCCCGCGCCGCGGCTTCGAGCTTCGAGAGGTCGGCGGCGGCTGGCGCCTGTACGTGCGCGAGGAGCACGACGACGTCGTGGGGGAGTACGTCAACACCCAGGCGCCCTCGCGGCTGTCGCAGGCGGCGCTGGAGACCCTGGCCGTCATCGCGTACAAGCAGCCCGTGACGCGCGGGCAGGTGGCATCCATCCGCGCCGTCAACGTCGACTCGGTCGTGCGCACGCTGCTCGCCCGGGGGCTGATCACCGAGGTGTTCACCGACCCCGACACCGGGGCGATCCACTACGGGACGACCGACCAGCTGCTGGTTAACCTCGGCATCAACTCGCTCGACGAGCTGCCGCACATCTCGCCGTTGCTCGACGACGGCTCGGACGGATTCGACGGAGAGGTACTGAAATGAGCGACGCTTCGACAGGCTCAGCGACCGGGGACGAAGAGGGGGTGCGCCTGCAGAAGGTGCTCGCGAACGCGGGGGTGGCCTCGCGACGCGTCTCGGAGCAGATGATCGTCGAGGGGCGCGTGCGCGTGAACGGCGTGGTCGTCGCAGAGCTCGGCTCGCGCATCCACCCCGAGACCGACCTCGTCGACGTGGACGGGACGGCGATCCAGCTCGACACGTCGAAGCGGTACGTCATCCTGAACAAGCCCACCGGGGTGGTCAGCTCGATGAACGACGACCGCGGTCGCCCCGACCTGCGCCGCTTCACGAAGGACTGGGACGAGCGCCTGTACAACGTCGGACGCCTGGACGCCGATACGAGCGGCCTCCTCGTGCTGACCAACGACGGCGATCTCGCCCACGTGCTCGCCCACCCCTCGTTCGGGGTGACGAAGGTGTACATCGCCAAGGTCGAGGGGCAGGTGCTGCCGCAGACGATCCAGCGCCTGCTGAAGGGCATCGAGCTCGAGGACGGACGCATCGCCGCCGACAAGGCGCGCCTTCTGGACGCGTCGCGCGGCGAGAGCCTGGTGGAGCTGACCCTGCACTCGGGCAAGAACCGGATCGTCCGGCGCATGATGGCCGAGGTGGGTCACCCGGTGGTCGAGCTCGTCCGACGGCAGTTCGGCCCGCTGCACCTGGGAACACTCCCGGTGGGCAAGGCGCGCGAGTTGACTACAGTAGAACGCGGTGCCCTGCTCACGCTGTCTCGTCGAGACGGCGACGCCCCGGTCGAGTGAGCCTCCCGGGCGCCTCGCGGTGCGTGCGGCACCGCCCAGGGCAGCAGGAGACCCGATGAGCGAATCGAACGAGGCGTCCGCGCGCGCGGCGGGTCCGTTGGCGACCCGCACGAGCGGCACGGTGCGCGTCGTGGGCTCGGGCCTCCTCGGCGCGAGCATCGGCCACGCGCTCACCGCGCGCGGTGTCGACGTCGTCCTCGTCGACGCGTCGCCCTCCCAACTGCGTCTCGCCATCGACTACGGCGCCGGCCGCGCCGCGCGTGACGACGACGCCCCCTCCCTGATCGTCGTGGCCGTGCCGCCCGACGTCACCGCCGACGTGGTGCAGCGCGAGCTCGCCGCGTTCCCGGATGCCGTCGTCACCGACGTCGCGAGCGTCAAGCTCGATCCGCTGCACACCCTGCGCGAGCGCGGAGTCGATCTGCGCCATTACATCGGCTCGCACCCGATGGCCGGGCGCGAGCGCGGGGGAGCCATCTCGGCGCGCGCCGACATCTTCGTGGGTCGTCCGTGGGTCGTCTGCCGCGACGGGGAGACCTCGGCGCACGACCTCTCGCTCGTCGAGGGTCTCGCGCTCGACCTGGGCGCGACGCTCATCGAGATGACGCCCGAGGAGCACGACGAGTCCGTCGCGCTCATGTCGCACGTGCCGCAGCTGGTCGCGAGCCTGCTGGCCGGGCGCTTCGTCGAGGCGCCCGACGGCTCCCTCCGGCTTGCCGGCCAGGGCGTGCGCGACACGACGCGCATCGCGGCATCCGCTCCGGAGCTCTGGGTGCAGATCCTCGGCGCCAACGCCGCCCCCGTGGTCGACGTGCTCGACCGCCTCGCGGCCGACCTCGCCGACGTGGCCGAGGCGCTCCGCGACCCCGACGTGCCCGGTGCCCGCCGCGCGGTGGCCGACACCATCCGCCGCGGCAACGAGGGCGTGGAGCGCCTGCCGGGCAAGCACGGGCAGAACCGCCGCTTCGATACCTTCGTCGTCATGGTCGACGACACCTCCGGACAGCTGGGCCGCCTCTTCGGCGAGCTCGGAGACCTCGACGTCAACGTCGAAGACCTGCGCCTCGAGCACTCGCCCGGTGCCCCGTTCGGCCTCGCCGAGATCAGCGTCGTCCCCGACGCGGTCCGCCGGGCCATCGACGGGCTCCAGCAGCGCGGATGGCGGATTGCGAGCACCACCCATGACTGAGTCCCTCCTCAAGCCGGGCTTCGGCGCCCCCGTCGAGGGGTCGGCGCACGCCGCTCCCGTCGTCGTCGCGATCGACGGCCCCGCCGGCAGCGGCAAGTCGAGCGTGTCGAAGGCCACGGCCGCGCGCCTCGGCTACGGCTTCCTCGACACCGGGGCCGCCTACCGCGCCCTCGCGTGGCACGCGCTCGAGCACGGGGTCGACACCTCCGACGCCACTGCCGTGCTCGAGGTCTTCGGCGACTTCGACTACGCCATCTCGCTCGACACCACCGACCGATGGGTGCGCGTCGGCACCGTCGACGTGACCTCGGCGATCCGCGAGCCCCGTGTCACGGACGCCGTGAGCGGTGTCGCCCGTGTCGCCTCCGTGCGGCACGCGGTGAACGAGCTGTTCCGCCGGCTCGTGGCATCGGCTGCCCTGCCGGGTGTGGTCGTCGAAGGCCGCGACATCACCACGGTCGTGTTCCCCGGCGCGGCCGTGCGCATCCTGCTGACCGCCGCTCCCGAGGTGCGCGCCGCGCGCCGCAGCGCCGAGCTGACCGACCAGGATGCTGCCAAGGTGGCCGCCGCTCTGCACAAGCGCGACGCCGCCGACTCCACGGTCGTCGACTTCCTCACCGCCGCCGAAGGCGTGGAGGTCGTCGACTCGACCCACCTCGATTTCGAACAGACCGTCGACGCCGTGTTGAGCGTCGTCGAGAACACGATGGGAGCCCGCGATGGGCGTTGAAGAAGAAGAGTACGAAGGCGGGCCCGACCAGCTCGCCGAGAAGATGCAGAACCTCGACGAGGCGCTCGCCGAGCAGCGGGCCGAGGCGCTGCGCGCAGGCCTGGCCGACTTCGACCTCGACGAGGACGACGCCGAACTACTCGCGGGCCTCGCCTCGGGCGACGGCGAGATCGAGTTCCTGCCGGCGCTGCCGGTCGTCGCGATCGTCGGCCGACCGAACGTCGGCAAGTCGGCTCTGGTGAACCGCATCCTGGGCCGTCGTGAGGCCGTCGTCGAAGACACCCCCGGTGTCACGCGCGACCGCGTCACGTACAAGGCCGAGTGGCTCGACCGCCGCTTCTCGCTGGTCGACACCGGCGGGTGGGAGCCCGACGCGAAGGGCATCGACCGCTCGGTCGCAGCCCAGGCCGAGGTCGCGATCGACCTCGCCGACATCGTGCTGTTCGTGGTGGATGCCACGGTGGGGGCGACCTCGACCGACGAGCACGTCGTGAAGCTGCTGCGCAAGAGCAAGAAGCCGGTGTTCCTCGTGGCCAATAAGGTCGACGACGCGCGCCAGGAGCCCGAGGCCACGGCCCTGTGGAACCTGGGCCTGGGCGAGCCGCACCCCGTGTCGGCGATCCACGGTCGCGGTGTCGCCGACCTGCTCGACGAGATCATGAAGGTGCTGCCCTCGGTCTCGGCCGTCGCCAAGTACGAGATCGGCGGGCCGCGCCGCGTCGCGATCCTCGGTCGCCCGAACGTCGGCAAGTCCTCGCTGCTGAACAAGGCCGCGGGCGAGGAGCGCGTCGTCGTCAACGAACTCGCCGGAACGACCCGCGACCCCGTCGACGAGGTCGTCGAGCTCGGCGGCAAGCTCTGGACGCTGGTGGACACCGCCGGCATCCGTCGTCGTGTGCACCTGTCGCAGGGTGCCGACTTCTACGCGTCGCTGCGCACCTCCACCGCCCTGGAGAAGAGCGAGGTCGCGGTGGTCGTGCTCGACGTCTCGCAGCCCATCAGCGTGCAGGACCTGAACATCATCGACCTGGTGCTCGAGTCGGGTCGCGCTCTCGTGCTGGCGTTCAACAAGTGGGACCGCCTGAACGACGACGACATGGAGAACCAGGACCGACGCCGCTACCTCGAGCGCGAGATCGAGCAGGATCTCGCGCACGTCGCGTGGGCGCCGCGCGTGAACATCTCGGCCCGCACCGGCCGTCACCTCGACAAGCTCGTGCCGGCGCTCGAACAGGCGCTCGAGTCGTGGGATACCCGCATCCCGACCGGCAAGTTCAACGCGTTCCTGTCGGAGCTCGTCGCGGAGCACCCGCACCCGCTGCGCGGCGGCAAGCAGCCCCGCATCCTGTTCGGCACGCAGGCCGCGACGCGTCCGCCGACATTCGTGCTGTTCACAACCGGGTTCCTCGACCCGGGTTACCGCCGGTTCATCCAGCGGCGCCTGCGCGAGATCTACGGCTTCGAGGGCACGCCGATCGTGCTCAACATGCGCATCCGCGAGAAGCGCCAGCGCTGATCCGCGTGGCGAACGCCCCGGTCCCTGCGTGGGGCCGGGGCGTTCGCGTTCCCGGCCTTGGCGTTTCCGCCCCCCCGGGCGGCGGTTCGCGAAGCTGCCGCTGCACAGCTTCTCGGGTCCTCCTGCACCCATGATGTCCGTCGGCTGCGTCTGGAGGCCCGGTCGCGGGTACCCGTACCGACCCGTGCACCGACACGAACCGTCGATGTCGCATGCCGGGGGGTGCGGTGTCGATACAGTGCTCAAGCGGGGGCGATGAGCCGCCGCTTCCGGCAGCATCCGTCATCGTGTCAGGGGGACACACATGTCGTATTCGCAGAGCACCGCTCCGCTTTCTCAGCCGCTCTACGGGGCCTCGTTCGGCGCCGCCGTACAGCGGTTCTTCAAGAAATACGCGACCTTCAGCGGTCGCGCCAGCCGTAGCGAGTTCTGGTGGTGGATCCTCGCCAACGCGATCGTCTCCGCCGTGCTCAGCATCCTCGCGCTGATCACGGGCGGCGGTGGGGGTGTCGACGCCGCCGGCAACCCGCTCGCGCCGAGCGGCCTCGGCGTCGTGTTCCTCGTCTTGGCGTCCGTGTGGGGTCTGGCGACCTTCGTGCCGCACCTCGCGCTGATCGCGCGCCGTCTGCACGACACCAATCGCAGCGGGTTCTGGATCTTCATCGCCTTCGTGCCGGTCGTCGGCGGCATCATCCTCTTCGTCTTCGAGGTGCTGCCGAGCGATCCTCGGGGGGCCCGTTTCGACGCCTGACGTCGACGCTCGAACGCCCCGGCCCTCTCGCGAGGCCGGGGCGTTCGTCCATCCACAGGGATCACGGATGCCGGGGCTTCAGCGCGTGAAGGGGCGTCCGTCCGGGCGC
Organism: Microbacterium sp. RU1D; assembly: GCF_900156435.1. Classification (GTDB taxonomy): domain Bacteria; phylum Actinomycetota; class Actinomycetes; order Actinomycetales; family Microbacteriaceae; genus Microbacterium. The sequence continues at coordinate 1,746,379 of NZ_FTPQ01000001.1, forward strand.
CGCAGTGAGGCCGGGCGGACGGCCCGGGTGACCTGACGCGTCGCGCCATCGGAACCCGGAGCCGCGCAGGGACCGGCGGCTCCTCGAGAGGGGTTCGTCAGACGGGGGAGGCCGGGCGGACGAGGGCGGTGCGGTCGGGCTCGTCGAAACCGAACCGACGGTACAGCCCGTGCGCGTCGCTGGTGAAGAGCGTCCAGCGGAAGTGCGGCCCCGGCCCCTCGTCGATCATCAGCGAGACGAGACCCTTCCCCAGGCCGTGACCGCGATGCGCGTCCATGACGAACACGTCGGCGAGGTAGCCGAACGCCACGCCGTCGGAGATCGCCCGCGCGAAGCCGACCAGCTCTCCGGAGTCGCGGCGGTAGGCGGCCACCAGGCGCCACGCGCTGTCGAGTTGCGCTTCCACGTCGGCGCGCGTGCGCCAGCGAGCCCAGTACGCCTCGGTGCTCAGCCACTGCCACACCGCGTCGCGATCGATGCGCTGCGGGTCGTCGTCGAATTCGTACTCCACCCGACAAGTCTGGCGGGTTCCGCGGCGGGATATGACGTGCCGCGGCGCCCTCACGCGAGGGGTGTGCCAGGCTGGACGGGATGACGATCCAGCCTCCCGCCGCGGGCGAACCGCGGCGTCCGCACGGGCCGCGCGACCCCGGCGACGCGTGGGTCGTCGCGCCCACCGGCGAGAAGTATTGGGGACGTTTCGGTGCCGCGGGCTTGCTCGCCCTCGACCCGGAGCGCGGCGTGCTGCTGCAGCACCGGGTCTCGTGGAGTCACTTCGGCGACACGTGGGCGCTGCCCGGCGGCGCGCGCCACGAGGGGGAGTCCGCGCGCGACGGGGCCCTTCGGGAGTCCGGCGAAGAAGCCGGCGTGCCGGTGGATGCCGTCCACGCGCGTTTCGAGAGCGTTCTGGACCTCGGCATCTGGTCGTACTCCACGATCGTCGCCGATGTGACGACACCGTTCGAGCCGGTCATCAGCGATCCCGAGAGCGTCGCCCTCGAGTGGGTCGCGGTGGATCGGGTCACGCAGCTTCCGCTCCACCCGGGGTTCGCGGCGGCGTGGCCCGCCCTGCGCGCGGCGCTGGACGCGCGCCCAGCGGTCGTGGTCGACGTCGCGAACGTCATGGGGTCGGTTCCCGACGGCTGGTGGAAAGACCGCGCGGGCGCCGCCACGCGCCTCGTGACGAAGATCTCGCGTCTGGCCGAACGGGGAGTGGATGCCGACCTCCTCGGCCTCCCCGCCACCCGCTGGTTCCCGCGGGTGGTCGCCGTGCTCGAAGGTCAGTCGCGAGCGGCCGAGCCCGTGGCTCCGGCCCTCGAGGTGCGTCGGGCCGACGGCCAGGGCGACGATGAGATCGTCTCGGCGGCACGTGAGCTGACGGGAGCGTTCGCTCCGGTCATCGTCGTGACCGGTGACCGCGAGCTCGCGACCCGCGTCGAGGCGCTGGGCGCGTCGGTGCGCGGCGCGCGCTGGCTGCTGGAGCAGCTGGACTGACGCGGCCGCGAAGGCGGCTGAGCGTGGGGGAGCGCCCGGTCCCTTCGACGGGCTCAGGGACCTGACGTCACGCGTCCCCCGATGTGATCACCGGGAGCGTCCGCGGGACGGGAGGTGGCTGAGCCGGTCGAAGCCACCGGTCCCTTCGACAGGCTCACGGACCTGACGTCACGTGTTCTCGATGCGGCCGTGGCGGGCGTCGGTGGGGGCGTGGGTTCAGTCGAGCTCGCGGCCGCGGAGCTTCTCGATCTCGCGCCGGTCGCGCTTCGTGGGGCGGCCCGCTCCGCGATCGCGGACCGGCACGAAGGGCATGCTCTCCTTCGACGGCGGCGGGGGAGTGCGATCGTCCACCGACTCGGCCACCAGGGCCGCTCCCACGCGCTTCGCGATGGTCTTCTTCACGACGAGAATGCGATCGAACCCCTGGATGCGCACCCTCAGCTCATCGCCGGGCCGCACGGGCTGCGCCGCCTTCGCCCGCTCGCCGTTCACGCGCACGTGCCCGGCTCGGCACGCCGTGGTCGCGGCCGACCGCGTCTTGTAGACGCGCACCGCCCACAGCCACGCGTCGACGCGCGCGGTGGTCGTGGCATCCGTCATGTCAGGTCTCTCCTCCGCGAACCTCCATCGTAGGACGGACGGTCAGCCGCGGAGGGTGAGGGCGACGAGCGCGCGGTCGGGTTTGGGGCGGTCGACGATGGCGAACCCGGCGTCTTCGAAGACCGAGACGGTGCCGCGGTAGAGCTGATTCGCCGAGCGTGTGGTGACCCTCGGGTCGAGGGGATACGCCTCGACGACGCGGGCGCCGGCGTCGCGCGCGGTCGCCACGGCGGCATCCAGGAGCTTTCGGGTGAGGCCCTGGCCGCGGTGGGCCTTGCGGACGACGAAGCAGGAGACGGCCCAGACGTCGTCGGCATCGAGCGGTTCGGCCGTGGCCGTGACCACGTCGCGCGTGCGGAGCAGGCGCGCCTGCGCGGTGCGGGGTCCGACGCGCACCCATCCGGCGGGCTCTCCGTCGACGTAGGCGATGAGCCCGGGTGGGCGCTCGTCGTGCATCTCGGCGTGGAAACGTTCGGTCAGCTCGTCGCGCGAGCTCTGCTGGAACTGCGCGTTGGTGAGGAGCCACCACTGGCACTGGCAGCCGGGGCCGTCGCCGCTGTCGAGCGCCGTCTCGGCGTCGTCGAAGCGGTCACCGGTGGCGGGCAGGATCTCGATCGTCATGTCGCGACGGTAGCGAGGGGCTCCGACATCGACAAGAGCAGTCGCGGACGTGGCCTGCGAAGCGCACACGCCCGGGGTGGGTGCTGGTTCGCGGTGGTGTCGGGGAGGGGCTAATATAGGGGAGTTGCCCGCTCGCGGGGAACGGGATGTGGCGCAGCTTGGTAGCGCACTTGACTGGGGGTCAAGGGGTCGCAGGTTCAAATCCTGTCATCCCGACAGATGAGGCCCGAACGTCCGCAGGATTGCGGGAGTTCGGGCCTCTTGTCGTTTCCGGATGATCCGCGCGCCACGCACGGCATCGCCGCAGCCGCGACGCGCGAAGCATCCGCCCTCAGTCGCCCCGCTGACCGCTCTCGCGGTCCCACTCCAGCGACTTCCACTGCAGGAAGGTGCAGAGGTTGCTGGCGATCACGTACTCGGCGGCGAGGCTCGCGATGTCGTGGATCGAGAGTGACAGGCTCTCGGGTTGCTCGCTCAGCGTCAGTTCCCACATGGGGTCGTCGTAGCTCCGCGGCTGCATGTGGATGGATGCCGACGCGTTGCGCAGTCGCAGGATGACCAGGCCCGTGTCGTCCTCGCCGTCATCCTCCTGGGGTGCGACGGAGATCGATCCGGCGATGCAGTGCTCCTCGCGTTCGAACTCCGCGACCCACGCTTCGAGCTGTTCGCGAGTGCGGCGGGGCGGCGAATCCTCGAGCGAGTGCATGTCGGCAGTATGGCATCCGTTTTGAGGCGCAGTGTGCAACGTGCTTCCCCCGCACGGCAACCCCGGCCCCCATCGGCCCGAGTGCGCATACCGTGCGCGTCATGACGAGCAGTATCGAGCGGGTGCAGATCACGGTGGACGCGACGACCTATGCGCTGAGTCCCCTCGAGGGACTCGACGACATCCGCGCTCAGATCATGAACGCGGTGCGAGCCGGCGGCGGGTTCCTCAACGTCACGGCGGACGGAGGTCAGCGCCTCTGCTTTTTCGTGACGGCGTCGTCGTCGATCGTCGTCGCGGTGTCGACCGTGTCGATCGGCCAGGACACGGCGGACGGGGAGCGCCGGTCTCGCGACGCCTGCCCGATCCTCGAGCACGGCGACGATGAGCTGCCGTTCGACATCATCTGAATGCCGGGCTCACCCGAGACGCCCTAAGAAGAAGCCACCTCGGCGGTCGCTGCCGCATCCGTCCGCTGTTGCAGGTACTCGCAGAGCTGGCCCGTGGTGAGCAGTTCCTCGCCGAGTGCGATCAGATGCCCGCCGGCGAGCGGGAACTCCCCGGAGCGTTCGGTGAGGGTCGCCGTCCACGTGCGCTCGCAGTCGACGTTGAGGTAGATGGATGCCGGACCGTGGTTGAGGTGCACCGCGACGATGCCCGAGTCGGTGTGCTCCGGGTCGTCCTGGGGGAGGACGTGGACGGTCGCGTGAGCGACGCGGTCGTGCTCCTCGTAGTCGGAAACCCACTGCGTGATCTCATCGAAGGAGGGGCGGGTGCACGTCATCCGCCAAGGCTATACGGAATGCGACGATTTCCGACGGACGGCGTCAGGGTGTGGTCGCGCCGGACGGGCGGATGTCGGCATCCCGCCACTGCGCCGCGTTCCTGCTCTGCTCCACGAACAGCGTGAGCGAGATCTCTTTCGTGTTCGTCCATCCTCGGCGCGCTCTGACGAGGGTGTAACCCTCGTCGCGGAGCGCGCGAGCGGTGTCGGCGGTGAGGCGCCGGTGGGGGAGGTGCTCCCATCCGCCGGGCATGCGGTAGGCGTGGGTCACGGTGCGAGGGCGAGTCATTTTGCACTCCAGAACACGGTTCTTCAAGGGCGCTGCGCCGTTGGAGCGGGGGAGGACGACGCTACGCGTCATCGGTGGGGGTGTCTGTCCCCTCTTCGGAGGGTCAGCGTGTCGGCGGATACTGCCGCAGCGAGATCTCACGGGAGTCGAAGAAGCCGCGGCGCGCGCGCACCAGCGTGATCCCCTGGTCGCGCAGCGCGGCTGCTGTCTCCGGCGTGAGGGGCTCGTGGGGGGCCTTCTGCCAGCCACCCGCGAGCGTATAGACGTGGGTCAACGTCCGAGGTCGAGTCATCATCACCTCCTGCCCGGGAATGTAGTCCTCGGAATGAGGTGCGGACTGAGAATTTCCCTTTCCGTAATGCGCGCGTGAATGACCGTAATCGGGGGCTCTTCTCTGCGTCTGTCGTCGTCGCGCGGGGCGATCTCCACCCGACGCGATAATGGCTCGATGACCACCGCCCGGATCGTCGTGCTCTTCGCCCTCGCTGCCGTCGCCGAGATCGGCGGCGCCTGGCTCATCTGGCAGGCGGTGCGGGAGAACCGGGGCTGGTGGCTGGCGCTGCTCGGGATCATCGCGCTCGGCGCGTACGGCTTCGTCGCGGCGCTGCAACCGGACGCGCACTTCGGGCGCGTGCTCGCGGCCTACGGCGGGGTGTTCGTCGCCGGCTCCCTGGCCTGGGGCATCGTCGTCGACGGCTTCCGTCCGACGGTCTGGGACTACGTCGGATCGGCGGTCGCGCTCGTGGGGGCCGGGATCATCGTCCTCGCGCCGGCCTCTGCCACGGCGCCGGAGTGACGGCATCCGGATGCCCCTGCGCTGGCCGCATTCAGATCAACCCGGGGTCGTCGGCGGCTCCGCGTCGCCCCGATCAGTTAGAGCGCCAAGTAGTTAGCTAGACGAGATATCGATCGATTGTCAACCGCCCTCCGGAGGCGGCCACCCGCGGGCACACTCGATTCATGCAGCTCGACAACGCGCCCCACGAGGGCATCGCCGACGACTTCTCCGCCCCCGAGGCCGCGCGCCCCTTCGGCTCGTACCTCTCGGTCATCAACGGCGGAGACTGATCGTCCCGCGGCCCTCAGGGCCTTGCACGACAGGACCGGATGCCGACAGGCTCCGGTCCTTCGTGCACGCACCCATCGCAGGAGGGCGGATGCCATGACCGCACGCGTCATCGAGATCGACGGATCGCGGGTGCACGGCATCCCGTCGCTCTATGCGGAACTGAACCGCGCCTTCATGTCCGACGAGCACTGGTCTCTCGGCGAGAGTCTCGACGCGCTGGACGATCTGCTGTACGGCGGCTTCGGAGCGCTGCACGGCGCGGAGTCGGCGCGGGTGGTGTGGCGTCAGTCCGATGCAGCGCGGGCCGCGCTCGGCGTCGAGACGACGCGCACCTACCTTCGGGACAAACTTGCGCGTCCGGACATCTACGCGGCCGCGCCGGCTCGACGTGCGCTGGCCGAGCTGGAGGCCGGACGCGGCGAAACCTACTTCGACCTCGTCGTGCGGGTGTTCCGCGGTCACGCGAACGTCGAACTCGTGCTGGCCTGACGGGCGCGATCCTCGTCCTCGTCCGCCCCGAGCGTGCCGAGCCCGGGCGGGTGACACCCGCAGCGCGCGGCGGGCCGGGGCCGTGACCCCGAGCCCGCCGCCGTCCGCTACTCGTATCGCAGCGACTCCACCGGATCGGCTCGCGCGGCTCGCGCGGCGGGGAGGCTACCCGCGAGGAACGCGATCGCCATGATCGCGACCGTTGTCACCAGGATCGACACGGGATCGAAGGCGATGAGCTGCAGCCCCGGGAGGTCGCTGAAGAGCGTCTGACCGAGCTGCGCGCTGACGGCCGTGCCCACACCGATCGCGACGACCGCTCCGATCAGGCTGCCCAGCAAGCCCAGCATCACCGCCTCGAGACTGAAGAGGGAGAACACCCGACCGCTGCCCATGCCCATCGCCTTCATCAGGCCGATCTCGCGCGTGCGCTCCTGCACCGACATGAGCAGGGTGTTGACGATGCCGAAACTCGCCGCCAGCAGGGCGATGACCGCGAACGCGTTCAGCACGAGGACGATCCCGTCGATCACCGCCTTGAACGTGCCCAGCTGATCCGAGACCGTCTGGCCCGAGTAGCCGGCATCCGTCAGCGCGGTCTTGACGTCGTCGACCTCCTGCGTCGTGGCGGACGACAGGGTCACGCTCGCGCTCGCGTAGCGGTCGAGCTCCTCGGCCGGGACGCCGGTGTTCTGCGCGGTGAACAGCGCGTCTTCCAGGGCCGGGTTGGTCGTCAGCGCGGTCGTGGAGGCGAAGGCGCCCTCGGTCACGCCCGTGATGGTCGCTTCGACCACGTGCTGCGTGCGGACCGGGTCGGAGACGGCGATCGTGAGCGTGGCGCCGACGGCATCCGCGGCGTCGGCGAAGCCGAGGGGAGTGACGAGCGACTCGGGGATCGCCGTCTGCAACGCGTCGGAGGAGTCGTCGGGAGCCCACCCGGCCGCCAGCTGGGGCGTCTGTCCGCCGATGAGCGACCCCGCGCTCGCGACGTAGCGCTCGCCGCCGTCGACCTGCACGTAGTCGATCTGCACGGCCTTGGCGGGGGTCACCGCGGCGACCCCGGGCAGGGCTTCGAGCGTCTGGATGTCGGCATCCGTCAGCGCGGACACGGTCGCGGTGGCGCCGGGGCGACCCGGATTCGTGTTGGTCGTGGCCAGGGCGTCGGGGTCGTACTTCTGCGGTTCACCGGATGCCGCGGCCCCGGTACCCGTCTTCGTCACGGTGAGCACGTCGGCGGCGCCGATGGAGGACACGGTGTCGTCGATGAAGCGGTTGATGCCGGTGCCGAGACCGTTGGTGAGCGTCAGGGTGAACGCGCCCACGAAGATCGCGAGCACCGTGAGGATGGTGCGGGTCTTGGAGCGGAACGTGTTGGCGGCCGCCGTGGCGACCAGGTCGGTCGTCTTCATGCCGCGCTCCGTTCCTCGGCGACGATCACGCCGTCGCGGATCTGCACCCGGCGGTCGCACCGGGCCGCGAGATCTTCGTCGTGGGTGACGATGATGAGGGTGATCCCGTGCTCGCGGTTGAGGCGGAACAGGATGTCCTCGACCACCGCGCCGGTCGCGGAGTCGAGGTTGCCCGTGGGCTCGTCGGCGAAGATCACTCGCGGGTCGTTCACGAGGGCGCGCGCGATCACGGCGCGCTGCTTCTGCCCGCCGGAGAGGGCTGTGGCCTTGTTCTTCGCCTTGTCCTGCATGTCGAGTTCGGTCAACGCCGCGAGGCCCCGGCGGCGGCGCTCGGCCCGCCCGACCCCGGCGATCTTCAACGGCAGCACCACGTTCTCCAGCACCGAGGCGCTGGGGGTGAGGAAGAACTGCTGGAACACGAAGCCGAACGTCTTGTTGCGGGTGCGGTTGAGGTGACGCCCGCGCAGGGTCCCGGCATCCTTCCCCTCCAGGTGCACGCTGCCGCTCGAGGGGGCGTCCATGAGGGCCAGCAGGTGCATGAGGGTGGATTTGCCGGAGCCGCTCTTGCCGACGATCGCGATGCTCTCGCCGCGGTGGATGTCGAGGCTCACACCGCGCAGCGCGTCGAAACGCGCGGATCCGCGGCCGTACGACTTGTGCAGATCCGTGACGGAGAGGAGTGGGGGAGGAGGTTCGGATGCCATGGCCCCACTGTCGCCCGCGATGCCGGGGTCGCGCGTCGCTCGGGCGGGGTGACCGCCTCCCCCCGCCGGGGTATTCCGCGAATGCCCCGTGCGGGCGATGCCCGCGGGCGGGCGCGCGGTCCAGACTGGGAGGATGCGACCCGACCCGGCCACGGACACCCCGCCGCGGCTGGTGCCGCCGGGACGCGCCTGGCTCGTCGACGTGGTCATCGCCATCCTCGTCGTCGTGCCGTCGTTCGCTCCGGTCCCGTTCCCCGAGCTGCGTCCGTCGAGTCCGCTGGTGCACGTGCTCATCGTGCTGCCGGCGCTGCTGCTGCCGATGCGTCGCCGGTGGCCGCGCATCGTGTTCGTCGCCTGCATCGCGCTCTTCCTCGGCGCCTTGACCCTCGGAACCCTGGCACCCGGGGCGGCCCTCGCGACCGCGATCGCGGCCTACGGCATGGCCGACCGCGTCGGGCGGCGGGAAGCGGCGCCGGTCGCGATCGCCGGGGTCGTGGGCCTGGTGGGCGGCAGCATCGTGGTGACCCTCACCACCGGACTCGACACGCGCTTCCTCCAGGTCGGTCTGGCGGTCGCGCTCGCCGGAGCGCTGGGGGATGCCGCCCGCTCCCGCCGTGCCTACGTCGCTGCCGTGCTCGAACGAGCCCGCCGCGCGGAGCAGACGCGGGAGGCCGAGGCCCGGCGCCGCGTGAGCGAGGAGCGCTTGCGCATCGCCCGCGACCTGCACGACGCCGTCGCCCATCAGATCTCGGTCATCAGCCTGAACGCGGGCGTGGCGAGCTCGGCGCTCGAGGCCCGTCCGGAGAAGGCCCGCGAGGCGCTGGCCACGATCCGCACCGCCTCGCGCGACGTGCTCGCCGAGATCGGTTCGATGCTCGCGGTGCTGCGCACCCCCGACGACGTCGACGCCCGCGATCAACCGGGGCTCGCGCGCCTGGGGACCGTCGTGGAGTCGGTGCGCGTGGCCGGGTGGGACGTGGCCGTGCGCGATGAGCGCGACCCCGAGGAGATTCTGCCTCTCGGCGTCGACATCGTCGCCTACCGCGTCGTGCAGGAGGGGCTCACCAATGCCCTCAAGCACGGCACGGCCCGCCGCGTGCATGTGCTGCTGCGGCGTGACGGCGACGACCTGGAGATCGTCGTCACCAACCCGTTCCACCCGGCGGAGGCCGCGGCCGATCTCTCGCCCTCGGGCTTCGGCTTGATCGGCCTGCGGGAGCGCGTCGAGTCCGCGGGCGGGCACCTCGAGGCAGGACCCGCTCCCGGGGGCTACCGCCTCGCGGCGCGCCTGCCCGTGTCCGCTCCCCGCCCGACCCCCCGATCCGGAGGATCCGCATGAGCCCGACCCGCGTGCTCGTCGTCGACGATCAGGCCCTCATCCGCGCCGCGGTGCGCGACCTCCTCGACGCGGCCGACGGCATCGAGGTGATCGGCGACGCCGCCGACGGCGAGCAGGCGGTCGCCCTCGCCGCGGACCTGCGCCCCGACGTCGTCGTGTGCGACATCCGGATGCCGCGGATGGACGGCATCGAGGCCACCCGACGCATCTGCGCCGACCCCGCCCTGGCCGACACCCGCGTGCTGATCCTCACCACGTTCGAGGAGGACGACTACGTCGTCGCCGCCCTTCGCGCGGGAGCGAGCGGCTTCATCGGCAAGGGCGCCGAGCCCGAGGAGATCGTGCACGCGGTGCTCGTCGTCGACGACGGGGGAGCCCTGCTGTCACCCACGGCGACCCGCGGTCTCATCGAGAAGTACGTGCGGCGCGGCGCGCCCGCGGCGGGGGAGGCGCCCTCGCTCGAGATGCTGACCGAGCGGGAACGGGAGGTGCTGCGGCACATCGCCCGCGGCCGGTCGAACGACGAGATCGCGGCATCCCTGTTCATCTCCCCGCACACGGCGAAGACGCACGTGAAGAACACGATGCTCAAGCTCGGCGCGCACGATCGCGCGCAGCTGGTGATCGCGGCGTACGAGAGCGGACTGCTCGTTCCGGGGCAGTGACGAGGGCGGGCGGTGTCGCGACCGATCGATTGCGGGGATGACGGCGGCCGGAGGCACCTTCGGCGTCGCGGCGGCTAGTCGCTCGCCTTCTCGATGCCGCGCGCCCGGATCTCCTCGAGATCGAGGCCGGCGAGGATTTTCCGGGCGACGAGGTCGTCGATCGTGCCCTCGCGGCGCAGCCGGAGCAGCACCTCGCGCTTGCGATCGAGGACGGCGAGCCGCAGCCTCTGCGCCTCTTTGTGACGCAGGAGCGGGGAGCGCTGCGTGACGTCGATGTCTTCGCTCACGGCGATCATCTGCAGGGGGCCGGTGAAGGCCGCGCCCTCGGCATCTGCACCGTCGACGGCGCGGCCGCCGCTGCGCCGATCGACCTCGGAACCGTCCGGTGGAACGGGGCCGGTTGCCGAGCTGTCGTCGTCCAGCGAGGCGTCGAGCTCGGCGAGGTCCCGCTCCTCGATCGCGCGCTGGCGGGCGATCGCACGCGCGTTGGCGAGTTCGAGCCGCTCGTAGCCCTCCCGTCGCGCGCGGTCGCGCACCCGATCGCTGATGCCGTGTTCGATCGCGAGGTCGTCGAGGGCCGCCAGGGCGGCTCCCGAGATCGCTCGTTCGGCGAGTTCGTACTCCTCGATCGCGGCGTCGTCGTTGGGGAGTTTCGCCCATTTGATGACCGCCGGCAGCAGGGGCCCCTGCACGAGCAGGGTCAGCACGATGACACCCGCCGTGACGAACACGATCGCGTCGCGCCCCGCCACCGGGTCGCCCGCGGACGTGGTGACGGGCACCGACAGGGCGATGGCGAGCGACACGGCCCCGCGGAACCCGGCCACGGTGCTCACGATCCGCGACCGATGCCGGAGCGACCGCGACGAACCCGCGGCGGGCCGCGAGAAGGGCGAGAACATCCACTGGAAGAGGTACCGCACCACGAACAGGGCGATCCACGCGGCCACGGTCACGAGCAGCAGGATGCCGATCTCCGACCCCGAGATCTCGTGCAGCACGAGCTGCACCTCGAGGCCGATCAAGACGAAGAGCGCGCCGTTGAGGAGGTAGACGCCGAAGGGCCACGTGGCGTCCGCTGCTCTCCGCGACATCGCGGTCGTGATCCGCGGCGACACCCACGCCATGATGAGGCCGGCGAAGACGACCGCCAGCACGCCGGACGCCTCGATGAGTTCGGCGATGAGGAACGACACGAACGGCACCAGCACCATCGTGAGGTTGATCGTCAGGGTCGACTGCATGCGTCGGAGGGCGAAGAACGCCGCGGCGGCCACCGCGATCCCCGCGGCCGCTCCGCCCAGGTACGACAACAGCACCATGCCGGTAATCTGCAGCGGCGTGATCTGGTCGCCCAGCAGCAGCGCGACGGCGATCGCGTAGAGCACGAGGGCCGTGCCGTCGTTGGTGAGGCTCTCGGCCTTGAGCTTCATGAACGTCTTCGCCGGGAGCAGGCGACCGAGCGCGGCGACGGCGGTGGCGTCGGGCGGAGCGACCGCCGCGCCCAGCACGAGCGCGGCCTCCCACGGCACGCCCAGGAGCGTGGCGACTCCGGCGACGGCGAAGGCGGATGCCACGACGAGCAGCGTGCTCATCGGGATGATGTACCGCAGCGACCGGCGCACCGAACGCAGCGACGTGGTCCACGCCTCGCGGAAGAGCATGATCGGGAGGAACAGCAGCAGGACGGTCTCGGGTGGCAGTTCGATCTGGCGGAGTTCGGGGATGAAGCCCAGCGCGAGGCCGATGACGAGGAGGACGAGGGGCGTCGCGACGCGCAGTCGCGGAGCCAGGATCGTGCCCACGAGCATCGCGAGTCCCAGCAGAACCGTGATCTCGAGTCCCTGCATGCGTGCCGCCTTTCGCCGTGCCCTCAGCACTCAGCGTAGACAGGGGCTCGGACATTCCCGAGGGGATCATTGAAGGCGGCGAGGGAGGCTCGGCGCAACCGGTGAGCGGGACGGGTGTGTTCTTCTCCGGCGGCGCTCTCCTGACCTCCGCGATTCGCACAACCTCCGTCACGAGGACCCGCATCGAACGGAGGTCATGCGAATCGCTGACGTTGTGCACGCGTCGCGGCCGCGCGCCGCCCGAGTCAGTCCGCGACGCCCACCTTCGCCTTGGCCCACGACCGCCCGCGCGTGTCCTTGAGGATGTCGTACTCGACGTCGACGTGCGGCTCGATGGCGCTGTACTTGTCGTTGGGTGCGCCGATGACGAGCTGGAATCCCAGACCGCGCCAGGCGCCGATCGCCCTCTTGGTGAAGTGCGCGTCGGCCTTGATCAGCGCCTCGTCGAGGAACACCGGGGCGTAGCGGGGCCGCTCTGACCCGGCATCCCCGAGCTGGTACCGCAGGGCCGCGCCCACGATGAAGGCGATGAGCTCCTGCGATTCGCCGCCGGACTTCTCGCCGATGTGGTCGTACAGGGCGACGTGCTCGCCCGTCGCGGCCCGGAAGCGCTCGGCGCTCACCCGCACGTGATTGCGCACGTCGACGAGGTCGGCGAAATCGGGCGCGGTGGGACGGATCCGCCCGATCAGTCGCGCCATGCGCCCGTAGACGGCTTCGCGTTCCTCGTCGGAGGATGCCGCGTCGATGGCCGAGCGCACGTCGCGCAGCTCGCGACGGAAACGGCGTCGCACCTCGGACTGGTTCTCGCGTGGCACGATCTGCAGCCGGTGCTCGTCGTCGTAGAACGGCAGGTCCTGCATGATGTCGTTGATCGGCGCGATGCGCTCGCGGATCTCGCGCAGCGCCCGGGTGAGCGCCGAGTCGAGGTTCGTGAGGTCGTTGCCCGACAGCTGCAGCAGCGAGTCCCGCCACTCCGCCTCGAGCTCGTGCAGGCCGCTCGCCTCAAGGTCGGCGAGGATCCGCTCGAAGTCCCCGAGCGACTCGTCGGGGTCGGCCAGCAGGTTCGGGCTCGGCCAGCGGTCGGTGAACGCCGTGAGCGTGCGCCGCAGGCTCTCGCGCTGATCGCTCCACGTCTCCTGCGCCGACCGCTGCTCCTCGAGCAGCCGCTTCGAGGCCGACTCCAGGGCCGCGTCGAATCGGGCGAGCCGCTGCGACGGCGTCGCCTCATCGCCGGAGGGCGTGACGAACAGACTGTCGAGGTACGCGACCTCGTCGCTCGAGAGGGAGACGCCGGCGTCGTCAGCGCGCTCGAGGAGCATCTGCGCGGCATCCACGTCGTCGGTGATCTCGGCCCAGCGGGCGGCGAGCCCCTGCTGCTCCGTCTTCGCCCCGCCGATCTCCTCGCGAAGCCGCGCGGCGCGAGCGCGCGTGCCCGAGATCTGCTCCTGCAGCTCGGCGATGCGCGGGTTGCCGGCGGTGATCTCGGCGATCGTCTCGTTCCAGCGTTCGACGTCGCCCTCGACGGATGCCGTGTCGACCTGGTCCCACGACAGGTCGGCGATCTTCTCGAAGGCGCTGCGGCGTTCGTCGAACGCGTCGAGGGCGGCGGCGGCTTCCTCCACCGCGGCCTTCGCGGTGGTGAGGTCGCGGCGCACGGTGACGATCTGCTCGCCGAGCTCGGTCAGCCGCACGCGGGATGAGAACCCGAGTACGCTGTGCCGGATCGAGCCGCCGTGCGCGCCGCGGGAGCCCTGGCTGGTCTGCCCCGAGATCGTGAGCGCCAGGCGGTGCTGCGACAGTTCGGCGGCGGCATCCACGCAGACGAACGCGAACTGCTGCTCGAGGCGGTCCTGCAGCCAGCCGGTGAAGGGGGAGCGGCGGTACTCGAGGCGCCCGGGCAGGGTCGCGGGGTCGAGGCCGGTGCGCGGGGGCAGATCGGTCGACACGCCCTCGAAGCGCAGGCGCTCCGACAGGCGCACGCCGTCGATGGCTGCACGGAAGGATGCCAGGTGCGCGGCATCCACGAGGAGGGTCGTCGCGAAGCCTCCGAGGGCGAGGGTGAACGCCCCGCGCCACGGCTCGAACTCGGTGCGCACGTCGACGAGCTCGGCGACGAAGGGGAGGTCGGCGGCGGTGAGTCCCGCCGCCTCCGCCAGGGCCTCTCGGGCCTCGTGCAGGCGCGCGGGGATGTTGTCGTCGCGCGTCTGCGTGCGACGGTGCTCGGTCTCGAGCGTCGCGAGCTGCTGGCGCAGGTCGGTGTGCCGGCTGCTCGCGGCGACGAACGCGTCGCGCACGGCGGTCTTGGCATCCGCGTCGGCGCCGAGGGTGCGCCGCGCCTCCTCGACGACCGCGGCGAACTGCTTCTCGGTCGCGACCTCGACGGAGAGCACGGCGAGCGCGGCCTCGAACCTCTCGCGGTCGCGCTGCATCCCGGCCCGTCGCCGCTCGAGTCCGCGCAGCTCGCGCTGCGCCGCGTCGAGGCGGTCGCCGCCCGCCGCGCGCAGCACGTCGCCCAGGCCCTCGCGCTCCGCCTCGGCCGCGTCGGCGAGAGCCTGCCGCTCGCGCACGAGGGCGTCGGTGGCGTGGGTGCGCTCGCGCAGCTCGGTCTCGACGGCGCTCAGCAGGTCGACGCGGCGCTGGGCGCGCCAGAGCGAGGCGCGGGACCCGGGGTCGCCGAAACGCCCGAGGGCGTCGATGAGGCGCAGCCGTTCGGCGGCCTCGTCGATGCGGGTCTTCATCGCGCGAATGGGCTGCAGCGCCCGCACCTGCTGACGCGCCTCGAGCATGCGCGTGCGCGTGCCCTCGAGGCCGTCGAAGTGCGACACGACGGCGTCGGCGACGGCGAGCGTCTCGGGCTCTTCGAGCACCATGCGCTTGTACAGGTCGTCGACGGTGGTGATCTGCTGCCCGGCCTGGATGCGCGCGAGGAGGCTCATCGCCTTCGCTCCGGAGCCGGCCGCGCCGATGCCGAGCACCGCGTGCAGACGCGCGGAGAACTCGCGGTCGGTCGCGAGGGTGTCGAGCCCGGTGGCCCGGACGGCGCTGTCGGACAGGTGGCTCTGGGCCGCCTTCTCGAGGTCGCGCAGGTCGAACGCCCCGTGCACGGTCGCGCGCACCTTGACCGCGTCGTCGAGGGTGCGCGCCGCGGCCGGGATGTACCAGGCCCGCACCGCGGTGAACCGGGCGCCGTCGTGGTCGGCCCAGGTCATGGCGATCGCCGTCCACGTGTCGACGCCGTCTCCGCGCAGCACCCGCACCTTGGTGCCCTCGTCGGTGCGCGACTCGTCGAGCTTGCCGCGTCCGTACGACAGGATGTTGCGCTGCTCCTGGCCGCGCGGGCGCCCCACGACCGCGCCGTTCGAGGCGCCGTTGAAGGGGGTGGTGTGCGGCATCATCAGCGCGACGTAGGCGTCCATGAGCGTCGACTTGCCCGAGCCCGATCCGCCGCAGAGCAGTGTCGCGGTCGGCGCGAAACGCACGCGGTGCGCGCCGTCGTACCCGCCCCAGTTGATCAGCTGCAGGTCCTCGGCCACCCACTGCTGCCCGCGGGAGGCGGCCGGGATGAGCCCGAAGAGGGTCTCGAGCATGGTCATGAGAGCTCTCCCTCGGTCGTTCCGGATGCCACGCCCTCGGCCTCGCGCACCGCCGGCGTCGCGGCATCCGTCGTCTGCTCGTCCAGCCAGCGCTTCAGGTCGCGCAGCGTTTCGGCGCTGAGGACGATCTCGATGAGCGGACCGATGCGGTAGCGGCCCTCGGACTCCTCCTCGATGATGCCCTCGCGGTCGAGGCGGGCGATCGCGGTGCGCACGGCGCGCTGCTGGCTCGCGCGCGTGCCGTCGCTTTCGGAGAAGTAGGTCAGCACCGTCTGCTCGACCTCTTCGACGTCGACGCGGGCGGAGCCCGTGCCGGCCGTGGTCTCGCGCTGGAACACCGTGCGCAGGTAGACGAGCACGAGCGTCTCGGCGCGCGAGTAGGCCTCGTCCTTCAGCAGGATCGGCACGTCGAGCTCGTCGCTGCGCACTTGCTCCTTGTAGGCCACGCCGCGCGAGTGATCGACGACGAGCCGCACGAACAGGTCGTTCAGGCGCGACTCGATCATCTGCTGGTGCGCGAGCAGCAGCTTCCATTCCGCGGGGGAGGATTCGGCGAGCAGGAACCGGCGCTGGAGGATCCGCACGAGCACGCGACGCACCTCGGCGTCGAGCACGCCGCTGTCGCCGGCGAAGAGCCCGTCGGGGTCGTTCTCCATCGCCACGGGGGCGATGAAGGCGGGGGTGTCGTCGCCGACTGCGATGGGGGCGGGGGCGGACGGGTCGACGTCAGTCATCGGCATCCGTTTCTGTGGGGCTCTGGGCGCGGACCGCGCCGAACGCGAAGCGCCGGGTCGTGCCGTCGGGGCGCACGGCCTCCACGATCGAGACCTCGTCGGTCTCGACGAGACCGTTCCGGTGCACGATCTCGAGCAAGCCGACGAGGTCGACCGGGCGCCGCGTCTCGGTGTCGGCGCCCGCGAAGGCCGCCGCGAGATCGAAGGAGTCCCCGAGGCCGGCCACGTACGCCTCGAGCTCGGGGTAGTGCGGACCGCCCCAGGCGCGCGTGTCGACGGTGGCGAACTCGACGTCCTCGGTTCCTGATGCGGATGCGGATGCCAAGGGCTCGGGCGCTCCGGCCGGTCGCACGTCGCTGAGCGAGCGGCGGAGATGGCCGATGTCGGCGAGGGGAAGGGTGCGCACGGGGTCGACGCGGCCGGGCGCGCGCGTCTGGCTCCAGTGGTGAAGGCCCGCCATCACCCCGCGCAGGAGGTCGTCGACCTGGCGATCGCGGATCGGGTCGTGCGTGCGCACCTGGGCGGTGATGACGTGCGACGCGCGGCGCTGGGCGGTCAGCACCTCCTGCACGCCGGCCTCGACGCGGCGGGCGATCGCGTCGAGCTCGCTGCGCTGCTCGGGCGTCATGAGGCGAGAGAACGGCTGGGTCAGCACCGCGTGCAGCTGCTCGGTGAGGTCGTCGATGTGCTCGGGGTCGCCGATGAGGCGCAGCGCCCCCTGGAACGCCCGGCCCTCGGGTGTGGCCTGCATCACCTGGCGCCCGCGCTCGAGATATTCGCGCAGCACGTCGCCGGTGGGACGCACGTCGCGGCGGAGCTCCGCCACGACGTCGCGCTGCATCGCGGTGATCGACTCCGCGACCCGGGAGAAGTCGGCGGGCAGTTCCCGGGCGAGGTGGATGACGTTCTCGGCTTCTTCGAGCAGGTGGTCGTCGTCGAGGGGCTCGACGACACCGTCCTCGAGCGCCGCGATCTCGGCATCCAGGGCCGCCCGCTCCTCGAGCAGCGCTTCACGGCGACGTGCGGGGTCGCTCTCCGCGTCGCGGGCGAGGCGTTCGACGGCGTCGAGCAGTGTGCGCACGCGCGAGCGCGAGACCCGGGCGCGGCCGCCGCCGGCGCGACCGGCGATCTCGAGCGCTCCGACCGCGTGCGCCGACAGTCTGTACACCTCGACGTCGTCCTCGATCTGCAGCCCGAGCCAGCCCACGCGCACCCAGCCGCGGCAGATCTCGCGCGCGGACCCCGCGGGGATGCGGCGGTCGTCGTCGGAGTCGAGACCGGCGGCGCGCAGCTCGTCGATCGCCTCCGCGACCTCCACATGGGCGTCCGCGACCGCGACGGCGGGGCGATCGGGCGTGAACACCACCGACAGCACCGCGACGACGAAGGGCGCGAAACGGCCGTGCAGCAGGTCGAGCGTGGGGTTCTTGAACGCCGTCGCCGAGCGCACATAGGCGGCTTCGGCTCGGGTGCGGGTCACTGGCTGAAGTCTACCGGGGCGCCGGTGCGCCGCCTTCCGGGTGACGACGTCCGCCGGCCCGCCGGGTCGGATGCCGCTCAGGCGCCCGCGCAGGCGTAGAGCGTGACGCCCGACACCTTGTTCACGTCGCCGCCCTCGTGCGGCGCGGAGAAGGGCAGGCCGCGGCATCCGGTTGGGGATGCCACGGCCCTCACCGCGCGCTCGGGTCGACGCGCGTCAGACCTCCGAGCGCGGGCCCGGCGCCACCTTGTTGACCCCGGTGACGGGCTGATTCTCGTCGAACGAGGCGATCGGTCGACGGAACCCGCGGGTGAGGATCACGAGATACACGACGCCGAGACCGGTCCAAATGAGACCGCCGACAAGGGCGTGCATGTCGAGGTTGACCCACAGCAGCCCTGTCAGCAGCATGCCGATCGCGGGCATGACGATGTAGCGCGCGATGTCGCCCGGGGTCTTGCGTAGACCCTTGCGCACCGCGAACCACGCGATCACCGAGATGTTGACGAAGGTGAACGCGACCAGGGCGCCGTAGTTGATGTACGCCGCGATCTGCTCGAGGGTGAACGAGATCGCGAACAGGCTCACGAGTCCCACGATCACGATCGAGAACGTGGGGGTGTGCGTCCGGGGATTGATGAACCCGAAGATGCGCCGCGGCAGCACGTTGTTGCGGCCCATCACCATGAGCATGCGCGACACCGAGGCGTGCGAGGCGAGCCACGACGCCAGAGTCGCCGCGAAGCCTGCGGCGGTCAGCACGGCCTGCAGCACGGGACCGCCGACCTGCACGCCGATCTCGGGCAGCGTGCTGTCTTCGATGGCCTCCTGCGGGAACGCGGTGGCCTCGGGGAAGCGCAGCTGCGTGACGTACGAGGCGATGAGGAAGATGAGGCCGCCCACGATGAGGGTGAGCACGATCGCGCGCGGCATGATCTTCGGGGTCTTGGCCTCCTCGGAGTACATCGACACCGCGTCGAACCCGATGAACGAGAAGCACACGACCGTGGCACCCGCCAGCACGGCGCCGAACTGCACGTCGCTGTGGGCGAAGGGAGCGAGCGACACGGCGGTGCCGGCTCCCGCCCCGCCGACCAGCTGCACGACGACCATGACGACGAACACGGTCATCACGAGGATCGAGAACACCAGCAGCACCATGTTGACGTTCGAGGTGCCGCGCATCGTGAGGTAGATCACCCCGGTCACGCCGGCGGTGAAGACGACGACCCAGAGCCAGCCGGGCACGTCGGGGAAGAGGGCCTCCATGTAGCTGCGCAGGATGAGGGCGTTCACCATCGGCAACAGCATGTAGTCGATGAGCGCCGTCCAGCCGACGACGAAACCGACGCCGGGGTGGATCGACTCGCGCGCGTAGGTGTAGGCGGAGCCGGCGCTGGGGATGACGCGCACCATCTTGCCGTAGCTGATGGCGGTGAACACGAGGACGACCAGGGCCACGGCGTAGGCCGCGGGCACGACGTTGTTCGTCTTGTCGGCGACGAGCCCGAAGGTGTCGAACACGACGGTGGGGGTCATGTACCCCAGTCCCAGGCCGACGATCGACCAGAGACCCAGGGTGCGGGCGAGTGTGGCTCCCGAGCGTGACGTGGCCGCGTCGGCGGCGAGGTTCTCGTTCGTGGCTCCTCCTAGAGGGGTGCGGTGCGCGATCGTGTGTCGCGTCCGTGGGCTGATGTCGGGGGTACAGCGGTCGGAGCACCGCTCGGGGTGGGAGCGGGTCGTCGGCGGGGTGGCGCCGGACGGGGATCGTGCGGTCGGGGTTGGACCGTCGAGCAGGGGAGGGATGCCGACGGGTGTGGGCCGGCATCCCTCGGGATCAGAGGCGCGTCCAGGCCTCGGTGAGGGTCGAGCGCAGGATCTGCTCGATCTCGGTGAACTCGGACGGACCGATGGTCAGGGGCGGGGCGAGCTGGATGACGGGGTCGCCCCGGTCGTCTGCGCGGCAGTACAGGCCCGCGTCGAACAGCGCCTTCGAGAGGAAGCCGCGCAGCAGCCGCTCCGATTCGTCGTCGTCGAAGGTCTCTTTGGTCGCCTTGTCTTTGACGAGCTCGATGCCGAAGAAGTACCCGTCGCCGCGCACGTCGCCGACGATCGGCAGGTCGAGCAGCCGCTCGAGGGTGGAGCGGAAGACGGGGGAGTTGGTCCGCACATTCTCGAGCAGACCCTCCTCCTCGAACACGTCGAGGTTCTCCAGGGCGACGGCGGCCGACACGGGGTGTCCGCCGAAGGTGTACCCGTGCGGGAAGGTCGCGTCGCCGTGCGCGAAGGGTTCGTACACGCGGTCGCTGACGATCGTGCCGCCGAGAGGGGAGTATCCGCTGGTCACCGCCTTCGCGAAGGTGATCATGTCGGGCTGGTAGTCGTACGCCGAGGCGCCGAAGTAGTGGCCGAGGCGACCGAAGGCGCAGATGACCTCGTCGGAGACGAGCAGCACGTCGTACTTGTCGCAGATCTCACGTACGCGCTGGAAGTACCCGGCCGGGGCGGGGAAGCAGCCGCCGGCGTTCTGCACGGGCTCGAGGAACACCGCGGCGACCGTCTCGGGTCCCTCGAACTGGATCATCTGCTCGATGCGGTCGGCGGCCCACAGCCCGAACTCCTCCGGTGTGCCGCCCCCGAAGCCGCTCTCCTCGGCGCGGTAGTAGTTGGTGTTCGGCACGCGGAAGCCGCCCGGGGTGACCGGCTCGAACATGTGCTTCATCACGGGCAGGCCCGTGATCGCGAGGGCGCCCTGGGTGGTGCCGTGGTACGCGATCGCGCGCGAGATGACCTTGTGCTTGGTGGGCTTTCCCTGCGTCTTCCAGTACTGCTTGGCGAGCTTGAAGGCCGTCTCGACGGCTTCCCCGCCGCCGGTGGAGAAGAAGACGTGGTTCAGGTCGCCCGGGGCGAGGTTCGCGAGGCGCTCCGCGAGCTCGATCGCCGCCGGGTGGGCGTACGACCACAGGGGGAAGAACGCGAGCTCCTCGGCCTGCTTCGCCGCCGCTTGGGCGATGCGACGGCGGCCGTGACCGGCGTTGACCACGAAGAGCCCCGCGAGGCCGTCGATGTAGCGCTTCCCGGCCGCGTCGAAGATGTGGTGCCCCTCGCCCTTGACGATGATGGGGACGCCCGGCCCCTCGGTCATCGTCGACTGGCGCGAGAAGTGCATCCAGAGGTGGTCACGGGCCTTGGCCTGCAGGTCGGCGTGCTGGTCGGTTTCGATGAGGGTCATCGCGTTCCCCAGTTGTAGAGCTGACGGTGGAGCTTGAGATAGACGAAGGTCTCGGTCGAGACGACGTCGGGCAGTGACCGGATGCGGTCGTTCAACAGGTCGATGAGGTCGTCGTCGCTCTCGCAGACAACCTCCACGAGGAGGTCGAACGAGCCCGCCGTCGAGACCACGTAGATGACGCCCGGCAGTTCCGTCATCTGCGCGGCGACGACGCGGGTGTCGCCCGAGACGCGCACGCCGATCATCGCCTGCCGGGCGAAGCCCAGTTGCAGCGGGTCGGTGACCGCGACGATCTGCAGGATGCCGGCATCCTGCAGCTTCTGCACCCGCTGGCGCGTCGCGGTCTCGCTGAGACCGACGGCTTTGCCGATCTCGGCGTAGGAGCGGCGGCCGTCCTCCTGCAGCTGTTCGACGATCGCCTTCGACACGCGATCGAGGGCGGGACTGCGTTCGGCCGTAGGACTCATGATCGGCGACGGTATCAGCGGACTATCGGCTGAATCAATGACGATCTGGACATTTACGCGGGCGTAACAGCGCGGAAACCGTCGTGCCCGGCCGGCACGGACGCCCGCGGCGGTTCTCCGCCGCACAGGCGGGCCACGGCGCGGGTCGCGCCACCGCTACGATGACCGCGGAGGTGCGGATGTCGGGGTGGCTCGAACGGTGGTCGTCTGCGCGCCGCACCGTCCTGCGTGCGGCGGCCGCGGTCGCCGTCGCCGCGCTCGCCGTGACCGGGGCCGTCACGGCGCCGAGTGCCACCGCCGCCACGGCTCTGCCCGGCTGGCTGTCGACCCGCGGGGCGAGCATCGTCACCTCCGCGGGCACGCCGTACACGATCAAGGCCGTCGCCTGGTTCGGGATGGAGACCTCGAACTGCGCGCCGCACGGGCTCTGGTCGATCTCGCTCGACGAGGGCCTGCGCGCCATCGCGGGCATGGGCTTCAACACCATCCGCCTGCCCTTCTCGAACGAGTGCCTCGCCGCCTCGTCGTCGAATTCGATCAACACGTCCGTCAACGCGGATCTCGTGGCCCTGAGCCCCCTCAAGCTGATGGACACCGTCATCGCGCGGGCGAAGAGCTACGGCTTGTCGGTGATCCTCGACCGCCACCGCCCCGACTCCGCGGCGCAGAGCGAGCTCTGGTACACCGGCGCGTACAGCGAGAAGCGGTGGATCGACGACTGGAAGATGCTCGCCCAGCGCTACAAGAACGAGCCCGCCGTCATCGGCGTCGACCTGCACAACGAACCGCACGGGCCGGCCTGCTGGAACTGCGGCGATCCGAAGCGCGACTGGCGGGCCGCGGCCACCCGCGCCGGCAACGCCGTGCTGTCGGTCAACCCGAAGCTGCTGATCGTCGTCGAGGGCGTCGAGCGCCAGAACGACGGCTCGACCACCTGGTGGGGCGGCGGCCTGCGCGACGTCGGCGCGGCCCCCGTGACCCTGTCGGTGAAGAACCGCGTCGTGTACTCCCCGCACGACTACCCGGCGACCGTTCACCAGCAGCCCTGGTTCTCGGCGGCGAACTACCCCGCGAACCTCGAAGCGGTGTGGGATGCCAACTGGGGCTACCTCGTGCGCAGGAACATCGCGCCGGTGCTCCTGGGCGAGTTCGGGACGAAGCTCGAGACCGACAGCGACAAGAAGTGGATGAGCACGCTCGTCGCCTACCTCGCCAAGACGAAGATCAGCTTCGCGTACTGGTCGTTCAACCCGAACAGCGGCGACACCGGCGGCCTCGTCACCGACGACTGGCGCACCCTGCAGAAGGCGAAGCTCGCGGCGCTGCGGCCCGTCCTCACACCGGTGACGGTGCCGACGCCGAAGCCCACCGCGAGCCCGTCGACGTCGCCGAAGCCCACCACCTCGCCGAAGCCGACGACGTCGCCGAAGCCCACCGCGAGCCCCTCCGCCTCGCCGAAGCCCACCACCTCGCCGAAGCCCACGTCGTCGCCCAAGCCCACCGCGAGCCCCTCCGCGTCGCCGAAGCCGAGCGCTCCGTCGTCGCCGAAGCCGAGCCCCTCCGCGTCGCCGAAGCCGTCGGCCGCGACGCCCGCGAGCCTCTCGGTGACGTGGGTGCCGCAGAGCGCCTGGGGGGAGGGGTATGTCGCCGAACTCGCCCTCACGGCGCGTACGGCCGTGAAGGGCTGGTCGGTGTCGTTCGCCGCCCCGGGCACGACGGCCGTGACCAGCGCCTGGGGCATGTCGTGCGCCCTCTCCGGCACTACCGTCACCTGCACGGGTAGCGACTGGGCGGCCTCCCTCGCCGCCGGGCAGAGCGTGCGGGTGGGGCTGCAGGCCACGGCGACGAAGGCTCCGACGGCGCCGACGCTGCGCGTCTCCACATCCTGACGGCCGGCGCGGGCACCGGCATCGCGCGCCCGCGGTGAGGTGGCGCGGGCCACGGGCCGCGACGCGACGGACATCGACGAAGGGCGAGGGATGCCGGCATCCATCGCTCACGCATAACAAGCGTGAGGGTTCGTCGAGGGCATCGCTGTCTACGCTGCGCGGGTGACCGCTGTCCTGACCCCCGCCTCGACCCCCGCCGTCGCCGCCCGGAGCGCGCTGCGCCGACCCGGCGCGTGGACGCTCGGGCTGCTCGCGATCGGTCTGCTCGCCCTCGTCCTGACGGGGTGGCAGGTGTGGGCCGGAGCGCCGAGCGAGTACTACGCGTCGATCGCGCTGTCGATGAGCAGGTCGTGGTCGAACTTCTTCTTCGGTGCCGTCGACCCGGCCGGCACCGTGACGCTCGACAAGATCCCCGGATCGTTCTGGGTTCCGGCGCTGTTCGTGCGCGTCTTCGGGTACTCGGCATGGGCGGTGATCCTGCCGAACTCCCTCGCCGCCGTCGGGGCCGCCCTCCTCACGGCCGTGACTGCGCGGCGGCTCGCGGGCGTGCGCGCCGGCCTCATCGCGGGCGCGATCGTGGCGGTCACGCCGATCCTCGTCGCGGTGGCCCGGTCGAACCAGCCCGAGGCGTTCTTCGTGCTCGGCCTCTCGCTCACCGCGTACGCCGCGGTGCGGGCCGTGCAGCAGCGCAGCCTCGGCTGGCTGATCGCGGCGGGGGCCCTGATCGGGCTGTCGTTCCAGTTCTACATGCTCGAGGCGTGGGCGGTCTGGCCGGCCCTGGGGGCTGCGTACCTCTGCACGCGGCAGTCGTGGCGGCGGCGCGTGGGACACCTCGTCGTCGCGGGAGCGGTGAGCCTCGCCGCCTCGCTGTGGTGGGTGGCGATCGTCGCGCTGATCCCCGCCGGCAGCCGCCCCTACATCGGCAGCACGCTGTCGAACGACCCCTGGGAGATGGTCTTCGGGTACAACGGCCTGGGTCGTTTCACCGCCACCAGCGACAGCAGCGCCTACGAGTCGTTCACCCCGCCGTTCTCGGGTGATCCCGGCGTGCTGCGGGTGTTCAACGCGCAGCTCGCCGGGCAGGTGGCGTGGCTCATCCCCGCCGCGGTCGTGGCGATCGCGGTGCTGTGGATCCTGCGGTTCCCCCGCCCGTTGACGGTGCTGCTGACGGTGTGGACGGCCACCTTCGTCGCGATGTTCTCGGCGGTGGCCGGGATGCACCAGTTCTACACGGCGGCGCTGGCGGTTCCTCTCGGTCTCGTCGTGGCGACGGCGCTCGCGGTCGCGCATCGCGTCGGGCGCACGTGGCCGCAGGCGGCGATCGTGGGCGCCGCCGGGTTGACCGCGCTGGGCATCGGATTTGCCTCGGGCGGCTACAGCATCCCGGTCGCGATCGCACAGGCCGTGGCGGCCGTCGGCGCGATCGCGCTGCTGCTCGGCCGCCGCGGAGCGCTCCCGCTGACCACAGCGGTGATGATGGTCGGCCTGCTGTTGACCCCCGCGGTCTGGTCGGCGGTGACGATCGCCCACCCCAACTCGATCAACCCGGTCGCCGGGGGCGTGTCGGAGACGTCGGACGGCGGCTTCGGCGGCGGGATGCCGGGTGCCGGCCGCGGAACGGGCGGCTCGGGCGGCTTCCCCGGGGGCGGTTCGGCGCCCGGCGGTGCGGCCCCGGGTGGTGCGGCTCCCGGCGGTGCAGCCCCGGGTGGTGCGGCTCCCGGCGGTGCAGCCCCGGGAGGGAGTGCGCCGGGCTCGGCTGCGGGTGGCACCTGGGCGCGCGGCGGAGGGGCGCAGGCGCCCGGCGGCGGCGGTGGCGGCGGCTCCGACCGCGGCGGCGGCTTCGGCGCGGGAGCAGGCGTGGGCACGGGCGCGGCCGACACCGCCCTCATTCCCTGGCTGGAGCAGAACGCCGCCGGATCGACGTACCTGGCCGCGACCTTCGGCGCCCAGTCCGCGGCATCCCTCATCATCGCCAGCGACGGCGGGTCGTTCCTGCCCATCGGCGGATTCAACGGGACGGATGCCGTGCCCACCCTCGATGAGTTCGTCGCCCTCGTCGAGTCGGGCCAGGTGCGCTATGTCATCGAGGGACAGGAGCGCAGCGGTGGGTTCGGGGCCGCGGGTTCGTCGAAATCGATCTCGACCACTTCGGCGCAGATCCGCGACTGGGTCGGGCAGAACTGCGCGGTCGACAGCAGCGCCCCCTCGACTGTCTACGCCTGCGGCTGAGCCCGCCGGCGCGCATTGTCGCGGCGAGTCTTCGCGATCGAGTGTCCACGACACCCGGACGATCTCGAAAACCGTCCGGGTGTTGTGGACACTCGGTGGGCGAGCTTCGGCGAGCGACGCAACCGGCGCGCGCGGCCCGGTCGGCGCGCGCGGCCTATCCGCGCGAGGCCCTTCGGCGCGTGAGGCCTATCGGCGCGCGCGGCCGGCTCGGAGCGTCAGCCGCGGCCGAGGAACTCCAGGCCGACCTCGCGGAACGTGCGCGCGCCGGGGGCGTTGACGTGGTGACGGCCCGGGATGTCGGCGAATTCGCCGCGGGGGAGGAGGCTTGCCAGATGAGCGGACTGGTCGTGGATCGGGTCCTCGGTCCCCGTCGCGATCAGCACCGGCTGCTGAGGGGGCGATGCGGGGTCGGGGTCGGTCTCTCCCAAGCGCATGCCCTCGGCGATCGCGACGAGCGCGCGGAGGTCGTTGCCGGGCACCCGCTCGGCGAGGGAGACGTAGCGCTGGGTCGTGGCATCCTGAACCGGCTCGCCGTGGTCGAGGAACGCGCGCGCCTGCTCGACCTGGAGGCGTGCGAGAGGCCGGCCGTCGGGGATGCCGCCGAGCACGGCGCGCTCGACGTGCTCGGGCGCGTCGACGGCGAGCTGCCAGCCCACGCGTCCGCCGAGCGAGTAGCCGAGGTAACGCACCTGGTCGACGAGGTAGGTGTCGAGCACGGCGACGAGGTCGGACACGAGGGTGGGCATCGTGTACGACGCGGCGTCGTGGGGTTTCTCGCTCAGTCCGTGTCCGCGCTGGTCGACGGCGATCACGCGGAAGCCCGCGCGCAGCAGGTCGCGCACCCACCCGGTGTTCACCCAGTTGTCGCGCGTGCTCGAGCCGAAGCCGTGCACGCAGAGCACGGGCTCGGCCTCGGGGTCCCCCCACGAGTAGGTGGCGAGACGCACGTTGTCACCGACGATGACGAACTGCGCGGGAGGGATCTCGGTGAGGGCGGGCACGGCATCCATTCCTCCGATCCTGGCAGAATGCCGGGTGGAGCCTGCGGTACTGGTCATAGTGGTCTCATGGGTTTCACACGTGCCGAGCTCGAGTCCTTCCGGGATGCCACGGTGCCCGACCTCGTGGAACCCGGGGTGCGTCTGCTCTTCGTCGGCATCAACCCGGGGCTGTGGACGGCCGCCACGGGCACCCCGTTCGCCCGTCCCGGCAACCGCTTCTGGCCGGCTCTGGTGAAGGCGGGGATCCTGCCGCGCCCTCCCGCGTACTCGGCGACACTGGGGGAGTCCGATCGGCGTCTCGTGTTCGACGCGGGCCTCGGGGTGAGCAACCTCGTCGCTCGCGCGACGGCCCGTGCCGACGAGCTCACGCGCGAGGAATTGCGCGCGGGAGCGGTGTCGCTCGCGGAGCGGGTCGCCGCGTGGCGCCCCCGCGTGGTGGCGGTGGTGGGCCTGACGGCCTACCGCCAGGGGTTCGACCGGCCGAAGGCCGTCGCGGGACGACAGAGCGAGGAGATCGCCGGGTGCGAGACCTGGGTCCTGCCCAACCCGAGCGGCCTGAACGCCCACGACACGGTGGATTCGCTCGCCGCGGCGTATGCGGCTCCCGCGCGGGCGGCAGGACTCCTCGCGTGAGCCGGCGCCTCGCGGCGTTCATCGCGCTGGCGGCGGTGATCGCCGCCGGACTCGCGGTACACCGGCTGCTGCCCGACTCGGTCGCGTCCGACGTCGCCGGTGACGCGCTGTACGCCGTCGCGGCCTACACGGGGCTCGTCCTGCTGCTGCCGCGCGCACCGCGGCCGGTCCTTGCGGCGGCAGCAGCGGTGTGGTGCGTCGCCGTCGAACTGCTGCAGCTCACCGGCCTGCCGATCGCGCTGGCAGAGCGGATGCCGGTCGCCGCCCTCGTGCTCGGCTCGGGATTCGGTGCGCGCGACCTCGTCGTGTACGTGCTCGCGGTGGCGAGTGCGCTCGGTGTCGACGGGGGCGTGTGGCAGAGGATTCGCCGTCGGCCGAGGTCGGGCTGAGGCCTCCGGGCGCTCCGGTGCGCGGCTCCCGTCGCCCGGATGCGACGATCTGCGGCGACGGGCTGCGGCGCTGCTCACGCTCCGCCGACGATGTGCGGCATCCGCCCCCGGACGGCTCCTCCCCGGGGATGGATGCCGCGGTGCACGGGCGCACCGGGGTAGCGTGACGATCCCGTGAGATGAGGAGGCTGCCCGTGCTCGTGCAGTTCGACGGTGTCGTGTTCCGGTGGGCGGCGCGCAGCGATAGCGACTGGTACTTCGTCGCCCTCCCGCCCGAGCTCAGTGACGACATCCGCGAGACGCAGACCTTCCGCCGCGGCTTCGGCGGGGTGAGGGTCGATGCCACCATCGGCGGCACGACGTTCCGCACCTCGATCTTCCCGCAGGCGGGCGGCGTGTACGTGCTCCCGCTCAAACGCGCGGTGCGTGACGCCGAGGCGATCCAGCCGGGCGGCACGGTCGTCGTGGAGCTCGCCGTCCTGGACGCCTGAGGCGCGGGCGGTGCGGCAGATGCTCGATGTGCCGGCATCCCTCGCGCCGCCGTCGATCCCCGTCGTCGTCGCGTTCGCCCTGTTCGCCGTCGTGAGCGCCGTCCTCGCGGTGGGCGATGTGCGCCGGCGACGAATTCCCGACCGCATCGTGCTCCCCGCCGCCATCGTGGGGATCATCCTCCTCGCGGTCGCGGCGGCGGGCACGGGCCGCCCGTCGCGCGCGGCGGGGGTCGCGCTCGGTGCCGCCGCGGCGTTCGGGGTCTGCCTGCTGGTGCGCCTCGCACGGCCCGAGGCGTTCGGCGGTGGCGACGTCAAGCTCGCGGCGCTCGTGGGCGCCCACCTCGGCTGGTTCGGCGCCGAGGCCGTGGCATCCGGGGTCGCGCTCGGCTTCGTCGCCGCCGGGGTCGCGGGCGTCGGCGTGCTCGCGGCGGGCGGACGCGGCAGCGACCTCCCGTTCGCGCCGTTCCTGCTGCTCGGCGCGTGGGTGCAGGTGCTTGCGGAGGGGAGGTGAGAGGCGGACCCTGACGCGGGAGGAGCGGTGGGTCAAGCCCGCGAGGCCGGGAAAGGCGGCACGGATAGCCTGACCCCATGGCCGACCTCATCCGTCGCGTCACGGCGTGGGCCTTGTCGCTCCGCCTCGTGCGCGCCTTCCTCGTCTACTCGGGGGCACGCGGCCCCGTACTCGCCGACAGCGTGACCTATCGCACGCTGTTCAGCCTGTTCGCCGCGGTGCTGCTCGGCTTCTCGGCCGCCGCGATCTGGCTGTCGGGCAATCCGGAGGGTCTTGCGGCACTCGAACGCTCGGTCAACGACGTCGTGCCCGGCCTGGTCGGCCCCGATGGGCTGCTAGACGTCAGCGCGATCAAGGCCCCGACCGAATTCACCATCGCGGGCGTGATCGGAACAATCGGTCTGCTCGGCGCCGCCATCGGCGCGGTCGGTTCCCTGCGCTCGGCGCTCCGCCAGATCGCGGGCGTGACCACCGACGACACGCTGCCCGTCCTCGTCATCGTGCGCAACCTCGCCGTGGCCGTCGGGATCGGCGTGGCGCTCGTGGGCGCCGCCCTCGTGACGTTCCTCGCGACGGCCGGTCTCACCTTCGTCCGCGGCCTGCTCGGCATCTCCGCGGACTCGTGGATCACGGCCGTCCTCACCTGGATGGTCTCGACGGCCGTCGTCCTGGCGCTCGACACCGCGGCAGTGGCGGTGGCGTTCGCCGCGCTGTCGGGCGTCAAGGCCCGCCGCCGCACGCTGTGGCGCGGTGCGCTGCTCGGCGGCATCGGCCTCGTCGTCCTGCAGCAGCTGTCGGGTCTGTTCGTCGGCGGGGCGGGGAACAACCCCCTCCTGGCGACGTTCGCCTCACTCATCGCCCTCCTGCTGTGGTTGAACCTCTCGAGCCAGGTCATCCTGATCTCGGGGGCGTACATCACCGTCGCCACCGAGGAGGACCACGACCGGGTCCGCGCGAAGTACGGTGCGTCGACGATGGTGCAGTTCCGCGTGCGTCGTGCCGAAAAGGCCGTCCGCGCGGCCACGGGCGAGCTCGATTCCGCGCGGCAGGCGGAGAAGAAGGAGCGCGAGAGTCTCGCCGAGAACGATCCCGCCGCCGCCGCGCGCGCGGATGAAGCCGAGGCGGACTCCCGTGTCTGACGGCCCGGCCTCCACCGACACCGCACGCGAGGCCGCCTACACCGCGGATGCCGTCCGCGCGGCCGAGGCGCCTGCTCTCGCCGAGGGGCGCCCGCTGATGCGGTGGGCGGCGCACGCCCTCGCCGACGTCGCGGCGGCGGAGCGCCGCGCGGCGCCCGGGCCGCTGCTCGTCCTCGTCGGCGCGGGGGACAACGGCGCCGACGCGCTGTACGCCGCGTCCGAGCTCGCGTCGGCCACGGATGCGGCCCGCGTCGACGTCGTGCTGGTGCGCGATCGGGTGCACCGCGCGGCTCTCGACACCGCCGTCGCCGCCGGGGCGGTCGTGCGGCAGGCGTCGGAGGTCTGCACCGCGATCGAGGACTACACCGTCGTTCTCGACGGCATCCTGGGCATCGGTCGTCTCGCCGATCGCCGTCTGCGCGGCAGCGCCCGCGCGATCGTCGAGTGCCTGATGGCCCGGGAGCGGCGTCCGCGCATCGTGGCCGTCGACGTCCCGAGCGGGCTCGACCCCGACGACGGATCCGCGGATGCCGCCGTGCTCCCCGCCGACACCACCGTGACGTTCGGCGCGCTCAAGGCCGGACTGGTGCGCGGGCGGGGCCCCGAGCTCGCCGGTCGGGTGCACCTGGTCGATCTGGGGCTGGATCCGTATCTCCGGCTCGCCCACCCGGCGATCACGGCACCCGTCGAACTCCTGCGCGTCGGCTCGCCGGGGGCTCCCACCGGCGCGGAGCAGGGCGGCCCGGCCGGCGTGACGCGTCAGCGGGCGTAGCGCTCGACGAAGGTCCGCAGCATGCGCGACGGCGCCGTCACGGGCGCCCGACGCACCGCCGCGAGGGTGAGGTCGAGCTCGTCCGGGGCGAAATAGCCGTAACCGGCGTAGGCGTGGATGCGGGTCACGATCCCGTCGAGGTCGAGCTCGGGGTGGAACTGCGTGGCGTAGACGTTGCGACCGACGCGGAACATCTGGACGGGACACGCGGCCGACGACGCGAGCAGCACGGCCGACGGGGGCAGAGCGCTGATGGCCTCCTTGTGACCCACGAAAGCGGAGAACACCTCGGGCAGGCCCTGCGCGAGCGCATCGTCGCGCCCCTCGGGGGTCATGGTCACCTCGACCACGCTGATGGGCTCCGCGTAGGTGCCGTCGATGGGTGCGCCCAGGTGCGTGCCGAGGGTGCCGACGCCGTAGCAGGCGCCCAGGAAGGGCGCATCGCGGGCGACCACCTCGGCGACGAGCTCCGCCATCTCGGCCTCCACGCGGCGCTGCACCGCGGACTTGCGATCGAGAGGGTCGGAGGCGTTGAACGGACTCCCGCCGACGAGCACGCCCGAGACCTCGTCGAGGTCGAACGCCGGCATCGCCTCGCGCTCCAACCGCACGCGACGCAGACGCTCCGGCGGCAGTCCGGTATAGCGCAGGAAGAGCGCGTACTCCTCGTCGGCCGGCCCGTCCTCGGCGCGCGTCGCGAGCAGCACGAACGGGCGGTCACCGGGCAGGTCCGTCGAGCTCACCCGAGCGAGTCTAGGCGAGCGGTCGCCCGCTCCGGCCGGTGTCGGCCGGGGCTCGCGGGCGATCCCCGCGGTGCGGTGTCAAGGCGCGGGACGACGTCGGGGGCGCGGTCTACGCTGGCGGCATGGCTATTGCACGACTGACCGGAGGCCCGCTCGACGGGCAGGTGATCCCGCTCGAGAACGAGACCGACGACACGCTGATCATGCCCTACAGCGAGGGTCAGCTGGTCTACCGCCGCGAGGGAGAACCCACGAACACGGGCGAGTCCGACGGCCCGACCCAGGCGGTCTTCGCCTTCTCGGAAGAGACCGAGGACATCAACCCCGACGCCGACGGACGCGACGATTGAGCGCAGGCCCGAGCGGGTCGTCCAACGTCGAGGTGGAGTCGAAGTACGACGTCGACGATGACACCCCCCTGCCCGACTGGTCGGCCCTGCCGGGGGTGGTGACGGTCGCCGGTCCCGAGCCGCGCGACCTCGACGCGCGCTACCTCGACACCCCCGCGGGCGATCTGGCCCGCGCCGGCGTCGCGGTGCGCCGCCGTTCGGGCGGTCCCGACGCCGGCTGGCACGTGAAGGGCCCAGCCCAGGGCGCCGGCCGCACCGAAACGCAGTGGCCGCTCGAGGACGACGTCGACCCCGACGCCGATCCGGTGATGCCTCCGGCGGTCCAGGATGCCGTCTCCTCGATCGCTCAGCCGCCCTTCACCGCCCTCGCGCGCTTGCGCAACCACCGCACGGCGTACTCGCTGCGCGACGCGGCGGGTGACGAGGTCGCCGAGTTCGTCGACGACCGCGTCCGTGCGCGCGACGAGCGTCGGGGCGTGGAATCCTCCTGGCGTGAATGGGAGGTCGAGCTCGGCCCCGCCGGGCCGGCCGACGACGAGGGTCGCGCGGTGTTCTTCGCGGCGGTCGACGCCGCCGTCTCCGCCGCGGGGGGCCGCCCCGCGGCGTCCGGTTCGAAGCTCGCCCGCGCCCTCGGACACTGAAAGTCCGCCTTCACGAGCCCGCGGCATGCGGTTGGAAGAGAGCGCGCGCTCTCGGGGACGGAAGGTCCGTCCTCGTGCCCCCGCGGCATCCGGTTCGCACCCGGCGCGTGCTCTCGGGGAGGGGGCGTCCAACCCCCGTGCCCTCACGACGCCCGCGGGGATGCCGCCGCGGTGGGAGGCCCACTCGAAGCGCGAGCCGGTGCCCGTCCACGACGAAGGCCCGCCCGGATGAACCGGGCGGGCCTTCGTGCTGA
Source organism: Microbacterium sp. RU1D (assembly GCF_900156435.1). GTDB lineage: Bacteria > Actinomycetota > Actinomycetes > Actinomycetales > Microbacteriaceae > Microbacterium. The sequence goes on from NZ_FTPQ01000001.1 coordinate 1,778,949, forward strand.
TCGGGGGATCAGAGGTTGATCATGTGCCCCGCGAGACCGTGGAAGGCCTCCTGCAGGCCCTCCGACAGCGTCGGGTGGGTGTGCACGTTGCGGGCCGCCTCGAGCGCGGTCAGGTCCCACTTCTGCGCGAGCGTGAGCTCGGGCAGTAGCTCGGAGACGTCGGGGCCGATGAGGTGGCCGCCGATGAGCTCGAGGGTCTCGGCGTCGGCGACGAGCTTGACGAAGCCGACGGGCTCGCCCAGGCCGTTGGCCTTGCCGTTGGCGGAGAAGGGGAACTTCGCGACCTTGATGTCGTGACCGGCGTCGCGCGCCTGCTGCTCGGTGAGGCCGAACGAAGCGACCTGCGGGTTGCAGAAGGTGGCGCGCGGCATGTTGCGGTAGTCGCCGAGGGTCTGCGTCTCGGCGTTGCCGATGGTCTCGGCCGCGACCACGCCCTGCGCCTCGGCCACGTGGGCGAGCTGCAGCTTCGCGGTGACGTCGCCGATGGCGTAGATGTGCGGCACGTTGGTGCGCATGTGGTCGTCGATGTCGATGGCGCCGCGCTCGGTCAGCTTCACGCCGGTGTTCTCGAGACCGAAGCCGTCGACCTTGGGGGCGAATCCGATCGACATGAGCACGCGGTCGGCGTCGATCGACCCGGTCGAGCCGTCCTTCGCGGTGTACGCGACGGTGACCTTGTCGCCGTGGTCGGTGACGGAGTCGACCTTCGTCGAGGTGAGGATGTCGACGCCGTAGCCCTTGTACTGCTTCTGGATCTCCTTCGACACCTCGGCGTCTTCGTTGGGGAGCGCACGGTCGAGGAACTCGATGATCGTGACCTTCACGCCGTAGTTCGTCATGACGTAGGCGAACTCCATGCCGATGGCGCCGGCGCCGACGATGACGATCGAGGCGGGGAGCTCGCGGGTGAGGATCTGCTCCTCGTAGGTGACGACGTTCTCCGACAGGGTGACGCCGGGCAGGAGGCGAACGGTCGAGCCGGTGGCGATGATGACGTTGTCGAAGGTGATCTGCTCCTTCGAGCCGTCGGTCTTGGTCACGTCGATGGTGTGGTCGTCGGCGAAGTATCCGCGGCCCTCGTACTCGGTGACCTTGTTCTTCTTCATCAGGTAGTGGATGCCCTTGACGTGGCCGGCGGCGACGCTGCGCGAGCGGTCGAACGCCTTGCCGAAGTCGAAGGTGACGTCACCCGAGATGCCGAACAGATCGGCCTTCGCGTGGAACGTGTGCGCGAGGTCGGCGTTGCGCAGGAGGGCCTTGGAGGGGATGCAGCCGACGTTGAGGCACACACCGCCCCAGTACTTCTCTTCGACGATCGCGACCGACAGTCCGAGCTGTGCGCCGCGGACGGCGGCGACGTACCCGCCGGGACCCGCACCAAGAATGACCAGATCGTAATGAGGCATGCCTCCAGCCTATCGCCCGGTGGTGCCGCCACCGGCGGTGTTCCGGCGCCCGCGTGAGGCGAAGACGTAGACGAGCACGCCGGCCACGATCACCAGCGCCACGGCCAGCAGGATCCACGGCAGGGGGGAGGCCTCCGACGACTCCTGGACCGGTGCCGGGGTGGTCTCGGCGGTCTCCGTCGGCGCGGGGGAGGCGGCCGCGGTGGGCGAGGGGGAAGAAGAGGTCGTCGGCGTCGCGGTCGGGGTGGGCGAGGCCTCGGGCACCGTGAAAGCGAACGAGCCGTCGATGGGGTGGCCGTCGCTGGACACGACGCGCCACTTCACGGTCACGGCCCCGGATGCCGCGCCCGTCAGCTCCTGGGTCACCTCCGGGCCCGCCGGCTCGGGGTCGCCCGCCGTCAACGATGCCCCGCTCGCGTCGGTGACCTCCACGACCGTCGCCCCCGCGTCGGTGAGGACGTCGGCGCTGAAGGTGAGGGTGATCTGCGGCGGCAGGGCGTCGAGGACGGCATCGGCCGAGGGGTCGGTCGAGACGAGTTCGTCGTGCGCGGCGGCGGGCGACGCCGGGGCGAGGAGCGCTGCGGCGGCCAGCAGGGCGGATGCCAGGACGGCGGGGAGGGTGCGCCGGCGCGGCGCCAGGGAGGACGTCATCCCTCGACCCTAACGAGGGCGTCGACCCCGACGGGCCGGGAGGAGGGCGCTTGCGGTGTCCGTTCGCCGCCCTTGAGACTGTCGGTCCGAGGCCCGTGAACCTGTCGGCCGAAGGCCCCCTGGGCCTGTCGAAGGGTCCGGGACCCCCCTCCGGTTCCGGTGGCTTCGACGGGCTCAGCCACCTCTCGCCCGAGGGGGTCGTGAGCCCGTCGCACGGTCCTCCGGCGACGACGACCGCACCCTCCGCCTCCTGTCCGCACCACCGTGCACTCCTCACCCGCCACACCCGTCGTGTCGCCGGACTCGACACGACGGACCCCGGGTCGATAGGTTCGAGTGTCTCGTCGGCCGCCTCCGCGCCCCGAACCGCGGTGTCCGGTGTCGACGAAAACAGACACATCACGCATCACCATGGCCTGCGCGAGGTCGGCTCCCCGTTCGTTCTGGACCGATCGGTTATGGTGAATATGAAGGAGAAGCCGTGGACGAGACCAGCCGATTCGATCGAGACGAGATCCGACGCGCGGCCGACGCCGTCGCCCGCGATCGCTCGCACGACACGACCCAGACCCATGACGCCGATCTGTCGTTCGTCCCCTTCGGAGCCGACCTCACCGAGGCCGAGCTCGAGGCCATCGACGCGCTGCCTTCGGGTGCGGCTCTGCTGATCGTGCGTTCGGGTCCCACGACCGGGGCCCGCTATCTCCTCGACACCGACGTCACCACCGTCGGTCGTCATCCCGAGGCCGACCTCTTCTTCGACGACGTGACCGTGTCGCGTCGCCACGCCGAGATCATCCGCTCCGGCACCGCCTTTGAGATCGTCGACCAGCGCTCGCTCAACGGCAGCTACGTCAACGGCGAGCGCGTCGACCGCTCCGCTCTCGTCAACGGCTCCGAGGTGCGCATCGGCAAGTTCCGCCTGAACTTCTTCGGTTCGCCGGTCGACCTGCCCGCGGCAGAGCACTGATGGCGGCAGCCCCCTCCCGTGGTCGTCAGGCGGCTGCGGGGCTGCTCAGCATCGGTCAGGTGCTCGCGCGCCTGACCCCCGACTTCCCGGCGCTGACCTCGAGCAAGCTGCGCTTCCTCGAGGTGCAGGGCATCGTCTCGCCCACCCGCACCGAGTCGGGATACCGCAAGTTCTCGCCGGCCGATCTCGAGCGGCTGCGCCTGGCGTTGACGCTCCAGCGCGACCACTACCTCCCGCTCGTCGTCATCCGCGACTACCTCGAAGACCTCGACGCCGGTCGCAACCCCGCCCCGCCCACGGCGATCCCGTCGATGACCACCGCGCCGCGTCGCTACCGACGAGACGAGCTGCTCGCGGCCGCCGGTGCAGGCCCGCAGCTGCTCAACGACGCGGTGAGCACCGGCGTCATAACCGGGGCCGAGACGTATTCCGAGCAGACGGTCACGCTGCTGCGCGCCCTCGTCGCCCTCGACCGCCATGGCATCGAGCCGCGTCACGTGCGCGCGCTGCGCCAGAGCGCGGAGCGCGAGGTCTCGCTCGTCGAATCCGCCCTGTCGGCGCTGCTGCGTCGCCCGGATGCCGCCTCGCGGGCCCGTGCGAGCGAGCTCGCCCCCGAGCTCGCGGGCCGTCTCGACGAGGTGCGCACGCTGTTCGTCCGCGACGCGATCGAGCGGATGCTGTCCTGATCGCGACACGCCGCGGCCCTCGGAGCGGATGTCATTGCCGGGGGACCCTCGCTGATCTAGCGTGGAACCAACGAGCCGATGAGGAGGGACGCGAGCATGAACGCTGGCGACGCACTCGGTGAACCCCGGTTCGCCGCCGACCTCCTCTTCACCGACGGTCTGCCCGAGATGGACGACGACATCGGCTATCGGGGCGCCGTCGCCGCGCGTGCGGCCGGTATCACGTACCGCCAGCTCGACTACTGGGCCCGCACCGAGCTGGTCGTCCCGACCGTCCGCGGAGCGAGCGGTTCCGGCTCGCAGCGCCTCTACGGCTTCCGCGACATCCTCGTGCTGAAGCTCGTCAAGCGCCTTCTCGACACGGGTATCTCGCTGCAGCAGATCCGCACGGCCGTCGATCAGCTGCGCGCCGCCGGCATCCGCGATCTGGCCGGCACGACCCTCATGAGCGACGGCGCGTCGGTGTACCTGTGCACCTCGAACGACGAGGTCATCGACCTCGTCAGCCGCGGCCAGGGCGTGTTCGGCATCGCGGTGGGCAAGGTGCTCCGCGAGGTCGAGTCGACCCTCGTCGACTTCGAGGCGGCCGCCCCTGAGGCCGTCGACGAGCTCGCCGCCCGTCGCGCCGCCCGCACCGCCTGAGGCGCTCCACCTCTCCTGATCCCGGATGCCGCGGCATCCGGGATCTGCGTATCTGCTCGCGCGAGTCGCCAGAACCCGTCGCTTTGGAACCTCCCGAAGCGACCGATTCCGGCGACTCACGCGGGGACAGCTGTGAACGGAAACGCCGCCCCGACTGCATGGCAGCGGGACGGCGTCTCGGAAGGAGCTCAGGCCTGAGGGGACTCGTTCTCCACCGGGATGCGCCCCGTCCGCACGATGCGGTCGAGCAGGGCGTCGAAATCGGCCGCGAGCTCCTGCGCCGAGTCGCCGGGCCACACGTGCAGCGGCTTCGCGGCGCCCTGGGCCTGTTGAAGCGACGTGCGCTCGGGCAGCTGCGGGTTGAGCACGAGCGGGCCGAACATGTCGCGCAGTTCCTTGATGCGGAACTGGTGCTCGATCGACTGCGGCCGGACGCGGTTGACCACGACGCCGAGGGGCTGCAGACGCGGGGACAGGCCGCGGCGGATCTCCTCGATCGCCCGCAGTGCGCGGTCGGCGGCGGCGACGGAGAAGAGCCCGGGCTCGGTGACGACCACGACGCGGTCGCTCGCGGCCCACGCGGTGCGCGTCAGGGCGTTGAGCGAGGGGGCGCAGTCGATCAGCACGAGGTCGTAGTCGGCCTCGATCGTGGCGAGGGCCTCCTCGAGCTTCCACACGTCGCGCACGCTCGGGTGCGGACCGTCGAAGTTGATCGCCGACGGGCTGCCGATGAGCACGTCGATGGTGCCCGGATGCACCTTCGCCCACCCGCTCGAGGTGATCGCCTGACGCACGACCTTCTCTTTCGGGTTCGCCAGGACATCGGCGATGTTGAGCCGGCCGGCGACCTGGATGTCCATCCCGGTCGACACGTCGGACTGAGGGTCGAGGTCGACGACGAGAGTGCGAACGCCACGCGCGAAGGCGGCCGAAGCCAGCCCCAGTGTCACGGTCGTCTTGCCGACCCCGCCTTTGAGAGAGCTGACGGAGAGTACGTGCACGAGAGTCCACGTTACCGTCCCCTAGGCTGTGAGCACATTCAGCCCCGCCAGCTTGACGTGAGGTGCGCATGTTCTCGAAAATCCTGGTCGCCAATCGCGGAGAGATCGCCATCCGCGCTTTCCGCGCCGCCTACGAGGTCGGAGCGCGCACCGTCGCGGTCTATCCCTACGAGGACCGGGCGTCGCTGCACCGTCTGAAGGCCGACGAGGCCTACCAGATCGGAGAGCGGGGCCACCCCGTGCGCGCCTACCTCGACGTCGACGAGATCATCCGCGTCGCGCGGGAGTGCGGAGCGGATGCCGTCTACCCCGGCTACGGGTTCCTCTCGGAGAACCCGGAGCTCGCCGAGAAGGCGGCCGCCCACGGCATCACCTTCATCGGCCCGCCCGCCGAGGTGCTGTCGATGGCGGGCAACAAGGTCACCGCCAAGGAGCACGCGATCGCCGCGGGCGTCCCGGTGCTGCGCTCCACCCCGGCGTCCGACGACATCGACGCCCTGCTGGCGCAGGCGGAGGAGATCGGCTTCCCCCTCTTCGCCAAGGCCGTCGCGGGTGGCGGCGGTCGCGGCATGCGACGCGTCGAGGCGCTGGGCGAGCTCGCGCCCGCCCTCGCCGAGGCGATGCGCGAGGCGCAGAGCGCCTTCGGCGATCCGCGCATGTTCCTCGAGCAGGCCGTGCAGCGCCCGCGTCACGTCGAGGTGCAGATCCTCGCGGATGCCACGGGCGAGACCGTCCACCTGTTCGAGCGCGACTGTTCGGTGCAGCGCCGCCACCAGAAGGTCATCGAGATCGCCCCGGCGCCCAACCTCGACGACGCCGTGCGTCAGGACCTTCACCGCTACGCCGTCGCCTTCGCCCGCTCGATCGGCTATCAGAACGCCGGCACCGTCGAGTTCCTGCTCGAGACCGCCGGTCCGCGCACGGGCGAGGTCGTCTTCATCGAGATGAACCCCCGCATCCAGGTCGAGCACACCGTGACCGAGGAGGTCACCGACGTCGACCTCGTGCAGTCGCAGATGCGCATCGCCGCGGGGCAGACCCTCGCCGACCTCCACCTCCGGCAGGACGACATCCACCTGCGGGGAGCGGCGCTGCAGTGCCGCATCACGACGGAGGACCCCACGCAGGGCTTCCGCCCCGACACCGGCAAGATCACCACCTACCGCTCGCCGGGTGGAGCCGGCATCCGTCTCGACGGCGGCACGACCGCCGCGGGGTCGCAGGTGAGCCCGCATTTCGACTCGATGCTGTCGAAGCTGTCGTGCCGCGGCCGCGACTTCCCGGCGGCCGTCGCCCGTGCCCGGCGCGCCCTCGCCGAGTTCCGCATCCGCGGCGTCTCGACCAACATCCCGTTCCTGCAGGCCGTGCTCGATGACCCGGCGTTCGTGGCGGGCGACCTCAGCACGTCGTTCATCGATGAGCGCCCCGAGCTGCTGAAGGGGCGCGAGTCGAAGGACCGCGGCACGAAGATCCTGTCGTGGCTCGTCGACACCACCGTGAACCGCCCGAACGGCGACAACCCGCTCTCGATCGACCCGGGCGCCAAGCTCCCGCGCATCGACCTGGCTGATGCCGCTCCCGCGGGGTCGCGCCAGCGTCTGCAGGAGCTGGGCCCGGTCGGCTTCGCCCGCGCGCTGCGCGAACAGACCGCCCTCGCCGTGACGGAGACGACTTTCCGCGACGCGCATCAGTCGCTCCTCGCGACGCGCGTGCGCACCCGCGATCTCGCGCGGGTCGCGCCGTATGTGGCGCGAATGACACCGGGACTGCTGTCGGTGGAGGCCTGGGGAGGCGCGACCTACGACGTCGCGCTGCGCTTCCTCGGCGAAGACCCGTGGGAGCGCCTCGACGCGCTGCGTCAGGCCCTGCCGAACGTCGCGATCCAGATGCTGCTGCGCGGGCGCAACACCGTCGGCTACACCCCGTACCCGACGGAGGTCACCGATGCCTTCGTGGCCGAGGCCGCGGCATCCGGGGTCGACATCTTCCGGATCTTCGACGCGCTCAACGACGTCTCGCAGATGCGGCCGGCGATCGACGCGGTGCTGTCGACCGGCACCGCCGTCGCTGAGGTCGCGCTCTGCTACACCGGCGATCTGCTCGACCCGGCGGAACACCTGTACACGCTCGACTACTACCTGCGCCTCGCGGAGCAGATCGTCGACGCGGGGGCGCACATCCTCGCGGTCAAGGACATGGCGGGGCTGCTCCGGCCGGCCGCCGCCGCGAAGCTCGTCACCGCTCTCCGCGACCGTTTCGACCTCCCGGTGCACGTGCACACCCACGACACCGCGGGCGGCCAGCTCGCCACCCTGCTCGCCGCGTCGGCGGCGGGGGCGGATGCCGTGGACGCGGCCGCCGCGCCGATGGCCGGAACGACGAGCCAGCCCTCCCTCTCGGCCCTGGTCGCCGCCCTCGCCCACACCGAGCGCGACACGGGACTCGACCTCGCCGCCGTGAGCGACCTCGAGCCGTACTGGGAGGCGGTGCGTCATCTGTACCGCCCGTTCGAGTCGGGGCTGGCCGGACCCACCGGGCGCGTCTACCGCCACGAGATCCCGGGCGGTCAGCTGTCGAACCTCCGTCAGCAGGCGATCGCGCTGGGTCTCGCCGACGACTTCGAGCTCATCGAAGACATGTACGCCGCGGCCGACCGCATCCTCGGACGCGTACCCAAGGTGACGCCGTCGTCGAAGGTCGTCGGCGACCTGGCCCTGCACCTCGCCGCGGTCAAGGCCGACCCCGCCGACTTTGAGCGCAACCCGGAGAAGTACGACGTCCCCGACTCCGTCGTGTCGTTCATGGCCGGCGAGCTCGGCGACCTGCCGGGCGGGTGGCCCGAGCCCTTCCGGTCGAAGGTGCTGGCCGGGCGGGATGCCAAGACGGGGGTCACCCCGCTCACCGACGGTGACGTCGCGGCGCTGGCGGGGGAGTCCGCCGAGCGGCGCGCGCGCCTGAACCACCTGCTGTTCCCGGCCCCGACGCGTACGTTCCTCGAGATGCGCGAGCGCTTCGGCGACCTGAGCGTCCTCGACACCGCCGACTACCTCTACGGTCTGCGTCCGGGAGGGGAGCACACGGTGGAGATCGAGCGCGGCGTGCAGCTGTTCGTGGGGCTCGAGGCGGTCGGAGACGCCGACGACAAGGGCATGCGCACCGTCATGACGACGCTCAACGGCCAGCTGCGTCCGGTGTTCGTGCGCGACCGGTCGATCGACGTCGAAGCCCGTCAGGCCGAGAAGGCCGACACGTCCAAGCCGGGGCAGGTCGCCGCTCCCTTCTCGGGCGTGATCACCATGAAGGCCGCCCCCGGCGACCGCGTGCAGGCGGGGCAGGCGGTCGCGTCGATCGAGGCGATGAAGATGGAGGCGGCCATCACGACACCGGTCGAGGGCGTCGTCGAGCGCGTCGCGATCGGTAGCACCCAGCAGGTCGAGGCGGGAGATCTTTTGCTGGTGATCCGCCCCGCGCAGTAGCCTGGGAGGGGGCGCTTTCGCGCCCTCTTCCCGTTTGGAGACTGCAGTGACCCCCGACCGCACCGACGCGAACCCCGACGAGAACGCCGAGCACGGCGTGCTCGACGAGAGCGGGAACCTCGACACGGCCAGCATCACGATCCTCGGCGGACACATCGCGCAGGTCAATGTCGACCTGCCCGTGGCCGGCGACGACGACGATCTCGACGACGACGTGATCGAAGACGAGATCCCCTTCGACGACGCCGATCTCGCCGCCCTCGACGTCCCCGCCGCCCGACACGAGCCCGCCGACGACGCGGTCGAGGTCGACGAGCTGGCCACCGACGAGATCATCCTCGAACCTCACGACGAGCATCACGACGGCGTATACGACGACGCGGCGTCGGCCGACGACGACGTGCACGACGCGGACGTCGTGGGCGAGGAGACGCACGGCGGGCCGACCTCCGAGGACGACCTCGGTGCGGTCGCCCCCGACGTCGTCGAGAACCCGGATGCCGAGCACGCGGGGTCCGTGGATACGGAGAGCGACGGTGAGGCTTTCGTCGACGAGCCCGCGTTCTCCGACGAAACGGCGGAGGGCCAGATCGTCGATGCCGACGGGGACGCGGGGGACGCGCCTCAGGGCGACGAGATCCCGCTGGACGAGACCGGGGACGCCGAGACGTTCGGCGACGACGCGTCCGAGCGCGACGCGGCCGCGGATGCGCTCACGGCGACCGATGCGGGCGACCATGGCGAGACCGTGCTCCAGGCCGGCGATCAGGAACCGTCGGCCGACGCACACGCCGAACGCGCGCACGTCGAGGACGAGCGCTCCGAGGGCGATTTCGGCGGAGACGACGGGCTCGACGACGCACAGCCCGCGGAACGGCGCGAAGATGCCCCCGAGGCGATGCCCGCGTCGTCCCCCGACGAGGTCTCCGCGCCGGACGACGATTCTCAGACCGGCCGCGCACCGTCGGACGACCGTTCCGACGCCGAGCACGCTGTCGACGATCAGGCGCACGGCGCCGACGCGCAGGTCGCTCCGGCGCCCGACGAGGCGCATCGTGCCGCGTGGGATGACACCCGCCGGACGGAGACGGCGGCCGACGCCGTCACCGACGACGCGCACGACCTCGAGGTCGTCGACGACGTCGAGCTCTGGGAGGCGGATGCCGCCGAGCCCCTCGACGAGGACGCCGCGGCCGACGATGCGGCGGCCGCCGACGCCGAGCCGCTGACGCACGCGCCCTGGGTCCCCTCCGACGCCGCGGAGCCCGCCCCGATCGAGGCGGGCGACGACGACGTCGTCGAGGCCGCGATCGACGATGAGACTCACGACGACCAAGACCAGGACGACGCCCCCGGCGACGGGAAGGCGTCGGGTTCGACCACCGCCCCCGCGCACCGCGACGACGGGGCGACCGAGGAAGCCGTCCTGCTCACTGCGCGCGTCGCCGAGGAGCCGGCATCCGCGGCCGCCGATGCGGCGAAGCCGGCCACGCCGACGATGCCGGCATCCGCTGCCGCCGATGCCGCGAAGCCGGCCACGCCGACGACGCCGGCATCCGCTGCGGCCGCGGCCGCATCGACGGGCGCCACCGAACCCGTCACGGGAAGCGTTCCGACCACGCGCGCCGAGCGCGCCGCGACCGGCGTCATCGGCACCGTGCCGCTGACCCGCCGGCGGGCCCAGCAGGCCGACGAGGCCGCCCGCGCCGCCGACGAGGCCGCGCGCGTCGATCGCGCTCACGCCCTCGAGCGCGTCCGTACCCCCGCGCCCGAGGTCGCTCTGACCTCCAAGCGCATCGGCCAGATCGACGACGCGCGCGAGAGCGCCGACCTGCTCACGGCCGACCGCCTGCTCGACCCGAAGCAGATCAGCCGACCCGAGCCCGAGGGCCTGTGGCAGCAACTGGTCTACTCCGTGTCGGGCCACCGCATCAACCTGGGCGACGGGCGCCGCGCGCGTCAGCGCAAGGACCTCGACCGCCGGATCTCCGCGCCGCTCTCGGGCGGGGCGCGCTTCGTGCCCGTGCTCTCGCGCAAGGGCGGCGTCGGCAAGACCACCGTCACCTCGCTGCTGGGCATGGCCCTCGCCGACGCGCGCGACGACCGCATCATCGCCGTCGACGCGAACCCCGACCGCGGCACCCTGGCCGACCGCGTCGGTCGTCCCAACGGACGGACCGTGCGCGACCTCGTGCGCGCCCACGACGAGATGGCCGGCTACAACGACGTGTCCTCGATCGTCGCCCGGGATGCCACCCGCCTCGACGTGCTGGCATCCGATGCCGATCCGCGCGTGTCGGAAGCCTTCAGCGACGACGACTACCGCCAGGTCGCCGACGTCGCCGCGCACTACTACTCGATCGTGCTCACCGACACCGGGACCGGGATCGTCCACTCGGTCATGGGGGCGACGTTGGAGCTCGCCGACACCCTCGTGATCGTGGCGGGACTCTCCGTCGACGAAGCCCGGCTCGCATCGGAGACGCTCACGTGGCTCGAGACCAACGGCTACGCGGCGCGCGTGCGCGACGCGGTCGTCGTGCTCAACAACTCCCGTCCCGGCGCGCCCCTGGTGCGCGAGAGCGAGCTGGAGGCGCACTTCCGCTCCCGCGTGCGCACCGTCATCCGCATGCCCTACGACGCGCGCATCGCCGCCGGCAGCGCGATCACGTTCCGCGACCTGCAGCCCAGCACGCGACAGGCTGCGCGCGAACTCGCTGCCGCCGTCGTCGAGGGGCTGCGTGCCCCGGTGGCCGTCGCATGAGCGTTCGTCCGATCCGCTTGTTCGGCGACCCGGTGCTGCGCGCCCCCAGTGCCCCCATCGACGCGATCGACGACGGCGTGCGCGCTCTCGTGCAGGATCTGCTCGACACGGTCGAGCTGCCCGGGCGCGCGGGCGTCGCCGCCCCGCAGATCGGCGTGGGGCTGCGTGCCTTCAGCTACAACATCGACGGCGACATCGGCTACGTGCTCAACCCCGTCCTCGTCGAGACGCGCGGAGAGCCCGGGCCGGTGGGGGAGGGCTGCCTCTCGGTGCCCGGCCTGTGGCACGACGCGATCCGCTACCCGTGGGCGAAGGTCGTCGGGATCGACCTCGACGGAAACGAGGTCGTGCTCGAGGGAGAGGGACTGCTCGCGCAGGCGCTGCAGCACGAGACCGACCATCTCGACGGAAAGCTCTACCTCTCGCGGCTGCCCGCCGAGACCCGCCGCGAGGCGATGCGACAGGTGCGCGAGAGCGACTGGTTCTGACCTGGTTCGTGCGAAAGGGCCCGGATGCCGTCATCCGGGCCCTTTCGCACGTTCCGCGCTCGCGTTGGTACTTCCGCGATCCGCGCGTCAGGGGAGCGAGACGTTCGTCGTGTTGACGGGCACGGCGTAGATGTCCTCGATCGCATCGGCGAAGTCGGTGACGATGACGTTGCGCTTGATGCTCATCTTCGGCGTGAGGTGACCGCTCGCCTCGGTCCACTCCGTGGGCAGGATCGTGAACTTGCGGATCGACTCCGCGCGCGACACGCGCGTGTTGGCGCGGTCGATCGCGCCCTGCACCTCGGCCCGCACCTTCTCGTTCGTGCTCGCCTCCTGCAACGACATGTCGCCGGGCAGCCCGTTGTTGGCGAGCCACGTCGGCAGCATCTCGGGGTCGAGGGTGACCAGGGCGGCGATGAAGGGCTTGTGGTCGCCGACGACGACGACCTGGCCCACGATGGGGTTCGCCCGGATGGGGTCTTCGAGGGCGGCGGGTGCGACGTTCTTGCCGCCGGCCGTGACGATGATCTCCTTCTTGCGGCCCGTGATCGCGAGGAAGCCGTCGGCGTCGAAGGCGCCGATGTCGCCGGTCTTGAACCACTCGCCGTCGAACGCCTCGGCCGTGGCCTCGGGGTTCTGCCAGTACTCGCGGAAGACGTTGATGCCGCGCACCTGGATCTCGCCGTCGTCGGCGAGGCGGACGCCCACGCCCGGGAGCACGGGGCCCACGGTGCCGATCTTCGCCTTCGTGGCGAGGTTGACCGTGGCCGGAGCCGTCGTCTCCGTGAGCCCGTAGCCCTCGAGGATCACGACGCCGAGGCTGCGGAAGAAGTGGCCCAGTCGCGGGCCGAGCGGGGCCGACCCCGACACCGCGTACACGACGCGGCCGCCCATGGCATCCCGGAGCTTGGAGTAGACGAGCTTGTCGAACAGGGCGAACTTCAACTTCAGCGGGAGCGGGATCTTCTTGCCCTCCTGAAGGCGCTGCGAGTGCTCGATGGCGACGTCGGCGGCGGCGCGGAAGATCTTGCCCTTGCCGCCGGCCTCGGCCTTCTGCTCGGCGGAGTTGTAGACCTTCTCGAACACGCGGGGAACCGCGAGCAGGAAGGTCGGCCGGAACGTGCCCAGGGCGGGCAGCAGCTGCTTCGTGTCGGGCTGGTGTCCCGTCTTCACGCCCGCATGCACGTTGAGCAGCGAGATGAAGCGCGCGAACACGTGGGCGGTGGTGATGAACAGCAGCGTCGATGCCCCGGGGGTCTCGACGACCTCGTGCAGGGCTTTAGCGGAGTTGCGCGCGAGCTCGACGAAGTTGCTGTGAACGAGCACGCAGCCTTTGGGACGACCGGTCGATCCCGAGGTGTAGATGAGGGTGGCGATGTCCGAGGCCTTCGCCAGGTGCCGCCGGCGCTCGATCTCCTCGTCGGTGATGTGCGTACCGCCCGAGACGAGCGCGTCGAGGGCGCCGGAGTGCATCGCCCACACGTCGCGGACGAGCGGGAGGTCGCTGCGCACCTCGTCGAGACGCTGGGCGTGCTCGGCGGATTCGATCACGACGGCGATCGCGCCGGAGTCCGACAGGATCCAGGAGATCTGCGACGGAGAGCTGGTCTCGTACACGGGCACCATGACGGCCCCGGCGTAGAACAGCGCGAAGTCGACCAGCGTCCAGTCGTAGGTGGTGCGGGCGATGAACCCGACCTTCTCTCCCGGTTGGATGCCGGCGGCCACGAAGCCCTTGGCGAGGGCGATGACCTGGCGCTCGAACTCGGCGGCCGTCACGTCGCGCCAGCCTCCGTCATCGGGCACGGCGAACAGGGGTCGGTCGGGGGTCGCGCGGACGCGGTCGGCGAGCAGATCCGACGCGTTGGCGTCGGGATCGGCGGGGACGACAGGGGGGAGGTCGAACTGGATCACGGTAACTCCTTTGGCACCGGAAAGAACGTCGAGCGGTCCATCAGTCTATCCGTACGGCTCGCTGCGGCCCGGCCCGGACGTCGTTCGCGCGCGCCCCGGCATGGCTAGACTTCTCCGGGCCACCCTCTCGGTCGGCCCGGAAGGGAGAGCGGTGCGCAACGTCGGCATCGACATCGGGGGAACGAAGATCGCGGGCGGGGTCGTCGACGACGACGGCACCATCATCGAGAAGCTCCGGGTCGACACTCCCATCGACCCCTCGGCCCTGGTGGATGCCGTGGTCGACATGGCCGATCACCTGCGCCGCGCGCACGAGATCCACGCGATCGGCGTCGCCGCGGCCGGCTTCATCAGCCGCGACCGAAGCACCGTCATCTACGCCCCCAACATCGACTGGCGCGACGAACCGCTGCGCGCCCGCCTCGAGCAGCGCCTCGATGCCCCCGTCACGATCGAGAACGACGCGAACGCCGCCGGCTGGGGCGAGTACCGCTTCGGTGCGGGCCAGGGCGTGCGCGACATGGTGATGCTGACGATGGGCACCGGCGTCGGTGGGGCCGTCGTGACCGACGGCGAACTGTTCCGCGGCGGCCACGGCATCGGCGCCGAGCTGGGGCACCTGCGCTTCGTGCGGGGCGGCCACCCGTGCGGGTGCGGGCAGAACGGATGCCTCGAGCAGTACGCTTCGGGACGCGCGCTGCAGCGCGAGGCCAACACCATCGCCGACGAGGGCGGGATCGGCGCCGCCCTGGCGGCCGTCCGGGCGGAGAAGGGGGCCATCCCCGGTCCCGCCGTCTCCCGCCTCGTGCTGGCCGGCGACCCCGGTGCCCTCGAGGCGCTGCGGCGCGTCGCCACCGCGCTCGGCGAGGCGTGCGGCGGCTTCCAGGCCGTGCTCGACCCCGAGCTCTTCGTGATCGGCGGCGGTGTCGCCCAGCTCGGCGAGGACCTGTTGACCCCCGTCAAGATCGCGTACGAGACGTCGCTGCCGGGGTACGGTGAACGTCCGGTCGCCGAATTCGCGATCGCGCGCCTGGGCAACGACGCCGGTCTCATCGGGGTCGCCGACCTCGCCGGGAAGGAGCGCTGACGATGTTTTACTGGCTCATGAAATACGTGGTCATCGGACCGGTCATCAAGGCCGTGTTCCGCCCGTGGATGGTGGGCCGGCGCAACATCCCGGCGGAGGGGGCGGCGATCCTCGCCAGCAACCACCTGTCGTTCTCCGACTCGATCTTCCTCCCTCTCATGATCGATCGCCGGATGGCGTTCCTGGCCAAGAGCGACTACTTCACCGGCAAGGGCCTGAAGGGCTGGGCCACCCGGATGTTCTTCCAGGCGACCGGTCAGCTGCCCATCGACCGCTCCGGAGGCAAGGCCTCCGAGGCGTCGCTGAACACGGGCCTCGGCGTGCTCGGGCGCGGCGAGCTGCTCGGCATCTACCCGGAGGGGACCCGCAGCCCCGACGGCACCCTCTACCGCGGTCGTACCGGGATCGCGCGCATGGCGCTCGAGGCCCGCGTCCCCGTCGTGCCCGTGGTCATGGTCGACACCGGTGCCGTGATGCCGATCGGTCAGCGTCTGCCGCGCGTGGGGCGTGTCGGCATCGTCATCGGCGAGCCGCTGGACTTCTCCCGCTTCGAGGGCATGGAGGGCGACCGGTACGTCCTGCGCTCGGTCACCGACGAGATCATGGTGGCCCTGCAACGCCTCGGCGAACAGCGCTACGAGGACGTGTACGCGTCCACCGTGAAGGACCGCCTGGCGAGTGCACAGGCGGCGAAGGCGCCGTCGTCCCGCCACTAGACTTCAGGGGTGAATCAGCAGCTCCACGACCTCGACCACTGGCGATCCCTGCCCATCAAGCAGCAGCCCCAGTGGTATGACGAGGGCGCGGTGGCCGCGGCATCCGCAGAGCTGGCGACCCTCCCGCCGCTGGTGTTCGCCGGCGAGGTCGACATCCTGCGCGATCGTCTCGCCCGTGCCGCCGCCGGTCAGGCGTTCCTGCTCCAGGGCGGTGACTGCGCCGAGACCTTCGCCGGTGCGACCGCCGAGCAGATCCGCAACCGCATCAAGACCGTCCTCCAAATGGCCGTCGTGCTCACCTACGGAGCCTCGATGCCCGTGGTGAAGATGGGCCGCATGGCGGGACAGTTCGCCAAGCCCCGCTCGAGCGACACCGAGACGCGCGGCGACGTCACGCTGCCGGCCTACCGCGGCGACATCGTCAACGGCTACGACTTCACCGAGGAGTCGCGCAAGGCCGACCCCGCTCGTCTGCTCAAGGGCTACCACACGGCCGCCTCGACGCTGAACCTCATCCGCGCGTTCACGCAGGGCGGGTTCGCCGACCTCCGCGAGGTGCACAGCTGGAACAAGGGCTTCGCGTCGACGCCCGCGAACCAGGCGTACGAGAGCATGGCGACCGAGATCGACCGCGCGATCAAGTTCATGGAGGCGGCCGGCGCCGACTTCGACGAACTGACGCGCGTGGAGTTCTACACCGGCCACGAGGGCCTGCTCATGGACTACGAGCGCCCGATGACGCGGATCGATTCGCGTACCGGCCTGCCGTACAACACCTCGTCGCACTTCCAGTGGATCGGTGAGCGCACGCGCGAACTCGACGGCGCGCACGTCGACTACTTCTCGAAGATCCGCAACCCCATCGGCGTCAAGCTCGGCCCGACGACCACGACCGAGACGGCGCTCGCGCTGATCGACAAGCTCGACCCCGAGCGCGAGCCCGGGCGTCTGACCTTCATCACGCGCATGGGCGCGGGTAAGATCCGCGACGCCCTGCCCCCGCTGCTGGAGGCCGTGCGCGACTCCGGCGCCACCCCGCTGTGGGTCACCGACCCCATGCACGGCAACGGCATCACCACGCCGACCGGCTACAAGACGCGTCGCTTCGACGACGTCGTCGACGAGGTGCGCGGATTCTTCGAGGCGCACCGCTCGGTCGGCACGCACCCCGGTGGCATCCACGTCGAACTCACCGGCGACGACGTCACCGAGTGCCTGGGCGGTTCGGAGCAGATCGACGAGGCCACTCTCGCCACGCGCTACGAGAGCCTCTGCGACCCGCGCCTGAACCACCGCCAGAGCCTGGAGCTGGCGTTCCTCGTGGCCGAGGAGCTCGAGAAGCGCTGATCCGGCGTTCCGTCGAACGATGCCCCCGGCCCGCTGCGGCCGGGGGCATCGTCGTCTCGGATGCCGGATGCCGGATGCCGGATGCTGGGTGCCGGGTGCCGGCTGCGGGATGTCGGGATGTTGGCTGGCGTGGGTGCCGGCTGCTCGGTATCCAGTCGCGCGACCGGACGCCGTATTCCGCGTGCACGGCCGGGCCGGCGCTGGCGGTGCGTGACCGCCGACGTGACATCTCGATTCCGTCGACGGGCTCCCTCTTCCGCCGGAGGGCGTCCTACAGCGTCGGCGTCAGCGTGATGGTCGAGCCCTGGGGAGCCGTGGTCCCGGCCTTGGGGTTGGTCGCGCGCACCTTGTAGATGTCCCAGTACTTGAAGCCGAGGGGGAGGGTGCCGTCGTCGATGCCGGGGTTGACGTCGAAGCCGAGCGCGTCGAGCGCGGCCACGGCGTCGCGGATCGACATGCCGACGATGTTTCCCGGGATCTCGACGGGGCGCGGTCCGATCGAGACGCGCAGCGGAACGGTGTCGCCGGGGCGCCAGTTGCCGCCGCCGTCCCGCTCGCCGATGCCGATGACGACCCCGGATGCCACGCTGTTGCTGTACTCCTCCGACACCGAGGTCGACAGCCCCACGCCGTCGAGCTCGCGCTCGGCCGCCGACCGCGATTCACCCGTGACATCGGGGATCGGGCCGAGCGAGACGACGAGCGTCGCCGCGTCGCCCTCGTAGACGGTGCAGCCGTCGGTGCAGGCGATGGCGTCGCCGCCGGAGCGGGGGATCACGGAGGCGCCCAGGACGGTCCCGTCGGCGGAATCGGTGAACTCCCGGGCAGGGTCGTCGCCGACGCCGACGAACGCAGCTTCGAACACCGCGCGGACCTCGTCGACGGTCCGCCCGCCGAGGGCGGGGATCTGGTGCGTGGCGGGCCCGCTCGAGACGAGGACCGTCACCACGGTGTCCTTGTCGAGTCGTTCGCCGGGGGCGGGATCGGAGCCCACGGTGGTTCCGGCCGGGATCTCCCGGTCGTTGACGTCTTGCCGCTGCGCCTGCAGCTGCTCCTGGAGGAGGAGGGCCTGCGCCTCGTCGAAGCTGCGACCCGAGACGTCGGGGACGGCGACGAGCGACCCCGGGCCCGAGCCGAAGTACCAGCCCGTGAGTCCGGCGCCGCCGGCGAGGAGCAGCACGAGGAGGAGGATCCAGACGCCGCGCGCGGTGCGGCGACGGGTGCGCGCGCGCAGACGTGCGGCGTTGTCCGGCTCGTCGACCGTCGCCGAGGGGACGGCCGCGGTCTGCGGCAGTACTTTCGTGAGCTCGCGCGACTCGGCGGGGGAGGCGGCGCCCGCCGTGCCGACCGAGACGGCACGGGCGACCTGGGGGGCGAGGCCGAGGTCCTTCTCGATCGCGCGCAGGCGCTCGAGCATCGCGCCGGCATCGAGCGGACGGTCGTCGGGCTCGCGCTCGGTCGCCCAGAGCACGAGCTCGTCGAGCTGCTCGGGCACCGCGGGGTTCTTCGCACTCGGGCGCGGCACCGAGTCGGTGGCGTGCTGGTAGGCGATTTGCATCGGCTGCTCACCCTTGTAGGGCTGCTCTCCGGCGAGCATCTCGTACAGCATGATGCCGAGCGAGTAGATGTCGCTGCGGGCGTCCGCTGTGCCGCGGGTGACGAGTTCGGGAGCGAGGTAGGCGATCGTGCCCATCAGCTGGGCGCCGCTCGCGGTGTTCGCGGTCGTCGCGCGGGCGAGACCGAAGTCGCCGATCTTGATGCGGCCGTCCTCGGCCAGCAGGACGTTCTCCGGCTTGACGTCGCGGTGCACGATGCCCGCGCGGTGAGCAGCCGCCAGCCCCGACAGGATGGCATCCATGATCGTCAGGGTCTGATCGACGGTGAGGCGTCGGTGCTCGCGCAGGAGTTCGCGCAGCGTGATGCCGGGCAGGTACTCCATGACGAGATAGGCCATCTCGCCGTCCTGGCCCTGGTCGAAGACGTTGACCACATGGGGGTCGGCCAGGCGGGCGGCCGAGCGGGCCTCCTGGATGAACCGGCTCTGGAACACGGTGTCGTCGCTCAGGTGCCCGTGCATGACCTTCAGGGCGACGCGACGCTCGAGACGCAGGTCGGTCGCGACGTACACGGTCGCCATGCCGCCACGCGCGATGCGTGCGCGCACCCGGTACCGGCCGTCGACGAGACGGCCGATCAGCGGGTCTGCCTGCTGACTCGTGCTCACGTCTCGAGTCTACGGACGGGCCCCTGTGAGCCCGGGCAACGGCTCACCGTGGACGGAGGTCTCAGCCGAGAATCGCCAGCCACGTCGTCGCAGGCTGCTCCCACTGCGCGTAGCGATCGGGGAATGCCGAGATCTGCACCGCCTGAGCGGCGTCGGCGTAAGGGAGCGCCTCCCACCCCGGGATGTCGAGCAGTCCCCGGGTCGCCGTGCCGTTGGGGTCGCTCGAGCCGCCGAAGAACACTCGCGTCGATCGTTCCCGGTCGAGGATCTGCTCGGCGCTGCCCCAGCCGGTGCTGGGACGCTGCTGGAAGAGTCCGAGGGAGTCGCGGTCGCCCAGTCGAGATTGCGCAGCCACGACTCCTGCATCGCGGTGCCGAGGGCGATCAGGATGCCGCGGTCGGAGACGCCGAGTTCGCGTCCGACGCGGATGATGAGTCGCGCGTTCTCGCTCTGCTCGGCGTCGAGTCCCGGTGCGGTGGAGGGCGCGACGGATGCCGGGGCGGGCGCGGCTGCGGGAGAGGGGACCTGCAGGACGTCGCCCGGGTAGATGATCGACGCGCGTGTCAGACCGTTAGCGGCGAGCACCGCGTCGACCGAGACGCCTCCTGCGCGGGCGATCGCCGACACGGTGTCGCCGGGACGGACCTCGTGCGTCGTCGCGGCCGGGGCGGCGGCGGGTGCCGGGGACGCCGGAGCGGCGGCCGACGTGAGCGCAAGGACCTGGCCGGGGCGGATCACGGCGTCGGCGCCGAGGCCGTTCGCCGCGGTCACCGCGGCGGGGTCGAGGCCGTGCGCGCGGGAGATCGCCCACACCGTGTCACCCGGTTGCACGGTGTAGGTCGACGCCGTGATCGCGGAGGCGACGGCGACGACCGGCCCGATGGCGCGCGGCGCGGGCGGGGTGACAGTGAGCGGCTGCGCGGGGGGCGCGGCGTGCGCCGCGTTCTCTCCCGCCAGGGTCAGGGCGATCGTTCCGGCCACGGCGGCGGGCCAGACCGCGGCGGAGGGCCAGGCGCTCGGGCGGCGAGTGGGCAGGGGGGACAGCGTGAGTCGTCGCATGGTGGGGGATTCCGTTCTTCCGACTGCCCGCCACCGTGACACGGGGAGTGGCGGATGTCAACGTGTGAGGCTGCTGTGACGGATGTGAAAGAAGGTCACGCGTCCCGCCTTCGCGGTGATCTCCGCGGGGGGATGAGATCATGGCATCGTGACCGACACCTCCCGTTACGCGACCGACTGGCTGACCATCCCCGACCTCGTGGAGCTCCTCGACGAGTCCCTCGGGAAGGTGCGTCGACTCATCGACGAGAACTACCTCGTCGGTTCGCGCCGCGACGGCGTGTTCAAGGTCCCCGCCGTGTTCATCGCCGAGGGTCGTCCGCTGCCGGCCCTGCGCGGCACGATCATCGTCCTCCACGACGCGGGCTTCGACCCCGACGAGACCATCGACTGGCTCCTGACCCCCGAGGAGACGATCGGCGTCGCGCCCATCGAAGCCCTCCTCGCCGGACGCAAGAGCGAGGTGCGCCGGGTCGCCGCGACCCTCGCCTGAGCGCCCGCCGCGTTCGGCCTCCTCGGGCTGTCGCGGCGCCGACGCGCCCGGCGCTGCCGCCGTCGGCACGCCCCGCGAAGCGTGGGGGTGCGTCGCCCGAAGCGCGGGGTGCGTCGCCGCTCAGGCGGTGCGTTGCGTGGCCGCGCGCGCGAGCGCGCGCAACTCCGCGACCGCCTCGACGCCGAGCGGGGCGTCGGTGAGCGCGTCGTCCGCTCGGCGGGCGAAGTCGGCGATGAGTTCCTCCGTGCGCGCGAGGGCATCCGTGTCGACGATGGTTCGCTGCAGGATGCCGATCTGCTCGGCATCCAGGGCGGGATCGCCGAGCAGCCCGTCCATTCGACGGCGGTCCTCGAGGGGGAGGCGCTCGCGCGCATAGGCGACGAGCACCGTGCGCTTGCCCTCGCGGAGATCGTCACCCACGGGCTTGCCCGTCTCGGCGGTGTCGCCGAACACGCCCAGCACGTCGTCGCGCAACTGGAACGCCATGCCGACGTCGTGGCCGAACCTGCCGAGGGCGGTGATCTGCGCGTCGTCCGCGCCCGCGAGGGCTGCACCGATCTGCAGCGGCTGCTGGATGCTGTACCGCGCCGACTTGTACGACGCCACGCGGAGGGCCCGGTCGGCGTGGGCGTCGTCGGGATAGACGGTATAGGCGGACTCCTCGGCGACGTCCAGGAACTGGCCGATCGTGACGTCGCGACGCATCTGCGCATAGGCACGGCGGGTCGCCGCGGCGGTCGGGGAGTCGGCGAGGCCCTCCTCGAGCAGGTCGTCGCTCCACGCGACGAGGAGGTCGCCCAGCAGGATCGCTCCGGAGCGTCCGAACGCATCGGAGTCGCCGGTCCACCCGGCCTCGCGGTGGCTGTTCTGCAGTGCGCGATGGGCGGCCGGCTGTCCGCGGCGGGTGTCGGAGTTGTCGACCAGGTCGTCGTGCACGAGAGCGGCGGCGTGGAAGATCTCCAGGGCCGTCGCCACCGCGAGAGCCGCGTCGTCGAACCGTCGCTCGCCGCCCGCGACGGCATGCCATCCGGTGAGGCAGAACCGGGCGCGCAGCCGCTTACCGCCGCGTAGTGCCGAGGCTCCGGATCGGGTGAGGGTCTCCGCCTCGGGCCCGAGAGTGGAGGCGTACGATAGCTGTTCGGAGAGGAACTTGTCGAGTCGCTGAGAAACAGCCTCGATCGGTTCCAGGGAGGTCGTCACGGGCCTAGCCTAGTGATCCACGCCGCACGTAGAATCGTCCGCAACACACCATAGAGGGGGATGCATGCCACTCTCCGAACAGGAGCAGCGCCTGCTTGATGAGATGGAGCGCCATCTCATGAGTAACGACACCGATGTCGTCTCCGCTCCCAGTCGCGCCCTCAGCTACCGCAACATCGTCCTCGGATCGATCCTCGTGCTCGCCGGCCTCGGCGCCCTCGTCGTGGGCGTGTCGATCGGCTTCAACACCGGTTTCCTCGGCATCGCGGTCGGCGTCCTCGGCTTCCTCCTGATGGCCGGCGGCGTCGTCTTCGCCGTCACCCCGACGCGGGGGGCGGCGCCCGTCGCTCCGTCCGCTGCGAAGGCCCGCGCGCCCCGCACCTCCGGCTCGTCGTTCATGGATCGTATGAACGACCGTTGGGACCGCCGCCGCGAAGGCCCGTAAGCCCCATACTCACGAATAAGCACCGGCTCCGCGGAGTCGGTGCTTTTTCGTGCGCCCGGCGCCCGGCGCCCGGCGCCCGGCGCCCGCCCGGCCTCGCCGGCCCCCTCCCGTCCGCCCCGACGCCCGATACCGCCCGGCCCGCCCTCGCGTGCGCCCGGTGTCCGGCGCCGCCCGGCCCGCCCCTCGCGTGCTCCCGGCTTCCCGGTCCGCCCTCGTGTGCTCAGCGCAACCCGGCCCGCGCGCATCAAGGCTTCCTGGCCCGTCCCGCTGACGGCGACCCCATCCGGCCGACCGAGGCGCGGCATCCCTCCCTTTCCCTCCACCCCGGAAGCTGAGGCGGGCGGCGGACGCGGAAACACGCGGCTCCGGCGTGAGGTCCGCGATGCGGCGCACACAGTACACGGGGGAGTGCTCACCCAGAAGACCCCTCATTTCGATAGCGAAGTGGAGGGCGGTGGAGTAAAGTGGGGGAAACTTCGCAGGCCGGACGAAGGGGGTGGACGCCCGAATGCTGCTCGGCACGCACACTCCCAAGCTCGACGACAAAGGGCGCGTCATCCTGCCCGCGAAGTTCCGTGACGATCTCGGCGCCGGAGTGGTGATCACCCGGGGGCAGGACCGCTGCCTCTACGTGTTCAGCACCGAGGAGTTCGAGCGCGTGCACGAGCGGATCCGCGAGGCCCCGCTCAGCAACAAGCAGGCCCGCGACTTCCTGCGCATGTTCCTCTCGGGGGCCAGCGCCGAGAAGCCCGACAGCCAGAACCGCATCACCGTTCCCCCGGCGCTGCGCACCTACGCCGGCCTCGGGCGCGAGCTCGTCGTCACGGGTGTCGGGGCGCACGCGGAGATCTGGGATGCCGAAGCGTGGAACGCCTACGCCGAAAGCAACGAAGAGACGTACGCCGAGATGGAGCAGGAGGTGATCCCGGGACTGTTCTGACCCTCCGGCTGTGATGCCCAGCCGCACGCCCTGACGCACTTCCCCGGCGCCAGGTCGATGCGGGTGGGGATCAGAGCCGAAGGATCGGCCCCGATCATCATGGACATCCGCAACATCCACACCCCCGTCCTCCTCGAGCGCTGCGCCGAGCTGCTCGGTCCCGCCCTGCAGAAGCCCGGTTCCGTCTTCGTCGACGGAACCCTCGGCATGGGCGGGCACTCCGAGGCGTTCCTCGAGCGCTTCCCCCACGCCCGCCTGATCGGTCTCGACCGCGACACCGACGCCCTGCGCATCGCGGGGGAGCGTCTCGCGCGCTTCGGCGACCGCGTCACCCTCGTGCACACCGTCTACGACGGGATCGCGGACGCCGTGGCATCCGCGGGTGTCGACAAGGTCGACGGCATCCTGTTCGACCTCGGGGTGTCGTCGCTGCAGCTCGACGTGGCCGACCGCGGGTTCGCGTACGCGCAGGACGCCCCTCTCGACATGCGCATGGACCAGACCACGGGCATCACCGCCGCGGAGGTGCTCGCCACCTACGGCGAGGGCGACCTCCGCCGCATCTTCGAGCGCTACGGCGAAGAGAAGCTCGCCGGTCGCTACGCGCGGGCCATCATCGCAGCGCGGCAGCAGTCGCCGCTCGAACGCTCCGGTCAGCTCGTCGACGTGCTGCAGGCGGCGACGCCCGCGGCCGTGCTGCGCGAGCGCCACCCCGCGAAGCGCGTCTTCCAGGCGCTGCGCATCGAGGTCAACGCCGAGCTGTCCGTGCTCGAACGCACGATCCCGGCCGCGTTGAGCGTGCTCGGTGTGGGCGGACGCATCGTCGTGCTGTCGTACCAGTCGCTCGAAGACCGGCTCGTCAAGCGCGTCTTCGCCGACGCCTCGACGTCGACCGCTCCCCGCGGCCTCCCCGTCGAGCTGCCCGAGCACGCCCCGACGTTCCGACTCCTCGTCCGCGGCGCCGAGCTCGCCGGCGACGACGAGCGTGCCGCCAACCCCCGTGCCACCCCCGTGCGCCTGCGCGCGGCCGAGAGGATCCAGGAGGACGCATGAGCGCATCCACGGCCATCGACCCCCGGGCCGCTTACCCGGAGTTCCCGACGCCGGTCCGCGAGAGGCGACTCGCCGTCGTCCCCGCGGCGGCCCGTCGACGCGCGCCCCGCCGGCTGTTCGGCGTGATCGCCGTCGGCGGCGCGGTGGTGATCGTGCTGGTGCAGATGGGGCTCGGCATCTTGACCACCCAGAGTTCGTTCGAGATCGCCGCGCTCACGCAGCAGCAGCGCGACCTGACGTACCAGAAGCAGATCCTGAACGACGAGAGCGCCGGGCTCAGCTCGCCGCAGTACCTCGCGGCCAACGCGGCGGCGCTCGGCATGGTCATCGACGAGTCGCCGACGTACCTCCGCCTGAGCGACGGCGCCGTCATCGGCTCGGGCAAGCCGGCCGACACGGCCTCCTCGGTGGATGCCATGGGTCGCGGGTCCGTGCGCAACGCCCTCATCGCGGGTGTGCCGCTGGTGACCGACCCGTCAGCCGCGACCACGGAGACGGGCTCCGCGGCGGTACAGGCACCCGCCGCGCCCGCGCCGGACACGGCGACCGCGACCGCCGATTCGACGACACCCCCGTCGATCGGCGACGGTCTGCCGACTCCCGCGACACGATGAGTCACATGACGGCCACCACCTCCCGGTCCCCGCGGCGTCGCACCGTCGTCGCCCTCTCGGTCGTGCTGATCGTGCTCGTCGCCTTCGTCGTGCGTCTCGTCGACATCCAGGTCGTCAACGCGCGCGAGCACGTGGACGACTCCCTCGCGATGGGGCTGGAGAACTCGCGCGTCGAGTACGCCGCACGTGGCTCGATCGTCGACGAGAACGGCGTGGTGCTCGCCTCGGCGGTGAACCGCTACGACGTGCAGGTCGACCCGATGCTCGCCGCGAAGGGCATCACCACCGTCGACGACGGCAGCGACGACGAGCCCGGCACGACCACCGGGTGGCCGGAGCTCGCGGCGCAGATCGCGGGCATCACCGGGCAGGACGCCGCGGACGTCGAGAAGATCGTGACGGATGCCGTGGCCGACAACCCCGACTCGCGCTACGCGATGATCGCGAAGAGCGTGTCCACCGAGCAGTACCGCGCCCTGGCCGCTCTCCGGCTGCCGTTCCTGAGCTTCCCGCCCCAGTCGGGCCGGGTGTACCCGGACGGCGCCGTGGGCGGGAACCTCCTCGGTTTCGTCGGCGGCGACGGCCAGCCGCTCGCCGGTCTCGAGAACGCCGACAACGACTGCCTCTCCTCCACCAACGGCAAGGTCGTCTTCCAGCAGAGCCGCGACGGCGTCGTGCTGCCCGGGACCGAGGTCGTGACCCAGCCCGCCGTCGACGGCGGCACCCTGAAGCTCACGATCGACCGCGACCTGCAGTGGTACCTCGGTCAGCTGATCGCCGAGCAGGTGCAGAACACCGGGTCGCTGCGCGGCACCATCACCGTCGTCGAAGCGAAGACCGGCAAGATCCGCGCCCTCGCCGAGTACCCCTCGGTCGACCCCAACGACCCCACGGCCACGCCCGCCGACGACCGGGGCAGCCGCGCCTTCTCGAGCCCGTTCGAACCGGGGTCGACGTTCAAGGCGCTCACGACGGCCATCGGCCTCGACAGCGGGTCGTACACCCCCGAGACCACCGTCACCGCCTCCTCGCGCGAGGTGCTCGGCGGCGACGCGCGCGTGTCCGACGCGTTCTCGCACGGCGCGAACACCTACACGCCGACCGGCGTGCTCATCGACTCCTCCAACGTCGGCATCTCGAAGTTCGCCGAGATGATCCCAAAGGAGACGCGCTTCGACTACCTGCAGAAGTTCGGCATGGGCGCGGTCAGCGCCATCGATTTCCCCGGCGAGTCCGCCGGCATCCTGCACCCCGTGGGCGACTGGGACACCCAGACCTTCTACAACACCGCCTTCGGGCAGGGATTGTCGGTCACGGTCCCGCAGCTGGTCGGGGCGTACCAGACCATCGCGAACGGGGGAGTGAAGATCCCGCTCTCCCTCGTGGAGAGCTGCACCGCGGCTGACGGCACCGTCACCGACACGCCCTCGACCGAGGGGACGCAGGTCATCTCCACCGCGACGGCGAAAGAGGTCGGGCTCATGCTCGAGAACGTCGCCACCCAGGGCGAGCTCGCCGACAAGATCGCCATCCCGGGCTACCGCATCGCGATCAAGACCGGCACCGGCGAGAAGGTCGACGAGAACACCGGCGCCTACAAGCCCGACGCGTACTTCACCACGATGATCGGTTTCGCCCCCGCCGACGACCCCCAGTACGTCGTCGCGGTCAACCTCGACGAACCGCGGACGGTAAAATCGTCCGCGGCCACCGCCCCCGCGTTCCAGAAGGCGCTCACGCAGGTTCTCAAGACCTACCGCGTGATCCCGTCCGGGACCACGACCCCCGAACTGCCCAAGTTCGGCTGAGACACCGCCGACGCCGGTCTCGTCTCGGTAACGAATGCGACACGGAAAGGGCGTCCGCACAGCAATGATCTCTACCAGCCTCTCCCAGATCGCCGACGTGCTCGGCGGGCGCCTCGTGCTCCGACGCGAGGACGCTCCCGACACCACCGTCGCGGGTCTGGTCGACACCGACTCGCGTCTCATCGAGCCCGGCGGCATCTTCGTCGCCAAGCCCGGCGAGACGACCGACGGGCACCTCTTCGTCGGCACCGCCGTCGAGCGGGGCGCTGCCCTGGCAATCGTGGAGCGCGAACTCGACGACGACGTCAGTCAGGTCGTCGTCGCTGACGTCGTCGCCGCCCTCGCCGCCCTCGCGCGCGACAATGTGGCGCGGGTCCGCGCGGCCGGCGGGCTGCAGGTCGTCGGCATCACCGGCTCGAACGGCAAGACGACCACCAAGAACATGCTGGCGCGCATCCTCGAGGACGAAGGCCCCACGGTCTCGCCGCGCGCGTCCTTCAACAACGAGGTCGGCGCCCCGCTGACGATGCTGCGCGTCGAGCACGACACCCGGTTCCTCGTCAGCGAGTTCGGCGCGAGCGCCCCCGGCGCGATCGCACGGCTCGCGGGACTCGTGACCCCCGACGTCGGCGTCGTCCTCATGGTCGGCATGGCCCACGCCGGCGGGTTCGGCGGCATCGAATCGACGTTCCACGCCAAGAGCGAGCTGGTGAAGGCCACCCGCGAAGGGGGCCTCGCCGTCCTCAACGCCGACGACCCGCGGGTCGCGGCGATGGAGCCGATCGCGCGCGAGCGCGGGCAGGACGTGCGGTGGTTCGGCCGTGGCGAGCGGGCTGTGGTCCGCGCCCTCGACGTCGAGGTCTCGGCATCCGGAACACGCGCCGACCTGCTGGTCGACGGCGAGGCGCACACCCTGACCCTGCGGGTGCTCGGCGAGCACCACGTCATGAACGCCCTCGCCGCGATCGCCGCGGCGACCGCCCTGGGCGTCTCCGCCGCGGATGCGATCGCGCGCGTCGAGACGCTCGAGATCGCGGAGCGCTGGCGCATGCAGCCGCTCGGCTCCGACCGAGTGCGCATCATCAACGACGCCTACAACGCCAGCCCCGATTCGATGGCCGCGGCCCTGCGCACCCTCGCCCAGATCACCGGCCCCGACGAGCGCACCGTCGCCGTCCTCGGCGCGATGAGCGAGCTGGGGGAGTACGCCGACGAGGAGCACGACCGCGTCGGGCTGCTGGCCGTGCGGCTGCGCATCCAGCGCATCGTCGTCATCGGCCCCGAAGCGCGCCGCATGTATCTCGAGGCGATCGCGCAGGGGTCGTGGGACGGCGAGGCCGTGTTCTTCGCCGACGCCGACGCCGCGTACGACTACCTCTCGACCGAGCTGCGCGACGGCGACCGCGTGCTGGTGAAGTCCTCCAACTCGGCGGGGCTGCGGCACCTCGGCGATCGACTCGGGGAGCTGTTCGCGTGAGATCGCTTCTGACGTCGGCGGCGATCTCGCTCGCCTTCACCCTCTTCCTCACCCCGGTGTTCCTCCGGTGGTTCCGCAAGTGGGGCTGGGGCCAGGTCATCCGCACCCCCGAGAATGTGCACAACCCCTCGCACGGGGCCAAGCGCGGCACGCCCACGATGGGCGGCACCATCTTCATCTCCGGCACGATCGTGGGCTACTTCATCGGCTCCTACGCCGGCAACAACCCGCCGACCGTCTCCGGCCTTCTCGTGCTGTGGCTCATGCTCGGCTTCGGCGTGGTGGGCTTCATCGACGACTACATGAAGGTGCGCCACCAGAACAGCCTGGGGCTGTCGGGATGGCGCAAGATCCTCGGCCAGGTGCTGGTCGTCGTGCCGTTCGCGATCGTCGCGCTGAACTTCCCGAACACGTTCGGTCAGACCGCCGCCTCGGAGTACATTTCCGTCTTCCGCGACATCCAGGTGCTCTCACTGTTCGCGCTGGGCCCGATCCTCGGGTGGCTGCTGTACCTCGCGTGGATCTCGCTCATCGGCACCGCGGCATCCAACTCGGTCAACGTCGCCGACGGACTCGACGGTCTCGCCGCCGGCTCGGGCATCTTCGTCGTCGGCGCCTACAGCCTGATGGCGTTCTGGCAGAACAAGCAGATGTGCGCCGACGTGCTCGACCCGGCGGTGCAGGCCGGATGCTACGCCGTACGCGATCCGTTCGACCTCGCCATCGTGTCGGCGTCGTTCGTGGGCGGCCTGGTCGGGTTCCTGTGGTGGAACGCCCCCAAGGCGAAGGTCTTCATGGGCGACTGCGGCTCGATGGCCATCGGCGGCGTCATCGCGGCGCTGGCGATCTTCACCCGCACCGAGCTGCTGCTGGTGCTCATCGCGGGCGTCTACGTGATCGCCTCCGGCTCCGTGATCCTCCAGCGGGCCTATTTCAAGGTCACCAAGGGCAAGCGGCTCTTCCTCATGAGCCCCCTGCACCACCACCTCGAGATGCGGGGGTGGCCCGAGGTCACCATCGTCGTGCGCATGTGGATCATCGCCGGGCTCCTCGCCGTCTCGGGCATCGGATTCTTCTACGTCGAATGGCTCGCACGCGTATGACCGACCTGTCTTCCCTCAGCAGCTGGCACGCCGACTGGAAGGGCCTGCGCGTCGCCGTCCTCGGCCTCTCGGTGACGGGCTTCTCGGTCGCCGACACCCTCTCCGAGCTCGGCGCCGAGGTGCTCGTGGTGACCGAACGGGCGGATGCCGAATACGGGCGCCTCCTCCCGGTCCTGGGCGTGCGCCTGCACGAGGGGCCGCTGGATGCGGTCCCGGCCGCGTTGAGCGACTTCGCGCCCGAGGTGGTCGTCGCCTCCCCGGGCTTCCCGCCGCATCACCCGCTGATCCGG
Source organism: Microbacterium sp. RU1D (assembly GCF_900156435.1). GTDB lineage: Bacteria > Actinomycetota > Actinomycetes > Actinomycetales > Microbacteriaceae > Microbacterium. Next base: position 1,808,803 of record NZ_FTPQ01000001.1, read on the forward strand.
TGGACGCAGGAGCAGGGCATCGCCCTGTGGGGCGACGTCGAGCTGGCGTGGCGCGTGCGCGACAAAGTCGTGCGTGCCGACGGCCGACCCGCGGACTGGGTGCTCATCACCGGCACCAACGGCAAGACCACCACCACGCGGCTCACCGCCGAGATGCTGGTGACCGCGGGACTTCGCGCGGCGCCCGTGGGCAACATCGGCACCCCGGTCCTCGACGCGGTGCGCGACCCCGGCGGCTTCGACGCGCTGGTGGTCGAGCTGTCGAGCCACCAGCTCTGGTACCTCAACCTGCAGACCGGTCCCGATGCGCTCTCGCCGCACGCGGCCGTGTGCCTGAACCTCGCCGACGACCACCTCGAGTGGCACGGCGGTGCCGACGCGTACCGCGACGCCAAGGCGGGCGTGTATGCGCGCACCCGCGTGGCCTGCGTCTACAACAAGGCCGACATCGCCACCCGCGAGATGGTCGAGGACGCGGAGGTCGTCGAGGGTGCCCGCGCGATCGGCTTCGATCTCGGCGTGCCCGGGCCCAGCGACCTCGGTGTCGTCGACGGCATCCTCGTCGATCGGGCGTTCCTCGAGGAGCGCGCGACCTCCGCCCTGGAGCTCACGACGGTGGCCGACCTCGCGGCCCGGGGACTGGCGGCGCCGCACATGGTCGCCAACATCCTCGCGGCATCCGCCCTCGCCCGCTCGCTCGGCGCCACCCCGGCGCACATCTTCGACACGCTCGAACGCTTCCGTCTCGACCCGCACCGCATCCAGGTCGTCGGCGCGCACGCCGGAGTGACCTGGGTCGACGACTCGAAGGCGACCAATCCGCACGCGGCGGCGTCGTCGCTGGCGGCCTACCCCAGCGCCGTCTGGGTCGTGGGCGGCCTGCTCAAGGGCGTCGACCTGTCCGACCTCGTCCGCGCACGCGGAGCGGCGGTGCGCGCCGTCATCGTGATCGGGACGGAGCGCGGCGACATCGTCGCGGCGTTCGCGCGACACGCCCCCGCGGTGCCGCTGTTCGAGGTCGACCACGCCGAGACTGAAGACGTCATGGCGCAGGTCGTCGAACTGGCGGCGGGTGTGGCCCGGGACGGAGACACGGTTCTCCTGGCTCCCGCGGCGGCGTCCTTCGACCAGTTCGCGTCCTACTCCGACCGCGGCGATCGTTTCGCCGACGCGGTGAGGGCGTGGATCGCCGGCCAGGACGACGGAGTATCTCGACCCACCGACTGAGGGGACCACGCGTGACCACGACGGCACCCCCTCCGCGGCAGACGCCCGACGAGCAGCCCGAGCGCGGCGGTCTCATCGCGCGCGTCTCGCTCGGTCGTGCCTTCCGACCGGTCGCGAGCGAATTCCTGCTCATCGCGTCCGCTGCGCTGCTGCTCACGGGCTTCGGTCTCGTCATGGTGCTGTCGGCGACCTCCGCCCTCGACGGCGGGCAGAGCCCCTTTGACCACGTCATCAAGCAGGGCGTGTTCGCGGTCATCGGCATCCCCCTGATGTTCGTGCTCAGTCGCGCGCGCATGAGCTTCTGGAAGAAGATCGCCTGGCCCGCCCTGATCTTCGCCACGCTGTTCCAGTTGCTGGTCTACGTCCCGGGCCTCGGCATCGCCTCGTACGGCAACCGCAACTGGGTGCAGATCGCGGGCTTCCAGTTCCAGCCCGCGGAGTTCCTCAAGCTCGCGCTCGCGCTGTGGATGGGCGCGGTGCTGTTCCGCAAGCGTCGTCTGCTCACGTCGTGGAAGCACGTCTTCATCCCGGTCGTGCCCGTCGCGGTCCTCGTGATCGGCACCGTGCTCGGCGGCAAGGACCTCGGCACGGTGATGATCCTCGTGCTCGTCGTGCTGGGCGCCCTCTTCTTCGCCGGCATCAAGCTGCGCATGTTCATCGTTCCCGCGGCCCTGTCGCTGGTGGTCGTGCTGCTGTCGGCGGTGGGCAGCGAGAATCGCATGGCCCGCATCGCGAGCCTGTTCGACCCCGACGACGCCTCCTGCTACTACACCTCGTGCTATCAGTCGCTGCACGGCATCTGGGGGCTCGCGAGCGGCGGGCTGCTCGGACTGGGCCTCGGCAACTCCAAGGAGAAGTACGACTGGCTCCCGGCCGCGGCCAACGACTACATCTTCGCCATCATCGGCGAGGAGCTGGGCCTGGTCGGCTGCGTGGTCGTGCTCGTGCTGTTCGCCGTCTTCGCCGTCGGCGCATTCCGGATCATCCGCCGGACCGACGACAGCTTCGTCCGCATCGTCGCCGGCGCCATCACCCTGTGGATCGTCGGGCAGGCGCTGGTGAACATCGGCGTCGTGCTGCGCATCTTCCCGGTGCTGGGCGTGCCGCTGCCGTTCATGTCGCAGGGAGGGACGTCGCTGTTGTCGGTGCTCATCGCGTGCGGTGTGCTGCTGTCGTGCGCGCGTACGCTGCCCGACCGTCGCGACGACGACCCCGTCGCGCCGCGGCCGCAGCGGCGGGCGGGCGCGGGAGCGGCGCGACGCCAGGGCCGTCGGGTCTGATCGCCGCCGCGACCTGACTAGGGTCGTACGGTGACGACTTACCTCCTCGCCGGCGGCGGCACCGCCGGGCACGTGAACCCCCTCCTCGCCGTCGCGGACGGCCTTCGCGCGCGCGACGCCGCGGCCGACGTCCTGGTGCTCGGTACCCGCGAGGGCCTCGAGTCGCGCTTGGTCCCGTTGCGCGGGTACGAGCTGCTCACGATCGCCAAGGTCCCGTTCCCGCGTCGACCCGACCGCGCCGCCGCGGTGTTCCCCGCCCGCTTCCTCCGCGCGGTCGCCGACGTCCGCCGCATCATCCGGGCGCGCGGCGTCGATGCGGTGGTCGGGTTCGGCGGCTACGCGGCCGCGCCGGCCTACATCGCCGCACGCCGCGAGCGCGTGCCGTTTATCGTGCACGAGGCCAACGCCAAGCCCGGGCTCGCCAACGTCCTGGGTGCGCGGACGGCGGCGGGGGTGGGCGTCGCGTTCGCCGGCACGCCGTTGCGCGGGGCGCGTGAGGTCGGGATGCCGCTGCGTCGCGAGGTCGTCGAGCTCGACGCCGCAGCGCGTCGCGGGGAGGCGGCGGCCCACTTCGGCCTCGACGCCGACCGTCCGACGCTCCTCGTCTTCGGCGGCTCCCTCGGTGCGCTGCGTCTGAACACCGCCTTCGAGGGCGCGTGGCGCGACGTGTTGGCCACCGGCTGGCAGCTGCTCCACGTGACGGGGCAGAACTCCGAGACCCCTGATCCGGGCGTCGAGGGGTACGTCGTGGTCCGGTACGTCGACCGGATGGACCTCGCCTTCGCCCTCGCCGACCTCGTCGTCTCCCGCTCCGGCGCGGCCACGGTGAGCGAGATCAACGCGCTCGGCATCCCGGCCGTCTACGTGCCCTACGCCGTCGGCAACGGCGAGCAGAGGTTGAACGCCGCCGCGTCCGTGCGTGCCGGGGCGGCGCTGCTCATCCCCGACGCGGACTTCACCCCCGACCGGGTGCGCGCCGACGTCGTCCCCCTGCTCGCCGACGACGAGCGTCGCACCGCCATGCGCGACGCCGCCGCGCGCACCGGCATCCGCACCGGCACGGAGAACGTCATCGCGATGATCGACCAGGCCCTGGCCCGCTGAGGGCCGGCGGGGCGGGCGGTCCGACGCACCGGATGCCGCGCGCCGGGGCGTCCGCGCAGGGTCGGCGACGTAAACTCGCAGATGCCATGATCAGACCCGACCTGAGCCTCCCCATCCCCGAGACCATCACCTCCGCGCACTTCATCGGCGTGGGGGGATCGGGCATGTCCGGCCTCGCCCGCATGTTCCTCGACCGCGGCATCCGGGTCTCCGGCTCCGACCGTGCCGACAGCGCCGCGCTGCGCGACCTCGCCGCCCGCGGTGCGACCGTCCACGTGGGACACGACGACGCGCACCTGGGCGACGCCGACACGGTCGTGCACACCGGGGCGATCTGGCCCGAGAACCCCGAGTTCGTCACCGCCAAGCAGCGCGGTCTGCACGTGATCCACCGGTCGCAGGCCCTGCACTGGCTCATCGGCGGCCGTCGCCTGGTCTCCGTGGCCGGAGCCCACGGCAAGACCACCTCGACGGGCATGATCGTCACCGCCCTGCGCGCGCTGGAGCTCGACCCGACGTTCGTCAACGGCGGCGTGATCGCCGACCTCGGCACCTCCAGCGGCACCGGCTCCGACGACCTCGTCGTGATCGAGGCCGACGAGTCCGACGGCACGTTCGAGCTCTACGACACCTCGGTCGCCCTCATCACCAACGTCGACCCCGACCACCTCGACCACTACGGCTCGCGCGATGCATTCGACGCCGCGTTCGCCCGGTTCGCGGATGCCGCGAGCGAGGCCGTGGTCATCTCGGCCGACGACCCCGGGGCGCGTGCCGTCCGGGAGCGCATCACGCACGCGAACGTCGTGACCTTCGGCGTGGACGACGGCGCGGATGTGCGACTCAGCGATATCCGCACCGACGGGCCGGTCGCCTTCACGCTCACCGCCGTCGGGGAGAGCGTCGACGTGCGCCTGCGCGTCCCCGGTGCGCACAACGCCGTGAACGCGGCCGGCGCCGTCGCCGTGCTCCGCGTGCTGGGTCACTCCCTCGCCGACGCGGCGCGTGCGGTCGAGGGCTTCGGGGGGACTGTCCGCCGGTTCGAGCTGCACGGCGTCGAACGCGGTGTCAGCGTCTATGACGATTACGCCCACCACCCGACCGAGGTGGCGGCCGCCCTGTCGGCGGCGCGCACGGTCGTGGGGGAGGGCCGCCTCATCGCCATCCAGCAGCCGCACACGTACTCGCGCACGCAGGAGATGTTCCGCGAGTTCGCCGAGGTGCTGGAGTCGCACGCCGATCACACGGTCATGCTCGACGTCTACGGAGCGCGAGAGGATCCGGTGCCCGGGGTGACGGGGGAGCTCGTCAGCGGCGCGTTCGCCGACCCTGCGCACGTGCACTACGTGCCCGACTGGCAGGCGGCCGCCGACTACACCGCCGAGATCGCCCGGCCCGGCGACTACGTCATCACGCTCGGCTGCGGCAACGTGTATCAGATCATCCCGCAGGTGCTCGACGCCCTGTCGCGCGGGGCCACGACGGCGCCGGCGGTGTGAGCGTGCGTCGGCCCTCGCCCCTGCCTCCGCCCCCGGAGTCCCGCGCCGCGGCGAAGGCCCGCGTCGACCGCGCGGCCGTGACGGAGTCGCGCGAGGGGGCCCGCGGCGACCTTCGCGTGCCCGCGGCCGCCGGTGACGCGCGCGACGCCGAGATGCGGCATCCCGATTCCGAGACCGCTCCCCTCCTGCCTCTCGTGCGCCCCGTCGACCCCCCGGTCGCGAAAGACACGCCCGCTCGCGAGGGATCGACGACGGATGCCGAGGGGGTGGGCCTGCGCGACGTGTGGCGCGCCTCGCGCGCGCGGCGCCGGGCGCTGTCGGCCGAGGTCAAGCGCTTCACCGCGCGCCAGCGGCGCCGTCGTCGCGTGTGGATCGGCGTCGGCGCGGCCTTCCTCGTCATGGTGCTCGGCACTGCCGGGGCGGCCTACAGCCCGCTGTTCGCGGTGGAGCGGATCGACGTCGTCGGTACGGCGCAGCTCGATGCCGCCGCTGTCGCCGACGCCCTGAGCTCCCAGGTCGGCACGCCGCTGGCGATGGTCGACGACAGCGCGGTCAAGGCCGCGCTCGTGCGGTTCCCGCTCGTGGAGTCGTACACGCTCGAAGCCCGACCTCCGCACGACCTGGTCGTCAACGTCGTCGAGCGCACCCCGATCGGCGCGTTGCAGACGCCGGCCGGCTTCACGGTGGTGGATGCCGCGGGCGTGGCGCTGGCGACCACCCCCGAGGCCCCGGCGGGTCAGCCGCTCCTCGAGATCACCGGCGGCACGGGATCGGCGGCCTTCCACGCTGCCGGTCGCGTCGTGCGCGCGCTGCCCGACGCCGTGCGGTCGCAGGTGACCGGCGTCACGGCATCCACCCCCGACGACGTCACGCTGACGCTCGGTGCGACGGGGTCGCGCGTGGTGTGGGGCAGCGCCGACCGGTCGGCCGAGAAGGCCATCGTGCTGGACCGTCTGATGACGCAGAGCCCGCCCGACCGCGCCAAGGAGTACGACGTCACCTCGCCTGAGGCGGGCGTCGTCCGCTGATATCCGACGCGATAACGGAACACGCCGCGTGTCGGCCCGTCGGCGCCCCCGGCTCGACCTACCTTCGAGCTAAGGAATTGCATACCGGGCAATTCTTTAACCCTCAACATGAGGTTTAGAGTTTCGGGTTCGGGGACAAACGGAGGCCGGCATGAGCCACAACCAGAACTACCTCGCCGTGATCAAGGTCGTCGGTGTGGGCGGGGGCGGCGTCAACGCCGTCAACCGCATGATCGAGCTCGGCCTGCGCGGCGTGGAGTTCATCGCGATCAACACCGACGCGCAGGCGCTGCTCATGAGCGACGCCGACGTCAAGCTCGACGTGGGCCGCGAGCTCACGCGGGGACTCGGCGCGGGTGCCGACCCCGAGGTCGGGCGGCGTGCTGCCGAAGACCACGCGGAGGAGATCGAGGAGGCGCTGCGCGGCGCCGACATGGTCTTCGTCACCGCGGGCGAGGGCGGCGGGACCGGCACGGGTGGTGCTCCGGTCGTCGCCAAGATCGCGAAGTCGATCGGCGCCCTGACCATCGGTGTCGTCACGAAGCCGTTCTCCTTCGAGGGACGTCGTCGACAGAGCCAGGCCGAGGCCGGCGTCGGACGTCTGAAGGAAGAGGTCGACACCCTCATCGTCGTCCCCAACGACCGTCTGCTGGAGATCAGCGACCGCGGCATCTCGATGATCGAGGCCTTCGCCACGGCCGACCAGGTGCTGCTCGCCGGTGTCCAGGGCATCACCGACCTCATCACGACCCCGGGTCTGATCAACCTCGACTTCGCCGACGTCAAATCGGTCATGCAGGGCGCCGGATCCGCCCTCATGGGCATCGGCTCCTCCCGCGGCGCCGATCGCGCCATCAAGGCGGCCGAGCTCGCGGTCGAGTCGCCGCTGCTCGAGGCCTCCATCGAGGGTGCGCACGGCGTGCTGCTGTCGATCCAGGGTGGCTCGAACCTCGGCATCTTCGAGATCAACGACGCCGCCCAGCTGGTGAAGGAGGCCGCGCACCCGGAGGCCAACATCATCTTCGGTACGGTCATCGACGACACCCTCGGCGACGAGGTGCGCGTGACGGTGATCGCGGCCGGATTCGACGGGGGAGAGCCCTCGCTGCGCATCGACGCGGTGGGCGCCCAGCGTCCGGCCTCGGCGCCCGTCGTCCCGGTCATCCCCGCCGACGACGTCGCGCGCGACCTCGACGCCGCCGAGGAGCAGAAGGCCGCCACGGAGCGCGCCCCCGAGCGTCGTCCCGAGCCCGCGCCGGTCACCGCGCGCGTGCCCGAGACCTCGTACGACAACGGCTACGCCGACGACGACCTCGACGTGCCCGACTTCTTGAAGTAAGCACCAGCCGAGTACGCACGAACTCTCCGACGAAAGCGGGTCCGGTCTCCACCGGGCCCGCTCTCGTCGTCGAAGGAGCAGCATGGACACCGCTCTCGCCGATCGGCTCGCCGCCGTCGACGCGCGCATCCAGGATGCCGCCCGCTCCGCGGGCCGCGACCTCGCCGACATCACCCGCATCGTGGTGACGAAGTTCCACCCGGCATCCCTCGTCTCCGATCTGCACGCCCTCGGCGTGCGCGACGTGGGGGAGAACCGGCAGCAGGAGCTCACCGCCAAGCGCGCGGAGCTCGTCGGCATCCCCGATCTGACCTGGCACTTCATCGGACAGGCGCAGACCAACAAGGCGCGCGCGGTGAGGGCGGCGGCGGATGCCGTGCACTCGGTCGATCGGGACCGCATCGCCGACGCGCTCGACGCGGCCGGCGGCGACGCGCCGCTCGACGTGCTGCTGCAGGTCAACCTGACCGACGACGTCGGTCGCGGAGGCGTCGCCCCTGATGGCGTGGAGGCTCTCGCGACCCGCGTCGCCGAACTGTCGAGCCTGCGTCTGCGCGGGGTCATGGCGGTCGCACCTCTCGACGAGGAGCCCGCGCGAGCCTTCGAACGGCTCCGCCGATCTGCGGACACGGTGCGCTCCGTGGTGCCGGATGCGCGGTGGATCTCCGCGGGCATGACGGGGGATTTCCCTGAGGCGATCGCGATGGGCGCGACACACCTGCGGATCGGTTCCGCAATCACGGGCCCGAGGCCCGTGCGCGACTAGCCTCAGAGCAGACGAGCGAACGGAGGATGCGATGTCGAACCCCCTGAAGAAGACGATGGTGTACCTGGGCCTCGCCGACGAGGAAGAGGCCTACGAGGAGACGGCGCCGCAGCCCATCGCGCGCAAGCAGGCGGCGCCCGCCGCTGCTCCCGTGGAGAAGGCCGCGCCGGTGACCCCCCTGCACCGCCCCGCCGTGGTGCGCCAGCCCTCGGCCGGCCCGGTGAGCGAGATCCTCACGGTGCACCCCAAGCAGTACCGCGACGCCCAGACGATCGCGGAGAACTTCCGCGAGGGCATCCCGGTCATCATCAACCTGTCGCAGATGAGCGACGCCGACGCGCGTCGCCTGATCGACTTCGCGAGCGGACTCTCGCTCGGGCTGTACGGCCGCATCGAGCGGGTGACGAGCAAGGTCTTCCTGCTCTCGCCCGAGAACATCGCCGTGTCCGGCGACGGTGCGATCGCGCAGGCCGACCCCGAGGCTGCGCCGTTCGCGCCCCAGTAAGCGATCGTGGCCGTCCTGAGCCTGGTCGGCTCCATCCTCAGCGCGCTGCTGTTCATCTACATCGTGTTCCTGCTCGCGCGCCTCGTGCTCGAGTACATCCCGATGTTCAACCGGGAGTGGCGTCCGCGTGGCGCCACGCTCGTGTTGGCTGAGATCGTCTACACCGTGACGGATCCGCCCATCAAGCTGGTCCGCCGCATCATCCCACCCCTGCGCATCGGGGGGATCGCGATCGATTTCGGATTCGCGATCGTCATGTTCGTCTGCTTCCTGCTGCTGAGCGTGACGCGGTCCCTCGCGGCCGCGTGACCTCCCGCCGCCGTCCTTCGACAGTGCCCTTCGACACTGACGGAGGGCGGCGGCTATGCTGTTCCGAAGCGGTACGCCCCGGTGCGACACCCCCAACAGTTCCGAATCAGAGCTCTCGAAAGAGGAAACACCATGGCACTGACCCCCGATGACGTCGTCACCAAGCAGTTCCAGCACGTGCGCTTCAAGGAGGGCTTCGACCCCGACGAGGTCGACGACTTCCTCGACGAGATCGTCGTCGAGTGGCGCAAGACCATCGCCGAGAACGAGGAGCTGAAGGCCAAGCTCGCCGCGTTCGAGTCCGGTGAGTCCGCTCCGGCCACGGTGGCGGCCCCCGTCGCCGAGGAGCCCCAGGCCGAGGAGCCGGCTCCGGTCGAGACTCCCGCCCCGGCCCCCGTCGCGGCGCCATCCAGCGACGTCGAGCCCGCCGCGCAGAGCGCCGGCATCATCGAGCTCGCGCAGCGTCTGCACGACGAGCACGTCGCCGAGGGCAAGGCCCAGCGCGACCAGCTCATCGGCGAGGCGCAGGCGCAGGCGGCGTCCATCGTCGCCGAGGCCGAGCAGAAGGGCCGCGAGGAGCGCGCGCGTCTCGAGAAGGAGCGCGTGACGCTCGAGAGCCGGATCACCGAGCTCCGCAACTTCGAGCGCGACTACCGCTCGCAGCTGCGTTCCTACATCGAGGGTCAGCTCCGCGACCTCGACACCACCGCGTCGTCGTCGGGCTCCACGCCCGTCTCGGCGATCGGCCTGTAAGTCGACAGACTCTTTGCGCAGTCGAACTCCTCTGCGACCGGCGGCGGCCGGCATCGTCATCGCGATCCTCGCGATGGTGGTGCTGGCCGCCGACCAGTTGGCGAAGACCGTCGCGATCGACAACCTCCCCCCGGAGCGCGTCGTCCCCGTGCTGGGTGACGCCCTGCAGTTCTATCTCGTCCGAAACCCCGGCGCCGCGTTCTCGCTCGGCGAAGGGGTCACCTGGCTGTTCACGATCGCCCTCGCGGTCGTCGCGGCCGTGATCGTCTACCTGGCCGTGCGCCGCGTACGCTCGCGCCTGTGGGCCGTCGTGCTCGGCCTCCTGCTCGGCGGTGTGCTCGGTAATCTCACCGACCGCCTGCTCCGCGAGCCGGGCTTCCCGGTCGGACACGTCGTCGACTTCATCTCCACGCCGTGGATGATGCCGGCAATCTACAACGTGGCCGACGTCTTCATCGTGTCGATGATGATCTCCGTCGCGATCCTCGTGCTCGTCGGGCTCCGGCTCGACGGCACGCGCGAGACGCGCGCGTCGCGCGCCGCCGAGGCGGAAGCCGCCAGCGACGTCGACGCTCAGGCCGACCCCGGCGCGCGCTGACATGGAGTCCCGCAGCCTCCCCGTCCCCGACGGGCTCGACGGAATGCGCATCGACCAGGCGTTGGCCAAGATGCTCGGGTTCTCGCGCACCTTCGCCGCGGAGGTCGCCGACGCCGGGGGCGTGAGCGTCGACGGCCGCACGGCCGGGCGCTCCGACCGCCTGCGCGCCGGTTCGTGGCTCAGCGTCGAGTGGGAGCCCAAGCGCGAGCCCGAGATCGTGCCCGTCGCGGTCCCCGACCTCGGCATCGTCCATGACGACGACGACATCGTCGTGGTCGACAAGCCGGCGGGAGTCGCGGCGCACCCCTCCCTCGGGTGGGAGGGGCCGACCGTGCTCGGCGCCCTCGCCGCGGCCGGCTTCCGCATCGCGACGAGCGGTCCCGCCGAACGCCGCGGCGTCGTGCACCGTCTCGACGCGGGCACGAGCGGCCTCATGGTCGTCGCGAAGACCGAACGCGCCTACACGCTGCTGAAGAGCGCGTTCAAGGAGCGCGAGGTCGACAAGATCTACCACGCCGTCGTGCAGGGCCACCCCGACCCGCTCGCGGGCACGATCGACGCGCCGATCGGTCGGCATCCGCACCATTCGTGGAAGTTCGCGGTCACCCCCGACGGCAAGGACTCGGTCACCCACTACGAGACGCTCGAGGCATTCCCGCGCGCCTCGCTGCTCGAGATCCACCTCGAGACCGGTCGCACGCACCAGATCCGGGTGCACATGGCGGCCCACCGGCATCCATGCGCCGGCGACCCGCTCTACGGCGCCGACCCGACCCTGTCGGCGCGCCTGGGGCTCACGCGGCAGTGGTTGCACGCCCACCGACTGGCTTTCACGCACCCCGGTACGGGGGAGTGGGTCGAGTTCGGATCCCCCTACCCCGCCGACCTGGCGCGGGCTCTGGAGATCCTCGGCGACGGAGTCTGACCCTCGAGCGGGAGGGCCGGACGCCCTCCGGACGTCCGGCTTCCACGCTCCGATCGCGCGGGGGCGTTCGACCTCTTCGCCGTGCTGCGCGGTATCGGCCGGGCTCCGTCCCACGACGCGCCCGGGAGCGCGGGTCCGACTGGGCGTCCGCCCCGAACATCCACGGCCGATGTCGGAGGCCGAACGTAGACTCGACGCGTGGCAGCAGACTCCTTCGCTCACCTTCACGTGCACAGCGAGTACTCGATGCTCGACGGCGCGGCGCGCATCGGCCCGATGGTTCAGGAGGCCGTCAAGCAGGGCATGCCGGCGATCGCCGTCACCGACCACGGCAACACCTTCGCGGCCTACGAGTTCTACAAGACCGCGAAGGATGCCGGCATCAAGCCGATCATCGGCATCGAGGCCTACGTCACCCCCGGCACGCACCGCTCCGACAAGTCGCGCGTGCGCTGGGGCACGCCCGAGCAGCAGAGCGACGACGTGTCCGGTTCCGGCGCCTACACGCACATGACCCTGCTGTCCGAGACGACCGCGGGCATGCACAACCTGTTCCGTCTGTCGTCGAAAGCGAGCATGGAGGGCTACTACTTCAAGCCCCGCATGGACCGCGAGCTGCTGCAGACCTACAGCAACGGCCTGATCGCCACGACCGGGTGCCCGTCGGGCGAGGTGCAGACGCGTCTGCGGCTGGGGCAGTACGACGCCGCGAAGGCTGCGGCGGCCGAGTTCCAGGACATCTTCGGCAAAGACAACTACTTCGCCGAGATCATGGACCACGGTCTCTCGATCGAGCGCCGCGTCATGTCCGATCTGCTGAAGATCGCGAAGGAACTGGACATCCCGCTCGTCGGGACCAACGACCTCCACTACACGCATCAGCACGACGCGACCAGCCACGCGGCCCTGCTGTGCGTGCAGTCCGGCTCGACGCTCGACGACCCCAAGCGCTTCAAGTTCGACGGCGACGGCTACTACGTCAAGTCGGCCGCCGAGATGCGCCAGGTCTTCCGCGACAACCCCGAGGCCTGCGACAACACGCTCCTCATCGCCGAGCGGTGCGAGGTCGAGTTCGACACCTCGGCCAACTACATGCCGCGCTTCCCGGTGCCTGAGGGTGAGACCGAGGGCAGCTGGATGATCAAGGAGGTCGAGAACGGCCTCCACGACCGCTATCCCGCCGGCATCCCCGACGCGGTGCGCAAGCAGGCCGAGTACGAGACTGACGTCATCCTGCAGATGGGGTTCCCGGGCTACTTCCTCGTCGTCGCCGACTTCATCAACTGGGCCAAAGACAACGGCATCCGGGTCGGGCCCGGCCGTGGTTCGGGAGCCGGCTCGATGGTCGCCTACGCGATGAAGATCACCGACCTCGATCCCCTCCAGCACGGCCTGATCTTCGAGCGCTTCCTCAACCCCGACCGTGTCTCGATGCCCGACTTCGACGTCGACTTCGACGACCGTCGCCGCGGCGAGGTCATCCAGTACGTCACCGAGAAGTACGGCGACGAGCGCGTCGCCCAGATCGTCACATACGGCACGATCAAGGCGAAGCAGGCGCTGAAAGACGCCGGTCGCGTGCTCGGGTTCCCGTTCAGCATGGGCGACAAGCTCACCAAGGCCATGCCGCCCGCGGTCATGGGCAAGGACATGCCGCTCGACGGCATGTTCAACCCGGAGCACCCGCGCTACAAAGAGGCGAGCGAGTTCCGCACCCTCATCGAGACCGACCCCGAGGCCAAGACGGTGTTCGACACGGCGCTCGGGCTCGAGAACCTCAAGCGCCAGTGGGGCGTGCACGCGGCCGGCGTGATCATGTCGAGCGAGCCGCTCATCGACATCATCCCGATCATGCGTCGCGAGCAGGACGGCCAGATCGTCACGCAGTTCGACTACCCGGCGTGCGAGTCGCTCGGGCTCATCAAGATGGACTTCCTGGGGTTGCGCAACCTCACGATCATCAACGACGCGCTCGACAACATCGAGGCCAACCGCGGTCACCCGCTCGTGCTGGAAGACCTCGCCCTCGACGATGCGGCATCATACGAGCTCCTCGCCCGCGGCGACACGCTGGGCGTGTTCCAGCTCGACGGCGGGCCCATGCGCTCGCTCCTGCGCCTCATGCGGCCCGACAACTTCGAAGACATCTCGGCCGTGCTCGCCCTGTACCGCCCGGGGCCCATGGGCGTGAACTCGCACATCAACTACGCCCTGCGCAAAAACAAGCAGCAGGAGATCGAGCCGATCCACCCCGAGCTCGAGGAGCCGCTCGCCGACATCCTCGACACCACCTACGGTTTGATCGTCTACCAGGAGCAGGTCATGGCCGTGGCGCAGCGCGTCGCCGGCTACACGCTCGGTCAGGCCGACCTCCTGCGCCGCGCCATGGGCAAGAAGAAGAAGAGCGAGCTCGACAAGCAGAAGGAGATCTTCTTCGGCGGCATGACCGAGCGCGGCTTCGGCGAGGTCGCGCAGCAGACGCTGTGGAAGGTGCTCGAATCCTTCGCCGACTACGCCTTCAACAAGGCGCACACCGCGGCCTACGGGCTCGTGTCGTACTGGACCGCGTACCTCAAGGCGCATTACCCGGCCGAGTACATGGCCGCCCTGCTGACGAGCGTCGGCGACTCGAAGGACAAAATGGCGGTGTACCTCAACGAGTGCCGCCGCATGGGGATCAAGGTCCTTCCGCCCGACGTCAACGAGTCGATCCGCTTCTTCGCGGCCGTCGGGGAAGACATCCGTTTCGGTCTCGGCGCCGTGCGCAACGTCGGCACCAACGTGGTCGACGGCATCGTCGCCGCTCGTCAGGACGCCAGATACACGTCGTTCCACGACTTCCTGTCGAAGGTCCCGATGCACGTGGCGAACAAGCGCACCGTGGAATCGCTCATCAAGGCCGGCGCGTTCGACTCGCTCGGATCCACGCGTCGAGCGCTCATCGAGGTGCACGAGGATGCCTGTGAAGGCGCGGTACTCGACAAGCGGCGGGAGGCCAACGGCGAGGTCGGTTTCGACTTCGACTCGCTTTGGGACGAGCCGCAGCAGGTCGTCAAGGTGCCCGAGCGGCCCGAGTGGACCAAGAAGGACAAGCTGGCGTTCGAGCGCGAGATGCTCGGCCTCTACGTCTCCGATCACCCGCTCGCGGGCCTCGAGGTGCCGCTCGCGAAGCACGCCTCGACCTCGATCCACGACCTCCTCGCGTCCGAAGACGTGCAGGACGGCGACCAGGTCACGGTGGCGGGGCTGCTGACGAGCGTGCAGCACCGCGTCGCCAAGCAGAGCGGCAACCCGTACGGCATGGTCACCGTCGAGGACTTCAACGGCGAGGTGACCGTGATGTTCATGGGCAAGACCTACGCCGAGTTCGCTCCGGTGCTGCAGGCCGACTCGATCCTGGTCGTGCGCGGGCGGGTGTCGCGCCGCGACGACGGACTCAACCTGCATGCGCAGAGTGCGTTCGCCCCCGACCTCGAGGGGCTCGACGAGTCGGGCGGACTCACACTGGTCGTGCCCGAGCAGCGCGCGAACGAGGCACTGGTCGGCGAGCTGGCGCAGATGCTCCGACGCCACTCCGGGTCGACGGAGGTCCTGCTGAAGCTGCACAAGGGTGGCACGGCGAAGATCTTCGAAGTCCCGATGCCCGTGCGCGTCACGGCCGACCTGTTCGGTGAACTCAAGGGACTTCTCGGCCCCAACTGCCTCGGCTGACCCCGTCCCCGTCGGCTCGCGGCCTCCGCGTCGCAACCCCAGCTGACGCTGAAGATCCGCCGGTTACCATGACCGGGCGCTGCGGCGCCCTGGGTGAAAGGACCCCCGTGAACGATCACTACCCCCACGACACCTCCGAGCCCGACCACGACCGCGACCACGTCGACCGCACGGTCGCCTCCGATGCCTTTTTCACCCCTGCCGACGACAGTGCGGCCGGGCCGGTCGGTGCCGACACGCACGCCCCGTCCGACGAAACGCCGCCGGCGGCTCCGGCCGCGTCGAAGAGTCTCTCTGCGCCCACGAGCGCGACCACGTCCCCCGCACCTGCACGCGGCGGCGGCCCCTACGGCGTCGGACCGTTCTCCGTTCGGGAGATCGCCCTGCTGGGCGTGTGGGTGGTGGCCTTCTTCGTCTCGTTCTTCCGCACCAACATCCTCGACTCGCCGTCGGGTGTGCTCGTGGGCGGCGGCAATGTGTGGCTCTCGGGACTGTGGTGGATCCCCGCCGTCGCCCTGCCGACCGCCGCGGTCGGCCTCATCGTGCTGCGTCGGCTGTCCCCCCAGGGCATCCGCCGGGTCGGCTCGCTGGGCATCGACCAATTCGCCTCCGTGGCGTTCACGGTGTCGGCCCTCGTCTGGGTTTCCTGGGTGTGGGACACCGTCGCGGTGTTCGATGAGACCGGGATCTGGACGCGCTCCTGGGTCATCTGGGTGGAAGCCGTCGTGCTGCTGGCTGGTGTCGTCTTCACCGTGTTCGCGCCCGTGATCCCGCCGTTCTCGGCCGACTTCCGCGGCCGCGAAGAGGTTCCAGCGCACCGGAACGCGCGTCCTATTCGACCGGTCGTCCCGCGTCCGCGTACGCCCCGGGCTCCACGTCCCGTCGCGGCGCACGATGCCGGCGGAGCCGACTCTCCGGTGCCCGCACCGGGCACATACACGGGGTCGACCGACCTCGCGCACGATGACGCGGCGCCCGCGACCTCCGTCCTTCCCGCTCAGCGTGACCACGACACGGCCACCGACATCTTCGCCCCGCTGCACGCCGACACCGGTTCGATCCCCGCCCACGATGCGGGCCACGGGGCCGAGCATGCGGCGCACGACGACTCTCACGACGGCCGCGCGCACGACGAGCGCGCACATGACGATCATGCGCACGCGCAGGCGTTCTGGGCCCTGGCACCGGAGGAGCGCGAGATCGTCGACGACTACGGCACGCCCATCTTCCGTATCGGTCCCACGGCGTGGGCGCTCGTCATCGAGGACCGCGGCGAGACCTTCGTCGTGCGTCACGACGACGGTCGGATCGGCTATCTGCACGACGTGTCGGGCGTGACCCGAGGCTGAGATCGCGCGAGGGCGGGGGCGTCGGATTCACCGCCCTCGTTCGCGTCCCTTTGCGCGGCCCGCCGTGTATCGCCCGCCGCGGGTCGCCTCCGCGGTCGCCAGGCCGGACCCTCGCGGGAAGAGCTGGCTGGACACCGGCTGCAAGCCCTGTGGAGGGCGCCGGCGGCTCCACGGACGGCCGGTAGCCTGGACGCATGCTCCGCACGATCGATCTCCGCGGCCGCGTGCTCTCGCCGGCCGAGCTTCTCGCCGTCGTCCCGCGCGCCGACGCCGCGCGCGACGAGGCCCTCGCCACCGCCGCCCGTCTGGTGGCCGATGTGGCGCATCGAGGCGAGGAGGCTCTCCGCGAGCAGGCGGCGCGCTTCGACCGCGTCAGCGACCACGCCATCCGTGTCCCGGCCGACCACCTCGACGAGGCGCTGCGCGACCTCGATCCGCAGATCCGCGCCGCGCTCGACGAGGCGATCTCGCGTGTCCGCACGGCATCCGCCGCCCAGGTCCCGGCTCCCGTGGTGACGGAGCTCGGCGACGGTGCCCGCGTGACGCAGCGTTGGCAGCCGGTTCGCCGCGTGGGCCTCTACGTCCCCGGCGGCAAGGCCGTCTACCCCTCGAGCGTCGTCATGAACGCCGTCCCGGCGCAGGTCGCCGGTGTCCGCGAGGTCGCCCTCGCATCCCCGCCGCAGGCCGAGTTCGGCGGCCGCGTGCACCCCGTCATCCTTGCCGCTGCGCGCCTGCTCGGCGTCAGGGAGGTCTACGCGATGGGCGGCGCCGGCGCGATCGGCGCGTTCGCCCACGGAGTCGCCGAGATCGGCCTCGACCCCGTCGACGTCGTGACCGGCCCGGGCAACAACTTCGTCGCCTCCGCCAAACGCGCGGTCGCTGGCCGTGTCGGCACCGACTCGGAGGCGGGCGCCACGGAGATCCTCGTCGTCGCCGACGACACGGCCGTCCCCGCCCTGGTCGCGGCCGACCTCGTCAGCCAGGCCGAGCACGATGAACAGGCCTCCGCCGTGCTCGTGACCGACTCGCCGGCGCTGGCCGAGGCGGTGCGCGCGGCTCTGCCCGAGCGTGTCGCCTCCACCCGTCACACGGAGCGCGTCACGGCGGCGTTCCACGGGCCGCAGTCCGCCGTCGTGCTCGTCGACGACATCGCGCAGGCGACTGCGTTCAGCAATGCCTACGCGCCCGAGCACCTCGAACTGCACCTCGCAGATCCGCGCCCCGAGGACTACGTCAACGCCGGTGCCGTCTTCGTCGGCCCCTACACGCCCGTGAGTCTCGGCGACTACCTCGCCGGCAGCAACCACGTGCTCCCGACCGGGGGACAAGCGCGCTACAGCGCCGGTCTGTCGGCGGCGACGTTCCTGCGCCCCCAGCAGGTGATCGAGTACGACCGCGAGGCGCTCTCCCGGGTGCGGGATGCCATCGTGACCCTCGCCGACGCGGAGGCCCTTCCCGCGCACGGCGAGGCCGTCACCGCCCGGTTCGAGGTCTGAGGGAGGACGACGCATGCACTGCCCCTTCTGTCGTAACCCCGACTCCCGCGTCATCGATTCGCGCACGAGCGATGACGGCCTCAGCATCCGTCGTCGGCGTCAGTGCCCGAAATGCGGCGGTCGGTTCTCGACCGTGGAGACCGCGAGCCTGAACGTCATCAAGCGGTCGGGAGTGGTCGAGCCGTTCAGTCGCGAGAAGGTGATGTCGGGTGTCCGCAAGGCGTGCCAGGGGCGCCCCGTGACCGACGCGGATCTGGCGGTGCTGGCGCAGCAGGTCGAGGAGGCGATCCGCCAGACGGGGTCGTCGCAGATCGAGGCGAACGAGATCGGCCTGTCGATCCTCGGCCCGCTTCGCGAGCTCGACGAGGTGGCCTACCTGCGCTTCGCGAGCGTCTACCAGGCCTTCGACTCGCTCGACGACTTCGACGCCGCGATCGCGCAGTTGCGAGCGGATCACGCGGGTCGTCCGGCGAACGACGATCGCGACGTCGTCCAGTAGCCTGGCGGGGATGTATCCCCTTCTCTTCCGCACGGTCCTCTCGCGTCTCGACCCCGAGTTCGCGCATCACCTCGGTGCGCTCGTCATCCGGGTCGCCGGGGTCGAGCCCGTGGCATCCGTCGTCCGTCGCGCCACGGCGCCGGGCCCCGACCAGAGCGTGCAGGCGCTCGGCCTGACGTTCGATTCGCCGTTCGGCGTCGCCGCGGGTTTCGACAAGAACGTCACGATGGGTCGTGGTCTCGGCGCGCTCGGTTTCGGGCACGTCGAGGTCGGCACCGTCACTGCGCTGCCGCAGCCGGGGAACCCGAAGCCGCGGCTGTTCCGTCTCATCGCGGATCGGGCGGTGATCAACCGCATGGGCTTTAACAACGACGGTGCCGCGGCAGCCGCCGCTCGGCTACGCCGCCTGCGCCGCGCCCGTCGACGTCCGGTCATCGGCGTGAACATCGGCAAGAGCCGCGTCGTCGCCGTCGAGGACGCCACCACCGACTACGTGCGTAGCGCTCGTCTTCTCGCGCCCCTGGCGGATTACCTCGTCGTCAACGTCTCGTCGCCGAACACCCCCGGTTTGCGCGGGCTGCAGGCGGTCGAGACCCTCCGGCCGCTCCTGACCGCCGTGCGCGACGCGGCCGGACGCACGCCCCTGCTGGTCAAGATCGCCCCCGACCTCGACGACGACGAGGTGCGCGACATCGCCCGCCTCGCCGTCGACGCGGGGTTGGCCGGCCTCATCGCGACCAACACCACGATCTCCCGTTCGGGATTGACGACGGATGCCGCCGCGGTCGCGGCCGCGGGAGCGGGCGGACTGTCAGGAGCCCCGCTGAAGGAGCGTGCGACCGAGGTGCTGCGCCTGGTGCGCGAGGTCGTCCCGGCCGAGTTCGTCGTGATCTCGGCCGGGGGAGTGGAGACCGCCTCCGACGTGCGCGAGCGCCTCGCGGCCGGAGCCACGCTCGTGCAGGGATACACCGCGTTCCTGTACCGCGGCCCCCTGTGGGCGCGCCAGATCAATCGCGGTCTCTCTCACACCCGCTGACCGACGGCGTCTGCTCGCGCTACGCCCTCCAGCTGCAGCGCAGGAGCGCCCCTCACGGCGCCGCCGCGCGCCCGCGCTGACCGCTGCGCACCTGTGCCACGGCGCCGCCACGTTTCCCGTCCGCGGCCTGTACGCCGCCCGCGTCCCGATCCCGCGGCGTGTCCTGGACACTCGACGGCGTCGAACACCGACTCCGCGATCGGGCGCGCCGCGCTCGGCGACGAGGGCCGGCGGGGCATCCTGCCCAGGTTCGGTACCGCGGTGAATCTCCTGGTCACGCCGCTCGCTAGGCGACAGGGCGGGATGTCCGGGACACTCGCCAACGGGTGCGCGCCGGGAACGACGGCTGAATCCGGCCAGAACCACGGAACGGCGCGCCTCTCGGCGCGCCGTTCCAGGATGACGGGGAATCAGGCGGGGTACTGGCCGCGCTTGACCTGGGCTTTCGGCAGGCGCATGAAGCGCATCTGCACGGTGCGCATCGCGGCGTACCAGCCGAGGCCCTTCTCGAGCCGGCTCTCGCCGAACTTCTCCTTCGCGGCGCGCTTCACACGGGTCGAGGTGATGATCATGTCGCCGACCACGAACAGGATGAAGATCCAGAGCGCGACGAACGACCAATACTGGAAGAACGCCACGGGGATCAGGGTCGCGACGATCACGAGCACCATGAACGGCATCACACCCTCGCCGAGGTGCCATCCGGCATCGACGAAGTCGCGCGCGAAACGACGCTGCGGTCCGCGGTCGCGCACGGGGAGGTAGCGCTCCTCGCCGGCCGCCATGCCGATGCGGGCCTTTTCGCGCTGCGCAGCCAGCTCGGCGCGGGCGCGCGCCTTGGCCTCTTTGGTGTCGGGGACCAGGGGGCGCTTGCGCGCGGCCTCCTGCTCGGCGCGCGAGGGCGTCGCGCGGCCCTTGCCCGATCCGAGCGCCGTCGAGTCGACGGGGGTGTCGTTGGGGGCGGGGGCGGGGGACTTGGCCACGGGAAACCTCGGTGATTCGCTGGTCGGGAGACTTAAGATTACCCGCATGACCCTCGACCTGTCCCGGCAGGAGGCTGTGCAAAAAGCAGCCGATGCCGGCATCCCCGCCGCCCTGGCCGATCTCGGCTCCCTCGTCCGCATCCCGTCCATCGCCTGGCCGGCCTTCGATCAGACGGCTCTGGTGAAGAGTGCCGACGCGGTCGCCGCCCTCCTCGAGGGCACCGGCGTGTTCGACACGGTGGCGGTGACCCGCGCCGCGATCCCCGGTACCGACGAGATGGGGCAGCCCGCCGTGCTGGCTTCGCGCCCCGCGCGCAACGGTCGGCCGACCGTTCTGCTCTACGCCCACCACGACGTGCAGCCCCCCGGCGACGAGGCGCTGTGGGACTCCCCGCCGTTCGAGCCGACCTTGCGCGACGGGCGTCTGTACGGACGCGGCGCCGCCGACGACAAGGCGGGCATCATGGCGCACGTGGGCGCGATCCGCGCCGTCTCCGAGGTGCTCGGCGACGACCTCGACCTCGGCATCGCCGTGTTCATCGAGGGCGAGGAGGAGTACGGCTCGCGGTCGTTCGGACAGTTCCTGGCCGACAACGCCGACGCCCTGCGCTCCGACGTCATCGTCGTGGCCGACTCGGGCAACTGGGACGAGCGCACGCCCGGCCTGACGGTGTCCCTCCGCGGTAACGCGCGCTTCACGCTCACCGTGCGCACGCTGGCGCACGCCTCGCACTCCGGCATGATGGGCGGCGCCGTCCCCGACGCCATGCTCGCCACCGTCAAGCTCCTCGCGACGCTGTGGCACGACGACGGCGCCGTCGCCGTCGAAGGCCTCGCGACGCGGGATGCCGAGACCCCCGCCTACGACGAGGCCACGCTCCGCGTTGAGTCCGGCTTGCTCGACGGCGTCAGCCCGATCGGACGCGACTCGATCCTGAGCCGCATCTGGAACAAGCCCTCGATCACCATCACCGGCTGGGACGCGACCCCCGTCGAGGCCGCGTCGAACACTCTGGCGCCCCAGACGAGCGTCGTCATCAGCGCGCGCGTCGCCCCCGGTCAGGATGCCGAGCAGGCCTTCGCCGCGGTCGAGGCGCACCTGCGCGCACACGCGCCGTTCGGCGCGCAGCTGGAGTTCAGTGACGTCGACTGCGGCGATTCGTTCCTCGTCGACACCGGGGGCTGGGCCGTCGAGGAAGCACGCGCCGCGTTCGCCGAGGGATACGGCGTCGATTCGGTCGACGTCGGGATCGGAGGGTCCATCCCCTTCATCTCCGATCTCGTCCGCGAGTTCCCCGCCGCGCAGATCCTGGTCACCGGGGTCGAGGACCCGCACGCGCGGGCGCACAGTCCGAACGAGTCGCTGCACGTCGACACCTTCCGCAACGCGCTCGTCTCGGAGGCGCTCCTGCTGGCGCGCCTGAACGAGCGGACCGTCTGATCGAGTCCGCGGGGACGGGACGGGCGTAGACTCTTCTCGTCCCCGCGACCGATCAACCCGAAGGGCATCGCCATGACCGACACCACTCTGTCGTCCTCCGCCGAGACCCGCGAGCACGGCGTCGGCCTGACCGCGGCCGCCTCCGACAAGGTGAAGAGCCTGCTATCGCAGGAAGGCCGCGACGACCTGCGTCTGCGCGTCGCGGTTCAGCCCGGCGGCTGCTCCGGCCTCATCTACCAGCTCTACTTCGACGAGCGCTATCTCGATGGCGACAAGGTCGTCGACTTCGACGGAGTGGAGGTCATCGTCGACGACATGAGCGTTCCGTACCTCGACGGCGCAAGCATCGACTTCAAGGACACGATCTCGGAGCAGGGCTTCACGATCGACAACCCGAACGCACAGGGTTCCTGCGCCTGCGGCGACAGCTTCCACTGAGACCACGACGCCTTCTTCCGGCGCCGATTCGGAGCCCCCGGGTCCGCGGATCACACCGCGGATTCCGGGGGTTCTCGATGTCTCGGCGCTGGACGAATGGCCTGAGAACGGTGAGAGGTTGCTCTAGACTGTCAGAGCAACATCCACGACCCGGAAAGGTGCATTGTGCCCTCCAAACGTCGCCTTCGCTGGGCAGCGCTCCCCCTGGGGATCGCATCCGTCGCACTCCTGTCGGGGTGCACCACGACCCAGCTGCACGGTTTCCTGCCCGGCTTCGTCGATGACGGCACGCCCGCCACGAACCACACCGACATGGTCGCCGGCCTGTGGGTCAACTCGTGGATCGTCCTCCTCGCCGTGGGTGTCATCACGTGGGGCCTGATGCTCTGGTCGGTCATCGCGTACCGCCGTCGACGCGGCCAGTCGGGCCTGCCGGTGCAGCTGCGCTACAACATG
This sequence comes from Microbacterium sp. RU1D, assembly GCF_900156435.1. Lineage (GTDB taxonomy): Bacteria > Actinomycetota > Actinomycetes > Actinomycetales > Microbacteriaceae > Microbacterium. The sequence continues at coordinate 1,831,545 of NZ_FTPQ01000001.1, forward strand.
CCGGTCGAGATCTTCTACACGATCGTCCCGCTCATCCTGGTCGTCGGCTTCTTCGCCTTCACGGCGCGCGACCAGAACACGCTCGAGACGCAGTACGACAACCCCGACGTCTCGATCACCGCCTACGGCAAGCAGTGGGCGTGGGACTTCCAGTACAACGGCCAGGAGGAGGACAACTCCGATGCCGTGTACTCCATGGGCGTCCAGGCCAAGGCCACGTCCGACGGGTACGACCTCGACGACGTCCCCACGCTGTACCTGCCGGTGAACAAGACGGTGAAGATCGACCTCCGCTCGCGCGACGTCATCCACTCGTTCTGGATCATCGACTTCCTCTACAAGAAAGACATGTACATCGGTCGCGACAACGAGTGGTCGTTCACGCCCACCCGTGAAGGCACCTACGAGGGCAAGTGCGCGGAGCTCTGCGGTGAGTACCACTCCGCGATGCTCTTCAACGTGAAGGTCGTCAGCGAGGCCGAATACAACGACTACCTGAACTCCCTGCGCCGCGCCGGCGACGTGGGCGACATCAGCGATCTGTCGCGTCTGCAGAACCTGACCACCGGCGTCGAAGGGAACGAGTGATCATGGCCACGACGCTTCCGCTCCAGGGGACGGGCCCGTCGCGCCCGACGACTCTCCCGCCGCGTCAAGCCGCACTGCTCAGCACCACGCGCGTGGAGCAGAAGGGCAACCTGGTCGTCAAGTGGATCACCTCCACCGACCACAAGACCATCGGATACATGTACCTGATCGCCTCGGTGATCTTCTTCATGCTCGGTGGCGTCATGGCGCTCATCATCCGCGCCGAGCTCTTCGAGCCCGGGATGCAGATCATCCCGACCAAAGAGCAGTACAACCAGCTCTTCACGATGCACGGCACGATCATGCTGCTCATGTTCGCCACCCCGCTGTTCGCGGGCTTCGCGAACGCGCTGCTGCCGCTGCAGATCGGTGCGCCCGACGTCGCCTTCCCGCGTCTGAACGCCTTCGCGTTCTGGCTCTTCCTCTTCGGGTCCACCATCGCGGTGTCCGGCTTCCTCACCCCGCAGGGTGCGGCCGGCTTCGGATGGTTCGCCTATCAGCCCCTCGCCAACGCGAGTTTCTCGCCCGGCGTGGGCGGCAACCTCTGGATGCTGGGCCTCGGCATCAGCGGTTTCGGCACCATCCTCGGTGCGGTGAACTTCATCACCACCGTTCTCACGATGCGCGCCCCGGGTATGACCATGTGGCGCATGCCGATCTTCTCGTGGAACACGCTCATCACGAGCATCCTGATCCTGCTCGCGTTCCCCGTGCTCGCCGCCGCGATCTTCGCGGCCGCCGCCGACCGCGTGCTCGGTGCACACATCTACAGCCCCGAGAACGGTGGCGTCCTGCTGTGGCAGCACCTCTTCTGGTTCTTCGGACACCCCGAGGTCTACATCATCGCCCTGCCGTTCTTCGGCATCGTGTCGGAGATCTTCCCGGTCTTCAGCCGTAAGCCGATCTTCGGTTACAAGACCCTGGTGTACGCGACCATCGCGATCGCCGCCCTGTCGGTGGCCGTGTGGGCGCACCACATGTACGTCACCGGCGGAGTGCTCCTGCCGTTCTTCGCCCTGATGACCATGCTCATCGCGGTGCCGACCGGCGTGAAGATCTTCAACTGGATCGGAACGCTGTGGCGCGGCTCGGTCACCTTCGAGACGCCGATGGTCTTCGCTCTCGGCTTCCTCGTGTCGTTCGTGTTCGGTGGTCTCACCGGCGTCATCCTCGCGTCGCCCCCGCTCGACTTCCACCTGTCCGACTCGTACTTCGTGGTGGCGCACTTCCACTACGTCGTCTTCGGCACGGTCGTCTTCGCGATGTTCGCCGGCTTCTACTTCTGGTGGCCGAAGTGGACCGGCAAGATGCTCAACGAGCGTCTGGGCATGGTGCACTTCTGGATGCTGTTCGTCGGCTTCCACATGACCTTCCTCATCCAGCACTGGCTGGGCGTCGACGGCATGGTGCGTCGTTACGCCGACTACGCCGCGGCCGACGGGTGGACCTGGGAGAACCAGCTCTCGACCGTGGGCTCGATGATCCTCGGCGCGTCCATGATCCCGTTCCTGCTGAACGTCTGGATCACGGCTCGCAAGGCGCCGCGCGTAACGGTCGACGACCCCTGGGGTTATGGTGCGTCGCTCGAGTGGGCCACGTCGTGCCCGCCGCCGCGTCACAACTTCACCTCGATTCCGCGCATCCGCAGCGAGCGTCCCGCCTTCGACCTGAACCACCCCGAGGCCGGCATTCCGGTCGGTGTGGGTCCGGCCAAGGACGCCCCCGATACGCCCGTCGTCGACGCCGCGGCCGGAGAGGTCAAGTAACACATGCGTACCAACGTCAACCTCTGGTGGATCATCGCGGTCTTCTCGTTCGGGATCGCGGCGGTGTACACCGTCTGGAGCCTGCTTCAGCACGGCGGTGTCGAGTGGGTCGGAACCGTGGCCCTGGCGTTCCTCGGCCTCATGTCGTCGATGATCGCGTTCTACATCGGCCGTGTCCTCAAGGCGCAGCGCGGTGACCTGCCCGAAGACACCCTGACGGCCGACATCGATGACGGCGACCCCGAGATGGGCGAGTTCAGCCCGTGGTCGTGGTGGCCAATCGTGCTCGCAGCGTCCGCCGCGATCGCCGTGATCGGCCTCGCCGTCGGCAGCTGGCTCGTTCCCGTCGGTTTCGCGGTGTTCGTCGTCGCGATCGTCGGTTGGGTGTACGAGTACTACCGCGGGTACTTCGCGCGCTGATCCTGTGCCCGTCCGTCTGAGAGCGGCTGCCGTCTCCGACGCCGGCGCCCACCGTCCCACCAATCAGGACGCCGCCTTCGCGGCATCCTGGGGTGCGGCCGTGGCCGACGGCGTCGGCGGCGGTCCCTCGGGAGACCTCGCCTCCGCCGCCCTGGTACACCGCCTCGTGGCGACCAGCGGGGGAGGGCTGGATGCCGACGGTCTCCTCGTCCGCATCCGCGAAGCCAACTGGGACATCCGCGCCCACGTCGAACGCGATCCGGCCCTCGAGGGTATGGCGACGACCTTCACGGGCATCTTCCTCAGCCTCACCGGCGAGTTGCTGCTCGCGCACACCGGCGACTCGCGCGCGTATCTCCTCCGCGATGGGGAGTTCACACGCGAGACGCGCGACGACTCCTATGTCCAGGCGCTCGTCGATCACGGGATCATCCCACCCGAGGCAGCCGCGGTGCACCCTCGCCGCAACATCATCACCGCCTCCCTCGGCGGTGCGGAAGGAGACGTCGTCTCCGTGGCGGAGCGGCCCCCGATCCTCGGTGATCGATGGGTTCTCTGCAGCGACGGCCTGACGGACTACGTCCCCGAGTCCGACGTCGCGAGACTGATCGCCGAGGCCCACGATGCCCGATCCGCGGCTGCCTCCGCCGTGGCGCTCGCACTCGAGGCCGGCACGCGCGACAACGTCACCGTCGTGGTGTGCGATGTCGTCGACGACGACCAATCGGAGGCGGCGGAGCCGGTCTTCTTCGGCTCTGCGGCGCGCTGGTTCGCCGAGGACGTCGAAACGGCCTGATCAGAGCCGGGAGGGTGGCTCACGCCCTCTGGCGGCCCTGTTCCACCGATACCGCGCCGGGTCGAACCGACACTCAGTGACCACCGAAGACGGTGTCGTTTCGCGCGAACGCGTCCATGGCATCCTGGGCGATCTGCGCGCTGCGAGGGCCGCCATGCCCGTCCTCCTCGACGATCTCGAGCCGACTTCCCGGCCAGGAGCGATGCAGCTCCCACGCGGTTCGCGCAGGCCCACTGATGTCCCTGCGCCCGTGGACGAGAACCCCGGGGATGCCGGCGAGCTCGCCGACGCGGGCCAGGACTGAGCGGTCTCCCGGCAGGAAGCAGTCGTGTGCCCAGTAGTGCGTGACGAGCGTCGCGAAGTTGAGACGCTGGCGGGGATCGTCGTGGAGCGGCCCGGGACCGCTGAGCGGGCCGAGGGAGATGTGCGTCGCCTCCCACTCGTCCCATTCATCGCCGGCCGCGACGCGGACTGCGGGGTCGGGGTCGCGGAGGAGGCGTGCGTACCCCTCGATGGTGCGTTCGTCTGATTTGAGCAGGGCGCGCAACCGGGCGTGGGCTTCGGGAAAGACCGCCTGCATCCCGTCGGTGATCCAGTCCGTCTCCCAACGCCCGCCGCTCGTGACGGCGAGGTTGACCACCTCACTGACGCGGTAAGGGTGATCCAGCGCGTAGGCGAGAGCCAGAGTCGACCCCCACGAGACGCCGTGGAGGAGCCAGCGGTCGACTCCGAGGTGCTCTCGAAGTGCTTCGAGATCACCGAGCAGGTGCGCCATCGTCTGCGTCTCGAGGGTCGAGAGGTCATCGGACGCCCAGGGAGTGCTGCGCCCGCAACCACGCTGGTCGAGCCCGACGATGAGGTGCAGCCGTGGGTCGAACCGCCGACGGTATCCGCCCTTGCCGAGTCCGCCGCCCGGTCCGCCGTGCAGGTACAGGGCGGGCCGGCCGTCCGGGTTGCCCGACGTCTCCCAGTAGATCCGCGCGCCGTCAGGACGGTCGAGGTATCCGGACGCGAACGGCTCCAGGGGAGGATGCGGCATGGGGGCAGCCTACGGCAGCTACGGCAGGGTCACCTGCGGTGCCCACGACGCAGGTGGGCGCGATGCGCCGCACGGCGACCGGTGTCCTGATGCGCGCGCGTCGCACACCTAGCGGTTCGGGGCGAGCGGCGATGTCGGAGCGCTGGATGCACCCACGTCACATGCTCGCAGCTCGGGCCGCGCGGCAGCGTGGGCCTGTTGAGGGGGGATCAGTTGCGGACCACCATGACCGTGGGATCGAAGACGCGCTCGAGCGGCCCGTGGTCGTTCTCGACCGGCTGCCCCTCGCGCATCCAGTACTCGTACCCGCCAATCATCTCGCGCACGCGGTACCCCAACTCCGCGAACGCGAGGGCGCCCTTCTGCCCGGCGTTGCAGCCCGGGCTCCAGCAGTAGACGACGACCTCGAGGTCGGGATCGATCTCCGTCCGTGCCCGCTCGGCGATCTCTCGATAGGGCATGTGCAGCGCGCCTGCGATGCGCCCCTGCGCCCATGCCTCGGGGCCGCGGACGTCGACGAGTACGAACCGGTCGCCGGCTTTCTGCGCGGCATAGACGTCCGAGGGGTCGGTCTCGTGCTGGAGGCGATGGCGGAAGTAGTCCAGAGCGTCGGTCATGGGTTCACCGTACGGACACCGTGCCGCCGGAGGGGAGGGCCTCGGATGCCATGCCCCGGCGTCTTCCTGCCATCGCTCGGCCACGGTGCAGGCCTCGGGGTGAGCCCGTCTCGGCGAAGCCGGCCTCGTCCGTCGCAGCGTGCAGAGCAGAGCGGCGGCGGCTTCCATCGTCCGAGCGGGCACCTCCAGGTCCGGGCACGGCGACGGAGCGGTTTTCGTCGCCGACCCACGCACGCCGTGGCAATGATCGAGGTGTCGGGTACCCCGGGAACGACAGAACCCCCGGCGCCGAAGCTCCGGGGGTTCTGTGTGCAGAAGAGTTACTCGCTCTTGCCGTCGGTGGGACGGTTGCGCTCCTCGAGGCCCTTGGGCGCCGGGATCTCGACCTCGACACGACCGCCGACCTCATTGCGGGGGCGACCGTCTTCGTCGGCACGGGAGTTGGCGCCGGCGATCTCGTCGGCCTCCTCGTGCTCGATGTGGTCGAGCTCGTGGTGCTGGTGAGCGACCGCAGCGTCGAGCTCCGTCTGTGTGAGAGGCGCCAGACGGTCCTCGAAGAACCACCGCGAGATCGACGCACGGATGTTCTCGTGCCACGGGATCTCGCCCTTGTCGTTCGGACGGACGACCAGGGGCTCGTACGTCTCGTTGTCGACCAGCTTCCAGCGCTCGTACTCATCCACTGGCTGGTGGACTTCGATGTACTCGCCGCCGGGGAGGCGGACGATGCGGCCGGACTCGTAGCCGTGCAGCGCGATCTCTCGGTCCTTCTTCTGCAGAGCGATGCAGATGCGCTTCGTCACGAAGTACGCGAGCACGGGGCCGAGGATCAGCAGCGCCTGCAGGGTGTGGATGACACCCTCCATGGTGAGGTGGAAGTGCGTCGCAATGATGTCGGACGACGCCGCCGCCCACATCACGGCGTAGAAGGTGACACCCGCGGCGCCGATGGCCGTACGCGTCGCGGCGTTGCGCGGACGCTGGGCGATGTGGTGCTCGCGCTTGTCGCCCGTGACCCACGCCTCGATGAAGGGGTAGACGAGCACCAGCACGATGAACAGACCGAGGACCGCGACCGGGAAGATGATGTTCCACGACCACGTGTGGCCCCAGAGCACAAACTCGAGGTGCGGGGGCACCAGACGCAGGGCACCGTCGGCGAAGCCGATGTACCAGTCGGGCTGCGTACCGGCCGACACCGGGGAGGGGTCGTACGGACCGTAGTTCCAGATCGGGTTAATCGTCACGAGGGCGGCGATCAGGACGATCACGCCGAACGTGATGAAGAAGAAGCCGCCCATCTTCGAGGCGTAGACCGGGAGCATCGGGTAGCCCACGACGTTGCTGTTCGTGCGGGCGGGCCCGGCGAACTGCGTGTGCTTGTTGATGATCATCAGCATGAGGTGCACGGCGAGCAGCGCCACGAGGATCGCGGGGAGCAGCAGGATGTGCAGCGTGTAGAGGCGACCGACGATCGCGGTACCCGGGAACTCGCCGCCGAAGAGCAGGAACGAGGTCCACGTTCCGATGATCGGCAGTCCCTTGATCATGCCGTCGATGATGCGGAGGCCGTTGCCCGAGAGCAGGTCGTCGGGAAGCGAGTAGCCGGTGAAGCCCTCGGCCATCGCGAGGATGAAGAGGATGAAGCCGACGACCCAGTTGAGCTCGCGCGGCTTGCGGAACGCACCGGTGAAGAAGACGCGCAGCATGTGCACGCCGATGCCGGCGACGAAGACCAGCGCCGCCCAGTGGTGGATCTGGCGGACCAGGAGACCACCGCGCAGGTCGAACGAGATGTGCAGTGCCGACTCCATGGCGGCCGACATCGCGATGCCGCGCATGGGCTCGTACGCGCCGTTGTAGTGCGTCTCGACCATCGACGCCTGGAAGAAGAACGTCAGGAACGTGCCCGACAGCAGCACGACGACGAAGCTCCAGAGCGCGATCTCGCCGAGCATGAACGACCAGTGGTCGGGGAAGACCTTGCGGCCGAGCTCCTTGACGATGCCCGACATGCTGGTGCGCTCGTCGAGATAGTTGGCGGCGGCGCCGACGAACTTGCCGCCGAGCGGCTTGCCCTCGCGGCCGGCCGGGGCCTGCGGCGGCCCGGAGTACACGGCCGGTTCGGTCGTGACGTTCTCGGTGGGGTGGGTACCGGTGCTCATGAGCGCTCCCAGAAGCTGGGGCCGACGGGCTCGTGGAAGTCACTCTGAGCGACGAGGTAGCCCTCGGCGTCGACGGTGATGGGGAGCTGCGGCAGGGGACGGGCGGCCGGGCCGAAGATGACGGCCGCACCGTTGGCGACGTCGAACTGCGACTGGTGGCAGGGGCACAGGAGGTGGTGGGTCTGCTGCTCGTACAGCGCCACGGGGCAGCCGACGTGCGTGCAGACCTTCGAGTACGCGACGATGCCGTCGTACGACCAGTCCAGGTTGTTGGTCTCGGGGTTCAGCTGCTCGGGCTGCATGCGCATGAGCAGCACGATCGCCTTGGCCTTCTCTTCAAGGTATCCCTCGTCGTGGCCGAGGCCAGCGAGCTCCTCGGGGATGACGTGGAAGGCCGAGCCGAGCGTGACATCGGCGGCGCGGATCGGACGACCGGAGGGGTCGTGCGACAGGCGCATGCCCTCTTTCCACATGGTGTGGCTCAGGGCGGTCACGGGGTCGACGTCCTGCGGCGCGAGGCCGCGGAACAGGGTGATGCCGGGGATGACCGAGGCGGCCAGGGCGGCGAACATCGAGTTGCGGATGATCTCGCGACGACCGAAGCCGGAGTCCTTGTCGGCCTCGGCGAAGACGTTGATCGCACCCTCGCGCACCTGGTCGCGACCACGCGTGGCGTGGCGGTCCTCGATGTACTCCTTGTCGGACATGACCGACTTGCCCCAGTGGATGGTGCCGATGCCGATCGCGAGCAGCGCGAACGCGATGCCGAGTCCGATGAAGAGGTTGTTGTAGCGGATGTCGATCAGCGCGCCCGACTCGATCGGGAAGATCATGTAGGCGATGCTCGCCCAGATGCTCGCCGCGACCGAGAAGTAGAACAGCGTGTAGACCGTGCGGACCGCGCGCTTCATCGTCGCCGGGTCCTGGTCCGTCATGCGCTGACGGTGGCCGGGAAGCCCGGGGTTCTGTACGGCGTCGGGAACCGCGACGGCGAGCCCCGAGCCGGGCTTCCAGGAAGCCCTCTCGTGCTCGAGTGCGTCGTCCGCGTGTGCCATAGTGCTGTGCTCCTCGTGCGTTTACGTAATGTCGAAGACGACGGTCAGTTGGACTTCGCCGTGATCCACACGGTCAGGGCGATGAGCGCCCCGATACCGAAGATCCAGATGAACAGACCCTCGGAGACCGGACCGAGCGAGCCGAGGGCGTAGCCGCCCGGGGAGTCGTTCTTCTGCAGGTACATCAGGTAGGAGATGACGTCGCGCTTGTCTTCGGGGGTGAGGTTGAGGTCGTTGAAGACCGGCATGTTCTGCGGTCCCGTGACCATCGCCGCGTACATGTTGACGGGCGTGACCGTGTGCAGGTCGGGCGCCCACTTGCCTTCGGTCAGCGCGCCACCGGCGCCGGCGACGTTGTGGCACATGGCGCAGTTGATGCGGAACAGCTCGGCACCGTGCGACAGGTCGCCCTCGCCGTCGACGAGATCGGCGGAGGGGTACTCCGGCCCGGGTGCCGCCGACTGCACGTAGGCGGCGATCGCGTTGATCTGCTCCTCCGTGAACTGCGGGGGCTTGACCGGCGCCTGCGGGCCCTGTGCCTGCAGCGGCATACGACCGGTGGAGACCTGGAAGTGCACCGACAGCTCGCCGACGCCGAACAGCGACGGACCCTGCTGGCTGCCCTGCAGGTCGAGACCGTGGCAGGTGGCGCAGTTCGCCTGGAAGAGCTTCTCGCCCTCTTCGACGGCGGTCGCCGAGTTCACCTCGCTCTCGGGGACGGTCGTGGTCGCGGCCATCGCGGCCGACGCGCCGGCATAGACGCCTCCGGTGAGGAGGAGTCCGATGCCGATCAGCGCGGCGGCGGCCAGGGGGCTCCGGCGCCCGGATGCCCGACGAGTCTTCTTCTCGCGTGCCATGTGGTGCAGCTCTCTTACTTGAGGAAGTAGATGACGAAGAACAGGGCGATCCAGACGACGTCGACGAAGTGCCAGTAGTAGGACACGACGATGGAGGTGGTCATCTCTTTCCGACCGAAGTTCTTCACGGCGTATGCGCGACCGATCACGAGAAGGAAGGCGATGAGGCCACCCGTCACGTGCAGGGCGTGGAAGCCGGTGGTGAGGTAGAAGGCCGAGGCGTAGGGGTTGGCACTGATGGGCATGCCCTCCGCCACCAGCGTCGCGTACTCCCACACCTGACCCGACACGAAGACCGCGCCGAGGATGAAGGTGAGGTAGAACCACTCCACCATTCCCCACTTGAGGAAGCCGGTGGGCTTGCCCGTGCGGTACGGCTGGTACCGCTCCGCGGCGAACACGCCCATCTGGCACGTGACCGAGGACAGCACGAGGATGATCGTGTTGACGGTCGCGAAGGGGACGTTGAGCAGCTGCGTCTCTTCGGCCCAGAGGGGCGCGGAGGTGCTGCGCAGAGTGAAGTAGATCGCGAACAGGCCGGCGAAGAACATGACCTCGCTGCCCAGCCACACGATGGTGCCCACGGCGACCGGGTCGGGCCGCTTCACGGCACGCACAGCCTGGGAATACGTCGCTGAGGTCGTCACCGTTCCATTATGCGCGATCCAGAGGGCTGATATTCCCATCCGGACCCTGGGATATTCCATCGTCGAGACTTAGGGAAGCCTCAGAATCACCAAGGAATCCCCGGTGCGGAGGCTGTTCCGCCGACGTGGGCGTCCGTGAGGGGGCGCGACACGCGTGTGAAAGGATCATGGCATGGCGGAACGCTTCACCTGGCCCGATCTGCTCTCCTCGTTGCTCGCGGGCACCGACCTCAGCGTGTCGGAGTCCACCTGGGCCATGCGGCAGGTCATGGCGGGCGAGGCCACGCCCTCCCAGCTCGCGGGCTTCCTGATGGCTCTGCGGGCCAAGGGGGAGACCGTCGAGGAGATCGTCGGTTTCCGTGACGCGATCCTCGAGGCCGCCGTGCCGCTGCCGGTGCGAGCCGATGTGCTCGACATCGTCGGCACCGGGGGAGACCGCTACGGCACGGTGAACGTGTCGACCATGGCGGCGGTGGTGGCGGCGGCATCCGGAGTGCCCGTGGTCAAGCACGGCAACCGTGCGGCGAGCTCGGCGTCGGGATCGAGCGACGTGCTGTCGTCGCTGGGTATCGCCCTGACGCTCTCGCCCGAGAAGGTCGCCGAGACTCTCGAGCGCACGGGCATCACATTCGCCTTCGCCTCGGCCTTCCACCCGGGCTTCCGTCACGCTGCGGCGACGCGTGCCGAGCTGGGCGTCCCGACCGTGTTCAACTTCCTGGGCCCGCTGTGCAACCCGGCCCGCGCGGAGGCCAACGCCGTCGGCGTCGCCCACCTCGATCGCGTGCCTCTCATCACGGGCGTCTTCCGCACGCGCGGCGCGACGGCGCTCGTCTTCCGCGGCGACGACGGCCTCGACGAGCTGACCACCACCGGGCACAGCCGCGTGTGGGAGATCAGTCGTGGCGACGTGCACGAGCACGATCTCGATCCGCGGGATCTCGGCATCCCGTTGGCTGACATCGACGATCTGCTGGGTGGGACCCCCGATCACAATGCCGAGGTGGTGCGGCGGGTGCTCGGCGGGGAGACCGGAGCGGTGCGCGACATCGTGCTGCTGAACGCCGCGGCGGGTCTGGTGTCGTTCCGACTGTTCCAGGATGCCGCCCAGGTGCAGCGACCGATCCTCGAGCGCCTCGCCGAAGCGATGGGCGATGCGGCCGCGGCGATCGACGACGGTCGTGCGTCCGCGAAGCTCGACGCCTGGGTGCAGACGTCGAAGGACCTGGCGGAGTAGCGCATGGACCCGCTCGACGCGCTCACCGAGATCGCGTACCTGCTCGAGCGGGAGCGATCGTCGCGCTACAAGTCCAAGGCATTCCGCGCGGCCGCCGCCGCGATCGAGGGCCTGACGGTCGAGCAGCTGCGGGAGCCGGGACTGCGCCGGCGGCCGGGGATCGGCGACTCGACCTTCGCCGTGATCCAGCAGGCCCTGGCCGGCGAGGTGCCCGAGCGGCTGGTGAAGCTGCGCGCGGAGGCGGCACCGGTGGGCGGGACCACGATCCGCCCGCTGCTGCGCGGCGACCTGCACAGCCACAGCGAGTGGTCGGACGGGCTGACCCCGATCGACGCGATGGTGGACGCCGCGCGCGGGCTCGGGCACGAGTACCTCGCGCTGACCGACCATTCTCCGCGCCTGACCGTCGCGAACGGTCTGTCGCCGGAGCGGCTGCGGGCGCAGATGCAGGTCGTGCGGGGGCATCGCGGCGACGGGTTCACGCTGCTCACGGGCATCGAGGTCGACATCCTCGACGACGGCAGTCTCGACCAGGAGGACGACCTGCTGCACGCGCTCGACGTGGTCGTGGCATCCGCTCATTCCAAACTGCGCATGGAACGACGGCCGATGACGGCGCGGTTGGTCGCGGCGGCGCGGAATCCGCGCGTCGACGTGCTCGGGCACGTGACGGGGCGTCTCGTGGAGGGGGCGCGGGGCACGCGCCCGCCGTCGGAGTTCGACGCCGAGGCGGTGTTCGCGGCATGCGCGGAGTCGGGTGTCGCGGTGGAGATCAATTCGCGGCCCGAGCGGCAGGATCCGCCCGACGAGCTGCTCGCCCAGGCGATCGCGGCGGGGTGCCTTTTCTCGATCGATTCCGACGCGCACGCCCCGGGCCAGCTGTCGCTGCTGGACCACGGGGCGGCGCGCGCCGAGGCGCTCGGGGTGCCCGTCGATCGGATCGTCACGACGTGGCCGCTGCCGCAGCTGCGGGAGTGGCTCGAACGCTCGCGCTGAGGTCAGCGCGGGAGGGCGGCGAGGGCGCGGGTCATCGACGAGCCCAGGTTCCACTTCTCGGCGAGGGCTGTCGCCGCATGCTCGTCGACGGACCCGAGTCTGTCGTCGAAGGGGGCGAGCTCGAGGTCGCGGGCGACGCGGACGACGGTGGGGGCGACCTCCAGGTAGTCGGCGGCGGCGGTGATCTTCGTGCGCTGCGCCGGCGTGCCCGCGGTCCCGTTCTCGACGGCGGCGATGATGGCATCCAAGGAGCCGTGCGCGGCCAGGAGCGACGCCGCGGACTTCTCGCCGATGCCGGTGACGCCGGGGAGGCCGTCGGAGGGATCGCCGCGCAGGACCGCGAAATCGGCGTACTGCGCGGCATGGACGCCGTACCTCGCCATCACGGCGGCGTCGTCGACGATCTCGAGGTTGCTCATGCCCCGGGCGGTGTAGATGATGCGGATGCCACGGGCGTCGTCGATGAGCTGGAACAGGTCGCGGTCGCCGGTCACGACGTCGACGGGGGCGTCGGCGCGCGTGGCGAGGGTGCCGATGACGTCGTCGGCCTCGTGCGCGGCAGCGCCGATGACGGGTATGCCGAGCGCAGCCAGCGTCTCGCGGATGAGGGGGATCTGAGCCTCGAGCGGATCGGGCACCTCTTCGACGTCGGGTCCGGAGGGCATCGCCTCGACGACGCGGTGCGCCTTGTAGCTCGGGAGCAGATCGACGCGCCAGGCGGGCCGCCAGTCGTCGTCCCAGCAGGCGACGAGGCGGGTGGGCGCGTAGGTGGTGACGAGCTTGGCGATCATGTCGAGAAGACCTCGGACCGCGTTGACCGATGACCCATCGGGGGCCTTCACCTTGTCGGGCACGCCGTAGAACGCGCGGAAGTACAGCGACGCGGTGTCGAGGAGCATGATGCGGTCGGTCACGGTTCCGATCCTGGCACGGCGAGCCGGAAGCGGGGGGTGCGGTCGCGGGGCCGCCAGGCGATCGACCTAGAGTGGCGGGATGTCTTTCGGGTCGGCATCCACTCGTCCACAGGCGTCGGCGCCGTGTCCCTGCGGGGGAGCGGAGTTCGGGGCGTGCTGCGCGCCGATCCTCGACGGCGCGGCCGCGCCGAGCGCGGAGCGGCTCATGCGCTCGCGCTACACCGCGTTCGTCGTCGGTGACCACGCGCACCTCGCCCGGTCGTGGCATCCGCGGACCCGGCCGGAGCACATCGACGCCGACGACGGCACCGTGTGGACGGGGCTCGACATCGACGACGCCGTGGAGGACGGGGATGCCGCGGTGGTGGCGTTCCGCGCGCGCTGGCGCCACGCCGATCGGGCCGGGGAGTTGGTCGAGCGGAGTCGCTTCGTGCGGCGGGGTGGGCGCTGGGTGTACGTCGACGGCGACGTGACGTGAGCCCGCAGGGCGGGGCGTCAACCCCGCGTGGGCGTGTCGGTGGTGCTCCGTAGGGTCGAGAGCGGATCCTCGGCGAAAGGACACGCATGATCCCCGACGCGCAACGCGACCTGCTCGAGAACCCCCACTACGGAAGTCTCGGTACCGTCCGTCCCGACGGGACGGTGCAGGTCAACCCGATGTGGTTCGCCTTCGACGGCGAGCACCTGCTGTTCACCCACACCGTGACCCGACAGAAGTACCGCAACCTGCAGCGCAACCCGTCGATGAGCCTGATGGTCTTCGACCCCGAGCGCCCGTACCGCTACATCGAGGTGCGCGGTCGCCTGATCGAGGCGGAACCCGACCCGGAGGGCGCGTTCTACGTGTTCCTCGGCAAGCGCTACGGCAATGCTCAGCAGGAGGCGCCGCCGGATCGCGCCGACCGCGTGATCCTGAAGATGTCGATCGACAAAGTAGGAGGACAGTGACATGGAACGCATCGTGATCATCGGAGGGCACGGGAAGGTGGCCCTCCACCTGGCGCGGCTGCTCGCCGACCGCGGCGACGAGGCCACCTCCGTCATCCGGAATCCCGACCAGGCCGGCGACATCGAGCAGGCGGGCGGGAAGCCTCTCGTGCTCGACGTCGAGAACGCCGACATCGACAAGATGGCGACGGCCTTCGAGGGCGCCGATGCGATCGTGTGGTCGGCGGGCGCGGGCGGCGGCAGCGCCGAGCGCACGTACGCGGTGGACCGCGACGCCGCGCAGCGCGCGATCGATGCCGCCGCACAGGCGGGCGTGCGGCGCTTCGTCATGGTGTCGTGGATCGGGTCGACGCCCGACCACGGGATCGACGCCGACGACTCGTTCTATGCGTACGCCGACGCGAAGCTCGCGGCCGACGACCACCTGCGGGCGAGCGAATTGGACTGGACCATCCTCGGCCCGGGCACGCTCACGCTCGACCCGCCGACGGGACGCATCACCACCGCACCGCAGGGCAAGGCGGAGGTCGCGCGCGCCGACGTCGCGGCCGTCGCCGCCGCCGTGCTGCTGCAGCCGGCGACCATCGGGCGCTTCATCCGCTTCGGTGCGGGGGACACGCTCATCGCCGAGGCGATCGTCGCCGACCACGCGGGGAGCGACGCGTGAGCGCCGTCGCCGACCGCGCGCAGACCCTCGTCGGGCTGCACGCCGCCCCCGAGATCCTCCGCGTCGTCAACGTGTGGGACGTCGTGTCGGCGCAGGCCGTCGCGGCCCTGCCCGAGACGAAGGCGCTCGCGACCGCGGGTCATTCGATCGCGGCCACCTTCGGGTATGAAGACGGCGAGAACATTCCCGTCGAGCTCATGCTCGACATGGTCGGGCGCATCGTCGCCGCCGTCGACGTGCCCGTCAGCGCGGACCTGGACGCCGGGTTCGGCAACCCGGGCGAGACGACGCGCCGGGCGATCGGCGTGGGTGTCGTCGGCGCCAACGTCGAGGACCAGGTGAAGCCGCTCGCCGAGGCCGTGGCCGCCGTCGAGGCGGTCATCGCCGCGGGTGAGGCGGAGGGCGTCCCGTTCGCCCTCAACGCGCGCACCGACGTGTTCTTGAAGGGTGCGGACCGCCCCCTCGACGACAAGATCGCGGACGCCGTCGAACGCGGCCGCGCCTTTCTCGCCGCCGGCGCCACCTCGGTGTTCGTCCCCGGCAAACTGGACGCCGACACCACCCGGCGGCTGGTCGAGGGGCTCGGGGAGCGCACGCTGAGCGTCATCGGCGTGCCGGGCAACCTCACGGCCGCCGAGTACGAGGCGCTCGGTGTCGCCCGCATCTCGTACGGCCCGCAGACCCAGCGCGTCGCCCTCACGGCGCTCCAGGACCTCGCGATCGACCTCTATGCGGATGGTGTCATCCCGTCGACGGTGCGCGAACTGAACTGACCGCGGTCACGGAGCCCGGGATGCCGCATGGGCGGTGTTCCGGGCTCCGTCGTGTCGCGCGCGGCATCCGGATACGCGTCGGCGCGGCAGGAGGGAGGGGTCAGACCTCGTCGTCGTCCTCGTCGACCACGATCACCCCGTCAGGAACAGGGTCGCCCAGGAGCGGCTCGGCCGCGAGGGTGAGGTCGATCGTCGCGCGGAGCAGGCCCCCGAGCGTCTCGGACCGCAGCAGCTCCATCTGGTCGAGCTCGCCGAGCGGGGCGATCGCGGCGACCTGCCAGGCGCGCGGGAGGGGTTCCTCCGACAGCTCGACCTCGGGGTCCCACCGCGTGCCGCCGTACTGCCGGGCGCGTCCGAGCACGCGGCGCACGATCCGCTCGGCCTCTTCGAGCAGCGGCGTCAGCGCGTCGTTCCATTCCAGGTCGGGCAGAGCACGAACGTCGGCGCGGGGGTAGGGCGCGTCGTCGAGCCACTCGACGATCTCGAAGCGCTCCGTTCCGCGCGCCACGATCTGCATCTGCCCGGCCTGGGGCACGACGTGGCTGAGCTGGGCCATCGTGCCGAGCGCGAACCGCTGGTCGCCCCCGCCGGTCTCGGAGCCGCGTTCGATGAGCACGACGCCGAAAGCGGGATCGGTCTCATCGAGCAGGCGCCCCAGCATGACGAGATAGCGCTCCTCGAAGATCCGCAGCGCGAGGGGCGTGTGCGGGAAGAGGACGGCCCCGAGGGGGAACATCGCGGTACCCATGGCCCCAGTCAACCAGCGCCGGACGGCGGCGGGGTCGCGCCGGCCCCGATCCCCAGGGGGCTTGCGCGGAGGACGCGGATGCCGTTCGGGTCAGTCCTCGCTCCCGCGCAGCGTCTCGTGCACGCGGTGCAGGTCCATCAGGAGCGACCCCGTGAGAACCCAGTGCAGCGTGGAGGGTGTCTGGATCTGCAGGGGGCGCGTGAGTGCGGGCTCGACGTCGGCCACCCGCTCGGGGCCCGTGTCGAGGGCGAAGGCGAGGCGGACGTCGTGGGCGGCCCGGTGCAACTGCTCGGCGATGGCGCGGACGGCCGGCTCGTCGACGATCGAGCTCTCGTAGCCGTCGTAGACGGCGCGGGTCATCCCCACCGTCTGCGTCACCACCGGGGTGAAGCGGTCGAGGAGGGCACCCATCTGGGCGAGGTCGGCGCGGTGGCGGTTGCTGCGCGGGTTCAGCGCGAGCGAGTCGGCGCCGTCGCGGATCGCATCGGCCGCGGCATCCCGGACCGGGCGCAACAGGCGCGCCTCGAGGAGGAGTCCCTCGAGGGATGCCGCGGTCTGCGGCGTCTCGAGGGCGTCGGCGAGGCGCTCGAGGGCGGCCGCCAGCTCGCGACCGAGGACGTCGACCTTCTCACGGGCGGCGGGCACGAGCACGGGCGGGACGAGGACCGCGTTGACGACGATGCCGATCGCGGCGCCGATGAGCGTCTCGAGCACGCGATCCAGGGCGTAGTTGGGGGTCGCGGTGCCGAGGGCGAGGACCAGCAGGGCGCTGATGGCGATCTGATTCGTGGCGCCCGGCGAGATGCGCGCGGCCCACGCGACCGCCAGCGCCACCCCGGCCGACAGCAGCGCGACCCAGGGCTGCGACCCGAAGATGAGGCCGAGGACGGCGGCGATGAGGACACCGACGATCACCCCGACGCTGCGTTCCACGGCGCGGGTGAACGACTGGTTGATGCTCGGTTGCACCACGAGGAGGGCCGCGATCGCGGCGAAGATCGGGGGAGGGCCCTGGACGAGCCATCCCGCGAGGAGCCAGGCGGCGACGATGGCGATCGCGGACTTGACCACCTGCAGCAGGGGGACGCGGCGCGGGGCGCGGACGTTCACGCTGTCGCGCATCGTGCGGAGGGCGGGGATGCGCACGGTCACTCCGTCCGCGCGACGATGTCGTCGGCGTTGTCGGCGACCCATTCCATGAGCGGGATCACCCGCGTCATGAGGTCGCGGCCGCGCGGCGTGAGCGCGTACTCGACGCGGGGCGGGACCTCGGGGTAGGCGGTGCGCTGGACGAGGCCGTCGCCTTCGAGCGTCTTCAGCGTGCTGGCGAGCATCTTCTCGCTGATGCCGGAGACGTTGCGGCGCAGGACGCCCCATCGCTGCGTGCCGTCGGACAGGGCCAGCAGCACGAGGACGCCCCACTTGCCCATCACGTGGTCGAGCACGGTGCGGGTGGGACACCCGTCGGTGAAGATCTCGGGGTTGCGGCCGCGGAGATCCGCAAGACTGACGCTCATGTGAGTACCTAACCAGAAAGTGGGTACCGGCATTCCGGAATGCGGGTGCTCCCGCGCGGTTTCACCCCGCGTACCGATCGAAAGGACCTCCCCATGACCCTCCTCGTCACCGCCGCCTCCGGACACCTCGGCCGCCTCGTCGTCGACGCCCTGCTCGAACGCGGCGTCGCGGCATCCGACATCGTCGCCGGCGTCCGCACCCCCTCGAAGGTCGACGACCTCGCGGCGCGCGGCGTCGGCGTCGTCGAACTCGACTACTCGCGGCCCGACACGCTCGCTCCGGCCCTGGAGGGCGTCGAGCGGGTGCTGCTGATCTCGGGCACCGACGCCGACCGCGTCGCCGGACACCGCAACGTCATCGAGGCCGCGCGGGCGGCGGGTGTGGAGCGACTCGTCTACACCAGCGCCCCGCGCGTCGACGAGATCGACTACGCGCTCGGCGCCGACCACAAGGCCACCGAGGAGGCCATCGCCGCCTCGGGCCTGTCGGCCACCGTGCTGCGTCACAACTGGTACACGGAGAACTACCTGGATGCCGTGGCCCGGGCCGCGCAGACCGGGGAGATCGTGGCGGCCGTCGGCGACGCACGCGTCGCGAGCGCCAGTCGACGCGACTACGCCGAGGCGGCGGCGCTCGCCCTGACCACTGACGAGCTCGCGGGCCGCACCCTCGAGGTCGGCGGCGACGTGGCCTGGACCTACGACGACCTCGCCGCGGCGGCGAGCGAGGTGCTCGGTCGTCCGGTGATTTACACGTCGGTGACCCTCGCGCAGCTGGAAGACGGGCTGAAGGCCGCGGGCCTGGATGCCGGGACGGCGGCGTTCATCGCCGGAACCGACGACGCGATCGCGCGCGGCGCGCTGTCGCAGACCGACGGCACGCTGTCGGCGCTCCTCGGGCGTCCGACAACGCCGCTGGTCGAGGGCCTGCGCGAGGGGCTCGCGGTCTGATGCACCCGCGTGAGTGGCCAGCATTTGTCGCTTGAGCACCTCGGCGGGCGACGATTTCTGGCGATTCACGCGTTTCCGAGGGCGGTCAGGCGGCGCTCGCGCATCGCCAGGAAGAGGGGGAAGGTGAAGGCGAACGCTGTCACGCCGGAGAGCACGATGTACAGCCACGCGAAGCGCATGCCGAGCCGCCGCCCCTCGACGATGAGGAAGACGCTTCCGGCGATCGCCACGACGAGCAGGTCGACCGTGAGGGACGACACCGCGGGGCCGCTCGTGAGGAGATCGCCGATGAAGTCGCGCATCTGCACGATGGCGAAGGCGTTGAAGGTCCACGTGCCGACCAGGCCCGCCAGTGACAGGACGAGGAACGCGACCGCGGTCGGCGTCCAGTGGCGTCGGATTTCGCTCATGACGCGATCCTGCCGCAGCGCCGATGTCGTCGGAGGGGGCTAGCGTCGGGGACATGGATGCCGACACCGCCCGGCGGATGCTGGAGGACCGCGAGCGCGAGACCGCCCATCGTCTCGCGCGCCTCATCCACGACGATGAGAGCCTCCGCCACGACCGCGCCGACGCGACCGCTGACGACGAGCACGACCCGGAGGGGTCGACGCTGTCGGGCGAGTGGGCCCAGGTCGATGCGCTGCGCCGCGGTGCCGAGGCCGAGCGCGCCGAGATCCGCGCCGCGCGCGAGCGCGTGGCATCCGGCACCTTCGGCGTCTGCGAGCGGTGCGGCCGGCCCATCGCCGACGCTCGCCTGGAGGCGCGGCCGTTCGCGCGCCTGTGCATCGACTGCGCGCGACAGGCCGGCGGCACGACCCCGGACGGAGGCGCCTAGGCTCGAAGAGTGGAACCCGTCCTCATCGTGCTGCTGTTCGCCAACGCCGTCTTCAACGCGGTCGTGTGGCCGCGCTTCTACCCCCGCATCGCGAAGGACCCCCGGGCGCGGGATGCCGCGGGCAAGCCGACGGCGTTCCTCATCGTGCACACCGTGCTGATCGCGATCGCCCTCGTGCTCGCCCTCGCGTCGGTCATCGCCGCCATCGCGAGCATCGTGAGCTGACCAGGCCCCGCTCGAGGCCTCGCGGTAGACTGGTCGCGCGGGTTCGCCCGCCGCACCTCGTGCATCTACCTACCGGACCGGCAAGGCGGCACTGCCCCACGCCCCGGAGATCCTCATGCACCACCCCGCCCCCGTCGTCGACCGCCCGCTGATTCATCACACCGGTTTCTGGTTCTTCCCGGTCGCGTTCGTCGCCCGGCTGCCGTTCGCGATGATGACCGTCGGGGTCCTGGCCCTCGTCGTGGCGCTGCGCGGCTCCGTGGCGCTCGGCGGGTTCACGTCCGCCGCCGTCGGTCTCGGCGTGGTCGTGGCCGGGCCGGTCCTGGGCGATCTCGCCGATCGGTACGGTCAGCGGCGCGTGCTCGTCCCGGTGGGGCTGGCCAACGGCATCCTGCTCGCCCTGTTCCCGCTCGTGGTGGCCGCAGCGCCCGGTGAGGCGTTGCTGCTGATGGCCGCGACGGCGATCGGACTCACCGGTCCGCAGACCGCCGCGATGTCGCGGAGCCGCGTGATGGCCCTCATCGGCGACCGGGTGCACCCCGCGCGGCGCGAGCGCACCTTCTCGCGCGCGATGGCCTACGAGTCGGCCGCGGACGAGACGGCGTTCGTCATCGGGCCCTTCGTCGTCGGCATCCTCGCCGCGCTCGTCGACCCGTGGGCGCCCATCGTCGGTGCCGCCGTGCTGAGCTTCGTCTTCGTCACCGCCTTCGCGCTGCACCCGACCGGGCGCGCCGTGCCCGCTCGGGAGGAGCGCGCCGAGATGGCGCCGTTCCGCGAGCTGCTGCATCCGCGGATGCTCGTGGTGGTCGCGGCGGTGTTCGGCGTCGGTCTGTTCTTCGGGTCGACCCTGACCTCGCTCACCGCGTTCATGGAGGCGCAGGGCGCACCCGAGGCGGGGGCCCTGCTCTACGGCGTGATGGGGGTGGGCTCAGCGGTGCTCGCACTCGCCGTCGCGGCCCTGCCCGCGCGCTTCGCGCTGCGCTGGCGGCTGGTGCTGTTCGCGGCTGTCCTCACGGCCTCGGCCGGGGCGTACACGGTCGGCGGATCGGTGGTGACGGTGACGATCGTGCTATGCCTCATGGGAATAGGCGTCGGACCCTCGCTCGTGACGTTGTTCAGCCTCGCCGGTCACCGTGCCCCGCGTGGACGCACCGCCTCGACGATGACCCTGATGGCCTCAGCGCTCACCCTCGCGCAGGCTCTGTCGTCGGCCGTCACCGGCGCCGTCGCCGAGAACGACGGCGTGGCCACGGCGATGCTCTTTCCGGCGGGGGCGGCGATGCTCGTGCTGGCGATGGCCGCGATCAACGCGTCGTCGACGCCGCGGTGGGACGCCGCCGCGTCCGCCTGACGGCGCCGCGCCGATCCGGAGTGGCCCGACGCGGGGTGTTCGCGTACCTAGGTCACGCGGCCGGCGCCCCACCCCCTCGACCGGCGCCCGCTCACACGGGCAGCGGGTAACGCCGTCGCAGCAGAAGGCGCTGCACGAGCGTCCACACGGTGGTCACCGCGAGGTACACACCCGCGGCCAGAGGCACGAACATCGCGACGACCGCGGTGCTGAAATGCAGCGCGCCCGTGATCGTGCCCATCCAGGCGGGAGCCGCGGGGTCGTGGGGAGGGCGGAGCAGTCGACGTGTCAGCTCCGCCGCGCCGGCGATCACGGCGATGACGAGACCCGGGACGACGAGGGCCGTGGCATCCGGTGTTCCCGTCGTGATCACGGAGACCAGGCTCCGCCCCAGGGGCGCGCCCCAGAGGTCGTGCGCGAGGAGCGCGTTGGGCTGCCCGCCGACGGTCGGGTGCAGGAACACCGCGTACAGCAGCCCCACCACGGGCGCCTGGGCGAGCACGGGCAGGCATCCGGCGAGGGGAGAGGCGCCCTCGTCGCGGTACAGCTGCATCGTCTCGCGCTGCAGGCGTTCCGGGTTCGTCCTCCACCGCTCCTGCAGGGCGCGCAGCCGTGGCGCGAGGCGCGCGCGGGTCTGCTCGGCGCGGGCCTGCGAGACACCGACGGGAAGGAGGAGCAGGCGGACGGCGACCGTTACGGCGACGATCGCGAGGGTGGCTGCCGCGCCGCCGACGAGGGGGTCGAAGACCGCGGTGAGGCCGAGCAGAGCCCGGGTGGTCATCTCGAGCAGGAGAGCGAGGGGAGGGAGGGCGAAGAGGTCCACGGGGCGTCCAATCGATGAGGCGATCACGTCGGCATCGGTCGCGGGGCGCTGCCACCGGGGACGGCGGACAGGCGGGCGACCGGCATCACCGGACCCGGTGAGACGCCGTGGATGCCGCGGGGCGGCGGGGATGCTCGGGTCAGGCGACGCGCAGGACGCGGCCCGGGGCGCGCGGGCGCGGGTGCCCGGCGGCATCCGGATCGCTCTGCGCGAGCGGCGCCGACGGATCGACGGGGCGCGGGCTCGGTAGAGCAAGGGCGGCCAGGAGCGCCGGGAGGACGACCAGCACGATCACGGCCGTGACGACGACCGCGGCGGCCAGGACGACCGCGAGCAGCGGTGCACCCCCACCGGGGGTCAGGGCCAGCTCGGCCGAGACGAGCACCAGGTTGAGCAGGGCGATCATCGATGCGATCACACGCTCACCCCCCGGAAGACTCGAGCTTCCACGGTAGCAGCGGGCCGCTCGCTACGCTGTCGCCATGACCACCCTCGTGCTCACCATCGTCGGAGACGACCGCGCGGGCCTGGTGTCGTCCGTCGCCGACATCGTCGACGCCCACGGCGGCAACTGGGAGAACAGCGAACTCGCCGAGCTGGCGGGCGCCTTCGCCGGCATCGTCGAGGTCTCGATCGCCGCCGATCGCGCCGACGCGCTGCGCAGCGCCCTCGAGGGCTTGGCCGGCACGCTCGCCGTGACCGTGCACGCCGGGGCCGCCCTCGACACCGGGCCCGCGGTCCGCGCGGTGACGTTCGACGTGGTCGGCAACGACCGCCCGGGCATCGTGCGCGAGCTGTCGTCGGCCCTGAGCGCCCACGGCGCGAGCATCGAGCGCATGTCGACGCAGACCACGGATGCCGCGATGGCGGGCGGGCGTCTGTTCGAGGCATCGATCACGGCGACGCTCGCCGCGGACGTCGCTGTCGACGACCTCGTGAGCGAGCTCGAGCGTTTGGCGACGGAGATCCAGGTGGACGTCACGCTGGCCGACGAGGCCTGACTCCGCGCCCCGGACGGGCGTGGCATCCGGTGTCAGGCGGGGCGGCGCAGCCGGGTGAACTCAGCCCCTTCGCGCGGCGGACCGCCGCCCGCGTCCGACGAGGCGGGCGATGCCGCGCCATCCGAGCAGGAACAGCGCCAGGGTGATCGCCGCGACGATGACGAACGCCACCGCGACGCCTTGACCGCTCACGGCGCGCAACACCATGCCGAGGACCACCGTGACGGCCCAGACGGGCAGGCCCGTGCGGACGACCGCGAGAGGGCGGCGCCACGCCCGGGACACCAGCCACCCGATGAGCAGGGCGACGAGGAAGGGCCAGGCCGTCGTCGCGAGCCCCGAACCGAACGATCCGAGCACATCGCCGTCGTGGGTCGCCCGCCCGATGGCCGCGAAGACGATCACGAGGACGGCGTCCGCGATGAGGGCGAGAGCGGCGGGGGAGCGGCGGGGCGTTGACACGCCTCCATTCTCGCTCTCGCCGGCGCGTTTCGACGACGTATCGACTTCCGCAGACGTCGGGGCAACACGGTCTGCGGTGTGCTGGGGCTCCCTCGACCCGGAGGTTCCGATGACCGAACGTTCCGCACCGCTGCTCACCCCCGCCCGCGTGCTGAGCGCCACCGGCATCCTCGCCGTGATCGCGGCGCTGACGCTCGCGCCCCGCGCGATCGCCGGGCCCGCGCGCGCCCTCGCGCTCGGCGTGCTCGATCGCCTTCCGTCGCCGTGGACCGACGTGCTGTTCGGCGGGGGCACCGACGTGGCGCTGAACATCGGGTTCTTCATCCCTCTCGGGGCGGCGGTGGCGCTCCTGCTGCCGCTGCGGTGGGCCCCGGCATCCGTGCTGATGGGGGCGGCGGTGTCGGCCACGGTCGAGATCGCACAGACCGTCATCCCCGGGCGCGTCCCCGATTCGGGCGACGTGGTGGCGAACACCGCGGGGGCGCTGATCGGGACGGTGGTCGTCGTCGTCGCGAGGCTGCTCGCGCGCCGGTGACGGCGACCTGTCACACGTCCGTCGTCAGCGTGGCAGGCGGAGCCGCGCGTGGAGGCCCCCGCCGTCTCGGGGCCAGAGTTCGAGCACGCCGTCGTGCACGCGCGCGACGGACGCCACGATCGCGAGACCGAGTCCGGTGCCGTCGGCGCGCCCGCGCGTGCGCCCGGCTCCCCGCACGAACGGCTCGGGGAGCGTGGAGACGAGGGCGTTCGTGAGCGGGGCACCGGTGTTGACGACGTCGAGGAGCACCTGTTCACCGTCGTCGTGCACGCTCACGCGTACCCACCCGCCCGCGATGTTGTGAACGACGGCGTTGCGTACGAGGTTCGCCGCCGCCGGGGCGAGGAGCGTCTCGTCGCCCGGGGCCGTCACCCCGGGAGCGGTCGTGACCGTCAACTCGACACCGGCGCGCTCGGCCTCGGACCGCGCCTCGGCGACCGCTTCCCGCACGAGCGAGCCGACGTCGACGGGGCCGTGGGGCTGAGGCGTCGTCCGACCCGCCCCCGAGAGCGTGAGCAGCGCCTCGGTGAGACGGATGGCGCGCTCGTTGGTGGTGTCGAGCCGGTCGAGGAGCGTGCCGAGGTCGATGCCGGACGGGTCGGCGCGCGCCACCTCCAGCAGGGTGCGCATCGTCGCGTGCGGGGTGCGGAGCTCGTGCGACGCGTTCGCGGCGAACCGCTTCTGCTCCTCGAAGGTCTCGCCGACACGGGCGAGCATCG
This sequence comes from Microbacterium sp. RU1D, assembly GCF_900156435.1. Taxonomy (GTDB): domain Bacteria; phylum Actinomycetota; class Actinomycetes; order Actinomycetales; family Microbacteriaceae; genus Microbacterium. The sequence goes on from NZ_FTPQ01000001.1 coordinate 1,856,197, forward strand.
CGTCGAAGGTGTCGGCCAGATCGGTGAGCTCGTCGCGACGGCCGGGCAGGTCGACGCGGCGCCGCAGGTCGCCGCCCTGCACGGCGCGGGCGGTGTCGGTGATGCGGGTGAGCGGTCGCAGCATGAGACCCGACACCACCCACCCGCCGCCGAGGCCGACGACCGCGAGGCCCGCGACCGTGTACCAGGCGTAGCGGATGAACGCCTCGGCGAGGTCTCCGCGGGCGGGCGTGAACGCGCCGCTGTCGGAGGAGAGATTGCCGTCGGGGAGGAACCGCAGCACGAGGAATCCGAGCGTGAAGACGGCGATCCCGACGATGACGACGAACGCGGCGTAGCTCAGGGTGAGCTTGAGGCGCACCGAGAGGCCGGGAGCCCGCTCACGCATCGAGGGGACCCATGCGGTACCCCACGCCCGGCACCGTCTGGATGAGCCAGGGCTCGCCGAGGCGCTTCCTCAGCGTGGAGATGGTGATGCGCACGGCATTCGTGAACGGATCGGCGTTCTCGTCCCACGCGCGCTCCAGCAGCGTCTCGGCGCTGACGACACCGCCTGCCGCCGCCATCAGGACCTCGAGCACCGCGAACTGCTTCCGCGTGAGCGAGACGTATCGCCCGTCGCGGTAGACCTCGCGCCGGAAGGGATCGAGACGGATGCCGTCGCCCTCGAGGACGGGTGGGGCGGATGCCGCCGGGCGGCGGGCGAGCGCGCGCAGACGCAGGACCAGCTCACGCAGGATGAAGGGTTTCGTCAGGTAGTCGTCGGCGCCGCTCTCGAAACCCGCCGCCTTGTCGTCGAGGCGGTCCGCGGCGGTGAGCATCAGCACGCGTGGAGCGGTCGGACGGGCGGCCAGGTCGCGCGCGATGTCGTCACCGTTCGGGCCGGGGATGTCGCGGTCGAGGACGACGACGTCGTAGGCGGTGTGGCCGAGCAGGTCGAGAGCCGAGTCGCCGTCGCCGGCGATGTCGGCCGCGATCGCCTCGAGCCGCAGGCCGTCGCGGATCGCCTCGGCGAGGAAGGGCTCGTCCTCGACGATCAGCACGCGCATCCCGACATCGTAGGCGGGCGCGTGTATCGCCGGCGTATGCGTGAGTAGCGTGGACCCATGCCGACGCGCCTCCTGCTCCTGGCCGACACGCACGTGCCGAAGAGGGCCCGGTCCCTGCCCGCGGCGGTGCGGCGGGCGGCATCCGGGGTCGACCTGATCGTGCACGCGGGGGACTGGGTCCAGGAGAGCGTGCTCGACGAGTTGTCGGCGATCGGCCCTGTGCTGGGGGTCTGGGGCAACAACGACGGGGACGACCTGCGTGCGCGTCTGCCCGAGGTGGCCCGGGCTGAGATCGACGGGGTGCGCCTGGCGGTCGTGCACGAGACGGGCCCCGCCACGGGCCGCGAGAATCGGATGGATGCCGCCTTCCCCGAGGCGGACGTCCTGGTGTTCGGGCACAGCCACATCCCGTGGGACTCCGAGACGCCCGCCGGCCTGCGTCTGCTCAACCCCGGATCGCCGACCGATCGACGGCGCCAGCCGGCGTGCACGCTCATGACGGCCACGCTGTCGGACGGCGGAGTGCGCGACGTCGTCCTGCACGAGATCTCGCGCGACTGACACGGGTCGGCCCGGGCGGGTCTATCGTCCCCGTATGCCCGCCGCCATACGCCCCGGCAACGGCCGGCGGGGTCGACTTGCTGCATGCGCCCGACTCGCTCCCTCCCTCCCGTTCGTCGTCGCCTCCTCACGCTCCTGGTCGCCGCGAGCGGAGCGATCGCGGTGCTCACCGGCGCCATCACCCTCCTGTCGTCGATGACGGCGTCGACGTTCGTCGCGGGCGTCGTCGCGGCGGGACCGTTCTCTCCGACCGAGGCCGACGGCACGATCCCGGATGCCGAGCCGCTCACGCTGCGCGACGAAGACCACCCCGCGTTGGCCCGCCTCGATGTCGACCTGCTCGAGGCTTTGCGCGCCGCGGAGGAGGCGGCCGGTGTCGACGGGGTCTCGTTCGACATCACCAGCGGATGGCGGAGCGCGGACTACCAGCGGTGGCTGATGCAGGAGGCGATCCGCACATATGGCAGTGAAGAGCTGGCGCGGGAGTTCGTCGCCACGCCCGAGCAGTCCAGCCACGTGACCGGCCACGCCGTCGACATCGGATCGTTGGAGGCGCAGCTGTGGATCATGGAGCACGGACGCGCGTGGGGGCTCTGCCAGACCTACGCGAACGAGAGGTGGCACATCGAGCGTGCGACCACGGACGGCGGTGAGTGCCCGCCGCCTCACGCGGATGCGCGCGGGTGACGGCGCGTGTCGACGGTCGGGTATCGGGGCCGGAGCTCGCGGCTCCGTCCTCCCCGACGACGGTCGACCCCGTCACCGCACGGACGACGACGGCGCCGCACCCGGGAGGGGGCGGCGCCGTCGTGCGGGGCGGGATCACTCGGCGTTGAGGTGGCGCGCCGCCGAGGTCATCGGGCACTCGAACGGATCGCGGGCGGCCAGGCCCACGCGATTCAGGTAGCGGATGACGATGCCGTACGACTGGAACAGCGTCGTCTCGACGTAGGGCACGTCGAGCGTCGCGCAGTGTTCACGCACGATGACGCGGGCACGGCTGAGGTGCGGGCGCGGCATGTTCGGGAACAGGTGGTGCTCGATCTGGTAATTCAGCCCGCCCATGAGCCAGGTGGCCCACCAGCCGCCCGAGACGTTGCGCGAGGTGCGTACCTGCTTGCTGAAGAAGTCGAGCTTCGCACCCGGCTCGATGACCGGCATCCCCTTGTGGTTGGGCGCGAAGGAGGCGCCCATGTAAATGCCGAAGACCGCGACCGAGACGCCGAAGAAGGCGAAGGCCAGCCCGACCGGGAGGAAGACGAAGATCGGGGCGATGAAGAGCGTGTGGCGCACCGCGAGGAGGGCGAGCTCCTTCCAGCGGTCCTTGTTCTCGCCGCGCGAGAGCAGATGGCGCAGCGCGAGGACGTAGAGGTTGATGCCCTCGAAGGCCAGGAGGGGGAAGAAGAGGTAGCCCTGGCGCTGGGTGATCCAACGCTGGACGCCGCGCGCCTTGGCGGCGTCGACGTCGAGGAACGAGATCGTGTCGATCTCGATGTCGGGGTCTTTGCCGACGCGGTTCGGGTTGGCGTGGTGGCGGGTGTGCTTCGATGCCCACCACGAGCGACTCATGCCGACGATGCCGTTGCCGATGAACAGGCCGAGGCGGTCGTTGGCGGGGCCGGAGGCGAAGATCTGGCGATGCGCGGCCTCATGTGCCAGGAACGCGACTTGCGTGAACAGGATGCCGAGGACGGCGGCGATGATGAGCTGGAACCAGCTGTCGCCCAGCAGGATGAAGCCGGTGATGCATCCGGCGAACCCGAGCACGATCGCGGCGGCGACACCCGCGTAGAACCGGGGCGTGCGGACGAGGAGTCCGCTTTCTCGGACGACCTGCGACAGCTCCGTGTAGGCCTTGGTGATCGGGGGGAAGTCCTTGGTACCGGAATAGGTCTGACGTACGGGGCCGAGGCGGGACTCGGCGACGGGGGTAGCGATCTGCTGCTCCTCGGGTGTGCGTTCTGCGATTACCGGGCCGGCGCGGCTGAGCGGCCCGAACTTCACATTACGGGTCGCCGTATAAAGGCCCAGGAATACATCCACATGTGCAGGAGCCTCACGGGAAACGGAAACATCCGCGGGTCGCGGGCGGGCGCGCACTGTTCCGGCTTCCGGCGGTGCAGCTCTCTTGCCACCGTCCGGAAACGGCGAAAGCCGGGGCGTCGCAATGGCGACGCGCCCGGCTTCCGCGCAGGAGAGCGAAGCTCAGAGGGGGCGGATGTTCGCCGCCTGCATGCCCTTGGGGCCCTGCTCAGCGTCGAACTCGACCTTCTGGGCCTCGGTGAGCTCCTTGAAGCCGTTGCCCTGGATCGCGCTGAAGTGCGCGAACAGGTCGGCCGAGCCGTCATCGGGAGCGATGAAGCCGTAGCCCTTTTCGGAGTTGAACCATTTCACGGTGCCAGTGGCCATCGTGTTCTTCCTTTATTCATGTTGGGCCGCAGATGCGACCGTGGGTGCCGCTCCGACGCGTGCGGAGCGGACGGGGACGCCGCGGCACCGAGTCGGTGACACGGACGCGGTGCCCGTCGACCGCGGCCTGAGCCGCATCGACGGACGCATGGACGCCGAGGTTCTCGCCGAGCGGGCCCTGGGCTTCGTAGCCCGAGGTGGCCGCGCCGACGAAACCGGCGTAGTCGGATCCGGCCGTCGCGACGTACACGTCGAGATCGGCCTGGCGCCACGACAGTGGCGAGGGGTGAAGCAGAGACACGAGAACTTTCCGCGAGTGCGACGCGAGGACCGAAGCCGTCGAGCGAGGCACGCGATGATTGAGGGAGGGAATGCTGTCGGAAACGGCTCGGCGCCGTGCGCCCGGCATCTCAGCGATGAGGCGGGCGTCGATGAAGCAAGTCCCAGAACGAATACCTTCACGGTAGCACGGATGTCTGACCGTCGCCGGGGAACTTTCGAGGGCGGATCAGGTGCGCTGCACTGGGGGGATGGCATCCCTCTCCTCCTCAGCCTCGGACGACGAGCGCTGGCTCGTCATCGACGGCAGGCGCTGGCGGCGTACCGACCCCGCGCTGCCCGACGAGATCGCGGCGGCCCTGCGCTCGCACCTCGGCCGGGCGCGTGCCGCGGTCCGCGTCGGGAAGCGCGACGGGGACGACGACGCCGTGGCCGGCGCCCGCCGTCGCGTCGGCCTGGCCAAGGGTGGCCTGGGCGAGCGGGGACCGCGGTGGTGGGACGACGAGGTGCCGGCGCGGATGTCGCGGGCGCGGGAGGCTCTGGTCGAACTCGACCGCCTCGCTCCACCGAGAGCAGACGGTGCGCCCTCCGTCAACACGTAGCGCGGAGCGGGGCGAGGCGGTGGGCTGAGATCTCCACGACCGAGGGAGAGTCATGTCATCCACTGTTTCCGAGCTGGACAAGCTCAACGAGCTGCTGAAGAAGTTCCGCTTCGCGATGGTCACCACGCGCGCCGAGGGCGGCGATCTGCACGCCCACCCGCTCACGGTGCAGGAGACCGAGTCCGACGGCGACCTGTGGTTCATCGTGGGAACCCACGCATCGGCGGTCGAGCACGTGCGCCGCGACCCGAAGGTCGGCCTGTCGTTCAGCAGTGACGGCACGTGGCTGTCGCTCGCGGGCGAGGCCGAGGTGGTCGACGACCTCGCGAAGCTGAAGGAGCTGTGGTCGACGAGCGTCGAGGCGTGGTTCCCGGACGGACCCGAGTCGCCCGGGGTGACGTTGCTGAAGGTCTCCGCCCTGACGGGGGAGTACTGGGGCAGCGCCGGCGGGCGCATCGCGACGGCGATCGCGCTGGTCACCTCGAAGGTCACGGGCGACCGTCCGCGCGGCGGGGAGAAGGAGACCTTCGACCTGACCGACTGACGACGGGCGGGTCGGCGCCTCGGCTGCCGCCCCGCCCCGCCGTCGCCCCCGCGCGCGCAGGGACGGATGCCCCGATGCGCGCCCCCGCGCGCGCAGGGACGGATGCCCCGATGCGCGCGGGGGCGTGCTCGACGCGGTCTCAGCCGCCCGAGGGGTTGTCGACGGGGGCGTCGTCGTCGTCGGTGGTGGGGACCGACGGCGCGTCGGCGGTCTCGAGCTCGTCGGGCTCGTCGGCGGTATCGGGGGTGCGTTCTGCGAAGGTGTCCATCCCGGCACCCGACCACTCGGCCGCTCCTCGCGCACGGGCCTTGCGCGAAGCGGATCGGCGTGCGAGCGCAAGCCCCCGCGACCGGTTCGGCCGCTTTGCGACCATGACGGCATGTCACGACCCGAGGTGCGATCCAAGCCGTGCGCTTATTGCGGCCGCCCGTTCACCGATCGGAAGCGCTGGAGCGGACGCGACCAGTGGGACCAGGTGCTCTACTGCTCGCGGGGATGCCGGTCGAAGGCCGCGGCGCAGAGGCGTCACGCGTGAACGCGGCGTCGGCCGCGCGGGAGCGGGCGGGGGTGCCGGCATGAAGGCCGCGCTGATCCTGGCGACCCAGCAGTTCGAGGAGCACCCGGCCTACGACGACGACGACGTGGAGGAGTTCTTCTTCATCGAGTCGGCGCCGCGCTTCGCGAAACTGCCGTACCACCGGCACAAGATCGTGCTGCTCGTGTCGGCCATGCGGCACACGGCCGCGCGCCTGGAGTCCGAGGGCCGGACCGTCCGGCGCGTCACCCTCGACGACGATCTCACCTTCAAGGCGGGGCTCGAACGCCTGCTCGAGAAGCATCGCGTCACCGAGCTCGTCTGGATGAGCGATCCCAACCGGCCCGTCGACGAGAGGATCTCGGCGATCTGCGCCGCGCACGACGTCGACACCGACATCCTCTCCGACGGTCTCTTCCTCACGCCCGAGGAGGACATCGACGCCTGGTTCGCGGAACACCCCACGCCCCTCATGGAGGACTTCTACCACTGGCAGCGGCGGCGGACCGGCATCCTGATGGACGGGGGCAGGCCCGCGGGGCGCCGCTGGAACTTCGACGCCGACAACCGCAAGGCGCTGCCGAAGAAGGGCGTCGACATCCCGCCCCTGCCGACGCTCGAGCACGATGAGATCACGCGCGCGGTCATCGCGGAGGTCGACGAGCGCTTCCCCGGGCATCCCGGGACGGCAGGGGAGTTCTGGCTCCCGGTCACGCCCGAGGACTCGCGCGACTGGCTCGACGTCTTCGTCGCCGAGCGTCTGCACGACTTCGGTCGGTACGAGGACGCCATGAAGGCCGACGAGCCGTTCCTCTTCCACGCCATCATCTCGCCGATGCTGAACATCGGGCTCCTCACCGTCGAGGAAGTGGTCGCCGCCGCCACCCGCACCGACGCGCCGCTGGCATCCGTCGAGGGGTTCATCCGCCAGGTGATCGGGTGGCGCGAATACATGCGCGGCATGTACCGCGCGCACCCGAGGCTGGAGCACGTGAACGCGCTGCACCTCGAACAGCGCATCCAGAAGTACTGGTACTCGGGCCAGCGGATGCCGAGCGACCTGCCGATCCCGGTGTGCACGGTGCTCGAGCGGGTGCACCGCTGGGGCTACGCGCACCACATCGAGCGGCTGATGGTGCTGGGCAACTGGTTCTTGCTGCAGGGCTATGCCCCGCGGCAGGTGAACGCCTGGTTCCTCGCGCTGTTCGTCGACGCATACGACTGGGTCATGGTGCCCAATGTGATGGGCATGAGCCAGTTCGCCGACGGCGGGTTCGTCGCGACCAAGCCGTACGTCTCGGGCGGGGCCTACCTGCAGAAGATGGGCGGGTGGTGGCCGTCGGCTCAGGATGCCAAGGACTCGGCGTTCACGGACGCGTACTGGGCGTTCCTCGAGCGGCACGAGGACGTGCTGACGGGCAACCACCGGCTGGGTCTGGCGCTGGCCCAGATGCGCAAGCGTCGCGACGCGAGAGAGTAGCGCGGACGAAGGTGGCGGAACCTGTCGAAGCCACCGGGCGTCGCGTAGGTTCCGGTCCCTTCGACAGGCTCAAGGACCTGGGCGCGAGGGTTTCGCACCGGGGCCGCGCGGGGTGCGGTCGCTTCAGCGGGCTCAGCGACCCGGATTCGAGGGGGCTGTGGGTGCAGGTCCGTTCGACGGGCTCGACGACCTCCGTGATCGCCGAGCCCGTCGGGGCGTCCGTGCGTTCAGCTCTTCAGCTTGTTCAGGGACGAGCCCTTGTGCGCGGCGGTCGAGCCCGACTTCTCCGACGTGACGATGTAGGCGGGGTCGTCATCGGATGCCGTGAACTTCTGGCCGTCGTGCTGGAAGTCCTTCGTCTTCTTCTCCACGACCTCGCCCTGGGTCTTGCCCTGCGGGGTGTCCCAGCTGACGCGGTCGCCCTTCGACAGATCCTTCGACATGTCCTGTCCCTTTCGTTCGTGTGGGGCCATGGTTTCGAGGCCGAGGCGCCGTCTGCGGGGGATTGACAGGCTACGCCGACGCGCACCGCTACCGCCTGGGCACGAACTACCAGCAGCTGCCGGTCAACCGTCCGCACTCCGAGGTGCACTCGTACTCGAAGGAGGGCGCGGTGCGCTACGAGTACAACCCGCCCGAGGTGCCGGTCTACGCGCCCCACTCCGCCGGGGGTCCCGCGGCCGACCCGCGTCGCGCGGGCGACGGCGGCTGGCAGAGCGACGGCGAGCTCGTGCGCTCGGCGGCGACGCTGCACCCCGAAGACGACGACCGGGGGCAGGCCGGCGCGCTCGTGCGCGAGGTCATGTCGGCCGAGGAGCGCGACCGTCTCGTCGAGACCGTCGCCTGCCGCGTCGGCGGCGTGACGCGCGCCGAGGTGCGCGACCGGGCCGTGCAGTACGGGAAGAACGTGGATGCCGAGATCGGCGCGCGCGTGGAGGCCGCCCTTCCGCCGCTCGAGGACTCGACCGCTCCCGGCGAGCAGCTGAGCGAGCCGAACCCCGACGGCGACCTCGTCGGAACGGACGTCGCGGGGAAGATCTGAGCCGCACCCGCTCGCCCGCACCGCGCCGGTCCCCTCGAGGGGCCGGCGCGGTCGCGTACACGCGCGGGGTGGGCGCGCGTCAGAGCGCCGCGCGATCGGCTCGCGTGAGCCGCCACCGGGATGCCAGCACCCCGGCGATCAGCGCGCCCGCGCCGCCCGCGATCATGTCGCCGATGGTGTCGTCGTACGTGACGAAGATCGCGTCGGTGATGAAGCGGTACCCGAACCACTCCACCATCTCCCAGACGGCGCTGAGCGCGAGCCCGGCGATCGTGGCGACCACGATCGGGGTGCGGCGGCGGCCGGTCGGTGCGATCACGCCCGTGTCGTCGAGGAGCACCAGGGCGACCGCGGCGAGCACTCCCGTGCACGCGAGGTGCACGACGAGGTCCCACCCGGTCCATGCGCGGTACAGGTCCAGCACGTTGCTGCCCGCGGCGACGAACACCGTGACGCAGGTGACGAGGTCCAGACCAGAGCGTAGCCCGATCATGCGCGAGAGCATCACGGCCGGCAACGACATCGACAGCACGGCGAAGTCGGTGAACGGCAGGACGAACAGCGAGACGATCACGATCACGATGGCCGCGGCCCGCACCGCATCGGCGAGCCACTCGGTGACGCTGCGCGGCGGCCGCTTGAGATTGGCGTACATCGCCGGGATCAGCGGCATCCATGCCTCCCGTCCGCGGGCGGGCGGTGCGCGATCGCCACGCGTGCCGTGTGCGGGAGAGGCCTGCCGCTCACGCGCCGGAGGCGCGCGCGCACGGGGGCCGCACCGGGGACGGTCACGGCGCACTCCCGACGGGGATGCGCACCACGGCCTGCACGGGCAGGTGGTCGCTCGGCCACTGGGTGCCGGTGGGGCGGGGGTCGATGCCCACCGCGCGCACGCCCACGTCGGGCGTCGCCAGCAGCGCGTCGATGCGGCGTGCCCCGACGCGCGGCGCGGCGTAGTTGTTGAACGTGCCCCACTCCGCGGAATGGCGGACGGGTGCGTACGACCAGGTGTCGACGAGCAGCCCGTCGGCGAACATGCCGGCGAGCTCGCCGGAGCGCACGTGCGCGTTCACGTCGGCGGTGAACAGCAGCGGCCCCTCGTGCGAGGCGACGAGGTCGTGCAGCCAGGTCGCCGAGCGGCGCCGCGCCCGCCGCGAGAAGGCGTCGAAGTGCGTGTTCACGAACGTGAACCGCGCGCCCGTGGCGCGGTCGCGCAGCTGCGCGATCACGGCGATACGGGGGATCGTGTTGCCCCACCCCGTCGAGCCCGGCTCATCGGGGGTGTCGGAGAGGGCGACCTGCTGCCAGTCGTCCACCTCAACGCGGTCGCGGTCGTAAAAGAGGGGCGTGCCCTCGCCCCCGCGGTCCTTGCCCCGACCAAGGCCCAGACGGCCGTACGTGGAGCCGAGGGAGTCCTGCACCCACCGGGCCTGGTCGGGCATCGCCTCCTGCGAGCCGAGGAGGTGGGGGCGGTTCGCGCCGAGGAAGGTGCGCAGGCGCTGCTTGCGCATCGGCCAGCGGTCGGCGGGCGGCCAGGTCACGCGGTCGAAGCGGCGCCGGACGTTGAAGCTCATCACGTGCAGGTCGGGCGCCTGCACATCGGGGAACAGGATGCCGGCCATCAACGCGTCCCCTCGCGCACGCCGTTGCGCATGCCCACATCGAGCGACGCCGGTCGACGCGCTGCGCGACCCCGCACCACCCGCACCCACCGCGCCGGCGGGAAGTCCCGCGGCCAGTGCGCGAACACCGTGCCCGCGCCGCGGCGGAAGCACACGGCGAACCGCCGCGGCTCGACGGTGCGCGACGACACCCGCATGTGCCGACCGGGGACGTAGCGGATGCGATGGCGCTCACCCAGGTGGTAGGCCAGGTCGAGGTCGTCATGCAGCTCGGGGTCGAGGTGCACCTCCGCCCGCACGTCCTCCCACGCGCGTCGGCGGAACGCCATGTTCGACCCCCACAGGGGCGTGTGCCCGAGCGCCGGCAAGGCGAAGGCCGTGTAGGTCCAGAGGAAGGCCCGGGCCATCGTCACGCGCCGGGTGATCGGACCGTCGTGGAACACGGCGCCGCCGGTCACGGCATCCACCTCCGGGTCGCGCAGCGCCTCGATCATGCTCCGCACCCAGGTCGGCGCGGGGACGCTGTCGGCGTCGAGTCGCAGGATCAGCTCGCCCAGGGCCGCGTCGTAGCCCGTTCGCGCGGCGGCGGGGATGCCGCGATCGCCGCAGAACACCACGCGCGCTCCCGCGGCGCGCGCCACGGCGGCGCTGTCGTCGCGGGAGTCGTTGTCGACGACGACGATCTCGTCAGGAGCGAGGGTCTGCGCGGCCAGCGCCCCCAGGCACCGACGGAGGTGCGCAGAGTCGTCGCGAACGGGAATGACCACGGAGACGGTCACGGTCGACGGCGCGGGGCCAAGGGGCACGCTTCCTCCCGGGGACGAGTCCTCCCACGCTAGGCGATCGGCGCGGAGCGTTTCCCGGCTTGACGGCTGCGCGCCCGGATGACACGCGCACGTGCGCCCTTTCGTAGGGTGGGGTCATGGCATCCACCCTCAACGTGTCGGCGTATCTGTTCACGCCCCTCGACGATCCCGCGGCCCTGCGGGTGGCGCTGCGCGAGCGGGCCGGCGCACGGGGGCTGCGCGGGACGATCCTGCTGGCTGAGGAGGGCATCAACCTCTTCCTGGCGGGGGCGGCGGACCAGGTGCGCGGTTTCGTCGACGACCTGCGCGCCGACCCGCGCTTCGAGGCGTTGCGGACGAGGGAGAGCTGGTCGGACGCCGTCCCCTTCGGCAAGCTGCTGGTGAAGGTGAAGCGCGAGATCATCCGCATGGACCGCCCCGAGGTGCGCCCGCAGGACGGCCGGGCACCCGCGGTGTCGCCCGAGACCCTGCGTCGATGGCTGGATCGGGGCCGCGACGACGACGGCCGCGAAGTGGTGCTCGTCGACACGCGCAACGCGTTCGAGGTGGACTACGGCACCTTCGCCGGGGCCGTCGACTGGCGCATCGACCGGTTCACCCAGTTCCCGGATGCCGCGAGCGCGCACCGCGACCAGCTCGCCGGCAAGACCGTCGTGAGTTTCTGCACCGGTGGGATCCGGTGCGAGAAGGCCGCACTCCATCTGCGGGCCGAGGGCGTCGAGGCGTACCAGCTCGACGGCGGCATCCTCGGGTGGTTCGAGGCGCAGGGCGATGCGCACTGGACGGGCGACTGCTTCGTGTTCGACGAGCGCGAGGCGCTGGACGTCGGCCTGGCGGCCCGCACGGGGTCCTGACCGTGCTGTGGGACCAGCACGCGTGCGCCGAACTCGTCGAGACCGCCGACCTGAGCGAGCTGCACCGCTATCGCGCGGCCGGTGGCGGGCTCGTGTCGCTGAACGTCGGCTACGCCCCGCACGGGCCCGAGGTCACGGCATCCCTCCTCCGGGCGTTCCGCGCACAGGTGGAGCGGATCGAGGGCCTCGCGCTTGCCGCGTCCGTCGATGACGTCGACCGCATCGCCGCAGCCGGCGACACAGCGGTCGTGTTCGACCTCGAGGACGCGGCTCCCCTCGGCGGCGACCTCGACGCGGTGGCGGGGCTCGTGGCGCACGGCGTGCGCACGCTCGGCCCGGTCTACAACCACGCCAACGCCGCCGGGGGTGGATGCCTTGACGCCGTCGACCCCGGCCTCACCCGCTGGGGGCGCGACCTCGTCGCCGAGTTGAACCGGCGGGGCATGGTGCCCGACGGGTCGCACGTCGGAGCGCGCACCACTTTCGACATGTGCACGGTGTCGACGCGGCCGGTCGTGTTCAGCCACTCGAACATGCGCGCCGTGTGGGATCACCCGCGCAACATCACCGACGACCAGGCCCGCGCGGTCGCCGACACCGGGGGAGTCGTCGGCGTCACCGGCGTCGGCATCTTTCTCGGCCCGAACACTCCGACGCTCGAGGCGATGGTGCGTCACCTCGACCACGCCGTCGGGGTCGTCGGTATCGAGCACGTGGGCGTCAGCACGGACTTCTCGTTCGATTGGGCGACCTTCCGCGACGTGCTGTCGACGAGCCCGGAGCTCTACGACGCCAGCTACACGGCCTGGGGCCCGGTGGAATGGATGCCGCCCGAGACGTTCGTGGGCCTCGGCGCCGCGCTCGCCGGGCGAGGATGGACCGACGACCACATCGCCGCGGTGCTCGGCGGGAACTTCCGCCGCGTCGCACTCGAGAGCTGGGAGGCTCCGGAATGACCGAACCCGCGCACGAGACCGAGCTGCGTCGGGCCCGCCCCGGTGACGAAGCCGGCATCCTCGCCTGCATCCAGGCGCTCGCCGACTACGAGGAGGAGCCGGATGCCGTCGACAACACCGTCGAGATGCTCACCGCCACGCTCTTCGGCGACGACCCGCGCGCGTTCGCGTTCGTCGTGGCAGGCCCGGGCGAAGAGATCCGCGCGATCGCCATCTGGTTCCTCACGTACTCCACGTGGACCGGCAAGCACGGGATCTGGCTTGAGGACCTCTACGTGCACGAGCAGTACCGCTCGCACGGCTACGGGGTCGCCCTGCTCTCCGCGCTCGCCGAGGAGTGCGTGCGCCGCGGGTATCCGCGGCTGGAGTGGACGGTGCTGGACTGGAACGAGCCGGCCATCGGCTTCTACCGCGCGCTGGGCGCCGAGGCGATGGAGGAGTGGACGACGCGTCGCGTGACGGGGGAGGCGCTGCAGGCTCTCGCGGAGCGCGCGTAAGCACCCGCCGCTCACCGGGACAGGTCCGCCAGCACGGCCTCGGCCGCCCGCTGCCCCGACACCAGGGCGCCCTGGATCGACGCGGTGTCGCGGTGGTCGCCGGCCACGTAGCGGCCGTCGCCGAGACGGACGCGACGACGCAGCCGCAGCGGCGGATCCTGCGCGGGGAGGGCTCGGGCGATGTCGTCGCGGCGGAGCAGGCGCCAGGGTCGGGTGTCCGTCTGCCACACGTCGTCGAGCTGGCGGCGCACGTCGGTCTCGGACGCCTCCGAGGGCAGCACGCACGTCGCCTGGATGAGGTGCTGCCCGCGCGGAGCGTAGGTCGGCGCGCTGTTCGTCATCACCGCGGTGTTGACCATCGGGCCGCGACGACGTCCGTCGACCCGCAGCGCGCCGTCGGCCGTCGGGGCCTCGTCGGCGGCGAACCACCACGTCTGAAGGCCCCGGTCCCGGCTCGGCGGCACGTCGAGCCCGGGTGCGAGCCCCGTGCTGAGCACGACGGCGCGGGCGTGAACGGCATCCGCCCCCTCGATCTCGACGCGATGACCCCGACGGTGCGGGTGGATGCCGGTGACCCGGTGCGAGAGGCGGATGCCGGCCCCCGCGCGGCGGGCGGTGTCGGCGAGCTGGGCGGGGAGGGCGCCGATCCCGGCGGCGGGGACGCCTGGGCGGCCGAAGGCGAAGCTGCGGACGAGGAGGCGGACGAAGGCGTCGGAGGTCTCCTGCCGGTCGTCGGCGATCACCCCCGCGAGGAACGGTTCGAGCACGGCCTCGCGCAGGGGGCCGCGGAGCCCTGCCCGATCCCAGGCCTCGGAGAGCGCGCGATCAGCGCCCGTCTTCGCCGCGCGGGCGGACAGGACGGTCGGCCCCGCCCACCGCGCCAGTGCGACGGCATCCGTCGGACGCACGAGCCCGCTCGCCAGCGTCGCGGGGAGCGAGGACGGATGCCGCAGCGGATGCGCGAGCCGCACCACCCGGTCCTCCAGCCGCACGCTGACCGCCACGGGGAAGCGTCGCAGGGCGAGGGCGTCGACGTCGACCCAGCGGCGGACGGCGGGGTAGGCCGGGTTGAGCACGTGGAATCCGAGGTCGAGGCGGAACCCGTCGACGACGTCGGTGCGCTCGCGCCCGCCGACGGCGTCCTCGGCCTCGAGCACCACGACGTCGCGTCCGGCTTCGGCGAGACGGGTCGCCGCGCGCAGTCCCGCGAGGCCCGCGCCCACCACGATGACGTCGTACTCGCTCATCCCGCGAGCCTACGAGGGGTGGCGCACCCTCCCGTCGGGCTTGCGCGGGCGAGGCCCGAGCGTCGAGTGTCCCGGACACGCCGCGTCGCGCCAGGACGCGCGGCGTGTCCCGGACACTCGACGGGTCGCGATCGCGGGGACGCGAAAGGGCCCGGATGCCATTGCGTGGCATCCGGGCCCGGGGAATCGTTACGCCGAGGCGTCCTCGCGCTTGGGCAGCACCCAGCCGGGGCGCACGAAGTGGCACGTGTACCCGTTGGGGATGCGGATCAGGTAGTCCTGGTGCTCGGGCTCGGCCTCCCAGAAGGGCGCCTCCGGCTCGATCGTGGTGACGACCTTCGCGGGCCAGATGCCCGACGCGTCGACGTCGGCGATGGTCTCGCGCGCGACCTTCTCCTGCTCGGGCGAGAGCGGGAAGATCGCCGAGCGGTAGCTCGTGCCGATGTCGTTGCCCTGACGGTTCAGGGTCGACGGGTCGTGGATCTGGAAGAAGAACGCCAGGATGTCGCGGTACGTCGTCTTCGCGGGGTCGAACACGATCTCGACCGCCTCGGCGTGGCCGGGGTGGTTGCGATAGGTCGCGTGGTCGTTCTGTCCGCCGGTGTAGCCGACGCGCGTGTCGAGCACGCCGGGCTGGCGGCGGATGAGGTCTTCGACGCCCCAGAAGCAGCCGCCCGCGAGGACGGCGGTCTCGGTGCCGGGACGGCGGGTGATGTCGCCCGAGTCGGTGGGTCCGCTGGTCATGGTGTCGCTCCTTTTGCGGTCACGGGTGAAGAGGGAGAAGAGGTTCATGAGGCTCGGCTCTCGGAGAACAGGGCGAGGTACGCGCCGTACCCCTGCGCCTCGAGCTCCGCGACGGGCACGAAGCGCAGAGCTGCCGAGTTCATGCAGTATCTCAGGCCGCCGGCTTGGCGCGGGCCGTCGTCGAAGACGTGTCCGAGGTGGCTGTCGGCCCCGGCGGAGCGCACCTCGGTACGGGTCATCCAAAGCGTGCGATCGCTCTTCTGGACGACGGCGGCGTCGTCGATGGGTTTGGTGAAGCTCGGCCAGCCCGAGCCGCTCTCGAACTTGTCGGTCGAGGAGAAAAGCGGCTGCCCCGAGACGACGTCGACGTAGATGCCGTCCTCGTGGTTGTCCCAGTACTCGTTGCTGAACGGCGGTTCGGTGGCGTCGTCCTGCGTGACGGCGAACTGGCGGTCGGTGAGGCGGCTCAGCGCCTCCGACGTCTTCCGGTACTCCGTGCTCACGGTTCGTGTCCCTTCGTCATGACGACCGGAGAAGGCCGTCGGTGAAGAGAACGTCGGAGGGTCCGGATTTGGTCCCGCCGGGCTGGGAGCGGCCTGTGAGTTCCACGACGACTCCGGATGCGAAGGGCAAGCCCCGCCGTCGAGGTCGGGGCCGCGGTTAGCGTGGCTGCATCACGACCCCAGGAGGTTCGCATGACCCGCACCATCGTCATCACCGGCGCGAGCGACGGCATCGGCGCCGCCTCGGCGAAGCAGCTCGCCCAGCTCGGCGAAGAGGTCGTCGTGGTGGGGCGCAACCCCGAGAAGACCGCGCGCGTCGCCCGCACGCTCGGCGTGGACTCGTTCGTGGCCGACTTCAGCGACCTGGCGCAGGTGCGCGAGCTGGCGGCATCCCTGCTCGAGAGGTACCCGCGCATCGACGTTCTCGCCAACAACGCCGGAGGCGTCTTCGGCGAGCGCACGCTGACGACCGACGGATACGAGACGACGTTCCAGGTGAACCACCTCGCGCCGTTCCTGCTCACGAACCTGCTGCTCGAGCGTCTCATCGAATCCGACGCGTCGGTCATCCAGACCTCCAGCGCCGCGGCGAGGCTCTTCCCCCGCTTCGACATCGACGACCTGCAGGGCGCTCGCCGCTATTCGTCGACGAACGCGTACGGCAACGCCAAGCTCGCGAACGTCCTGTTCACGAAGGAGCTGAACCGCCGGTTCGGCGATCAGGGCCTGTCGGCGGTGGCCTTCCACCCGGGCGTGATCGCGTCGAACTTCGGCGCCTCCAGCAATGGACCGTGGAAGTTCCTCTATGGCGGGCCGATCGCTCAGCGCCTCATGACCTCGACGTCGGTGGGAGGAGCGCGCCTGACGTGGCTCGCGCTCGGCAAGCCCGGCGTCGACTGGGAGCCGGGCGGCTTCTACTCCAACAACAAGCCGGCGTCGACGAACCGCCTCGCCGACGACCCGGCCCTCGCGAAGCAGCTGTGGGAGCGCAGCGCGGCGCTCGCCGATCTGCCCGCGTGAGCTTGGCGTCATTCCGCGATCGGGAGCGCGCTTCTAGAGGCCCCCAACGCTGAGGGGTATGACCGCAGCGACTGTCCTCGCCCGTCCGCCCGTGCGCCGCGCGGGTCAGCATTCCTACCCGCGCTGCTTTTCCGTCGTCACTTCGGGGCGGCCCCACCCCGTCGAGCCGGCTGTCCGGGTCGCGCGCGCGGCGCGGTATTCGCCGAGGTCACCGCGCCCCGGCCACGGGCGGGTGGACGGTCCAGCCGAAGCGTTCGAGCGCCGCGTGCAGTCGGCGCGCCTGCGCCCACGCGATCGCGCCCGAGGTGTCGGAGTAGACGTCGATGGCGAACGGCGGGGGGTCGGCGAACTTGGGGATCTCGACCTCGGCCCAGGCGTGCGGGGCGAGCCAGACGCGCGGGTGGGCGGTCCCGGCATCCTCCACGCCCCCGTCGGCGGCGAAGGCGATCGCGTCGAGGGCGTCGATCTTCGTGATCGGCATGTTCACGACGAGCGTCACGGCGTGCAGCTGCTGCGTCATCACGGTCCTCCCGGCCTTCATCCTGACACGCCGCTGCGGGAGGCGGGCCGGTCGACCGAGGGATCTCCCGACGCAAAGCCGACTCATAGGAATGGTCAGGGCCCGCGCAGGGTCGCCCGTCCACTCTCGAGGCATCGACACACCCACCGAGAGCCGGGAGGCGACCGTGAGCAGGATCCCCGACACCGAGATGACCCCCGAGGGCCCGACCTACGAGGGGCGGCTGCTCGACCGGGCCGACGAGCCCGTCGTCGATCAGGGCGCCCCGTTCGACATCCGCACGCTCGTCTCGCGTCGCGGCATCCTGGGGCTCGTGGCACTCGGGGCGGGGGCCGTCACCCTCGCGGCCTGTTCGCCGGCGGCGACCGGCGCCTCGGCGACGGCGACGGCCACGCCCACCGCGACCCCGAGCGCGACCCCGACCGCCACGGCCACGCCCACCGCATCCGCGACGACCGCCGCCGCGGCCCTGCCCGCCGGAGAGATCCCCGACGAGACCGCCGGGCCCTACCCGGGTGACGGGTCGAACGGCGCCGACGTCCTGGAGCAGTCCGGCATCGTGCGCAGCGACCTGCGCTCGAGCCTCGACGGCGGGGCGAGGGCCGCGGGCGTGCCCATGACGCTGAACCTCACGATCTTCGACACCGCCAATGGCGATGTGCCGTTCACCGGAGCCGCGGTCTACGTCTGGCACTGCGACACCGAGGGGAACTACTCCATGTACTCCTCCGGCATCGAGAACGAGACCTACCTCCGCGGCGTCCAGGTGGTCGGTGCCGACGGCGTGGTGTCGTTCACCTCGATCTTCCCCGGCTGCTACGACGGGCGCTGGCCCCACATCCACTTCGAGGTCTACCCGAACGTGGATGCCATCACCGACGCCTCCAACGCGATCGCCACCTCGCAGGTCGCCCTGCCCCAGGCCACGTGCGAGACGGTCTACGCCGACACGAGCACGTACCCGTCCTCGGCATCCAACCTCTCCCGCGTCTCGCTCGACAGCGACAACGTCTTCGGCGACGACGGGGGAGTGCTCGAGCTCGCCACCACCTCCGGCGACAACGCGAACGGTTGGACCGTCTCCCTCGGCGTCCGCGTCGACACCACCACCACCCCGACCGCGGGCGCGATGCCCGGCGGTCGCTGATCCGGAAGGACCCACTCATGCTGCAGAACCTCACCGGCTGGCACGCCCTCATCGTGCTCGCCGTCATCGTCCTCATCTTCGGCGCCGCCAAGCTGCCCGCCCTGGCACGCAGCCTCGGACAGTCCGTGCGCATCCTCAAGACCGAGGTGGGCGACTCCCGCGCCGAGTCGGCCGTCGCCCCGGTCGGCGAGGGCGACGACCGCGCGACGCCCCCGACGACGGCCGTGCCCGTCCTCACCCCGCCGAGCACGACATGACGACCGCCGCCGCACCGCCTCGAGTCGATGCGCCGCGGTCGGCACCCATGCCCGTCGCGGCGCATCTCGACGAAGCGACACGACGTGCGGTGCGGGCGGCGGTCGCCGTCGCGATCGGCGCTCTCGTCGGATGGTTCCTCTACGACCCCGTGATGGAGCTGCTGCGGGCCCCGATCGTGCAGATCGCGACCGAGCGCAACGCGAGCCTGAACTTCGACAGCGTCACGGGCGCATTCGACCTGCGCCTGCGGGCCGCACTGGTGACGGGCCTCGTGCTGGCGAGCCCCGTCTGGCTCTACCAGCTGTTCGCCTTCGTGCTGCCCGGACTCACGCGGCGCGAGCGGCGGTACGTCCTCGGCTCGGTCGGCGCGGCGGTGCCGCTGTTCGTTTCCGGGTGCGCCACCGGGCTGCTGCTCTTCCCCCACATGGTGTCGGTTCTCACCGGATTCGCCGCGAGCGAGGACTCCACCATCCTCGACGCCGGCGCCTACGTCGACTTCGTCCTGAAGATCATGGTCGCCACGGGCATCGCATTCGTGCTGCCCGTCGTGCTCGTGGTGCTGAACCTCGCCGGCGTCGTGTCCGCCCGCACCCTGAGGCGCGGCTGGCGCTACGCGCTCGTCGCAATCGTGCTCTTCAGCGCGATGGCCACCCCGTCCGCCGACGTGCTGTCGATGGTCCTCGTCGCCGCCCCGATGGCGGCGCTGTACGCCTCGGCGCTCCTCATCGCCGGCCTCCACGACCGCGCACTCGCCCACCGGGCACCGACCCCGGGGGAGGGATCGCCGTGTTCGGTCTGACGTTCGAGAAGCTCCTGCTCGTGGGGCTCATCGCGGCGGTCATCCTGGGCCCGCAGCGTCTGCCCGTCGTCGTCGCCCGCGTGAGCGGACTGCGTCGCACGGTGGATGCCGCCCGTGTGCGCGCCGCGGACGAGATCGGCATCCCGGCCGACGCACCGCAGTGGCGCGCCCTGGACCCCCGGCAGTACGATCCCCGCCGCATCATCGCCGAGGCGCTCGCCGCCCCGCCCCGTCCGGCATCCGCCCCGCCCGGTCCGGCATCCGTCCCGGCCGCCCCGGCTCCGGTCGAGCGGGCGCCGGTCGCCCCGGACCCGGCCGCCTCGGCCCCGGTCGCACCGGCCCCGGTCGAAGCCCTGGATCCGGATGCCGCGGACACGACCGCCGACCCCGCCGTCACGCCGGTGAACCCACCGATGCGCCGCATCCGGGTCGGGACGTCGGCGCACCCCCGCTGGATCGAGGTCCCCGTCGACGCCCCCACCGTCGGCGACACCGCGGTCCCTGCTGCGGACGACGCGACCGAACGGGTCCCCGTCACGGCATAGCCTCGACGCATGCCCTCGCCCCGTGCCCAGCTCGAAGCCCTCCTCGCGCGGGCCCTCGGCGACATCTCCCCGGCCCTGCGGGCGCTGCCCGTCGAGGGAGAGGCGCGGGCCGCCGCGGTGCTCATCCTGTTCGGCGTGCTCGACGGCATCCCGAGCAGTCGCCGCGCCGCACACGTGCCGAGCGACCTCGACGTGCTCCTGCTCGCCCGCGCGAGCACTCTGCGCGCCCACCCGGGCCAGGTCGCCTTCCCGGGCGGCCGTGTCGATCCGGACGACCGGGATGCCGTGGCCGCGGCGCTGCGCGAGGCGCGCGAGGAGACAGGTCTCGACCCCGCCGGCGTCGACGTGCTCGGGATGCTGCCGTCCGTGCCGCTCGCGTTCTCCCGGCACGAGGTGACTCCGGTGCTCGGATGGTGGGCGCGTCCGACGCCCGTGCGCGCGGTGGACCGCGCGGAGTCGGCCGCGGTGTTCCGTGCTCCCGTCGCCGATCTTCTCGATCCGGAGCGGCGTGGGTCGACCGTGATCCGACGCGACGGACGGGAGTGGCGCGGTCCCGCGTTCACCCTCGACACGGCCGCGGGGCCGCAGGTCGTGTGGGGCTTCACCGCGATGCTCCTCGACGGTCTGTTCGACCGCCTCGGGTGGACCGAGCACTGGGATGCCGCGCGCGAGATCGCGCTCCCCGTGCCCGCAGCGACCCCTCCTCCCCACCCCGCCGGCCCGTAGCGTCTTGTTCCGCGTTCGTCATCCGCGGTGTGCCGCCGCGCCGGGATCGCTAGCGTGGAACCCGTGACTGCGCCTATCGATCCCACCACCACCGCCGCCTGGTCCCGCCTCACCGCTCTGCGCGACGGATTCGAGCCCGACCTGCGCGGCTGGTTCGCCGCCGACGCCGATCGTGCCCGCACCCTGTCGCGGACGATGGGCGATCTGCACGTCGATCTGTCGAAGAACCTCGTCACCGCCGAGGTGCTCGACGCGCTGCTGTCGTTGGCCGACGAGACCGGCGTGCGCGATCGCTTCGCCGACATGCTGCGCGGCGCGCACCTCAACACCAGTGAAGATCGTGCCGTGCTGCACACCGCTCTGCGGCGTCCGGCCGGCGCCGAGCCCGCCCTCGTCGTCGACGGACAGCAGGTCGACCACGACGTGCACGAGGTGCTCGACCGTCTCAGCACCTTCGCCGACACGGTGCGCTCAGGCCAGTGGCGCGGCGTCACCGGCAAGAAGGTCACGCACGTGGTCAACATCGGCATCGGCGGCAGCGACCTCGGCCCGGTCATGGTCTACGAGGCCCTGCTCCCGTACGCCGACGCGGGGATCCACGCGCGCTTCGTCTCCAACATCGACCCCACTGACATCGCGCAGAAGACTGCCGACCTCGATCCCGAGACGACGCTGTTCATCGTGGCGAGCAAGACCTTCACCACCCTCGAGACCCTCACCAACGCGCGACTCGCGCGCGACTGGCTGTGGGAGAAGCTCGCGGCGGCGGGCGCCATCGACGACACGGATGCCGCCCGCACCGACGCCGTGGCGCACCATTTCGTCGCGGTGTCCACGGCGCTCGACAAGGTCGCCGCGTTCGGCATCGACCCGGAGAACGCGTTCGGATTCTGGGACTGGGTGGGCGGGCGCTACTCCGTCGACTCCGCGATCGGGCTCTCCCTCGCCATCGCCCTCGGCCCCGACACCTTCCGCGAGCTCCTCGCGGGTTTCCACCGCGTCGACGAGCACGTGGCATCCACGCCCCTCGCCGAAAACGTCCCCGTTCTCATGGGGCTGCTCAACGTCTGGTACACGAACTTCCTCGGTGCCCAGTCGCACGCCGTGCTGCCGTACGCGCAGCAGCTGCACCGCTTCGCGGCGTACCTGCAGCAGCTCACGATGGAGTCGAACGGCAAATCGGTGCGCTGGGACGGCTCGCCGGTCACCACCGACACCGGTGAGGTGTTCTGGGGTGAGCCGGGCACCAACGGCCAGCACGCCTTCTATCAGCTCATCCACCAGGGCACCCGGTTGATCCCGGCCGACTTCATCGCCTTCGTCAACCCCGCCTACCCCCTCGCCGACGACGGCCGCGACGTGCACGGGCTGTTCCTCGCGAACTTCCTGGCGCAGACCAAGGCGCTCGCCTTCGGCAAGACCGCGGAGGAGGTCGAGGCCGAGGGGACGACGGGTGCTCTCGTGGCCGCGCGTACGTTCCCCGGCAACCGCCCGACGACCTCGATCTTCGCCCCCGCCCTGACCCCGTCGGTCCTCGGGCAGCTCATCGCCCTGTACGAGCACATCGTGTTCACCCAGGGCACCATCTGGGGCATCAACTCGTTCGATCAGTGGGGTGTCGAGCTCGGCAAGCAGCTCGCTCTGCAAATCGCCCCGGCGATCGAGGGCGACGACGAAGCCCTCGGGGCGCAGGACGCATCGACGCGCTCGCTGCTCGACTATTACCGCGCGCACCGCAGCTGACGCGGTCCGATCGGGCCGGAGCGGGCCGTCCCGGGAAGTTTCTCAAGACTTTCCAGGGCGTCCCGCTCGGCGTGTCGGGCGCGACGCCAATGCACGTCACGCGCACGGGCTGATCGCCGGCCGCCGCGCGACGGGAAGAGCCCGGTCAGGGGTGAAAATGCCTGGCCAGGTCACGCTGGTTCTGCGGGTGGTGCCGCGGCGCCCGTCGGCATTCCGAGCTTCCGGGCGAGAAGCGACGCTCTCACGGACCGTTCAGGTAACGAAGAGATAACGCTCAGAACCGGCCCCCACACTCGGGGACTTGTGTCGACCCGACGACACGAGATCGCGCTCGATCCCGACGAGCGCGCCCCCGACGAAAGTTCTCTCCTTGCTGCGTTCCGATCTGAAGCTCGTCCACGTCAACCGCGCCCGCCGCACCCTCGTCACCGCCGCGACCTGCGCCGGCCTCGCCCTCGGTCTGGTCGCCACGACCGGGCTCGCGGTCGCCGCGCCCGTCTCGCTGCCCGACGCCTCGGCCGCGTCGTTCTCCGCTCCGGGAACCGCACTGCCGGTCTCGTCGGCGCCCACGCTGGATGCCGTGACCACCGGTGCCGACACGGCCCTCGGCGACGCGCAAGCGGCTCTCGCCGGCGCCGACGCGGTCCAGGCCGATGTCGCCGCGACAGGACTGCCGCTCTCGGTCGGCGACGCCACGGTCGACACCGCAGCGTTGAGCGACGCCGTCGCGCGGCTCGACTCGCGCGACCTCCTGCCCGTGCTGCTCGTGCCCGCGCTCAGCCAGAACGCCCAGTCCGAAGCCGACCGGGTCAGCGCTCGCGTCGCCGAGGTGCGCACGAGCCTCGACCAGGCCAAGGCTGAGAAGGCCGCCGCCGATGCGGCCGCAGCCGCCGCCGCGGAGGCGCAGCGTCAGGCGGAAGCCGCCGCCGCAGCCGAAGCCCAGCGTGAGGCGGATGCCGCCGCGGCGCTGGCCCGCGTGAACACCCCCGATGGCGCGAAGGCCTACGCCGCCCAGCTCGCTGCGGAGAAGTACGGCTGGGGGAGCGACCAGTTCTCGTGCCTGTCGTCGCTGTGGACCAAGGAATCGGGCTGGAACTACCAGGCCTACAACGACGACGGCGGTGCCACCGGCATCCCGCAGGCGCTGCCCGGGAGCAAGATGGCGACGTTCGGTGCCGACTGGCAGACCAACGCCGCCACGCAGATCGCCTGGGGCCTCGACTACATTTCCCGCGGCTACGGCACGCCGTGCAGCGCCTGGGGGCACTCGCAGGCCGTCAACTGGTACTGAGAATCCTCCGAACGACCGCCCCAGCGCCGCCTCAGCGATATATCGTTGTATATCGCTGACTCAGATCGGGTCCGCGCGAAGGAGGTCGTCATGAGTGGTTCATTCCTGGGAGACGCGTTCGGCGGACGCGGCGGCACCAACACCCCCGGTTGGCCGATGTCCAACATCCTCGAGGGGCTCGAGCAACTGCGCACGCAGTTCGAGCAGAAGACCTCGTCGTCGCCGCGCATGAACAAGGGCGACGTGCGGTCGGCGGTGCTGTCGCTGCTGCTGGAGCAGCCGATGCACGGCTACCAGATCATCCGCGAGATCGAAGACCGCAGCGGCGGGTCGTGGAAGCCGAGCCCCGGTTCGGTGTACCCCACGCTCCAGCTGCTCACCGACGAAGGCCTCGTCCAGTCCGAGGAGTCGAACGGGCGCAAGACCTACTCGCTCACGCCCGAGGGC
Source organism: Microbacterium sp. RU1D (assembly GCF_900156435.1). Lineage (GTDB taxonomy): Bacteria > Actinomycetota > Actinomycetes > Actinomycetales > Microbacteriaceae > Microbacterium. Next base: position 1,880,423 of record NZ_FTPQ01000001.1, read on the forward strand.
CGCGCAGCGGCGGGCGACGAGACGACCGAGCGCACCGCGCCCTGGGAGTCCGCGACCTCGCGCGACAGCGGCCGGATGACGGCGCTGCCCAAGGCCGGGGTCGAACTCGCCCAGGCCGCGGCGCAGGTCGCGCGCACGGGCGACAAGGAGCAGGTCGCGCAAGCGGTCGAGATCCTCGACGAGGCCCGCCGTAAGCTCTACTCCATCCTCGCCCAGGGCTGAGGTTGCCCGAGCTCGACGCGTGCGGGGCGCACGTCGGCATCCCGGAGGATCGATGACCGACGACGCCCTCATGAAGGCCCGGTACCGCCGCATCACGCGATTCGCGGCGCGCTATCTCGTGCAGGCGTGGTGGTACGAGCTGTTCCTGCCGCGGTTCGGCCTCGGGTGGATCTCCGCCCGGGGCCGCACCCGTCGGCTGCAGCGCATCGCACAGCGGTTCCACGTGCTCGCCGTCGACCTCGGCGGGCTCATGATCAAGGTCGGGCAGTTCATGTCGTCGCGCCTCGACGTCCTGCCGCCCGAGATCACGAAGGAGCTCGAAGGTCTGCAGGACGAGGTGCCCGCGGTCCCGTTCGCGCAGATGCGCGCCCGCGCGGAAGCGGAGCTCGGGATGCCGCTGGAGCGCGCATTCGCCTCGGTCGAGGAGCGTCCGCTCGCGGCGGCGTCCCTGGGCCAGGCGCATCGCGCCGTCCTCACCGACTCCCTCACCGCGGAGACCGGCATGAGCGCCGTGGTGCTCAAGATCCAGCGCCCCGGGATCGATCGGATCGTCGACGTCGATCTGCGCGCCCTGCGCAAGGTCGGTGTGTGGCTCAGCAAGGTCGCCCTCGTCCGCGACCGTGTCGACATGCCCTCGCTCGTCGAGGAGTTCGCCGTGACGAGCCTGGAGGAGATCGACTACCTGCACGAGGCCGCCAATTCCGAGCGTTTCGCCTCCGACTTCGGCGGCGACGGCGGTGTCGCCGTGCCCGAGGTGGTGTGGGAGCGCACGACGCGTCGGGTGCTCACCCTGCAGGACGTCACCGCGATCAAGATCAACGACGTCGACGCCTTGCGCGCCGCGGGCATCGACCCGTCCGAGGTCGCCGCCCGCTTCGCCGCGGTCATGTTCGATCAGCTCTTCGACGACGGCTTCTTCCACGCCGATCCCCACCCGGGCAACGTGTTCGTCACCCCCACGGGCGCGGTGACCCCCGAGGGAACCCCGGCGTGGCGTTTCACCTTCATCGACTTCGGCATGATGGGCGAGGTGCCGCCGGGGCTGCGCCGGGGCCTCCGGCGCGTGCTCATCGCCGCGGCATCGCGAGACGGCAAAGGCCTCGTCGACGGCATTCGCGACGTCGGCGTGCTGCTGCCCTCCGCCGACACCGTGCAGCTCGAGCGCGCGATGACCCAGCTCTTCTCGCGCTTCGGCGGCATGGGCTTCGCCGAGCTGCAGGAGGTCGATCCGCGGGAGTTCCGCGCCTTCGCGATCGAATTCGGCGACGTCGTCCGTGCGCTGCCGTTCCAGCTGCCCGAGAACTTCCTGCTCATCGTGCGCGCCATGTCGCTGACCAGCGGCATGTGCAGCGCGCTCGACCCCGCCTTCAACATCTGGGATGCCGTCGAGCCCTACGCCCAGCGACTGATCCGCGAGGAGAGCGGCAACACCGCTCAGGCGTTCGTGCGCGAAGTGGGGGCGGTCGCCGGAGTGACCGCGCGTCTTCCGCGCCGTATCGACAACCTCATCGAACGCTTCGAGGACGGTTCCGTCTCGGTGCAGACGCCGCGCATCGAGCGGCGCATGCGCGACCTCGAGCGGATGGTGCGCCGGGTGGTGTCGGCCGTGCTCTTCACCGGCCTGCTGATCGGCGGCATCCTGCTGCAGGCCGAGCAGGCGGTGTTCGGTACGCTGCTGATGATCGCCTCGCTCGCGCCCCTGTCGCATGCGGTGCTCGCGGGCGTCGTCGCGCGCCGCAACGGCGCGTGAGCGGCTACCGGCCGTCGACGATCGACATGAAGCCGGCGAAGGCGAAGACCAGCGGCACGAGGTAGAGACCGGCGCGGAACGTGACCCACGCCAGTCGCCCTACGACGGGACCGAGTCCGGTCTGCGGCGTGCGGGCGTCCAGGCGCCGCCCGTCCGCGGCGATGAGCGGGCGCGGCGGGCGCCACTGCACCGCGTCGCGCGTGCGTGCGAGCCGCTCGACGGCGCCCTGGCCCGCGACCCGCTCGTCGACGTATCGTTCCGACTGCTCGGCGATCCGCGGGACGACGTGGCGGAGCACGGCATCCACCCGCTCCCAGTCCGCAGCGGTGGTGTAGTCGGCGTCGGCACCGCGGAAGAAGACGACCCGGTCGTCGCGGATCTCCACGTCGAACTCGGGGGAGTGATCGACCAGGGCCGCCATCACGTCGGGCGTGAGCACGTAGAGCGCGTCGGGCCCGTACCCCGATGGCGCGTAGGTGTGGAAGAACCGGTCGAAGTCGCCCTCCAACCGCAGGCGCTGTCCCCGATCGATGGATGCCGGCAGCCCGCCGCCGCGCTCGTTCGCACGCGAATCGAGCACGAGGTGGGGCATCGCCGATTCCAGCCGCACGCTCACGTACTGCCACGACCGGGCGCGCGAGGCGCGGGTGCGCACGGTGCCGAACTCGGCGTCGGCGGTGGCGAAGCGCGGGTACTCCCGCACGCCCACGCTGTGGTCGGTCACGAGCGACGAGAAGGTCGCTGCTGCGCTCGGGCGGGGGAAGAACCCGTTCGCGAGCGCCGTGAGATCGCGCCGCGCCTGACGCAACCGCGTGCGCGTCGCGACGGGCCGCTGCGCCCACCGCCAGAGGAAGAAGGTTCCGACCAGCCACACCGCGAGTACGCCGAGCACGACGACGAAGGCGATGACGTCGCGGTCGGTGACGCGGCCGTCCTGCACCCCGTCGACCTGCACGCCGATCGTGACGAGGCCGATGAAGGCGAACCATAGTACGAGGGCGTTGTTGACGTGCAGCAGCACCTGCCGGCGGGTCGGCACCCACGAGGGGCGAGGGCGGTCGCCTGAAACGGCGAGGGCTGCGGCCACCTCGGTGGCGGGGGCGTCGAGCCAGCGCAGATCCACGCGTGATCCTCTCCGGGGGTGTCGGACCGCCGTCGGGCGGCGGGCGTCTCCCTAGACTGGCGCGGTGTCGACCGAACCGTGCCGTCCTCTGTCGGCGTGGCGCTTCGACGGTACGCTTCGCTCCTACCAGGCCGATGCCCTCGACCGCGTCGACGTCGACGCCGGCGGGCCCGTGCACCTGGTGGCCCCTCCCGGGTCGGGCAAGACGCTGCTCGGGCTCCTCCTCGCCGCGCGCCGCGGCCGTCGCACGGTCGTGTTCGCCCCCACCACGGCCATCCGCGCGCAGTGGGTCGTCGCCGCACGCGCCCTGGCGCACGACGACACGGCCGTGTCCGACGACCCGACGCGACCGGCCGCCCTCACGGCGCTGACGTACCAGGCGCTCAGCGTGCTCGACACCGCGCAGCCGTTCGCGGCTCTGGCGCGCGCACGGTGGGGGGAGGAGCTCGTGGCCGACGACCGCACGGCGGAGCAGGCGCGGGAGTGGCTCGAGAACCTGCGCGAGAGCAATCCGGCGGCCTACCGTCGTGGCATCCGCTCCCGGTCGCGGTCGGTCCGGCGCTCCCTCGCCCGTCAGGATGCCACAGCCCTCACCGCCGCGCTGCATCCGCACGCTCGCGAGATCATGGAGCGCCTGGTCGATTCCGGCGTCGAGACGATCGTGCTCGACGAGTGCCATCACCTGCTCGATCACTGGGCCCTCGTCGTGGCGGCGCTCATCGCCCGGATCCGCGCCGCGGGGCGGAAGCCTCTCGTCGTCGGTCTCACCGCCACGCTTCCGTCGCCCGACGACGCGGACGAGTACGACAACTACGTCTCGCTGCTCGGCGAGGTCGACCTCGAGGTCCCTGTCCCCGCGGTGGTGCGCGAGGGCGATCTCGCGCCCTACCGCGAGCTCGTGCACGCGGTCGAACCGACCGACGAGGAGCGCGCCTTCCTCTCGGCCCACGCCGCGGCCCTCGACGAGGCGTTGCGCACGACCTTCTCGGTCGGGGAGGGACGCGCGTTCCTTCGCGACGCGCTGCAGCCCCCTCCGCCGGTCCCGGCGTCCACCGCCCCGCTCGTCCCTCCCGCCGCCTCCGCCGAGCCGATCCCGGCATCCGCGGGTCGAGACGACTCGCTCGCCCCTCCCGCCGCACCGACCTCGACGCTCGCGGTCTCCGCCGAGGTCGACCGGCGTCTCGCCGCGGCGTTCTCGGCGGACTTCGCGCGGGCCGAGGCGGCCGCCGCGATGCTCTCGACGATCGCTCCGGACGATCCCCTCGTCGAGCGGCTCCCGGCGGTCGCCCGCCGCATCCCCACCACCGATGAGACCCTGCGTCTGCTGGGCCGTTACGCCCTCGACCGGGTGCTCCCCGACCCCGACCGCGCGGCCGACTGGACGCGCCTACGGCGCCTTCTCGCCGATTTCGGCTACGCCCTCACCGACCGCGGCGTGCGGCGCACACGTGATCCGATCGACACCGTGCTCGCCTCCTCGCTGGCCAAGGATCGGGGCGCGTGCGACGTCCTCGCCGCCGAGCGGGCTCAGCTCGGCGGACGCTTGCGCGCGCTCGTGGTGACCGACTACGTGACGCACGGCAACGTCCACGGCGGTCTGCTCGGATCCGCGGGCGCGGTCCGCACGTTCTCGATCATCGCGACGGATGCCGGCACCTCGGCGCTGCGATCCATCCTCGTCACCTCCTCGACGGTGCGTCTGGCCGCCCGGCACGCCGCCGAAATCCTGCCCGCCCTCGAGAGCGAGCTCGGCGTCTCCCTCGACACGGCTCCCTGCGCCGACGATCCGTTCGCGGTCGAGGTACGAGGAACGGCCGGTTCGGGCGTCGTGGGAGCGGTGTCGCGCCTGCTCACCGCGGGCCGGGTCGAGGTGGTCGTCGGCACACGCGGCCTGTTCGGCGAGGGCTGGGATTGCCCCGCGGTCAACACGCTCGTCGACCTGACGGCGGTCGCGACCGCCTCGGCCACCCAGCAGCTGCGCGGACGCACCCTGCGTCTCGATCCGCTCTGGCCCGAGAAGGTCGCGCACAACTGGACCGTGACGGCGATCCTGCCGCCGAGCTCCCCGCTCGAGGCGCAACCGGATGCCGCCCGCCTCCGCCGCAAGCACGCCCGGTTGTGGGGTCTCGACGCTGATCGCCCCGGAGAGATCGTGCGCGGTCTGGACGCTGCTCTCACCCGTGACCAGCGGACGGCCCTCGACGCGCTCGTCGCGAAGGATCCCGCAGCGTCCGTCACGGCGGTCGGCTCGCTCGCCGACGTGCCGTCACGCGCCGACACCCGCGCCGCCTGGCGCATCGGCGCCGCCTACGTCGACAGCGAGGAGGTCTCCGCGTTCGTCGAACGGCCCCGCCGTGCCCCCGTCTTCTCGACGTCCGTCGTCGCCTCCCGAGCCTTGGGGCGGTGGCTGGGCGCGTCCGTCGTGACCTCCGTCATGGCGGTGGTGCTGGCGTTCTTCCTGCCCGCGGCGGTGGGCGCACCCCTCGGGCTGGTCGGAGCCCTCGCCGGGACGCTCCTGTCCGTGTCCTTCGCCGCCGCCTGGTCACGGACGAGTCGGCAGAGCCGCGATGCCCCCGCCACCTTCACGCTCATCGCCAAGGTCGTCTGGACGGCCCTGTCCGAGAGCGGCCGGGTCGCCGCCCACCCCGCGTCACCGACGGTGGAGGTCACGGAGGCGGATGCCGACCGCATCCGCGTCGATATCCGGATGCCAGGTGTCACGCCGGTCGACCAGCAGACTTTCGCCGCCGCGATCGAGCAGCTGTGCGGGCCGATCCGCTCCCCGCGCTTCGTGCTGGACGTCGGCCGCGGGGGAGGCCCGTGGTGGGTGCGTCGAGTCCTGGAGCGGGCCGGCCGGGGACGACCGGGCCAGTTCCTCGCGGTCCCCGAGGCGATGGGTCGCCGCCGCGACGACGCCGTGCGGTTCCACGGCGCGTGGCAGGTGCACGTCGGCCCGGCCGTCCTGCACGAGGTGTCGGGACCGGACTCCCTCGCCCTGATGAGCGAAGCGCGCCGCACCGGAGCGTTCTCCGGCGCGGCGCGCTCGATGGTGCGGTGGCGGTGACCGGCGTTAGGGCCGGTCGACGCTAGGTCAGTACCAGCCGACCGACTGCGAGTGACCCCACGCGTTGCACGGGCTGCCGTAGCGGCCCGAGATGTAGCCGAAGCCCCACGCGATCTGCGTGCCGGCGTTGGTCTCCCAGTCGGCACCGGCAGACGACATCTTGCTTCCGGGGAGGGCCTGGGGGATGCCGTAGGCGCCGCTGCCGGAGTTATAGGCCCGGTAGTTCCAGCCCGACTCCTTGTTCCAGAGCGAGACGAGGCACGAGAACTGGTCGTCGCCCCAGCCGTACCCGGCGAGCATGCCGCGGGCGGTCGCCTGCGCGCCGGCGGGGCTGTTGTCGCCCGAGCCGCCGCCGGCGGCCGGGGGAGAGTACGACGACCCTCCGCCGCTGCTGCTTCCGCCGCCGCTGCCGCTGTTGCCGCTGCTGCTGTCGGCCGCGGCTTCCTCGGCCGCCGCCTTCTCGGCCGCAGCCTTGGCCGCGGCAGCCGCCTCGGCCTCCTGGCGAGCCTTCTCGGCAGCCTCTTCCTCGGCCTTCTTCGCCACGGCGGCGTCCAGACCGCCACGCAACTCGGCAACGCGCTGGTCCACGGTGGTGGTCGCCGCCGTCACGTCGTCGGCGAGGTCGGGCAGGAAGGTGGCGGGCAGCACGGATGCTGCGGCGAGGCGCTCGGTGGCCTTCTCGAGTGCGGCGGTGTCGACGTCGGCGGGCTGACCGATGTCCAGGCCCGACGCGGCGATGTCGTTCTGCACCGACGTGACCGCCTGCATCGAAGCGGATGCCGCCGTGGTGGCATCCCGTGCTTCCTCGGCCTCGGGGCCTCGGGCGGCGGTGAGGGCGGTCGGGGTGGTGGCCGAGGCGAGCGAGAACGTCGCGGTCGACAGGTCGGCCGGGGAGGCCGTGGCAGCAGGCACCGTTCCGGTGAGAGCCGCAGCCGCGACCACGCCGAGCACCAGGGCGCCCGCGGTCGTCACGGGACGACGACGGGAGCGGCGGGTGGCTTCGCGACGGGCACGACGGTTGGTGAGGGGCGTCGAATCAGAGCGCATAGAACCGGTTTCACGTGAGGGAGGGCGGTGCGGGTGTCACCGTCCGACCCGCGTTCGGCGGGCACGAAACCGGGAGCCTGGCACGTGAATCTGGATGCCACCTGGGCGGCCGGGGTTCAGAGGCCGTTCGAAAAGCGCCGATCCGGGGCGAATCGTCCGGCGTCTCGGTTCCGATCTGCGAAGGCCCCTGTCGTGGGGATCGCCTTTCAAAAGAACCGCGGCGGAGGCCGCCGGCGTCGCTCGGCGAGCGCCGCCCGGCGCCCGACTGCACGCCGAGGGGTGCATGCGTTAGACTGGGGTGTCACTCGTGGGGCTTCGCCCGATTCTTCGGGCCGGCCCGTGACATCGCACGAACAAATCCGCTTCGCTTCGACTCGTGGCATGCGTTCGCCCTCGGGCGTCCGGATGCCGACGGCCCCGGTCCGCCGGACCGACGGGCGCAGGAGTCGGAGCCCGACACCCACCCAACTAGGACAACCCACTACATGACTACCGCAACGACCGCTCCCGCTACCAAGCAGGTCGCGATCAACGACATCGGCTCCGCCGAAGACTTCCTGGCCGCTGTCGAGAAGACGCTCAAGTTCTTCAACGACGGCGACCTCATCGAGGGCACCGTGGTCAAGATCGACCGCGACGAGGTCCTCCTCGACGTCGGTTACAAGACCGAGGGCGTCATCCCCTCCCGCGAGCTCTCGATCAAGCACGACGTCGACCCCAACGAGGTCGTCAACGTCGGCGACCACGTCGAGGCCCTCGTTCTCCAGAAGGAGGACAAGGAAGGCCGCCTCATCCTGTCCAAGAAGCGCGCGCAGTACGAGCGTGCGTGGGGCGACGTCGAGAAGATCAAGGAGAACGACGGTGTCGTCACCGGTTCCGTGATCGAGGTCGTCAAGGGTGGTCTCATCGTCGACATCGGCCTCCGCGGCTTCCTCCCGGCATCGCTCATCGAGCTGCGCCGCGTCCGCGACCTCACGCCGTACCTCGGCCAGGAGATCGAGGCCAAGATCCTCGAGCTCGACAAGAACCGCAACAACGTCGTGCTGTCGCGCCGCGCCCTGCTCGAGCAGACGCAGTCGGAGTCCCGCACCACGTTCCTCAACAACCTGCACAAGGGCCAGGTCCGCAAGGGCACCGTCTCGTCGATCGTCAACTTCGGTGCGTTCGTCGACCTGGGTGGCGTCGACGGTCTCGTCCACGTCTCCGAGCTCTCCTGGAAGCACATCGAGCACGCCTCCGAGGTCGTCGAGGTGGGCCAGGAGGTCACCGTCGAGATCCTCGAGGTCGACCTCGACCGCGAGCGCGTGTCGCTCTCGCTGAAGGCCACCCAGGAAGACCCGTGGCAGGTGTTCGCCCGTACCCACGCGATCGGCCAGATCGCTCCGGGCAAGGTCACCAAGCTCGTCCCGTTCGGTGCGTTCGTCCGCGTGGCGGATGGCATCGAGGGCCTCGTGCACATCTCCGAGCTGTCGGGCAAGCACGTCGAGCTCGCCGAGCAGGTCGTGTCGGTCGGCGAAGAGGTCTTCGTCAAGATCATCGACATCGACCTCGAGCGTCGCCGCATCTCGCTGTCGCTGAAGCAGGCCAACGAGTCGGTCGACCCCAACGGCACCGAGTTCGACCCGGCGCTGTACGGCATGGCCACCGAGTACGACGAGCGTGGCGAGTACAAGTACCCCGAGGGCTTCGACCCCGAGTCGGGTGCCTGGCTCGAGGGCTTCGACGCTCAGCGCGAGCAGTGGGAGCAGGAGTACGCCGCTGCCCAGGGTCGCTGGGAGGCTCACAAGGCTGCCGTCGCCAAGGCCCTCGAGGCCGAGGCCGCCAACCCGACGGACTCCGGTTCGTTCGGTGGATCCTTCTCGTCGGAGTCGCCCGCGCAGGGCACCCTCGCCGACGACGAGTCGCTGGCTGCGCTTCGCGAGAAGCTCTCCGGTCGCTGATCCGTCCCGCATCGAAGGCCGGTACCCCTCGGGGTGCCGGCCTTCGGTCGTTCCCGGGGTGCGCTCGTCGGTCACCGCAAGCCCTGGTCGCGAAGGAGCCCGGAACGGCAGGATGAGCTCATGGCTTCTCGACTTCCGCTCCTGATCACCCTCGCCGGCGTCGCCGTGCTCTTCCTCGCGATCCTCTTCGTGTTCGCTCTCGTCATCGGCGCCATGTTCTTCGGCGGCATCGAATTCACCGGTGGACACACGGATGCCATCGCCGTGTCCGCGGGGTTGAGCCTCGCCGCCTGAGCTCGTTCCGCTTCGCACCCGCCCCGCCGACACGTGGGGCGGGTTTCGTGATTCGGCCCCGTGATTCCGCGGAATCAAGGAAGCGACACGCCCGGGGGGAGACGCCGATTCGACGGACCGGCCGTTCCGGCGTAACTTATTACTTGTTCGCCCCACAGGGGAGAGCGGAGAGGCCGAAAGGCCCCGCGTCCTCTCAAGCGACGAGCATCCCCAAACATCGCCGAAAGGTGTAGAGTTTGGGTCTGGCTTCGGTCCAGCTTCCGACGTTGATCCTTCGAGGGTCCCACTGGTGAGCGTAAGGTCGACGTCATAGGTAGTGAACTGCCTCACGGGTAGGTCGAGATGACTGTTTCTGTGGGTGCGTCCGTTCCTTGAGAACTCAACAGCGTGCACTTGTCAAATGCC